>CANLWY010000031.1 GCA_947494995.1 uncultured Campylobacterales bacterium | reverse complement strand
ATTGTGTAATCTTCGCCATATAATGTAACTGTAATATTTGAAGGTCTAGCACCATAAGAGCTTGAGAAACCTAAAGAATTTTGATATTTTGATACTGCATTATCTAAAAAAGATTGAGTTTGACCTTCCAAATCCAAATCAGATATTTTTTCATCTGTTTCAATAGCATTTTGAATTGAGTCCATAACTGAATTAGTATCAGCAGTTAATTGCTCACTTCCACCAAAAAAGAAGTTATAAAATTCATCAATTTTATTTAATATATCTTGTAACCAAGAATTAGTTTCTTGTGCATTTGTA
>CANLWY010000030.1 GCA_947494995.1 uncultured Campylobacterales bacterium | reverse complement strand
TGCAACTATTGGAAAAGTTATTGTTTCAACAGTACCTGTTGATGTTAGCATCTCTATTACTAAGGCTCCATTTACTACTGATATTACTGGTGTATTATTATCTGTACCATCTCCTCTTTGGATGATAACTCCTTCTGAAGTCTCATCAAGTAGTTTAAATGAAAAATTAACTTTAAATCTTCTTTCATTGAAGTCAACTTCTCTTACTACTGCTTCACTATTTAATGCCATAACATCATATATCATTGGCATATTATTAAATACTACATCTTCAACTATTGGTTGGTCATTTGTTCCTGTAACAATAAGAGTCATAAACCCTTCTCTACTCTCATTCTCTTCAT
>CANLWY010000029.1 GCA_947494995.1 uncultured Campylobacterales bacterium | reverse complement strand
TTGCAGGAGCATCAACAGATGCATTAAACAATTCAATAAATATAACAGCAACAGGGACAGCAACAGTAGCTCAAGCAACAACAATAGAAGCAGCAACAAATAGTGGAACGACTACAATAGCGGCACTTACAGATAGTGCAAGTGCAATAGCAGGAAGTAGTAATGCAGTATTAGACTTAGTAAGTGGAGTAGTAACTGCAAATGATGATGCAACAGCAGCAGAAGCTTCTACGATTGCAGGATTTACAAAAGCAGTTGTATATGATGTATCAGATTCTGCTAGTAATTTATCTGTAAGTACTGGATTAGATGAAGCAGTAAATATAACAGCAAGTGGAACAGCAACAGCAAGTGAAACTTCAACACTATTAGCCGCAGCAAATACGGGAAGTACAA
>CANLWY010000028.1 GCA_947494995.1 uncultured Campylobacterales bacterium | reverse complement strand
ACGGGAATTATAATAGAAAATTTTTGACTTGTCAAGGGTTTTTTCTAAAATCTACCTTAAATTTGGAAATTCTTAGGACTTTTCTTCTCTTTTATTTCTTTTCTCTTCTGCTTTTGTCTATAAATACCCATTAAATAGGAGTTTGCTCTATTATAAAATTTAATGACAAGTACGTATAAAAAATTAATTTAAGAGTATTAGTTAGTAACTAAACAAATATAAAGAAGATAAAATCAACAATTTCTATAGCTCAATTAGATTAAATAAGACACCTAGCAAAACAAAATACATAAATTATGTAGCATCATATAGTTCTACTTATGACAGTTCTTATAGGACAAACCAATATAGAGTTTATTCTTCATATAGAAAGTATATAAGAAAATGGCTCTATTATGATTTAGTTCCAGAGATACAATGGAATAGAAGTAATGATTTTGATGAAAATTA
>CANLWY010000027.1 GCA_947494995.1 uncultured Campylobacterales bacterium | reverse complement strand
AGATACGAAGCTCCATATATCTCATCTTCTACGCTATATGTTAAGCCTTCTATTACTGGTTGGTCATTTGTTCCTGTTATAACTATACTTGCTGTTTTTACTTCTGATAGATTTGTTTCACCATTTATATCAGAAGTTCCATCATCCGCATAATATCTAAAAGAAAGTGTTGTTTGTTCTTTTGCGGATAAAGAACTAAAATCTCCTTCCACAGTAAACGACCCATCTGGTCTTAGAGCTACAGTAAAAGGATAGTCTCCTTTTACATAACCATCAAAGTGGAAGGTATGAGTATCTTTTATATCTCTGTCTTGAACTGATAATTGTCCATTGAATACTGTAAGACCTTCATCATTTGTTGGATTACCATCAATTTCACCTGAAGGAAGACCATTCCACTCTCCATCTACTGCATCATCTCCTGTTTCATCATGTGATTCAAAGATTGGTT
>CANLWY010000026.1 GCA_947494995.1 uncultured Campylobacterales bacterium | reverse complement strand
TTCACCTGAAGGAAGACCATTCCACTCTCCATCTACTGCATCATCTCCTGTTTCATCATGTGATTCAAAGATTGGTTGAGTTCCTGCTGTATCTATTCCTGGTGCATTTAGTTGTCTACTATATAAATCACTTTCTGGAAGTAATAAGGTATAAGGAATATCTTCATGAACGCCTTGGTCATTTAACATCTCTAAAGAACCAAAGGCATCTCTAAAGTCTATATTATCGATATATGCATTTAGTCCATCTCCACCTATAGTTACACTATTTCCAATATCTGCTAAAATACCATCTACAGGTTCTATTGTTCCTGCTTCATACTCTTCACCATTTACAAATAGTTTTAATGCTCCATGTTTTAATACATATGATATATCATACCAATCATTTGCAACTATTGGAAAAGTTATTGTTTCAACAGTACCTGTTGATGTTAGCATCTCTATTACTAAGGCTCCATTTACTA
>CANLWY010000025.1 GCA_947494995.1 uncultured Campylobacterales bacterium | reverse complement strand
ACCCATTTCAGATGTTCCAACAACTTCTTTAGCATCATATGCTGCTAAATCACCTGTTCTATATCCATCTTTTAGAGCTTTTTTAATTGCTGCGTCTATTTTATCTGCTGCTTCTGATTCACCTAATGAGTATCTTAGCATCATTCCAGCTGATTCAATTGTTGCAATTGGATTTGCAATTCCTTGTCCTGCAATATCAGGAGCTGAACCATGAATTGGCTCATAAATTGCTGTTTTATCTCCAGTTGAAGCTGAAGGTAATAATCCAATAGAACCAACAACCATAGAAGCTGTATCAGATAAAATATCTCCAAAGATATTTCCAGTTACAATTACATCAAATTGCTTAGGATTTCTAACTAATTGCATTGCTGCATTATCAACATACATATGAGATAATTCAACCTCTGGATAATCCTTTGCAATCTCTTCCATAGTATCTCTCCATAATTGAGAAACCTCAAGTACATTTGCCTTATCTACAGAACAAACTCTTTTATCTCTTTTCATTGCAAGTTCAAATGCTTGTTTACCTATT
>CANLWY010000024.1 GCA_947494995.1 uncultured Campylobacterales bacterium | reverse complement strand
AACCAATCTTTGAATCACATGATGAAACAGGAGATGATGCAGTAGATGGAGAGTGGAATGGTCTTCCTTCAGGTGAAGTTGATGGTAATCCAACAAATGATGAAGGTCTAACAACATTTACAGGTACTTTAGAGTTATTTGAAGATGATGATGACAATGATGAACATATCTTCGAGTTTGGAAACTTTGAAGAAGCAAGTCAAGTAGATGATTTTGTAACTGTTGAAGTAGATGGAGTTATAATCAAAATAGAAGGGGATGGAATTGATTTAAATGCAATTGCTTCTAAAATTCAATCTTTAGGATTATCTTTTGTAAATGGTACAAATTCTTTTGATGATTCACACCCTCATTCAGCACAATTTACACTACAAGCTGATTTAAGCAGTCTTTCTGCAAGTGAGCAAGTTACAATCTCATTTAAATATAGAGCAGTTGATAATAGTGATAATACAAATGATCCTGTAAATGAAGCAAACGAGTCTGAATATAAAGTTGCAAGTGTTGTATTTACAGGAACAAATGACCAACCAGTAATAGAAGGCTTAACATATAGCGTAGAAGATGAGATATATGGAGCTTCGTATCT
>CANLWY010000023.1 GCA_947494995.1 uncultured Campylobacterales bacterium | reverse complement strand
TCATAAAGGTCATATGTATTGTCACTATCATCCACTGCTTTGTATCTAAACACTACTGTTGCTGTTTGTCCTACTCCTAAGGCTGAAAAATCTCCTACTAACTCAAAGTCTACACTTGACAAGCTAGCTTCTGATGTTACTGTATGTTGTGGATTTTTTAAAGTTATACTCTCTACTGTAATTGGCAACTCATTATGTGGTCCACTATGTGGTATTTTTTGAGTATTTGTTCCTTGATTTTGATCCCCTCCTTTTAGGTCTTCTGAGAACACTACTGCTTTAATTAGATATTTCCCTACATCTTCATAATATCTATTTGCATCATCTCCCACATAATCATCCTCTGTTCCAGGAATCCCATCTGCTCCTACATCTTTTATATACTCTACTTCATGTGCTTTTCCTAAGAAGGCATCTTTATATCTTTGGATTGCAGCTTCTACTTTTACTGGATCTTCTCTATCTGCTGGATCCATCATTGAAAGTACATATCTATTTATTACATCTTCTGGTTTTGAGTTATTTAGACTTCCTCCCATATCTTTTAGTACAAATTCATGGGTATCATTTAAGTCTTCATCACTTACTCTTAATTGTCCTCTTAATACATTTAATGGTTCTTCTATCTCATCTTGTGATGTCTCTGCGTTTGTATCATCTATACCTATTACATCAACTCCATCTGATGTCTCAAGATACGAAGCTCCATATATCTCATCTTCTACGCTATATGTTAAGCCTTCTATTACTGGTTGGTCATTTGTTCCTGT
>CANLWY010000022.1 GCA_947494995.1 uncultured Campylobacterales bacterium | reverse complement strand
GCAAACTTAGAGAGTGCAGATAAAGAGATATTTGATATCATAGAGAATGAATTAGAGAGACAAACAGACCACCTAGAGATGATAGCAAGTGAGAACTTCACATCTCCAGCAGTAATGCAAACAATGGGATCAGTATTTACAAATAAATACGCAGAAGGATACCCATATAAAAGATACTACGGTGGATGTGAATTCGCAGACCAAGCAGAACAATTAGCAATTGATAGAGCTTGTGAAATCTTTGGATGTAACTTTGCAAATGTACAACCTCACTCAGGATCTCAAGCAAATGGTGCAGTATACGCAGCATTAATTAAAGCTGGTGATAAAATCTTAGGTATGGATCTGTCTCATGGTGGACACTTAACTCATGGTTCTAAACCATCTTTCTCTGGTAAAAACTACCAAGCATTCTACTATGGAGTAGAATTAGATGGAAGAATTAACTATGATAAAGTAATGGAAATAGCAAAAATTACTCAACCAAAAATTATAGTTTGTGGAGCATCTGCATATGCTAGAGAAATTGACTTTAAAAAGTTTAGAGAAATAGCTGATGAAGTAGGAGCTTACTTATTTGCTGATATCGCTCATATTGCAGGACTAGTTGCAGCAGGTGAACATATGAGTCCATTCCCTTATGCAGATGTAGTTACTTCAACTACTCATAAAACATTAAGAGGACCAAGAGGTGGTATTATTTTATCAAATGATGAAGATATCGCTAAAAAGATCAACTCTGCTATTTTCCCAGGAATTCAAGGTGGACCACTAGTACATGTAATGGCAGCAAAAGCAGTAGCATTTAAAGAAATCCTTGCACCAGAATGGAAAGATTATGCAAAACAAGTAAAAGCAAATGCAAAGATATTAGGAGAAGTACTAGTACAAAGAGGATATGATTTAGTTTCAGATGGAACAGATAATCACTTAGTACTTGTATCATTCTTAAATAAAGATTTTTCAGGAAAAGATGCAGATGCAGCATTACAAAATGCAGGTATAACAGTAAATAAAAATACAGTACCAGGAGAGACAAGATCACCATTTGTTACTTCAGGTATAAGAATTGGATCACCTGCATTAACAGCAAGAGGAATGAAAGAGAAAGAGTTTGAGATTATTGCAAATAAGATTGCTGATGTTTTAGATGACATTAACAATAGTGATTTACAAGCTTCTGTTAAAGAAGAATTAAAGCAGTTAGCTCGTGGGTTTGTTATTTATAATCAGGCTACTTACTAGGATTTATAAACTTT
>CANLWY010000021.1 GCA_947494995.1 uncultured Campylobacterales bacterium | reverse complement strand
AAATTTGTTAAACCATCATGTAAATGCCCTATAGAATTATCTATATTTGATAATTTCCCATCTATTGAATTTAATTGAGTTTCTCTTGTAAGGTCATTCTCATTTGATTGATATAAAAGAGAACTCATCTCTTCAATATGAGCTGTTTGTTTTTGGTTTTCATCTTTAATTGATTTTAAAAGGGAATTAGATATCTCTGAATCTGTTGAATTTTCATCTATTTGGTCAGGGTCTTTAACTTGATTATCTAAGTTATCATCTTTACATTGACATTCACTAAAACCTAACTGATCATCACAAGAAAAGTTTTTTACATTATCTTTTGAGCCACATTTTGAAATACAATCATTTATTTTTGAATCAC
This sequence comes from uncultured Campylobacterales bacterium, assembly GCA_947494995.1. GTDB lineage: Bacteria > Campylobacterota > Campylobacteria > Campylobacterales > Arcobacteraceae > Halarcobacter. Next base: position 985 of record CANLWY010000021.1, on the reverse strand, counting down.
AATCAATTTTATTTACACATCTTTTTGCAGTTGTAGAGGGACTAAAAGGATCTAATTGTACATGTTGAGTAAACATTCCTAAATCTTCACAACTTCTATCACAATTACCAAAAAGCATTTGACCACCATCAGGACAAATCTGTGGCTCTACACATTGATTATCTTGATTCTCTACAAGTGGTGGGGTACAATCTATAGGTTGACAAATACCCCATCTATCTTTAGGATTAGAGGCAGGGCAAAGGCATTCAATAGTTTTATAATTAATAAAAAATGTTTCTTCATGGTGTATTGGGTCATTATCTCTTTGAGAATAGCCATAAAGGTAAACAGCTTTAGAGCCACTATAATTTGTATTATATTTAGAGTATATAGAGTTTAAATTACCTTGGTTTGTACTATCTCTAACCCAAGTTTTTCCAAAAGCTTCAACTAAGGTCTTATTAGGACCATAGTTAAGAGTTTGAGTAGTATCTTCTCCAAATGTACCAGTTGCATTTTTTATATCTCCATCATATGAGCATATTTGACTTGCGGAAGTCCAACTTGATGGTTTATCAGAATTATAAGAAGGAGGAGCTACACACATTCCATAATCATCATGAATACCTGAAGGACAAACACAAGCAAAAACTTTTTGTTTTACTGTGAAATCTCCATTTTGATGGTCTATAAAATCATAAATCAATCTTGCAGTTGTAGAAATATCTGCTATCCCTTCAACTAAATAAGGCAAGTTTTTATTATTAAAAGTAGTATCATTTTTATAATATGTTTTAAAAAATACATATGCCCAACCATCAACAAAAGAGCTATTATAATCTTCATCTTGAATTGGTACAGTTTCATCTAAAACACCACCATTAAAATTTGAGCATATAGTTTGAGGGTCAGTTGTTAACAAGTCTCTTGTATTTGTATCAAGTCCATATGCATAATAAGAAAAAGATACAAAAGAAAAAAGAGCAGTTAGATACAATCTAAA
>CANLWY010000020.1 GCA_947494995.1 uncultured Campylobacterales bacterium | reverse complement strand
GACATAGTAAAAGTAGAAAACACACATTACATGATAGATTCAATCAATAATAACACTCTATCAGGTACAGATATGTATGGAAATAAAAAAGATTTTTTTATAGATGATATTCAAAAAATCATTTTTGATACAAAGCAACAAACAAATATTCAAGACTTCCTTTATCAAAATGAATTAGAACTATTAACTGATACTTTAAAAGATATAAACCAAAAACTAAAAAATCCTATTACAAGTCTAAAACATATTACTAATTTAAAAATATTAAAACGTAAAACATTAGAAAAATTAAACACCTTAGAACTTCAAAGAATAGAGGTGCCAAATGCAGGTTAAATATAATTTTGAGAAACTTTGTAATGCTAGAAGTAAAGTTCATTCAAAAGTTGTCAAATCAATAGATGATAACAATATTTTAAATAAACAAAAATATCTAAATAAATATGAACATTTAACAAGTTTAATTGATATAGAGATAACAAATTATGAAAATTCTTAGTTTCAACTTTTCATAGTTGAAATTATAGAGAGTTCAATTCTCTCTCCCGTGAGTGACCCCAAATCGTTCTCACGGGTATTTATGGGGTCAAATAAAATAAAACAAAAGGGGTTTACTATGAGAAACTATTTACTTATAGGACAGATTAAAGGTGCAAAAGTTGTAACAAGAACAGATAAAACAACAAAGCAAGTTACTGCTAGTTGTGAAGTGATTGTACAGTATGAAGATTTTGATAAAGATGGAGAGTTAGTACTTGATACAGATACTATTCAATTTCCAGTTGATGAATTAGATAAATTTAAAAGCAATTTGAATAAATTTGCGGTTATTCCGTATTTATTCCTTAATACACCAAAAGGAACATATTTATTTCCTGATGAGAATATGCATTATCATATTTATAATACAAATCCTTTAGTTGTTCCAGAAACAAAGGATACAAAGAAAGTTAGTTAATTACAAAGTCTTTCCTTTTGTACTAGTTGATTTGATAGAGGTTATCCGGCTCTAACTTCTACAAAATCAACTAAGCACGCCGTGAGCGTGACACAAAAGGAAAAATCATGCCTACATTAACAGCAGCAGACTTTGACGTAGCAAACGTAATTACTAACATTGGGTTAGCAGGAGCAGCACTAATTACTATTGGTATTGCAACACTTGGATTTAGAAAACTTGTTTCTTTCATTAGATAAAAGTTTCTTTCAACTTTAATCCCTAAGGGTTTATTCCCTTTAGGGATTGTTTTTTAAAGAGTCGACAATGAAAACTATATTTATTCTTTTAATAACTTTTACTTTCTCTTTCTCTGCAAATCTTTTATATCTTGAAGAAGATTTTAACGGTGGTGTTAGAACTTATTGTATTGATGATGGTTACTACTATAGAAACAATAATCTTTACTTTTATGAC
>CANLWY010000019.1 GCA_947494995.1 uncultured Campylobacterales bacterium | reverse complement strand
TCTACTGCTAATGTGATGTTTGCACCTTGTGCATCTTGTACTGCTTGCGCATTTAATGTTGCATCTGGTCCATCATCATAGAATTCAATATCTAAAGCATTTTTACTTGTTGCACTTACAGAATCTCCATCATAATCTGTTACTGTTTGTACTACTTTAATAAGTCCATCTAAATCTAATGGACTATTTGTATCATTATGAGAAAGTGCTGTATTACCATCATCAGAATGTTCCATTGCTAAGTTCTGAGTAACTGTCACTTTTCCTGTTACACTATCAATTTCTACTGTAAATACTGCAGGCTTTGTAATATCTGCATTTACATATCCTGAATATCCAGTACTTGTCTCTACTAATTTAATTTCATTTGTAGGAACTGTTTGATCTGCACCTGATAAATATAACCCTGTAGCAACTAAATTTGTAGCAATTAAACTATATTCTGTTTTACCTGCTCCATCTGCTCCATAATCTACTGTATTAAATAATCCAGTAATATCAGATGCTGCAATTGTTGCTGCTACTCCAAGTCCTGTTGTTGCTGTTGTTGTCTCATCTAAATCAACTTCTGCCGTTACACCTTCTTTTGCACTTACAATAGGAGTATCATCTTCAAACTTAATATTTCCACCAAGATCTATTGTTTTTGAATCTGTTCTTTGATCTCCATCATCATCTGTAATTGTTGCTGTTGCTTTTAATTCAACTAATCCATTTGCAAGCTCTAAAATCTTTTCTGAATTATTAAATGAATTTCCATCTAAATCCTCGCCAACATGATCTAGCTCTTCATGTTGCGTTAAAGTTACTATTCCATTATTATTTACACTAACTTCAAAAACATCAATATAATCTGTCCCATCATTATACTTACCAATAATGTTACCAGTAGTACTATCTAAATATAATAATACGTCATTTCCTTTTGAATCTAATCCTGAGTCTACTCCATCTATTAATGTTCCAGCTAATTGTAGATTATAAACTAATTCGGGTTTTGTATCTGTTGCTTCTAGATCATCTGCTCCTGCATCTGATACTAATTTAAACACTCCACTAAAATCAGCTGTTGAACTATCTGTATCTGAAACTTTTTCTGAATCATCTATTACACCATCATTATTTGTATCAACATCTCTTGTCTGAGCATCTTGTGTTTTTAATACTATTTCTTCTTCATTTGTTACACTTACATTTATTGTTGGTATATCATCTTCAAATTTAATTGCACTACTAATATCAATCGTCTCTGAATCTTGTCTTGTATCTCCATCATCATCTGTAATTGTTGCTGTTGCTGTTAACTCTACATTCCCTGCACTTAATACTGCTTCTGTTACTGCATCATCATCTGTTAGACCATTTAAATCTGTATCTGTCTCTGTTACATGATCTATCTCTTCATATTGTGTTAATGTTACTTCACCTGTATCTTTATTTACTTCTACTTTAAATACTTCTACATCTACTCCATTTACTGTTGCTGTTCCTACTACAGCCCCTGTTACTGGATCTTTCGCAACTGTTATTACTTCACCTTCATGTGTTAAGCCTGTTGCTGCTGTTGTTACACTTAATGTATAATCTACATCTTCTGCTTTTGCATCATCTGATGGACTCTCTAAGTCATCTGCTCCTACATTTGATGTTATGTTAAATAATACACTAAAGTCTGCTTTATCTGTATCTTCTCCCTCTACTGCTGCTGTTAATGGATTATCTGTCCCTATTGTATCTGCATCTTGTGTTTTTAATTCTGGTAAAGGTAATGGTTCTTCATTTTCTCCTAATGATTTCTCTACATTTATTGTTGGTACATCATCTTCAAATTTAATTGCACTACTAATATCAATCGTCTCTGAATCTTGTCTTGTATCTCCATCATCATCTGTAA
>CANLWY010000018.1 GCA_947494995.1 uncultured Campylobacterales bacterium | reverse complement strand
ACAAATCTAATTTCATTATCTTTAAATTTATCAAAATCAAAGCCACCTATATTATTATAGATAACTTCAATATCTTTAAATTGGTCTAATTCTTTTTTTGATATTTTTAAGAGTTTATCAACTGCATAAACAGTTTTACCGCTTCCAGGTGTTCCAGTTATTAAAGTAAGCATTAGAAATTCTTAAAATATGTTAATACATGATTAGCTACATATGCAGATATAGCAAAGCTTACTAATACTTGTAAAGCTTGTGGAACACCTAAGTAATATGCCATATCATAATAAGCTAGATTTAGATTATTTTTAACTATTGTCAAAAAGTAATCTACCACAAAAGTTATCAATGAAAAAAAGATACTTAAAAAAGCAACTTTTTTAAATATAGGGTGTTGAAGAATATTCTTAAATATTCCACCAATTATAGTTAATATATTTATAGCCCATACCCACATAATCTAATCCTTTTTTAGTAAGATAATAAAGCCAGTTAAGTAAGCCATAACAAGAAATAAATTTCTAATTGAATCAATATGATTATCAAGTAATGAAAAGTCAAGCATTGTGTAATCTTCGCCATATAATGTAACTGTAATATTTGAAGGTCTAGCACCATAAGAGCTTGAGAAACCTAAAGAGTTTTGATATTTTGATACTGCATTATCTAAAAAAGATTGAGTTTGACCTTCTAAATCTAAATCAGATATCTTATCTCCATTTTCAATAGAACTTTGAATTGAATCCATTGTACTATTAGTTAAAGAGCCTAATTGCTCACTACCATCAAAAAAGAAGTTATAAAATTCATCAATTTTATTTAATATATCTTGTAACCAAGAATTAGTTTCTTGTGCATTTGTATTAATATCATTATTCAAATTTGTTAAACCATCATGTAAATGCCCTATAGAATTATCTATATTTGATAATTTCCCATCTATTGAATTTAATTGCGTTTCTCTTTTCAAATCATTTTCATTTGATTGATATAAAAGAGAACTCATTTCTTCAATATGAGCTGTTTGTTTAAGATTTTCATCTTTAATTGATTTTAAAAGAGAATTAGATATTTCTGAATCTGTTGAATTTTCATCTATTTGGTCAGGGTCTTTAACTTGATTATCTAAGTTATCATCTCTACATTGACAATTAGTAATACCAGTTTCAGAATTACAATTAAAAGTATCTAAATTAATGTTATCTTTTGAACCACATTTAGAAATACAATAATTAGAAAAATCATAACAATCAAGTTTAGGAATACACTTTTTTAAAATAGCTTCGGGATTATAAAGGTCTATCCCCTCATTACGTGTAAACATTCCCACCTCTTCACATGTTCTATCACATAGTTTTGTAGGGTGTTGGAGTCCACCATCAGCACAAATTTGTGGCTGAACACATTGACCACTTATAAAATCCTCTACTAATGGGGGAACACAGTCTGTAGGTTGACAAATACCCCATCTATCTTTTGGATTAGAATCAGGACAAACACATTCAATAGTTTTATAATTAATAAAAAATGTTTCTTCAGCATGTATAGGATCATTATCTCTTTGAGAATAGCCATAAACATACACAGCTTTTCCGCCTGAAAAGTTCGTATTATATTTAGAATATACAGTAGGAAAATTACCCTGATTAGTACTATCTCTAACCCAAGTTTTTCCAAATGCATCTAAAGTTGTCTTATTAGGACCATAATTATTTGTACTAGTAGTATCAGGGCCAAAAACACCATTTGCATTTTTTATATCCCCACCATAAGAACAAACTTGACTCGCAGAAGTCCAGCTAGATGGTTTATCCGAATTATAAGAAGGATTAGGTTTACACATTCCGTAGTCGTCCCAAATACCACTAGGGCAAGAACATTTAAATAGTTTTTCTTTTACTGTATAATCTCCATTTCCATGGTCTATAAAATCATAAATTAATCTTGCTGTTGTTGTAGTTTCTGCAATAGATTCTAAAAGATATGGTAATTGTTTTGAATTAAATTCAGGAGCATTTTGATAAAAAGTCTTAAAATAAATATAAGTATATCCGTCAAGAAAAGAACTCTTATATTCCTCATCAGTAATTGTAAAAGTTGGGTCTAATGTACCACCATTAAAATTTGAACATATTGATGATGGGTCAGATGTCAATAATAACCTTGTATTTGTATCAAGTCCATATGCATAATAAGAAAAAGATACAAAAGAAAAAAGAGCAGTTAGATACAATCTAAATAAAATCTTTTTCATAATTAATACCTACTATTAGTAAACATCTTTACCAATATAACTACCGTTGCACAAGCAAACCCAACTATAAAAGAAGTACTCAAAGCAAATGAAAAGAATGAATCATACATATTACACCGCCAAAATGAAAGTTAGAACAATACAAAAGCCCCAAAAGACACCAAGAAAAGCCATAAGATAGTTATATTGTTCATAAGTCAAACCATAATATTTTGACTCATCAAAAATACAATTATTTGAGCTATCAACTTCCCAACCTGATGTAATAACAATAGATTGATAAGCTTTTGTTCCTATACTTCTATCTGTTTGAGCTCTTAAGTCATAAAAGTAAAGATTATTGTTTCTATAGTAGTAACCATCATCAATACAATAAGTTCTAACACCACCGTTAAAAT
>CANLWY010000017.1 GCA_947494995.1 uncultured Campylobacterales bacterium | reverse complement strand
TCTATTTACTAATTCATTTTGAACTAAAGTAAATTCATTCATATCTAAAGTATTTAAATCACAAGTATTTAAATCTCTGTAATCTTGTAAGAGTGTCATATCTGACCTTTTATTAATAGGAATAATAGGCTCAAAAGGTCTTAAGTTACCTAAAGAATCTTTTATGTATTGCTCTCCATCAATAAAAAGTAAAGGTGTAGTTTTTTTCTTTTTGTATTTTAGTTTTATTGTTTTATTTTCTTCTTCTACTGTAATAGTTTTTTTATTATAGATGTTTCCTATTTTGTCATAAATTGCAACTACTTTTTTTGTTTCTGTATCTTCTAATACTGTTAATTCCTTATTTTGATACATATATGTTAATTCTAATAGGTCATAACGTCCATTTAATTTACGAAAGATATCAAGAGATATAAGAGTCCTAGAAGTGTAAATACGTGTAATTTTATTAGTAATATACCAAAGTGAAAGATCAGATATATTATTTTCATCTTCTCTTAAATCATCAAATGTTTTTAAAATATATTTCATTAGATAGGCAACTGGATTATTAATATCTTTTTGAAAATCTGTTCTTAAATCTGGATATTTATTTAAAAAATATGTTTTAATTTTAGTGTATGTTTCTTCTAATTTATCCTCTGGAACAAATAAAGAAAAATGTAAGTGAGGTGTACCATCTTTATGAGGCTCATAAACTCTAAAATAGCATTTATCATCTTTATCAATGTTTTTTGATAGAAACCTTTGAGAAAGCAATAGTTTAAACATTCTTGATAGTTCTTTAGCTCCTGCACGTGGTGTATAATCTTTGTATTGAGAATAAGTAAGTCTTTGTTGTTTAGTTTTAATATCATATACTTTATCTATCTCAGCTATTAAGTGTTTATTTGCATATTTTGGATTATGTCTTTTATTTCCTACTTTTCTATGATATTCAGTTGGTAAAGTTAGAGTTCCAAATATAGGTTTTAGGTTTTTATTATTTGCATAGTGATAAAGGCTATAGACTCTATTGTTAATCTCTGCAATATATTTAGAAGTATTACAAAAAGCATTTTTAACAACATCAGACATTTTTATCACACTAGTACCTACAGTAAAGTAGTTTGTATTTAAGAAGTGTTTTTGTTTTTTTATTTTTGATAATCCATATTTTCTATCGTAATCAGTAATACCATACATTTTAAACCTTTTTAAATAAATTTCCACAGCTTTTATAAAGTGACTGAAACTTTTTAATAAATAGACAAGGAACTCCTCCCAAGTGCTGGCGCACTTGTTGAGGAGTTCTTATTTATTTTGCGCTGACGCGCTTTTTTTATCTGTATAGGGGGAATGATTACCTATAAGACAAAGATTATATTAATCGCATTCCGCGACACCTGACAGAGATTTAATTCTGCATACGCATATACTCAAACGATATTCTTGTATAAATATTTAATTGTTGAGCCACTTATATCAGGGGTAAACCCCTAATGACCCCTTTTTGACTTTGAACTATTTGGATTAAATCGACTAAATTTAGGAGATTTATGTACTTTTTCTTTTAAAGAGTTAATACATTTTTTTCTAACAACTAGAGAAGAAGTGTTTTTTTCAAGTGCTAAACGATATATCATAGATAAAGCAACTAAATGTGAAGGGTCAAGAGGAGCAATCCCAAAACTAGAAGACAACATTGGAGCAGTCAGAACAGTTTCATTTCTCTTATCAGTATGTTTTCTTTTTAATTTCATTTTTTATCCTTTTTAATTACAATTTTATTTGAAAGAGCCCATAAATCAGACTTTAAAGATTTACGAGCTTTATTATCATAAAAATTAATTTTTAATAATCTATCTTCAACAGCGTTGTAATATTTGTTAAATTCACGACATAAATCACTACAATAAGTTTTAGGTTTACCCGCAGTAAAACAATTAAAAGGAGTTCCACATATAGGACATTTAGTATTGGTACCAATAGCTGAAGTTTTCATAATTTAGTATCCTTATAAGCCTAATATTTCATTTACTCTTTTTTGATGTTCATTTTCATCTGAAAGAGCTTTATTAAGATTTGGTTTTGGTAATTCGATTTTTATTTCATCATTTTCAACAGATATTCTTTTATCTTCTACAAGTTCTAAGAATATAGTTAAATTAGAATCAACATTATTTGTATTATCAGTTTTGAAAAGCCACCCAAGAAAAGGTATATCTTTTAAAAAAGGCATGCCATTTAGAGTATTATAATTTCTACTCTGGTTAATGCCAGTTAAAGCATAGATTTTATTTTTTTTCATTGTAATAGTTTGTTTTAAATAGTTTTTTGATGTAGTTGGTCGTTCTGATTTATCTAAAAGGTTTTCAACTGTTAATTCAATATCTAAATAAGTATTATGAGTATAAATACGAGGTAATACTTTTAATTTAAAACCTACGTCACGATAAGAATAATTTGTGATAGATGATGTATTACCATCTTTTGTGGTTGTTGTACCATTGATATAAGATATATTATTAACAACATCAAAACGAGTTTCTTTATTATCAAAAAGTGTAATCATTGGACTTGATTTAACTTTAGTAAGTTTATTAGTATCCATAAATCTTATAAAAGAGTGTAATTGATTAGTTTTTGTTTCTGAAACTGTAGTTTCTACAGTAAAAGGATAAGCCAATAAATTAAAAAAATAGTTTGTATCAGGTGTAAAAGTATTTAATTGTTTTAGCTCTAATCCATAATCTTTTAATTTATCTAAATTTGTATCTAAAATAGTAACAATTAATTTTAATTGTTTAGGTAATCTATCAAGTTGTTGTATAAGTTTTGCAATTTTTACAAACTGTTTTTTAGTTGAATTAAAAGCTATTGTTTTATTAGAAGATATATAAGAATGATTTACACCTTTAACAGTTTGAAAAATAGGTTTTATAGTTTCATAGTCTACATTTTTTAAAACTACAAATTGAAGTTCTTTCTTTTGTTTATCTTCATCATCATCTTTTGTAATCATAAAGAACTTTTCAAAAGGTGTAATAGTAAGCTTATTATGTTTTAAAACTTGAATTAATATCTTTAAATGGTCGCCATTAGTAAGATTGGAATCAATAGGAAGCATAAGTGTAAAATCTTCTTCTATTTCATCACTTATAACAATAGTCATATCTAAATCATTAGATATCATTGAAATATATTCTTTTACAGGTAAAGTATCATTCGCTAGTAATATTTTGATGAAAACTAGTAATATTATTAGTATCTTTTTCATTTTTTAAACCCCCGTCAAAAATGTAATAAAAGTATTCATGTGCAAGCACATCAAGTTGGACAATATCGTTAAATAATGGAGTAACAGAAAGCTCTCTAATATCAAAGATATTTTTTAGTTGTAAGTAAGTATTGAAAGACATTTTTTGATTATTGAAGTAACAATAGTTAGTTTTTTTGTTACATCTTAAAGACATATATTTTAAGCTTTTATAATCATCTATTTTTATATTTATTGAATTTAAATCATTATCATTTGTTTCTATTGCATTAGAACTTTCTTTATCAACTATTTCAGTTTGTGTAATATTTTCATTTTCTTCAACTGGAGCAGTAGGAGCAATTCTAAGATAAAACACATAGAAAGCTACAAGAACTAAAAATATGAAAAATATAAATGAATATATGAACTTTGTTACTACTGATTTCTGTTTTGAAGTATTACCACTTTTATAAACTGAAAAATGTTCATTTGTAACTTTAAAGTCTGATATTTGGAATCTTTGTCTCATTGCAAAATCAGTAAAATGGAAATATCTCATTTTATTTTTTGATATAGCTTTTGAGCGTGGTTGAGCTTGTATAAACAGTTCAGGAATATTTCTATACTTTGTATGAATTAATGTTTTATTTTGAGTGATAAAATCAATCTCATGATGTAAGTGTCTATGATAAGTTAACCACCACATTTTTACTTTATCTTGATTATCAAAATAGTTATGACATTCGTCTATAATGAAGTATGCATTATAGATATCATGTTTTTTACAATAACCACATAATAAATCATCTACATCGTCTTTATTTTCATTTGCAATATAAATATTATAAAGCTCAATAAGATGAATATAAAAAGACTCAAAATTAAACCTAACAAATCTAATTTCATTATCTTTAAATTTATCAAAATCAAAGCCACCTATATTATTATAGATAACTTCAATATCTTT
>CANLWY010000016.1 GCA_947494995.1 uncultured Campylobacterales bacterium | reverse complement strand
TTTCCAAATTTAAGGTAGATTTTAGAAAAAACCCTTGACAAGTCAAAAATTTTCTATTATAATTCCCGTCCAAATTCAGAGGAACGACATCAAAAATGATTGAGAGAGTTACGATGAAATGGATGATCTTTAACAACTTAATGGTTTGTAAAGTAATAATCTTTATAAACCGAATATGAAACAACTATTTACTACATGAAGATGTAGATAAATAAACATATTGATAATTTATTAACAAGAATATGGTAAAACATATCCTTGTCTATTTAAGCTTTTTACAGAGATGTAAGAAACATTTTGAGATTTATTTTGTAAACAAATACGAAATAAAAGTCAAGATTAAACTTTTTTTATGGAGAGTTTGATCCTGGCTCAGAGTGAACGCTGGCGGCGTGCTTAACACATGCAAGTCGAACGAGAACGGGTTTAAGTTTACTTAAACTGTCAGCTAAGTGGCGCACGGGTGAGTAATGTATAGTTAACCTGCCCTCGAGAAAGGAATAACAGTTGGAAACGACTGCTAATGCCCTATATGCCTATAAGACATAAGTCTGCTAGGGAAACGCTTTTGTGCTCGAGGATGGGACTGTATGGTATCAGGTAGTTGGTGAGGTAATGGCTCACCAAGCCAATGACGCCTAACTGGTTTGAGAGGATGATCAGTCACACTGGAACTGAGACACGGTCCAGACTCCTACGGGAGGCAGCAGTGGGGAATATTGCACAATGGAGGAAACTCTGATGCAGCAACGCCGCGTGGAGGATGACACTTTTCGGAGCGTAAACTCCTTTTATATAGGAAGATAATGACGGTACTATATGAATAAGCACCGGCTAACTCCGTGCCAGCAGCCGCGGTAATACGGAGGGTGCAAGCGTTACTCGGAATCACTGGGCGTAAAGAGCGTGTAGGCGGATTAATAAGTCAGATGTGAAAGCCAATGGCTCAACCATTGAACTGCATTTGAAACTGTTAATCTAGAATATGGGAGAGGTAGATGGAATTTCTGGTGTAGGGGTAAAATCCGTAGAGATCAGAAGGAATACCGATTGCGAAGGCGATCTACTGGAACATTATTGACGCTGAGACGCGAAAGCGTGGGGAGCAAACAGGATTAGATACCCTGGTAGTCCACGCCCTAAACGATGTACACTAGTTGTTGCTATGCTAGACATAGCAGTAATGCAGTTAACACATTAAGTGTACCGCCTGGGGAGTACGGTCGCAAGATTAAAACTCAAAGGAATAGACGGGGACCCGCACAAGCGGTGGAGCATGTGGTTTAATTCGACGATACGCGAAGAACCTTACCTGGACTTGACATAGTAAGAACTTTCAAGAGATTGATTGGTGTCTGCTTGCAGAAACTTATATACAGGTGCTGCACGGCTGTCGTCAGCTCGTGTCGTGAGATGTTGGGTTAAGTCCCGCAACGAGCGCAACCCACGTCGTTAGTTGCTAACAGTTCGGCTGAGAACTCTAACGAGACTGCCTGGGCAACCAGGAGGAAGGTGTGGACGACGTCAAGTCATCATGGCCCTTACGTCCAGGGCTACACACGTGCTACAATGGGGCATACAAAGAGCAGCGATACCGCGAGGTGGAGCAAATCTCAAAAATGCCTCCCAGTTCGGATAGCACTCTGCAACTCGAGTGCTTGAAGTTGGAATCGCTAGTAATCGTAGATCAGCAATGCTACGGTGAATACGTTCCCGGGTCTTGTACTCACCGCCCGTCACACCATGGGAGTTGAACTCATTCGAAGCGGGGATGCTAAGATAGCTACCCTCCACAGTGGATTCAGCGACTGGGGTGAAGTCGTAACAAGGTAACCGTAGGAGAACCTGCGGTTGGATCACCTCCTTTCAGAGAAGAGAAGTTAGATTCGTTTCTAACTTCCAAAGCTAACAAAGTTAGCAAAAATAAATAGTATGATTCATGTTCGGTTTATAAAGATTATTTAAAAAATAGGTGAAAATATGGGCCTATAGCTCAGCTGGCTAGAGCGCTCGACTGATAATCGTGAGGTCCCAGGTTCAAGTCCTGGTAGGCCCACCATTATTTAGATAGTCTTTATTATTATATAAAGATTTATAAAGCGGTCCCTGGGAAAATGGAACATTTTTTTAGGTGCTAAGATGGGGATATAGCTCAGCTGGGAGAGCGCCTGCCTTGCACGCAGGAGGTCAGCGGTTCGATCCCGCTTATCTCCACCATCTATTCAAATCAAAGTTAAAAATCAGATAAAAAAAATCAAATATAAGTCTTAAAAGATAAGATTTATATTTGACTTTTTGAGTCAAAGTGTTATTTAAAAATTTAATGTTAAAGTCTTTAATTTTTTCGTTTAAATCAATATCTTTCGTATGAAGATGATTTAAAAAAAACAAAAAAATTTCATATCTAATAATGATTTAAATTCTAAAGAGATTTAGAATATAAAAAAGTATAGATAGACACAATACTATTTTTATTAAATTTATATTTAATAAGATAGTAGCCAAGGAATAATTATTCAAAAATAGGTTAAATAAAGAAATTTATTTATTCTCAAAGGTAGATCAAAGAGATTTGATTTATAAAATAAGCTATTAAGGGCTAATGGTGGATGCCTAGACTGTAAGAGGCGATGAAGGACGTACTAGACTGCGATAAGCTTTGGGGAGCCGTCAAGAGGCATTGATCCAGAGATTTCCGAATGGGACAACCCGGCATGTGTTAAGCATGTCATCCTTTCGAGGAGGCGAACGTGGCGAAGTGAAACATCTCAGTAACCACAGGAACAGAAATCAACAGAGATTCCGTTAGTAGCGGCGAGCGAACGCGGATTAGGGCACTTAGTGATAATATATAAGATAGACGAAGCATCTGGAAAGTTGCACGATACAGAGTGATAGTCTCGTAGTCGAAATCTTGTATATGGTACTAGGCTAAGGAACGAGTAGGACGGAACACGTGATATTTTGTCTGAATATGGGGGGACCACCCTCCAACCCTAAATACTACTTACAGATCGATAGTGAACAAGTACCGTGAGGGAAAGGTGAAAAGTACCCCAGTGAGGGGAGTGAAATAGAACCTGAAACCATTAGCTTACAATCATTCGGAGCCCTATGATTTATCAGGGTGACGGACTGCCTTTTGCATAATGAGCCTGCGAGTTGTGGTGTCTGGCAAGGTTAAGCCAAGTGCGAAGCCGTAGCGAAAGCGAGTCTTAATAGGGCGAATTAGTCAGATGCTGCAGACCCGAAACGAAGTGATCTATCCATGAGCAGGTTGAAGCTGGTGTAAGAGCTAGTGGAGGACCGAACCGGTGTGCGTTGAAAAGTGCTCGGATGACTTGTGGATAGGGGTGAAAGGCCAATCAAACTTCGTGATAGCTGGTTCTCTCCGAAATATATTTAGGTATAGCCTTATGTAGTAACATATAGGGGTAGAGCACTGAATGGGCTAGGGCTGCTTACCGCGGTACCAAACCCTATCAAACTTCGAATACTATATGCGTAATCATAGGAGTCAGGCGTAGGGTGATAAAATCCTATGTCGAGAGGGGAACAACCCAGACTAACAGCTAAGGTCCCAAAGTTACATCTAAGTGGAAAACGATGTGGAGTTACTGTGACAACCAGGAGGTTGGCTTAGAAGCAGCCACCCTTTAAAGAAAGCGTAACAGCTCACTGGTCTAGTGATTCTGCGCGGAAAATATAACGGGGCTAAGATGTACACCGAAGCTTTAGACTTGATTTATCAAGTGGTAGGAGAGCGTTCTATTCAGCGTTGAAGATGTACCGGTAAGGAGCGTTGGAGCGGATAGAAGTGAGCATGCAGGCATGAGTAGCGAGAAAAGAGGTGAGAATCCTCTTCGCCGAAAACCCAAGGTTTCCTACGCGATGCTCGTCATCGTAGGGTTAGTCGGGTCCTAAGTCGAGTCCGAAAGGGGTAGACGATGGCAAATTGATTAATATTTCAATACCAACAAATAAGCGCGATGTGGGGACGCATAGAGTTAATCGAGGTCACTGATGGAATAGTGGCTCGAAGGATGTAGGTTGTATCTTAGGCAAATCCGGGATACATTCGACCGAGATCTTACAGGCTCTTGACACTCTTCGGAGAAGATAGAGAATCGATGATACTGTCGTGCCAAGAAAAGCCACTAAGTTTATTATTTGTTGCCCGTACCGTAAACCGACACAGGTGGGTGGGATGAGTATTCTAAGGCGCGTGGAAGAACCCTGGTTAAGGAACTCTGCAAACTAGCACCGTATCTTCGGTATAAGGTGTGCCTACTTTGGTATAGAGATTTACTCTCAAAAGCTAAAGAGGTTGCAACAAAGAGTCCCTCCCGACTGTTTACCAAAAACACAGCACTTTGCTAACACGTAAGTGGATGTATAAGGTGTGACGCCTGCCCGGTGCTCGAAGGTTAACTGATGATGTTAGCATTAGCGAAGCATTTGATTGAAGCCCGAGTAAACGGCGGCCGTAACTATAACGGTCCTAAGGTAGCGAAATTCCTTGTCGGTTAAATACCGACCTGCATGAATGGCGTAACGAGATGGGAGCTGTCTCAACCAGGGATCCAGTGAAATTGTAGTGGAGGTGAAAATTCCTCCTACCCGCGGAAAGACGGAAAGACCCCGTGCACCTTTACTACAGCTTGACACTGTAGCTTGGATATTCATGTGCAGGATAGGTGGGAGGCTTTGAAACTAGGACGCCAGTACTAGTGGAGCCAACCTTGAGATACCACCCTTGAATATTTGAGTTACTAACTGCGACGAGTTATCCTCGTTCAGGACAATGTCTGGTGGGTAGTTTGACTGGGGCGGTCGCCTCCTAAAAAGTAACGGAGGCTTACAAAGGTTAGTTCATGGCGGTTGGAAATCGCCAGTTGAGTATAATGGCATAAACTAGCTTGACTGTGAGACATACAAGTCGAACAGAGACGAAAGTCGGTCATAGTGATCCGGTGGTTCTGTGTGGAAGGGCCATCGCTCAAAGGATAAAAGGTACGCCGGGGATAACAGGCTGATCTCCCCCAAGAGCTCACATCGACGGGGAGGTTTGGCACCTCGATGTCGGCTCATCGCATCCTGGGGCTGGAGCAGGTCCCAAGGGTATGGCTGTTCGCCATTTAAAGCGGTACGCGAGCTGGGTTCAGAACGTCGTGAGACAGTTCGGTCCCTATCTTCCGTGGGCGTAGGAAAGTTGAAGAGATTTGTCCCTAGTACGAGAGGACCGGGATGAACGTACCACTAGTGTACCAATTGTTCTGCCAAGGGCATCGTTGGGTAGCTACGTACGGATGTGATAAGAGCTGAAAGCATCTAAGCTCGAAGCCAACTCTGAGATGAACTTTCCCTGAAGATCCCAGCAAGACTAGCTGGTTGATAGGCTAGATGTGTAAGCGTTGTAAGGCGTTTAGCTGACTAGTACTAATAGATCGTTTGGCTTATTTTTATTTCTTGGTTTACTATCTTATTAAGTGTATTCTTAATAATACATATTGTGTAAAGACATTCTTATGAATGCAAAGACTTTTAACATTTAACTTTTTTTAACTCATTACAAAGTGAGTACAGAGCAAACTGCTACAGTTTGTTTGATACTCATTTTGCTGGTGGTTTTAGCGAGGTGGCAATACCCAGTTCCATTCCGAACCTGGAAGTCAAGCACCTCTGCGCTGATAATACTGCAGGTTTCACTTGTGGAAACGTAGGCCGCTGCCAGCTCTGAGTTTTTACTAAAGCTTATCTTTATCAACTTCTTTAAGTTGCTAACGGTAAGCTTTTTTTTTAGCCTA
>CANLWY010000015.1 GCA_947494995.1 uncultured Campylobacterales bacterium | reverse complement strand
TGTTCTTGGCTCTATATATATCTCTTTAATCCCCTGTTTTTGGGATATTAGCTTAATTACACACTTATTTTTAATTTATTCAAAAATATAAAGTTTATCGTTGGATATTTTTGCAGAAGATAAACTATAAAAAGATTTATCTAAAATATTGTGTGCTTTACCTATTGAAACGGCTATAGTAGGTTTGAGTTCAAACTCTTCATTTTCAAAAGTAACTTTAAGATTTTGAAGAAATGAAACTAGCTCTTTATAATCTTTACCCTCTTCTAATATAATTCCAATCTTTGGACCAAAGAGTCTGTATACATCCACTTCTTCATTTAACTTATCTGCAATTACTTTAAATAATTGATTTGAAGTTTTTATATTATAACTATCTGAAAAAGTTACTAGAGTATTTAAATATACTTCAAAAAATGTAATCTCTTTTGTATCTAATATATTTAATTCATTTTTTAATTTATTAATATTAGGAAGTTTTGTAACAATATCAGTATAAGAAGGAATACTATTTATATATGATTTGAAAATATTTTTTACTACTAATGATATAAACTCTTTTTCTTTTTGCAAAATTTTTTCAACTGTTTGTTTATAATAACTTGAATAATACAACTTAAAGTCATAATCTTCATCTATTTCAATAACAATATATTCATATCCTACTTCAAGAATATTAAGTGTGTCATTTTTATGTTCTATTTTTGCTTTTACTAATCCAAAAAATATTTTATGTGATACTAATTTTTCAATCTCTATATGTAACCAATTTTCATTTGGTTCATTAATTTCTAGAATTTCTGTTATAAGATTTTCAACAAAAAGTAAAGATTCATTTCTATTTTCTAATTCTTTTAACTTTATAAACTTATTTACTAAATCTCTTCCTATTTGGACTAGTTCAATACTTGTAAAACTACTTTTTGATTTAAAGTTAAATAAATTAAAATAGTTTTTTGCATAATTATAAAGAATCTGTTTACTTATTGAATTAAACTCTTTATCTAAAAAATTGTTCTCATCTAATCCCTGGTAAATAAAATAAAACTTTTTAGACTCTTCTTGAGATGAAACACTTTTCTCATATGAGTAGTATAGAGAAAGACTTAAATATATTTTTGAATACATACTCATAAGATGAGATGCTAAGTTATTTTGTTCAATATACTTTATGATCTGATGAATAAAACTATTTTCTGTTGTATCAATTCTTAATGATATATATTTTTGCAAAACTCTGTCAATAATTTTCAATTTATAAAATTCATAATAATCATTGTCAAATTTACTACTTTGTAATAAACATTTAATCAAAGTATCTAATTTTTCTTTTTGAATTTCTTCACTAAATAATATAATATTATGAATAACAAGCATATCAACATTTGATATTTTTTCTAAAGTTGTAATAAAGCTAATAAGGTCTTGATTATCATATAGACTATTATCTGTAGTTTTTGAATATATAAACTTATAGTTCAAAAGAAGCTTTTCTCTAAAGTCATTTAAATTAGTTGATTCTATCCTTTCATTTAATTCTACATTTTTATTATATATAGTATAAATCTCTTCTATATTTTTTGATTCAGAGAACTCTATATTTTTAATATGTAATTTTGTCTTCAGTTTATACATAAGAGTTAATATTAAAGTTGTCATTTTATCTAAAAAAGAGACATAATATTTAGATTGTTTATTTAAAAGTTCATATCCATTATTGATTTTACTTAACATAAATGCATATTTCTGTATTACAATATCTTTGTTATTTGTATCAATTGAGATATAGGACATATTTGTAAAATATAAAAGAAGTTTACCCAAAATTGCATCTAATGATTCAATATAGATATCCTCAAGTTCTATTTTATTTTTTATATTTATTATTGTATTTGAGATTAGTTCTAGTATTGCATTTATATTTTTTTTTCTTTTTATGTCTAAAACATTTATTACACAGATTCCATTTAAAACCTCAAGAAGAGTCAAATAATATTGAAATGTTAATTCAAAATTTTGTTTATCATTTTTAATAAACTCTTCACAAACGCTATTTTCATAATCATTTAATAACTCTTGTAAATTTTTTATTGAAAAATCATTGTCTTCAGTTAAAAGATTATACTTATATCCATTAGATAATAGATTTAAGATGATATAAATTTCCTTAAATAAATGAACAGAACTCTCTTCTATTATACTTTTCATCCTATCTTTAATACTAGATAATAAAAATATTCTATAATTATGACTCTTTTGTAAAAAAACCTTTACATCATCTGGTAAGGAATACTTTTCTAAATAAAGACCTACAATAAACTTTGTTACTATTTCATATTGGTTATCTATAGTATTTAAAATTACACCATCATTTTCAAGCTGGTACTCTTCAATTATAGTTTTAACTTCATAAGTATCATTATTTATAGGTAAAAGATTTGATGTATTTATATTTTCAAGTAGTTCACTATTTATATTTAACATCTTTTATCCTTTTTATCTCTCATGCAATGCATTTTCTTTTGTTTTTAAAATAGGTTTTAAAATAAAATCCAAAATGGTTTTCTTCCCTGTTTTAATATCTACAGATGCAATCATCCCTGGAATAATAGGTAACTTTTCTCCATCTTTTTCTAAATAATTCTTTTCAGTTCGTATTACTACTTTATAATAACTTTTCTCATCTCTTGATTCTTTATCTTTAATACTATCAGCTGAGATTTCTACAATTTTTCCATCAAGACCACCATAAATTGAGAAGTCATATGCTGTAATTTTTACGATAGCTTCTTGCTTTGGATTTATGAAAGCGATATCTTTAGGATCAATTTTTGCTTCTACAAGTAGAACTTTACTATCTGGTACTATTTCTATTAAGTCCATACCTGATTTTACAACTCCACCAATAGTATTTACATTTATCTGTTTAATGATCCCATCTACAGGAGAGACTAAAACAGTCTTTGATAATTTATCTTGTTCTGCAACTAGTTTTGATTCATATTTCTTAATCTCTGTATTAATCTTTTGAAGTTCATTTAAAACTTCTGATCTGAAGATCTTCTCTTTTTCATCTTTTCTATTCTTAGCTTCTGTAATTGCAAGTTGAAGTCTTGGAATTGATAATCTAGTAGATCTCAATTCTCCATCTAATTGACTATACTCTTTTTTAAGTTTTAGCAAATCTACGTTTGATCTGGCACGTCTTGCAACTAACTTTGCAATAGTATCTCTTTCTTCTGCAAGGATTCTCAAACTTCTACTAAGTTGATAACTCTTACTTCTTGTTTCAACTAACTCTTGCTTTTTTTGTCTATATTGTACATCTAAAATATTTATTGTACTTTTTAATTCTTCAATCCTTTTTCTAAAAAGATTTTCATCTGCTTTTGCAAAAATAGAAGCCTCTTTTATCACTTTTTTGGGAAAGTCTAGTTTAGGTACAGGTTTAGTTAAATCTATTTTTGACTCAGCTTCTAATCTTGTTTTAGTAATAAGTAAATGAATATATGTTTTCTTATTCTCCTCTAATGAGGCTTGAAATCTCGTAGTATCAATTTTCATCAAGGATTGGTTCTTTTTAACAATTTGTCCTTCACGAACTAACATATCTGAAACAATACCACCATCTAAACTTTGAATTGTTTGAATCTTTTCAGAAGGAATTACTTTACCTTCACCTCTTGCTAATTCATCAATCAAAGAAATATAAGCCCAATAAATTGCAAATATAAAAAATGCAAATATTAAGAAAAAAAGAAGTAATGCTTTTCTATTTATACTTGCATTCTCTTGAGCATATAATGTATCTACAAATTTTATATCTTCTTCATTTCTCATTTTGATACTTTCTTAGCAATTTTTTGACTATTTGCAAAAGAACTAATAATCTTAGCCTTTGGACCATCTGCAATTATTTTACCATCATCTATAACAATAAGTCTATCAACAATTGATAAAATTGAAGGTCTATGAGTTATTACAACAACTGTTTTATCTTTTACAATATGTGCAAGTTTTGATTTAAATGCTTCTTCACTTAAATCATCCATAGAGTTTGTTGGTTCATCAAGAATTAAAAAATTTGGATTTGATACAAGTGCTCTTGCTAATGTTACAGATTGTCTCTCTCCACCACTTAACCCTTCACCTCTTTCACCAACTTGTAAATCATAACCTGCTTGATGTTTTCCTAAAAAGTCATGAACCCCTGAAATTTTTGAAGCTCTTAATATTTCTTCATCTGTTGCAAATTGATCTCCAATAGTAATGTTATCTTTAATACTTCCCATAAATAAAAAAGGTTCTTGAGGAACATATCCTATAGAATGTCTCAAATCAACAGGATCAATTTGTCTAAGTTCTGTATTGTCAACTAAAATAGAACCTTCACTAGGTTCATATAGATTCATAAGAAGTTTTGCAACAGTTGATTTTCCTGAGCCTATCTTTCCTATGATTCCAACTTTTTCACCTTTTTTAATAGTAAAGTTTATATCTTTTAATACTTTGAAGTTTTGGTCTTGATAAGAAAAACTAACATTTTTGAATACAATATCACCATCTAAGTCAGGTCTACTTAAATAATGTTGTTGAGCAGATCTTTCTACTGGCATATTCATAATTTCATCAATATTATTTAAAGAGATCATTGTTCTATCAAGTCTAATAATCATACCAACTATTTGCGATACAGGAGCTATTACACGACCATTTAAAATCATTGCAGCAATAATTGCACCCATTGTTATCTCACCTTCATTAGCAAGTAAAACTCCAACTGCTACTATACCAATAGATGAAAACTGAGATACAAAACCAACAAAATAGGTAACTATTTGAGATAGATAATGTGATTTGTTTCCATAAAAAGAAGTTTGGGAAATTGATTTCTCCCAGTGTGTTCTCATTCTGTTTTGAGCTCTTACACTTTTAATGATTTCTAAACCAGTAACTGCTTCAGTTAAAACAGTTTGTTTTATTTGATCTTCTTTTGCTGATTTTAGAATTGTGTCTTTTATTGGTCTTTGCATAATCCATGAAAAAACAATAGCTATAAATACAGTAGCTAATGATACATAACCTAAAGGACCTCCAATATAAAAGATAATTGCTATAAAAAGTGCAATAAAAGGTAAATCAACAAAGGCTGTTATTGTTGCTGTTGTAAAAAATTCTCTAACACTTTCAAAGGATTGTAATCTACTTACAAACATACCTGTAGAAGCCGGTTTAGCATTCATTTTTATATTTAAAAGTTGGTCAAAGATTTTACTTGACATACGTATATCTGCACGTTTTCCAGCTTGTTCGATGAAATGTGCTCTTAAAAGTTTCAATATAAAATCAAAAATAAGAACAATTGCAATACCTGATACTAGTACCCATAATGTATCAACTGCTTTATTTGGTAAAACCCTATCATATACATTCATAGTAAAAAGAGGAACTGCAATTACAAAAAGATTGATTAATATTGCAGCTAAAATCACAAGATAATAAATCTTAAGATTTTTTTTCATAGTACCCCAAAACCATTTTTTGGCTTCATATACAACTACATCTTTTTGGACTCTATTTTCAAAATTGTATGCAGGTTTTATAATTAAAAGGTTTTCACTATACTCTTTTTTAAAATCATTTAAAGAGATTGTAATTTCTCCCAAACTAACATCAGGAATTATAACGGTAATCTTATTTTCTTTTAAATCAACATTTAGAACTACACAAGCTTTATTAGTATTAAAAATTGCTACTGCAGGTAATGACATATTTTCAATTTTTTCAATTTTTCGTTTTACTGGTTTTGCAATAAGGCCTATTCTTTTTGCAGACTTTACAAACATTGCAGGAGTCATTACAGACTCATGCATTGCAAGTCCAGAAACTAAAGATTCTGCAGATGCTACTCTTTTATGAAACTTAGATAAAAAAAGTAGAGACTCTAAAAGAGTATCTACTTCTCTATTTTCAACGATATTTTCAAAATCGTTATTTAAATCTTCCAAGGGATGTCCTAATTAAAAAATAAATTTATTTTATTTTTCTAATATAAGCATCTGAATAAACTGTTCTAGCTTTTGATCTAATCTCTTTTGCTTGGGAAAGTGTTTCTAGATTATAAACTACTCCACTTTGAAGTCCTCTTGCTGCTTCTGTTTTTATTTGATAAGTGTCTCCAATTACACCTCTCATCTTTTCAATTGCTTTTTCGGTATCTGCAATATTTTTATATGCTACAAAATATACTGCATAAGTTCCTACTCTCATCTCTTCAACAACATTTGCAGGTGTTGCTTCTTCTGCTAACATATTTTGAACATCTTCAGATGTAGTTTCAACTGGGGCAGAAGATTCTTCTACTTTTGGTTCTACTTTTGTACAAGTATCATTATTACTATTTAATACTGCTTCTTTTATTGTTCCTAAGTTTTTAAAGATTTCATAATAAGCAAGATCCATATCATATTGGATATCTGCTAAATCTTCTTTTGCACTTATTAAATCTCTTTCTATATTTAATACATCAATAAAAGTTCTTGTCCCACCCTCAAATTGATCTTTATAGAAAGATAAAATTTGCGTATTATCTTGAATATAAGCTTGTAAAGACTCTTCTCTTTTTTTAGCATAAACATAACTGTTGTATGCCGCTGTAGTTTCATCAACTACTTCTTGTGTAACTGTATCTAAAGTCTTTTGAGCTTCGTCAAGAAATACTTTTTCTCTCATACTTGAAGCTTTATCACTACCTCCATTGAAAATGTTATATGTTAATTCAATTCTTGCACTATAAACTTCAGTTTCTAAATCTTTTTCAAGTAAATCTTTATCATAAATACCTTGTGCTTTAAACTTAATTGTTGGATAAAACCTTGAATCACTTTGATTTAAAATAGCTCTTTGTTCTTTAATATTTTCAACTTGCTCTAAAATCTTTGGACTCTTTACTAAAACATCATCAATAAGCTCTTTTAATGTTGCAGGTACTACAGAGTTATCAAGATTTGGTCTACAAGACTTACCATCAGGTTCTATTCCAACATTTTTCTTGAATGAACTTACAGCTCTTAAATGATTTGTAGTATCTTGATAGATTTTGTTATTGGCGTAGTTTATCTTTGCATTTACTTGAGACTTATGTAATGCTTCTCCACTAATTTCTTCTGTCTCTTTTGCTGTTTCAAAATATGTATTGTAAATACCTATACTCTCTTGACCTATCGCTAATCTATTTTTATACTTTACAAGATTTAAATACGAATCAATAGAATCATAGATAATATCATCAACAATCGCGTTATTTAGATGTTTATTAGAGTTATATCTAAATTGTGCTTCATCAACTTGCCCACTTGTTAATCCACCGTCATAGATTAGTTGTTCAAAATCTAATTGAACATTTCCACCTTCTGTTTTTACATCAGTATCATTAAGCCCTGTACTTGAATCATAATCCTTATCTGTTTTTTTCGCCCCTATATAAGCAGTTAAGTCAAGTTTTGGGTAATAACCACCTTTTGCTTCATCAATGTATAATCTATATGCCTCATTATTTTTAATTGTAGACATAATTTTTGGATTATTTGTCATTGTTTGCTCAACAACTTCTTTAATCGTAGTCCCCTGTAAAGAAGTGATTCCTAGCACAATAATGGCCGGAATGCTTAGTTTTGTTAGAGTTTTCATTTTGCAGCCTTTTTTGTTTAAAAAATAATTTTTCCTTTGAAAAATGTCAATTTTTGTTATTAATCTAATTTATCATATAAAGCTTTAAGAATGCTTTAACTACAATACTTTTGTAAACAATTTGTAACATATGTATAATAATTTAAATTAAAAAGTCAACTATGGGATATTCACTAAAAGATATTTTAAAAGCATTAAATGTTTTATTTTTATCAAAAAAAGAAAATATAACAAATAAAGAAATTGAAATATTAGAACTTTTTTTTCATAAAATTATTCAATGTGACAATGCAGAAAAAGCACTAAAAATTTTTTCAAATGAACATCCAGACGTTATTGTTGCAGATATTGAACTTTCAGAAAATAACGGGATTGATTTTTGTAAAAAAATCCGAAAAACAAACCCTACTATTCCAATAATAATTCTCTCAAAAAAGAAAGATGAGATTTACTTATTTGAAGCAATAAAAATCCAAGTTATAGACTTTGTTGTACGACCAACAAAAGTTGAGAATCTAATTTATGCATTAAATCAAACAGCAAAACATATGGTAAATCATGGGAAAGTTACAATTAAACTTCATAATGGATATATTTATGATTATAAAGAAAAAAGTATTCTTCAAACTGATGGTAAACTATGTCAACTTACAAAAAATGAGTTTAGACTTTTAGAACTTCTATTGGTAAATAAACACCATACTTTGAGTAAAGAGCATATAGAAGCATATTTATGGGCTGATGAAGAGATAACAACATCAGCTTTTAAATCGCTTTTTTCTAGACTTAGACAAAAAATTGGCAAAGAAAATATACGTAACAGTTTTGGAATAGGATACCAACTTCTTTAATAAAAGGGCTTAATAGAATTAAGCCCTTTTATATTTTTATAAATCAATTACTTTAGTTTCATCTACAAGTAATTTTATACTGTTCTCTGTATAAAAAGTCCCATCTACAGTTATAGCTTCCGCATTTGTATACTCATTTGTACCACTCCCCGAATGTTCCCATAATCCATTTGAAGGATCACTTGGAGAAGCAGTATTTAAATCAAGTTTTACAACATCACCTGCATCTGTATTTATATCTAAAGTATTTCCTCCACTTACCATTCTGATTACATCCTCTACAGAGATATTAGAAAGAATATGATCTGCATTTGTCAAATCAATTTCATCAATTGAAGTTGGACTTGCTGAGAAATCATTTGCTTGTTCTAATAAAGTCGCCATATTTATTTCTTCATCTTCATTAAATGTAATCACTTTATGTTCAAGTGTTTCCACACTCATACTAAAAGTTTGAACTTCAGCATAATTTCCATCAACCAAATACGAATCAATAGTTGGAGTAGATAGTTTTACATTCACTATTTCATCAGAAGGAACAATAAATGTTAAATCAATATTATAAATTGTAGTTAACGAAGGGTCTGTATCATCAACATCATAAACCGCACTATCAGCATTAAGTATACCAA
Source organism: uncultured Campylobacterales bacterium (assembly GCA_947494995.1). Lineage (GTDB taxonomy): Bacteria > Campylobacterota > Campylobacteria > Campylobacterales > Arcobacteraceae > Halarcobacter. The sequence goes on along the minus strand of CANLWY010000015.1, from coordinate 2,899 downwards.
AGTGAGAGTCATTTACTTTTATAATATTTCCACTACCATCTGTCAATTCTATTTTAAAAGAATCATTAGCAGTAAACTTTTCTACACTTAAAGCTAATGCTATTGTTCCAGTTAAACCTGAACTATTTGTTAAGGTATATGATTTCGTAGCATAATGATGTGCTTCATCAAAAAAGCCTAAGCCATTATCAGCTTGAAAATCATAATGACCTGTCCAACCTCTTAAATCATTTTCAACTTTCGTATGATAAAAATCATCATGATCATATTGTCCACCTCGTGTAGTTGTAGTAACTGTTGCATAAACATTATTTACATTTAAAACCACATTCTCTGTAGTGACATTTCCAGCGGCATCTGTCGCAGTTATAGTTGCAGTGTGAGAAGAATTATCTTCATAATCAAACTCACCTGTATATTTTAAATTTCCACTTGGATCCAGTGAGAATCCTGCTCCAGTAACAGAAAGTGTAACTGGACCATTAAGGTCACTTCCAGTTACTTGTCCTAAATCTAAATTAGTAAGAGTTTCATTTATATTAGTAAGCAGACTACTTGTATCTAATGCAGGAGGAATTGTATCAATAGTTACTGCCAAAGAAGTTGACTCTTCATTTAGGGCATCATCAGCTACTACTATTGTGAAAGTATGTGCCCCATCTGATAAATCATTGTCTGGTAAAAAACTCCAAGTATCAATCAAATTATTTTGAATATCAAGTGTCTGAACAAGAACAAGTTCTCCATCTGCTGCATTATCAATAACCCAAATTCCACTTGCGGAAGTTCTAACTGCTTGTGCTTGTAAAACATTTCCTGAATCAAGTACTTTTATAGTAAGTGCATCATCTGCAATATTTCCTAAATCAAATGTTGGTCTTGGAACATTTGTTAAGTTATCTCCATCTATAGCTGAATCTGATTGAGGGCTAGTAGATAACTCAATTGTTGGAATATCAACAAAATCATCATCAACTGTAATTGTTACATATGTTGTTACTGGGCTACCAACTCCATCACTGACCTCAATAGTTAAAGGAAAACTATCATCATTTACTTTACTACCTGCAATATGTTCTTCACCTTTTGTAGTTAAAGATATTTCTCCAGTTAATGCGTCTATTTTAAAGAAAAGATCATTATTTCCATTTACAATTGTGTATGTCAATATATCTCCATCAATATCACTTGCATTAACGTCAACTAAAACAGAATCCGCAATATAAGTTCCATCAATAACTTGGTTTTCAGTTATTGTAATATTGTGATTAGTTGATGTAATAACTGGTAAATCGTTTGTACCATATATAGTTACTGTAATGGCTATTGGTTTTGTGTCATCTGGTATTGCAGTACTGTGATCAAGCATAGTAGTTGTTCCATCTATTGTTGAGACTAAATATGTTTGTTCAATATACTCACCTACTCCAAGAGACTGAATTTGAAGATTTGAATTATCAACAGAATAATTCCAATCACCATTAGGTAGTAGATTTAAGGTTCCACCTAAGTCAATTAATAAAAACTCTCCTATATTATTTGTACTTTCACTTAAAGTTGTTGTACTATTAAATGTATTTTGATCATGGTCTACATCAAATACTCTTAAAGAACCCATAGTTGTGAGATACCCTTGTACCCCTGGAGTAACGGGATCTGTATCTATAATTAAAGGTGAATCTTCAAACATTCTTGTATCGGATTGATACATTTGTACATCGGGCGTATCATTTGTACCTCTTACTATTAATGTAGCTAAAGTACTTTCACTTATCGAGTTTTCATTTACTCCATCCATCCCATCAAATCCATTTTGATCATCTGCAAAATATTTGAACCTTATTTCAAGTTCATCATTTTGGGCTAAGGCATCAAAGTTACCTTTTAATTCAAAAGTATTATCATCTTTAATTACAACACTTGTAATATCAATCATGCTTAGAGTCACACCAGTAGGTAATTTAATTTCAAGATTTGCAAGCCAAGGGTTACCATTATTTTGATAATCATTTATTGAGACTTGAACTAGTTCATATCCTGATTCATTTTCACTTGCACTGATTGATTCAATATTAAACTTATGAATATCACTATTATCCTCATCATTTACAAGTAGTGTTCTTGTTATTACTGTTTCTTCAGGATTTGTAGAATAAGTAACAGTATTATCCTCATCCGCTTCATATGCAGTATAAACTTTATCAGCTGTAACTCTTGGTTGATCATTTGAACCTAAAATAGTTAAAGCAATAGTTTTTACTTCTGATTGAGAGAGTTCCCCATTTGCTGAAGATGATGTTAAAATTCCTGTATCATCAATACCTACATAATCAAAAGATATGTTTTCTGATTCTGTATGAGTTAGATAATTGAAATCTCCTTCTATAGAGTACTCCCAATGGTCAAGTTTACTAAAGTTTATATCTGTATGAGTTTGAGGATTTACAATTCTTGTCCCGTCATCATACACAGCAATTATAGAGACTGTAACACCAATAGGAATAAACTGCATTGATTCAGGAGTTATTCTATAAATATGTTCATCTTTGATATCATTATCACTTAAAGTATCAAGTTTAGCAACAAATTTTGTTATAACATCATCAATTGTATCTCCATCTAATCCATCATCATAACTTTCATAAACTGCAGTTATTTTACCATCGTTATCATACTGAACATTTGCAGTCGTTTCTGCCATTACATCTTCTGATGTGACATCTCCAACAACAGTTATATCTTCAACTATTGGTTGGTCATTTGTTCCTGTAACAATAAGAGTCATAAACCCTTCTCTACTCTCATTCTCTTCATTTTGTCCATCATAAAGGTCATATGTATTGTCACTATCATCCACTGCTTTGTATCTAAACACTACTGTTGCTGTTTGTCCTACTCC
>CANLWY010000014.1 GCA_947494995.1 uncultured Campylobacterales bacterium | reverse complement strand
TCTAGGTGGTCTGTTTGTCTCTCTAATTCATTCTCTATGATATCAAATATCTCTTTATCTGCACTCTCTAAGTTTGCATTGCTTATGTAGCTCATATTAAGTACTCCCTTTTCATTTTTTGAAAGTATAACAAAAGAGAAAAAAACAAACAATCCAAATATTGCTAATATCAGTTTTTAAACATTTTTTATCTAAAAAACTACAAATTAATTACATATATTAAAAACTATCTTTTTACTTAATCAATATTTAGATATAGTCACGCTTAACTATTATATACAATATAAAAAGGTCAAAGATGTCAAACCTCTCAACGATTGGAGTTATTGGAGCTGGAAATGTTGGAGCTGCAATTGTTAACGCCTTAGTATTAAGAAATATAGGCAAAGAAATCATTCTTTATAATAGAGATAAGAAAAAAGCTATTGCAGAGGCTATGGATATAGATGATACTATTCCACTATTATCAGAAATGCAAGTCAGTGCAACAAACAGTTATAAAGATTTAGAAAACTGTTTAATCATTGCAATAACTGTTGGAGCAAGGCAAAAAGAAAATGAAACAAGATTAGAGCTTTTAGAGAGAAACTCTTTGATTATCAAAGAGATTGTAAAAGAGCTAGATAAGGTTGCTCCAGAAGCGATATTATTAATAGTATCAAACCCTGTGGATATTTTGACAAGGGTTGCTCAAAATTTTAGTATAAGAGAAAATAAAAAAATATTTGGTTCAGGTACTGTTTTGGATACTTCTAGATTAAGATACCAACTAGGGAAAGAACTACATGTAAATAGAAAAAATGTACATGTTCATGTTGTAGGAGAACATGGAGATAGTGAATTTGCAGTTTGGTCAAATGCAATAATAGGCTCTATAAAACTTGATGAGTTTCCTTTAGAAAAAGGGGTTAATCTTGAAAGCATAAAAGAAAACTCAATGCAAATAGTAAAAAGACGAGCTTATGAAATAATTGAAAAAAAGGGTTATACAAACTTTGGAGTTGCTGTTGCTGTAGTAAAATTAATTCAATGTGTAATTAGAGATGAAAGAAAGATTTTTTCTGTATCAGTAGGAGCAAATGAAGAGTATGGATTAAAAAAAGGTGTTGTATTAAGTCTACCTTGTATTATAGGTTCACAAGGCGTAATTCATAGATTAATACTCTCATATGATGACAAAGAGAAAAAACAATTAGAAAATGCGGCAAGAAGTTTAGATGATGCCTATAATAAAATAAATTAAAGGAAATACTAATTTGGATTTTTTACAAGATATTACAATTAATTGGATTATTATATTTATTATTACAGGTTTTATAGCAGGATATATTGACTCTATTGCTGGTGGTGGTGGAATGATTCAAGTGCCAGTACTTCTTTTTAGTGGAATACCTCCTGTTATCGTATTAGCTACAAATAAAACAGCAAGTTTTGCTGGAACATTAATGGCAACAATAAAATATGCTTCAAAGAAAAAAATTAATTGGAAGGTAGTCTCAATTGCTATTATTCCTTGTCTTATTGCTTCTTATATAGGAAGTGAACTTGTAATGTTCTTACCAGATGAGATTATTCAATGGGCAATTTTAATAGCAATTCCCATTGCAATGTTAATGCTTTTTAAAAAAAGTACAAAAATAAAAGAAGAGAAAACTGAACTTTCAAAAAAAAATATAGTTTTAGCTACTGCACCAATTGGTTTTTATGATGGACTATTAGGACCAGGAACTGGAACATATCTTACTATTTCTATGAAAAAGTTTTTGCATTTAGATTATCTCATATCTACAGCTTCTACAAAACCTTTAAACTTTGCAACAAATGTTGGCTCTTTTTTTGCTTTCTTTTTTGCTGGTAAAATCTTATGGGCTATTGCTATTCCTATGGCTCTTGCAAATATTTTAGGTTCATATATAGGTAGTCATTATGCAATTAAAGGTGGTGAAGGTTTTATCAAAAAAGTTTTAGTTTTTGTACTTGTAGCAATGCTTCTTGCAAATATAGTAAAAATACTTCTCTAAATCTCTATATATTCGATTCTATTTCTACCATTATCTTTTGCTTCATAAAGTTTATCATCTCCTAATTTATAAATATCATCTAGTTTTAAATTATTTTCATTTGAGATTAAAATAACTAAACCAAAAGATGCAGTTATTACTTGTAAAGGTGGATTTTTTTCATGTTCAATCCCCAAAAACTTAATATTACTTCTTGCCTCTGAAGCAAGTTTTAGAATATCAGCTTTTGTTTTTGCACTTATTAAAACACCAAACTCTTCCCCTCCAAGTCTAAAAATCTTGTCATCACTTCTTTTGAAAGTATCTTTTAAAGAGTTTGCAACTGATATTAAAACATCATCGCCCATCTGATGTCCATAAGTATCATTATATTTTTTAAAATTGTCAATATCTAAAATTAAAAATGCAAATATCGTGTTTGTTCTTACTGAATCCTCAATATGTTCTTGAGCAATATCATTAAAATATCTTCTATTATATAAAGAAGTTAATCCATCTGTAATTGATAACTCATAAATTCTTTTTTTATCTGTTATATCTTGTCTTACAGAGGTATATCCTATTATTTTCCCAGCCTTATCAAAATTAGGTTCTATTATTACTTTTACCCAATAATAGTTGCCATCACTTCTTAGGTTTTTTACTTCACCTTTCCAAGTATTTCCACTTGTTATAGTGCCCCATAACTCTTCATATAATGATTTTGGCATATCAGGATGCCTTACTATTCTATGAGTTTTTCCTATTAATTCACTTTTTTTATATCCTGAAATCTCACAAAAAGCTTTTGATACATTTGTAATAACTCCTTTTATATCAGTTGAGGAAGTAATTACATTTTCATCAATTGTTTTATTAAAATATCTAATTTCGTTAATTTGTTTCATTTTAATAAATATATCAACAATCTTAGCTTTTAATTCTTCATCTAAAATAGGTTTAATAAGGAAATCAGTAGCTCCTGATTTATAAAACTTTACTTTTAATTCATTATTATTTTCAGTTGTCATTATTATAATAGGAGTATCTGAATAGATTTCATTCTTTCTAACTTTTTTAATTAGTTCAAGTCCATCCATCTCTTCCATATGATAATCAGTTATAATTAATTGAATACTTTTATTCTTATCAAGTATACTCAAAGCTTCGAAACCACTTCTTGCAGTATGCACTTTAAATAGTAATGTTTTAAGTTTATCTTCTAATTGATTTCTTATTATTTCTGAATCATCAACAACAAGGATTTCTAGTTCTTTAGTATAAGTTAACAAATTAATCAAAGTACAAGCAGATTTTAATTCATGAATAGAATCCTTTGATATATAGTCTGTTACATTAGCTTTTCTCATATTTTTAATTGACTCTGCATCAAGTGAAGAGGTTAAAACTACAGTTGGTATATTTTCTTCATGTAACAAACCAAGGAGCTCTCCGTTTAAAGCATCAGGTAAAACTATATTTGAAATTGAAGCAAAAAATTTACAATTTTTTATTAATTCTTTTGCCTCTTGAAAGCTTTTTGCGGTATGGATTTTAAATTCATTAGTTTCTGAAAAGAAATCAGATAAAATATTAGGAACAACACTTGAATTATCTACAATTAATAAGTTTTTCACAATCAACCTTTAAGAAATTCTAATATAATTAAACTAAATAATAATTTAACTGATAATTATACATTAAAAAGATAATTTTTGTATGATAAAAAGATTATATTTTGTTATTGGCGACCCCAGTGCGATTCGAACACACGTTTTCAGGAGGAAATCCTGACGTCCTTGGCCACTAGACGACGGGGTCAAATGAAGATAAGATTATATATAAAACTTTATTGATTTTTTCTTAAAAATCTTATTTTAATCCCTTAAGTTCTAAAAAATTTCTTGCTCTTTTATGTCCCAAAGCTTCTGCTTTTTTCATCCATACTTTTGCTCTTCCTTCATTTTTTATCACCCCTAAGCCTTCAAAGTAAAAGAATCCTACATAATACATCGCTTTTGAACTATTATGATTTGAGGCTTTCATATATAAGTCAAATGCTTTTTTATAATTCACATCTGTTATATTACCTTCTCTATATATATCAGCAAGTTTTAACAAAGCTGTTTTATTATTTGCATTTGCTGATTTTTCTAACCAAAAAATAGCTTCTTCATAATCCTTTTTTACTGCACTATCTCCAATTAGATACATGACCCCTAAATTTAATTGTGCAACAGGATTATTTGCATTTGCTGATTTTTGATACCAATAGAAAGCTTTATATAAATCTTTTTTTACGCCTTTTCCAAAATAATACATTGAAGCTAAATTATTTTGAGCAATTATTACACCTTGCATTGCAGCTTTTTCATACCAGTAAAAAGCTTTTTCAAGATTTTCTTTTTTAGGACTTCTTTCATATTGCATTGCAACATTTAATTGTGCTAAAGCAAAACCTTGAAGTGCAGACTGTTCATACCAGTATTTTGATTTTTGTAAATCTTTATTTACTCCTTCTCCCATAAAATACATATGAGCAAGGTTATTTTGGGCTTGTTGATTTCCTTTTTTTGCAGCTTGTTGATACCAAAAGAAAGCTAATTGGTGATTAATAGGTATACCCAAGCCTTTATAATTAATTATTCCTAGATTATATTGTGCGAGAGCATTATCTTCTAAAGCAAGAGTAGTAAACTCTTCAATAGCTTTAGCATAATTTTTATTTTCTAAATTTTTTACAGCCTCATTAAATGTTGTTGCATTTAAAATAGAAAGAAAAAGAGAAATGATAACTATATTTCTAATCATATAAACTCCTTATCTACTCCTGTTTAGGAACTACTTCATCATCTATATTATTCTCTATTTTATCCAAAGTTTCATCAATATTCTTATTAACTTTTCTATCTAATTCTTCAATCTCTTTATCAAAACTATCAGCTAAAGCTTTTTCAGCTTCATTAACTTCTATATTTGAATCTATGTTATCCTCTTTTGATAGTATATCTTCCTCAATACCATCAATTGATAATTCTATATCATTTCTTAATATATCTTCATCAATTTCATTTAAAGACTTACTTGATTTTCTATCAACTATCAATATATCTTTTAAGACATCTTCTTTTTTAGCATCTTTACGATTATACATATCTATGCTATCACATAAAACATCATTAAAGTCTATATAATTTGAACAAGAAGTCCAAGAATCACTTAAACCTAAAATATACTCTATTCTTCCCCACAATAACTCATGAGAATCTTTTGTAATATACTCTACATTTTCTTCTTTATGATCATAAATCCTGTACAATTCTAACTTTGCATATGAAGTATTATTCTTTTCATTGATTGTCAATTCCCAAAAATCATCAATTGTGAAGGCTATAAAAGGGAAATGATTCATTTTTGTTTTTGATACAATTAAAATATCTCTATAAGAATCAATTCTAAACTGCTCTTTTCCTGCTAATATAAATACTTTCTTTGCAGCTTCAAAAATAGCATCTTTAGATATATTTGTGTAAGTTCTTGTGGTAAAACTCTCTTCTTTTATATTTCTTTCTTTTATTATTTCACCATCAAGAGAAGAAATTTTTGTCGAACACCCTGTAAAAATAAGTAAACTTATTAAAAAAATATATTTTAACATTCTATAATATCCTATCTACTTGTTGCATATGTTCCAAGTCTCTCTAATAAATCATAATCTGCATCAAGTTTAACACTATCTGCAATAACATTTATATCATTTAATTCTGCAAAGATCAATACATTTTTAACTTTATGTTTTTTTACAATATCATTTGTAAAGTTTGTTGTATAATCTTGGTTCATTCTTATATAATCTAAATCTAAAAATTCCAATTGAGTCAATGGATATTCATCCGTTTTATATCTCTTTAAAAGTACTTTAGAACCTATCTTATGAATATCTTCAATAAACTTTGCAAAAGAGTTTTTATGTAAATATGCCGTATAAGAAGTAATACTAAATACAATGTTTTTAAGAATTGATTCATTCTCTTTTAATATATTTGATAACCACTGCATAAATTCATCATTCTCAATTGAACTAATTGATAAGTTTATTGCAACTTCATGTTGAAACTGTTTCTGTTTTATATCATTAATTACTTTTTGTATAACTATCTTATCAAATTCATCAGCCATATTAAGTTTTTGTGCAACTGATACAAAAGACCCTATTTGAAGTTTTTTATTGTCATGATCATATAATTGAGGAGAGGCTTCATTCATAACTAATTTTTCAGGATCATCAAAAAGATATGAGTCTAAAACATAACTAATACTAAACTCTGCTTTTTGTATTACTTCTATTACACTATTATCAAGTAAAGAGTAGTTTTTCTCAATATCGTCTTCACCTATAATATGGTAAGAGTTAACACCTTTTTTCTTTGATATTTCATAGGCATTATTTGCAGAATTCAAAATAGTATCTAAACTTCCATATAAGTCAAATGCAGTACCACCAATCTGAACTAAATCTTCTGGAACATCATAAATATCAGGCATTCTATCTGTAAGCTCTTCGATAATTTCTTCACACATCTGTCTAGCTTGACTAACATCTATATTTCTTGCAATAATTGCAAACTGAGAACCATAAAATCTATATAATTTCATATCCGTTTTACTATATTTAAATATTATATTTTTAATGATATTAACATAGCTTTCAATAAAACTGTTAATATACCCAGAGTCATGGTTTTTACTTATTTGTGAAAGATTATCAAGCCTTACTAAAAAAACATATCCATTAACCATAGAGACAAACATAGTTTTTATATCAAAATCAAATATGTTTTTATTGGGAAGTCCAGTTAAACCATCTGTTGAAACTTTTAATTCAAGAGACTCTTTATTAACATTCAATTCGTTTTTTAAAGATGCAATTTTTGATGAGACTTTTGTAATCTTCTTAGTTAATTCTTTTATCTCTTCTGTACCTTCAAACTTATTTTTATTTAATGTAGTAAACTTATTCTCTAAAATATTGTCTAAATACTGATTAGCATAAGTTACAGGTTCAGTTACATATTTTTTAAAAAGATACTTATGGTAAAAACCTAAGACAAAAATAATTGGTAAAAAAAGTATGATATTAAACAATAGAAGCTTTATTAAAAAAGACTCCAACTGCTCTTTCAAAATATTATTATTGAATATATAAACAACTGTTGCAACTACCATATTATCAACTTTTAAATTATATATTCTATTTGAAGTATCTATATCTATAAAAGAATCCATCCAACTTTTTATTGACTTATTTGAGTCTTCAAAAACTTCAATATTTGAAAAGTCTAATTTTGTAATTACTCTCTTAATAGAACCTTTTTTATAAACTTGATACCGTATAGATATCGCTTGTGAAGGATCATATTGATTTGAAGGGATAAATTCATATAATGATGTTTTTGGAATTTTATTTATATAGCCATATTTTGCATCAACAATTACTTCTGCTAAACTCCAAGATTTATCATTGAACTCTTTACTTGCATTTATTAATGAGTTTTTATCAAAAATAAATCTAGTATTATGAATTATAATAGACTCAAATATTTTAGTATCAATAAGCTTTTTGATATCTTCCTTTACACTACTCTTATCATGTCGTAATACATTTCTATCTAACTTTGCATTCAAATAATTGATGTTTAATTCATAATTATCTGAAGCCTTTTTAATTAAAGTATTTTTATATGATTGAAAAAAGAAATATGAACTTACAATAAATGCAACAAAAATAAAAAAAAGGATAATTGTACTATTTTTAGAACTTTGATTTGTAAACTTATTATTTATTCTTTCTTTCATCTAACACTTCCTATACTTTTAACAGGAGGTTTTGATTCATAAATTAATGGATGTAAAGTCTCAGTTTTTTTCTTAGCTTCTTCAATACTATTAAAAATCCCATAATATATTGTACTTTTTTTATTTTCTTTTACAACTACAACATAATTTGGATCTAAACCAAATCGATGTGCATACCATTTTACTTTATTACTTTCTATTTTTGTAAGTTTTAATGTATATTTATTTTTTGGTGCTTTATAAAACTTATCTTTAAATATCTCAAGTCTCTCAGAATAAGGGATTTCTACTCTTTTTTTAACTGTTTCTAAACCTTGTGCAAAATCGATCTCTTCTATAGGTTTATTTGAAGAAAATATATTTACTTGAGATTTGATTTCTTGTTTAGATTCTATTGTTTTTCTCTCTTGTTCAACTATTTTAGCTTCTTCTTTTGCTTTTATTTCAGCTAGTCTTTTCTCTTCTGCTAATTTTTTCTCTTTAGCTTTTCTTTCAGTCTCTTCTTTTGCCAATTGTATTTTTTTTATTTCTTCAAGTCTTTTTGCTTCTGTTGCTTTTCTCTCTTGTTCAACTATTTTAGCTTCTTCTTTTGCTTTTATTTCAGCTAGTCTTTTCTCTTCTGTTAATTTTTTCTCTTTAACTTTTCTCGTAGCCTCTTCTTTTGCAAATTGTATTTTTCTTATTTCTTCAAGTCTTTTTGCTTCTGTTGCTTTTCTCTCTTCTGCTAATCTTTTCTCTATAGCTTCTCTTTCAGCCTCTTTTTTAGCCAGTTGTATTTTTTTTATTTCTTCAAGTTTTTTTGCTTCTGCGGCTTTTCTCTCTTGTTCAATTCTATTAGCTTCTTCTTTTGCTTTTATTTCATTTAACCTTATCTCTCTAGCTTTTCTTTTAGCCTCTTCTTTTGCTAATTGTATTTTTTTTACTTCTGCTACTTCTTTCTCTTTTAGTTCAGCTAATTTTTTCTCTTCTGCTAATCTTTTCTCTATAGCTTTTCTTTCAGCCTCTTTTTTAGCCAGTTGTATTTTTTTTATTTCTTCAAGTTTTTTTGCTTCTGCGGCTTTTCTCTCTTGTTCAATTCTTTGGGCTTCTTCTTTTGCTAATTGTATTTTTTTTACTTCTGCTACTTCTTTCTCTTTTAGTTCAGCTAATTTTTTCTCTTCTGCTAATCTTTTCTCTATAGCTTTTCTTTCAGCCTCTTTTTTAGCCAGTTGTATTTTTTTTATTTCTTCAAGTTTTTTTGCTTCTGCGACTTTTCTCTCTTGTTCAATTCTATTAGCTTCTTCTTTTACTTTTATTTCAGCTAGTCTTTTCTCTTCTGCTAATTGTTCTCTTTTTATTTCCTCAAGTCTTTTTGCTTCTGCTGCTTTTCTATTTTGTTCAACTCTTTGGGCTTCTTCTTTTGCTTTTCTTTCAGCTAATCTTTTCTCTTCTACTTTTCTTTCAGTCTCTTCTTTTGCTAATTGTTCTTTTTTTATTTTTTCAAGTCTTTTTGCTTCTGCTGCTTCTCTTTTCTTTCTTTTTTCTTCAAGTTCTCTAGCTTTTTTTATTTCTTCTTTAATTTTTTTAAGTTTTTCTTCTTTTTCATTTTGTAAGTCTAAAGATGCTTTTTCTATTGATTCAATTTTTTTCTCTTTTTTAACATCTTTCTTTATAGGATATTTCTTTTGTTCTTCTTTTGAAAGATTAATATATTCATATGTAATAGGTTCTTCTACTTTTGTATTTAATTCAAGATTCTCTTCATATAACTTTTTTACTAATGCAATTTTTTCAACAACAGGAAAAAGATCTTTATTTTCTGAAGTTAATAAATTTAACCTTTCTTGTACACTTTTATAATTATCAAATACACCATTTACTAATTTAATTAACTCTCCATTATTTCCATATTTAAAAAAGAAAGAATCTTTATAGATATCATTTTTATCTATGAAGTCTTTTAAATTATCTATATTTGCAAATGTTGATATATTTATTGTAAAACTATTTGAATTTGATGATAAAAATAGATTTTTAAACTCTTCATTAGGTAAAAACTCTTCTTTTAAAACTGCTTGCCTTACCTTCTCAATAACTTTTACTTTTGTTTTTATTTTTACTTTTGCTTTTTGAGGTTTTAATTTTAAACCATTTTTATATTTTTCATATAAATCTTTTATATCTTTTACTTTTTTAATTTTATAATTCTTACCTAACTCTTTTAGTTCTAAAGCCTTTAAATACTCTTTTGCTTTATCTTCTGTAGAAAAATTATTATGTGCAACTCTTGTCTCTATTTTTAATTTATTTAAAACATCAAAAGAAAAAGAGTTTCTATCAAAATTATTCTCTTTTATAAAGTTAAATGATTCATAAATATTTCCAAAACTACTTATTTCAATCATATAGCTTTCATCATCAAAATTTTTAAACTCTTCTAAAAACTTATTAATATTTTCATCTATTGATGGTTTAGGAAGAGGTATCTCTTTTGGTTCATCTTTAACTTCTTCTTTTAAAACATCTTCTTTTTTATCTTTTTTCGGCTTATCTTTCTTATCTAAAGAGATTTTTTCTCCATCTTTGGCTATTACTGTCTTTTTATAATCACTTTTTGAAAAATCAATAAATTTTGGATTTTCAGGATCAACATCAAAAAATGATGATAAATCACCTGTAAGTTCTAAGATATTAAAGAAGTCATTCACATGACTCTTTTCATAATTTACAAGTTCACTCTCAGCAGTATTCAACTGTCTTTGACCTTGTAGTAAGGTATTTAAATCTTGTTCACCTAATTTAAAAGCATCCCAATAAGCACTAACCATTTTTCTTGATGATTTTATTTCTGTAATAGTGCTTGTTAGAGCTTTACTTACAGAAGTTATAGAAGTATGGATTTTAGATAGATTCCATTTCAATTTTCTTTTTTCTTCTGATAATCTATATTTTAAATCTCTAATAGCACTACTTTTTTCTAGTACTTTATTTTTGTCTTTTCCGCCATTAAAAAGGTTATACGTTAATTTAACTTGTCCTTTTATATCTGTTTCTTCTTCCTCTAAATCTTCAGCATCTAAAGTTTTTTCATAAGATAATTCAAAATCTAATTTTGGCTTAAATGCAGACTGCGCACTTTTTTGATTAAATTTTTCTACTTCTATTGTTTTATAATAGTTAATTAAATCCCTATTTCTTTCTAAAGCCCTTTTATATAACTCTTCAAACTCACCAATCGTTACATCAAAATTCTTTTCAAAAGGCAGTGTATTTTCAAAATCGATTCCAACTATATATTCATAATATCTTAAAGCCTCAATAAATTTTGATTGTACTTTCACAAGTTTTGTCATAGAGTTTGCAACATTTGCTTTAATTGATGTTAAATCACCAATTGATGCAGCCCCATTATCATACTTAATAGTAACAATTTGAAGTATTTTATTTAACTTCTTCATATTACGTTCATTTACCATTACAGCACGACTCGTAAATACAACATCAAAATAAGCTTTAATAGCTTTTTTTATTTCATCATCTAAAGTAATTCTATATTGATTTTTTGCTACTTCAAGTCTTTTTATAACACTTTCCAAGTTATGTCCGGTTCCACCACCATTATATAAATTTTGAAATAATTTTAACTTGTAAGTCTTATCATTGTAATATTTAAATCTAACTCCATCATCGGCAGAAGTTGTTCTTGTTCTTGAATATTTATACTCAAAGTTGATTGTTGGATAATAATCAGCCATTGCATTCTTAACTTTTATCTCGTACTGAATTACTTTTTCTCTTGAAGATTTTAACAAATCACTATGGGATAAAGTTTCTAAAACTGAATCAATTAATTTTACTCTAGTAAATTTTGAAGTATCAATTCCATCATCAGGCATATTTTTAGTAAGTAAGTCAGTAGAAGATGAGATAGTGTCTACTATTTCATCTTTTTTTACTGCATTTAAAATATCAGGTACACCCTCAATCTGATTAAGTTTTTTTGGAGCTTGCAGATTCAAATTATTGTCATCATCAAGTGAATATAGACTTGAAGTTAAAAATAAAGATAATATTAAAGTTTTTATAAATATTCTATTCACTATCTTTTTATCCTAATCACTAAATAACCATTTTGTTCATTGATTTTTTCTTTTATTTTTGTACTAGCAAGTAAATCAACACGTACATCTTTTTTCTTATAATCAAATTTTCTAATTAAATTTCTTACACCTATAGATCTAGCTAGTGATATCTGTTTTGCAATTGTAGCACTTGCTTGCCCTTTTACATCTGCGGCAGTAATCATTACCTTATGATTTCCATATTTTTCTTTTACATTTTTTAAGAAAGCTTTTAGTTTTTTTGTAATTTCATTATCAATAAAAATTTCATTACCCTTAAAGGTAACGACAAAATATTCATCACTTGCAATAATTGCTTGTTTTGATTTATTCTCATCATCTTTTCTATCTTTGACATCAATACCACCAGACTCAATTACTGCTTCTTTTTTCTCTTTTGCTTTTACTGTTCTTTCTTCTATAATCTTCCTAAGTCTTATTACTTCTTGTTGAAGTTTAACCACGGATTGAGTATTTTGAGTATTTTGGGTCTCATTACTTTGAGACTCTTTTGGTTGTGCTTGTTTTTGTGTTTGAGCTTCTTCAGAAGAATCAAGTTCCTTGATTATCTCTTCTTTAATTTGAACTGGCTTTGGATTACTATTTAAAATAATTTCATCTGATGAAATAGAACCTGTGTAAGATACCTTATACTTAAATTGTGCATAATATCCTAAATTTACAAGAACTACTAATAAGAATAGAAGCATTACAAGAATAACCGATGAAAAAATATCAACGAATGATGGCCAAGGGTTAAACTCGTCTTCACATCTTTTTGCCATATATTAAAAACCTACTCTTATCTTCTAGATTCTAATTTATCTAATCTAGCATTCATTGAGTTTAATAACTCTAACAAAATTTTATTATTCTCTTCTTGTATAGCCAGAGATTTTTTCACTGTTTTATGCTCTGCTAAAATAATATTTGAAATCTCTTGTAAAGACTCTTCCATCATAGAGGCATTCGAAAACTGATTAACATTTAATTCGCGTAAATTATTAACTACACTTTCCAAAAGAACTGTCTCTTTTTGAGTATCTTTATTTGACTTAGTTAAATTCTCTGTAATTAGATTATAAATATCTTCCGATGACTTATTTGATTTTTCAAGTTTATCTGTAAAATCACCCATTGTGTCAACAAATACATCAAGAAAACCACCTTTCATAGCTAAGCCTTCATTAGAAGCTGCTACTTGACCTGTTCCAAATGCTGTTCCCGCTGCTTCTTCTATAGCATCTGAAGATTGAGACTCTATAATTTTACCTTTCATCCAATCTTCAATATCATTCATAAAAGCTGCTTGATTTCTTGTTAGAATATACTGCATTACATTTAATATAATTGCAGAGGCAACTCCAAAAAGTGATGAAGCAAAACCTACAGACATTCCACCTAATGGCCCTGAAAAGTTAGTCATTACTTCACCAATATCAATATCATCTCCACCAAAAGATAAAATAATAGCTCCCATTTCATCAATTGCAACTAATAATCCTGTAAAGGTACCAAAAAGTCCTAACATTAAAGATGTACCAACAAAAAAGTTTGTATAACCTTTTTGATTAAAGAACTGCTCACTTAACCATTCACTTACATCTTTTGCTTCACTTGCTGTAAAATATAAAACCCCTTTTTTAGCTCTTTTATTAAACATATGTGCAATTGTTGCAGGGAAAATACCTGTAATACCTTGTAAATAAAACTCTAAGGCTTGTCCTCTTTTATAAGCTAAAATACCAAAAGTTCCAGAAAGCATAGTAAGTTTTATTGCTGCTTGATAAAGTATCAATAATCCAATAGCAAACATCGTTAAAATAGCAACATTAAATGTAATAGTTGCCATAAAGAAAGTAGTGATTAAATTAATATTTGTAAATACTAAAAAAAGAATAAATAGTATTACAATAAAATATATTTTTAATATTTTTATTCGTCTCATTAACTACCTTTAGAACATGAATAGTAAAATTGAGATTACTAAGCCAAGAGCAACTGTTGTTACAGTTTTTGTCATTTTATCAACAATATTTACAAAGGCGCCACTTCCATCAACAGTTTCACCTAAAACTACAACTCCAATAATATTTCCATTTATATCTGAAACTTTTTGTGCAGCTCTAAAATATGTATCATCAACAGAATAACCCACTTCTAGCATATTTCTATATTCATCTTTACCAGACTCTATAATCTTTGCAAAAAACTGTCCATCATATTTTAACTCTTCTACATGTACTTGATCAACGACTTCTCTATATTTACCATTACGTGCTTTTATAGATAATTTATTTAACATTCTTTCTTCAAGTAAAAATAAAAAGATAATATCATCTTTTATATATTCTGCCTTGAAATCATGTACTTCTTCTTGAATCTCTAAAATACCTATTAAAGTATCATCTTTTATAATAGGTTCAACATAAACAAAAAAGATCCCTTCAGGTAAAACTTCTATCCCATAAGCTTTAACCTTTGAAGAGATTACTGAGTTTATACTGTTTCTATATTGATTTACTTGATTTATAACTGGATAAAAGTTTAACTTCAGTGTTTCAAAACCAGTTTTTCTAAAACTTTCATTGTAATTAGCTATAGTGTTATTTACTGATTGTAAAGCATTATTCTCTACACTTTCAATAAAGGATTCATTCTTTTCTACCATTATAAGAAGTTTCTTTAAAGTCTCTTCCTTTTTTAGTACACGATTTTTATAATTTTTATTATAGTTTGTTGAGATGTTTTCATATACTTCTTGAGAAGAGCTTTTAGTCATATTCATAAGAATATAAAGAGATAGAAAAATACCTGATATTGAAAGAAGACCAAGGATTGTAAACCATAAGCCCTTTTTCGCTTGTAAACCTTTTAGTGTTTTTTGTATAAATTTAAAGAAGCTAAACATTCAGACCCTCGATATAGTTGTTACTTAAAGACTATATATTATAGAAAAAGAGCTTTTAAAAGACTAAAAATAACATAAAAATATAAAATAAACTATATTTTTATTATCTTTACTTTTCTACAAGGGCATTTTTACCTATATTTTTAAGAGGTTTGATAATATATTGTAAAATTGTCTTTTTTCCTGTAAGTATATTTATATTTGCAACCATTCCTGGTAAAATAGGTAAATCAGGAGCAAATTGGTTTACATCAGCTTTTACTTTTACTAAATAAAAAACATTGCCATTTCTATCTTCAAAAGAGTCAGGAGAGATGGAAATTAACTTTCCATCTAAAAGTCCAAACTTAGAAAAATCATAAGCTGTTATTTCTACTGAAACATCTTGACCAGCCCAAATTAAAGCTCTATCAGAGGTATTAATCTTAGCTTCTATAGTTAAAGAATCTTCAAGAGGAGTAATCTCTGCCATTTTATCTCCAGCTTTTACAATTCCGCCAACAGTATAGAAATATAATTTATTAATAATTCCATTTACAGGTGAGACTACATCTTTTCTAAGTTCTCTATCTGAATTTGCTTTATTTTTTTCAATTAATTTATTAATTTCTGCTTTTAATGTTGAGTATTTTTGTAGGTGTTTAGTTCTTATATCAGATTTTACTGTTTGTATTTTTTTTCTAGCTTCTTGTATTTCTTCTTTTATAATAGGAATAGAATTTCTTGTTTCTGATAGTTTTGTAACAATATTCTGCTTCTTTGAAAGCTCCCCTATATACTCTTTTTTAGAGACTACTTTTTTCTTATATAAAGACTCTAAAATCTTCATATTTGCTTGTGCAAGGTTTAATTCTAAGCTTAAATTATCAAACTTTGTTTGAGCTTCTTTTAACTTATATTTTTTTTGATTTAATTGATCCTTTGCAATATCAATTTTTGTTCTTCTATTGTACAAATCTTCTTGGAAAATTCTTTTTTCATTGTTTATAATATCAGGAATTTTTGTCTCTAATTCTTTAGGAAAAGATATATTCTGTTTTTCATCAATTGAAGCTTCTAGTCTTATTGCACTTGCTTTAAAAGCTAATAAATCTATCTCTTTTGACCTTGAATCAGCTTTAAAAAATGCATTAGACAAGGTGTATATTATCTCACCTTTTGCAACCTTATCTCCCTCTTGTACTTTTATATCTGCAACAATACCACCTTCAAGATTTTGTAAAACCTTTGTTTGCCCAGAAGGTACTACTTTTCCTGTTCCACGTACTACTTCATCAATTTCACTAAAAGATGACCAAGAAATAAAAGCAATAAAAAATAGCATAATAGGAACTACTGATACATAATAATTCCATTTTGTTTCTTCAAATAATCTATTACTCACACTTTTACCTTTTTTGTTGAAGTGCAGCAAGAACTTTATCTTTTGGCCCATCTGCTACAATTTTTCCATTGTTTAATACAACTACTCTATCTACAAGTTCTAAAGCAGCAAACCTATGAGTAATAACAATAAGTGTTTTATCATTTAAAACCTGTTTTACATGACTAATAAGTGTTTTTTCTAATCCCACATCAAGACCTGTAGTTGGTTCATCAAGTACTACAATTGGAGGATCATTTAGAATTGCTCTTGCAAGTGCAACTAAATGTCTTTGTCCTACAGAAAGATTACTTCCTCTCTCTCCAACTTGAAGACCATCTCCTTGTCCAGATTTTTTAACAAACTCTTCAAGTCCTGTTAGTTTTATAAGAGCCATCATTTTCTCTTTAGAAATAGGATTTGACAACTCAATATTCTCTTTTAATGAACCTGAAAAAAGGAAAGGTTCTTGTGGCATTACTCCTACATTTTGACGTACTTCTACAGGATGAATTGTTGATATTTCATGTCCATCTAAATAGATACTTCCACTAGTTGTAGAATCAAGACCAGTTAAAAGTCTTAAAAAAGTAGTTTTACCAGCACCTGTTTGTCCAATTATTCCTATTTTTTCACCTGGTTTTATTTTTAAATTACAATTTTCTAAAGATGGATATTTACTTCCTTTATAGAAGAATCCAACATCATTAAATTCTATTTCACCTTTTAATTTTCCAATACCTATTTCTACATTCTTTTCATTTTCTAAAGGTAAATGCCAGAACTCATTTATATTATTTAAAGACTCTTTTATCTCTTTAAATCTAATTACCATCATAGAAGTTTGTATTACTGGAACCATTGCTCTACTTGAAAGAATAGTTACAGCTATAAGACCACCTACAGTTAAATTTTTATCAGCTATTTCAAATACACCTACAACAATTACAGCCATAGTTACAAACTGAACTACAGTTTGAGATAAGTTCATTGAAAATACGTTTAAAGACTGAATTTTCTGTGCTATTGAATCCGTAACGGCAACTAAATTACGCCAATTAAATAGTTTTGTTGAAGAAGCATTAGATAGTTTTATTATCTCACTTCCTTGTATTGTCTCTACTAAATAAGAGTTTTTACTTTGTACATTCTCTATATTTTTTTTACTAAGATTCGCAATTGGTATTTGCATAATTACATTAAAAATAACAATAAATATTGCTACGATTAAAGGAACAGCAGCAACAGCAGGTGAAATAATAAAAATAACAAAAATAGCTATAAAGAAGAAGGGTAAATCTATTACTTGTATAATTGATTTTGTTGCAAAGAAATCTCTTATTTGATGAAGTTCTCTAAAAAGATTTGCTTTTGAACCAACTAGCATATTGTCATACTCTGACTTAATATTTAGCATTCTTTTCATTAGCTCTTCTTCTAGATAAACTCCTAGTTTCTTCCCAACTTTTTCTATAATATGATTACGTACACTTTTAAAATATATATCAAAAAGCAAAATAATAATAACACCAGAGGCTAATACAAAAAGAGTTTCCGTTGCATTATTAGGTACAACTCTATCATATACACTCATGGTAAATAAAGGTACTGCAAGTGCAAAAATATTTATAAATATAGTCAAAAATCCAATTTCAATATATGAACGCCAAAAAGTTTTTACAGGATTCCAAAACCATGACTTTGATCTTGTTTCATCAAGAATTTTCTCTTTTTTAGGATCCCTAAAAACTAAAAGTGCTTTTTTAAAGTGCTTCAAGAAACTTGGATTTTCTTTTAGCTGTTCTTTTGTAACGGGGTCATACAGATAAATATCCCTATCTTTTTTTATATATACATAAGGTTTGTCGTTTTTATCAATAACTATGCAAGGGAAAAAATGTGAAGGAATTTCTGAAGCATCAATCTTACGTTCTATTGCTGTAAGACCAACTTCATTTGCTACATCAATTGCTATTTCAGATGTAAAGCCTTTACTTGATGTAGCAGAAAGATTTAAAATAGTTTCAATTGAAATATCACCAAAATAGAAATCTAGTACATATTTTAGTGAATATAATAAAGGAAAATCTTCTCTTTGTTTTTGTTCTTTTAAATCAAATTTCTCTTCACTACGTAATAATTCTTCCAATTAATTTCCCAATCTATTTTATCTTTATTTTATAATTACTAAAAATTTTATCATAAATAGACTGAAATACGCTATCCCACTGTCTTGCACTCTTTTGTCTAAAAAGTTTTGCACTAGGATACCAAGCTGATTTTTCACCTTTATTTTGCCATCTCCAATCTGGAATTTTCTGTAAAGGAATCCAAACAGGAATATTAAGTGCTCCTGCTAAGTGAGCAACTGATGTATCTGAAGAAATAACTAAATCTAACTCTTTCATCATTGAAGCTGTTTTTGAAAAGTCTGTTAATTTATCTGTCCAATCAATTACTTTCTCTTCAAGTCCTAATTTTTTGATATCATCATTCTCAGGACCTACTTGTAAAGAATAGACTGTAATTTTATCATTTTCAATTAATGGTTTAAAATACTCTAAAGAGAACACTTTCCCTTCATAACTCTCTCCTGTAACAGAGGCAGACCAACAAATACCAATATTCAAATGCCCTTTTTTTGACTCAATCTTAAACTCTTCATCTTCATTAATATTTAAATATGGATTTTGTTTAGGTAAATCTTTTATAGTTTTCATTCCTAAAAGTTTAGGCATACTCATAATAGGTAGATGGTAATCAAAATCTGGAGTTGCTTCATTTCTATGAGTCAAGATATCAATCTCTTCTACAGATTTAAAAAGTTCTTTTAACTCATCTCTACACTTAACAGCAATATTGCAAGGAAATTTCTTTTTAAATTGAGGTAAAAACCTTATAAACTGAATTGAGTCTCCAAAACCTTGTTCTGAATGAAGTAAGATAGTTTTATTTTCTAACTCTTGAGTTCCATCAAACATAGGTTTAGAAAAAATATCTTTATTTTTAATAATATGAGGTAGCATCTCTTCTTTTTTAAACCTCCACTCATACTCTTCCCAACCTTTATCAAATTCACCTTTGGCAAGATACATAGTTGATAAATCAAAATGTGCATTAACAAAGTTTTGATCTAGTTCAATTGCTTTTTTATACGAATCTATAGATTTTTTTACTTGTCCTAAATATTTATAAGAGGTTCCTACATTAGAGTAAGCATTTGAACCATTTGGATCTAATTCTATTGATTTTTCATGTAGTTTTACTGCTTTTCTGTAATCGTATAATTTATTGTATACATTTCCAAGGTTTGTATATGAACCACTATTTCTAGGTTGTTTTTCAATAGCTATATTTAAAGACTCAATTGCTTCATCATATTTTTTTAGTTTATTATAACAAGCTCCAATATTACTATAAAGTTCATAATATTTTGGATCAATTTTAAGAGCTATTTTAAATATCTCTATTGATTCTTCATATTTCTTCTGTTTATATAATATAACACCTATATTATTTACAGCTTTAGAAAACTTTGGATTTACTCTTACTGCTTCTTTATATGCTTGTATTGCTCTGTTATCATCTTTTAATTTTTCATATACCATTCCAAGATTATTATATGCATGATAGTTTTTAGGCTCAAGTTTAATTGCATCACTATATACTTTTATAGCTTCTTTATAATTGCCTGTATCTTTTAATAAATTTCCTAAATTATTGTAAGCAAAAGTATATTTTGGATTCAAATTTATAGCTTTTAAATAATATTTATAAGCTTTTTCTTTTTCTCCAAGAGCCTTTAAAACAACACCAAGGTTTGCTAAGGCTTCAATATTTTCTTCATCTATTTCTAATATATTTCCATAAGTCTCTTTAGCTTTTTTAAACTCTTTTTTTTCATAATATTCATAAGCTTTTTTAAATAACTCTTTTATATTATTTTGCGTCATTTTTATCCTTTCTCATTGGATGAAAATCTGAATCTATAATTTTATGCATTTTCTCTACTTTTATGTCTAAATCTTTTGGAATACATAGCATATTTACAGAAACAATATTTCCAAAAATATTCTCTTCTTTTTTATAATAGTTATCTTCATTAAAAAGTCTTGGCATATGCCAATAAATTTTATAATCAAGAGACCAAATAAGCTCTATAAGTTCTTTTGATTTCTCTTGTCTGTCATTTTCAATATATAAAAGAGGTTTAAATTTTTTTATTACTTTTTTAGCCCCTTTTATAACTTCACTTTCCATTCCTTCAACATCAATTTTGATAAACTTTAATCTTTCTATATCTTCTATAAAACTATCTAAAGTCACTAGTTCTATTCTTTCACCTTTTGAAGCTTTATCTACAGATATTCCACCAAAATTTCCATTTTTTGAATAATCAATAGGAGGTAAAAAAAGTTCACCTTTTTTAGAACCTAAAGCTTTTTGATATGTAAAAACATTTGTCATTGAGTTTATTGCTATATTTGCATTAAGAGTTTGAAAAATAATTCTTTGAGGTTCAAAAGCTAATACTTTTCCCTTTTCTCCCACAAGTCTTGAAAAAAGTTGAGTATGAGCCCCTATATTTGCACCTACTTCAATTACGGTATCATTTTGTTTACATATTTGTTTAAACATTTTTGCTTCAAGTTCTGAAAACTCACCATAATTTTCTATTGAACGACCAATATAATGGTCGTTCTTATTATATAGACAAAAACCGTTTCTTGCTTTTATCAATTTATTAAATTGTTTATTCATTAAGGCACATCCGTAAAATCAATTGTTAATTGTGTAGTACCTAGATCAAAAGTACCTTCTGTAACTGCTGTACCACTATCTCCTGCACCAGTACCTTCATAGACTGTTGCACCTGAATCTGTAAACTTAATATGCTCAGCATCTGTTGATAATAGTTTTAAAGTAAAGTTTGTATCTGCACCATTCCATGCATCAAGTAAAGAATCACTTAATGTAAACTCAAGCGCATCAGAAGTTGCACCAAAATCTAAACCACTTAAATCAAGTGAATTTATATTAGTAAATGTACTATTATTACCAAACTGTTCTTCTGAACCTAATAATACACTTGCATCCGTAATTGAAACATCATTACTTCCTGTTCCACCATCAATATCAAACTGCAATGAGTCATCATTAAAAGATAGATTTGTAAAATCTAGAACAAAACTATCATTTCCACCTTGTCCATTTACATCTGATGCGAATCCTGCACCTACAGCTTCTTCACCTAAAGTGATATTATCAGCACCACCTGTTAAATCAAGTGTCTCAAAATTACTAATATTTGAAAAGTCTAAATCAGTTAATGTTCCAGTAGAAGTTATATCTAAAGTATCTGAACCACCATTTCCATTAATAGTATTAAAACTTGATAACTTATCAATATCTATACTTACTGTATCCGAAACACCTGTTCCTAAAATATCAACACTGCCAACATCACCTGCACTTACATCAGCTGCAATTGCTGTTGTCTGTAAATCTGTAGCTGAACCATTGATAGTTAATGACGTGATTGTATCATTACCTGTTACATCATATGTTAATGCTTCTGCTTCTGAAGCTGTCATTGATGCACTTGAAATATTTGTACTTCCCGTATT
>CANLWY010000013.1 GCA_947494995.1 uncultured Campylobacterales bacterium | reverse complement strand
CCAGCTCTGAGTTTTTACTAAAGCTTATCTTTATCAACTTCTTTAAGTTGCTAACGGTAAGCTTTTTTTTTAGCCTATTTATAAATGAAAATGCCTGCATAGCTCCAATGGTAGAGCAGTCCCATGGTAAGGGAAAGGTTACAAGTTCAACTCTTGTTGTGGGCACCATATTCACATTTTATCTTTTTAATAAATAATTTATTCAAAAATTTTATCTTTATTCTTTTAGAAGTTTTATTAAAATGAGACACTATTGAGTCATTGTTTTTATATAATTATTCTCTATATAATCTAAAGGAGTATTAAGTGACAAAGATGTTTGATTTTGATGTAGTTCTGTATATTTCGATGGGTGTATTATTGGCAATTGGTCTTGTAGATTTTATTAACTATTAATAGAATAATATAGGAGGAAAAGAGATTATACTTATTTATCTTTTTTCTTATTCATCTCTTCTTGTATATTTAATCTATGGCACATCTTTATACCATATAGATATATAATCCATGAAATATAAATCCAAAAGAATGAAAATAGTAAAATAGCCAAAGAACCATATATTGTTGTGTATGTCTTATTGTATACTACATAATATACAAAAAGGTTTTTTGTTATTGCTAAAGTTACTAGGGTAAATAAAGATGATATCAGTGCTGCTTTTGTATTAATAGCTTTATTTACACTTAATTTAAACAATCCAAAAAATATCAGCCATGCAAAAAGAAAGGTTATTATGTAGTTAAAGATACTGTTATTGTAAAATGATAATGCTATATTTAACGCGGCTAACATTAAAGGAAGTGTTACTAAAAAAAATAGATAGAAAAAGAAAGATGTTAAAAGTGGTTTTCTTTTTGCTTTATGTATTTTATTTACAATATATTCATAATCTTTAAAAAACATTATAAAAACAAATAGCATATATAAAATACCTATGTATCCTAATTTATTTGAGTTTGATATATAATTCTTAAAGGTTTCGATAAAGGCTTCTGAGTGTGTTGGATTGAGAACATCAAAGATGTATTTTATAAAAATATCTAAGTATTGTTGAACTATCTCAAGGCTAGAAATAATAGAGATTAGAAGTGCTATTATAGGAAGAATTGAGAAGATTGTAAAGAAGCTAAGACTTGCAGCATAATATGTTGTATCATCATTAAAGAATGAATCTAATGCTTTTAGTAAAGTCTTAATAGGATTCTTTACAATTTCTGGTTCTTCCATTTTATTTCTCTTTTTTTACAACCCCATTTTAAAAGGATTTAGAATATTATTTGGATCAAATGCTTTTTTAATACTTTTGAAAAGTTCTATTTCTGCATTATTAAATGCAATGTCCATAAATGGTGCTTTTGATAATCCTATTCCATGCTCACCTGATAGAGTTCCACCCATATCACAAACTAATTGGAATATTTCTTCAATAGCTTTATGTCCATCTTCCATCTCTTTTTCATTTGTTTTATCTTTTACCATTACATTAACATGAATATTTCCATCTCCTGAATGTCCAAAACAAGGAGCTTTTAATCCATATTTATCAGCAATTTTATAGATCTCTTCTAGTGCTTCTGGAAGTTTAGATCTTGGAACTGAGATATCTTCATTTAGTTTTTTTGTTCCATAAACCATTGTTGCAGGACTTGCATTTTTTCTTGCAAACCATAGTTTTTTTGCATCTTCTTCATTTGAAGCTACAATAAATCCATTTGAACCATTCTTTTCAAATGATTCTTTTAGCATTGTTAATTGAGCTTCAATTTCTGCTTCTGAGTTTCCATCAACATCTCCAACTAAAATTCCACCTGCATCTTGTGGCAATTGAATATCAGGAAATTTTTGTTTTAAAGCATCAATTACTAGAGCATCTAAGAATTCCATTGCAAC
Source organism: uncultured Campylobacterales bacterium (assembly GCA_947494995.1). GTDB lineage: Bacteria > Campylobacterota > Campylobacteria > Campylobacterales > Arcobacteraceae > Halarcobacter. Next base: position 27,650 of record CANLWY010000013.1, on the reverse strand, counting down.
TGGATTTGCTCCTGCTGCAAGTGATTTAAACACTGCATTCATTGCTTTTGTTACATCGGGAAAAACACCCATATATGTTTGTTTAAATTTTGGTTTTGGAATTAGTTTTAGAGTGATTTCTGTAATTATTGCTAGAGTACCTTCTGACCCAATTAAAATACCTGCTGTATTGTATCCAGCAACGTCTTTAATTGTTTTTTTACCACAAGTAATTATTTCACCATTTGGTAAAACAGCTCTTAATGCTACAACGAAGTCTTTAGTAATACCATATTTAGCTGCTCTCATTCCACCTGCATTTTCAGCAACGTTTCCACCTAATGTACAATACTCTTCACTAGCTGGGTCTGGAGGATAAAATAATCCTACCTCTTCAACTGCTTTTTGAAACTGCATATTAATAAGTCCTGGTTGAACTACTCCAAGCATATTTTCCATATCAATTTCAATTAATTTATTCATATGTCTTTCTAGACTTAATATAATACCTCCATGAGAAGGTAATGCTCCCCCTGTAAAGCATGAACCCGCTCCTCTTGGAACAATTATTATTTTATTTTCATTACAAAATTTTAATATTTTTGATATATCTTCTTCATCTCTTGGAAAAACTACTGCATCAGGTTCAAATCTTTCTCTTGTTGCATCATAACAATATGCAATTTTATGAGCTTTATCACTCTTTACATTTTCACTTCCAACTATAGAAGCTATATAATCTAAATGTTCTTGTTCAATCATTTTTTTAGACCTAATAGTGTTTCATAATAGTTATTGTAAATATCACCTTTTACAGATAGTTCACCTGCTTTAATATGATCTTCTAAAAGTTGTTCTTCTTCACTTCTTTTATCATCACCAAAAAAAGTATCTAAGAATGAAAACCAACTTTTGTATTCTAGTGCTGATTTAAATGCATTTTTTTCAATTTTTTCTACTCTTGTATAAAATGGCATTCTTTCATCTTCTACAAAATTGTATGAAATTGAGTCTGTGTCTAAAACAGCAAAAGTCTTTGTATCTACAATATATACTTTACTTTTAATGATAAAGAAAATTGTTCCAATATTTTGAGAAATTGCATAGTCTTGAATAGTTTGTTTAGAAGGTAGAGGCTCTCCTTCATATTTTAATTTTGCACCAAAAAGATCTGAATGCAAAAAGTTATTGTCTCTATATTTTGCTCTTGTTGCAGAAAAGGCATCTTGTGATGGAGCAATTATTAAAGATGTATCATATAAATAGTTTAAAATAACAATATCACCATTTTCAGCTTTTCTATTAGATGTTGGAATAGCATTCTGCTTTAAATCTAAAAAAGGTGCAAGTTTCAATGTAGAACTTGATGAATTTGAATCTATAACATAAGCATTTGCAACTAAAAGACTTTTTCTATTTTCATAGTTGTGTTGAATTACTGCACTTTGACCTACTCTTAAATTACCAACTGCAATAATTGCTGTATCTCCTGATACATTTTGTAATCTTGCTGCCATTGGTTTATATGAAAGTTTTGTATATTTATTATCCATAAAATCAGAGTTATCTACTTTTATAACTTCTTCATCTGTTAGAAGATATGTATAGTTAAGCCCTTCTTTACCTTTTGTAATTTTAATATCTTTTAAATTCCAACCTTTTTTGATCATCTCTTTAAAAGAGAAGTTCCCTTTACACTCTCCACCATCAAGTTTTACTGTCTCAATAGTTGATGGAGATTTCCAATCATTTTTATAACAAAGAGTAGTGTCTGCACTTAATCCTTGTGCAAGAAGTGTTGTTGCGAATATAGTTATTAAACTTTTTGTAGATAATTTCATTTTATTCCTTAGTTTGATTGTAGTTCTTGAAGTTTTTCTTTTACTTCATTTGCATGTAAGATCTCTATTTTTTCACCTTTTACAGTTTTCTTTTTTCTTACATTTACTTTATCCCAGATTGCAGCAATTTTTCCTTCAGGGTTAATAATAAAAGTAGTTCTTACAACTCCCATATACTCTTTACCCATAAATTTTTTAAGTTGCCATACTTTATAATCTTCACACATTTTTTTATCTTCATCAGATAAAAGAGTAATTGTTAACTCTTTTTTCTCTATGAATTTTCTATGTTTAGCTGTATCATCTGGACTAACTCCAAGAATAATTGCATCTAAATCATCAAATTCAGCTTCTGCAGCTGTAAAATCACAAGCTTGATTTGTACATCCAGGAGTTAAATCTTTTGGATAAAAATATAAAACAATCCATTTACCTGTAAGGTCTCTTGAACAAATTTCAATATCATCTTGGTTTGGTGCACAAAAACTTGGTGCAGTTTGTCCAACTTCTAACATCTGTATAAATCCTTTTTATAATCTATTTTTTTATTGCAATAAATGTTGCAAAGTTTACCCACTTAAAAAGTGTCTCACAGTGAGAAAAACCTGCATCAAGTATCATTTTTTTATTTTCTTCTTCAGTATAAGGTATTAAAACATTCTCTAAAGCTTCTCTTTTTTGAGCAATTTCAAACTCACTATAGCCTTGAGTTTTTTTAAATTCGTAATACTCATCAATATACTGTTTATCAAGAATTTTATTTGATGAGATAACTTTTTCACAAAAAATAAAAACTCCATCATTTTGTAGGTTATTATAGATTTTTTTTACTAATTTTTCTCTTTGAAGAGGGCGTATAAATTGTAAAGTATAATTTGAAATGATTAGTTTTGCATTATCATATGAAATGTTATGCAAATCATCGTTTATAAGATTAATATCTACACCAAAAGCTTTACACTTTTTTCGTGCACGATTTAGCATAGCTTCTGAATTATCAATTCCATAAAGATCTAAAGAGTTTGGTGAATGTTTAGCTAGTTCAATAAGTGTTGATGCTGTTGAGCAACCTAAATCATAGACCTTATCCTTTTCCTCTAGAAAATTTAGGGCAAAGTTTATTGTAAGTCTTTGCATCTCTTTATAAAATGGAACTGAACGATTAAGCATATCATCAAAGACTGATGCTACTTCTTCATCAAATTCAAACTGTTTTGTGATTTCTTTTTCAAATACCTTATCTGTCATAGTAGTTATTTTATCTAAATTGAGTTTAATAACTATTTATCAATCTTCTTAATTAGTTTTTTTAAGTCATCATCGTAGGCAAAACAGCTATTTTCATCACAAGCTAGATATTTTTTTGTATCTTCTATTGTTGTTAGTAAAAAAGGGTATTTTATTTTCTCTATTTCTTCTTTTTTTGATAGAAGGTTCATTTTATTTGATTTTATAATTATATCACCTTTTTTTACTCTTATTAGAGCTCTAATTGCTTCAGGGTGTTTATAAATATTAGATAAAATATTTGTTTCTTGTTCTTTTATATAGTTTTTTGTTTTTGATAAAAGCTTTAGATTATAGTCAAGGTTTGCTAGAGTTAAACAATTATGAAAAAACCTTGATATTGCAGCTGTGTAATATCTATCATTAAAATTAACTTCATACTCTTTTTCTTGGTCTAAAAACCAAGTTTTGTCTTTATAAAATTTATTGATTGTTTTTTTATTTAACTCTTTAGCTAAATTTAAATACTCTTTTTTATAAGTAATTTGATAGGCTGTAAGAAGTAAATCTGTTAAAAATACAAAATCTTCTAAGAGTGCTTTTTGTTTGGGTTTTTTTGTATATAGTTTTTGATGATATAGTGTTTTATTTATATATAAGTTTTTTAATAATGTATCTAATGAAGTTTCTGCCTCTATTAGATATTTTTTATCAAAAGATGAAGCTATATAGATAGCTTTTATCATCATAGCATTCCATGATGTTATGATCTTTTTATCTACAAATGGAAATTTTTTTGTTTCTCTAACCTCTTTTAAAATATTTTTTGTTTTTTCTATATTTTTTACTTTTTTTTCTGTTTCAAAGATGTATGGATTATTTAGTCCTTTTTCAAAGTTTCCAAAATCATCAAACCCAAAATATTCTAAAATCTCTTCGTAATTTTCAATTTTATTCTCTTTTAGTTTTTCTTCAACTTCATCGTAGGTAAAGGTATAATAAAACCCTTCCTCTTTTTTACCTTCAAGGTTTTTAGAGTCAGCATCAATTGCTGAAAAATATAGATTTTCACTATTTTTAAATCTTTTATTAGTCTCATTTATTGTTTTTATAACAGTATTTTTAAATAGAGGATTTGAAGTTTTTATATAGGTCTTATAATAAAGAGGAATTAGTTCTGCTTGAGTATAAAGCATCTTCTCAAAGTGAGGAATAATCCAATCTGGATAAACAGAATATCTATAAAAACCTCCTTCTACTTGGTCAAATATCCCGCCATTTGCCATTGCTATTAATGAGTTTTCTACCATTTTAAAAGTATCTTTATTTTTATCTAATTGACTTATTTCAAAAAGTAGATTAAGATGACTAGCTAATGGGAACTTAGGTTGTTTTTCAAAGCCATAAAAGAGTTTGTCATATCTTCTTTTCATTTGATTTGTAAACTCCGTAGAAATATTATTTTTAAGTTCTATATGGGAAGTGTTTTTTTGTTTTAATCTTTTTTCATAACTATCTATTTGTTCAGAAAGCTTAGGATTCTTTTCCTTATACTCTTTAGCAACTCTTGGAATTAAGCTATCCATTCCTTCTACACCATATTTAAAACTATTAGGAATATATGTTGTTATATAAACTACTTTCTTATTAGGAGTAAGAATAAAGTTTAAAGGCCAACCATTTCTTCTTTTTTTTAGTTTTCCATGTATTTCTTGATATGTACTATCTAAGTGTGGAAGTTCTTCTCTGTCTATTTTAATGCTTATATAGTTTTTGTTTAAATGTTTTGCAATTTCTTTATTTTCAAAAGATTCTTTTTCCATAACGTGACACCAGTGGCAGGTACTATATCCTATGGATACAAAGATTAATTTGTTTTCTTTTTTTGCTAGTTGAAGAGTCTTTTTATTCCATGGATACCAGTTAACTGGATTGTTTGCATGATTTACTAGATAGGGCGATTCCTCATTTATTAAAGCATTAGGTTTTGCATATAGAGTTAAAAAAAAGAATAGAGTTAAAATTATAGTTTTCATAACAAGTAGTTTATCAAACTACTGTTAAGAATCTATATAGAGAAGAAATTTTTTGCTTCTTTGATATCTTTATCGATTTGTATTTTTAATTCATCAAAAGATTCAAACTTTTGGTTATCTCTTATTTTTTTGAAAAATTTCACTTGAACTAAAGGAAAACTATTTTTGATATTTTTATCTAGAATATGAGTTTCAACTGCATAACTTCCATCTGTTGTAACCCTATGCCCTAAGAAAGTTACTGAGTTGTGTTCTTCTTCATCAATTATTGTTTTTGTTGCATAAACACCTTCTTTTGGAAGCATAAACTCTTCAACTTTTAGGTTTATAGTTGGTACAAATTTTTTTGAACCTAAGCCTTGACCTTTTATTTGTTTTCCAAAAATTTTATACTCTTTTCCTAAAAAAGAGTTAGCTGTAGTCATATCTCCATTATTTATATATTGTCTAATTACTCTTGAATGAACAGCAATATTATCTTTTTTGTATTCATCTATAATTATTACCTTACCATCAAAAAGTTTTTTTAATTCAGGGATACAGTTTTTTCTATTCTTGCCAAAACAGAAATCAAATCCTACAACTATTTTTTCTAGTTTGGGAAACTCTTCTTTTAGTAAAGAGATAAATTCTTCACCTGTTAAATGCTTGATATTATTAAGTACATAGTAATAAATAGGGTACTTAGAGTATTCTTGTCTAAAAGTTTTTGGTGTTAGATTTGCATATCCTGATTCAATAGATACAATTCCCCCATTTTCTCCTAATTGTTTGAAAAGTTCTTGATGTGCAAGGTGCATTCCATCAAATCCACCTAAGGCTATAGCTGTAATAGTATTTTTATTTATTAAAATAGAAGAGCTCTTCTTCATTTCCATCTTTTCCTTCTAATTTACTTGGACTATTGTAGTTTAATTTCCAGTTTAAAAGTTCACAGGCATCTAGAAACTTCTGACGTGAACGTAATATAGCTTTTTTATCTTTTACAACACCTTTTTTATCTCTTTTTATATTTGTACCTACTTCAAATTGAGGTTTAAAAAGTATTATGATTTTATTAGTTGAAAGTCTATTTATATCATCTATAATATTCAAAATAGAGATAAAAGAGACATCGCAAGTTACTATATCAAATAGAGTATCACTTTCAAAACTTCTTATATCTTGATTCTCAAAGAATTTTATTTTTTTATCATCTTTTATTCTTTCATGTAGTTGGTTTGAGCCAACATCTACGCAAGTCACTGAAGATACATTTTTTTCTAATAATATTTGTGTAAAACCGCCAGTACTACTTCCTATATCAAGTGCAGTTTGATTTTCAAGTTTAATTTCTATTTCGTCTAAAAAGTATTTTAGTTTATAAGCGGCACGACTTACATAAAAGTCTTCTTCAAGAAGTTCTACTTTCATACTCTCTTCAACTTTAAAAGAGGGTTTTAAAATAGTTTTTCCATCAATTTTTACTTTTTTAGCTTTTATTATTTCATGTGCTTTATTTCTACTTTGAATATCAAAGTTTTGTGTTAGATATAGGTCTAGTCTCATTTTGGAATTATAGTGAAAAAATACTCTAAATTAGATTATTTGTAAAGTTTGAGTAAAATAGAATTATGTATTACGTAAAAGAAGAAACTACAAAAACTTATGAAGAGAAAAAATCAAAATTTATAGCATATTTAACATCTTATGAAAACTTTGATTCTATGATGAAAAGATTAAGAGAAGAAAATCCAAAAGGAAGACACTTTGTATATGCTTATAGGTATTTAAATGAGTTTAATCAAATTGTTGAAAACTGTAGTGATGATGGAGAACCAAAGGGAACTAGTGGTAAACCTTCTTTAAATGTACTTGCTGGAAACGAATTAATTAATTCTGCTGTGATAATAGTACGATATTTTGGAGGTATAAAACTAGGAACAGGTGGATTAGTAAGGGCTTATAGTGATGCAGTTAACTTAGTAATTAGTAATAGTGAACTTCATCTCTATCAAAAATTAGATACTGTTTCTTTAGAGTTGGAATATCCTTTATTATCTAAAGTTGAATATATTTTAAATGAGCTTGATATCAATGTTTCAAATAAAGAGTTCAAATCAAATGTAGTATTAACACTCTCTTTAACTTCTTTACAGTTAGAAAGTTTAAAACAAATGATACCAAGAGAAGTAAATATAATTATATAATAAATAAAATTATAAGATATCTTTCAATATAATTTCTAAAATTTTTGGAGAATATATGAAAAATTTACTTTTATTAATATTTGTTGTTACTTTTTCTTTTTCAAATGAACTTATTAATGTAAATTTCAAAGACTTGAAATTAAAAGAGTTGATTAAAATAACTTCACAAAACATAAATCAAAATATTTTAGTTACACAAGATGTTAAAGGTCAGGTTGATTTTATTTCGCAGGAGCCAATTAAAAAAGAGAAGTTATTAACTCTTTTAAAATATAGTTTAGATGCAAATGGTTATTCTTTAATAGAAAGTGATAATATTTTAAGGGTAATAAAAAAAGATAGTTCATTAATAAATTCTACAAGTAAAACTACTATTAAAAAGCCAATTGAAACTATTAAGTATGAAAATAAAAAAGTGAATATGAAAATAGAGTCAAGTCATACTGAGGTGATTTTTTTAAAAAATATAGAAGCAAAAACTCTTCAAAAAATTTTAAATTCTATTATATCACAAAGAGATTACTCTAAAAGTATTAAGCCTTCAACAGCTATTGATGAAGAGTTTAATTCTATTATTTTAGATGGTAGTGCTGATGAAATTAAAAACTTAAAAAATATTGTTTCAAAGCTTGATATCTCAAAAGAACAAGTTTTTGTAAAAGCAAAAATTATTGAACTTGATAACTCTTTATTAGAAGATGTGGGTATAAAGTTTGGTATATTGGGAGGAAAAGTCCATAGTGGAGGTCTTTATACTTTCTCATCTAGTTTAAATGGTGGTGATGCAATAGCTATTGATATTGGGAGTATTGGTTTAAAAATTCCTAATGTTTTATCATCTTTAGCTTTAGGCGCAAGTTTAAGTTTACTTAACAAAACTTATGCTCTTGATGTGATTTCGCAGCCTAGTATTTTATGTATTAACAATAAAGAGAGTTTTATTTATGTAGGAGAGACTGTTTCTATTCAAACAGGAAGTACAACAACAGATGGTGGGACTACAAAAAATAGTTATAAAAGAGAAGATATTGGCTTGACTTTGAAAGTAAAGCCTAGGGTTTCATCTAATAATAGAGTCACTCTGGAGATTAATACTATTTTAGAAGGAATTAAAAATACAAATACTTCAAGTCTAAATCCTGATACTTCTAAAAAAGAGATTAAAACAACAGCAATTGTTAACAATGGAGAGAGTGTAATTCTTGGAGGACTTATTGAAAAGAAAAATCAAAAAAGTATACAAAAGATTCCTTATGCAAGTGATGTTCCTTTGATAGGTGAACTTTTTAAAAATAGATTAAATGATACTCAAAATAGAAATTTAGTAGTAATAGTAACTCCATATATAATACCTAAAGATCAAGATTTGACTTATGTAAGAAAAGAGTTATCAAAACTAAAAAATTTAGAAGATGAATTTTTAGAGAAAGTTTTATTAAATTTGAGGGCAAAAAAGTATAAGAAAAGTACAGAAAAAACATTGTCTAAAAATTTAACTCAAAGAGAAAAGCACGAAGCTAAATTAAAAGAGTACTTTGGAATTTAGTTTGCTACTTTCCTCATAAGGTTATCTAAAATTAAAAGATCTTTTCTTGTTTTTTCTAAATTTGATGATTTTATAACTCTTGTACAATCATTACATAGAACTACTATATTTTCTAGATTGAATCCTCCACCATTTCTCATCTGTTTTGCAAGAAGAACTTGAGAATCAACTAGTTTAGATTTTGTTCCACATCTATTACATTTCCCTTCTTCTCTTAGCCATGCTGCTTCTTTCCTTTGTTGCCAGTCTATAGGAAGTTTGTTATCTTTTAAAAGTTTTGAATTTGAATCATATCCATTCCATAGTTTGTCTTTAGTAACACTTTTTTGGGTATATAGTTCATATTCGTGATAAACAAATTGTCCTACAAGATCTTCAACAATAAGAGTCTCTTTAATTCTAATATCTTTTTCATTTTCAACTTTTTTTAAAATATTAAAATTAAATCGTATTCTTGGATGGTTCGTACTTAAATAACTATCTACATCTCTTATAAACTTTTTGATATCCCCTTGTTTATAAAATCTATTATATATCTCTTTTCTGTAGATATATAAAGGAATTAAAGAGAAGATTAAAAGTGAACCAATTATAGTAAATTTTATATCTAAAACCATTAGAATATCTTTTAAACAATCTCTGGGTCAACAATATGTTTTGTTAAAGTCTCTTTTACTTCTTCATGTGCCCCAATTGCAAGTTTTACTAGTTCATTTTTATGAACTACTGGGATAGTTATTTCTCTACCACATGCTTTAGCTAAAGATTTTCTATTTGAGTCAAATAGTTCAAAAGTCTTTTCGTTATCTACAATTAATAAATCTGCACTATTATCAAAAGCATCTAACATAACAGTAGAAGCTAGTTTTAAAGTAAATTCTGGATTTATATGAAAAGTATCAAGTGCTAAATCTGTATTCATTGAAGATGTATTTATATATTTTGCTTCAAGTTTTGCAAGTAAATCAGAAGTCTGAGAATCTTCTTCTAATCCTTTAAAGTATGCAAGATTAAAGTCATTAAAATCATGTTTTATCTCTTTTATTTCATTAAAGTTTCCAAAATCTAATATATTTTTTTTCTCTAAAGAAAACTCTTGCTCTTTTATATTTCTACTAACTCCAAGTTTTGTCTTTAAAGTAGTAATTTTTTCTTCTATTGATGAATCAATATTAAAAATTCTATTTTTCAAACTAGTATGATATTGAATTCCACAATCGTACTCTTTAAGTGATTCTAAAATTTCTTGTTCATTTGCTTTGTTTTTTTCAATTAAATCATAGGCTAATAATAAAATTGCATCTCCAATATAATCATATTCATAGTTTATTGTATTTGATGCGTAAAAATATATTTTATACTCTTGATATTTTAATTTATCTTCTTCCTCAATAAATTCTGATAAGACCTTTAATCTCTCTTGAAAGTCTGCATCATTTATTAAAAGGTCAGTATGTGCTCTTCGTATGGAGATTGGTTCAATTGTTATTTCATTTCCAAAGTTTTTAACTACTTCTTCAAGTGAAATAGAAGCTTTTGTATAAATACCATTTATACAAAGATAAAAATCAACACTATTCTCAAATCCAAAAGGCTGTTCTATATTGATATTGTTTAGAATATCAAGTAGTGTTTTTTCATTTTTTACTTTTACAAAATTTTTTGTATAGTAAGGTAAATAATCAGATTTGTAATCAAATCTAAATAAAGAGATCTCTAATTTCATAGTTAATAACCTTTAATAAAATATCTATTCTTTGAATCTAGCTACTTTTGCACCAATATTACTTAATTTTCCTTCTAAATCTTCATAACCTCTATCAAGGTGATAAATTCTATGAATTGCAGTTTCTCCATTTGCTACTAAAGCAGATAATACTAAAGCAGATGAGGCTCTTAAGTCAGTTGCCATTACATCAGTTCCATTTAGTGTTCCGCTCGCTCCATTTATAGTAGCAATATTTCCATTTAGATGTATATCTGCACCAAGTCTTAAAAGTTCACTTACGTGCATAAATCTATTTTCAAAAAGTCTTTCATCAATTGTACTTGTACCATTTGCTTGTGTTGCAAGTGCCATAAATTGTGCTTGCATATCTGTTGGGAAACCAGGATATTCACTTGTTACTATATTAACAGGTTTTATTTCATCTGTAGGTATTACAGTGATACTAGTTTCATCTTGGATTATTTCAAAGTTCATCTCTTCAAGTTTTGATGTAACAGCTTCAAGATGAAGAGGCATTACATTTGTAATTTTAAGTTTTGAATTAGTAATTGCAGCAGCACAAAGATATGTTCCTGCTTCAATTCTATCAGGAATAACATCAAAATCTTTAAAATCAAGAAGTTCTCCATTTGTACCATGAATAATTAAAGTATCTGTTCCAATACCTTCAATTAAAACACCTGCATTTTTAATAACTTCACAAAGTTGTTGAACCTCTGGCTCTTTTGCTGCATTTACGATTGTTGTTATACCTTCTGCTAAAGCTGCAGCCATAACAGTATTTTCTGTTCCACCAACTGTAACTTTATCAAATACAATTTTTGCACCTTTTAGACCATTTGGTGCCGTTGCTTCAATATACCCATGATTAATCTTAATTTGGGCACCCATTGCTTCTAATGCTTTTAAGTGTAAGTCAACAGGTCTTTGTCCAATAGCACAACCACCTGGAAGTGATACTTCACAGTGTCCAAATCTAGATAAAATGGGTCCTAAAACTAAAATTGAAGCTCTCATTGTTTTTACGATATCATATGTTGCTGTCGTTTTATTTAAACTTGATGTATTAACTTTTATACAATCTTCTTCTTTTTTAAATGTTCCACCAAGTTTGTCAATTAGTTTTAAAAGTGTATTAATATCAACAACATTAGGCATATTGCATATAGAGATTTCATTTTTTGCTAAAATTGTTGAAGCAATAAGAGGTAAGGCTGCATTTTTTGCACCTGAAATTTTAACCTCTCCACTTAAGTTTGTTTCGCCTGTAATTTTTAAATATTCCATTCTTTTCCTAATAGAGCAGATGCTCTTTATTGTAAATAAATTTCGCATATTTTATCTAAATGTAACTAAAAATATTAATTCCTATATTTTAATCCTATATTGCTTTCTTAATAATCTTCATTTAACGAGAAACTAAATAGAATTCCATTTTTAATTTATAGGAATGATTTATGACAAATGATGTCTCTTTAGGTATCAAATATATGCTTTTTGCTTCTTTACTTTTTGCTTTGATGGGTGCTTTTGCAAAAGAATTAAGTAATTCAATGAGTTCATTGGAAGTAGTTTTTTTTAGAAATGTATTTGGAGTAGCACTTATTTTAATTTCAATTTATAGAAAACCTCTTGTTCAAGTAGGGGGAAAGCCTTGGCTTCTTATTTTTAGGGGTATTGCAGGGTTTTCTGCACTTTTATTTTTCTTTTATAATATTGCAAATATTCCTTTAGGAGAGGCTATGACTTTTTCTAAAACATCAACTATATTTTCTGCAATATTTGCATATATTTTTGTAAAAGAGAAACTTGGAGTAAAAGGATGGCTTGGAGTTTTTGTTGGATTTATCGGAATACTATTCATTACAAAGTTTGATGGAAGTTCTTTAGATAAAACAGATTGGTTAGGTATTTTATGTGGTGTTGGAGCAGGGTTAGCATATACTTCTATTAGAGAACTTAGAAAATATTATGATGGACGAACTATTGTTTTATCTTTTATGGGAATAGGAACTATAGGTCCTATTATTTTGATGATAATATCTGAATTTTATATGAATCCAGAATTTGATTATATTTTTGCAACTTTTGTAATGCCAAAAAATGAAGATTGGTTATTTATTGTTTTGTTAGGAACTGTAGCAACTTTTGCACAAATTTATATGACAAAGGCATATTCAGTTGCAAAAGCGGGAATTATTGGTACAATAGGGTATGCAAATATAGCTTTTTCTATCGCTATTGGATTATTTTTAGGAGATGCCTTCCCTGATATTTGGATTATTTTTGGTATAATTCTGATTATTATTAGTGGAGTTTTAGTCTCGATAAAAAAGGATTAGATGTGGACGTATTGGATCAACTTTTTTTATATGTGGAAGTTTTTATTGGTCTTTTTGCTTTAATTATACTTGCTTGGTATGTACACGATAAATATGTACAAAGAGATCATCAATTATTGGTAAATTATCCTATAATTGGAAGATTAAGATATGTTTTAGAAGAAGCAAGAGAACCTTTTAGACAATATTTTGGTGATGAGAAGTTCTATGAGTCAAAAGATAAACTTGATTGGGTAATGAAAGCTTCAAGGGATCTACCAAATTATGCCTCTTTCTCACCTTCTCAACCAATACCAGCTCCTAAATTTATGTTAAGACATGCAACTATTGTATTAAATGATGATGAAGTTGATACAGAGTTTGAAGTAGTTTTTGGTGAAAATAGAAAAAAACCTTATAAGGCAAAATCTATTATAGCTAGGTCTGCTATGAGTGATGGTTCAATTTCTCCAGAAGGCACAAGGGCTTTTGTAAGGGGTTCTTTTATGGGAGAATTTCCAATAAATTCAGGTGAAGGTGGACTTACATCTAATTTTTTTATAACTCATCAAAATTATGATGAAAAATATATGAAAGTAGTAAATGGAACGAGTTTTCAAAAAGTTTTAAAAGATATTGTTCTAAAACTTTTTAATGGAGCAATGGCCGCAGACGTTTATAGAAGCTTAGTATTTAAAAATGATCCTGAAGCTGAAACATATGTATTTGATGCAAGAACACAGCTTTTTCATAGGCCAAACTGGGAAGCACCTTTAGAAAATTTTCCTGAAGATGTACCTTTAGATATGCCTGATATTATTTTACAAGTAAGTTCTGGTCTTTATTCGGTTAGAACTAAAGATGGTAAGTTTGACCCTGAAAGATATCAAAAAGTTATGAAGTTTTGTAAAATGACAGAGCTTAAAATTGCACAAGGTGCAAAACAAACTGGTGGTAAATTAGTAGCAGAGAAAGTAAGTGCTGCAATTGCATATTATAGAAATGTTGAACCACATAAAGACCTTTTTTCTCCAAATAGATTTCCCTATGCTAACTCTATTGAAGAGCTTTTTGATTTTATTGGTCAAATGCAGGAACTTTCAGAAAAACCTGTTGGTATTAAAATAGTTATTTCTGATTATGAAAATATAGAACCTTATGCACAAGAAATTGCAAAAAGAGTTAAAGAAGGAAATAGTGCATATCCAGACTTTATCTCTATTGATGGCGGTTCAGGAGGATCTGCTACTGCTCCAATTGAAATGATGGAAAGAATTGGATTAAATATTAGAGACTCAATTTATTTAGTTGATAAAATTTTAAAAGATTATGAAATTAGAGACAAGGTAAAACTGGTTGCAAGTGGAAAAGTTTTGACTCCTGATGATGTTGTTATTATTATGGCTTTAGGAGCAGATTTTATTCAAATTGCACGTGGCTTTATGATGAGTGCTGGGTGTATTAGAGCAAGATATTGTTCAGGAACTACAGGACATCAATGTCCAGTGGGGCTTGCTACTCAAGATAAAGAAAAAAGAAAAAAATATTTTGTTCATAAGCAATCAAAAAAAGTAAGAGACTATCATAAGAACTTATTAAAAGGAGTTCGTGGTTTACTTGCTGTAATGGGATTGAAAAATATAAAGCAATTAGATAAACATAGAATTATGTTTTTAGATAGAAATTCAAAAGTACATGATAATATTGATGATGTGTTTAAAAGAAGATTAGATATTGGAAAAGATTTGGAGGACGAATATCATGAATCTAGATAAGGTTATATCAGGGTTTTTTATAATATTGGCTATGACAGTCAATTTTGGATTTTTTTATGGAGATATGGATACTTTAGAACACCATAGTAAATATGAATTAATGGCTGCAATCATTATAAATATAATTGCAACAACACTTAAATTAGGTGATAAAACACAAATGGGGTCAGTTTTATTAGCTACTTCACTTGCAGCTGATATTCAACTTATTGCAGCAGCTTTAGTTTGGACAATTGCAGCTTATGCTTATACTTTAAATCAAGAGATTGTTGCAATGATTATATCTCTTTCTGGTGGGGCTCTTTTAGCAAATTTTGTTTCTGTAGCACTTTATATAGGGGATACTTTAAAGTCAAAACGATAAAGGCTTTTTTGTGAAAAACAGTTCATTATTTATCATTCTTCAAAGGATGAGAAGACCATTTATTGTAATTATAATCTCTTATACAATAGCTATAATTGGTTTATTAATAATAGATGGTGTGGATAACAATGGAAACCCTTACAAAATGTCTATATTTGATGCTTTTTACTTTGTATCATATACAGCTACAACTATAGGGTTTGGTGAGACTCCTTTTGAGTTTACATATGCTCAAAGACTTTGGGTAACTTTTTCTATTTATCTGACTGTGCTTGGTTGGTTCTATGGAATAGGTACTTTAGTAACATTACTTCAAGATAAACTTTTTCTAAGAGAGATTGAAAAAGCAAAGTTTAGACAACAAGTAAAAAATTTAAAACAGAGATTTATTATAATTTTGGGATATAATGAAATTACAAGTGAAATAATAAATAGAGCAATAGATCAAGGAATAAGAACTGTAGTTATTGAAAAAAATGAAATTAAAGCTAATGATTTGATTTTGGAAAACTTTACTCCAACAGTTCCTGTTTTAGTTGCTGATGCTTATACTCCAAATATTTTAGAAGAAGCAGGAATAAAGTCTTATAATTGTAAAGGCTTAGTATCTATTTTTGAAGATGATTCTTTAAATTTACGTATTGCACTTACGTCAAAACTTTTAAATCCATATGTAAAACTTGCTATAAAATCAACTACAAATAATCATACAGAAAATCTAAAAGATTTAGATGTTGAGATTATTGCAAATCCTTTTTCAATAATCTCGAGTGAAATAGCAATGGCTATAAATGCTCCAAATTTATTGAAACTTGAAAAATGGGTATATAAAATAGATACTTTAAATGCTTCATTACCATCTTTCCCAAAAGGAAAATATATTATATGTGGATATGGAAGAATGGGGCAACATATTTATGATAATCTTAAAATGAGTAACATTGAAGCAGAGTTTATTGAAATGAGTAGAGCAAAGGTAGGACGATTTTTAGAAGACAAAGATATGCGTATTACTTATGGAAATGCTGATGATAAAGAGTTATTATCTAGTGTAGGTATAGAAGAAGCAACAGTAATTATTTCAGCTACAAATGATGATACTACAAATCTTTCTATTTTGGCAACTGCAAAGAAGTTAAATCCTAATATTATGACAATTGTAAGAGAAAATGAGATGGAAGATTTTTCTATTTTTCAAAATGCAAAAATTGATCATATTTTCATGCCATCAAGAATTTTAATAAATAAAACAACGAACGCTTTAATAAGCCCTTTATCTGATAAGTTTATTAGAATGATTAGTAAAAAAGATGACACTTGGGGTGCAAAACTTGTAAAAGAGTTAATTCAAACGATAGATGAATCTCCTTTATTACATGAAATAAAAATCAATAAAAAATATGCTCCAGAAATTTTTAATATAATTAAGAAGGATAAAGAAGTAGAATTATCAATTTTTAATCGCTCTTTATATAATCGTGAACAAAAGAATAATATAATACCACTTTTGATAAAAAGAGAAGATGATTATAGGCTTCTTCCTGAGCATGATGTATTATTAGAAGAAAATGATGAAATACTTTTTGCGTGTGATGAGAATGCAAGAGATGAGATAGAGTATATTGCACAAAACTTTTATGAGTTTCATTATGCATATACAGGTGAAGAAAAAACAACAATATATATACCGGGCTTTAGTAGAAAAGAAGCCTAATTGAAGGAATAAGATAATGATTATATTAACAGGGCCATGTGTACTTGAAGATAGAGATACAGTAATGAAAATTGCTGAAAAATTACAACCATTAAGTGAAGATAAAAGAGTGGATTTTTATTTTAAAGCCTCTTTTGATAAAGCAAATAGAACAAGTCTAAGTTCATATAGAGGACCAGGACTTGATGAAGGATTAAAACTATTTCAAGAAGTAAAAGAACAGTTTGGTTATAGATTAGTAACAGATATTCACGAATCATATCAAGCTGCACCAGCGGCTGAGGTTTTGGATGTACTTCAAATTCCTGCTTTTCTTTGTAGACAGACAGATTTATTAGTTGCTGCTGCAAAAACAAATTGTAAAATAAATATTAAAAAAGGACAGTTTCTAGCAGCAGATTCCATGAAACATCCTGTTGAAAAAGTTCTTAAAACTAGAGGTGTTGATGAGGTGAATTATCAAACTTCAAAAGATAACAATGTATGGTTATGTGAAAGAGGAAATACTTTTGGATATGGTGCATTAGTTGTAGATATGAAAAACTTAATTGCAATGAGAAAGTATGCACCAGTTATTTTTGATGCAACACACTCTGCACAAGTACCAAGTACAGGAGGAACAACTGGAGGAAATTCTGCTGTGGTTCCATCTTTGGCAAAAGCAGCAGCGGCAGTTGGCGTTGATGGGTTCTTTTTTGAGACACATTTTGATCCAAATAAAGCTTTAAGTGATGGCCCTAATATGGTTCAAGTAGATGAATTATATAAGGTTATAGATGATATTTTTGCAATCAAAGAGGTATTAGGGTATAATTAAGCCCTTATACGAAAAAAATAAAAGGTTTTTTATGAAGATTATTGAAGGTAAGTTAAGATTAAAAGGTGACGAAAAAGTTGCTATTATTAATGGAAGATTTAACCATATTATTACAGATAGATTAGTTGAAGGTGCAAAAGATGCCTTTTTAAGACATGGTGGAAATGAAGAGAATTTAGATTTATTATTGGTTCCTGGTGCATTTGAAATCCCTTTTGCTTTAGAAAAAGCATTAGCAAGTGGTAAATATGATGCTGTATGTTGTGTTGGAGCAGTAATTAGAGGGGCAACTCCTCATTTTGATTATATCTCTGCAGAAGCAACAAAAGGAATAGCAACGGTGGCACTTAATTATGGAAAACCTGTTGCAAATGGAGTTTTAACTACTGATACAATTGAACAAGCTATTGAGAGAGCTGGTTCAAAAGTAGGAAATAAAGGTGGTGAAGCTATGGTAACTATTATTGAGATGTTAGATTTATATTCTGAAATGGATAACTAATGGCAACAAGAACACAAGCTCGAGAGTCTGTAATAGGTTTATTGTATGCCTATGATTTGGGAAACGAGGGTATTGTAAAGTTTGTAGATGAAATTTTAGAAGATAAGAAAATCAGAAATAAACAAAAAGAGTTTGCCCTTGATCTTTTTAATGGTGTAGTAGAAAATATTGAGAAGATTGATGAAGAAATAGTAAGTCATTTAAAACAAGGTGGAATTAAAGATACTGGAAGTGTTGAGAAGTCGATTTTAAGACTTGCTATATATGAGATTATGTTTAAAAAACTTGATAAGGCAATTGTGATTAATGAAGCAATTGAATTATCAAAAAAACTTGCTTCAGATTCAGCTCCAAAGTTTATAAATGGACTTTTAGATAAAGTTAATAAGGCTTAATATGAAACTTTGCGTATCATTAGATCTACCTAGTGCAAAAGAAAATCTTGCTTTAGTTGAGCAAATTAAAGATTTTGATATTTGGTTAAAAGTTGGATTTAGATCATATATTAGAGATGGAAAACCTTTTTTAGAAGCTCTAAAAGCAATAAATCCAAACTTTAAGATATTTTTAGATTTAAAACTTTATGATATTCCAAATACAATGGCTGATGCAGCAGAAGAAATAGCAAACTTTGGACTTGTTGATATGTTTAATGTTCATGCAAGTGCAGGAGCTAAAGCAATGAAAACAGTTATGCAAAGAATTGAAAATATTCCAAATAAACCATTAGTTTTAGCTGTAACAGCTCTTACGTCTTTTGACAATGAAGAGTTTAAAACTATTTATAATGAAGATATTGCAGTTAAAGCAACAAAGATGGCTGTTGATACTTACGAGTCTGGTATCGATGGTGTCGTTTGTTCTGCATATGAAAGTTATGATATAAAACAAGATACCAATGAAAAGTTTGTAACTTTATGTCCAGGTATTAGACCTTTTGGAGAAGATTCAGGAGATCAAAAAAGAGTTGCAGATATTGCTTTTGCAAAAGAAAATCTAGTTGATTTCATAGTTGTAGGACGACCAATCTATAAAGCAGAAAATCCAAAAGAGGTAGTAAAAAAGATTTTAGAGAATATTTAATTCTCTTTATCTTTTTATTACTTTTTCCTCCCTTTTTACTAATCTTAAAAAAAAATCTATAAAAACTAAAAAGTTAAGAGATTTTTAAGAACAAAAGAAGTAGAATTACAACCCTAATTCAGATGGACAAGTGGGTGAGTTGGCTGAAACCACATCCCTGCTAAGGATGCGTACTGGCAACGGTACCGAGGGTTCGAATCCCTCCTTGTCCGCCACTTAATTTATTTAAAATATGAATTAGTTTATTGGTTGGGTTCTTAGCTCAGTTGGTCAGAGCACTCGGCTCATAACCGAGTGGTCCGGAGTTCGAATCTCCGAGAACCCACCACCAATATTGCGGGAATAGCTCAGTTGGCTAGAGCCTCTGCCTTCCAAGCAGATTGTCGCGAGTTCGAGTCTCGTTTCCCGCTCCACTATCAAATAGAATTGGTAAAACTATTTGATTTTTATTTTTCTTACCATTAAGTGCGGGAATAGCTCAGTTGGCTAGAGCCTCTGCCTTCCAAGCAGATTGTCGCGAGTTCGAGTCTCGTTTCCCGCTCCACTTTTGCAAAATCCCAAACAATTTTTTATAAGGTTTTTAAAATGAAAGATAAAATTGTAGTTTATCAAGGGGTTGAGGGTGCATATTCTCATTTAGCGTGCAACAAACTATTTCCAGATTCAATTTTAAAAGCAAAAATATCTTTTTATGACTCTATGCAAGCAGTTGAAAAAGGGGATGCTGATTTTGCTGTAATTCCTATTGAAAACTCTTCAGCCGGTAGAGTAGAAGAAATATATAAACTTGTTCCCAAAATGCAATTAAATATTATTGGAGAACATTTTCAACCAATAAAACATTCTCTATTAGCTTGTAAAGGCGTTAAAAAAGAAAGCTTGAAAACAGTTTCTTCTCATCCTCAAGCATTAGCTCAATGTGCAAATAATATTAAAAAATTAAACCTTGAAGAAATACCAAAGTTTGATACAGCTGGATCAGCAAAAGAACTTCAACAAACTAAAGAAAAAACACATGGAGTTATCGCTTCTTCTTTTTCTGCAGAAATTTATAATTTAGAAATACTTGATGAAAATTTTGCAGATTATGAAGGTAATGTTACAAGGTTTATAATTCTATCAAAAAGTGCAACAATTCCAAGTTTTAATGAAGATAAATTATATATTACATCTTTGTTGTTTACTGTTAAAAATATACCAGCGTCTTTATATAAGGCTTTAGGCGGCTTTGCCACAAATGGAATAGATTTAATTAAGCTTGAGAGCTATTCTGATGTTGGTTCTTTATATTCAACTCAATTTCATGTTGATATGTATGGACATATAGAAGAACAAAGGTTAATTTATGCTCTTGATGAACTTAGGTTTTTTTCAGAAGATATAAAAATAATTGGTGTTTATGAAAGAAATGAACATTGGAATGTTTTGGATATAAACCAGTAGAGTAAATACTCTACCATTTTATAGTTTTTAAAAAATCTTCTACAATCTTTTTATGGTCAAACACTAGTCTTTCTAAAGGAATCTCTTTAAGAGGATAAACAAAAACCTCTTTTGCATCATCTTGTGCTTTTGGTTTACCTTTAGCTTCACAAATATAAGCAGCTGTTACAGTATGAAATCTTGGGTCTCTTGATGGATCAGAGTATATATTTTGTAGTGCTAAAATTCTTATATCAAGATTTGTTTCTTCTTTCATTTCCCTTACTAATGCATTTTCAACGGTTTCTCCTATATCAACAAAACCTCCAGGAAGTGCTAATCCATAAGGCTCATTTTTTCTTTCTATTAAAACTATTCCTTTGAACATATCATTGTTATCATAAAGTTTGATGATTCCATCAGCACTTATGTGGGGAGTTTTTATCATACTAATCCTTTAAGTTTTTGAAATTATAGTAAATTTTTGCTATAATTATCATCTTTTTTGCGGGAATAGCTCAGTTGGCTAGAGCCTCTGCCTTCCAAGCAGATTGTCGCGAGTTCGAGTCTCGTTTCCCGCTCCACTTTTACTAAAAAAATTTAACTCCAATTAATACAAACTTTTATAAAATAGATTAAATTTTAAGGAAGAAGAATATTTAAATTTAGAAGGAAAAATAATGAGTGATAGGTTACATGAAATTATTGCTGAAGTTAGTATGATTCATAAAACTCTTTTAGAAAATAAAAAAATTGATGATGTAGATTCTGTATTAGAGTATTTAGAAGATTGTGATGGTGATATTAAAGAACACTATTTAAAGCTTCTTCTACAATACTATTTTCAACAAAATAGTGTTGTAAACTTTAAAGAGGTTTTACTTCTTGGATATCAATTTGATTTGAGAATGGAAGATATTCAATCTGCATTTTTAAATATTAACTCTAATGAAGAGAATGTAATTGAGTTATTAGAAGATAATGTAGTTTTCTTCAAAGATACAAATTATGAAGAGCCTTTATTAGTAATGTATGAACAATATAAAAATGGTAGTGATGAGTTAAAGGTAATACTTGAAGAGACTATTGAACTTATCAAACGAAATAGGTATGTTTGTGCCTATGCATATAAGAATAAAGATAAAGAGTTTGCAAGATTTTTTTTAAATGAAGATTTATTAGAGTCTTTACAAAGAGATTTACCATATCTTTTAAAGTAAGGGTGTATTATAAAAAAGTATAGAAAAGTACATGTTGAAATAACAAACATATGTAATCTTAAGTGTTCTTTTTGTCCTCCTAAGATTTTGCCAAATCAAACTATGAGTTTAGATAATTTTGATAAGTTAAATGAAGAGTTAAAAGAAGTTACTGATGAGTTAGCATATCATATTGTTGGTGACCCTTTAGTTCTATCTAATTTAAATGATTATTTAAATATTAGTTTAAAACATGGATTGAAAGTAAATATAACAACAACAGCAAATAATCTTGAAGAAAAGCATTTTGAATCTTTGATGAATAGTGCAATTAGACAGATAAACTTTTCAATAAATTCATATAATGCAAATTCCCACAAAAAGAGTTTAGATGAGTATTTGAACCCTATTTTAGAGTTTTGTGAGCATGCTGTTTCTAAGAAGCAACATTTTTTTATAAATCTTAGGATTTGGAACTTAGACGAGTCTCAAAGTGCAAAAGAGTTTAATAGAAAAGTTTTTGAGACTGTGAATGAAAGATTTTTAAGTAACATTAATATAGAAGATATTTATAGAGATAAACCAAAAAATATTAAGATTGCAAGAATGATATTTTTCAATTTTGATGATTATTTCAATTGGCCAAGTTTGAATAATAAATTTGTTTCAGAAAAAG
Source organism: uncultured Campylobacterales bacterium (assembly GCA_947494995.1). Lineage (GTDB taxonomy): Bacteria > Campylobacterota > Campylobacteria > Campylobacterales > Arcobacteraceae > Halarcobacter. The sequence continues at coordinate 5,230 of CANLWY010000013.1, read as the reverse complement.
GCTTTTGTTATGGTTTAGACTCTCATTTTGGTGTTTTAAGCTCAGGAACAGTAGTTCCTTGTTGTTTAGATAAAGATGGTATTATAAATCTTGGGAATACAAATAATTCACAATTAGAAGATATATTAAATAGTAATAGAGTTAAAGCTATTCAAAATGGTTTCAAAAATGGTGAAGTTATAGAAGAACTTTGTCAAAAATGTGATTATAGAAAAAGATTTGATAAATAAAAAATGAAGGAAAAAGTTTATGTTAGAAGGTGAAGTAATAGGTATAAGTATTAAAGATTTTTTTACAAAACCTATGTTGAAGATTGCTATTTTACCACTAGTTTTTACAATGATTATAATGTTGATATTTTTTTATACAGCTGCTGGTTATGGATTTGAGGCCCTAGAGTTATATGTGCAGCAAGCACAAAGTGGACAAGAGGTAACAGTTGCAGATGATGCACCTTTTTATTTTGTCTGGATGACAACAATTATTGCATTTTTGTTTAAATATTCTATTACATCTTGGTTAGTTGGGTTTCTTTTATATACTGTAGGAACTATTTTTGTAATGATGTTCTCAGTTTTTTTAACAATTATTATTATAGGTTTTTTAACTCCAATGATTTTAAAGGTTTTACATAAAAGACATTATTCACATCTTGAAATAAATGGTTTTGGTTCTTTATTAAGTCCTGTGTGGGTTGCTGTAAAGAGTGGACTTATTATGATGCTTTTATTTATACTTTTTATTCCTTTATATTTTATACCTATAGTTAATTTATTTGCAATTAACTTACCTTTTTACTATTTTTTTCATAAGTTATTAACTTACGATGTAGCCTCAACAATGTTAACAGAAGATGAGTATAAATTAATACATGCAAAGAAAGCAAACTCTTTTAGGTTTAGAACTATGTTTTTATACTTTTTATCAATGATTCCATCATTGATGCTTTTTTCTGCGGTATTTTATATTATTTATTTAGGACACAGCTATTTTCTAGAATTAGCAAAACTAAGAGGAATAGAACTAAAAGTTGATCCCACTAAAGAAGAAGTAAAACTTATAGAAAAGGATTAGAGAACTAATCTATACCCTGTTCCTTGTACATTTTTTAGTGCATTATCAGGAAGTTTTTTTCTAAAGTTTTTTATAAATAGTCTCATAGCATTTGGAGTCATAATATTATCTTCATTCCAGATAATATTTTCCATCTCTTCATAAGTTATGATTCTATTTTTTTGAATAAGAAGTTTTAAAAATTGATTCTCTTTTTTTGTAAGTTTAAACTCTTCATCCGGACTTTGAATTATTGACTTACTTTCATCAAAAAGCCAAGCTTCAGCAAGTGTATATACTCTTGCACTATCATAACTTTTAACAAAAGCTTCAAGTGCTTCTGTAAGTTTAGCCTCAGTTATTGGTTTTACAATATATTTAACAAGGTGAAGTTCTGTTGCTTCAAGCATATAATCTAAATCAGTGAAAGCAGAAGTTATAATAACTCTAACTTTACTATCTCTTTTTCTAATTTTCTTAATAAGTTCAATCCCTGTTTCATTTGGCATTCTAATATCAGTAATAATCAAATCAGGTTTGTTAGATTCATACATATTAAAAGCCTCTTTTGCATTTTTTGCAACAAAGATTTTTTTGAATAGGTGTTTTAAAATTTCATTAATATTATTTCTTATTCCTTCTTCATCTTCAACATACAAAAGTGAGAAGCTACTAAGTTTAGAAATTAATGTTTTGTCCATATCCAACCTTACTAATTAAAGATATGGTATCATATCAAAAAAACCTTTATATGGAAGTTTGAAGTGCAACTTATTACTGAAAAAAACATCTCAAAAATCATAATCTATGTTTTTATTATTATTATGACAACTATGATTCTTATGATTTCTTATTTTTATGTTAACAAGACTTATGAGGACTTTGATTTACAAATGGAAAATTTTGTTCAAGAGTATTATGAAAATCAAAAAGTGAGTCTAAAAAAAGAGATTGAAACTATTATTGATATTATTAAATATAATGCTACAAAAAGTGAAGAGAATGAGACTTTATTAAAAGAAGATACAGTAAGACTTTTAAACAATATCTCTTTTGATAAAGAGAAGAGTAATTATATTTTTGCCTATGAGATTTTAGACTTAAATGGTGGAGATATGTTTGCAAAGCTTCTTGTAAATCCCAATAGACCTGACTTAGTTGGTGAAATTATTTCTACAAATTATAAAGATATCAATGGCAAAAAGTTCCGTGAAGAGTTTATGGATGAAATTAGAGTAAAAGGAGAATCTTTTACAGAGTATGCATACAAAAAAGTTTACACAAATGAGGTGAAACAAAAACTCTCATATTTTAAATATTTTCCAAGATGGCAATGGGTTATTGCAATTGGTGTTTATGTGGATGATATAGAAGAAGAAATTGCAAAGAAGAGAAAAGATTTAAAAACAAATGTAAAAAATCAAGTAGTTCAAAATATATTAGTTTTTTTACTTTTTCTTTCACTTGCTATTGTAATCTCAATTTTAGTATCTCAGAAGATTGATAGAGTATTAAAAAGGTATCAAAAAAGTGTACAATCAAAATCAAAAGCTTTAAAAGAATTAAATGAAACTCTAGAGAAAAGGGTAGAAGAAGAGATTGAAAAGAATAGAGAACATGAACAGTTATTAATTCAAAAATCAAGATTTATAGCTCTAGGTGAAATGATATCTAATATAGCACATCAATGGCGACAACCCTTATCAGAACTTTCAACTATTTTTATGTTTGTTAAGTTTAAATATAGTATTGGACAGCTTGATGAAGAGACAATGGCTCAAAAATCAAAAGAAGCTGAATCTGTTTTAGAGTATATGTCTCATACTATTGATGATTTTAGAAACTTCTTTATGCCAAAAAAAGAGAAAGAACAATTTAATTTAAGAATGGCAATGGATTCAATTATGGCTATACTTTCAAGTGCTTTATCAAATAATAGTATTAATATTACTATTTGTGTGGATGATGATTTGGTTTTAAATACTTATTTTAATGAATTTAAACAAGTCCTTTTAAATATCATAACAAATGCTAAGGATGTATTAATTGAAAAAGATATACAAAATCCTTGGATAAAAATATATACAGAAGATAAGGGTGATAAAATCATATTATATATTGAAGATAATGGAGGAGGAATTGAAGTTAAACCAAGAAATAAAATATTCGATCCATATTTTTCAACAAAAAATGATAGTGGTGGTACAGGGATAGGTCTTTATATGTCAAAAACTATTGTAGATAAAAATATGAAAGGAAAACTAAGAGTTCGTGATGGAGAATTCGGGGCAAGATTTGAAATTATTTTACCTAAATAGCTGACTATAAAATATAATATAACATTATATATTCACTTTATAAAACTATGAAAGATACTTCTATTCAATTAATTTTTACAATTAAATTAAATATTTAAATTTATTAAAAGAGATATGATAAATTAGTTACAAAGTAGTTACATTTTAAAATTTATAACCATATTACATACATAATATAATAAAAAATTTCTTTTTGGAGTATACTTGAATATATAAAATCAAGCACTAGGAGCATGTCATGTATGATGGAATAAAAGTTCTAAATGATGGACAGGTTGTAAATTTAATAAATTTACAAAAGAGTGTAGATGGAGAACACATTTTATATGGTGTCGGAAATATTAAGGTATTACTTGATGAGGGTGCTATATATAATGAAAATGTAGAAATACTAGAAAATAATTCGGATGTAAAAATATCTCTTCTTGATGCAAATGGAAATGAAGTTATAATAATATTAAGAGGATTAGGTGAAATGCTTTTGACAAATAATACAGAAGTACCTGTATTTGAAGTATTTCAAGGGCTTGATGGCGAAAAAATAGCTTCAATGACAACTATAGATGACTTAGAAGCTGCCGCAGCTGGAGGGGAACTTACAAGTTCTGAAACAGAAAATCCTCCAGGTGCAACTGATTTTGATGGTACGTCTAGTGATAATATTGCACCAAGACTTCCAACTCTTGATCCTGATGACCCTGAAGATCCTCAGCCGCCAATTGAAGGGGATGATCCTGTTATTGTAAATGGATTGCCTTCAATTGCAGAAGATAATATAGCTTTACAAAATGATAAGGAATTACTTACTCAAGAAGTTGCAATTGGTAATTTAAGTATAAATTATGGACCTGATGGTCCTTCTGACAATGGTTTTACTGTAAGTTATAATAATGGTTTAGGGTCAGCTTCAATACTTTCTGAAAATGGAATTACGGCAATAACTTCATCTACTTGGGTTTTAACTATTGATGAAACTACAGGAGAATATGTATTTAGACAAACTGCTGTATATAATCATGATACGGACACAGATAATAATGAAGGAATTGTAACAGTTACAATTGAAGATTCGAATGGAGACACAGTTAGTTCGAATTTAACATTGAGAATTGTAGATGATGTACCAACAGCAAATAACGATGATATGGGAACATTATTAGAAGATACAGCAACAGATGTAAATGTAAAAGTAAATGATGTAGAAGGAGCAGATGGAGTAGATTGGACAGATGGCTCAAAAGTATATTATAACAATGATGCCGTAAAAGGAAGCGTGGTTTATAATAATGATGGAACATTTACATATACACCAACAGCAGGACAAGAAGGAACAGATAGCTTCACATATACAATAACAGATGCAGATGGAGATGAATCAACAGCAACAGTAAACTTAACATTAGGTGCAGATAGTACACCAACAGTAATTGTAAGTGATGGAGCAGTAGATGAAGCAGCCTTAAGTGATGGATCAAATCCTTTAAGTACAGCAGAGACAACAACAGGGACATTTACAATAACAACAGGAAATGATAGCCTACAAACCTTAAGTGTAGGTGGAGTAGATGTAACAAGTGGTGGAACAGTAAATGGAACATACGGAACACTTACAGTAATAAATACAGCAGGAGTATATACATGGTCATATACACTGTCAGATAATACATTATTACATACAAGCCAAGGTGCAAATATAGATGGAATCCAAGATGACTTTAGTGTAGTAGTAACAGACTCAGATGGAGATACTTCACCAGCAGATACATTAAGTGTAACAGTAAAAGATGATGTACCAACAGCAAATAACGATGATATGGGAACATTATTAGAAGATACAGCAACAGATGTAAATGTAAAAG
>CANLWY010000012.1 GCA_947494995.1 uncultured Campylobacterales bacterium | reverse complement strand
TTTTGGTTTTATTATTAAATTTTTATTTTTTGTTGAATTTTGGTAAGATTGTTCTAGATAATCATTTTTTTTAGACATTTTATAACCCCTTTAAATGTAAATAAATGAAAGTGATAATTGAATAATACAGAATATCTGAATAAATGTCAATAGAAAGTACAGAAAATATGAATAAATTTGAAAAAATTGTAGAAAATCTTAAAAAAGCCCTTAAAATAAAGAGTGATAAAGACCTTGCCGGTAAATTAAATCTGAAAAGTACAGCTTTTAGTGAACGAAAACGTACAAATTCAATACCACATAATGAAATATTAGAGTTGTGTATTTCAGAAAATCTGAATATTAATGAGATTTATACAGATAAAAAAGAAGAAATAGACTACAAAGAAGAAATTATAAAAAGTCTTGAAAACTTATTAGAAAATGACATAAAAAGTATATATCACTTCACTAAATCTAAAGAATTATAGGAATGAAAACAATTTTTATTTTATTTACAATTATTGTTATTGTAATTTTAATATATTTCGATAAGTCAAATATTGCATTTATTATAGTTTTATCAGAATTGTTTGCATTAATAGGTTACTACTTTATGAAAAATGATAAAACAAATTTTTTTAAAAAACCTAAATTATAAAATTTGTGACGTAATCTGTGACATCTTTTAGATAAAATATTTCCCATCGGGGGAAATATAATGATAAACTTTATAAAAGAAATCTTTAATAATAGAAAATCTGAATCTACAAATGAAAATCAAAATAACAATATTGATGAAATATTAATACACAATCAAAATACAATCAATCCAAATAAACTGAATTATTTAGAAGAGCTAAAGAAAAGTGAAGAAAAATATAGGAAAAGATATGAAGAACAAGTAAATAAAAAAGAAGAAAAAGATTTAGAAAAAAAAGAGAAAGTAGAAAGAAAAAAAGCTTTTGAAGAAAATAGAAAAAAAAGACAAAAAGAATTTCATAAGAATAATAAGAAAAAAGGGACTGATTTTGAGTTAAAAACTGGAAAAGTATATGAAGAAAGAGGCTATAAGGTTTTATACAATGGAATAGAAAATGATAAAAAAGATAAAGGAATTGATTTGATTTGTGTTAATTCTGAAGAAATCATATTAATTCAATGTAAGAACTATTCAAAAGAAAAAAGTATAGACCATGTAAAAGTAAAAGAGTTCCATAGTAATGCAATAATATATATAGAAAAATATACAATAAATAAAGAGCAAGTAAAATTAAAATATGTTGTACCTGATAAGAAGGTATTTGATAATTCAGCAATTAGAGTATTTAGAGATGATACTTACAATTGTAGATATGAAGTGATTTAAAAGGAAATAATCAATGAAATATAAAAAAAATAAAATATTATTAAAAGAAATAGAGATTTTTGGGTTTCAAACAAAAAATAAAAAAGTAAAAGTACGCTTTGCAGATGGTAATTCAAGTGTTATCTTTGGAGATAATGGTAGTGGTAAAACTACTTTTCTTAAGGTACTTAATGCAATATTAAAACAAGATAATGTTTCATTATATAAAGAGTGTATAAAAAAAATTATTATTACTTATAGTGTAAATAACATAGAAAAATATATTACAATTAGGCATATTCCAAAAGAAGATAAAGTTGATTTAGAAAAAAAAGAACAATATCAAAATGCTTATACACAAGTAGTTGAACCTATTGAAAGAGATGAAAAAAGTAATGATAAATATGATTGGACAGAATTTAATAAATCAGAGTTATCTGAAACTAAATCAATTTCAATGGGAGTTGACAGAGGGGTAACACAAAGAAATCAAACAGTTGATTCCGCAGATATATATACTTTTATATCAAGAAATAGAAGTTATAGAGAAGATTTTTTAAATATGAATAGGCACAAGTTTTCTAGAGAATTAGCTTCATATATAACCAGAACATTTAGAAGAAATAGTTCTAGAGGAAAAGTAGATAGTTCTTTAAAGGAAGATCATACTTTTTTACAAGATATTAGAATGAATAATATTGAAGCATTATTATTAGAAAGATACGAAGAAGCTAGAAGTTTTGCAACAGAAAGAATCCAATATGCATTATTTGATACATTATCATTTATTTTCCAAACAGGAAAGATTAAAGACATTAATATCAAAGATAAACCAAGTATTAGTTATTACTTTAAAACTTCATTACTTAAAAATAAAGAAAGAATAATTGAAGCTTTAAAAGATGATTCTGAACATAATAAATTTAAAACTAAAGTTATTGAAATATTGAGCTCCATAGAAAAAGATAATGATGTTGAAGAAAAAATAGATAACCAAATTTTATACAACTTAATTGAAAATATGATGAGAGAGTTAGAACTTGAAAAGTTATTACTAAGTTCAATTTCAACTTTTACAGAAGAATATAATAAATTTTTAGGTGATGAAAAAAGACTTGTTATAACATCAGATGAAATATATATTGAAATAGATGATGATGAATATGATATTAATATTTTATCAAGTGGAGAACGTCATATTTTCACTTTCTTATCATTAGTAATAGTGGAAGGTGTTTCAAGAGACTTTATTTTTATTGATGAACCAGAAATTTCATTAAATGTAAAATGGCAAAGAAAATTAATGAAACTTTTAGAAAAACTTGCACCAAATGCACAAATTATTGTAGCCTCTCACAGTCCATTAATTGCGAAAAAAATGACTTCAAGTTTAGTTGAATTAAGTCCGGAGAAAATATAATGTCTCATCCATTATCATTCGAAGTTGATGAGCTAATAAATTTAGCGATTATGGGAAAAGAACCATTAGTAATTGTTGAAGGAATTGATGACATTCCTATATATGAAAATATACTAGTTTCAATTGATAGAGACTTTGAAGTTTTTGCAAGTGAAAACTTGCCAAAAATAAGTAGTCAAGTTTGTTCTAAATTATATAAATATTCATGGAGAATAGCAGAATTTAAAATTAATGGTAAAAGTTTTGCAAAAAGTAATAATGGTAAAGAAGGTTGTTTAGGTGTTATTGATGCAGTTGAAGAAATTCAGAAATATAGTGAAGGATATGATTATTCAAAATATATCTTAGGAATTATTGATAAAGATGTACATGATTATAAGAATACAATTCCACAATTAGATGGAATTTTTTTATTAAAGTATTATTCTATTGAAAGTCATTATGTAAATAAAGAAGTGATTCCACAAATAATAAATTATACTACTTTAGCATCATATAAATTAATTGATGATTTTCTAATTAACAGAATATACATAAAATTATTAAGTGAATTATCTAAAATGTATTATATTTCTCTTGAAGCTCTTAAAAATGCATGTTGTAATGACTATAACAGTGAATTCAGATACAAACCTGATAGTTATGAAGGAATAATTAAACATCCAGATTTTGAACAAAAGTATATTAGTATTGAATCAAAAAAAGAAGAACTAGATATTTTTGCAGATAGTAAATCGATTACAAATAATGAAGAAAACTTATTAAAAATTGTTAAAGGTAAATGGTATTTAGAAAACTTTCTCTTTTTATTAGGTAAAGAATTAAAAGAACTAAAAAATTATTGTAAAAATAATGCCATAACGCAATGCCAATATTGTTCATTAGATAAACACAGAAAATGTTTATATAAAGTAAATTCATACAATTCAGAGCAAATTAAGAAATTAATATTTAAAAATGAAAAATTAAGTTCTCTTAATTACATAAAAGAAAGAATATTAGAATTAGAATATTAAAAGTGCTAGAGAATTAAAACTCTTTAGTACTTAATAAAAAATAAAGAGTAAATAAAGAAATTATTCCTCTATTTTGCTTTCTTTCCAAAAAACATATTAAATTATAAAGTAACAGTATCATTTAATTACCTAACTACAAAATTCAGCTTATAGTTATGCTGAATATTGTTACAATTTTTGTAACAAAAAATGAAAAAAAATCAAAGATAGTGATAAAACAGTAGCTTTCTTTGATAGTTTTTAGCTTATTTAATATTATCTCAAAATAGTGTTTAAAATCACTTTTTTTATACAAATAAATACTAAAATACTCTTGATAAAACAAGGATATTTTATGAAAACTTTTATTTTAATACTATTCTCTTTTTTAATTGTTGGATGTACAGGAAAACAATTAACAGTGAAATCTCTACAACCTTCACTAATACCAAATAAAAAAATATACAATGTAATACTTGAGGATTTCGAGTATGACAATATTAATCAAGCCAATTATTTAGAAGAGCAGTTAGTAAATAAAAGGATTGATAACAGAAGAGTATTCAATTTACAATCAGATTATCATGATATAGATGCAATAATTACAGGAGAAGTTTTAGAATCATCTATGCAGTATGATTTTTACTATGATGAAGATATAGATTATAAAAGATGTTGGAAATATAAATACAAAGATGGCAAAAAAACGAACAAGTGCCTAAAATACAAAATAAGAAAAATCCCTTGTGAAAAAAAAGATTATAGAGTTAAAACAAAAATTGATGTCTTAAACCAAGATGAAAGACTACTATTCTCAAAAATATATACAAAATCAAAATACACTAATGAATGCTACAGAAATAGATACTATTATCCTCACCCATACTATTACAATAGACTAAATATAAGTAGAGAAGAATACTCTATAAACTCTAGATTAGCACGACAAATTGCAAAAGAAGCTATAAATGATATATCACCTCATTACATTTATCAAAAAATCACAATAATTGATAAACTTGAAGAAGCAAAATATAGTGAATCTATAAACAAAGAGTTTAAAGATACTATAGAACTTCTTGATAATGGAAACATAAATATCTCTCAAGAAAGATTGCATAAACTAAATAAAAAGCTAAACTTTAAGTCATATGAAATACTATACAACCTCGCTTTAACTTATGAAGCTCAAAACAGATTAAGAAAAGCAAAAAACTATTATATAAAAGCTCAAGCTATTTGTAATGATATCGATCATTTAAACTTAATACAAAACTCTATTTATCGAACTAAAAGAAACCTAGAAAGTAAGATTAAAGCTAATACCCAACTAGAGAATTATAACTAAAAGCTATTTTACTTTAGGTTATTATTATAAGTATTGATGTACAATAGTGAATAGCTATTCACCATGAAAAGCACTTTCAATATTAAGGTATTATTATGAGAAAAACCGTTTCAGTCTTAATGTTATATGCAATGATTGTCATGACATATACAGGTATTATGTTATTTATTGTGCCCCAAGGAAAAGTTGCATATTGGGTAAACTGGTCAATGTTTGGGATGACAAAAACACAATTTAGTGATATGCATGTCACTTTTATGATTTTATTTGTAATTACGTCTATAATACATATCTTTTACAACTTTAAACCTCTTGTTTCTTATTTTAAAGACAAAGCAAAAAGTATAAGTTTTTTCACAAAATACAATCTTATTTCTCTTGCTATTACACTATTCTTTATTGTAGGTACTCTATTTGTAACTCAACCATTTAAAACAGTATTAGAGTTTCAAAGTAGTATAAAAGATTACTGGGCAGATGAGTTAGGAAGACCTCCTTTTGGTCATGCTGAACTTTCACCATTAAAAGGATTTTGTAGAAAACTTGGTTATGATATTAAAGAAGTAATGCTTATCTTAAAAGAAGAAGGTATCATAGTAAAAAATCAAAAAGAGACTCTAAATTCTATTGCTAAGAACAATAATACAACACCAGCAAAGATTTATGATATTATTTTTGAGGAACTAGAGTAGCAAGTTTCTGCTACTCTTACTATCCTTCTATCTAAAAAACTAGAAAGAAGGATCCTCTTGAAATACATTTATCTTGTTCTAATTCCCCTACTCTTTACTGCTTGTTCTCAAAAAAATGTTCAAATCGCTGATTTAAAAAACTATTCTCAAAATCCAACAAGTTATACCCAGAATATAAAACCAAAACTTGAAAACCAAGAAGAACTTGCCAAAGAGTTTATTAAAAACTATTTTTCTGTTTGGCAAAGAGATAAACTTTCACGTTCAAAAGAAGAAGCTTCATGGGGGAATATCTATGCTAAAAAAGAGATCTATTTAGAAAATCATAAACTAGCATCAAAACAGTGGTTTGAAAAACAGATAGAAAACTCTAATTTTGAGCAATTTAATAGTTCACTACAAAAAGCAATTTTAATCAAAAACTCTGATTTTAGAGTATTTCCTACAGAAAGTAGAATGTTTTATAATCCAAAAAAAGCTGGAGAAGGTTTCCCTTTTGATTATAACCAAAACTCAAGAGTTAAAATCAACACCCCTGTTTTAATCTCTCATTATTCGAAAGATAAAGCTTGGGCTTTTGTAGAGTCACATTATGTTTTTGGATGGATTAGAGTTGATAATCTTCTTTTAGTAAATGAAAAACAAAAAAAAGAGTTTATGAAAGATGAACTTTATGTAATAGTAAAAGAAGGATTTGAAGTATTTGATAAAAACTCTTTGGAAGATTTAAAAGTCGGAACATTTTTTCCTAAAAAAGATGATAAATATTTACTTGCCTCAAATAGTAGTATAAAAAAAATAGATATAAATCCACACAAAATAAAAAAACTTCCTATAAAATTCAACTCTAAAAACATTACTAATTTAGCAAAAGAGTTTATAGCAGAACCATATGGTTGGGGAGGATTAAATAACCATAGAGATTGTTCTTCTTTTACCCAAGATTTCTTTTCTGCTTTTGGAGTTTATTTAAAAAGAAACTCTAAAGCACAAACACTCTTACACAAATATATTGACCTTTCAAATATGGATGATGAAGAGAAAAAAGAGTATATAAAAAGAAATGCCACACCTTTTTTAACACTTGTATATCTTAGAGGACATATCATGCTTTATGTAGGGATTCAAAAAGATGAACCTATGGTTATGCATAATATATGGGGTGTTAGAACATGGTATTTTCTTAGTGAGAGTAGAAACGTAATTGGAAAAACAGTCATCACTACCCTTGAACCTGGGAATGAATTATTAAACTTTAATCCACAAAAAAGTATATTAAAAAAAATTCAAGGAATTGTGATTTTGGAAGAAGGAATATAAATGATTGTGTATATAAACAAAGAATATAAAAATCAAAATGAAGCATCTGTAAATGTTAATGATAGAGGCTATTTATTAGCAGATGGAGTTTATGAAGGTTTTAGAATTTATAATGGCAAAATATTTAAACTACAAGAACATAAAGATAGATTTCAAAGAAGTTTGAACGAATTAAAAATCGCGCATACTCTAACAGATGAAATAGAAAAAGTTTTTCAAAACCTTTTTGAAAAAAATTCATATAAAAATGAAGACCAACTTTTTTACTATATGCAAATCACAAGAGGAGTAGCTGCACGAGACCATGGCTTTCCTAAAGAGACACCAGAAGTTGGAATATACGCTTTTCTTAGTGAAAAAAAGATAAATATGGATGCCTATAACAATGGAGTAAAAGTCTGTACAGTTCCAGATAATAGATGGGCTAGATGTGATATAAAATGTATCTCTTTAGTAGCAAACTGCCTAGCAAAACAAACAGCACTAGATGGTGGGTTTGCTGATGGTTTATTTGTACATGATGGAGTTATTACAGAAGGAACTTCAACGAATGTATGCTTTGTGAAAAATGGAGTTGTATATACTCATGCAGCAACAAATAGAATCCTAAGTGGTGTTACTAGAAACTTTGTTTTAGATCTTTGTAAAGAAAATAAAATAAAAGTAGTAGAGTTTCCTCTAACAATAGATAAGATAGGAAGTGTAGATGAAGCATTTCTTACAGGAACAAGTGGAGAGATAACACCAATCATAAAAATAGATAACACAACTATAGCAGATGGCAAAGCTGGAAATATTACTAAAAAACTGCAAAACTACTATAAAGAGTACGTGAAGAAGAATTTCTATTAATAGAAACTCTTCTTAATTAAAATTCTTTTCTTAAATAAACTATTCTATAAACCATTGGTACATAATATAGGTTTAAAACTGTAGCCCATAAAACACCAAAACCTAAAGATAGTGCCATAGGCTGTAGAATAAGTGCTTGTCCTGAAGCAAAGAAAATAAGTGTCGATAGACCTAGAACAGTTGTAACAGAGGTTAATAAAATTGGTCTTAATCTAAGTAAGGCTTGGTCTTTTAACTCTTCTATATTTTTTGCTCTTTTAATAAAATCCATCATGATAATTCCATCATTTACAATAACACCTGCAAGACCAACCATACCAATCAAACTTGGCATAGTAATATTTACACCCATAATATAGTGACCAAAATATACACCTAAAATAGACAGTGGTATTGTACTTATAATAATAAGTGGTTTAATCATAGAATCAAACATCCAAACAAGAGCAATGAAGATTAAAACTACAGCCATCAAGGCAGCTTGTCCCATCTCTCTTTTAACCTTTTCGTTCTCTTCTTGTTCACCTTTGATATCAATGCTTACATCTTTTTCTAAAGTATCAAGAGTAGGTTTTAACTTTTCAAAAACTTCACTTGAAGTTGCATTTGTAATTGAAGCAGTTACACTAATAATTCTTTTATTATTCTCTTTAAAGATTTGTGAGAAAGCAGGAACTTTTATAAAGTCAACTACTTGTGATAAGAGTACTTTTTGAGTAGAGTTAGGAATAGATACCTCAAAGCTTTTTAATGAGCTTAAAACATCTTTGTTTTTACTTTTAAATACAATATCAATAATTCCTTTATCATCAAACATCTTTGAATAGGTACCTTTAAAATATAAAGGTCTAAGTTCAGCTAAAATAACCTCTTCTGAAAAGCCTAAATCATATCCATAGGCATTTACTTTAAACTTTAATTCATAGTTTCCTATAAGTGCATCATCAGCTATATTTGATATAGCTTTTATTTTTCCTAGCTCTTCTTTTAAAGTTTTTACCGCTTTTGATACCTCTTCTTTATCTCCTGATACTGCTATTTCTAAATCATTTTTTACAATACCCGCTTTTGGTACAAATATTTTTAACTCATCAAACTCTTTTGAATCTGTATAAGCTTTTAGTTTCTCTTTTACAAGCTTTTCCATCTCTTGAGCTGAATTATTTCTAATCATATCTGTAGCATCATACTTTGGTGAAAGATGAGGATTAATATACTTATCGAAAGGGTTTTGAGGTGCTCTTTCATAAAGATTTACAAATAATTGAAAATAGAACTCTTCATATTGAGGTTGATTTTGACCATCAAGCTTCATTCCTGTAACTGAACTTATAGATTGAACTTCTGTTTTAAAATCCAAACCATCTAAAAGTTCTTTCTCTAAAGTAAATACAATATCTTCTGTTTGTTCAATCTTATTTCCAACACCCACAGAACCTGTTATATAAATCTGTGTACCATCAAACTCTGGTAAAAACTCAAACTTTGAGGCTTTTATTAAAACAAAAGTTGAAGCAATAATAGAAGCTATTAAAACTACTAAACTTAAATATTTTCCTTTCAACATAAAAGAAAGAATTTTTCTATAAAGTTTTTTGTTAAACTCCCATACTTTATGCGACTTTCTATCTTCATGACTTACAGATAAAAGCTGTTTAGCATGAAGAGGTAAAAAGAAAAATGCTTCAATCAAAGAGCTTATAAGTAAAATAGAAATCATAATAGGTAAGATTTGCATAAATCTTCCTGTTTGTCCTGTCATCATCAAAATAGGTAAAAATGCAAAAATAGTTGTAGCAGTTGCAGTTAAAACAGCAGGATACATCTCCATAGCTCCATCTCTTGCTGCATCAAACTTATTTTTTCCCATCTCCATATGACGATAAATATTTTCACCCACAACAATAGCTTCATCAACAAGCATACCAAGAGCTATAAGAGCACCAAGAAGAGAAAGCATATTTAAACTATATCCAAGTGCATCAGCTGAGATAAGACCAATCATAAAAGAAGTTGGAATACCTATTGCTATAACAAGAGCAATTCTTACATTTATAAAAAGAAGAAGTGCAAGAAACAGAAGCATTAGACCAAAAAGAATATTTGAAACAACCGTATTAAGTCTATTTTTAATCCAAATAGAGGTGTCAATATAGGTATCAAATTTTAGATCACTATACTTTGATTCAAACTCTTTAGTAATCTCTTTAATTTGTTTTACCAAATCAATCGCATCACCCTCTTCGCTTTTAGATACATTTACAGCAACATTTGGTTTTCCATTAAAATGAGACTTATCAGTTACATCACCATATGTATATGTAACATCTGCGATATCTTTTAGATAAAGTTTTCTATTTCCTACTTTTATTAGAGTATTTTTTATATTTTTTATATCTTTTTCACCATTGAAAGTAGAAAGATAATAGTGCTTAGAACTATCTTTTATTATCCCTACAGGGAAGATAGAACTTAAACTTTGCACTGCATTTGTAACTTGAATATTTGTTAATCCAAAAGCTTCTATTTTTGCATCATTAAAAGTAATATGTAACTCTTTATCACTTTTACCTAAAACAGTAACATTTTCCAAGTCTTGAAGTTGCATGATTTCAGATTTTACTTCATCTGCTATATCTAAAAGTTTCTCTTGAGAAGCTTCTGTTTTAGAATAAACAGCAACAGTAATTAAAGGAAAGTTATGAATAGCACTTTTTACTGTTGGTTCATCCATATCTGAAGGAAGGTTTGTTTTTATTTTTGTAATAATATCTTTTACATCATCTACTACTAAATTGGACTTTTCACCCTCTTTTAGCTCAGCAACAATTGAAAAAAATCCATTTTTAATAACAGAACTTATCTTATCTACTTCACTTACACTTAGAAGTTCATCTTCTATATCTTCTACTGCAATTTTATCTAATAAATCAGAACTAGCACCCGCATATGTTCCATTTATAATTACTGCATCCATATTTGAAGGAGGAAATATCTCTTTTGGTATCTGAAAATAAGCAATAACAGAAAGAATAAAAATAAAAAGTAGTAAAAAGTGATTTAATATTGGTTTTCTAAGTCCAAATTCAATAATTGTTTTTATCATCTTATATTAGTCCCATTTGCTTCTTCTATTGAATAAATAATCAAAGCATCTTCAACTTGATTTTTAAACTTCAT
This sequence comes from uncultured Campylobacterales bacterium, assembly GCA_947494995.1. Taxonomy (GTDB): domain Bacteria; phylum Campylobacterota; class Campylobacteria; order Campylobacterales; family Arcobacteraceae; genus Halarcobacter. Next base: position 22,327 of record CANLWY010000012.1, on the reverse strand, counting down.
ATCTTCTAGTTGCTGTGCCAAGAATTTATTTTCCTCTTTTAAAGAGATATAGTGCGCATATAACTTATTTATATCTTTACTCACATAATATATGTTATTTGTAAAATAGATTCTTGGAAAAAAAAGTGCTAAAGCAATAATCAATATTCCAAGAGCTATAAATATAGAACTTTTAGAATTTAATCTAATCAAATTTAAATATCCTCAACTTTGAACTTCTACTTCTTGGATTTTGTTTTATCTCTTCTTTTGTAGGTATAATTGGTTTCTTTGTAATAATTTTTCCTAAAGCATGATTATTTCCACAATCACATCTAAAAGCTTCAGGAGGACATATACAAGATTTACTCCATTTTTTAAAGTAGTTTTTTACAATCCTATCTTCTAAAGAGTGAAAAGAGATAATTGCCACAATACAATTTTTTGGTTTACTCTCTTCTATTGAATCAAAAAGTCTTTCTAAAACACCAAGCTCATCATTTACCTCTATTCTAATTCCTTGAAAAGGTAAAGTTGCTGGATGGATTTTTCCTTTATGCATCTTTTTTGATAGAAAATCTGCTAACTCTTTTGCTGATGAAAAAGGTCTATTATTTACAATTAAAGATGCAACTTTCTTATACTCTCTTACCTCGCCAAACTCTTTAAAAACTCTTTCAAGTTCATTTTGAGAGTAAGTATTTACTACCACTGAAGCATCTAAAGACTTTGTTTGATCCATTCTCATATCCAATGTATCACCATCAAAGCCAAAACCTCTTTCGCTCTTATCAAGCTGTAAAGAGGAAACTCCAATATCTGCTAAGATTCCTCTTATATTAAAACCTCTAAAGGTATCAATTACATGTTCAAAGTTTCCTTGATTGAATAATACTCTAGTTTTAAATGGCTCTAATCTATTTTTTGAAAAGAGAAGAGCCTCTTCATCTTGGTCATTACAGATTAATTGAATATTTTCATTTTCTTTCAATAAACCTTCACTATGACCTGCATAACCAGTTGTACAATCTATAATATAGCCTTCATTTATATCTTTAAAAGCCTCTAGGGTTTCATTGTACAGTACGGGGATATGTGGAATTTGCATTAAAGTTGTCCTTAAGAGTTAAGTCTCTTTTTTATTTGGTATTAGCTATAATACCCAAAAATATATTTAAGGCATTTTAAAATGATTAGTGCAGAAACCGTAAAACTTTTAAGTGATTTATCTTTAACAATGTTTAGAAAAAACTTTTTTGGTATTTACCATGGAGCTATTTCTGCAAAAATAGATCATAGTTCATTTGTTATAAATACAGCTGATGCTATTTTTGATGAAATGTGTACAAAATCATTTTGTAAACTTAATATGAATAAAAAAGACTATAGATGGAATATTGCAAGTATAGAATCTGATATTCACTCAACAATTTATAATAATATCCATGAAGCAAAATATATAGCTTTTGGAGTACCTATTTATACTACAGCATATACTTTTGAACACGATGAAATTGAGCTAGATGACTTTTTTGGGAAAACCACCTTTGGAAAAGTTCCAGTTTATGATCCAGGTGATTTCAACACTTGGTATGATAGAAATGCTTTAGAAATCACAAAATATCTAAAAGAATCAAATTCTCATGCTATGGTTATAAAAGGAATTGGTACCTATGTATACGATAGAGACATCAATAATTTAGTAAAAAGAGTTGCTATTCTAGAGAACTCTTGTAGACTTTTAAGCATAAAATCTTCGTTTAAATAATAAAAAAGTCTATTTTTGAATAAAAAAACACCTTAAACCCCCAAGTTTTAGCTATTTCAAAGGTTAGATACTATAAAGTTGTCTCATATTTAAATCTTAACAAGGAGTTCTTCTATGAACAAAGCTGAATTTATTGACGCAGTTGCAGCGAAAGCTGGTCTATCTAAAAAAGATGCTAAAGGTGCAGTTGATGCAGTTTTAGAAACTATTACTGAAACTTTAGTAAAAAGAGAATCTGTTAGTTTTATTGGTTTCGGTACATTTAGTACTGCTGATAGAGCTGAAAGAACTGCAAAAGTTCCAGGAACAGATAAAACTGTTAAAGTACCTGCTACAACTGTTGCAAAATTCAAAGTTGGTAAAGCTTTAAAAGAAGCAGTAGCTAAATAATTACTGTTTTAAACATATAAAAAAGGATTCATCCTTGTGATGAGTCCTTTTTTTATTCCTAAAAAACGCCCGTATGGTGAAATTGGTAAACACGTTGGATTCAAAATCTAGCCTATTTTCTCAATAAAGTACTATAGTTTAGGCTTTATAATATTTTAAGGACGCTTTTATAGGACGCTTTCTACCTAAAACTTGCATTCTATGCCCGTATGGTGAAACTGGTAAACACGTTTGATTCAAAATCAAATGCTCTACGAGCTTGTCGGTTCGAGTCCGACTACGGGTACCACCTAATATTCTAACAAAATCTAAGAAAACCAATCTAACTACCATTAAATCAAAACATTATGTAATAGTCCTATTACAAAAAAAGAAGAAAAACATCTTTTGGAATTTATCCTACTGTATCATTAAAAAATGAAAGAATGAAACGTAGCAATTTTTTAGAAACTATTGTAAATGGGATTGACCTTATTGAAGGAAAAGTAAAAAACTTAAAGATATTACAATTAATAAAGCACGTTCAAGATTAAATAATTACATCTTCCAGTACCTACCAAAAAAAGAAAATACATTAATACATAGCATAACATATTCGTTGAAAATAAACTAGAAACATTAGACAAAGTAAAAAGATTACTTGTATATATTATTCAAGATACTGAACTCTTTGTAAAACTTCAAATTAAAACATTTAAAAAGTTATCAAAATCAAAAGAATTTCTAAACAAAATATGGATAACTCCAGATAAATGAGTGAAAATGAAAAGAAAATATCATTTACCATTAATAAAACAGTTATAAAAATATTAAAGCTATTACAACAATATACAGGAAAAGAAACATATCTATTTCCAAATTCTCAATATAAAAATCGTCATATGAGTAATAATACACTAATACAGCACTAAGAAAAGTAGGATAAACAAATGAACAAATAGTTGCTCATGGATTTAGAGACATGTTCTTATTCATCTTTTGAACTAGTTTAAACCCAAATTTAGGTTAACTTTACGGATGAAAATTATTATTTGGAATTAAATAGTAATAAAGGGGTACTCTATTATTTTAAAATAATTAATAAATAGTATAATAATTCAAATTTAAACAATTGGAACTATTATATGAATGAATCTTACACACGTTTTACCCATTCAAATTAATAGACCTCCTAAGTTACATTGTTCAAAGTTAGTTAAAAAAATCTTTTATTAAATATTATTTTAGAAATGAATATTTTTGGATATGGAGAAACTTATAAATGAGTGATTATAAAAATACAAAACTATGGAAAGTTTTAATAGATAAAGATAATATTGGTGTTGAATCAAAAATAACTGATATCCTAGATAAAACAATACCTTTACTTAAAGAGATAAAAAGAGTATTTCCAACATATACAAATCATGATGCAGAACATTCACTGAAAATATTGAAATTAATTGAAATGCTTATTGGTGATAAAATTGAAAAATTCTCTATTAGCGAATTAGCAGTAATTATTCTTTCATCATATTGGCATGACTTAGGTATGATGTGTCATGACAAAAATGAAATTTTAGATGAAAAGTGGTTTACTCAAAAAAATAAAGAATTAAATAGTGATTTAGTATCAAATTATTTAAGAAGTTACCATCATTTAAGGTTAGAAAAATATTTATTTGATACAGATTTTATTTTGGATAATGATAATAAACATTTGTTAATTAAAAATAATGATGTAGTAGATATCTCTTACCATATATCCATGAGCCATAATTATCCTACAAAAGAGTTAGAAGATTTTACAAAGTTTTCATCAAATGGTAGTGATGATGATTTTGTATTTTGTGCTTTATTATTAAGACTTGCAGATATTATGGATTTTGATTATGAGAGAACACCTATATCTTCATTTAACTTTCTAGGTTTGAATAATCCAAAAAATACTTCAGAAATAATTAGTCAAAATGAGTGGGAAAAACATAAAGCAAGTTTGGGATTTGAATATAAAAATAATATTTTGTATTTTAAGGCCGTTCCTTCAAATCCAGAAATTGAATTTTCAATTAGAGAATTTATTAAAGTTATTGAAAATGAGTTTGAAAAATCTAAATTAGTTTTTAATTCTTATTGTTATGAAAAATGGGGTAATGTTTTAAACTTACCTATAAAAATTGATGTTTCAGGAATAAAGCCACAAGGGTATAAATTTGGTGACTACAAGTTTTCACTTGACAATAATCAAGTATTGAATTTATTAACTGGCAATGATATATATAGTAATAAGTTAATATTTATTAGAGAGCTTTTACAAAACTCAATAGATGCTTCAATGTATAGAGAAGCATTAGAAAAAAATAAAAAGAACTATGATTTTATCTGTAACCCTATTAATATTACAGATTGGCATGATCAAGAAGATGGAAGCTATTGGATTAGAATTGATGATTTTGGCATTGGAATGAATGAACATGTTTTAATTAACTATTTTACAAAAATTGGTAAATCATTTTATGAATCGAAAGATTTTAATACAAATATTGATTACAAAGCAATTAGTAGGTTTGGTATAGGTATATTATCTTGTTTTATGGTTGCAGACAAGGTTGAGATAAGCACAAAAAAAGAAGATTGCGAAGCTATACGATTTTCTATTAAATCTTTGAATTCCTATTTTATTACACAATTAGAGAATGAACATAAATTTATTGCTTTTTTCCCTTCCTCAAATCCAAGTGAAAAACAAAAATATAGAAGAGATGTTGGTACATCAATAGCTGTAAAAATTGACTTTAATAAACTAAACTATTGGTTTGACATAAAAAAGGAATTAGCAAGACATATCTTTTATTCTCCAATAAAAATTGAATACAATAATAAAAAAATTGGAACTACAATTGATGATCTTAAAAAGAATCCTTGGATTGATGAAGAAAAATTAATTGAACTAAATAAAAAAAATAAACAGGATATAGCTAACTTTTTAGGGATTAGTAATTATGATAGTCAGAATGATGTAAAAGTTAGTTTTAAAATTAGTCCTATTAAATTAATTTCAAAAGACTCAAAAATAATTTCACAAATTCTACTAATAATGTTAAATGAACATTATGCTGATTATAAAATTAATATGATGGTTTCTTCTGATTACTTTGTGTTTAAAAGTAAATTGTATTTTGACCCACTAGAACATAAATTTAAGTTTATAATGGAAAAAACATATGAACATAAAAGGTATCAACATTTAAATGGTAAGTTAATAATTGACTTGGAAGAATATGAAATTAATTTTATTGATAAATCCAAAATAGGACATAATGGTATTTATATAGGAGAAGATTTCTCAAGTGTATTTAATGAAGATATCTTGAATTTTATCAGTAATGATAAGAATCATGCCATCGCACATACTTATTTATCAAATGAATTCAGGCCTTTTTTGGATATTTCACGTTCAAAAGAAGTAAAGTTTGATTATAAAACAATTTCAACTGCAAATTTAATGTTGTCGAAATTTATATCTCAAAATGATTTAATGAATAGAACTTATGATTGTTCTTTGATAAGAAATAGATTTAATGGATTTATTAGTTTTAATGAAGTTCTAAATGATGAAAACTTAGAGGAATGGAAAAGAGAAAAATTGTTTAGGGTTAAAGAATCAGACTATATAAGTATGAGTGAAATTAAAAATCGTGGAGTTTTAAACTACCCAGAACTTAGACATCTTCATGTTGAGTACATATATAAGGCACATACTCAGAAAATGTTTATACAAATTCTTTTAATATTGTTTACAAATGGTTATTTGGATGAGAATGGAACCTATTATGTTGAAGATATTTTAGAAGAATCAAAATATCAAGATGTAGAAGATAATGCTATAGTAAAATACTTTCCTGTTGGTTTTTTTATTAATTATCATAAAAATATAAAAGATAAAATACAGTTAAGAACTAAATATAATACTTATTCTTTAAATATAGGACATCCTTTTTCAAAATGGATGATATCTAATGCTGAAATACTTAATAATAACTATAAAGGAATTTTTGAAGATATTAAGAGTAAATTCGTAGGTGATATATCTCCTAATAAAAATCAAAAACTTAATGAGTTATTATTTTTATTACAGAAAATCAATCCAAAAATTATTGATTTAGATGTAATAGAATCATTAAAATATGGTGTCGAATAGAAATAAAACAAAGTGCCTTTATTTAATTTTCTATGTACCATTATATCGATGATATAAAATTATAGCAAGAACCTCTGCTAACATATTTCGATGACCTTTTTCCATATCATCAAAATGTAATTGATTATAATTAATTGCTGCTATTATTCTACCAGCTGCTGCAAGAATTAGATTTTGTTGGTCTTCATCATCAAATCCACCTTGTTCTAAAATGACAGTATAAGAGTCCCCCCTCCCATTTTTGTCCAACTTTATTAATATTCCATTTGAGGTTTGTTTTTACATATTCTGCAAGACAGTCTTCATTATTATGATATGAAATAGGTGGTACTGAATTATTTAAATCAATAAGTAACTGATTTATTTCTTCTGCAAAACTATTTTCTTCAGGGATGAAAAAATTTTCTTCCCCATCATATGTTAGGTCCCAGTTACCTCTTATATGTTCAAGTGGTTTTAATACAAGTATGTCTAGGAATTGGCTTTTAAAAAAGAACTTTTCTATTGGGGTCATTATATTTATCCTATCATCAATTAATTCCATAAAAATTTAACATTTTTAATATTTATTTAATAAGATTATATCTTAATTAAATATTCTTTTAAATCATCTAGTAATATAAAATCAACTTTTTCTTCATAAAATGCAGAAAAATATAAGGTATTAACAACAAAACCTTTTTTAATATACCATTCACCATTATTTTCTAATTTAAAATATTCTAATATCTTATCTAGGTTATTAGTTACAAAGTCAACTTTCATATTTAATTTTCCTAAATATGATTTTTGTCTACCCCTACCATGGAAAAAATCTCTTAATTCTGTAGCTATTGCAGAAGTAAAAAGTTTTTTATTTATATTTTTTGCATCTAATACAAATACAGTATAAGTATGAGGATTAACAATTAGAAGGTCAATCTCACCACAAGACGGTCTTTTTATAAAGTTTTTATTTAATCTTTTAAAATTCTGAATATTCTTTTCAGTGAATTTTTTTCTTAATGTATCTTGAGCAAGTGAATAAGCTTCTTCTTCAAGTTTTTTATCTAGTTTCGTCCTTATAGAAGCAAGTTCCGATTTAACAATACCATTCTCAAGTGTAAATGGTGCATCTCCATCTTTTAATGGATGAAACCATGCCTTTGCAGATAATATTGCTTGTTGATTTCCAAATAAATAGTTATCATTTATTTTAATAAATGGCGATAAATTAATCCTTTCCTTCTTTCTCATCAATTTATCAATTGAATAATCAATATACTGTAAACTATTAAATGTATTAAAATCTAATGATAAAAAGTCTAATATTCTCTGTACTTCTTCTTTAGATGGTGGATCAACAATATACTTTTGGACCAAGGATTAGCTCTTCCAAAGTTAAGTTTGTTGTTGGCATAACCCTATCTTGTCTTCCAAAACAGATATCAGTATTCATTGAGGTTGGTAACTCTAATAAAATATCATCAGAATCTATTCTGCAAATATAATCTCCTGTTGCATTCTGAACACCTATATTTAAGGGTAAACCATCATATCCAGATTGGTAAGGAGTTTTTAAATATTTAAAGCCTGAATTTAAAGCTTCATTTATAGTCTCTTCATTTGTAGAACAATCATCTATAAGTATTACTTCATAAGGGTTTAACTTTTTAAGTGAATTAAGACACTCTTTAAAATATTTTATAGGTGTATTATAAAAAGGTACAATTACTGATATCTTTAACTTATTCATAATTTACCTAACACTCAAACCTTCATCAAGATACTTGATGATAGGATAAAAAAATAAAATTCTCCAATACATTATTACCTTTCTCTAAAAAAGTATATTTAAATGTTATCAAAAAAATGTCAAAAAAAATGTCAAAAAAAATGTCAATCTTTTCCTTAAACTATAATAGATATTTTGAGTCCATCTAGTGATATTTCTTATAACTAATTCTTCCTATTAATATTTCCTTAATCTTAAAAGTTATAAAATAACTACATATACTTCTAAAAGGAGTAAACTATGCAAATAAATAATAATGTACAATTAGACCAGTCAGCATATTTAAATGCAAATCAGGCTTTAAATAGGATTTCCTCTGGTCAAAATATAAACTCTGCTTCAGATGATGCTTCAGGATTAGCTATTGCTCAAAACCTACAAGTACAAGCAAGTGGTATATCACAATCAATTGACAATGTAAATAATGGATTAGCTCAAATACAAATTGCAGATGGGGCTATTTCTGAACAGTCAAAAATTTTAGACAATGTTAGAGAAAAACTATTACAAGCTTCAACTGATACAACTTCACAAGAAGGAAGAGCAGCTTTATTAAAAGATATTCAAGGAGCCCTTGAAAATTTTAATAATATTGCTAGTAGTACAAACTACAATGGAGAAACTCTACTTCAAAATGCAGAAAATGACCCATCTGCTACAGAAGGTCAACAATTCCAAGCAGGAGAAAGTGCAGAAGATATAGTAGAAGTAGGAGCAATTCAATCAAATACTCAAGGTGTGGGTTTAGATGGTTTATTAAATCAAGATATCTCTACTTTTGATTCAGCTCAAGCAAGAGGATATTTAGAGGCTGTAGATAATGCTTTAACAAATGTAAACAGTTTTAGGGCAGAACTAGGTTCGTCTCAAAATCAACTACAAAGCTCATCACAAAATCTATTATCACAATTTACACAAACAAACTCTGCTTCATCAATTATTCAAGAAGTGGATTATGCTCAAGAGGTAGCAAACTTCAGTAAACAAAATATTTTAGCTCAAATAGGAGCTTATGGGGCTGCTCAATCAAATAATATTAATCAAAATATTGTAAGTAGATTATTATCATAAAACACACACAATAAAAAACCTAAGTTAAAAACTTAGGTTTTAAAACTCTATTGTGTGAGTAATTCTTATCTTTCTTTTTGGTCTTTTAGTAACTTTATAATGTTCTACACCATTATAAACAAAATAGTTCTTATACCCTTTTATCTTTTTTCTTTTCACCTTATGTCCAACATTATAACACTCTGTTCTTGTTTCATATCTATAATCATCTTCATATCTATCATAACTATCATCATCTCTGTAATTTGGCTTATAGTTGTTTCTTATTTCATGTGCAACTTTTGCACCTAAAAGCCCACCAACTATTTGTGCAGCAACTCTTCCATTTCCTTTACCTACTTGACTACCAAGTACTGCACCAGCTGCTGTTCCAATTAGAGTATCTACTCCTAAATTATCGTCATATCTTGATGAATAATATCTATCATCATAATTGTCGTTTCTTACTTTATATCTAACTTCTTTACACTCTCTTCTTGGTTTATCATATACATACTTATATATAGGTTCTGAATATGTAACCCTTGCATAGTCATGAAAGGTATCGCTTCCTGCAATTAATGATGTGGCTAGAAATATCCCTGCTAATAATATCTTCTTCATAAATTATCCTTCAAAAACTGGCATAATGCCAGTTTTAATCTACTTTAAAGATGCAATAAACTCTGATACTGCTTTAATATCTGCATCAGAAAGTCTTGCAACTTGACCTTTCATTACACCTTTCATTGCTGCACCATATGATCCATCTTTATAACCTTTTAATGCAGCTTCTGTTTTAGAAGCTTCCCAACCTTTGATAATTTGCGATTTACCTAAAGCTGCTTTTTCTCCATTTGCACCATGACATCCGGCACATGATTTATATAAAGCTGCTCCATCAGCTGCAAATAGCGTTGTTGCACCTGCAAGTAATAATCCTGCTAAAAGTTTTGTAGTTTTCATTTTATACTCCTTAATTGTTATATAAAAAGTATAAAATCAAATTGTGAAGTGATTGTGGAAGTATTTATTCTGTTTTGAACTTATTTTAACTTACCAAAAACTTTATATTTTTCCCAATATATATCTAAAGCTTTTTGAAGTTGTTCATCAGTTAGTTTTGTTTTTTTCTTTATTCCAAATCTTTTTATAAAGGCTTCTGCCATAACTGTTTTGTCTTTTGAAGGCTCCTTAAGATAACTTGTCATTGCTTCCTTAACACTTCTTTCACTACTATATTTAAGTAAGTATCGATAAAAATATTTATCAATTGAAACAGGAATCTTTTTATGACAAGAAATACAATTGTCTTTATAAATATCTGCATTTAATATAGAAAATAAAAGAACTACACTTAATACTAGTTTTCCCATCTAAGCTCCATTTTTGTACCCATTTTTAATTGTGAAATTACAGATATTTTAAAATCATACTCTTTTGCAATCATTGAGACAATATTTAAACCAATACCAAATCCACCGACACTCTTATCAAATCTCATATATCTTTGGAAAAGTTGTTCTATTTGTTCTTCGCTCATTCCTTTTCCTGTATCTTTAATAGATAGATAGTTATCTTTTAAAGTTATTTCAATAGTTCCTTTTACTTTATTATATTTAATAGAATTAGAAAGAAGATTATCAATCAATTTTGAAATCTTTTTATTATCACAAAAAATTATTACATCATCTTTTATATCTTCAATAAACTCTATTTTCTTCACATCAGCTAAGGTTTTAAAATAATCTACTCTTTGATGGACAATTTTAGTTAAATCCAAGTACTCATTTTGAGAAATGATTTTATTATCAAGAGTTAAAAAAGTTAAATCTTCATAAATATTAGAAATTGTTTTTGCTCCAATATCTATTCGTCTAATTTTTTTTGCCATCTTTTCATCTAAAGAGTCTGTATCTATCATCTCTACATTTGAAATAATTGCCGAAATAGGAGTATTTAACTCATGAGTTGTATCTTTTATAAATCTATCAAGTAAATGCAAAGCATCTTTCATAGGTTTTAAAAAAAGTTTTAGTAAAAAATACCCTAAAAATGTCATAAAGAAAAAAGCAATAACAACAAAAATAAATATCTCTTTTTTAAGCTTTTCTAACCATTTTAAATCATCAGGTAATTCAAGAACAACATATTTTGCTCCTAAATAGTAAGATTCTGGTTCTTCAATAAAATGTATTTTATCATTTATAGTTGTATAAGTAACACTATTAAGATTTACATCTTTTGATTCTAAAGTGGAAAAAATAAGTGTTTTGTCACTATCATAAATTGCAGAATTATACTTCTCATCCCTTGGATAAAATTTATACTTGTCAAAATTTACATGCAAATCTTTTAGTCTAAAAATCAAGTCATTTGAATACTCTTGCATAGTTATACGTTTTTTTTGAAGCATCAAATCTTTTTGAAAAGTAAAATATAAAAATGAGACAAAAAAAAGTATTACTATAGTAAAAAAAGAGTAAAGAGAAAGGAATCCTAAAAGGGTTCGCTTCTCACTTTGTGTTAAATCTATATCCAAGCTTTTTAAGACTAACAATTCTATCTTTCCCTAAAACTTTTCGTAAGTTTTTAATATATGTTCTTAGTGAATTATCACTATATTGTTCATCATAATCCCAAACATAGTCATAAATTCTATCATGAATTAAAAGCTCATCTTTGTTTTGTAAGAAAAACTTTAAAAGCTTTTGTTCTTTGAAATTTAATTGAACTATTTCTCCGTCTTTTTTAAGTTCATTTGTATTTGCATCAAAAGTAATATTTTCATCTATTTTTAAAACACTCTCTTTCTTATTTGAAAACTCTCTTTTTATAATAGTTTGAACTCTTAATAATAATTCTTTTAATTCAAAAGGCTTTCTAATATAATCATCACAACCACTTTCAAAGCCCTCCTCTAAAGAGTTCATAGAATTAAGAGATGTAATAAAAATTGCTGGTGTTGTATTTCCATTTTCTCTTACAGTCTTTAAAAGTTCAAAACCATTCATTGAAGGAACATTTACATCAAGTAAAAAAAGATCAAACTTATTTTCATATATAACTTCATTTGCTTCATCTCCATCATAAACAGCTGTTACATCGAAGCCCTGCTCTTCAAAATAGTCAACAACAGTTTCACTAAGTGTTAAATCATCTTCTAATAGTAATAATCTTGTTTTCATCTATTTTTTCATCTTTTCAAGGTTTGCTTTATATTTTGCTCTCTCTTGTGCGCTCATTGTGGGAACTCGTAGTTTTAACTCTTTTTTAAATTTTGATTGATTTTTTTTCTCAACATATCCCATAATTTCAATAAGTTCTTGAGTACTCATTGCTGAATAATCTGTTGCAAATAAAGGTGAAATAAAAATTGTAAGTAAAAAAGTAGCTAATATTTTTTTCATAAATAGCCTCTATATATTATTTTTGTGTATGATACCATAAAAATTGTAGAAAAATTGTTAACTAAAGCGCCTTTAAATTATATTTATAATAAAATCCTTACAAAAAATTTAAAGAGAAAAAATGACTAAAACAATACTACTTTCAACACTGGCATTATTTTTATTAACAGGATGTTTAGGTGGAGATTCTTCAAAACAAGAATGGACTTCATTAATCTATCCAGATAAAAACAATACAAAAAGAAGTAAGAAGTTTGCAACTTATCCAACACTTGAAGAGTGTAGAAAAGGTTCACTAGAAGAACTAAGGAAACAAGACCTTACTACAAGAGGTGATTATCAATGTGGTTTAAACTGTGAATACCATGAAGGTATGAAAGTTGATATCTGTGAGAAACTAAGTAAATAGTTTCTCCTTAAACTAAATGGAAAAAATTAATCTAAAATATATTTGGGGACTACTTCTTCATAAAAAAAAGGCACTTATCTTAGGGCAAATTGTTACAATCATTGCTATAATATTGAGTGTTCCTATTCCTCTTATGCTTCCTGCACTTGTAGACGAAGTTCTATTAAATAAACCCGACTTTTTCATAAATAAAATAAACAACTTCATTGGAACTGGCGATGCACTTTATTATATAATTATAGTTACTATTGCTGTAATATTTTTAAGATTAGTTCATTTTATTTTTACTGTAATTATTACTAAAATCTTTACAAGTATTTCAAAATATGTCACTTTTAAAATAAGAGAAAACCTACTAAAACATTTAAAAAAAGTATCAATGAATGAGTATGAAAGTTTAGGAAGCGGTGCAATTGCAGCAAACCTTATAACAGATGTTAATACTCTTGATAACTTTATTATTACAGGTGCTAGTAAATTTGTGGCTTCTATTCTAACACTTATTGCGGTATCTTTTGTAATGATTGCTATTCATCCTGTTTTAGGATTAATGATTCTTTTAATTCAACCTATAATTATGCTTTTATCAAAAAAGATTTCAAAACAAGTTGGAACTTTAAAAAAAGAAGAGAATCAATCAATTGAAGAGTTTCAAGATAATATAGGAGAATCATTAGAACTATTTGGACAGATAAAAGCTAGTAACAAAGAGAACTATTTTATAAATGCTTCAATAAAAAAAGCACAAAATATACAAAAAACTTCAAATGAATATAGCTATAAAAGTGTTGCATATGAAAGATTTTCTTTCACTGTCTTTCTAATTGCCTTTGAAGTTCTTAGAGCGTCTGGATTAGTGATGGTTGCATATAGTGATTTATCTATTGGTATGATGTTTGCTATGTTTGGGTATATTTGGTTTATAATGACTCCTGTACAAGATATCTTATCTATGCAATATTCATATACAACTGCTACAGCTGCAATAAATAGAATAAACAAAATATTAGACCTTTCTTGCGAAAGCAATGGAGATAAAAAACTTGAAGCTTCAAAAAATGGGGTAAATATAAAACTAGAGAATCTTTATTTCTCATATTCAAAAGACAAAGCACTATTAGAAGATATATCTTTTGAAATAAAACCAAAAGAAAAGATTGCGCTTATTGGAGCAAGTGGAAGTGGTAAAACAACTTTAGCACAAGTTATAGCAGGTTTTTATTCAAAAAATACTGGTGATATAAAATACAACAATATAAGTGTAGATACAATCAACAAACAAACACTAAGAGATAAAATCTTCTTAGTACTTCAAATGCCTATACTTTTTAATAACACTCTTAAATTTAATATTACAATGGGGGATGAATCAATTAGTGATGAAAAGATTTATCAAGCTCTAGAAGTCGCTCAACTAAAAGATACTGTATTAAATATGAGTGAAAAGCTTGATACTATAGTTGGACGACATGGAGTAAGACTAAGTGGAGGACAAAGACAAAGACTCTCAATAGCTAGAATGATTATAGCAAACCCTAGTGTAGTTATCTTTGATGAATCAACATCAGCTCTTGATGTACATACAGAAGCTATGCTTTTCAATGCTTTGACCCCTATATTAGAAAATAAAACTGTAATTACTATTGCTCATAGATTAAGTACAGTTAAAAATGCAACTAGAATTTATGTTTTAAATGATGGTAAAATAGTACAAAGTGGAACTCATGAAAAATTGGAAGATGAAGAGGGACACTATATAGAGTTTGTAAAAAACCAACTTATTTAAGGAACATACTATTATTTACTATCTTACTTTAGATGATCTTAGAAATAAAACTATACTAAATAAGTATATTTACCCTAATATGGAAGAAAATTATTATTGGAGTGATGATCTTTCAAATGATTTTTTTGTAGAAGCAGCAAAGGCTGGATTTATTACTACATGTATGTATAAAGACAATAAATTTATTCTACTTCCAGAAATACAGTTTGACTATGCCATTCTAGATTTTGACAATATTAAGATTCCTTCAAAAGTAAAGAGCCTATTAAACAAAGACGACTACACTTTTACAATAAATAATAGATTTGAAGAGGTATTAGAACGAATAAAAGATTATCATGAAGACTCTTGGATGAAGCCCGAATATATTAATTTATTAAATAATATTAAGGATAATGAGAAACTATACAAAAACTTTAAGCTTATAAGCGTAGAATTAGCCGAAAAAGAAACAAATAGAATTATTTCTGGTGAAATTGGTTACCAAGTGGGTAATATTTACACTTCACTTAGTGGCTTTACTACAAAAGAAAAAAAATATAACAATTGGGGGAAACTTCAACTTGTTTTATTAAATAGCTTTTTAAAGAACAACTCTTTTAAGTTCTGGAATCTTGGGCATCCTCAGCTTCAATACAAACTTGATTTGGGTGCAAAAGTATATAATCGTACAGATTTCTTAGAGCGTTGGAATAAGGAATAATTATATAAAAAAAGAGTCACTTTTAAGTCATTTATTAAATTATAATAAGAATTGTCTCAAAATTGTCTCATCTTTAAGGTTTCTTATAATATAGTATGTTATAATACAAATAAAAAAGAGAGAATCAAATTATGAGTACAAATATATTAACAATTGATTTGACAAAAGAAATGGAAAGATTTCTTAAAAGTAAATCAAAAGAATACAACTTATCTGTAGAAGATACGTTAAAAGAAATATTAAGCCAACAAATTGATAGTAGAATCGATTTAGGTAAAGGTTTTTACTATGACAAAGTAGTAAAAAAAGTATTTGATAGAAAGAATATTGATGTAGGTTTAACTAAAACACAAATGGCAATTTTCCATACAATATTAAAAAGTCAAGGTACAATTGTAGATGTAGATACAATTAAAAAGAATGCATGGAAAGATAAGAGTACATCAATCTTTACTTTAAGAAACATGATTAAACAGATCAGAGATAAAACTTATTATGGATTAATTAAGAGTCATTCAAGTAGAGGTTACTCTGCAGGATTCTAAGAATCTTTATACTATTTTATAAAATCTAGACACTTTAAGTGTCTAGATATATCTTTTATTCTTCATTTTCAAGTTGAAGGATTTCCTCAATTTCATTTTTATCTTCTATTTTAGATAACTTACCATCTGCAACTATTAAATCTAGTCCCCTGCTTTGTAAGTCTAAGAATTCTTCAGGTGTTAACATCATCTCTTCATCAGCCTCTACAGATGCTGAACAATAAGGCATACTTCCAAAGTCATAATATTCATTTTCAGAAACTTTTATCTTCGTAATTCCTTCTTCATTTTGAACTAATTCCCACTCATCAGGAATCTGATATGTCTCTTCAAGTTTTAGTTTTATAAATTTAGCCATTTTAATTCTCCAAAATTTTTTTGTATATTATCTAAAAGTATATATTTTAAAGTTAAAGTATTTGGATGTAAAATAGATAGTTGATAGTTAGGTACAATTGTAAGTTGATTCTTCTAATTATAGAATATCTTAAGACTGTTACTTTATAATTTTTGAACAAAAAAAGAACAGCTAATTATATTTATTCTTTATAAGAATTTTAATTCTATATTTTATTAACAACTTTGTAATATATTTTATCTTTAGTCTTACAAGTTTCTACTGTAAACTCATGACCAGTGTATATATCAGGATTTTCTACTGCTATTAAAATTATTGGTATGCCATCTATATCTTTTAAATTTTTACTTTTTTCTTTGCAATGAGGTACATCCCATTTTAAAATTATATTTTCAATTTTTTTGTAATACAAAATAAATGTATTTTTATACTTACAACAATCAACTAATTTATTTTTATCTAATTTATTACAATTCTGAATATCTTTGATGTTGTAACTATATAATTCAAACTTTTCATTTGCATAAATATTGATTAAAAACCCTATACATATTAACAATACTAGTTTTAACTTCATTTTCTTTCCTCTTTTATTCTTCTATATATTTAATTTCAAGATATTCACATTTATTTATTTTGTCATTTAAATAATGCAAAGCAGAGATTTCTAAAGATTCATAATTTGAAATGACTAATAGAAACTTAGTGTTTTCATCATTTAGTTTTTTTGAATTTTTATTTATAAAATCAATACAATTTGCGTGAAACTCTTTTACTAAGTTATGTTTTATTTTTGTAGTAGGTGCAAAGTTTTTACATTGTATTAGTGTATATAAATTACCTTTTTTAGCAAGTATATCAATACCGCCATCAAGTTTTTTATATTTTGCACTTCTATTTTCTACTTGATAACCTAAATTATTGTAATGATTATATATTTGCCATTCAAACTCTTTGCCTCTTTGAATTCTACTCTTTTCAGTTTTTTTCTTTTGTTCTATTTCTTCTGACTCAAATTTATCTGTAAATTTTTTACTACTTTCTAATAAGTTCTCTATGAAATCTTTTTCTTTTGTATTTTTTTCTATATTTTCTTGTAGAATATTGTCTTTTTGAAGTAATGCTTCCTCAAGTTCTTTTATTCTTTCTTTTTTTTTATTAAATTTTTTTTCAATTTTTCCTATTATCCAGATAAAAAATATACTATATGTTAAAAACAATAGTGCTATCCATGTTAATGAAAATTCAAATCCATATATATTAACCATATATTATCCCTTACTATATAATAATATAGATTATATAATATTTTATATTAATATTGATTTCATAATTTCATATTCTCTTTTTATATATTTATATTTTTTATAACATCAATTTTTAAAAGAATAAGAATTCGTACTTTTATATAAAATGATGAGTATCATAACTTTTTGAACGTTCATCTCCAAAAGTTACTTTAGCTCACTATGCAAGTGTTATAAATAGTATAAATATTGATTTAGGAAAAGATTTTAACTTATTTGGGAACAATAAAGAATTTAAAACTTCTTAAATCCCTTAAATAGGTGTGTTTATAACTTAGGTACAACTATAAGCTGAATTATAACTATAAGCTGAATTTCGTAGTTATGTAATTTATTGTGACAGTTACTTTATGATTTAATATGATTTGGGAACAAAAAAAGGAACAACAATAGCTCCTTATTAATATAATTTTATTCTATGTCTTTTATTTTTTCAGAAAATATTTTAATATCATCATCAAGATTTTCTAATTTTTTTAAACTTAATATTTCAACTTCTTTTTCACTTGCAATACTTTTCATAATAAAATATAAAACCATAATATTTTCTTCCACTGTTTTATTGTATTCTTCTCTTTTTTCTTTATCTATTTCTGTACCAAATGTTCCTAATAGCATATCTAAACTCGATAATAGTTTTGATAACATCTCACCTCTAATATTTGAAATAAAACTATTATCATTTAATATTGTTTTTGATAATTCTTTTAGTTCTTCTACATATATTTTTTCAGATATTGGATTGCCTAATGTCCCTCTTAATGAGTTTGTTGCAAGATATAGCTTATCAAAATAAACAGTCAACCTGTTATTAATAAAATTTTTTTCTTTTAAGTATTTTTCTTCTTCAATTTTATTCGTATTCTCAATTGATTTCATTACACTGGCTGAAGCTAAACCTGCTGATAATAACACTCCTATTGGAACTAATAATTTCACTACTGATTCAAAATCTCCAGACATTAAAGTAATAAAAAAACTAGTAATTAAAATTATTGCAAGTATAAATGCAGAGATAACTAGTATTTTATATAGCTCATTAAGAGTTAACTCTTTAATGTTCTTTTTGAAAAATATTTCTTTTATATTCATTTTTTACCTTTATATATTTGAGTACCTTCTAATTTTCAATTAAACTATTTTTTCTATCAAGATAAAAAACAAATATAAAAGGAATAAAAATTGTTCATCATTAATTTTTAGTGATTCATATGTCATTGTTTCTTCTTGTTTAATCTAACAATTTTATCAAAAATATGTCACAAAACATGTCACAAACTTTCTAACTTTTTAAAAGATTTATTAAAACTTTGACGTAAATTTTGACACTTTTTATATATGATTAATTACATATCTAAGAAGGACAGAATTTCAAATATCAATATGATATTATATAAACTTATTAATTATGAAAAACAATAGAACAATAAATAGTATTAAAAATAAAAATTCAATTATACAAACAATCAAAGAATATGATGAACTTGGAAAAGAAAACTTCTTAAGTAAATATGGCTATGGAGAAGCTACTACATACTATATTGAGCACAATAATAAAGAATATGATTCCAAAGCTATTATAGGCGTATCATTTAAATATGAATACCCCACAGAAAAACCTTTATTAAATAGTGAGTTTAATGGTGGAATACCTGTGGAAAAAAAACTTCAATCTTTAGGTTTTATAGTTTATAAAAAAACAATTAATAATGCCGTAATAAAAGCATTTCATGTTTTACAAAAACCATCTACTATAGAAGAAATTAGAGAAACAATAATAAGTAATAGCTTCTATATTTTTGGAGCACAAGATAAAAATATAAATGATGTTATTAGAAATCAAATTGACAGATATTGTGATAATGTTGAAAGAAAATATCATATAGGTGGAGTTAAATATTTTACAAAAATAAAAACTAATTTATATGATCTCTTAGATAATATAATAAAAGCAAAGACTATTGCTCCAAAAGAAATTAAAGACTTAGATGACTTAGAATCAAAACCAGAAGGTAAAAAAACTCAAAGATATACAACTGTCTATGAAAGAGATCCAAAACTAAGAGAAACAGCAATTAAAATACATGGAACTACATGTAAAGCCTGTGGATTTAATTTTTTTGATACTTACGGAGAACATGGAAAAGATTACATTCAAGTACATCATATAAAACCACTTTCAGAAACAAAAGAAACAAAAGTAAATCCAAAAACAGATTTAATACCATTATGTGCAAACTGTCATGTAATAATACATAGAAAAAAAGATAAAACATTAACAATTGAAGAATTAAAAAATAAAATTAAAAAGGATGAAGATGGATGAAGGTAAATTCGTTGCAGATTTTGTTGCAAACAATTTAGGTAAAATATATAGCTTAGGAAAAAAAAGTTTAAAAGAAGCAGATCAATCATTAAAACTTAAAATGAAAACTGCATATACTGAATATTTAATTATAACAAGAAATAAATATTCTAAGTCTAAATCTTTTTTCATTAGAAATGAATCTGTTGATTTATATACATATTATGAACCAATCAGTATTTCTTCCGGTAATTTTGTTATTAATAAACCTAATATTAGTGAATGTGTAAAAAACTCCAAACGAATTGTTATTATGGGTACTGGAGGTACAGGTAAATCTGTTTTGATGAAACATTTATTTTTAAACTGTATTAAAGAAAAAAATTATACTCCAGTCTTAATTGAATTAAGAGATTTAAATAGTGCTAATAAGAAACTTTTGGATTATATAAATTTTACATTAGAATCGTTTGAATTTAAACTTTCAGAGGAATATATAAAAAAAGCAATGAAAGACGGGCATTTTGCATTTTTTTTAGATGGATATGATGAAGTAAATCATTCTATAAGAAAAAAACTATTGAAGCAAATTAAAAACTTATCAAACTCTTTTCCTGACTGTCCTATATTTATTTCTACAAGACCGGATGATGTTTTTCAAGGTATTGATGATTTTAAAATATTTAAAATTGATCCTTTAACTTTAAAATCTGCTATAAAATTAATAAATAAATTACCTTATGATGAGGAAATTAAAGATAAATTTTCAAATGATTTAAAAAATAAATTATTTAATAAACATGCTTCTTTTTTATCTAATCCATTATTACTTTCTATTATGCTATTAACCTACGGAGAAAATGCAGAAATACCTTCTAAACTAAGTGTTTTTTATAATCAAGCATATGAAGCATTATTTCAAAGACATGATGCAAACAAAGGTGGTTATAAAAGGGTTAGATTAACAACTTTAGATATTCAAGATTTTTCAAGAGTTTTTGCTCTGTTTTGTTTACAAACATACGAAAAAAGATTTTTTAAAATGTCAAGGTCAACATGTATTGATTATATAAAAAAAAGTAAAAAAAAGTTATGTTTTAATTTTGAAGAAGAATATTACTTAGATGATTTATTATCTTCTGCATGTTTATTAATGGAAGAGGGATTAGAAATTGCATTCTCACATAGATCTTTTCAAGAATATTTTGTTTCTTTACAAATTTCAAACTCTCAACCTGAAGTACAAGAAAAACTTATAAAAAGATATTTACAAAATATAAATCAAGATGATGTATTCAATTTATTACTAGAAATAAACCCTGAATTAACCGAAAGATTATTACTAATTCCTCAATTAGAAAAGTTATTTAAATTATTAAAAGTTAATAATAAAATTGGTATTACTCATGCATATAGATATTTTAAATACTCTTATAGTGAAATAAATTGTCCTGATGATAATCAAGTTACACTTACATTAACTGATAATGGAAGTATAATGTCAAATATAGTTAGAATGTCTGTAGAAAACTATTCTGATTATATTTTTATGAATAAAAAAGGGATAAAAGAACTTACTGATTATTATAAAGAAAAATATTTTGTTGATGTATCTGTTTATACGAAAGAGAATATTAATTCAAGAAGTCCTATTATGACTGATCTTTTAAAAGGAAAAAGTATTTCTTCCATTGAATATTTAGGTTGTTGCTTTAAAGCTTATAAAAAATTAAAAAAGAAGCATGAAAATACAATGGAAGATTTAGATATGTTATTGGACTTATAAATATTTTTAATATAAACTTTAATATTAAATAACTTCATATCTGCAATTATATTATTCATCTTTAAATATTTTAATTGCAGATTGATATATTACTTTTTTATCATACACTACTTATCTTAATTTTGTTTAATCTCTTTTAATAAAGATTTGTCAATTTCTGTTTTATCTTTTAACATTTCCATTTCTTTTAAAAATGTTTGCGTATTTATAATGTGTTTTTCAGCAGATAATCCTAGATTTATTAATTTTATTAACTCAGGTTTTGAATTTTCCCAGTTAGATAATGTTTTAATATCTACATTTATTCTTTTAGCTAATTCACTTTTTGTCACAATTATTCCTATTTTTTTAATATTTAATGGTAACTATTACCAAAATTAATATTTTTTTAAGTTAGAGACCAATATAATTTCTTTAATCACTTTTGGGAATATTTACCATTTATTTTAATATAATGGTATTTATTCCTGGAATTCACATTTTATGAGGGGTCTAGAAAATGTCAAAAATATTACAGTTTAATACTAAATATTACCAAAAATCAAAAAATAACACAAATCTAATAGTAAAAATCAAT
>CANLWY010000011.1 GCA_947494995.1 uncultured Campylobacterales bacterium | reverse complement strand
TGAGCAGCTATCTCAGCAGCTTCAGCAGCTAATTTATCTTCTTCTGCTTTTTTAGCTGCTGCTTGAGCAGCTATCTCTGCAGTTTCAGCAGCTAATCTATCTTCTTCAGCTTTTTTACTAGCCGCTTCAGCAGCTAATTTATCTTCTTCAGCTTTTGCTTTTATTAAAGCTTCTTTATCAGCTTCTTCTTTTTTAGCTGTTGCTTCAGCTGCTTTTTTAGCTGCTTCAGCTTTTAATTTTTCCTCTTCAGCTTTTTTAGCTGCTTCTTGAGCTAGTCTTTCTTTTTCTGCTGCCTCTGCTGCTTTTGCTTTTTCTTGTTCTTCTTTTTGTTTATCTTCTGCTGCTCTTTGTTTTGATTCTTCTATCATTGTTGGAATAGCTATATTTGAAGAAACATTAGAAACAGGAGTAGAATCAGGTGTAGCTACAGGTACTTTTGCATTGTTAGTCGCTGCTGGAATATTGTCATTTATTGAAGTACTAGCTTCAGTCTCTTGATTATCATTTGAGATAGTATCTGTTGCAAGGTTACTTTGAACTGTTATACTTTTATTGATGTTTTTTATGTCATTAGGTTTTATTTTTTTGATTTCCAATTTTGGAATATTTGATGAGATTGATACAAACTCACCAGCTTTAACTATAGATGAAACTCCTGTATCAAGTTTTTGAACTAAAATCTTTCCTTCTGTACAGAAGATATCTTCTTTCGTATTAGTTATGTTCATTACAATTTGTGTTCCTCTAATACCAATAGAAGCTGATTTTGTTTTAAGGTTAAACTTTTTAGGTGCAATTTTTCCTATTTTTCCAGTAATAGTTCTAAAGGTACCTTTAATCATAGAAAATTTTGCTTCATACTTTTTATTTTTTTCATCATAAATATAGTTAAATACTTGAAAAGAAGAGTTTTTTCCTATTGAAATAATTGTATTATCTTTAAAAAGTAGTTGAACTTTTGTATTCTCTTTAGTTTTTATTTCATCATGTTTTAAGATTTTTGAATCTCTTGAAAGTTGTAGGTTTTTTCCTTCTCTTACTATTATAGCGTCACCTTTGAATGCTACAACTTTTGCAACATTAGCAAAAAGAGATGTTGAGAAAAATAACAAAATAAATAAGCTTATTTTTATTAGTCTATATACCATAAAATCAACCTTTTTTTGAATCTATTTTACCAAGTAAAACCTTTTAAATAATTTAATTTAATTGCTTTTTCATTATATATATAGGCATCTTGATTTGAATTATTTTTGATATATGAGGTAGATATATTGATAAAATTTGTTTTATTTATAGTATGTTTAAATGATAATTCTATTAAATGATTTTTATCTTTTCTTCTAGTATTAAAACCTATATTCTCATATTTATATTTACTATAATTAAATTCATAGTTCAAGTTTATTCTATTTTTAGGGTTAATATCATAAAAAAGATTAATACCATTTCCTATTGTATATTTATCAATATCAGTTCTTATATCTTCAATTCTTCTATTCTTATAGATGTTAGTATAGTAATTCATATTTTTAAATAAATTTACTTTTAGATAGAGTTGGATTTTTTCAAAATCTTTTTCTTGATGTTCTTTATTTGTATACATAATTCTTTGATATTTTATATATGTAGATAAATCTTTATTTACAAATTTAGGAGAAAGTGCAAAGGCATAAAAGTCCTCATCTGTTCTTTTATTTATTCTATCTGCTGCTAATTCAAGAGTATAAAGATTATTGTTTTTTATATAATCAAGAGCTGGTTTATATGAAAATACTGTTATATTTTCATCTTTTTCATTAAAAAAACTTTTATTATAAATTAGAAATGAGTTTTTAACTCTAATAGGTTTACTTTTAAAATAGTTAAAAAAGTTTAGATTTATAGCTTGAAAATGTGCACTATCAGCAATTGGTTCTTCCCCTTCTACTGTAATGTCATTTAATCCAGGAAGTCTGTATTCAGATGAGATTAATCCATTATTGACATTTGAGCTTCTAGAAAGTCCTATCATGATATTTGCTGTACCATTCACTCTATTTCTTTTTTTATTTAAAACTTTTAAGTATTTTTTTATATCTTCTTTTGTATTTTTGGTAATATCGGCTTTTAAAAGCTTTTCAAATTCTGCTTTTGCTTCTTTTTTTTGTTTTAGTTTATAAAGAACTCTTGCAAAATCATATCTTGCTTGATTAAACTCTGGTTTTAATATAAGAACTCTTTCAAAAGCAGCTGTTGCTTCATCATACATCTCTAGACTAAAGGCACTTTTTGCTAAAAAGTAGTTTATATTAAGATTATGGTTCTCTTTTAGGAAAAGCTTATAAAACATTTCATAAGCTTGTTTGTACTGCATTGTATTATACATAGTTGAAGCGGTAATATATTCGTTTGAGTTTTCAATATCTTGTTTAAAAGGTTTTATTTTTTGAGGTTTTATTAAAACTAGTTTTTCTTCAAGTTCAATTGTTTCATAGTTTGGTTCAATTTTATACATTTTTATATAACTATCTTTATATTTTCCAGCAGATAGAAGAAGTCTTTGAACTCTTTTAGTTTGTTCAATAGTAGGTATTTTTCTTATAATTAAGCTATAGTTTTTTTTCTCGTGGGTTCTTATTTGTGTATCATAAAAATCAGGTATATGAAACTTCACATCATAATAATATTTTTCTGCCACATCAAGATATTTTGTTGAGGCAAGATATAATGTATAACTTTTTGACAAGCCACTTGTTACTAAAAATAATAAAAAAAACAAGACCTTCTTCAAGTGTTATCCATTTCTTAATGTATTTTGACGTTATTATATCAAAATGAAACTTATTACTTATTTGTTCTTAACTTTTTGTTCTATGTTCATAAACACCATTAAAGTTTTTAGGTGGATATTTTATAAACTCTTTACATCTTTCAATATATATTTTATAAATATTTTTATTTGTTTTATATTCACTGTTCTCAATAGTCTCAAAGATTTCTAGAGCTTCATTGAAGTTTGAAATTTTATATAGTTCTATTGCTTTATGATAGTCTTTAAGCTCTTCTTCTTGTTCTTTTTTAGCCTTTCCTACTTTATGGACTTGCCAAATCTCTATAGGTTTGTCTTTTCCTTTTACTGTAACATAGTCTAAAAACCTAAATACATATTCATCTTTTAAGGCTTTTTTTGTAAAGTTTGAAATACTTAGTTTTGAATCATAATATTTACATAAAGACTCTATTCTAGCTCCTAAGTTAATGGCATCACCAATAACTGTATAGTCACTTCGTCCTGAACTTCCCATCTCTCCTACTACGGCAAGACCTGTGTTTAATCCTATCCCTATATCTATTGAAGGTTTGTTTTCTTCTTTAAGCTTTTTATTTAAACTTTTCAACTCTTTTATTTGTTCTAATGAAGCTTGAACTGCTTTGTCTGCATGATTCTCTACATTTGCAGGCGCATTCCAGTATGCCATGATAGCATCACCTATATACTTATCAATTGTTCCTTGATATTTTGTAATAATATTACTCATTGGTTCCATATATTGGTTTAGATAAGAGATTAGGTTTTTCGCACTATCCATCTCTTCAGAAATTTTTGTAAAGCCTCTAATATCACTAAAAAATACTGTAACTTCTTTTTCCATAGCTTGAAACTCATTGCTATCCATGTTTTTTAAAAGGTTTTCCATTACATCTTTAGATACTTTTGAAGCAAATTTCTCTTTTATTGCTTCCTCTTGTTTTATTTTATAAAAATAGTTAATCAAAGTTGCAAGAATAGTTGCAAGGAGTATTGTAAAAAGAGGGAAAAATATATTTAATACCATTCCATATGTAAAGAGCATATGATAAAGAAAAATGCTAATTCCAATCATAGATGAAAGTGAAATTATTGGATTAAACCAAAATGGTGAATATGTAATAAGAAGGATTATCAGAAGTGATAGAGCAATTATAATTGTAACATTATTTAGATCCGCACTAGACTCTTTTGATATAAAATCTCCTGTGATTATATTATCAATTACATTGGCGTGAACTTCTACTCCTGGAAAAACAAAATCTAAAGGAGTTGCCCTTAAATCAAGTAATCCAGCTGCAGATGTTCCTATTAAAGCAATTTTCCCTTCTAACTCTTTTGAATCAATCTTATTATTTAAAATGTCTACGGCGGAGAAGTATTTAAAGTTTTTTTCAGCACCTCTATAATTTACCAAAAAACGACCATGTCTATCTGTTGGTATCTTTATTTGATTAAGAGAAATATCAATTACTCCTGCTTCATCATAGTTAATAACTATCTTTTTACTATCTGTAATAATTCTTAGTATTTCTAAAGCAAGAGAAGGGTAAACAATATCCTCATAAGAGATTACTAAAGGAACACTTCTAATAATCCCAGATAAGTCAGGAACGTTATTAAAAAACCCACTTGAGTACCCAGTATTTTGTATAATTGGTAGATTAAGAATAGTTCCTGTTGCTTTTATTAAATAGTTTTGTCCAAGCTTTTTATCTCTTTCTATAATGACAGCTGGAATTTGTGGAGATTCATTTCCTAGATGTACATCCTTTTTTTCTAGCTCAAACTGATATCCCAAAATTGTTGGAGTATTTGATACCATTTTTGCTAGTTCAAGATCATAATTTGGTATATTATCTTTTTCTATACCATATTCTTTAAAAATCTTATGGGGTGAGCTATTGTCTTCTTCTGGAAAAACAATATCAAAAGCTATAAGTCCAACGCCAGAATTTGTAAGGTTTTCTAATATTTTTGCAACTTTGTTTCTAGACCAAGGCCATTGACCTATCTCTTTTAAAGATTTTTCATCAATATCTATAATAATTACAGAGTCACTATTTGGTATATCTCCTCTTAATGTAAAAAAATAGTCTCTTAATCTATTATCTATTGAATCAAGTCCTTGTGGGGAAACAAAATAAAATAGAATGATACTAAAAGCTAAAGCTAAAGCTATAGAAACATAAGTAAAAAACTTTTTTAAGGCTTTTTTTGTAGTCATTATATATCTAATTCACTTTTATCTATTTGATAATCATGTAAATACTCTTTTGAGTATTGTTCTAATACTTCACTATCATGGAAAAATTTTAAAAGTTCTGCATCTATCTCTTCATTTTTTGCCATGAATGATAGTATTTTAAAAACTTCTGATAGAGTTTTTCCTTTTTTATAAGGTCTATCACTTGCTGTTAATGCTTCAAAAATATCTGCTAATACCATAATTCTATCTTCTAAGCTTAACTCATCTGCTGTAAGACCTCTAGGATAACCTTTTCCATTTAGTTTTTCATGATGATTTGCTGCTATATTAAGGACATTACTATATTTTTTAGGGAAAGGTAGAGTTGCTAACATGTCGTATGACAAATTAGCGTGGCTGTTCATTTTTTCTTTCTCTTTTTTTGTTAATGTCCCTTTTCTAATAGATAAGTTTTTAACTTCATCTTCAGTCAAAAAAGAGACTTTCCCCCCATTTAAAACATATGAGTATTCTGAAATCAATTTTATTCTTTCAACTTTTTCATCATCCATAAATTCTGAGCCTATGTTAGTCTCTTTTAGAAAAGCCAAATCATCTTCAATTTGTTCTAGGGATTCTTTATAAAGTTCTCCATCAATTTCATTTTTTAAAAATAAGATTTCTAAATCACGTTTTATAATTTCAAATCGTTGTTCAATTATCTCAATTCTATCTACAATTGCTTGAAGTTTAGTAGATTTGTCAATAATTGATTCAGGCATTGATATTTTACCTATATCATGCATCCATGCTGCAAGTTCAATCTCTCTAAAGTCATTTTTAGTATATTTTACATTGCCATATAGAGTTTTATCCTCATTGATAGCTTTTGCAATAAGCTTTGCAATTTTTGCAACTTTTCCAATGTGGTTACCTGTATGTAATGATTTTGCATCAATCGCATGGGCAATTGTTGATACAAAAGAGTTTAAAAAGTCTTCTAGATTATTTATAAGTTGTGTATTTGTAAGTGCCATAGCTGCTTGAGAAGCAAGGGCTTTTAGTATCTTTTCATCTGCTTTATCAAAAGGAATAACTTTTCCAAGTTTTGTTTTATTTATTAGTTGTAAAACACCTATAACATCTTTTTCATGGTTAATTAATGGAATCACAAGCATAGATTTTGATTTATATCCAGTTGTTTTATCAAATCTTTTAGTTCCTTCAAAGTTATAAGTCTTGTCATTGTATACATCAGAAATATTAACTATTTTATTCTCTAAAGCAGAGACTGCAGCTACCATACTTTTATTTTGACTTCCATCTTCTAAATAAAGATTTAAGTCATTCCAAGTAAGATTATCTTTAGTTCCTCCCATATGAATATCCATTGGATCATTTTGTACTACTTTAAATTGTAAGTGTTTTTGATTCTTTGATTTTATGTATAAAGTTCCTGCTTCACAATTAGTAAGCTCTCTTGTAAGAGTTAAAATCATTTCAAAAAGTCTATTCTTATCAAGCTCAGATGATAGTTCAAGATTGATTTCCATGATTTGATCAAACTTGTTATCACTTATCATATTTGATTTTATTTCACCTGTATCAATATGAATAACATCACCTTCTCTTAAAACCTTTCCTCCCTTTGATAAAATATTTAATTCTTTAATTTCTTCAACCATTTTTTCATAGTAAGATGGTTTTATATGATAAATAAAGATTTGTATATCATCTCTTTGTAAATATTTTAATTCTTCTTTTAAAATCTTTGGAGTTAAGTGTTTACTATCAAATGCTAACTTGCTCATACTACTAGGAAAAGAACACTCTATAATTAATGATTTGATTTTTCTATTACTATTAATTTCTTCCCATAAAGCTTTATTTTCATAGGTGTCTCCACTAATAACATAGCCATTTTCCTTATCTTTAATTATTGTAAATCCATATGCTCCTTTAGTATGATTTGCAATAATTGGTTTGATTTCAAAAGGGCCAAGTTCTATAATCTCTTCAGGTTCAATTTCTTTATAAATTAAAGATTTTTCATCTTTACCCAATAGGTTTATTTTTGAAAAGTCTGGCCAAATATGATCATTAAAAGTATGTTTTTTTATTGTTTCTATAGTCTCTTTTGAACCATATACTATTAAAGGTTGAGTTCTTTGTTCATAAAAACTTTCAACTAAAAAAGGTAAATCGATTATATGGTCAGAGTGTGTATGTGTTAGAAAAATGTGGTTTATATGTAAAGCTTCTTCACCTAAACTATTAATTACATTTCCTGCATCAATAATTATGTCTTTGTAAATCTGAAAGGAGGTTGTACCAGTAAGCTTAGTTTTACTACCACTGGCTCCTAATATTTTTAGATAATTCAAAAAATTGCCTTTTTATGTGCTAATATCTTGAATTATATCTAAATAATATTAAATCTAATTATTCAATTGGTAGCTTTATTTTAGCCCAATCGTATTGAAAACCATTTTTTATATTGTAAACATTTTTAAAGCCTTGATATGCAAGAAGATTTGATGCAAGTTTTGTTCTTGAGCCACTTCTACAAATAAGAATCACTTTTTTTTCTAAATTTTTTTCTAAAGCATAATAGATTTCATTTGGAAAACTTTTATTAAATACTCTTTGTCCTTTTTCTTCATAAAAAATAGGAATATTTATTGAACCTTTTGCTCTTGATGCTTGAAACTCTCTTTTTGTTCTTACATCAATAAGAATAGTTCCTTCTTGTTGCATCTTATATGCTGTTAATGAGTTGATATCAGCTTTGTATAGCATTGCTGTTTGAAAATTTATTTGCTGTTGAGCAAAAACTGTGCTAGTGAATATTAAGACCGAAATTAAAAACTTTTTAAACATTTTTTACTACCTTATCATTTATTTCAAAGTCATCATATGGGTCCATATGAATATTTATTACCCATTCTTTATCAGGGTTCAACATTTTTATTTTATCTTCTATTCTATCTGTTACTCTATGGGCATCCATAAGTGTTATGATACAATCAAAAACTAAATGTGTTTCTACAAAGATTTGATTTCCTGCTTCTCTTGTTTTAAGTAAGTGATGTGCATTTACTTTATTTTCATCTTCTATGATTTTTACAATATTTTCAACAACTTCTTCATCAACTGCTCTATCAAGAAGTACTAAAACACCTTCTTGAATAAGTTCATATGCAGAATAGATTATAAATAAAGATATTCCTCCACCTACAATTACATCAATAAGTTCAATTCCTGTAAAATGTACAAGAATTAAAGAGATTAGAACAGCAGCATTTGTATATACGTCTGTTTTATAGTGTAAAGCATCAGCTTTAATAACCATACTATCTGTATCACGTGCTACTTTATTTAAATATAAAACAAGTGCAATTGTGATTATAAGAGATATAATCATTACTACTACAGATGTCCCAAGATACTGTGAAACTTCACCATTTATAGCTTTTTTAATAGCTTCATAAAGTAAAAATAGACCCGATAGTGTAATAATAGTACCTTCAATAACCGAAGCCAATGCTTCAATTTTTCCACGTCCATAATTAAAAGTATTATCTGCAGGTTTCTCTGAGTTTGAGATTGCAAAGTAGTTAAATACTGATACAAACATATCAAGCACTGAGTCAATTGCAGATGCTAAAACTGCAACTGACCCACTAGCTATTCCTACGACAAGTTTTATAAGAGTAAGTAGTGCCGCGACACTACTTGATACGACGGTAGCTTTCTTTTGAGGTGTCATAGATTATTTATTTTCTACAAACTCTTTAATTCTTTTAATTCCCTCTTGAATGCTTTCTAAATCTGTAGCAAAAGAGAATCTAAAATATCCTGGAATACCAAAGGCATCTCCTGGAACAACAGCAACACCCTTATCTTCTAAAAGATCAGCTGCAAATTTCATAGAATCAGAAGTTACTTCTTTAATATTTACAAAAAGATAAAATGCACCATCAGGCTTAACACAAGTAATACCTTCAATTGCATTGAATTGCTCTAAAGCAATATCTCTTCTTTTTTCAAATTGAACTCTCATTTTCTCAATATCTGCATCAGCACTACCATCAAGAGCTGCAACTGCTGCTTGTAGTGTTACAGAGTTAACATTTGATGTTACTTGACCTTGAAGTTTGATCATAGCTTTTACTATATCTTTTCTTGGTGTTGCAATATATCCATATCTCCATCCAGTCATAGCAACTGCTTTTGAAATACCATTAATTGTAATAGTTCTTTGGTACATATCTTCACTAGCTTCTGCTGCTGCAGTAAATTTTTTTCCATCATACATGATTTTTTCATACATTTCATCAGACCAAACTAAGATATCAGTTCCTTCTAATATTTTTCCAATAGCTTGTAACTCTTCTTTAGTATAAACACCACCAGTTGGATTTGATGGAGTATTTAAAATTATTGCTTTTGTTTTTGGTGTAATAGCTGCTTTTAATTGTTCAGCAGTAATTTTAAAATTTGTTGAATCATCAGTTTCTATGAATACTGGAACACCATCTGAGAACTTAACTTGTTCTGGATATGTAACCCAATAAGGTGCTGGAATAATTACTTCATCACCTTTTTCAATCAGAAGTTGACAAAGGTTAAAAAGTGAGTGTTTAGCTCCATTACTTACTACAACGTCTCCTTCTTCATACTCTAAACCGTGATCTTTTTTTAATTTATTAATAATTGCTTGTTTAGTTTCTTTTGTTCCTTCTACAGCGGTATATTTTGTGTGACCATCTTTAATAGCTTTAATAGCAGCCTCTTTAATCACTTCCGGTGTATCAAAATCTGGTTCCCCAGCACTAAAACTTAAAATGTCTCTACCTTGCGCTTTAAGTTCCCTACCTAAAGCAGTAATAGCCATTGTTACAGACGGAGATAATTTCTCCATTCTTTGTGCAATTTTCATGAGTTTTCCCTCTATAATATAGAATTATGTTAATATTACGTTTCCATAATATTTCGGCAGATTATAGCTACATTTTACTTAAGGATTAGTTTGGAATTTTTAACAAATATTAATAATATGGTGGTTACTGTAAAACTATCAAAAAAAAGGGGTATGAAAAATACCTATTTAAGGGTGAAAAGCCCAGAACGAATAGAGATAAGTACAAATACTCACTTTAGTAAAAATGATGCTCAAAACCTAATAGAAAAAAAACAAAAATGGTTAGAAAAAAATCTTTTATCTTTATCAAAAAACTCTCTTTTAGATGATGAGTTTTATTTTTTAGGGCTTATTCATAAAAATCTTGATAATAGAGATATTGATAAGTTTTATAAAGAAGAAGCAAAAAAAATCATACCTCCAATAGTTGAAAATTATTCAGAAATTATGAATCTATATCCCAGTGATATAAAGTTTAGAAAAAACAAAAGAACATGGGGATCTTGCAACTATAAAAATGGATTGAATTTTAATATTTTACTTATGAAGTTTCCTTTGGAGGTTATTGAATATGTAGTTATTCATGAATTAGCACATATTAAAGAAAAAAATCATTCTAAGAGTTTTTGGAAAATAGTAGAGGAGTTTTGTCCTAATTATAAAAATAGAATAAAGTTATTTAAGAGTTTTTTATAATATTTCTTATCTCTTCAACTTTTTTATGAAGGTTTTCATCTTTTATTGAGTTCTCAAAAATACCAAAAGATCTTTCTTTAAAATATGAACTCATCTCTTTAGTCTTTTCTTTTTTTTCTATTCTATTTGTTACAAAAAACTTTAACTCATCAACATTGGCAATATTGGCTGTTCTTAATAAGTCATTTATTAAACTCTTGCTATACTCGAACTCCATTTTATAAACAGGATGGGTTAGTACAAAGTACAGTATTTGCCTCTTTATATAGGCAAATTTAACGCCTTTTTTTAATTTAGGTGGGAGAAGCTCTATAAAGTTAAGAATTGTCTCTTGTGTATTAATCTTTCTGAATTCAGGATTATTTTTAAGATGACTAAGAATTTCATTCATTTTTTTCATGCTATTATTATAGCAGGAGTTTTATTATCTTTAAGTGGTTGTGGTTATAAAGGACCACCAGTTTATGTTGATGATAAAAAGGAAATATCGAAATAATGATATATGATTATATTATTGTTGGTGCTGGAATTGCAGGATTAAATGCTGCAAGGTTAATTCCAAAAGATAAAAAAGTATTAGTACTTTGTAAAAAGTCTCCTTGGGAATGTAATACTTTTTATGCTCAAGGTGGAATAGCAACTGCTGTTGATGATTCAGATATACCAGCTCACATTCAAGATACTTTAACTGCAGGTGCAAACTATAATAATGTAAAAGCAGTTGAAGTTTTAAGCAAGAACTCATTAGAGGGAATAGAAAACTTAATAGACAATGGTTTAGAGTTTGATTTGAATGAAAAGGGTGAATTAGCTTTTACAAAAGAGGCTGCCCATTCAAGAAGTAGAATTCTTCATGCTGATGGAGATGCTACTGGAAGAATGATGCATCTTTTTTTAATGACCCAGTTAGAACATGAAATTCAAACAAATGCCGTTGTAAATGATTTACTTATTGAAGATGGTATTTGTTATGGAGTACAATATTTTACAAGTGAAACAGAACAAAAAGTTGCATATTCTCATAATACAATTTTAGCAAGTGGTGGTATAGGTTCTATATATAAATACCATACTAACTCTACAGCAATTGCTGGAGAAGTTCAAGGAATTATTGCTGAAAAAGGTCTTGAACTTAAAGATATGGAGATGATGCAATTTCATCCAACTGTATTTAAGGGAACTTCATTTGCTAGAAAAGCACTTTTAAGTGAAGCATTAAGAGGTGAGGGTGCACATGTTGTAGATGAAAACGGTTATAGATTTTTATATGACTATCATAAAGATGCAGAACTAGCTCCTAGGGATGTAGTAAGTAGGTCTATTTTTGATTATAACCGAAAAACAGGACTAGGTGTTTTTTTATCTTTTGATACTTTTGATAAAAAATACTTTAGAAAAAGATTCCCAAATATTTATGCAAATTTTGATGATTTAGGTTATGACTTACCTTTTGAAAAAGTTCCTATTTCTCCGGCTTTCCACTATGCTATGGGAGGAATTGCAACTGACTTAAATGCAAAGGTTAAAGGAGTAAAAAATCTTTATGCCATAGGTGAAGCATCTTGTATTGGAGTTCATGGAGCAAATAGACTTGCTTCTAATTCACTTCTTGAGGGTATTGTATTTTCAAAAGTCGCAGTTGAAGACTCTATAAAAGAGGAATTTACAATTGATAAATCAAACTATTCAAAAATTATCAAATCATATACTCGAAACAAAAATATAGACAAACTTATCAAGGATGAGCTAAGAAAACTCATGTGGGAGAGTGCTGGTATAGTAAGAAATATGGGGTCTCTAGAGGAATCTTTACAAAAAATTGACAATTTCCTTGAAGAAGAGGTCGGAAGGCTATTATTTTTAAGGTTGCTTACGGCAAAATCTATTTTAAGGGCTGCAATTGACAGGAAAGAGTCACTTGGAGCACACTTTATTAAGGATTTTTAAGGAGAAACAATGTTAAAGATTTTGATGACACTCTTGTTATCATCTGTAGCGTTATTTGCAGCTGGAGGAGCTGCAACATCAGGGCAACCAGCACCTGATATTACAATGACATGGGTAGGATTCGCGTGTCTATTTATTTTTGTAGTGGGATATTATTTTGTCGCTGCAGAAGAGAAGTATGAAATTGATAAAGCTAAACCAGCTTTATTTATTGGTACATTTATGTTTATTTTAGTCGCACTTTATTATGCGTTAAATGGTATGGACTTAGGTTTAGTATCAACTGAAGCAAATCACTTAATCTTAGAGATTGCAGGTATTTTCTTCTTCTTGTTTGTTGCTATGACATATATTGAATCATTGATTCATATGGGAGTATTTGATAGATTAAAGTATAACCTTGTCTCTAAAGGATATACATATAGAAAGCTTTTCTGGGTAACTGGATTTATTGCATTTTTCTTATCTCCAATAGCAGATAACTTAACAACAGCACTTATTTTATCGACTGTATTAATTACCATTGAAAAGACAAGAAAAGATTTCTTAGTTCCAGGTGCTATTAATATTGTTGTTGCTGCAAATGCAGGTGGGGCATGGTCTCCATTTGGTGATATTACTACACTTATGGCATGGACAGCAGGAAAAGGAGCATTTGTTGATTTCTTATTTTTATTTCCATCTTCAATTATAGGATATTTAATTACAGCAGTTATTTTAGCTAAGTTTGTACCAGATGAAAAGCCACCTTTTGATGCTTCTAAAGAGAAGCAACCAGAAATGGCAGCAGGGGCAAATGTAGTTATGGGACTTGGTGTATTTACGATTTTTTGTGCTGTAATGTCTCACCAAGTATTACACTTACCAGCAATGTGGGGTATGATGTTTGGTTTATCATTACTTAAAGTTTATTCTTATGGACTTAAAAAGAAATATGGTACAGATCACTTTAATATTTTTCATTCAATGGCCAAAATTGAAAATAATACTTTAATGTTTTTCTTTGGTATTTTAGCAGCTGTTGGAGCATTATATTTTATTGGATGGTTAGCATTGGCAGTTGTTGTATATGATCCAAATGTTTTAGGACCAACTTGGTCAAATATTGGAGTTGGATTCTTATCAGCTATTGTGGATAATGTACCTGTTATGTCAGCTGTACTTAAAGCATCTCCTGAAATGGGACTTGACCAATGGATGCTTGTAACATTAACAGCAGGTGTTGGTGGATCGATGATTTCTTTCGGTTCTGCAGCAGGTGTTGGTGTAATGGGTAAATTACATGGTATTTATACATTTGGTGCACATATGAAATATGCTTGGACAATTGTAATTGGTTACTTTGTTTCTGTTACAGTATGGTATGTACAGTATGAAGTGCTAGGATTTTATATTAAACCATAATAAAATTTTATTTTTTGTAAAAAGCTTGTTCCTTTTTGGTACAAGCTTTTTTTATGTCTAATATTTACTAAAAAACACTTAAACAATCTCAAATCACTTTTTGGATACAATCGCGGATACTTTTAAAATATAAAGGAATTTGTTTAATGAAACATGTACCAATAGTTGTATTAGATTTTGGTAGTCAATATACACAAATTATCGCAAGAAAACTAAGAGAAGCTGGTGTTTATTCTGAAATTGTACCTTACAATGAAAGAATTGAAGATATCTTAGCTAGAACTCCAAAAGGTATCATCCTTTCAGGTGGACCTGCTTCTGTTTATGCGCAAGACGCTTATCACCCAGATGACCAAATTTTTTCTTTAGGTCTTCCTATTTTAGGAATTTGTTATGGAATGCAACTTATTTCTCAATTTTATGGTGGTTCTGTAATTCCAGCAGATCATCATGAATATGGAAAAGCTAAATTAAAATTTGAAAAAGAGTGTGAAATCTTTAAAGATACAAATGATGAACAAATCGTTTGGATGTCTCATGGAGATAAAGTAGATGAATTAGCTTCAGGTTTTGAAGTAATTGGAACAAGTGAAAACTCTCCATATGCTGCAATAGCAAATGAAGCTGAAAGAATCTATGCATTCCAGTTCCACCCAGAAGTTTATCACTCAGAGCAAGGTTCTAAGATTCTTAAAAACTTTGCAAAATATATTTGTGACTGTGAATCTACATGGAATATGGGTTCTTTTGCAAAAGAACAAATCAAAAAAGTTCAAGAGCAAGTAGGGAACAAAAAAGTTCTATGTGGTGTAAGTGGAGGAGTTGATTCTTCTGTAGTTGCAACACTTTTAGCAGAAGCTATCGGTGACCAACTTATCCCTGTATTTGTTGATAATGGACTTTTAAGAGCAAATGAAAGAGAACAAGTTGAAGCTATGTTCAAATCAAGAGGTGTTAAGTTAATTACTGTTGATGCATCAGAAGAGTTCTTAGGAAAATTAGAAGGTGTTACAGACCCTGAAACAAAAAGAAAAATCATTGGTGAAACATTTATCGAAGTATTTGATAAAGAAGCTAAAAAACACGAAGGTATTGAGTTCTTAGCTCAAGGTACACTTTATACAGATGTTATTGAGTCTGTATCAGTTAAAGGACCTTCTAAAACAATTAAATCTCACCACAATGTTGGTGGTCTTCCTGATTGGATGACTTTTGAGTTAATCGAGCCATTAAGAGAAATCTTCAAAGATGAAGTAAGATTACTTGGACTTGAACTTGGACTTCCAAAAGATATGATTGGACGTCATCCTTTCCCTGGACCAGGACTTGCTATTAGAGTTATGGGTGATGTAAATAAGCCAGACTTAGAGTTACTTAGAAAAGCTGATGTTATTATGTTAGATGTTCTTCATGCTACAGGATTATATGATAAAACATGGCAAGCATTTACAGTACTACTAAACGTAAAATCTGTAGGTGTAATGGGTGATAACAGAACATACGATAACACAGTATGTGTAAGAATCGTAGAAGCAACAGATGGTATGACTGCAACATTTGCACATATCCCTCATGATGTATTAGAAACTATCTCAAGAAGAATCATCAACGAAGTTGATGGAATTAATAGAGTAGTATATGATATTTCATCAAAGCCACCAGCAACAATTGAGTGGGAATAGGTTAAAAGCCACTTTCATATAATTGACACTGTCAAATAAAAATTTACTCAGTCATTTACGATTGAGTAAATTCCTTTCTTAAATTTTCTATTTTTTTGTTATAAAAATTAAAATATATTAACTTTGTGACGTAAACTGTGACATCATTTTGATAAAATATATGAGTAAAAATAATACTGTTATCTATAATAATTATTTTAAATGGAAATTCAATGAATATTAAATTAGAAAAAGAAGAAGAAACTTTTGATGAACAATGGAGGTGTTTGCTTTCAAAGTTCAAATTACATGAAAATATTAATATTAAGGTTTGTTTAGTTGAAGTTGAATCTATTTTACAAATTGCTTCTGTATTAACAAAAGTTGTTCAAGACAAGTCATGGATGCTTAATTTGGACAAAGGTTCAAAACGAGCATATAACAAAACAGTAGATGAAACTGCATTAAAACTTGTTGAAATTTTTGATAAGTTTTCTTTGAATACAAATAGTAAGGTAGGGGGAGACTTTGGAGAGCTACTTGTTTCTATAGGTTCATCAAGAGCATTAAATAAATTATTTTCTCATAAAATGATACCTATAGCAGAGTTATGGAAGCCACAAGTTAAACAAAATGAAGGTTTCGATTTTCATACGGTATGTAAATATCAAATAATTAATTTTGGAGAAGCAAAGTTTTCTTCATTGGATAGCCCATATTCAGATGCAATAAATCAAGCAAATGATTTTATAAAAGATGAAAAGCATTTAAGAGATAGGGTTCATCTAGTTAACTTAGTAGATAACGTTGCCATAGAAAATCTAGATAACGATGATTTTGGAATTATCGCATCTTTCTCTGTTAATACAATTGACCCTTTAACTGCATTAATTAATGCAGTTAAAAGTGTTAAAGAAAAGATTTCTTTATCAACAATAAATACAATTTATTTAGTAGGTGTAAAAAGTTGAAAATAAAAAAAATAATAGAAGATCAATATCCAGAAGAAAATCTTTTTTCTTTAATGAAAGAACTACATGAAGAAGGTCCTAAAGATTCAAAAATATTAGAGATATTTACTTACTATAAAATTTTTCATCCTAAAACTTTTGAATCTTATGAAGAAAAAATTATATCAGCATTAGGACTTTTTTATAAAATTAAAGAACCCACTACTGTGTTTTCTTATATTCTTTCTGGCATTGGAGAACAACATAAAAAAGATTTTGGTGCATATTTAACACCTGTCCAAGCTAGTATAAGAAGAGCAATTGAAAGCAAACAAATTATTTCAATATCAGCACCCACAAGTGCGGGTAAATCATATTCAATAAGAGATTTTATTTTTGAGCAAGAAGGTGATGCTGTAGTTATTGTTCCTTCTAGGGCTTTGATTGCTGAATATATAACTACTATGAGAAAAAAATTTAAAAATGATAAAAATGTAATAATCACATCTTTTGTAGATAACATATTTTTAATTAGACAATTAAGACGAATTTTTGTTCTTACTCCTGAACGTGCACGTGAACTTTTTAATAGAGAATTTGAATTAAATATTAAAGTATTTTTTTTAGATGAAGCACAAGTGTCGGAAGAAGATTCAAGAGGAATAGTTTTTGATGTTTTGGTACGAAGGATAAAGAAAGTATTTAATGCTTCAAAGATAATTTTTGCACATCCTTTTGTAAAAAATCCAGAAGCTCAAATAATAAAACACAAATTTCCAATAGAAGAAGGCTATTCCCGTTCATATACATTTGGCTCTGTTGGAAAAGTTTGTATCTTTAAACATAACAATGGAAAAGATTATTATTTCTCTCCTTATATTGATAAAGGATATACGATATCTAATTGTATTCCTTATGAAGGGAATTTTTGTGATTTTGCATTTAATGGAAATCATAGTGTTTTAATTTTTGTATCAAAATCATCAATTTATAATAAAAGTTTTATAAAAGATTTTGAAGTTTATATAAAAGATTTTATTGAAATAGATAATCCTAGTGCATTAAAAATAATTGCTTCTATTGAACATTTATTAGGTGCCGATGAAGATGAACATGATTCTTATCTTGTTAATTTACTAAAAAAGGGCGTAGTTCTTCACCATGGCTCAGTACCACTTGAGGTGAGATTTTTAATTGAAAATTTCATTCGTGAAGGACATGCTAAGATATGTTTTTCAACAAGTACATTAGCGCAAGGTGTAAATATGCCTTTCGATATTGTTTGGTTGATATCTAATAGACATATTGGAGAAAGTGAGCAAGAAAAATCTCTTGCATTTAAAAACTTAATCGGTAGAGCAGGTAGATTATCTGAAGATAGTAAATTTGATTTTGGGTATGTATTTACAAATAATCCTAAACTTTTTACACGCCGAATAAATGAACTTTTTGAGTTGAAAGAAGAATCAATAATAGATTTACCTATTGATGATATAGATAAAGATTCTAAAGAATTAATTGAATCAATAAAAAATAATACATTTGATGAAGATAAAAACTTACCAACAAGTGCTGTTGAAAGACTATCTCAATTAAATGTTTTTTTGGCATTAAGAAGTATTCTTAATATTTTGTATAGGGATGATAATTCAATTAAAGATAATATTTCTGGTAATAAAAATGAATCTAATAGAGAAGTTATATATACTGAATTTAAGATAATTTATGAAACAAGTATTAATAGAAAATTGTCACTTGGAGAAAATGCAGTTTTTAAGCAAAGTATTTCTATATTACTACAAGTTATGCAAGGAAGAACATTTAGAGAAATAGTAGGTACAAGGTATAGTTATGTATCTAATAGAGATAATAAAAATGAAGGTTTAGCAAAGTTTTCGCAAGAAGCTGTTTCTTTACCAAAAAGTACACTTAAAAAACCTTATTCAATTTATAAAGAAGATGTTCTCGCAAAAAGTGTTAGTTACGACACAATTGTTTTTGATACATATGATTATTTAGACAAAGTTTTATCTTTTTCATTAACAGATAAATTTATTGCTGCATTTAAAATTTATGAAGAAGAAAGTAAAGATGTACGTGCTAAAAAAATTATTGAGTTATTTAGATTTGGAACTAATAATCAAAGGCATATACTTTTAATGCGATATGGTTTCTCTTCAGAAGATGTGGGTGAAATTAATAAATACGTTATTAGTATTGATGAAAATAGTATCAACTTTGATGATAATGTTAAAAATGCTTCTGAACATATAAAAAATTTAGTAGAATGGTATTTATAATGAGAAGATACAGTTAAAGGTAGTTCTTTTAATGAATGAAAAAAATAGAATATTCCCAAACTGGGAACAATTAAATAATTTGATAACTCCTCTTACTGATGGAGAGTATACATTAGCAAAATTTCTTGATATTAATTTACCTTTAGAGTGGGAAATATATATTCAACCTTATTTAAATGGTGATAGGCCAGATATTGTTCTTTTAAATCCTAATATAGGTATTGTTATATACGAAGTAAAAGATTGGAATTTAAACATATATAGCTCGAAAGAAAAGTTTTTTATTGATGAAAAAAATGATAAGCGAGTATCGTATTTAGAATCATTTGTTATGATTAATCAAGGGGAGTGGCAAAAGATACCAAATCCTATAAAACAGGTAGAACGATATAGAAAAAATCTCATGCTTTATTTGCCTCAATTGGGTATGAATATTGATATTGATATAAAAAGATTAGCAAGTATTAAAATAGGTATTTATTTTCATAATTCTAGTACTAAACAGGCAAAAAATTTTATTCCTAATTTTAAACAAAAGCATTTTTTAATTTTTGGAAAAGATTCAATTGATATTAGTAATATAAATCAAATTGTTCCTGATATAAATAGAAAATTCAGTTATTTTATGAATGATTATTGGGCTAAAGAAATAAGGTTTTGGTTAAGGCCACCTTTTCATTCAATAGAACAGGGAATGAAGATTAATTTATCAAATGAACAAAAAAGGCATATTCATTCTTCAATGGGACAGCATCAAAGGTTGAGAGGTGCCGCTGGAAGTGGAAAAACACTTGTTATTGCACAAAGAGCTGCAAATCTTGCCTCTGAAGGTAAAAAAGTTTTAATTGTGACATATAATATTACTTTGTGGCATTATATTAGAGATGCTGTTTCCAGAGCTAGATATAATTTTAAATGGGAATTATTTGAATTTAATCATTTTCATGGATTTTGTAAAAACTATTTGTATGAAAACAATATCCCTTTTCCAGAATCTATGGATAATGACTTATTGTTTGATGAAGAAATCCCAACATTAGTTATTGAATCAATGCGAGCAAAAAAAAATAGAAAAAATAGAAAATATGATGCTATTTTGATTGATGAAGGACAAGATTACTC
Source organism: uncultured Campylobacterales bacterium (assembly GCA_947494995.1). Lineage (GTDB taxonomy): Bacteria > Campylobacterota > Campylobacteria > Campylobacterales > Arcobacteraceae > Halarcobacter. Next base: position 18,180 of record CANLWY010000011.1, on the reverse strand, counting down.
GAAAAATTATTATGATTTGTTGTGTATGTTTTTAAGCACTAATGATGAAGTTCTACTTGTTGCTGATGAAAGGCAAAATATTTATTCTAGAGAATTATCTTGGTTAGATAATATGACAGGCACAAAGTTTAGAGGAAGATGGAGAGAATTAAATCAAAGTTATAGGTTACCTCTTCCAATTTTAGAACAAGCAAATAAGTTTTCAGAAAAATTTTTACCTGATAATGGGATTATTCCTGAAGCAGTTGATAGAAGTTTATTTGATCCACATCTTTTATGGAGAAATCTTGTTTCAAATAGTTTACCACTCGAAAAAATATATAAAGCATTTGAATGGTTAATAAAAAAGAAAGGAGTTCATCCTTCTGAAATTGTAATTATGCTTTCTACTCATAAGGATGGTATAGAAACAAAAAAGTTTTTTGAAAAAAGAAATATAAAAGTAAATGATGTTTTTGAAGAAGAAAAAGGAAATAAAAGTCATAAGTACTCTTTTTGGATGGGAGATAGTAGGCTTAAAATGAGTACCATCCATAGTTTTAAAGGTTGGGAAGTTTCAAATGTAATTATGGTGACTCCTGAAAATGAAAATTATCCAAATATAGATTATTTAATGTATATAGCAATTACAAGAACTAGAGAAAATATGATTATATTTAATAGACTTGAAAAATATAATGAATATGGAAATAGTTGGCCAACTAAATGGTAGTTTTTTATTTTACTTTTGCCACCAAAAAGTAAAGAAGAAATACCGTATCATATAAAATGAATAATTTAAAACCCCAATTCTTAGGCTTTATAAATACACCATCATTATTTAAAGAAATAAATGGTCTTAATCAATTTGAACTAGATATAAACGAAATAAAAAACTTTGATTTTAACAATTTTGACATTCCTGATAAACTTCCTTTAGGTAAAAGAATAGAGCGTTTTTTTGAATACTACATACTAGAGTCAAAAAATTATGATTTGATAAAAAGCAATATACAAATCATCAATAATAAAGAGACTCTTGGAGAGCTAGATTTTGTACTTTATGATAAAAGAAAAGAAAAATATTTACACATAGAGCACATATATAAGTATTATTTGTATGATGACTCTTTTTCAAATGAAATTGATAGATTCATAGGTCCAAACAGAGATGACTCATTTGCAAAAAAATTAGCAAAATTAAAAGATAAACAACTTCCTTTATTGTACAAAGATGAAACTGGGGAATACTTAGAAGGCATAGATATAAATGCTGTTGAACAAAAAGTATGTTTTAAAGGAAATATATATGTTCCAATTTCTTTGTTGGATAAAGATATACCTATTATCAATAACTCTTGCATAAGGGGCTTTTACATAAACCATAAAGAGTTTCTAAAACAGAAGCGGTTTAGAGATTACGAATACTTTTTACCACAAAGATATGATTGGGTTTGTGATAGTAGTACAAATAAAACTTGGAAAACTTTTGATGATGTAATAGATGAAATTGATTTGATACTAAATCATAAAAAATCTACTCTTGTTTGGTTGAAAGATAGTAAAGAAAATAAAACCCAAAGTTTTTTTGTTACTTGGTGGTAGAAAACTATAAAAAGCAATTAGATATGAATCTCAACTTTATACTATTTTGTGTATTATTCTAAAAATAAAAGAACATCAAGGTCTTACTTAATGACGGAAATAAATCAAGAAAACCATTATCACTTTAAAATGTTTAAGCCCTATGGTTGTGTGAGTCAATTTAGACCAAAACCAAGAAAGAATAAGAACTTATTAGGCGATTTTTTTGATTTTCCAGAGGATACTATGGCTATTGGTAGATTAGATTTGGATTCAGAAGGGTTATTATTACTTACGACTGATGGTATGATGAGTTACAAAGTTAGGGATAAAAGCGTAGAAAAAGAGTACTATGTACAAGTTGATGGGATAATCACAGATGAAGCAATATCAAAAATGCAAAAGGGTGTTGAAATCACTGTAAAAGGCAATACTTATATGACACATCCGTGTAAAGTAAGAAAAATTGAAGGCGAGCCACCTTTACCAACTCGTGGTCGTAATATTCGTAAAGAAAAACACGGACCAACTTCTTGGGCATCAGTTACTATTAGTGAAGGGAAAAATCGTCAAGTAAGAAAGATGACAGCAGCATCTGGTTTTCCTACTTTAAGATTAGTAAGAGTTCGTATAGGAAATATTCATATTGATAATTTACTTCCAAGTGAAGTAATTGCTTTAGATAGTTTAAATCAAGCATTTACTAATTGAAAATAAAATCTTACCTTATGCTCTATAAGTGTACAATGCAAACAATTGAAATAAGGGAAAACTACTATGAGTGAGATGATACTAGCTTCATTATCGAAAATTTGGCACTTAGTACCAATTGTTATAGCTATCATATTATTTAAGAAATTTATCAATAACAAAGATAATAGAACTAAAATAAATAAACATGAAGAAAATGAAAAAGAAGGTCTGACTTTAGAATTACGTGCAGTGAAGAAGTATGAAAGTTTAGGTTTTAAAGTGATATATTCGGAAACAAATGATGACAAAAAAGAATCAGATATAGATTTGATTTGTACTAAAGATGATAAAACTGTGCTAATTAAATGTAATAATTCTTCTAAATCAAAGTCTATTTCTGCTGAAGATATCGAAACATTTTATACAAATGCAAACAATTATGTTAAGAATAATGAAATAGAAAAAAATAGTGTTTCTTATAGATATGTGATACTTTATCGTGATGTGTTGGATAAATCTGCGATTAGAATACTAAGTGATGATTCTTATAATTGTAAGTATATGGTTTTATAAGAAGTAATAAATTAATTCAAATTAAAAAGATAAAAAATGACAATAAAAATACCAGGAAGAGAAGCTTTAGATATACAAAATATTGTTTTTGATTACAATGGCACAGTTGCACTTGATGGAAAACTTATAGATGAGGTTTCAAGAAATATAAATGAACTATCATCTCTATTTAACTTCTATGTTATAACAGCAGACACATACGGAACAGTTCAAAAAGAGTTGGAAAATACAAACTGTGAAGTTATAGTTATAGGAAAAGAAAATCAAGATGTTTGTAAATTGGATTTTGTAAAAGAGTTAGGTTGTAGTACAGTTCTAAGTGTTGGAAATGGAAGAAATGACAAGTTGATGTTGAAAGAGACAGCTTTAGGAATAGCTATTTTACAAGAAGAGGGACTTTGTACAGAGACTTTGTTAAACTCTGATATTATAGTTACATCTATTTTAGATGTATTTGGCTTTTTAAAAGATTCAAATAGATTAGTTGCTACTTTAAGAAATTAAAATAAAAACTGAGGTTCTTTATGATAGATTTTAAAGATAAGAAAGTAAAAGATAAATTTGATACCTATCCTTCGGTAATAAAAGAGAAACTTTTAGCTTTGAGAGAATTGATATTTGAAGTTGCTCATGAAAATAGTATTGATGAACTTGAAGAGACTTTAAAATGGAATGAACCCAGTTATCTATCTGAAAAAGGTAGTACGATAAGAATTAATAGTAAAAAATCCAACCCTGATAAATATTCAATATATTTTAATTGTAATACCAAACTTGTATCGACCTTTAGAAAGCTCTTTGATGATAGATTTTCTTTTGTAGGAAATAGAGAAATTGAGTTTTATATAAATGATAGTATTGATATTGAATCATTAAAGTATTGTATTTTATTGTCTTTAACTTATCATGAAAGAAAACATTTTGATATGTTAGAAGAAGAAAAAAATTATCATAATTAAGATAAAACGTCATTATGCTACGCTATACTCTTTAATAGTACAAAACATAAGTTTTAGGGCATTTAGTATAATTTTTATATCTAAAATAATTGACTGTTCTAGCAATGTATAAAATATAGAAGGATATTAAATGGCAAAGCCTAATTATAATTATGAAAAAAGAGCTCGTGAATTAGAAAAACAGAGAAAAAAAGAAGAGAAACGTAAGAAAAAGCAAGTTTTAAAAGAGAATAAAGAAGAGGAAATATCAGAGTCAATTGAAGAACTTGATAAGCAAGAGTAATACTAAAAAGGAAATAGTTTGAAATTAACAGGTGAGTGTTTCTGCGGTGAAATTAAATATGTTATTACAGGTGAAATTTATGATGCAAGGTCTTGTCATTGTTCACGTTGTAGAAAAGCATTTAGTTCTCAAGCTTCTGCTTATGCACTTGTTACTCCAAGTGATTTCAAATGGGTGTCAGGAGAAGAGCTTTTAACTTCATATGATGGTAAAGATGGATCCGGATTACAGTTTTGTAGTAAATGTGGTTCTACTCTTTGTGGTACTTATAAAGGCAAAATACATGGTATTACTCTGGGGTGTTTAAATGAAGACCCAAAGATTAAATTAAATAGACATATTCATGTTGCTTCTAAGGCATCATGGGAAACTATCCCAACCGATGTACCTCACTATGAAAAGGGGTCACCTAAAGATGAGTAAAGAATTTAATAGCTTCTTTAACTATTTAAATACAATTACAGATTTTCCTAAAGAAGAGATAGAAAAGCTTTACTCTATTTCAGATATCCAAGATATAAAAAAGGGTGACTATTTTCTTAAAGAAGGAGATTATCCTAATAATTTTGCATTTGTTTATAAAGGCTTATTTCGAATTACTTATCTTCATGAAAAAGGTAAGGAATTTACAAAAAGTTTTTTCCCTGAAAATAGTTTTATAAGTGCCTACAGTGCTTTGATTCAAAATAGAGAATCTTATTTTTCAATAGAAGCTTTGGAAGATTCATCAATTATAGTAATTGATTATGAAAAATTTAAAAAATTGTCTCAAAATCATAATTGTTGGGATAAATTATTGATTATTCTGCTTGAAAAAGCTTTTTGTGCGAAAGAAGCAAGGGAGAGGGAATTTTTATTATTTGATGCAAAACAGAGATATGAATCATTTTTAGAAAACTATCCACAATTAGAAAATAGACTCAAGCAACATATGTTGGCTTCATATCTAGGAATAACTCCTGTTGCTTTGAGTAATTTAAAAAAATAGTTATCTTTTCTTTTTATATTGCTTATGATAGAAAAACCATAAAGTCCAAAAGAATATTGACAAACCAATAGCAGTAAAAATAGCTGGTTTGGGATTTTCTAAACTACTAATTGAACCTGCATAACTAGCAACTAATACGTAAGGAATAGAAGAGATACTCCACGCTAAAATAAACTTCTTAAACTTTAGTTTTGTCATCCCTGATAAACAAGCCGAAACTTCAGGAATAATTGGCATAGCTCTAGAGAGTAAAATCATTACAAAACCATGAGTATTAAATAATTTTATAGCTTCCTTTTTTTGATTTTTGTCTTTTATTACAAAGTCTAGAACTTTGTGTCCATAAAAAAAGCTTAGAATATAGCCAATGATTCCTGCTGAATAAATTCCCAAAAGTGAAAATATAATAGCTTTTTCAAAGCCTAAGAAATAGCCTGATAAAATGATAATTGTTAAAGTTGGTACGGCAATAAATAGATCTAAAAATAATAAAGAACTAATAATTAATCCCATATATAAAGGTGGTTGTTCCTTTACTTGTATTAACCAAGCTTCTATTTGCTCAATAGTTAAAACACCTGTAGATTTTATAATAACAAATGTTAAGGCAAAAGCACTTGCTAAAACTAAAAATATTTTTAATAAAGCTTTCATTGGTTTTCCTTTTTTATGGGTATATGACAGTAATATTTATGTCATTTAAAAATTGTTCTTTATTTAATTTTGAGTTTTTATAGTTTGGAGGTCCTAAAAAACCTAGTTTTTGATTGTTTGAAAAGCCTAGACCTTCTTTGGGATATATTCCAGTCCAATTTTTTGTAACCATACCATCTAAGTTTTCATCATGATGTACTTTTATTGCTATTTCTTGAAAATCATTACTTATTTCAAAATGAAATACTTCTTTATTTTTAGTTACTTTTCTAGTTTGCATATATATAGCTTTACTATGAACTTTTGGAAAAGAATCATCTTTAAAGACAAATATATTTATTTGACCATCTTTTTTTTCATCAATATTATCTACATTTACTGTTATTTTATTTGCGAATAGATTTGTTAGATTTAACATAACTATAACTCCTAATATTAATTTATAAATATATTTCATTATGAACGTTTCATTATATTTTTAGCAAGAAATGGGGCAAACTTATTAAGGAAACGAAGGAATTTTACTTTTCCAACATCATAATCAAGTATTTTGTTTTCTAGAACATGTATAATTTCCAAAGCAGCTTCTGAACTAGATATTTTATTTTTCCCTCTATTTTTGCTCATTGAAGTATTTACAAGCTCAAAAAAGATTTGCTGAACAAGTATATTTTCATTTTCAAATTGATTTCTTAGTGTTTTACTTAAACTGTCTAAAGCTGCTTTTGTAGCACTATAAATAGCAGATGAAGTTTTTGGAACAATTGCTAATCCAGAGTTGATATTTAGGATTTGAGCTTTATGACTTTTTTGGAATAAAGGAAGAAGTTTATAAGTTAATATACAAATTGAAGTAAAATTTATATCAATCTCTTTACTTATATTGTCAACTTTAAATTGTGTATCTAAAAAAGTATCTTGAAATTGAACTGCTGCATTATTAATTAAAATATCAATTTTAGAATAATCTTTTAAAATCATATTACAAATCATTTCTACTTCTTTTGTAGAAGATAGATCTACTATATATTTTTTTATACTTGGAAATAGTTTTTGTAGGTTTTCTAATTTTTCTTTATCTTTTGCAATAATTAAAAGTTGATTGTTTAAAGCTAGTTTTTTAGCAACTTCATAGCCAATACCAGATGTTGCTCCTGTTATTAAAATTGTTTTATTTTTCAAAATAACTCCTATGGTTTTATAGGAATTATTTTAATATGTTAAAAAATCTATTTCATTAAAGTAGTTTAATTTTTTAACTATTTAAAGTAGTATCAAGTCTCTCTAGAATATTTGTCCAACCACTTATGTGATTATTTCTAGTTTCTTCATTAACAAACTTTGTTTGTTTTAAAGTAATAAGTGTTTTATTCTCTTCAATTGAAGTGAAATCTATATTTACAATACTTCCATCTATAGATGAATCTGATTGCCAAGTAAAAGCAAGTTTAGAATACTTTTTAATTTCAACAAACTCTCCATAATGAGGTAGTTCATTCTCTTGCATAATCATAGTAAAAAGAAATTTTCCTTTTTCTCTTGGGTCAATTTCTATTTTAGTAGCTTCCATTCCTGGCATTGGTTGAATAAACTGTGCTAATAGTATAGGGTCTAACCAAGCGTTGTATACAGTTTGTATTGGTAAATCTATTGTTTTATCAATACTTAGTGTTAACTCATTCATTTTCCTAATCCTTTTTTAATATTTCTTCTAATCTATCAAGACGTAATTGCCAAATAGATTTAAGATCGAAAAGCCAATCATCAAGTAATGATATTTGTTCTAAATTGGCTTTAATAAAATGGATTCTTCCAACCTTTTGTCTAATAATGAGATTGGAATTTTCCAAAACCTTTAGATGTTTTGAGATTGCATTTAATGACATCTCATGATTTTTGGCTAAATCAGTCACCCTCATCGAACTTTCTTGTACTACTTGTTTTAGTAAGGCTCTTCTTGTTGGATCACTAATAGCCTTTAAAATCAGAGTTAGTTTTTCTTCATTATTTTCAATCATAAATGAATCATAACATAAAAAAATAAAATATTCAACCTTTTGGTTGAATATTTTATTGATTAAGGTTCACTCTTATATAATCAAGGTTAAATAATAATTGGGATTGCTTTTATGAATATTGAACAAATAAACTGGGATAAGGACTCTAATCCTGAATGTGAAAATGGTGATATTGTAGTATTGGTTCAGTATAAAGAAGCGGAGATTGCAAAATATATAAGTCCTAAGCCACAAGGAGTACCCGATGGAGGAGGGGATTTTATATTTGAAGTTTGTGATAATGATGACAATTTAGAGGAAGAGATCTATAAGATTATTTCAAAACAATATCCTGAAGTTAAACAAAAAACTGACGACCCATTGTTGTTTTTATGTCCTTCTAGTTTTTTTAAAAAAGTTATATGGAATGAGTAATAAAAGTATAGAATAGTTTGATTCTCTACTCAAAAGTCAAAATAAAGGTATTTTAATGTTAGATAAAAAAGTAATTTATAAAGAGTTATACATAAATGCATCAAAAGAAATGGTATATAAATGTTTAACAACACCTGAACATATAGTATCTTACTTCCCACTTGAAAAAGTAGAATCAAATTGGACTGAAGGTTCTTCTATTCTATTTGAAGGAAAAGAAAGTGGAAAAGACATTGGAAAAATCATTAACCTTGTAGAAAATGAAATGTTTTCATTTAGATATTGGAATCAAAATCATTTTACCAAAAACATTCCACAGAATGAAGTTTTTGTAAACTATTTATTAAAAAATAGTGAGGGAGGCACGCTTTTGATTCTTAAACAATCTAACTTGCCATCTGATGAGTATTTTTCTATTATGAATACTGTATGGAAAAAATTACTAAACGATTTTAAAGTTTATGTAGAAAATAAATAAGAAGGGTTTATTGTGGAACTTTTTAAAGTTCATAATCTCTTTCAACTTTTGCAATTCTAACTTTATAATTTTTATACCAAATCTCTTGACCTTTTTGTTGTGCTTGTATATGTTCAATATTGGCTTTCCATTTAGCAATAGATTCTAGGTCTTTCCAATAGGAAACTGTAATACCTATTTCTTCACGTGCTGATTCAATACCTAAGAATCCTTCTTCTTTTTTAGCTAATTCAAGCATTCTTATTGCTGTTTTTTCATAGCCTTTATCTTCTTCTATTTTTAAAGAAGTGAAAATCACAGCGTAATAAGGAGTCTTTTGTGTATTTGCAAACATTGTATTTTTATCCTTTTTTAGTCAATAATAAATATTAACACAAATTTACTATAACTTACTACTCTCTTAATTCTAATTAAAAAGTAAATATAAAGTACAATATGCCAATGAAAAACCTACCGATATATGAAGTTTTAGAAGATATAAAAACTACACTAAACAATGAAAATACTCTAATCTTACAAGCTCCACCTGGAGCAGGTAAAAGTACAGTTGTTCCAATCTCACTTTTAAAAGAGTCTTGGCTTGTAGATAAAATGATTATTATGCTAGAACCTAGACGAGTGGCTGCTCGTATGGTTGCACAACAAATGGCTAAACTTTTAGGTGAAGAAGTTGGGCAAAGTGTTGGATATCAAGTTAAAATGGACTCTTGTTATTCTACACAAACTAAACTATTAGTAGTAACAGAAGCTATTTTAGTACGTAAACTTCAATCTGATCAGGCGTTAGAAGATGTTGCTATGGTAATTTTTGATGAGTTTCATGAAAGAAGTATTCATACTGATTTATCTTTGGCTCTTTCTTTACAAGTACAAGAGCTTTTAAGAGATGATTTAAAACTATTAATTATGTCTGCAACACTTAACTCTAGTGAGTTAGTAAATCTTTTAGGAGAAGTTCCTGTTATAACTTCAAAGGGTAAAGCATATGATGTACAAAATATATATCTTGAAGCAAATGTAAAACAACCAAATTTTAAAACTATAAATACACTTCTATTAAATACAACACTTAACTCTATAAAAGAAGATGAGGGAGATATTTTAGTCTTTTTAGCAGGAGCTAAAGAGATTAGAAATCTTCAAGAGTCACTAGAAGAGAAATTAAAAGGTCAAGATATTGAAGTTCTTCCTTTATACTCTGCTTTGAGTAAACAAGCACAAGACAAGGCAATAGGAAAATCAAATAAAAGAAAGATAATACTCTCAACAAATATTGCTCAAACTTCTTTGACAATAGAGGGAGTAAAGGTTGTTATTGATTCAGGATTAGAAAAACAAGCTCTTTATAACAACTCAAATGCAATGAATCATTTGAATCTTACTTTTATATCAGAAGACTCAGCAATACAAAGAGCAGGGCGTGCAGGTAGACTAAGTGAGGGCAAGTGCTATAAACTTTGGCATAAAGGAAAGATTCTTCAAGAATCTACAAAACCTGAGATTCTTAGGTCTGATTTGAGTTCATTCTTTTTAGATATAGCACTTTGGGGTGTAGAAGATATAAAAGAGTTAAAGTTTTTAGATTATCCATTAGAAAATGTACAGAAAAGTACAAAAACAGTTCTTCAAGAGCTTAATATGCTAGATGAAAATTATGAGATAACTTCTATGGGTAAAAAAGCACTAAAGCTAAGAGTTCATCCAAGATTTGCATTTATGATACTAAAAGCAAATGAATTAGGATATGCTTATGAAGCCTCACTTTTAGCAGCATTTTTAAGTGAGAAAGATATATTTAAAAATAGTGTTTACGATAGTAATCTATATTCAAGATTTATTCATTTATATGAAAAGGATTTTAACTCTTCATATATAAATAAACACCTTGCAAAAAATATTATAAAACAAGCAGACTTTTTCTATTCCAAGTTAAAAACAATTGAACAGCTTAAGAAGAGTAGAGATACTATAGATGAAGAGTATATGTCTGTTTTAGTACTTTTTGCATATCCTGATAGACTTGCAAGCCTTAGAGCAAAAAATGATAACAGATATAAGTTAAGTAATGGAAAAGGAGCTATTTTAAATAAAGAAGATACTCTTTTTAATGAACAGTTTTTAGTAAGTCCTGTTTTAAATGCACAAAACAAAGACTCTTATATAAACTTAGCTTCAAGGATATCTTTAGGAACAATTGAAAAAGAGTTTGATTCTTTTATTCAAAGAAGAGAACAAATCTCTTACAACAAAGAGAATAAGAAGTTTGACATAAAAGAACAATACAGTTTTTTTGAACTTGAACTATACTCAAAGCCAATATCTTTTGATGATAAACATGATTTTTCGACTCTGTTTTGTGAACTAATAAAAAAAGAGGGGTTAGATCTTTTAACTTGGAGTAAAAAAGCAATAGACTTGAAAAATAGGGTTAATTTTATAAATGAAAATATGCAAAGTGATTTACCAAACTTTAGTGAAAATGCATTATTGGATAGTTTAGATTTTTGGTTAAAACCTTATTTAGAGGATATTAAAACTATAAAACACTTAGAATCTTTAGATATCTATTCTATATTATTATCTTCAATACCTTGGGAAACTCAACAAGAAATAGATACTCTAGCTCCAAGCCATATAAAAGTGCCAAGTGGCTCAAATATAAAGATTGATTATTCTAATAGCAGTACTCCTATTCTTGCAGTTAAGATTCAAGAAGTATTTGGACTTCATGATACACCAAAGGTATTAGGAAGTGTTGCTTTACAAATACATCTTCTAAGTCCTGCATTAAGACCAATACAAATAACTTATGACCTAAAAAGCTTTTGGGAAAATTCATATGATGAGGTTAAAAAAGAATTGTTTTCAAAGTATAAAAAACATTATTGGCCTGATAATCCTTTTGAAGCAGTTGCTACAAATAGGACAAAAAAGAATATAATTAGTTAGCATCGTGGATTTAGTAAAGGGTTGAAGGTATTCGTAGTCCATTATTAGGTGAATTATAAAAAATAGAAGACTATGCCCCTTTTGAAACTGTACATAGTTTTATGCCAGCCCACCTAAAATCTCTACTTTGGATCTATCTTTAACGATTCCTATTAGCAATGAAAAACTAAATTTCTTGGTAAGGAGAAGATAGAAATTTTGGAGATATTAGGAAAACAAAAACTACTTTTTAATAATTGTGGTCTATTTTTTATAATACCATGCTTATAAGTTTTGATGCTTCTGTAATAGTTAATCCAGATTTTGAACAAGCATCTTCGAGTTTTTCTTTTTTCTTTAATAGTTTTAGAAAAACTATATATTTGTATTCCATTGTTAGTATGGTCAATATTATCCTTTATTGTATTTGTGGATAGAACCTTTGTAAACCTTATCAGTGTAATTCAATGTATCTATCTTTTCATATTTAAATCCAAAACTTATCATCTGTTGTTTAAATTTTGAATGATTTCCTCTACTTGGATCAACAATTATTACTTCACATGTATTATTTGCATATTGATCAATAAAATGAGAAAGTAACTCTCCATGATTTTGTTGATAAAGTAAATCACTTCCAATTATTAAATCAAATTTTCCAACTTCATTTAATATTTCATCTTCCCAATTTAATCTATAATAAGGAATCTGCTTGTCATTATTTAAATTTGAATTATTTAGAAGAAAAGTCTCTACTTCAGGGTGATAATCGGTTGCTGTAATGTCTTGATGTAAATGATTTAAAAGTAAACTACTTAAACCAATACCACATCCAACTTCAAGAATTCTTTTCAAAGTTGTATCAGATTGATAAACATAATTAGCTAAAATTTGGCTTGAAGGCCATAAAATTCCAAATAAAGCCCAAGATGAAGAATGAATTCCTAATTCTTGTGCCTCATTGTTTTTATCATAAAATTGTTGAGTATCTTTAAGTGTTCTTAAATGGATATCAATACTACCAAACTCTATAGTTTGGTACTTATATCTTATATTGGACAAACAATTATAGAGTTTCTACACTCGTTGCATGTTCACCTTTTTGATTTACACCAATATTAAAAGTCACTTTTTGTCCATCATTTAATGAGGCTTTTCCGTAACCTTTATTTTCAATTTCATTATGATGAACAAATATATCTTTGCTATTATCTTCTAATTGGATAAATCCAAAACCTTTTTCACTATTGAACCATTTTACAGTTCCATTGTATCTATTTGACATAGAAATCCTTTTGTATATATATTACTTCATTTAAGAAGTTTTAGTAAAGTTAAATCAGGGTTTAAATTTTCGAGAGATAAATTCCGACATTGAAGTCAATAAAAAGCAAACAATAAATAGGTACTAATTTTTTCTTTAAGTACTACACTCTAGCTGAAATAAATAAAAATAGCAAGTTTTGTATATGAAACTAATAATTACCACTTAAAATTTTTCTAATATATACTTGTTATAATATCCTATTTTCTATTGACAAAACCTCACCTCTACCTACACGTTAATTTTACGGGTTGATAAGAGGTGGTAAGAGCACTATAAAAGTTTCCATCCATAAACACTTGTTATGAAAATAGTATAAAGAGCAAGTATATATACATTTATTGGATTTCCAGAAAGCTTTGGTGTTTTTATTTGAGATACATTCAATATTGCAAGTACCATAGTACTAATATAAAGAATAATAGTAAATATTCCCTCACTAACAAAAATTTCAAATATAAATATAAAAACAAGTATTATACTGTTATTATCAAGAGCTAAGCCTGTATATTTTGAATCAGATAATCCAAATGTAGAAAAATAACTTAGCCGTATTGCACTAGTTGAAACTATAATAAATGCTCCAATTAAAAATATAGGTTCAAATTTTCCATAACTCATTAGAAGAATAGCAGGAGTAACTCCATAACTAACAATGTCTATTAAAACATCTAATTGTCCGCCAAAAGCTCTGTGATTTCCTGTTCTTCCTTTCATCTTTCTAGCAACAAGACCATCTGCCCAATCGAAACCTACTGCCCAAATCATTCCAATCATAGCTGCATAATAAATACCAATGATACTAAAATAAATAGCTAATATAGTACAAGCTAATCCTGCTAGAGAGAATAGATTAGGAAGATCTTTTATAAAAGAGATTATAGTAGGTTGTTTTTTATCTGTTAACATAGTTCTCCTTATCGTGTTTATAATTAATATTATTCAATTTTGAAGTGTTAAATAATATCTGTTTCAATATCTCTACCTTTATAAAATTGTGCAATAACTTTCTGTTTTATTTTAGTTGATGAAGTTCTTGGATTATAGACTACTTGCACAATCTTTTTTCCCATTGATTTTAAATAATCTTCTACTTCAATATTATGAGGTTTATTTCCCCAATCTCCACCTATTACAAATATATCTACATTTAATTCTTTACACGCAGATACATATTCAAGCTCATAATATGGACGTACAATATCTACACAACTTAAAGCTTTTAACATCTCTTCTCTCTCTTCTAATCCAATAACTGGGACATTGGGCTTATAGGAATTTACAACACTATCTGAAGCAACTCCAACAGCTACAACATCACCTAATGTTTTGCAATACTCTAATAGAGCAATATGCCCAACATGTAATAAATCAAATGTGCCTACTGTATAAACTACCATTTTTTCTCCTATATTTTTAAATCTATATATTTTATGTTAAATGAATTTATATTTTCAAAGACAGTTTTCGTCAATAAATTATTTTTTATTGTGCGAATTTTTATGTTAATAATTGTTTCCTTAGGGGCAATACATCAGTTATAGATAAAAAGTGTATTATGAAAAAGCCTAACAAAAATCTGTTAATGTTAATTTTGTAGATCTAGACTTAATGTGTGATTAATGAAATTGTTAACGTGTTTTAACGGATTATAAAAACGAAGCCAAATACAGATCGAGTATTATGATACTTAATTCAGTATATCATAATAATAGATAGTTATTGAAAAACAAATAATTTATATATGTACAATTTGATTTTTATCTAATTATTTAGCCTTATATAGTCCAGTATTAGTTATTTTGAGTTAATTAAAAAAACTTTTTTTGTACTACCTACTGGAGATGTTGTATCAATGTTTTAATGTAATACTTTGAGATTTACATCTTTATTTTGTAAGAAGTTTGATCTGTCAAGTTTTGTAATATAAAGTACATCACCTTCTCTTACAAAACCCATCATAATTTTAAATTGTTCACGATTCTCTTCATTCTTTCCTGATCTTTTTTCTGAGAAAATCTTTTCATATCCTGAATTCTTGAGTTGATTAATTTGATTCTCAAGATTTTGGCTTGAAATTGAAACTCTTGTATAACCTACATTCATAATAAATCCTTTATATTAAATTTACTATTTATCTCATATATTAGAAGAATTGTAAAGTAATGTATATTTTCCTAAATGAACAGGTTGTGGAACTTGTTTTTATAACTCATATTTTTGTGTTTTATTTTCTGTTGATAGATCACATAGGATAAACTATATGCTATGACTACATATTATTACTATGTTATGTTTTTAAAAATTGATATAATACTATTATAATATTGTTTTTTAATAATCTTATTACATTATTATCTATATTTATATATTTATTGGAGAAATTATGATAGCTTTAAAAAAGATTTTAGATAAACATTTTATAAAATATTCACTAATGCCTATTTTAATAATTGAAGTGATGTTATTAGTTATATACTTTGGGATAAACTCTTATATTTCAGAAAAAACTTCATCCACATTAAAAAATGATACTCTTTTTAATAATGCACAATTACTGGGGAAAGAAGTAGAAGAAATAAATACTATTTTATCAGAAATAAGTGACTTAACAAAACTTATGCAAAAAGATCATGAAAGAGTTTTTGAAAATCCAAAATATTTTAATATTATAAATAAACCAACATTTAATGTTGCATCAAATGGTGTATTTTATAAAGAGACTAAAAAAGGTGCAAGTCTATATTACTCTTCTAAAACCATAATAACTGAGAAAGAAAAAAATAAAGCTATTTTTACTGAAGCAATGGATCCTTTATTAAAAAATATTGTTGAGTTTAATGAAAATATTGTAGCAGCATATTTTAACAGTTATGATAATATGAATAGACTTTACCCTTACATAGAAAAAGTATATGAACAGTATGGCGAACATATTCATATGGAAGACTACAATTTTTATTATTTAGCCGATAAAAAACATAATCCAAAAAAAGGTGTTTCTTGGACAGATGCATATTTAGACCCAGCTGGTAATGGTTGGATGATTTCTGCAATTGCTCCAATTTATAATGGTGATTTTTTAGAAGGGGTAAGTGGAATTGATTTTACAATTGAAAAGTTAGTATCTAACGTACTTGAAAAAGAGCTTCCTTTTGAGGGAAAAATGTTTTTAGTTGATAGTAAGGGGATGATTTTAGCAATGCCTGAATCTATTGAAAAGTTACTTGGTTTAGAAGAACTTAAAAAACATACCTACAAAAATGCAATAACACAGACAGTTTTGAAACCTGAGGATTTTAATCTTTATAAAAATGAGACTCCATTTGCAAAACTATTTAAAGATATGATTCAAAAGAATAAACATACATCTCAAATATCTATCAATAATTCAAAGTATATAGCATTAAGTAATAAAGTAGAGCAAACAGGATGGATACTATTTACTGTTATAAAAGAAGATAAGATCTTTGAATCTACCTTAGACTTAAAAGAGTTCTCTAATCTAATAGGATATATTGCAATAGCTTTTATGGCACTATTTTATTTGATTTTCTTTTATATGATTTTTAAAAAAGCAACAAAAATCACAGATACTATTGCTACTCCTATAAATCATTTATCTAAATTAACTTCAACAATTTTAGATGGTGAATCAAAGAAACTTGAATATCCTGAAACAAAAATTGAAGAAATACATAAACTAAGTACAAACTTTAATAAAATGTCTATTCAATTAGATGAACGAACTAAGAATTTATTAGAGAGTAAAGATTCTCTAAAAAAAGCAAATATAGAGTTAAAAAAGCTAAATGATGAATTGGATAAAAGAGTAAAAGATGAAGTTAGAAAGAATAGAGAAAAAGATTTACGACTATTTGAACAAGCAAAATTAGCTTCAATGGGAGAGATGATAGGAAATATTGCACATCAATGGAGACAACCACTCTCTGCTATTTCGTCAGCTTCTTCAGGAATAATACTACAAAAACAGCTTGATGATCTTCCTGATGAGGATTTACTTAAAGCCTGTGATAGAATTAGTAATCATGCACAATATCTTTCAAAAACAATCGATGACTTTAGAAATTTTATAAAAAATGATAAGGCAAAGATTAAATTTAATATTCTCGATTCTTTTAATACACTTTATAAACTTCTTGAAGGAATCCTTAACGATAGTGAATTAAAAGTAATTAAAAATATAGATTCAAGTATTGAAATAGAAGGTTATCCAAATGAATTAATTCAATGTTGTATGAATATACTCAATAATGCAAAAGATGCTTTAGAAGATAAAGAGGGTGAGAAGTTTATTTTTATAGATACTTACCTAGAAGATAAGATACTTAAAATAGTTTTTAAAGATAATGCAGGAGGTATAAGAGAAGATGCCCTTCCTCATGTGTTTGATCCATATTTTACTACCAAACATAAATCACAAGGAACAGGACTTGGTCTTTCTATGACACATAGTTTAATTGTAGAAGGAATGAAAGGAACAATATCTGCTAAAAATACTAAATTTACTTATAATGAAAAAGAGTATTTTGGTGCGGAGTTTGTGATTTCTATCCCTATTGGTTAAAAATAGAAATGGATTAGCCTTTTTAATTGCTCTATAGATTGTATTTCGAGCTACATGAAAAAGCTTGGATAATAAAGCAACAGACCTTTTCCCCCCCCTTTTTCCATGCTGTTTATATATAACATTCTTCTCTTTAGTACTTAGAAAACTGAACGCCTCTTTTCTTTTCAGCTTCAATTCCTTCTCTTGCACGTTCATTTATTAAATCACGTTCAAATTCTGCAATAGCATCCAACATTGTAAATAACAGTCTACTTGCTGGAGATGTTGTATCAATGTTTTGATGTAATACTTTTAGATTTACATCTTTATTTTGTAAGAAGTTTGATCTGTCAAGTTTTGTTATATAAAGTACATCACCTTCTCTTACAAAATCCATCATAATTTTAAACTATTCATGATTTGATTCATTCTTTTCTGATCTTTTTTTTGAGAAAATCTTTTCACAGCCAGCACTTTTGAGTTGATTAATTTGATTCTCAAGATTTTGACTAGAAGTTGAAACTCTTGCATATCCTACATTCACAATAAATGAATTTTATTTAGAGGAGTTAAAAATTGCCATTTATAAGTAAAATACTTATATGGATATAATGTAAAAAAGGATTTAAACCTTTTTTACATAACTTGCTAGCACACTACCCATTTCAGATGTTCCAACAACTTCTTTAGCATCATATGCTGCTAAATCACCTGTTCTATATCCATCTTTTAGAG
>CANLWY010000010.1 GCA_947494995.1 uncultured Campylobacterales bacterium | reverse complement strand
ATACAATAACAGATGCAGATGGAGATGAATCAACAGCAACAGTAAACTTAACATTAGGTGCAGATAGTACACCAACAATAAATCCAGAAAATGCAATTATTCAAAATATTACAGGTAATGCAGTTGGAGATATATCTGTTTTAGATTTAAATTTAGATTATGGAGCAGATGGTGCGGGATTAGTATTATTAAACCCTGATATGAGCACTGATGTTTTAACATTTGGATATGCAATTGATACATTAGGAAACTCTTTAACATCAACTGTTTCTGGAATAACACATAATATTGTTTATATAAAAGATGGAACTTCGATAATTGCAGTACATAATGACTCTTCTTTTTTAAATATTGATTCAACTACTGGTTATGCAACTCTAAGTTCGGGAACAATAAATGATCTTTATAAAGTATTTACAATTGCTCCTGATTATGCGGGAACAGGTAAATATAGTATTTCTATAGATGGGATTCTTGATGGTGGAGCAACAATTATTAATGACGTGATATCAACACAGAATGTATCAACACAAGGTGGTAATTCAGATACAAGATCATTTTTAATTGATGGAGATGGAAATCCTTTAACTACAAATGATATATTAGAAGTAGATGCTTATGGTAATTTCTTAGAATTTAATTTTCCAAATGGTAATTATACTATATCAAATATTATTGTTGGTGGGGTTTCTTATAATATTGGAGAAGAAGTTACAATAACCTTATCTTATACTTATAATGGTAATACAGCGTCAGGGAATGTAACAGTTGCTTTTAATAACGATGGAACATATGAATTAATGGATATGGATAGATTTGATTGGCCCGTTGATGGGAGTGGAGACTATGTTCATGGAATAAAAGCTAAACCAACTGTTAATATAGAATATGTAGAAGGGGGCAATACTATATTATTATATGACAGTACTGATGTTAATGATAATGATGTTTATATGGAGTTTGGTACTACAAATTATACAAATAATGATTTAGGAGTAAGTAATACTTCAATAAATACTGATGAAATTTTAACATTAGATTTTTCAAAGGAGTTACAATCTGGAACTACATTTACTTTAAGTGGAAATGGTTCTTCAGAAGCTGCAGTTGTTTTATATTACCAAGGAGTTATATTAGATCCAAGTAAATATGATACATCATATTTTGATTCTTCAACTAATAAATATCATATTATTGTAGAAGATAATTTAGTTTTTGATAGAGTTGATTTTTTCCAAGATGGAACAATTGCTTCAGGTTACTCTTTAACTAGTATGAATGCAATAATATCTTACGAAAGTCAAGGTAATCCACTTGCTATTGGTGTTGAAGCAATAATTTTAGATTCAGATAATGATCAATCAAATGGTCATTTTGCAGTTATTTTTGATAACAATGGTGTTATAAACGATAATGGAGTATTAAAGCTAGAAAATTCAGATGATGATATAGATTCATGGGATATTGTAAATATCCTTAACGGTGCATCATCAGATAGTTCATTATTAAATCAAAATATATCATCAATTGATTTATCAAATGGAGAGCATATTTTATCTAACTTATCTATTGATAATTTTATTTCATTAGCTGGAACAGGAAATAATAGTCTAACAATAGAGGGTGAGTCAGGAGATCAAATCTATTTAGATTTAACTAAATGGGAAGCAAAATCTCCAGATAGTATAAATACAACTACAGGAGTAGATACTGATGGAGACGCTGATGGATATGTTACTTATACTAATAAAGTAGCAAGTGGTGGAGTTACTGCTGGGACGTTAGAGTTATTAATAGATGTAGATATAGATATTAAAATATAATATCTATATAAAAAAAAAGGTTAGCATTTCTGCTAACCTTTTTTTATTTAAAAGTTTTCTAATCAACCATACATTAGATTTGGTAAGAATAGTGAGATTTGAGGAATATACGTTACTAGTATTAATCCTACAAGAATTGTTAATGTCCACGGGAAGGCGGCTACAATAACATCTTTTATACTCATACCGGTTAGACCTGAGGTAACAAACAGGTTCAATCCAACAGGTGGGGACACCATTCCAAGCTCCATATTTACTGTAATGATAATACCAAAGTGAATTGGGTCAATTCCAAGTGCAACTGCAACTGGAAGTAATAAAGGAACCATAATCATAATAATAGCAGATGGCTCCATGAATGAACCAGCTAAGATTAGAAGTAAGTTTACAGCAATTAAGAACATATATTTATTTACATTTGCTTCAATTAAAGCCTCTGTAATTGCTTGAGGAATGTTTTCAATTGTTAAGAAGTGAGCAAATAACATAGCGTTTGCAATAATAAACATAATCATTGCAGTAGTTTTTGCAGACTCTAAAGCAGTACCCCAGATTTCAGTAACTTTAATATCTCTATAGATAAATACAGAAACAATAAATGCCCACACGCAAGCTACAGCTGCAGCTTCAGTTGGTGTGAAGATACCACCATAAATACCACCAATTACAAGAACAATTGTAAATAGACCCCATGCGGCGTCTTTCATTCTTGCTAGTCTTTCTTTAAAAGGTTTTGGTTCAGTTCTTTTGAATCCAAGTCTAACCGCACCAATATATGTTACAGCCATCATCATAACACCAAGCATAATACCTGGAATTACACCTGCCATAAATAGTTTACCAATAGAAACTTCTGCTGTCACACCATATACGATTAGTACAATTGAAGGTGGAATAAGAATACCTAAAGAACCTGCTGTTGCAATAGTACCAACTGCATATCTTTTTGGATAACCTGCTTGCATAATTGCACCGAACATAATAGAACCAATTGCAACAACTGTTGCAGGTGATGAACCAGAAACAGCGGCAAAGATAATAGATGCAAAAATAGCAGAAATAGGAAGACCACCTGGTAAGTGACCAACAATAGATTTAGCAAATTCAATAATTCTTTGTGCCGCAGATCCTTTTGATAATAAGTTACCTGCAAAGATAAACATTGGAATTGCCATTAATGAATAGTGTTCAATTTTCTCAAACATCATTGCAGATATTTCAATAGGAGAGATATCTGTAAATACCAATAGTGTAATAAAAGTTGATGCTCCAAGACAAATTGCAATTGGAGTACCAAGAATTACAAGGAAGAAAAATATTCCAAACAGTAGTGCAACACTCATTATAACATTCCTCCTGTTTTCTTCTCAACTTCTTTAACCATTTTATTTAGCTCCTGTACATTTTTATTATCTTCATTCTCTTTAGCTCCCATACCCATACCAGCAAGAACTTGTTCTGCTTCACTCTCTTGTAAAATTTTATCGTGTGAAGTTGATAGGATTGTATGGATTCTTTCACCTACTCTAAATGCAGCAAAGGCAAATGAAACAGGAACAACTAAATAGATAATCCACATTGGCATATCCCAAAGGTCAATTGATCTTTCATCTAAATCAATTACTAATAGAAGATATTCATATCCAAAATAAGCAACTGTTGCAAGAAACACAAAAGTCACTAAGTGAGAGATTAAAAGCATAATTTTTGCTATTCTACTTGGCATAATGTCAAGTATAACTGTTACAGCGATATGTGCATCTTTTTTGAAACAATATGCAGCACCAAAAAAGACACTCCATAAAAATAAAAAGATAGTTAACTCTGTAGCCCAAACTAATGATGCATCAAAAGCATATCTTGCTACAACATTTGTAAATGCAACTGCAACACCAGCAGTGATACCAATAGCTGCAATCGATTGATTTATAACCCCAATGGTTTTACTTATAATTTTAAACATATTTCCCTTACTCCGTCGCTAACGCGCCTTTAATTAAATCTTCACCAATTTTTTTAGAATCATAAAAATCAGGGTAGATCTTACTAACAGCTTTTCTCCAAGCCTCTTTTTGTTCACTTGATAAATTGATAATTTCTAAATCACCAGTTTTCTTAGCATACTCTTTGATTAAATTAAATTGTTGAGCATTTAACTCTTCAGCATACTGTCTCTCTTTTAGTGTTGCCTCATTAATTGCTTGAGTTACAGCGTCTTGTAAATCTTTTGGAAGTTTATTCCAAAACTTTTCAGACATTACAACTAGATATCCTAAATATCCATGATTTGTAATAGTAAGATACTTTTGTACCTCATGGAATTTTTTAGTGTAGATATTTGAGTTAGTATTCTCTTGCCCATCAATTACACCTTGTTGTAATCCTGAGTATACTTCAGAAAAAGGCATCATTTGTGGGTTAGCACCAACTGCATGAAATTGTGCTTCAAGAACTTTTGAAGACATAATTCTAAATTTTTGACCCACTGCATCTTCTGGTGTTACTAAAGGTTTTTTAGATGAAGATAATTGTTTAAAATGGTTATCCCAAAAGTTTAAAGCTACATATCCTTTTGCAGTAACCATATCTTTTAATTTTTTCCCTACTTCTCCATCTTGAACTCTATGTAAGTGATCCATATCTTTAAATAAAAATGGTAAATCAAAAAGTGCAAGTTGCGGTACAATCTTTCCAAACTTTGAAAAACTTGGTGCAGCCATTTGTACTGAATCAAGTTTTAAGGCTTTTAGCACAGCATTATCTTTATAAAGCTGTGAAGATGGATAAACTTGTACATCAATTCTACCTTTTGTTAACTCTTCTAATCTTTGTTCAAAGAAATTGGCTGCTTTACCTTTGGGTGTGTTTGGACTTACAACATGAGAAAATTTTAAAACAAACTCACCCATATTATTAGGTTGTTTTGCTTCTGTTGTTTTTTTCTCTTTTTCATCCCCACCACAACCAGTAAATACAAGTGCTGAAGCAATAGCAACACTTGATATCAACCCTTTCATTGTAGTTGTCATTCATTTTCTCCTTTTTTCTCTTTATATGAAAATTATAATTAAATATTATGTACCTATTATGTACATAATTAGAAATTTTTAAATTTGTTTTTAAGTTGCGGTTTTTTTGATTTTTTTATTAAGAAATTAAGAAAGAAATATAAGTATATGATTAAGTAAAAAAATGAATAAACCACCGGAAAACCGATGGTTTATAAAAGTATTATTTAGTGTTTAAAGCACCCTCAATTAAGTCTTTACCAATTTGTCTTTCACCATAGAATTCTGGATAAATTTTACTAACTTTATCTGCCCAAGCTTGTCTTTGTTCAGGAGTTAAATTAATAATTTCTAACTTACCAGTTTTTTCTGCATATTCTTTGATTAAATTAAATTGTTTAGTATTTAAATCATCTGCATATTCTCTCTCTTTTTCTGTAGCTTCTTTCATAGCTTGAGTAACATTTGCTTGTAAATCAGCTGGTAAAGATTTCCAGAATTTTTTAGACATAACAACTAAATATCCAAGGTAACCGTGGTTTGTTACCGTTAAGTATTTTTGTACTTCGTGGAATTTTTTAGTAAAGATGTTAGAGTTTGTATTCTCTTGACCATCAATTACACCTTGTTGTAATCCTGAATAAACTTCAGAGAAAGGCATCATTTGTGGATTTGCTCCAACTGCATGGAATTGAGCTTCAAGTACTTTTGAAGACATAATTCTAAATTTTTGACCTTTTGCATCTTCTGGCTTGATTAATGCTTTTTTAGAAGATGATAATTGTTTAAAATGGTTATCCCAGAAAGATAAAGCAACAATTCCCTTTTTTGTTACCATTTCTTTTAACTTTTCACCAACAGGTCCATCTTGAACTCTATGTAAGTGGTCAATATCTTTAAATAAGAAAGGTAAGTCAAATAGTGCTAATTGAGGTACTATTTTACCAAATTTAGAAAAAGATGGTGCTGCCATTTGAACTGAATTTAATCTTAATGCTTTTAATACTGCATTGTCTTTATATAATTGAGAAGATGGATATACTTGAACATCGATTCTCCCTTTAGAAAGTTCTTCTAATCTTTGCTCAAAAAATCTTGCTGCTTTACCTTTTGGTGTATTATCACTTACAACGTGTGAGAATTTAAGTGTATACTCCGCTGCTACCCCTGATGTAGCAAGTACTGCTGCTGCAACTGCTCCAATTACTAGTTTTTTCATATTCACTCCTTAAATTTGTGTTATGAAAAAAGTATAATTAAAAGTTGTGTATAACTTATGTAAAAAAATGTAAATTTTGAAAAAAAACAAAGCTTCCGTAGCATTAAAATAGCATTGCTGTAGGTTCCTTATTTTTAAGCTTGCTTTAAAGAAAACTTAACACTAGAGATTAGTTTAACCGATTTTTAAACATTTTTTAGATATTCTATCTGACTTTATGAGGAATATAAAGATACAAAGATTAAAGGATAATGATGGGATGTAATTTAGATTTACTTACTTCTTTTAAGGATAACTGTGGTTTTGGTCTAATGGCAGATTTAAAAAATCGACCAAGTCATGAAAACTTAGAAGATGCTATAACATCACTTGAGCGAATGATGCATAGGGGTGCTGTAGCAGCGGATGGTAAAACTGGAGATGGTTCAGGTTTATTACTATCTATGCCAAATAAATTTATGAGAAAAGTAGCTAATGAAAAGGGTGTTGATTTACCAAATATTTATGCAGTAGCTATGATATTTACAAAAGATTTAGAAGATATTGAAACTTTTAAAGAACAATGTGAAGAGAATGATTTAAAAGTATTATTAACAAGGGAAGTTCCTCTTGATACTGATGCTTTAGGGAAACAAGCTCTTGAAACTTTACCACACATAATACAAGTATTTGTTAGTGCAAGTGCATTAATGTCTGCAAAAAGATTTGATGCAATGCTTTACTTAACAAGAAAAGAGTGTGAACACAAACTAATAGATAAAAAAGATTTTTATATTCCGACATTTTCATCTAAAGTAATTGCGTATAAAGGTCTTATTATGCCTACGCACATTAAGCATTTTTATGTAGATTTAAGAGATGAAGATTTTAAAATCTCTTTTGCACTGTTTCACCAAAGATTCTCAACGAATACTTTACCACAATGGAGACTTGCACAGCCATTTAGAGCAATTGCACATAATGGAGAGATTAATTCAGTAGAAGCAAATAGATTTAATGTAGAAATTAAATCAGAGCAAATAGAATCAGATGTATTTACAGATGATGAGATTAAAAGAATACTTCCAATTTTACAAGTAGGTTCTTCTGACTCTGCATCTTTAGATAATATGTTTGAATTTTTAGTTGCAAATGGATGTGATTTCTTTAAAGCTGCACGTGCATTAGTTCCTGCACCTTGGCAAAATGCACCACATATGGACGCAGATTTAAGAGCATTTTATGAGTATACATCAACTGCAATGGAAGCTTGGGATGGTCCAGCTGCAGTATCTTTAACTGATGGTAGACACATTGGATGTTTAATTGATAGAAATGGTTTAAGACCTTCTAAATATGTTATTACTAAAAATCATAAGATGTACATAACTTCTGAGTATGGAACAATTGATTTAGATGAAGATAATGTAAAAGAGAGAGGAAGGTTACAGTCTGGAGAAATGATTGGTCTTGATCTTAAACATGGGAAAGTTTTAAAAGAAGATGATATTAATGATTATTTAAAAACTTCTCAAAATTATGGTAAGTGGCTTAATAATGATATGGAGTACTTACAAGAGTATATTGATGAGTCTTTTTTAGAAACTAGTGATTATAGATTTGAAGATATTGAGAAGAGACAAAAGTATTATAATATTACATATGAAGCAATTGATCAAATGATTGAACCAATGGCTAAAGATGGTAAAGAACCTGTTGGTTCAATGGGTGATGATACTCCTTTAGCATGTTTTTCACAAGTTAATAGAAACTTTACAGACTTTTTTAAACAAAAGTTTGCTCAGGTTACTAATCCTCCAATTGACCCATATAGAGAAAAGATTGTAATGTCTTTAGAGACGGGATTTGGTCATATCCATAATATCTTAGATGAAAAACCAGAGTATGCAAAAAGATTAAAAGTTGCATCTCCAATTTTAATGCAAGAGAAATTTGATGTACTTAATACTTTTGGTGATCCTACATGTCCAAGATATGACGAATATTATAAGAATAGAGTATTCTCTACAACATTTAAAAATGATTTAAAAGCTTCTTTAGAACAATTAGCTTCTTATGTTATAAAAGCAGTAAAAGAGGATACTGTTTCTGTAGTGATTTTAGATGATAGAGATGTTAATGAGAATGTAAAACTAATTCCAATGGCTATGGCAGTTGGTTATGTAAATGAACAACTTCTTAAAGAAGGAGTTAGACATCATGTATCAATTGTAGCTGTTACTGGTGAAGTATATGACCCACATATGGCTGCTGTTTTAATTGGGTATGGTGTTACTGCTATTTATCCATATATGATGTATGCATCTACAGTCGCATTATATGAAAGAAAAGGCGTTTCTAAATATGAAATGCAAAGAGTTCTTAAAAATACTCAAAAAGCTATGAATGCTGGACTTCTTAAAATTATGTCTAAGATGGGTATCTCTACTATTGCTTCATATAGAAATTCAAGATTATTTGATGTTATTGGATTAAATGATGATATTGTAGAGAGTTGTTTTACTGATTCACACTCTGATTTAGCTGGTCTGGGGTTTGAAGATATTGAAAAAAGAATTGAAAAACAACATTTTAATGCATATTTTGATGATAAACATATGTTCCCATTAGATTTAGGTGGATTCTATAAGTATATCAATGGTGGTGAGTATCATGACTATGGTCCAGATACTACAAGAGCTATGCATAATAAACAAGCACAAAATAAAGAAGATATTACAGATTTTAATAAATTAAAAGAGCTTGTTCAAAATAGAGATAAAAAGTTTGTAAGAGATTTCTTTGAGTTTAATTCTGATAAGAAAGCTATTGATATTTCTGAAGTAGAATCTAAAGATGAGATCTTTAAAAGATTTGCAACTGCTGCAATGTCATGTGGTTCTATTTCTCCAGAAGCTCATGAAGCAATGGCTGTTGCTATGAACACTATTGGTGGTGCTTCAAACTCTGGTGAAGGTGGAGAAGAGATTGCAAGATTTAAAACTCTTAAAAATTCAAAAATTAAACAAGTTGCTTCAGGTAGATTTGGTGTGACACCAGGTTACTTAAGAAGTGCAGAAGAGATTCAAATTAAAGTTGCACAAGGAGCAAAACCAGGTGAAGGTGGACAATTACCAGGTCATAAGGTAACTCCATATATTGCAACACTTAGACATACAGTTGAAGGTGTTACTCTTATTTCTCCACCACCACACCATGATATTTATTCTATTGAGGATTTAGCTCAGTTAATTTTCGACCTTAAGCAAATTAATCCTGAAGCAAAAATTACTGTTAAGTTAGTATCAACAATTGGTGTTGGAACTATTGCAGCAGGTGTTGCAAAAGCATATGCTGATAGAATTGTAATCTCTGGTGCTGATGGTGGTACAGGAGCTGCTCCTTTAACATCTATTAAGCATACAGGTAATCCATGGGAAATGGGTCTTGCAGAAGCACACAATGCACTTAAAGCAAACCACTTAAGAGAATTTGTTCACGTACAAACAGATGGTGGATTAAAAACTGGTCTTGATGTAGTTAAAGCTGCAATGCTTGGTGCTGAATCATATGCATTTGGTACAGCAGCACTTACACTTCTTGGGTGTAAAATTTTAAGAATTTGTCACACAAATAAATGTTCAGTTGGTGTTGCAACACAAGATGAAGACTTAAGAGAGCATTTTACAGGAACTGTTGAGAGACTGATTTCATACTTTACATTTATTGCAGAAGAAGTAAGAGAAATACTTGCAGAGCTTGGATATAAAACAATTGAAGAGATTGTAGGTAGATCTGATTTACTTAAAGTAATTGATGATGAGTTTGCTAAGAAATTTGATTTCCAAAATGTTTTAAGAAGAATTGATGGTATTGATACTTGTCAAAAAGATTTCAATGAGCCATTTGATAAAAACAAATTTGAAAAAGAGTTATTAAAGAAAGTTCATAGAACTATTGAAAAACCAACAACTCCTATTAAAGTTAAAGAGACAATTTGTAACTTAAATAGATCATTTGGTACTTTAATCTCTGGTGAAATTGCAAAGTATTATGGAGATAAAGGTCTTCCTGATGGTTCAATCAATATCTTCTTAAAAGGTATTGCTGGGCAATCATTTGGAGCTCTTTTATCAAAAGGAATGAATTTATACTTAGACGGTGCGGCAAATGATTATATTGGTAAGGGAATGAATGGTGGTAAGATCATCATCAATACTCCACACCAAGGTCCTGAGTTTGCAGGTGGTGGAAATACTTGTCTTTATGGTGCAACTGGTGGTAAACTTTATGTTAGAGCTGCTGTTGGTGAAAGATTTGGTGTTAGAAACTCTGGATGTACAGCTGTAGTTGAAGGTACTGGTGATAATGCTTGTGAATATATGACAGGTGGTATTGTAGTTATTCTAGGAAATACAGGTGTTAATTTTGGTGCTGGTATGACAGGTGGTTTATCTTTTGTTTATGACCCTGAAAAAACTTTTGCAGATAAAATGAATCAAGAGTTAATTGAAGCTGTTAGAATTGATACAGATGATACAGAGAGAGAAAGATTATTCTTAAAAAGATTATTAATGGATTATCTAAATGAGACTGAATCTGAGGGTGCTGAAATGATTTTAGAAAACTTCAGAGCAGAGATTAGAAACTTCTGGATGGTTAAACCAAAAAATATGACAGTGTTACCACTGAATCCAGATGAGGGGGACTAAGAGATGTTAAACTTTACTAAATTTGAAAGAATAAATCCAGAAAAAAGAGATGTATTACAAAGATTAAAAGATTATGATGAAGTTTATCAAGTGTTTGGAAAGCATAGAGCTAGAGAACAATCTGATAGATGTATGCAGTGTGGTGACCCATACTGTCATACAGGATGTCCTTTACATAACTTTATTCCAGCATGGTTAAAACAAACAGCTGAAAAGAATATGGACTTAGCATTTGCTTTATCAAATGAAACTTCTCCTTTTCCAGAAATTTTAGGAAGAATATGTCCTCAAGATGTACTTTGTGAGGGTGCTTGTTCATTAAATACAGGTCACGGAGCTGTATCTATTGGTGCAGTTGAAACTCATTTAAATGAAAGAGCATTTGAAGCAGGAATGAAACCTAAGTTTGCACCTATTAAAGGTGATAAAAAAGTAGCTATTATTGGTTCTGGACCTTCTGGAATTTCTGCTGCAACTTTTCTTTTACGAAGAGGAATTGCTGTTGAGATGTTTGAAAGAGAAGATAGAGCTGGTGGATTACTTATGTATGGAATCCCTGGTTTTAAACTTGATAAAACAACAGTTGATAGAAGAATTAATTGGTTATTAGAAGCTGGTATGAAACTTCACTTAAATTGCGAAATTGGAAAAGATAAAACTATCTCTGAGTTAGATGAAGAGTTTGATGCTATTTATCTTGGAATTGGAGCAAAAGCTGGTAGATGGGCTAGAATTGATGGTGAAGATACACCTAATACGTACCTTGCAATGGATTTTTTAACTTGTATTCAAAAAAGAAACTTAGGAAATAAACCATCTTGTTTTATTGATGTAAAAGATAAAAATGTTGTTGTAATTGGTGGTGGAGATACTGCTATGGACTGTGTAAGATCTTCAGTTAGAGAAGGTGCAAAATCTGTTAAATGTCTTTATAGAAGAGATGAAGCAAATATGCCTGGATCTAAAAAAGAGGTTGTGAACTCAAAAGAAGAGGGTGTTGAGTTTGTATTTAATGTAAGTCCTAATAAGATTATTCAAAAAGATGGACAAGCAGTTGGTATTGAACTTCTTACAACTTCTATGAGTGAACCTGATGAGTCTGGTAGACAAAAAGTAGTTATTAATGAAGGAAGTGAATATGTTGAAGATGCAGATATTATTATCTTTGCTCTTGGATTCTCTCCTGAAGCTCCAGAGTTCTTAAAAGAGTTAAATGTTGATATTAACTCTTGGGGTGGAATTGAAACAATTAACTATCAAACTTCAAATAAAAAAGTATATGCGGGTGGAGATTGCCAAAGAGGCGCACATTTAGCAGTTACTGCCGCAGCAGATGGAAGAGAAGCTGCAAAAGAGATAGTTAAAGCGCTATCTTAATCATGTTTGATTATAACTCTTTTACAAAAGCAGTTATAAAAGCAAATCAAGAGCTCTATGGGTATATAAATACTCATATGAGCTCATCTGACTTAAAAGAATCAAATACCATAGGATATGGTGGAGATAATTCACTAGAAATAGATTTAAAAGCAGAGAAAATATTTATAAAACATTTAAAAGAGTTTGGTGATATTTACTCTGAGGAAATAGGTTTATTATCTTCTTCTTCAAATATAAAAATTATAATTGACCCTATAGATGGAAGTCACAATTTCAAATCACAATTGCCTTATTATGGAACTTCAGTTGCTTTAAAAATAAATGATGAATTAAAAGCTGGATTTGTTTGTAATTTAGCAAATGCAACTTTAATTTATAAAACAAATAAAGATATAAAAACAATAAGTTTATGTAACGAAAAAGAGTTAAAAGATTTTGAAATAGAAAACTCTTCTATAGGAATTTTTGAACGAGCATACGCTTATCCTGAAATTTGTACAAAACTATATGAAAATAGAATAAAATACCGAAGTTGTGGGGCTGCAGCTTTATCATTAGCATATGCTCAAAACTTTAGTTTTGTACTCTTTGCAGGTAAAGTTAGAGAGTTTGATATTGCTGCTGCATTATACATAAATAGTAACCTTTTTATCCACCAAGATGATGAATTCTTAATTGTTACTAAAAGTAAGGGAATTTTAGAGCTAATTAAAGGAATTATTAAGAATAATAGGCTATAACTCCAAGATAATATTTCAATTAGGAAGAAGTTTAATGTCTTTAATAATTACAGATGAATGTATTGCTTGCGATGCATGTAGAGAAGAGTGTCCGAATTACGCAATTGAAGAGGGTGATCCAATATATATTATTGATGCAGATAGATGTACAGAGTGTGTAGGTCATTATGAAGAACCAGCATGTGTTGAAGTATGTCCTGTAGATTGTATTATAGTTGATCCTGACAATCAAGAAACAATGGAAGAGTTAAACTTTAAATACAAGCAGTTACAAGAAGAAGAAGTTTAAGAATGGCTAAGATAACAACTATTATAGACATTGGGTCTAACTCAATGCGTATGGTTGTTTTGGAAAAAAGCAGTAGATTTGCTTTTAATCTTATAAATGAAACACGTTCACGTGTAAAAATTTCTGAAGGTTGTTATGAAAATAATGGTAACCTTCAAGAAGCTCCTATGCAAAGAGCATTTAACTCTTTGCAATCTTTTTTGAATATTTCAAAAGCACTAAAATCAAGAAAAATTATATGTGTTGCAACTTCTGCATTAAGAGATGCTCCAAATGCAAAGACTTTTATAAAACGTATAAAAGATGAATTAGGTCTTAATATAAAAGTTATTGATGGCTCTAAGGAGGCATATTTTGGTGGAGTTGCAGCTATGAACTTAATCCATGGTGATGAGTTTGTAACAGTTGATATTGGTGGTGGTTCTACAGAGTTTGCTTTTATAAGAGATGGTAAAATCCAAAAATGTATATCTTTAGATATAGGAACAGTTAGAATAGATGAACTTTTCTTCTCAAAAGGTGATGTAGAGGGTGCTAGGAATTTCATTTTAGAAAAATTAAAAGAAGTTTTGGCTTCTGGAGAAGAAATACCTTCAACCGTTGTTGGTATTGGTGGTTCAATAAGAGCTTTAAGTAAAATTATTATGGCAAAAAATCAATATCCTTTAGATATTTTGCATGGATATACTTACTGCGTAGATTTAAATGATCATATTTTTGATTCAATTTTAAATGCAAAGAATAATCAAACCTTAAAATATATTGGTATTAAAAAAGATAGATTTGATACTATAAAAGAGGGAACTTTTATATTTAAAACTATTTTAGATGAATTAAATATAAAAAGAGTTATTACTTCAGGTGCTGGTGTTAGAGAAGGTGTTTATTTAACTGATCTTTTGAGAAATCAAAATGCTAAGTTTCCATCAAATTTTAATGTAAGTGTAAAAAGTCTTCTTGATAGATTTCAAATAGATGAGAAACAGAGTGCTTATTTAGGAAGAAATGCAGGTGAAATATTTGATGTATTAGCGCCAATGCATGGTTTAGATGATAGATATAGATTACTACTTGTAATAGCTTCAAAACTTCATTCAATAGGTAAAACACTAAATTTCTATAAATCAAATGATAATACTTTTGATTTTATTTTAAGTGGACTTAATTATGATTTTCAGCATACATCACGAGTAACTATTGCACATATAATTAAATTTTCAAAGAAATCACTTCCTCAAAAAAGAGATTTAGATAAATATAAAGAGCTTCTTCCATGTTTTGAAAATATGGAGTGGTTATCATTTATGATAAGTTTAAATTTACTTATAAATCAAGATATGTCAAATCCAAAAGTGAAGTATAAATTAAAAGATAATAAATTAAAAATTTGCTTAGAGAAGTCTATATTTATTATAGAGAATGAGATTGTAAAATTAGAGACTCCTAAAGGACTTAGAGTAAAAGTGGTTTGTCAATGAGAATAGCAATTGTTAAACTCTCTGCAATGGGTGATATAATCCATGCTATGGTAGCTTTACAGTTTCTTAAAAAGTCTAATCCTTCTATAAGTATTGATTGGTTTGTAGAAAAAGCTTTTTCAAAGATTTTGGAACATAATCCTCATATTGAGAATATCTATGAATTAGATTTAAAATCAATAAAAATTGATAAGAAGAATATCCCTGCACAAGTTAATCTTTTAAAAGATTATGCAAACAATAATTATGATTTAGTTATTGATGCCCAAGGTTTAATCAAATCAGCAATAGTATCAAAATATTTAGGTAAAAATAGAGTAGGTTTTGGAATGAAATCTACAAGAGAAGGTACGGCATCACTCTTTTATAAGAAAAAAATCGACTCTGCATATGAGAAAAATGTAATAGAAAGAAATATTGATGTGATATGTGGGGCTTTAGATTTAGATATATCAAAAGAAGATATTGAAAAAAAAGAAGCTTTTTTATATTTTGAAAATGAACCAAGAATTTTATATAACTATTTAAGAAGTGCAAAGAAAAATATACTTTTTATAATAGGGGCATCTTGGCCTTCAAAAATGTACTCTAAAGAGAAATTTGCTAAAATAATAAATTGTTTAGATGAAAATTGTTTAATTGCATGGGGTAATGAGGAAGAGAAAGAAATAGCAGATGAAATTGCTTTAAACTCTTCAGCTATAGTCTTACCAAGGTTAGATTTGAACTCATTAAAAGCAGTTGTAAAAAATTGTGATTTGGTTATTGGAAATGATACTGGACCAACTCATATGGCTTGGGCTTTAAATATCCCTTCAATTACAATTTTTGGATGTACTCCAGGATATAGGAATACATATGAAACAGATACAAATAAAATCATAGAATCAGATACTAATGTAAATCCTTTGAAACTCAATAGAGAAGATGATTCAATTAAAGAAATTGATGAGAAAGAGATTGTTAGTATGATTGAAGGACTATTATTAAGTGAAAGCAAATGCTAAAGACTATTTTATATACTATTTATATCTTTTATTAAGATTTTTATTTCTTATAATCCCAAAGTTTCTACTTGAAAAATTACTTATTTTAACTGCTAAAATTATTTATATTTTTAATAAAGAACATAGACATATTGCTAAGGTTAATTTAAATCTAGCTTATGAAGATAAAATCACAGACAAAGAAAAAGAGAAGATAATTCAAGACTCTTATAAATCACTACTTTTTAATATGTATGAGTTTATAGAAAATCAAACAATTTCAAAAGAAAAACTTTTATCAAAAGCAAAAATAGAAAATGAGGAAGTTATTCTAAATGCAATTAAAGATAATAGAAAAATCATATTTGTAACAGCTCACTATGGTGGGTGGGAATTAGCAATTCCTTATACTGCGTTAAAATATGGAACTCTTGCAGTTGTAAATAGAAAAATGGATAATCCATTAATAAATGATATGTATATTAAAGCAAGAGATAGAAATAATATTATAATGCTTGAAAAAAAAGTAGCTGCAAAAGGTATGTTAAAAGCTTTTAAAAATGGTCATTTTGTTGCAGTTGCAATTGACCAGAATACTAAAAATGGAGTAGAAATAGACTTCTTTGATAAAAAAGTAATGGCAACTGATGCTACTGCAAGACTTGCTTTAAAATTTGATGCAGTAATAATTCCTTTGTTTGCAGTAATGGATGATTTTAGAGATTATACTATAAAAGTATATGATGCAATAGATCCATCAACCGTTGAGTTTAAAACTGAAGATAAAGAAAAAGAGCTAACTCAACTTCAAGCAGATATTATTCAGAAACAGATAGAACAGACTCCTCAGCAGTGGTTTTGGCAACACAAAAGATGGAAAAAACACTATAAAAACCTATATAAAAGAAAATAAAAAATGAATAATAAACCAAAATATCACCTTTTTAAAAATACACAATATGCCATTGATGGCTTAAAACATGCCTTTAAAACTGAAAGTTCTTTTCGTTTGGAGCTTTTTGTCGCTGTTTTTATTATTGCAGGAATTATATATATTGATGTTGATTTAATGTATAAACTTATATTACTAGTAACGGGTATTTTAGTATTAATAATAGAGTTAGTAAATTCAGCAATTGAAAATGTAGTTGATTTAGTAACAACTGAACATGCTCCTTTAGCAAAAACTGCAAAGGACATAGGTTCAACTGCTGTTATGTTTAGTATTGGACTTCATGTTACAACTTGGGTGATTATTTTAATATGGGCGTAGAGAAAACATTTGAAGAGCTAGTTCTTGAATTATATTCAAAGAACAGTGAAGAGATATTCTCTTTTGAGTACAAGGGGAAAAGATATTGGCTGAAAAAGGCAAGGGCTACAAAATCTAATATTTTTCATAAGTTTTTTTATAAACTTTTTTCTTTTGAAGTAGTTTTACCAGTTGAAAGGAAAACAGAATTTGAAGCTTTAGAGTATGAAACTAATAAAATATCAAAACTAAAATTATTGGGTATAAATACCCCTGAAATCTTATATAAAAATAGTGAGTTTTTTGTATTAGAAGATGGTGGTAAAATGATTAACTCTTATATTAGGAAAAGAGATATTTCCAAAGAAAAAATGTATTACTTTATCGATCTTATTTTAGATGAATTAGCAAAAATACACCATGCAAATGAGTTCCATGGTGGAGCACAAGCTAGAAATTTTACTTATAAAGATGGAAGAATTTATACAATAGATTTAGAAGATAGTTTTAATGAAAGTGTTGACTTAAAGCTATTACAGTTTAGAGATTTATTGCTTTTGCTTTTGTCTTTAGCTAAAACAAGAGCAAGTTTTGAAGTTGATTATGAGTATGTAATTAAAAGGTATATTGAGTTGGTTCCTTCAAATGAAAGTTTTTATATAAAATTTAAAGAGTTGGCAAATAGAATCTCTTTTTTAATCAGTTTAAGTCAAAAAAGTTTTATGAAGAAAATTATAGGTAGAGATGGTGAATCTTTCTTTAAACTATTTGTTGCACTTAAAAATTTAGAAGGCAAGTAAAAAATGAATAGTTTACTGATGTCAAAAGTTTTCAATATATTTAAAAAGTTAATATTTGCACATCTTTTATTTTTGTTTTTGATGAGTTTGTTTAGATTAGTTTTCTTTAACTATTACTCTCCTTTAGATTCATTAGATGGGTATTATTCTGATATTTTAAAAGCATTTTTTCTTGGGTTTCGACTTGATTTAACTGTAGTTGGGTATATTCAAGCGCTACCAACAATTGTTTTAATTGTTTTATACTATTTAAAGAGTGAAAAGTTTTTAGAATATTCAAAAAAGTTTTTTGTTTTTTATCTTTTTATCACTTATTCAATTGTTAGTTTCTTTTTATGTGCTGACTTTGGTTTTTATTCATATTTTAAAGATCATATAAATATTCTATTTTTTGGTTTTTTTGATGATGATACAAAAGCACTATTAATTACTTTTTGGCAAAATTATAATGTGGTTTTAATTCTTACTATCTTTTTTGGATATTTGGCTTTTCTATTTTATTTAATTAACAAAATATTTAAAACAGAAGATAAAAGTATTAATTTTTTTAAGTTTTTTAGATTTTCTGCTTTAGTTTTTGCAACAATTTTTATTTTGAATTTTCTTGCTGTAAGGGGAACTTTCGGAATGTATCCTTTAGGGAAGATGATTCCAAATGTATCTGAAGATGAATTTATAAATAAAGTTTCTCACAATGGCTTTAGAGCTTTTACTAATGCTTTAAATGCAAGAAAAAAATATTTAAAGCGTAAGTATGATCTACTTAAGGTAACTGGATATAAAGATAATATTGAAAAAGCTTTTGAAGTTTATAAGGGTACAAAAGATATTAATAGAGAGAATCTATTGAAAAATATCACATATAAAACAAAAAAAATTGATGATAATGAGTATAATATAGTTGTTATTATGGTAGAAAGCTTTGGAATGCCAATACTAAAATATCAAAGTGATGAGTTTAATATCTTGGGTGAATTAAAAAAGTATTTTGATGAAGATATACTTTTAACTAATATGATTTCAGCAGGTGATGGAACAATATCAAGTTTGCAAGCACTATTGTTAAATATTCCACATAGACCAAAATCTTTTGCTTTTTCACAATCAACGTATAAGCAGACAAGTTTTACTTATACTCCAGCCTTTTTATATAAAGATGAAGGTTATGAAACGTCATTTATTTATGGTGGAGATTTAACATGGAGAAACCTTGGTAGTTTTATAAAGTTCCAAGGCTATGAAAATGTTGAAGGTAAAATAAATATATATAATAATCTAGAAAAAAAGGATAAAGAAGAAGATGAATATTTCCATCCTTGGGGAATCTTTGATGAATATTTGTATTCGCATATTTTAGGAAAATTAGAAAAAAGTGATAAAAAACAGTTTATAGTAGCACTTAGCACTAACAATCATCCTCCTTATAATATACCAAATGATTATAAAAATAAAAGTTTAGTCTTTAATGAAACTATTAAAAATCATATAACAGGTGATTTTGATTTGGCAAAACAAAGATTAGCTTCTTATGCCTATGCCGTAGATCAAGTTGGAGTTTTTTTAGATAAGTTCAAGAAAAGTAAATTTAAAGATAATACAATTGTTGTTGTAACTGCTGATAATAATACAATTGATGGTATTATGAAGTATGATGATAATAAACTTTTAAATTCAAAAAATATACCTTTATACTTTTATTTACCACAAAGTCTAAAAGATAAGTTATCAATCAATACAAAAGTAACAGGATCACATAAAGATATTTTTCCAACTTTATATAATTTAACACTTCAAGATAAAGAGTACATTTCAATAGGGAAAAATCTTTTTGAGAATGAAGAGAATCATTTTGGTTTTAATGGTTCAATGATTGTAACAAATAATGAAAAAATTGAAAAATTAAATAAGTTAAAAGAGAAAACAAGTATTGAAATGTTGAATTATTATAAAGCTAATTTAGCAATAACTGAGTATTTAATTAGAGAATATAAAAAAGGTAAATAATGACAAATATTTTAAGTTCACCTGCACAAGAAACAAAAGATAAAATAACGCTTTGGTTAAATCATCTTTTAGTTTTATATGCTTTTTTGATTCCCATTCATAATGGTGCAAAAAGTTCAATGTTCTTTACAATGCTTGCTCTTTTTTTATATAGAAGAGATTATTGGTTCTATTTGAAAGAGGCTTTTTCTAATAGAATTATTCAAGCTATTTTAGCTTTTTATTTACTTCATGCAGTAGGATTACTTTATACAGATAATATGGAGTATGGGAAAGATCATATGGATAAAATAAAATACTTCCTTTTCCCTTTAGTATTTATATCTTTTTTAGATATAAGATTTGCCTTTCGAATTATTGGTGCATTTATTTTTGGAATGTTTTTTTCTATTGTTTTTTCATATTTAATTCATTTTGGTTTTTTACCATATGAGTTTTCTATTGGTAAATATGAGATATGGGAAACTTTTGCATATAGCCCGGCACCTTTTATTGCACATAGTGATCATGGTGTAGGTATTTCTCTTCTTGTTGGTTTTTTATTATATTATATATTAAATTTTAAAAATGAAGATAGGTTTAAAAAGTTCATTGCTTTAGTAATAATTATAACAGCATTGGCTAATATGTCTTTCATTGCAAGTAGAACAGGATATATGACATTAGTTGTTGTAATATTTATTACTTTAGTACTATCTTTTAGAGAAAATATTAAATATTTTATATTAGCATCTTTATTGTTTTTTTCTGCCTGTCTTTTTCTATATAATTTTTCAAATACAATTAATGAAAGAATTAATCAATTAGGTACAAATTTTAATAGTGTAATTAAAAGTGAAAGATATTTTCAAAGTGGCTCAACTGGGATAAGAATTGGCTTGACAATTTATGGAATAGAAGTAATTAAAGATCATCCTCTTATAGGTACAGGAACAGGGGATCATATGGATTTATTAAGAGAAAAATATCCAGAAGATCAAAAAGGCTTAGATATAATATCAAAACCTCATAATCTTTATGTACAAATTCCAATGCAACATGGGGTTTTGGGTGTAATGTTTTTTATTTACATACTGTATACCATTTTTACCTATAAAAATATTTCACGAGAGAAAAAAGATATTATGCTAATTACTATTGTATCTGCATTAGTATTTATGGCAGGTGGTTTATTATATGGAACTTTTGAGTTACCTTTATTAATGGTGTTAATTAGTGCAATGATTGCAAAAAAACAACAAAATATAACCGTAAATAAAATTGACTTAAACCTTTTATTAAAATATTTTGCTTTTATAGTTTTATTTTTAATTATTGGAATTACAAGATAGGAAAAATATGAAAATAGTATATATATCAAGATCGATAATCCCTTCAAGAACGGCAAATAGTATTCATGTAATGAAGATGTGTAATGCTTTGGCTTCTTTAGGTCATGAGGTTACTTTGTTAGCTCCTTGGACTAAGAAATTAGAAGAGAAGAATATAAATGATTTCTTTGAGTATTATGGAGTTGAAAAAAACTTTGAATTAAAGAAACTTTATTCTCCAAATATTAAATATCTTAAAAAGAGAATTTATTCATTTAGATGTTTAAAGCAGGTTCAAAACATTAATCCAGATATAGTTTATGGAAGAGATGATATGTTTGCTTTTTATTTAACTCAAAAAGCTGGATTTTTTTCTCTTTTTGAAAAACATGAACCTTATGATGGTAAAGGTTTTAATGATTTCTTTTTTGATAAGTTTATGAAAGAGAATACAAATAATTTAAAGCTTGTAGTAAATTCAAATGAATTGAAAAAAATGTACAATAAAAGTTATGGTTTAAATTTAGATTCTATCTTAGCTGCAAATAATGGTACAAATATCATCCCTAATGAGAATATACCTTCTGGTGTAAATATTGATAAAGAAAAAATACAAATAGGTTATGTTGGAAGTCTTTTTAAAGGAAGAGGTATTGATATTATAATATCCCTTGCTAAAAAAGTTCCAAATGCAACTTTTCATATTATTGGTGGAAAAGATAAAGATATAGAGTTTTGGAAATCACAAGAAGATTTAGATAATCTAATCTTCCATGGTTTTGTTGAACCAAAAGAAACCTATAAATATAGAAATATGTGTGATATTCTATTGGCTCCTTATCAAAGTGATAATGAAGGAAATAGATCTAGTAAATATATGTCTCCAATTAAGCTTTTTGAATATATGTCTTCAAAAAAAGCAATAGTGTGTTCTAACTTCAAAGTAGTATATGAAGCTTTAAATGATGAAACAGCTTTACTTGTCGATAGTTCAGATTTAGATGCATGGGAAAGTGCAGTTAATACTTTAATTGAAGATAAACAAAAAAGAGAAAAGTTAGCAAACAATGCTTATGAAAAGTTTTTAAAATATCATACTTGGAGTGCAAGGGCACAAAAGATATTAGATAATATAGAAAAAAGTAGATGATTAATTTAAGTAATAATAAGCCTGTCGGAAAAGGTACAAATAGAAGTGCTTTTATTCATCCTCATGATGATACTAAGTGTATTAAAATTACCCATTCAAATGATTACTCTGAAAGCATTAAAGAGATTAAATACTATAAGTTTTTAGAAAAAAGAAATATTTCTTGGACTCTTTTAGCAAAGTATTATGGAAGTGTAGAGACTTCATTAGGGAAAGGTGAGGTTTATGATTTAATAAAAGATTATGATGGAAATATTTCAAAGACTTTATCTTATTATTTACAAAAAGATGAAAAGACAAAAACTTTAATCAATCCAATTAAACTTTTAGATGAATTAAAAAGTTATACTTTAAAAGAAGGTATTATTGTTAAAGACTTAAATACTAAAAACATGTTGTATCAGAAACTTGATCAAAAGAGTGCAAGGTTAGTTTTAATAGATGGGGTTGTAAATAATGACTTCTTACCTTTTTCTAAATATATATCTTTTTTTACTCAAAAGAAAATAAAAAGATTATGGAAGCGGTTTGAAGATTCATTACCAAGGAAGTACTCTTTTAACAAATACTTTTTATCTTTATTAAATAAGTAGTTCTAAATATTCCTTTTGTTCTCTTTCTAAGGCAAAAACCTCTAAAGCTTTTTTATGATTCTCTTTTGCTTTATTTTTTTCAATTTCTAAATTTTTTGCCACTTCTAAAACTATTTTTCCCAACTCTTCAATGGTATTCTTGTCTGTTAAATGTATATGGAAGCCAAGCTCCTTAAACTCAGGCGATGAAGTATCATTGTAGATAATAGGAATAAGTCCAAAGCCAAGAGATTCTATAATTGCATTACTCATTCCTTCACCTAAACTAGGGAAAATAAAGACATCACTTTCTTGAAGATATTTTTTTACCTCACTTGTATATCCTATAAACTCTATATTTGATTTGTATTCTAGTGTTTCAAGATATTTATTCATTGTCTCATAGTAGTTTTTGTCTTGTATATCTCCTAAGAACTTAAGATTAAAATTAAACCCATTTTTATATAAAATATCGCAGGCTTTAATTGCATCAAATTGTCCTTTCCCTGGGTGAACTCTACCTACATGAACTAAGTTGATTTTACCATCAAACTTTTTATATGAAACATTTTTATCAAGTCTTAATGATGAGTAGACTCTTTTTACTTTTGCATCTTTGGGAACTGGTAAAATATCAATAATATTTTGCTTCATATATTCACAGTTACCTACAAAATAGTTTACATTAGAGTAGAATAGTTTGTGAAAGATGTCTTTTTTTGAAGTAGTTTTTTTAGAACCTTGTCTAATAATAAAGTTTATATTTAAACCCAGTGTTGCAAAATATAAAGATTTCATCTCTGAAGCACCAAGAAAGATTATATTTTTTATCTCTCTTTCTATTAATATCTCTCTCACACTTTTTATTAGTTTAAGGCTTAAGTTACTAGAAAAGCTTACTTCATGTACTTTGATTTTATATCCATCAAAATGCTCTTTTTTATTTACTATATAACTATTATCTCTAGCAATAAACTCAACTTCTACATCTGTACTTAATAGTCTTGCTAATTTAACAGAGGCTAATTCCATTCCACCATTTACTCTAGATAGACAAATAATTGCAGTTTTTTGTTTCATTAATAACCTTTAAAAGGCGATTATATCCTATTTAAATTAAACTTGTTATATAATATATACTATTTTAAGATAAGGTCTTTTGAATTTGAAAATCACTGCAAATATAATTACATTAAATGAAGAAAAGAATATAGAAGCTGTTATAAAATCAGTACAAGAAGTTTGTGATGAGGTTTTAGTTGTTGATTCATTAAGTTCTGATAGAACTTGTGAAATAGCCGAATCTTTAGGTGCAAAAGTTGTAAAACAAGAGTATTTAGGAGATGGCCCTCAAAAAGCTTTTGGAGAACCTATTGCTAAATATGATTGGGTTTTAAGTATAGATGCAGATGAAAGATTAGATTTAAATGCAATTGAAGAGATTAAAAAACTTGATTTAGATAATACAGCTTATGATGGTTTTTCATTTGCAAGAAAGACTTATGTAGGTGATAATTTTATTAAACTTTGGTACCCAGATAGGGTAACAAGGCTTTACAATAGAAATAAGTGTGGATACTCTAAATTAAAAGGTCATGCAAAAGTAGAAGCTAAAAATATTTGTGATTTAAAAGCAGATATGCTTCACTATTCTTATGAAGATTATGTTCACATGATTCGTACAACAGAAAAGTTTATTAAAAGAGGTGCTCAAATTTCATATGATGCAGGTAAACGTGCAAATGCCTTTGATCCTTTTGTTCATGGAGTTGGAGCTTTATTTAAAGCTTTAGTTTTAAAAGGTGGAGCATTTCATGGAATTCATGGTTGGAATGTTGCTGTTATTTCTGCATTTAGTTCATATATGAAATATGCTCTAATGCTTGAGATGCAAAAGAATGATAAATAAAAAAATATTAGAAGTTTGTTTATCTCCTGATTTAGGAGGTTTAGAACTTTATATGGCTAGATGTTCTAATGAGCTTTCAAAAAACTTTGATGTTTCATGTCTTGTATCTTCAAATTCAAAATTAAAAGATTTTATTACAAACGTAAAAAAATATGAGCTAAAAAGAAAAAGTAGTTTTTCAATAAGTGCATCTTTACGCCTTGCAAAGATTATTGATAAAGAAGAGATAGATATAGTTCATCTTCATTGGACAAAAGATATTCCAATAGTTGTATTAGCAAAGAAATTTTCAAAAAGAAAACCTAAAATAGTGCAAACTAGACATATGACTATGACTAGATTCAAAGATGATTTTTACCATAATTTTTTATATAAAAATATTGATACTATAATTTGTGTTACAAAAGCAGTTCAAAAACAAATGCAAAGGTTTATTCCTGAAAAAGTAAGACCTAAAACTGAACTTTTGTATCTTGGTGCAAATGAAGCAGAAACTTTGAGAGAAGAAGAAATAAAAAGTTTTAAAGAAAATCTGAAAGTTGATGATTCATTTATGATATCACTTATTGGAAGAATCAATGAATTTAAAGGTCAGCACCTTTTAATTGAAGCAATGAAAATTTTAAAAGAAAAAAACTTAAATATAAAATCTTTTATTATTGGTCATGCAATGAGTGAAGAGTACTTAGATAAACTCAAAGAAAAAGTAAAAGATTATAATCTTCAAAATGAAGTTAAGTTTATAGGTTTTACAAAAGAACCACATAAGTTTATGCAAGCTTCTGATACGGTTTTAATGACTTCTAAAAATGAAACTTTTGGACTTGTTACTATTGAAGCTATGAAAAGTAGAACTGCTGTAATTGGAGCAAACTCTGGTGGAGTTCTAGAGATAATCGATGATGAAAAAACTGGATTACTTTTTGAAAGTGGAAATTACGAAGACTTAGCTTTAAAAATAGAGAAATTATACGATGATAGTGGTCTAAAAGAAGAACTTGCAAGAAATGGACAAGAAAAAGCAAATGAGTGCTTTGATAATAAAAAGCAGTTCGAAAAATTAAATGAATTATTCAAAACTATTTAGGAGTAGAAGTGTTAATTCTAAAAGATGAAGACTTTATAGCAAAAGGTAATGAAAGAGCAATTTACCTTCATCCTGAAGATTCAAATAAGACTGTAAAGGTAACTTACGAAGGAAACCAAAGGGAAGAGAGTAAACAATCAATAAAAGAGATTTCTTATTATAAGCAATTAGAAAAAAGAGGTATGGACAACTTTAAACATCTTCCTAAGTTCTATGGAGAAGTTAAGACAAATAAAGGTGATGGCTTTGTAATTGAACTTATAAGAGATTATGATGGAGAAGTTTCAAAGAGCTTTGCTCATTATTTAAAAGAAAATAGTGTAGAAACTTATCAAAAAGAGCTTGAAGAGTACAGACAATATTTTATAGATAATTGTATTATCTTCAATTATGGAATGATGCCTAAAAATATTTTACTTAGAAAAAATAGTGAAACAGATTTTGATTTAGTACTAATTGATGGATTAGGAGATGTTTCTCACTTTACTTTACCAAATAAAATTCCATATTTTGCAAGAGGAAGAATTAGTAGAAGATGGGAGAAGTTTGTAAGGAAGTACTTACAAACTTAATTATTCTATTAATGTTTTCGTTTGATTACTATTTTCATCAAAAGATATTTTTAAAATCCCTGAAAGACCAGATATATCTGAATCACATACAAAATAGTCTTCTCTCATATTAAAGTGTTCATATTTTTCTTTATAGCCTATAACATGGCTAACAACATTTGCCATTTGATAGTGTGACATAAACTCAAAATTTGAGAACTTTTCTTTTAGTGGTTTTGCTCCA
Source organism: uncultured Campylobacterales bacterium (assembly GCA_947494995.1). Classification (GTDB taxonomy): domain Bacteria; phylum Campylobacterota; class Campylobacteria; order Campylobacterales; family Arcobacteraceae; genus Halarcobacter. Next base: position 45,510 of record CANLWY010000010.1, on the reverse strand, counting down.
TTTATTCCATAAACTAAAAATGGTACTTGATATACTGCATCATAATTCAATCTTCCATGACCTTGTCTATTTGGATCTCCTACATTTGAAGCATGATCAGATGTAAAGATGAAATAAGTAGGTCTAGTAGTTTTTGCTTTTACTTTTCTAACTAACTCAGAGATAATGTAATCTGTATATGCAATAGAGTTTGCGTAATCAATTGTATTTTGACTTATTGTTTTATCATTTATATTTTCTTTATTAAATTTTTCAAACTCTTTTGGAAAAGTATCAATAAAGGGAGTGTGTGATGCTCTTTGTTGCATCGCAATAAAACTTGGTTTTGAGAAGTCTACATCTTCGATTTTATCTAATAAGAATTTGTCTAATGCTGGCTTATCAATATCTTTTGTTACCGTTGTTCCATCTACATAATCATCAATCCATTTTGTACAAATATAACTTTTAAGTTGTGCAAGTTGATCTTGTGCTTGTGAGCTATAAAAATATGTTTGAAAACCATTATTTTTAGCCATTTTAAATAGACATGTATTTGTTGAAATTATTTGAGGAACTCCATCAGGTCTTTTAATAATATTAAAAAATGAAGGAACTGCAACATCTGTCACAACTCCAGAGGCAATCCCTTTTTTATAAATGAAGTTTTCATCATTTTTAAGTGAATCCAAAAAAGGAGTAGTTTTGATTTTATAGTCATATAAAGACATAAAGTTTCTATTTAGTGATTCTCCCATAATCATAATTACATTTATATCCGGATTGTTTGTTAAAAGCTCAGGTGTTGGGGAAATAGGTTGTTCTAAACCACTATTCCCGGCAATTTTTTTAGGCATAATATTTCCAAGTAAATATCCTACGTTTGTTACTGTGTTTTTAATAGGATAGTATTCTACATTTGGTCTATGACCTTTTTTAGAATCTTTTATATAAACTCTTAAAGGAACAAAGATAATAAAAGCTATTAATACAAATGATAAGAAAGGAACTTTTAGCCTTTTTTCATCACTGTTTTTTAATAAGAAGTAAATAGAAATAAGAAGTACAATAGTCATGATTGTTGGAATAATTCCAATATCTGCTACTGTTCTAAAGGTATCATAAGTTTCTTGAAATTTAGTGAAGAATAGTAGATATTCAAGAGGAAAAATCCATGTTCCAAAATATGCAAAGTGAAGTATTTGGAACCATACAAAAGTTGCAATTAAAACAAAAGAGATAAATACAGCTCTTGTTTTTACAATAGAAACGATAAGTAGATTTATAATAAATTGTTCAAAAAAACTCTTTGGATTTAAGTTAAAAGATAAAATGTCATTGTAAACTCTATAAATCTGTTCAACACAAACAAATAGTAAGGTTATTATTAATGCTAAAAAGATATTAAAACCAAGTTTTGATAAAAAGTCTTTCATTGGAATCCTTATTTAAAATTAAGGATGGATAATACTTAAATTTGTATTAAAGTGTAATAAACACCAAGTTTAATAAGAACAAATAGATAATTTTGCTAAAATATATAAATTTTATATAGGAATCCTTTTGTCTAAAAAAATAAAAAGAGATATTACAGAAGTTGTTGATAACTATTTATGTCATAGTTGTGGTTCATGCTTTTCTTCATGTGGACATGATTGTATCTCTTATAAACAATCAACTGCTGGATATTTTTTCCCAAAAATAGATTATGATGCATGTACTAATTGTGGTTTATGTTTTGATGTTTGTCCAGGAGATCATTTTAGTAAAAAACTTATTGAAAAAACAAAGTTTGATCCTTTTATTGGTGAAATTACAAGTTGTCTTGTAGGTAAAGCTTCTGATGAGAGTATATATTTAAATTCTCAAAGTGGTGGAGTAACGACAGCAATTTTGAAGTATTTATTGGATGAAAAGATTGTAAGTGCAGTAGTAGTTACCCAGATGAATGATACTTCTTTGAAATCTGAAGCTAAGATAATAAAAGATTCAAAAGAGTTAATGAAATCACAAAAGTCTAAATACGTCCCAACAAATTTGTCTTCTTTGGTTCCAGAGATTTTAGAAATTGAAGGAAAAGTTGCAGTTGTAGGTCTTTCTTGTCATTTTCATGGTTTAGAAAATTTAATGAAAATTAAAAAGAAGCTAAATGATAAGTTAATCAAAATAGGGCTTATCTGTGATAGGGTGATGTTATACAGTGCTGTAAACTATTTTACTCAAAGAGTAACATCTAAAAAGGTTGAAAAGTTTGTTTTCAGAGATACTTCTAATACCTCTTATCCTGGAGATATCTCTTTTTATGAAGAGGGTAATCTTAGAATTATGGATAAGAAGAATAGAAAAAACATGAAAGACTTTTTTACTCCTTCACGCTGTATGCTCTGTTTTGATAAGATGAATGTTTATTCTGATATTGTTTTAGGTGATCCTCATGGTGTTGAGGGTGTTGATAAAGAAAATGGTGAAAGTTTAGTTTTAATTAGAACAGCTTTAGGAAAAGATATTGTAAATGGTGCTAGAACTGCTAAGGCTATAGAATTAAGAGAGGCTTCATTAGAACAGGCAGTATCAGGTCAAGGAATTGAATTAAAAAGAAAGAAGTTTAATGCAAATATTAAAGCATGGGAAGAGTTAGGTAATACTATACCTACTTATCCAAAAGAAGTATTTGAATATTCAATTGAAGCATCAAAAGAAGATATTGAGAATGCGAAAAAAAGAATTTCTCACTCTATTAGAATTGATAAATATGATTCAGAAGAAGAGCTTATAAAAGAAGCAAATAACTATTTTGATAATAGAAAAAAGAAAAAAACTGTTTTTTCAAGAATAAATAATTTTTTTAAAGGTAAAAAATGATTGTAGAAATTAGAGGTGTAGGTTTTGTTAATAAAGGAGCTGAACTTATGCTTCATGCTGTTTTGCAAAAAGTTAAATCAAAATACCCAGATGTTAAGTTTGTTATGGCACCAAGTTTAAATGTCTCACCTTATGAAAAAAGAGCAAGTTTAGGTCTCCTTCAGAAGGTAACATATGAAAAAGCAGGTCTTGATATAGGGGATTTTTTTGTCTCACTAATTCCTAAAAAACGAAGAAAAATGTATGGTTTAGTAAGAAGTAAAGATGTGGATATTGTTCTTGATGCATCAGGCTTTGCCCATGGAGATCAATGGGGTGTTAAAAATACAAATAAGTTATTAAAGCTAACAGAAAAATGGAAAAAGAATAATTCAAAAATTATACTTCTTCCTCAAGCTTTTGGGCCTTTTAAAAATGAAGAGATAAAAAATAGTATGAGAGGGCTTGTTGAAAATTGTGATTTAATATTTGCAAGGGAAGAAATTTCTTATGAATATTTAACCTCGATTGTAAATGAAAAGAAAAAAATTTATAATAGTCCAGATTTTACAAACCTTGTAAAAGCTTCAAAAATAGTTGATTTTGATTTTGAAAACAATGATTTTTGTATTATCCCTAATTATAAAATGGTGAGTAAAAGTTGGATTGAAAATGAGGATAATAAGTACTTGTCACTTATCGAAGAATCAATTAAGTATTTAAGGTTAAAAGGTAAAAAACCTTTTATTTTAGTACATGAGGGTAAAAAAGATTTTGATTTAGCAAATGAAATATCTAAAAGAGTAGAAGGTATTAATATTTTTAAAGAAGAAGACCCTTTAAAAGTAAAGGGTATTTTAAATCAATCTTCAGGAGTAATTGGAAGTAGGTTTCATAGTTTAGTAAGTGCTCTTAGTCAAGCTACACCTGCTTTAGGAACAAGTTGGAGTCATAAATATCAAATGCTTTTTAAAGATTATGATTTTGAAGATGGGATTTTAAATCTAGATTCATCTTCTGAAGATATTCATAAGAAAATAGATATTTTAATAAATGAAGATAGTAAGAATAAGTTAATTTCTAAGTTAGAAGAGAGATCAAGTTATTTAAAAGAAGAGAGTGAAAAAATGTGGGAAAAAGTTTTTGAAATTTTTGAAAGTAAAGGGAAGAATTGAGTTTCAAGTTTGAACTAAATGATAGATATAAAAACATAAAAGAGTTTTTGATAAATATACCTGAGTTTTTTAAAGAGAATAATGAAACTATACATAAAGCTAGAAATGAACTAAAAGTTATTGAGTATAGAGGGATTAGAACTGTTGTAAAAGCGTTTAAAGTTCCAAATGTTTTAAATCAAATAGTATATGCTTATTTTAGAGATTCGAAGGCAAAAAAATCTTATAACAATGCAGTAAAACTTAGAAATCTTGGTCTTAATACACCTGAACCAATAGGTTATATAGAGTTTTTTAAAAGTGGATTATTTAAAGAGAGTTTTTTTATTGCAAAAAAGTTTGATTATAAGTTTACGATTAGAGAACCTCTTAGGAATAAATCTTTAGAAAATAGAGAAGATATTATTAAACAGTTTGTAAAGTTTACTTTTACTTTGCATAAAAATGGAGTTTATCATAAAGATTTTTCAGCAGGTAATACTTTAGTTTCTATAAAAGATAACAAATATGAATTCTCTGTTGTAGATATAAATAGAATGGAGTTTAAAGAGATTGATTTAGAAACTGGACTTGATAATTTTGCAAAGTTATGGTTGGATGAAGATGATATTTTAGTTATTGCTTCAACATATGCAAAACTAGCAAATGTAGAAGAACAAAAAGCAATTGAAATTTTACAAAAGAGCGATAAAAAACTAAAAGGTTTTGTGGAGTTTAAACGAAAAATAAGAGGTAAGAAGTAATGAATTTACTAATTACTAGACATGACAAGATTGGTGATTTTGTCGTAACTCTTCCTCTTTTTAAAGCTATAAAAGAGCAATACCCTGATACAAAACTTACAGCTTTGGTTAGTAAAATAAATTTTGATTTAGCAAAGAAAATGCCTTTTATTGATGATGTAATTTTATATGATAAAGAGAATTTATATTTAACTTTACAAAATATAAAAGAAAAGAAGTTTGATGCAAGTATTAGTGCTTATATTGATACAAATTTAGGAAAACTTCTTTTTAAAAGTAGAATAAAAAAAAGAGTAGGACCTGCAACAAAAATAGCCCAAATATTTTTTAATAAAAGAGTAAAGCAGAGAAGAAGCAGAGTTGAAAAAACTGAATGGCAGTATAATTTGGATTTAGCCTTGGCTTTATTTCCAGATATAAAACTTGATTTTGAAAAACCATTAATTAATATTAAAATAGAAAAAGAAAAAAGAGTTGTTTTTCATCCTGGTTTTGGAGGAAGTAGTGATGGGAATTTATCTTTAGATGATTATATCTCTTTAGCAAAAAAAGCAGCTAATACTTCATATAAGGTTGTATTTACTTTTGGTCCAGATGATAGTTCTTCAAAAGAGTATATCTCTTCAAAACTAGAAGAGGGCGAAAAAGAAAAGATTGAACTTTTAGATTCTAAGATGTCTTTATTGGAGTTTACAAATTATTTAGCGGCATCTTATCTTTTTGTTAGTACTTCAACAGGACCTATGCATCTTGCTGGTGCAGTTAATACAAAAACTATTTCATTTTTTGGAGACAGTCTATTTGCTAGTTCAAAAAGATGGGCAACAATAAGTGAAGAGAAAAATCAAAACAATTTTATGTTGAATTCTTCTTATACACGAGAAGAGTATATAAAGATTGAAAAGTGTTTATTAGGTTTATTAGATGATAAATAGTATAGAAGTGTTTTTTGATGAACTAAATAAAAAGGCATTGGATAAAAAGCTAAAGCTAGCTATCTTAGAAGATGATAGCCTATCTATTAAGAGTTTTGAATTAAATAATTTGTTAAAAGTAGTTTTTGACTTGTGTTCTGAGAATAAAATTTGTTTTAATATCATAAAAGAAGAGTATGATTTTTTAAAGTTAGAGCTTCTTTTTTCTTTAGATATTAAAACAATTTTTATTAAAGTTAAATATGAACAAAAGATAATAAAAGAACAGTTGAAACATAAAGAAAGTATTGAAAGGTATAAAAAATTAAAAATTTTTCCAATAGTTGGTCCTGATGGAGTTGGAAAGACTACACTTTTAACTTCTGCACTTGATATAAATAAGAAAGAAATTGTTTATAAAAGGTTTAAAAAAATAGTAAGAAGGTCTGTACTTTATAATATTTTATATCCTTTAAATAGGTATTTATTAAAGAAAAAATTAGGACGAAAACCTGAAAAAGACCAATATGATGATATTCACTATTTATTAGTTTTAATTGCAGGAATAATCTATTATCCATATTTGATTTTTATTTCAAAGTTCAAAAATAAAACAGTTTTTTTAGATAGGTTTTTCAATGATTATTTACTCGAAAACATCTCTTTTTTAGATAAAAAAACTATTCTTAGAGAGAATTGGAAAACTCTTTTACTTTTTATTCCAAGAGTATATTGGAAAGTTCATCTAGATGCAAAAGCGGAAGTGATTTTAACTAGAAAAGATGAATTGACAAAAGAAGATATTGAAGCTTACAGAAACTATAACTTTGAAATCTATCTTGAAAAACCATCTTTTGTATATACTTATATAAATACTGGGTTAGAAATTGAAAAGTGTAAATTTTTCTTCAATCATACTTTAAACAATGTAATGGAGAGTAAATGATTATTTTAGGTGAGAGTTTACTTATTGCAAAAGGTGGAGAGAGGGATTGTTATATTCATCCTGATGATGAAACAAAAGTAATTAAAGTACTACATAAAGAAGGTACTCACAATAATCAAAATAAATTAGAATATTCATATATGAAATATATAAAAAGAAAAGGTGTTGATTTATCTTTTGTTACTGATTGTTATGGGTATGTAAAAACGAACTTGGGGAAAGGCTTAGTTTTTGATAGGGTTCTTGATTATGATGGAGAGCCAAGTAAAAGTTTTAGATACTATTTGGCTAATAAGTTGATACCTTTAAAAGAACAAGAGATTTTAATAAATGAGTTAAAAGAGTATTTAGAAAAAAACTTGATACTTTTTGTTGATACAAGTCTTACAAATATTTTCTGTCCTAAAATTAGTGAAGGTTCATATAAACTAATAATCGTCGATGGTCTTGGAGCAAAAAGAACAGGTATGAAGTTTGTTTTTTACAAAATGTCAAAAGCATATACCAAATATAAAATCAAAAGACAGTGGGAAAAGTTTATGAAAATGTATGAAAAGGATGTAAAGAGAGCTGCTCTTGGCAAACGTCCTTTTACAAGGCTTTAAAATATGAATAAAGAGCCTTTTATTTGGGATGATTATTCAGACCAACCCCATGTAATAAGAGATAAAAAATATAAAAAAGAGATGCGAAAGAAGCATCTTTTTGATTATGTAAAGCTTTTAATTACTTCTTTATTTGTTTTACCACTTTCAATAATTTTAATGAAGTTTTTTAGAGGAAATGAAAAGTTAGAGTATGGAATTGGAGTAAACCTTGATAAAGGTGAAGAACAGTTAGAATTAGTAAAAGAGCTTGGGATAAAATATTTAATTATAAGATTTCCTCTTTGGGAAATTGAAAGAATAGATGAATATATAGAGTTTGTAAAAAGGTTTAAAGAACAAGACAGAGAAATTGAAATTTTGCTAAACGTAATGCAAGATAGAGCTCATATTGAAAATGAAAAGCTTTTAGAAAAAAATATAACTTTAGTTTTTAAAGAGTTTTCACCTTTTTTAAATGAATTTCAAGTTGGAACTACAATAAATAGAGCCAAGTGGGGTTTTTTTAGTATAGGTGAATACTTGAAATTTTATAAAATAGTTCAAGATATAAGAGATAATTCTTTTGTCAATTTGGAGCTTATTGGTCCAAGTGTAATTGACTTTGAATACTATTATACGGCAAGAGCTTTGTTCAATTTTGAAGATGTAAAATATGATAAACATTCAAGCTTACTTTATGTAGACAGAAGAGGAAGTCCATATAACACTCAGTATAAATTTTTTGATACAAAAAATAAAATTGATTTACTTTATTCAATGACAAAATTATCAAATAAATGTTCAAATGAAGTTTATATTACAGAAGTAAATTGGCCTATTTCAAATACAGCTCCATATGCTCCAACAAGTGAACATGAGTGCGTAAGTGAAGATGATTATAAAAAATTTATGTTAGAGTATCACGAGATAGTAAAAAGAACAAAAAAAATTAAAAGAGTTTATTGGCATCAATTAATTGCACCTGGATATGGTTTAGTTGATAATAGAGATGGAAAAATTAGAAAAATGCCTTCTTTTGAGGCGTATAAAAAGATGATAAATGGTTAAAAAAATATTTATAGAGATTCCTACTTGGCTTGGAGATGCTATTATGACAACTCCTGCTATTGAAAATATTATTAAAGAGTATCCTAATTGTGAGATAACAATGCTTGGTTCTTTTGTTTCAAGTCAAGCTTTGGGAAAAATTCCAAATGTAAAAAAAGTGATTGTTGATAATACTAAAAAAGATGGAAATAGATATTTAAATTTGGTAAAAATAGCAAATGAAGTAGGACAGGTTGATTTGGCTATTTCATTTAGAAGAAGTTTTTCTTCAAAGTTTATGATGTTTTTTATAAAAGCAAGACAAAAGTTTTCATATAAAAGATTAACTAAAAAAGAGATTCATCAAGCTATTAGATATAATGATTTTATAAATCATAGTTTAAATTTAAATAATGAAACTAAAGATTTAAAACTTTATTTTGCACCTTTTAAATATGAAAATAAAAGTTTTGGTATAAACCCAGGCGCTACTTATGGAAGTGCAAAAAGATGGTATCCCGAAGAGTTTGCAAAAGTAGCAATTGAGATGTCAAAAACACACGATATTGTTATTTTTGGAGGACCAGGTGAAACTGATATTGCAGAAGATATTGAAAATATATTAAAAGAGAATAGTGTAAGTAATTATAATAACCTATCAGGAAAAACATCAATTCCTGAACTTATTGAAAAGATAGCGGGTCTTGATTCTTTCGTGACAAATGATTCTGGACCAATGCATGTAGCAGCAGCTTTTAAAGTTCCAACAGTTACAATCTTTGGACCAACAAAATTTACTGAAACAAATCAGTGGATGAATCCAAATGGAAAAATAGTAACAAAGAACTTAGAGTGTGCACCTTGTATGAAAAGAGCATGTCCTTTAAAACATCATGAGTGTATGAAGTTAATAACAGCTAAAGATGTATTAAAAGAGATTAAATAAGTGTTTAGCATATTTTGGATATAATATTGTCTTTAAATTAAAAGGACAAAGATTGAAGATAGCCATAGCAGGGACAGGATACGTAGGCCTAAGTAACGGAATATTATTAGCACAAGATAATGAAGTAATAGCCCTAGATATTATCCCAGAGAAAGTAGAACTATTAAATAAAAAACAATCTCCAATAGAAGATAAAGAAATATCTGAATACCTAAAAAAAGATAATCTAAACTTTAGAGCTACTTTAGATAAAAAAGAAGCATATGAAAATGCTGATTTTGTAATTATCTCAACTCCAACAGATTATGATCCTGAAACAAACTACTTTAATACCAAATCAATTGAATATGTTATAAAAGATGTATTAGAAATAAACCCTAATACAACTATGGTAATAAAAAGTACTATTCCTGTTGGATATACAAAAAAAATAAATGAACAATTTAATACAACAAATATAATCTTCTCTCCAGAATTCTTAAGAGAAGGGAAAGCACTGCTAGATAACCTATACCCTTCAAGAATAATTGTAGGTGAGAAATCAAAAAGAGCTGAGACTTTTGCAAAACTTCTTGCACAAGGTGCAATAAAAGAAGATATTCCAATTTTATATACAGACTCAACTGAAGCAGAAGCAGTAAAACTGTTTTCAAATACTTACCTAGCTATGAGAGTTGCATACTTTAATGAACTAGACTCATACGCACAAGCACATGAACTAGATACAAAACAAATAATAGAAGGTGTAGGATTAGATCCAAGAATAGGAACTCATTATAATAATCCTTCTTTTGGATATGGTGGATATTGTCTTCCAAAAGATACAAAACAACTTCTAGCAAACTATAAAGATGTACCATCAAATATGATAGAAGCAATTGTAAATGCAAACTCAACAAGAAAAGACTTTATAGCAGATTCAATAATCAAAAAGAATCCAAAAATAGTTGGAGTATATAGATTAGTTATGAAAGAAGGATCAGATAACTTTAGATCATCTGCTATTCAAGGGATAATGAAAAGAATTAAAGCAAAAGGGATTCCAGTAGTTATATATGAGCCAAACTTAGAAGAAGATGAGTTTTTTAATTCTAAAGTAATAAGAAATCTAGAAGATTTCAAAAATGTATCAGATGTAATAGTTGCGAATAGATTAAGTGATAATATTAGAGATGTTGAAGAGAAGGTTTATACTCGTGATATCTTTAATTCGGATAGTTAAGGTGATATTTTGAATAAAAAAATTTGTATAGTAGGTTTAGGGTATGTAGGATTACCTTTAGCATATGCATTTGCTAAAAAGTATGATGTAGTAGGTTTTGATATTAATCAACAACGAATCAATGAACTTAATGAATGTTTTGATAGAACATTGGAGTTAGAAGAAGAGCAATTAAAAGAGATAAAAACTAAAATTAAATATTCGAATAGTATAGAGGATATAGAAGATTGTAATATTTATATTGTGACAGTACCTACTCCAATTGATAGTTCAAATAGACCAGATTTAACTCCTTTAATAAAATCTTCTCAAACAGTAGGAAAAGTATTAAAAAAAGATGATCTTGTAATTTACGAATCAACAGTATACCCAGGTGTAACAGAAGAAGTATGTGTTCCTGAATTAGAGAACACATCAAGAATGAAGTTTAATAAAGATTTTTATTGTGGGTATAGTCCTGAAAGAATTAATCCTGGAGATAAAGAACATACAGTTACAAAAATATTAAAAGTTACGTCTGGTTCCACTCCTAAAATTACAGATTTTGTTGATGAGTTATATTCTTCAATTATAACAGCAGGTACTTTTAAAGCAAGTTCAATAAAAGTAGCGGAAGCTGCAAAAGTAATTGAGAATACTCAAAGAGATGTAAATATTGCACTTATTAATGAATTAGCATTAATTTTTGATAATATTGGAATTGATACAAATGAGGTAATTGAAGCTGCTGCAACAAAGTGGAATTTTATTAAATTAAAACCAGGATTAGTTGGTGGACATTGTATTGGTGTAGATCCTTATTATTTAACATATAAGTCTCAAGAATTAGGTTATAAACCAAATTTGATTTTAGGTGCAAGACAGATAAATAGTGGCATGGGGAAATATATTGCTGAAAGAGTTATTAAATTGATGATTAAAAAAGGTCTAAAAATAAAAGACTCAAAGGTCCTTATTTTAGGTTTTACCTTTAAAGAAAATTGTCCTGATATTAGAAATACAAGAGTTATCGATATTGTTGATGAATTAAAAGAGTATGGCTGTAATGTTAATATTTATGATCCTTGGGCAAAAGAAGAAGAAGTTAAAGCTGAGTATGGTCTTGAACTTTTAAAAGAGTTTGAGTTTTCAGAGTTTGATTCAATTATACTTGCTGTTTCTCATAATGAATTTAAGACATTAGAGTATAATAAAACTGATAATCAAGTAATATTTGATGTTAAAGCAGTATTAGATAAAAATATTATAGATGAAAGATTATAGTATATGAAAATACTAGTAACAGGAACAGCAGGCTTTATAGGCTTTCACCTAGCAAAGAAACTTCTTGAAAGAGGTGATACAGTAATAGGTCTAGATAATATTAATGACTACTATGATGTAAACCTAAAATATGCAAGATTAAATGAATTAGGTATTTCTAAAGAAGAGATTACAAATAATAAACTTGTATCTTCTTCTAAATATGAAAATCATAAATTTATTAAAATGGACTTGTCAAATACAAATGATATATATGCACTATTTGAAAAAGAAAAGTTTGATGCAGTATGTAACCTTGCAGCACAAGCAGGAGTTAGATACTCACTAGAAAATCCCCATGCATATATAGATTCAAATGTAAAGGGATTTATGAATATACTAGAAGCTTGTAGACATAATGAAGTTAAAAATCTTTCTTATGCATCTTCTTCTTCAGTATATGGATTAAATAAATCACAACCTTTTAAAACAACAGATCATACTGATCATCCAATATCACTATATGCAGCAACAAAAAAGTCTAATGAGATGATGGCACATACATATTCACATCTTTATAATATTTCAACAACAGGACTTAGGTTCTTTACAGTATATGGACCATGGGGAAGACCAGATATGGCTCCAATGTTGTTTGCTGATGCAATACTAAATGATAGACCTATTAAAGTATTTAACCATGGAAATATGAGTAGAGACTTTACCTATGTAGGAGATATAGTAGATGGAATAATTAAGGTTATTGATAACCCAGCTAGTTCATCTAGTAACTTCAACCCAGAAAATCCTAGTCCAGATATATCATCAGCACCATATAGGGTATATAATATAGGAAATAATGCACCCGTATCTTTAATGGAGTTTATAGAAACACTAGAAGATAAGATAGGAATTGAAGCTAAAAAGAACTTTATGGATATGCAAGCAGGAGATGTTGTATCAACATATGCAGATACTAATGATTTAATCAAAGATTTTGGTTATAAGCCTGATACTAAACTTAGCGATGGAATTAGTGAGTTTGTTATTTGGTTTAGAGGGTTTTTTAAATAGTAAAATATTTGGTGAAGAAGCAGAAATTATTATTTTAAGCTATGAAAAAAGTAGGCTAATAATAAAATAAAAAATTTATATATTTTATTATTAATGAATATATTAGATGTAACTTATTTTTTAGGTTAAATTTAGTAAAATATAATTTTATTAATTAAGGATAGTTTTGCAAGATACACAGTATATAGAAGAAGATAAAATTGATTTAAAAGATTTATTAAAAATTATTTTGGATAAAAAAAAGTTCATAGGTGTTTTTACATTTATTATAACTATCTTAAGCATGATTTATGTTTTTTTTAAAACACCTATTTATGAAGTTAAATCAGTTATTAAAATTGGATATATAGGTGACAACTTAGTTGAGAAAAGTGTACTTTTAAAAAAGAAATTAGATATTGTTTTTCAAATAGGTAGACCTACAAATAAAATTACTGAAGGAAATGCTATTGTTTCAAATATTTCAACGGTCAAAAATATAGATAATTTGATAGAGGTTTCGACTCAAGCTTACTCAAATGAAAAAGCTAAAAATAAAAATGAAGAAGTATTAAGTTTTATAAAAAATGAATATCAGTTAAAATTTGATGAATATAATTTTAATACAGAGTTAAAAATAAAGAATTTAAAATTAGCATTAAAAAATGTAAAAGAACAAGAAAGAATTAATGTTTTAAATGAAATAAAAAAAATTAAAACTCAAGAATTAGTAAGAATTGATGCAAGTATAAATGTACTAAAGAAACAAAAAATTCCTAATATAGATAAAAAAATTAAATTTTTAAATGAAGTTGAATTAGAATTAATAAATAATAAATTGTCATTTAACAATAAGAAGCTAAAAGAATATGAAGAAAATATTAAAAAAATAGTTTCTAAAAATACGAAGACTGATACTCAGAGCCTAATTAGTGCCATGCATATGTTGAGTAATCAAAATCTTGTTTTAAATTTACAAAATATAATAGAAGATTTAAATAAGCAAAAAGCAAAAGTTTTAAATTTTGATATTAGAAGTTTAGAGGATGAAAAACTTAAATTATTAAATATGGACTTAAAAGAGTTATATAGAAAAAAAGAGAATATTATAAATGATAAATTAAGAAAACTAATTTTAAAGAAGGATGTTTTACTAAAAGAGAAAGAGAATAGAATTATTGATGAGATAAAAGTTGAACAAAATAAGCTAACAAAAAATTATGTAAATAATAGTGAAATTATTGGTGAAATTATAATTGATGACTATCCAATAAAACCGAAGAAAAAAATTATTATAATACTTACTTTTATTATAAGTCTTATTTTTTCTATATTTATTGTTTTATTATTGAATTTTGTTAATAACTTAAAATTTAATAAAGATGATAAGTAACTTTAAAAAATATATTAATGTTCTTTGATGATGTTAGTTATTTTATATAAATTTCTTCTTATAGAGAATTTATATGGACTAACTAAAAAATATAGTTAAATAAATTACAAGAAAATGAGAAAATCAAATCCATTATGTTAGATGAAAAAAAAATAATTGAATTAAGTAATATAATTTTAAAAGAAATATTAAAAAAAGAATTTAATGATTAAAAAAAACTTTATATATGTAGCTTCTTTATGGTTAGGAACTATATTTAGTTCGGGAAGTAATTTTATTATATTTATTTTATTAGCAAATACATTGCCAATAGTAGAATTTGGTATATTCTCATCGGGAATGTCTTTTATTGCTATTTCTATACTTTTTATAAGTTTTGGAATATCTCAATATTGGTTGAAAGTTTATGGAGATAAAGGTTGGGAAGCAAATAAACTACTTAAAAAAACTTATGTTTTACTTCTTATAAATGGCATAATAGTTATATCCATAGTTAGTTTATGGGCAATTAATGGGCCTCATAATGATCCATATACTAAGTATTTTTTATTAATTATGATTAGTTTTGTTATTTCACAAGTACTTATTGATTTGGTGAGTGCAATGTTTCAACTTGAAGAAAACTATTATAAATTAGTCTTTTGGCAAGTATTACCCAATTTAATTAGATTACTATTGATTTTATTGTTTTTTTTGATAGAATATAAAATTAATATATTTTTAATTTCATATGTATATTGTTTTGTATCAATAATTTTTATAATATTATCTTTCTTTTATTTAAAAAAATTATATTATGGCATGTTTTATTTAGTTGGTCATAAAAAAAAGAGCACTTCAATTGTACCTGAAGTAAATTTAAGCGAAGTTATAAAAGGTGTGACTCCCTTTGGACTAGCATCAATTTTCAGTTTAATATATCTACAAAGTGATATTATTTTAATTAAATATATCTCTGGAAATAGTGAGGCAGCATATTATAATATAAGTTATGTACTTTTTTCAGCTATTTTAATTATTCCTAATGTATTATATCAAAAGTTTTTTCAATCAAAAGTACATAGATGGGTAAATAGTGATACTAGTAAGTTTTTAAATTTATATGAAAAAGGCAATTATTATATGTTGTTATCTGGGGTTTTTGTAATGTTAATAACTTTATTTTTCTCAGAAGAATTAATTTTATTTATTTTGAATGAAGATTATTTAAAGTCTGTAGAATTAATTAATATTTTAATCATTACATTACCAGTTATATTTATATCATATAATATGGGTAGTATTTTAATTACAAGAAATAATATTAAAATAAAAGTAACAATAATGGGTGTTGCAGCTGGAATAAATATAATATTAAATATAATATTTATTCCGGAGTATGGTTCTACTGGAGCTGCATACACAACAGTATTTACTAATTTATTTTTATTGTTTTTATATTATTTTTTCTCAAAAAAATTTATAATTAATTACAAAAAAGGAAATATATGAAAATCTGGAAGCTTATTAGGCCTTATGTTAGAAGTATATATAGATTTTTTAAGGTTGTAAAAGCTTATTTTTACAATTTTAATAGATTTATAATTCATTCTGGGTGGCAAGAAAATCTAAACAATGATATTGAAAGAAGTTACAAAGCAGTTGCAATTTATCATGGAATAGAAAAAAGCTTAAGTTATAAGAATAGAAATCCTAATTCAGGGTGGCGTAGTGTTTTTGAAGGTATTGAACTTTTGAAAAAGTCCAATGGTAATATACATTTTCATGAAAAGGGATTGAAAAATGTAATTGAGCAATTTATTAATTTACCTGAGAATAGGAACGATGATAGAGTAAATAGAATTAAATTAGAATTAAGTAAATTAAATTCTAATAATGAAGTTTCTCATGGTGTTATTGATATGAAAAAAGATGAATTTTATCAAGGAAAATTAGAAGACCCAGAATTATTCTTTTATTCTAGGTATACATTAAGAGAATTTAAAAATGAAATCATAGCAGATGAGGAAATTAAAAGAGGTATTAAATTAGCATTGAAGACGCCATCTGTTTGTAATAGGCAAGCATGGCATATGTATCACAGTTCTGATGAAAGTATAAAAAAGATAATATTAAAATATCAAGATGGAAATAAGCCTTTTGGAGATAATATTCCAAATTTAATTATAGTTACAACAGATTTAAAGTCTTTCTTCGCGCCAGAAGAATATTATCAATGTTGGATTGATGGTGGATTAATTTCTATGTCAATTATGTATGCTTTTCATTCTATAGGCATTGCTAGTTGCGCTCTTAATTGGAGTAAAATGCCAGAAATAGATAAAGCATTAAGACAATATATAAAGATAAAAGAGTCGCATACTATAATTATGGTAATTGCATTAGGCTATCCTGATGAAAATAATAAAGTATGTGCTTCTTTAAGAAAACCATTTGAAAGTTTTTATACTTCACTAGACGAAAATAAGGGTTAAAATGAAAATTTTGATTGTAACTATATATAATGTAACTAATTATGGAGCTGTGCTTCAGACTTTTGCAACACAAGAAATATTATCTAAGTATGGCGATGTTAAAGTCTTAAATTACAATAATCCTCACATTAATGGTGAGATGAAGCTATTAAGATTTAATAAAAGTTTAAAATCAATCTTAAGTGTTGGAAAAGATTTATTTAGAATTTTGCCACGAAGAAGACTAATAAAGAAGTTTAATAGTTTTATTGATTCAAACTTAAATATTACAAAAGAATATTATAATGAAGAATTATTAAATGAAATTCTTTTAGATTATGATATTGTTCTTTCTGGTAGTGATCAAGTTTGGAATCCAGCATGTGTTAGTAAAAAATCAATTATAGATGAAGTTTATTTTTTAAATTTTTATAATTCTAATGCAAAAAAGATTTCTTATTCTTCAAGTTTCGGGTCTTATTCTTTTTCTAAATGTGAAGAAGTAAAACTAAAAGAATTATTATCAAAGTTTAGTAATATTTCAATTCGCGAAAAAGATGGTTATAATTATTTACAAAGATTATTACCAGATAAAAGTATAAGTCATGTTTTAGATCCGACATTATTAATATCTAAAAATAAATGGGTAAATTTATTAGGGCTTAAAAGTAAATCTTCTAGAGAAAAATATATTTTAGTTTATAGCGTACCTAAAACTAAACTTATTGCTAATGCTGTAGATTATTTTTCTAGTAAGTTAAACTTAAAAATTATTTCAATTGATCAAAACCTTTCAACATTAGGAAGAGTTGATGAACAAGTAAGAGATGCTGGAATAAAAGATTTTATAGAACTTTATTTAAATGCAGAGTTTATTATTACTGATTCATATCATGGAACATGCTTCTCGATAAATTTTGAAAAAAATTTTGTTGCAATTTCTCCTGGGCATTTGTCTAATAGACTTGAAAGTATATTAACAAAAGTTGGTTTGAAAGATAGAATTTTATCAAGTGAAAGTGAATTTAATTCTTTGGAAATTAATATTGATTATATTAGTGTAATAAAAAAATTGGATTATGAAAGAAAACAATCTATGGAGTTCTTGACAAATGCAGTTAGCCAGTAACAAAGTAATTTTTGTAAATGCAGTTGCCTTAGTATCAGGTGGGGGCTTAATAACATTAAAAGAATTTATTAAAAATATTCCGCCTGATAATACTTATGTATATTACATTTTTTCGTCTATCCCTAGTTTAGAACAAGAATTTCCTAATAAAAATATAAAATATATTTTTTTTAATCATAAAAAAAATATAAGTAGAATTTATTGGGACTATATTGGGATGAGGAATTGGTCTAAAACAAATAGTTTAAGACCTGATTTCATAATATCTCTACAAAATACTCCTGTAAATTTTTATAATAATGAAATACCTCAAATATCTTATGTAATGCAATGTATTCCATTTATTGATAGGCAGTGGAATTTTTTTAATAGAGAAGAGCGAAAAATGTGGTTTTACAAAAATATCTATCCTTTTTTTATGAAAGCTTATATTGGTAAATTACATATGATCGTAACTCAATCAGAATGGGTTGGAAAATCTTTTATAAAAAAATTTAATATTAGCAAAGATAAAGTTTTTCCAATAAGACCTATTTTAAAAGATTTACATAAATATATTTTATTAAAATCTTATTTTGATACTAATTACTATAATATTTTCCTTCCATCTGCACCTCATATATATAAAAATAATGAAGAAATTGTTAATGCATTGATTCATTTAAAAAACAATAATACAGATATTTCGAAAATTAAAATACATTTAACATTTTATGAGAATGAAGATAATAATTTAAAAAATAAGATTAATAAAAATAATTTGATAGATAATTTTATATTTTTAGGTAGACTTGATTATAAAGTAATGTTATCTTATTATAAATATTGTGATTTAGTTGTATTCCCAAGTTATTTAGAAACTTTTGGCTTACCTTTGTTAGAAGCAGCGGCATTTGGTAAACCAATTATATGTGCTAATGAATTTTATTCTCAGGAAGTTGTTTCTGGGTATGAAGGTGCTATACTTATTGATGTTGATTCTCCAACATTGTGGGCTAATAGTATATACAATGAGTATATTCAAAAAAGAAAATTTAAAAATTATGAAGCAAAATTTAATGAAACATGGAAAGATTTTTTTAGAATAATTGATTCTAATTTTTGAGTTGGTTAAAATATGAATTATAAATTTAAGGTGGATATAGTATACTTTTGGATCTTACTTATTTTACAATTTCCATGGCTGTCTTTTTCAACAAACTCTTTTGATACTCAACCTTGGCTTTTATTATCATTTTTTATTTATATTTTACTGATAAAAAAAAGAATCAGTATCAATCATTATAGATTAATAATTCTATTATTGTTTTTAATTCTTTTTCTATTGATTTTAAATTATTCATTTCATTTTGATGTAGTAAGAAAAATAGTTTCTTTGCTTATTTTATTTTCAAGTTTTTCAATTTTTATTAAAATACAAGAAGAAAACTATGATATTAATAAACCTATTATTTTTGGTAACTTATTATATTTAATAATTGCTTTTATTCAATTTTTGTCAAACCCATATGTATTTAATTTTATAGTGAATGTAAGGACAAGTGATTTACGAGGTGTGACATCTTTAACTCCTGAACCAACTTTTTTTGGTTTAGTTCTTTTATTGTATGTTGTCTATTATATTTTAAAAATTCATAAAAAGAGAAAAGAAAAAATTTTTTTCATACTAATAGTTATAAACATATTATTTATAATTTTTATTTCTAAATCATTTACTGCTTTATTAGGTTTAATGTCTTTTTTTGGATTATATTCTTTATTTAAATCTAAAAATTTATGGTATTTTTTTACTAAGACTATAGCATTTTTTAGTATAGTATTAATAATTTTATTTGTTCTCAAAAGTTATAATTTTGGAAGAATAAGTAACATTTCAGATAGAATTATTAGTAACCCTTATGAACTTGTTCGTACTGATGAAAGTGTGTCTATAAGATTACAACATATTCTAACACCATTTTTGATTAATTTTGATAACTTTTTATTACCAATTAATGAATTAGATATTAGTGAAAAAAGAAATAATGTTATTAATAAATATTTTAATGATATATTTTTATTTATTGTAGAAACTAATAAAACAAATTCTTATATTGGAGCATATTTACTATCATTAGGATTTATATTTTATTTGATTGTTTCATATTTTTTAATTAAAAGTTTTCATAATAAAACACTTTCAGTATTTTTGTCTTTTTTGAGTATATTATTACTCTCAATCCCACCATCTATGCCATTTGTAGGATTTATATTAGCTATGTTAATTTACAAAGATAAATTTAATGAAAATATGAGATTATATGATAAATAAGGTTTCATATGTTATTTGATACTTATGAGTTTATTCTTATTTTCTTACCTATAACATTTTTTATGTATTTTTATTTAAATAAGAAAAAAATGATTTTAGCAGGTAAAATATTTATTGTTTTTGCATCACTATTTTTTTATTCTTGGTGGAATATTATATATTTGCCAATTTTATTATTGTCAGTTTTATTCAATTATTTTATATCAAGGAAAATGTTAAATATTAACAATATTAAGAAGAAAAAATTTTTATTGTTTTTTGGATTATTATGTAATTTATTATTACTTATGTATTTTAAGTACATGGATTTTTTTATAGATAATATAAATTTTTTATTTGATTCTGAATTATCAAAAATAAATTTGCTACTTCCTTTAGCAATTAGCTTTTTTACATTTCAGCAAATTGCCTTTTTAGTAGATAATTATAAAGGAATTATAAAGGACTGTACTTTTTTAAACTATATTTTATTTGTTACGTTTTTTCCTCAACTAATTGCTGGTCCAATTGTTCATCACAAAGAAATGATGCCACAGTTTATTTCTAAAAAAAATATAATAAAGAATTATAAAAATATATTAAATGGATTATTTATTTTTTTTGTAGGTTTATTTAAAAAAGTTATCATAGCTGATACTTTTGCTGGTTGGGCAAATTATGGCTTTGACGAATCAAAAACATTAAGTTTTTTTGAAGGATGGGGAACCTCATTGTCTTATACTTTTCAGTTATATTATGATTTTAGCGGCTATACTGATATGGCTATTGGGGCTGCATTATTATTCAATATAAAATTACCTTATAATTTTAATAGTCCATATAAAGCAATAAATATACAAGATTTTTGGAGAAGGTGGCATATTACACTTTCAAGGTTTTTAAAAGATTATATATATATACCTTTAGGTGGTAGTTACAATGGACATTTTAGTACTTATACTAATTTAATGATAACTTTTTTATTAGGCGGATTATGGCATGGTGCAGGTTGGACTTTTATTTTATGGGGCTTACTTCATGGCGTAGCTTTAATTATACATAGGCTTTGGGTACAGTTGGGTTTTAAACTTTGGTGTGTGTTATCTTGGTTTATAACTTTTAATTTTGTAAATATAGCATGGATATTTTTTAGGGCTAACAACTTAGATGATGCACAAAAAGTTTTATATGCAATGTTTACTTTGAAAGATTTATCTTATTATATTAACTTAAAAAACTATAATTTTTATAATGAACAACTTTTGTATATTATTTTAGTATTAATAGGAACATTGATTTTTAAAAATTCTAATAATGGAATTAAAATGATAAGATTGAATAAGTTTAAATTATTTTTATTATCTCTACTATCTTTTTATTTAATATATGATTATGTTATCCCAAGAGAAAATGTTAAATCAATTTTTATTTATGTAGACTTTTAGGAGTTTTATGAAGTTAAAAACAATAGTTAAACAATTTATAATTTATAATTTTTTATTTTTATTATGTAGTTCTATTTTTATATATTACTTCTATGAGCCTAAAACTGATTATTGGCTATACAAAGCTATAATTAAAAAAGAGAGGTTTGCAAAGTCAATTGATAAAAATAAAATTGTATTAGTTGGTGGGAGTAATGTATTGTTTGGTATTAATTCAACAATGATTCAAGAGTTTTTTAAAATACCAACTGTAAATTTTGGATTGCATGCTTCATTACAAACTGATTATATATTATATAGAACTAAGAATTTTTTAAAAAAAGGTGATATTGTAATTGCACCATTTGAATACCCAAATCTTTTATATAGTAATCGTGAGTTTAAAAGTGTGAAAAGAGATTTTATATTATCATATGATAGAAAGTATTTTATTAATAGTATAAATTTTGTTAATAAACTTAAAATTATTTTTTCAATTTCAATTAATGAAATTTTAAAAAAAATAAAAAGAATATTTAATGGTAAGTTTAAAAAAGAAGCATATCCTTCTATTTATTTGAATGAAAATGGTGATTATACAAGAAAAAATTATAAATGGGTTAATAAAAATAATTATAAAGCATTTAGCATTAGTAATGAATTTAAAGAAACTTTAGCATTGAAAGATATTAAAAAATTTTCTAAATGGTGTAAATTGAATGGAATTAATTTTTATATTTCGTTCCCAAATACACTTAATCATGATAAATATTATACAAAAGACTATAGAGAGTATTTTAATTTTTTATTATATTATTTTAAACAAAATGATATAGCTATAATTGGTAAACCTAGTGATTTTCTTTTTGATGATAAATATTTTTTTGATACAGATTATCATTTAAATTCAGATGGTGCTAAATTAAGAACAAGTGAGTTAATAAAGTTATTAGAATCTATTATTTCAAAAAATTGAAAGAAAATATCTGTATAATACGATATTAAATTATTTTTATTTTATTAGGAGAAAGAGTGTTTAAAAACAAAATATTATTAATTACAGGTGGAACAGGATCATTTGGAAATGCAGTTCTAAGAAGATTTTTAGATACTGATATAAAAGAGATAAGAATTTTTTCAAGAGATGAAAAAAAACAAGATGATATGAGAAAAAAATATAATCACTCAAAATTAAAATTCTATATTGGTGATGTACGAGATGTAAACTCAATAGTAGATGCTATGAGAGGCGTTGATTTTGTATTTCATGCTGCAGCTTTAAAGCAAGTACCTTCTTGCGAATTTTATCCTATGCAAGCAGTTGAAACAAATGTAATAGGTACAGAAAATGTTTTAAATGTAGCAATAAATGCAAAAGTAAAAAAAGTTATAGTGTTAAGTACTGATAAAGCAGTATATCCAATTAATGCAATGGGTGTAAGTAAAGCAATGATGGAAAGAGTTGCTGTTGCAAAGTCAAGAAATATTAATGATGAAGAAACAATGATTGCTTGTACTAGATATGGAAATGTTATGGCTAGTCGTGGGTCTGTAATTCCTTTATTTTTAGAACAAATAAAAAATGGAAATGATATTACAATTACTGATCCAAAAATGACAAGATTTATGATGAGTTTAGATGATGCAGTAGAATTAGTACTTTTTGCATTTGAGAATGGGAAAACAGGTGATATTTTTGTACAAAAAGCTCCAGGGGCTACAATTGAACTTCTAGCCGAAACCCTAAAAGAATTAGTAAGTAAAAATGATCATAAAGTGTCAATTATTGGTACAAGACATAGTGAAAAACTATATGAGACACTTTTAACAAGAGAAGAGATGGTTCATGCTATAGATATGGAAGGTTATTATCGAATACCAGCTGATACAAGAGACTTAAATTATAATAAATTTTTTGAAGAAGGCGAAGAGATTGTAACACAAGCACATGAATATCATTCACATAACACTCATAGATTAAATAAAGAAGAATTAAAAGAGATGTTATTGAACTTACGTGAGATAGAAAATGATTTAAAAGAGTTTGGTGTAATTTAATGAAAATATTAATTACAGGTTCAAATGGCTTTATTGCTAAAAACTTAATTGAACATTTAAAAGTTGATGATTCAAAAAAACTTTACTTTTATTCTAAGTCTGACTCGAAAGAGATTTTAAAAGCATATGTGAAAGAAGTAGATTTTATATTTCACTTAGCAGGAGTTAATAGACCGAAAGAAGTAGATGAATTCTATGAAGGCAATAGTAACTTAACAAAAGAGATTGTAGATATATTAAAAGAAGAGAATAAAAATACACCAATTCTTATTACTTCTTCTACGCAGGCATTATTAGATAATGATTATGGAAAAAGTAAATTAGAAGCAGAGAATATTTTAAAAGAATATAATCAGAAAACAAATACAAATGTATATATTTATAGGTTACCAAATGTTTTTGGTAAATGGTCTAAACCAAATTACAATTCTGTAATTGCCACATGGTGTAATAATATTGCAAAAAATTTAGATGTTCAAGTAAATAATAAAGATACAAAATTAAATTTAGTTTATGTAGATGATGTTGTATCTTCTTTTATAAAAAAACTTAATGATAATAGTTCTGAAATATATTGTGAAATTGATACAGTATATGAAAAAACTTTAGGTGATATAGAAGAGTTACTTTATAGTTTTAAAAATAATAGGGAAAATCTTTTAATACCTAATGTGGGTTCAGGATTTGAGAGAGCTTTATATTCAACTTTTTTGAGTTTTTTAAATAGTGATGAATTCTCATATACATTAAAAGGTCATGAAGATGATAGAGGAACATTTTATGAGATTTTAAAGACTTTAGATTGTGGACAGTTTTCTTTGTCAACAACTGCACCAGGAGTAACTAGAGGAAATCATTATCATCATACAAAAAATGAAAAATTTTTAGTTGTACGTGGTGAAGCATTAATAGAATTTAGACATATAATTACAAATGAAATAATTAGTTATGTAGTTAGTGATAAAAAAATGCAAATAGTAGAGATGATTCCTGGGTACACTCATAATATTAAGAATACTGGTAATGAAGAGATGATTCTTTTCTTATGGGCAAATGAAACTTTTGATCAAAATAATCCAGATACATATTTTTTAGAGGTAAGAGATGATAAATAAATTAAAAATTATGACAATTGTAGGAACAAGACCAGAAATAATTAGGTTATCTTCGGTTATTGCAAAGCTTGAAGAGTCGACAGCTGTAGAGCATATTATAGTTCATACAGGTCAAAATTATGATTATGAATTAAACGAAGTATTTTTTAATGATTTTAATTTAAGAAAACCTGATTACTTTTTAAATGCGGCAGGTGGAGGCCCTACTGAGACAATTGGTAAAATTTTTATTGCAATTGAACCTATATTTGAAAAGGAAAAACCTGATGCTATTTTAATATTGGGTGATACAAATTCTTGTTTATGTGCAATTCCTGCTAAAAAAAGAAAAATTCCAATTTTTCATATGGAAGCAGGAAATAGATGTTTTGATCAAAGAGTTCCTGAAGAAACCAATAGAAAGATTGTAGATCATACAGCAGATATTAATCTTACATATAGTGATATAGCAAGAGAATATCTTTTAAGAGAAGGTTTACCTGCAGATAGAATTATCAAAACAGGTTCTCCTATGTTTGAAGTAATAAATAATAAGTTAGATGATATTAATAAATCAAATATTTTAGAAGAGCTTTCTTTATCTCCTCAATCATACTTTGTAATATCAGCTCATAGAGAAGAAAATATTAGTTCAGATAAGAATTTTCTAGATTTAGTAGATACTTTAAATACGATTGTTGAAATTTATAAATTACCAATAATTGTTTCAACTCATCCAAGAACTAGAAATAGAATAAATGAATTAAATATTGAATTTAATCCTTTAGTTTCATTAATGAAGCCTTTAGGTTTTAATGATTATGTTAAATTACAAAAAGATGCAAAAGCTGTATTGAGTGATAGTGGAACAATTTCAGAAGAATCTTCAATACTTAAATTCCCTGCATTAAATATTAGAGAAGCGCATGAAAGACCTGAAGCTATGGAAGAAACTAGTGTAATGATGGTAGGCCTTGAAAAAGAAAGAATTCTTCAAGGACTTGAAGTTTTAAAAAGTCAAAAAGAAAATGATTTAAGGTTAGTTTCTGATTATAGTATGCCTAATGTGTCAGATAAGGTTTTAAGAATTATTTTATCTTACACTGACTACATTAATAGAACTGTTTGGAAAAAGTATTGAAAAAAATTTTAATTGTTACTGAGTATTTTTATCCAGAAGAGTTTAAAATAAATGAAGTTGCGCTTGAATGGAAAAAAAAAGGTTATGATGTTGATATTTTGACAACAAATCCAACATATCCTTTCGGTGAACTTTATAGCAATTATATTAATAAATGGTATACTAAAGAAAATTGGAATGGATTAACAATTTACAGAGTAAAAGCAATAACTGGATATAAAAGTAGTTTGTTTAAAAAATTATTAAAATATATTTCTTTTATGATGTTAGGTAGTTTCATAAGTTTGAAAATTGGTAAAAAATACAATTATGTTTTTGGTTTTGATGTCGGTGCATTGACAGGACTAGTCCCAGCTGTTATATTAAATCAATTTTATAAAAAGACTGTTACATTATGGGTTCAAGATATTTGGCCAGATAGTGTTTATGCCTATGGATTTAAAAAAAATAAAATTTTAGAATTTATTTTAAATAATTTTGTAAGATATATCTATAAGTATACATCGAACTTTGCAGTTACATCTAAAGGATTTGAAAATAGAATATTACCTTATTTGAAAAATCAAAAGAAGATAATACATGCTCCAAACTGGACTGATGATTTAGATGTAAACTTGGAAGAATTTAGTTTTAGTGATAAGGACTATTTACATTTTACATTTGCAGGTAATATAGGTACTGTTCAAAATTTAGATAATGTAATTTTGGGATTTAGTTCTTTAGAGGATAAATATCTAAATAAAATTCAATTAAATATTATAGGTGATGGATCATATTTGAGTAATCTAAAAAAACTTGTAGAAAAAAATAAAATAAAAAATGTAATTTTTTGGGGTAGAAAACCTAAAAAAGAAATTACAAGATATTTAGAAGCAAGTGATTTTCTAATTGTTTCTTTAGTTGATAAACCTATATTTTCTTTAACAATTCCTGCTAAAACTCAAACTTATATTGCGATAGGAAAACCAATAATTGGAATAATTAATGGTGAAACAGCAGATATAATCAAGGAACATAATATAGGTTTTTGTGCTAATCCTAATTCCATGAATGAGATAAAAGAAGTTTTTATAAAGGCTATTAACTTAAATAATTTAGAAAAAAAACATATCAGTAATATATCAAAAGAATTAACAAATACTATGTTTAAAAAAGAAGTGATAATTGATAAATTATTAAAGTTATTAAGACAGGAATAATATGGAAAAAATTTTATTAACAGGTTCAACAGGTTTTATTGGTAAGTATTTTCTCAATAAATATAAAAAAGATTTTGAAATAAAAACTTTTAGTTTTAAGAAAGATAATATTGAATTTTTAAATTGTGAAAATATTGATGTTGTAATTCATTTATCTGCATTAGTACATCAAATGACTGGCGCTTCTAAAGAAAAATATGAAAAAGTAAATATTGTTCAGACTACAGAATTAGCAAAAAAGGCAAAAATTAGTGGCGTTAAACAATTTGTTTTTATGAGTACTGTTAAAGTTTATGGTGAAGAAACAGATATTAAATATACAGAAAATAGTCAATGTAATCCAGAAGATGAATATGGAAAAAGTAAATTAAAGGCGGAAAAAGAATTATTTCTTTTATCAGATCATAACTTTAAAATTTCAATTGTAAGAACTCCAATTGTATATGGATATGGAGTAAAGGCAAATATAAAAAATTTAGTAAATCTTGTATCTAAAATACATCTATTACCTTTTTATGGAATAGATAATAAGAGAAGTATGGTATACATAGGTAATTTATGTAATTTAGTAGAATGTATTATAAAAAAAGAAAAAGATGGAATTTTTTTAGCTTCAGATGATATGTCTCTTAGTACTACTCAATTAATTAAACTTATATCAAAGAATTTAGATAAAAATATTTATTTAATTAAAATTCCATTTTTTGAAACTTTATTAAAATTATTAAAACCTAGTTTTCATAAAAGGTTATTTAAAAGTTTAGAAGTTGATAATAGTCTAACTAAAAAAAAGTTAAATTTAAAAAATCCATATTCAATTGAAGAAGGAATAAATAATATGATATATGGAGAGAAAATTTGATTTATTTGGGCTTGTTTTTTATGTCATTTATTTTAACTTTTTTTATAAAAAATTATGCAATTAGAAAATCATTATTAGCAAAAGTAAATGAAAGAAGTTCTCATTCCATACCAACTCCTCATGGTGGGGGTATTGCAATTGTTTCTACTTGGGTTATAGGAATAAGTTATCTTTTTTTAACAAATCAAATAGAGGCGAATCTCTTTTATGCATTGTTTATTGGAGTGTTGATAAGTATAGTAAGTTTTTTTGATGATTTATATGAGTTAAGTCCAAGATTGAGACTTATTGTTCAATCTGTAATTGCAATATGTGCATTATATATATTAGGTGGATTAGATACTATTAGTTTTGGAATTTATAATATAACTTTTAATTTTGTTACAAATCTTTTTGCTTTCTTAATGATTATTTGGTTTATAAATCTTACTAATTTCATAGATGGGATAAATGGTTATGTAGGAAGTGAATTTGTATTTTTAGGGATATCAGGAGTTTTGTTATTTGGAAATCCTATTTTTATTGTTTTATTTGTTTCAACCTTAGGTTTTTTATTTTGGAACTGGAACAATGCAAAAATTTTTATGGGGGATGTAGGAAGTACTCTTCTTGGATATAACATAGCTATAATTACTATTTATTATTCAAATATTGATGTTTTGAATTTTTGGATTTTGATTACACTTTTTGGATCTTTTTGGTTTGATGCAACAATTACATTGATTAGAAGGATGATTAATAAAGAAAAATTAAGTATAGCACATAAAAAACATGCTTATCAAAGACTTGTGCAGGCTGGATGGAGCCATTTTAAAGTAACTAATTATTTGGTATTAATAAATTTATGTATATTTATGTTTGTTTATTTTATTCCAAATATTTATATATCATTTATATTGACATTATTTATTTTAACAGTATGTATTAAGTTTGTAGATTCTAAAAAAAGGTTTAAATAGTTAATGAAATACTTTAAAAATAAAATTGATGGTTTAATAGTTTGTAAACCAATTCTTCATAAAGATAACAGAGGTTTTATATATGAAAGCTTTAAAAAAGAATCTTTTAATAATTTTATAGGTCATGAGGTTGAATTTTGTCAAGATAATATATCTTTTAGTAAGTATGGAGTGATAAGAGGACTTCATACTAATACATTAAGTTTTGCTCAAAACAAACTAATCAGTGTTTTAGATGGTGAAATATTAGATGTTGCAGTAGATTTTAGAAAGGGCTCTCCTACTTTTGGTGAGCATTTTTCTATTAATTTAAGTTCACATAATAAAAAACAACTTTTTGTACCTATTGGGTTTCTTCATGGTTTTTCTGTTTTAAGTAAAGAATCAACGGTATTAATAAAAGTAGATAAATATTTTGCGAAAGGCGAAAGTATTGGTGTAAAGTATAATGATTCAAAATTAAATATTAATTGGAAAATTAATGATAATAATATAATATTATCTGATGCTGATAAAAATTTAAATAATTTTAATGAAAATTTATCCCCTTTTGAGTATAATATTATTTCATGATTAATATATAAAGGCTTTTTTTGTTTACACCATCTCCATTAAAAAGAATAATCTTTTTTTTATTATTAGATACAATAATCACATTTTTTACTCTTTTTTTAGCTTATAATTTAAGGTTTAATTTTAATGTACCAAATAGTTTTTATGATAATTTCATTATTATAGCTTTAATATTACTTGTTTTAAAGGTATCTATATTTATTTATTTTAAATTATATCGTACCGCTTGGAGGTTTTTTTCTTTATATGAAGTGAAGAAAATTCTTTTTGCTCATATTTTAGTATATATACTTTTTACTCTTACTTTTTTGATATTTAAAGAAGAATTGTCTCCTATGGCAAGATCCATTATAATAATTGATTTTATGTTATCTTTAGTATTTATATCATTATTAAGACTTTCAAAAAGAATAATAATAGAAACAAATACGAATGAAAAATATAAAAATACACTTCTTATTGGAGCAACAAAGTCAATTGAATCTATACTAAAAGATAAAAAAAATCTATCATATACTCCGGTTGCAATTATTGATGATAATAAAATGTTACAAAAAACTTATATTATGAATTTGATGGTTTATTCTTTTGAGGATCTAGTTGAGGTTTGTCAAAGTAAAAAAATCGAATCTGTAATAATTTCAAAAGATTACAATCAAGAAAAATTAGTAGAAATTTATGAAATACTTAGTATGTTAGAAATTCATGATATCAAAGTTATAAATTCAATTTCAGATAAAAGTAAAAAAGAATTAAAAGATATTTCTGTTGAAGATTTACTTGCAAGGCATCCAAAAGACTTAGATAAAAGAAGAATTGAGTCTTTTATTAAAGATAAAACGGTTTTAATTACAGGTGCTGGTGGAAGTATTGGTTCTGAAATTTCACGTCAATGTAAACGATTTGGTGCTAAGCAGTTAATTTTACTTGATCATAGTGAGTATAATCTTTATCAAATAACTGAAGAATTAAATGCGGAAAATGTAACTTCAGTTATGCAGACAGTTAGAAACTCTGGATTTGTTGAAAATACTTTTAAAAAGTACAAGCCGGAGATTGTTATTCATGCAGCTGCATATAAACATGTTCCTCTTGTAGAAGACAACATTTTAGAAGGTATTTCAAATAATATTATTGGAACTAAGAACTGTATTGATTTAGCTATTAAATATGGAGCTGAAAAGTTTGTATTAATCTCTACTGATAAAGCTGTACGTCCTACAAATGTAATGGGAACTACAAAAAGAGTTTGTGAGTTATATGCACAAAATACTAAGTCAGAGAAAACAGAAATTGTAGCTGTTAGGTTTGGAAATGTTTTAGGAAGTTCAGGTTCTGTTATTCCTAAATTTAAGTCTCAAATAGCTGAGGGTAAAAATATTACTGTAACTCATCCAGATATTACAAGGTATTTTATGCTAATTCCAGAAGCTTGTGAGCTTGTACTTCAAGCAGCATCTATTGGAAAAGGTGGAGAGATATTTATTCTTGATATGGGTGAGCCTATTAAAATTGTTGATTTAGCTAAGAAAATGATTGAACTTTCAGGACGTGAAGATATTGAAATAGAGTTTTGTGGTTTAAGACCTGGTGAGAAACTTTATGAAGAACTTCTTATAAATGATAGTGACAAAAAAACTGATTATGAGTCAATTACAGTTGCTAGTCCAACTATGTTTAATATTGATGAGTTAAACAAGCAGATTGATAGATTACTTGAAGAAGAGGATAAAATTTCTATTTTAAAAGAAATTGTTCCAGAATTTAACCATCAGCCAAATAAATAGTATATTATAAAATCATTATCCTTTTTTAGATAAAATATTAACCTTTAAATAAAAAGGTTAATATTATGAAATACAACGATATAAATTTTAACAATAAAAATATTTTAATAACAGGAGCAGCAGGCTTTATTGGCTCAAGTCTTTGCTTTTACTTTCAAGAAAACTATCCTGAGTCAAATATTGTTGCACTTGATTCTTTTAGGAATGGTGAAACTTTTTCAAATGGAAATTTAAAAAGTTTTGGACACTTTAAAAACCTACTTGGTTTTAAAGGTCAAGTTGTAAGTGGTGATATAAATGATAAAGAACTTTTAAAAGAGTTAGAAGAGAATTTTTCTTTTGATTTTATTTTCCATCAAGCAGCTATTTCTGATACTACAGTACTAGAGCAAGATGTGATGATGAAGACAAATGTAAATGCTTATGAAGATTTACTAAAAATTGCTATTAAACACAAAGCAAATATGATTTATGCCTCTTCTGCTGCTACATATGGAGATAGCAATAGGTTTGAAGTAGGGTTTGAGCAACCAAATAATGCTTATGGTTTCTCAAAAGTTATGATGGATAATATTACTTATAAATACTTAAAACAAAATCCTGATATTTCAATAGTTGGACTAAAATACTTTAATGTGTATGGACCAAGAGAGTTTTTCAAAAACAAAACTGCTTCAATGGTAGTTCAGTTTGGACATCAAGTTTTAGCTGGAAAAACTCCAAAACTTTTTGAAGGTAGTGATAAAATTCTTAGAGACTTTATCTATATTGAAGATATAATTCAAGCAAATATTCTAGCTTGTTCACCTAAGAAATCAGGCGTTTACAATGTAGGAACAGGAAAAGCAAGAAGCTTTGAAGATATTGTAAATATTTTACAAAAAGAGCTTGAAATTGACAATGGTAAGGAATACATGCCTAATCCGTACATTGGTTCTTATCAGTTTTTTACTGAAGCAAATATTGAAGCCACAAAAGAGAATTTAGGGTATGAGCCAAGATTCTCTATGGAAGATGGTATAAAAGCATATATCCCAGAAATCAAAAGATTATTTAAAGAAGAAGTAAAATAGATGTTAAAAGTTGAAAGAGTACCAAATATTTTAGTTATTGGTGATTTGATGATAGATGAGTATCTTTGGGGCTCATGCGAAAGAATTTCACCTGAGGCACCTGTACAAATTGTAGATATAAAAAAAGAGACACGCGTTTTAGGTGGAGCAGGAAATGTTATAAATAACCTTGTTTCTCTTGGTGCAAATGTTGGAGTTATGTCTGTAATTGGTAGTGATGAGGTTGGTCATGAGTTAAAATCTATGTTGGGTGAACTTGGAGTTAAATCTTTTTTAATAGAACAAGCAGGAAGAAAAACTTCAAGAAAAACTAGACTTATGGCTTCTCATTCTCAAGTTGTAAGGTATGACAAAGAGAGTAAAAATGATATTTCTCCTCAAAGTGTACAAGCCTTATATGAAAGGTTTTTAGAAAAGATAAATGCATATGATATAGTTCTTTTATCTGATTATGCAAAGGGTGTATTAACAAAAGAGTTAATAGAAAAAATCATCTCTTATTCAAATAAAAAAGATAAAAAAGTTTTAGTGGATCCAAAAGGTTCAGACTTTTCAATATATGAAGGTGCATACCTTTTAACTCCAAATAAAAAAGAAGCAGAGTTAGCAAGTGGTATTAAAATAGAGAATGATACTTCTTTAAAAGAAGCTCTTAGTAAGCTGCAAGAAGAAGCTTCTTTAGGTGTTTCTGTTATAACTCTTAGTGAAAATGGTATAGCTATTTTAGAAAAAGATGAAGTTGTAGTTAAACCAACTGTTGCAAGAGAGGTTTATGATGTAACAGGTGCAGGGGATACAGTTCTTGCTTCTTTAGGTTTTGCTCTTAGTTTGGAAAAAGACATATATACTTCAGTTGAGTTTGCAAATCTAGCAGCAGGTGTTGTTGTAGGAAAGATTGGGTCGGCAACTGTTACTATGGATGAAATTGAAGAGTATCAAGCAAGTTTGCATAAAAGCTCTATAGAACTTCATATAAAATCAAGAGATGAAATAGAGAGAATTTCTGATAGGTTAAAGAAACAGAATAAAAAAGTAGTATTTACAAATGGATGTTTTGATATTTTACACAAAGGACATGTAAGCTACTTAAACGTTGCAAAATCTTTTGGTGACGTTCTTATTTTAGGATTAAACTCAGATGCTTCTGTAAAAAGATTAAAAGGTGAAAGTAGACCAATAAACTGTGAAGATGATAGAGCATATATTCTTTCGGCTTTAGAGTGTGTTGATTATGTAGTTATCTTTGATGAAGATACACCTTATGAACTGATTTCTAAAGTTGAGCCAGATGTACTTGTAAAGGGTGCAGATTATGAAGGAAAAGTTGTAGTTGGAAGTGATATTGCAAAGCAAACAAAACTTGTAGAGTTTGTTGATGGTAAAAGTACTACTAGAACAATTGAAAAGATACAAAAGGCAGAAAGTTGATAAATGTAATTGAAAAAGAGTTTCAAGGACACCTTGAGACTATACAAAAAGTAATGGAAACTATGAGTGAACCATTACAAGAAGCTTCAAAAATTGCAGTTGAAGCATTAAAAAATGGAAATAAAGTAATTCTTTTTGGAAATGGTGGAAGCGCGGCAGATGCACAGCATATTGCAGCAGAATTAACAGGAAGATATAAAACTGAAAGAAGAGGGCTTCCTGGAATTGCTCTTACAACAGATACATCTGCTTTAACAGCTATTGGAAATGATTATGGTTATGATAGAGTTTTTGATAGACAAGTAGAAGCTTTAGCAAATGATGGAGATGTATTAATTGGTATTTCAACTTCAGGAAATTCTACAAATGTAATAAATGCATTTAAAGTAGGGCAAGAGCTTGGATGTAAGATTCTTGGGTTTTCTGGAAGAGACGGTGGAGCTATGAATGAGTATTGTGATGTAAATCTTGTAGTACCTTCAAATGATACGCCAAGAATTCAAGAGATGCATATCCTGTTTGGACATACTATTTGTCAAATCATTGATAATGAGTTAAGTTAAGATTTATATGCTTACAATAGATTATAAAATAAAAACTAAAGTAGTAAGTGAACTTTTAAAGCAAGAGAATATTTCAGAACTTAAAAAGTCTTCTGGTTTAGTAAAAGTTTTCAAGAAAAAAGAGTTTGCAGATATATATTTCCATAGTGGTGCATTAGATAAAGAAGTTATTGAAAAGATTGAAAATGCTAAAAAAGTAATAGTAAATTCTCAAACTTCAAAAGAACAACTTTTAAAAGAGTTAGAAATTCCCTCTGAAAAGATAGAAGTAGTTTATCCTGCCATTAATATAGAGTATCAAAAACCAAAAGATATTAAGAAAAAAGTTTGTGAAGATCTTAAAATTGACCCTAAGAAAAAGATAGTTTTTATAACAGCTCAAAATCTTAAAAGTGCAGGTGTAGTTGAGTTTATAAATATTGTAATGGCATTAAATTTAAAAGATGTAGTTGCTATAATAGAAGGTAATAAAAAACATATTTATAATTTACGATTTCAATTATCAAAATATGATGTTGAAGATAAATTAATTTTATTAGAAGATTATAAAAATATTGATGAACTATTTTTAGCTTCAGATGTTTTTTTGCTTCCAACACACAATAAAAATTTTGCTTCAAGTATATTAAAAGCAATGTTTTGTAAATGTGCGGTATTTACGACAGTAAATAATGCAGCAAAAGAGGTAATAGATGTATTCTCAACAATGGAATCACCTAGTGACAGAAGTATTATATTTAAAATAAGTGCATTATTAAATAACAAAGAAGATTTAAAATTAATTAAAAATCAAAATAGAAAAATAGCTAAACAATATACTTTAGACAAACAACTAGCACGTGTAAATGAAATAGTAGAAACTATTTAATCTTTTCTAATATGTAAAAAAGAGGCGAACTTTGGAACGCCCCTTTTTGTAAATCCAAAGTATTTAAATCTTACAACCTCTCCAATTTTAGGTGCGTTCTTCCTTTCTTCTTTAGTAAAGCCAGTTCCTAGATTAAAAATTAAACCATTTTCAATTTTTAAAACTAAACTTTTTAATACACCTGTTTTTTTTGAAATATTTATTCCAATAACTTTTCCTTCCATATCTGAAGATTTTTTGACTTTTAATACATGTGAACTTCTTCCTGTATGATAAGGTTTATTTGGATTCTTTACAATAACACCTTCAGCTTTTTTTGAGATCATCTCTTCTAAAAATTTATCTAGATGCTCTTTATTTTCTACTTTAATTTGTTTTAATATTCTTATATGTTTATTTGGATTCTTTTCAAACCAGACTTTTGCTTTTTTTAATCTTTGGAAAAAGTTGCCCTTTGCATTTGGGATTTCAAATATATTATATGTAATATTGTTCCATTCTTTACTAGGAGTTTTATCCATTACAATATTTTGTATATTTTCAAAATCTGCTCTTTTTGTCCATAACTCTCCATCAAGTTCAAAAATTGGAAAGTTTTGTATAAAATATTTAGGTACATAGATTTTCTTACCTTGTCTTGTTAATAACTCTTTACCATTCCAGTATCCTCTAATACCATCAAGCTTTTCGCTCATAAGCCAATTTGTTACATCTATATCTTCATTGTAAACTTTTGGTTTTTGAACTTCAATCGCAAAAGAATAAATAGATAAAACTAATAGTATAATATGCTTCATAAATATTCCCATGTATTAAATAATTTAAAATATTATCCAAATAAAACTAAATATTTATTATTGTTAAAAAAAAGCTTAAATTTAAATTTAACTTAAGAATAGCAAGGTATAATACGCGAATATTTTTCACTATAAAATTTTAAGGAAAGCAAAATGTCAAGAAGATGTGCAATTTCAGGAAAAGGTCCAATGTCTGGACACAACGTAAGTCACGCAAAAAACAGAACTAAAAGAAGATTTTTACCAAACTTAAGAACAGTTAGAGTTACTTTAGAAGATGGTACTTCAAGAAAAATCAGAATTTCTGCTAAAGAGTTAAGAACTCTTAAAAAACACTCATAAGAGAGCACTTTAAGTAAAGTGCTTTCATGGGCATCTTTAGAAGAGTAAAGAAAGCTCTAGGCTGGGAGATACGTACAGCTAAACCAGAATATGATTTAAATCCAATCATATATTCTCAATTAAAACCTTTTAGATTACCTCTTGTTCTTGTTCAAGTTATAATGATATTTGGAACAATGGGTTATATTTTAATCGATGACTTCCCCATATTAGATGCAATTTATCAAACGGGTATTACTTTTACTACTGTTGGTTTTGGAGAAATAGCTCCTATCTCACCTGCGGGAAGATTTTTTACAGTAACACTTATCATTTTTGGATTTGCAATATTTACATTATCAACAGCAGTACTTATTGATGCTGTTATTAAGGGTAAGTTATTTGAACTTTATAAGGAAAGAAATATGCTTTATAAGATTGCTAGATTACGACGACACTTTGTGATTTTTTATCACAATGAATATACAGCTCAGCTTGCTAAACAGTTTAATGATAACCATATTCCTTTTGTTGTTGTTGATCCTAGTGAAGAGATTGAAGAAATTGCAAAACAGCATAATTATCCTTATTTTGTTAAAGAAGAACCTTTTAAAGAGAGAGCTTTTTTAAAGTCTCATTTATCTTCAGCAAAAGGTGCTATCTCATTATCAAAAAATATTTCAGAAAATATTACATTAATAGCATCAGTAAGGCTTTATGAAAAAGAGTTAGGAAGAAGTCCTTTTCTGATTATCTCAAACGCAGAAACACAAAATGAAAAAATTAGACTTCAAAAACTTGGAGCAGATAAGGTTGTTGCAACACCATCTTTAATGGCAAAAAGGGTTTCAGCAATGGCAGTACGTCCTGATATGGAAAATGTTCTTGAAGAGTTTTTATATAAACCGGATACTCCTATTGATATGGAAGAGGCTTTTGTTGATGCTGAGTCTTGGGTTGTAAATCGGGAAATAAAAGAGTTAAGACTTAGAGATAGAATGAAAGTATCAGTTATTGGAATTACGGAGAAAA
Source organism: uncultured Campylobacterales bacterium (assembly GCA_947494995.1). Taxonomy (GTDB): domain Bacteria; phylum Campylobacterota; class Campylobacteria; order Campylobacterales; family Arcobacteraceae; genus Halarcobacter. Next base: position 8,371 of record CANLWY010000010.1, on the reverse strand, counting down.
AGGGACGATTTATTCAAATGCCTAAAGGAACAGCAGTTATTAGTGCTGGTTCAAAGCTTTTACTAGTAGGAAATCAAAAGAGTATTTCAAAAGCAAAAAGAATGATATCTCAAAAAGAGATGCCAGAAGATTTATAAGAGGATAATATTTTATTATGTTTACAATTTTACCAATAAAGGGATTTATTGATCAAATAGATGGTTTTTATTGTGATGGGATTCACGCTGGATTAAAACCAAATGGAAATAAAGACTTAGGATTTATTTATAGTGATGTTTTATGTGATGTTGAAGCAGTATTTACACTAAACAAATTTCAAGCAGCACCACTTAAACATTATCAAATGTATGAAAAAGGATTTCAATCAAACTTTGTATTGATCAATTCAAAAAATGCAAATGCAATGACAGGTCAAAGAGGAATTGATGATATAAATAAACTTTTTTCATCTTTAAATTTTGATGTGACAAATCCAATTATGAGTAGTACAGGTGTAATTGGAAACCCATTACCTTTACAAAAATTAATTGATGGAGCTAACTCTTTTGATTTAACTGCAAAGAGTGGAGAGAATCTATCTCAAGCTATTATGACAACAGATGCATATCCTAAAACTTGTATGTATGAAGTGAAGTTAGAAGATGGAAAATCTTTTAAAATAGGAGCAGTTGCAAAAGGTGCAGGAATGATAAATCCAAATCTTGCAACTATGCTTTGTTTTATCACAACGGATGCAGACATTCCAAAAGATGATATGAAAGAAGTTTTATCTGTAAATTCATATACAACTTTTAATGCAATATCTGTAGATGGAGATACATCTACAAATGATACAGTTCTTTTAATGGCTAATAGAAAATCAAATGCATATGATAAAGAGGCATTTAAAGAGGCTTTACGACTTGTAATGCATGATATGGCTATGTTAATGGTTGCTGATGGAGAAGGTGCAAAAAAAGCTGTTGCTTTTGAAGTAATAAATGCAGCTTCAAATGAAGAAGCAGAGATAGCAGCAAAGGCTCTTTCAAACTCACTTTTAGTAAAAACAGCACTTTTTGGTGAAGATCCAAACTTTGGGCGTATAGCTTCAACTATAGGGGCTTCTAGAATTACTTGTGATGAAAATTCTCTTGTAATTTCATATAATGATGTCGTAGTATTCAATAAAGGTAAAATCTGTTTTGATGAAGCCCAAGAAATAAAAGCTGCAAAAGTACTTGAAAAGGAACAATATAAAGTTATTTGTGATATTGGAGTAGGAGAGGGTAGTTTTATTGCTTACGGCTGTGATTTAGGTTATGAGTACGTAAAGATAAATGCCGATTATCGTACTTAATTTAAGGCCATAATTGTTATAATTTTTTAATATCAAACGAGAAAGGAAAGCCAATGTTTCACGAGTATAGAGATATTATCACAGAGTTAAAACAAAAAGATGGTCATTTTGTAAAAATTTTTGATAAGCATAATGATTTAGATGAAGAGATTGAAGAAATGGTGAAAAACCATGCTGACCAATTTGAGATAGAAGCAAAGAAAAAAGAGAAGTTAAAACTAAAAGATGAGGTATATACCTACATTATGAAATATAAAAAAGAGAACAGTTAAAGGGCATAATAATTGTTTTTCAAAAGGGGTGAAAGTTTTTTTACTTTCATCCCTTTTTTTTTGCTTAAAATATAAACTAAAAGCCTTATACTAAGCCTTTTTTAGATAAAATATCTAAATTTTATAAATAAGGCATTTTTTAATGGAAAACCTTTTCGAAAATCAAGATATTATTGACATAAATATTGAAGACAGTATTAAAGCTTCATATTTAGATTATTCAATGAGTGTAATTATTGGTAGAGCATTACCTGATGCAAAAGATGGACTTAAACCAGTTCACAGAAGAATTTTATATGCAATGCATGATTTAAATATGAGTGCAAGAGCACCATATAAAAAATCTGCAAGAATTGTAGGTGATGTAATCGGTAAGTATCACCCTCATGGTGATACTTCGGTTTATGATGCACTTGTTAGGTTAGCACAAGATTTTTCAATGAGAGCACCTCTTATTGATGGACAAGGAAACTTTGGTTCTGTTGATGGTGATAATGCAGCAGCAATGAGATATACAGAGTCAAGATTTACAAAGATCTCTGAGGATATTTTAAAAGATATTGATAAAGATACTGTAAACTTTACACCAAACTATGATGATACTCTAAAAGAACCAGATGTTTTACCAACGAGAGTACCAACATTACTTTTAAATGGTTCAGAAGGTATCGCAGTAGGTATGGCAACAAAAATTCCACCTCATAACTTAGGTGAGCTTTTAGACGCTATTTTACATACAATTGATAATCCTGAAGCTACAGCTGATGATCTTATGCAGTTCATTCAAGGACCAGACTTCCCAACAGGAGGAACAATCTTTGGTAGACGTGGAATTATTGATGCATACAACACGGGGCGTGGAAGAGTTAAAATTAGAGCTAAGCATCATATTGAAACAAAAGGTAAGAAAGAAGTTATTGTACTTGATGAATTACCATACCAAGTAAATAAATCAAGACTTATTGAGCAAATTGCTAACTTAGCTAAAGAGAAATCTGTTGAAGGTATTTCAGAAGTTAGAGATGAGTCAGATAGGGAAGGTATTAGAGTTGTAATTGAGCTTAAAAAAGATGCAATGTCTGAGATAGTTCTTAATAACCTTTATAAATCAACTCCAATGGAAACTACTTTTGGAATCATTTTATTAGCAGTTTATAATAAAGAACCTAAGGTATTTACATTACCTGAGATTTTAAATGTTTTCTTATCACATAGAAAAACTGTAATTATTAGAAGAACCATTTTTGATTTAGAAAAAGCAAAAGCAAGAGCTCATATTTTAGAAGGTCTGAAAATTGCTTTAGACAATATTGATGAAGTTGTTAAGATTATTAGAGCATCTGCAAATGATGCAGAAGCGAAAGAGAGTTTACAACAAAGATTTGGATTAAGTACAATTCAATCTCAAGCTATCTTAGATATGAGATTAGGAAGATTAACAGGTCTTCAAAGAGATAAATTAGAAGCTGAGTACCAAGAGTTATTAGCACTTATTGCTGAGCTTGAATCTATCTTAAAATCTGAAGAAAAATTAAATGAGATTATTAAAGAAGAGTTAACAGAAATTAGAGAAAAATACTCTGATGAAAGAAGAACAGAAATTGAAGACTCTTATGATGAGATCGATATTGAAGATTTAATTCCAAATGAGCCAATGGTAGTTACTATTACTCATAATGGATATGTAAAAAGAGTTCCAATTAAATCTTACGAAAAACAAAGAAGAGGTGGAAAAGGTAAAGTTGCAGTAACAACTCATGATGATGACTTTATTGAGAGATTTTTTGTATCTAATACCCATGACACCCTGATGTTTGTAACCAACATGGGGCAATTATACTGGTTGAAGGTTTATAGAATACCTGAAGGTTCAAGAACAGCTAAAGGTAAAGCAGTTGTTAATTTAATCAACTTAAGACCTGATGAGAAGATTATGGAGATTATCCCAACTTCTGATTTTGATGAGTCTAAGTCATTAGCATTCTTTACTAGAAATGGTATTGTGAAAAGAACATCATTATCTGAATTCTCAAATATTAGATCAAATGGTGTAAGAGCAATTGTTCTTGATGATGCAGATGAGATTGTAACAGCTAAGATTACAGATGTTAACTCTCAATTTCTAATGATTTTTACATCTTTAGGTCAATGTATTAGATTTGATATAGAGAAAACAAGAGAGCAAGGAAGATCTACAAGAGGTGTTAGAGGTATTAAGTTTAAACTAGATACTGACTTTGTAGTAGATGCAGATGTTATTGATAATGAAGAACAAGAGTTGTTAACAGTATCTGAAAAAGGTATTGGAAAAAGAACACTAGTTGAAGAGTATAGACTAACAAATAGGGCAGGTTCTGGTGTAATTTCTATGAAATTATCTAATAAAACTGGAAATGTTGTTGGTGAAGTACTTGTAGATGAAACACAAGATTTAATGGCTCTTACTTCTATAGGTAAGATGATTAGAGTTGATATGCAATCAATTAGAAAAGCTGGAAGAAATACTTCAGGTGTAATCATTGTAAATGTAGATGCAAAAGATAAAGTTGTGTCTATTGCAAAATGTCCAAAAGAAGCTGAAGAGATTGAAGTAGATGAAAATGGAAATGTAATTAGATATACAGAAGATGGAGAAGTAATAACAGCAGAGAAGATTGAATTGAATAGTTCAGACTCTGAGGTAAATACAAACGTAAATGAATCACCATCTTTAATTGAAGATTCAGAAAATAATGAAGGAAAAGGAAACGAATAATGAGAAGATTTAATGTAGCAATTGTCGGTGCTACTGGTGCTGTTGGGGAAGAGCTTTTAAGAGTATTAAATGATTATGACTTCCCTATTAATAATCTAGTTCCTCTTGCAAGTGCAAAAAGTGCAGGAACAAAAGTAGAATACCAAGATAAAGAAGTAACAGTTTTAGAGTTAACTGAAACTTGTTTTGAAGAGAATGAAGTAGAAATTGCTTTCTTCTCTGCAGGTGGTTCTATTTCTGAAAAATTTGCAAAGTATGCTGTTGAAGCAGGTGCAGTTGTAATTGACAACACATCTCACTTTAGAATGGATCCTAATGTTCCATTAGTAGTGCCTGAAGTAAATCCAGATGATATTGCTAATTGGAGAGAGACTGGAATTATTGCAAATCCAAACTGTTCAACTATTCAAATGGTTCTGTCTTTAAAGCCATTAGATGATTTATATGGAATCAAAAGAGTAGATGTTTCAACTTATCAAGCGGTTTCAGGAGCTGGAAAAGCTGGTATGGAAGAACTTGTTAAACAGATGCAAGATTTCTTTGCCTTTAGACTTAATGAATCAGAGAAAAAATCATTTGCACACCAAATTGCACTTAATGTAATTCCGCAAATTGATGTTCAACAACCAAATGACTTCACAAAAGAAGAGATGAAAATGGTTAATGAAACACAAAAGATTTTACATAAAGAGATTCAAGTAGCAGCAACTTGTGTTAGAGTTCCAGTTTTAAGATCTCATTCTGAATCTATTACTGTTACATTTGAAGATGATGTTGAGGTAGATGTATCTGAAGTTAGAGAATCTTTAGAAAGATTTGAAAATGTTGAAGTAATTGATGATTTAGCAAATAATGCTTATCCAATGCCTATTATTTCAACTGATACAGATACTACTTTTGTAGGAAGAATTAGAAAAGATGTATATGCTAATAATATTGTGCATTTTTTCAATGTGGCTGACCAAGTAAGAGTTGGTGCTGCTACGAACTCTGTAAGAATTGCTTTAAAGTGGATTGAGATGGAGAATGATATTTAATGCTTGAAAAGGTATTTGAAAATATCCTATGGTCATCTAGATTTGTAATAATCTCTGCAGTGGTCTTTGGTATTATTGGAGCTATAATTCTTTTTATAGTTGCAAGTGTTGATATCTTTGATACTGCAAAGTATGTAGTTACTACATATCTAAATGGTGAGCATCCTAAGTATTTCCATGAGAAAGTTATGGGTGGAATTATTGGTGCAGTTGATTTATATTTAATTGGTGTAGTAATGATTATTTTCTCTTTTGGTATGTATGAACTTTTTATATCAGATATTGATGCTGCTAAAAAGGGAAGAAAGGGTGAAGTAGCAAAAGAGAATCAACTTTTAGCTATTAATTCGCTAGATCAACTTAAGGATAAGATATCAAAAGTTATTGTAATGGTACTTGTTGTAATCTATTTCAAAAAAGTTGGTTTAGCTCAATATAATAGTGCCTTAGATATTCTTTATCTAGCACTATCTATTGCGGCTGTTTCTATTGGTTTATACTTTTTAGGAAAAGTTGGAAAGAAAGAAAAAAAAGAGATTATTAAGTAAACTTTTTTTTAATGTTTAGAGTGGTGCTTTATTTATAAAGCAAAAAGATATGTGTGTTTTTTATACTTTTTTTATAAAAAGTAAATAAATAAAATTAATTTCGTTCCTTTTTTAGGAATATTTTTTAAGGTATATAATTATGTCAAAAATTTTTGTTGATGCGTGTTTAAGAAAAGAGACTCCATACACTCCTGTATGGATGATGAGACAAGCTGGAAGATATCTTCCAGAGTATATGGAAGTTAGAGCTCAAGCTGGAAACTTTTTAAATCTTTGTCATGACCCTGAAAAGGCTTGTGAAGTTACTATTCAACCACTTGATATTGTTGGTGTTGATGCTGCAATTTTATTCTCTGATATTTTAGTTATTCCAAATGAAATGGGAATGCATTTAGAGTTTATTAAAGGTGAAGGTCCTGTATTTAGGGACCCAATCGTTACTGAAGAAGATGTAGATGCACTACTTGGTGGAGAAGCTGCAGCTGATAAGTTAACTTATGTATATGATACTATCAAGCTTTTAAAAGAGAGATTACCAGAAGATAAAGCTCTTATTGGATTTACAGGAGCTCCTTGGACACTTGCAACATATATGATTGAAGGACAAGGAACTAAGACATATAACATATGTAAGAAAATGATGTATTCTAACCCTGAGTTATTACACAAGATTTTAAGAAAAGTTACTGATGTAGTTAAGTTTTATATGGAAAAACAGATTGAAGCTGGTGCTGATGTTGTTCAAATCTTTGATTCTTGGGCAGCTGCAATTGAACCAGGAAGATATGATGAATTCTCATGGAAATATATGGTAGAGATTGCTGAGCACTTAAAAGCTAAGTATCCAGATGTTCCAGTAATCATGTTCCCTAAAGGTGTATCTGCATTCATTAACATGGGTGGAGTTTATGGAAACTTTGATGTATTTGGTATTGACTGGGGAACTCCAATGTCTATGGCTAAAGAAAAGCTTGGAGATAAATATGTACTTCAAGGGAATATGGAGCCTTGTAGACTTTACTCTAAAGAAGAGACTACTAAGTGTGTAGAAAAAATTCAAGAGACTATGCAAGGAGAAGGTCATATCTTTAATCTTGGTCATGGTATTTTACCAGATGTTCCAGTTGAAAATGCAATTCACTTTGTAAGTGAGTGTCATAGAGTTTCTGGAAAAAAATAGTAAAACTATAAAAACAAACAGACTTTACAAAAGAGAAGCTATTCTAGCTTCTCTTTTTTTATTTAAAAGGAAAAAAGTGGCATATTCAAACTCTATTATCTTTGGACCTATTCCTTCAAGGAGATTTGGTATATCTCTAGGAGTAGATTTATCTCCTTCTTCAAAACAGTGTAATTTTGATTGTCTTTATTGTGAATTAGAAAAAGCTAAAACAGTAGATACTATGACAAGTTATCCTAGTGTAGACGAAGTTATAGATACTATAAAGGATTCTTTTGAAAAACATCCTAATATTGATGTTATAACAATAACAGCTAATGGAGAACCAACTTTATACCCAAAGCTTGATATTTTAATAGATGAAATAAATCGTATCAAAAAAGATGCAAAGACAATGATTCTTTCAAATGGAAGTACTATTTATGATAAGAAAATATTCAATGCTTTGTTAAAACTTGATACTGTAAAGCTTTCACTTGATTGTGTAAGTGAAAAATGTTTTAAAAAGCTTGATAGGATTCATAAAGGTATTGATATTGATAAAATGATTGAATCAATGATTGAGTTTAGGAAATTAACTTCAAATAGATTTGTATTAGAGATACTTTTTGTAAAAACTTTAAATGATAAAGATGAAGAGATAGAGCTATTGTATGATGCTGTAAAAAAGATAAATCCACATAGAGTTGATATTGGTACAATTGATAGACCTCCTGCATATGATGTAAATCCAGTAGATTTTGAAACCTTAGAAAAAGTAGCAAATACATTTGAAGGTGTAAATGTAAATATTGCATATAAAAATAGACCAAAACAAACAAATAGTTATAGTGAAGAGGAGATTAAAAATCTTTTAAAAAGAAGACCTTTAACGCAAGTGGATATAAAAAATATGTTTGATGAAGAGAGCCAGAAAGCTTTAGAAAAACTTATAGAAAAGGGTGTTATTTCGCTAATTGATAGCAGTGGTTTAAATTTTTATAAAATTTTGTAATTTTTTAAAAAAAACCTTGACAAAGGAATTTATTTTTACTATAATTCCAACCCATTTAAAGGGAAGTACAGATTCCGGTATAGCTCAGTGGTAGAGTAGATGACTGTTAATCATTTGGTCCTTGGTTCGAATCCAAGTACCGGAGCCATTCAAACTTCACTTTAAATTTCACATTCCGGTATAGCTCAGTGGTAGAGTAGATGACTGTTAATCATTTGGTCCTTGGTTCGAATCCAAGTACCGGAGCCA
>CANLWY010000009.1 GCA_947494995.1 uncultured Campylobacterales bacterium | reverse complement strand
TGCTTGAGCTACTGTTGCTGTCCCTGTTGCTGTTATATTTATTGAATTGTTTAATGCATCTGTTGATGCTCCTGCAACTGCACTTGCACTATCTGAAATACTATATGTTGCACTACCTACATCTCCTGCACTTACATCTGCTGCTATTGCTGTTGCTTGTGCTGCTGTTGCTGTCCCTGTTACAGTTAATGATGTAATCGTATCATCTCCTGTTACATCATATGTTAATGCTTCTGCTTCTGAAGCTGTCATTGATGCACTTGAAATATTTGTACTTCCCGTATTTGCTGCGGCTAATAGTGTTGAAGTTTCACTTGCTGTTGCTGTTCCACTTGCTGTTATATTTGTTGCATTGTCAAGTGCAGAAGAAGGAACTGCGGCAATTGCAGTTGCTGTATCAAAGATTGTTAAACTGTGACCATTTTTAATGATATTTACTCCAAAATCTGTGGCTTGACTAGCAGAGATTGTTGTATCTCCATCAAGAACTAAATTACTTGCATCTGATAAATCTAAAGCTGAAATATCTCCATTTATATTAGTCAATGTAATTTCATCATTTACTCCAACAGTAATATTTGCACTTCCTAGTGAATTGTATTGAGATAAGGTCATTGTTGTTGTAATTGAACTTGCTCCATCATCATCTACAACTAAACTATTTACCCCAGATACATCTAAACTAGTAATATCATTTGTTGCTTGTATATCTAAAATTTCAATATCTGCAATTGAAGCAATACTAACTGTATTTTGAACATTTAAAGTATCTACTGCACCACCAGCTCCACCATTAATAGCTCCTACATTTTGAGAAACATTAATAGTATCAGTACCAGCTCCTGCATTTACAGTATCTAATCCACCAGAAGTTAAGTTAATCACATCATTTCCAGAAGTTCCAGTAATATTATCAACCCCAGCTGAATCATTTATAGTAAATGTTCCAGTTAGGTTATTTACTACTCCTGATAAATCAGTAGTTCCAGAGGCATTAACTGTCAAGTTACCAATACCTGTAATTGTTTGAGTATTTAATTGAGTTGAGTTTAAAGTTAAAATACCACCTGCAACTTCAATATTTCCTGTATCTGCTAAATTACCACCTCTAAAGTCAGTAGTTGCAGAAAATCTTGCTGTTTCACTTCCACTTAAAGCTATATTTGTTAAATCAAAGTTATTTGTACCAGAGTCCAGGTTTACAACAATATTTCCAGCACCATTCACATCTTTTGAAGAGTCTGAACTTGTAGGGTCTAAAATAGTTTGTGAAATTGTAAATGTATTTCCAGCACTTACTGTCGTTGCAACTGTTTCATCTAGAGTTCCTGTAAATGTTAAAGTATCATTAACTGTTACAGTTGTTAAAGCATCTCCATTGATTGAAGTTAAATCTGCATCCCTTTGTCCAAGAGCATCAATTAAAGTAACCTCTAATGTTCCTCCACCAATTTGATTTACAGTTTCACCTGTTACTATATCTGCTGCTGCTACAACTGCAACGGCATTTATTGTTGTAACAATTGAATTTAAATTACCTGTAAAAGTTTGACTTTGTGTAAAAGTTGCTGTTTTATCTGCATTTCCACCAACGGTACTTAAGTCTGCATTTGAATTTGCACTTGCTATTTCTATTTCAACTGCACCTGTAGTTCCTGTTTTATTAACTGTTTGGTTTGTCAAATTTAAATAATTAGTAGTAAGTGTTGCACCATCCGAAATATTTACTGTTGTTCCACTTGCAAAAGTTCCATCATAATCACTTGTAGCTGTTACATTAACTACTCTTGTTGTCACCCCTGACATTTTTGATAAATCAACACTAGAATTAGAATCTAACTCAATAATAACTGTTCCTAGACCTGTTAAAGTTGTAATTGCATCAGCTTGAGTATCACTTAAAGTTAATGTTGCACCTACTTCTATTGAAACAGTTTCAATACTTGTAAGAGTTGAAGTACTTAAATCAACTGTAGAACCAGTAGCAATTTCTAAAATATCACCTCCTGCTCCACCATTGATAGACGAAAGAGCTTTATTTATTCTAACAATATCAGCTCCTGCTCCTGCATCAACTGTATCATTTCCAGTAGATAGTACATTTATATTGTCTACTTTATCACTACCAACAATTACATTATCACCAGTACCATCATTTATAGTAATCTCTCCTGTAAAAGAAGTATTATTTAATAAACTTAAATTAATATCATCTCCAGAGAAAGTATCTAAAATAATATCTCCTGCACCTTTAATAGTCATTGTTCCACTTAATTGAGATGAATCTAAAGTAAGAGTTTCTCCCGCACTTATATCATATGCATTTACATCACCTAAACTTACAGTACTTAAATCAACACTAGCATTAATATCTAAAGTAATATCTCCACTTCCAGTATTAACTAAACCGCCAAATTCATTATTTGATGGAGTTGATGTATCAGCAGTTATTATTAACTCTCCTGATGTATTAGTATTTATAGAAATTGCATCATTATTTATATCCAAAGCATCTACTGTTAATGTTTTAGTATTTGCAATAACAATATTACTAACATTTGAATCAAACTTAGAACTTAGGTCAACATTTCCATTTACAGTTATTATTTCAAAGTTTGTAATTGTTGTAGAAGTAAAATTCATTCCATCAACACCAATTACAAGATTATCACTTCCTGCAATACCACCATCAACAGTTGTTAAACCACTTGTATTAATAATAGTAATGGTATCGTCTCCACCTCTTGCATTTACTGTATTTATACCTGAAGCTTGTATATTTGTATCACCTAAAGTAATAGTATCACTTCCTGTGTCACTTAAATTTAAAGTTTCTATACTTGTAATATTTGCAAAATCTGAATCTGTATATACTCCACCATTATCTGTGATATTTATAACATCACTTCCACCTGCACCATCAATATCATCTGTACTACTTAAGTTTGCTTTTGCAATATTAAATGTATCTGCACCCGTTCCACCATTAATTATAGTTGTATTTGCACCAACTGTTACAGTGTTTGTTCCATCTGCTAAATTAATAGTCTCAACTTGATTTACAGATGTTAAATCAACACTTCCTGCTGTTGTTATGTTTAAAGTATCATTTGAACCAGCAGTAGCAGTAATTGTATCTGCACTTGAAAGATTTGAAGAAACAATATTTACAATATTTGTACCTGTTCCAAGTGTTAGATTATCATCTCCACCTGTTAAGTTTGTAGTTGAATCCATATTGTTTAAAGTAATAATATTATTACCTGTTCCATCATTTACAATTAAATCTCCTGAAAAACTGTCACTTACAAGAGTACTTAAATCAATTGTACTATTTGCATTACTTGCATCTACTTGAAGATTACCAGCTCCAGTTAAAATATGTGTTGCTCCACTTACTTGCGAAGATTGAAGTGTTAAAACTTGACTTGCTGAAATATCAAATCTATTTACAGCACCTAAATCAACTGAACTTAAATCTACACTTCCATCTACATCTAATGTAATATCACCACTTCCACTTTTTGTCAAGTTATCAAAATTATGGTCACTTGCTGTTGTAGTAGCTTCTAATACCAAATTACCATTACCTGCTATATCAACAGTTTCTCCATCTATCTGAGAAGCTCCTAAAGTTAGTTGTTCACTAGCAGCTATATCAAAAATATCAAAAATATTTCCACTTAAGCCTTCAATATTTTGTGAAGTTAAATCAAGTGTATTATCAACATTTAACTCAATTCTTCCAGCTGGATCTTCATTGTTAACTGTTATATTAGTGTAATCATGTTCAGATGGAGTAGATGAAGCATTTACGATAATTTTTCCAGTACCTTGTGTATGTAATGTAAATGTTCTACCTGTAATTACAACCGTGTTTATAGTAACTGTTTGACCATCTTTAGCTAATATTTCTTCAAAGTTTAATAACTGAACAGCTGATAAATCAACATTTGTTCCAGTAACACTTAATGAGTCTGTACCACCATTTGCATCTAATGTTGTAATAGCTCCAATATCTTGAATTTCGTAGACATCATTTCCTGAACCTGTTTGTAAAACTTCAAAATTTGATAAAACATCATCATTAGTTGGAGTTGTAGTATCATCTTCAAGAGTAATAGTTGCCCCATTTACTGTAACACCTATATTTTGTGAACTAGCAGAATAATCAGCAGTATCACTTCCACCTAAAGCATCAAATGTAGCAAAGTCACTATCTGCTTTTACAGAGTCATTTCTTAAAGTATCATTACCAACAGTTGTACCTATAAAGTTTTCAAACTCTACAAATACATCAGCTCCATCTGTAGTTGTAGTTACTGTTCCTGCATCAAAATCAACATCAATACTTCCTGTAGCTCCATCATAGCTTAAAGTATCATTTCCATTTCCAGCTACAAAAGAGTTATCTGCTGTACTTCCTTGAACAAGATTATCCCCATCTGTAAATCTAACATGTTCAATATTACTAATTACATCTGTACCTTCTCCAGTAGCTGACCCTTCTTCAGGTCTCAAGTCTACAGTTATAGAAGGTGAAGAACCAAAATGAACCCAATCATTATCTCCATTTCCACCATCAAGAGTATCATCTCCTGAGCCACCAATTAAAGTATCATCACCATCTTGTCCATATAGTGTATCAGAACCTTCATTTCCAGTTAATATATCAGTATTACCCCCTCCATAGAAGATATTATCTTGATTATTTCCTGTAATTGAATCATTTGCATTTGTACCTATGATTCCCTCAATATTTGAAATTGTGTCTTCTCCAGTTTCAACAGCTGTTGTTCCATAAGTAAATGTTGCACCATCATCTAAAAGAGTTATATTTACACTACTTCTTGAGCTATAATCTATAATATCAATGTTGTTTCCACCATTCATGATATCATCACCATCACCTAAAGAAGTAATAAAAGAATCATCTCCTGTTCCACCATTAAGAATATCATCACCTGCTCCACCAATAATACTATCTTCATCAGCATTACCATGGATATAGTCATTCCCACCTTCACCATTTAAAGTATCAGTTCCTCTATCTCCAAATATTGTATTTTCTAAATCATTACCAGTTATTGTATCTGCTACTGTACTACCTCTAATATTTTCAATATTAGCAATTGTATCAACTTCACCAAATACACCAACACTAACACTATCATTACCCAAAGCATCTAAATCAACAATAATTCTATCTGCTCTATCACCATAATCTACATAATCTTCATCTGCTCCACCATCAAGTAGGTCATTTCCTATTCCACCACTTAAAGTGTCATTACCAGCATCTCCATAAAGAGTATCAGCCTCTGCATCTCCAAATATACTATCATTACCTGAACCACCCCAAAGAGTATTAACATTTGTAAATCCTTCTATATTATCATCAGAATCACTACCTCTTACATTCTCAATACCTAAAATAGTTTGATTATAAACTACAGGTCCAGGAAGAGTGATAGTAGCATTATCCTCTAACTCAATTGTTACTCCTACTCCTACTAAATTACTATAATCAAGTAAATCGCCATCTCCCGTTTCACCATAATAGCTATCTGAACCTAATGAACCATAAATAGTATCATTACCATCCCCAGCTCTAATAACATTCCATGAATCATTCGTAATAATTGTATCAACAAAATCTGTAGCTGTTATATGTTCAATTTCTCTTATAGTTTCAAGATTACCAAAAGAATCTGTCGCATTATCAGTAATTCCAGTTAAATCAATTTCAATACCTTGAGTTCCTTCTTTGAAAATAAGAGTATCACTTCCTGCTTGTCCGTCAATAAAATCGTCACCCTCTTCATTATAAATAGTGTCATTATCATTTCCAGCATAAATGATATCATTACCTATTCCTCCTAAAATAATGTCCACATCATCTCCAGCTTCTATACGATCATTATCTGCTCCACCATATAATATATCATTTCCATATCCACCATAAATAGTATCTTCACCACCCATTCCAAGGATTGTATCATTACCATAGTTTGAATTAATTGTATTGTTAGCTTCATCACCAATCATAGTGTCACCAACTGTACTTAATAAGAAATATTCAAAATCTACATTACCTGAACCATTTTGATAGATATAATCTGTATTTCCTGTACCATCTGTAACTTGAACAAAAGTATGAGTTCCATCTGCTAAAGAGCTAAGACCTGACACATCAATATTTGAAGTAGTTGCTGTTAAATTTGTATCTCCTACAAAATCAAAGTTTGTATCTATTGAAGCATCTTGTAATATTACCTTTGAACTAATACCTCCATCAATATTATCCCCATTACCATGACTATAATAATCTAAACGGTCTATACCATCACCACCAATTATAGTATCAATTCCTGTTCCTATTGCATTTAATGAAGTTCTTTCATTTGAGTAAACAAAATCGTTGCCATCACCAGCATCTATTACATCATTTCCATCTCTTCCATAAACTCTATCAGTTCCTGTATATGTAATAAAAGTATTATCCCCATATGTTCCCCATAAATGTTTATCATTTGTATCTGTAGTAGAATCTAAAATATTTTCAATATCAGTTATTGTTGTAGTTCCATTATTATTCATAGCTTCAGAATGAGTTACATTTAATAAATCAATATTAGACTGAATATTTTCTAAAGATAACCAATCAGATCCATTTTCTCCATTTAAAATATCAGTACCTGTTGATAATAAAAGAGTATCATCACCCTGTCCAGCTCCAATTGAGTTATCATCTGAGTCTCCACCAATTGTATCCACATAACTTGTACCCGTAATATTCTCAATATTAGTTACATAATCTTGGTCACCAAAACCATCATCTTGAACTGCATAAGTTATATCATCTCCTAAGGTTTGAGTTACACTTAAGTCAACTTTTACACCATTTTGTGCATCTGTAAATATCAAAGTATCTGCAGTGTTATCATCTCCTCCATCTAAATAGTCATCTCCTCTACCACCACTTAGTGTATCATCTCCAGTAAGTCCAAATAAAGATTCATTATAACTATTTCCATTATCTGTACCTGTGTACCCAGTCATAACATCCGTAAGACCTGTACCTTTTAATATTTCCATATGATCAGTTACAGTATCAGTGCCATCTACTCCAACATCAATTGAAGCTCCAATATCATTATATGTTGCTGTAATTCCTGAACGTGTAATAATCTGTTCTTCATAAGTTAAAGTATCAACTCCTGTTCCACCTGTAATATTATCATTTCCACTTCCAAAGAAGATTGTATCATCACCTGCTTCTCCATCTATAATATCATTATCAGCTCCACCATATATTGAGTCACCATCTGCTCCACCACGAAGTGTATCTTCTCCATCTTCACCTTTTAAGGTATCTACTCCATCATTTCCATCAATACTATCATTTCCACTTCCACCAAAGATCTGATCAAGTCCTTGACCACCTTTTAATGTATTGTTTGCAGAATCACCTCTTATAATATCATTATTTGTAGAACCAATAATCTCTTCAATATCATTTGCAATATAATCTTCATATCCAAATCCATCATCTATAGTTTTATCTTGATCTAAATCTACATGTACACTAACTCCACCATTATTTGTAAAATCTAATGTATCAATACCATCTCCACCAATAAAACTATCTACACCATTTGAAGAATAAAAGGTATCATCTCCTAAATTTCCATCTAAAATATTAACTTCAGTTATAGAGTTACTACCTTTGATAATATCATCATTTTGAGTACCAATTACATTTTCAATTCCCTCTAATGAATCAAAAGAAGTAGGAGTTCCTATTACTCTAATCTCTTCTTCATTATTTGTAGTTGCATTTGAGTCATCCCTTGATAAGTCAACATCAATAGCTCTACCA
This sequence comes from uncultured Campylobacterales bacterium, assembly GCA_947494995.1. Lineage (GTDB taxonomy): Bacteria > Campylobacterota > Campylobacteria > Campylobacterales > Arcobacteraceae > Halarcobacter. The sequence goes on along the minus strand of CANLWY010000009.1, from coordinate 74,339 downwards.
TCTGCAGCAGTTATATATGAATAATCTACAGTATCACTTCCATTATCAATATGACTTCCAGCAGTTACAACTCCACCATAAATGGCATCATTATCTAATCCTCCATGGAATACATCATCTCCATTTGCTCCAAATAGTGAGTTTTCGACTCCATGAGTTCCAGTTATATCATCATCAGTTTGTGAACCTATAACATCTTGAATATCATAAAGAGTATCAATTCCTTGACCTATTCCACTTGCAGTTTGATTATCTAAATCTACAGTCATTGAGGTTGCTATATCAGAGTAATCTATAACATCTCTACTACTATCTGCACTAGTAGGATTTTCTGCATTTCCATAAATTATGTCATTGCCTGTACCTGCTCTAAAAGTATCGGCACCATCTCCACCAACTAAAGTATCATCACCACTATTTCCATAAAGAGTATCCCCTTGAAGTCCACCTTCAAGTTTATTATCTTCTGCATCTCCATAAATTGTGTCAGCTAAATTTGTACCTATTATATTTTCTACACCATTAAGATATTCACTATTTCCAAATCCATCATTTACAACTCTATTTGCGGCAATGTCTGTTAAGTTTACAACAATCTTTTGAGTTCCATCAGAGAAATCTACTGTATCAGAACCTGCTCCCCCATCAATATAATCTACACCATCTAATCCTTTGATTAAATCATTACCTAAACCACTTTGAATAGTATTATTATTTGCATCTCCATAAATGGTATCGTCTTCGCTTGTACCTATGACATTTTCAATATTTATAATCTGGTCAGTATCACTTCCTGATTGTGCAGTTTCATTTACAAGATCAACAACAACTTTTGTAGTTCCTAAATCAGAAAAATCAACAGTATCTCCATTTATTCCATGTGTTCCCCCATCAATATAATCAGCTGCTGTTCCACCTCTAATAACATCATCTCCAGCAGCAGTTAAGATACTATTTGACTGGTCATCTCCATAAACTGTGTCATCACCTGCACCAGTTGTAATATGTTCTACACCATCAACATACTCTTTATTTCCATTTCCATAACCATCTTCTTGAACTCTATAAGAGGTATCATCACCTAAAGTTTGTTCTTTTGTTAAATCAACAAAAACTCTACCTCCACCAGCAGAGAAGTCAATAGTATCTTGACCATCTCCACCTTTAAAACTATCTGCACCATCAAGACCTATTAAATAGTCATTTCCTGACCTTCCTTCAAGTTCATTTGCCTCATTATTACCTGCAATATAATCAGCTTTTCCAGTTCCTATTACATTCTCTATATTTGTAATAGTATCTGTTCCAAACTCAGCATGAATTCTTTGGGCTGTGGTTATAGAAAGGTCAATTTCAACTCCAGTATATAAATCACTTCCACTCTCAGTTGATACATCTCTTGTATCACCTGTATCATCACTAATTAATAGATTTGTAAAATCTAACGTATCAGAAGTACCATTTACTGTTAATCCATCAGTGTCATCTCCATCAATAATATCATTTCCAGCACCTGCAAAAATAGTATCATTTCCTTCACCACCTTCAACTCTATCATCCCCAGCACCCTCAGTAATAGTATCATTTCCATCAAGACCTATTAAAGTATTTGAAGTTGCACTTGCATCAACATCAGAAATAATATCTCCTGTTCCAGCAACATTTGAACCTATTACATTCTCTATACTACTTCTAAAATCTATCTCAGTCCCACCAACAATAATTGAAGTTGTTGATGTTGCATCAATAGTAGTAGTAGAAGAACTATAATCAACTGTATCAGAACCATCTCCTCCAAATAAAGAGTCATTTCCTATTCCACCAATTAAGACATCATCTCCATCACCTGCATAAAGAGTATCGGCCCCTGCATCTCCATAAAGAGTATCACTATCAAGCATATTATCATCTAGTGCATCACCACCATAAATAACATCATTGTCAGATCCTCCTCTTAAAGTATCAGCTCCTTCATCTCCATAAATAGTATCATTTCCTTCTTCACCTAAGATAGTATCAACACCTTGATTCCCTGATAAAATATTTTTATTTGAATCACCTGTTATATCATCATTTTGATTCGTACCAACTACATTTTCTATATCAGCTAATGTATGAGTAACAGTATTTATTGTTACTGTACTTGCATTTGTAGTATCTAAATCAACTGTTACACCATGTGTTGCAATAGCTGAATAATCTACTGTATCACCATCTGTTGTGTTTGAACCACCATTAATAGTATCTCCATCAAAAGTATTACCATCAAAAGTATCATCACCGGCTCCTCCTAGTAAGTTGTCAGCACCCGTTCCACCAGTAATTTGATCATTTCCAGCTCCACCATCTATATAATCTGCACCTGCATTACCAGAAAGAACATCTGCACCATCCATACCAAGTAAAGTGTTATCTAATCCATCTCCCGTAATATCATCATTATTAGTTGAACCAGTAACATGTTCTATATTTCTAATTTGGTCATTATTATCACCAGTTACAGTAACTGTTTCTAATGTTGAACCATTTAGTGTTACATTAATTGAATTATTTCTTGAACTGTAATCAATAGTATCACCATCACTATGACCTGCACCATCAATAACATTTGATACTCCACTTGCAGTTACAAAAGTATCATCGTGACTAGAACCTAAAACATTCTCAATACTACTTAAGGTATCAATTCCGGCATCTTCTGTTGTAGTTCCAGCTTCTAGATCTACACTTACACCTAATGTTGCATAATCATATCTTACTTCATCAGTTCCTGCTCCACCTGTTAGTGTATTATCTCCTGCATCACCTGTAAATGTATCATTATTAGAAGTACCTACTACATTTTCAATATTTGAGATTTGGTCTTGGTCAACTGAATTTATAGTAACTGTTGTTTGAGTTGAACCTTCCAAACTTACTACAATACCATCAGTTTCAGGAGTTCCAGTTGTAATAGATGAATAATCTAAAGTATCATTATCTTCATTTCCATCTATTACATCTAAACCATCATTAGCACCTAAGAAGAAAGTATCATTTCCAGTTCCACCTGTTAGATTATCGGCAGCTGCATCACCATAAATTTTATCATCCCCAGTTCCACCATCAATAGAATCAGAATCATTCCCACCATGAAGTTCATCATCATCTGCTCCACCAAATAAGGTATCTTCTCCAGCTAGTCCATACATAGTATCATCCCCAGCAAGACCACTTAAAGTATTTACTTCGCTATTTCCTGTAATATTATCAGAATAAACATCAGTATCAGAACCTATAACATTCTCTATACCATAAATTGAATCTGTACCTTGGTCAGCAGAAGTTGCAATACCTTGTGCATCACCTTCACCAAGAGTAATTGTCATACCATTAAATGATTGAGAGTAATCAACTGTATCTATTCCACTGTCAGTAGTACTATCACCACCATAGATAATGTCATCATCAACATCTGATCTTTGGAAAGTAAATGTATCATTTCCTGCATTACCCGACATTTCATCAGCACCAAGACCACCTTTGATATTATCATTATCAGCTCCACCAAAGATAGTATCATCTCCGGCTTCACCTAGTAAAGAGTCATCTCCCTCATCTCCATAAAGGACATCTTTCCCATCTCCACCAATTAGTCTATCTAAGCCATCTCCACCATAAAGAGTGTCATCTCCATTTTGACCATCAAGAGTATCATTTCCACTTGATGCTAGATTATTTGCTTCATTTCCACCATAAAGAATATCGTTTCCACCTTGTCCAGCAATACTATCATTACCTTGCATACCTATGATTTTATTTGAACTTTCATCAGCTGTTATACTATCAATTTGATTTGTTGCAATAATATTTTCAATACCAGTAAAAGTATGATGATTAGCAGTTGCTCCAACAGTAACATCAACATCTGTTGTACCAGCCATATTAATAGTTAGACCATCAGTTGTAAAACCTTGATAATCTATAGTATCAAAACCTGATTCTCCATCTATATCATCACCTATAGTATGTGTTTCATTTGACATTATAATTAAATCGTCATTTGCACCTGCATTTATAACATCTGCTCCACCATGACCATTTAAAGTATCTGCTCCATCATTTCCAGATAATGTGTTTACACTTGCATTTCCTGTTATAGTATCATCATTGTTACTTCCAGCAATATTTTCAATATCTGTTAATGAATCCGTATAAATTGGTGTTGAAAAATCACCACTTGCTTCATCAACTATTACATTTGAACTTGAACTTAAATCAACTAGGATTTTATTTCCTGTACTATTACTATAATCCATAGTGTCATTGTCATCGCCACCATTTATTTGGTCATTGCTTCCTGAACTATAGAAAGTATCATTTCCAGTTCCTCCAGATAAAATATTTACTTCACTGTTTCCTGTAATTTCATCTACAAAATCTGTACCAATTACATTTTGAACTTGAGTTAAAATATCACTATCTGAAGCAGTTATAACACCTGTTCCTAATGCTAAATCAACAGTTACACCACTAGAAGTTGAATATGCATATGAAACAGTATTTGTCCCACTTCCACCAATAATAGTATCGTTTCCTAAACCACCTGATAAGATATCATCTCCAGCATCACCATCTAATGTGTTTACTTGGTTATCTCCAAAAATATTATCTGCAACACTACTTCCTATAACATTTTCGATACTTTGAATTTGGTCATCACTATCGCCTGTAATAACTACATTTGTAAGTGTAGAACCATTTAATGTTACATCAACAGCTGTATTTTTAGTACTATAATCAATAGTATCACCCTGAACTCCATTTGTGCCACCATCAATTATATTTGTCTCACCTACTCTAGTTACAAAACTATCACTTAAAGTTGAACCTACAACATTCTCTATCCCAAATAATGAATCTAAACCTTGATCAATACTTTCTCCATATCCAGTTGCACCTGCTACTACACTTTTTCCTGATACATCATTTAGGTTTACTGTTACAGAAGATACCGCTGCACTATAGTCAACAGTATCTATTCCACTATCTGTATGAGTTACACCATCAAAGTTTCCACCATAAATTACATCATCAAAATTTCCAGCACCACCTTCAAAAGTATCATCACCAGTTCCTCCAATAAGTGTATCAGCATCAATTCCACCATCTATAATATCATTTCCTGCATTTCCAATAAGTGTATTTACTGCATCATCACCAATAATAGTATCACTATTTTGAGTACCTATTACATTTTCAATATTTATGATTTCATCTCTTTTATCAGAACCATCAAATGTTCCGTTATTATCAGAATCAACCGTAAGATTTACTACATTTGAACCATTTAATGTTACATTTAATCCACCAGTAGAAATATCTGCATCACCATCTGTTAAAGAACTATAATCAATTGTATCTTTACCTCTTGCACCAGAATCTTCATTTCCACCATCTATATAGTCATTTCCACTTGAAACAATAAAGCTATCATCACCTTGTGAACCTTCTAAACTATTATCAATACCATCAGACCCTGTGAAAGTATCATCTCCAGTACCACCAATAAGATTTTCTATATTTAATAATGTATCATTATCAGCACCCGTTACAGTTTGAGATGTGTTATCTCCTAAATCAACAGTAACATTAGTAGTATATTTTTCATATGAAACAGTATCTTCTCCACCTGCTCCATCAATAACATTTGGATTGTCTCCAGCTTTCATAATGATTTTATCATCATATGCCGAACCATCAATATTTTCTATATCAATTAAAGTATCACTATCTGTTCCATTTACAACAGCTGTTTCACTATCAAGGTCAATATTTACTGAACTTCCTGCATATGTATAGATAGCTTTATCAATTCCTGCTCCACCATCTAAAGTATCATTTCCATCTCCACCTTGAAGAGTATCATTCCCAGCCATTCCTTTTAGAGTATTATTCTCTGCACTACCAGTGATTTCATCATTTCCTGAAGTTCCTGTGATATTTTCAATGTTTACTAAAGTATCTGTAGTTGTTATAGTTGTACTAGCATCATATACAGTTGCTGTTGCTGTTGCATTTGTTAAGTCGATAACAACACTATCTCCTGATTGGTCTAATTTATCACTATAATCAACAGTATCACCATTTATTTCATCTGAATTAGTCTCAACTCCAGCGTTTGTTCCACCATCAAATCTATTATTAGAAGCTATATCTGCATAGAATGTATCATCAAAACTTGAACCTAATACATTTTCAACTTCTGTAATTTTATCTAGTCCTTGTCCTCCACCTACATTTTGAGAAGTAGAACCATCATTTCCTAAATCTACAGTAACTCCTGATGTTGCTGTTCTATAATCAACAGTATCCGTTCCTGCTCCACCATAGATTTCGTCATCATTTTCATTTCCTGCTAGAGTATCATCTCCAAATCCACCATAAAGCTTATCATTTCCAAGACCACCACTTAATGTATCTCCTGAACCTGCATCATTTCCTTGATTTGTCTCATCATCACCATAAATTATATCAGTTCCAGTTCCACCATTTATGATATCTACTCCTAAACCACCAATAAGCTTATCATCATTGGCATTACCCTCAATAGAGTCATTTCCTTGTCCACCATAAACAGTATCATTTCCTGTTCCAGCATCAATAATATCATCACCACTTAGAGTATTAGCAGAATCATCTCCATAAATAATATCTTTATCAGACCCACCTTCAATATTATCATTTCCAGCTCCACCTTCAATAGAGTCAAGTCCTGCTCCACCTATTAAAGAATCATTATCAGCTCCACCTAATAAAGTATCATCTCCATCAACACCATTTAATGTATCTTCACCTGCATTTCCATAGAATATATTATTTTCATTATCACCAATAATAGTGTCATTATTACTACCACCTGTAATATTTTCAATATTTACAGCTGTGTCTGAAGGTTGTACTCCTCCAAAATCAATTGTTGTTTGAGTTGCACCATTTAAAGTTACATCAATTGTTTCCGTAATTGAACTGAAATCTAAAGTATCTACACCATCATTTCCATCAAAATGGTTTGCAACTGCAACATTTGTTAAGAAGGTATCATTTCCTGTACCACCTTTTACATTCTCGATATTTGTAAGAATATCATTATCACCTGTAGCAGCTGCTCCTGCACCCATATTTATAGTTAAATCCTCTGAATAATTCTCATAACTTACAGTATCAGATGTTCCAGTACCTCCATCTATCTCATTTTCAATAAGTTCACGATTTCCAGAATCTGTTTTTAGAATAATTGTATCATTACCATCTGTACCAGTTACATTTTCAAAGCCAACTAAAGTGTCACTATCACTTCCACTTACAACACCAGTTCCATTTTGAAGGTTAATTGTAACAGGAGTTGTTCCACTATATGAGTAATCTACTCTATCATCTAAACCTATTCCTGCATCAAGATAATCATTTCCAGCTCCACCTAAAATGGTATCATTTCCTGATAATCCAAAAATAGTATTTACATTTGAATCTCCATCAATAGTATCATCACCACTTGAAGCTGTAATATTTTCTATATCATATAAAGTATCTGTTGCATCTATAGTTGTAGTTCCATCATTATAAACATCTACATTTCCACTAGTTAAATCTGCAACAATCTTATCATTTGCATCTGTTAGTCTTGAAGAGTAATCAACAGTATCACCTACTGTTTGATGATTTCCACCATAAAATCTATTATTTGAAGTTTCATCTGTAACAAAAGTATCATCATAATCAGAACCTAAAGCATTTTCAATATCAACTAAAGTATCTGTTCCAAGTCCTGCACCTACATTTACAGAGCTACCTGACATATCTATATTTACACTAGAGCTTGCATCAGAATAATCTACTGTATCACCAATAGCTGTATTATTTCCACCATGAATATAGTCATCACCTAATCCACCTTTTAAAGTATCATCTCCCTCTTCTCCAAATAAAGAGTCATTTCCTGCTTTACCATCAACTATATCATTTCCATCTTGTCCATAAATAGTATTCACGCCACTATTACCAGTAATAGTATCAATACCTTGCGAAGCTATTACATTTTCAACATCTTTTATATTATCAGCATCACCGCTTCCAGCAATTGTGATTTGATTTGTATTTCCCGTTTCTGCAAGAGTAAGAGTAATCTCATTACCTACTCCTAGAATTGAATAGTCAACTGTATCTGAATCTCCTCCACCATCTATAGAATCAATTCCATCATTTACCCCAGTAGCAATAAAAGTATCATTTCCAGCTTCACCTTGAAGATCATCATCACCTTCTTGCCCAGTTATAGTATCATTTCCACTTCCAGCTTTTATAACATTTGCAATAGATGAACCTCCTATAGTATCATCTCCTGCTCCACCTATAACATTTTCAAAACCACTTAAAGTATCACTATCTGTAGTATCTCCTGAAACATTTACAATTGCTGTTCCAGCAGCTAAATCTACATTTACCTCATCTGCACTAGCTACATAAGCATATGAAACAGTATCAATATCAGAATCACTTCCTGAACTTAGTCCATAACCTCTTAAATCATCAGCACCTTTTTCACCTGAAATAGTATCACTTCCAGCTCCACCATAAAGAGTATCTGCATTATCAAAACCATCTAAAGTATCCCCATAAGAAGAACCAATAATTTTTTCAATATCAATTAAATTATCACTAGAACCATCCCCATCTGCACTTACCTCAGCATTTGCTACACTTAAATCTGCAATTACTAATCCACCTGCATTTGTATAATCTGCTGTATCAACACCAGTTCCGCCAATTAAAGTATCATTTCCTGCTGCACCATAAAGAGTATCATCTCCTGCACTACCATCAAGAGTATTTACTCCACTATCACCAGAGATTGTATCATTAACACTAGAACCTATAACATTTTCTATATTTCTAATAGTATCATTGTCATAGTCTGCTATTGAAACTGTTGTATCAGTAGAACCATTTAATGTAACATCAATAGATTTTGAAATATTCGAATAATCAACTGTGTCAATGTTATTGCCACCATCTATGATATCGGCACCATCATTTGCATCTTCTAGAACTTTATCACCATTTGTATCTACACCAGCTTTAAATGTATCATCACCATCTCCACCTTCTAAGTGGTCAGCTCCGTCATCTCCAACTATTACATCATTACCATTTAGAGCTAAAATTGTATTGATTGATTCATTACCACCAACATAATCATCTTGGTTTGTAGCTTTAATATTCTCTATATCTTTTAAGAAGTCATCACCTACATTATCAAGCTGGGCTTGTGCAAAACCATTTATATCTACATCTCTTAGGTTAATATCAAGTTTTCCACTTTCCGTTGAGAAATCTATACTATCTCCAACACTATCATGTGTTCCACCATCTAAGTAGTCAATCCCTTCACCACCTGCTAAAGTATCATCACCTGCTCCTCCAAAAAGTGAATCAGCATCATTTTCTCCTTTTAGATCATCATTTCCAGCATCACCATATATAGTATCCTCTTTATCTCCACCAAGGATATTATCAATACCATCTCCACCTCTTAGAACATCTTTCCCATCTGCACCATCTAAGAAATCATTTCCAATACCACCTTCAAGAGTATTTATACCTCCATCTCCAATGATATTGTCATTACCTGAACCACCTATAACATTTTCAACATTTGTTAAAGTATCATTATCTGCACCATTTATCGTTACAGTTTTAACTTCAGAACCTTCAAGTTCAACGCTTATACTTCTAGATGTATCTGTAATACCACTATAATCAGCTGTATCTCTTCCTGTACCTCCATCTATAGTATCTGCACCATTTATACCATTATTATTTCCTAGAATAAATGTATCAAGGTTTGCTCCACCTTCTAAATAATCAGCTGCTGTTCCACCTGTTAAAGTATCATTACCAATATTTCCAAGTAAAGAGTTCCCGCTATTACTAGCAATTAAAATGTCATTATTTGTAGAACCTTCTACAGTTTTGAAATTTAAGATAGTATCTTGTTCATCATCTACATCTGTGTTATTTCCGCTTCCATCATAAGTAAAACCATCTGCATCTAAATCTGTGATTGCACTATTTGTAGTTAAATCTACTCTTACTGATTGTGCAAGAGAAGAATAAGTTAATTTATTTCCTATAGCAGTTGAACCTTGTCCATCTAAATAATCAGCTCCTAGCCCACCGTCTATAGTATCATCACCATCTCCACCTAAAATAGTATTAACTTGATTATTTCCAGTTATAATATCATCCACAGTTGAACCTGTGATATTTTCAACATTTACAATTTGATGATCATTAACTCCACTCACCTTAACATCATTAGTATTATTTAGATTTATTTCTAAACTAGAGTTAAAATTACTATAATCAACTGTATCTCCTAAAGTAGCATGAGAAGCTCCATTTATAACATCTCCAGTAGTTTCACCATCCCTTTGAATAAATGTGTCATCTCCCTCTTCTCCTGAAAGAATATCTGCATCAGCTCCACCATCTATAATATCATCTTCAGTTCCACCATTTATGATATCTGCTCCTGCACCACCGTCTATGGTATCTGCTCCAGCACCACCATCTATAGTATCTGCTCCTGCTGCACCATTTAACTGGTCATCTCCTGCCATACCATTTAATTCATTATCTATATTATCACCAGTTATTATATCACCTGAAGAACTTCCATTAACATTTTCTATATTATTTATAGTATCTGTATCTTCTAATGAATTTGTACCATTCTGTAAAATCTGCGCTGTAGTTGTTGATAAGTTTACATTTATATAATGAGAGTTTCCAATACCTGTATAATCTAAAGTATCTGTATTTCCATCACCATTAATCACATCAATTGAGTTATCTATATCAGCAGTTTTTATTAAAAAAGTATCATTTCCAGTACCACCATTTAACTCATCAACTCCTGCTCCTCCAGAAAGTGTATCATCACCTGTAGCACCAGATATTGTATTGTCTTGACTGTTACCAGATAAAATATCATTTTTAATTGAGCCTAAAATATTTTCAAATCCACTTATTGTGTCAGTTCCATCGTTTATTGTATCAATTATGTAAGGTGTTGCGCTATCTGATAGCGTTACAGTTACACCTGTACTATCAGAAGAGTTTGCATCTTCATAAGATAAAGTATCTTCTCCTGCTCCACCAATTAATGTATTATTTGAAGAATCTCCTTCTATAATATCATCACCAGTAGAACCTATAATATTCTCTATACCTGTGAATTGATCAGTATCAACTCCAACTTCACCTCTTGCATCTCTAATAGAAGCATCAACTGAAGCTTCTAATGCATAAGATACAGTATCTTCACCTATTCCTCCAATTAAACTATCACTTCCTGCACCCCCAAGAAGTAAGTCATCTCCTGCTCCACCATTTATAGTATTTACACCTGAATTACCAATAAGAGTATCTGCATTTGCTGTACCTATAATATTTTCAAAGTTTAATAAAGTATCTGTACCTGCTAATGCTCCTGTACCACTATTTGCTAAGATAGTACTTTCAGTTGTTGAGTCTAAATTTAAATCAGGAGTAGTTAATTCTCCTCCAAGATTTACAACTACAGAAGAGTTAGTATTTTCATAAGAGATAGTATCTCCTGTTCCATCATGTCCATCTAAAACATTATCAAAAACATTTCCCTCTATAGTATCATTTAAAATAGTACCAGTAATATTTTCTACATTTTGAACTTGGTGATCAGCTGTTATACTTCCATTTAAGTATACATTTGCAGGGTTTGTATCATTTAAATTGACATTTATATATGCACCAACATTACTATAATCAACTGTATCAATATCAGCTCCACCATTTATAATATCACCTGTTGTATCATTTAATGTAGCAGTTTGAATAAATGTATCATTACCCTCATTTCCATATAAACTATCTGCTCCTGCATCACCTTGTAAAGTATCATTTCCAGTTCCACCTTCAAGTCTATCAGCACCTCCCGCACCAGTTAATGTATCATTACCATCTTCACCAACAATAGTATTTATATTTGAATCACCTGTTATACTATCATTGTTTTGAGAACCTATAACATTCTCTATATTTACTATTTCATCTATCTCATCAGAACCACCAAAAGTACCACTGTTATCAGAATCAATAGTTGCATTTGTTTGAGTAGAACCATTTAAAGTTAACTGTACTCCACCAGTATTTGGTGTAGTATCACCATCTAAAATATAACTATAATCAACAGTATCTGTGTCATCTCCACCATCAATATGGTCGTTTCCAGTTCCACCTCTTATAGTGTCGTTACCAGTTTCTCCATATAAAGAGTCATCTCCACCAGCACCATCTAAATAATCATTTCCAGCTCCACCATAAAAAGTATTATTAGAACCATCTCCAATTAAACTGTCATCTTGTCCAGAGGCTGTAATATTTTCTATATTTGTAAGAGTATCAATACCATCTGTTTTTGTAACTGTATATGAGCCTACACCCGTAGCATTTACTGTAATTCCAGAAGCTAAAGAAGAGTAGTTAACTGTATCACCAGTAGTATCAGCACCACCATCAATAGTGTCACTTCCTCCACTTCCATTAATAATATCATTTCCGTCAAGTGCATTTATTGTATTATCAGAAGCATTACCAGTAATTACATCATTACCAGCTCCACCTTCTACATTTTCTATATTTCTTATGATTAAATCATCTGTTAAGTCACCATCTGTATTTTGGGCATTTGTATTACTTAAATCAACAGTAACACCCCCAGAAGCAGGAATAGCATAATCAAAACTTACAAAATCTTCATCACCAGCTCCACCATCTAAGAAATCCGCATCACCAGAAGAACCTAATCCATATAAAGTATCATTCCCAGCTCCACCAATTAGTGTATTTTGACCTGTTGTACCTCTAAGTACATCATCATAAATACCTCCAATAACACCCTCTATAGAATCAAAAGTATCACTTCCAAGACCAGCTCCTATAGGTGCAGGACTTGCTAAATCTACTGTAATACTAGCATTTGCATCAGAGAAATCAGCAGTATCATTTCCAGCTCCACCTATAAGTGAATCATCTCCCGCTCCACCTTTAAGTATATCGTCACCATCATCTCCATGCAGAGTATCATTTCCAGCTCCACCTTCAATAGAGTCATTATCATTTCCACCAGATAAATAATCTAATCCATCACCACCAATTAGGGTATCATCACCATTTCTTCCTTGAAGAGTATTATTCTCACTATTTCCTGTTATTATATCTATAGAACCTGTACCTATTACATTCTCTATATTTATAATTTTATGATTTGCAGGTATACCATTTACAGTTACATTTGAGTCACTTGAATTTGATTCAGACAAGGTTAATTCTATACCATTTGATAAAGAGCTATAATCAATTGTATCACCAACAGAAGTATTATCTCCACCATCTATAATATCTCCTGAGAAATCAGCTCCATTTATAGTATCATCACCACTATCACCATAAATATAGTCTCCATCAGCTCCACCATCTATAATATCATTATTGGCTCCACCTCTAATAGTATCAACTCCAGCCCCACCATTTAAGTTATCTGCTCCTGCATTTCCTTCTAAAACATTTGCATTTTCATCACCAGTAATATTATCTGCAACAGTAGAACCTGATACATTTTCTACTTCATATAAAGTATCTTCTTCACCTGATATACCAATTGAAGCAGTTCCAGAGCTTGAATTTAAAGTAAGAGTTATACTCTCATTTCTACTACTATAATCAACAGTATCTGTTCCAGTTCCACCATAAATAGTATCATTGTCAGCTCCACCACTTATAATATCATTGTGTTCATCCCCATATAAAGTATCAGCTCCATCTTCACCTCTTAAGGTATCATTTCCTTCTCCTCCATAAAATATATCACTAGATGAACCACCTGTCATAATATCTAAGAAGTTTGTACCTTCAATTTTTTCAATATCAATTAGAGTATCAGTTCCTCCAGTAGTTTTATCTACACTATTTCCACCCGAAACTACTATTCCTGAAGAAGCATTTGAATAATCAGCAGTATCTCCTGTTGCGGTATTTGTTCCACCATTTAAAGTATCATTTCCTGAACTTGAAAAGAAAGTATCATTTCCTGTATTTCCAAATAGTGAATTATCAAAAAAAGACCCAGTAATAATATCATCATTTGTCCCAGCTGTAAGATTCTCTATGTTTAGTACAGTATCAGTATCTGCTCCTGAAACAACAGTACCATTTACTCCATCAGTATTATCATTATTATTATCCAAATTTACTGTAATTGAATTAATATAATCAGAATAATCTAAAGTATCAACACCTGTTCTACCATCAATTCTATTAGCTGTAGTAGTTGAAGAATCCATAATAAAACTATCATTATTTGTACTACCTATTGCATTTTCTATACTACTTAAAGTATCAGTATCAGTAGAATCATTTGCTGTATTTGTCGTGAAATCTACTGTTACTGCATTTGAACCTGCATCTAAATAAGAATAATTAGCAGTATCACTTCCCTCTCCACCATTTAGAGTATCTGCACCACTATCTCCACTTAAAGTATCATCTCCAGTTTGTCCATTGATTACATCATCTCCAGCTCCACCACTAAGAGTATCAGCTAAATCAGTACTTGATAAATCATTACCATTTTGTGCCCCATAAATTGTATCATTTCCAGAACCTCCTGAAATCACATCAGAACCACCCATACCTTCAAAAATGTTTACTACATTATCGCTTGTATTTCCTACAATAGTATCACTATTTTTAGTACCTCTAATATTTTCAATATTTACTAATGTATCTTGTGAAGTTAAGTTATACTCAACTAAACCTGTATTCATATTTGCATCTATTCCAACACTAGTAGAGATCCCTGAGTAATCAGCAGTATCGATCCCACCTTCACCATCTAAAAGGTTATTATTTGATTTTCCAAATAGAGTATCATTTCCTAAACCACCTGAGATAGTATTCTCTTCACTATTTCCAGTTAAAATATCATTTCCACTACCACCTTGGATATTTTCAATGTTTTTAACTATTAAATTACCTTCAGTTGTAGATTGAACTGCATCCCCTAAAGAAAGGTCTAAGACAATATCATTTGAACTATAAGAGAAATTAACTAAATCTTCTGTTCCTTCTCCTCCATCTAAAGTATCATCTCCACCATTTCCTGTTAGAGTATCATTTCCTGCTGAACCTGCTAATACATTTGCATCAGCAGTTCCAGTTAAAGTATCATCATTTGTTCCACCAATAATACCTTCAATTGAATCATATGTATCAATTCCTTGCCCAGGTGCAATTTCAGTTGTAGGTAAAGATGCCATATCAATTACAAGTTTTTGAGTAACATCACTATAATCAACAGTATCAAGACCATTTCCACCTATAAAAGAATCATCCCCTGCGTTTCCTTTTAAAGTGTCATCACCTTCTCCACCTTCAAGAGTATTATCCCCATCATCTCCTATTAAAGTATCATCAAAAATTGAACCTTTAACATTTTCAATATTTACTAAAGTATCATTACCTTCTGTAGCACTAATAGTTTGAGCATTTGTTTTATTTAAATCTACTGTAATTCCTGTTGAAGTAGCAGTTGAATAATCAACCCAGTCACTTCCTCTTGAAGAATCTGCTTCATTTCCTCCATCTAAATAGTCATTTCCACCTGCTCCACTTAGAGTATCATTCCCTGCATTTGCAATAAATGTATTATCTAAAGAGTCACCTATTAAAGTATCGTTTGCACTACCTGATATAATATTTTCTACGTTTTTAATTTGATCATTTGGAGTTGAATTAATGTTTACAAAAGTATCACTACTTCCATTTAAAGTAACATCAATACTGTTAGTCTCAGCACTATAATCAATAGTATCTAGGTCATCTCCTCCATCTATAATATCACTTCCATCAGCTATTGAAGATATAAAAGTATCATTTCCACTTCCACCTAATAATAAGTCATTATCAGCTCCACCATCTATAGTGTCATTATCACCTTCACCATAAAGAGTATCTTCTCCTGCATTTCCTCTAAGTAAATCATTTCCTTCTCCACCATGAAAAGTATCATTTAGGCTATCCCCTATCATAGTATCATCAAGATTTGAACCTCTTATATTTTCAATATCAATTAAACTATCCGTTCCACTATTTTTTGTAACAGAATAATCTCTTGTCCCAGATGCTGTTGTAAGAACTATATTTTGCGCTTGATTTGAGTAATCAGCCGTATCCCCATTTATTCCATTGGTTCCACCATCTAAAGTATCATCACCTTCACTAGCATATAAAGTATCATCTTCAGCCCCACCAAATAGTGAGTTATTTTGGTTATTACCTTTTATTGTATCAGATAAATCAGAACCTATTACATTCTCAATTTCACTGATACTATCATTTGCTGTATTATCTTTAAATACATTTTGAGATGAAGATAAAGATAAATCAACATCTATTGCTTTTGAACCACTATAATCTACTGTATCAACTCCATTTCCACCTACTAAGATATTAGTACCTGAACCACCTTTTAAAGTATCATTATTTAGTCCACCATCAATATAATCATCACCAGAACCACCATCTAAATAGTCGTTTCCTGAGTTTCCATATAATGAATCAGAATCATCTGCACCCAAAATTGTGTCATATCCTGCACCACCATAAATTGTATCATTACCTTGCTCACCTAAAAGTGAGTCATCCCCAGCTTTTCCATCTATGATATTTGCTTCACTTGTACCTGTAATAATATCTTCTATTGTTGTATTGTTAGAATCATTATAATCTGTACCTATAATATTCTCTACATTTGACACAAGGTCACTATCTCCACCATCAACTGCA
This sequence comes from uncultured Campylobacterales bacterium, assembly GCA_947494995.1. Taxonomy (GTDB): domain Bacteria; phylum Campylobacterota; class Campylobacteria; order Campylobacterales; family Arcobacteraceae; genus Halarcobacter. The sequence continues at coordinate 57,413 of CANLWY010000009.1, read as the reverse complement.
ATTGTTCCTGCTGTTAAATCTGCTGTTATCTTATGATTTGTAAAGTCTGTTCCACTATAGTCAATTGTATCACCTATAGTTTCACCTAACTCTCCTGCATCTATGGTATCGTTTATATTATCTGCATCTTCTGCACTATCCTGAAAAGAAGCAATAATAGTATCATCATTACTCCCACCTTCAACAATATCATCTCCTGCACCGCCTGAAAGTGTATCCTTACCTAATCCCCCAGAAAGAGAATCATCCCCTGCTTCTCCAAATAAAATATCATTATCATTTCCACCACTTATAGAATCATTTCCAGCCCCACCATATAAAGTATCGCTTCCATCTTCTCCTAAAATAGTGTCATTTCCTTCTCCACCACTAATAATATCATTCCCTGCTTGACCTTCTAAGATATTATTATTTGTATCACCTACAATATTATCATCTGTTTGAGATCCAACTACTCTTTCTATATCAATAATTCTATCTTGTGAACCATCTGAAACATCGACAGTTCCCGCTATCATATCTACATCTACTGATTCTGTTGAAAAAGAAGAATAATCAACTGTATCAATAAAAGTAGAAGGAGTATCAATAAAGTCGCCATTTGGTAATGTTACAGTTTGAGTAGTTTGAAGTAATAACTCATTTCCATCTCTTAGCATTACGCCTAAACTTCCATCACTATTTTGAGCATTAAATTGACTAACAATATCATCTAGCATTACATCATCTGCTGCCGCTGCTGTAGATAGAGTAATAGCTCCTATAATAATTGTATATATTGAAGCAGAACTTGCTCCATTGATACTAATTCTATGAGAATCAGAGTTTTTACCCCCATCTAAAGTATCGTTTCCTTCTGTACCAACTAAAGTATCTGAACCAAAACCACCTTTAAGCGTATTATCTTCATCATTTCCAGTTAAAGTATCATTTCCAAAACTTCCATCAATATTTTCTACATTGCTAACAATTATTCTACCAGCACCACCAGTAGCTTGTTCTGCACTATTTGAAAGGTCTAAAGCAATATCATCTGAAGTAAAACCAAAACTAATTAAATCAGTTCCATTTCCTCCATCTATAGTGTCAACATTACCATTTGTAATATCATCAACACCCATACTGATTAAAGTATCATTTCCATCACCACCTACAATATTATTTGCACCATTAGTACCAACTATTGTATCATCATATGCACCACCAATTGCACCTTCAATAGAGATAAAAGTATCTTGACCTAAACCTGCACCAATATCAACACTTCCTGTAGCACTTAAATCAATATTTACGCTTTGAGTAGCTTCTGAGAAATCAGCAGTATCTAAACCATCTCCACCATTAAGAATATCATCTCCTGCACCACCTTCTAAGGTATCATTTCCTAAACCAGCAATTAGTTCATCATTTCCAGCTTTTCCTTTTAAAATATCATTACCTATTCCTGAATCAATGATATTATCTTCAGCATTTCCAACTAAAGTATCTGCAAAAGTGGAACCTATAATATTTTCAATATTTAAAATCCTATCATAACCTTCAGTGCCACTAACTTCTTGAATACCAGAACTACTTAAATCTACATTTACACCAGTAATAGTTGCAGATGAGAAATCTATAGTATCAACCCCTGTTCCACCATCAAATAGGTCATTTCCAGCACCACTTATTAAAGTATCGTTATCTAATCCACCTAATAAAGTATCATCTCCTTCTTCTCCATTAAGAACATCATCTCCTTGATTACCTTCTAAAGTATCATTTCCAAGAGCTCCTAATAGAGTATCATTACCCTCTTGTCCTTTTAATATATTATCATCACTATTACCTGTAATAGCATCATCGTTAGTAGAACCTATTACATTTTCAACTCTATAAATCTTATCTTTGGCAATACCATTTTCAAATAAATCCGCTTGATTACTATCACTTAAAGTAAGCTCAATACTATTATTTCTAGCACTATAATCAATCGTGTCATTTCCTTCACCACCAATTAATAAGTCATTTCCATCACTTGCTATTAAGGTATCATTTCCTTGATTTCCATCTAATGTATTGTTATCACTATTACCACCTAGAGTATCGTTATATCTTGAACCTTCAATATTCTCTATATTTCTTATAGTATCAACTTCTACTCCAACAAAAGCAGAAGCATCATTATTTGTTTCTGCAAGAGTTAATATAACCGCATCATCTGATTCTTCATAATCAACAGTATCTCCATTTATATCAGTTCCACCATCTAAGATGTCATTTCCAAGTCCACCAATTAAAACATCATCTCCATCTTCACCAAAGATAGAGTCTACACCAATTCCTCCATCTAACTTATCATTTCCTAAGCCACCAAAGAGAGTATCATTTCCTTCTTTTCCATCTAAGAAATCATTTCCAGCAAGTCCATACAATTCATTGCTACTTGAGTTACCTAAAAGAGTATCATTATTTGAACCACCCTCTAAATCCTCAATATTTCGTATTTGAATATCACCATTTCCTGTAGTCTGTACGTCACTAATGCCTAAATCAACATTGATAACTTCCGCTGAAGTTGAGAAGCTTAGTAAATCATCACCACTTCCCCCATCAACATAATCATTTCCAGAAGTTGCACTTCCCCCTGAAATAATTGTATCGTTTCCTGTTCCAGACAAAATAGAGTTATTATTTGCATCTCCAATTAGAGTATCATTAAAAGCAGAACCAATTAAATTTTCAATATCAATAAGCAAATCATTTCCAGCATTTACTGTATCTTGTGCAGTAGTTTCAAGTAAAGATACCTCTACACCCTTTTGAGTATTACTTGTAACGCTACTATAATCAGCATAATCTTCACCTAGACCACCATCTATAGTATCATCACCTAATCCACCACTTAAAATGTCATCATCTATTCCACCTAAAAGAGTATCATTTCCAAGACCACCATCTATAGTATCATCTCCTTCACCACCATTAAGAAGATTACTTTTATCATCACCAATTATTTCATCATCAAAACTTGTACCTATTACATTTTCAATATTAAATAATCTATCAGTACCTTCTCCACCTTTTGCTCTATTTATAGATAAATCAACCTCTTGAGTAGAACCTGAAGCACTAAAATCAATAGTATCAATACCATCTCCACCATCAATAGTATCGTTTCCTGTACCACCTGTTATATAATCATTTCCATCTAGTGTTGTTAAAATATTTGCAGAACCATCTCCATTGATTGTATCATCATAGTTTGAACCGATAATATTTTCAAAATCCGATAGAGTATCTACTCCATCTGCTCCACTTGCGCTTCCAAGTCCTGGACTATTTGCATCATCTTCTAAATTTACAGTTACAGAACCATTTGCTCTTTCATAACTTACCGTATCATTTCCAGAATCACCTTTTAGAACATCTTCCCCTAAACCACCTTCTAAAGTGTCATCTTGGGCTCCACCTTCTAAAGTGTCATCTCCTTCATTACCAAACAGAGTATCTACTCCATTTTCACCTTTTAAGATATTAACCTCAGAATTACCAGTTAATATATCGTTATCTTGTGTACCTGTAATATTTTCAATATTAGAAATAGTATCTAAACCATCTCCTTCTACTGTTCCATTAATTAAGTTTGCATCAATTCCTATATTGTTCTGATTATCAATAGAAGAGAAATCTAAAGTATCATTTCCTTCTCCACCATCTACTAAGTCATCACCTAAACCTGAAACAATAGTATCATTACCTTCATTTGCTAATATAGTGTCATTGGCAATACCAGTTGTAATTGTGTCGTTTGCAAGGCCACCATTAATTGTATTTTCTACTTCCTTAGAACCATAAATTATATTGTCATTGATATTTGTAGTTATTACAAATCCTGAATCAACAACCTCTCCAATTGAGTTTGTAAAAGATTCAAAAAAGTATTCATCAGGGTCATTAATATTTTCAACCTCTTTGATATTTACTCCATAAGCTTTTTCATATGTAAGTGTAGTTTCCACTGGAACTTCTATAGTTGCTCTATTTTCTTCAGAAACATTTAATATATTAAAAACCGATTCAGCTTCAACATTTACTTCAAAATTTGGGTTTGTTTGAGTTCTATTTAAAGAGAATGATACTTGAATATTTCCTGTTGAATCATAAGTAAATCCATCAATCTCTTCTGTATCAGGGTTGTCTTTTTGCACAACCCATTGTTGATTTACTACAGTACCATAAGCTGCAACAAAACCATCAATATCATGAGAAGAACTCAAAGTGATTTTTTCAATTGCATATCCCTCTGGCTGTTCTGGATTTAAAATAATTGTTCTTGAAACAATATCTGAAGAAAAATAATCACTACTATCAGCATTTATTACAACACTACTTGCTTGAACATTAGAAATATTAGAATAATCGATAATCTCTGCATCTGTTTGCTTGATAATTGAAGCTCTATCAGCAGTATCATTTGTATCAGGATAAATATTATCATAAGAGACACCACCTCCACCTTCAACAGTTAACTTTGAACTTGTAGTACTATCTGTTAAGTCAACATGTTGTACATTTATATCAAAATTTAAAGTAGGTGTTGCACCTTCTGTTATTGATTCTTCTGTTTTCGAATTAGAATCTGATGAATCATCCGTACTTGTATTTAAATTTTCAATTACTTCAGGAGCTTCAACAGGAGGAATTTCAAATTCTGCTGGTGTTTCTTCTACATCAGGGTTTTCGTCAGGAGCAACTTCAACTTCTTGAACAATTACTACAGGAGTAGACTCAGCATTGTTTTCAGTTGCATCCCCTTCTTGATTATCTCGTGCTGTATTATCAGGAATGTTAATTTCGGCATTTGAAACTAAAGAGTCAATAGGCAACGAATTGATCTCTTCAACTTCAGATAAAATATCACTAAGCGTTAATTGTTTTCCAGAACTACTTGCAAACCTAGGGGGAGTATCATTATATCCCATTAAGGCCATTGATACAAAAGTAAAAGTTCCATAGTCAGGTATTTCAATTACAATATCACCACCTACAAGTTCATATTCTAAATCTTCAAGATTAATTCCTGGTATTTTAAAATCTACTAAATCCCCAGGTCTTACATAAACTGAAATATTTTCATCAATTTGTGGTTTATCTATAATCTTAACACTTTTGTTTTGATACTTTACATATTTATTATCAGTTGCCATAATAATTTCCTCAATAATACAATTTAATAAAATATTATATCAAAATTATATTTTTATATATTTATTTTTTATATATTAATATGTTTTAAAACATATTTAAATTATATAGCCTATAAAATAGTAATAGTGTCTATTTATATCAATATGTTAAGCAACATATTTATTAAGGTATTTTAAAGTTGATTTTGATTATTTCATATTAAAAAAAGTATCTTTTGAAACAATTATATATTTTTTTTCTAGAGATGTTTCAAACTTTTCAGATGTGGATTTTAGCTTTCCATAAGATATTTTTGCCATATCTTTTTCTTCCCAAAGTATCTGTACAAAAGTCACAATCTTTCTATCAAAAGCAAGTAAATCTATATTATTATTCTGATTATCCCACCAACTTCCAATCTCATTTGGTGTATATCCAAAAATATTTTCTTGACTTTTATGAATAAATTCTTTTATACATTTTTTATAAGATAAAAAAACTGTTTTACTAATAAACTCATCTTGAATCTGTTTACTTACATCTTTTACGTCATTTTGTTGAAGAGCTGTCAAGTTTGGATATATATAAGAGAACCAAAACTTTAAAGCATTGTCTAATATTTCATACCTTCCAAATTTTGAAGATTTTTTATCTTCTCCAATTGGAACAACTTTTTTTATAATCATCATATCTATAAGCTTTTGAAGATACCTTGTAAGATAAGTTGACTTTACATCTAAAAAACTTGCAATATCTCCTATTTTTGTATTCTCTTTTGATATTGCATGAAGAATTGAAGAATAAGTTCCTATATCACTAATTTCACTTTTCAAAACTCTAATCCCATAATCAAAAAGATATGAATTTGCAGATAAAAATAGATTAAATATGTTCTCTGTAAACTCAATTTTTGAATTATAAAACTTCAAGTTTGTAGGAGTTGTTCCTAATAAAGAGTATACATAAAGTTGGTCTAATCTATTCATTTCAGGGAAAAACTCTTTTATTGAAATAAAATCTAAATATCCAAGCTTTAATACAGATGCACAAGATTCAATCTCACTATCTTTATCACTAAAAAGAAGTGAACTTACTATAATTATTTGAAGATTTTTATTTTTTAATTTTTTCTTCCAAAATTTTAACAAATTTTCTAAACTATGTTTATCTACTTTTAATACATTTTGAAAATCATCAAAAACCAAAACTAGTTTTTTATCTATTTTTTGTTTATCTAAAAACTCTAAAATATTCTCAAAAGATTTAAATGGAATACCAACAGTTTTTACATTATGAAAGTATTCACTAATAGTATTTGCCATATTAGTAAAAAACTGAGAAGGAATCATTTCATGATTTGCAAAATAGATACTTTCTTTATCTTTTATATATTGTTGTGATAAAGTTGTTTTCCCAACATTTTTAGGTCCATATACAAACTTTAAAGATGAAGTTGCACTATTATAACTTTTTTCTAACTCTTGTAATTCTTTTTCTCTTTGTAGAAACATTTATATTCTTTTTTTATTTTATTTTAACGATATTTATCTTATTTTTTTTATTTTTTTATTAGTAAGTTTATATATAGAAGAAGATAGAGTTTCATTAAAGCCATCTTTTGAATAAACAATAACATCACTATTCTCTTTTGCAAAACTTTCATCATATTTATTCCCTGTCAAATTTGCAGAAGTAGAATACTGTTGTTTAAACTTATTTATAAAAGGATAAAAAGCATCATCTTTATCAATTACTCTAAAAGATTTAGTATTTGGATAAATAAAAGTTGTTCTTTTTGAATTTCTAACTTTTTTTCTAAACTCTTTTGGAACTCTTGTATTTGCTCTTAAAGTTTTAAAAGAATCTACCGTTTGAAGTATTTTTTGAGAAAGGGGTCTTTGTTTTATTGAAGATAGTTTCTCACCGTTTGACGATGAGAAACCAACTGTAGTATCAGTTTGAACTAAATATACTTTATTTTTGTCCATTAGTCATTTAAAAATTCTTGGATAGACTTAACACCTAATCCATCTTTTTGTCTTAATGCTTTCATTCCTTCAATACAAGCTAATGCAGTTGCAGCAGTAGTACCATAAGGAACATTCTCTTTTAATACTGCTCTTCTGATATCTTGACCATCTGATTTAGATGATTCTTTACCATCTGAAGTATTAAATGCTAATGCAATTTCACCATTAGTGATTGCATCCGTAATATTTGGTCTACCTTCAGAAATTTTAAGTACTTTTTCACACTCAATACCTGCATCAGTAATAGCTTTATGAGTTCCACCAGTAGCAACTACTGTAAAACCTTCATCAACTAAACTTTTTGCAATTTCTGGTGCAAACTCTTTATCTAAATCACATAAAGAGATAAACACTTTTCCTTCTGTTGGTAATCCATTTTTAGCAGCACTTTGTGCTTTTGCATAAGATTCACCAAAGTTATCAGAAATACCCATAACCTCACCTGTAGATTTCATTTCAGGTGTTAAGATTGGATCAGAACCAGATAGTTTATTAAATGGGAAAACTGCTTCTTTAACAGCAATATGCTCTTTTAAAATTGGTTTTAATACTCCATTATCTTCATATACAATATCAGAATTATAAACATCAAGTGCAGATCTTAGAGATTCACCCCACATAACTCTAGTTGCTACTTTTGCAAGTGGCATACCAGTTGCTTTAGATACAAAAGGAACTGTTCTAGAAGCTCTTGGATTTACTTCAATTAAGAAGATTTTGCCTTTGTGAATTGCATACTGAGTATTCATAAGACCTACAACACCTAGTCCAAGTGCCATAGCTTTTGTTTTTTCTTCAAGCTCTTTGATTAACTCATCAGAGATTGATACAGGAGGAAGAGAACAAGCAGAGTCACCTGAGTGAACACCAGCTTCTTCAATATGTTGCATGATTCCACCAATATAAACTTCTTTACCATCACAAATACAATCAACATCAAGTTCAATTGCTCTATCTAAGAATTTATCAATAAGTACAGGAGCATCATTTGAAACAGATACTGCTTCATCCATATATTTCTTTAACTCTTCTGTAGAATAAACGATTCTCATACCTCTACCACCAAGTACAAAAGATGGTCTTACAAGTACAGGATATCCAATTCTCTCAGCGATTTCTATTGCTTCTTCTACTTCTACAGCTGTACCATTATCTGGTTGTAGTAATCCTACCTCTTCAACAAAAGTTGAGAACTTTTCTCTATCTTCTGCTAAATCAATAACCTCTGCTGTTGTACCAATAATTTTTCCACCAAAATCATGAATTTGATTAGCTAATTTAAGAGGAGTTTGTCCACCAAAGTGTACAATAATTCCATCTGGATTCTCTTGCTCAATTACAGATCTTACGTGTTCAAAATCAATTGGCTCAAAATATAAAATATCTGATGTATCATAGTCTGTTGATACAGTTTCTGGGTTACAGTTATACATTATTGTTTTTACACCAATTTCATTTAATGCAAATGAAGCGTGTACACAACAATAATCAAACTCAATACCTTGACCAATTCTGTTTGGTCCACCACCAATAATTAATACTTTTTTATCATCATCTTGTTTTACTTGCTTTGGAAGTTTTGTAATATTAGTTGTTGAATAAAGGTAAGGAGTAAGTGCTTTAAACTCAGCAGCACAAGTATCAACTTCATTATATTCAAAGTTAACATCTAACTCTTTTCTAGCTTTATAAATATCTTCTTCAGATTTTCCAATAAGTTGCGCAATCATTGCATCTGAGAAACCATTTGTTTTTGCATTTCTCATCTTAAATTCATCACTTAAAATTGATTCATCAATTGATTTTTCAATATTATATATTTCTCTAAATTTACTTAAGAACCATGGATCAATAGCACATAACTCAAAAATCTCTTCATTTGTAAGACCTTTTCTATATGCTTCCATTACATATCTTAATCTATCAGCATTTGGTCTTCTAATCTCTGCTTTGATTTTTTCTAAATCATCACAAATAGGATCAAATCCTACAATTCCAGTCTCCATAGAACAAAGAGCTTTTTGAATAGATTCATTAAATGTTCTACCCATAGACATAACTTCACCAACAGATTTCATACCAGTTGTAAGCGTAGAATTTGCTTTAGGGAATTTTTCAAAAGTAAATCTTGGAATCTTTGTAACAATATAGTCAATTACTGGCTCAAACGATGCCGTTGTACCTGTAATATCATTTTCAATTTCATCAAGAGTAAATCCAACTGCAAGTAAAGTTGCAACTTTAGCAATAGGATATCCAGTTGCTTTTGAAGCAAGAGCAGAAGATCTAGAAACTCTTGGATTCATTTCAATAACAATCATTCTTCCAGTTTTTGGACAAATTGAAAACTGAACGTTTGATCCACCAGTATCAACACCAATCTCTCTTAAGATTGCAAAAGATGCATTTCTCATGTTTTGATACTCTTTATCTGTAAGAGTAAGTGCTGGGGCAATAGTAACAGAGTCACCTGTGTGAACTCCCATTGGATCTAAGTTTTCAATAGAACATACAATAATACAGTTATCTTTTTTGTCTCTGATAACTTCCATTTCATACTCTTTCCATCCAAGCATTGATTCCATAATTTCAATTTCATTGATTGGTGAAGCTTCAATTCCTGCTTCGGCTAAGGCTTTGAACTCTTCCATATTATAAGCAACACCAGAACCTCCACCTGCTAGGGTAAATGACGCTCTAGAAATTACTGGGAAACCAATCTCTTTTGCTTTTGTAATAGCTTCATCAACAGTATAAGCATTTGCACTTTTTGGTAAATCCATACCAATTTTAATCATTGCTTCGTTGAAAAGCTGTCTATCTTCACCTTTTTTAATTGCATCAGGATGAGCACCAAGGAATTGTACTCCATCTAACATCCCTTTATCATACATTGAAGTTGCAACATTAAGTGCTGTTTGCCCACCCATTGTAGGTAAAACAGCATCAATTTTCTCTTTTTCAATAATTTTTGCAACAACCTCTTCCGTAATCGGCTCAATATAAGTTTTATCAGCAAATTCTGGATCAGTCATAATAGTAGCTGGGTTAGAGTTAATAAGTACAACTCTATATCCTAACTCTTTAAGCGTTTTTGTAGCTTGTGTTCCAGAGTAGTCAAACTCACACGCTTGTCCAATAACAATTGGTCCTGAACCAATAAGTAAAATAGATTTTATGTCTTCTCGTTTTGGCATTTATGTTCCCCGTAATAGTTTCAATTATGTAGTTAAAAATTTGGATAGTGTATCTAAAAAGTGCTTAAAAAATAGTTAGGAGAATTCTCCTAACTATCTTAATTCCCTTTTTATTTGTTCCAAAACTTTTTGACTAGCTTTGGTATCAATAGGATAATCATAATATCTTTGAAAAGATGATATTGCTTTTCTTGTCATTGGACCTGTTATACCATCGATACTAGAATTATAAAAACCTAATTTTTTAAGATTACTTTGAATTTTTCTAATTATTTCCTTTTTTGTAAGTACTTTTGTTTTTACACTATTTACATCTGGTGTTTTTAAACCAAAGGAATTAGCTAATCTATAATATCCTATAGCTCTTTCTTTATCCTGTTCAACACCGTATCCATATAAATAAAGATGTCCAAGTTCTAAATATGCATAAGGATATTCTTTTTTTGCAGAAGATTTCAATAAATTAATTGCTTTTTCAATATTTGGGTTTGAAGAATATAAAAATCTTAAAGAATAAATGTATTCTGCACGATAATCACCCAATTCAACAGCTTTCTTTATCATTTCATTTGATAAGTTAATATCTCTTTTAACCCCATATTTACCATATTTATATATTTCATACAATCTATAGTAAGCATAAGCATTTCCATTTAATGCTGCTTTTTTATATGATTCAACAGACTTTAAATAGCTTCCTTCCTTATAATTTCTATCTCCTTCTTCATTAAAATAAACACTTTTTAAATCCTTAACACAACCAGTAAATAATAAAACAACTATGACAATATAGATATATTTAAAAGTTTTCATTTTCCTCCTCCACTTCCACCACTACCTCCACCGGTATTATGAACTAAATATGAAGATTCTCCATCTTTTGATACAAAAAAGTTATGACTTGATTCAATATGTAAATTGTAAACAATCAAATCTTTTTCCATTTTTAAAACATTAAAAACTTTTTCAAAGCTATTACCATTAAAAATTAAATCACCTTTTTTTAACTCACTTATTTTTTTCCAACCTTTTTTTGTTAAAAATCGTTCATAGGCAGTTGCTTCAATTGAATTATTAACTTTATAGACATGATTGTTTTCATCAACATATTTTTCTTTTACAATTGATTTTGAGACATTATCATTTGCAATATCATAAACAAGAACTTCATCTCCTATTTTTATATCAGAAATTTTTTTAAACTTATTTTCACTTGTTAATATTTTAGTATCTTTTGGAAAACAAGATTTATATGATTCTGTATTTAAACTATGTATCTTATTGTTGATTTTATTTAGATCATTTGTTAAAACATTTATTTGATGAATAACAGATTCATATTGCCATTGATCTCTTTTTAAATCACCTAAAGGATCATTACTCATACCTTCTGCATTAACCATTCCACTAGCACCTGCACCTTTAGCTACTCCATGAAACTTAACCATTGGTTGAGTTCTTTTATAATCTAAAGCATATCTCTGTTTTTCCAAATTATCAAGCCATTTTTCATGATTATCCCTATCTCTTAACAGTTTTTTATACTCTGAAGTATTCTTAAAAGAAACTTTTCCTTCAGGGGCATCAATAGGTTTAGGTTTAACATAAGTATTAGATTTTGTACTTGGTCCACAACCTGTAATAAAAAAACAAGCAACAACAATACATAAGTTAAATAAGTATAGCTTTCTAACTTTTTCCCATTTCATTTTCTCCTCCTTATAATTTATTTCCTTATCAAAATTATACTCCTATTAAGATAAAAAATAAAGCTGTTTTTAAGTTTGAAAATGAATATGAAAGTTAGTATTAAAAAGTAAGAACTAAGTATCCTAAAAAGGATACTTAATTAGTTTGTAGGTAAATTAAATTTTTGGTTTTGTAAAACACCATCTTGATCAAATGATAGATAGTATAAAACATCTTTTTTAACAGGAAGTCCAGATAAATGTCTAATAGCTAAGTTTGCTTGTAAAGAACCAATGTGCATAACAATTGGACAAGCAATACCATTTGGTTTTCTATCATTGATTTGAAATACTGCTTCATATGATGCTTTTTCAAAGAAACAAACTTGACCATGAAACTCTTCTACTGAACCATAAATCCAAGGCTGATTATTTTCAATACAATATTCATTTATAGCAGCTCTTGTTGGTAAGTTATCTGTTGCATCAATAATTAAATCAAAAGTAAGTCCTCTTTTTGCAAACTCTTGAAAAGACTCTTTATATGCTGTAACTTTTGTATATGGACATCTAGCTTCAATTAAATCTTTTAAAACATCAGCTTTATATTTTCCATCATCTCCAACTTTAAATCCAATTTGTCTATGGATATTGTGAACACCTACCTCATCAAAATCAACAAAAGTAAAGTTTCCAATACCAGAAGCTCCTAAGGCAATACCAAGAGTACATCCTAATCCTCCACTTCCTATAATAGCAACACTTTTGTCTTGTAAAGAGTCTTGAGTCTCCTCACCCCATAGTTTTATCTGTCTGTTGAAAAACTCATGTATTTCACTCATGATACAATCCTTATTATATAAGTATAGTTTAATTTTTATTATCTTATCTCATAATCATAGCAGATTTAGATTAAAATAATATGATATAAATCAAGTTTAAAGTTGATAATTATAGTCAACATTTTTTCAACAAAAAGGTATTCTTATATTAAATGAAGCTCCTTTATAGTCTCTATTTTTATAACTAAACTCTTCATTTTTAACATCTATTTTACCAATTAGAATATCACTTACAATTATATAAGATAAAAAAAGACCTAAACCTACACCTATAGACTTCTGTTTTGTAGTTGTATAAGGTTCAAAAACTTTAGATAGAATATTCTCTTCAAATCCACCAGCAGTATCTTTGATTTTAATTATTAAACTATCTTCATCAGTATTGAAACTTAGCAAAACATATTTCTCATCAATAGATCTTTTTTCAAAAACTTCAAATGAATTTTGTAACAAATTCACTAATACTTGAACTAACTCGTCTTTATGATTAAAAATAGTAAAACTACACTTTAAATAATTTTGAAGTACAATCTGTTGAGATTTAGTATGTTTTAAAATATCATTTAACAATTGTTCAATGTTAAAAAGTTCTTTTTTCCTTTTTCTTGATGGTTTAGTAAACTTTTCAATTATAGAAGAGAGATATTGAGCATTTTTATTTATCATTTCATTGTTTTTATTTATATCATTACTTGATATTGTTCCTAACTCATTATGAATTTGCATACTTGTTGATAAAGTAGAAATTATAGATAAAGGTTGTCTCCAAAAGTGTGTTATATTTAATATTAGTTCATTCATTGATGAAATTTTTGACTTTTCAAAAAAGATTCTGTCATTTTCTCTATTTATAATAATTTTCTTTCTCAATTCAGCAATCTTTTTATTTCTATTTTTTAATAATTTTTCTTTTTTTTCTAATTTTTTACACAAGGCCCTATTCTGATACACCTCTCTTAGAATTAAAATCAATACAAAAAGTATCAATAGTATAATAAATAATATTATTAGAAATAATAAAAGTTTATCTTCAAGAATACTGAGTATATAATTGTTTTTGATAAGTGTATATAAAAAATAATTTAATATAGAGAGAAAAACAAATATAATATAAAATCTTGTTAGATTTTTATTCATGATTTTTTACCTTTAAATTTTTTATATTCTAAATAAATTAATAAAGAACTATTTAATTCTACAATCTGGAGAATTAAAATTCTATTAATGAAATAATATTTTTATATACAATTATGGCAATAAGGGACTTGATGGAAATATTTGAAAGAATAAACAGTTTAATAAAAGAAAATAATTTAACAAAAAGAGAATTTGCAAAAAGATTAAGAGACTTAGAACCAAGATTAAATAGTACAGGAGAAATACCTAGTGAAAAAACTATATACAAATATCTAAATGGCTCAATCTCAATCAAAATAGAACTTATCCCTTATATTGCAGAAGTTTTACAAATCACAGAACAAGAACTATTTACAAATGATGAAAGAAGTAGAAAAAGATTTTTTCAAAATATTCTTAAAACTTCTACTCCTGAAGAGATTGAAATTATTAAAAATAAATTCAATCTAAAATACTCTGAAAGTATAATTATTAAAGAACCTACAAGTACATATAATAAAAAAGAAAAACTCGAAGAAGAGCTTATCTCTTTGCTACAATATGCACCAAAACCTTTACTTAATAACTTTATTAATAAACTAAAAGAGATAAAAGAGTTTAACGAAACTATTTAAGAATTATATACTGGTTTTGGACTAGCTACTAATAACTCTTCTTCATAGACATTTGGAAAAAGTAGCTCCTCTTTAGGCATAGTTGTTACAATATCTACATCATCATAAAAGACATCAACAAAACTAACTATTTTATCTAGGACTCTTGGAATAATTCTTTTTTTCTCTAAAAGCTTAGGTTTGAACTTCAAGGTTTGAGCTATATCATCTTTTAGAGGTAGTTTTTGTTCATAGATATATTTATCTACTAGTTTTCTTACCTCTTTGCAATTTAAGTCTTCTTCTTTACATAGTTTTTCATAAGCACTATCTTTTTGTTCTTCCCAATACTTTTCAAACTCATCTTCTATATTGTCTTCATTTATGCTCATAAGATTTTCATTGATAAATTTTTCAATAAGCTCTTTTTTACTTCTTAACTGTGGGTTATTACTAAGGATATTTAAAATATTTTCTTTTTGTTTCTTTTGTTCTTCTTCATCTGAATCTTTATATCTTGCAAGTAACCTTAAGATATAACTTACATTTATCTCATCTTTATGGATAAGTTCTAACTCAAAATCCACATCTTCTAAAATAGATACCTTTTCCATTCCTTCTTGTCTGTCTGCTTTTATCCTATCATACATATCAAGATATTTTGACTTATAGTCCTCAAAAAGTTGCTCACTCATAGATAAATCAGACCATTTAAAATCACTAAAGCCTTTTAGAATATTAAGTAATCTTATCAACTCCCTAAAAGCTTTGATAAACTCTAACTTGTCATCTTCATCTATAAGCATATCTACAGAGCTTACACTTGGAGCTATATTTAAAAGTTTTGTGAAACCTTCATTGAATTTTATTACATACTCTTCGTAAGCTTGCATAAGTATTTCATCTTTTGCTTCTTTTTTAGAAAACATAGCAATAGCATCATCTGTTGCAGTTTTTAGGTTTCTAAAACAGATAATATTTCCTTGGGATTTTCTATCATCAAGTATTCTATTTGTTCTAGAAAAGGCTTGTATAAGTCCATGATACTTTAAATTTTTATCCACATACAAAGTATTTAGTTTTTTACTATCAAATCCTGTTAAAAACATATTTACAACAAGTAATATATCTATTTCACCTCTTTTTACTGTTTTTGAGATGTCGTTGTAGTAGTTATAAAAGCTTTGAGAATCTTTTGTACTATGTTTTGTTCCAAAGATTTTATTATAATCACCTATATACTCATCTAGCTTTTCACGGCTATGTTTGTTTATATGCATTTCATCTATATGTGCGCCATCGCTCTCATATAGACCATTTGCATCTTTGTCTTCTTCATTTGCACTATATGAGAAAATAGTAGCTATTTTTAGATCGTGCTGTTTTGCTCTAAAAGCTTCATAATATTTTATAAGCATCTCTACAGAACTTACTGTCATCATAGCTGTATATGTTTTGCTGTGTGTCTTTCTATCATGATTTGATAAGATATAATCAACAATTTTTTCTACTCTATCATCACTTTGTAGTAACTCTTTTGTATCTATATCTTCTACTTCCATATCTATATATGTAGCACTATCTTTTTTCTCTTTATATCTTCCCACGTACTCAACTGAAAACTTCAATACATTTTCATCTGAAATTGCATCTGTTATTACATATCTATGGAGTCTTTCTCCAAAAAGGTCTGCTGTTGTTCTTCTTCCTAGTCTGTTTGAACTTGAATTATCTTTAAAGATTGGTGTTCCTGTAAACCCAATCATTTGGTTGTTTTGGAAATATTTATTTATATTTAGGTGAGTTTCTCCAAACTGGCTTCTATGGCACTCATCAAAGATAAAAACAATATGTTTATCTTTTAGTTTTTCCATAGTTTCACTATATCTTACTTTTTTGATTGCTGTGTTTAGTTTTTGTATAGTTGTTACTATTAGTTTTGTATCATCACCAAACTGTTTTACCAGAGCTTTAGTATTATCTGTACCATCAACACTTCCTTGGCTAAAGCTGTTAAACTCTTTTGTTGTTTGATAGTCTAAATCTTTTCTATCTACTACAAAGACTACTTTGTCTACTTTTGGTAGTTTCATCAAAACTTGAGCAGTTTTAAATGAAGTTAGTGTTTTACCACTTCCTGTTGTATGCCAGATATATCCGTTTTTATCAGAAGTTTGCACTTTATCAACTATCGCTTCTACTGCATAAAACTGATAAGGTCTTAGAACCATAAGTATTTTATCTGTTTGGTTTAATACTATATACTTACATATCATTTTAGAAATATGACATTTTTCTAAAAAGTTTGTTGTAAACTCTTCTAGGTTTGTTATATTTTTATTTTCACTATTAGCCCAAAAGAAAGTTTGTTTAAAAGTTTGCTTTTTATTATTTGCGTAATACTTGGTATTTACTCCATTACTAATAATAAAGATTTGTACAAAATTAAAAAGCCCATGATTTGCACTATATGAGTGTTTTTGATAACGATTGATTTGATTGAAGGCTTCTTTTAGCTCTAAGCCTCTTCTTTTTAGCTCAATTTGAACTAAAGGAAGTCCATTTATTAGAAGTGTTACATCGTATCTGTTTTTGTATGTTCCATTTATACTGATTTGATTTGTAACTTGAAAAAGATTTTGACACCAGTGTTCTTGGTCTAAAAACTCTATATACTCTTTTGTTCCATCATCTTTTTGTAGTACAAACTTATCTCTTAAAAGCTTGGCTCTTTCAAAGACATTGCCTTTGCCTAGATGGTTTAGTATCTTTTTAAATTCAGTATTGCTAAAAGTTTTTTTATTATGTTTTTCTAACTGTGTTTTTAGATTTGTTTCTAAGGCTTTTTCATCTTTGATATTAACATTTTCAAAGCCTTGTGAGGCTAACTGCTTGATAAGTTTCTCTTCTAATACTGCTTCGCTTTGGGTGCTCATTTTGTTTCCATATACTCTTTTAAAATAGCTTTTAACTCTTCATCACTTAAAGTATCTTTTTGAGTTTTTGAATATATTGATATTAAAACTATTTTATCTTCAATTTTCTCATAAATAATAACTCTAAAACCTCCACTTTTACCAGTTGGAATAGAAGAGTTTGGAACTCTTTTTTTAAAAAGGTTAAAGCCTAGTGATACACCTAAGTCTCTTTTCTCTTCTATCTCTTCTACTGCTTCTTGTAAATCTGACTTTAAAAGCTTGTATTTTTTTGATAGTTTTTTGGCTTCTTTGAAAAAGTTGTCACTATACTCTATAGTCACAGTTCATCCCATAAATCTTCTATTGGTTTTGTTTTAGCTTTTTTTACATCATCTAAACCATTTTGAATAGATGTCATAATCTGCTGTGCTTCTACTTGCTTTAATGCTTCTGTTAATACTTCATACTCATCTTTTGAAATAAGTACTGCTTCGACTTTGTTGTTTTTTAAAACTGCAAGTTTCTCTACAGAGTGGTCTTTGATTTGAGAAAGGTAAGTTCCAAACTTCTTAGCTAATTCTGATGATGGTATTAATTCATCTGCTGTGTATGTTACCATAATATTTCCCTCGTAATTTTCCGTAATATTTCAAGCATTATAACACAATATTTATATTTACACAAACATCTGTTGTAATAATGCTTTTTTAAACTCTTTTGTTTTTTCTAAGGCTTTTTGGTTTTGTTCAATTTTTGTGTCAATTGAGGATAGGAAGTTTGCTATTTTTGTTTGTTCTTCTTTTGAGGGATATTTAAATGGAATTACTGACATATACTTCCAATCTGATCTTGGCATTTTTGAGCCACTAGATACATTTGCAATATCATTAAATTTTTTAGTTTGTATTAAATATAAAAGATACTCATTTAATACCTTTATACTTGAAAGAACCCAAATTTCACTTGAACAAACACCATCAAAATTTGCTTTCCAAAACTTTTTTAAATAAGGTCTTAACTTTCCAAATAATATTTGACTTTTCTCAAAACTATTTTTAATACTTTCTTGTTCATTTGAATAAACATAATCAAGTAATTGTCCAGTTCCTTGAGAAAGGTTTTCAAGTTCAATACATTTTTTAATTTCACAATTTGTTTTAGGATTGAATTTTTTAGAAATAATTGATATTAAATTTCCAAGTTCTTCCTCTTCCCAATTAGGATAATTTTTTCCATTTTCATCTTCGCCCTGAGCTTGCGAAGAAGTCCCCTTGGGGGAGAATCTTATCTCTTGTGAAAATATCTTTTGCATTGTGCCTTTTTTATATTCACTAAGTAACTTTGCTTTTTTTGTTAGTTGTTCTATTTTTGTATCAAGAGAAGATAAAAAAGAGGCAATTTTTTCTTGCTCTTGTTTTGAAGGGATATTTAGTTTTATTTTAGATAAATCTCCTAAATATATTCCTGGTTGAGCAGATACTACTTTTCTTTTTTCTAATTCATTTACAAAATTTTTGGTATGAAACAATTGAAATATATAATTACTATTATAATTATCAAATCTAAAAAAAGCAACACTTCTTTGAAATGCAACCTTATGTAAATTGTTCACAATTGCTGTACGTCCAATAGTTCCAACTATTGTTAAAATAATATCTCCATTTTTTAAAGAATAATTCTTATAAATTTGATGATAATCCTCTTTCGATATTCTTCTATCATTATCATATATTTCTATTTTGTCATTTATTATATTTTTTGCACTAAGTAATAAATAATCACTTTCTGGAAAATCCTTATGTGTACCATGTGAACCATCTTTTAACAATGAAGTCATTGATTTTATAGTTTTCTCTTCCCACTCACCCGAAAATTCTTTAAATCTAAGCTGTGGGACTTTCATATTTTTACTCATAGCTTACTCTTAAAAGGGTGTTTTAATACCAAGCTCATCACAAAAGCTTTGTATTGTTTTATCTGTAGTTTTCATGTCTAAGTCTAGCTGTTTTAGCTTAGAGCTTACCTCATCAATATTTATTGGCTCTTCTTCTTCAAAAGTATCTACATATCTTGGGATATTTAGATTATAGTCATTTTCTTTTATCTGTTTTAGACTTACTTTGAAAGAGTATTTATCTTCTTGAATTCTTCCTTTATAAGTAGATACTATTTTTTCTATATCTTCATCTCTTAAAACATTTTGATTTTTTACTTTCTCAAAATGTTTTGAAGAGTCTATAAAAAGTACCTCATCACTTGATTCTCTGCACTTTTTAAATACTAAAATACAAGTAGGAATAGAAGTACCATAAAAGATATTTGCAGGTAAACCTATAACAGCGTCTAAATAGTTTCTATCTTCGATTAGGTATTTTCTTATGTGTCCTTCTGCTGCACCTCTGAAAAGTACTCCATGGGGAAGTACTAAAGCCATAGTTCCCATATCATCAAGGTGGTGTATCATATGCTGTACAAAAGCAAAGTCTGCTTTTGTTTTTGGAGCTAGTTTTCCGTATTGAGAAAATCTATCATCACTTAGGTGAAGTGGATTTGCTGACCATTGGGCTGAAAATGGAGGGTTTGCAACTATTGCTTCAAACTTTTTGTCTATATGTTGTGGGTGTTCTAGGGTGTCTTCTTGCTTGATATCAAACTTTCTATAGTGAACATCATGCATAATCATATTCATACGAGCAAGGTTATAAGTAGTTGGGTTTCTCTCTTGTCCATAAAAATCTGCTACATCTTTTACCTCTTTTGCAACTCTAAGAAGTAGAGAACCAGAACCACAAGTTGGGTCATATACTGATTTTAATTTATCTTTTCCTAAAGTTACTATTTGAGCTAAGATTTTTGATACTTGTTGAGGAGTATAAAACTCCCCTGCTTTTTTACCAGCTCCCGCTGCAAACTGTGCTATTAGATACTCATAGGCATCACCTAGTACATCTCTGTCGTGATTTTTTAGTTCAAAGTCAATATTGTCTAAGTGATAAAGTACTTTTGAGATAAGAGTGTTTTTCTGCTCTTCACTTCGTCCAAGTTTTGGTGAGCTTAAATCCAAATCAGAAAAAAGATGTTCAAAATCCTCTTCACTCTCACTTCCCATAGTTGATGACTCTATATGTCTTAGTATTTCTGTTAAGTCATCTAAAATAAAATTGTTTGTATCGCTATTTCCTCTAAGGGCTACTTGTGAGAAAAGTTCATTTGGTTTTAGAAAAAATCCAAGTGACTCTATAGAGTACTCTTTTAAAGCTTCTAGTAGTTCTTGGTGGTATGAGTCTTTTTCATCTAATTGCGTGTATCTTAAGTTATCTTCTTCTAGTTCAGCATTTGCATAGTTTTCCATCTTTTCAGAAAGATACTTATAGAAAATAAAACCTAGAATATAATCTCTAAAATCATCTGCATCCATTTTTCCTCTAAGTTCATTTGCTATGTTCCAAAGCTGTTGTTCTAATCTTTTTTTGTTTTCTTCACCCATATATTATTAAACCTTTTATTTATAAGGGTATTATTTTACTAAAGTAAAGTAGTTAAAGGGATAAAAGAAAAGATATTTTCAGAGTAAGCCTTCTTCTTGAAAACTATAAAAGCCCTCTTTTGTAAAGATTATATGGTCTAGTAGTTCTATACCTAATATTTTTGCAGACTCTTTTAGTCTTTTAGTTACATTTATGTCTTCATTACTAGGGCTTAATATTCCACTTGGGTGATTATGGGCTACTATTATACTGGCACATCTTTTTTCTATTGCATAGGCAAATACTTCTCTTGGATGTACAAGAGTTTGATTTAGAGTTCCTATTGTGATGACTTTTTTATCTATTAGATGATTTGCTCCATCCAAGTACAAAGCTATAAAATACTCTTGTTGTCTATTTTTATAATCACTCAACTCCTCGTATACATCTTTTGAGCTTGATATTTTATAAGTTTGAGTGTCTATTAGGTATCTGCGACTAAGTTCTATTGCACATATGATTTGTGAGGCTTTTGCACGTCCTAGTCCATGTATTTTTAAAAGTTTTTCTAAGTCCATAGTCTCAAAGTTTGAGTTAAAAAAACTCTCTATTTCACGAGAGAGCTTTATAATATCTTTGCCCTTTACTCCACTTCCTAGAAGAATGGCTATTAGTTCATAGTTTTTTAAAGCACTTAGACCATATTTAAATAATCTTTCTCTTGGTTTATCTATAGTTTGTAGTTGGGTTATTGATTTCATAAACCTCTCCACTTTTTTGGAGAAGTTTAGCAGCTTTTAGGAACTTAGCTTAAAAATATAACATTTTGCAATATTTTTTAAAAAGGTATGTTTTCTTGTTTCTCTTCTGTTTTAAATATTAGTTTAGCTTCATCAAGAAGTTTTTGGGCTTCATCTAACTCTTTTATTCCATCTTTATAAAGATCCAAAGAATCACTAAGTGTGATTTGTGGATTTGAAAGTTTTTCTAAAAGCTCTTTTGCTTTTTCTATCTTTTCTTCAAATGATTGTTCTTCGCTCTCTTTTTTTATAATCTCTTCACTCATTATTTATTCTCCAATATATCAACTACATAGTCATCAAATTTTTCTACTTCTACAAGAAAAGAATCATGTCCTGACTCACTCTCTATCATTTTATATGTGATTTGGTCTTCTTTTCCGATTTTTATCATCATATCTCTTATCTCTTCCATCTCTTCTGGAAAGAAAAGCATATCATCAGAAAAAGATATTAGATGAAGTTTTGAGTTTATCTTCTCTAAGGCTTCTTCTTTATTATCTGTATGTCTTGAGATATCAAAGATATTCATAGTTTTACAAATATATAGATATGATAAAGGGTCAAAGATTTTAGGAAAAGAGTATGCGTTATACTCTAAATATCTCTCAACTTCAAACCTACCAAAAAGTTCATATAAACCATCTGTTCTAGCATAGTCTCTTCCAAACTTTTTATTGAAAAGACTTGGACTTAAATAGGCAATTAATCCTGCCATTCTTCCTATAGCAAGTCCAGGTAATCCACTTGCTTGTAAATCATCTTTTGTATATTGTCCATCTTTAAAAGCTGGGTCATGTCTTATTGACTCTATTGCCAATTTATTTATAGCTATTGCCCAAGGTCTTGTGTATGCAGTTGTAGCCAATGCAAAAATATGTTCAGCAAAATCTGGAAACTCAATAGAATAACAAAGGGCTTGCATACCACCCATTGAACCACCAATTACTGCTTTTGCATTTGTAATACCTAAACTCTTATAAAGTTTCATCTGAGCTTTTACAATATCAGAGATAGTTAAAATTGGAAATTTTAATCTATACTCTTGTCCTGTTGAAGGATCAATACTTAAAGCATTGGTTGAGCCAAAAGTACTACCAAGATTGTTTGAACAGATTACAAAATATTTTGTAGTATCTATTGCTTTCCCATCACCAATAAACTTATCCCACCATCCTGGTTTTGCTTCATCAGCATAACGACCTGCTACGTGATGGTTCCCTGCTAAGGCATGACATATGATTATTACATTTGATTTATCTTCATTCAAAGTCCCATATGTTTCGTATATTAGTTCATACTCTTCTAAAATCCGACCACTCTCTAAATAAAGAGGTTCGGTAAATTTTGCTGTTTTTGTTTCTATTTTCATTTTATTTTAAAGCGTTTTCCAAATTTTTTTGAAGTATCTCTATTTAAAGGGTTTATTTTTATAAATCCCTTTATCCCATTTTTAAAGTTGGCTATTTTATCTAATTCTTACTAAATATCGTGTTATTGAAGTTCTTCATATGGTGTTTTCATAAGAGCTTGCCACTTTTCATCAGGTGCCCACTCATCAAAAACCTTTAAATCAATTTTTTCAAAAGGTGTACGTAGATAATACTTATGATATACATACATAAAAGCACTTACCCTATAGTTCATAATACAATGAACCCATACTTTCTTATGAGAGAGAGAAGATAAAATCTCAATAAAATCTATTAGATTTTTTGTTGTAGGTTCTTTAAATTCTACAGGAATATGAATGTAGTTCATTTCAAGGTCACTTACAATTTCATCCTCTTTTTCAATTCTTCCTTCACTATGAGCAACTGATAAGTTTATAACATATTCATATCCAGCTTCTGCGATACTTCTGAACTGTTCACGAGTTGGTTGACCAGAGGTGGCTATATTATTATTAATCTTTATATAATTGTTAATCTCATTCATCTATAGCCCTTTTTAATTATTAACTTAAAGATAAATCAACTTTTTGTAAATACTTTTCTTTTAACTCCTCACTTATAAATGAAGCTTTAAAAGAGTTTTTTACAAGATTTACAATATCATCTTTTGATAAGTCTAAGTTTTTATATAGATTAATAAAATTTTGATTTAAATAACCTTTAAAATAAGCAGGATCATCAGAATTTACTGTTACTAACAATCCAAAATCTAAAAGTTTTTTAATATTATGCTCTTTATAGTTTTTAAAAACTTTTAATTCAATATTAGAGTTTGGACATACTGTTAAAGGTATTTGTTCCTCTTTTAATCTTTGCATTAACTCTTTTGATTTAATACTTTGAACACCATGGTCAATTCTTTGAACCTTTAATAAATCTAATGCTTCAAAAATATATGAAACATCAGCTTCTTCTCCCGCATGAGCAACTATTTTAAAACCTTCTTTTTTGGCTGCTTTAAAAACCTCTTCAAACTTTGAGGGAGGATGACCAATTTCTGAGGAGTCAAGACCAACTCCTATAATATACTTTTTAAAAGGAATAGACTCTTCTAAAGTTTTAAATGCTTCATCTTCAGACATATGTCTCAAAAAACACATTATTATTGACGAGCTTATTCCAAACTTCTTTTTAGCATCATCAAGTGCCTCTTTTATTCCTAATATTACAGTTTCAAAAGCAACACCTCTAGCTGTATGTGTTTGAGGATCAAAAAATATCTCTGTATGAATAATATTATCTTGTTTGCATTTTAAAATATACTCCCAAGTAAGGTCATAAAAGTCTTGCTTTGTAACAAGTACCTTAGCACCTGCATAATAAATATCTAAAAAGCTTTGTAAATCTGAAAAATCATAAGCATTTTTTACATCTTCAACTGTATTATAAGGTATCTCTATAGAGTTTTTTTGAGCTAATTTAAACATTAACTCAGGCTCTAATGAACCCTCAATATGTAAATGAAGTTCCGCTTTAGGTAGTTTTTTAATTAAATCAATCATAGGACACATCCAAAAAAGTTTTTATACTCTTATTATACTATTTTGGAATGTTAAAAAAGTGTTTTTTAACTTTTTTCACTTAAGGCAAGTTTTAATCCAAGAGCCACAAGAATAACTCCACTTGTTTTATTTATATAGTTTAATACCATGGGTCTTGCTTTTATCCAAGTAGATAACAAGCCTGCAATAAATCCAATAGGAGATTTTAAAAAGAAAGTAATTACTGCAAATGTTGTTCCTAAAATAAATAGTTGAAAGGCTTCACTCCCTCCATTTGGAACAATAAATTGTGGCAAATATGAAAAATAGAAAATTGTAATTTTAGGATTTGAGATATTTGAAATTGCACCTTGCATAAACATTTTTTTATAAGATACTTTATCTAAATCTTTTATGGCTAATTTATGACTTTTACTTGTTAATAATTGATACCCTAAATAGATAAGATATCCAGCACCAATATATTTGATTATATTAAAGAGCCATTCACTAGCCATTAGTAAAGCACCAAGTCCTAATGTCGCTAAAATTGTATGTCCCATAAGCCCTACTGACACACCTAGAGCTGTAACTATTCCAGCTTTTTGACCTTGTGCAATTGATCTTGACATAACTAAAATCATATCTTGCCCAGGTGTCATAATAATTACTACTGAAGTAAGTATAAATAAAAAAGTGATAATTTCCATAATGCTCCTTTAATTATAAGAGTAGTTCCATCTTTATATTTGAACGACCATAAGTACTTTTATAGCCTACAACCTTTTTAAATCCCAATTTTCTATAAAGACTTATAGCTGTTTTTAAAACTGTATTACTTTCTAAATAGATTGCTTCAGCTTTTAAATCTTTTGCTTTTTGAATAATAGCTTTTCCCAAAAGTAATCCTATCCCTTTTCCTTGATAGTTAGGACTTACTGCCATTTTAGCTAGTTCATATTCATATGATTCGTTTTTACTTTTCATTAAAGCACAAACACCTATAACCTTATCTTCATATAGAGCAACTAAAATTGAACCACCTGAATTTATAATACTCTCTTTGGGATTATTAAGAATCTCTTCATCTCGTTCTTCCATTTCAAAATATTTATATATCCACTCATTGTTTAATTCAATAAAGTCATTTTTATACTTATCTTGAAAATCAACTATTTTAACTTTTAAAGATTCTCTTTCTCTTTGTTCATCTAAAACTCTAGGATATGTAGATTTTTCATCTAACAACTCTTCAAATTCATCTAATGCATACCAAAGATTATGTTTTGTTCCCGCTAGCATTTTTTCAATAGCCAAGGTTACATCTTTGTGAAGATACTCTATTTGTCCTATTCTTTCTTTGCCTAAAGAGCTTAGTGTAAGGTTTGTTTTTCTTCCATCATTTTCATCTTTTGTTTCAATAATCATTCCAGCTTTTGACATTTCTCTTATGATTTTAACTACTGAAACATGGGATTGACCTATTTCATTTGCAATTTCAGTTACTGTTTTAGGCTCTTCATTCTCTATTAATTCAAAAATTACAGGATACCACTTTAACTTTATATCAATATCATATAAAGCCATCATTTTTTCTGCATCTTTTGACAATCTTTCACTAAGCATCCTAAGCCTAGTGCCAATTGCCATAACACCTGTTTTATCAAATAAAGTAACCATAAAAAACCTCTTATAATACGTAATTAGGTACGTATTATAGCATTTTAAAGTTTATGTGAAATATGTGTAAATGGTGCACTAGTCTTAACAACACTTATATCTGTGTGTACAGGATTATTTAATATTTTTACTACTCCTATAACAACATAGAACATCATTAAGATTTTAAAACATTTCATAACATCTCCTTATTTATGTAACTAGTTACGTAATTATATAAATTTAAAAATATTTTGTCAATACTAAAAAGAATTTTTAGATAAGTCTTTTTATAAATTCTTTCTGATATAATCACGAAAAATCAACTGGAGATTTAAATTATGGACTATATTAAAAAACTAGAAGAACTAATTAAAAGTGATATCCTTATTGAAGTAAACGAAAATATTAAAGAAATAGAGACTCTTCTTGCAAAGAAAAAAGATAAAGAGTTAAAAGATGAACTACAATATATGAATGAAGTAAAAAGATACTTTAATGAAGTAATAGAAGACATTGATAATAATAGTATTACACAAGAACAAGCTCTTGATATACTAGAAGGATTAGAAGATATGAGAGCGGAGAATCAAGAGATTTAATTCTCCTCTCTTTATATTTACCTCACCTTAAATTTAATTATTATACTTATAAATAAATCTCAATTTTATCTACTAAACTATATAATTCCTACTAAATTAATCAATATTAAATTATAAGGATTTAAAATGGACTCTTTTGAAGTATTTGAAATAGTTAATTTACTTGGATTATTATTAGGACTTATTTTTGGTGCAATTGCACAAAAAAAACAGTTTTGTTTTAGTGGTTCTATAAAAGACTATATGCTTACAAAATCAACAATGAGAGGTTCATCTGTAGTTATGGCTATGATTGTAGCTATAGTTTCAACAGCTTTAATATCATCTTTTTTTGAACTAGACCTAAGTGAAACTCCTTATTATAGGGAAAATATCAACTATTTTGCAATCATTCTTGGTGGCTCTATGTTTGGAGTTGGTATGATGTTAGCAGATGGTTGTAGTAATAGACATTTAATAAAACTTGCTCAAGGAGATAAGAACTCTGTTATATCTATAGTATTTATTGCAATTTTTGCATTTGCTACTACAAAAGGTTTTTTGTATGGTTTCTTTGATCCTATTGTAAATAATGAAACACTAGTAAACTGGTCAGGTATTTTAGGTAATTTTACTATGAATATCTATTTTGTAGTTGGTATTTTAATTATACTTCTTATTTTTTTAGTTAAAAAAGTAAAAAGAATCTTATCTCTATGGGATGGAGTACTAGTAGGACTTGTTGTTGCAGCAGCATGGAGTGTTACAGGTATAATTGGTGAAGAGAGTATGGAAAGAGTAATAAATCTTTCAGGAGTAACTTTTGTTTACCCAACAGCAAAATCTCTAGAACTATTTATGCTTTATGAAGTAAATGAATTAACATTTTCAATTAGCTTAGTTATTGGTGTTTTACTTGGTGCCTTTACTATGTCAAAATTTAATAAAAGATATAGCTTTGGATGTACAGCTGCAAAAGGCGAAAATAGAGTTAGAAATAATATGATAGGTGGAGCATTAATGGGAAGTGGAGGAATACTTTCTATTGGTTGTACAGTAGGACAAGGATTAACAGGTCTTTCAACACTTGCTTTTGCTTCTGTTATTGCAATTGGTTCTATTTTTATTGCTGGGACTATTACAGCAATTTATTTAAATAGAAAAAATGAACTTCCAATGTGTTTTATCTTTGAATGGGAAGATAAAGAAAAAGAAGAGAAGTCAGTAGACTTCCAAATATAGTTATATTCTTATCTTTTTTGCTTCATAGAGTATTATTTACTCTATGAAGCATATATTCCAAACTAAAATCTTTATTTAAAACCTATGCAACACTGATCTTTTAACAAAGATGTCACTTCATTTAATATATCATAATTCGCTGTACAAAAAAGTGTTCTACCATCTCTTCTTTGCACTACTAAGTTTACAGACATAAGTTTAGTTAGATGATGAGAAAGTGTTGAAGCTGGTATATTAAGTTTTTCTTGAACTATACCTACTGGCATACCATCATGCCCTACTTTTACTAATAATTTAAATATTCTAAGTCTTGTAATATTTCCTAACTGGGCTAGGCATTTTGATAATTGTTCATCATTCATTATTCTTCTTTTTTTCAATTTGAAAAGATTATATCCTATGCAAAATATATATTAACTAAATATCCACACCCTATAGCCATTGTAAAGACAGCAATTATAAAAGCAATCATAATAGGAAGTTTAAATATTTTCTTAAGCATAATCATCTCAGGTAAACTAGCTCCTGCTCCTGCAATTGTAAGAGCCAAAATAGACCCCATATTAACTCCACTATCAATTAACTCAGGAGCTAAGCCTACCATTGTTGAAGCTCTGATATACAAAGGAATACCCATAAGAGCAGAAAAAGGAACTGCAAAAATATTATCATCTCCTGAATACTCTTTTATAATACTATCTGGGACAAACCCATGTACAAAAGCTCCAATACCTATACCTATTGCTAAATATGGAACAAAAGATAAAAACTGTTTCCATGTTTTTTTTAATAATTCTTTATTTAAAACTTTGTTCAAAAAGGATTTATTTTTTTCAAAACTCAAATCCATAAAGGGATACTCTTCTTTTTTTAATGAAAAGCCTGTAGTTTTTGCAGTAAAAAAAAGTGGTTTTGTTTTACAACAACTATTTTTTTCACCTTTAAAATCATCTTTTATGTATTTCTCAAATCCTAATTTCTCCAAAATGAACCCTGATAATAAAGAAGCACTTAATGCTACAAAAGAGTATATAAATGTAACCTCTAAACCAAAAGCAATAAAAAAGACTATGACGATTATAGGGTTTAATAAAGGAGAAGTAAAAAGAAAAGTCATAATTGGACCAAATCCTGCTCTTGCTTTTATAAGCCCAATTATTAAAGGAATAGAAGAACAAGAACAAAAAGGGGTTATACTTCCCAAAGCTGATGCTATCATATAACCACTCTTACTTGATGATAATATCTTTTGAATCTTTTGCGGATTTATTAAAGAGTTTAAAACTTCTACGAAAAGAGATACTCCTAAAAAAAGAATTGATAACTCAATAAAACCTATTATAAAAAAAGTTGATGCTTCATAAAAATTTGATAATTGCATTTTTTATCCTTAAATTAATTTATTTCTATATTTCTAAATATATGGAATTATTACAAACCATTCCTTAATAAAAACTTTATATTTCGATAATTGTCGAAATTAATCAAACAAAACTATGATACAATACCGCAATTAAAAAAAGGTTTTTATTGAATTGGCTAGCACATATTTTTTTATCTGAACAAAATATTGATTTTCAAATTGGAAATTTTCTTGCAGATCCACTAAAAGGAAAAGCTTGGGAAAATGCAAGTGAAGAGTTAAAAAAAGGGATAAAAACCCATCTTCTTATTGATTCTTTTACAGACTCAAGTCCTTTGGTAATACAGAGTAAAAAAAGACTTAGAGAAAAAGGACTACTAAAATCAATTGTTATTGATATTACATATGATTACTTTCTAACTAAAAATTGGGATAGCTACTGTAATATACCTTTTGAAATATACACTCAAGAGTTCTATAAACAAGCAGAAAAAAGAGCAGATAATTTTCCATTAAATGCTTCAAAACCAGTAAATAGAATAGTAAAATATCAAGTACTTCACAAATATCAAAGTGTACAACACTTAAAAACTGCCTTTGAAAGAATTGATAGAAGATTAAGTCCTAAACTATTAAGTAGAGACACTGCTAGTAGTTATTTTGAAAGTGTTCAAACTAATATAGATGAACTAGAAAAAGATTTTTTATACTTTTTCCCAAAACTTTGTGAAGAAGTAAAAAAGAATATTGATTCAAATAAAATAAATCATTGGAAGATTTAGTATTGAAAGCTAAGCTTTCAATACTATTTTAATTAAAAAGACTCCCAATCATCATTACTTTGATTGTCTTCAAATTTGTTATTTATAGGTTCTTCTACCTTTTTAGCAACAGGTTTAACTTTTGTCTTTACTGAACTACTTTTATCTTCTTGTGTGTTTATACTTTTTACTTTTACATCATTTTTACCAGCAAACTCTTTTGCATTTGCACTTGAAACAATAAGTTTTGCAATTTGATCTGTTTGAGAAGCAACATCTTGAGCACTATTTGCAATGCTAACATTTGCTTGAGTTTGAGTATCAAGTTGCGTAATAGCATCATTTATTTGTTCAATTCCAGATAATTGTTCTTTCGATGCAATTTCAACTACAGATATTAAATCATTTGTTTTATTAACATTTTCTGTTAATTCATTATATCCTGAAATCATATCTTCAGCAATTGTTTTACCTTCATATGCTTTTTGAGTAGCACTCTCTACTAATGTTTTAATTTCACTTGCTGCTTCAGCTGATCTTGCTGCAAGATTTCTTACTTCTTGTGCTACAACAGCGAAACCTTTTCCTGCTTCTCCAGCAGTCGCTGCTTCAACTGCTGCATTTAATGAAAGAATATTTGTCTGGAATGCAATTTGGTCGATAATAGAAATAGCTTCATTTATAGCTGTTACTTTTTCATTTATCTCTTCCATTGATTCTGAAGTTTTTGATGCTAGTTTTTGACCTTCACTTGATGAATTATTTAACTTATTAGCATAATTAGACATTTCAACAACACTTGTTGTATTGTTTCTAATATTTCCTGTTACTTCTTCAATTGCGGCTGCTGTTTCTTCTAATGAAGCAGCAGATTCAGTAGAGTTTTTATTTAATGTATCAACATTTTTAAGAAGAATATCACTACTATTTTCTAAAGTTAATCCATTTGCTTTGTTTTCAACTAACATAGCAGTAATAGCTTCACCTAGACTATTTACACCATTTGCCAACCTTAAAAGATGTTCTTTAATTCCTTTTGCATTAGCTTTATTCATATAGTTTGCATTTGAATACTCTTCAAGAACATATAAAATACCATCAATATTTTTCTCCATATTTCCACCCATTTGATTTAATAGGCTTGTTAACTCTTTAAGAGCTGGATTATTTGTGTTTGAGTTTACCCTTTGACATAAATCACCTTGTTCAAACTCCGCTAGTACTGCAATTGTATCATCAATTACTTTTCTATCTTCCTCAATACTATCTTTTGTTTTTTTAATATTTTCATTTACAATTTTAGACATAGAACCTATCTCTTCAGATGTAGTATCATCTAATAACTTTACATCATTTGCTTCTCTATTTAGATATTTAAAAAATCCTAAAAGCCCTTCTTGAAAATATTTAATTTTTGTAGTAATAATTCTTGTAACTAAAACTCCAATTACAAGACCTAATATAACTGCAACTAAAGTTCCAATTACAACAAAAGTTGTAGCAAAACTTGCTGTATCATTTTGAGACTTTGTTCTTGTAATAATCATTTCTTCTTCAGCTTTAATTATCAAATCAATTTTTGCTCGAATATCGTCCATGTATTTTTTACCAATACCCTTTGCCATATCAGCAATAATATCATCAATAGTAAGTTTGTAATTATTCATAGCTCTTCTTGCTTCAATCTCAACATCAGCAACTTTGTTTTGCCACTCATTTACAGCATTTACAACTGCTCGAACATCAGCCCCTGAAACTGAAGTTCCTATTCTAATAGCATTTATTTTTTCTAAATTTTTAACTAAATCTTTTTTCCCATTTATATATGGTTCTAAAGAGTCTTTTTTTCCATTTAATAAAAATCCTCTTTGCCCTGTCTCCATATTAACTAAAGCTAAAGTAGTAAGAGTAACTAAGTTTTGTCCCTCTTTAAAACCTGTAAATTTACTTTCAAGGACACCTAACTTAGTTCTAATTCCATCAAAAAGCTCTTTTCCAAGTGTTCTTGTAGATATCTCTTTAAATTTTGCAATTGTATCTGCACCTTTTAAAACCTCTTTTCTTTTTTTAATTTCGGGTTCCGCCCATTTTCTTACCCACTCTTTTTTTAAAGAGTCAACCTCTTTCCATCTCTTAATTTGAGTAGGATTATCGCTTGTTAATTCTGCACCAATTTTAATGTACTTTTCAAAATTTTTGTTTCCATTAATATATGGTTCTAGATAGTTTTGATTTCCTGTTACTAAAAAACCTCTAAGTCCCGTTTCCATATCAACCATATAACTAGATACTTCTTTAGCAACTTCAACCACTTCATGTGTATGTGCAACCCATTTTGTAGTGAAAATCATTTTTTCAATACTTTTATAAGATACTGTTGAAACAATAAGCATCAATAATAATACTATTGTAAATCCTGTTCCAATCTTTTTCCCTAAGCTTAAATTTTTTAAAAAGTTCATGTTCGCCCCTCTCCAACATTTTTAAATATAATTAAAACAAATGAAATTATATCAAAAATAACTTTAAATAATTATATAAGTATACTATTTAATGGTACTTTAAGCTATTAATATAAAAAAAAGTAATAATTCACTTTTTTTGATCTTTTTAAAAATGATTATTAAAATTTATAATATCATCTTTTGTTAGTGTCAATTTCTTAAGTTGATTCTTTTGTATTATAGGATTCATCAAGGCTCTTTTTTTATTTATATGTGGAAGCCCAACTAAATGTAGTATTTCATGTGCAAGGATAGTTTTTAACTCTTTTTTATTTCTAAAACCATAAATCTCTATTTTATCCATACTATTTCGTTCACTCTTCTCTTTTACTCTCCTCCCATCTTTATAGTATATCTTTGTTCTAATCTCTTTTATTCCAAAAGTCATGCCTTTTATTTTCTTAACATTTCTAGACATTCTATTTATTTCATTATTAAGATTGTTGTACTGATAAATCAAATTATTAAAAGAGCGTACACTCTTATTGTATTTCATAATCTCTTTTTTTACTATGAGTTCTTCTTTTTTGAGTTCTTCTAATTGTTTATTTAATTTTATATTCTCATTTTTCACATAGTTTTTTACCTTTATATATTCATTTTTTGGTAAAGATTTTTTTTGATTAATCCCTTTTACATAACTATTAAAAGAGTCTATTTTTTTTGTAAGTATTCTATTATTTGATTCAAACTCTTGTTTTAATCTATTTACTTTTCTTTGAATTAAAGGTAATTTTTTATTTAAAGTCTCAATTTCTTTCTCTTTATTTTTAAGTTTTTCAACTTTTTTCTCTATTCGTTTTTCAAGTTTAGTAGGAGGAACATAGATAATGTTTATAGTCTTTCCATACTCTGAATAATCAAACACATTTACATTTAATTTTGATTCAAATAAGTATTCAATCTGATCAATAATATCTCGTAGCTCTTGTTTATTAATTCTACTTTTATAATAATCATCAATGTCCCCTATTTTAAGTTCTTGAAAAGAAGAAAAGGAAAAAGAAAATAACATTATATTTAAGAGTAATATTCTAAAAATCATAAAGTATTGTATTGTTTTTTACTTAAATGTTATCAATTTTAGATATAGTTACTCATCAAAAATAAAGGTTTAGAATAATGGCAATTAAAAAAAATCAAATAGTTAGAATGAATTTTGAAATCAGAATAAATGACGATATTTTAGAAAGTAATCTAGATGCAGACCCAATTGAGTTTACATACGGTAAAGGAGAACTTCTAGAAGGTCTTGAGGAAAGAATTGCAAATATGAATGAAGGTGAAACAAAAGAGATTAAAGTACCTGCATTTGAAGCGTATGGAGAATATGACAAAGAATTGACAGAAACTCTACCAATAGAAGATTTTGAAGGAATTGACTTAGAAATTGGCATGGTTTTAGAAGCTGAAGGAGATGATGGAGAAGTATACAAAGCAACAGTTACTGATGTAACAAAAGAAAATGTTACAGTTGATTATAACCATCCATTAGCAGGACAAGATCTAGACTTTACAGTTGTTATTCAAAAAATTGCTTAATCAAAACAGCTAAAACTATATCTCCTCTTTTTTGGGGAGATATTAAAATTCTAAATACAATCCCTATGTATTTATCTCAAAAATATTTTTTTCTGATATAGTGTTATTAATTTAAAAAGAGGAGTCAGTATGGCTATAGAAAACAATCAATTGGTATCAATGAATTATGAACTAAAAATAGATGGAGAAGTTGTTGATAGCAATATTGGCAAAGATGTTTTAGAATTTTCTTTTGGTGAAGGTAAAATAATCCCTGGATTAGAATCAAGAATACAAGATATGAATGAAGGTGAGACAAGAGAGATTTCAGTACCTTCTCAAGAAGCTTATGGAGATTATAACCCTCAAGCAAAACAATTAGTACCAAAAGAACAATTTGGTGACCTAGAGCTTCAAGTTGGTATGCCACTTCAAGGTCAAGGTGAAGATGGAAATCCAATTCAAGTAGTTGTTACAAATATTTTAGACAATGAAGTTGAAGTTGATTTTAACCACCCATTAGCAGGAAAAGATCTTAACTTTACTATTACTATTCAAAAAATAGCATAATCCTATATATCCCAAGTAAGTCTTGGGATATACTATTTAATAAGCACTTCTTAGCTGATCTAAACCTTTTTGAGTTATCATAGATACTTCCCACTTTGGAGAATATACAAACTTTACAATACATTCATCAACCTCTGAGATACTCTTTATTTGAGTTTTAATCTCTTCAATAAAAGATAGTGTACTATTACATCGTGAATTTATTGCTGTAGTTTCAATATTTACATTTACACCCTCTTCTTTTATTTCAACTTCTGTATTATAAATTAGTCCTAAATCATATATACTTATTGGTAACTCTAAATCTTTAATTGTTTTTAGTTTTTGAATTACATTGTTTTCTATATCTTCTATCTCAATATTCATTTAATCGCTCCTTAAAAAAAAGAATAGTACAAAATATTTATAGCAAGAATATAGGTAATATTGTGATAAACTTTAATCTTGAATTAAAAAAATAAACAAGAGAAAAAATGACTACTGATGAACTAGCTATAATTGACCAGAAAATCGAAGAACTTTCAAATGATAAAAAAGATTACAGTTTTAATAGTTTAAAAGAAAAAGTTGAAAATATCCTAAAAGAGTTTGATATATTTATGATTGAAGATGAATTAGACACTAAAGCTGTAGATTTATACTTAAAAAGTGTAATAACAAAGAGGAATAACATACAAAAAGAGCAAGAAAAAAGCAAAATAGACAATTCAAAACAAACAAAGTATAATTTGATAGAAAAAATATGTCAAAAATATGATTTTCAAACTCAAGAAGAGCTTATTAAAAAAATAGAAGAATTAGAGAAAAAAAGTAATTTAGAACTCTATGAGATAACTAAAAGGAGTTGAAATAAATTCAACCCCTAAGATGTCTTATATTAACCTTCAATAGCCTTAAACATATCAACAGTTACATCTGATACATCTTTAGTACCATCTAATTCAACTATAACACCCATACTTGTGTAGAAGTCAATTAATGGAGCAGTTTGCTCATGGTATGCTGATAATCTTTTTGTTACAGTCTCTTCTGTATCATCAGCTCTTTGGATTAAATCTTCTTCTTTTTCATCAGTTGGTGGGTTAAATTTCATATGGTAGATTTTACCAGTTACTTTAGATGTTCTTCTTCCAGTGATTCTTTCAACAATTAATTCATCTGGAACATTTAATGAAATTACTTTATCTAAAGAGATTTCCATATCGTTCATTAAGTCATTTAAAGCTTCTGCTTGTGGTAATGTTCTTGGGAAACCATCTAGAATAAACCCTTTTTTACAATCAGCTTCAGCTAATCTATCTTTAATAATACCAATAATTGTCGAATCAGGAACTAATTGTCCTGCATCCATAAATTTCTTAGCTTCCATTCCCATAGCAGTTTTATCTGCAATAGCAGCTCTTAAAATATCACCTGTTGAGATTTGAGGGATATCATACTTTTCAATTAAAAACTTTGCTTGTGTACCTTTTCCTGCACCTGGCGCACCAAATAACATTAAATTCATATACTCATCCTTTTTTTCTGTTGGTGTGATTGTATAAAAAAAGTCGTTAAAAAAAGATAATATAAAGTCAAATATCTAACTTTTGTTTTCTTCCATTGAAATTCTTTTATTCTTTATACTTAATGAAAGATTGTTTTTAAAATGCATGACATAGACTAATATCAAAATAAATAAAACAAAAACTGATACTATTAGATAGTTAATATTAAAAGCTACAGCTCCTATTGCAGTTAAAACAAGTACTCCGGCAAGAAAGATAATCAAGAACATCAAAACTCT
Organism: uncultured Campylobacterales bacterium; assembly: GCA_947494995.1. GTDB lineage: Bacteria > Campylobacterota > Campylobacteria > Campylobacterales > Arcobacteraceae > Halarcobacter. The sequence continues at coordinate 20,650 of CANLWY010000009.1, read as the reverse complement.
TGCAATGATTGAAAAAGAAGAAGATGCAAACATTAAAAGTTTTATAGCTGAATAAATATTACTGTTAATATAAATCAACATCTTATCACAGCCTTCAAGCTCTTTGATTGTAGATGTAAAAGTCTCTATTTCTTTATTTATTTTATTAAGCATTTGTTTTCCCTAAATATTTTGAAGATAGTGTACAGAAGTTTTTCAATATTTGTAATAAAATATATTCATATTTAATAAAAACTATTCATTAAAGTTTTTTCTTCCTCTAATGATAGATATCGCCATTTACCACTTTCAATATCAAGGTTAAAACTGCCAATACTAACTCTAGTCAAGTTTAAAACCTTCAAAGGTGTTCCAAACTTTGGGTCTTTTAAAGAACCAAAAAGTCTTCTAATATGTCGATTTTTTCCTTCATCGATCTTAATTCTAAGTTTAGTTTTCGCACCACCCATACCAATTTTTTCAAGTTCAAGAGCTTTTAGTAATCCATATTTACTATCTACTCCTTTCTTAGCTAAAGAGATATGTTCATCTGTCACATGTCCCCTAACCCAAATCTCATATACCTTGATACAAGCTCCTGGTTTTGTTAAAGCATTGCCAACTTTTCCATCTTGAGTAAAAAGTAAAAGCCCTTTTGATTCTAAGTCAAGACGTCCAATAGGCATCCACTCATCTTCAAAAACCCAAGAAGGTAAAAGATCATAAACTGTTTTTCTCCCTAACTCATCACTACGCGTTACTACATAACCTTTTGGTTTGTTTAGTGCTAATAGTTTTTCAGAATTTTTTTCTATATTATTCATAAGATATATCCCTTATAAAATTCATTCTATCTGAATAATAAATAAATATAATTAATTGGTATCTTTATTAGAAGATTTTTGTACTAATTGTAGTTTCTTTAAACGGGTAAATCTCTTAATCTCATATTCTCGTTTTGAAGCAGTACTTCTATTTGTAGAACTCTCAGAATATAATAGTTTTACAGGACGTCTAGCTTTTGTATATTTTGCACCCTTTTCAGAACTATTATGTTCATCCAAACGTTTTACAACATCAGTAGTAATACCTGTATATAAACTTCCATCATTACATTCAAGTATATAAACAAAATAAGCCATTTATTCTCCATTTAAAACAGATAGAATTGTTGTTCTACTAGTCTTAAGCTCTTGCATGATTTTTGATATGTTTACATTTCCATCTTCTGTATAATACTCTTCATCATCTAGTAGTCTTAATATAGTATCTTTTTTGTCGAGTATTTCAGCAGATGTTTGTCCTTTTTGGAAAGAAAAATCCTCTTCACTCATAGTTTCAAGTGCTTTTAAATCTCTTTTTATGGTAGGGAGTGTAACCTTTAACTCTTTTGCTAGTTCTTTGGGATTTTCAATTCCTTGTAAAATCAAATCCCTTAAAGCTATTCTTCGGGTTTTAATCTTACGCCTACGATGATACGATATTTTCATTTTACTCTACTGTTTTTATATCCACAAGCTCTACAAAACAATCTTTTTTAAGAAGTTTTCTACTTGAAGCATCTTCTTCTGCTAAAGTAAGAATATCTGCAAAATCATCTTTTAATACAGAAAAATGGTGTAAATCCTTAATAGTCTCTAACTTAAACTTATCATTTAACTCAGTGTCAATTTTAACATCGATATTTCGATACCCTTTAGCAAATTCACTTTTGATGAGTTTAACTATCTTTTCATTTGTTAAAAGCTCTTCTAAACTAAGAGATAGATTTAAATCTTTTTTATTAACTATTTTATATGTAACTTCTATATTTCCATTCACAATACTTTCCTTCTTTTTTATTGTAATAACCTCAATTTTATTTTTAGAAGTATATAGAAAAAAAGTCTGTACGATTAAAAATATTGCAGATTGTAATTTTTATTTTTTGTTTTTCTTTCTAGAAGCTTTTGCTGCTTTAGATTTTCGTTTAGCTTTCTTTTTAGCAAGTTGACCATTAGCACCTTTTCTTGCATTGACTACTTGTTCTGCTTGATTTTTCTCTTGTGAAAAAGTAACTCTAGTAGCATTTTTATTTTGATTTCCATGTAATGCTAACATATCACCTTTTGTAGTTTTAACACTAGATGTATTTAATTCTTTACCAGCCATTTATTAACCTTATTTTTAAAGTTTGGTATTGTAGTAAATTTTTTATAAAAGAATAGAAAAATTTAAAGATTTACTAAAACTTTAAAAGAGAACTCCATGTACCTGCATTGTGTACATTTTCAAAACCTTTTGTCATCAAAAGACGTCTAGCTAAGCCACTTCTACTCCCACTAGCACAACACACAATTATAGGTTTTGAATTATCTAACTCATTCATTCTACTTTTAAGTGACTCTAATGGTATATTGATACTTCCTTCTTTGTTAGCAAAAGAGAATTCATTTTCAGTTCTAACATCAACAATTTGAGCACCTTCTTCAAGAAGAGAAGGAACAAGTTTTAATACCTTGTGTTGAGTGTATTTTTTATAAGCAAAAAAAGCTACTATTGCAATAATTGGATAAATTATAGTTTCGTTCAAAAATATTTCCTTGTTTAAATTTTTTAATTATTCTTACTATTTTAATAAGGATTGAATTATATCATTTTCAGTTTAATTTTACTAAGCACTCTATAATATTGTAAAGCTATATATTAACTTTTGTCTTCATATGAAGCACCACAACTACTGCATTTATATTCATACCAATAAACTCGTTTATTGCAAGATTTACATCTCCATTTTTTATCTTGATAAAGAAGATATTCTTCTAAACCTAAGTTAAAAAACATTTTTGAGTTTTCTATTAATTCATGCCTATAATTATATTTTGGGTTTAAAGGATTAGATTTAATCAGCTTCTTTTTATATTTTTGACAAGGAAATTCATCACATTCAAAACAATAAGAAATCTTTTTTTCAGAATAACAACAATGCCTTAATTTACAACTCCATTTACTTGTTCTTTTTTGATTCTCTTCTGAAGAACAACCATAACAAGTCTTTCCAAAAGAAGGACATGCCCCACAGTATATTCCACAAGGAGCTAGTTGTGGTATAAGAATTTTATCTTTTGAATTATTTTCATTCATCATCTTGATTTCTTTTCTATTTACATTGTTTTTGTATTTAAATTATATCTTTTTTTAATATCTAATAAAATAAATACTCATTCATAATTTATGAGTCTTATTTTAAGACTACTTATATAAACTTCTATAAAAATTATTGGAGAAAAAATGGCAGAAATATTTTTTAGATATTTACACTTTATAGGAATTATGAGTTTAGCTGGCTGTTTAGTAATGCAACATCTACTAATCGCCTCAGAAAATAAAATTGAAGAATTAAAAAAAATAGCTTTTATTGATATAGTTTATGGAATTAGTGCTGTTTTAACATTAATAGCTGGATTAGCACTTTGGTTGTTTGTAGGTAAAGGTTCAAGCTTTTACTTAGAAAATGGAGTTTTTCACGCTAAATTAACTCTTTTTATTATCATTGCTTTATTATCAATCTATCCATCAATATTTTATATTAAAAATAAAAATAGAGCAGTAGAAAGTATAAAAATGCCAAAAGTAATTATCATGCTAGTAAGAGTGCAATTAGCACTATTGTTTATATTACCATTTATGGGTGTTTTAATAGCAAGAGGTTAGAAGATAAAGGGGACTACCCCTTTTATCATATATATAATTTCTTTTTTTATTCCCATAATGTATAATATTATCAAAAAAAATTAAATATGGAAAATAATGAATTTTGAAAAAATAAATGATGAAAATATTAAACTACTATATGATTTAAATAAACAATTAGCAATAGAAGAAAATCAAGAAAAGCTTTTTTCATCAACTTTTGAAGATTACAAAAAACTATTTTTAGATGAAAGACCATGTGCAAATGCATTTCTTATATATAAAGAGAAAGACTTAACTGGATTTATAATATATGTAGAAAAAGTAGCTACTTACTTAGGTAAAAAAGTAATATACCTAGAAGATATATACTTAAAAGAAAAATACAAAAATGAAAACAATATAAATGAACTATTTAGTTTTGTCAAAGATTACTCAATAAGAAACAACTATATCAGAATAGAAATGAGAGTATTAAAAAGTCATAACATAGGATATTCATACATAAAAAATCATGGCTTTAATAAAATAGATAAATGGGATATTCATAGAATTGATTTAAATTAATCTTCTTATAAAGATAAAAAAGAAGGAGACGGTCCCTCTTTAATTATTCTTCAAATAAGTAAAAAGTAGTAATACCTATTTTTTTATCATAGTTTTCATTTTCTTTATCTTTAAAGTTTGCAACAATAGCACGCGCTTGAATAAATGAACTTGCAGTATCAATAGTCTCTTTTGTATCATTATCTAGTATTAATTTTTTATCATTTTTTTTACTGAACTGTTTTGCTCTAATTTCATCTGTAAATGTCACTTTAACAATATTGATATTTCTTTTTACATCTATTCTAGCTTTTTTCTTTTCATCATCAAATCTTAATATTCTATTTCCATTTGAAGAGACTTTCATAGTTTTTGCAGTTTCAATATCTTCTGTTGTTTCAAGTATTACATACTCTTTTCCATTTATTAAAATTTCATCATTTTCTAATAACTTAATCTCTTTTATAATAGTTTTTTTACCCTTAGGCATATATGTCCTTATATTTTTTTGCCATTATAGCTGATATTTTATTTTTTAGCTTAAATCTATAAACCAAGGTTAAATTAATAAAGCTTATAAGTAAATATTACATTAGATTTACATATATTTTTACTATGATGTCATAAACAAAAAAGGAAACCCATGTTTGAATTTATTGCCTTACTATCTTTTATGTGTTCTGGAGTAATTATCTACTTTATTCAAAAAAAAAGAGCAGAAAAAAGAAGAACAGAAAATCAATTTACACCAACACGTCAGAAAGATATAAAGAAAGCAATGAAAAAAGCTAGAAGAGATAATTAAGGATTAACAAACTTTTATAAAGTTGTATCTTGTTTCAAAGCTCTTGCTTTGGAATTCATACGTAATTTAATATCAATATTTACATATGCATTCCCACCGAGATTATGAGGAATAAAGGGGAGAGTCCCCCTTTATCATTTATTTGTAATCTTTAAAATACACTCCCTTTATAAAACTATCAGCTTCTTTATCTAAATTTGGATTAATTGAATATCCTCTAAAAGAATATCCAATCATAAAACCAGCATTTTCACGTTTTGGGTCTTTACAATACAAAGCCTTTGTATTCATAAAAAGCTCTGTTTTTGAAAAAGTAGAAATAGTTGCTTCTTTATCTTTTAATATGTATTTAACTTCTACACACGGATAACTTTTTCTTCCATTTAATTTAATATTTGATTTAACTAATTCAAATCTTTCTTTATTATATTGATTAATATCATTCTTTATAGTGTTTAGAAATTCTTCTTTAGTTTTACTTTTTTCAATAGGAAAAAATACAACACGTGCAATATATGATTCACCTTCAATATTACCCTTTTTCCCAAAAGTAATTTGAATATCATCTTCTTTTAATTTAATCCACCCCTCAGAGTCAGGTGAATGCATTTGAATATAGCTTCCATCATAATAATATTTAGGAGGTAATACTTGTTGAGTTTGCACACAACCCGTAAAATAAAACAAAACTATACCTGATATTAACAATTTAAATATATTCATATAATTTCCTTTATAATTTTTTTGATTATAGCATAAGAATATCATAAAGTATGGAATACATATGTAATTTGATATCAATATTTACATATGCATTCCCATCAAGAAGATGGGAACGAGCTAAAAAATCTTATTATTCATCAATTACCATAAGTCTCTTGGCTTACAATCTTCAGGGGAAGGTAACCATTTTTGTACTTTCTCCTCTACACGATTTACTTGTTCAGAATTCATTTCAGAAGTTATTTTAGGAAGTATAAAAGAAACATATTTTTTTTCACCTTCATATTTAGCTGATTTTTCAAATAGTTTGTACCAAAATAATGCTTTTTCTAAATCTTTCATTTCACATGTAGGACAACTATGATAAGTTAATTCTGGTTTTTGATAATAAATAAAAGGGGACTGTCCCCTTTAATCCTTAAATTAGGGTTAATTTAAATTTTCTCTTAAAAAAAATCAAAGCTATTTATTTCTCTAATTTTATAATTATTCGAAACATTTAGAACAACTATATTTGGTCTACAAATATAAAAAATAGTATTTTTGTCTAATTTAATAATATAAGAATGATTCATATTTTTTTTATTTTGTTGATATTTTTTCAAACAAAACTCTGAAATTTTAGAAAACTCTTTTTCATTAGTAATATCAATTAAAATTAAACTTTCTGCGAGAATTGCTATTATATTAGTATCAAATAGAATAATTGAATTAAAAGAATGACTAATTGGATAACTTCCTAATTTATTATATAAAGGCAAACCTTTAATTTTAAGATACCTACCCCCACGTTCATAATACTCATAATACAACACACGTTTATTATCTAGATTAATTAAATTTGAATTATATGCCATGCTATAGTTGACTTCAATAAGTTTTATATCTGTTGGATTATTTATATCAAGTCTCAATAAATCCTCATTACATAATAATTCATTTTTATTAATAACAATTAATTCTTTCTGTGGATACTTTGTATTAAATTCAGAATAAACAAACATATTGCTTTTATCAGTTATGTCAAATAATACTATAGACTTATTGATTGAAGCAGCAAGTAAATTAGTATCTACTTTAATTATTGTTTTAATGTTTATACTATAATCTTCAATCTCATATAACTTTTTAACATTATAAATTTCACTAATATCAAGTAATGTTATATATGTAGAAGAAATAAAATAATTTCTATCTTGAAACTTAATACTTTTTTTCCCCCATACAAGTACTGTTTTTTCATCTATTTTGATTATATCATTAGCAATATATTTTAATTGATAATCAACAAGCTTCTTGAAAGATGAATTATAAAAAACCATTTTATTGTCATATGATATTATGAATATATCTTTATTAAATACTAAAGATGTAGTGCTTTCATTTTTTAAAAAAACTTCAATATCATCTTTATAAAATTTTAATAATAATTTAATTACAAAACTATTTTCAATATTTCTAATCCAAAATTTTGAAGGTACTCCAAAATTCGCTAAAGTAGGCATTGTGTTGAATATTCTAAATATTACATCTAAAAAAAACATCTTTATTATTCTCTTAATCATAAAATAAATTATATCTAAAAGATGTCACATTTAATGTCACAAAAAACAATAAATCTATATATTTATTATAAAAATAAACAAAATTAAAAAGAAATTGTTAGATTTTTGTTTTAATCAAGGCGAAGTTTGAATTTTAAGCGGAGCGTACAAGTAGTACGTGAGCATTAAAATTCAAACTTTAACGCAGAGTAAAGCGAAAAGATGACGCTTTACTTTAATTTTTTATACGTGGTAGTTTGGTGCTTCGTTTGTTATCGTTACATCATGTACGTGAGACTCTTTAAGCCCCGCACTTGTAATCTCTACAAACTCTGCTTTTTCTTGAAATACTGGAATTGATTCACTTCCTAGGTAACCCATAGATGATCTTAATCCACCAATAAATTGGTGAATAATATCTTTGATAGATCCTCTATATGGAACCATACCTTCAATTCCTTCTGGTACTAGCTTATCGGCTGCTGTTCCTTCTTGGAAATATCTATCAGTACTTCCTTTAGTCATAGCACCAATAGATCCCATACCTCTATATGATTTGAATTTTCTTCCTTGTGCAAGAATAACTTCACCTGGAGACTCTTCTGTTCCTGCTAATGCAGAACCCATCATACAAGCAGATGCACCTACTGCTAATGCTTTTGCAACATCACCAGAATATTTGATACCACCATCAGCTATGATTGGAGTACCAGTTTTAGCACCTTCTGCTGCACACTCATCAATAGCAGAAATCTGAGGAACACCAACACCAGCGACAATTCTTGTTGTACAAATTGAACCAGGTCCAATTCCTACTTTAACGGCATCTGCACCAGCTGTAATTAAATCTGCAGTTGCTTCTGCTGTTGCAACATTTCCAGCAATAACTTCTACATTCATCTCAGCTTTAATTGCTTTTACAGTATCTAAGATACCTTTTGAGTGACCGTGAGCTGAATCTAATACTAGCACATCGCAACCTACATCAACTAGTGCTTTTGCTCTATCTAATTGACCTACACCAATTGCAGCAGCAACTCTAAGTCTTCCTAAATCATCTTTATTTGCATTTGGATATTCTCTTTTTTTATTAATATCTTTTATTGTAATAAGACCTTTTAAGTATCCATCAGCATCAATAATTGGTAACTTCTCAATCTTATTTGCATGCATAATATCTGCTGCTTCATCTAAAGTAGTTCCTTCTTTACCAGTAATTAATGGCATTAAAGTCATCTTATCTTCTACTTTTTTAGTAAAATCTTTTGTAAATCTCATATCTCTATTTGTAAGAATTCCTAATAACTTATTACTCTCATTTACAACTGGAACACCAGAGATTCTATATGATGCCATAATATCTTCTGCATCTTGTAAAGTTTGATCTTTTTTAATTGTTACTGGGTCAATAATCATTCCAGACTCAGATTTTTTTACTTTTTTACACTGTAGTACTTGTGCTTCAATATCCATATTTTTATGAATAACACCAATACCACCAAGTCTTGCCATTGCAATTGCAGCTCTGTATTCAGTAACTGTATCCATTGCAGCAGATACAAAAGGAATATTTAGATCAATATTTCTTGTTAATTTAGATTTTAAACAAACTTCTTTTGGTAAAACCTCAGATTTTGCAGGTACTAATAAAACGTCTTCAAATGTCAATGCTCTTTTTCTAATTTTCATATAATATTCCTTTACTTATTTTGTATAATTTACAGCTTTTTCTAATGCTAAAGCACCATCAAACATAGTTTGCTCGTCGTAAGCCTTTGCTATTAATTGTAACCCAATAGGCATACCATTTTCATCTTTATCAACAGGAAGTGAGATTGCAGGTAATCCTGCAAGGTTTACTGAAATTGTATAAATATCGCTTAAATACATTTCAAGCGAAGTTTTAAAGCTTCCAAAGTCAGGTGCTACAGTTGGAGCAACCGGAGAAAGAATTAAATCTGCATCTTTAAAAATCTCTTCATACATATCTTTGATTAAATGTCTTACTTTTTGAGCTTTAATATAGTATGCATCATAGTATCCAGAACTAAGTACAAAAGATCCTAACATAATTCTTTTTTGTACCTCTTCACCAAATCCTTGTGATTTAGTTTGAATATACATATCTTTTAATCCAGCATCACCTTTTCTATTTCCATATCTAACACCATCAAATCTTGCAAGATTTGCTGAAGCTTCTGCTGTTGCAACAATATAGTAAGTTGATACAATCTTTTCTGTATCAAGCATATTTGTATGTACAATTTCATGACCAGCATCTTTATAAGCCTGTACTGCTTTCTCAAACCCAGCTTTTACTTCACTACTTGCTTGCTCAACAAAATTATCAATTACTGCAATTTTTAATTTTCTATCACTATTTAAACTTGATGTAACAGGAGTATAATCTACATTTGCAGATGTAGAATCCATAGGGTCATGTCCAGAAATAATATCATATAAAATTGCTGCATCTTCAACATTTTGAGTTATTGGACCAACTTGATCTAAAGAAGAAGAATAAGATGTTACACCATATCTTGAAACTCTTCCATAAGTAGGTTTCATTCCAACAACACCACAATATGCAGCTGGTTGTCTTACTGAACCACCTGTATCTGTTCCTAGTGCTGCTACTGCAATACCTGCTGATACTGCGGCTGCAGATCCACCAGAACTTCCACCTGCTGTTTTATTTGGATTAAATGGATTTAATGTTTTACCATAACAAGAAGTGTCAGTTGAACTTCCCATTGCAAACTCATCCATATTTGCTCTACCAAATGGGCTTAATCCTGCTTCTCTTAAGTTTTTAATAACTGTTGCATCATAAGGACTTACATAACCTTTTAAGATCTTAGAACAACAAGTAATATTCCACTCTTTAACATTTATAATATCTTTGATTGCAATAGGAATACCTTCACCAGAAGTTGTAATCTCCTCATTAGTTAGTTGCTCTACATAAGCACCTACATCACTCTGCTTTGCTTTAGAAGCTATATCTTCTCTTAATTTTTTGATTTCGTCACTATTTAATTTTAGTGCTTCTTTTAGAGTTATCAAATGTTCTCCTAGGGATTTATGTATAATATATTGCGCGCTATTATATAAAAAAAATGATTAAAATCTGGTAAAGTAAATGAGAATATGTTAATTTAAAGAAATAAAAAAAGGGAAGTAAGGCAATGCCCTACTTCCCTTTTATAAAGAATAAAATCTATCGATTATACGAAAGAAATAAATGCCATTTGTGTAGCATCACCTCTTCTGATTCTTGTTTTAACAATTGAAGTGTATCCACCATTTCTTGTTTCATACTTTGGTGCAATTTCATTGATAAGTTTTTTAGTAGCTTCTTTATCTTGTAATAATTGAAATACTGCTCTGTGAGTATTAAAATCTGCATTTCTAGCAGTAGTTACTAATCTTTCAATATATCTTCTTAACTCTTTTGCTTTAGGTACAGTTGTTTCAATCTTCTCTCTTTCGATTATAGCAATTGCCATGTTCTTTAGTAATGCTTTTCTGTGAGAAGAAGTTCTGTTTAACCTTCTATATCCGTGCTTATGTCTCATATCAAACCCTTAAATTATGCTTTAAGTTGCTCAAGCTTTCTTCTTAAAGCTGATGCAACATTTTCTGGAAGTGTATTCTCAATTGGGAAACCTAAAGATTCTAATTTCTCTTGGATTTCATCAAATGATTTCTTTCCTAAATTCTTAATATTTTTTACTTCTACTTCACTCATTAGTACTAATTCACCAAGGAATTTTAATCCTGCTCTATCTAAAGAGTTGAATGATCTAGCACTTAAGTTTAAGTCATCAATTTTTACAATTAAATCTTTTAATTCTACTGGCTCTTCACCTGCATCATTAACTGTAACTTCAGATAAATCAAATACTTTGTTAAATACTGACATTTGAGAGTACATTACTGATACTGCTTCTTTAAATGCAGTAATTGGAGTAATTTGTCCATTAGTTTGTACATTAAATACAGCTTTTTCAAAGTTAGGATTATCTTCAACTAACATTTTTTCAATATCATAAACTACTTTTTTTACTGGTGTAAAGAAAGCGTCTAATGGAATATATTCTGATCCAACGATCTCTCTGATATCTTCAGAAGGCATATAACCAATACCTCTTTGAATAATTACAGAAAATGTTAAGTTACAGTCAGAATTAATAGTTGCTAAGTGAACATCTGGAGAAACTACTTCAACATCAGAGTTTACTAAGTCTTCACCTTTAATCTCTTTTGGTCCATCAAAAGAGTATTCAACAACTACTTGGTCTTCGTCACCATTAATTTTAAATTTAATGTTTTTAAGATTAATAATAAAAATAGCAATATCTTCAAGCATACCTCTTAAAGAATCAAACTCGTGGCTTGCGCCCTCTATCTTAACTGCGATTGGAGCATATCCAACCGAGCTAGATAAAAGAAGTCTTCTTAAAGGGTGCGCTAATGTAATTGCAAAACCACTTTCAAATGGATACGCAGAAATCTTAGCTTCATTATCGCTAATAGCTTCGATTTCAACTTCTGTTGGTAAAAATGGAGTGTCTGCAAATTTTTTCATACGCTGCTACCTTTATTTATTATTTAGAATATAACTCTACGATTAATCTTTCTTCAACAGGAATAACAACTTCTTCTCTAGTTGGGATTCTTGTAAAAATTCCGAATACTTTATCTTTATCTACATCTACCCAGTCAACTAAACCAGTTTGGTTTGTTAACTCTAAAGCTCTAACGATTTGTGGGTTAGTTTTAGATTTTTCTCTAATTTCAATTTTTTGACCTGGTTTAACAACGTAAGAAGGAATATCTACTTTCTTACCATCAACTAAGATATGACCATGTGTTGTAAATTGTCTTGCATTTGCTCTAGTTGTAGCAAATCCCATTCTATATACAACATTGTCTAATCTTTGTTCAATTGAAGTAATTAAATTAGATCCTGTGTTACCTTCAGAAGCTGCTGCTTTTTTGAAGTATTTTCTGAATTGTTTCTCAGAAACACCATACATAAATTTAGCTTTTTGCTTTTCTCTTAATTGTAAACCATACTCAGAAATCTTAGTTCTTCTTTGTCCATGTTGTCCTGGAGCATATGGTCTTTTTTCTAATGCAGATTTTCCGTTAAGTCTTCTCTCACCTTTTAATCCAAGGTCTGCATCAAGTCTTCTCTCAATTTTTTCTACTGGTCCTCTATATCTTGCCATAACTACTCCTTACACTCTTCTTCTTTTAGGAGGTCTACAACCGTTGTGTGGTAAAGGAGTTACGTCCTTGAACCATCTAACAGAAATACCTTCTATTGCACCAACAGATTTAACTGCTGTATCTCTACCTGAACCTGGTCCTTGGATTTTAATACCAACGTTTTTAATACCATGCTCTTTTGCTTTTTGTACTGCATCTTCTACTGCTGCTTGAGCTGCAAATGGAGTAGATTTTTTAGAACCTTTGAAACCTAAGTTTCCTGCTGATGACCATGCAATTGCATTACCTGCATTGTCAGTCACTGTTACCATAGTGTTGTTGAATGTTGCTGCAATGTGAACGATACCGTCAGCAATATTTTTCTTAACAACTTTTTTTCTAGTTACTTTTCTTTTTGCCATTAGTTATCCCTTACTTCGCTGCTGCACCAACAGTTTTCTTTTTACCTTTTCTTGTTCTAGCATTAGTTTTAGTCTTTTGCCCTCTACAAGGTAAACCTTTTCTATGTCTTAAACCTCTATAAGAACCTAAGTCCATTAAAGATTTGATATCCATAGCAACTTTCTTTCTAAGATCACCTTCAACCATATATGATTTTTGGATTTCTTGTCTAATTGAAGCTGCTTCGTCTTCTGTTAACTCATGTGCTCTTTTGTTTCTATCAATTCCAACAGCGTCTAAGATTAATCTAGAGTTATGTAAACCAATTCCATAGATGTACGTTAATGCGTACTCCATTCTTTTTTTGTTTGGTAAATCAACACCTGCAATTCTTGCCATGATTATCCTTGTCTCTGTTTATGTTTTTTGTTCTCGCAGATTACTCTTACGACACCACGTCTTTTGATAATTTTACATTTATCACACATTTTCTTTACTGAAGCTCTTACTTTCATAAGTCTGTCCTCTTTTGTGTTTTTTGCCACAAATCCAACAGGCATGGATGCTAGTTCATCCAGAACCATCCATACCAACTCTTTATAAAACACAAAAATTTTACAAAAAATTCTTTCATGGTTGGAAAAATGGAACCGGATTATAATTAAGTTTAGCTTAAAGGTTTATTAACTAAATATGTAACTTCCCTTAAAGTTTTTAACTATTTAGTCAAATAAGTTACTATTACTATTTTTTAGATATAATGCATAAGATTTTTTTTCAAGATATTATAAAGGTATTACATTTAAAAATGGAAATAGAAGAACTTAAAGCAGTATATATTGATGATGAACCAATAAATTTAATGCTTGTACAAGCATATGGTTTAGAGTTTGGTTTAAATATAAAGACATTTGAAAGCCCTGTAGAAGGTCTTGATTATATATTAGAAAATGATATTGACATTTTATACACAGACTATATGATGCCAGATATTGATGGTATAGAACTAATAAAAAGATTTAGAAAAGTACATGAGGAAGTACCTGTTGTTGTTATTACTGCTGCAGGAGATGATCAAGAACTTAAATTAAATGCACTTAAAGCAGGGGCTACGGATTTCTTAACAAAACCTATTGAAATTGCAGAATTCAAAGCAAGAAGTCTAAACCTACTTAAACTAAGAGTTGCACAATTAAAACTTAAAGATAAAGCATTACTTCTTGAAGGTGAAGTAAGAGAAGCAACAAAAGAGATACAAAATAGAGAACATGAAACACTTATGGTTTTAGGAAGAGCTGCTGAATATAAAGATGCAGAAACAGCTAATCATACAGTAAGAGTTGCACACTATTCAAAAATGTTAGCTAAAAAGTATGGGCTAGATGAAAAAATGCAAGAAATTATTTTCTATGCAGCTCCATATCATGATATAGGGAAAGTTGGTATTCCAGATTTTGTTCTTTTAAAAGAAGGTAGACTAACAGAAGAAGAGTTTACAATTATGAAAAAGCATGTGTATATTGGTAGTGAAATATTAAAAAATACAAAAAGTGCTTATCTAATAGAGGGTGAAAAAATAGCATTAAATCACCATGAAAAATTTGATGGGTCAGGATATCCAGAAGGTCTTGTTGGTGAAGATATACCAATAAGTGCAAGAATTGTATCAATTGCTGATGTATTTGATGCTTTAACTTCTACTAGACCATATAAAAAATCTTGGAGTATTCAAGATGCAATACTTCTTCTTATGAATGAAAAGTCTAAACACTTTGACCCTAAATTAGTTGATTTATTTATTGGTTCAATGGATGAAATAAAAGAGATTTATGATACTTTTCAGTAATGATTTAATTAATATCCAAATTGAAAATAGTGAAATTCCTTGGTTAAAAATTTTTACAAATGAAAAATATAAAGAATTAAGTGAATGTCCAAATAATACAAAACTTGAAATTTTTAGATGTTTAGATATTATTGAAAAAGAGATGTTAGAGTATTATAATCCTGAAAAAATAAATATTGCTTCTTTTGGAAACTATGTTCCTCATGTACATTTTCATATAATGGCAAGATTTAAAGAAGACTCATTTTTCCCTGAACCTATGTGGGGGAAAAAACAAAGAGAAAGTGAACTAAAGCTACCCTCTTTTGAAAACTTTTGTGAAAAAGTTAAAAACAATCTAGTCTAGTTTTAATTCTACTTTAAAACAGGCACCAAAATAAGGTTTACCTTCATATTCAAAACTTCTATTCTCTACTGTTATAGATCCATTCATATGGTTTTCAATAATATGTTTTACCATATGAAGTCCTAATCCAGAACCTTTTTCCTCTTCTTTTGTTGTAAAATATTGTTCGAATATATTATTCATATGCTCTTTAGGAATGCCACCTGCATTATCCCTTATTGTTAAAATGAAATATTCTTCATTAAGTTGGGCCTCAATAAGTATTAGTTTCTCATCCTTTATCTCTGCTAAAGCATCAATTGCATTATTTAATATATTTAATATTACTTGAATAAACTCATTTTGTAAGCCAAGAATCTCAATATTTAACAACTCATCTTTTACAACAATATTACTATGTCCTATTTTAGCTGATAATAAAAAGATTGATTTTTCTACTACATCTTTTATTTTAAAATAACTCTTTAATTTATCAGTTTTAAAATAATTCCTAAAATCCTCAATTGTATGAGATAAATAATGAGATGTATCAATTATTGAATCACAATGCTTATAGAATGCCTCATCTTCTAACTGATTATGTTCTTTCATCATTTTCATACCACTCGCATTTGTTGTAATCAAAGATAAAGGTTGTCTCCATTGGTGGGCAATATTATCAATCATCTCTCCCATTGTTGCTAGTCTTGATTGGTGAGAAAGAAGCATATCTTTTTGTTTATCTTTATCAATCAAACAAATATTTTCAAAAGCAATTGAGATGTTATTTGAGAATACCTCTAAAAATTTTCTATCATTGGCATCTAAATTTTTACAGCCTTCTATGTATAGAAAAATCAATCTATCTAATTCATCAGAATGAAAAAAACCTACATAAACATCATCTTCGAAAAAACTTTTCTTCTCTACATAAGCCTTGTTTAAATATCTAATTGATTCTGCGGTTATTATATTTAGATCTTCACTATACTTGAATTTTCCAGAAGTTGATAAGGTTTCAAAATTATTGTTTTTTAAAGTTGCAAAAAAACAGTCACCTTCTGCAGTTGATATCTCATCATTATATTCATATATTGATGTTTGAGTTAAATTTAAGATAGTTCCTAATTGTTTTAAAACACCTTCTGTAAGGTTTAATAAAGAACTTAATCTAAAAATAGATTTTGAAGATTCAATAATTTGTGCTAACCCCTCTTTATTTTTTTCAATATCTTTTAAATGTCTACTTGTTCTAAGTGCAGAGACAACTGTTGTAAAAAGTTTAGTAGAAGTTAACTCAGTTTTTTCCTTATAATCATCAATATCATAATTTAAAATCACTTCTTTTTCTGGAGCTGATCCTGGTTGTCCAGTTCTTAAAACAATTCTTACATTTTTATTTTTTAACTCATCTCTTATTCTTTTTACTGTTTGTAATCCATCATCATCACTATCCATAACAACATCAAGTAAAACTAAATCTATGTCAGGATTATTTTCTAAAGCCTTTATAGCACCCTCACCACTATAGGCATCAAAAAACTCAATATTTTTATTTTCAAAAATAAATTTTTTTAAAGCTAGTTTTGTTACATTATGTATCTCTTCATCATCATCTACAATTAAAACTTTCCAACTTCCATCAATTAATTCATTATTCTTTTCTTTCTTTGCAAAGTTAAAGCCCATAACAAAACCTTTTTAAACTTCAAACATCTTTTCTATCTAATATTATTATTAAATATTCATTAATATAAAGTTAAGTGATTCACTTAACTTCAAAACCCTTTACTAAGTACCTTCATAAAGCTTTTTCATCTCTTTTACACATGAGTTTAATCTTTCAAGTTTTTGATTATAATCTATTTGAAAGCCATCTTTTGCACTAAGTTCTATATCTTTTGTAATTTCATAAATATTAGTTATTTTTAAATTACCAGCAGCGCCTTTTATTTTATGGGAAGCAGCTCTTATCTTATCAAAATCTTCTTCTTCAATTGTCTTTTTTAAATTTTCCACATCTTTATCAATAGACATAATAAATGTCTTTAAAATAGTCTTAAAAATTGGTACTTGCAAACCTAATGACTTTGCAGTCTCTTCTATAGAATAAACAAACTCTTCTTCTATCTTTATTTTTTCTAAGTTTTCAACAACTATTTTTTCATCTTTCTTTTCTGTTTCTATTTTAATATATTTACTCAAAACTTCATCTAACATATACTCTTCAAAAGGTTTAGGAATATAATCATCCATTCCCTCTTCTAAGAATCTCTCCTTATCACCAGCAACAGCATTTGCTGTTAATGCAACAATTGGAGTGTGATTTAAATTGTTTTGTTCTTCATAATCAATAATTGCTTTTGTAGCATCTATACCATTCATAACAGGCATATTAATGTCCATAAATACAATATCATAAATTGTACCTGTTTTTATTTCATCAACTGCAATTAATCCATTTTCAGCAATTTTAGATTTTATTCCTTTTTGAGCTAACATTGCCTCCATTAAATGCTGATTTACAGGATTATCCTCAACAATTAAACAAGAGATGTTTGAATGTTTAATTAATTCTGTGTCAATTTTTTCTAACTCACTATCTAAATCAGGATTCAAGATATCAACAATTGCATCATAAAGTTTAGACTGATTTATAGGAGATTTAATTATTCTATGTTCATTTTTAATATCAATATCTTTATCTTTATAATCACAAATAAATATAATAGGCACAAGAATTTTAGAAAAATCTAACTTTATTAGGTCTTCATATCTTCCAATAACTACACTATATTCATTTAAGATATCTTCATTATCTGTCACTTCAGGTTCACTATAATTTGTTAAATATTTTTTTACTATACCTAATTGTGAAGTACAATCATACTCATAACAGAATATTGCAATTTTTGAACTTGTATCAATTTGAGGATATAAATTCTTTGCTTTTTCAAATTCAAAGTCTAATTCAAAAAAGAATTCACTTCCTTGGTTCTCCTCACTTAAAAGTTCAATTTTAGATCCCATTAATGAGATAATATTAGAACTAATTGATAAACCTAGTCCTGTTCCTCCAAACTGTCTTGTTACACTAGAATCTGCTTGAGAAAATGGATCAAAAATTGTTTTTTGTTTTTCATCAGGAATTCCAATACCCGAATCTTTTATACTAAATAGAACCTTTGCAATATTTTCACCTCTATGTAAAGCCTCTATTCTAATAGAAATATCTCCATTTTTTGGAGTAAACTTAATTGCATTTCCAATTAAATTTGATAAAACTTGCTTTATTTTTAAAGAGTCTCCAATTAAAGCACTAGGAAGCTTAGGATCAATAAAGAAAAGAATATCTATATCTTTTTCACTTGCTTTTGCAACAAAAAGTTCAATAGCAGGTTCAAACTCTTTAAAGGGATTAAATCTTCTTCTTTCTAACTCAAATTTTCCACTCTCAATTTTTGAAATATCAAGAATATCATTAATAATTCCAAGAAGTGATTTTGCACTACTATTTATAATATCTACATAACCTTTCTCTTTTTTAGGAATATCTGCTGTCTCTAAAAGTTTTGCAAATCCTAAAATACCATTTAAAGGTGTTCTAATTTCATGTGACATAGTCGCCAAGAATATTGATTTTGATGCTTCTGCATCACGTGCTTTTTGTAAAGAATGCACATGTTCTGTAATATCAATAGAAAAAGATAGGTACTCTAATATTTCATCATCCGAAGCTAAAATAGGAACAATAATTGATGAAATATAAAACTCTTTTTTATCTTTTTTCTCATATTTTAATTCACCACTCCATATCTCTTTATTACTAATTCTTTTTAATAACTTTTCAAAAAACTCATTATCCATATCTCTATGTTTTAAAATATTAAAAGATTTCCCAATAATTTCATCTTGAGAATAACCAGAAGTTTGTAAAAATTTATCATTTACATAAGTAATTGCACCATTCTTATCAAACTTTGAAATAATTGCAGATGCATCAACAGCTTTTTGATATTCTTCTAGTGATTTATTTGAGTCACTTAAATTATTGATTAATGCATTAGTACGTTTATCTTTATTTCCTAGATATTGAATTAATTTATTTACTTGATTAACGAAGTTATCAATATCACTATTTCTAAACTCTTTATCAAAAGTTTCATATTGATCGTTCTCTATCTTATCAAGAAATTCAGTTAATTCAATCATTGGCATTTTTACAAACCTATTTGATACAAAAATTGAAATAACAACAAGAGTAATTAAAAGAAGTGTCATATAAAAAACCATAAAGTTTTTAACTTGACTATCTATTGATGAACCTAAGGCTAAATCTATACCAATATATAAACTTACAATAAAAACAAACCCTGTTAATATTACGGGTATTAAAATCTTTTCTAAAGTATCTAATTTTTTCATCTATTATTTTCCATTTGCATTTAATTCTTCAATAATATCATCTAAAACAGTTTGACCATTTTCAACTAAGGGTTGACAACCACCTGCTGCTTGATGTCCACCACCACCATGTCTTAACATTAATTCACCTATATTAACGTCACAGCTTTTATTAATTATAGATTTTCCAGTACTAAAAACATAATTCTTTTTATCTTTACCCCAATTTTTATGAATAGATACATTTATTTTAGGGAACATTGCATACACTAAAAATCTATTTCCTGGATATATAATTCCCTCATTGAGATAATCAACAATCACAACATTGTCAATTAGAGTTGAGCATCTTTTTAGCTGTTCTTTAAACTCTTTTTCATATTTAAAATATAAGTCTACTCTCTCTTTTACATCTTCTAGTTCTAAGATTTCGTTAATTGTATGATTCATACAATAATCAATCAAATCCATCATAAGCTGATAATTAGAGATTTTGAAATCTTTAAACCTACCAAGACCTGTTCTACTATCCATTAAAAAGCTTAATAAATCCCAACCATCTGGATCAAGAATATCTTCCCTTGAAAATTGTGCGCTATCTGCTTTATTTGAGGCATCCATAATATCTTTAAAAAAGGCTGGAAATTTTTCTTCACCTCCATAATACTGATATACAACCTCCGCTGCACTTGGAGCTTCTGGATTAATAATATGATTTGATTTTTTTGTATTTCTAAGTGTTTCAGAAAAATGATGATCAAAACATAAATAAACTCCCTCTACATAAGGAAGATTTGTTGTAATATCATTTGAAGTGACTTTTACTTTTCCATCTTGCATATCTTTTGGATGTACAAAAGTTATTTCATCTACAAGGCCTATGTACTTTAATAGTGTTCCACACACTAAACCATCCATATCACTTCTTGTGATAAGTCTGTATTTTCTTGATGACATAATTTCTCCGTGAAAATAGTATATTGTAGGATTTTAACATAAAGTATCTAAAAAGAATAATTAAAAATAATATTTTGAAAGTTTGTAGAAAAAGATAGAGACTCGGATGAGTCTCTAAAAAGTTATTTATTTAATATTGTTTGCAATAATATCACCCATTTCAGATGTTCCAACAACTTCTTTAGCATCATATGCTGCTAAATCACCTGTTCTATATCCATCTTTTAGAG
>CANLWY010000008.1 GCA_947494995.1 uncultured Campylobacterales bacterium | reverse complement strand
GAGATTTAAATACTTGTGATTTAAATACTTTAGATATGAATGAATTTACTTTAGTTCAAAATGAATTAGTAAATAGAGATATGTTAGATATTCCTTTATCTTCTGTGTCTTTATCTCATGAATATGGATTTTAAAATGAAACAACAATATATTTCACTTAGAAAACTAGCTTTAAAATACGATATTTCACAAGATACAATTAGAAATAAAATGCCTTATTTAATTGAAAATTTACACTACATAAGAATAGGAAAACTTTATAGATTTCATATTGAAGAAATGCACAAATTTTTAACTGGAAAAACTAAAATTCAAACTATCAACATTGATAATTTTCTTGTTGATACGGTAGAATAATAACTCATAAAGTAACTGTTCTAATTTTAAGGATAGTAAATATGGCAAAAATGATAATAAGAGGAAAAAGTTTATACATAGATTATAGAGTTAATGGAGAAAGATATAAAAGAACTACGGGACTTAAAGACACTCCTAAAAATCGTAACTATGTAAAGAATGTTTTAATACCTGAGCTTAATCAAAAAATTGTTGATGGTAATATTTTTAAGAAAAAAGATAAATCTTTTAAATACTTTGGTAATCTTCTTTTATTGGAAAAAGAAAAAACAATACGTAGTTACAGTCATAGAAGTTGTTACTATGAGAAAGTAATTGAGTATTTTGATACTAAAGATATTGATACTATTACACGATTAGAGTGTAAACAGTTTATAAGCTCTTTAGATATGAAACCAAACTCTAAAAATGCTTATCGTTCTTTCTTAAAAGAAGTTTTTGAACTTGCTGTTGATGATAATATCATTTCTTCTAATCCTGCATTAGGTTTAGATACAGGAAAACAAGAAAAAACACCAGTTCAATTTTTTTCAAAAAAAGAAGTTAATAAACTTTTACAACACTCAAAAGATGAAATTAGATTATATTTATATATTGGTTTTCATACAGGTATGAGACCATCTGAAATATTAGGATTACAGTTTACTGATATCAAAGATAATGTAATCAATGTTACGAGAGGGAAAGTAAAAGGAAAAGTTGGAAAACTTAAAACTAAAAATGCTTATCGTAAAATTAGAATATCTGATTTTGTAAACGATGAGATTGAAAAGGTTAAAAGAATTTCAAGGTCATTATATTTGTTTCCTGAACAAAATGGTAGTGAAAACTTTCGTTATCAATGGAGTAAACTTTTAGAAGATACAAATATTGAATATAAAAACTTGAAGTCAACTAGACATACATTTGCAACGCATTTGTTAAAAGACAATATAATTTCAATTAATGAATTATCAGGACTATTAGGTCATTCAACACCTAAAGTGACTTTACAACATTATGCAAGTGTAATTGAGAGTATTAACGTTGATTTAGGAAAAGATTTTAACTTATTTGGGAACAAAAAAGGGAACAATAAAGAATTTAAAACTTCTTAAAGCCCTTAAATAGGCGTGTTTATAACTTAGGCACAACTATAAGCTGGGTCATGTATTAGACAATAATTTATCTAGTCATTAAATTACTTTAACAATCATGCGAAGAACAATTTTGTGAAGTTTATTACCACGTTCTTCTTGCTGCTGGTTGGGTTTACATAGCTCTTAAGATTACTCAAAAGACTGGTGGGCTCTTACCCCGCCGTTTCACCCTTACCCTTACGGGCGGTATACTTTCTGTTGCACTGTCCCTTAGATTACTCTAGCCATTCTCTCAATGGAACCATACTTCACTGCAGCCCAGACTTTCCTCTTGTAAAGATTACAAGCTATTGTCTGTTGTACCTAAGCTGGAATATTATCAAAAAAGAGTTTATTTTTTGATAATATCATAATAATCTGGTGGAAAAAAAGTAAATATTGAATCTGAAATCTCACTATTTTGTTTTATTTTTGAAAAATCAATTGAAATAGAGTTTGCCAATTCATCCTTGTAAGATAAAGATGATATTTTGTCATCTTTTAAAGTTATAAAATAATCTACTTCATAAAGTTTTGCTTTATACAAATCATCACCAATCTTTTTTGAATCTTTTAAAAGTTTTATAATATCAATACTCTTTTCTAAACTCGTGTAAATAGCTTGTTCAAGTTCAGGTTCATCTATAATTGCAATATTTCCTAATATGTATACATTCTTTTCAATTGGTGTTTTATATCTCCACAAAACTTTTCCACTACTTTTGATAAAAACCTCACCTTTATACTCTATTGTTTTTTGAGATTCATTTGTTACAGTTTGAATAAATTCTGCTTCAAAACTTTTTAATTTATCAAAATCTATTGATGCAAAAACATTAGAAATAAACAGTGATGTAACTATTAAAATTTTATAAACCATTTTTTAACCTTATTTTTTATATAATCTTGCGATTATAACTAATACCAAATTAAAGTAGAAGTATTGTGAAAGATTTGGTAAAAAGGAACATTTTATTATGATAAATATTTTTTCAAGTATATTTGGAACATCGAACGACAGAGAAGTAAAAAGATATAGAAAAAGAGCAAATGCTATTACTGCTTTAGAGAGTAAATATGAAGCAATGAGTGATGAAGATTTAAAGCTATCATTTGAAGAACTAAAAAAAGCTGTACAAGCTGAAGAAAAGTCTTTAGACGAAGTATTAAACGACTCCTTTGCAATTACAAGAGAAGCTGGTAAAAGAACATTAAACATGAGACACTATGACGTGCAACTTATTGGTGGTATGGTTCTAAATGACAGTAGAATCGCAGAGATGAAAACAGGTGAAGGTAAAACTTTAGTTGCAACTCTTCCTGTAGCATTAAATGCAATGACTGGACGTGGGGTACATGTTGTAACAGTAAATGATTACCTTGCAAAAAGAGATGCTGTTGAATTAGAACCTTTATACAACTTTCTAGGTTATTCTGTTGGTGCTATTGTGGGAGACATTAGAGATGATGGTGAGAGAAAAGAACAATATGCAGCAGATATTACTTATGGTACAAACAACGAATTTGGATTTGATTATCTAAGAGACAATATGAACTATGATTTAGAAGAAAAAGTTCAAAGAGACCACTTCTTTGTAATCGTAGATGAAGTTGACTCAATCTTAATTGATGAAGCTAGAACTCCACTTATTATTTCAGGTCCAACAAATCACAAAAGTGCAGATTATGCAAGATCAAATGAAATTGCTATGAGTCTAGAAAAAGGTGAAGTTGTAGAACCAAAATCTGCTGATGAAAAACCATACTCTACAGGAGACTTTACAGTTGATGAAAAGAACAAGGCTGTTTTAATTACTGAACAAGGTATAGAAAAAGCTGAAAAAGCATATGATGTTGATAACTTATACTCTTTAGAAAATGCTGTATTATCTCATCACTTAGACCAAGCACTTAAAGCAAACTATATTTTTGAAAAAGATGTTGATTATGTTGTAAAAGACAATGAAGTTATCATTGTAGATGAATTTACAGGAAGACTAAGTGAAGGAAGAAGATTTAGTGAAGGTTTACACCAAGCACTTGAAGCAAAAGAAGGTGTAACAATTCAAGATGAGTCTCAAACATTAGCGGATATTACATTCCAAAACTACTTTAGAATGTATGATAAACTAGCGGGTATGACTGGTACTGCACAAACTGAAGCAACAGAATTTGCAGAGATTTATAATTTAGATGTTGTATCGATTCCTACAAATGTACCTGTTACAAGAATTGATAGAAATGACCTTATTTATAAAAGTGAAGTAGAAAAGTTTGAAGCTGTTTCTAAAAAGATTAAAGAGTACAATGAAAAAGGACAACCTGTTCTTGTTGGTACTGCTTCAATTGAAAAATCAGAGCACTTACATAAACTACTTACAAAAGCAAAAATCCCTCACACAGTATTAAATGCTAAACAGCATGAAAAAGAAGGTAAGATTGTAGAAGATGCAGGTCAAAAAGGTGCAGTTACAATTGCAACTAATATGGCAGGTAGAGGTGTTGATATTAAGTTAACAGAGGAAACACTTTCTCTTGGTGGTTTAGCAATTATTGGTACTGAAAGACACGAATCAAGAAGAATTGATAACCAGTTAAGAGGTAGAGCAGGAAGACAAGGTGATATTGGTGAGTCTCAATTCTATCTATCTCTAGAAGACAACCTTTTAAGAATCTTTGGTTCTGATAAGATCAAAGGGATTATGGAAAGAATTGGTATTGAAGAAGGTGAGCACATTGAATCAAAAATGGTTACAAGAGCCGTTGAAAATGCTCAGAAAAAAGTTGAATCGATGCACTTTGAATCAAGAAAACATATTCTAGAGTATGATGATGTTGCAAACAAACAAAGACAAGTTATATATGCCTTTAGAAATGACCTATTAAACCCTGACTATGATATTATGAGTAAACTTGATGAAAACAGATTAGAGTATATTCAAGACTTACTAATGAATGCTGAGATTATTGATGGTATGGCAGCAGAAGATTTTGATTATGAATATATTATTACAAAATTTAAAGAAGAGCTTAACTTAATTATTGAAAAAGAAGATATTGTATCTGAAGATTATGAAGCACTAGAACAAAAACTTGTTTCAGTTATAAAAGAAGTTTATGAAGAAAAGATGTCTATTGCTGCTCCTGAGCAAAAATCAGAGATTGAAAGAGTTCTTTACTTACAAATCCTTGACAACTCTTGGAGAGAGCACTTATATGCGATGGATACACTTAAAACAGGTATTGGACTTAGAGGCTATAACCAAAAAGATCCATTAGTTGAGTATAAAAAAGAGTCATATAATATGTTTATTGAACTAATTGGTAATATTAAAAATGAAATTATCAAAGTTCTTTTCACAGTTCAACTTCAAAGCAAAGAAGATGCTTCTAAAGAACAAGAAGCATTAGAAAGAATGAAGGCTGAAATGGAAGCAGCTACAAGTGAAGCAATTGCAAATATTGAACAAGAAGCATCACACGTTTCATCAGGTGAAAAGAAAATTGCAAGAAATGAACCATGCCCTTGTGGATCTGGTAAAAAATATAAACAATGTTGTGGAAAAAGTGGACCTAAAAGAGGTTTAGCAGCAGGAAACTAATTTGAACAAAGAATTAGTAAATTTTATTGTCAAAAAATACCTAAAGTTTGACAAAAAAAACCCTTTTATATCAATAAGTGCCATCTTGGCATTTGTTGGTGTTGCTATTGGTGTTATGGTATTAATCATTTCAATGGCTATTATGAATGGTACAGCAAAAGAGTTTGAAAATAAACTTTTTACAATGAACTATCCTCTATCTATATATCCAAAATTTCAAAATGGTGTAAATAAAGACCTATTAAGCAAACTTGAACAAGAGTACCCTAATCTAAAATTTTCTCCATACTTATCTTCACAAGTAATTATTCAAAGTGGTGATAATATGAATGGAGGTATGATTTTTGGAGTAGATCCTAAAAAAGAGTCTGAGATCAACTCTATATATAAAGAAGCTGCACAAGGATTACAACTTTCTAAATATGATATTATTATTGGAGAAGGTATTAAAGACAATCTTTTTCTAGCAAGAAATAGTAAAGCTACTTTATATTTTACATCTTTAAATCCATCTGGACTTTCTATGATGCCAAAGATGAAAAGATTTACATATAAAAACTCATTTAAATCTGGTCTACATGCTTATGACAAAGCATATGTCTATACTTCAATAGAAGCCTTACAAACACTTCTTAGAAAAGATAAAAACTCTTATGATGGTATTCACGTATACTCTGATAACGCTATGAAAGATATTGAACCTATAAAAGAGTTCTTAAGACCATATGGAGCGGGAGTAGTTGGCTGGTGGCAACAAAATGGAAACTTCTTTGCAGCAATGGAGCTAGAGAAAAAAGCTTTATTTATTGTTTTAATGCTTATTATTATAGTAGCTTCACTTAACATTATATCTTCACTTCTAATGACTGTTATGAGTAGAAGAAAAGAGATTGCCCTACTTTTATCTATGGGTGCTTCAAATAAAGAGATAAAACAAATATTCTTAAAGCTTGGAACTATTATAGGTTTTTCTGGAATTATTGTTGGTATAGCATTAGGTTTTTCTGGGATGTGGATATTAGATACCTTTGAAATTATATCTCTTCCAGCAGATGTATATGGTACATCAAAACTTCCACTTGATTTATCAAGCTTAGATTTTATATCAATCTTAATTGGTGCAGCTGTTATTGTATTGATTTCATCATACTATCCAGCTAAAAAAGCTACAAGTATTGATGTAATTGATGTATTAAGGAATGAATAGTTTTCTATTCATCTCCTTCAGAATTCAATAACTCATCGTGCTCTTCTTGAGTATTCATATCACTTTTTTTCTCTTGTGATTGACTTTTAAAACCTTTTCCTATAGTTTCAATTATTTTTGCAGGAGAAGTAATAATTCTTTTTATAACATTTACAGGAGCAGAAACACCCTCTTCTACAAGCTTAGTTTTATATTTAGGCTTATCTATTGTTCCATCAATAATAACCTCAGTATCAACTCTTTTTTCATCCCCTAAAAGAACATAGTTAATTACAGGTATTGCACCTACAATCTTTGAGTAATTCTTAAAGAAAACTAGTTTTAATTTTGCATTTACTGCTTGATTATTGAAATCTATTGTTGTAAACCCATCAAAATCAATTCCATTTCCTTTTGTTTTTATTTTATGCATATCTAAAAATTTATTTTTAAAATCATAACTAAAATCTATCTTTCCTTCTACAACACTATAACCATTTAGATTAAAGCCTTTATTTGTTGCCATACCTACAACAGAAGGAATTGCTAAAAGTGGATTTATAAGAGCAGGAGAAGTATGAATAAGAATAAGTAAATTATTTAAAATTGCCAAATCCTTGATCTTATTCTCCTTTAAAAAAGCACTTCCATTAATTTTCCCATCTTTTCCAATTGCAGAGAGGTCTACATTTCCATCCTTTATTAAATTCTTATTCATTAAAGCATTTAAAAACTCATCATCCATATTTTTTGCATCAACTGTAATATGTCCTGAAAAATCCTTATGATAAATAAAAGTTGTTTTATTATGTTTTAGATTAATATCAGTTTTATAATCTTCAAATACAAAGTTATAACTTGTAGCTTTTGCAATATACTTCTTATTTATAATAATATTTGAGTTTACTCCATCAATATAATATGAAACCTTAGATTTTTCATCAGTCTCTTGGTCTGTATCATATAGAACATCATAAGCATCCAATTTCATAGAGATTTTCTCTTTAGGAACTTCATATCTAAGCTTTAATTTTTCATCTTCAGTTTTTATATCTAAAGTTTTATTTTTATAAGAACCATAAAGCTTAAGATTTTTTACTTTTTTACCATTCTTTGATATAGGTAAATCTAAATTTAAAGCCTCTCCTTCAAAAAATATCTTTGAATTCTTTATATGAATATTTGCCCAAGAAGTTTCATATTTATGCTCCTTATCTAAAATAATATTGCTATTTTTCAACTTAATATCAATATTTGGAAACTCTTCACTCTTATTGTTATTCCCTTCACTTTCATCCAAAACTAAATCTATATTTCTAAGTTTTAAAAGTGTATTTTCATTCTTCTTTAAAATAATCTCAATATCACTATTATCTGTTTTTATAGTGACATTATCTCCTCTTATCTTCCCTTTTGCATTTAGTTTTGTAATTTTTTTCCCATTTTTTCTAAAAGGAAAATCTAAACCTTTAGCATCTATATCAAAATCTATACTATTTTCATCTATTATATAAACTTTTAATTTACCATCTTTAATACCTGTTGTTTGTAAAAGTTTAGAGTATTTATCTATTTTTGAAAGTTCTTTTATATCTACTTCAATATACTCTTCTTTTATATCAAGTTTTGTATCCAATGCTTTTAAATCAATTTTTGTACTATCATTAAAATCTATATCAAGCTTTGTATTTAAACCTTTTATATTAACAATAGATTCACCTTCACTATTTATTTTAAAACTATTTATTTTAGCTTTTCCTTCTGCTTTAGAGGTTTTGGTATTGATAGTCAAATCTAAATTTGCATCTAACATATCTTTGTGAATAACATGAGAGTTTTTAATAATTACATCACTATCTTTTAATATTACATCTGCTTTTTTTGCTAAAAACTCAAAGTTGTTTAATTTTAAAACTGCATTGTTTGCTTTAAATAATCCATCAACACTCATCTTTTTTGAAGGCAGATAAGGAATTTTTAGAACCAATGAAGAATCAAGTTTCCCACTCTTTTGTCTCAAAGGAAGTTTTATATCATAAGCTTCTAATATCTCTAAAATATCACTATTTAACATAGATTTAGTTTTTAGGTCCACAAATACAACACCCTTTTCTAAAGATGTTAAATTTGGTATATAAACTTTACTACCATATATTTTACTTTTATTATAAACTGGCTTTTTTAAATCAAAAGATAAGGTATCATCTTCATAATCAATTGTAAGCTTTTTAGTATCGACAGTCTGGACATCCTTATGAAACCTTATTTTGGCGTCTGTTATTACTGCTTGACCTTTTATTGAACTCATAATTGGTTCTTTTTTAACTAGATCAATTGTTCCATATAGATAGTTTAAATTCATATCACCAGTAACATTATCATACATCCAAGCTTCGGCAATTTCATCAAGTCTAAACAGCTCTTTTAAAAATTTTATTGATGGAATAGATTTTGTAGTGCTAACATAAAAATCAAATAGCTTCTCATTTAACTGAGCATTTACGTTTCCTTCCACATATTTATATACATATGAACCAAAAAAGTTTACAACTCTTTTAGAAATATCTATTTTAGATTTTCCTATAAAAGTCAAATCTATATCCTTAAGATATACAGAATAAATATTAAGGTCAACTTTAGAACCTGCTATTTGTATATCTGCTGAAACATTTATAAACTTATTATCTAAATATAAATGTTCCTCATTTAAAACAATTGTAAACTGATTATCTTTTATTTTTAAACTCTCTATATCAATTCTTTTAAAGAATTTTAAAATATCTTGAAATTTTGAAACATTCTTCTGAATATCATCTGCTGAACTTTCAACTTGTGATTCTTTTGAAGTAAAAGCAATCTCTTCTATCTCTAAAATAAGCTTTTTATCCAATTTTAAATACAATTGCGAAACAGAAAAATTACCAAAAGAGAATGAATTAATTTTAATGCCTGAAAACAATGAAAAACCAATAACAATAAAAAGAGTTAATAAAAGTAAAATAGTAGCCTTGATAATCTTTAACATTATCGAATTATTCCTTGTAGCATCTATTGTAGTGCTGTTTTATTTAAATATACCATTAAGCTCGACGAAAGTATTACATATACCTAAAGGTAGTACTAATAGTATTATAACTCATTTAAATAAAAATGGTTATGAAATGAATATAATTGACCTATTTGTGATAAGACGTTTAGGTTATCCTCAAAGTGGTTGGATTGATTTAAAATCACAATATATGAAAAAAGGTGACTTTCTTTACAAAATCACTAAATCAAAAGCTGCTTTAAAAAAAGTCACTCTAATTCCAGGAGAGACATCATATATATTCTTACAACAATTAGCAAAGAAATTTAATCTTTCTCATAGTAAACTGGAAAAAATATATAATCAATATGCCTATAAAGCTGATGGAAATATTTTAGCAGAAACATACTCTTTACCATATGGAATGAAAGAAGACCATCTACTCTTTTATCTATTCTCAAATACAAATAAACAGTATGAAGAGTTTTCAAAAAAGATTTTTGGTTATTATGATAAGAAAAAATGGTATTACTATATAACAATGGCTTCAATTATTCAAAAAGAAGCTGCAAATGTAAATGAAATGCCTCTAGTATCTTCTGTAATCTATAATAGGCTTAGACGAGGTATGCCTTTACAAATGGATGGAACCTTAAACTATGGAAAATATTCCCATGTAAAAGTAACGGCAAAAAGAATTAGAGAAGACAATAGTTCATATAATACATATAAAAATAAAGGACTTCCTGCTAACCCAATCTCTGCAGTTAGTTTAAATGCAATCAAAGCAGCAATCTTTCCTGTAAAAAGTAACTACTTATATTTTGTAAAAGATAATAAAACAGGTTTACATAAGTTTACAAATACATATAAAGAGCATGTTAATAATATTAATGCAAATAGAGGTGTTAAAAAAAGTTACACAAAAGTTAAAGAAAAAGAGACAAAAATTGATAAAGAAGCTAAAAAAATCATGAAAACTGATGTAACTAAACAAAAACCTTCCTCAATCAAAGATTTATGGAGTAACGTTAAGTAAAATTCTGTGAAGTATCGAAACAGTCACTTTTTTGTAACTGTTTTGATTCCATAATTCAATTATCATAAATTCAAATCCTGATATTATATCTCTACTTAAAATTTTAAATTAGGAAGAGACATGTCAAAAATCATTTACACAAGAGTTGATGAAGCACCTGCTTTAGCTACATATTCATTTTTACCTATTATCAAAGCTTTTACAAAAAGTTCTGGTATCGAAATGGTAACAAAAGATATCTCATTATCAGGAAGAATTATTGCTGCATTCCCTGAGAACTTAACGGAAGATCAAAGAATTGGTGATGCATTAGCAGAACTTGGAGAAATGACTCAAGATCCAGCTTGTAACATTGTTAAACTACCAAATATTTCAGCTTCTATTCCTCAGCTTAAAGCTGCAATTGCTGAACTACAATCAAAAGGTTACAATGTTCCGAATTATGATGAAAGCGAAGAGATTTCTGCAAGATACTCTAAAATCCTAGGTTCAGCAGTTAACCCTGTACTAAGAGAAGGAAACTCTGACAGAAGAGCTCCAGGAGCTGTTAAAAACTATGCTAAAAACAACCCTCATAGAATGGGAGCTTGGGCAAAAGATTCGAAAACTGACGTAGCACATATGGATGCTGATGACTTCTATGGAGCAGAAGTAGCAACTACTATGAGTGAAGCGAATGATGTTAAAATTTCTTTCTTTAATGAAGCAGGGGAAGAGACTGTTCTTAAAGCTTCAACTCCACTTGAAGCTGGTGAAGTTATTGATGCAACTAGAATGAGAGCTGCTTCTTTACAAAAATTCTACCAAGATGCAATTAACGAAGCTAAATCAAGAGGTATTTTATTATCTTTACACCTTAAAGCAACTATGATGAAAGTTTCTGATCCAATCATGTTTGGTTTTGCTGTAAAAGTATACTTCAAAGACTTAATTGCTAAGCATGGTGAATTATTTGATTCATTAGGTGTTAACTTCAACAATGGTTTAGGAGACCTATATTCTAAATTAGACCAAGTTGATGAAGCTAAAAAAGCTGAAATCTTAGCTGATATTGATGCAGTATATGCAAACCAACCAAAACTTGCAATGGTAAACTCTGCAAAAGGAATTACTAACCTACACGTACCATCAGATGTAATTATTGATGCGTCTATGCCTGCTATGATTAGAGGTGGTGGAAAAATGTGGAATGCTGATGATCAAGAAGAAGATACTTTAGCAATGATTCCAGATAGATGTTATGCAAGATCTTTCCAAGCAGTTATTGAAGATTGTAAAGAAAATGGTGCATTAGATCCTGTTACTATGGGAACTGTTCCAAATGTTGGTCTTATGGCTAAAAAAGCTGAAGAGTATGGTTCACACGACAAAACTTTCCAAGCAGCAGCAAAAGGTGAAATCAAAGTAATCGACAAAGATGGAAATGATGTTTTTGTATTTGACGTAGAAGAAGGTGATATCTTCAGAATGTGTCAAACTAAAGATGCTCCAATCCAAGACTGGGTTAAATTAGCAGTTACTAGAGCTAGATTATCTGCAACTCCAGCAATTTTCTGGTTAGATGAAAATAGAGCTCATGATGCTGAAATGATTAAAAAAGTTAATGCTTACTTACCACAACATGATACTGCTGGATTAGATATTACTATTGCTGCTCCAGTTGAAGCAACTAAGAGATCTTTAGAAAGAATGAGAAAAGGTGAAGATACTATTTCTGTTACTGGTAATGTTCTTAGAGATTACAACACAGACCTTTTCCCAATCTTAGAGCTTGGTACATCTGCAAAAATGTTATCAATCGTTCCATTAATGAAAGGTGGAGGATTATTTGAAACTGGTGCTGGTGGATCTGCGCCTAAGCACGTTCAACAATTTGAAGAAGAGCAATACTTAAGATGGGATTCATTAGGTGAATTCATGGCGTTAGCTGCTTCATTTGAGCATTTAGCAAATACTCAAGATAATGCAAAAGCGCAAGTTTTAGCAAATACTTTAGATAAAGCAACTGGAACTTTCCTTTTAAATGACAAATCTCCAGCTAGAAAGTTAGGTTCTATTGACAATAGAGGTTCTCACTTCTACTTATCAATGTACTGGGCGCAAGAATTAGCAGCACAAACAGAAGATGCTGATTTAGCTGCTGAATTTGCTCCAATTGCAGAAGCTATGACTTCAAATGAAGAGAAAATCGTTGCTGAATTAGTTGCAGGACATGGAAATGCAGCTGATTGTGGTGGTTACTATTTACCAAATGATGAATTAGCATCTGCGGCAATGAGACCATCAGCAACATTAAATTCAATTATTGGATAAGAGTAAACCTAAAAGTAAACTATTTTGGGTAAAATTCAAGGCAAGACTTTGGTCTTGCCTTTTTTTATATAAAAATATTAAAAATCAAAAAATAAAGGATTTATTTTGCTTAGCAAGAAAGTTGGAATTATTGGGGTAGGAAATGTTGGTTCAACACTAGCTTATACACTTGCACATAAAGGAGTTTGCTCTCATATTGTATTAAAAGATATTAGAGAAAATATTGTTCAAGCAATGGCACTTGATATTTCACAATCTGCAAATGCAGCAAAATCACATACTGTTGTAACAGCAGCTACTTCAGGAATAGATTTAAAAGCTTGCGAAGTAATTGTTATAACAGCAGGATTACCTAGAAAACCTGGAATGAGCAGAGATGATTTACTTCTAACAAATGCAAAAATCATGGAAAGTGTTTTAGAAGATGTTAAAATATATGCTCCTAAAGCAAAATTAATCATAGTATCAAACCCTTTAGATGCAATGGTTTATACAGCACTAAAAGTAACTGGATTCCCAAGAGAACAAGTTATAGGAATGGCAGGTATTTTAGACAGTGCTAGAATGTCACACTTTATTCTAGAAAAGGTTGGCTACGGAGCAGGACAAATAGAGTCATCTGTAATGGGTGGACATGGAGATGATATGGTTCCTCTTCCTAATTACTCTACAGTAGCAGGAGTTGCTTTACCAGAAATTTTAAGTAAAAGTGATATCAATGATATTGTTGAAAAGACCAAAAATGGTGGACTTCAAATTGTAAAACTTCTTGAAACAGGATCTGCATATTATGCTCCTGCTCATGCAACGTCACTTATGGTAGAAGCAATATTAGACAATAAAAGGACTATCTACCCTTGTGCTGTAATGCTTGATGGAGAATATGACTATGAAAATATAGTTGGAGGAGTTCCTGTTATGCTTGGAACAAAAGGGGTTGAAAAAATTATAGAACTTAAGCTTGATAAAGAACAAAAAGAACTATTTGCTAACTCTGTAGACTCAGTTCAAGAACTTATAGATACTCTAAATTCAAAATACTTTCAATAATAGTTAGGATTTCCTAACTATTATTTTTCAACATACCTTCCACATAGTTTAGCTACAATACCCAAAAAACATAAAAAGGTCTAAAATTATGACAAAGACATTTGAAGTGCATAATGTAAAATGTGGTGGATGTGCAAATACACTAATAACTGCTTTAAAAGAAGAGTTTGGTGAAGTTACAGTAGATTTAGAAGTAACTCCACGAAAAATCACTCTTGATATAGAAGACGAAAAAATGGAAGAGTTAAAAGTAAAACTTAGAGGGCTTGGTTATCCATTAACTACAGATGAATTAAGTGGACTTGATAAAGCTGCTGCAACTGCCAAGAGTTTTGTTTCTTGTGCTGTTGGGAAATTTAATGTTGCAACATCTAAGGAATAAGACTCCTAATATTAATTAGATATACTATTCTTTTTTAATTATAAAAAAGAATAGTATAAAACTAAAAATCTTTCAATAATGGCAACTTATTAAGTAAGCGCTCACAATAATCCCACTGTTCAAGAGATTCTTTCCATTCATTTGGAATTTTGTCAACCCCAAAATAAGCACCAAGAACCATACCAATCATAATACCTCTTGAAGCATTATCTCCACCAACCATAGCATTTGCCTGCAAAGCTTTTTTTAATCCATCATCTTTATTAGCATACTTCAGTATAAAATATACACTACCAGGTAAGGTACCCTCAGTTGGACTTGCTTTCCCTACTTTTATAGGTTCACTTCTTCCAACATCCCATAATCTTGCCATTGATGTTAATGCCAAGTCATCACTAAACAATTCTTTTGATAAATCTGATTCAGGGTTTGATTCCTCTTCATATTTTGCAATTGCTTGTCTTACTTTGTCTTCAAAGAAACCACCCATTAAAACTGCAACTTCTTCTATAGCATCTCTTGGTTTACTTCCATTTATAACTCTATTTGCAACTCTAGCAAAAAACTCTGCTCCACCTAAGGCATGTATTTCTCTATGAGTAAACATACACTTTTTTGCTACATCAACTAACTCTTCTTCATCTTCATAATATCCATGAGCTGCAACATGTCTTATTGCTGTAGCATTTGAATAACCTCCAAGATTTTGTACAGGTACTCTATTTTTAACTTGAGAGTATGTTTCTTTTGTCATTGTACATATCCATGAGCCCCAATTATTCTCTAAACGGTTCATCCAATGTGGAAGTATCCTTTCTACTAAAAAAGGCCGTGGTGGCTCTGAAATTGATGCTAAATGCTCAAGAACCAAGATATTATAATCTCCATAATCTGTCGTACCTCCAGCTTTTTTTCCTGGATGATAATTTTGCTCACCCCAACCTATCCCATGAGTCATTCCACCCATCATTTCTCCTGGGTTCATAAACTTTTCAATTGGTTTTTCTCCATATGCTTTATAAATTTTTTTAGCATCATACTCATAGTGAGTTCCTAAACATAAAGCATCTGCTACAATTGCTGAGAAAAATGCACCTTTTATAGAGTCTTGTTTTGATATATTGTTCATAGTTGATATTACCTAGTTTTTTGAGTAAATTATAACTAGCTTTTTTTCAGTTATCCTATTGATTTTAATTAGGATAAATTATTTAGATTTATTTTATATTTATAAATAAGAGGAGTATTGTTCTCCTCTCATATTATTAAGCTAAATTTTTAGCAACAAAGTCCCAGTTAACTAGAGCCCAAAAGTTCTCTAAATAAGCTGGTCTTG
Source organism: uncultured Campylobacterales bacterium (assembly GCA_947494995.1). Lineage (GTDB taxonomy): Bacteria > Campylobacterota > Campylobacteria > Campylobacterales > Arcobacteraceae > Halarcobacter. The sequence goes on along the minus strand of CANLWY010000008.1, from coordinate 117,619 downwards.
CATTTCTTACATCAATATAATAAGCATGTTCCCATACATCACATGTAAGTACTGGAGTTAAACCATCTGTAATTGGTGTTGCAGCATTTGATGTTGATACAATATCTAATTTACCATTTGCATCTTTTACAAGCCAAGTCCATCCTGAACCAAAGTTATTAATTGCAGCATTTGTAAATGTTTCTTTAAACTCAGCTACTGAACCAAAAGCTTCACTTAAAGCTGCTTCAACATTTGCAGGAACATCTGAACCACCTGGAGTTAAACCATTCCAGAAAAAGTCGTGATTAAATACTTGTGCAGCATTGTTAAATACTCCACCATTTGAAGTTTTAACAATCTCTTCTAAAGTTTTATCTTCAAATTCTGTTCCTTCAATTAAACCATTTAATTTTGTTACATAAGTTTGATGATGTTTCCCATAATGAAACTCTAAAGTCTCTTTTGACATTTGCGGCTCTAAAGCATCTAACTCATATGGTAATTTCATTAATTCATGTTTCATTTTTTGTCCTTATATAAAAATTTTAATTCGTAATAGAATAATACATAATAAACTTAAAAGAATTTTAATAAAATTTTAGTAAATTTTTAATTTAAGACTGTTTTTGTCCTATTTAAAAATATAAAAAAAGCAATGATTGTTTTACCATTGCTTAAATCCTTTTGTTTTTTATAAACTATTTAATAAGTTTTACTAATGGCAATAATGCTTTCTTTTTTTCTTCTTCATTCATTGTACCATCTAAAGCACCCTCTTTTACAAAACCTTCATAGATTTTTGAGATTGTACCTTCTTTAGTTAACAAATAAGCAATGAACTTTGTTTTTGAATGATCTACAACATTTAAAATGTTTATCATATCTCCATTAAAATCATAAATCATAGGTATTTTCGAATCTTTATTTAACTCTTCAAGTTTTCCAGGGATAAACATCTTTTTTACAAACCATGGTGCTGTTGAAATATTTGCAACCATTACATAAGGTATATCAATTTTAAAAAATTTTGGAAGATCTTTAATTACTGCTAAAGAGTCATGATTTCCTACAACTATTAATGCTTGTTCATTTTTCTTAAATAAAGACTCTTTTTTAACATCTTTATTTTCTCCTACAAGTTCGTACATTTGGGGTAGAGAAGTATATTTAACTATATTTCTTACATTATCATCCAAAACTACTTGCTTAGGCTTTTCTGCCGTAAAAAAAACTAAAAGCGCAAAACCTACTATTCCTAAAAATACAATTTTCAAAATATTTGCCATTCCCATCCCTCTTTTTTAAGTTTAATCTGAAGATTTTATCTTTTAAAAATTAATTGTTGATTAATTTAAAAGACCTAAGGAATCATTAATCTAAATATTAGAGAGCTACTTTTTTATCTATTTATCGGAATTTGAATAGAAAATTTTGCCCCTTGAAACTTTTCATTTCCATACTCATAATTCTCATTTTTTACACTTAAAGTACCATGTAAATGTTTCTTTACAATTTCCTCACTCATATATAAGCCTATTCCTGTACCTTGAGATTGATGTTTAGTAGTAAAATATGGTTCAAAAATTCTTTCAAGAATATCCTTGTGAACACCACCTGCACTATCTAACATTTCTATACAATATCTATTCTCTTTTTTATAAGCATTTATAAAGATTAACTTTCTTTCATTATCTTCTTTTTTAAGTAAAGCGTCCCTTGCATTATTTAATATATTAATTAATACTTGAATTAACTCATTCTCATATGATAATAATCTATAGTTTTCTACATTTAAAATAACTTCTGTTTCATTTTTTGATAATTGTGAACTCATTAATTTTAAAGTCTTATCAATAATCAACTCAACATCAAATTCACTAAGTCCTCCATTATTAGGATTGAAAAAGTTTCTAAAATCTTCTATTGTTTCAGATAAATATTGAACTGTATGATTAATATTATCTAAAGAAGAAATAAGATCTTTATCAGACAAACAATTTATCTCTTTTTGTATTTTTGTTCCTGTTGCTATTGAGGAAATTGCAGATAATGGTTGTCTCCACTGATGGGCAATATTTCCCAACATTTCACCCATTGCTGCTAATTTACTTTGTTGAAATAAAAGGTTATCTTTTTGTCTTAATTTTTCAATTTGAAAACTTACTTTATCTTCAAGATTTTTATTAAGATCAAGTAATTTATTCTCTAAAATTAATCTATCCTCAATATTTCTAAAAATTCCTATATTCAAATGTTGTTTGTTTTTTTTATAAGAGTCGGTAGATATATCTACCATTGTAATGGTATTTCCATCTTTATGTAATATTGGAATATTTAATGCAATCATTTTCTCTTTTTTTGCTTGTGCTTCAAACTCTCTTACTACATAAGATAAAGACTCTTTTGGATGAATCTTATTAATTTCTAATAAAACTAGCTCATCTTTTGAATAACCTGTTAGTTTTTCAAAGGATTTATTACAATCTACAAACTTATTAGTATCTGTATCAACAATAGCTATTCCATCTGTAATTAAATTGAAATATCTATTAATTTCATCAGTTTTTTCTTCCACTTTTATAGCTAATCTATTTCTTTGACTTAAAATCTTGTAAATTAAAGCCATTAATATTGCTAATGCAATAAACAATACTAATCTTATAATTGTAGTATATTTTAATGTCTCAGATATATAATTATCAAAAGTATAAGAGACTATCCAAGAAGAAATGTTTCCATCAGTATTTTTAATAGGAAGAAAAGTGATTACATCGATATGTTCGTCATAAAGTGTATTTATATAATGTTCTTTATCTTTATGTTTCGTATAAAAGTTAAAAGATTTTCCTTCCTCTATTTTAATTTTTATCATCTTTGAAAAATTTTTTAACTTTTTTTTATTATCAATAATACAAACTTCTCCTTTATGTTGAGAAGTAATCAAAAACATAAAATCACTATTTTCCGAAGATTCATGATATTTATCTTTTTTTTGTTCTTTTTCCCACTCTTTTTTAGAAAAAACCTCTTTTTTTATTAATAGATGAGAATGAATGTTTTCAATTGAAGTTAAATACTTTTGAATATAATCACTCGAAAAAGAGACTTCGATTGCAGCGATATATTCATTTAAATCATTAAAAAGAGGATAAACATATCTATATGCATGAGTAGTCTTACCCCCTTCAAACCCTGATACACTCTTTTTAGTCTTATTAACTTTTTCTATACTATATCTAACACCAGTCAAATCATCACCATACATATTAGGTTTATGCATTCTTAAAAAAGTTTTATTATCTGGTAATGTAAATTGAAATTGATATACTCCACTGCTTTTAACTTCCTTATATCTATCTAACAATCTATTAAAAAGTTTTTTTCTTAAAATATATTTTTCTTTTTCTGAAGCATCAGAAATTTTATTTAAAATATCCATTGATGTATTTTTAACATATTGAATAGTGTTCTTAACTACAATTTCTTGATGATATTTAACAGTTTTATATGATACATTTAGTTGTTTTTTATGTAAAGACAATGCAACATTAATCTTTTGTGATTTATTAATTTCTGTAAAAATAAAAATTATTATATTTAAAACAACAAATAACATAAGCAATAGTAATTTTATTTTCATAAGATTATTTTATCTTTTTTAATATTAAAATAACTCTTTTATAATATTATTATATAAAAAAAACTTATTTATTAAATTTTTTTTATTATATATAACAATAATAAGTAATTACTTGGTAAAATACACATAACTAAATTAAAAAAGATTTTCATGAATGCATTAGAGATAGATAAAAATATATTAAATATAATAAAATATGGTGCTGTTATACCTATTATTATATTTTCTTTTATAATAACATATTTACTAATTGAACAAAAAAACTATGAACTTAAAGAAGAAATAACTTCATTAAAAACAAACTTTTTAACAAAAAATAAAAAAATGGTAAAAGATGAAGTAGAAAGAGTAGTAAATTCATTAAACTATGAAATAAAATCATCAGAAGAACACTTAAAAGAATTTATTAAAGCAAAAGTCTATGAAGCTCATAGTATCGCAACTAATATTTATAAAGAAGAATCTAGTCATGAAGAAAACAGTGGACATTCTCATTCAAAAGCTCATATTTTAAGAACTATTAAATCTGCATTAAATGGAATGATCTACAATAATGGTAGAGGTTATATATTTTTAGATGATATTAATGGTACGAAGTTACTACAACCTTTAAACAAAGAGTTTGAAGGAAAAAATATTTTAGAGTATGAAGATGCTAAAGGCTACAAATTTGTAAAAAAAATTGTTAATACCATTAAAAATAAAACAGAGGCATATGATAAATATTATTGGTATAAATCAAAAGAAGACTCAACTGCTTATGAAAAAATTAGTTTTTATAAATATTTTGAACCATATAATATAGCAATAGGAACAGGTGAATATATTGTTGATTTTGAAAAAGAATTGAAAAATAAATTACTAAAAAGAATCAATAATATTAGATTTGGAGAAAATGGTTATATTTTTATATTTGATAAAGCAGGAACATATTTATCTCATTTTAAAAAAGAGAAATTAGGAACAAATGGATTCAAAGTAAAAGATCATAATGGTAACTATTTTATTAAAGATTTTTTTGATTTTGCAGTTAAAAATAAAAAAGGCTATTTTTCATATACAGCAACATCAAAGCCTAGTGGAAAAAATGAAAATAGAAAAAAAATTTCCTATTTAGTACATTTTGAAAAATGGAATTTAGTTATTGGAGCAGGTTTTTATATTCAAGAATTAAGTGAAAGTATAGAAAGAAAAGAGGAAGAATTAAAAATCACTTATCAAAAAACAATTAATAAAATAATTTTATTAAGTCTTATTATTACATTTATACTTCTTATAATATCTTATTATGCTTCAGAGATTATTTCAGGAAAATTCAAACAGTATAAAGACACAATTAAAGAAGAGATAGAAAAAGCTTTAGAAAAAGATAAACTGCTTACACAACAATCAAAATTAGCGTTAATGGGAGAAATGATTGGTAATATATCTCACCAATGGAGACAACCTTTATCTACTATATCTACAGCTGCTACAGGTTCTTTATTACAAAAAGAATTAGATACGCTAAAGGATAAAGATTTTAGTAGAGCTATGAACTCTATTAACAACTCAGCACAATATCTATCACAAACAATTGAAGACTTTAGGAACTTCTTTAATCCAAATAAAGTAGAAGAAGAGTTTGAAGTAACTAAGGTTTTTAAAAAAACTTCAAATTTATTAAGTTCAAGATTTAAAGATAATCAAATTGAGATAATTAATGATATAGAAAACTTTACTTTAACCTTATTAGAAAATGAACTTATACAAGTTCTATTAAATATATTTAAAAATGCAAGAGATGAACTAGTTAAAAAAGAAAACAATGAAAGAAAATTAATTTTTGTTACTACTAAAAAAGAAAATGATACTTATATTATAAAAATAAGAGATAATGCAGGAGGAATTCCTATAGAAATCATTGATAAAGTTTTCAATCCATATTTTACAACAAAATCAAACTCTAAAGGTACAGGTATAGGACTTTATATGAGTAAGCAAATAATAGAAAGAATGGGAGGAAGCTTAACTGTAAAAAATGTTAACTATACTTATGAAAATACAGAATATAAAGGTGCCGAATTTAAGATTTTATTTTAGTCTTTTATTTTTTAACTGCTTTATATTTTTTAACCCATCGTTTAAATAATCTATGAGTTAAAATAGATTCATCTATACTACGATTATTTACTATGTTTTCAACTAAACTATGAGCTAAATATGGGGATAAAACAAACCCTCTTCCTCCAACTCCATTTATTACATATATATTTTCATAAGTGGCCAACATATTATCTTTAACATGTGAACCATTTATTAAATGGGGATGTTTTCTTATTGTAGCTTCTGAATCAATTAATTGTCCTAGCATTGGAAAGTAATCTATACTTGAGGCTCTTACTCCAACTTTTAAATCACATAGCTCTACATCATCAAGTTTTAAAATATCATCTGCAAGGCTTAATAACTTCTTTGTATCACTACTACTTTGTTCAAGACTATAACTATGAGACGAAGTTTTATTTATATTTGCTCCCTCAACACATAAGTTACATATTTTTTTATCACAATCAATTCGATGATGTGTTGCTCCTATTGAAACAATATTTCTATTTTTTTGTTTATCATATCTTGAATATGAAATTGAACACTCTTTATGATAGTTCTTATTTAAAACAGTAGATGTAAAAACATCAATTCTTTGTCCCCAAACTCCCCTAATTTCGAAATACTCTTCTTTTATTAAAGAAGTATCTGCTCCCGTTGTTAAAATAAGTTTCTTTGCAGTAATCTCTCTATTTATAAGCCAAGATTCGCCCTCTTTTTTAATATTAAAAACATTAAAATCAAAAAGTTTTTCTACATCTTTTGCTAAAGACCTGCAAACTTCATTAACTTTTACATGGGACCCAATATCAAAGAAATAGCCATCTTCCTCTTTTTTATAAGGAAAATCCATATAAGGTTTATAACTTTCAAATTTTTGCTTATCTTCTTCGTTTTTAGGGATTCTAACAACACCACAATTATTAATCTCTTCTGGGATATTCTCTTTATAAAAATCTGTTGAAAACTTTAATGCACTAGAAACCAAATCTTTAAACTTATTTGGTTTACCCAAAAGTGGAGATAAAAAAGCTCCAGCAGCTCCACTTGCTCCAAAAGCAACATCACTGTTTCTATCTATTAACAAAACTGATTTTGAATATTTTGAAAGAAAATGGGCAGTACTACATCCTGCAATACCTGCACCAATTATTACATAATCATAAACTTTAGACATTTTTTTCTATCTCTTCTAGTAATTGATAATTTGGTCGCCAATAACCTCTACCGCCTCTTAAACTAATACATTTATGCTTTGGAAGTTTTTTTCTATAAAAAGAGAGACGCTCTTTTGTAATTTTTCCTGTATCACAATAAAATACAAAAATTGTATTCTCAGGCATTTGTGCCATTTCATATGGGTTAAAAGTTATCGTTTCAATATTATCTAATGGCTTTAATATAGTATCGACTAATACAACATTAAATCCATCTTTTTCTAACTCTTTCGTATTTTTAAAAAGCTCTTGCTGTGTCCATTCATCTTTTTCAAACATAAATATATAATGACTAAAAAGTGATTAAAAACTCTTAAAATGATTCTATTTTAGCTTATATGACTCAACTATGCTAAAGTTTTTTTAAACCTTGATTGACATCGACTCAAGTTTTGGCTATACTATATATATTATAAGAACAAAATATTTAGGAACAACTCGTTGTTCCCTTCAGAATTTGCTACTTTAAGTGAAATTTACTTTCACTGTTCTTCATAGCGCAGTCTTGTGACGAACGAAGTGAAGGCAAAAAGTAGTTTAATATGAAATTGGTCCCTTTTAAAAGGGACTTTTAAAAGGAAACAAATGGCAAAAAGTTTATATGAAACATTAGAAGTAAATGAAAATGCATCAGCGGATGAAATAAAAAAAGCCTATAGAAAATTAGCTAGAAAATATCATCCAGATGTAAATAAAGAAAAAGATGCAGAAGAGAAATTTAAAGAGATTAATGCTGCGTATGAAGTTTTATCAGATCCTGAGAAAAAACAACAGTATGATCAATTTGGTGACTCTATGTTTGGTGGTCAAAACTTCCATGATTTTGCACGAGGTCAAGGAAATGGTGTTGATTTAGATGAGATTCTAAGACAAATGTTTGGTGGTGGAGCTGGAGGCTTTAATTCTTCAGGCTTTGGTGGCCAAGGCTTTGGTGGATTTGGAGGTTTTAATGAACCAGATTTAGATACACAAGCACAAATCACTATCCCTTTTGATATATCTATTTTAGGTGGAAAGCAACATATCTCTTTAAATAGTGACTCTTTTGATATCAAAATTCCTGAAGGGATTAAAGATGGTCAAAAAATTAGAGCAAAAGGAAAAGGAAAATCTTACAATGGTCAAAGGGGTGATTTAATCATTAAAATTAACGTAGCCCAAAGTCCAGAATATACTAGAGAAGATGATACATTAACAAAATCATTTGATATTCCTTTAAAAACTGCATTATTTGGTGGAAAAGTTGAAATAAAAACTATTCATAAAGATATTACACTAAAAATTCCTCAAAACACTAAACAAAATCAAAAGTTTAGAGTAAAAGAGCTTGGAGTATTAAATAGAAAAGCACAGGCTAAAGGAGACCTATATTTAAAAGCAAATATAGTTTTACCAAAAGTTGAAGAACTTGATGAAGAATTAATTAAAATTCTTGAAGAAAAACTTCCAGAAACAATCTAAAGGTAAAGACTATGGATACAAAGGCATATCAAGAACCTGTTTACTTAATCTCAGCAGTTGCAGAGATTTTAAGTATCCATCCCCAAACCCTAAGACAATATGAAAGAGAAGGTTTAATAAAACCTTCAAGAACAAATGGAAAGATTAGACTTTATTCACAAAAAGATATAGATCATATCAAATATGTCTTAACTTTAACAAGAGAGTTAGGAATAAATCTTGCAGGAGTTGATTTAATATTGCAATTAAACGATAAAATAAGCTTATTAGAGGAAGAAATAGAAACATATAAGGGGAAACTAAAGGATGTAAATAAATTTGGCTTAGTGCCAAATTCTAAAGCCTTGGTAATTAAAAAAAGCTCTTATGATGTAGTTATATTTGAAGAGTAGAAGTTTTTCAAACTTCTACTTTTTAATTTAATTGAAATTGTACTTTATAATCTCTCATTAAAGGTGGGATATCTAAATAATTTTCATCATCTGGACCTAATTTAGAAGAAGACTCATCTTCTGGTGGCTTAGTCTCAAATGGCTCATCATTTTTAGACTCAAATCCAGTTGCTACAATTGTAATCTTAACTTCATCTGTTTCTAAAGTAGAATCTGAAGTTGTACCAAAAATAATCTCAGCGTTTGAATCAATAGTATCATGAATTCTTGACATTACATCATTAATTGCAAATAAAGATACTTGAGGATGAGTATTAAAGTGAATTAGAATACCTTTTGCTCCACTTAATGATACTTTATCAAGTAAAGGAGAATCAATTGCATCTTCTAAAGCTCTTTGCGCAGCATCCTCTCCTTTTGCTTTACCAATACCCATTAAAGCCATACCTCTATGCTGCATAATTGTTTGGACATCAGCAAAGTCAGTATTAATATCAGAATTTCCAGGATTTAAAATCACTTCTGTCATACCATTTACAGCTTGATAAAGGATATTATCAATGATTTTAAAGGCATCTTTCATACCAACATGCTCATCAATAATTTCAAGAAGTCTATCGTTTGGAACTACAATAATTGAATCAGATATTTTTTTAATCTCTTCTAGTCCAAGATTAGCAAGCCCTGCTCTTTTTTTACCTTCCCAAGTAAATGGTTTAGTTACAACTGAAACTGTTAATGCTCCAATCTCTTTTGCAGCTTTTGCAATAATTGCAGCAGCACCTGTACCAGTTCCCCCACCAAGACCAGCTGCAATAAATACTATATCTGCTCCCTTAAGTGAGTTTTTAATATCATCATAACTCTCAACAGCAGAATCTCTACCAATATCTGGCTTCATTCCTGCACCAAGACCTTTTGTAAGCTTAAGACCTAATTGGATCTTCTTTGGAGCCTTTGAGATATGTAATACTTGTAAATCAGTATTTGCTGCAATTAAATCAATTTTATGAGAACCTTCATTTATCATGTGGTTGATCATATTACAACCACCTCCACCAACTCCAATAACTGCAATTTTTGCAACATTATCAGACAATGTCTTATTAGGCATTTCCACTTTTATATCATCCACTCTAAATAAATCACTATTATCCATTAAAACCACTCCGTAATAGCATTCCAGAATTTTGAAACACCTTTGCTCTTATCATCTTTTGTTAAAGTAGGTAATCTTCCTGATTCGTCTTTTTTCTCTTCCATTCTAGTTTTGTGTTCTTTTTGTTGAATAGGAGCTCTCTCTTTAGTATTTTCAACAACTTGAGAAAAATCCTCTTCTTGAGGTTTTTGAACAACTTCTTCTATTTTTCTTTTTTTAATTAAATTCTTATTTGAATCAAGTTCAAAGTTTCTATTTGTTTCTAGAGAATAAAAAAGAAGTCCTACTATTGTAGCCATTTTTTGATCTTCAAAGCTCATATATCCATTTTTGATATTTACTGGGTTAGATATTTTTACTGGCAGATTATCAAAAACAAGTGTTGCAAGTTCTTTCATTCCACCAAGTTTACTCATTCCACCCGTAATAACTATTCCAGTTCCTAGGTTCTCATGAATACCACTTTTTTTAAGATCATTTTTTACAAGTGTTAATACCTCTTCAACTCTTGCATGAATAATAGTTTGCACATGTTCTAAAGATACTTCAGAAGAGTTCTTTTCATCACCTATTCTTGGAGTTCTAACTTTTTTATTTGCTAACTCTTCATTAGGCTTTAATAAATCACCATATTCAGTCTTAATTTTTTCAGCTGCTATAGGAGGAGTATGCAACATTACAGATAAATCATTTGTAATATGGTTTGAACCAACAGGAATAACACCATCATATATTAAAGAGGCCCCCTTATAACAAACAAACTCTGTAGTAGTAGAACCCATGTTTATTACAGTAGCTCCAAACTTTTTTTGTTGTTCATCTAAAACTGATATTGCACTTGCATATCCATCTAAAACAAAGTTGTTTACTGAAATACCCGCAATTTTAAGTGCAGATTTTATATTTGTAAGGGCTGTTTTCTTTGCTGTTACTACATAAACTGATACTTCAAGTCTTGAGCCATTCATATTTAAAGGATTTTCAACATCTGCTGAGTCATCAATTTTAAAGAAAATTGGCACTACATGAACTACTTCATACTCAGGAATTATAGTTGCATTATATAGAGCCATTTGAAGTACTTGATTAATCTCATTTTCAGTAATCAATCCATTTGGGATATTTACACTTCCAGAACTTCTTATACCTTTTGTATAAACTCCTGAAATAGATACAACTGTAGATTCAATAGGTTCACTTGTGTTCTTTTTTGCAATTGAAACAGCTTCTTTTATACATTTTGAAGCAACTTCAATATTAGAGATAACTCCCTTATTTATACCTTCACTTCTAAATGAACCTGTTCCTAAGATATTGATTTTATAGTCTAAATTATTACGTGCAATAACTGCTGTAACTTGAGAAGAACCAATATCAATTGCTAAAAGAGTCTTGTTCAAAATCACTCCTCAATTTTGATTTCTGATTTAACTTCGTATCTATTTTCTAAATTTTTAACTAAGTTATTCATTAATTCTTGATTTAATAGATTATTTATAGTTGTTTTAACAGCTTCATCTTTTGATGCATCATATGAAGCTAATCTTGTATCATTTATTTTATATAATACAACTTTTTCTCCTAAAGAGATTTTACCCTCTTTTTCAGTTGAAGAGAAAAGCGTATTTAAAAATGTCAATGCCTCTTGTTGATTTAAACCTGTAATTTTATCAAAAGAGTCTCTTGCAACATAACCAATGTTTGTACCTTCAAAGTTTTTTAACTGTGAAGATGCTTCTTTTTCAAGAGCTAATCCCATTGCAATTTTTTGATAGTCATTTGAAGCTGCTTCTTTAGCCTTTTCAAAAGGTAAAGTTTTAGGAGCAATTTTATTTAGTACTTTTACAATAACATACTTATCACCAACTAAGAATGGCTTAATTAAATCTCCAGGAATAGCATCAGTTACTTTTTTATTATTTTCAACACCATATGATAAACTTGAAGTATAAATTGTTCCTTTATTTACAAACTTCTCTTCACCTTTTTTAAATTTCAAATATTTTTTAAGTGCAACTTTTTTAGTAGCTTTTAAATTTAAGGCTTTAAGAATATCTTCTTTTGCTTCTTCTAAAGTTTTGATTTTTCCATCTTCTTTTTTGTAATCCATTCTAAATTTAGAGTAATTATCTTTAATCTCTTCTTCTGTAAAATTTTCAGATACTAAAGAAACTTCATCAAACTCTAATTCAACAGCGGGTTGTGATTTATAGTTGTCTTTGTTTGAATCCCAATGCTTTTTTACATCTGCATCAGTTACATTTACAATTACATCATTTGAATTTAAAATTTTAATTGAAATATCATCTTCTGAAAATAATAGTTTATTTAAAGCTTCAATTTCACCTTTTTGTGCTTGAACTTGAAAAATTGATTCAACTTTTTGTAAAAGTAAATCTCTTTTTAGAGAGTCTTCAAAAGTAGTAGGATTAGTTCTATTTTGATTTAAAACTTGAATATATGTGTCTTTATCAAATTTTCCATCCTTAATAAATCCTGGAATTGCTACTAATTGTTTTGCAATCTCTTCATTAGTTACATCTAAACCTAACTCATCAGCAAAAGATAAGATTAAATTTTTTTGAATAACCATTTGATATGCCGCATCTCTTAATTTTAAGTTATCTGCCATCTCTTGATTGAATTGTTCACCAAAGATTCTTGCATATTGTTCATATAGTGATGAGTATTCTCTTTGATACTCTTCTACAGAAACCTCTCTATCACCAACAACTGCTACAGCTCCACCTTTTGAACCGTAATCATACGAACCCCAACCAACGAAACCAGCTCCAACAAAAGCTATTGTACTTATCCAAATTGTTATTACAAGCCATTTTTTATGTCTCTGCATCCAAGTAATCATAAAATATTATCCTCTAGAATTTTTTGGATATATTACTTTAAATATGCTTTCAAACAGGTAAAGAAGGTATTTCTTTCTAGAAAATATTTTTCTAGGTATTTTTTGAGAGTAAATCATTTATTACAGATTCTCTCTTTGTTGTTTCTATTCTTTTACATGCACTTTTAAAGGCATCCTCTTCACCAACAATAAAACACATTTCTTTTGCTCTTGTTATAGCTGTATAAAGTAGTTTTGTATTATGCATTATATAGTGTGAAAAAGTCATAGGAATTAAGGCATTCTCATACTCCATTCCTTGAGTTTTATGAATAGTTAAACAATATGCTAAAGATAATAAAGAACTTAATTCATCAAACTCATAAAATACTACCATATCATCATTTGGATATAAAACGATACATCTATTTTCTTCAAAGTCAAGCTTTATTATAAGTCCTAATTGCCCATTGAAAACTCTTTTTTCTAGAAATTCACTTGAACCTGTTTTATACATCTGCATAGTTTGGGCTTTCATATTCTCATTTTTTATATGAATAACCTTATCTGTCATTTTATACTCATAAAGTTTTGTTTTATAGCCCTTTCCTTTTGTATGATTAAAAAGAGTCTGCATCTGCATATTTATATTCTCAACTCCTAAAGGACCAGCTTTCATTGGAGTTATAACTTGAAAAAGAGTTAAAGCTTTTGATATGTTTTTATCTTTAATGAAATCATAATAGGGTTGAATATAGTGTGAAGAAATATTTAAAATTGTATTTAAAATATTTTCACTAATTTGTGCTCTTACATTTGAAAATTCTGTTTGTGAACTTGAATTTTTCACTGCGTAATAGTTATCAATAGATACATTTATAAATTTAAAATCCTGATATTCCTCGTTATATTCTGGGACATTACCTTGCCTTATATCATTTGCAATAACTGCAATAGCTTGGTCATCACTTTGTCTATAAATTTTAGTTAATTTACAAATTGGTGCTAATTCAAATTTAATTGCATCACCAAGAATATTTCCTGCTCCTATTGCTGGTAACTGTCCATCATCCCCAACAATTATAAATATAGTATCATCTGATATCTTTTTTATTAAATTATAAAACATAACAGAGTTTACCATTGAAGCTTCATCTAAAAGTATTACTTTATGAGGGAAAAACTCTTTATCTTCATGTTTTACAAAAAGGGACTGTATTGTTGAACTGTTATATCCTGTTGTATCAGATATTCTTTGACTTGCAATACCACTTAAGGCAATAGTAATAATATCATCATAAGAAACTATCTCTTCAAGAAGTTCAAGAACCGCCCTACTTGACGTTGACTTACCTGTTCCTGCATAACCTATTAGAAAAAGAGTCTTATTCCCTTCATTTATAATTTCTACTGCTTTCTTCTGCTCATCACTTAATTGAAAACCAAGAGATTTCTCTTTTTTTTCTAAATACTCATCAAAAGAGGCAATTATTTTTTTGTTTAACTCTCCTTCTCTTCTTTGAAAAAACTCTAAAATTCTTCTTTCAGCAAAATATAACATTGAAGGAGAAACTCTATACTCATTTGTTTTAAAGATATCTTCTTCAACTAACATTTTAGTTATTACTTCTTCATATAAATCCTCTTCATTTTTAAAATGAAGCGTTTCATCAAGTAGTTTATATAAATGAGAAGTATCTATAGAGGAATTTCCATTATTATCACAGAATTCCCTTAGAGTATAGTTTATGCAAGCATTTACTCTAAACTCACTTTTAGGATCTATCCCTAAAGATTTTGCAATCTCATCTGCTCTTTTAAAACCAATTCCTTTTATATTTATAAGCATATATGGATTTTTTTTGATTTTATCTATTAAATTATCTACTTCAGAATAATGAGAATATATTTTGTTTATTAAATTTGATGTTACTCCAAACTTTGAAAGAAAAGTTCCAAGTTCTCTTAAGTGTTTAAACTTTTGCCATGAAGAGACTATCTTTTCTAATTTTTTTTCTTTTATACCTTTAAATTGAAGTAATTCACTTGGTTTTTCATTTAAAATCTCAACTAACTCTTCCTCTGTATACTTCTCAAGTAAATCATGGGCAAACTTTTTACCAATTCCTTTTACAATTTTTGTTAAAAAGAAAAACATCTCTGCTTCTTTTAACTCTAAAGTCTGAAATTCAAATTGAACTCCATATTTTTTATGGGTTGTCCAATCTCCTCTTAAAAGGATCTCTTCCCCAACCATCTTATCAATATCAGTATCAAAGTAAGTACCACATATTTTTTGATTGTTTTCTAATACTGCGATTATATACTTGGTTTCATCATTCTTATATAGAACTTTTTTCAAAACTCCACTAAGATTAAAAAGTTTTTCTTCTTGAGTCTCTTCTTGTTTATTAACAGCCATTAATAACCATCATTAAATTTTGATTTTTTGTGTTTGTCTTTTTTATAAGTATTTCTGTTTTTCTCTTTTTGAAGAGTGTTTGCATCTTTTAATAGAGTCGACCTTTCATCCTCAAAATCTTCACTATGATTCTCTAAATATGAAAGAGTCTTATTTATAAAAGCAATTAAGTCTGTCAAATATTTTGAATTTAGATCAACTGCCTTAACTCTTTTTATATCTTCATAGTTTTTAAGAGTTCTTTCTTTAAAAAGCTCTGGATTAAAGTTTTCAAGCTTTAGTAAAGATATAGTTCTTGTAAAAAACTTCTCTAATACTCTTATATATCGAATCCTTAACTGCTTTTCATGAATCTCTGGCATATTTATAAAATCTTATCTATATTTTCTAAAGGTCTAGCAATAACAGCTTTATTCGTATTTATTACTACTGGTCTTTCTATTAATTTTGGATTTTCTGACATTGCTTTTATTAGCTCATCTTCATTTTCTACATCTTTTAAGTTTAATTCCTTATAAACTACTTCTTTTGTTCTCATCCAATCTCTTACATTAATATTTAAAAGAGTTAAAACTTCTTTAATTTCATCAATACTTGGTGTTTCATCCATATATTTTATAACTTTAGGGGAAATACCTTTTTCTTCTAAATATGATAATGCATTTCTTGATTTAGAGCATCTAGGATTATGCCAAATAATTATATCATTCATAAAAATACCTCTGTAATACTAAATTTTCGTGATTATATCAAAAGTTTTTATAATGTTCTAAACTCCAGGAAGAATATCATTAAGACTCTCAAGTCCTAACTCTTCAAGGTTTAAATGAATTTGTCCCATTTTGTGAGATTTATTGTTTATAATAATTGGAGAAAATATATTCATAGATGAGTCTGAAACATGTGCTTGAAGTACAAAAATATAGAAAATTGAAATATCTGCAATACTATCTATTTCAAGTTTCTCTTTAAAATCATCAGGTAATTCAAAAGCAAGTGATTTTAAAGCTCCAAAACTCATAAGTCTTAGAGTAACACCAGTTTCTACACCTCTAATAACTGAGAAAAAGTCATCTAATGCTGATAATTCAAATTCTGTTTCATTTTCGCAACCATCAATTGGTATAACTACTTCAAATTTCATCCACTTCCTTTGTTGAGTGAAAAATTTTACTGAAAATCACATTTGATGTCAATTAATAATTTACATATTTATGATATACTTTAATTTATGTTAGTCTCAAACAATAACAATCTTTTAAATATTTTATTGCCCAATGATAACAAGGTTTTAAAGGATGCACTAAAAAATGCAGACGCGCAGACTTTAGAGAGTTTAAAGAAAGGTACAACTTCAGTAAAAGATATTTTAAGTAATCTTTTTACAGATTTAAAAACTGCAGATAAAAATAACACAACAATTGAAAATATCCTAAAAAACTCAAATATGTTTAAAGAGTTGGGGAGCTTCCCAAAATCAATATCAACACTCCTTACTCAAATTCAGGCTGATGAAAACTTGTCAAAATATAAACCTCTATTGCAAAGTTTTTTAAAAGATATTAGTACCCTTGATGATAAAGGACTAAAAGACTTGATGTCCAAATCTGGAGTTTTTTTAGAGTCAAAGGCTTTAGAACAGTTAAAAACATCAACTACTCTTCCAAAAGAGTTAGAGACTATTTTAAATCAAATAAAAACTGTTTTAAAAGATATCCCAAGTTTAGATGCAAAAAAAGTTGAAACTCTAATTGATAAAATTTTACAAAATAATACAAAAGCTGTTGGTAATAATATTTCAACACAAAATCAAACCTCTATTTTACAATCCCAAAATAATAATGACTTAAAAAATCTTGTTTCCCAACTTCAAAACTTATCAAAAAATATAGGGGATAAGCAATTAGCAAGTCTTACAACCTTGACGAACTCATTAAAAAACATCTCAAGCCAAGCACAATTAATAGAATCAAAAATTAGTAATAGTATCTCTTCACCTGTACAAAACAGTTCCCCACAAGGAAATATAACTCAAGTACAAAACTTACAAGGAAATCAAGCAGTACCAAATCAACAAGGGAATCAAGTAGCTGCACAACAACAAACTTCTATACAAAATACGCAAGAAGCTCTACAAAAGGTAGTTACAAGTCTATTTGATAATATCAATCAACTAAAAGTTGAGATACAAGCTAATAAGAATATTCCAAATACACAAAATATAATAAAACAAATTGATACTTTAATACAAAATAAAGATCTTTTATTAAAACCTGAAAACTTAATACAAGTAAAAACTCTTTTAGCTCAATTAACAAACATCCCTGAACTAAAAAATAACAATTTTCAAAATAGCCCTATTTCAAATCTACTTACAAATATAAAAAGTCAAAATGAAGCAATTACACAATTAAGTTCTAGCTTTATTCAAAATACACAAACAAATACTCAAATAAATACTCTTACAACACAACAAGGACAAACAAATCAACTAAATAATGAACTTTTACAAGCAAAACAGACTATAAATACAAAAGCAATTGAAACATTAACTCAATTAAAAAGTGAACTTTTAAATAATCAAAATATTCCAAACAGCCAAAATATTGTAAAACAAATAGATACTATACTTCAATCAAATGATCTATTTTCAAAAAACAATTCTTTAATAGAACCAAAAGCTTTATTAAACCAATTAACAAATTTAATAGATCTAAAAACAGCTTCTAATCAAAGTTCAAATATAGCTTCACTAGTTAGTAATCTTAAAAATCAAAACGAAAATATTTCAAGCTTAGAAACAAAACTTCTTCAAAATCAAAATATCTCTGTAGAGAAACAACAAGTAACAAAAGATATACAACAAACACTAAGTAGTTTAAAAACCGAGCTTTCATTTATACAAAATATAGATACAAAAGGAATAAATCAGATAATAGATAGACTCTTAAACTTACAAAATCTTTTTACTAAAATTGAAATACCCCTTGAAATGAAGAGCTTTCAACAAACTCTTTTAAGCAGTAGTTCTTCTTTAAATAGCTTTCAAAGTAATTTTTCATCAAATATTAACAACTTAATTCTAAATCTAAAAGAGAATATTATACAATTATCATCAAACAATAACAGTTCAAACCTTCAACAAAATATTATTAAAAGTGTTGAAAAACTAGAGAGTATATTAAGTAATGTAATTCAAAATCCAAGTATAATGACAGATAAACAACTTTTTCAGAACCCTCTACAAAATGATATGAAAGCTGTTTTACTACAAATGCAAAGTGAACTAGTAAATAAACCTGATACTTCTTCACAAGATACATTAAAACTAATTGATAAAATGATTACACAAGTTGAATATCATCAGCTATTATCTATTGTATCAAATAGCAACAATGTGTATATCCCTTTTATTTGGGATATGTTAGACGAAGGTTCAATTGCTATGAAAAAAGTTGATGAAGATAAATTTTATTGTGAAATCAACCTCTCTTTAAAAGAGTTTGGGCAAACACAACTTTTACTTGCTCTTTATGATAAAAATAAACTTGACTTAACAATTTATGCCTCAAAAGAGAGTTTTAAACAATCAATTAGAGAAAACTCTACGAAGTTAAAACAAGCCTTAAACACCGTAGAATTAATTCCTGTAAGTATTAATATTATCGATTTAAAACAAGAAGAAGAGAAAAAAGAAAAAAAACAAGCAAATATTTATAAACAAAATCAAGATTTTGGTTTTGGAGTGGATATAAGAGTATAAATGAAAAAAAGTGAAATAAAAAAAGCAGTTGCATTAGGTTATGACATTGATAAAGATCATGCACCAAAAGTCCTTGCAAAAGGAGAAGGAGCAATTGCAAAAAATATTGTTAAAATTGCTCAGGACAATGAAATACCAATAAAAAAAGATGAAGATTTAGTAGAACTTTTATCTGCTATTGATATAGAAAAAGAGATTCCATCAAGTATGTACAAAGCTGTGTCTGAAATTTTCTCTTTTATCTATGACTTAACTACTATAGAAAGAAAAAAAAGAGAACTTGAAGAACAAAATAATTGATAATAATGTAAGTTCTTTTATAGTAGAATCCACAAAAAAGACAAAGAATTAATCAATATATGAAAATCAACAATCTTGATAATCCACTTTTTATAATAATACTCTGTACCTTTACAGTATTAATTAATATAGTCTCTTCTGTCAATTTTTTTCCAATACTTTTAGCAGGTATATTATTCATGGCATTTTTTGTATGTCTAAGAAAAAGATACTATTACTCTTTAACTCTTGTAATTATCTCATTTCTATTTATAGAGTTAAATAATGGCTTTAAAGCCTTTTCAATAACGCTTCTTGCAATATTTGTTTATGTCTTTATTGCTCCACAAATTAAAAGAGTCTTATCTTTTAATACATTAAATCCATATATTTACATAACAGTATTTTATATAGGATTATATTTTATTTGGATTATAAACAATGAAATAACTGCACAATTAAACTATATTGTTTTGATAAACTTAATTATTGATTTTATAATTTTTGGAGTATTCATTTGACAAGGCTAAACCTAATACTTATTTTTATCTTTATTGTTTTATTAACTCTTCTTTCAAGGGTATACTTCCTTAGTATTAAATCAAATACTTATTATGAAGAATTATCAAAAAGAAACTATATAAAAAAAATATATAAAGTACCTAATAGAGGAATTATTAGGGATAGAAATGGTGAAGCTTTAGCTATGAATAGATTAGGTTTTTCTATTAATATACAACCACACTTACGTTCATATAAGAAAAAACATACTTTAGAAGAAATCATAACTTTAATTAATAAACATTTTCCAAAATATAAAAAAGAGGACTTGTACAAAAGATACAAAAAAAATGATTCCAATTATAAACATGATTTTGTAAAGATTGTTGATTTTATACCATATGACGATTTTTTTGATAGATATACTCTTTTTAACTCCCATGATAGTATAAAAATTGAATCAGAAGTAAAAAGAATATATCCCCATGGAATGAATGGTTCACATATAATCGGCTATGTAGGGAAAGCTTCAAAGAGAGATATTAAAAACAACGAATTTTCAAAATATAGTGGAATTACAGGGAAAAATGGTTTAGAAAAGTTCTATAATGATAAGCTTCAAGGTAAACTTGGTGTAAAAAGTATCAAAGTAAATGCACTAAATAAAGAGATTGAAGTATTAGATGAGAAAGAGCCTTCAATAAACAATGATTTAAATATTTCTATAGATATAAAACTTCAAAAATATATACAAGAGATTTTTAAAGGTAAAGCTGGTGCTGTAATTGTAATGGACTCTAACAATGGTGAACTTTTAGCAGCAGGATCATATCCTGAGTACGATAACAATATCTTTGTAGAAGGTATCTCAACAAAAGAGTGGGACAAGCTAAGAAAAGATTTTAATCATCCTTTTACTAATAAGCTTGTAAATGGAAAGTATCCACCTGGCTCTATTATAAAAATGGGAATTGCTTTATCCTTTCTAGAAAATGGAATAAAACCAGACTTTGAGGTTTTCTGTAGTGGCTCTATTAAAATTGGTAGAAGAAACTTTAGATGCTGGAAAGGTTCAGGGCATGGTAGAACAGGTTTTAGAAAAGCTATTAGAGAGAGTTGTGATGACTTTTTCTATAAAGGAAGTCTTGAAGTTGGTATTAATAAGATTTCAAAAACTCTTGAAAAATATGGTGTAGGAGTAGAAACAGGAGTTGAACTTCCAAATGAATTCTACGCAACAAACCCTAATAAACTATGGAAAAAAGATAAATATAAACAACCATGGTATATAGGTGATACAATTAATGCCTCTATTGGACAAGGATATATGTTAGTTACACCAATGCAAATGGCAAGATATACAGCCTTTTTAGCTTCAGGGAAGCTTCCAAAGCCTCATTTTGCTAAAGATAATTATGAGAAACCTAAAGAAATACCTTTTAACATAAACCATATGAAAATCATGAGACAAGGTATGTACGATGTTACAAATCATAAAAAAGGAACTGCTACAAGACATGTTAAAAATTCTAATATAATAATTGCTGGAAAAACAGGTACAGCACAAGTTGTAACTATTCCTCAAGAAGAAAAAGTTAGAATGAAAGAGAGTGAATTAGAATATTATCATAGATCACATGCATGGCTTACAACTTATGGTCCATATAAAAATCCTCAGTATGTAGTTACTGTTTTAGTAGAACACGGAGGTCATGGTGGTAGTGCAGCAGGAGAAATAGTAGCAAAAATCTTTAATAAACTTCAAGAAAAAGGTTATATAAAAAATAAATAACTCATAGCACCTTAATTATATTTTGGATATTATGCTCTCTTATTTATATTACTTTAGGGATTTTGATTGAAACTTCTGATTAGTTTACTTATATTTTCTATTTCTTTATTTGCCCAAGAGGCAGCACCCCCAGTTATTAATCTATCAGTTGCAGCATTAGAGGAACCTGCACAGTTTGTAAAAACTATTAATATAGCAATAATTTTAGCACTATTAGTACTTGCACCTAGTTTACTTTTAATGGTTACAAGTTTTACAAGACTACTTATCGTATTTTCACTTCTAAGACAAGCACTTGGACTTCAACAAACTCCACCAAACCAGATAATAATTTCATTATGTTTAATTCTTACAATTTTTATTATGGAACCTTATGCAAAAAAATCATGGGAAGTGGGAGTAAAACCTTATATGGATGAAAAAATCTCTTATGAGGTAGCCTTTGAAAGAGGAGTTAAACCCTTCAAAGAGTTTATGATTAAAAATACAAGAGAAAAAGATTTAGCTCTATTTTATAGAATCAAAAAAGAAGAGAATCCAAAAAATATTGATGATGTTCCTTTAACTTTATTAATGCCTGCATTTATAGTAAGTGAACTAAAAACAGCCTTTGAAATAGGCTTTTTAATATTTTTACCATTTTTAGTGATTGATATTATTGTAGCTTCTATTTTGATGTCTTTAGGTATGATGATGCTCCCACCTGTAATGATTTCCTTGCCTATTAAAATCATCTTTTTTATTGTAATTGATGGTTGGTCGTTGATTATTGGAAACCTCGCCCAGTCCTTTAAGTGACGGGCTTATTTTTTTAATTAAACATTCTTATCAACTAGATATATTCTATTTCTACCCTCTTTTTTTGCTTTATATAAAGCATCATCTGTTAATTTATATATCTCTTTTGAACTTTTTATATTATCATGTATAGCAGTATACAAACCTATTGAAACTGTAATATACTTACTTGCACTATTATATTTATGCTCTATTTTCAGATTTTCTATTGATTCTTTAATGATTTCTGCAAATTCTACAGCACTCTCTTTAAAATGAGGATGAAATATTACAGCAAACTCTTCTCCACCTATTCTACAAGTAGTATCAGTAGAACGTTTAGAAACTTTTTTTAAACTTCTTCCTATAGCTCTTAACACTTCATCACCTTTTTGATGCCCATAAGTATCGTTATATTGTTTAAAATGGTCCACATCAAATATCATAAAGCCTATACGTTTTTCATCCCTTTTTATTCTATTTATCTCTTTTTCAAAAATCTCATTAAAGTATCTTTTATTATAAAGAGTAGTTAACTCATCAGTTATAGATAGATATTCAACTATTTTCTTATTTGTAATATCTTGTCTTATTGAGGTATATCCAATTATTCTATTTTTTTTATCAAAGTTTGGAGAAATAGTTGCATCAACCCAATAATAACCACCATCTTTCTTTTTATTCTTTATTTCACCCTTCCATGTTTTTCCATTGGAAATTGTTTTCCATAATTCATCAAAAACTTCTGAGTTCATATCTTCATGGCGAATTATATTATGAGGTTTACCCAACAACTCTTCTTTTGTATATCCACTAATTTTACAAAAAGCTTCAGAAGCAGATGTAATTTTTCCACTTAAATCAGTTGTAGAAGTTAATATATTCTCATCTACAATATTTATATATTTTGTCATCTGTTGATTTAATTCATTTATAGATCTATTTTTATAAATCACAATTGAAAGGACTACAAAGAATCCAAAAAGCATCCACAAAAATTTTGTATAATCAATACTTTCTTGATACTTAACAGATATCCATTTATGAAGTATTTTATTATGTTCTTCTAGGGGTATTGATTTTATTACTTTTGAAAAGATATCATTTAACAAAGGTTCATCATTTCTTGATGCAATAGAAAAACTCCAATCACCATTTATTTTACCTGCAACCTTAAGATTTCCAGCATACTCTTTTTGTATTTCATACCCAATAACAGGCAAAGAGTCTATAAAACCAAATAACTTTCCATTATCAACCTTTTCTAATCCATCATAAACATTATTTACATCTACAATATTAATTCCAGGGTATTTTTTTTCAAGTTCTTGTTTATAGGCATAACCTTTTACAATTCCAAATCTTTTATCTTTAACAGAAGAAACATCATTTATAAAAGGTTCATCAATTTTTGTTGCAATCACCAAAGGAGTTTCTAAATACTCTCTTGAAAAATTAAAGTGATTTAATCTCTCTTTTGTTCGAACCATAACAGTTATAAAATCACATTTCCTACTTTTACCATAAGATATTGTTTCTATCCAATCTTTAGTAGGTATAAGTTTGATATTAATAGATAAGTTTTCTTTAAAAATTTTTATATAATCTGAAGTAATCCCTTCATGTTTACCATTTTCTATTCTTTCATATGGCATCCAGTTTGGATCAATACACATTTTGAGCTCTTTTTTCTCTTTTAAATAAGATAATTCATCTGAAGTTAAATTTATGTTATGTTTTTTTTCTAAACTTAGCCATTTTTTCTTAAGAATCAACTCTTCATTATGTTCAATATTAAGATGAACTTTTTCTAAAATAGACTTTAATAATAAGTTACCTTTTTGTACTCCCATATATAAACTTGTTTGAGTTATAAGTCCTGAGCCTTCAATTCTACTTGTTTTTAAATCACTTAGCCATTCATTTTGAATATAATATTCTAAAGCTGGAAGGTTTCCAATCATAGCATCTGCCTTCCCCTCTGATACAGCTTTTATACCCTCTTTTGAAGAAGAAACTAAAAGAAGTCTTTGTGTAGGTAAATTCTCTTCAAAAAATGTATGATGAAAAGTTCTATTTTGAACTGCTAAAACTCTTTCTTCTAAATCCTTCATTGTTTTAAAATCATTACTTTTCTTCAAAGCAATTGCAGTACTAAAACTTAAATGTGCAAAACTTGTAAAATCTACAAACTTGTCTCTTTGTTTATTAAAGGCAATATGAGGGATTACATCAAGTTTTCCATTTTTTAACATTGATAAATACTCTACCCAAGTTTTACCTTGAATGATATTTAAACTCACTCCCATTTTTTTTGCCATTAGCTTCATATAGTCAATACTATATCCCAAAGCCTTTCCATTTTCATTATAAGAAAAAGGAGCAAATGCATTCATATTTGGGATAGTAAGTGTTGGATGATTCTTTAAATACTCTTTTTCTTCTTCAGTAAAATCAATATTATAAAATTTACTTCCATAATCATCAAAAATAAAATCTTTTACATCAATTTTTGCGTTAATTAAACCATAATCTTTATATAAACTATGAATATATTTTATTCTACCCTTATCTACTGTTCCTAAAGGTGTAGTTTCTTTACTTACAACACGCTCAATAGCATCTGCTTCAAACTTTAAATGTTCAATAGATTTATTTTTATTGTATTTGTTATGAATAAGTTCAATAATCTCATCCTTATTCTCTAAAGCATATTCCCAACCTTTTAAAGTAGCCTCCTTAAATCTTTTTACTCTATTAGGATTGTTTTTTACTTCATTTTCATTAGTAAAAAGCATATCTCCATATAAATCAAAGCCATAGTTTCTAGGATCAAAGACATTAATATTTATATTTTTTTGTCTAAAATAAAAAGGTTCATTGCTTAAATATGCAGGAAAAGCATCTGTTTTTTTATCAATTAATTTTTTATAATCGTCTTTTTCTCTTCCTCTAATCATATTTGGCTTAACTCCTAACTTTTTTAACATTGCCAAAATTGAAAAACCGTCATTATCATTTTCATAAAAAACCATATCTTTTTTATCAAGTTCATATACAGAGTCTGTATTATTGCCTTTTAAAGAGATAATAACACTAGGAGAGTGTTGAAAAATTGGTGAAATTATAACAATAGGCTCTTTTTTTGCTTTATATAATAGTAAAACAGAATCTGAAATACCATATTGTGCTTCATTATCTATTACTTGTTGAATATTGTTATATTTTAAATCTCTTTGCCTAATTTCTACATCAAGTCCAACTTCTTTATAGAAGCCCTTCTCTTTTGCTGCATAATATCCAGCAAATTGAAACTGATGAAACCATTTTAATTGTAAAACAACCTTTTCATTAGCAAAAACAAATACTGAAAAATAAATCATTAATAATAAAATTCTATACATTGACTTCCAAGTTTTTAAATAGTTTAGGTAGATTATAACATAATAGTATATAAAAAATAACTTTTATGTTTAAATTAAATTATATTTCAATTATATTTTTCTTTTCTTTTTTTAGATATACTCTAAATTTATTTAAAAAGGGAAAAATGGAAACTTTACAAAATGAAATCATAAGCTTTATTATAATTACTATTGCAGTGTTACTTCTAGCACTACTTACAAAAAAAATAGAAGATAAGTTTAAATAATAATACTACAAGTAGATTTTTTCTGTTTTTTTTAGTATAATCATTCTTCAAATACGATAGGATGGTGCATGTATAAAATAATCTTATATTTATTATTAGTTTTTTCTTTTTCTTTTTCACAAACAATCAACTATGAAGTTGCATTAGATTTAACTATAAAAAACAATAAAAAACTAAAAACACAAAAACTTGAAATTGAATCTTCTAAACTTGATATTGAAAAGATTAAAGCTTTTTCATATGGAGAGCTAAATTTAAGTTATGAAATGAGTAGAACAAATCATAGTGGTCATATTTTTAACTCAAAATTATCTTCAAGAGAGGCTAGTTTTAATGATTTTGGGGCGGGTGAATATACTGGACCAAATAGTTTAAATATTGAACCAAAAAACCTAAACAATGCGGAAGCAAGGAATAACTTCACTACTAAAATCACCTATGATATACCTTTATTTACTGGTTTTAAACTAAAAAGCCAAGAAGATATATTAAAAATACAGCACAAGGCTCAGACTTTAAAGCTAAATCTTGATGAAAAATCTTTAGAATTTGAAGTTCTAAAAGCATACAATGCAGCAGTTGTCGCTAAAGAATTCATTAATGCTACAAAAAAAGCTAAAGAAGCTGTTTCTTTTTTTGTTATTTCAGCTCAAGAATTTCATAAAGAAGGTCTTGTTACAAAAATTGATAAAAAACAAGCAAGAGTACAAGAACTAAATGTACAATCAAGACTAACAGAAGCTAATAATAAATTCAATATTGCTTTAGCCTATTTAAAGTTTTTGACCTCAAATATGAAAATAAATGATGTTGAAAGCCTAAAGCTTTTCTCAGCTTCTAATATAAGCTTAGAAGAACTATATAGTAAAGCTTTGACAAATAGAGAAGACTTGAAAATACTTGAATTCTCAAAAAAAGGAATGAAAAAAAATATTGATTTAGTAAAATCATCATATTATCCAAATGTCTATTCTCATTTAGAGTATGGATTTAATGATGACTCAATAACTTTTGACAGTGACAAAGATTACTATATAGGAATGTTAGGAATTAAATACTCTTTATTTAATGGAACAAGAAGTAAAGATTTACAGAAAAGTCAAATAAAACTAAATAAAGCAATTTTAAATCTAAACCAATTAAAAGATGGGATAAAACTAGAGATTGAAAAAACCTATCTAAACTTATATGCAAAAAATAGAATCTTTAAAGAAAAAAAAGAAGCGAAAGAACTAGCATATGAGGTTTTAGAACAATCAAAACTAATGTATAAAAATCAACTAATACCAATGACTGAACTTCTTAAACAAGAAGCAATATATAGAGAAAATGAAGCATCTTTAATTATGGCAAACTATGAAAAATCATTAGCTCAGGCAAGATTAAAACTTGTAACTGGAAAAAGCTTAAGGAAATAAAATGATGAAACAACGTGAAATCCTGTTTACAGGTAAAAAATATTTAATTACACTATTAATTACACTTACAAGTGCAATCTCAATAAATGCACTTGAATTAAGTGGAACAGTAATATCAGATAATGAAAAAATTATTACAAGTAGATATATGGGATTTATCAAAAATGTATACGTAAATGAAGGAGATTTTGTAAAAAAAGGTCAACTTCTTTATGAAATTGATTCTTCAAGTATTGATTCAAACAGACAAGAGGCTCAATTAAACCTTCAAATTCAACAAAATAATCTAAACAATGTAAAAACAAATCTTGAAAGATATAAAAGATTATATCTAAAGGATTTAGTTCCTAAATATGATGTTGAACAATTAGAATTAAAATTAAAAAATATTAAAAATATGATATCAATTGCACGTGCTAAATTAAAAGAGGTTAATTACCAATACAATTATCTAAAAATTGTAGCACCTAATGATGGTTTAATTATCAAAAAGAGTATCAAATCTGGTGAAATGGCAATGCCTTCAACTCCTGCAATTATTCTTTCTGATTTAAATAGCTTAAAAATAAAAACAACTATTAGTGAAAGTAATTTAGTAAAAATAAAAATTGGACAAGATGCAGATATAAGTATTAAATCTGCAAATTTACAAACTGTAGGTAAGATTGCATCAATAATTCCAAGTTTACAAGATATGACACACTCTTTTACACTAAAGTTATCTTTTGATACTAAAGATAAAAAGATATATCCTGGAATGTACACAAAAATCAATTTAAGGCTTGATAAGTGATAAATAATCCAAATCAAATGAATATTGCAGGTAAACTTGCTCGAACATTCATAGACCATCCTCTTACTTTTATTCTTTCACTTTTTATTTTAGCTTTGGGGATCTTATCTTTAGAATTTATGCCTAGAGAGGAAAATCCTCAAATAAAAGTTAGTGGGGGAGCAGTTATTGTAGCCCTTCCTGGAGCACGTCCTAGTCAAATAAAAAAAGTTATTATAGAACCATTAGAAAAGAAAATACATGAAATAGAAGGTGTTGAACATATATATTCTTATGCAAAAGAGTCTATTGCTATAGTTCAAGTTCAATATTATATTGGAGAAGATAAAGAAGAATCAAATCTTAAACTATATAATCAAGTAATGAGAAATATGGATTTACTTCCTAAAGGAGCTATGACTCCAGTTATCAAAACAATGGATATTGATACAGATATTCCTATTGCAACTATTGCTTTTTATACAATTCAAAACAAAATATCACAAACAACACTTTATAATGAAGTTGATAAAATTGCATTTCAAATAAACAAAATTAAAAATGTAGCTTTAGTAGATTTAAAAGGTGAAAAAAAAGAACAATATAACATTGAGGTTGATGCAAATAAACTAAGTGCATATAAACTATCAATAGGTCAAATAGCAAAGCAAATAAAAGCTTTATCATTAACTACTCCAAATATAAATTCAGATAACAAAAATGCTAATTTGACAGTATTAAGTATTAAAAATGCAATTGAATCTAAAGAAGATTTAGAAAATATCATCATTTCATATAATTTCAATACACCAATATACTTAAAAGATATTGCTAAAATTTCAAGATCTTATGACATTCAAAACAAAAAAGAAGCTCTTTTATATACAAAAGAGTTAAATAATGCTACAGAACAGTTGACACTAACTATTTCAAAATTAAAAGGTTCAAATTCAGTTACAATAAATGAAAAAATTTTTGACTATATAGAAACTATAAAACCTAATCTTGAGAAGAAAAATATAAAACTAGTAATAACAAGAGATGATGGATATACAGCTAATAATGCTGTAAATTCACTTGTACAAAATTTACTGATTTCTATTGTAATTATTGCTATTTTACTTATTTTTTCTTTAGGTCTTAGAGAAGCTATGATAGTTTCACTTCTTGTTCCCATGATTTTATCTCTTACTTTATTTATAGGGTTTATGATGGAAGAGACTATTAATAGAATTACTCTTTTTGCTCTCATTGTATCCTTAGGAATGCTCGTAGATGCAGCAATTATCGTAATTGAAAATATTGTAAGACATAAAAAAGAAGATAAAGGAAAAACAGATATAAAAACACTTTCAATAAATGCAACAAATGAAATAGGAAATGCAACAAATATTGCAACAATAGCTATTATTATGACATTTATTCCCATGTTTTTTGTAGGTGGAATGATGGGACAATTCATGCATCCTCTTCCCGTATTTGTACCTATTGCACTTATTGTATCTTTAATTGTTGCATATATTTTTACACCATATTTAGTAAGGAAGTTTTTAAAATGAAACTAGAAAAATTTATTTATAATATTATTCAATCACCTTCTAAATCCATTTTAGTATATATAATAACCCTATCTCTTTTTGCACTTTCTGTAGCTACTTTTCCAACTGAAATTGTAAAAGCAAAAATGCTTCCAAGTAAAGACTCTGATACTTTTTCAGTATATGTTGATTTAAAAGATGGCAGTTCTATAACTCAAACAAAAGAAGTTACTTCTTGCATCTCAAAAAAACTAATTTCTAAAGAGCTTGTAACAAATATCTCAGTCTTTATAGGGGAAGGACAACCTTTAGATTTTGCAGCCTTAGTAAAACAAAGTGCCCTAAAAGATAAGCAATCTCAAGCTGAAATAATGGTAAATATTAAGAAGGCAAAAAATAGAGATATTTCAAGTTACAATTTTGTTAGTTCAATTAGAGAAGAACTTCAAAGCTGTTCAAAATATGAAGCGAATATAAAACTTATTGAACTTCCTGCAGGTCCTCCTGTACTTGCTTCAATTGTTGCTGAAATATATGGAGGGTCTTCATTTGAAAGTAGACGAGAATTTGCTTATAAAGTAGCAAAAGTTTTAAAAAAACAAAATTCTCTTGTAGATGTTGATGTAATGTCAGATAAGGCTTTTGAAAAATTTGAAATAAGTCTTGATAACAACAAGATCATCAAAAGTGGTATTTTATTAGAACAAGTTAAAAATATACTATATATAGCATACGAAGGAACTATACTTTCTGTTGTAAATGAAAAAAATTCACAAGCTCAAGTACCAATTTTTTTAAGACTTGATGATTCAAGAATCTTTGACTCAAATAGAAAAGATGATATTATTAATAAACTATCAACACTTAAACTAGTAAATAAAAATGGCTCTACTATTGCTTTAAGTGAACTAGTTACAATAGAAAAAGTTATAAAAGAACCAACACTTACATCAAAAAATTTAGAGCCTATGATTAATGTGATTGCAGAAACAAATAAAGACAGTCAAATATATCCTCTTCTTGATGCAAGAAACGATTTTCTAAATAACTTTGATAAAAACTTTATAGTAGAAAAATCTAATATGTTAAATCTTGAATTTACAGATAAAACTACAGGTGAACAATTTAAACTAATATGGGATGGAGAATTAAAAGTAACAATTGATACTTTTATAGACTTAGGAGGAGCATTTATTATTGCTTTAGTCTTAATCTTCTTTTTAATGGTTATATATTATAAATCATTTGCTATTTCAGGTGGAATTGTTCTTGCTTCTTTTATCTCTATTATTGGTGTAATATTTGCACATATTATTATGGATATGATTACAGCAGATACTTTTTATTTAACAGCAACTTCATTAATAGGATTTATTGGTCTTATTGGAATTAATTCTAGAAACTCAACACTAATTATTGATTTTACAAAACTTTTAGTTCAAGAAAAAGGACTAACAATAAATGAAGCAATTGCAAAAGCAACAGCAACAAGATCAAAACCTATTATTCTTACAGTTCTTACAATGGTCTTTGCATCTTCTCTTTTAGCTACAGATGCTGTATTTGGAGGACTTGGAGTTGCACTTATTGGAGGAACACTAATTTCATACATAGTATCAATGTTCTTTGTTCCAGTTATTATTAGAAATCAAATAAAAAAGATAATTAAAAACTAAGATAAATACCTTTTGATTTATTCAAAAGGTATCTCTATTTTAAAGCTTGCACCTAAATCAGTATTAAAGACACTTAGTTTTCCATTACAATGATCATTTATAATAATTTTACTCATATAAAGCCCTAATCCAGTCCCCTCTTTCTCTTTTTTTGTAGAAAAGTATGGATCAAAAATTTTATCCATAATCTGTTTATTTATTCCACCTGCATTATCCATTATTTCAACTACTACATTTAAATCTTCAACATAAGTTTTTATATGAATACTTCCATTTTCTATAAGATTTTCAAGGATAGCATCTTCTGCATTTTTCATTAAATTTAAAATAACTTGATTAACTTCAGTGGCAAAAAGTTTTAATTCTTTATTTGCATTAAAGTCTGTATACAAACTTATCTCATTTGCTTCTAAAGAGTTTCTTGCAATTGAAATAGAATTCTCGATTACTCGTTCTAAAGATGTTACAGTTTTTTTCTTATCACTTTTAAAAAAGTTTCTAAAATCATCAATTGTCATAGAGAGATGTTGAGAATAATCAGAGATTAAAGAGATTTCAAACTCTAACTCTTTTTTATCTATTTTTTCATCAATTAACATTCTTATTAAAAGATTATTTGTTGTAGCTGATATCGCAGTTAAGGGTTGTCTCCACTGATGTGCAATCATTGATATCATTTCTCCCATTTGAGCAAGTCTACTTTGTTGAATTAACTGCTTTGTTTTTTCTTCATTTTTTTTAACTTCTAACTTAACTTTTTCCTCTAGAGAATGAGTTAAAAAATTAAGTTCCTCTTCCATAATTTTTCTTTTTTGAATATCTCTCCAGACAATATGTAATAACTCTTCATCTCCAAGGTTTATAGGAGTAACTAATACTTCTAACCAAATAAAACTATCATCTTTTTTCTTATGTAATAACTCGAAGTTACTAGAGCCTTCATTTATTGCTAACTCAAGCATATTAAAAACTATATCTAATGATATATCACCATTAGGCTGATTTAAAGGTACAACATCAATTGGCTTTAATAATAAAAACTCCTCTTTATTTTTATATCCTAAAAGTCTGTAGGCAACTTCATTACAGTCCACTAAATCTTGATTAGAAAGTTTTATAAGAACTATTCCATCAGATGACTCATAAAACATCGTTTCAAATAGCTTTTTTTGTTTAGCTAACTGTTCTGTTTTTTCTTCAAGCTCTTGTGTTTTTAATTCAATTTCATTATTTGCTTCTTTTAACTTTCTATTATGACTGTTTAATATCTGTTGTCTATAAATTAAAATTAAAATAAGAATTATGGCTATACCAGCTACTTGCCAAAGTTTAGTATAGTCGACTACATTTTCATATTTTACAGATATCCATCTATTTTTTATCTCTTGTTTCTCATTTTTAGAAATTGCAGTAATTCCTTTATTTATTATTGGAATTAACTCTTTATAATCCTCTCTAACCATAACTCTTACATCAAAGTTAAACTCTGTCGTCCCTGATATTTTTATATTTTTAAAGCCATATTCTCCAATAATATAAGATAAAACTGGCAATATATCAACTACAGCATAAACATCTCCCTTTGACAAAGCTCTTAATGCCGCTAAATTATTTTCAAATTCAATTAATTCAATTTCTGGATATTTTTCTTTTAAAAAATTTGAACTACTATAAGACTTCCCTACACCAACTCTCTTTCCATTTAATGTTTGAGTATTTGAGATATATCTTTTATCTAGGGTAGTTGCCATTGCAATTGGATAAGAGACATAAGGTATAGAGAAACGTCCATATGCCATTTTATCTTCAGTGATAGCAGTTGATATTGTTATGTCAGACTTTTTATCTCTTATGTGCTTTAAAACCTCTTCAAATGAATCTAAAACTTTACATTCTGATTCTATTAATGTTTTTTTCCTTATTAGCTCCCAAAAATCAATAGCTATTCCAGTTAGTCCTTCTGAATCTTTTATATTAAAAGGTGGCCAGTTTCCAATAACACAATTAAGCCTTTTTTTTATTAAAAACTCTTTTTGTTCTTTTGTTAAATGAACAATTGAATTGTCAAACTCTCCCATTTTCTTTGTATATATACTTATCCATTTTTCATTCAATTCATGCCATTGCGCTTTTGAAATAGAGTTAAATGATTTTTCTACAATACTATATAAAAGCTCATTTCCTTTTGTAATACCAAATCTTAAATCTGTTTTACTAAGTGTCTGTAGATTTAACTCCCCTAAAACCCTCATATTTGTATATTGACTTTTTTCTATAGCAATTTGCGTACTTAAAAGATGACCAAAAATAACGTCTACTTCTCCAAAAGCAAGTGCTTTTAATTTATCTTGGAAGCTATCATATTCAACTAACTCAAATATATCTAAATCATCAATTTGTTGTTTATAAAAAATATTTTTTGTAATACCTAGCTTTTTCCCTTTTAAAGAATCTAAACCTGTATAGTTATTAATATCTTTTTTTGAAAAAACAACTAAAGGAATTTCATAATATGGTTTTGTATAGTAGGTAAAATCTAATCTACTCTCCCTAAAAGAGATAGAATCAATTATATCAATCTCTTTTTCTTTAAACTTTTTCAAATTTGTAGGCCATTTATCAACTATATATTCCATTTGAAGGCCACTCTTCTTTGAAATAAGTTCCAAAATATCAAAAGAGTATCCTTCTATTTTGCCATCTTCATAGGTAGAAAAAGGAGGGAAATCGCCAAGCATTGCAATTTTGACTTTATTGTTTTTTATATAAGAGAGCTCTTCTTTAGTAAAAATAGGTGTAGCATTAGAGGGTATTAAAAAGATTAGAATAAATAGAGTTATTAATTCTAATCTTCTTTTCATAGGTCAAAAACCATAGCAATTTCATCACATATAGGAAAATGTTTACATCTAATGCAATCTGCCCATATTTTATGCTCTGGTATCTTTTCCTTTTCTATTTCATAAAAGCCAAGACTTTCAAAAAAACCTTTTTGATAGGTTAATGATAATATCTGTTTAAGTTTATATTTTTTTGCTTCTTCAATACAGGCTTCCACTAGTTTTTTTCCTAGCTTTAAACCTCTAAATTTTTTTGAAACAACCAAACTTCTAACTTCAGAAAGTCTTGCAGAGTGTATATGTAAGGCTGTAAACCCAGCTATTTTTCCATCTACTTCAACAACTGTATATGATCTAATTGTGTTTGCCATTTCATCTTCAGTTCTTAAAAGAATGGTTCCATTATCCACTTCTTCTTTTACTACTTCTTGCATCATAGAAATATGAGAGACATCAGGTTTAAAAAATTTAATTTCCAAAAAGGTATCCTGTAATTGCATTTTGTAAATCCATCATACCCCTCTTCTTAAGATTTGATATAAATATTCCATCGGGATATGCTCTTTTAAGTTTTTGTAAATCATTTTGTTTTAATTTATCTGTTTTTGTAAAAGCATTTATAATAATTTGGTCACCTCTTTTATTCTGCTTTAAAAACTCATCTACATTTTTATCAATAGCTAAATTTGGATGTCTAGAATCAATTAAATGAACAAAAATTTGTAAACAAGGTCTTTGTTCTAAATAACCTGTTAAATTTCTGTTCCAATCTCTTTTTAATCCCTTTGATACTTTTGCATAACCAAACCCAGGTAAATCTACAAATCTAGCATATAGATATGGTAATTCCTCATTTCCCGTTTTAAATTTAATATCAAAATAGTTTATTAGTTGAGTTTTTCCAGGAGTTGAAGATGATTTTGCTAAACCTTTTCTATTTGTTAAAGTATTAAGTAGCGATGATTTCCCAACATTACTTCTTCCTAAAAAAGCTACTTCTGCTTTATCAGGACTTGGTGAATCAACAATACTTTGAGCAGAAGTTAAAAACTGAGCATCAACAATTTTCATTATTTTTTTTCACCATTATCAATATTAATAATAAATCTAACTGGTTTAGAAGAAGTACCTTTTACTTTTGCATTTCCTGTAACTTGATTAATATAAATTGTTTCACCAAATAGTTCCCTATGCTCTACTTCTTCTTTAATATAACCATTTCCTATTACAGTATACTCTTGCTTCTTAGGATCATAGATAATCTTATTACCTTTTCCTTTATAAATTTTTCCATTTGTATGAATCTCAAAATCTGCATTTCCTGTTGCAATATACTTTAAAGGTTCCTTTGCTTTGCCCTTAGAGTTTTTCTTCATAAATATCTCTAATTTTTGAGAGTTTAACTTATCTTTTGCCTTTTTTAACTTTACATTTCCAGTAAAAACTGTAATACCTTTAGCATCATTTGTTTCAAAATTTTTTGCATCTATAATTAACTTTTCACTTGCTGCAAAAAGCATTGATGATGATAGTAAAACTGTTAATAAAAATTTCATACTCTTATTTTCCTTTTTTTTCTTGTACTTCTATTTCAAAGTGTGAATCTTCGGCTTTCATATAATATTTATCTAAATCTAAATATATATTTTTACCTTTTATATAATTATTAAAATAAGTTCCTTCAAATGGTAATGTGTTTGTTGCAACTTTTGTTTCGGCATTATACAACAATTCATCAGTGTTTAAAGTTATATAATCATTTCTTCTAAACTTTACATCATTTAAAAACTTATATGCTTCAGCTCTTTTTATAATAACATCTGCTGTAAGAGTATCACTTATTTCGTTGTTCTCTTTATCAACACCTTTTATTAGTAAAGCCCCTTCATGCATCACATCTCTATCTTTATATCGTAAGGCACTTTTTGAATGAACTATTCTGTTCATACTATCAGTAGTTAGTGTATACATTGTGGAATCTGAGAATGTTAAAAGAGGAATATCATTTTGTGCACTCTTTTTATCTTTATTCTCGACAGGAATAAAGTAACTTAATGATGCTAAAACTAAAAGACCTAAAACAAAAACTCTTATAACCATGCGTTAATAAAATCCTCTTCTATACCATCTTCTTTTACAATATACTCTACCATCTCTCGTACAGCGCCATTTCCTCCATGAGCTTTACACTCTACATTTACAATCTCTTTAATATACTTTGAACCATTTGCAGGAGTAAATGATAATCCAGCTTTTTTAAGCATTTTAAAATCATTTAAATCATCTCCAATTGCTGCAACTTGATTCCAAGAAATCCCTTCTTCTCTTAAAATATTTTCTAAGACTTCATCTTTATTATGAACACCTTGATAAAGATGTTCAATCTTTAAATCTTTTGCTCTTCTTTCTACAATTAAAGAGTTTCGTCCTGTTATTATTGCTGCTTTTTTACCAAGTTTTTTTGTCCATGTTGCAATTGCTAAACCATCTGCAACATCAAATGTTTTTAGTTCATCTCCAGAATTAGAATAAGTTATTCCTCCATCTGTTAAAGTTCCATCCACATCTAAAACAATTAACTCAATCATAAAACACCTTTTGTACTAGGTACTCCAAGTTTTTCATTCCTAGCTAAAGCTCTTCTTAAAGCCACTGCAAAAGCTTTGAAACTAGCTTCTAATATATGATGTTTATTTCTTCCTCTTTCTTGGATAATATGAGTTGTTAACCCTGTATTCATAACTAATGCATGAAAAAATTCTTCAGCCAATTCAACATCAAACTCTCCAACTTTTCCACTTACATTTACTTCATATACTAGAAATGGTCTATTTGATAAATCTAAAGCACAAGTAGTAGCTGCTTCATCCATAACTACTGTTGCATTACCATATCTTTCTACATTTTCAATTGGAAAAATCTCTTGTTTTAAAGCCTTACCTAAAACAATTCCACAATCTTCTACTGTATGGTGTGCATCAATATGTAAATCTCCAACACAATTTAAGTCAATATCAATTGCACTATGCTTTGAAAGAGCTTCTAGCATATGATCAAAAAACCCTACTCCCGTATTGATATTTGAAGTTCCATTTCCTAGAACATCAACCTTACACTTAATATCAGTTTCTTTTGTCTTTCTATTTAATTCAGTCATATAAATATCCTATTCAGCAATAATCATAGCGCTATTTAAACCATTATTGGCTTTATAATCTCTAGCTTCATCTTCTGATCTAAACCCTGCTATAAAAACTCTATTTAAATCTGTACTTTTTATAACAACATGATATCTATCTTCTAATGCTGTTTCAAACTTTCTTTTTGTAATTTTTGCACCCTCTAATCTGGAAAATGCACCTACTTGAATATAATAGCTTCCTACAGTTGCTGTCTCTTCTCTTTCTTGCTTAGTTTGTGCAATCTTTGCATGGAAACCAAGAACAGTAACTTTAACTTTTGCTGTTCCTTTTCTTACCATATCAATTTCATGGGCAGACTTATTTGATAAATCAATGATTCTTCCACTTACAAAAGGTCCTCTATCATTAATTCTTACAACAATTGATTTTCCATTCTCTAAGTTATCAACTCTAACCATAGTATTCATAGGAAGTGTTTTATGTGCAGCTGTATCAGCATACATATCATAAATTTCACCATTTGAAGTCTTTTTTGCATGAAAATTTGGTCCATACCAAGAAGCAATACCTCTTTGTTCATCACCAACTTTTGCAAGTGTTGGATAATACCATTTCCCTGCAATTTTATAAGGTCTCATTGTAGCTCTATGCATAGCCTTAGAGTTTTTAATTTTTTGATTACCTAAAGGCTTAAATACTTTTTTACCACCACTTACAGGAGTACCAACACTATAAGTAGAACTTTTTTGAGAACACCCTGTAAATAAAACTCCTACTGTAGCAACTAAAACCAATGACACTTTTAAAGAATTACCTAATAACAAGTCTATCTCCTATTTTAAGTAAGTTATTTTTTAAATTATTATCTTTCATTAACTTTTTTATATCAATTCTATATTTTTTTGCAATTGAATATAAAGACTCTCCACTTCTTACAGTGTGTTTTTTACTATTTCTTTTTAAAGAACCTTTTTTAAAAAGATTAACTTTTGCAAACATTTCACTTGTAATAGGCAAAAGAAGCTTCTGATTAATAGACAGTCTATCTGTCTTTAATTTATTTTGTTTTCTTATTATATTAGTTGATGTTTTATATTTTCTTGCAATTGCTGATAAAGTATCACCTCTTTTTACCGTATGCATAGCATATTTTGTATCAGGAATACTATCTTTATTCATATTGTATCTTGTAAGTCTACTGTATGGAATATTTATTGTATAATACTTTTGAGTTGGAGGGATAATTGACTGCTTTAAATGCTTATTTAAACCATATAATTCTTCATAACTCATTCCAATAGTTTTTGCAATATTTCTTAGATGCAAACCACCTTTTACAGGAACTGTTGCAATAGTATTTGAAATTCCAATATTTAATAAGTGTGAATTTTTTTCTGTTTTTATAAAGTTTTGAGAATTCATCATGGCTAAAGCAATAATTTTTCTTATATAATCTCTACTCTCTTTAGGAATATATTGTCTGTCAACACCTTTTTGTTCTCTTAAAATATCATCAATATCAGGCTTTATATTCCATGTTGACACTTCTTTATAAATTCTACTTAATTTATAAAATGAAACTCGTCTTTCTTGATAGTCTTTAATTGTTTTTCTAAAAGCTTTTATTTTTTTACTATCTTTTTCTTCTGGATTTGCTTCAATATATAAGTCAATTGTAGCTCTTGTTAATGCTTCAATTACTCTTCCTTCACCACAATTATATGAGATTGCAGCTAAATACCATTTTCCAAACATACTATTTAAGGTATTTAAATATCTTGTTGCTGCAACTGTAGACTTAACTAAATCCATTCTTTCATCAACATAAGAATCAACTTTTAAACCATACTTTTTACCTGTTCTACTCATAAACTGCCAAAGTCCTGTGGCCTTTGCATAAGATCTTGCATCAATATCAAAATTTGATTCTGCCATTGCCATATAAATAAATACATCAGGAATCCCCTCTTGCCTTAGAATATCTTTTACTCTGGGAACAAAAAGTGAAGCTTCATTTAAGTTTGCTATATAAGTGTGCGAATTTCTTCTTTCTTGATACTTTCCATATAATTCTTGAAGTTTATAATCAGTTATAAAAGAAGATTTAATATCAAGATCCTCTAATATTTGTAAATCTCTTTGTGAGAAGTTTGACCCAATTAATGAAGCGTATGAATAGATAGAAAAAAGCAAAAACATTGCTATTAATTTTCTCAAATTTAATCCTATTTCTTAAAAATAGCTAATAGTATATCTAAATAATCGTAGAAAATTGCTTAAATAAGGTAACTGCATTGTTTGTGGTAATTTTGTTAACCTCATTTTTACTTAAATTTAATAGTTCTGAAACCTTATCTGCAACATGAGTTGTATATAAAGGTTCATTTCTTTTACCCCTATAAGGATGAGGAGTTAAATAAGGACCATCTGTCTCTAAAAGTAGTTTATCTTGTGGAATTTTTGGTAAAACTTCTACTAATTTTTTTGCATTTTTAAAAGTTAAAACTCCACCTATTCCAAAATAGAAACCATAATCTGATAAAGGAAGCAGATGTTCACTTGCATTATAACAATGTAAAACGCCACCTACTTGCTTTGCATCATAATCCATAAGTATTTGTCTTGAATCATTTGAAGCATCTCTAATATGAACAATTAAAGGTTTTTTAACTTTTTTAGCAAACTCAATTTGAGCTATAAAAACCTCTTTCTGTTTTGCTATATTAGCTTTTTTTTCTTCTTCATTATCTGGTAGTCTAAAATAATCTAAACCACATTCCCCAACAGCAATACATTTAGGATGGTTTATATATTTTTCCATAATAGTTTCATCATATTGCTCACAATCATATGGATGAATTCCTACAGCAAAAAAAACTTCATCATATTTTTCTGCTAATTTTATAGCTTGTGGTAAATCATTAAAATCTGCACCTGGGATTAAAAACCCTTTAACCCCACCTTTTAATGCACGATTTATTACTTCATCTACATCATCATAATATTGTCTATTGTCTAAGTGACAGTGAGTATCAATAATTATGAAAAGTTCCTTTTTTCAATAAGGTTTAATAAACTATTAATGTCACCTAAATCACTCTGTTTAATCCATGCATCTATACCAAAGTTTTTAAAAGCTTCATAATCACTATCATCTTCTAAAATAGCAATTGAAACATATTCTTCAGCACAAGCAGTT
This sequence comes from uncultured Campylobacterales bacterium, assembly GCA_947494995.1. Taxonomy (GTDB): domain Bacteria; phylum Campylobacterota; class Campylobacteria; order Campylobacterales; family Arcobacteraceae; genus Halarcobacter. Next base: position 77,063 of record CANLWY010000008.1, on the reverse strand, counting down.
CCTTTATTCTCTTCAAAATCAAAAATTGTATTTATATCCAATATTACAACTTGTGCATCACCTGCGCATCCATTTTGAAAATGCTCAATTGTATGCCTACTATCAATTACCGAATCTTGAATTTCACAAAAAGTTACTAGTTTCATAGAATTCTCCCTATCAATTTTGTCTATTGTATCGAAAAAATAATAAAAATTCTACAAGATATATCTTGCAGTATCTTCATTATCTATAATATCATCTAACTTCTCTTCTACTAAAGCTTTAGAGATAATAACTTTTTCACCTTTTCTTTCATCTGCATTATAAGAGATATCTTCAATCACTTTTTCAATAACAGTATGAAGTCTTCTTGCTCCAATATCTTCTGTCTTTTCATTTGCAGTAACAGAATATTTTGCAAAAGCTTGAATCGCTTCATCTTCAAACTCTAACTCTACTTCTTCTACTTCAAGTAGTGCTTTATATTGTCTAAGAAGAGAATTTTTAGTATTTGTCAAAATTTTGTATAAAGCTTCTTCATCAAGATTATCTAACTCAACTCTTAAAGGGAATCTTCCCTGAAGTTCTGGAAGTAAATCTGATGGCTTAGATACATGAAATGCTCCTGCTGCTATAAAAAGAATATGGTCAGTTTTAATTGAACCAAACTTTGTATGTACAGCACTTCCCTCAACAATAGGAAGTAAATCTCTTTGAACTCCCTCTTTACTTGGGTCTTGATTTTGATTTTTTGAACCAGTTGCAATCTTATCAATCTCATCTAAGAAGATAATACCACCATTTTCAGCTCTTTTAACTGCTTCAACTTTAATAGCCTCTTGGTCAAGAAGTTTATCACTTGCAACATCTCTTAATAAAACTTTTGCATCTTTAATTGTTACTTCTTTTTTAATCTTCTCTTTATTAAGTCCACCTAACATTTTATTTAAGCTTTCTTGCATAGAAGTCATATCCATTGGCATTGAAGAATCTATAATTTCAACATGAGTCTTTTTGGGAACTTCTATTTCAATCTTTTTATCATCAAGTTGTCCTGATAATAGTTTCTCTTCCATCTTATTATATGTTTTAATAAAAGACTCTCTTGCTGCATCTGTTGCACCATCAGGAAGAGGAGGAACAAGTTTTTCAATAATCTGCTTGTTTATCTCTTCATCTATTTTATCTTTTATTTTATTTTCAAACTCTTTAGTTACAAGATTAATTGACTCATAGACTAAATCTCTAATCATAGATTCAACATCTCGACCTACAAATCCAACTTCAGTATATTTAGAAGCCTCTACTTTAATAAATGGTAACCCCATCATCTTAGCAAGTCTTCTAGCAATCTCAGTTTTACCAACACCAGTACTACCAATCATAAGAATATTTTTTGGCATAATTTCTTCTCGTAGTTCTGGTTCTACATTCATTCTTCTATATCTATTTCTTAAAGCAAGAGCAATAGTCTTCTTCGCATCATTTTGCCCAATAATATAATCATCTAAATATGTAACAATTTGCTTTGGTGTCATATCCATATGTTATTTGTCCTCTAATTCTAAAATTTTAATATTTTGATTTGTATAAATACAAAGTTCACCTGCAATCATTAATGACTCTTTAACTAAATCTACAGGGGTTAAATCTGAATGCTTAGCAAGTGCACGTGCTGCTGAAATTGCAAAGTTACCACCAGAACCAATAGAAGCAATACTTCCATCTTCTGGTTCAACAACATCACCATTTCCAGATAAAATAAAAATATGGTCTTTATTTAATACTATCATCATAGCTTCAAGTCGTCTAAGAACCTTGTCTTTTCTCCACTCTTTTGAAAAAGCAACCACTGATTTAAGTAAATCGCCTTTACAAGCTTCTAAATGCCCTTCAAACATATCGTAAAGGTTGAAAGCATCAGCAGTACTTCCTGCAAACCCTGAAAGGATTTGGTCTTTATAAAGTTTTCTAATTTTTGTAGCATTGCCTTTTAATACAGTATCACCAAAAGTAACCTGACCATCACCACCTATTACAGCTTGACCTTGTCCTTTATATGCAAGTATCGTAGTAGCGTCAAACATTTAACTATTCTCCAATAACTACTATAGTTAAATTTGCATGAATAGCATGACCTAATTTACAGTCTGCTTCAAAAGAACCTTCTGATTTAATTTTTGATTTTAAAGATATCGCTTTTTTATCCATTTCAATACCAAACTGCTCTTTTAAACTCTCACTAACTTCTTTGTTTGTAACAGATCCTATTAAATGACCATTTGCACCAATCTTATGTTTGATTGTTAATTTTGTAGATTCTAATTTCTCAGCTAACTCTTTTGCAGCAGCAATCTCTTTTGCTTCTTGTTCAGCTTTTATTCTCTGTTCTTCTTCATAATTTGCAATTACTTCATCAGTTGCATGTAATGCAAAACCTTTTGCAATTAAAAAATTCTTTCCATATCCATCTTTTACATCTTTGATGTCACCGGCTTTCCCAGTTCCTTTTACATCTTTAATTAATAATACTTTCATAATAATATCTCCAATTCTTTTAAAGTCGAATATTTTACTATAAATTGTTTGAAGTCAGTATTAATATATTAAAGATTATAAAATAGCAATTAAAATAACAGATAAAAGTATTTGAAATTTAAAGATGTAGCCAGCAAAAACAAATGCATCCCAAGCATTTTGTTTATAAGATCTAAGTTTTTAAAATTTTAATTAGCCCCATATTTGTAAAGGAGGAGTATTAGCAACTGCCTTTAAAACATTTGCCCTTGATACAATACCTTGTAAATTGTCATCTTGATCTACAACAGGAATTGCTGTTAAAGAAAAATCAACCATAACTTTAGCAATTCTTCTTATATCTGTAATGGGATCACTTGTTATTACTTCACCAAAATCAAAGCTTCTTATTTCTCTTTGCATTATAGTATCTGCATAACTAAGGTCATTTACAATTAAATCAAGTAAAAACTTTTCAGTAACAAGCCCTATTATTTGATTATCTTCATCTAAAACTGGAAGTTGTCTAACTTCATTGTCTTCCATAATATTATAAGCTTCTTGCACAGTATTATCTTTTGTTAGAGAGAATACATCTGTAGTCATAATATCCTTCACATGAAAAACTGGCTCTTTAGTATCAATATTAGCTACTTTTCTATAAATATCAGTTGCCTCGACAACTTCTTTTTTATTATAAAGCTTTTTTTTGTTTTTTACAGAGTGATCTTTAGGAAGACCTTCTTGTGGATTATTCCTTGCTCTTGCAATTGAATCAACATTGGAAAGAGAATAGAGATTATCAATAGTACTTCTAAAACTCAATCCATTGTTACTATAAATGGCAAACATATTTACTCTTTTTTAACTTGCTATATCTAAAGTATTTGGTAAGTTATGTCTAATATTTCTTTTCTTTACATAATTATTAAGACCAATATGATTGTTATATCCTAGAAGTTTTGCAATCTTTCTAACAGATAATCCAACAGATAATAACTCTTCAATTTTATCTCTTTGTTTATCAAATTTAGATTTCTGAATAGTTCCTTTTGGTTTACCTAAGCTTTCACCTTTTAGTTTTTTAGCTGTTAATGCCTCTTTTGTTCTTAGACTCATTAAATCTTTTTCTAATCCAATTGTCATAGAAATAACACCTAAAATCATTTGAGTTAACATATCCTTATCATCAACTAAATCTAAATTTTGTTTGATTACAAGTATTCTAATTTTATTTGAAAGTAAAAATTTAACTATCTCTAAAATTGTCTCAATAGTTCTACCAAAAACATGTAAGTCATTTACTAAAAGAGTAGATGAAGGTTCACAACTTTTGAGAAAATCCAACATATTTTTTTCATCATCTGGAGTATTTATCTCAATTTGAATCTCTTTATAAACTGAAATATTGTTCTTATTTATATAAGATTCCAAACCTTTTTTCTGCTCTTTTGTATAAGCTTCATTGTTATTGTTTACTCTGATAAAACTGAAAATTTTAGACATCTTTATTCCTTTTACAAAATTAATTATTTTATATTTTATAACTAACATATTGTTTAATTATAAGCATATAAAAGTTATACAAAATGATATACAATTAAAACTTATATAACACTTAAATTACAATCAAAATTTATTGAATATTTTATAATTTTTAAACATACTTTTGAAAATAAAGCCTTTTTTAGCTAATATCAATTTCTTATTAAATATCATTAAAGGTTTTGAAGGTGAAATTAGTTGTTGCTATAACTGGTGCAAGTGGTGCAAAACTTGGATTAAGATTTATTCAAAATTTACCAAAAAATATTACAGCGTATGTTGTAGTTTCAAAGAGTGCAATAAAAGCTCTCAAACTTGAAGAAGGTATAAATATTAAGAACCTTCTATCAAAGAACAAAAATATTGAAATCTTCAAAGAAACACAGATAGAAGCTCCAATTTCTTCTGGTTCTTTTAAAACTGATAAAATGATAATCATTCCATGTTCTATGAATACTTTAGCAAAATGTGCTGTTGGAATCTCTGATAACCTAATCACACGAGCGTTTACCGTGATGTTAAAAGAGAAAAGAGAAATAGTTCTAGCTCCAAGGGAGATGCCATTTTCAACAATTGCCTTAGAGAATATGCTAAAGCTTTCAAATCTTGGGGTAACAATTGCACCTCCAACATTAGCCTACTATTCTGAACAAACTGAACTAGAACAGATGGAAAACTTTATGATAGGGAAATGGTTTGATTTACTTAAAATCGAACATAATTTATACAAAAGATGGAAGTAGATATGAAAAACTGCAAAAAAGAGAATATCGAAGGAACATATAAAAAGGCTATATATAGTGGAACTTTTGATCCAATAACAAATGGCCATATGGATATTGTATGTAGAGCTGCAAATATATTTGATGAAGTAATTATTGCTGTAGCTAAAAGTGAGAGAAAAGGTCCTATGTTTTCCCATGAAGACAGAGTTAAGTTTGCTCAAGCAGCAGCAAAACATCTAAAAAACGTAAGAGTTATTGGTTTTGATACACTATTAGTAGATTTAGCGACAGATATGAAGATAAATACTATTATTAGAGGTCTTCGTGCCGTATCTGACTTTGAGTATGAACTACAAATGGGTTATGCCAACTCATCAATAAATAAAAATATTGAAACACTTTATCTTATGCCAACACTAGAAAATGCTTTTGTTTCTTCAACAATAGTTAGAGAAATCATAAGGTTTGATGGGAAATTTAAACATCTAGTTCCCCAAGAGGTATTAAAATGTATGTCGTAATTGAAGGAATTGATACAGCAGGTAAATCAACACAACTTGATATTCTTCAAAAGAAATATCAAGATGCTATCTTTACAAAAGAACCAGGTGGTACTGAAATAGGTATAAAGCTTCGTCAAATGGCTTTAAATGGTGAAGCTAAAAGTAAAGTAGCAGAGATGTTTTTGTTCTTAGCTGACAGAGCTGAACATATTGAAGAGATAATTAAACCAAACGAAGACAAGATGGTAATTAGTGATAGAAGTGTAATTAGCGGTATTTCATATGCTTCAAATCTTCCACTTGAAGTTGTAACAAGTTTAAACCTAATTGCAACATCTAATATTTTACCAACACATATAGTTTTATTGGAATTAACACCAGAAGAATTAACAAAAAGATTAAGTGGAAAATCAAATGATTCTATCGAGTCTAGAGGGATTGACTACCTAATAGATATTCAAAATAGAATGAAACATACAGTAGAAATGTTAAATTTAAATCATATATTTATAGATGCTAGTCTTAGTATCGAAGAAATTGCAGAAAAGATAGAGGAATTTATTAATGGCTAACATTCAAAGCTTAAGAGGAATGAATGATATTTTAGGAAAAGATAGTGAACTTTTCACTTATTTTGTAGATAACGCATCAAGAATTGCAAGAAACTATGGGTTTTCTTATATGGAGACTCCAATACTTGAAGAGACTGCACTTTTTAAAAGATCAGTTGGAGAAAGTTCTGATATTGTAAATAAAGAGATGTATCAATTCACAGACAAAGGTGAGAATGACGTTTGTCTAAGACCAGAAGGAACAGCAGGAGTTGTAAGAAGCTTTGTACAAAACAAATTTGATAGAGCTGGTGGAACTTATAGATGGTACTACTATGGACCAATGTTTAGATATGAAAGACCTCAAAAAGGAAGACTTAGAGAATTCCACCAATTTGGTGCAGAAGTATTTGGTGTAAGTTCAGTTTATGAAGATGCAAACATCATTATGATGCTAAAAGATATCTTAGAGTTTTTCAAAATTGGATTCAAGTTGCAACTAAATTCTTTAGGTTGTCCAACATGTATGCCAGTGTATAGAGAAAACCTAGTTAAGCATTTAACATCTTTTAAAGATGAGCTTTGTGAGGACTGTAATAGACGTATTGAAACAAATCCAATAAGAGTTTTAGATTGTAAAAACGAAAACTGTCAAAAACTATTATACAATGCTCCAAAAATCACAAATAATCTTTGTGAAAAATGTGATACAGACTTTGAAAAATTAAAAGAGATTTTAGACTTTAATGGTGTAGAGTATGAGATTGATACAAACCTTGTTAGAGGATTAGATTATTACTCGCAAACTGCTTTTGAATTTGTATCAGATGAAATTGGAGCTCAAAGTGCAATCGCAGGAGGAGGAAGATATGACAAACTTGTAGAATTTTTAGGTGGAAGAGCAACACCAGGAATTGGATTTGCAATTGGGATAGAAAGACTTCTTGAACTAATTAAAATGAATGATGATGACAATGAAATTATCTATTTAGGAGCGTTAAGTGATGAAGCACTTAATAGTTTAACAAAAATTGCGAGCAAAAAAAGAGAAACTACTAAGACTATCATAGAATACACGCCAAGAGGCTTTGGTAAACACTTTAAACTTGCAGAAAAACAAAATGCAACTATGGTAGCTCTTATAGGAGAGAATGAGTTAAACGATGGAACTATTTATACTAAAAATCTAAACACTCAAGAAGAAAGAACTATAAAGATAGAGGAGTTCTAATATTGGAAAACTATGGTATTGATATATGGGCAGATGACAACTTCTTAATTGAAGATGGTGTAGTAAAAATAAACTATGCCTCAAAGCCTGCTTTAATTGATATGGTAAAAGAGATAAGAGCTCAAGATTTTAAAGGGCCTTTACTTTTTAGATTTCCACACCTAACAAAAAAACAGATTGACAAGCTTTATACTCTATATAATAATGCTATAAAAGAGTATAACTATAATGGTAAATTTAAAGCAGTATTCCCTTTGAAAGTGAATCAACTTCCTAACTTTTTACTACCACTTGTAGAATCTGGACATAAGTATGGATATGGACTAGAAGCTGGAAGTAAAGCTGAACTTTTTTTAGCTATGACATATAATAAAATTGGGGCACCAATTACTGTAAATGGCTTTAAAGATAAAGAGATGATTCATTTAGCATTTATTGCAAAACAAATGGGACATGATATTACAGTTATTATTGAAGGTTTAAACGAACTTGAAACAATGATTGAAGTAGAAAAAGAGACTTCTTTATCCACTCCAAATTTAGGTATTAGAGTTAGACTTTTTAACTCAGGAAGTGGAGCTTGGGCAAAATCTGGTGGTATTGATTCAAAATTTGGTCTAAGTTCAACTGAAATCCTTGAAGCCTTTGAAATGCTTGAAGATAATAATCTAACTGATATTCTAACTATGATTCATTTTCATATTGGTTCATCAATGAATACAATTAAGCCACTTAAAAATGCACTAAAAGAGTCTGGACATATATATGCAGAACTTAAGAACTTAGGTGCAAATAAATTGAGTGCTATTAATATTGGTGGTGGACTATCTGTTGAATACTCACAGTTTCAAAGAACAGCACAATATCATCTTCAAGAGTTTGCAAATGATGTAATCTTTACTCTTAAAAATATAGCACGTCAAAAAGGTGTAGAAGAACCTGATATTTTTACAGAATCAGGAAGATTCATTTCTGCTAGTTCTACTGTACTTATTACTCCTGTTCTTGAACTATTTTCAGCAGAATATGAAGCAGAACATTTAAGACTAAAAGAAAAAAACCCTCCTTTAATAGAAGAATTAAATGCACTTTTTCAAGATATAAACTCTAAAACAGCATTAGAGTATATGCATGATAGTATTGACCATCTAGAATCACTTTTAAAACTTTTTGATTTAGGTTATATTGATTTAGAAGATAGATCAAATGCTGAGATTTTAACAAATCTAATTATCAAGAAGGCTATCTGGCTACTTGAAGTTGATGATTATGATGAATTAAAAAGAATTGATAATAAAATACAAGAGAAATATCTTGTTAATTTCTCTATTTTTCAATCACTTCCCGATTTCTGGGGAATAAAACAACAATTTCCAGTAATGCCTATTACTCATCTTGATAAAAAACCTACTAGAAGTGCTTCTTTATGGGATATAACTTGCGATAGTGATGGAGAAATAGAATTTGACCCAGAAAAACCTCTTTATTTACATGATGTAAATCTTGACAAAGAAGAGTACTATCTTGGCTTTTTCCATGTGGGGGCATATCAAGATATATTAGGAATGCGACATAATCTATTTTCTCATCCAACTGAGGTAAATGTTGTATTTGAAAATAATGAAGTAAAACTAGAAAAAATTTTAGAGTCTCAAAAAATCATTGATATTCTTGAAGATATTGATTATGATACTAAAGAGATTAAAGATATATTAAAACAAAACCTAGATGATAACACTTACAAAATTTTGAAAAAATATTTACATGACAATAGTTATCTAAAAACAACTTGGAGCTAAAATGAGTGAAGAAACAGATATACATGAACAAATAAAAGAAAGAATATTAAAAAAACAAAAAGAGATTGGATTATGGAAACAAATTAAAGAAGATTTCTCTGTACCAAGATTAAATGACCCTGCTTTAGATTCAAACTTTGAACTATTTTTTAACTACCCTGGAGTTTGGGCGATTATAGCTCACAGAATTACAAATAGACTATACAATAGAGGTTGGAAAAAATTAGCCCGTGCTTTAACAGGAATTGTATCACTCTTTTCAAAAACAGATGTACACCCAGCCGCAACAATAGGAAGAAGAGTATTTATTGACCATGCTATTGGTGTTGTTATTGGTGCAACTTGTGTTATTGAAGAAGATGTACTTATTTATCAGTGCGTAACCCTTGGAGGAGTAAGTCTAGATAAAGGTAAACGTCACCCTACTATTAGAGCAAATGCAGTTATAGGAAGTGGAGCAAAGGTTTTAGGAAATATTATTGTTGGGAAAAACTCAAAAGTTGGAGCCAACTCTGTTGTAGTTTCTGATGTTCCTAAAAACTCAACTGCAGTAGGAGTTCCTGCTAAAGTAATTCATAAAGAGAAAAAAGATTGTAAACTTGCCCATGGAGATCTTCCAGATATCAATAAAGAGATGTTTAAATATATTATTGAAAGAATTCATATTCTAGAAGAAGCAGTAAAAGAAGAAGATGGAATTGATGTAAGTGACAAAGACAAAAAATTGGAAGAAGATTATACAAAATTTATAAATGCTATGAACTCAATCAAAAAGTAAATAAATGACAGAGTTAGTACTATTTGGAATTATAACAGGCTTTGTATCTGGCTTCTTTGGCGTTGGGGGAGGACTTGTTCTTGTACCATTGCTGGTTGCAACTGGGTTTGCAATGAAAGAAGCAATTGCAATCTCTGTTATGCAAATGGTATTTTCTTCTATTTATGGATCTTTTTTAAACTCAAAAAAAGCAAAAGAGGTTTTTAAAGATGGAATTATAATTGGATTTGGTGGATTTATTGGAGGTCTACAAAATAGTTTTGTACACTCTATAGTATCAAATGAATTCCTTCAATATTTTTTTATTCTCATAATTATTCTATCTATTATAAAAATCTTTGTATCTCCGGCAGAATCAGATGAAGAGATAAAAACTCATAGTAAACTAGTACTATTTATGGTTGGATTTATGGTTGGAATAATTGCAATGAGTATTGGTGTTGGTGGAGCCATTATGTTAACACCTATTTTAGTTGGGTTTATGAAATATCCAATAAAAAAAGCAAGTAGTCTTAGCCTATTTTTTGTAATATTCTCTTCTATTGCAGGATTTTCTGCTCTTTCTATAAATGGTCAGATGTTATATAATGAAGGTTTAACAGTAGGTCTAGCATCACTTATAGGTGTATACTTTGGAATAAAAGTAAAAAATGCAACACCATCAATGTCTTATAAACAAGCAATTCTAGCTCTAAACTTTGTTATCCTAGTAACTATGCTATATAAAACTTTTCTTTAAAAGATAAGGATATAAACCTCCATTTTTATAGTACTCTACTTCTACTTGATTATCTAATCTACATTTTAATTCAATTTTTATATTTATACCATTTTTCAAAATAGTAGCATCTATTTTAGAGTCTTCTTTTATCTCTTCTGTTAAAATAGATATTTCCTCTCTCCCTTTTAGTTTAAGAGTATCTATATCATCATCTATAAACTCTAAAGGCAAAACTCCATATTTTATTAAATCTTGCCTATAATCCTCTCCAAATGATTTTGCAATAATAGCTTTAATTCCTAAAACTCTCATTCCTTTTGCAGCCCAATCTCTTGATTTTCCTTCTCCATAGTTGTCACCTGCAAATATTACAAAATCTTTATTTTTTTCTTCAAACCTATAAGCCTTTTTAAAAATAGGAATTATCTCATTTGTATCATAATCCATTGTATATCCACCCTCTTTTGAAACCATAAGATTATGGATATCTTTACTATCAAAAAGTCCTCTTATCATTACGTGAGGGTTCATTACTCTATCTTTAAAAGTCCCATATTCAAAAGATCTTATACCTTTTGACTCTAAATATTTTGAAGTTGGAGAATATAAAGAAATTTGGGATAAAGAAGATATCATCTCACTTGAAATAGAGTCTTCAAAAAGTGCTAAAATTGAAGCATCTTTTATTTCTATTTTATCTAAATCAAATTTATCAAAGATTTTCAAAGCTTGTATAAAAGTAGAGTTTTCATCCCAAGGATAATTTAACGAATCTTGAAATTCTATATTTTGCCAAAAAGTATCTTCTTTAAAAATATTTTCATTTATCTGATCAAAACTTAAATAAAATAACTCCTCATCTTTCTGAACTTTTTCTAAAGAAGAGATTTCAATATCTATGTTATCATCATAATCTAACTCTTGCTTTTCACAAGGAAGCATTCTTTGAAGTTCTAAATATTTTTGAATCAAATGTCCAAAATCTTTATTTCCCCTAGTTATATTAAAATAATCAATAGTTTTTTCATCAATTGAAAAAAAGAGAGATAATGCTCCAAAATCAGAAGTCATTTTAAAAAGAGAAAATCTCTCTTCCAAACTTATATACTTCAATCCACTTCCATAGAACTCTACTATTTTTCCTCTTAGATCATACTCTTTTAACTTTTTACTCAAGGCTTTAAAAACTGTAAAAGAAAATTCATCTTCTTTTAAATCATTTTTTATATTTATTCCAACAACTTTTGGTAAATCAATTGATATAGTATCTCCTAGAATCGCTCTTTTTAATTCTATTTCATTAACATGGTATCCTAATACTCCAAAAGAGTTCAAACCTAAAACAGTTTCAGGATAAAGATAATACTCCTCATCTTTTTTTTCTACATGAAGAACTGTTGATAAAACTTCTAAATTTATATCTTTAAAACTCTTTTTATCTTTAAAACAGACTCTAGTATTTGAAAAACTATTTATTACCCACTTAAAAAAACTATTTTTTTCTTTATTTTCTTCTTCAAAATTTGGACTGAGGATTAAATCAATAGGAAGCTTAGGATTAATACTCGTCTTAACATCTCTAAGTGAAGCTAAATGAGAAAAAACACAAGTTGAAGAATACTCTTCTAAAACCACTTTTGAAACTAGTACCTCTATTTTTGAGCCCATTCGATTAGAGAAAATATTAATGATTTTTTCAAACTCTATACTATCTTTTGCTTTTCGTAAACTAGCTTCTAAAACTATTTTTAAAGAAATAGGTAATCTCTTTAACTTTTCATGCTCTTCCATAACTTTCGTTATATCATAGTAGTAAAATCTTTCACTCTCAATTACAAAACTATTTATGATATTCAAACTATTCACCTATATCAATTTTTATATTAAATAAAACACCTTCATTTTCTTGACTTTCACAAGAAATTGTTCCATTTAAAGTTGTACTTATAATATTGTATATAATATTTAAACCTAAACCACTTCCCCCATGTGCCCTATTTGTTGTAAAGAAGGGATTAAAAATATTATTTAAATTCTCCTTTTTAATTCCTTTTCCGTTATCACTATATGTTAGTTTTAATTTATTATTATCTTTTCTAATTTTTATTCTTATTAAACCTTCATCATCTTTTGAAAAGCCATGATTAAATGAATTCATTACTAAATTTGTAATAATCTGAGCAAAAGAACCAGGATAACTATTTATTACAATACTATCAATAGCATCTACTTCTATTTTAATTTTTCTTTTTTTAGTAATATTTCCAATACTTAATAAAACCTCATCTATATAATCAACAAGGTCAAATTTACGTTTTACTTCACTTGACTGATCTACTGCAACTTTTTTAAAACTTCTTATTAAATTTGCAGATCTCTCAATATTTTTATTAATAATAGTAGATAAACTATTACTCTCTTCTAAAAACTCTATGAACTCTTCTTCAGTCAAGTTTTCATTTTTATAATCTTCCTTTACTTTTCTTGAAAGTTCATCTAAATGTGTAGCCGCTGTTAAACTTATACCTAAAGGAGTATTAACTTCATGAGCAACTCCTGCAACAATAGTTGCAAGTCCTGCCATTTTTTCAGATTGAATCAATTGATTCTGCGTATTTTTTAAATTATAAATTGTAGTTTGTAACTCTTCATTAGACTCTTCTAATTCTTCAGTTCTTTCATAAACTTTTTTTTCTAACTCTTCATTTAAAACATCAATCTTTTTTTGAACCTTTATTCTTTCATTAATCTCTTTTTCCATATTACTATTAGATACAAGAAGCTCTTTTCTTGCTTCTTCTTTTAAAGTAATATCTAAAAGAATATTTTTACGCATTTTATTAATAGCTTTAATTACATGATCTAATTCATCTAAACTATTTTTATTTACTTTTTTATCCAGAACAAGTGGCTCACTTAGGGTTTCAATAGATACCTTTCTTGTATACTCTGCCATATGTAAAAGATGTCTAATAATTAATTTATAAACTATATATAAAAGTAAAAAAGTTAGTAAAAAGAATCTAATAAACTCTTTTTTAATAACATCTTTTAAATCAGAAAAGACCTCTTTATCAAGCTTATTATATGAAACTTGCACATACAATGTACCTATATCCTCTTGAACACCATTACTATTATTAGTTAAAACAATACTTTGTTCACTAAAGTTTGATATTTGTCTTTTCCCAAAACTTTGTAAGATTCTATTATTATCTACTATTTCAACAAAACTTACCCCAGGAAGTTTCATCATATCTTTTAATTGAATTTCTAAAAGTTTATTATCAAAATACCATAATGAAAAAGATAGTTGTTCTACCATCCTATTCTCAATATGAATAAAACTACTTTCTAAAACTACTTTCTTCTTTTCATACTTATTTCTTAATTCAAAAGCAGTATAAATACAACTAAACAATAAACTAAATAAAAATAGATATAAGATAAGTTCTTTAGTTAATCTAGCTGAAAAAACTTTATTTAAATCTTTATACATACATTTTCCTGAGATCTTTTGAATAAGAAATTTATTATTATTTTTATAAATTGTACAACACTTTTAGTTTTTTTATCCTTTTAAACCTACTGAATTATGCTATAATTACACTTGAAATTATTAAAGGGGAATTACATAAAAAAAATTACTAAAACTTTTATTTGCTCTTTTATTATTTTTTTCACTTTACAACAAAGTTTTGCCTCTGAGACTTTAAAAATTGGAACAATGGATTTACCACCTTATGGTTGGCAAAATAAGGAGGGTAAAAATCAAGGTATAATTTATGAACTCAATGAAGAGATTGGAATAAGATCAGGAATGAAATATACCAATACAATCTTACCTTTTAATAGAATGTTAAAAATGTTAAAAAATGGAAAGATAGATTTAATTTCATCACAAGCACACTCTGCTTCACTAACTGCAGGAGATAAATTATCAATACAGTTTTTGATAAATGTTATTGCAGGAACAAAAAAAGATTCAAATATTCAAACAATCCAAGATTTCAAAAATAGTCGTTTAATTTATCATCGTTCTGCTTCATATTCTCAACTAAAAGGACTTCCTTCTACTATTGAAAGAGTAAATGACTATAAACAGATTGTAAAAATCATCTATTCAAGAAAAGGAATTGATGGAGGAATCTTCTCTGAACCAGCATATTACTTCTGGATGAAAAACCTAGGTTTAAGTCCTAAAGATTTTGGAAATGTAATAATGATTGAAAAATCAAAACAACAATGGATATTAGTTAGAAAAAATATGCCAAAGCAATTAAGAGAAAAACTAAAAACTATTGTAAATGAAATTTATAATGAAAAAATGTATGAAAAACTTTTAATTAAATATGGAAAGAATTAAAACTTAAAAATTACTCTTTTTTACATCAATCATGTTTTATATAAAATACTTCTGTCTTTAATAGTATATTATGTTATAATATCCGCTTCAAAATTTTAAAGGCTATATTACAATGCAAGACAAAATCAAGATATTTAATGCAAAAGAAAACAACTTAAAGAATATTAATTTAGAGATACCAAAAAACAAACTTGTTGTATTTACAGGACTATCTGGTTCAGGTAAATCAACACTTGCTTTTGACACACTTTATGCAGAAGGTCAAAGAAGATATATCGAATCCCTATCTGCATATGCAAGACAGTTTTTAGATAAAGTAGGAAAGCCTGATGTTGAAAGAATTGAAGGTCTAACTCCTGCTATTGCAATTGATCAAAAAACAACTTCTAAAAACCCTAGATCTACAGTTGGAACTATTACTGAGGTATATGATTACTTTAGACTTTTATTTGCAAGAGTTGGGAAACAACACTGTCATAAATGTGGAGAACCAATCTCACAAATGTCAGCTTCTGATGTAATTGACCAAGTTCTAAAACTTCCTGATAATTCAAAAATTGTAATATTAGCACCTCTTGTAAACAGAAAAAAAGGAACTTTTGCAGACTTGCTTGAAAGTCTAAGAAATAAAGGTTATGTAAGAGCTATGATTGATGGTGTTATGGTTAGACTTGATGAAGATATCGAACTAGCTAAAACGCAAATGCATACTATCAAAGTTGTTATTGATAGAGTTGTAGTAAAAGAAGAGAATAAAGATAGAATTGCACAAGATGTTGAAAAAGGATTGAAAGAGTCTTTTGGAGAACTTGAAGTTGAAGTTATGAATCATGAAGATGTTGGAACTGAAAAGCATATTCATTACTCTGAACATATGGCTTGTTTTGATTGTAAGATTTCTTTTGAACCACTAGAGCCTTTATCATTCTCTTTTAACTCACCCAAAGGAGCTTGTTCTTCTTGTGATGGACTTGGAATTAGATATGCTCTTGATATGAAAAAAGTTGTAAACGATGAATTACCCCTTGAAGAAGGTGCAATAAAAGTTATCTATGGATTTAACAAAGGGTATTATTTCAAAATGCTTATGGCTTATTGTGAAGGAGCGGGTATTGATATTTCAATTCCTTTTAAAGAGTTGCCAGAACATCAACAAAAATCTATTTTACATGGTGGTGTCGAAGAAGCAAAATTTACTTGGAAAAGACATAAACTAACACGTAAATGGGATGGTATTGTAAAAATAGCCTATGATATGATAAAAGATGAAAAAGATATGGCTGATTATATGACTGAAAAAGTATGTTCAGACTGTGGAGGAAATAGACTTAAGCCTTCGTCACAATCTGTATTTGTAGCAAATAGAACTATCTCAGATATTATAAATAAACCTATTGAAGAGGCTCATGCTTTCTTTCAAGATGAAAAAAACTTTGAGTATCTAAGTGAACAAAATAGAATGATTTCTATTCCAATTTTAAAAGAGATTAAAGAGAGAATCTTCTTTTTAAATGATGTAGGTCTTGGATATATAACCTTAGGTAGAGATGCTAGAACAATTTCAGGTGGAGAAGCACAAAGAATTAGAGTTGCTTCACAAATTGGTTCTGGTCTTACAGGTGTTATGTATGTACTTGATGAACCATCAATTGGACTCCATGAAAGAGATACAAGTAAACTTATTAAAACATTAAAAGCACTACAAGAAAAAGGAAACTCTGTAATTGTAGTAGAGCATGATAAAGAGACTATAGAAGCAGCAGACTTTATAGTTGATATTGGTCCAAATGCAGGTAAATATGGAGGAGAAATTGTATTTGCTGGTTCTTTAAAACAGATGAACAAAGCAAAAACATTAACTGCACAATATCTAAATGGTACTAAAAAAATTGATTATCTACATAATAGACCTCAAAAAGAGTTTATTGAAATAAAAAATGTAAATATCAATAATATTAAAAACTTAGATGTAAAAATTCCACTAAAAAATCTATGTTCTATCACAGGGGTTTCTGGAAGTGGTAAATCTTCTTTAATACTACAAACTCTACTTCCTGTTGCAAAGGAGCTTTTAAACCACGCAAGAAAAGTTAAAAAAGTTGATGGTGTAGAGATAGAAGGTTTAGAAAAACTTGATAAAGTAATCTATCTTGATCAATCACCAATTGGAAGAACCCCAAGATCAAACCCTGCAACTTATACAGGACTAATGGATGAGATAAGAGCACTTTTTGCAAAAACAAAAGAGTCTGAAATTAGAGGATATAAAATTGGAAGATTCTCTTTTAATGTAAAAGGTGGAAGATGTGAAAAATGTCAAGGAGAAGGTGAAATAAAAATTGAAATGCATTTCTTACCAGATATCATGGTTAAATGTGATGATTGTCAAGGTCATAGATATAATGCCCAAACCCTAGAAATTTTATATAAAGGTAAAAATATTTCTGATGTATTAAATATGAGTGTTGATGAAGCTTTAGATTTTTTCAAAAAAGTTCCAAAAATTCATGCAAAATTACAAACACTTTGTGATGTAGGTCTTGGATATATTACTTTAGGACAAAATGCCGTTACACTTTCAGGTGGTGAAGCTCAAAGAATTAAACTATCAAAAGAACTTTCTAAAAAAGACACAGGTAATACACTATATATATTAGATGAACCAACAACTGGTCTTCACTTTGCTGATGTAGATAGATTAACAAAAGTTTTACACCATTTAGTTGAAGTCGGAAACTCTGTTCTTGTAATTGAGCATAACCTTGATATTGTTAAAAACTCAGACTGGGTGATAGATATGGGACCAGAAGGTGGAAGTAAAGGTGGACAGCTAGTAGCACAAGGAACACCTGAAGAGTTAGCACAAAACCATAAAAAAACAGGTTCATACACAGGATATTATTTAGATAAAGAAATAAATTAATGTATGATAAAACAATTTTTACACAATCTACTGCTATAAAAAGATTTATATTTGCTTTAGAGCAAAACTTATTTATTGAAGCACATGAACTATTAGAAGATGATTGGAAAAACTACAAGAAAAAAGGTGAAAAAGAGAAAGCAAAAGCCCTGCAAGGATTAATAAATGGAGCAACAGCTTTAGCCCTTTTTTACATAAAAAACAGACCAGAAGGATACAAAAAAGTCTGGTTAGTTTTTGAGAAATATAAACCTCTTTTAGATAAAGTTGAACTTGAAGATATTAAAAGTTTTCATAAAGCAAAAGACTTACTAATAGAAATCAATAAGAAAGTTGTAATAAAATAAGTTACTTTTAGCTAATATTAATAAATGGAAATCATTAAGGAAAGCTTTGTTGAAAAAATCTGTCTATCTATTATTAATAATCAATACTCTGTTTGCAAAAGATGTGCTTATTCAAAATAATTATATCAAACTCTCAACTGAAGAGTCCCAATTTATAAAAAATACAAAAATCAATGTAATAACATCAAATACCTGGGCACCAATTAATATGTCAAATGATGAAGAAAAGCTATCTGGTATTGCAGTTGATTTTTGGAAGTTAATCAAAAAAAGAGCAAATTTAAATACAAATACAACTATTGCAAGAGATTGGAATGACGTATTAGATAAGATTAAAACAAAAAAAGCAGATATTACACTTGGAACAACATTTGATAAAAATAAAAAAGATTATGCCCTCTTTTCAATGCCATATATCTCTTTTCCAATTGCATTTGCAACTCTTTTTGATAAAAGATTTATTCCCGATGGCTCTTTTTTAGAAGGACAAAAAGTTGCGGTAGGAGAAAACTATAGTTCTTACTTAATAATGAGCAAAAACTATCCAAATATAAACTTTGTACAAGTAAAAAATACACATGAAGCATTAAAACTTTTAAGTGCCGGAGAAGTTGATGCAGTTGTAGATGTTCTACCTGTTATTGCACATCTAATTTCAGAAAATGGGTACTCAAACCTTAAAATTGCAGGAACAAGTAAAGAGAATATTGAGATTTCATTTATGGCTAGAGAAGACTATCCAGAACTAATACAAATCATTAATAGACATATTGCATTGCTTACCCCTGAAGATAAAAATACTATTATAAGAGAATGGCTAACAGTAAAATTTGACAAAAGATATATTGACAAAGACCTATTGATTAATCTAATTATAATTGCATTTGCAATTTTTGCTTTTTATCTTTATAGACAAAGAAATCATGCAATACATAAAGAACAACTTGAGTTTTTATCAAATACAGATGCCCTTACAGGACTTAAAAACAGAAGAAAAATAGATAAAATTTTAAATGAACAAAAAAATAAAAAGTTTTCAATTATCTTAATGGATATCGATCATTTCAAATCAATAAATGATGATTTTGGACATCTTATTGGAGATGAAATACTAATTGAAATTGCTGAAATATTAAAATATAACGTAAATGCAAATGATATTATTGGAAGATGGGGAGGAGAAGAGTTCCTCATCATTTGTAGAAACACTTCTATGCAAGAGGCTCAAAAATTAGCACTAAGATTAAAAGAGTTAATAGAAAATAAAGATTTTAAAGTGCGTAAAGTAACCGCCTCATTTGGAATTAGTGTTGCTAAAAATGATTTAATTCTAAAAGATATACTTGCAAATGCAGATAAAGCTTTATATAAAGCTAAAGAAAACGGCCGTAATCAAGTTGTTTTATCAACAAATTAATTGTTAAGTTCAGCCGCTCTTTCTGCTTTAGCTTCTGCTAAAAAATAGGCTTTTAATCTCATCATTTCATCTGTAGGAAATTGACTTTCAGCCTCACCTCTTACAGCTTTTACATAAAAATCTTTTGATGAATTATTATAACCAAAGTTTAAATTTGTCAACTCAACTTCTTGATATTGCGCTACTTCTTGAGGTGTTACCTCTTTTGCTTCTGCTGTTTCTTTAGCATCTGAAGTTTTATTTACCTTGTCAGATTCCTCAACTCCTTTTAAAAAGTTGTCTCTAGCAATCTTCCTAGCTTCATCACCATTAGAAAGCTTTACAATCTCATTTGAAGGTTGTACTTGTTGAATTAGAACTTCATTATTATCAGCATATTGATTGATATTTGATATTAGTCCATACTCCATAACAGCCTCCTTTTGACTTTTTATTACTATATTATACAAAAAATTTTAAATTTTTGTCAAAAAAAGTGTATTTTTATAAGATTTTTTGCTATTATATGCATTTAATTTTATAAAAATAAAGGAGTATTTATTGGAAGATAGTTCCCAGAGGTGCAGTTTAATAAAAAAGGAGATTAAATGGAATTTCTAATATTTCTATTTATCTTAGTTATAGGCACATCGTTTTTATGTTCCGTTTTAGAGTCTGTTATTCTATCAACAAACTATACTTATATATCTGTTATTGAACAAAAAAATCCTACTACAGGTAAACTTCTAAAAAACCTAAAAACAGATATTGACAAATCAATTGCGTCAATTCTTATTTTAAATACTATTGCAAATACACTAGGTGCAACAGCTATTGGTGTTCAAGCTCAAAATGTATTTGATGGTAATAAAACTTTAGTAATGTTTGTATCTATAGCATTAACTTTTGCAATACTATTCTTTGCAGAAATTATTCCAAAAACTATTGGAGCTGTATATTGGAAGCAACTTGCTCCTACAAGTGCAAGAATAATTAGAGTTTTTGTATTTTTTACTTTTCCAATTATTCTTATTACACAATTTGTAACAAGAAAAATTAAAGGTAAAGAAAACTCAGATTCCTTATCAAGAGAAGAGCTTATACATACAACACTATTAAGTGAAGAAGAAGGTGTTATTGGAGATTTAGAGTCAGACATTATTGAAAATACTTTAACATTAAATGAAACAAAAATAAAAGATATTTTAACTCCACGTTCAGTTATGTATGCAGTAGAAAGTAATACTGCAATCAAAGATATATTAGAAGACAAAAGAACTTATAAATTTTCAAGAGTTCCTGTATATGAAGGAACAATAGATAATATAGTAGGTGTTGTACTAACTAAAAAACTATTCAAACAAGCAGTTCGAGATAAAAGTGCAACAATGGAATCAATTATGAAACCAGTTTTTGCATTAAATGAAAATATTCCAGTGAGTAAAGCTTTAAATAAATTTATTCAGAAAAAAGAACATATGTTTGTAGTTCTTGATAACTATGACCAAACTGAAGGAATCATTACTCTAGAAGATTGTATTGAAACTCTTTTAGGTCTTGAAATCATGGATGAATCTGACACAACAGCTGATATGAGAAGGTTAGCCCTTAATAAAATGAAAGCAAAAAGAAAAGAGAGAGCAAGCAAAGAAGCTTAATTCTCTGCTCTTTTGTAACTATTTTACAATAAAAAAAGCATAGATAAGACACTAAATTATTAATTAATCCTAAATTCGATAAAATTGTAAATTATTAAATTAAGGAATAGCATGAACATTTTAAATTCTATTTTAACAGGTAGTTTAGATGAACAAATTCTTGGAGCAATTTCAGAGAAATCTGGGATTGATAGTGGAGGTGTTCAATCACTTATAGAAGAACTTGCCCCAAAATTATTAGATGGTGCAAAACAAAATCTTGCAAGTGATAATGATTCGTCAGATTTAATTAATATGATTTCAAACACTGATTTAGACTCAATTGGGGCTAATCCATCAGAAATTGATAATTTAGATAATGGCAATATGTTAGGACAACTATTTAATTCATTAAATGAAAGTGAAACTGACGTAGCAAATGAACTTAGTGCAAAAAGTGGAATAGATGCTTCATCAATTTCATCTTTGTTGCCTATGGTTGCACCATTAATTATGGGAGCACTTAATAAGTCATCAAATTTAAGTGCACAGGATACTAGTGATACAAATAATATTACATCAAATTTATTAAACTTTATTGACCAAGACAATGACGGTTCAGTAGTTGATGATTTAGTTGGTATAGCTAGTAAGTTTTTTAAATAATTAATCTAATTCAAGGAGACAAAATATGACAGCAATTTTAAGAAAAAGTGACGCAAAAGAACCATTTAGCTTTGTATTCGTAGATGGAGACAAAACTATTGTAAAAAGTGAGAACTATGCACAAAAAGCAAGTGCAAAAAATGGTATTGAATCTGTTAAGAAAAATAGCCAAGAAGATGGAAGATATGAATTAAAAGAGTCTTCAAATGGTAAATTTTATTTCAACTTAAAAGCTTCAAATGGTCAAGTTGTTGGAACAAGTACAATGTTTGCATCAGAAGACGATAGAAGTGCAGCAATTGACATGTTAAAAGCAGAAGCTCCAGGTGCAACTGTAGAAGACAACGCTTAATTTTTTCACAAAAAAGGGATTAGTTTTAAACTATTCCCTTTTTTGCTATAATTCTTTTTTTAAAACTTACATTCAAACTTAAATTCAAAGGCTTATTATGAGTAGCACATTTGACTATGAAAAACTAAAACTTTTTTACATAGGAAAAGAAAAAATCAATGATGAAGAATCTATTCCATTAGTTTATAAAAACAAACACCTTACAACACATGCAGCTATTATTGGTATGACAGGAAGTGGTAAAACTGGACTTGGTATTTCTTTACTTGAAGAAGCGGCTATTGATAATATTCCTTCAATAATAATTGATCCAAAAGGCGATATGGGAAATCTTCTATTAACTTTCCCAGAATTAAAACAACAAGATTTTGAACCATGGATTGAAGAGCAAGATGCACAAAACAATGGCATGAGTGTAGCAGAATTAGCAGCTAAAACTGCCTCTCTTTGGGAAAATGGAATTACTGGTGATTTTCAAAACAAAGAGAGGATAAAAAAACTAAAAGATAGTGCTGATTATACAATCTATACTCCAGGAAGTACAGCAGGAGTCCCGGTATCAGTTCTTTCTTCATTTAAAGCGCCTAGTAAAAAAGTTTTAGAAGATACAGATATTTTAAATCAACTTGTAAGTTCAACAGTATCTTCTTTACTTTCTCTTGTGGATATAAAAGATAATACCTCTTCAAAAGAGCATATTTTAATCTCTTCTATTTTTATGAATTTTTATTCTCAAGGAAAAGACTTAAGTCTAGAAGAATTAATCTCTTCAATTGTAACACCTCCTTTCAAAAAAGTTGGTATTTTTGACTTAGATACTTTTTTTGCTTCAGAGGATAGACTGAAACTAGCACTAAAACTAAATACTATTATTGCAAATCCTTCTTTTAAATCTTGGATTGAAGGTGAACCTTTAGATATATCAAATATGCTTTATGATGAAGATGGGAAAGCTAGAGTATCAATTTTTTCAATCTCACACTTAAATGATTCACAAAGAATGTTCTTTGTTTCACTTCTACTAAATCAAATGGTAGCATGGATGAGGAGACAAGAAGGAACTTCTTCACTAAAAGCCCTACTATATATGGATGAAATATTTGGATATTTTCCACCATCTAAAAATCCACCATCTAAACAACCTATGCTTACACTTTTAAAACAAGCTAGGTCTTTTGGTATTGGAGTTATTTTATCAACTCAAAACCCTGTTGATTTAGATTATAAAGGTTTAGCAAATATTGGAACTTGGTTTATAGGACGTCTTCAAACTAAACAAGATAAAGAAAAAGTAATAGATGGACTTACTACAGGAGCAAATGCAAACTTAGATAAAAAAGAGTTAATGGATTTACTATCAAACTTAAGTAAGCGTAACTTTATTATGAAAAATATCCATGAAGATGCTGTAAAAGTATTTAAAACAAGATGGGTTCTATCATACTTAAAAGGCCCAATTTCAAAAGATGATATAAAAAAACTAATGAAAGAAAAAATTCAAAGAGCTTTAAATCCTACACAAAAAACATCAATCTCCTCTAAAAAAGTGCATTCTCCATCAAGTAATAATACTAATAAGCCTATTTTACCAAATGATTTAGAAGAGTCATTTAATTATCTTTCACAAAGTGATGAATATCAAATGCAAGCTTATTTATTAACTACTTGTGAATTAAATTTTTTTAGTGCATCAAAAAATATAGATGTTAAAAAACAAATTATAAATAAAATTTACCTTGATGAAACGGACACAGATATTAATTGGGAAGATTGTGAAGAACTTGAGGAAAAGAATTTTTCAAATAAAGAGAGAAGAAACTGCTCGTACTATAATATTCCAACATTTATGCAAAATACTAGAGAATTAAGACTTCTTCAAAAAGAGTTTACAAATAGAATCTATCAAAACAATAAACTAACACTTTACAAAAATACAAAACTAAAACTAACATCAAAACAAGATGAATCTTTAACTGATTTTAGAATTAGAATTCAAGATAGATTAAATGAAGCAATTGATGAAAATGTAGAAAAACTACAAACAAGATATGAAAAAGAAGAAAAAAGATTAGAAACAAAACTAGAAAAACTATATACAAAACTAGAAAAAGAGAAAGACCAAGCAAGTGCTAAAACAACTGATGCACTTATCTCTATAGGTTCTTCAATTCTAGGTGCTTTTTTTGGAAAATCCCTTCTATCAAAAACAAATATGGGAAAAGCTGCAAGTGGAGTTAAAACAGCATCTAGGGCACTTAAAGAGAGAAAAGATATTCAATTTGTAGAAGCTGAAATAGAAGATCTTTCAAATGATATTGCCTCACTTCAAGAAAAACTTGAACTTGAAGTTGAAAAAATAAATGAAGAGTTTAATATCTCTAACTATGAAATTGAAGAGACATATATAAAATTAAGAAGAAAAGATATTTATAATGTAAAACTATCACTTCTTTGGGAGGAAGTTTAATGTTACAAGATTATATTAACAATTTTAAAAGTACCGTATTATCTACAATTGATGAAAAAGGAAACCCTTTTACTAGTTATGCTCCATTTATAAAAGAAAATGGAAAATATTACGTATATATAAGTGCAATGGCAAGACATTTTAAAAACTTAAGTCTAAATCAAAAAGTATCTCTCTTTTTCATAGAAGATGAAATATCTTGTGAAAATATTTTTGGAAGGAAAAGAGTTGTAATACAATGTAATTCAAAAAAACTTCCAAGAGATAATGATGAATTTGAAGACTTAATGAAAAAGTTTGAAGAATGTCATGGGAAAACAGTATCTATGTTAAAGACTATGAAAGATTTTGCAATTTTTGAATTTACTCCATTTGAAGGAGAAGCAGTATTTGGTTTTGGAGAAGCTTATGATTTAGGTGGAGAAAACTTTGAAGAGCTTGTTGAAAGAAAAGGTATAAAGGGACATGGACATAGCAAGTAGAAGTATAAACTTCTACTTATTTAATACTTTAATCGTGCCATAAATAGCATCTATTATTTTTTGAAGTTCATCTTCTGTTGAAATATATGGAGGCATAATATAAATTAACTTCATAAAAGGTCTTATCCAAACACCTCTTTTAATAAACTCTTTTGTTGCAATTTCCATATCAACATTTTTATACAATTCTACGACACCTATTGCACCAATTACCCTAACCTCTTTCACATCATCAAGTTCTTCACAAATACTTAGGTTTTCTTTTAAATATTTTTCTATTCGTAAAACATTTTCTTCCCAATTATTCTTAAAAAGTAAGTCAATACTAGTTGATGCAACCTTACAAGCTAAAGGGTTTCCCATAAAAGTTGGTCCATGCATTAAGATATTACCATCTTTTTCAATGCCTTCGGCCACTTTTTGAGTTGTGATTGTTGCAGCCATTGTCATATAACCGCCAGTTAAAGCTTTTCCAATAGTTAAAATATCAGGAATAATTCCAGTATGCTCATAAGCAAATAGTTTTCCAGTTCTTCCAAAACCTGTAGCAATTTCATCAAAAATCAAAAGAACATCAAACTTATCACAAAGCTCTCTTAGCCCAACAAGATAATCTTTATGATAAATTCTCATACCACCAGCACCTTGAACAATTGGTTCAATTATAATTGCAGCAATTTCTTCATTCTTCTCTTCTAAAAGTTTTGTTACTTCATCTAATTCACTTTTATCAAAGTCACCATCAAACTTTGATTTAGGTTCACTTACAAAATAGTTTTTAGCCATAAATTCACTAAAAATTGAGTGCATTCCAGTGACAGGATCACATACAGACATAGCACCAAATGTATCTCCATGATAACCACGTTTTACTGTTAAAAATCTATTTTTTCTATTTTGACCCTCTTTATAAAAGTATTGTAATGCCATTTTCATAGCAATTTCAATTGCTACAGAACCTGAATCACTATAAAAAACATATTTTAATTCATCATCTAAAATATTTAATAATTTTTTTGTCAGTTCTATGGCTGGTTCATGGGTTAAACCACCAAACATAACATGACTCATTTTTGATGTTTGTTCATTTATTGCAGTATTGATTGTCTCATTATTGTAGCCATGAATAACAGACCACCAAGATGACATTCCATCAATTAAAGATGTTCCATCTTCAAGCTTTAAATAAACACCATCTGCACTTTCTACTTTGAAAGTGCTTCTAGGGTTTAATACACTTGCATATGGATGCCAGATATGTTCTTTATCAATATTTTCCATTAAATCTCTTTTATCTTTTAATTTTTGAGAATTATACCCATATATTTTTTAATCAAGGAGCTAACCTCTCTATTTCCCAAGTTTTATCCTCTTGCAAAGTATATACAAATCTATCATGTAGTCTATCTGTTCCAGCTTGCCAAAACTCTATTTTCTCTGGTTTTAATATATATCCACCCCAAAAGTCAGGAAAAGGAATTTCACCTTTTACAAATTTATTTTTTATCTCATTAAACTTGGCTTCTAAAATACTTCTAGAGCTTACAACCTCGCTTTGATGTGAAACCCAGGCACCTATTTGACTACCTTTTGGACGTGAAAGAAAATATTTTAAAGATGATTTTGAAGATATTTTTTCAATAGTTCCCTCAATTTTCACTTGTCTATCTAAATCTAACCAAGGGAAAAGTACAGCTGCTTTGGGATTTTCTTCTATATCTTGTGCTTTTTTTGATTTATAATTTGAGAAAAATACAAAACCAGTTTCATCAAATATTTTAAGTAATACAGTTCTGACACTTGGCATCATATCTTCTCCTGTAGTTGCAAGAACCATTGCATTTGGTTCTCTTAAATTCACTTCAAGAGCCTGATTAAACCATAATTCAAACTGTTTAAAAGGATTCTCATTTAAATCTTTTCTATTTAATCCTTTTTCCATATACTCTTTTCTCATTTGTGTAATATCAAGCACTTATAATCCTAATAAAAATTTTGTTTGTATTCTAACATTTTTTTTACTATAATCTCATCAAAAAAGTGAGCTTACTATTGATACAAAGAGATACTTGTTATTCTTGTTATAGACCAAAAACTTCTTGTATGTGCAAACATATAAAACAAATAAATACAAAAACAAAATTTATAATTCTTATGCATCCAAAAGAGTATAAAAAAACAAAAAATGGGACTGGACACCTTACAAATAAATCATTAAAAAACTCTGAACTTTTTATAGGTATTGATTTTAGTAATCATGAAAAACTAAATAAAATCATAAATAACCCAGCAAATGAAACTTTTATTATCTATCCTGGAGAAGAAAGTATAAAGTTAAATAGTGAGCCTATAAAAAGTGAAAGAAATATAGTTTTGATTCTTATAGACTCGACGTGGCCTTGTTCAAGAAAGATTTTAAGAGTAAGCAAAAACTTGAAAAATTTGAAAAAAGTAAGTTTCATAAGTGATAAAATATCAAGCTTTAAAATAAAAACACAACCTAATAACTATTGTTTATCAACAATAGAATCAACTCAATATATATTAGAACTTTTAAATAAGCACAAATTAGAAAACCTAGAGAGTAATACTATTAAAGATTTTATTAACCCGTTTAATAAAATGGTTGAATATCAAATAGAATGTGCCTATGATGAATATAAACCTAGATATAAAAGATAAAAGAATTATTCTTCATCTTTTATATCAGTATTTTCTGCCTCTTTTTGAGTATCAGTTTTTAAAAGTTCGGCTATTTTCTCATCAATAATCTTTAATGTTCTTTCTTGAGTTTGGTAAGAAATTTCAGGAAGTTCTCCTCCCCACATTTTTTCTGCTTCTTCAAAACCTTGAACAATACCCTTTCTAGCCTCTTGTAATGCTTCTACTTTATTACCAGATAAATCAATTACAAATGAACTTACTCTTTCAGAAGTTTTTGTAATACCAAAAAAACCTTCATCAGAAACAAGCTC
Source organism: uncultured Campylobacterales bacterium (assembly GCA_947494995.1). Lineage (GTDB taxonomy): Bacteria > Campylobacterota > Campylobacteria > Campylobacterales > Arcobacteraceae > Halarcobacter. The sequence goes on along the minus strand of CANLWY010000008.1, from coordinate 49,100 downwards.
TTTAGCTTCACTAGATGATAGTTCAGTAATTGCTTTTCCTTCATATCCAATTGATTTAAGTGAAAAACCTCCATCAATCTCTTTACCTGAAAGAAAATCATAAACCTCAGTATTATTAATAATGTTCATTAAAGAGTTTTGTGCAGATGCATTATTTTGAGATAACTCAACACTCTTTATATTTAAAAATACTTTTAAACTCTCCATTGAAATAGAAACATTTACAGCAGCATTATGCATTTTACTATCGCTATTTTCAACATCATGAATATGATGACCTTCTAATGGATTATGGTTTTTATTATGTTGGGCTACTTGTTCATAAGCTTTTGATTTTTCAGCATTAAAAGCATTTGAATATTGATTGCCAACATTTACATTAATAGCTTCCATGACAAGCTCCTTTAAAAAAATTATGACTAATTATATTAATACATTTCTTAATACTAGCTTAATATAATATTATGTATTACATTTTTTTATTTATATTTAAAGAAAAATTAATTTAAAAACTATTCATTTTTGTTATTGGAAAAACTTAGTTTCTTTTCACTATAATTTCAAAAAATTTTTTAGGTTATTTATATGAGAAAAGTTCTAAGTCTATTATCTATTGTTTTTGTTGGTATTACATTAAGTGCTTCTACTGAATTAATTGAACCACAAACATCTATTGAACAATTAGTTCAAGAGCAAGAAATAGTAAAATCTGAAGAAGAACTCTTTAAAGAAGAAAGTGAAAAATTAATAAAAAAACTTCTAAAAAGTAAAAACCCATCTAAACTAAGTAGAAAACTAACTAGAAAATATTATAAGTATCATGATTATCAGGCATTTTTTGTTTCACATGATGGTTTAAAGCAAATGGCTACAACACTTATAAATAAAATAAAAGATGACCAAGTTTTAAAACCAAATCTACATATACTATTTAATTTAGAAAAAATTGAACTTCAACTTTTAAAAGTTTCAGAAGATAAAAATATTAATGAACTTATAAAAACTGATTTTATGTTAATTTCTACATACCATAGATATATGACTTATCTTTCAAAAGGAATTATAAACTGGGGTGCTTTTCAAAAACAATTGAAAAGTTTAGATGAAGAAAAAGAGATTATTGCAAACTGGAGAAAGTATAATGTACACAAAAATAAAAGATCTCTTTTATATGAAGCAGTCAAAGCTGATGATATTTCAATAGCTATTGATAAGGTAAATTATACCTTTCCAAAGGCAAAAGAATTATCAGAATTAATAAAAGAGTTTGAAGAACTTGCTAATAATGGTGGTTATATAAAAGTTCCTTTGGTAAAAAAATCTATGAAAAGAGGAAACTATTATTCAGAAATTAAACAATTAAGACAAAGACTTATTCAAAGTAATGATTTAAAAGACAATGAATGCTATATAGAAAAAACTAATGAAGAAAAAAACCTTTTCCAAGATAAAACAACTTCTGTTGATATGGAAAAAAAATCAGTAGAAGTATTACAAGACTGTCAAGAACTTTTTGATGATAATGTATACCAAGCAGTAAAATCTTTTCAAAAGAGTCATGGTTTAGTTGAAGATGGAATTGTAGGAAGAAATACAATTAAAAGAATAAACATTCCTGTTGAGACTAAAATTAAAAAAATGAGAATCAATCTTGAAAGAATGAGATGGATGCCAAGAGAACTTGGAGAAAAGTATCTTCTAGTAAATATTCCTGATTATAATCTAAAAGTATATAAAGAAGGAGAAAAAAGACTTGAAATGCCTGTAGTTGTAGGAGAGAGAAGACACCCTACTCCTATTTTTAGTCATAAGGTTTCAACAATAGTTTTAAATCCATACTGGAGAATACCTCAAAGAATTGTAAGACGTGAAATAATTCCAAAACTTGTAGAAGACCCAACATATTTAAATAGAAATGAAATCAAAACATTTGCTAACTGGAGTCATAAATCAATGGAGTATGACACAACAGAAATAGACTGGAGTATGTATTTAGATAATGACTTAATAGGAAATACAGTTTCTGCACCAATGAGATTTATACAAATTCCTGGAAAGAAAAACCCACTTGGAAGAATGAAGTTTCTATTTCCAAATAAATACTCTGTATATTTACATGACACACCAGCAAAAAGTCTATTTAAAAAAAGAAAAAGAGCTTTTTCTCACGGATGTATAAGGCTAGGAAGACCTCATGATTTATTAAAAACAATTGCAGAAGATGATATTAAAATTGATTATACAAAAGCAAAAGAGATATTATCAGATATTGAGAAAACTGACTTTGGATTAAGTAAAAAGATTCCTGTTCATATCATATACTTAACATCGTGGATTGATGATGAAGGAAAAGTTCAATTTAGAGATGATGTATATAGCTATGATAAAATGCATAGTAAACTTATATACAACAAATCCCTTTAGTTTATAGAAAAGTTTTTTAACTTTTCTTCTAACTGTTTTATTTGATTAACTGCAAGTAAATATTTTTCTTCAATAATATACTTCATAAATCTTACTTCAGCATTTGTAAAACCATCTAACTCTTTCTCTTTTATAGATACTTCTTTTTCAGTAACTCTTACGCGTCTTAGTTTACCATTTCCATTTTTTACATAATAAACTATATCAAAATCTTTTGTATTTATTTTTTCAATTGTTACAAAAACATTTTCTATATAATCACTATAAGAAGGTACAATTTTAAGAAACTCATCTGCATCTAAAAAACCTATATATAGTTTTGTATAGATATCAAAATATAAAGATAATCTTTTACTTTTAAAGAAATTCAAGTTTACTACAGAATTATCTTTTTCTCTAGACTTTTTAAATATCCATTCTAAAGTTTGAAAATAAATAAACTTAGAGTGTGTAATAGTATATGCTTCAATAAATTTTTCATCTGTATATGGAGTCCGAAATCCTTTTCTTTTTCTATTAAAAACTAGCTTTTTTATAAGTGTATTATCTGTTAGATCTTTAGTGATCCAAATATTACAATAAGAAGGAAATCTTTTTAACCCAACTGTTCCTTCTGTTAAAATTATTAATGCTCTAATATGAAATTTTGGGAAAAGTACTTTTAATAAAGCATACTTTTTATCAAGTCTTTTATTTAAACTTGCTGTTTTTTTAGAGGTACTCATTTCTACAAAATATAAAGAGTCTTTTGTAAAAAAGAGAGCATCAAACTCACTTATATCTTTATAGTTTGATTTATAAACAATCTGTAGACTTCTATCTATCATAAGTCCTGTTTTATAAAACTTATCTACTCTATTTTGGTGTGGCCCTTTTAAAATAAATTGAGTTATATAATCATTAGTTTTAGCATAATTTAAAAGTAGTTCATAAATGATATTTTCATAAACTTCACCCTTAAAACTGTTATATGTAGCTAATTCTTCTAATGATATATCTTTATTTTCAGATTTTAAAAGAGGTTTTACATTTCTTGAGTCATATTTATAATAAAAAAGATGTTTTTCTATGATAGAAGTGTTTAAATTTTTAATATCTTCTGTTATTTTTAATTGTTGCAATTTATCTATACTTTCTTGTCATTCCCTATAATTGACGCGATTATATCCAAACAAGAACACTTTGTAAAGTATAATTTATATAAATAAAAATATAATGTATAAAAAATGAAACAAAGAGTAAAATGAAAAATCTTCTTATACTAATTTTATCAATTTTTATTTTTATAGGGTGTAGTACAAAAAATCAAAATGCACAAATTAAAAATTTTTCTAGTTTTAAAACAAAAATAGAGAAACTTAACTTACAAGTAGAATCACTATCTAATACAATTGATAAAAAAGAAGCACAAAGTTTTGCATATGATGCCATTAAGTATTCTAAACAATTAGCTAAAGAATATAAAGTTATTACCCCAGCACTTGTTCATAATACTTTGATAAATATGAATATAAAAAAAAGAGGTCTTTGCTATCATTATGCAAATGATTTGTTAAAATATTTAAAACAAAAAGATTTTAAAAGTTTTAAATTTATAAAAGTTATTGCAAATAGAGGTGAATACTTTGAACATACAAGTATTGCATTAACTACAAAGAATATAAAATTTGAAGATAGTATAATTTTAGATGCATGGAGAGATACAGGAGACTTATACTTTTCAAAAGTAAAAGATGATAAAAGATATAAATGGGAGATAAAATGATAAAAAATATATTAATTACAGGATGTAGCTCAGGACTTGGACTTGCACTTACAAACTTCTATTTAGAAAATGGTTTTGCAGTTTATGGGATAAGTAGAACAAGACCAAATATAGAAAATAAAAATTTTCATTTCAAAAAGTTTGATTTAAGTAATATTGAAAAAATTAAAGAGTCTTTAACAACATTTATTGATGATATTAATAATATAGAAGCTGTTTATTTAAATGCTGGAATGCTAGGTGAAATTAAAGAGATGGCACATTTATCAATCAAAGAGATCAAAGAAGTATTAGATTTAAATGTATTTGCAAACAAAGAGATTCTAGATATCTTAGCAAAAAATAGAGTCAATACTATCATAGGTATTTCATCAGGAGCAGCAGTAAAAGGCTCAAAGGGATGGGGAGCATACTCCTTATCAAAATCATCATTAAATATGCTTTTAAATCTATATTCAAAAGAGATGATAAATTGCAAAATCCTAGCTGTTGCTCCTGGCGTTATTGAAACACCAATGACAGATATCATAAGATTTGAAGTAGATGACAATATCTTTACTTCTGCAAAAATATTAAAAGAGGGAGAGATTCAACAACCTTTAGATGCTGCGGCAAGGCTTCATGAAGTAATTAAAAGAGCAGATGAGTTTGAAAGTGGTTCTTTTATCGATGTTAGAAAGATATAAGATGAAAAAACTTTTATTAGTCTTCTTTTTACTATTTAATATTTCATATGCAGACTTTACAAAAGAGTTTGGATATGAAACAAACTATAAAGAAGCAATAAAAAAAGCAAAAAAACAAAAAAAAGATATAGTTCTAGTTCTAATCTCAGACTATTGCCCTTGGTGTGACAAACTAAAAGAAGAAGTACTAGGAACAGAATATACAGAAGAGATAGTAGATAAACACTATATCTCCCTAATGTTAAACTCAAGTCAAGACAAATATCCTGAAAAATTTGATACTAGATATGTGCCAACAATACATTTTGTAAGTTACAAAGATGAATCAATAATAGAATCCGTAGTAGGATTCAATGCAAATTATAGGTTTTATGAAATTATTGAAGAAAAAGAAGAAAAGAAAGACTAATAAAAAATTAGCTTTAATTTTAAAACAGAGTTTCTAACCTAATAAAAGGTTAGAAATTCTGCTTTTTAATTTTTCTTATATTAGATAACATCATAATAGATACAACTAATGCAATTAAGAAAAATCCTGCAAATACATATAAAGTTTGAGCATAACTTCCTGTCATATCTTTTACAATTGAAATAATAAGTGGGCCTACAAGTCCTGCTGCTGCCCAAGCAGTTAAAATATATCCATGAATAGCTCCTAACTCTTTTGTTCCAAAGATATCTCCAATATACGCTGGTATTGAGGCAAAACCACCACCATAACAAGACATAATAAAGTATAATACAACTTGAAAGATTACGATTTCAGTGATTGAAGGCAACATATAAAAAGCTACTGCTTGTGTAGCAAAAAAGATTATATATACAACAGGCCTAGTTAATAAATCAGATAATGAAGCCCAGAAAATTCTTCCTGCACCATTGAATATTCCCATTAAACCAACTGCGGCGGCTGCGGCTAATGCAGAAATACCTACAACTTCTTGTAAAAGAGGTGAAGCAACTCCAATAATAGCAATACCACAAGTAACATTTATAAAAAGCATAATCCAAAGACCATAAAATCTAGGAGTTTTTATTGCCTCATTAACAGTTAAATTAGATAAATCTTTTTTCATTTTCTTTTTACCAGATTCAAGTTTTTTCTTAAACTTTTTAGGTAAATAACCCTCTTCTGGTTTTTCCAAATATAATGCAGATAAAAACATCACAACAAAATAGATAGCACCTAAAATAAGAAAGGTAGAAGCAATACCTGCTTTTTCTATCAAGACCTTAATTGTAGGCCCCCAAATAGCTGAAGCAAAACCAAATCCCATAATTGCAAGTCCAGTAGCCATTCCTCTTTTATCTGGAAACCATTTTACAAGTGTTGATACAGGAGAGATATATCCTATTCCAAGTCCACAGCCACCTAAAACTCCATAAAAGAAGTATAGTAACATTTTTGATTCCATCATTATTGCAAGACCTGATCCCATAGTTCCAAGACCAAATAAAGAAGCTGAAATAAGAGCAGATACTCTAGGACCATTTTTCTCTACAAATTTACCCATAAGTGCAGCAGAAAGTCCTAAAAAGAAGATTGCAATACTAAAAGAGATTGTTACATCCGTTAAAGACCAATTCATCTGCTCTTGAATTGGATTTACATATACACTCCAAGCATAAACAGACCCAATACAGATATGAACTCCAACAGCAGCAAGAGCCATAAGCCAACGATTTTTTTCTATCATAATTTCATCCCTAAAATATAATTTGTTGGATTTTAGCAAAGTTTTTTAATAAAATAGATAAAAAGAAAAACTGCTTTTCAAACTAAAGTTTGAGAAGCAGTTTAGTTAAAAGTAAGTCTAATCTTCTTTATGACAAGCTGCTGTAAAAATTACATCAGTTGAAGAATTAAGTGCTGTTTCCATAGAGTCTTGAACAACACCGATAACAAATCCAATTGCAACTACTTGAAGTGCAATATCATTTGAAATTCCAAATAAAGAACAAGCTAAAGGAATAAGTAATAAAGAACCACCAGCAACTCCAGATGCACCACAAGCAGCAAGTGCTGATACAATTGATAGAAGTAAAGCCGTACCAAGATCTATACTCATTCCAAGAGTATGTACAGTAGCAAGTGTTAAAACTGTAATAGTAACAGCAGCCCCAGCCATGTTTGTTGTAGCTCCTAAAGGAATAGAGATTGAATATGTATCTTCATGAAGATTTAACTTCTTACATAAATTTAAGTTCACTGGAATATTTGCAGCTGAACTTCTAGTAAAAAATGCAGTAATTCCACTCTCTCTTAAACAAGTAAAAATAAGTGGAAAAGGATTCTTTTTCGTTTTAATAAATACAATAATAGGATTAACAATAAGTGCTATAAATAACATCGTTCCAACTAACACAAGTAAAAGTTTTGAATAACTTAAAAGTGCAGCAAAACCAGTTTGTGCAAAAGTATTTGCAACTAGACCAAAAATACCAAAAGGTGCTAATCTAATAATAAATTTAACAATTTTTGTTATACCTGTTGATACATCAAAAAATACTTTTTTTGTCTCTGTTGAACTATAGTGCATTGCAAAACCAATAGCAATAGCCCAAACTAAAATACCAATAAAGTTACCAGTTTGTAGTGCATTCACTGGATTATCTACCATATTATATAAAACAGTTTTTAATACATCTATAACACTATCTGGTGGAGTTAACACTTTTTGTGATGCATCAATAAGAACAAGTTCTACAGGGAAAAGAAAACTTGCTAAAACAGCTATAAGTGCTGCAAGGAAAGTTCCTACTAAATATAAAACAACAATTGGCTTCATATTTGTTTGAACACCAACTTCTTTTGTAGCAATTGCCGTTGCAACTAAAACAAAAACTAAAATAGGTGCAATAGCCTTTAATGCTCCTACAAAAAGCGTTCCCAAAATAGAAAGTGACATGGCTAATTCCTTTGAAATCATAGCCACAACTACACCTAAAACAATACCTACTAGTATTTGAAATACTAGATTTCCATTTGCAAATTTTGCAACAATACCCTTGTTATCTTTCATAGATAAATCCTACTAGTTAATTTTAAAACTTAAGATTATAACAAAGATTTTTTTTAAGATAGATTATGTATTAGTTGTATTTTAGTTACACATTAGTTGTTTTATGAAATTTTTATGAATTATAATAGATACTTATTCGTAAATTTAACTTTTTCACTCTTATATAATTGTATACAGTCTTTGCATATACAACTTTTCATTTTTAACTCTTCAGGAACTAAATCTCTTAACTCTAAAGGGACTTTTATTTCATTACACCAGCAATTATTGTTTGGTACGTGAGCTTGACAATTATTATCTTGTTTGCAAAATGGACAGATTTTAGCATCAAGCATTTTTATTCCTTTTAAAAATTAAGTTTTTTAGACTCTTTTCATCATTATTTGTAGGAAAGCTATCTAGGTTTGATAATCTTCTTTCATATTTAAACTCTGGCGCATTTTTTGCAAATAACTCTTTTATAAAAGTAGTATCTAACTCAGGGGCATTTAAACAAGATAAGACAATACAATCATCTGCTGCTAATTGATCTAGCCTCTTAATTATCTTTTCATAATCCTTAGTTGCAGCAAAACTTCCTTTTTGAAAAGAAGGTGGGTCTATAATAATAATATCATAGGGAGCATCTTTTTTAATTCTACTCCATGATTTTAAAATATTATAAGGTAAAAACTTAACTTTTTTTGTATCTAAATCATTTAAATGATGATTTACTCGTCCTGTTGTTAAAGCACCTTTTGCCATATCTACATTAACAACCTGTCTTGCTCCACCAGCAATTGCAACTACTGAGAAAGCACAAGTATAAGAAAAAAGATTTAATACATTTTTATCTCTAGAAATATCTCTAATATACTCTCTTCCAATTTTCATATCAGGAAATATTCCAATATTTCTATTTGAAAAACTTATAGAGTATTGTAATTTATTTTCAATTGCTTTTAAATTATCATTTAAACTCCCAAAGATAACTTCACTTGGTGCTTTTTCTAAATATCTTCTTTGAACTACAAATGTTTCGAAACTATTCTCTTTGCCAATATCTACAAGAAATTTAATTAATAATTCTTCCTTTTCTGCTTCATCAAAAAAAGAGACAAAAAAAACTCTATCAATAGAATCAATTGTTAGATAATTATAGTGTTCATAAAAATTACCACGTCCATGAAAAAGTCTTTTAAACTCTTCATTTTTATTTTCTAAATTATTTTCAATTATATTTTTTAAATCATTCAAATTCATACATTTTCACTTTTAAAATTTCATATTCAAAGAGTTCATCGTTTATCTTAAACTCAAAATCTTCACCTACACTCTTACCAAGCAAAGTTTTACCTAAAGGAGATTTATTTGATATTTTATTTTCACTAGGATTTGTCTCTTTTGTTCCTACTATAATAAAAGTTTTTTCTTCTTCACTATTTAAATCAAAAACCTTTACTTCTGAGCCAAAATTTACTTTTACATGAGGAATTTTTGTAGTATCAATAACATTTGAATTGTTAATAATCTTTTCTAAAAATCTAAGACGTTTATCTATATTTCTTATCATCTCTTTTGCTGAAATATACTCTGCATTTTCACTTCTATCTCCATGTTGTGCAGCTATTTCTTTCTCTTTTACCCAATATGGTTTTTCTACTTCTGCTAGATTCTTAAACTCTTTTACAAATTTTTTATATCCAAACTCACTAATCAAATCTTTTTGCACTATTTATAAACCCCTTGACTTATCTTGATGCTATTATATTATTTATACCTTTAAATGCCTTTCTAAGAACTCTTTAGTAAAAATACATTTTTAAAACTAGGAGTTATAATGCTAGATAAATTTGCTTTTGGAACATACCGAACAACATTTCAAAGTCCAAGTCATAAAGAGGCTTTAGAATATGCCCTTAACAATGGTATTAGACATATTGATACATCATCAAACTATATGCACGGACAAGCGGAAGAACTAATAGGACAAGTACTAAAAAAAAGAGATAGAAAAGAATTTACTATTGTTTCAAAAGGTGGATATATCCAAGGAGAAAACCTAAAAAGAGTACAAGATGGGTTTAAAGTAGAAGATTTAGTATTTTATGATGAACACTGCTTACATAGTATACATCCAAATTTTTTAAGTGATCAAATTGATAGATCCTTAGATAGACTTAACACAGACTATATTAATGTATATTTACTTCACAATCCTGAATATTACTTAATGAAAGAGATAAAACAAGGAATGATTGCAAGTGCAATTTCAAACTTTCAATCAATTATGCAAGATAGAATAAAAAAAGCCTTTGTATTACTTGAAGAAAAAGTAAAAGAGGGAAAAATCAAAGCTTATGGAATTAGCTCAAACTCTTTTTCCAAAAAAGAAACAGATATACATTTCTTAGAGTATAAAAATTTAATTGATTATGCAAAAGAGATTGCAGGAGAAAAACATCATCTAAAAGTAATACAACTTCCTATGAATATATTTGAATTAGATGGAGAAAAGTGTGCAAAGTGGGCATATGAAAATGGCTTAGAAGTTCATATAAATAGACCACTTAACTCTTTTAAAGGTAATCAGATGATTAGACTTGCTAGTTATGATAAGCCGCAAGATTATGAAAAAACTCTAAAGGAGCTAAGAGATATACCAAATGAAGCCCTTCAAGAAGTAATAAATCAAATAATTAACATAGAAGATGAGTACAGATGGGCTGGAGATGTGGATGATATTATTGAATATCAAGTTTTACCTTATATTGTAAAAAATGTAAATCTTGATTCAAAATATTATGAGATAGTAAATAACTTTATTGAAAAATATAAAAATAGAATTAAACAAAAAATTTCTGAGAAAACGGCAAAAGAGCTATTTATCCCTGAGCCTATGGATAAAAGTGCAATAAATTTTCTAAAAGAAAAAGAGTATATTACAAGAATTCTAGTAGGCATGAGAAAAGAAAAATATGTAAAAAAGGTAATAGAGTATGCAATTTCCTAATCTAATAAAAGGTAATTTAACAAAAAGATATAAAAGGTTTTTAGCAGATATTATTCTAGAAGATGGCCAAGAGATAACTGCACATGTGCCTAACTCTGGTGCTATGACATCTTGTATTGAAGAAAACTGTCCTGTTTGGGTTAGTTTTCATGATAATCCAAAAAGAAAACTAAAATATACTTTAGAACTTACGAAAATGGGTGAACATCTTATTTGTACAAATACAGGTGTTGCAAATAAAATTGCAATTGAAGCAATTGAAAATGGAACAATTAAGGAACTTCAAGGATATACTTCTTTAAAACCAGAACAAAAATATGGTCAAAACTCTAGAATCGATATTTTACTTGAAAATGAAAATAAAAAGTGTTATGTTGAAATAAAAAGTGTAAGCTTAAAACTTGAAGACTCACTTGCCTTTCCTGATGCTGTTACAACTAGAGGAACAAAACACTTAAATGAACTAAGAGATATGGTAAAAGAAGGGCATAGAGCTGTTATGCTTTATATCATTCAAAGAACAGATAAAGCAAATTTTAGAATTGCTAATGAAATAGATAAAAAGTATTATGAAGCTTTTAAAGAAGTTACAAAAGAAGGTGTTGAAGTTCTTGTTTATCAATCAAATATAAATCATCAAGAGATTAACATAGATAATAAAGTGGAGATGAACTAACTTAGTTCCACTCCACAACTTTGACACTCTTTCCTAAACCAACCACGCCCAGGAAACTTACCACACTTTGGACACTTCCATAAAAATATTGTAAACCCCATATATATTACAAATCCAGCAATTCCAGCTCTAAACCAAAAATCTTGGTCTTGCCCAAAAACTGTCTCAATTTCTTTTACTATTATTACAATACTTGGAGTTAAAAGTGCAAAAAATATTCCAGCTGCTATTTTTGCATTTAATATTACTTTTGCAAACTCTTTTTTAATTTGCTCACTACTTTTCATATACATCCTTCAAACTTTTTGAAATTATAACTTAGTATAGTAGCAATAAAAAAACAATGATATAATAAATATAAGTTTTTATTAACTTTTTTTATTAAAAAAAAGCTAAGTTTTATAAGTTATAATTATATTAAATTATTAAGGAATGTTATAAATGAATAAGTTTGACAAATTTAGAAACTTCTGTAGAAAGTTTAGAATTATAATTGGTGTTGTTCTTATTGCAATTGGTATTTACACTGGAATTGTATGGTTTTATTTAGGGATTCTACCATTAATTGCAGGGATTGTAGATTTTTGTCCAACATGTATAATTACAAAAAAATGTACGCCTAAAAACCTTCAAGAAGAAGTAAAAGCGTAAAAGCAAAACTGCTTTTACCCTTTTTCTTATTTTAGTCTTCAGAAACGCCTGTTAATTTATAAGGTACTGATTTAAAAGTTCCTAAAGAATTTACAATTGGCATTTCAGCTTTTATCCAACCAAGAATACCACCTTTAAGATTATATACATTTTTAAATCCTAAACTTTTAAGTGTTTTACCAGCTAATGCACCTCTTGCACCTTTTTTACAATATACAACAACTACTTGATCAGGTTTTAATGCTCCTGCTTTTGCAACTAATACATCAACTAACCCTCTTGGAATCTTTTTAAATGTTTCTGCTTCAATTCTACCTGCTTCAACTTCTGCTGGCTCACGAACATCAAGTAAAACAAATTTTTTATTACTTTTATTCCAAGACATTAACTCTTTTGGAGTAATTGTTGTAACAGAAGCCTTTGCTTCTTTAACTTGTGCTTTCCAAGCTTTCATAACAGGGCTTACTTTTTTTTCAGCACCTTGTAATAGTGTTGTTGCTAGTGCAACTACTAGTAATCCTTTAACAAATTTCATAATCTCTCCTAATATTGAAATATTAGAAAAAATTATAGTATGTTGTTTTTTAAATATTAATTAAATTTTTTAAGTTTTTAAAAAGAATTGAATACTTATTCATTTTTTATACTATAAATATTCCCATTATCAGTAGAAATAAATAAATATCCAGTAGGAGATTCTATTACATTTCTTATTCTTTCCCCTAAACCTTTTAACAATCTTTCCTCTTTTACAAACTTATTATTTTCATCTAAAACTATTCTGTTTAAATGCCTAAGTTTAAGTGCTCCAGAAAGAAGATTTCCATTCCATTTAGGAAAATTTTTGCCCCTATACACTATAAGAGAACTTGGCGCAATAGATGGAACATAATATTTTACTGGTTGTTCCATTCCTTTTTTATGTGTCCCTTCTCCTACATGAAGAGGATTCCAATACTCTTTTCCATAAGAGATTATAGGCCAACCATAATTTGCACCTTTTTTAATTAGATTTATTTCATCTCCACCTCTTGGTCCATGTTCTATTATCCAAAGTTGTTTTGTTTTCTTATCAAAAAATACTCCTTGTGGATTTCTATGTCCATAAGAGTAGATTTCAGACAATCTATCTTTTTTATAAATAAAAGGGTTATCATTAGGAATTGTACCATCGCTATTTAATCTAAGAATAGAACCTGCATGAGTTTTTAAATTTTGGCCATTTGGTCTATATCCTCTATCTCCTACAGAAAAAAAGATATGTCCTTTTTCATCAAAAGTAATTCTACTTCCAAAGTGTCTAGAAGTGTCTGTCGCAGATTTTGTAACTAATAATTCTTTCCAATTTTTTAGATTATTATCTAAAAGTTTGGCTTGGGCTAAAACTGTTACACCCTCACCTGCTACTTTTTTAACATACGTAAAGAATAGTAGTTTATCACTTTTAAAACTTGGTGAAGCTTGTACATCGAGTAACCCACCTTGTCCATTATATAAAATTTTGGGAGTATTTTTAAGATAGTTTATCTTTTTAGTATCAAGATTTAAGATACCTATTTTGCCTCTTTTTAGAGTAAAAACAAGTCTATTTTTAGAAATAAAGCTCATTCCCCAAACAACACCAAGATTAGAAGCTACTTTTTCAAGCTTCATATTCATACCTTCGCTACTAAACTTGAGTATAGTTTCAGAAAAACCTATTATAGGAAATAATAAAACTATTGAAAGTAAAACTCTATACATATTTTAATACCTCCTAAAAGATATTATATTTTTACGCCTTTTTTGCGACCAAAATCTGTCTTTTTGTCTAAATCAGCACTTTTTCTTTTATATTTATTGTTTATTCTTTTAATAGCTTTTCTTCTATCTTTTTTCATCTGATCACAATTTTTTGGAGCCCCATAAGATAGCACTTTTTTTTCAATCTCTTTTGCCGCTTGAATTGCAAATTTTTCATGACTTTTTTGATAAGAAGTAAGCTTTCTTTCAAACTTTTGGAAAGGACTCTTTACACTATACTTAATATTTTTCTTAGGATTAAGTCTTGGTAAAACAGTTGTGATATTAAGCTCAATAAATACCTTTGTAACCCTACAAGCACCTTTAAATTCATAACTTGGATATATACTCCATGTAGTATTTGCGTATCTTTTTTTACCAGCTTTTTTTACAGGTGTTTTTTTTAATAGCTCACTTTTTATATCTTTTTTACTCTTTGGGTTAATATTATAATATGCAACTTTTTTTGTAACATCTACTTTTGCAAGTAAAATAAGTGGAGAAAAGATAAGTAAAAAAACTAAACAAAGCTTTTTCATAAACGTCCTTTTTTATAATTTTTATAATTATAACAAACAATCCTTAATTTTTCAAACTCTTAATGAATATAACTATCCAATTCTGCATTTGGATTATATTTACGTACTGTTTCATCATCAAATCTTTCATTCTTTTTATTATACTTTTTTATTATCTTATTAAACTCTTTATCAAACTTTTCTTTTAACTTTATACAATTATCTTGAATTTTAATTTTATTGATTTTTCTATCAATCTCTTTTGCTGCTTGAATTATATAATATTCATGTTTATGCTCATGTTTTTTTACTTTATTATAAAATATTCTAAAACTACTCTTTGTGTTGTAACTTGTTTTATGTCCTTTTGCTATTCTTGGTAATATTATCAATATTTTTGTAACTGTTTTTATATTTATTGCTTTGCAACGATTATCTTTTTTTATTGCTTCATACTCTAAATTCATATCCCAACGAGTTACTCCTAAATATTTTCTACCACCTAATATAATAGGTGTTTTTGCAAACAATGCTCTTTTCAAATCCTCTTTTGATTCAGGATAGATATCATAATGAACTGTTTTAGAATTAATTACAGTCTTTGAAAACATAAAAATTGGAATAAAAACTAAAAATAGAACTCTAAACATTAAATCCCTTATAAACTCAATACACAAAAAGTAAATATTTATCTTATATAATACCAAATCAATTTAAAAAAGGCTATATATTATGAAAGAATTTGATTTAATTATTATTGGAGGAGGAAGAGCAAGCAATCTTGCTATTGCTGCAGGAAAGGCAGGGAAAAAGGTTGCTTTAATAGAAAAGTCAACACTTGGAGGTACTTGCCCAAATAGAGGTTGTGTCCCATCAAAATTACTTATTGGTTACGCTCATGTTGCACGTGCTATTAAAGATTCAAACAGACATTTTATAGATGCTCAAATAAATAGTATTAATATAGAAAAAATTTTTGAAGAAACAAATAATTATGTATCAAAAATTGATTCAAGATATGAGAATAGATTTAATGAAAATTTAACTATCTACAGAGGAGAAGGCTCTTTTATTTCGAATAACATTATAAGAGTAAATGATGAAAAGTTAAGTGCTCCAAAAATTGTAATAGCAACAGGAACAAAACCAATTAAAGCTCCTCATGGAAAAGCTTGGACAAGTGATGATATATTTCCACTAAAAGGAAAAGTTCCAAAATCAATTACAATTGTTGGTTCAGGTTTCATTGCTTGTGAACTTGCAAACTTTTTTGATGCAGTTGGAATAAAAACAAAACTCTTAGTAAGAAGTCAAAGTATTCTAAAAAATGAAGATCATGATATATCTACTATTTTTAAAGAAGAGTTTTCAAAAAATATAGATATCAATTTTGATACAACAATTGAAACAATAAAATATGATAACAATACTTTTGATTTAATTTTAAAAAAATCTGGAACAGAAGAATTAATAAAACATACAAGTGAAGCTTTATTGTATGCAACTGGAAGAGAATCAAATGCAGACACTCTTAATCTTCAAAACACCTCTATTGAACTTGATGAAAGAGGATTTATCAAAAGAGATGAATTCTTTCAAACAACTGCAAAAGGAGTATATGTAGTCGGTGATGCTTCAGGAGAACACATGTTACAACATGCGGCAGCATATGAAGTAAATCATCTTGGAAAAATTTTACTTGAAGATGTAAAAGAACCATTAAACTTTAAATATATGCCCCATGCAGTATTTACTGAACCAGAAATTGCAAGTGTTGGAATTACTGAGGTAATTGCAAAAGAGCAAAATATCGAATATATAATAAGTAGCACAAATTGGTTAGCTAGTGCAAAAGCTATGTCTACAAGACTTGAATACCCAGTTACAAAATTTATCGTAAATCCAAAAAGTTATGAAATTCTTGGTTGTCATATGATTGGTCCTGAAAGTTCTACAATGATGCATCAAGTATTATCAATTATGCATATAGACAATGATATAAGACATTTAAAAGAGATGTTATATATTCATCCTGCACTTAGTGAGGCTTTATTACCTGCTGCTGTTAATAGTGTCAAAGAAATAGAAAGGTATAATAACGCTAAATAAAGGATTTAAATTGAGTAAAGCAAGTGCGAGACATATTCTATTAAATAATGAAAAATTAGCTAGAAAATTAAAAAAAGAGATTATAAAAGAAGATATAACTTTTGAAAAAGCTGCTAAAAAACATTCAAAATGCCCATCAGGTAAAAGAGGTGGTTCTTTAGGTACTTTTTCAAAAGGAGAAATGGTAAAAGAGTTTGATAATGTAATCTTTTCTAAAGATACTCAAATAAATAGAATCATTGGTCCTATAAAAACTCAGTTTGGTTTTCATCTAATAGAGGTTTTAGCTAAATACTAAACCTCATCCAATTTTCAATTTGTTCTGCAAGCTCACTAGGTGACTCTAGTGAGACCATGTGACTTGTTCCAACTCGAGAGTTAATACTTATATGATTATGCTCTTTAGTAAAATTCTTTAAAACCCTATGGCTTAATAATCTATCTTCAGTACTATAATAGAAATATATTGGTAAATCTAGTGAAATTAACTTTTCTGAAATATCTTTTCTGTTAAAAGTTGATTTCATTTGTACAGTATAAACCTCAGAACCCAAATCTGAAAACATATTTTTTACTATATCTATTAGTTCCTCATCATTATGATTTACTTCTTCTATTAAAGTTAAAACTTTTTTATGAGAAAGCCCTTTGAAACCAAAGTTATTCATATGTAATAAAGTTTGCTTTCTTTTCTCAATTTCATCTTTATTCATAGCTCCTGGTGTTCCTGCAAGTAAAAAAAGTCTTTTTACTCTAGAAGGATTATTTACAGTAAAGTAACAAGCTAGGTATGCGCCTAAAGAAAAACCTAATAAATTTATTTGCTCTTCTTTAAATATTTTTTCTAACTTGTTTGAAGCCTCATCAAAGTTATCTGTTAAAGGAAGAGAAATATGTACTAATTCATATTTCTCTTCTAAAAAAGGAACTAATCTGCTCCACAATCTTTCATCAGTCATAAGACCTGGTAATAAATATATTTTTTCTTTCATAGGTGAAGTTTTACAAAAACCATGTAATATTAAACTTAAAACTGTAAATTTAATATTTTTTTTAAAGATATTTTTAAGATTGCACACTTTTTACCCTCTTTATGATTATAGAATAGTTACAAACAATGAAAGGATGTTCATGAAAAAAAAATCATTAGTTAAAAACATTGGTATTCAAATCATTATTGCCATGATATTAGGTACCCTTGTTGGATTTATGATGGGGAAAGATGCTTCAATATTTGCACCATTAGGTACAATATTTATTCATCTAATTAAGATGTTGGTTATTCCATTAATTGTAATTTCAATTATCTCAGGAGCTGCTAACTTAAGTGATAGCCCTAGTGCTGGTAGGGTTGGTATAGGAACGATTATTTTCTTCTTAGGAACTTCTGCTTTTGCAGTTGCACTTGCTTTATTTGCAGGAGAAATCTTCAAACCTGGTGTTGGACTTGATTTAAGTAGTGTTGAACACATGTTCTCAAACCAATATGCTGATAAAGGTGCACTTCCAAGTGCAATGGATACATTAATTGGAATGATTCCAACTAATATCTTCCAATCACTTATGGATGCAAATATTCTACAAATCTTAGTATTTTGTCTATTCCTTGGTGTTGCTATTTCTAAAATTCCAAAAGAAAAAAGTGAACCACTTATTAATGGATTAGAAGGATTAATTCAAGCTCTAATTTGGATGGTTACTATTGTAATGTTACTTGCGCCTATTGGTGTATTTGGTCTTATGGCTGACTCTATTGGTACATATGGATTTGATATGTTAGGACTTGTTGGTAAGCTATTTGTTGTATATATTGGTTCTTTATTATTATATGGTTTTTTATTCTATCCATTACTAATAAAACTGTTCTCAAATACAAAAGTATCTGACTTTATTTCTGCTATGAAAAAACCACAAGTTGTTGCCTTATCAACTGCTTCATCTATGGCTACTCTTCCTGTTACAATGAAAACTTGTGAAGAAGATTTAAATGTTTCTAAATCTACTACATCATTTGTTTTACCTCTTGGGGCAACAATTAATATGAGTGGAAATGCCATTTATTATGGACTTGTAGCAGTTTTCTTTGCGCAAATGTATAATATTGATTTAGGATTTGCAGGATATGCAGCTATTATCTTTACTGCTACTATCGGAGCTATTGGTCAAGCAGGTGTTCCTGGACCATCGTTCTTAGTTGTTGCTGTATTATTAGCAGCTGGTATTCCAATTGAAGGGTTACCACTACTTTTTGCACTTGATAGAATCTTTGATATGGCAAGAACTGCTTTAAATATCACAGGTGATGCTGCTTGTGCAGTAATCATTGATAATTTAAATGAAAAGCAAGATAAGTTAAAAACTGTCTAATACTTCATTGAAAAGGTCAAACTTCAAAGTTTGACCTTTTTATAAGTACTAATTAATTACCCTCCTTTAAATTCAATCACCTGTAAGTAATCTATTTATTACATTAAAATCGCTAAAATTCAAACTCTATTTCATATTAGGAACTAAATTTGTTAAAAAATGAAGAATTAAAAAACTATTTATTTATTACTATTGGAAGTATAGTCTTAGCACTTGCTGTAACTAGCTTTTTCGCACCAAATAAGATTATTACTGGTGGAACAGCTGGTCTTTCACTACTTTTATACTATATTACTTCTTTTTCTATTGGTACATTAATTGCTGCTGTAAACCTTCCATTACTTATAGTAGGATGGAAATATCTAGGAAAAACTTTTGCAATAAGAACTGTAATTACTATTGTATTAATCTCTTTATTCATTGATTTCTTTGATAAAATAGTTAATATTAAACCTTTTGTAGAAGATATTATCCTTTCTTCAATATTTGGTGGAATCTTTGTAGGTCTTGGTTTAGCGCTTGTAATAAAAGGAAATGCTAGTGCAGGAGGTTCTACAATTATTGCAAGAATAATAGCTTCTAAAAGTGAAATAAAACCAGGTATAGTTATACTTGTTATCGATTCAATGATTATTCTCTCATCTTTATTTATATTTGATGACAATGCAAGAGTTCTATGGAGTATTGTAAGTATTTATATATCTGCAAGAGTAATTGATATGATACTTACAGGAAGATTAAATAAAAAAGTTGTCTACTTAGTAACTGAAAAAACAGAAGAACTAAAAGTAAAAATTAGAGAAGAGCTAGGACCAGAAGGAACAATAATTAAAGGTGATGGACTTTTTGAAGGACAAGATAAGAAAATGATTCTAATTGTGGTCAAAGTGGGGAAACTACAACTCTTAAGAAAAATGATTAAAGAAACAGATCCAAATGGTTTTTTAATTATTACAGAAGCGACAGAAATGTTAGGAAGAGGACATTAGACTCTATATTTATTGAGAAGGATAGTAGCTTTAATTAAAAAAAATGGATATTTAAGCTTTTATTAAAATATCTATAACTAAATTTAGGTAAAATATTTTTTACCTAAATAAAATAGATAAGGACATTGACTTATGGAACACAAAGAAGCATTTGTAAAAAGAGCAGACGAACATATTATTTTAGCAAACAATCAAATTGATGATACAACAACACCAGCAGAAGCAAGTGCTTCTTTTCTTTTTGGAGCAGCTAGATTTAACGCTTGGATAGCAGCCTGTGAATTTGAATCAGCAGAAGCAATGGCAGAAGAAAAACAAAAAGTAGTTGATTATTTTGTTAAAGAATATAAGATAATGTTAGATCAACATATTCAAGAGCATATTGATACTTTTGATTTCAACGCTTAATATAAGAAACTAGACACTTTCTAGTGTCTAGTTTTTTAAGACAAAGATAATAAATACTCATAAGGTGTAATCCCATACACCCTTTTAAAATGTCTATTAAAATGTGAAATATCAGAAAAACCATACTCAACAATAGTCGCATAAATATCTTTTGTATGCT
This sequence comes from uncultured Campylobacterales bacterium, assembly GCA_947494995.1. Lineage (GTDB taxonomy): Bacteria > Campylobacterota > Campylobacteria > Campylobacterales > Arcobacteraceae > Halarcobacter. The sequence goes on along the minus strand of CANLWY010000008.1, from coordinate 28,550 downwards.
CTAAATATTTCTTTGAATGGATTACCTTACAATTTAAAAAAAACTGATATGGTGTAATTCCAGTATTTGCTTTAAACATACGAATAAACTGAAACTTTGTAAGATTTAACTCTTGTGAGATTTCATCAATATTTAATACATCATTTAATTCATAATATATCATCTCTTTTGCTTTTTTTACTTGTAGATTCTCTTTTTTATAATCAATAATAAAATCTTGAGAAGAGAAATTATCTGTAAGATTCAACAAAAGTTCATTACACAAAGCTAAATCTTTTTTATTTAAAATTGCATAAGATAGGTTATAAATATCTTGTTTTAGTTTTTCATCATACACAATTGATGAAGTAAATTTAACAATCTCTTTTTTTCCAATTGCTTCTAAAAAAAGCTCTGGTTTAATATATACCATTACATAATCTAAAGACTCTTCTTTAGAACCTGCTTGTCCATCATGTAATTGTTCTGGATTGAAAAGCATTACTCCATTTTTATAGGATTTTAAATTTGAGCCATCAAGATAATACTTTTGAATTCCATTTAAAGTAACTCCTAAAGCATACTCTTCATGTGCATGCTTTTTATATGAAAACTTCTGCATTTTTGCAGAGAGTGCTGTAATATCTAATCTATTTTTATATATAAACTTATCCATAACATATCTTTTAAAACTTTTTATTTTTGAATTAAATTAATATCACCTATTTCTACACTTGAAGAGATATTAGATATAAACTCTATTGATGAGATTATATCTGATATAGGAATAGGAGTTTGCTGTGTAAACCTTCCTTCTTTTATATCTTGTAGAACTTCTTTTGTTCCTACATTTCCTGGGTTTATTACAGTAAAACCTATATTCTCTTCTTTTAAAGCCTTTCTTAGTCCTTGAATGGCTCCTCTTAGAGCAAACTTACTAGAACTATAAGCCACTTGTGAAGAACCTAAGTTCTCAAGACCACTCAAAGCTCCTAAATATATAGCTCTTGGATTTGGACTTAAAGCTAGATTTTTACTTATTGCTTTGCTAATCTCAATGGGAGCAATAAGATTTACAGCCATTATATTAAGACTCTCTTCATAGCTTGTTTTTCTAAAATCAAACTCTTGTGTAAAACCATAATTTTCCCAAATTCCACTTGAAAAAATCAATAGGTCAATTGTTAAGTCTTGAATTTTTTCTTTTATTAATTCAATTGCTTCAGGCTTTGAAATATCAGCTTTAATCCAAATGCAATTTTCACTTTTACTTCTTGATACTCCATAAACCTCATACTCTTTAGATGAGCAATATTTAACTATTTCTTCGCCTATTCCTCTACTTGAACCTACAATCAATACTCTTTTTCTATTCATAGTTTAACTCTTTTGTATAATAATCTCTTATATTATATAAAACTATGCTCAAAGAAAATTTAAATATTAAACATAAGATCTTGGCTTTACAGTAAATTCACTCTCTTCATCGCCTGTATTTACTACACCTTTTGGTTCAACAAGCATTATTTTACACTCTTTTTTAGCAAGAGGTTTATGTTCAACTCCTTTTGGAATAACATACATATCACCCTCTTCTAAACTAACCTTCCCATCACGAAACTCTATATCAAGCTCACCTTCTATGATAATAAAAACTTCATCTGTATCTTTGTGGTCATGCCAAATAAACTCACCTTCAACTCTTGCAATTTTAAACTCATAATCATTCATTTGAGCTATTACATAAGCTTGCCATTGTTCTTCAAACTGATATTTATCTTTTATTTTAATTGCTTCATATTTCATTCTATCTACCTTCTTTTATAAAAGAAACAGTCTAACAAACTATTTTTTATTTGGATAGAACATTATTGCAAATAAAATTAAGACATCAAATTAAAAGCTATCTTTTTAAAAGCTTGAACTCCATAAAGTAAAGCTTCCTCATCAGGGTCAAAAGCTGGATGATGTAAAAAAACTCTTCTGCTCTCTTCTCTTGTTTTAGGAGTAACTCCTAATAAAAAAAGTGCTCCAGGAACTTTTTGAAGCATATAAGAAAAATCTTCAGCTCCTAAAGTTGGAATATACTCTTTAAATAAATTATTAGATTCAATAAACTCTGAAAAAACATTACCAAGATTTTCTACAACCTCATCATTGTTTATAGTTTGAGGATACTCATTTGTATATTCTATTTCTACTTCACAAGAAGGATGGACTGTTTTTGCTGTATATTCACAAATATTTTTTAACTCTTCTTTTATTTTCTCTTGAACTTTAACATCAAAAGTTCTAAAAGTTCCTCCAAACTTGGCAATTGAGGGTAAAACTCCAGTTGAGTTTTGATTTCCAGCATTTACATAGCCAATTGATAAAACTCTTTGGTCTAGTCCACTTAATCTTCTTGATAATATAGACTGAAGATTTGTAATCATAGCACTTACTGCAAGTACTTGATCACTTGCCTTTTCAGGACTGGCTCCATGTCCTCCTATACCAGAAACTTTAACTATAAAGTGATTTACAGATGCAAAATAAGCTCCTTTTCGTAAACCTATTTGCCCTACTTCAAGATTTGGCCAACAATGTAATGCAAAAACATTTTTAACCCCATCAAGATATCCAGCATCTACCATCTGCTTTGCTCCACCATAACCTTCTTCTCCAGGTTGGAAAAGAAGCCTTACTTTACCTTTTAACTTATTTCTATTTTTATAAATAATTTGCCCAAAGCCTATTAAAATAGCTGTATGCATATCATGACCACAAGCATGCATTTTTGTTTCATCTTTTGAACGAAAACTCTCTTTTTTAGGAAGATGTATTTCTTCACTAGATTCACATAGATTTAAAGCATCCATATCACCTCTAAAAGCTATAGTTTCTCCCTTTTTTGCACATAAAATATCTACTACTAATCCTGCTTTTTCTAAACCATGAGTTATTACTATATCTTCAAGCCCTTTAAATTGAGACTTTACATACTCTACTGTTTGTGGTTGTTCAGGGCCAACTTCAGGGTTAGAGTGAATATGTCTTCTATAGATTTTAATTTGTTCAAAATGTTCTAAAATATCTTTATCAATATTTTTCATAATTTCTCTTTAAATTTTTTGCTCTATTATAGCACATATACTTCTTTTGAATTAGTGCAATAAGCAAAGTAATTTCATTTGATTTTTATAGGTAATAAACTTAAGAAACTCAAAGCTTCAGGTAGAGAGAATAAAGCCTTTTCTATGTCATTTTGTTTGGGATCAATTAAATAGTTTTTTGAAGTTTCAAAATTTGCTTTCTTTAAATTATTGTTTATAAAAACTGTTAATTGTAAATCACACTTATGAAATATAGCTTTCTCTAAATTACACTCTTCAAAACCTGTATCATTTATCAAAGAGTTTATAAATTTTATTTGTCTTAGATCTAACATATGAAAAGAGTTTTGAGATAAATTACAAGACTCAAACACAACATCAAAGGGCTCATCACAAGAACTCCATGAAATCCCTAATAGTTTTGAGTCTTCAAACCTTACATCATTAAAGGTACAAGATTTTAAAGAAGACAAAGACAAATCACAGTTTATAAAAACACACTCTGTAAATTTACATTTAGACATAATACTTTTTGAAAAGTCACACTTTACAAAAGTACAATTATCAAAATATATACCATCTAGGTTTTTATCAGAGTATTCTAAAAACTCCTCTTCCCAATAGTCATTTATTTTAAAGTTCATTTTGTTTATTTTGCTGCTCACGGAGCTTGTCTTTTTTACTTTTTCTTTTTCCTTTTATAGGAGCCTTACCTTTTTGTTTAATTGGAGCAGAGCCTGTTAATTCAAAACCTGAAATTTGTTCTCTTTCTAACTTTATTGCAGATCTTTTTTCAATAAGTTTAAAATGGTCAAAATCTTCATAATCAATAAAAGATATTGCAACTCCACTTTTACCTGCTCTTGCTGTTCTTCCTATTCTATGAATATAATCAGAAGGAGACCTTGGCAAATCAAAGTTTACAACACAAGAGATATCATTTATATCTAAACCCCTTGCAGCTATATCAGTGGAAAAAAGAATTTCAATATCACCATCTTTGAACTCTTTTAATGTTAAGTTTCTCTCTTCTTGTTCTAAATCTCCATGAAATGACTCTGCTTCAAAGCCATACTTTCTAAATTTTGCTGCAACATTCTCACAAGCTCTTTTTGTAGACATAAAGACTATTACACTTTTAAAACTTTGTTCTTTTATCAAAGTTCTTAAAAGAGTACTTCTATTCTCTTTATTTACTTCTATTACTCTTTGTTTTATATTTTCAACAACTATCTCTTCTGATTCAACTTTTATCTCAATTGCATTTGTAGTTACTTTTGAAGCAAGTTCTTGTACCCTTTGTGAGAAAGTTGCAGAAAACATAAGGTTTTGTCTTTGATTAGGTATCTGTTCTAAAATATTATCTAACTCATCTTCAAAACCTCGATTTAACATCTTATCAGCCTCATCTAAAACAAAAAAGTCCAAATGGCTAAGATTCATCTGTTTTTTACTTAAAACGTCTAAAAGCCTACCTGAGGTTGCAACAATGACATCACAACCTTGTTGAATTTCATGAAGCTGGTCTCCTATTTGTTCCCCTCCAATTAGACTTACAACTTTTAATTTCTTATTACAATACTTTGAAAATATTTCAAAACTCTTTGAGACTTGAAGGGTAAGCTCTCTTGTAGGTGTTAAAATCAAAGCCTTTATTTTTGCTTTTCCTTTTGGCTTATTTTCCAGTATAGATTGAATAATAGGTAATACAAAACAAGCAGTTTTACCACTACCTGTTTGTGCTTGAGCCATAATATCTTTTTTTTCAAAAACTAAAGGTATTACTTTTTCTTGGATAGGCATTGGATTTTTATACGCATTCTCTTCTATTGCTTTTATAAGAGTTGGTAAAAGTTGTAGTTTTGAAAATGACATATGCTATCCTAATATTTTAATAGTCGCAATTGTAAGGGATTTTCACTTTAAACTGGCTATCGCTTTAGCTGTGATTCTTTCTGAATATGAATTGATTTTAAAATGATTTGGACTCCACCCTTTTATAAAACGCTGAAAATCTGCCCAAGCAATAATAAAAAGCTCCCTTAATTCTTCTTCAACATCCATATAATCAATCTTTGGTTGATATATTTTTAAAGCCTCTTTCAAAGCTCTAAAATAAACATCTAAAATCCACTCTTCAATCTGTTCACAATCTTGGGGTTCTACGGCACTACTAATGAAATAAACTAAATCTTTCATAGGACAACCATGTCCCACATATTGAAAATCTACAGCAGCACAAGAAGTTCCATTTTCATTAAAACAAAAATTTGCTAATTTTGCATCACCATGAACTATTGTTTGATATTTACTGTTTTTTAATATTTCATCTATTTTTTTAGCAAAAGATTTCAACTCATTATCTTTTAAAGCTTTTAATTCATCAGGTCTTGTTTCTAAATGCCAATAAGTTCCTGTTTCCCAAAGTAAATCACTTTTTACATTCATATACTTTGCATGAAAACTTGCTAACCAAGTAAGAGAAGATATCAAATGGTTTTCATTTGCATCAAATGTTGTAGTTGTAAATCCAGCTTGAGCTAAATCTTCCATAACTATAAGCCATTCATTAGTATTTTGAAAAGTCTTTAAACCTCTTGGTATTCTACAGGAGTTATCAATATCTTTACTAAACTCTTCATACCAATTTACTTCTACTTCATATGAATGCAACTTTCTTTGATGAGATAAATCAGTATTCCAACCTCTAGGATGTTCTGAAGGTTTTGGAAGTTTTACGTGTTTTACAATAACTGTATTATTTTTACATTTAAGACGAACTAACTCTCCATATCCTCCCCATAAGCTTTGGATGATTTCTATATCTAAAATTTCACCTAAATTTAATTCATCTGTAACATTTTCATATAAAGGGGTATTGGACATTTTTCTCTTTCTTATTTTAATTTTTGATTTGAATTTTGCATAATTTTTAAAAAGTTTAAATAATAAAGTGTTAAAAAACATTAAATTTTATACTTTTTTTCTATTTCTAAAAAGCTTTTTATAGCTTCTTCTTTATTAAATATAACACGTTGTTTTTTTATAAAATCTATAACAATATACTCTTCTTTGGACTCTTCTATCAACTTAGTAAAATGCTCAAAATTCTTAACCTTGATATCATTAACCTTATGGACAATCTCCACTTTTGAATGATACCCTTTATTTATTTTATGAAGAAACTTTCTTTCCATCCAAGCAACAATTTCTTGCCTTTCTAAAGAAGATTTTTGTTCATAAAAAAGTAAATCCATTACATACTGTTTCATACCAATAGCTTGTAAATAGTTTCTTGTAATAGGTGTAAAAACTAAGCCTCCAAATATATAATACCTAGGCTTAGATGCAAACTCTTGATTTATTAATTTCTTTGATTGATATAACTTATACTCAATATTTAAAACTTTTGTATCTCTTAAAAGTTCCAGTTTAATACGATCTGTTATTACTCTTTTTTGAAAATTAAAAAGAAATTCATCTAGAGATAAAGGGTTTTTTCCATTTACTTTTAAAATAATATCATCTACTTTTAATTGTTTCTCTTCTAGGTCAATATCTGTTACAAGAATTGCATTTTTATCTACTTTATAATAACTTTGAAGATTAGGATTTTCTAAATATTGATATGAGTTTGAATTAGAATGAGAACCATCTACTTTTTTATCTTTTATATCCTCTAAAAAAGTCTTGATTATTACAGAAGGTGTTGCATAGGCAATATTTTTAGATTTTTTTGGTATTTGAATTGCAATACCTATTATTTGACCATTGTTATCTAATATAGGACCTCCACTATTCCCCTCTTTTGCATCAACATTAAGTTTTAAAGCTAATAACTTTTCATTACTAAAAGAGTAAGCCATATATTCAAGAGATGAAATATTTCCACTTTTTACTAAAAGTTTATTTCTTGAAAAAGGGTATCCTGCAATCTTGATTTTATCTTCTTTTTTAACTTGTGAATTTATTTTTAAAGCTTTAGTATCTTTAAAAAAGTTCTTATCATATATTTCAAGCAATGCTAAATCAGCTTGATATGAAATATATTTTATTTTTGCAAAATATTTCTTCAAACTACCACTTTTTTTTATTTCAATAATTTTTGCATTTGTTACTACATGAGCTGAAGTTAAAATATAATTATTTTTTATAATTACGCCAGAGCCTACAATATCCTTTTGTTTTGTCTCTTTCCAAGGTTCTTTATAATCATATAAAGAAAGAGTTGAACTAATTCTTACAACTGATTTTTCAAGATTTGCAAAAGCAAATGTTGTTAAAAAAAACATAAAAACAAAAACAACTTTCAGCTTCATATATCTACTCCTTTTTTGATGATTTCTTACTAACTAGAATACCACCTAAAACAATAAATAGAATACCTAAAAAAGTGTAAATATCAGGAAATGAATCTCCTAACATAACACCAAAACCAATTGCAAAGGGAATATTTGTATAACTTACAACTCCTATAATACTAGCTTTACTCAAACTATATGCCCTTGTTAAAAGCCATTGTGAAGCAGTTGATATAAAAGCCATAAAAATGATTAAAGCCCAAACAAAAGGCTCTGTATATATCTTGAAAATAAAACTTGAATCAAAACATAAAAGAATAAAAGGAATTAAGATTCCCATACTCATAAAAGAAAGCATAATTACTCTTGCATCGTAAATATCTTTTATTTTTTTAATTGTTGCATAAGCTGCGGCTGAAAAGAAACCACTTAAAAGTCCTAAAATATGTTCAAAAGATATTTCAATACCAAAAGGTTTAATAATAAATATAACTCCTACAAAACCAACTATTAAGGCAAAAAAAGTTGAAAGATTTATTTTCTCTTTCATTAAATAGTATGCAAGTATTGTTACAAAAAATGGTGATGTTTTATTTAAAACAACAGCCTCACCTAATGGAATAGTAGCAATAGTATAAAAAAACAATGTCATAGCCAAAGCACCAAAAACACCACGCAAGATTAATAAATGAACCTTTGAAGCATCAAAAGAGACTTGAAATTTCTTTAGACTATAAATAAGTATTAAAATTCCTAATAGATTTCTATAAAATACTATCTCAATAGGATCCATAGACTCAGAAAGTAATTTTGCTACTGCTCCATTAAGTGCTGAAATCAGTGCACTTAAAAGCATAAACAAAATACCTTTATCTATAGAGTTTAATTTTGATTGAATTTTTGAGTGTTGTGACAAGTAAATCCTTTTACAAGCGCATTGTATAAAAAACTTATTGAAAAAAGAACAAATAAACCAAAAATATATTTTTTAATGCTAGAATTTGTAAAAATAAACTATGGATTATATCTAAATGAAGAATAAAAAATTTACCTTAGTATTAAGTGGTGGTGGAGCACTAGGAATTGCTCATATTGGAGTACTAGAAGATTTAGAGAAACAAAACTATAATAAACCTTCAGAAATAGTTGGTACTAGTATGGGTGGAATAGTAGGAGCTTGTTTAGCTATAGGAATGAATTCAAATGAAATATACAAATTAGTTGAAGAGTTCTCAAAAGTAAATAAATGGATAAAACTCTCTTTTAGTGGAAATGCCATAGTAAAAACAAAAAAGTTAGAAAAAATCTTCCTTGAAATCTTTGGTAATAAAAAAATAAAAGATACCTTGATTCCCTTAAAAATAGTTACTACAAAACTATCCAATGGAAAAGTAAAAGTCTTCTCAAAGAAAGACGATGTAAAAATTGTAGATGCCCTACTAGCAACCATGGCAATTCCCGGAATATTTCAAGAAAAAGAGATAAATGGCAAAATATATCTAGATGGCTTTCTAACAGATAATTTAGGTCTAAGATTTGCAAAATATAAAAACATCTTAGCAATAGATGTACTTGGAACAAAAGCCTATGATAAAAAACTTCCAAAAAACAAAATAAAAACTATCAACGTAATTGAAATGTTTGAAAAGTCTATGAAACTACTAATAATAAATCAAACTCTAAAAAATAAAAAACTATGTAAAAACAAAAAAATAAAAGTAATAGAACCAGATACAAGAAAATATAAAACTTTTCAGTTTAACAAATATGAAGAAATTTATACATTAGGTAAAGGCTTACTAAAATAAGGAGGATATCTATATGAACTTTATTCTCTTTATTCCATATTTCTTTAAGGCTTATAGAACTTTACAGTTTTTACTTTTTGAGCACTTTATGGAACATGGAAAACTAATATGAGCGCTTTGCGTTCCAAAAGTAAGAGGTTGTTGAACATTTAAGTCTCGGGGTAAGTATTCCTCTTCAAAGTTTTATTATCTACTTATTATTTTGCTTTAATTTTAAAAATTCTTAATAGATTTATTTTTTTTACATAAATATTTATCCTACTAATTAGCAACTTAAAGTTTTATCTCAAAATCAATTCGCGATTAAAATGCGATTTCATTTAATTATATTTGTATTTGAAAACTCTAAATAGATTTCTTTTTTATATTTTGCGAATTTTTATTAAAAAAGATATCTCATTTTGAAATTAATCACAAGGGAATCAAATGAAAAAAATTATAAAGTTAAGTTTAGTTACTTCACTAACTCTAATTAGCTCATTAAGTGCAGAAAACTTATCAGAAGCATTTTCAAATTTAAAAGTAAAAGGTGAGATTAAAGCAGAATATTCAAGTTCTAACTTTCTAGGAAATACAAGTTCAGATAACATTACTGCCATTGGTGGTAATCTAGGTATAGTAACTGGAGAATATTATGGCTTTAAAGCTGGTATTACATTTCAAGCATCATCTATAATAGATGACAAAAACAACAATAATGTATTTGCAAATGATTTAGATGCATCAGGAGCAGTTCTCTCTGAAGCATATATTGACTACTCTATTTCAAATACGAGTTTAAAAGTTGGTAGACAATATATATATACACCCCTTATAAGTACAGCACTAGATGGAAAATCTTCAGAATCAATTTTAAAAGATTCTTTTGAAGCATATGTTTTGACTAACACTGATATTCCTAATACAACTTTAGTTGCGGGTTATATAAATAAATACCAAGCAAAAACTAATGGAATAGGAGATATTTCTGACTTTAATAAATTTCAAGATGGTGCATATACTATTTATGCCAAAAACACTTCTATTGAAAACTTGACATTACAAGTTCAATATCTAAAAGAAAATGGTCGAACATCAGCTTCTGATAAAGATGCATTATATGTACAAGCAGACTATAAAGTTGCGGGACATAAGATATCTGCACAAGTTTTAAGTTCAACAGATAAAACACAAGTATCAAATGCACAAGATGGCACATTATTTGGTTTAAGAGCTATGGGTCCATTAGGTATTGGTAAATTAGGATATATAGCTGCATATACATCTAGTACAGATAAAAATGCTCCTGTATATACTGGTGCAGGTACAGGAACATCTGATACTCCATTTACAGCTATGCCTGTTCATGGAGGAGGAGTTCCAGTTAGAGCAGATACTGATACACTAGTAGGTGGTATTATTATACCAGCCTTTGGTGCAACAACTATTGCATATGCAGGACATTCTGCTTCTAAGACCCATGCCTTAGGAGATGTAGATGCAATAGGTGCAATGGTAATTTACCCAATTAATAAAAACTTCTTATTAAAAGTCAATTACGAACATGTAGAAACTGAAAAAATCTTTAATGAAGATACAGATACAACTAGAGTTTATTTAAGTTATAAATTTTAATAAAAAAGAGCCTTAATAGCTCTTTTTTATATTATTATTTTAAATTGTATACAAAGTCCAATATACTAGATACTGTTCTAGTATATGGAGCATCCATTCCTTGAACTTCATTATACTTTATAACAACACCACATATTTCATCAATTTCTAGAGCTCTGTTAAACTCTTTATCTACAAGCATTGAAGGTTTAATTGAATCAAAATTTCTTATCAATTCAAACATTGAATCAACATCTTCTTTTTTAATTATTATATTAATAGCTTTTGCTGCATTAGCTGTTTCTTGCATTAATCCATAAACAATGCGTGATAAGCTTTTATCATGCATTAATACCCCCGTTTCAATTTCGAGAAGTGCACACATTGCATTTACACCATTATTAATAATTAACTTTTTCCATAATTCCAGTCTTATATTTTCTGTGATTTCACATAAAATACCAGATTTTTTAACATCAGATGAAAAATTTTCTAAAAATATTTTGTTCTTATCAGTTTTTTCTAAAGCCCCAATTATTGTTTCAACATTACCTGTAACTTCCACTTGACCAGGCTTTATAATATGAGCTCCTATCTTTCTAGTAAGAGCTCCTATTATATTATCTTTAGGAAAATAATTAGATAAAATATCTTCATTTTCTACTCCATTTTGTAAAGAGACTATAAAAGGATATTTTGAGTTATCATTAAAAATAGTTGATAAGTATTTTGCTATTTTATAAGTTGTTGTTGATTTTGTAGTTAATATTACTGCATCTATTTTAGGTAACTTATCTAATTTTAAATCATCTAAACTACAAGCTATTACCTGTTTCTTAAAACTAAATGTGGGATGAGATAAACTTAAACCACATTCATTTAACGCTTTTAAATGTTTACCTCTTGCAATAAATATTATATTATGTCCTGCCTCTAATAATTTAGCACCATAATAGGAACCTATCCCACCTGCACCCAAAATAATATAATTCATATTTTACTCCATTAAAAAATCTTCTACAATTTTATTAAATCTATCTTTATGTTCAATTTGACTCCAATGTCCACATTCTCCAAATCCATGCAATTGAGATTTAGTAATTAAATTATGTAACCTAATTGAGTTTTCAAAAGGAATAACTTTATCATCTCTACCATGAATAATTAAAACATTTTTATCTATTTTTTTAATATCTTCTTCATTACTTGCCATTAAACTAACTGACTCTTGCCTAGGACTAGGGAACATTGAAGCAAAAGATTCTTGAAAACCAGGTCTTATACTAGCGTCATATCTTAATTTAGCCAACTCATCTGTTACTAAAACTCTACTATATGCAAAAGTATCAAGTAAAGACCTCATATTCTCCAAACTAGGAGTATATCCCCAAGCCTGATCAAGTCCTGCTGTTAATTCAAACTCAACACCCATAGCTCCCATAAGTACTATTTTATCAAATCTTTCAGGATATTTGATTGTTAAAGACAAGGCTAATGCTCCACCAAACGAATTACCTACAAGATTTGTCTTTTTTATATCTAAAGCATTCATTAAATCTATAATCTGCTTTACCCAAATATCCATATTATATGCTAGCCCAGGTGTTCTATCTGTAAAACCAAACCCCGCCATATCAGGAGCTATCACTCTAAAGTTTTTAGATATTTCTGGCATACATAATCTCCAGTTTGCAAAAGCTGAAACACCTGGACCAGAACCATGAATAAATATTACTGGTTCACCACTACCTAAATCATGATAATTTGTTTTAAAACTCCCTGTTTTAATACTGTTTGCTATTTCTTGATTTTCCATTTTATTCCTTTATATTTTATTATTTTTATTTAAATCAAATACTCTTGATAATGCTTCATAGGTATTGATTCTATCTTGAAATGAATATGTAACATTTACTATCATAACTTCATCAACATCATATTCTAAAGCTAACATCTCAATCTGTTTCTTGCAACTATGTGCAGTACCCAAAATCATAGTATTCATAGTCTCATCATAATATTTTTTATCACTTGGAGATAAGTTTTCTATAACACTTTTTAAATCATTGGGACTTAACAAAGCATCACGATTTGGTCGGGTAAATGCTTGTAATTTCCAATATGTATGTGTACTTGCAATAAATTGTGCTTCTTCAATGGTATCCCCCACAATACATGCTACTGCCAAAATTGCTTTTGGTTTTTTTAATACATTTGTAGCTACAAAACTTTTTTTATAATCTTTTATAATTTTTGTACTTCTATTGTGAGTTCCTATAAATAGTGCTAATACAAAACCTGCACCTAAAATACCTGCTAGTGTTGAACTAGACTCACTTGAACCCAAAAGATATACAGGAGGAGGTTTTATATTTTGAGGAGTTAAGGTAACATTATGATAAGGATGTTCTTTTGATAAATTCTGATTTAAATAACCAATTAATTCATATGCTTTTTGTGAATATTCATTTCCGTTTTGTTCATGTAAAGCTCTTGCAGTTAAAAAGTTTGCTCCAGTTGCACGGCCTATTCCTACATCAATTCTATTAGAATATAAAGCTTCTAAAGTATTAAAAGTTTCAGCAACTTTAAAAGAACTATAATGATTAAGCATAACACCACCACTACCAACTCTTATTTTATTTGTATTTGAAGCCACAATATTTACCATAACTTCAGGATTTGAAGAAGCATAACCAGGAGTATTATGATGTTCCGCTAACCAATATCTATGATATCCTAAAGATTCACATTTTTTAGCTAACTTTATAGTATCAAGAAGTCCTTCTTTATCATCTTTTCCATCGTGTATTGGAGACTGATCCAATACACTTAATTTTAATTTTGACATTTTATTTGCCTAATTTTTTTATACTTTTACCTGCTATTCCATAATGCTGTTTTGGCATTTCATTTAATATCACTCTTATTGATTCAACAGGAGCATCTATTGCTTCATTTATAGCTAGAGTAACTTTATTGATAAGATCTTCTTTTTTTTCATCAGATCGACCTTCCATAATATTAATTGTTGCAATTGGCATATAAATCCTTTATACAAATTTCATTGTTAAACAACCTAGGTCTTGAAATTTAACAGTTACATTATCACCCTTTTTAACTCCAACAGCTGCAGTAATTGCACCTGAAAGAATGTAAGTACCAGCTTTTAAAACTTCACCTCTTTCACCCATCATATTTGCTAACATTGCAATTGATGTTGCAGGATGACCAAGAACAGCTGCTCCAGCTCCAAGCTGTACAACTTCACCATTTATTTCCATAACGACACCTAAAGTTTTTAAATCTAGCTCTTTTATATCTCTCATTCTTCCACCAGTTACATATCTAGAAGATGAAGAGTTATCAGCAATAACTGATTTTAAATCAAATTTAAAATCTTTATATCGTGAATCAATAATTTCAACTGCAGGCATAACAAAATCAGTAGCAGCTAAAACATCACCAATGTGACATCCTGGACCTGTTAAGTCATCTTTTAAAATAAATGCGATTTCTGCTTCTACTTTAGGATGAATTAATTCATCAATTTTAATTTCTGCTCCATCACCATAAGCAAAATAATCTGCTAAATATCCATAACAAGGGTTTTCAACTCCCATTTGTTTCATTTTAGCTTGAGAAGTTAGTCCCATTTTCATGCCAACAATTTTAGTACCTCTAGCTTCTTTATTTGCTCTTGCTTTCCATTGGATATCATATGCATCTTCATATGTCATTTCTGGATAATCATCAGTGATTTTTGTAATCTCATAAGCTTGAACCTCAGCATCCTCACAATACTTGGCTAGCTTTTCTATTGTTGCTTGATCTAATGCCATTATATTAATCCTTGTTTTTTTGCCATATCCAATGCTAAATCTTCAATCATATCTTCTTGACCACCAACAGTTCCTCTTCGACCTAATTCTTCTAAGATAGTTCTTGTATCTATTCCATATTTTGCTTCAGCACGACGTGCAAAAAGTAAAAAAGAAGAATATACACCTGCATATCCAAGAGTTAAAGAATCTCTAGAAATTCTTGTAGGTTTCCCCATAATTGGAAGAGCAATATCTTCTGCTGCATCTTCAATTTTATTTAAGTCAATTCCAGTTTCAACACCCATTCTATTTAAAACAGCTACTAGTACTTCCATTGCTGTATTTCCAGAACCTGCTCCAAATCCTGCTAATGAAGCATCGATTCTAGTTGCACCTGATTCAATTGCAGCCAGAGAATTAGCAACACCCATAGACATATTATTATGACCGTGAAATCCAATTTCAATTTCATCTCCAAACTCTTTTTTCAAAGCCCCTATTCTTGCACTAATCATATCAGGTAACATATATCCTGCAGAATCAGTTGCATAAATACAGTTTGCTCCATATGAAACCATTTTTCTAGCTTCTTCAACAATTCTTTTTTCATCAACCATATGAGCCATCATTAAAAAACCAACTGTATCTAATCCTATCTCTTTAGCTTTAGTAATATGTTGTTGAGAACAATCAGCTTCAGTACAATGTGTAGCAACTCTAACAGTTGATATTCCATGCTCAACTGCACGTTCTAAATCTTTTACAATTCCAATACCAGGAAGTAAAAGAGCAGATACTTTTGTTTGTTTTATATTAGGAACAACAGCATCTAACCATTCTTCATCACTATGTAAACCAAACCCATAATTAAGTGAAGTTCCACCTAAGCCATCTCCATGAGTCACTTCAATCATAGGAACACCTGCTTCATCCATAGCCATAGACATCGTTTTCATTTGTTCTAAAGTAAATTGATGTCTTATAGAATGCATTCCATCTCTTAATGACATATCATGAAGAGTTACTTTTTTTCCTCTTAAATCCATAATTATGCTCCTGCTTTTATTTGTTCAGCCATTTGCTCTGCAATATTTGTTGCTGCAGCTGTGATGATGTCTAGATTACCTGCATATTTGGGTAAGTAATCTCCTAACCCTTCAACTTCTAAAAAGATAGATACTTTTTTCCCATCAAATACTGGACCATTTTTTAACTTATATCCTGGTACAAACTTTTGAACTTCACTTATCATCTCATTTACAGATTTTGTAATAGCTTCTTCATCTGGATCATCAACTGTTAAACAGTGAACTGTATCTCTCATCATTAAAGGTGGTTCTGCTGGGTTTAAAATAATAATTGCTTTACCAAGTTTTGCTCCACCAACTTTTTCTATACCTAGTTTAGTAGTTTCTGTAAACTCATCAATATTTGCTCTAGTTCCAGGACCTGCCGATTTAGAAGCAACTGTAGCAACAATTTCACCATATTCAACAGCTTGAACTGAAGAAACAGCTGCTACCATTGGAATAGTAGCTTGCCCTCCACATGTAACCATATTTACATTTTGTTCTTTTTTAGAAAGCAACTCTTTCATATTTACAGAAGGAACACAAAATGGCCCAATTGCGGCAGGTGTTAAATCAATTACCATAACACCTTTTTCTTTTAATTTTTTATTATTCTCACCATGAACATAAGCTGATGTTGCATCAAAAGCAATCATTACTCCATCATCTTCAATATGTTCTAATAATCCATCTACACCATCAGAAGTAATTTTCATTCCGGCTTCTTTTGCTTTTAATAATCCATCTGATTCTGGATCAATTCCTACCATCCATAATGGGTTTAAAATCTCACTTCTTTGAAGTTTATACATTAAATCTGTTCCAATATTTCCAGATCCAATTAATGCACAGTTAATTTTCATAATTATTCCTTTATTATCTATACAAATCTACAAGAAGCGGAACCAATTCCACCTACATTGATAGTCATATTATCATTTGGTTTAATTGTAACCATTGCACATAAAGCTCCTGAAAGTATTACCTCACCAGCTTTTAAACCAACTCCAAAAGAGCCTAGAGTATTTGCAAGCCATGCAACTGCATTTACAGGACTTCCTAATGCAGCAGCACCAGCTCCTGTATGCAGTAATTCTCCATTAGCCTCTAATGTTAACCCACAAGTTGTCAAATCAACATCTCTTGGATTAACACCTTGTCCTCCAAATACTATATATCCACAAGAAGCATTATCTGCAACTGTATCTTGTACTTTTATTTTCCAATCTTTAATTCTTGAATCAACAATTTCAAAACAAGGCATAACAAATTTTGTTGCTTTTAAAACATCAGCAGTTGTAATTCCAGGTCCCATTAAATCTTCTTTTAGAACAAAGGCAATTTCACCTTCTGCTTTTGGTTGAATCATCTTATTACTTACATCAATTTCATCACCATCAGAATAAATCATATCAGATAAAAGGTATCCAAAATCTGGCTGATGAACACCTAACATTTCCATTACAACTTTTGATGTAACACCAATTTTTTTACCAATAACTTTAACACCGTCATCTTTTATTCTTCTTTTAATAAACACATCTTGAATTGCATAGGCATCCTCAATTGTAATGTCCAACTCTCTTGAAGTAATAGGTTCAATTGCTGTATTAGATTTTAAAGCTTCATATAATTCATTACCATATTTTTCAATTTTTGCTTTTTCCATCATTTTGTCCTTACATTTTTATACATACATTTTTTAGCTCTGTATAGAACTCAAGAGAATGGTGTCCACCCTCACGTCCAATTCCTGAACCTTTCATTCCACCAAACGGTGTTCTTAAATCTCTTAAAAACCACGAGTTTATCCATACAATTCCTGAATCAATCTGCCCTGCAACTCTATGAGCTTTATCTAGGTTTTCAGTAAATACTGTAGAAGCTAAACCATATGGCGAATTATTTGCCATTTTTATAACTTCCTCTTCTGTATCAAATGGTTGAATATGACAACAAGGTCCAAATACTTCCTCTTTTACTACAGTAGCGTCTTCACTTAAGCCTGTCCAAATTGTTGGTTCAACCCAATAACCATCTTTTAAATTACCAGTCATAGTAGGAGACCCTCCTCCTAAAACTACATTTGCACCTTCCGCAACTGCTGTTTCATAATAAGATAAAACTTTATCCCTATGTGATGCACTTACTAGTGGACCCATATCTGATGATTCATCATTTTGAACTCCAAGTTTTAAATTTTTAGCAGACTCTTTTAATTTACTAACAAATTCATCGAAAATTGGTCTTTGTACATAAACTCTTTCTGTACCTAAACACACTTGTCCAGAATTTGCAAAGGCTGATTTTGTTGTCTCTGTAATTGCTTTATCCATATCACAATCTTCAAAAATAATTGCAGGATTTTTACCACCAAGTTCTAAAGATACATCTCTTACACCAACAGAACACTCTTTCATAATCTTTTCACCAGTTACAGTCTCACCTGTAAAAGTAATAGCATCAATACCTTTATGAGCAGTGATTAAATTACCAGTAATAGATCCTTTCCCTTGTACCACATTATAAACTCCATCAGGAATTCCAACTTTAGACATAACTTCACCTAAAAGGGATGTTGTTGTTGGTGTTACTTGTGATGGTTTAACAATTACTGTATTACCACAAGCCAAAGCTGGACCAACTTTCCAAGTCATTAAAAGAAGAGGTAAGTTCCAAGGTGAGATAACAGAAATAACACCTTTTGGCTGTCTCATTGAATAATTCATTGCAGTTTTACCATCTGGAGTATCCATTCTATATGCTTCATCAGCTACTGATTTCATCGTGTCTGCAAATACTTTGAAGTTTGCAGCTCCCCTTGGAATATCAATATGTCTTGCAATAGAGTATGGTTTACCTGTATCAAGAGTTTCTGCTTCTAAGAAATCATCAAACCTTTTATCCATCTCATTTGCAATTTCATACATTAAAGCAATTCTGTCATTTAACTTCATTTGCCCCCATTCACCAGTTAATGCTTTCCTTGCAGCCCCAACTGCGGCATTTACTTCATATTCCCGTCCAAGAGCTACTTTTGATATCAACTCATTTGTTGCGGGGTTATAGTTATCAAAAAATTCACCACATTGTGAATCTACAAATTTTCCATTTATATAGTGTTGTACTTTTTTCATATGCTTTCCTAAATTTTATTTATATTATTTTGTCTATTCCTGCTTGCGCACAAATAATATCTTCTTCTTCTGTTCCCCCAGAAACCCCAATAGCACCTACAAGTCCATCTTCATAGATAATAGGTAAACCTCCACCAAAAGGTATAAGTCTATCTCTATTAGAAAACCCTTGCTCCAAGTGCGAAGCTTCCTTAAAAATATTTGTCCATGTTCCAGAACTAAACCCAAAACTAGCACTAGTAAAAGCCTTATCTTTAGCTATATTTATTGAGTGAATATATGAACCATTCATTCTTAAAAAAGCTAGTTCTAATCCAGCACTATCACAAACACTAACATTGATTTTAATATTTAATTCATCTGCTTTTTTTATAGCTTCATTACAAGCAGTCAGAGCTGCTTGTAATGAAAGATTGTTACTTTTTATAATATTCATTATAAGTCCTACGTATAAACAGTTGTAAAAGATTCAACTGGCTGTGCAGTATGATAAAAAATACCTTTCCATAACTTATCTTCTGTCCAAGTAATTGTTGGCATATCTGGATAAACGGCGTATCCTAATCCAGCAAAAGTTTCATTTCTATTTCCTGATGGATCAAAGAAATAAATAGTATTTCCTCTTGTAATTCCATGTCTTTGTGGTGTAACATCAACTTTGACATCATTTTTAGATAAAACATCTGCTGCTTTTAAAATGTCTGCCCAATCATCTAAGAAGAATGCAAAATGGTGTAATCCCATTTCTGGACCTCCAACAAATGCAATATCATGAGGAGTATTTCCAGCACTCAACCAAGTTGCTAGTTGAACATCACCATTTGGTCCAACCATCACTTGTTCTGCAAGTTTCATTTCAAATACTTCTTCCATAAGTTTAGTATTTTCAGCAACTTTATTTACCCCATTTTCAGGATCTAATTCACACATTAAAAGAGCATGATCTAGCCAATGAGCACCAACACCAGTTAAGCCATCAGGCCACGGCTCAGGATTTTCAGTTCCAACATTTTTACCTACAAAATCTTTTTGAGAGTAAAGAATCATTTCATGGCCAGAAGGAAGATTAAAAGTTAATGTTCTTCCACAAAAAATCACTTCATTTTTAGCTCTATCATTTACAGTAATACCATATGCTTCTAATTTTGCTTTTAAATCATCTAAATCTGAGTCTTTTTCAACTTTATATGCAATATTATTCATCCCAGCACTATCACTAGGAGTTAAAACAACTGAATACTTATCCCATTCATCCCAACATTTTAAATAGACTTTTCCATCCTCATCTTCATGAGTGATTCTCATATCCATAACTTTTGTATAGTATAATTTTGATACATCAATATCAATTACGTTTATATCAATATGTCCTATTCTCATAATTCCCATTTTTAACTCCTTATTTTTTATACAAATCCATACTTTTTCTTTTCATTAACTTTACATTTTGGCTTTCCAATAAATTCAAATTCAATATCTGAAACTGGAAAAGCTCTACATGCAAGCACATAACCATTCTCTTCTTCTTCCTTGGATAAGAATTTTCTACTTTGTGATAAAGTAGTCACTTCCCCTTTTGTTATTTTGATTTTACAAACCCCACAACCACCGCCATGACAACCTTTTGGAGCCACATCTATCCCAATAGCCAACATTGAATCTAAAATGTGTTTATCCTCTATCCCAATAATCTCTTTATTAGAACCTTCCATTGTCAATAAGAATTGTTTTTCACTCATTGAAAAAACCTATATTGACTTAAAAAGAGGACTTTGTACACTAGTATTATTTAAGTCTGCTTTTGAAAAAAACTTTTCTGTGTAAATATCTCTATCAAAAAGTCTTCCTCTCATTAATGTTGTAATACACGCATCAATCATTGGAGGAGGACCACATAAGTATGCTTTAGTACCAGAGAAATCATTTTCAAAAATCTCATTTGCAGCATCATTTACAAAACCAGTTTTTCCATCCCAGTTTTCTAAACCAGTATCAGATAACACAGGAACATATGTAAAGTTTTCATATTCTTCAGCTAATTTTTTAAACATATCTGAATAATAAAGTTCTTCTTGGTTTCTAGCTCCATGGAATAGATGTATTGCTTGAGTATTCCCATTTTCTAGTTGTTCTAGAATCATTGATTTTGGACTAGAAAGTCCAGAACCACCTGCAAAGAAAATCATTGGTTTATTAGCTGATTCTCTTACAAAAAACCTTCCATAAGGACCAGCAATTTTCCTTCTAGCACCAACTTTCACATTTTTATGTATCCAAGGCGTTGCTTCTCCATCTGGAATTAATGCAATATTTAACTCAACAATTTTTTTATTATTCGATGAATTACATAAAGAGAATGCTCTTGGTTCTTCAAAACCAGGAACATAGTATTGAATATATTGACCTGCTTGAAAATCAATTTCTTCATCTAATTCAATAAAAATACCTTTAATTCTAGGTGTTAGGTCTTTTACATCAACAACTGTCCCCATAAAGTCCTTAACAGGAATTGTTCTAGCATCTGGTTCTTCATCAATGTCAGCTTCAATTGCACAATCTTCCATTGGTGTTGCTGTACAAGCTAAACATTTCCCTTCATCTTTCTCCATATCCATTAAAGCAAAAGGTGAAGCAGCACCATAGTCTACTTCTCCTTCTAAAATTTCAACCTTACATGTTCCACATAAACCATGTGAACACGCATGTGGGATATAGACACCTTGTCTTAATGCGGCATCAAGAATGGTTTGACCATCTTGAACCTCAATTACATCACCAGTTGGTTCAATTTCAACTTTATAACTCACATTCCTACTCCGTTTAATCCTGTAAGATTTGGTGTTTCAAATCTTAAGATAGATTTATGATCTATCCCATTTTCCTCTAAAGACTTAGTTACATCAGGAGTAAAAGCTTCCCCATTTAAATTCCATATAACTGAGTCATCCCAAACAACTTGTTCAAAATCTGGATGATCTTTATAACACATTGGCATCACATCACTTAACAATGCACTAAATGGCATTTGTGGAGGTAAAGGAAAGCCCATAGCTGAATTAATAAGTCTATGTTTATCCCAACCAATATAAACTAGTTGATTACCATGGAAATTCTCAACTCTATCCATCATTTTTGCTTCATATTTCCCTATTGATTTAACTGCCATAATATCTCCTTATACTTGCCCGTGCCATTTTTTCCACGTAGCCTCATCTTCAGACCCTACATAATCTAAATTGTCTGTACCAAATTTTACTTTATACCAATCTAATACTTCTGGAAGTGTAGCTCCACCACAATTTCCTTGAAATATTTGCTGAACAGGCATCCACGCATGTGTATATTTTTCAGGTTCATTCTCAAAAATATCTTTACAATGATCAGAACAAAAATGGAATCTCTCTCCATTAAATGTTGTTTGTCTATGAGCAATTTGTGTTGGTTCACCTTTTTCAATCTCTGTATATAACATTGGTATCTGACACGTTTGACAAAGCTGTGGTAACATCTCTGAATAATATCTCTTACCCTCTTTTTCTAATTTAGCCCAATGTTCATATACTGGCCTATAATACTTATCAAAAGTATCTGGATATTTTTCACTTAACCAATCCATTTTCTTTTCATCTGGTAACCAAGTATGGAAAGGAGCTGCAGCTGCATGTGTATAAAATGTCATCCAAATTTGGTGAGATAAGTGATCTTTTTCAGCACTTACTGTACCAGCACAATCAGGAACTTTAATTCCATATCTCTCTAAGTCTTTAAATAAAGCAACTGTATTTTCTTCAAAGTATAATTCCCATGCTTCTTTCCAAGACTGTGGAGATTCTGGAAGCATATAATCCATCATCATAGATACAAGACCAAGAACCTTATATCCTCTCCAAGTCCATTTATCAATCCAACCTTGAACAATAGGAACATTCGCAGGGTCTTGTTCTAACATAAATTTAATAGCTTGAAGACCTAGAGTCATATGTCTAGCTTCATCAGATTGTGCAGAAAATCCAAATGTAACAGTTGCCATATCCCCATTATAAGCTGCACCAGACATAAATGGTACAAATAAAAGATTTGTTAACACATATTCAAATGAGAATCCAATTGCAATCATAAACTCAAATGGTCCAGCAGTTCTTGCATCATCAAAAAATGATTTAGGAACAGAAAGATACCAAACTCTATCATGCCAATGTGCAAATTCCGAAAACCCATTAAAGTGTTTGTTATAGTGACTTAAAGTATGTATTTGTGTTTGTACATGTCTTAGTTCATCAATTGCTTGCATTTGACATGCTACTCTTGGACCATCACCTCTAAAATTCCTTGCAACATGAGCAAAACCTCTATGAGCTTGGTACTCTAATGGTGAAACACCTGTTAAAAATAGCTTTAGGGCAGATACATATCTTGCATCTGTAATATTTTTTTGAGCATTATTTTGAGCAAAAGCATCAATAATTGCATATAGTTTTTTATCTTTTTCACCTTGGTACTTCCAATAAGCATCCATTGTCATTCTAAAAGGGTCTTCCCATGCTTCCCAATCATGAATTTTAATACCTTCAAAACTATCATAAGGGAAAACTTTATCCATATCTTGATAAGTAGTATCCCAGCCAAGTCTTGTCATATGCTTATACTTTTCTTTCATATTTAAACGTTTTTTTCTTTTTTTAGTATTCATAGTCATTATTTGCTCCTAATTATCCCAATATATTGTAAAATGATCATAATCTTCATCAACATTACCTGCAAGTGAAATCAAAACAAGTTGAAGTTCTTGAGGATCCCATTCCCGTCCAATAATCTCTTCCATAGTTTCAGCTTTTATAACTAATTTTCCAGGAGATGTAATTTTTATCATTGCAGGTTGAGTTTCAACGATTGCATCTTGGTTATCTTTTTGTATTGCTTCAACCATAGGTCTAGCCTCTTCATTTGCTTGAAGAACTAACATTACATTATTTTGTGACATAATATCTCCTATACTTTTAGACCGTTTTTATTTAAACGATTAATTAAATTTTCTTTTATTGTTGCAACCGTTGAAGTAGGATTATCAACAATATTTTTTGCTAAGGCTAAAGTTGTTTCTTCCATAACTGCAATATATTTTGTTGCCCAAGAAGATAATAATTGAGTATTTTCTTCTGATTCAGATGCTGCAATTTCAATAGTTTTATCAGTCCATTTAGATGATTCTTCATACCAAGTTGTAATAAATTCAGTCATCATTCCTTGTGCAGTTCCACCTCTTGCATTTAACTCTTGTTCATAAACATTAAAGAATAGTGGGTGAATAAACCCATCCATAATTATATTTTGAACCATATGTAACTCAAACCAATCTTCTAAAATAAATGAATCTTCAATTACTTTTCTTAATGGTTGCCATGATGAATCATTTAACCATGCTTCTTTTGAACTATCTAAAACATCTGTTTCATTTTCAGAAATCATAAGACCTATTCTAGTAATATATTGAGCATTACCTAATCTATCTTCAGCATTGAACATAGCAGCACTTGCAAAAGCTGCACCATATGATTCAGAAACTAATTGAAGATTATTCATATTAGCTCCCCATTCATAATGTCTTAAAGGCAAAACATGATTTAAAATTTCATTTTTTACATCTTCTGGCATTACAGAAAGAAGGTCTCTTTTCTCTATAAAAGTAAAGTTTTGTTCTGCTACTTCTTGTTGTTTTGCTCTAGTCATTACATAATTTGAATAATAATACTGCCTTGGGTCTAAGAATTTATACCAATCTTCCATTTTAATAGCTGTTTTATTAGTATCATATAGCTCATACTTAGGGTTATATGTTGGTCTATAATGAAAGTTATGTGTTGATTGTAAGTCATATGTTGCTTCTTCATATCTAGTTGCAGCCTTACCTTCTCCAATACGCCTTGCAACATGACCAAAGGTCTCTCTTTTAGGTTGTATATCTATACTTTTTATGTCTAGTGTCATTATTCTTGCTCCTTTTCATACTTTAATGTTCCAACTTCACCATACTTCCATTTATGTCTATCGTTTTCTACATCAACTTCTTGTTGTTTAGTTAAATACTTAACACCATTTTTATTACAAAAATCCTCAAATTGTATTACTGGTAAAGCAAGTTCAAGATACATTGTTGGATCCCCAACTGAAAAATCAAACTCTACTAACCCATTTTTTGTTTGATTTGTAATATGAACGAACTTATCAAAATTTGTAACTAACTCATTCCCCATAATAAACCTTTCTAATAAACTTAAAATATAAAAATATATTTCAATTTTTGAGTATTTCAAACTTTCAAAATCAGTTTAATAAAAAATATTCGCGAATTAATCGCAGTATTAATTTCATTTTTTTCTTTATGATATAATTTTATAAATAGTGATAAAAAGGTATTTATTTGAACCATATATTTAAAACATATTTTTTTAATAGTAGAAAAATTGCAAAAAGATTCTCTCTAACTTTTATTTTTACAGGTATTATTGGTGTCATTCTTTTAGACAAGTTAATTAAGATATTTTTTGAAAATAATGATATTGCAAACCAAGGTCCAATCACTTTTGTTATATTATTTATAATATCTATTGGAGTGATTCTATATATAATTGTCAATCATATGCAAAAAGTGATTTCAAAAATAGAAAAATCATATAATGAACTAAAACAAAAAGATAAAGATAGATTAGCGCCATACGAATTTGCTTTAGATAATTCTGTTGATCAAATATATTGGTTTACACTTGATGCAAAATTTGTTTATGTAAATCAAGCAGCTTGTAATACACTAGGATATACAAAAGAAGAAATGTTAGATATGGATTTAGAAGATATGGATCCAAATTTTGATAGAAACTCTGCTCAAGTTTGTATGCTAGAAATAAAAAATACCAAAAACTGGAGATTAGAAACTACTCAAAGGAAGAAAGATGGTACTATTATTCCAGTTGAAGTATCTGGACATGGATTTATATATGGAGGGAAAGATTATATTTGTGCATTTGGAAGAGACATGACACAAAGACTTGAATATAGAAATAGTATCACAACAATGAATAGAGAACTTCAAAAATCAATTGATGAGAAAGAAATTTTATTAAAAGAGATACATCATCGAGTTAAAAATAATATGGAAATAATCTCTTCTTTATTAAATATGCAAGCAAGAAGAAGTGAAGATAATGAATTAAGAGATACAATGAAACAAAGCAGAAGTAGAATTCATACAATGGCTTTAGTTCATGAATTTTTATATCTAGGTGAAAATTTAGCATATATCAATCTTCCTGATTATATTAAAAAGCTTGTAGAAGATATAAAAGATTTATACATTTCTCAAAATACAAAACTTAATACTGATTTACATATAGATAAACTAATTTTTTCTACAAATAGATGTATTCAACTAGGTATGGTTTTACACGAACTTTGTGTTAATGCCTTTAAATATGCATTTAGTGAAGATCGTGATAATCTTTTATGTATTCATATGAAAATAATCGATAATTTTGTATTATTAAAAATAAGAGACAATGGAAAGGGTATGGAAAATATCAATTCTTTATATAAGAGTGAATCAATTGGTATGCAATTAATTCATTCAATTGTAGAAGATCAACTTGATGGTGAAATTGAATTTTGTAATAATAATGGATTAGAATGTAATATAAAATTTCCTCAAAAGGAGAATAACTATGAATAAAACAAAAATTCTAATTGTTGAAGATGAATCAATTATAGCTTTAAATTTAAAAGAAACACTAATTGAATTAGGTTATGAACCTTGTGGAATTGCACCAAATAAGTGTAAGACATTAAAAATTTTAGAAAAAGGAATTATTCCTGATTTAATTTTAATGGATATTTATTTAAAAGGTTCTACTACAGGTATAGTATTAGCAAAGGAATTAAAAACAATTATTCCTAATACTCCTATAATATTTTTAACTGCAAACTCTGAACTTGCAACAATTAAAGAAGCTTCAGAAGCCTTTGCTTATGGATATATATTAAAACCTTACAAAAAAAATATATTACAAGCAGCCATTGAAGTAGCCTTAAAAAAAGCAGAAGAGGATAGTCTCAAATCTCAGGAACTAAACGCAGTCCAAAATATCAATAAAACTTTAGAGCACAAACTATCAATTAACACTGAAGAAAAATCTAGAACAGTAAGATTAAAATTTGGATATTTATTTGATAAAGAGAAAGAGGTTTTATATTATGGAAATGAACCTGTAAAGTTAACATCAAAAGAAATTAAGATCATAAAATTATTATGTACCTCACCTGGGCATAATATATCCCAAGAACAATTAGAATATGCAATATGGCAAGATGAACCTGCAGGATATGCTGCATTTAGGTCATTATTATTTAGATTAAGAGGGAAAATTCATAAAGATTTAATCGTGAACCAAAATAATACAGGGTATAAAATTGAACTTTTATAATTTAATCTTATACCCTTAACTTTATATAATTCTCTTTTTAGATTTATTAATCCAGTTTTTTTCAATAATGGATTTGTAGTAAAATCAGCAAAAATAAATGCATCTATTTTACCTTCGTTTACTTTTTTAAACTATACAAAAACATCTTTTCCTTTATTTTCTGTATAAGCTGGCATCTTTGCTAAAGATACTTTGTATTCAGACAAAAATATAAATAAAGGAGATATGAACATTATTATAACTCCCAACATTTTAATCTTGATTTTTTCATTTCTTTCTATAAAAAATCGCGTAATTCTTGCATATTTATTATTTTGCTATTAGTTTAAAAAAATGCGATTTAAACACGATTCTTTTTTACTATTATATTTTTTAAAGGAGAATATATGGATTTAAAAATAAAAAATAAAATTGCATTAATTACAGGTTCTAGCCAAGGAATAGGACTTGCAACTGCAAAAAATCTTTGTAAAGAAGGTACTAAAGTAATTATTAATGGTAAAAATAAAGAAAAATTAGAAAAAGCTATTTTAAGTATAAAAAAAGAGTTCCCTGAAGCAAAAATCGAAGGAGTTGTTGCTGATCTAAAAAATTTAGAAGGATGTAATAAATTAATATCAAAAGTACCACATATTGATATTCTTATCAATAACCTTGGAGTATTTGAGCCAAAAGAGTTTAAAGATATCACTGAAGAAGAATGGTTAAATATGTTTAATATAAATGTTATGAGTGGGGTAAGGCTTTCACAACATTATTTATCAAAAATGGTTGATCAAGATTGGGGAAGAATTATATTTATTTCTAGTGAATCAGGACTACAAATCCCAAAAGAAATGATACATTATGGTATGACTAAAACCGCTCAAATTTCAGTTGCAAGAGGAATTGCTGAGCTTACAAAAGGCACAAATGTTACCTCAAATTCAATCATTGTTGGACCATCTAATTCAGAAGGAGTTTCAGAATTTATAGAGGAGATTGCTATTTCTCAAAACAAATCCTTTAAAGAAATTGAAAAAGAGTTCTTTGAAGAAATAAGACCAACATCTTTACTTCAAAGATTTACGGATGTAGAAGAAGTTTCAAATATGATTGTATATACAGCTAGCTCATTATCATCTGCTACTAACGGTGCTGCATTAAGAGTTGATGCGGGTGTTGTGCAATCAGTAGTTTAATAAAAAAGGAAGCTAATGAAAAAGTATAATATTTCAATTATTAAAGGTGATGGGATTGGTCCAGAGATTGTAGATGAAGCTATAAAAGTTT
>CANLWY010000007.1 GCA_947494995.1 uncultured Campylobacterales bacterium | reverse complement strand
ATCTTTCGCAACTGTTATTACTTCACCTTCATGTGTTAAGCCTGTTGCTGCTGTTGTTACACTTAATGTATAATCTATAGAAGGTTGTACATCATCTGCTTCTAAATCATCTGCCCCAATATCAGTATTCAATGTAAATAAATTTGAAAAAGAAGCTGTAGCTGTATCATTGTTAGATCCAATAGTATCAGAATCTTGAGTAGTTAATGAAGCCATTTCACTTTCATTGTAATATATATCTACACTTGGGACATCATCATCAAAACTCATTGCAGAACTAATATCTTCAGACTGTGAATTACTTGCAACATCACCATCGCTATCTGTAGCAGTAGCAGTTAATGTTAAGATTATATTCCCATTTAATAAACCAAGATTATTTACATCATTATTTGTTGCATCACCATCTGCTAACTCATCAGTATGATCAATTTCAGCATTCTGTGTTAACGTTACTTCACCAGTTGCTTCATCTACTGATACTGTAAAGATTGGTTCAGTTATTCCTGAAACCTTACCTTCAATTACACCTGAGTCATTTACTGATAATACAATTGCTTCACCTTCATGAGTTAAGCCTGTTGTAGTATTCTCAACAGACAATGTATACTCTAAACTCGTTGATGAGCCTGCATCGTTATCAGCTCCTACATCTAAACTTGTTACATTGAACAAATTTACAAAAGAACCTGTTGCAGAGTCACTATTAGTACCTTCAGTTTCTGAGTCTTGCGTAGTTAAGGTAGGCATTTCAGACTCATTGATTTCTATTTGTGCAGTGGGAGTATCATCTATAATATCAATTTGTAATTGCCCAGAAGCAGTATCTCCATCAGTATCTCTAACTGAAATACCTATGAAATCTGAAATTGTATTTGCATCATTGTTAGTTGCATCTCCATCAGCTAATTCATCGTCATGATCTAAATTATCTTTTAGAGTATATTCATAGCTAATATCAGAAATTTGAGAAGAAACTTCTGTATATCCGGTAATTACAATAATTCCTTCTCCAGTATCAATTCCTGTAGAAGGTGTTGTATTTGTTGCTTGTAACTCTGGAACTGTAAACTCAACTCCTCCTACTGTAACAACACTAATTCCATCTGGAGATTCAATTCTAAAACTTCCTCTATCTATTTCACTCTCATCTGAAGTATTAAGTAAACCTCTTTCAAAAACACTTCCTGCATCACCAATTATAATTACAGGATTACTATTTTCACCACCTTCAATCTCCCCATTTGGATCATTTGGATCAAAAGTTGTACCTCTTCCTCTTGCATCTACGCCATATACTTGACCTGAAGGATCAACTGCATCAAAAGTAAACCCAGAGTTTTGACCTAGTTCCCCTCCAGCTGCTGCTGCATCTAATTGCTCTGCTAATGCACCAAAGTCGTCTATAATAATACCATTTTGGTAATCTTCATCTGGATTTGTAGTATCGGCAAGTAATTCTTTTAAGTCACTAATTACTTTATCACCTTGGAAATTGTCATTTAAAGCTGTTTCATTTAATTCTTTTAAACCGTCTTGATCATCCATAATCCCTAAAACAGTTTTTGTTTTTTCATTTAGTGCATCATCTGATTGCTTGATTAAATCTGCCATACCGTTTAGATTTAATACTAATCTCTCACCATTACCAGCAAAGATTAACTCAATTGACTCTTCACCATCTGTTAGGTTAAAGGTATATTTTCTACTTCCATCCGAGTTATCAAAATAAAACTGTTGTCCGGCACTTGGACTAAGAGTTGTATTTTGTGTTATCTCCTGTGTTTCAATAGAACCATTTGGGTTTTTAATTATCAACTTGATCATGACGTATCCTTTGATTTTTTATTATTTTACTTATTATATATAAAAAAAGTCTCTATTAAGTCTCTTTTTTCATAAAATATTATTTTTGTGTATTCATTATTTTAAAAGTATAAATGAGAATTTATAGGGGATTAAGAAGAAATAGTAATAAAAACTAAAATAAAAAGTAGAATATTAATCTTTAGGAGTGATTATTTTAAAAATTGCGCCATTTTTTTTGTTTTCAGCCCAAAGTCTCCCACTCATGTTATTTTCAATAATTAGTTTTGACATAAAAAGACCTATTCCTGTACCAGCTTTTTTCTCATAGGTAAAAAAAGGTTTAAAAATATTTTCTATAGGATCAACCTTGATGCCCCCAGCATTATCTTCAATACTAGTAATAACATCTTTTTTTGTTTCATCTATCATTATTATTATTTTAGGATTTTTAATTTTTCTTTCAATCAAAACATCTTTTGCATTATTAATTATATTTATTAAAACTTGTGTATATTCGTTTTTATAGCCGTATATAGTAGGATTTTTTTTAACAATAATATCTAACATGATATCATTATTTTTTAAACTACTACTAATTATATTTAAAGATGAATTAATTTGTTCAGAAAGTTTAAACTCTTCTTTTTCTTTATCTGTTGCAAAAAAGTTTCTGAAATCTTCTATTGTATTTGACATGTAATTTGTTATGTCATTTAATTTTATAATTGATTCTCTTAATTCTTTTTTATCAAGCTCTAAATCAAAATCAAGCTTTGCTTGAATAGGTATAAACAAAGAGGAAAGTTCCATAAGAGGTTGCCTCCATTGATGAGCAATGTTACTTAACATTTCTCCCATTGATGCCATTTTATTTTGTTGAAACATAATTTTTTCTTTTTGACGATTTTTTTCAACTTCAATAGCTACAAGTTTTTCTAGCTCTCTATTTTGCTCTTCTAATTCAAAGAAATCTTCTAGTTTAGTCTGTCTCATAATAAATGGATTTAATCAATTTATGGTAGGGAGACCCACCATAAATTAAAAATTCTCTCCTGAAGAAAAGATATGTTTAGTAATCTCTTTTCCCTCATCATTTATATACGCAGTTTTTCCATTTTTAAGAACTTTAGCAAAGCCTTTAGAAAAGTCATAGGCATAATCATATTTAGGTTCAACAATTACTTTACATTCATTATTAATATATCCCCATTTACCTTTCTTTACAGTTCTTGCAAAACCATTATAAAGATTGTAAACTTCATCATATTCATCACCTATTTTTAATTCCATCTTTTTTGTAATACAACCCCACTTGCCATTTGCATTCGATTGTACAAAAGTTACATTTTCTAAAAACTCTCTTGCATCTTTAAATATTGGTTTCTGAACAACTTCAAACTTATCATTCAAATAACCAAACTTATCATCCAATTTAATCACTGAAAATCCATTAAAAAGCTTTGTAATAGAATCATAAATTGGTTTTACAACCATTTCATTATTTTTATTTACAACTCCATATTTTCCTTGGTATTCTGTAATTGCATATTCATTACCATAATAGTTATGAATCCAATGAAGATTTAAAACATGAGGATGCTCTGTCTTCATGTTTTTATTCTTCATATCATCAAAGTTTGATATTTCGTCATATATAGGCTTTACTACAACTTCACTACTATTCTGTAAAGCTCCATATTTTCCTTTTTCATTAACAATTGCAAACTCATCTTTACTTGAACACCCAGTAAAGAATAGAACAGCTAATGAACTTGTTATTAATACTTTTTTGAACATTTTTTATCCTTATTTATTTGGATTAGTCTCTATTCTAAACTCTACTCTTCTCGATAATTCAATATTTTCTGTTCCATCTACGTTTCTAACTAATTGAGACGAAGACATTCCATCTGATACAAAAGATTTTTTGATAAATGGTTTATTTTCAACAACAGCTGAATCACTAATATTAGACATATATCCTAAAACAGTATCAGCTCTTTTTTGTGATAAAATTCTGTTTTTCTCAAATTTTGCTTCAGGAGTCTTTGCGCTTCTATATCTTGAAGAAGTGTGTCCTTCAACATGTACATTTACAATCTCAGATTCATAATCTTTCAAAATATTGATATATCTTGGGAAAAAGCTATTTAAAATCTCTTTATATTGAGTTCTAATTTTAGAGCTTCCTCTTGTAAACATAAGTGCAGGGTTTTTAAATCTAAATGTTAATGTATCTTCATCTAATTCAGCATTCCAATCAGCAAAATCAGGACCAAATTCTGCATTTAATGCATTATATAAATCATTTAATACGTGAATTGTTAAGTCATCTTGTGCTTTACCTCTTTGACCTGCAGAATTAATTGCCATTGCCATTGCAGTATAATCACCATTTGCTAATTTATTCTCAACATCTGCACACCATCTGTTTCCAGAAAGTTTACCTTCAGTTACAGTTTCTCCTCCATCAAAAGATAGTTGAACTTGCTTCACATCAGAATCTAAGATATCCCCACAAATTTTAGGTGTATTATCATTAATAACTTGATAATCATCTATTCCTATTAAGTTATAAAATTGCTCAGCTTGAACTGGTGCTACTTCTTGAACTGGTTCTGAACACTCTGCTTGAACATCTGTTGCTCTTAAAAGCTTTGCAATAACTACATCATTTGTTTTTGATGCATAATGAAGAGGCGACATTTCATATTTATCTAAGACATCTCTGTTTGCACCATTACAAATTAATAGTTTAGACATCTTTGTATATCCATTTCTTGTTGAATCAAGAAGTGGCGTATCTGCATACTTATCAATTGTATTAACAGACGCTCCATTATCAATTAACTTATTTGCAATATCAAGATGATTAAATCTTGATGCTAAGTGTAATGGCGTATATCCAAATCTATCCTTATCATTTAAATTGATTTTTTCATCAATAAAAAACTGAACTAACTTAATATCATTAATTCTAACTGCATCATGAATTGTCGTTTCTGTTAAAATATCTTTATGACTTAAACTAGTAACAGTATCACCTGTTGTAGTATTTTTTGTTGCACCACTTTCCATCTTTTGTGAACAACCACTAAAGGCAATTAATGCCACAGTAATACTTAATCCAAATAAATATTTTTTCATTTTGTCTCCCTTTTTTATTTATCTTTCATGTAATGAATTTTGTTTAACTTTCAATATAGGCTTTAGAATAAAATCCAATATTGTTTTTTTCCCTGTTATAATGTCAACACTTGCAATCATACCAGGGATAATTGGAAGTTTATTTCCATTTCTCTCTAAGTAGTTTTTATCTGTCTTGACAATAACTCTATAATAGCTCTTTGCATCTTTTGATTCCTTATCTACAATACTATCTGCAGATATCTCAACGATTTTACCATCCAATCCTCCATAAATTGAAAAATCATATGCTGTGATTTTAACAATTGCCTTTTGACTTGGATTAATAAAAGCAATATCTTTTGGATCAATCTTTGCCTCCACCAGTAAAATATCACTTTGTGGAACAATCTCGACTAAATCCATACCAGACTGAACTACACCTCCTATTGTATTAAAGTTAAGTTGTTTAATAATTCCATCTACTGGAGAACTAATAGTTGTTTTTGCAACTTTGTCTTCATCACCAACCAATCTTGCTTCAAACTTATTTATCATGCTTGAAGCTTTTTGTAACTCATTTGAAGCTTCTGCTCTAAAAGAGTCTAATCTTTCTTGTATTCTATTATTTGCTTCAGAAATTGCAAGTTCTGACCTTCTTATTGATAATAAAGCAGACTCTAAATCTCCACTTGTATTTGTATACTCTTTTTCAACATTTAATAAGTCATATTTTGATTTAACACCACGCCTTACTAGTTTCTGAATTGTTTTCCTCTGTTCTTTAATAAGTGCAAAACTCTTTTTTAAGTTTTTTATTGTATTTTTTATCTCTCTTAATTCTTGTCTTTTTTGTCCCAATTGCGTTTTTAAAACATCAACTGAAGATTTTAACTCTTTATATCTATTTTCTAAAAGTTTTTTTTCTAATTTATCATATCTTGAACTATCTTCTGTTACCTCTTTTGGAAACTTTACTTTAGGTAATCTTTTTCTAACATCAATTGAAGACTCAATTTGTAATCTCTCTCTTACTGCAAGCAATGATAAATACTCTTGTTTACTCTCTTCAAGAGTTGCTTGAAATCTTGTTGTATCAATTTTCATTAAAGGAGCATCTTTTTTTATAATTTGTCCTTCTTTAACTAAGATCTCTGAAATTATACCTCCATCTAAAGATTGCACTCTTTGAATCTTATCAGAAGGAATTACTTTTCCATTTCCACGTGCTAATTCGTCTATCTCAGCTAAAGCTGCCCAAATAATTGCTCCAGCAAAAAATAAAGTGATAAAAATAAATACAAAATTTGAAATCCTACTTGGATTTTCATTTGCATGAGCATAGTTTGAATATATAAAGTCTAAATCCTCATCTTCTTCATCTCTTAAGCCATAAAGTCGTCCAAACCAACCAACTTTTTTCTTTGTTTTCAAACTTTGAGAAGCTTCATTATAAGAAGTGTTGTAATCTTTTTGAACAACATTTTCTTTTAAATCAGTATTTTCATGTGGTAATTGTGTTTTAGTTTCCATTTTTACCACCTATTGCTGATTTAAAAACCTCTTCTTTTGGTCCATCAAAAGCAACTTGACCATTCTCAACTATTATCACTCTATCAACAAGTTGAAGAAGTGATGTTTTGTGAGTTACTAAAACCAAAGTCTTATCCCCTATGATTTTTTCAATCTTATTGATAAATGCTTTTTCTGTTTGTCTATCCATTGCATTTGTAGGTTCATCAAGCATCAAAATATTCGGATTAGAAATAAGTGCACGAGCAAGTGTCACGGATTGTCTTTCTCCTCCACTTAAACCTTCACCTCTTTCCCCTACCATTAAATCAAAGCCTGCTTCATGCTTTCCAAGAAACTCATCAAGTCCTGCAATTTTTGATACTTTTAATAACTCTTCATCAGAAACATATTGTTCCCCGATTGTAATATTATCTTTAATTGTCCCCATAAATAAAAAAGGTTCTTGTGGTACACAACCTACTGCATGTCTTAAATCAATAGGATCAATTTGTCTTGTATCAACTCCATCAACTAAAACAGACCCTGTTTTAGCTTCATATAGATTCATTATAAGCTTCAATAATGTTGATTTACCTGATCCAATCTTTCCTAAAATTGCTACTTTCTCACCTTCGTTTATTGTTAAGTTTATCTCTTTTAATGTTTGGTGATTTTGATCTTTATAAGCAAAATTAACATCTTTTAATTCAATTTTCCCTTTTAAATCAGGTCTATTAATATATGATTTATTCTCTTTTTCAACTGGCATTTTCATAACTTCATCAAGATTATTTAACGATAACATTGTTTTATCAAATCTAATAATTAATCCTACTAATTGTGAAACAGGAGAAATAACTCTTCCATTTAAAATCATAGCTGCAATAATAGCTCCCATAGTAATTTCACCTTCTGCAGCTAAATATACTCCACCAGCAACAATTGAAATATTTGAAAACTGAGAAATAAATGCAGTAAAATAAGTAATACTCTGAGATAAAAAATGTCCTTTATCCGCATAATGAACTGTTTTGTTTACTGATTGATCCCAGTTTGTTCTCATTCTATTTTGTGCTCTTACGCTTTTGATAATTTCTAGACCTGTAACTGCTTCAATAAGAGTAGTATGCTTAATCTGTTCCTCTTTTACAGACTTTTCAATTAAATCTTTTAAAGGTCTTTGCATATACCAAGATACTAATATAGATATTACAACTGTAGCAATTGTTATGTACGCAAGAGGTCCAGCTATATAAAAAATCACTATTATAAAAATTATGACAAAAGGAAAATCTACAAAAGCAACTACAGTAGCACTTGTAAAAAATTCTCTAACGGTTTCAAAAGATTGTAATCTACTTACAAATTGTCCTGTTGATGCAGGTTTAGAATCTATTTTTATATTTAATACATGATTAAAAATTTTATTTGAGATAATAGTATCAGTTCGCTTACTAGCAATTCCTAAAAAATATGACCTTAAAGTTTTTAAAATAAAATCAAAAACCATCACAAAAGAGATTCCTATAAACAGTGCCCACATTGTTTCAATGGCATTATTAGGAAGTACTCTATCATATACATTCATTGTAAATAAAGGTGTTGCTAATATAAAAAGATTTATAAATAGTGATACTATAATAACTTGCTTATAAATCCCTTTGTTTCTAAATAAAGTACCCCAAAACCACTCTTTTGGGTTTTCAACTAAAACCTCTTTTTCAACTCTATTATTAAAATTAAACTCTGGTTTTATAATTACTAATTCTCCAGTATACTCGGAGTCTAATTTATCTATAGTAATTACTGTTTCTCCAACACTAAGTCCTGGCATAATAACTTTTGCAAGGCCATCTTCTTTATCATAGTCAAGTAAAATGCATGATCTATTTTTTTCAAGAAGTAAAACTGCGGGAAGGGCTAATTTCGTTAATTTTGTAATTTTTCTTTTTACAATCTTACTAACTAATCCTATTCTACTTGATGATTGAATAAACATATCAACATTAAAGGATCTATTATGAATAGGTAAATTAAACTTTAAAGACTCAGCAGAAGTCTCTCTTTTATGATATTTAGCTAGAAAGAGTAGGCACTCTAATAGAGTATCTACTTCTCTTCTATCTTTTAGGGTTTTAAGATTTTGTTCTAATTCTTGTCTATCTTCTTGCAAATTACGTACCTATATATTAATTATATTTAGAATATAGTGCTTGATGTTTACTGATATTATCAATATATGGCTTTCCTGATAATACACTTTGGTTAAGTGTTCTCATCGCACTTTTTGCTTCTCCTACAGAGCTATACACTCCATATAAAACTTTTGCACTTTTCATATTTGGACCAAATTCAAAAGCATAAGCATCATCTCCAAGATTGTTTTCTTGAATATATCTACTAGCTGCAGCCATTCCTTTTTTTGTTCCAATATTAATTGTAAAATAACCTTTTGGAGCTTCTAAAAATGACTTATATTCTGATGTTACCATTTTCATTGCGTCATTTGAAGCAGTATTTGAGATCTCTTCATCTAATATAGAAGAGTCTAAACCAAGTTCTGCGCTGATTATTGAACTATCTCCACTACTGATTAAACTATCTAATTCTGATTGAGTATTTTTATTTTTTTCTTCAGGAACATAGTCTATTACTCTTGGCTTTATGTTTGCGCAATTTTGATTATCTGAAGATAATACTGCATCAGAAAGCATTGAAAGATTGAACATTAAATCATAATAGTTATTTAATGCTGCATATTCCATATTGATTAAACCTTTTGCAGAGTTATAAAGTTCACTCTCTGCATCAAGAATATCTACAAAGGTTCTTGTTCCAGCTTCAAACTCATTTTTATAAACTTCAACAATATTTACATTTGCTTTAACATATTTCTTTAAAGCATCAACTCTTTTTTTATTTTTATAAAATTTACCATATAAAGACTTAACTTCAGAAACAACATCATTTGTAATTTCATCTAAAGTCTTCTTTTGTTCTTGTAAAAATAGTTCCTCTTGTTCAGACCTTATTTCATCTCTATTTCCATTAAATAGATTCCAGTTTAAATTAAGCCTCCCATACCAATCTTCTTGTGTACCATTTTCATTTAATTCTAAATCTTCATCAATTGAAGCTTTAAACTCTAAATTTAAACTTGGTAAAAATCTTGCATCATACTGAGCTATCTTTTCTCTTTGCTGTTTAATTCTTTCAATCTGTTCTAAAATTCTATGATTTCCTAATACAGCAATTTCGATTGCTTCTTTTAAAGACTCAGGTACTTTTGATTCATCAATAATTGGTCTACATACATTCCCTACTGGTTCTTTTCCAACATATTTTGTATATGTAGCAACTCCTGTCTCTTTTAAATCTTGCTCTTCAATATAACTATCAGTTACAAAATGTAGTTTTGAGCTAACTTGATAAGTTTCTAAAACCTCACCACTTATTTCCTCTTTTTCTTTTGCTGTAACAAGATTTTCTTCATGGGTTTTTATCATATCAGCAGACAATACTAATCTCTCATCATATTGTACCAATGAAGTATATGCTTTCACTGTTTCAAGTATAGTATTTTCTATTGCATAAAGACTTCTATGCTTATTTGCTGAATTTTGATGTTTCATCTCAGAAACTTGTGATGGTGTCTCTCCTCCATCATAAATATACTGTCTAAAAATAATTGCTGCATTATATCCATCTTCATCAGTCTTTGTATCAGGAGTATTATCATCATAATCCTTCTCAATTTCCGAAGTTTCAAGATATGCTTCAATATCTAATGTTGGAAGATATAATCCCTCTCTATCATCAACATATTTTCTAAAAGCTTCTTGATTTTTTCTTTCTGCTATAATATCCGGATTGTTGTTTAAAGCCATTTCAACACTATCGCGAAGACTTACAGCGTAAGAAGAGGTAGTAAGAATGGATAGACAAACCCCAGCTAGAACGAACTCTTTTTTCATAACTTTTCCCCTATTTAATTTTTATTGTAATAAAATAATACTATAATTTTTACGTTTAGATTAAATCCTATTTGTAATATAAATTATTTTATTATATACTTACAGTGATTTTACCATAAAAAGTTTAGAATATGATTACATTAGACAAAAATAATAAAAATTATTTTAAAATTATACTTTCCCATCTTAATATCTTGTACATTGAAGATGAGGAAAATATAAGGAAAAATATTACTAAAGCCCTTGAACTCTTAGTTTCTAAAGTTTTTTCTATTGAAAATATTGAAGATTCATATGAGATTTTAAAAAATAATAGAATCGATCTAATTATTTCAGATATTAACCTTCCAAAAAAAAATGGAATAGAATTTATTAA
The DNA here is from genome assembly GCA_947494995.1 of uncultured Campylobacterales bacterium. Taxonomy (GTDB): domain Bacteria; phylum Campylobacterota; class Campylobacteria; order Campylobacterales; family Arcobacteraceae; genus Halarcobacter. The sequence goes on along the minus strand of CANLWY010000007.1, from coordinate 170,907 downwards.
GGATATAAGAAAAAGTGACTATTACATTCCCGTTATTTTATTGAGTGCTTATACAGATAAAGAGTATCTACTTGAAGCTACAAAATTAAAACTTGTTGATTATCTTGTAAAGCCCATAGATTTTGATATCTTAAGTGACGCTTTATTAAAAGCTTCTCAAGATATAGTTGATAACGCGAAGTATATTATAGACTTTGAAGAGAATATTTCTTATAACGTAATGCACAAAAAACTATACTGCAATCAGACATTTAAAGAGATTGACTTAACAACAAAAGAGATAGAATTATTAGAGTACTTTATAGAAAATAATAAAAGAGTTATCTCCCATGAAGAGATAAAAAATGAAGTTTGGACAGACAATTTTGATGTTACTGACTCTGCATTAAAAAATGTTTTAAATAAACTTAGAAAAAAAATAGGGAAAAATACAATCAAAAACATTTCAGGAATTGGTTTTAGATTACATATGAACTAAAGTTAACCTTATTGTAAAAACTGCTCCTCTATAATTTTTACCTTCATAAGTGAAGTTTTCATTTTCAACACTTAATTCACCTTTTAAATGTTTTGAAATAATCTCTTCACTCATATAAAGACCAATACCTGTTCCTTGAGACTTATGTTTTGTTGTAAAATATGGCTCAAAAATTCTTTTTATAATAAAAGGAGACACTCCCCCTGCATTATCTTTTATTTTAATTACTAAAATATTCTCTTCTTTAAATATATCAATAAAAACTAGTTTTTCTAATTTTTTATCTTCAATTTTATTCAATTCATCTTTTGCATTGTTGAGAATATTTAATAAAACTTGAATAAGCTCATTTTCAATAGTCTGAAACTCTATGTCTTCTATATTCTTTTTTATTTTTATATTATTTGAACTAAATTGAAAACTAATAAGAGTTTGAATTTTCTTTAACATTTTTAAAGTGGAACACTTTGCCATTTTTTTATCTGTTTTAAAAAAATTTCTAAAATCATCAATTGTTCTTGATAAAAACTCTGCGGAAGAAGTTATATTCTTTACTCTTTTCTCAAAAGTTTGATCATCTAATAAACCCAACTCTTTTTGAAGCTTTATGCTTGTGATTGAAGTTGTTATTGTTGACAATGGTTGTCTCCACTGGTGTGCAATATTTCCTATCATTTCTCCCATTGCAGCCATTTTTGTTTGTTGAGCTAATACTTCTTGTTGTTTACTGTTCTCTTCAATATGTTTTCTAATTTCATTTTGATATATTTTAAATTTTTTTTCTAGTCTTTTTGAAATATATATTGAAATTAACAATAAAAATAGTGTTGATAAAATAGATATTATTATTAAATCGCGAATATATTTTTTATATCTTTTTACATATTGATTTTTTCTTTCCAAAATTCTAGCATTTAATTCATCTTCATAAAATCCCGTTCCTATTACCCACTTTAAATCCTTATATCCTTTTATAAAAACTGTTTTCAATTTAGCTTTCTGCCTATAGGGATTAAAAACTCCTTTATATTGTAAATAAGCTTCTTTATTTTTTCCTATACTTATAATTTCTTCCACAATTTTTTGTTTACTTTTATCATCAATTTTTTTATAATTAATTCCTTCATACTCTTTATTTACATGAACTAAAAAATTTCCTTTGAAATCAATTACATAAATATAATTAATCTCGTTAAACCTAAGTTTTCTTATATGTGATAGTATCTTTTCTTTAATATCTTTTCTAAAATCATCAATATACTCTCCTGTTCCAATAAACCAATCAAAAGGTTCAAATTTTTTGAAAAAACCTACTTTTTTATACTGTCTTTTTTCTTGATCTGGTTTATACCAATACCAATCATAAAAAGTTTCATTCTTTGTTTTTAATATTTTATTCATCTCTTGAATAAGAAGTGTTCCTCTTGCATCTTTATAATTCCAAAGATTTTTTCCTTCTATCTTTGGAAATGCACCATTTAAAATATTTCGTCCTTCCATTTCATATATAAAAAAATAACCTCTATTACTATTAAATCTAATTACACGTAAAGCATCTTTTATCAATTTTTCAATTTCTTCTTTTGACTTTGACCTATTTTCTTTATAAATATTCATGGCTATTTTATATGCTTGATTAACTTCATTTTTCAAAGAAAGCTTTAATTCCTCTTCAGTATTTTTTAAAGTACTACTTATATAAGAGTGAACTCTTTGTACTCTGCTTCCAATGATTTTTTTATTATCTTGACGATACTCTTCTTGAAGACTTAGTTTATCAATTTGAAAGTTATTACGCTCCTCCAAATACAAAAATGTAGTAATAACAATTGATATAAGAATAATAAATACAGTAGGAATGTATTTAATAAGTTTTAGAATCTGTTTTTCACTCTTATACTCCATTTATTACCTTAAAAATAAATTATAAAACAATCTTAATTTTAAATTATATAATAAAATGAATAAGTCTGTGATTTTTTTAACTATTTTATTATCACACTTTTGATATTGTAATATTAATAGATACTAAATGAGGAAACTAAAATAAAAAAATTTATTAAATTTTCATTAATACTTTTTACAATTACTTTTGGATCGTTTTTTTTACTATCTAATTACTTACACTATAAAATGAAAGATGAGCTTATAATATACTATAAGTTATCTGATGAGATAAAAAACCTAAATGATACATACTATCTTTGTTCTGGCCTTTTATCAGTAAATCCTTCTGAAAAAAATATTGATAGTTGTAATTTAGTATTAGAAAAAATCGAATTAAAAGTTCAAAAACTGAAGGAAGAATGTCCTCATATATCTTTCTACACTAAATATATTAAATAATTTTGCAAATACCTATAAAAATTATACTTATTGACAAAAATAATAAATAAATGCTAGAATATTATAAATAGTTGCCAAACCTAAAGTGATTTAGGGACGGAAAGCCACGAGTCTCAAGTAGATAGTCGGGTTGCCAAAATACTAAGTATTTTGTATATTTAACTTCTGTTGAGACTTCTTTAACTTGAAAAAGGAAGAAGTCATGTTATTAATCTCACAATTTCTTGCACTTGTAAAAATACTAGGTGCAAATTTCTTTGTATGGAGTATGCCTAGTGCAGTCATTATTTTAAATATATTTCACCACCGAGATATCTTTGAAATAAATGTTTTAATTGCATTTATTTTAGGCTTAGTAATAAATATTATCTGGGATTTAGTAGGATTGTATTTAGAAAAAAAAGAGTACCATAAGAATCTCTTATGATACTCTCTTAGATATGCATGAAATTAATCAAGATAATGATAACGCCTAAACAATAAAAGTTGTCTTAAATTGTCATAAGCTGTCATTATAATTCTAGGAAATTTCAAAATTTACAAGTATTATAACTATAAATTATAATACTCAAAGGCTAATTGTTTAAAAAAGAGTCCTCAACTATTTGAATTTCATTTTTTGAACCAAAATATATATCTGTCATTTCATGTATATCTGTAGTTGTCATATCTAAAATACGACCTTTTTTATTAATTGCTCTACCACCAGCTTGTTCTATAATATAAGCAATTGGGAAAGCTTCAAATATTGTATTAAGTTTTCCATCTGGGAAAGATGGTGTTTTTGGTGAACTATATAAACCACCCTTTTTAAATAGAATCTGATGTGTATCTAAACATAAAGAATCAGAAAATCTTAATCTATATCCTTTATTAAAAAAACTATCTACTAAGGCTCTATGCTCATCACTCCATTCAGAAACTAATCCAGCCGTAGTATTAATCTTACCCTCATTTAATAAAGATAATTCATCTTGTTGAATAAACTCTCCATCCTCAAAAGAGAAATACTGAACACCCTCATATTTTGAAGCAAAAACAAGTTGAAAAGTTGGTCCATAAGTGATATAGATTGCAGCACTTAAATGAAATGCATCCCTACGTTTTTCATAAATACCAAAGATTGAACCTAACGAAAAATTTACATCTAATAAATCTACATTGTCAATGGCAACATAAGTTACTAAATATCTCCCATTTTCATTATGTATTCTTTCATCTTTGTGTTGTTTTCCAATAAATGATTTTATTGATTTAACTCTTTTAAACTCTCTTTGAATAACACTTGAACAATAAGCACGTGCTTGTTCATTTCTCTCTTTATCACTTAATCCACTTGAAATAAATCTGTCACAATCAACAAATACATTTTTTTCAATATCTTCTGCGATGTTTGTAATTGCATTAAAAACTGCTATCATCTCTGTTTGCCTTAACTCGTAATAAATATTCTAAAATCAATAAAATCAAAAATTGAATTTTTATATTCTAAAGAATCAATTCTCTCAAAATCAAAATTATAGTCATTTATCATACCCATTAATTCATTAAAATTTGATATATGCTCTTTTGTTCTATTTACACTATATTCAGTAGCTGTTGCTGTTGTCACTAAAAATGCCCAGTCACTACTTTGTGCTAAAAGAAGCTCCCTTAACATCTGAGTTAACACCCTTGAAATACTCTTATCATCTGTATGAAAATACTCTTTACACATCTGTTCTAAAACATCAGCCATTTCATGTAAATGTCTATAAATCCAATCATTCCCCTCATTTAACCAAACATCATAATATCCCTTATCTCCCCAAGAAGAAGGATTAGGATTTACAACTTGATTTTTTGGATACATATTTAAATACTCAAGAGGTGTTACAACTTTTATAACCTTATGTTTATCACACTCTCTAAACATATTTGCTAAAAACTCTGGACCTTCAAACCACCAGTGACCAAAAAGCTCCGCATCATAAGGAGAGACAACCATTGGAATTCTATGCATTAAGTCTCCTAAATGGTCAAACTGCTGTTCTCTATGCCAATGGAAATTTTGAGCATGTTCTTTAGTTCGCTCTTGTGCAATCCAAGGGTTATAAGCCTCTTTATAATCACTTGCACCCGTGATTTTGTGATATTTAAACCCCGTAAATACTCTAGCTCCGTCAGGATTGATATACGGTTTAATATAATCAAAATCTAAGTCATATCCAATATCTCTATAAAAATCTCTATAGTTAAAATCTCCAGGATAGCCTTCCTTTGAACTCCATACTTGTTTAGATGATTGACCATCTCTACCAAATGCCGCAACACTGCTTGGGGTATAAGAAGGAGAATAAACTCCATTTAAAGCCGTTGGTCTTCCATATGTTAAAGCATGAGAATCCACTATAAAAAACTTAATTCCTTTTTCATTTAAAATTTCATCTAAACCATCATAATAAGCACATTCAGGAAGCCAAATACCTTTTGGACGTCTACCAAAATGCTTCGCATGAGCTTGAACAGCAATTTCTATTTGAGTTCTTACGGCATGCACATTCACACTTAAAATTGGAAGATATCCATGAGTAGCTCCACAAGTAATAACTTCTAAAGTTCCTTTATCATAAAAGTGTCTATATCCATTTAAAACATTCCCTTTTAAAAAAACATTAAAAAACTCTTTTGTTTCCACAAAAAGATCTTTGTAAAAATTTGCAAGAGGATGAAAATGTCCATCTCCTCTAGTTCTCTCTACTTCTTTTTCTCCAAGTTCTATATGCTTATCTAAATAAGCACTATATTTCCCCATTAAATGTTCATCATCAAGCATCTCTGCAAGAGGAGGAGTAACAGAAGTTGTTAATCTGAAATTAACACCATCATCTTCTAACTTCTTTAATCTTTTTAAAAGAGGGATATAACACTCAGTTATTGCCTCAAAAAGCCAATGCTCTTCTAAGAAATTCTCATATTGAGGATGCTTTACAAAAGGTAAATGTGAATGTAAAACAGGAACCCAGTAACCTTTAACCATTGTTATTTCCTTCATGTATTGATAAAGAGCTTAGTCTTTGTTCTTCCTCATCAGTAAAGTGTTTAAGCCTTTCAATCTCTTCAACATATGAAGCAGATGATACTCCTGAATAGTGATGAATTGTTGATCTAACAACCTCAGACCAACCATAAGATTTTTTTATCCATTCTTCACTATTCTCATCAGGAAGGTTGATTTTTGATGAAAAAGTATGAATTACATTTGAAGTTTGAAGCTCTATAAACTTATCATTTTCATTAAATCCAAGCTTTACAAATATATCCATATTTTCAAATTCTTCTTTTATATAGTAATCACCCAATGCAAATGAAGATTCAAAAATATATAATTCATTTCCTGAGATATCGTACACTTTAAAAAGTAATTTATCTTTTGTTAAATCTAAACCATTATCTTCTAATGTCTTGTCACTAACTTCCCAATATACAAAATATTTTTTTGTATTTACAAATAGCATTCTAAGAGTATCTTTATTATATCTACTTGGAATTTCATAATCTGCAACAGGAGGCTCACCTTCAGTTACAAAAGTTTCTAAAATATGTGAGTTACTTGAGAAACTATGTTCTTCTTCTAAACTACTTTTTATTAACTCATTGGTTTTGGAATCCATAATTTTTCCTAATATTTATTTATATTTATATTATACTTAATTCTTGTTACAACTTTTAAAAAAATCTGTTTATAAATTATCAAAAATAGTATTTACAATCTCCTGTGCTTCAATTTGAATCTGTTTTAAATGCTCTTTTCCTTTAAAGCTTTCAGCATAGATTTTATAAATATCCTCTGTTCCTGATGGTCTTATTGCAAACCAAGCATTTTTAGTTGATACTTTTAATCCACCAATCAAAGCACCATTATCAGCTTTTGTTAAAACTGCTTCTATTTTCTCTCCTGCTAAGGTATCAGTTGTTATGTCTTCTGGCTTTAAATTTTTTAATGCAGTTTTTTGCTCTACATTTGCTAGAGCATCTAATCTTCCATAAACAGGCTCACCAAATTTCTCAGTTAAACTATCATAATACTCGCCTGGATCTTTTTTAGTTTTTGCTAAAATTTCTATGGCTAGAAGATTTAAGATAATTCCATCTTTATCTGTACTCCAAGGCTTAGCATTTTTTCTTAAAAATGATGCTCCTGCACTCTCTTCTCCACCAAAGAAGACTTTACCTTCTATAATAGGTTTTACAAACCACTTAAATCCAACTGGAGTTTCAAAAATTTCTTTTCCATTGTCTTTTACAACTCTATCAATCATAGATGAGCTTACAAGTGTTTTTCCTACTCCTAAGCCATCAAACTCTCTATTTTTTGATAAGTAATCAATTACTACAGAAAGATAATAATTTGGATTTAAAAGTCCCTTGCTCTTTGTAACAATACCATGTCTATCAAAATCTGTATCATTTCCAAAAGCAATATCAAAATCATCTTTTAACCCAATTAAACTTGCCATTGCACTAGGAGACGAACAGTCCATTCTAATTTTTCCATCTTTATCGCAAGTCATAAATGAAAAAGTAAAATCAGGAATATCATTGAAAACTTCCATATTTAAATTATACTTCTCTTTTATTGCTTTATAATAAGCCAAGCCTGAACCACCCATTGCATCCGCAGCAATTTTAAGATTCGCATCTTTAATTACTTGCATATCAATTACATTTTCTAAATCATCTACATAAGGAGTTACAAAATCATATTCAACTAAAAGTCCAGTTTCTAAAGCATCTTCTAAATCTAAGATTTTTACATCTTCTAAATCATTTTTTAAAATTTCATTGGCTCTATCTTGAATAACTTTTGTAATCGATTCATCTGCTGGACCACCATCAGAAAAGTTATACTTAAATCCTCCATCACTTGGAGGATTATGAGATGGTGTAATTACAATACCATCACTATTTTCATGAGTTAAAATAGCATGTGAAATTACTGGCGTTGGAGTATATCCAAAAGCTTTTGCATAATAAGTTTTAACTCCATTTGCTGCTAAAACCTCAAGTGTTGTTCTATGAGCAGGAGTTGATAAAGCATGAGTATCCATACCAACAAAAAGTTGACTATGCCCTTTTTCTAAATGAAACTCTGCAACTGCTTGTGCCATTGCCATAATATGCTCTTCATTAAAAGAGTTTTTTGAAGAGCATCCTCTATGTCCTGAAGTTCCAAAAGAGACCATATGCAAAGGATTTTGCATATCTGGAACTTTTACATAATAATCACTTATTAACTGAGGAATATTCTCTAAAATCTCTTTTGGTGCTTTTAATCCTGCAAATTCATGTAATCCCATTCTCTCTCCTATTTTATTTATACATTTTTTCGTAATATTCGTCTGCCATTCTTCCTGATTCAAAAGATGGAATAACATCAATCATTGAGTTTTTCATAACTTCCATCCACTCTTTTTTATTCTCATAATACATTGGAATAATCTTATCTTCTAAAACGTCCATCATATTTTTATTATCTAATCTATCTTGCTCTTCAATAGCTAAACCTCTTCCTTCCGTTGGAATAGTAAAGGCATTTACACCTTCATTACAAAACTCTGGATGCCAACCATCAGCAATAGATAAATTAACTGCTCCATTCATAGCTGCAGTCATACCACTTGTACCACTAGCTTCTCTTGTAACTCTTGGTGTATTAAGCCAAATATCACAACCTTTTTTTAGCTTCATTGATAAATCTAATTCATATCCAACTAAAATAGCAATATTTTTATAAGCTCTTGCCATATAGTTTAAGTCATTGAAAATATTGATTGCTTGAGTATCAAATGGATATGGTTTACCTGCCCAAATAATTTGAATAGGATGCTTTTGATTTTTTACCATATTTTCAAATCTTTCTAAATCATATTTTAAAAGACCAGGTCTTTTATACTCAGCAAATCTTCTAGCCCAAACAATAGTTAAAACTTCTGGGTCAAACATCTTTCCTGTTTGATTAGCAACCTCAACAAAAAGTTGTCTTTTTAAATGTTTTTTTCTTTCATCAAGTTCAGAATCATCGTCTTCATCTAAAGCTTTTATAAGACCTTTATCAGCCCAATATTTTTTATTTTGTGCATTTGTGATTGAAATAATTTCACATTTACCTTCAACATCTTTCCACATATCATTTGCAACTTCCCCATGGATTTTTGAAACTCCATTAGAGATTTTTGCCATTTTAAGTGCTCCAACTGTTAAAGAGAAATTATCTCCTTGAATTCCAGTTAAATTTCTTACCTCATCTATATCACTTCCTGCAAAGAACCCCATTCTGTTTAGTAAATGTATATTATGTTCTTCATTTCCAGCAGTTTCAGGAGTGTGAGTTGTAAATACAAGTTTTTCTTTTACTTCATTTATATCTTTATGTCTATTATAAAGTTCAAAAGCCATTGGTAAAGAGTGACCTTCGTTCATATGATAAATTTCTGGGTCAAATTTTAAAGCTTCAAGAACTTTTGCACCACCAATTCCTAATACAATTTCTTGAGCAATTCTTGTTTCATTGTTTGAATCATATAGTTTATGGGTAATTGTTCTTGCTAAATAATCATTTCCATCAACATCAGTTGATAAAAGAATTAAAGGAGCACAATTAAATAAATTACTTGGTACTAAATAAGCTTTTACAATAACTGGCTTACCATTTATCTGTACAGTTACAGATACATTTAAATCCTCTAAAAAGTAATATCTTTTTCTTCTAAACTCTGCTTTTAAATACCTATCTTCATCTCTTCCTTGATCATAATATCCATAACTCCAAAGCATTCCAATACCAACAACATTTTGCTTTAAATCATAAACACTTCTCATATGAGAACCAGCTAAGAAACCTAATCCTCCCGAATAAATTTTTAGTGCTTGATGAACTGCAAACTCCATTGAGAAGTAAGCAACACTTTTTGAATACTTCTTATCAATTTCATAAGTATGTAAATGGCTCATATAATTTTTCCTTTTATGATTTATATAAATTTAAATACTCTTGTGCAGAGTTTTTCCATGAGTTATCAACACTCATATTATGTTTTGAAATTATTTCAAACTTCTCTTTATTACCATATAAAGAGAGCGCTTTTGCAATTGCATGGTTAAACCAAAATAGATTATGTTCATCAAAAGATACTCCAAGACCAAGTTTTGATTCCTCTAACTCTTTTACATCAGTAAAGTCAACCACAGTATCTCTAAGTCCACCAGTTCTTGCAACTATTGGTAAAACTCCATATTGCATACAAATCATTTGATTTAATCCACAAGGTTCAAAAACTGAAGGCATTAATAAAAAGTCCGCACTTGCATAAAGACTTCTTGCAAAACCTTCATCATAAGCTAATTTAACATAAATATTTTCAGATACATCACTCAAATTTCCAAAGGCTTTATTATAGAACTCTTCACCACTTCCAAGTATTACAAAATTTGCTTCATATGTTTTAAATAAATCTATTGCATCTAAAATTAAATCCACTCCCTTTTGAGAAGTAAATCTTCCAATAAAAACAAATAAAGGTCTATCAATTTCTTTAAACCCAAGCTCTTTACATAAAGCTTTTTTATTTTTATATTTACCCTTATATTTTTTTACTGAAAAGTTTTTCTTAATATATTCATCTTTTTTAGGATTAAAAACTTCTGTACTAATTCCATTTACAATCCCTTTAAGTTTATGTGAATTTATTCTAAGTGTTTCATCTAAACCATTTCCAAATCTTGCAGTTTGAATCTCTTGTGCATAAGTTTGACTAACAGTTGTCACATGATCAGCAAAATAAATGCCTGCTTTTAAAAAGTTTACATGGTCAAAATACTCTAAACCATCAAATTTAAAACAAGTGTTCCAATCAAGCTCTAATTCATCCATAACTTCTTTTCCAAATACTCCTTGATAAGCCAAGTTATGAATTGTTAAAACTGTTTTTATATCAAGATGGTATTTTGTTTTAAGAAGAAGAGGAATAAGTGCTGTTTGCCAATCATTTGCATGAATAACATCAATTTTTAACTCCATTCTTATCATCACTTCTAAAACAGCATATGAAAATAATCCAAATCTTAAAGCATTATCTCCAAAGTCCCCAAATTCATCATGGTATAGACCTGATCTATCACATAAAATAGGATTATATATAAACATCTCATCTTTATTCTCTTTTTTATGAAAAATATCAAATTGATGCCTTACCCCAGCTAACCAATAATCAAAAGTTAAGCCACTAAAAACAATATCATATTTATCTCTATTAATTTGATTATATAAAGGCATGATAGAATAAACTCTTTCATCCTCTTGCCTTAACGCTTCAGGTAATGCATGAGCAACATCTGCTAAGCCACCTGTTTTCGCATAAGGAAATATTTCACTTGCTGCAAATAAAATACTCATTAACTCTCCTTATAAATTCTAGCTGCCTCTTCTGGCAACATTACATTGATATTCATATCACTATCTAGTTCAAACCCAGCTTGCTTATAAATCCTAGGTTTAATTTCTATATTAAATCTAAAATACTCTTTCGTTTCTTCATTATAATCTAAATAAGGAGCATTTTTAATAATCATATTAAAAGACACCTCTCCTAAAGCCTTATAATATTTTGAAAAGAACTCTTTTGTTATATCACATAATGCACTTAAATCACCCTTGTTAAACTCACTTAATGTTGCTAATTTTTTCTTTGCTACTATTTTTGCTTCAAAAGCAAAAGTTGAAGCATAAGGACAATAGATTATAAATTCACTATTTTGAGCAATAATATTTCTTCCATACTCTAATTCTTCATAAACTAAATCATCAAGAAGTGCTCTTTTATGCTCTTGATAGTACTCTTTTTTATACTCTATTTCACTTTTTACCTTTTTAGGTAAAAATGGCAAAGCCATTATTTGTGAATGAGAATGAGCCATTGAAGCTCCTGCGTTTAGTCCTTGATTTTTAAAAATAGATAAATAAGCAAACCTATCATCTTTTTTTAGATTCTCAACCCTGTTTTTTAAAATTGTAAAATAGTTTGATAAATCATTATAATCATAATCCCAAATTTGCTTATCATGGGTTGGGGTTTCAATTACAACTTCATGGGCTCCAAAACCAGAAATAGTATCATAGAAACTATCTCTTTTTGATTCAAGAGGAACATCAATTGATAATGCATTATAAAGGTTTGGAACTACTCTACATTTCCATTTTCCATCTTGAGAAACTCTTGCAATTTCATTAGGAGTAAACTCCTCTTTACCCATGTCAAAAGGACATTTTTCATGAATTAGTTCACCAAGAGTTAAATCTTTTTTATTATTTAAATCATTTGGTCTTTTAAGACGTTCAGGAGCAAAAAGTGTCCACTCTTTTGTTAATTTACAATATCTAAACTCTGACACACCCACTCCTATATATACCAATTATTTAAGAATAAATTCTCAAAGTCTAGTATAGTTTCATCATATAAAGGATATCTTTGAATTTTATTATTATCCTCATAAATCTCAAAACTGAATTTAACTTTTTCTAATTTACAGTCATAAAGTTTAAGCTCAATTCCTTCATCATATGCTATATCAAAATAAGTACCATTTTGATTAACACTCTCTTTCCCTCTTTTTAAATCAAAAATAAAAATCAAATCATTTATTGAAACCCTTAATTCCAAAATATTTTTTAATTTGATTTTATCTCCTCTTAAAAAGATATAAAGATTACAATCCTTATCTTTCCCATAATACAGATACTCCACTATTGAAGCTGAAGAATCCATTGTAGAAAACTCTTTTTTAATATCTATTTCGCCTGAGTTTAACCATTCAAAATAGTTGCTATTATTACCATCAACAACAGGAAAAATAAAATCACTAGGTAAGATATGTTGTTGCTTTTTTTTCTCTTTTTTTACAATTGATGTAAATATTTCAGGGGGAACTTGTTCCCCCATTATTTCATAAACATTTTTTAAATGTGTTCTAAACTGTTCATCAAAATGATGATTTAATTCTGTATAATGATCATCTCCATACCACCAAAACCAATCACTTCCAAGGGCAATCAAAAACTCTTTTTTCGCTTTTTCTAAGGTATGCTTATCTAAACTCTCTTTTATTTCATCAAAAAAGTTTTTTGTCATATCAAGCAGTTTCCAAGCTTTGTTTTTATCCCTACTTCCTATCCAGATATCAAAGTTTCCATTTATCCAACTTCCACTTGCAAGACTTTCAAGAGTATGTTCTTTTAAATCTTTTATATTAGGAACCTCATCAAAAAGAACTGTCTTACACCACGATTCTTCATAAGATAAAAGTTTATATAATTCTTCAAAAAAATCTTGAGCATTATTAGCATAGAACTCCCAAGCATTTTCTCCATCTAAAATAACAGGGACAACTACAGACTCACTAGCATTATAATATATGTTTTTTAGATGAGATATAAAATCATGTGCTGCTTCTCTAGCACTTTTTTTGCTATATTCAAAACCAATTAAATCACTTAAATACTTATCTCTGAAAAATAGATTTACTTTTCCATTAGAAGTCTCTAAAGAGTATGGTTTATAGATCAACTCTTTTCTAGAATCCTTCAAAGATTTGAAAATAATCTCTTCATCCGAACAAGCCCATTTTACTCCATGCTTAGCTAAAAGAGAAATAGTCTTAGGACTTACACTTCCCTCACTTGGCCAAAAACCATTTGGTTTTTCTTCAAACTGCCTTTCATAATATTCAACAGCATTTTGAACTTGAATATTTGCAAAATCTTTATAATCAGCAGGAGTAGAACTTGGTAAAACCACATCTGGCTTCGCATCAACCGCACTTTGCCTATCTAAAAGAAGTGGTAGGATTGGGTGATAAAAAGGTGTTGTAGAAATAGCTATTTGTCCACTATCATTTAAGCTTTTATAATAAGGAAGTACTTCTTTTAAAAAAGCAAACAGTGTATCTAAAAGTTCTAATTTTTGTTGCTGAGAATAGCCTCTTTGTTGATTTAATAAATTTTTTACAAGTTCATTATTTTGTCTTAAATAGTTTCCACACCAAGAAAGAAGAAATAGTGTTTGAAGTTCTATAATCTCTTCATATAAAAATCCACTCAAAGAGTTTGACTCTGCTTTAAACTTCAATAAAAGTTCATGATATCTAGGAAGTGGCTTTACCATATGCTGTTCGTTTGCTAAAAAAAGATACTCTTCTAAAAATAGAAGTTCATCTTGCTTTAAAGCTCCTATCTCTTTTCTTAAAAGCTCTAAGAACTTGTCATTGGCATTACCATTAATATACTCTTCTAATTGAGCCATTAAAGATGGAACTAAATTAAAAGTGGCCTTGATGTTTGGAAACTTTTCCAAATACCAAGGAATATCATAGTAATCTTTAGTTGCATGTAAAAACACCCATGGCATAAGTGTTTTATTTGTAATATCATCCTTATAATAAGGCTGATGCATATGCCATAAAAATGATAGATATAATTTTTTACTCACTTATCCACTTCTCTATTTTATCTTGGTAGGAATAGAAAATCTTTCCTGCACTCTTTTCATCTTCAGCTTGTACATAAAGATTTAAGTACTCATTATGTTGGTCTGGAACCATTAAAATCCACTCATCATCATTCATCCAAATTTTAACTCCGTCTACAGAGGAAGTCTTTCTATCTTTTCCATCTTCTAAAAACTTTCTCATCATTTTTCCTTTTAAAGAAGAAGGACAAGGTATCTGCTCCCCTCTATATATAAAATCAGGAATAGTTTTTACTAATTTCGATAACTTCTTACCAGACTTTTCTAATAACTCTAAAATTTTGAAACTTGTAAAAATAGAGTCTCGATTTAATCCAAACTCATTAAAAGCAAAATGTCCATCACTATCAGCAATCAAGTCATACTCTTTTAATTGATCTGCTTTAAAGTTTGCAAGTTTTTCTCTATCTATTTCAATATTTTTATACTCTACAAAATCAGGAGCCCAAGCTGGGAGAAGTACTTTTAGCTTTCTATCACTTGTAAGATCAAGAAGATGTAAAACAGTTAATAATAGTTTATAATCATAAATTAGCCTTCCTGTATCATCAACTACTTGAAGTTTATGACCATTGGGATAGATAATAAATCCACAATCAAGATTCATAGCTCTTACTATATTTTGCATATTTCTTTGAGATTTTACTACATCATTTGATTTAAGCTTATCACTTTTATGTGCATTTAAAATAATGTTCTCAATGCCAAGTTCATTTATGATTCTTGGATAAATATCAGAAGTTGAACCATTCATAATATCTGCTGCAACTTTCAACTCTGAACTTGCGAACAATTTTTTATCAAAAGAGTTTTGAATGGCATCAATATACTCTTCACTTAACTCTTTATTTTCATTTACTGTTCCAATTTCAGTATATTGTACTCTTCTAAAGTTTTCTCTAAAAAAGATTCTTTCAATAGACTGAGCTACTTTAGAATCTATTGTTAAACCTTCACTTGTATAAAAGATTATCTCTGTTTGTGTTGGGTCAAAAACTGATTGCCTAAAGTGTACACCTGCTGCCATTTCATCTTTTGTAGATAAAGCATGACGCATAACATTAGATGGTACATTATATGGATCAACCACATTTACACCTGTTGATAAAACACCTCCAACAAAGGCTCTTTTTAACATAAATGTAGCTGCATGATAATCTCTTGAAATATAAATCGAACATCCCTCTGGTAAAATTGAACCAAAAGCTTCTGCAAGTTTTGTAGACATTTGACAAGAAAGCTCAATATTTGTTCTACCTATTACTGAACCTTCTTCAAAAATTGAAGATTTATATTTATTACCCCAAATAATATTTGCACTAATAACAGATGAAGCTTCCACAACTTTATCAGGCCACATTATAATATCTTTTTCAAAAGATACTTTTTTATTGACCAAACACTTCTCAGCCATAATTACACCAAATGATGCTTTTGAATCATCTTTAATTATATTATCGTTACAAATAATTGAATTATTTAATTTTACTTTTGTTCCAATTTTTACATCATTCCATAAAACAGTATCTATAACTTCTGAATGTTTAGAGACTCTTGTATTATCACCAATAACACAATCTTTAAGTGTAACACCTTCAGAAATAGTTACATTATTTCCTAAAACTACTGTTCCTTCAACTCTAATTTTTTTATCAAGTTTCACACCCTTTTCAAGATATACAGTCCCTTTATCAATATCTTTTGAGCTACCTTTATATGGAAGGATTATATCACCATTCATAATATCTTTATAAACATCCCTATAACTTTCTGGATTACCTACATCTCTCCAATATCCTTTTAAAGGACATCCCCAAAGAGGAATATCTCTTTTCATCATATCAGGGAATAAGTCTTTTGCAAAGTCATAATTTTGTTTGAAAGGAATCAAATCAAGAACTTCAGGTTCAATCACATAAATACCAGTATTAATAGTATCACTAAATACTTCTCCCCAACTTGGCTTTTCTAAAAACTTTTCAATTCTATCTTCTTCATTTGCAATAACAACACCAAATTGTAAAGGGTTTTCTACAGGAGTTAAAGTAATTGTCAGTTGTGATTTTTTCTTTTCGTGAAATTTTTTAATCTTTTTTAAATCAAAGTTTGTAACTAAATCACCACTTACAATAATAAAAGTTTCATCTAAAAACTCTCTTGCAAAAGCAACTGCTCCTGCTGTACCATAATCATCATCAGGTAAAAAATATTGAATATTTATGCCTAAATCTTTTCCATCTTTAAAATGATCTTTTATGATATCAGGTTTGAAATATAAAAGAACCCCTATCTCAGTAATCCCTAATTCATCTCTTAGCTTAATAATGATGTGTTCCATCATAGGTCTATTTAATATTGGAAGCATAGGCTTTGGCACTGAATTTGTCAATGGCTGAATCCTTGTTCCAAAACCTCCGGCTAATACAATTGCTTTCATATCTCTCCCTTTTTTAATAAATTATAATAATAGTATTTTTAGTTAACCAACCTTTTTGCTAACTCTAATAAATCTTTTCTAATTTCATATTTTTGTGAATTTACATAATCAATTGTTACAAATTCAAACTCACTTTTATTGTAAACGATAACACTCCCACCTGTATTATTTGATAATAATCTATCTACAGCAAATGTGGCAAATTCTGAAGCCATTAGTCTGTCATAAACAGTTGGGTTTCCACCCCTTTGAACATGTCCTAAAATAGTCGCACGTGTTTCAATGCCAATATCTTCTTCAAGCCATGTAACTAACTGCTCTGTACTAGTACACTTATCTGCAAAACAGCCTTCTGCAACTACACAAACAATATATTTTCTACCATTTTCAAGCTCTTGCTTAAGTCTTTGTCCAATTGCTTCTAAATCGTACTCTAGTTCAGGAATAATACAAACTTCCGCTCCACAGGTAATTGCTGATACTAAAGCTAAGTATCCACAATCTCTACCCATTGTTTCTATTACACAAGCCCTTTTAAATGAAGCCGAGGTATCTCTTACGGCATCAGTTGCTTGTCTGATTATATTTAAAGCAGTATCAACACCTAAACAGTATTCTGTACCAAAAATATCATTATCAATTGTTGCAGGAATACCAACAAAATTCACACCAAAATCTTTATGGAATTGATTTAATGCTCTAAAAGAGCCATCTCCACCAAGAATTACAATTTTATCTATGTTATGAGCTTGTAAGTTATCGTAAGCTTTTTTTCGATACTCATATTCAAAGAATCTTTTAGATCTAGAGGATCTTATTTTTGTTCCACCTTCATGCATAATACCTGCAACATCTTCATATGTTGCAGGTCTTATACTTCCATCGATCAAGCCTTCTAATCCATCATAGATTAAAAAAGGTTGAACGCCCCTTGTGAAACAATAATCAACAAACTGTTTTATTGCAGGATTCATTCCTGCACAATCGCCCCCAGATGTCATTATCGCTATTGCCATAGACGAATACCTTTATTTATATTTTATTGAGTTTTATTTATATTCTCCAACAAATTGTGCCATATCAATTAATCTACTTGTGTATCCCCATTCATTATCATACCAAGCTAAAACTTTTACAGTTTTACCTTCCATTACAGAAGTCATATCAGGTACATAAGTTGAAGAGTAAGAACTACCAATAAAGTCACTTGAAACTCTTTTGTCATTATCAATTTCAATTAAACCTTCAAATGCTCCTTTACTTGCAACATTCATAGCTTCATCTATTTCTTCTTTAGTAACATCTTTTTTAAGATTTATAGTTAAATCAACAATAGATACGTCTGCAGTTGGAACTCTCATTGCATAACCGTTAAGTTTACCTTTTAAATTTGGCATTACAAGTGCAATTGCTTTTGCTGCGCCTGTAGTTGTTGGAACCATATTCATAGCTGCTGCTCTTGCTCTTCTTGTATCTTTTGCATGTTTACCATCTAAAATGTTTTGATCATTTGTATATGCGTGAATTGTTGTCATTAACCCATTTTCAATTCCAAACTCATCATCTAAAACTTTACAAATTGGAGCTAAACAGTTTGTTGTACAAGATGCATTAGAAATAATAGCCTCTCCAGAATAGTCATCAGTATTAATATTTAATACATAAGTTGGTGTATCATCTTTTGCTGGTGCAGACATAACTACTTTTTCAACGCCATTTCTTAAATAAACTTTTGCCTTTTCAGATGTTAAAAATGCTCCTGTACACTCTAATACAACAGTTGCTCCACAACCACCAAAATCAATATTATTAGGATCTCTATCAGAGAATACTCTTACTTTAACACCATTAATTAAAATATTTTCATCATCAACAATCTCAGCAGCAATTCCCATTTGAACCGTATCGTACTTTAATAAATATACTAACATCTCTAAATCACAAGTAGTATTTAATGCTACTAACTCCATATCATTTCTTTGAGATACAATTTTTGCTGCAATCAGACCAATTCTTCCTGTTCCATTTATAGCCACTTTTAATGCCATGTGCTTTCCTTCAATAATTTAATATTATAATACAACATTTTGATTACAATATAATTTCAAAAAAAGCTATATTGTAACCAATTTGCAAATGTATAGTATTATTATAATTAAGTAAAATAAAATATAAACATAAATTCCTAAGGTTTATATAAAATTTTTACAAATTTGAAGGAAATAAATGAAAACCAATCTTTTATTTGGAATACACTGCCATCAACCCGTTGATAATTTTGATAGAGTTATTTATGAAATTATTGAAAAATCTTATAGACCTTTTTTTGAAGTACTTAAAGATTTTCCAAAATTCAAATGTTCAGTTCATTTTAGTGGATGGCTTTTTGAATTTATTAAAAAAAATGATTATGAACTTTTTTCTCTTATTAAAGACTTGTCCCCTCAAATAGAATTTTTTACTGGAGGATACTACGAGCCAATATTAGCTTCAATTCCTAGTGTTGATAGGGTAAAGCAAATAAATATGCTTTCAACTTTTATTGAGGAAAATTTCAATCAAAAACCAAGAGGATTATGGTTAACTGAAAGAATCTGGGATGATTCAATTATTGATGATTTAAAAGAGTGCAGTATTGACTATGTTATTGTGGATGATTATCATCTCATAGCATCAGGTTTTGATAGCCAAAAATTAAAAGGCTATTTCTTAACAGAAAACTCAAATAATAAAATTGCACTATTCCCTATTAACAAAGATTTAAGATATATCATTCCTTTTGCATCAATAGAGAATACTATGCAAACACTAAATTCATATGCAGATATTGAAGGTGAAAATGCAGCTATTATCTTTGATGATGGAGAGAAATTTGGAGTATGGCCTAAGACATATGAAAAAGTTTATGAAAGAGAATGGCTAAAAAAGTTCTTTGAAAGATGCATTGAAGATGAAACAATTAATTCTATTACTTATTCTGAATTTTATGATAAGAATCATGCTATTTCTCTTTCATATTTACCCACTGTTTCATACCATGAAATGGGGGAATGGTCAACTCTTCCTAATATTTCAAAAGATTATTTAGATTTAATTCATATGCATCAAGATAAAGAGCATCTAGTAAGAGGTGGTATTTGGAAAAACTTTTTTGTAAAATACAATGAAAGTAACTGGATTCATAAAAGAAGTTTAGAACTATCAAAAACTGAAAATCAATCATCTGCATTTAAAGATTCTCTTTTTAGAACTCAATGTAATGATGTACTCTGGCATGGAGTTTTTGGAGGTATTTACCTCCCAAATTTAAGAGATAATGCCTACAAGTATATTATCCACTGTGAAAACCTATTATCAATGGAACCTCAATGTAAAATATATGATATTAACATGGATTCATATAAAGAGTATAAGTTCTATACACCAGAACAAATCACTATAATTGATCCAAAAATGGGTGGACAAATAGTAGAACTTGACCTAAGAAAAGAGTGTTTCAATCTACAAAATACTCTAACAAGATATCATGAAACATATCATGAAAAAGTCAAAAAAGTAGATGAATACAAAAATGAAGAGAGTTTAGAAGAAAAAGAACTTCTTGAAGATGATGAAATTGAAACAATTCATAATGACGAAGTTTTGGCAACAACTGAAGATATAGAGCTTTATTCAGATTGGTATATCAAAAAGTCTGCTATAGACCATATCACAGATAAAAACCTAACTAAGGATAACTTTAAATCTTGTACATTCTATGAATATGGAGATTTTGCAAACCAAGCATTTGAAGTACTAGAGAATACTGATAATAGTATTCAACTAAAAAGAGAAGGTGGTATTTACAAAGATATTAAAAAAGACACTACCTTGATAAAAGAGTTTATATTTAAAGATAGTTCAATAAAATCAACAATACAACTAAAAACTAAAGAGATTTCACAAATGAAATATCTACTTGAATTTAATTTACATTTTCAAGATTATGAAATTATAACTGTAAATGGTCATAATATAGAAGATTCTTTATATTTTGAGAACTCACAACTTACAATTTTAGACCCTTTACTTAATAAAACTATCTCTTTTCATTTTGATCAATGTATTGATATGTATCTGTACCCTGTTAAAAGTGTAAGTCAAAGTGAAGCAGGGGTAGATTATACAATTCAAGGTATTGCAATAGGTTTTGCTAAAGAATTTACTTCCCAGTTAGATTTAAAATATGAAATGATAATCGAATAAAAATGGTAGAAAGTAGAATTAATTTAATTCTACTTTTTTATCATCTTTAATCTCTTCTAATTCATACATGGTTTCTGACAAGTTATCCAAATTAGATTTTCTTAAATCATTAATTATCAACTCTTCTACGTATTTTATATAAGATATATTTTCATTTTTTAGCTTCCTATAAAACTCTCGTTCAAGCTCTTCACCTAATTCCAAATTAATAATTATCATTACTTTATTAACCTTTCTATTAATAATCATGATGATTATATCTAAAGATTGTCTCAATTATGTCTCTTTTAAAAAAATCTTAGATTTTCTTAAATATCTTTTTTAAGACCTTAATAAAGCTTTGTTTTAAATATATATAATCTATCTGCCTTTCCCATTTCCTCCACTGTTTCCTTTACCACCACTATTTCCTTTGCCTTTTCCTCCAGCATTACTATTGGCACTACTATTACTCTTTCCTCCACTATTACTACCTTTTGACGAACTAGCAGATGCTTTTCCTTTTAATCCTTGAGTTTTGCCATTACTATTATTTACTCCTGGAGTATTTGATTTAAAGGACTTAGTGTTTCTTTCTCTTTCCCTTGTTGTTGCAGCTGCTTTTTTTGAATGTCCCATTCCTAAAACACTAGGATGAATACCAAGTTCATGTGCAATCTCTCCCCATCCCATTCCAGAAGCTCTCATTTCACCAATACTTTCTGCTGTTGCACCTGATGCTTCTGCTAATGATGAAGTTGCACTATTTAATTTTTCTTCAGCAGCAGCTAATGCATTTTGCAACTCTTTATCTTCAGGATTTGCTTCAAGTTCAGATTTTGCATCATCATATTCTGATTGAGCAGTGTTTACATCTTTTTGCGCTTCTGAAACTGCTTCTGCAGATAAGGTTTGAGATACTTCTGCTAAGTTTTCTGCTCTTTGTACTTGTGTCTGATTTGAAAAAGTAGAAACCTCTGTTTCTGTTTCTGATTCAGTCTCATCTTGTGCAAAAATAGGATTTAATCCTAAACATATCATTACTGACAAAATAATATATCCTAACTTTTTCATTATACTTCCTTTATTTTTTTATATGAGTTATAAAATTGATATCTTCATTTAATCTATTTTTATTTACTACTCTAGGTTCACCAAACCAACTTAGTTTTAATCTACTTCTATCTACTTTTTCAAATTTTTTTGAGATATAGTTTCTTATACTTATTGCTTTTTCTTTCGCTAATTTTTTATTATTCAATTGATACGATAAAACATGAATTGATATTAATTTATTTTTTTCTAGGACTGCTCCTAGTACATCTAAAGAAGAGTAAGAATCAGAAGTGATTTTTGAACTAAAAGGCTCAAAGGTTATGTTTTTTAGAGTTATTGTTTTAAATCCAATTAAATGATTTTTATAACTAAAGTCATTTAAACTGTTTAATTGTTTCACTGCTTTTTTTGCCAAAAGACCACTTGGGTAATAAGATAAATACTCTTTCCACGATAAGATTTCTTCTGGTACTCTTTTTAATTTGCCTAAAACTAAAGATCTATTATAAAGAGCATATTGATTTTCTGCTGATAATTTCAATACTTTATTATAAAACTCTAATGCTTTTTTATACTCTTTTTTATCAAAGTAATTATGTGCAAGATAAGTTAATGCTTGAAGATTCTTTTTATCAAGTGAAATTGCTTTTAAATATGATTTTCGTTCATTATCATATTGTTTTATATTGCCATATGCAACACCTAACCAAGAAAAATATAAAGATTTCTTTGGATCTTGTTGTATTGCTTTTTTTAAGTGACTTATAGCCTCTTTATAGTTCTCTTTTACTATCAAAAATCTAGCATAGTAGTAATGATTTGAAGCAGTATCCTCTAAATTAACTTTTTCTTTAAAATGAGAATATCCATCATCATAGTTTTTACTTTGTAAATGATACTCTCCTATAACTTGATTTGTCACACTACAACCTGAAAAAAGAAACAATAAAACAAATACTAGAAAAATATTATTGTTTTTAAAATTAATTGTAATCATATGTAATTATACCTTATTTTTATGATAAAGTAATCTTATTATATTACTTTAATATATAAGATAGATATTTTTAAATACCTATCAGCCATTTTCTTATTGCTCAACATTTATCTCAAGAACTATTGAAACTGAAGCACCTATATAATGTTTACCATTATAATCAAAACTCTCATTATATACAGTTAATGTTCCTTTATGACGTGTTATAATCTTTTGCGCAATAGTTAACCCAAGACCTGTTCCAACTGATTGATGTTTTGTTGTAAAGTATGGTTCAATTACTCTGTCTATAATCTCTAAATTAAACCCTCCAGCATTATCTAAAACCTTAATCTCTACTTTTTTATTTTTTCTATTTGTTGATAAGAAAATATATCTATCTTCATCCTCTTTTTCAATAAGTTTATCTTTTGCATTATTTAATATATTTATTAATACTTGTTCTAACTCATTTTCATTACCTTCAACTTTTATATTCTCATCAATATCTACTACTAATTCAATAAAATTCTCTTTTCTTGATGCCTCTGTAAGCATTATACTTGTCTGTAAAACCTTATAAAGACTTACTAGGGAGTAAGTATCATCCCCTTTTATAAAATCTCTAAAAGTATTAATCGTATTTGATAAATATTGTGAATTTTCATTGATTTCATGTACTAATTTATTGATATCTTTACTATTTAGATTACCTAATTCACTATCTAATCTTATACTATTTGCTGCCATTGAAATTACGGCAAGAGGTTGCCTCCATTGATGAGCAATATTTCCTATCATTTCACCCATGGAGATTAACTTTTCTTGTTTTTCTATCATCTTTAAAGCTGTTATGTTTTTAGAAATTGCAATCATTCTATTTTTATCAGGTAATAATTTTATAGACATATTCACAGTTATTTGATCACCACTCTTTGTTATACATCTCTTTTCAAAATTCTCAACAAAACCTTCTGTTATTACTTTTTCTAAAGCTTTTATACTCTCAGCTCTTGTATCTTCAGGGGTTAAAGAAATACATGACATACTGCTAAGTTCTTCTTTTGTATATCCTAATATTTGTAAATATGCATCATTAAATTCAATAAAATTAGATTCCATATCAAGTATTGCTATTCCATCTTTACTATTTTTAAATATGGATTCAAATTTATTCTTTTCTTCTAAAAGTTCTTGTTCTTTCTTTTTTTGTTCAGTTAAATCAATATGAACTCCAACAAGACGTTTTGGTCTATTTTCTTTATCCTTTTCTATGATTCTTGCTTTTGATAAAATCCATTTATAACTACCATCTTTACATCGTAATCTAAACTCACTTGAATATCTACTAATTTTCCCACTAGCGAGGTTTAATGCTTTAGTGCGAGCATTATCAAAATCATCAGGATGTAATAACTTTTCCCACGCTGAAAGTTCATTTTCAATTTCATCAACACTATATCCTAACATTGTTTTAAATACAGGAGAGTAATATACTTTATTTGTACTAACATCCCAATCCCAGATACCTTCTTCTGTAGCGGACAAAGCTTTATCATACAAACTCAAAGCAAAAGACAACTCTTTTGTTCTCTTAGAAAGTCCCTCTTCTAACTCCTGCTGACTTAATAACCATCTATTTCTTATTGTTATATAATAAATAGCAAAAAGTACTATAAGAAAAACTATAATTGTTATCAATAGTATCAAAATAATTTGTTCATATGAAAAAGAGACTAAATCTTTTTTAACAAACCATTTAGAGTAAATTTTATTATAAGTTCCATTTTCTTTTAACTTTTCAATAGAGTTATTAAACTTCTCTACTAATTCTTTATTATTTAAAGAGAAACCTACTGCTCTTTTTATCTCTTTTAGAGGTTCTCCAAATACTATGATTTTATCCTCTAAATTCAATGTTTTTAAATTATGTTCAAATAATGATTTAGGGTAACATAAAGCATCAATTTCACCAGAGATTAAAGCTGTTAATGCAAGATACTGGTCTTTAAACTCTATCTTTTTTAATATTTCATTATCAACAAGTCTTGCACAAACATTACTTTCAACAACACCTATAGTTTTATTTTTTAAACTATTCTTATTTATTATCTCATATGAGTTTTTTCTTTTAAAATAACTAATTTTAAGACTATCTGTTGGTTTTGAGAAAAGAGTATAGGAAGCTCTCATTTCTGTAATTCCTGTATTAGGAATAATATATTTTTCACCACTTTTGCAATAAGAAACTATTTGTGCCCAGTTATCATATATCTTATATCGATACTTTAATCCAATATCTTTTGCTATAGCTTCAAAAAGCTCTATTGAATAGCCTGTTGGTTTAGAATTTCTATCTAGTGAATAGTAAGGTTTCCACTCTTTTAGAATTAGTATATTATGAACTTTATCATCTGAAAGTACTAGATTATGAAAAATAAATAGTATTGTAAAAAAAAGTAGTTTTTTCATAAGAGCACCTTTTTTTATTGCGATTATAATTATATCAAATTAATTTAATATTTCAAAAAATAATTTTTTAAGATCTATTATTTTATTTTTCAATTATAAGAAAAGGCATACTCTCTTCATGAATTTTTTGATAATCACCATTCTTTTTCATTCTCTTTAAAATATTTTCAAGCTTAACTGCAAGTTTTGAATGAGATTTATGTAAATATGGGAAAGAATAATTACTTCCAATAACTCCTGATATCATAATATTAGAGTTTTTAAATTCATTCTGCTTTAAAGCTCTTAATGCCCAAACTTCAAGAGCAATAAAGACATCTGTTCTATTATACAAAAGTCGTTTAAACCCTTGTTCAATTGTTTTTACTGAACTTAAATTTTTTGAAGATATTAATGGTTCTAAATGAGTTCTACTCCAAACAGATCCTGCTAAATAATCAACTCTATAATCTGTATTTTTTAAACTTTCTAAACCATTTAAAACTATATTAGGTTTTGTAGTAAAAGCTAAAGTTCTATTTATAAAGATTGGCTCCTCTACTCTAATTAAATTTGGCTGAACTAAGGCATAATCAAATATACGTTGTGGTTCTCCATCAACTCGTCCAGAATTAGCCATTACAGAAGACCTTTTACTAGGAAATATCTTATAGTCAAACTCATATCCTAAGTGATGAAAAGCTTCCGTATAAATTCTCTCATAAAATTTATATTGAGGATTCATTGAAGGCTTATGAGAAAAGGCCATTGTAAAACTATCTGAAGATTCAAGAACTTGTATTGTAAATAAAAGAACTATACTTAAACTCTTTAATATACACCTCATTTTAACCTCCTGTATCAGTTTTTTTATCTATTACTATCTTAAACTCTGCACCAATATAAGAACAATCTTCATATATAAAATTTACATTCTGAACACTTATATCGCCTTTCATATTTTTTGAAATGATTTTTTTTGACATATATAAACCAATACCTGTTCCCTCAGTATCATTCTTTGTTGTAAAATATGATTCAAAAACTCTTCCTATTATCTCATCTGGAATTCCACCAGCATTGTCTTTAATATATATATTTACTTTCTCATCTTTTGAAAAAACCTTAATAAAGATTAATAACCTTTGATTTTTTTTTGTTTTTAAAGCATCTCTTGCATTATTTAAAATATTTATAACTACTTGAATAAGTTCATTTTCAAATCCATAGATTTCTATATCTTCAAACTCTTTTACAAGCTCTATATTATAATTAACAAAACTTTTATCCAAAAGTCTAAATACCTTATTAAAAGTATTTACAATATTGAAATGTATTTTCTCTTTATTTGGTTTAAAAAAACTTCTAAAATCATCCATCGTTGAAGATAAATGTTTTACTGCATTATCAATATTTTTTAATGAAGTATTTACATCTTCTTCACTTGCAAAAGATTTGTCTTCTTGTCTAAATTTAAGTAATCCATTTGACATAGAAATCAAATTTAAAGGCTGTTTCCATTGGTGCACAATAAAACCAATCATTTCACCCATAACTGCCTGTTTTGATTGCTGTATAAGCATAAAGTTTTTTTCTTCATTTTCTTTAATCTGATTTTTTAGATTCTTTCTCATTATATTTAATGAATCTAATACTAAGTCTAATTCATTATATTCTTCTTTTTCTTTTGCTTTTGGACTAAAAGGTTTTTCAAGATTATTGAAAGAGAGTTTTTTTGCATAATCAGCTACTTTTTCTAAAGGGTTTGTAAGAAGTTTTTTCATTGCAACAATGATTAATATAGATAATAAAAACATCTTTATCAACTCTGTGAAGATTATACCTTTTACAGTATTCTCTAAGTCTTTATACAAAGGTTCTAAATCAGCAATGATTATAAGTTTCCCTATATTATAAACATCGTTATCTATTTTTTTAATTATATTAAACTCTTTTTTAATAGTTTTGACATCTTTATACACTCCTACTTTTTTAATAATTTTACCATCATCAAGTAATTCGGCATAAACTATTTTACGACTATTTATAAGGTTTTCTAGAAAACTTCCTGCCATAACATAATCTACTTTCCACAAAGTCTCGGAGAGTAAAGGAATTTGATTTTTTTCTATATTATCTAAGCTTTTCTCAAATCTAGTGATTCTTTCTTTATATTGAGATTTAACATGTATATATGTTGAAATAGTTGTTATTGAGATACTTATAAATAATATTAAGACTATTAATTTATAAGAGACTTTATTTTTCATATATACACCTTTTAATATATATATTGTCTAATGATTAAATTCTAACAGAAGAGTTTGGATATAAAATAAAATTTAAAACTTAATTTAATAAGGTGTCTTTTACACCTTATTAATACTATTTTTTTGACTCTTTAAAATGGTTAAGAAGAACAACTAATATGTGAAATTCCTGCTATATCAAAAAATTCAAGTGGTTTTTTTGTATAAAATTTTTCTTCTATCTGCTTTGATTGCTCAGAATAAGGATCACTCATAATATCTTGTAATTTGTGAATTAGAGTATAGTCTCCATCTTTTGCTTTTTCATAAGCTTCTACTAAAAACCACTCTCTTAAAGTATATTTTGGATTAACTGCTTTTAGTTGTTCAGAACTTGCATTAAGTTTACTTTTCCAAGTATCAAGCCAAAGAGACCATCTTTTTGTAATATTTTCATCCTCTAATTTCTTATAAAAAGAAATTTCAAGTTTTGAGATATCTTCTGGAATTGATGATAATTCACGGAAAAACATTGTGTAATCAACTTCTGTTTCTAACATAAGAGATATTAACTCATTTATCAGACTATCATCATATTTATCAAGTCCCAATTTTAAAGCCCACATATTTTCCATCTTTTCATTCATTACTTTTGCAAAACCACTTCTAATACCACTTAAGTTTTCCAAAGCAGAAGGATGAGATTCAAGCAAAGGAGTTAACGCACTACAAAACATATTAAAATTTTTTCTTGCGGCTTCTGGCTGGTTAAAAAATGAAAAATGCATTCCTCCTCCTGTCCATGGTTGATATTTTGTTTCAAACATATCAATAAAACCAAAAGGACCATAATCTAAAGTAAAACCTCCAACTGCAGTATTATCGCTGTTAAAATTTCCTTGGCAATATCCAACTCTAATCCAATTTGCAACTAAGGAAGTAAGTCGTTCTCGAAAACTTAATGCTAGAAAAACTATTTTTTCTTCTAATGGTAAGCTCATATCAATTTCATCACTATACTCTCTATGTATTGCATGAAGTACAATCTGCGCTAACTCTTCTTTTGCTTTAGGATGTTCATTCTTTCTAGCCCGTCTACCAAAAAGCTCTAATTGTCCAACTCTTAAAAAAGATGGTGCAACTCTAGTTGTTATTGCAACATCTTCTTCTATCATTACTTCAGGATCCCTAGAATATGAACCTTGAGTAAACCAAGGACGACTCACTGTTTCTTCTTTTGAAGTATATAAAGTCAAAGATCTACTTGTAGGAATATTCAATGCATGCATATGTTCTTGAGCTAAAAACTCTCTAATACTTGATCTTAAAACTGCTCTTCCATCAGCACCTCTACAGTAAGGTGTACGCCCACCTCCTTTTAACTGCATCTCCCAACGTTTACCATTTAAGACAGTTTCTAAAATAGATACTGCTCTTCCATCTCCATATCCATTTCCAGTTTGAAATGGACATTGATTATAATACTCTCGACCATAAATTGAAAGAGCATATCCACAAGCCCAACCAATATTTCGTAAAGGCTTTGGAACATCTGAAATATCTCCACTAAACATCTTTATAAAATCCTCTGATTGAGATAAAGAATCATCAAATCCTAACTCATCAAAAAAAGTTTTGCTGTGAGCAATATATATTGGGTTTTTAATAGGTGTAGGAGTTATAGGAACATAGTGTCCATTGAATACTTCTCTAGGATAATGATTTTGACCATCATCATTTGCATCAGGATCAGAAATAAGGGTATCCATTAAAGAATAATTAGCAAATTTTGCTAATTCATCAAGAGAGTCTATTTTTTCATTTTTTATAATATTTTTATCTTTCATGTTTTCTAGCTTTTTCTTGTAATAATAAAAAGAATATTATCTCTAAAACTTTTAAATACTTTTAATAATTTGACTTAATATCTATAATTAATACTATGAAATTATTGTTTTATTTCTTCCACTATTTTTTGCCTTATACAAGGCCTTATCAGCTCGCATAAGAATATCTTCAAATTTAGTATCTGATTTTATTAAACTTGATATTCCAAAAGATATAGTAATTGAAATTTTATTTTTTTCTATTGATTCAAAAACTTTTTTTTCTATTGATGTTCGAATCCTTTCTGCTAACTCTAAAGTTTTTATTTCATTGGTATGAGAAAATATAATTGTAAACTCTTCTCCTCCTACTCTAAATAAAGTATCTTCTTCTCTAATCAATGATTTAAAAATCTCACTTGCCTCTCTTAAAATTAAATCTCCAGTATGATGTCCATAAGTATCATTAATTTGCTTAAAGTAATCAATATCAAATATAACTATCGACATATTTATATTTTGTCTAATACTTCTTTTAAACTCTGTCTCTGCAACATGTTCAAAATGTCTTTTATTATATAGACCTGTCAAAGAATCAGTTATAATTTCTTTCTTTAGTTTTTCTTTCAAATTATATATTTCTGTAATATCTGAAGAAAAACCAATTAAAACTCTTTCCTCATTTAATATATACGGTAATTTTATACTCCAATAATGTTTAGTCTCCCCTTTTGGGTCAACAATACTTTCTTCAATTGAAACTTTTGTATTCTTTGAAAAAACATCTTTATCTGACTTCCAAAAAATATCAGCCATTTCTTTAGGCAATACATCAGAGTCCTTATATCCTATAATCTCTTCTGAAGATTTTCCAAATAGTTCAGCGGTGTTTGCATTTACATAACGAAAATTTCTATTTATATCTTTAATATAGATATATGCATCAACATTATTTAAAATAATATCAAGTAATTTTTTCTGTTCTTTAATTTCATTTTCCAATGATTTTCTATGAGTTATATCAGTAGAAATTCCTGACATTCCTATTATATTTCCATTTAAATCATATAAAGGCCTTTTAACTGACCAATAAATATTAGTATCTCCTGTCTCTTTTACAACATTGATTTCTTCTTTTTCAATAAATTGCCCTTTTTCCATAACTAATTTATCATTTATCTTCAATTCATTTGAAACTTTTAAATCAAAGAAATAGCTATCATCTTTACCTATTAGTTCATCAAGAGGAACTTTAAAAAGTTTTAATACCAATTTATTAGCAAAAGTATAACAACCATTTGTATCTTTTGTAAAAATATAAGCCTTAGTTTCATCTATTATATTTTTAAAATTCTCAAGTTCATTTTGATATTTTATATCTCTTAAATTATTTTTACTAGCAAAATATAATAAACAAAATATGATAATAAAAAATATTGAGTTGAAAATTAAAACATATAAATTTACCTTTTGAATATTTTTTTCAAAAGTATTGATATTTTTTGTTATATCATAATAGAATTCAAATGCACCAGTGAATAAATTACCTTTCATTAATGGTATATAGACTTCTAAAAGTGTAGCGGAAGCTTTTTCATTGTTAACAGAAGAGTAAACCTTTCCTTTTGCTACTATATTTTGAAAGTGTTCATCTCTAATAAAATTACCTATACTAGCCTCTTTGGAAGAGTATAAAATCTTTCCATCTTTTGAATAATAGTTAAATTTATCTATCTCGAACTCTTTTAAAAATATCTTTACTTCTGAATCTATATATCTTGTATCTGCACGACTAAAATCAATCATTCTTGATATATGCTTTGATACTTTAGTTGCTTCTCTCGATGTATTATCAATCAAGTCTTGTTTAAAAAGAGGAATAAAAATAGAATTTTTAAAAATTATAATCAAAAATAAAAGTAACAAGGTAAAAATAAGTGCACTCAAGTAAGTTTTATTTTTAAACATATTTAAAATTATTTTATACATTATTGTCTCATTAAATTCTAGTAATAAGATAATATTATCTTATTCAACTTTTTTATGCAAGTACTTACTAAAAGTATACTATATGATGTTTTTATACATAAGCATTATAAAATAGGAACCTAAGCATATTATCATAAACTTAAGCTATAAATAAATAATAAAATAAAATATATAAATAAATATCATATCTTTTGATACAAAAAATATTTACAAATACACTTTTTTTAAATACAATTTATTAAAATAAAAATAAATTATCATATTTATTATCAAATAAAAATATTTAGATTAAGGGGAAATCATGTTTTTTAACTCTAAACAAAAAGACTTAGAAATTGCAAAACTTAAAGAAAGAATAATAGAGCTTGAAGAATCAAAAGAAAAAGAGGATCTTTTATTTGATGAAATAAATCAAGTTTTATTAAAATTTGAAAAAGGTTTTTATGGGATATATGTTAAAAACAATAGTTCAAATGACAATCTTAATAAAGTAAGAGATAACTTAAATAAAGCATTAGAAAATAATACTAACTTAGCTGACAGAGGAATTCAAACCCTAATAGAGTATGGAAATGCAAATTTTGAGCATACTGTTGATATTGGTAAATTAAGTGGGAAAATGGGCTCTATGATACTTGGTATTAGAGCATTAGGTAGTAGTATTTCTGAATTACTTGCCCTTTTGGATATGACTTCCACAGATCTTCATAGTGAAATGGTTCAATTATCAGATGCAGCAAATACTCTCTCTTCAGCATCAAACCAACAAGCAGCTAGTCTAGAAGAAACAGCTGCCGCCATTGAAGAAGTTACAAGTACTGTAATTAATACAAGTGATAACTCTAATAAAATGTCCAATTTATCAAAAGAAGTTAATCTATCAGTTAAAAAAGGTGAAGAATTAGCCAATAATACATTTTCATCAATGGAGAATATCAACAATGAAGTTAGTTTAATTGAAGAAGCAACTTCAATAATTGATCAAATTGCATTTCAAACAAATATACTTTCACTTAATGCTGCTGTTGAAGCAGCAACAGCAGGGGAAGCAGGAAAGGGATTTGCAGTAGTTGCACAAGAAGTAAGAAATCTTGCGAGTAGAAGTGCAGATGCAGCAAAAGA
This sequence comes from uncultured Campylobacterales bacterium, assembly GCA_947494995.1. Lineage (GTDB taxonomy): Bacteria > Campylobacterota > Campylobacteria > Campylobacterales > Arcobacteraceae > Halarcobacter. Next base: position 138,192 of record CANLWY010000007.1, on the reverse strand, counting down.
GATTACGGCAATAGTTCATAAAGCTAAAGAAAGAGCTAAAGAAGGTAAAAATATTGCAAAGGAGATGATTGAGGGATATAATGGGTTAAATGAAAGTATTTCAAAACAATTAGATATTATTGAAGAAGTATCAAATGCAAGTACAGAACAAAAAAAAGCAATTGAACAAATAAATGATGCTATAACACAACTTGATCAAACTACACAACAAAATGCAGCAGCTGCAGCACAAATAAATTCACAAAGTAATCATATTGAACTCCTTTCCAAAAAGCTTGTTGATGTAGTAGATAAAACTACTTACGTAAAAGATGCAAGAGAACAAGTTAAAGATATAGATTTAATGTTTACCTTAAATAGATTAAAACTTGATCACATTAACTTTAAAGATACAAACTATAAAGAGCTGGATTCTAAAACTATTTGGAAAGTAAAAACAGAAAAAGAGTGTAACTTAGGAAAATGGATTATAGCACAAGAACAATTAGGCAATAAATTTACTAAAACTGAAAATTGGGAGCATCTAAAAAAAGTACACTTTAATGTACATAACAATGTACAAAGTATCATAGAAGACAATGCTAATAATAATATTCATAGAATGCTAGATACTTCACTTGAAATAGATAAAGCAATTTCAGATGTATTTTGGACAATTCAAAAAACAAAAAGAGAGAATAATTAATATAAAAAAAGGGGGAGCCAGTTTCCCGACTCCCCCTTTTTTGTAGTTCTAACTATGTAGATTATAAAGCAGTAACGTTCTCTGCTTGTGGACCTTTTTGACCTTCACCTACTTCGTAAGTTACTTTTTGACCATCTTCTAAAGATACTCTTCCATAACCTGAGTTATTAACTTGTCTGAAGTGTACGAATAAATCTTTTCCACCATCGTCTGGTTGAATAAATCCAAAACCTTTTTCGCTATTGAACCATTTTACTGTTCCATTTTGTAAATCTGCCATTGCAATTCCTCTTTTTTATTAACATCTTAATTTTAAACTATAAATGCATATGTTTTCTCTGACAAAACTGGTCAAAAACTGACTAGCTTCAGAAAAAAAATATAAATTCATTTTGTGTGATTTTGTTTTAGAAAAGGTGGAGGAGCTAGTCGGACTCGAACCAACGCATACAGGATTTGCAATCCCGGGCATTACCAACTTTGCTATAGCTCCATCACGGAATTATTTTTTTATACCCGATTAACAATAAGAAGATAATAGGGAATCTAAAAAAATGGCAGAGAGCAAGGGATTCGAACCCTCGGAGGCGTGAACCTCGCCGGTTTTCAAAACCGGTACATTCGACCAACTCTGTCAACTCTCTACACAAAAAAAAAGATGCTTTCGCATCATTAATATTAAAGTGGTGCGAATGGTGAGAATCGAACTCACACTCCGAAACCGGAATGGGATTTTAAGTCCCACGCGTCTACCTATTCCGCCACACTCGCACTCTAACAGTAGTATTTGAAAAACATTTTTTCGATGTTGTTTCTCAAATTGGACTGGAATTATAATAGATTTTTTTTTCTTTGTCAAGGGTTTTTTGAAGAAATTTGAAAATTTTTCAAAATTTATGCTAAACACCCTATTTAATAAGTTTTGAAAAGCAAAAAATGTATAATCGCAAATAATATAAGAAAAAAGGATTTCAATGAGAAGTGATGAAGTTAAAAAGGGATATGACAGAGCACCTCACAGGTCTTTGTTAAGAGCAACTGGATTACAAGATGATGATTTTGGAAAACCATTTATTGGTGTAGCAAACTCATTTATTGAAATTATTCCAGGACACTTCTTTTTAAATAAAGTATCAGAAATTATAAAAGAGGAGATTAAAGCAAATGGATGTGTTCCATTTGAGTTTAATACAATTGGTGTAGACGATGGTATTGCAATGGGACATGATGGAATGTTATTTTCATTACCATCAAGAGAGATTATTGCAAACTCTATAGAAACAGTTATGAATGCTCATAAACTAGATGCAATGATTGCTATTCCAAACTGTGACAAGATTGTACCAGGGATGATTATGGGTGCAATTAGAGTTGATGTTCCAACTGTTTTTGTATCTGGTGGACCTATGGAAAAAGGATACACTAAAGATGGAACTCCTATTGACTTAGCAACAGCATTTGAAGCAGTAGGTAAGTTTGAGAATGGAGATATTACAGAAGATGAGTTAACAGATATTGAGTGTAATGCCTGTCCTTCAGGTGGTTCATGTTCAGGAATGTTTACAGCAAACTCAATGAATACACTTATGGAAGCTATGGGAATTGCACTTCCAGGAAATGGAACTATCTTAGCTTTAACACCTGAAAGAGAAGAGTTATATAGACAAGCGGCAAGAAGAGTTTGTGAAATTGCAAAAGATAAAGAAAATAGAGCAAACTATAAACTATCAAATATCTTAAATGAAAATGCAGTAAGAAATGCCTTTGCAGTCGATATGGCAATGGGTGGTTCTTCAAATACTGTATTACATATGTTAGCAATTGCAAAAGAAGCAGGTGTTGACTTTAAACTTGAAGATATTAATAAAATTTCTAAAAGAGTTTCTCATATTGCTAAAATCTCTCCATCTTTATCAACAGTTCACATGGAAGATATTAATAAAGCTGGTGGTGTAAACGCAGTTATGAAAGAGATGACAAAAAGAGGTGATGATATTTTAATTGATAACCTAACTATCTCTGGTGAAACACTATATGAAAAAATCAAAGATGCGTATATCAAAGATACAAATATCATTCATACTATTGATAACCCATATTCAGAAGTTGGAGGATTAGCAATTCTATATGGGAACCTTGCAGAACAAGGTGCAGTTATTAAAACAGCAGGGATTACTGGAGATAGAGTATTTACAGGAAAAGCTGTTTGTTTTGATGGGCAACCAGAAGCAATTGCTGGAATTGTTGAAGGAAAAGTAAAAGCTGGTGACGTAGTTGTTATTAGATACGAAGGTCCAAGAGGTGGTCCTGGTATGCAAGAGATGCTAGCACCTACTTCACTTATCATGGGAATGGGACTTGGTGATTCTGTTGCACTTATTACTGATGGTAGATTCTCAGGAGCAACAAGAGGAGCTTCTATAGGTCACGTATCTCCGGAAGCAGCTGAGGGTGGAATGATTGGACTACTTAAAGATGGAGATGAAATTCATATTGATGTTGACCAATATATTTTATCAGTTAATTTAGATGAGGAAGAGATTGCAAAAAGAAAAGCTGAATTTACTCCTTTGAAAAAACCACTTAACTCATCTTGGTTAGGACAATACAGAGCACTTGTGACAAATGCAAGTTCTGGTGCAGTTTTAAAAACTGATTTATAACAAATAAAAAGAGTAAAGTTTTAGAAACTTTACTCTTTAATTCTTCTAAACCTCCACAATTTCTACACTTTGTATTAATGTTTGATTTACGTTTTATTCAAAAATAGTTTACATTTAGGTATTATAATTCTTTCTATACATTTAATAAATATGAAGGAATATAAAATGACAATGACTAAAAAATCATTTATTATTGCAACTTTAATTGCAACTAACCTTTTTGCCAATAGTATAGATTTTCAAATGGCAGAAAAGAATCCCGAAAGAGTAGCTCCAAGTAATCCAAATCAAATATTATCTTTTAATAATAGTGTCAAAGAGCCAATGAAATCAGTTGTAAATATTGCAGCTAAAAGAAAAGTATCTTCAAATGCGGGGAATATACCATTTCAAATGTTTAATGACCCTTTTTTAAGAAGATTTTTTGGGGACCAATTTAATGAACAGTTTCAACAAAATAGAATACAAAGATCACTAGGATCTGGTGTAATTATCTCAAAAGACGGATATATAGTTACAAACAACCATGTAGTTGAAAATGCAGATGAAATTACAATTACAATAGCTGACAATCCTAAAGAGTATCATGCAAGAATCATTGGAAAAGATGCAGACTCAGACTTAGCAGTTATAAAAATAGATGGCAAAAACTTTGATGCAATCAAAGTCGGTGACTCTAAAAACTTAAAAGTTGGAGATTTAATCTTTGCTCTTGGAAATCCATTTGGAATAGGAAGTACTGTAACTCAAGGTATTATTTCAGCTCTTAACAAAGATAACGTTGGGATTAATAGATATGAAAACTTTATTCAAACAGATGCTTCAATCAACCCTGGAAACTCTGGGGGTGCATTGGTTGACAGTAGAGGAGTATTAATTGGTATTAATAGTGCGATTATCTCAAAATCTGGAGGAAATAATGGTATAGGTTTTGCAATTCCTATTGATATGGTAAAAAATGTTGTAAAAAAACTAATTACAGACGGGAAAGTAACAAGAGGTTATTTAGGGGTTGTAATTGATGATTTAAAATCAAACCTTTCTAAATTATATAATCACCAAGCAGGTGCTTTAATCTTAGATGTAGCAAACGATACTCCAGCAGCAAAAGCAGGATTAAAAAGAGGAGACTTAATCTATTCAATTAACAATAGAGTAATTAAGAGTAGAAAAGATTTACAAAATGTTATTGCTTCATTTAAACCAAATGAGACTATTTCTATTAATCTTGAAAGAGATAAAAAGAATATTACATTAAATATCACTTTAGGAAATAGAGCAGGACTTGTAACATCAGAAGCAAACAATGGTAAGTTTTTAGGCGGTCTACAACTTACAGATATCAATGCAAATATGATTAAAAGATTTAGACTAAGTTCAAATGTACAAGGTGTTCTAATCGTAGGAGTTGAGCCTAATTCAAGAGCAGAAAAAGTAGGTTTTCAACCAGGAGATGTTATTATCCAAATAGAAGATATTGAAATAAAAAGTTTCCCAGATATGCAACAAGCAATTAGAAAATATAATAAAAAAGATAAAAGAATTTATGTAAATAGATATGGACAGACTATTCTTTTAGCTATTAAATAAAGGATTTATTATAGTTCAAGTATTAATGATAGAAGATGATTTAGAGCTAGCTCAAATTATCACCGATTACCTAGCTTCTTATGATATTGAAGTTACAAATACAGATAGCCCGTACAACGGGCTATCTATGCTAAACCTAAAAGATTATAAACTTTTAATTCTAGACTTAACTCTTCCGGAAATTGATGGATTAGAACTAATTCCAAAAGTCAGAGAGAAGTCTGAAATTCCAATTATTATTTCAAGTGCAAGAGATGATATTCTAGATAAGGTTATGGGATTAGAAAGAGGTGCAGATGATTATCTTCCAAAGCCATATAATCCAAGAGAACTACAAGCAAGAATCAAAGCTATTTTAAAAAGAATTACACCAATTGAAAAAGTAGATGAAAATATCAAAAAATTAGATTTTGATCTAAAAGATGATGATATGCAAATATATTTTAAAGGTGAAGTTTTAACTCTTACATTAGCAGAGTTTGATATTTTAAAACTAATGATTCAAAGAAATGGAGCAGTTATTGCAAGAGAAGACTTTATATACTCAAGTGACCATATCGAAGATGATAGTAGTCTAAAAAATATTGATGTAATGGTCTCAAGAATTAGAAGTAAAATCTCTAAAATTGATGATAGTAAGACATATATAAAATCAGTAAGAGGAATTGGTTATCAACTTATATGATTCGTAATATTTCTATTTCAGCTTTTATCAATACTATTTTTATTTTAGCCCTAATAGCTATTTCTATTACTTTTGCTATTTTCATAAAGCTTGATAAACAAAGATATAATATTACTATGCAAAAAAAGTATGAACTAGTTGCAGAGAGTGTATTAAAATCACTAGGAACAAACCCTACAAATAGTGGAATTAAAATCATTGTTGACCAATTTAAAATGAAACCTATTGAACATGATGATTTAAAACTAAAAATCATCAATGAAGCTAAAATAACAGTTATGAGAGATGGTCAATTTGGTATGTATAGAATTTTCTCGTTAGAAGATGACTTGTATATCTACGTTCAAAGAGATGGTTATAATATCATGCTTCATGATACACAAAACTACTCTTATAATCTTCTAATTATCTCCTTAGCTATTACACTTTCCTTTGGTATCTTATTTAGTTTATACTATATTCTAAAAAAGAAACTAAAACCACTTAGAAATCTAAATAGAAAAATTAAAAAGTTTTCAGAAGGTGATTTAACAGTTAAAATAACTTCAAACAGTACTGATGAAATAGGAACTATCGCAAAAACTTTTGATGAAGCAATAACTCACATAAATAATCAAACAAAATCAAAAGAACTCTTCATGCGAAACATGATGCATGAACTTAAAACTCCTATAACAAAAGCAATGTTTATTGCAGAGACTTTAGATGATGAAAAGAAAAAAGAGACCTTGCAAAGAGCTTTTCATAGAATGGATGATATTATTAAAGAACTTGCAATGGTTGAGAAACTTACTTCAACAAACACTTTTGTATATAAAGAACTTACATCATTTTTTAAAATCTATACAAAGACTATTGAAATCACCATGGCAAATACAGATAATATAAGTGCAAAAATAAATGACTTTAAACTAAATGCAGATACTCCTATGTTCTCAGTTGCACTTAAAAACCTTATTGATAATGCAATTAAATTTTCACCAAATAAACACGCAATACTAAAAGCAAATAAAAAAAGAATAGATGTAATTTCACAAGGTGAACCATTAAAATATGAGCTTGAATACTATACAGAACCTTTTTCACAAGAAGAGAAAAGAAGTGATGGTTTTGGACTTGGCCTTTATATAGTAAAAACCATTTCTAACCTTCATGGATATAAACTAGTGTATAGTCATAACTCAGGAGAGAATAGGTTCTCTATTTTGTTAGATTAACCTTATTCATAACCTCAAACCAGTTTCTATTAAAATTCTTCTTAATATACTTCTCTTTATGAGGAACAATACATCCTGAACAGTTTTGGTGAATGTAATCCTCTCCAATATATTGATCCCCATCTTTAGAATCAATGCCACAATATGAATAAAGAGTTTTATTATCTTGTTTTTTTATTCCATTATCATCAAATCTAAAATTTGGACAGGCACATAAATAGCAATTTAATTCTTCATAATCATGGCACTTTTTATTCTCTTTATATAAAGGACAAAAGTCAGGTTCATTTTTTACCATATTTTCAAATCTAAAATACTCTATAACCTCATCAACAGACTTATCCTTTAATTTTTCCATAACTTTTGCATGTCTATTGCCTTGTTCTTCAAACCACTCTAAATATGTCATTAATTTAATTCCTTTGAATCTATTATAAATGTTACAGGTCCATCATTTTGAATACTAACATCCATCATTGCACCAAAAACGCCTGTTTGAGTTTTAACACTGTTTTCTTTAAGTTCTTCTACAAACTCTTCATATAAAGCATTTGCAACATCAGGCTTTTCACTATCATCAAAACTAGGTCTTCTACCTTTTTTAACATTTCCAGCAAGTGTAAATTGAGATATAACTAAAACTTCACCTTTTACATCTACTAGTGATAAATTCATCTTTCCATTTTCATCAGAAAAAATACGAAGATTAACTATTTTATTTACAAGCTTTGGAATATCTTCACTAGTGTCACCTTTTTTTACACCTAATAAAATATTTAAACCCTGTCCAATCTCACCAACTACTTTTCCATCTACTTTTACACTTGATGAACTAACTCTTTGTATAACTACTATCATTTATACTCCAAACTATCTATTACTAACTTCTTATTTTGAAAAGGGTCAATAAAGGCTTTTATCTCTTCAAATTTATACTTTAAAGGAAAACCTATACCAGAACCCTTTGCTGTTGTTTCTAATTTATAAAAAGCTTTTCCATTTATATATAAAGCTTTTCTATTTACTTTTTCATTTTCTAAACTTACTACTACAAAAATATGTTTTGGTACTAAAACAAAATAAGCCTCATAGCCTTTTACTTTTAACATCGATATTAAAAGATTTGATTTATCATCACAATCTCCAAAGCCTTGGTCAACTACATTTTTTCCACTTCTTGCTACTGACTCGTTAACTTTATAAGGAATTGCTGTTACAAAATCTAACATACTTTGTACTTCACAAACTTTTGTTTCACAAGCTTTTGTTAAATGAAAAGCAAGTCTTTTTGTATAATCATCTGTTCTTACTTGATTTACGTAAGTTAATCCACCTACATCTATAAACTGATTTTTTACTATGAAAAATGATTTATAAAACATCCATATAATTATAACTACTGTAACAATAGATATGATAATAGAAATATAATAAGCCATCTTGCTTTTAAAAAGCATTTATAACCTCTTTTAATTTAGCTACATTATCTTTTGAGTTTACATATATATTTATAAAACTTTCATCTATAAAATCATATTTTAAACAGTTTGATATTTTAATATCTTTCTCTTCTAGTTTAGTTCTAAACTCTTTTGAACTTATATTTTTTAATTTAATTAAAAGAGAGTTTGATGAACTATGAAAAAGAAAGTCTACATATTTACAAGAATGAAATATTTTCTCTAAATCTGTTCTGTTTTTGATATTAATACTATTTGAGATAAGTTTAAATTCATATTCTTTTAAAGCTTCTTCTAAATATATAATATCAAAACTTGATAACTTATCCTCTGGTTCAAACTTCCTTAAATTCTCACTATTCTTTTCACTTGAGAAAATTGTTGCTATTTTTAAATTTTCATTTGAAAAATATTTTGAAAAATCTTTTATTATGAATAGTTTTTTCTGCTCTTTTAACTTTTTAATGGCTGCTTCTTCTCCACAAAAATCAAGAAGTGTTTCATCTATTATTACTGTTGCATCCTTTGAAGCCCAATACTCAAACAGGTTGTCCAAATCATAATATGTTCCATCAAGATAAGAAGGATTTGCAAAGATTACTACACTTTGTTCTTTTATAGGTAAGAAAAGATTTTCAAATCGATTTATAAGCCTTACTTCATACTCTAAATTTGTTGCAGCCTTTTTGTACTCCAATGAGCATGGAGAATAAATAAAACAATGTTTTAATTTTAAAAATTTTAATATTGAATAAATTGCAGAAGAAAAGCCATTAAAAAACTCTATTTGTTCTTTTTTTATTCTATATCGTTTTTCAAAACAAGCTAAAAGCTCATCATAACTTGTCTTCTTTAATCCATGTACTTTATTATAATCAATCTGGACTTCTGGTTTTAAAAAATTTAACTCACTAGAAAAATCAATCATTATATACCTATAAACTTAAAAAGTTTTTTATTCCTGTAAATACGATTTGTGCAGAAATTGCTGCAAGAAAAAGTCCTATTACTTTCGATATTATCAACAGACCTTGGCTTCCTAATGCTTTTTCAATAATATGAGAAAAATAAAGCATTATTCCAACTGCTATTACAGAAAAAACTATTCCTAAACTTCCAAGAATCATAGAAGAAGCTGTTTCATAACCAGCTCCAAACACCATAAGAACACCTATTGCACCAGGACCAATTATAATAGGTATTGCTAAAGGAACTACAGCTAACTCATGAAGATTTGATGCATCTACTTTCTGTCCATCTTTACTTCCACGAATTAAATCAACTGCAGTTAAGAATAATAAAGCTCCGGCTCCTATTCTAAAAGCATCTAAAGTTATGCCAAAAATTGAAAAAATATGCTTACCAAAAAAGAGTAAGATTAAACAAATTACAATTACAGAAGTTGTAACTTTAATTGCTAATGTCTGCTTCTCTTTTTTTGAAGCTTCTTTAGTAACGGTTAAAAATATTGATAACACAAAAAAAGGTGTCATAATAAAAAACATTTTTAAAAATGTTGAAAGAAAGAGTTCCATGTAATACTTCCTAAAAACTATTAATTTTTAGGAAGTATAGCAAAAAGTTTATTTGAAATGTTTATTTACAATTTCTAAAAAGTCTGTAGGGTTTTTATAACCAACTATTTGAGAAGCTTTTATCTCATTGTTATCTTTATCCCAAAAGATAAGTGCAGGAGGTCCTACTACCCCAAATCTTTTTTGCATAGCTTTATCATCATCTGTATTTTTTGTAACATCTGCTTTAATAAGAGTAAACTCTTTTAATTTTGCCATAACTACAGGATCTTTAAAAGTAATACCTTCTAACTCTTTACAAGATACACACCAATCTGCATAAAAGTCTAACATAACTGGTTTGCTAGATGCTTTTATCGCTGCATCAATCTCTGCATTTGTTTTCACATATTTCCAGTCTAATTCATTTGAAATAACTTGACCTGAAATTGTTGCAGATGTAAATTTAGAGAATGGAGCTAAAGGATTTGTTGCTCCACTTAAAGCTCCAATCATTATAGAAACACCATAAATAAATATTACTGTTGTAATTAACTGAGCAATAATATGTTGATAAACTCTTAAATATAAACCTGTTGCAATAAACAATAGTGCCCACAACCACATTACATATATTGGTTCTAACACTCTATCTAACATCCATACAGCAACAGCTAACATTACAATACCAAATATTTTTGATACTGAATCCATCCAACCACCTGGTTTTGGCATATATTTACCTGCTCCAAGACCTATTACTAATAAAGGAACACCCATACCAATACTCATTACAAATAAAGCAGCTCCACCTAAAAGAGCATCTCCTGTTTGTCCTATATAAACTAAAGCACCAGTTAATGGAGCAGCAACACAAGGACCAACAATTAGTGCTGATAAGAATCCCATAATAGCTACACCTGCTACACCTTGCTTCTCTTTTCCATCTGTTGTTCTAGTAATTTTATTCTGTAACGATTGTGGTAATTCTAATTTATAATAACCAAACATTGAAAAAGCAAGTGCCACAAAAATACCTGCAAAAACAACAAGTACATAAGGGTTTTGAAGTGCTACTTGTATATTTGCTCCAAATATTCCTGCAACTATTCCTGCTATAGTATACGCAATAGACATAGATACAACATATACTAAAGATAAGAAAAATCCTCGTGCAGGAGTAATCTCTGCTTCATTTCCAGCTTTTACAATAATTGAAGATAAAATTGGAATCATAGGGAAAATACAAGGTGTCAAAGACAAGGCTAATCCTGCTAATAAAAAGAACCCTAATACAAAAATAAAACTCTCATCTTTAAGTATACTAGCTATTGATTCTGTTTCATTTTGAGGCTCTACATTTTGTGAAACTGTAGAGGCTTTAGAGTCACTGTTATTAGAAGCTCCTGATAAATCAATTGTTTTACTTTCACTCATAGGTGCATAACAAAGACCTGCTTTTGAACACCCTTGAAACTCTACAGTAATTTCTACATTAGAAGCTGTTGTTTTTGATTTTATTAAAGAATAAGGAATCTCAATATTTAAATTATCAAATAAAACTATCCACTCTTCATAAGGTATTGCTTTTGGAACATCAAGCTCATCTCTAATATCAACTTTTTCAGGTTTTGTAATTAGAAATTTCAGTTTATCATCATATAGATAAATATCCTTTCCAAGCTCTAATTTAAAAATTAGACTATCTTTTTTCTGTTCGAAACTTGGCTTAAAAGCTTCCTCTGGTTCTAAAAAGTCTTGTTCAGCTGCGAAAGCAAAAACTACACTAAATAGAAGAAGTAATATTTTTTTAATCATCTGATATTTTCCTTACTTGAAATATTTATTTACACTATTAGTTAATTGAGAAACATTTTTTATTCCCACTTCTTTTGCAAGCATTTCACCATCTTTAAAATAGACCAAAGTAGGCAATGCTCTAATATTATTTTTTCTTGCTAAATCTTTATAATCATCTATATCTACTTTATATATAGTTACATTTGAAGGTTTAAGCTTATCAAAATCTATCAAATTCTTTGCTAAAATTTTACAAGGGGGACACCATACTGCATAAAAGTCTACTATTACATTTTTCCCTTTTAATTTATTTTCAAAGTTTTGAGAGGTTAAATGCTCAAATGCGAATAACGAAGTAAAACTAAATAGAAAAACAATAAATATTTTTTTCATCATATACCTTTTAATTTTTTATATTATAATCAACTAATGTAAAGATTTCGTGTACTAATATCTTATAAGAAATCTTGAACTAAGAATTATAATAAAAAATTATAAAAAAATTAAAGTTTTTTTGATAAAATCTTTTCTTTTTACTATAAAGGTTACTAATGAATACACTAATTGACTTACCTACTAAAAGCGTCGAATATATGATTAATGATAATGTCATTATGATTGATATTAGAAGACCTGAAGAGTGGGATTATACAGGTGTTGTGAAAAATGCTTATAAAATGACTTTTTTTGATTCTTTTGGAAATGCTGATGTTCCAACATGGATGAATGACTTTCAAAAATTAGTTAGATCTAAAGACCAAACCTTTGTACTTATTTGTGCCCATGCAAATAGAACAAGAGTTTTAGGAGAATATCTTATTTCAGAACATGGATATACAAATGTAACTCATCTTGCAGGAGGAATGGCTGCTTGGACAGATGAAGGACGAGACGTGTTTTTTGAATAGAAAAAAGAGGAGCTTACTCCGCTTTTTTCTTTGCACTTGCTTCTTGTAAGATAGCAATTACATCATCTAGATTCTCATATGGGATATGAGATTTCCATTCAATATCTTTACCATTTAATGAAATACCAATACTAACAATATCAGGTGTTCCTTGTCCATAAGGCTCTGATACATTAGAAACAGAGATAACACCTTTTTTTGTTCCAGCTAAAGGAAGCTTTCCTAGTTCTGTTGTTGCCATATATAATCCTTTTATTTATAATTTTTTTATTTTACAAAAATAAACTTTTGATAGCTTAAATTTGAGAGACTAATACCTCTTAAGAAATCAATTTTTTTGCGATAGATTGTCCAAATCTAACTGATTGATCCGTTAAATTTTCTAACTCTACAAAGTTCTCTTCCCAAACCATTACTACTGTTGATCCCATTTTAAAGTATCCTAAACAATCACCTTTTTTAACTTCTAAGTCATCATATTCATAAATCTGAATATCTCTTACTTCAGTATTTGTCTCAACTTTTGGTTCAAAAGTAAATACCATTTGTCCAACATTAAGTGCACCTACAAAAACCATATAAAATAGTTTCTCATTATGAGTACACTCTAAAATAACTCTTTCATTTTCAATAAAAAGGTCTATTTGTTTATTTAAATATTTTAAATTAACTGGATAAAGTTTCCCTGGAACATGAATTAATCTTTCTACCTTAAAATCTACAGGAGCGTGATACCTGTGATAATCTTTTGGTGATAAATAAAAATTCATATATTCACCATTGTTTACTTTTTCAAAACTCTTTGCACAATGGTAAGTTAACATCTCTTCAACAGAGTATTCCATTCCTTTTATTTGTAAAAGTAAATCTTTTTCTAATTTACCACTTTGAGTAATAAAACTATCTGTTGGTGAAATAAAACTATTTTCATCCTTATCTATAGCTCTTTCAATCACTAACTCTCTTGTAAAAAGATCATTTAATGACTTATAGAATTTAGCTTGTTTAAACTCACTCATATTTAAACCTAAGAATTTAACATAACCACCATTTATAACTCTTTGAATAAATGAAGGGAATTGTGTCTTAGCAAATGAGCCAAAATATTGTGAAATGATATTTGTAATATGCATTTTCTTCCTTATATAAGATAATAAAACTTCTGATTTTATCTAAATCTTTCTTCAATTTTAAAATTCTCAAACTAAAGTTTTAATTATAAGTTTATTTAAATAGTTTTTTGATACTCTTCCAAAAATTACAAATATAAGAAAAGGGTATAAATCAAATGCATAAAATTATTGTAGAAAATCAATGCGGTTGTTTTAAAAGATCTGATTTAAAAGCGAATCTTGAGATTAACTCAAAAGATGAAGCATTATCAAAAGCAATCCAAATGAAAAATCACATGAACCAAGAATTCTGTATGAAACATGAATTTCAATTAGTTGAAAAAGAAGAAAACTTTGTAATCTCTTTTAGACCACAAGAAGCTTCATCATGTTGTGGAACAGGATGCTGTAGCTAGACTATTTCACTTTTGAAATAGTCTTCTAAAGCTTATTATCTTTCTACTTATTAGGTACCAAGATTGTAAGCTTTCCAGCTTCTTTCATACCACCTGCATATAAAGCTGCTTTTTCTCCACTTCCATAAAAAAAGTCTGCTCTTATTTCACCTTTAATTGCTCCACCTACATCTGCTGCAACCATAAGCCTATTAATGTTCTCTTTTGTAACTGAATTTTTTGTATTTATAAATACTGGCATTCCTAAAGGAACATATCTTCTATCAACTGCTAAATTTCTTCCAGCAGTTAACTCTGTTCCTAATGCTCCTGTGGCAGTAGCTTTTCTTTCTGTAAAGAAAATATAACTTCTATTTTTGTTAAAAACTTCTTGTATTCTTTGAGGATTATCAACTAAATAAGCTTTTATTCCTTGCATTGAAGCACCGTAACCTTTTAAAACACCCTCTTTTAAAAGAAGCTTTCCTATTCCTTTGTATTTATGCCCATTTTGATTTGCATAGCCTACATTTATTGTTTCACCAGTGTCTAGTTTTACTTTTCCTGAACCTTGAATTTGAAGAAAGAAAAGATCAATTTCATCATCAACATAAACTATAGGCTCTAAATCATCTCTTTTAGTTAAAGCTTTTCTATCATCATATGCAATGATTTTCCCATCAACAAGTTTTCCTCTTAATCTATACTTTTTAAGTTCTGGATATGCAGCACTTAAATCTATAATTACCATATCTTTTGGAGTTTTGTAAATTGGGTATTTATATTTTTCTGATTTTGTTCTACTTCCATTTAGTAAAGGCTCATAATAACCTGTTATAACACCTGTATTAGTTCCATTTGTATTATGAAGTTCGTAAGCTGTAAAATTTTCACTAAAGAACTGTGAAGCATTTAAAACAGTATCTGCTTTTTGACAAACATTTTTAAAAAGTTCAAATCTCTTTGCTCTTTTACAATCTTTTTTGAAAGTATTAAAAGCTAAATTCAAATCATCCTCATAAAAACCATCAACCTCTTCTAAAGTAACCTTTTTTACTTTTGCTTTTGATATATTTGGTAATGTTTCAAGTTTTATTGGCTCTTTTTGAGAACAACCTGTAAGAATAAAAATTAAAAATATTGTTGATGTAATTAGTATTTTCATATAAAATCCCAAATTAAATTTTTTAGGAATTCTATCATTAAAAGATTAATAGAAATTAAATTAGGCTTGAGAGTAAACCTCTTTTAGTCCACAAGCTTTACATCTATACTCTATATCATTTACTCCTGAACATCCACCACCTTTTAAAACTTTTGCAGAAATCACTTCTTGTCTAAACGTAGTTTTTGTATTCTCATCATAGAAAGTTTTCGTTTTCTCTCCACAAGTAGGACACTCCCCTTGATTTAATTTATCAACTCTTGAATGTTTGTTTTTATAATATAGTAGTACTGAAAAAATAGCTATTAAAAAAGCTAAAAGTAAAAAAATTAGAGTTTGCATGAAGCAGAGTTTTACTCTACTTCAGCATCGATAACATCGTCATCGTCTTTTTTTGCTTTTTGATTTGGTTGAGCACCTTGTGCACCACCTTGTCCTTGTTGCTCTTTAGCATACATAGCTTCCGCTAATTTGTGAGATTTTTCAGTTAATGATTTAACCTTTTCATCAATTTGCTCTTTTGTAGCATTTTCATCTTTTAATACTTCTTCAAGCTCTGCTGCTGCATCAATAATTGCAGTTTTTTCTTCAGCAGATACTGCTTCTTCATTCTCTTCTAAAGTTTTTTTAGTTGAGTGAAGTAGAGCATCAGCTTGATTTCTAACATCAATTAACTCTTTTTTCTTCTCATCAGCTTCTTTATTTGCTTCCGCTTCATTTACCATTTTTTCGATTTCATCATCAGATAATCCAGATGAACCAGAAATAGTAATTTTGTTCTCTTTTCCAGTACCTTTATCTTTAGCAGATACATTTAAAACACCATTTGCATCAATATCAAATGTTACTTCAATTTGAGGAACACCTCTTGGAGCTGCAGGAATATCAGATAATTCAAACATACCTAAATTTTTGTTATCTTTAGCAAACTCTCTTTCACCTTGAACTACGTGAATAGATACTGCTGGTTGATTATCTTCAGCTGTTGAGAAAACTTGTGATTTCTTAACAGGAATAGTTGTACCCTTTTCAATTAACTTAGTTGCAACACCACCTAAAGTTTCAATTCCAAGTGATAATGGAGTAACGTCAAGTAATAATACATCTTTAACATCACCTCTTAAAACACCTGCTTGAACAGCAGCACCAGAAGCAACAACTTCATCAGGGTTAACACCTTTATTTAAATCTTTTCCAAAGAATTCTCTTACAACTTCATTTGCTTTTGGTAATCTTGTAGATCCACCAACCATAATTACTTCTTCAATTTCACCTTTATCAAGTCCAGCATCTCTAAGTGCCACTTTGATGTGATCTAAAGTTTCAGTAATTAAATCTTCAGTCATTGCTTCAAATTTTGCTCTTGTTAATGATTTAACTAAGTGAACAGGACCCGCGTTACCCATAGAGATAAATGGTAAGTTGATTTCTGTAGATTCAGCAGAAGAAAGCTCTTTTTTAGCATTTTCAGCTGCATCTTTTAATCTTTGTAATGCCATCTTATCATTTTTAATGTCAAAACCATTTTCAGATTCAAACTCTTGAGATAACCAGTCAATAATAGCATTATCGAAGTCATCTCCACCAAGGAATGCATTACCATCAGTTGAAAGTACTTCAAATGTTCCATCACCAATTTCTAGTACAGTAACGTCAAATGTACCACCACCTAAATCATATACTAATACTTTCTCTTCACCTTTTTTATCTAAACCATATGCTAATGAAGCAGCTGTTGGCTCATTAATGATTCTTAAAACATTTAAACCAGCAATTGTACCAGCTTCTTGAGTTGCTTTTCTTTGTGCATCGTTAAAATATGCAGGAACAGTAATAACTGCATCTGTTACAGGAGATCCTAAATACTCTTCTGCGTCAGCTTTTAATTTTCCTAAAATTTTTGCAGAAATCTCTTGTGGAGTATAAACTTTGTCTCCAATTTCTACTGCAGCTGCACCGTTTCTATCAACGATTTTATATCCTACTTTAGATTGTGCTTCTTTAGCATTCTCTTCATCCATCATAAGACCCATAATTCTTTTTACAGAATAGATTGTCTTCTCTGGGTTTGTAATTGCTTGTCTTTTTGCTGGATCACCAACTAATACTTCACCTTTATCAGTGAATGCAACGATTGATGGAGTAGTGTTTTTTCCTTCTTTGTTAGGGATTACTTTTGCTTCACCACCTTCGTAAACTGCCATACAAGAGTTTGTTGTACCTAAGTCAATACCAATAACTTTACTCATATTATTATCCTTCTTAATTTTTATTATTTTCTTTTTAAATTTTAATTCAATAGTTTTATGACATTTCGGTCAATTTTCTAAACTAAATTAATTAGCAATAGAAACCATTGAGGCTCTTAATAACCTATCTTTAAATTTATAACCTTTTTGAAGCTGAGAAACAATCTGTCCTGCTTCATGATTAGGGCTATCAACTTGCATCACCGCATCATGGAAGTTTGGATCAAACTCACCATCTGTTTCGATAATCGAAATATCATGCTTTTCAAAAGCTGTATAGAAGTTTTTAATTGTTAATTCTACACCCTCTTTTAATTTTGCAAGTAACTCTTCTGCTGGTAAATCAGCTGCTTCTTCAGCTGCAAGTGCCATCTCTAAAGTATCAATTGGAGACAGTAAATCTTTTGCAAACTTTTCAGATGCATAATCAATTGCTTGATATTTCTCTTTTTCTAATCTCTTTTTGATATTTTCAAAATCTGCATGAACTCTAAAATATTTATCTTCTGATTCTTTTAATTTGGCTTCAAGCTCTGCAATTTTATCTTCTGCACTTAACTCTTTTTGTTCTTCTTGAGTCTGCGTTGACTCTTCAGCTTGAACTTCTTCAGTCGGTGCTACTTCTTCATTTAATTCTTCTTGTTTTTCACTCAAAGTAATTCTCCTAAATCATACTTATTTTATTATAGAAATATTCGTAATCTTTTGATAATTCACCCACAACTAACATTTTTGTATCTGTATTTCCAACTTTACATTTATGACAAATACCAATATAGCCTTCAGGAACAATATTATCAAAATATAAACCTTCTTCAATTGAGTCTAATACTTGACCTTTTAGAAAAGAGTTAATACTATTTTCATCAAAGTTATATCTTAGTGCTAAAGAGAAAAACTCTTTTGTATTATAGATATGAAAGTCTTTATTTTGAAGATGCTGACTTACTTGCTCATAAATTTCAAAAGCTCCAACTTGCTTAGAGATATTTACAATATGCACTAACTCCAAACCAATCATATCACTTAAAAATCTATATAAAGCATCAGTAAACTTTACTGTAATTGCAAATGTAGTAAACTCTAAGATCATATATCTATTTTCTACATTTAATATATCTTTTAAAATATCAGATTTTTGATCCTGTATAAATACAGATAATCCAATATCTGAAGAAAGATAAGCAATTGCTTTTTCATCGACATATTCAAGTTTAAAACTTAACTTATTTGTCCAATATTGTTTTAAAGCCTCTGTAGTGGGAGTTCTTCCTGAACTAACATGTTCTTGAGCTAAAAAACCTTCTTCACCTAACTTCTTAAAATAGCCTCTAATAGTTGCAGGTGAGTATGTAATATCATACATAGATTTTAATTGAGAAGAACCTATAGGCTCTAAATGCTCAATATAAGCTTTAATAATTGAATGTAATAAAAACTCTTTTTTGTCGTTCATTTCATATCACTTTTACTTTTTTAGCACTTAAAATCTTAAACTGCTAAAAATATTATACTATATGAGTGGGTAAATGTCAAGTTGTTTTTTAGCAAAAGGTTTATAAAAGTGCTAATATCAATAATAACCACCTTTTTATAGGATTTTTGACTTATAAAACTTAAACAATTATTATAAAAAGTTTTAAATATGTAACTTTTTTACAACTTTTATGTAATTTTTGATACACTAATAATCATTAATTTTACATTGTAACTTTTTTTGATACAATGAAATACTGTTTAGATTTTTCTAAATTATACTTTAACCCTATAAGGAGAACATATGAAAAAAATCGCTAGTGCTGCATTAGTTACAGCTTTAACTATTCCAGCTTTTGCTGCTGAGTTTATTACAATCGGTACAGGGAGTGTAACTGGTACGTATTACCCAACAGGTGGAGCTGTTTGTAGACTTGTTAATAAATATAAAAAAGAGACTAAGATTAGATGTTCTGTAGAATCTACTGGTGGTTCTGTATATAACATTAACACTATTAAAAATGGTGAATTAGATTTTGGTATTGCACAATCTGATGTTGTATATCAAGCTTCTAATGGTCAAAAGAAATTTGAAGGTAAGCCAGTTAAAAAATTAAGATCTGTAATGGCAATTTATCCAGAATTATTCACTCTTGTTACAAGAAAAGAAGCAGGAATTAATGGAATTACAGATATTAAAGGTAAAAGAATTAACTTAGGAAACCCAGGATCTGGAAATGAGGCAACTGCATTAGGTATGTTCAAAGCTCTTGGTATGAGTAAAGCTGACTTAAGTTTTGCAGGTGTATTAAAAGCTGGAGAAGCTCCTGATGCATTAAGAGATAACAAAATTGATGGTTACTTCTATATGGTAGGACATCCAACTGCAAATATTAAAGATGCTTCTAACTCTGTTGATATTCAAATTACTCCTATTAAGGGTGAAAAAATTGACGCATATGTAAAAGCTAATCCATATTTTGCACAAGCAGATGTACCAGCAGGACTATACAAAGGTGTAGATAAACCAGTACCAACATTTGGTGTTAAAGCTGTATTAGTTACTTCTACTGATGTAAGTGACAAAGCTGTTTATACTTTAGTTAAAGCCATCTTAGAAAACTTTGATGCCTTTAAAAAGTTACACCCAGCATATGCAAATATTACAAAAAAATCACTACTTGATGGTTTAAGTGCTCCTCAACATGAAGGTGCTAAAAAATACTTCAAAGAAGCAGGATTACTATAATCCAATCTTTTCCAAAGGCTCTTTGCCTTTGGAATATTTTATTATGTGTCATTTAAACTCTTGCAGATGACAGATAATAAAATCACTCAATAATTTAAGGACTTTAATAATGGCTATTTACGAAGAAAAACCCCACACCCTTAAAGAGTTAGAAAAAGAACAAGCTGAAGAATCTCAAAAGGTTCTTAATGAGCTTGAAGGACAAAGAGTCTTTGGAACTCAACACTATGAGTTTTGGCTTATCTCTACTATCGCTCTTTTATGGTCACTATTTCAATTATATATTGTAATTGAACCAACAAACTCAACAATTTCAAGATCTATTCACCTATCATTTGCTCTTTTATTAGCATTTATGATTTATCCTATGATGAGAAAACCATATTTTCTATCAAAGATTAGGTGGTTTGGTTACTGTTTCGCTCTTGTTGGTATGTGTACAGCAGGATATATTGCTTATGAATTTGAAAGCTTAGCTCTTAGACCTGGAGATTATACAAATATTGATATTATCTTTGCACTAGTTGGTATTGTAATTTTACTTGAAGCTGGTCGTAGAGTTTTAGGACTTGCTCTTTCAATAATTGCAATTGTATTTATCTCTTATGATATGCTTGGACCCTATATGCCTGAGCTTATTATTCACAAAGGTGCTAGTTTAAATAAACTTGCAGGGCATATGTTCCTTACAACAGAAGGTATCTTTGGTGTTCCACTTGGAGTATCTACAGGATTTGTATTTCTTTTTGTACTTTTTGGTTCCCTTTTAGATAAAGCTGGAGCAGGAGAGTATTTTATCAACCTTGCCTTTGCTATGCTTGGTAAGTTTAGAGGAGGACCAGCAAAGGCTTCTGTTGTTGCATCAGGATTTACAGGTATTATGTCTGGTTCTTCTATTGCAAATACTGTAACAACAGGTACCTTTACAATTCCTCTTATGAAAAGAACTGGATTTAGACCAGAACAAGCAGGAGCAGTTGAAGTTGCCTCGTCAACAAATGGACAGCTTATGCCACCTGTTATGGGAGCTGCTGCGTTTATTATTGCAGAGTTTTTAGGTCTTGCATATACTGATGTTATTTTTGCAGCATTTATTCCTGCTTTTGTTTCATATTTTGCACTATTTTATATTGTTCACTTAGAGGCACTTAAACTTGGTCTTAAAGGAATGAACGATGAAGATATTCCTCCAAAATGGAAAACATTTATACAAGGTATTCACTATTTAGTTCCTATTTTCTTCTTACTTTATACTCTTATGGTATTAAGAGAATCTGCTGCAAGTGCAGCATTTAATGCTATTATGCTTCTAATGCTTCTAATGGTAGTTCAACACCCATTTAGAGCTTTCTTAGCAAAAGAGAAACTTACACGTGATATTTGGTTATCAGGTTTTGTTGATATTTTAGCTGGTATGATCAGTGGAGCTAAAAACATGGTTCCAATTGCAGTTGCTACAGCTTTAGCTGGTATTGTTGTTGGATCTATTACATTAACTGGTCTTGGTCAAGTATTACTTGATGTTATTGAAACACTATCAGGTGGAAATATTTTCATTATTTTAATTTTAGCGGCTTTAATCTCTCTTATTTTAGGAATGGGATTACCTACTACTGCTAACTATATTGTAATGGCATCATTAACAGCACCTGTAATTTTAATTCTTGCACAAGATAATGGATTTATTATTCCTGCAATAGCAGCGCATCTTTTTGTATTCTATTTTGGTATTTTAGCAGATGATACCCCACCTGTTGGTCTAGCCGCCTACGCAGCAGCAGGTATTGCAAAATCGGATCCGATTAAAACAGGTATCCAAGGATTTAAATATGATATTAGAACAGCAATCTTACCGTTTATGTTCTTCTTTAATCCAGAACTATTATTAATTTCAGGAGTTGACGAACTTAACCCATCGAATCCAAGTGGTTGGATATGGATTACAAATCCAGTAGAAATAGCAATTATATTTACTACTGCCTTTATTGGTATGATGGCTTTTTCTTGTTTTACCCAAGGTTATTTTATAACAAGAACAAATATTATAGAAAGATTTACTTTCTTAACAATAGTTCCATTTATGTTTTTACCTAAAATTATAGAAACACATCTAAGTCTCCCATCTCATTACCTATCATATGCAATAGGTTTAACTATTTTTGCAGGATTATTTTTCCTTCAAAAAGCTAAAAAAAGAGCAGAAACAGTATCAACTAACGAAGTTGAATTATAAAAAATAAAAAAAGGGGCAACCTTCTAAGAGGCTGCCCCTTTTAAGTAAATAAAAGTAACTTTCTAACTTTTTACTAAAGGTTTTTCAATAATATATCCATACCCTTTATGAGAGATTATAAAATCATCTTCTTTTACTTTATCTTTTAGTCTCTTCATCACTGTTCTAAATGCTGAATCATTTGTATTAATATCATCCCAAACAAGCTCTTTAAACTTTTCTACTGCCACTACTTCACCTAAATTATCAATTAATACTTTTAATATATCAAGCTCTTTTTTTGATAGCTTTACAATTGTCTCATCATTATAAAGTTTGTCATTTAGTTTGTTGTATGTATATCTTTTATTTAATATAATTAAATCTGACTGCTCAGAAGAATCAACATTATCAGCTAAAACTTCTTCTTTTGCCTTTTTAAGCATCTCCATCATATTATCAATATTTAAAGGTTTTACAAAATAACCTAATACTCGTAGGTTAATAAGTTTTAATAAATCATCTTCATTTTTATGTGCACTTACAATTATAAATCTTTGATTTGGAACTAATATTCTAATATCATCAATCATTGTAATACCATCTTTGTTTGGCATTTTTAAATCTGTAAGCACTAAATCAAACTGATTATCTTCATCAAAGTTTTTCTTGAAAATAGAGCTGCCCTCTTCTCCATCACAAGCAACAACAACTTCATCAAAAATTGTATTTAAATAGAAAGAGAGTGTTTTTCTTGCAACATCTTCATCTTCTACTAACAAAACCCTTGTAGAGTAGTTTTTCATTTCATTTTCCCATTTGCAATTTTTATGGAATTATATCAAAAAAGTTATTTTAAAGTGGTAAAATAATAGTGAAAACAACACCATCATCTATATTCTTAGCAGTAATTATTCCATTCATATTTTTTTCAACAATTGTTTTTGCCATATAAAGCCCAATTCCTGTACCTTGATTCTCGAACTTTGTAGTAAAATATGGTTCAAACATTCTATTCATAATCTCTTTTGGTACTTCCCCACAGTTATTTAAAAGGTCAATTCTTAAATTTGTTCCAACTCGTTTAATTAAGACATCAACCTTTGGAGAAAATGACTCTTTTTTCTTTTTTATAATTGCAGCATCATTTGCATTATTTAAAATATTTAAAATCACTTGTTGAAACTCATTCATATAATTAATTGTAGAGATTGATTCTCCCTCTATATTCAGAATTATTCCTGTTTTTTCAAATTGAGTTTCTACAATCTTAGCACTTTGCTCTATTGCCTCTTTTATATCAAATTTAATTTTATCTTTAGTTGGTTGATAAAAGTTTCTAAAATCATCAATTGTTTGAGACATATAATCAATCTGAATTTTTGTATCTTTTATAATATCATCAAGTTCATCTTTTGAAAGTGTTCCATAACTATCTCTAATAAAGTGAGTTAATAGATTGATATTATTCAAAGGTTGTCTCCATTGATGAGCAATATTCCCAAGCATTTCACCCATTGCAGCAAGTTTACTTTGATGTACTAAAATTCTATCTTTCTCAGTATTCTTAGCAACCTCATCTTCTACTTTTAATTTAAGTTCTTCTTCTGTTAGTTTCATCTGTGTGATATCATTTATATATCCATAAAGATGAGTAACTTTTCCAAAGTCATCCTTTAAAAAGATGGTTCTATTAAAAACCCATCTTATCTCGCCATCTTTATCTTGTACTCTATGTACTTTTGAGAATGAACTATCATCACTTTTCATTGCATTTTGTAAATCACTATTTAGTTCTTTTATATCTTCTTTATAAACAAAATCAAAGTATTTGACTTTTCTATCTTCAAAATCTTCTACTTCATATCCATATGAATTTATAGACTTTGAAAGATACTCTACTGTTAATTCTTCATCATTTTTCCATTTAAAGATTACTATTCTTCCATATTCAACAAGTAGATCAACATACTGAAGCTCTTTACTTAACTGTTTTCTTTGTTCAATATCCATAGACATCATAAGCATTCTTTTATGATGATTATCATCAAAAGCTTTCCCTCTAACTAAAATCCACTTATAATTATTTTCACTATTTCTTATTCTATATTCACAAATAAAATGTTCACTCTCTCCTGAAACATGTTCATCAAACTTTTTTTGAACACTTTGTTTATCATCTTCATGAATTAAATTAAACCATTCATCTAAAGTATTAACATCACCATCTTTATATCCAAACATATCAAGCCATTTTTTAGAAAAATATATTTGTTTACTGCCTAAATCTATATCCCATAAACCATCATTTGAGGCAATAATTGCTAATTCATATCTCTCTTTCCATTTCTTATACATAATATTTCTAGTCTCTAATCTTTTATTATATCTATGAAAAATATTGTTAATAAACTTTGAAAATAGAGCTGATGCAATAACTAAAAAAAGTGCTATTAATATTACAATAGCAACAGAAATAGAGAGTCTTGAATTATACTCATACTCTAAATTAGATAGTTCTGTAGGAAAAGAAAAACTCTTAATAGAGATTAAAAAATTGTATTTTGAAAAATTATATATATCTGAAGATACATCTATTTGTTCATTCTTGATATACTTTTGCAAAATTGCATTAGAACTATTTAATCTATCTTTTTCTAATATATATTTTGCATCAATTTTTTGACCCTTATTATAATAATTATACACATACCCTAAGTCATAATCATAAAACCATAAAAAACTATCACTATAATATTTACTCTTTTGAACAATAGAGTTTAATATAGCATTTCTTGTGGAGTCTCTCATATCATCAACTTTAGAAAACACCCCTAAATATAAATCTCTATTCTCAATATTTTTGAAATAACTTAATCTAATTTTTCTTTTATCATTGTCAATCCAATAGATTATATTATCATCCCCAATATACTCTATATTTTTCATCATATGGTGTTTAAAATTATTGATTTCTAAACTTGAATTTGTAATAAGCTTTAAATATTCTATATTATCTTCACCATATAAAATTTTATAGTTACTTTTTTTAAATATTACAAAATCTAAATTACTCTTTTTCTCTATACCTTTTACTATATCTTTTAAAGTATTTAAATCTATTTCATTTTTTGAATATTTAATATGTCCTAAAAGAGAGACAATATTGTCTTTTAATAAAACCTCTTCTTTATCAAAAGATGAACTTGCATTAAATTTTATATCACTTACATAATCATTTAGAATTGTTTGTTTATTAAACTTATCCTTTTGTAAATTAAGAGATATCTCATTGTTTTTTTTAAACTCTAAAATAAATATAATTAACAAAATAGATAAAATTGAACTTATAAAAACAAAAATAAGAGGTGTGAAAACAATATGCTTCCTAATATCAGAAAGAGTGTAAAACTTTCTTTTTTTAAGCATTAGTAAGATACCTTTGATAAATATAAGCCATATGGACTAGCAGGTGTTCTAAAAATATATTTCTCTTTTTTTAATTGTGCTTTCAAATCTTCTAAAGAGAGTTTACCTTCACCTAAACGTATTAAACTTCCTACCATTAGTCTAATTTGTGAGCGTAGATATGAATTTGCAGTAAACTTAAAAACATAAATATCTTTATGTTTATAAAACTTTGCATCAAAAACTTCTCGAACAGTATTGTCCTTATCACTTCCTTTTTTATGAAAGTATTCAAAATCATGAATTCCTATAAAAACTTTTATTGCCTCTTGAATCTTCTGTTCATCAAAACTTTTATAATGAGCTATATATTTTGAAGAGAAAACAGAAACAGCTTTCTTTGAAACAAGATATCGATAAACTCTTTTTCTTCCATGAAATCTTGAATGAAATTCTTCTTGAACTTGCACAATTTTTTTTATACTTATTGAAGATGGCAAATGTTTATTCATGATATCTTTTAACTTTTCTAAATCATGCCAAAAGATAGGTAAAATACAATTAAAGACCTGTCCTGTAGCATGAACATCTTTATCCGTTCTTCCACTAAGTATTATTTTTGTATCTATATTTATAGATTTAAAAGCTTCTTGAAGTTTATCTTCTACACTCAAACCATTTGGTTGAGTTTGACTTCCTTGGAAAGAGCTTCCATCATAAGATATTGTAAACTTTGCATTCATATTAATACTGCTGTTTTACACTTCTTCTATAATAAAAATATGTTCCTGCAAGCCAAATAAGAGGAATCATATATAAAGAGTGCCATTCTAATCTATCCGTTAGAAGTTCCATTAAAACATAATAGATTATAATTGAAACTATACAAAGAGAAATTGCTCTATTCTTTTCATATCTTGGATTAAAATATCCAAATGAAATAACAAGAAAAATTGATAGTACAGGGAATAAAGATGTTAATACATAATATGAAAATTTATCAAAGTCTTCTCCTAAAGATAACCACTTTTTCCAAAAAGCATATGAAGTTGTAAACTCTTTCATTTTTTGAGCTTGAATAGAGTCATTTATATCCATATTTTTATAATCAATTTGATTAAATTCCTCATTATTAATATGAAATGACTTCCCATCAAAAAGCTTAAAGCTTAATTCTCCTTTATCATTATCCAATACAGCACTATTAGCGATAATAAACTGGTCTTGGTTTCCTCTTGTTTGAAAAAGTTTTACATTTGAATAATTTTTGCCCTCTTTTTCATCAATATAAATTAACCAGTCCCCAAACTTTTGTCCAAACTCTGAAGCTTTAATATTAAAATTTGCCTCTTTTTTCTTTTGGTCTAAAAACCTTTCATTTAAAAACTTTGCTTTTGGTATAAGACCTGCTGAAACTATTATTAAGCTAAGTGATAAAAGAAGAGTTATAGGTAAAAATATCTTTAATATTTGTATTGGGTTTAAACCAAATGAAGTTATAACAATAAGCTCATATTCACTTGATAATTTTGATAAAGTAATAACTAATGAGATAAAAAAAGATATTGGTACCGTATAGAAAATAATTGTTGGAATAACATACATATACAACTGAAATAGCTCAAATACATTCATTGTAATAACTGATGTTAAAGCTGCAATTTTTACTAAAAACACTATTGATGTAATAAAATATAGTCCCAGAAAAATAGGGAAAAAAGTATATGCTAATTGACTAAATAGATACTGTTTTAATTTCAATAAAAAACCTTTGATATATTAAAAAAATATTCAACTACTAATCCTAATGATAAATATGGTATGAATGGTATTTGAATATCTTTTTTCTTTATTCTAAAATAGATTGAAGGTATTATAGCAAAAAGTGCCGATAAAAATATAGCTATTAATGCTCCTTCTATTCCTAAAAGAACACCTAAACTTGCTAAAATAGGAATATCTCCTTCTCCCATAGCCTCTTGAGTCTTCAAACTTTCATCTTTTAAAATTTTTGATTTGATATTTTGAATATAAAATGTTACTAAAAAGTTTAGAAGCACAAATGCTCCTGAAATAATAAAAGCATTTTTAAAAGCCTCAATTAAATCATATTGCGTCACAAAAAAACTAGCCACTAAAGCTATTAAAAGAAGATAATCAGGAACTGCTTTATATTTAAAATCTATAAATGAAAGAACAATCAATGAATAAAAAAATATTAATGCATAGATTAAAGAAATACCCAATCCTAATTTTATAAATAATACTAAAGTTATAACTGCACTTAAAAGCTCAACAATAGGATACTGAAGTGATATTTTTCCACCACAATATGCACATTTTCCTTTAAGAAAAACATATGAAAAAACTGGAATATTATGAAACCAAGAAATTATATGATTGCATTTAGGACAAGCACTTCTAATAGCAATAAAAGACTTATTTTTAGGTAATCTTAATATCAAAACATTAAGAAAAGATCCAAAAAGTAAACCAAATATAAAACTAAAGAGCTCCAAATCTTCTCTCTCTTGAGCTAAAATCACTAATTAAGTCATCCAATTCATAAGAGGTAAACTCTGGCCAATAAGTATTTACAAAAAACATCTCAGCATAGGCATTTTGCCAAAGAAGATAGTTTGATAGTCTCACCTCTCCACTTGTTCTTACTAACATATCAACTTCACTCATTCCAGCGGTATCAAGACAAGCTTCAAAATTCTCTTTTGTAACTTCTAAATTTTTATCATTTAACTTTTTTATAGCTCTTAATATTTCATCTTGAGAACCATAATTTAATGCAATTACCTGCGTAAGTCCTGTACAATGAGAAGTCTTATCTTCTGTCTCTTTAATTCTTTTTTGTAATGCTTTAGAAAAAGCTGAAATATCTCCAATAGCTTTGAATCTAACATTATTTTCTAAATACATTGGAAGCTCTAACTTTAACTGCTTATCTAAAAGTCTCATCAAAAACTCAACTTCAAGCTTTGGTCTAGTCCAGTTTTCTGTAGAAAAAGCATATAAAGTAAGGTATTTTACACCTATTTTAGAACAATGTTTTGTAATCTCTCTTGCAACTTTTGCACCCTCTTCATGCCCAGCTGTTCTTTTTAAGCCTCTCTCTTTTGCCCATCTTCCATTACCATCCATAATTATAGCAATATGATTGGGTACTATAGATTCACTCATTATCTTAAAATTCACTCTCTAATCTATTTAAAAGTTCTAAAGAGACATCTAATTTATTTCCATTAAAACTATAAGAAGTCTCTTTTAAAATTAGCTCTATATTATTTGTATTTGAACCAAAAGAGTTATCTTCATTTAAAATATTTAGACAAACCCCCTCAACATTCTTCTTTTTTAACATATTTTGTGCGTTTGATAAAGCTACAGTTTCATCCATCTCAGCCTTAAAACCAATAGAAATTATTTCACTTTTATCTAAAGAGTTTAAAATATCTATATTTTGTTTCAATTCAAGATTCCAAGAAGAACCTAAACTATCTTTTTTAAGTTTTCCTTCCTGAGCAACACTTGGTAAATAGTCAGAAACTGCTGCTACCATAAAAAGATAAGGTTTTTTATCTGCTTTTAAATTTTTCACAACTTTTATTGAAGAAGATAATTCTTTAAACATTTCATTACTTGACGAGACAGGAATTATATTAATATTTTTTGGTAAGTTTTCATATCCTCTAGTACTAACTAAACTAACATTTGCACCTTTTAGATATAAAGCTAAGGCTAAAGATGAAGCCATCTTTCCTGATGAAAAGTTTGAAATATATCTAACATCATCTATCTTCTCAACTGTTCCACCACCACTTAATATAACGTTTCTATTTTCCCAATAGCTATCTTTAAGTAGTTCTCTAGCAGTTGCATAAAAAATATCTTCTGGCTCAGCCATAGCACCATCACCAATATCTTTACAAGCTAACTCTTTTACTTGAGAAGAGATAACTTTATATTCATAAGAGCTTAGAGTTTTTAAACTTTTTTTAGTAATTGGATTTTGTATCATATTTGTATTTGCAGCAGGAGCTATTATCTTTGATTTTGTAAAAGCTAATACTGATTGAGTTAAAAGATTATCTGCTACTCCATTTGCTAACTTATTTATCGTATTTGCAGTTGCAGGAGCTATGACAAGAATATCTGCCCATTTTCCAATATCAATATGATTATATTCTGATGTTCTATCCCAATTTTCAGTATCTTCTGTTAAAACTTTATTTTGAGAAATTGCTTCAAAAGTTAATGGTGTAATAAACTTCTGTGAAGCTTCTGTCATTATAACTTTTACATTTGCACCAGCTTTTATATAAAGTCTAATTAACTCTAAACTTTTATATATAGCAATAGAGCTAGAAATTCCAAGTAGTATATTTTTTTCTTTTAATAGCATATTTACTTCTTATTTTTATTCTCAAAATGTTTAAAATAGTATCCATCAACTGTTTTCTTCTTTGCTCTTGTTAAATAAAGTTCTCCTTCTTTAACATCAGAAGTTACTGTTGAACCAGCAGCAATCATTGTATTATCATCAATATTTACAGGAGCTACAAACTGAGTATCTGAACCTACAAATACATTTTTTCCAATAATTGTTTTATATTTATTTACCCCATCATAATTACAAGTAATTGTTCCACAACCTATGTTTGTACCTTCATCAATTTCACAGTCACCAAGATAAGTTAAATGCCCTGCTTTCATACCAGTTAATTTAGCTTTTTTTGTTTCAACAAAGTTTCCTAATTGTGAATCTTTTAGAACTGATCCTGGTCTGACTCTAGCCATTGGCCCAATTGATGAATCTTCTAAAACTGAATCTTCAACAATTGAGTTTGTTTTAATATGTGAATTTATGATTTTAGAGTTTCCTAAAAGTGTAACTCCATTTTCTAAAATAGATTCACCTTCAATAGAAACTCCCTCTTCAATATAAATAGTATCAGGAAGTCTCATAATAACACCCTGCTTTAAAAACTCTTTTTTAAGTCTTTGTTGATGAATTACTTCTGCATCTGCAAGTTCAACTTTTGAATTTACACCTTTAAAATTCTCTTCATTTACAGCAAGTGGTTTTAAAACTTTCCCTTGATTTATAGCCATCTCTACTAAATCAGTAATATAGTACTCCGCTTGTGCATTATCATTTGAAAGTTTTGGTAAATTATCTAATAAAAATTTTGTTTCAAATTGATAGATACCTGCATTTGCAGTTGTTACAGCTAGTTCTTCTTCATTTGCGTCTTTTTGCTCAACGATTTTTTTAACAGCACCATTTTCAACAATAACTCTTCCATAACCATCAGCACTCTCTAATTCTAATACAGACATAACAATAGTTGCATCTAAATCAAACTTTTTAAGCTCATCTGCTTGAATTAATGGCATATCTCCATTTAAAACAAGTACTTGCTCGTACTTTGGAGTTATTCCCATAACTGCTCCACCAGTTCCTGGATAATTTGCATGGTCTTGAATTACATAGTTAATATTTTCAAAATATTTTTCCATCTCTTCTCTAACTCTTTGAGCTTGATGATATAAAACTACTGTAATATCATCACTTAACTCTAGAGCCTCTTTAATTGAGTAATATAACATTGGTTTACCAGAGATTTTATGTAAAACCTTTGGCGTTGTTGATTTCATTCTTGTTCCTGCACCAGCAGCTAAAATTATAATTGATTTATTAAACATTTATTAATTTCCTTCTAAAGCTTCATTTATTTCTTTTTTTAAATTTGCTATAACATCTTCTATTGCTATTATCATCTTTGAATCAGTAATATTTGCATTTAACAAAGTATCAAGATTTTTTTCTCTCTCTTTAAAGAACATTGCTACTGATTTACTTTTTTTACTGTGGTTATACATTAAAACCCCAGATAAAATTAAAACTACTACTAGTTTTGTATGTCCTAAAATTGCTGCATAATTTAAAAGTGTAAAACCTGCATAATCAGCTTCATTTATATCAGCACCTGCTGCTATTAGAAGCCTTGCAATTTTATAATTACCTTTCCATTGAGTATGATGAAGGGCTGTTCTTCCTTGTTTATCTTTTATATTTAAATTCGCTTTTTTTGTTAATAGTTTTTCCATAACCTCTAAATCATCAGCCATTGCAGCTTTATGATATATGGTTTTTCCTTCACTATCAACTGTATTTACATCAACTCTAAATTTTAAAATAAAAACTAACCTTTCTAAAAAGTTCTCTTTTTCTCTTTGATTATTTATTTCTAAACCTTTATCAACTAAATAAGATAAAGGAGTATTTTTATTTTTATCCATTACATTTAAATCAATCCCTGCATTTACTACAAGCTTTATGAGTTCTAAATTATCTTGGTCTATTAAATCAAAAATTATAGTTCGACCATCACTTTTTGGTTCATTTATTCTTGGTTTAAAAAGAAGCATTTTTTTAAGTAAGGCAAAATAGTTCTCTGATTCTATCAAATCAAAAAACCTTTTAGAGCTTGATTTTTTATTATTCTCAGTAATCAATACAGCTTCTGCTAAATCATCAACAACTGTTCTTTCTAAAAAATCCTTATGATCGACATTAGCTCCCTTTGAAATTAAATGATCAATCATATTCATATTTGAAGGACCTTTTAAAACAGCATCAAATAAAACTGTTCTTCCTTCTTTATCTTCGGCATCGACATCTGCTCCTGAAGCAATAAGAAAATCAATTGTATCATAGTTTTCTCTTTGAACTTCCCTATAAAGAATTGTTTTCCCCTCAGCATCAGTTCTATCAATAGCAAGTCCCATATCAATCAAAATTCCAGTTAATTTTATATAGTTTCTCTCTTTTCTTGCTAACCTATATTTATTTTCCATTTTTTCTTCAGGGTTTTTTACTAATGAGATTATCTTTAAAATCTCATCTAAAAGAGTCTTTTCTGAATAATCTTTAATATTTAGTTTTGCCCCTTTCTCAAGAAGAAGTTCAATAACTCCTAAATTTTGAGCGCCTAAAAGTACTGCATTAAATAAAGCTGTTTGTCTTTTTTTATCCATCACATTTACATCAGCACCATGTGAAATTAAAAACTTTGCAATCTCTGGTTTTTCTTTTAAAACAGCATAAAAAAGAGCTGTTTGTCCATTGTTATCAACAAGATTAATATCATCAATATTATTTACAATTTCTGTAATTATTGATAGGTTTCCACCTTCTACAGCATCAAAAAGTACACTTTTGCCATAGTGATCAGTTATCGTTAAATCAGGATTTTGAGTCATTAAGATATTAAAAACTTTTTCATTTTCTTCTAAAGCTGCATCGTGTAAAACAGTTCTTCCTGAACTATTTCTGTAATTTATAGAGGCTCCATTTTCAAGAAGAAATCGTATCATCATTCCATCAATTTTATTAACAGCTTCACTTAAAACTGTTCTTCCATAATTATCTTCAGCATTAATATCAATACCATTTCTAATTAAAATTTTTATTGATTCAATTCTTCTTTTAACAGACAAATTAAATAATAGAGTTCTACCTTTTTCATCTCTTCTATTGATATTTACTCCACTATCAATAATTGTTTGTATCTTTTTTTCATCAATGTAGTTTTTCAAGAGCTCTTTTTGTAAAGTTTCCACTCCATCACTTTTAAACATACTTAACATTCAAACATTCCTCTAAAAAATTGCATAAGTAGTTAAATTGTATCTAAAAAAAACTAATTAAACTCTTCTTCTTCGTTTATGATACGGTTTTTCGTATCTTTTAGTACGTTCAGGTTCTTTTAACTTTAAATTCATTTTTAAAGATTTTTCAATAAAAGAGTTAAAAGAGTTTCTTAAAATAACAGCTTTGTCATAATCAAGAAAAATATCAGGAAACTTATATGAAAGCCATAAATAAAGAGAGATTTTTTTAACTTCATCTTCCACAAGAAGTAAATCTTTTTGTGTAATTGCTTTTTTAGGTAAAGTTATAGAAGGTTTATATCTGCAAATTTTATTTTTAATAACAGCAGCAATATAAGCTTCATATGCTTGAAGAATAATTGTAGACTTTGTAGTAATTGGAGCTTGTGCAAGTAGATACTTATCTTCTAAACTTAGCTTATCCCTTTTATCAACGATACTTGCAGCTTCTATTAAAGAAGAGATATTTGAAGCAATAAAAGGTCCTTCAAAACTCATATTATCTTTAAAGAATTTTAATACTTTTGTTAAAGAATTTGTTTTTATATGACTAGCTAAAGACTCTAACTGTTCACTACTCATCTTTACTCTAAAGGGAGGCTTTATAGTTCTAATAGGTGCTTCAAACTCCTCTTTTATATAAGATAAGACATCTCTTCTTGTTGCACCCAAAAAGCCTACTTGATGGTGTCCATATCTTCCTGCTCTACCTGCAATTTGAACTATTTCATTTACAGTTATTTTTCTTCTACTTACTCCATCAAACTTAGTATCAGTTGTAAAAAGTATATTTTTAATAGGAAGATTTAATCCCATTGCAATAGCATCTGTTGCAATTAAAATGTCACTTTGTTTTTTTCTAAATCTTTTTGCTTCATCACGTCTAACTTCAGGAGATAGATTTCCATAAATTACTGAAACTCTATATTTTTTTTGTAATCTTTGTTTTAATTTTAAAACATCAGATCTTGAAAAAGCGATAAGAGCAGTACCTGCTTCTAAATTTTCTAAAGCTGTATGTCTTGCCATTGTTTTTAGAGGTGTTTTTCTTTGATGTTTTACAACTTCAAGATCTTCACCTAAATATGAGGCAATCTTTTTTACAGCATCTAATGCATTTACAGATCCTGTCATAATAATAGTTTTTGCAGGACATCCAATAATAGCATTTACCCAAGCCCAACCTCTATCAATATCATCAAGCATCTGTACTTCATCAATTATTGCTACATCAACATCAAGATTAAAATCTAACATCTCAATAGTTGAACAAACATGAGCAGCATCATCATCAATAATTTGTTCTTCTCCTGTAATTAAAGAAGCCTCTATATTGTTCTCTTTTAAATCTTCATAACCTTCAAGAGCAAGAAGTCTTAAAGGTGCTAAATAAAGACCACTATTAGCCTCTTTTAACTCTTTCATTGCATTATATGTTTTACCTGAGTTTGTAGGTCCCACAAAAAATTTTAATTTACGATTCATACTTCTTGCTAATGGAAAAAGTGATTTTAAATCACAATTTAATAAGGTCTGTAATTGTTGTTGCCAGTTTTCTTTCATGGGCGTATTATAGTTAATTGAATATAATATCAGATTAAATCAAATTTATTAATTGAAGGTTACTAATGGAATGTGAATATTTCGGGAAATGTGGCTCATGTGTTTTATTCGATAAATCATATGAAGAACAACTAGAATTTAAGATTCAAAGAGAAAAGAAAAGATTCTCAAATTTTACTGATTTAGAGTTTGATATTATAAAAAGTGAATCTCAAAACTTTAGAAATCGAGCAGAATTTAGAATTTGGAAGAATTATGATGAAGAAGATAATCCAACTATTTCATACGCTATGAATGATTTTGATAAAAAAGCATTAGAAATTGATTCATGCCAAATTGTAACAAAACATATTCAAGAAATAATGCCAAAACTTTTAGAAAAACTTCAAAATGATGAAAGCCTTAGATTCAAACTTTATGCCGTAGAATTTTTAAATTCAACTACAAATGATATGCTTGTAACTTTAATCTATCATAAAAAGCTAGAAACTACTTGGGTTGAAAAAGCAAAAGTTTTAGAAAAAGAATTAAATATAAAAATTATTGGAAGAAGTAGGAAACAAAAAGAGATTCTTAGTGTTGATTATATCGATGAAACCTTGAATATAGAGAATAACGATTTTAAATTTCAATATCAAGAAGGTGGCTTTACACAACCAAATTCTAAAGTAAATATCCAAATGATAGAGTGGGTTTTAAAGAATATTGAAAAAAATGAAGATGATTTATGTGAACTATATTGTGGAGGAGGAAACTTTACAATACCTCTTAGTCAAAAATTTAATAAAGTACTAGCAACAGAGATTTCAAAAACCTCAATTAAATCTGCACTAACAAATTGTGAACTTAATAATACAAAAAACATAGAGTTTATTAGAATGAGTGCAGAAGAGTTTGTAGACGCTTTAAAAGAGAAAAGAGAGTTTAGAAGACTTAAAGATATTGAGCTAAAATCTTATAATTTTAATTCTATATTTGTTGACCCTCCAAGAGCTGGACTTGATGATACAACAAGAGCTCTAGTAAAAGAGTTTGATAAAATAATTTATATTTCATGTAATCCAGAAACACTTCACCGAGATTTAGGAGAACTTACTAAAACTCATAAAATAACAAAGTTTGCACTTTTTGATCAATTTTCATATACAAATCATATAGAATGTGGTGCAATCTTAAACAAAGTTTAAACTTAGCTTAGATAATATCTAACATATACAAAATGTAAAGGTCACATTATGAGAATCAATACAAATATTTCTTCTATAACTGCGCAAGAAGCAAATGTACAAACAAATCAAAACCTCTCTTCTTCTTTAGAGAAACTATCTTCAGGATTAAAAATCAATAAAGCTGCTGACGATGCTTCAGGTTTAGCAATTGCTGATAAACTTAGAACACAAGCAACTTCTATCGGTCAAGCAGTTGACAATGGTAACTCTGCTATTACTTTATTACAAATTGCAGATAAATCAATGGCTGAACAGTCTAATATTCTTGATACTGTTAAAGCGAAATTAATTCAAGCAAATACTGCTACTACTTCTGCTGATGGTAGATCTGCTATTGCTGATGACATTTCAAAGCTTTTAGATCAATTAGATAATATTGCTATTCAAACTAACTATAATGGTACTCAACTTTTACAAACTGGTACTGCTGCTGATGGTGCTACTTCTGCAACTTTAGCTTTCCAAGTTGGTGAAAGTTCAACTGATACTATTACTCTTGGTACAATTAGATCAAACACTGCTGGTTTAGGTTTAGATACATTACAAACTTCTGTTGATGCAGGGGGTATTTCTACAGGACTTGCTGCTTCTGCACAAGCAACTGTAAACGCTGCTATTACTACGCTGAATGAAAACAGAGGTGAAGTGGGTTCTACACAAAACCAAGTTGAATCTGCAGTTAGAAACTTAATGACTCAAGAAACAAACATTAAAGCGGCTGAGTCTATTATTAGAGATGTTGATTATGCGGAAGAAAGTGCAAACTTTAACAAACAAAACATTATCTCTCAAGCTGGTTCTTATGCTATTTCACAATCAAATCAAGTTTCTCAAAATGTATTAAGACTATTACAATAGTAATTCTCTTTAATTCATTTTTTAAACCTAAGTCTTCAGATTTAGGTTTTTTTTTAATTTCTTTTTATTCCTTTTAATATTAATTTAATCTAACTTTAAGAATTGGTGTGTCATAATTCTATTATAACTTTTAGGGAACAATGGTTTCCGAAGAGATTCTTTCTCTATGCTTAGTAAAATAAGAAGGTTTTAAGGCTGTAAACAAATGTTTACAATGTGTCATAATACTGAAAGGATTTATTATGAGAATCAATACAAATATTTCTTCTATAACTGCACAAGAAGCAAACAAAAATACAAACAATGCGATTAGTTCTTCTTTAGAAAAACTATCTTCTGGTTTAAAAATCAATAAAGCGTCAGATGATGCTTCAGGTTTAGCAATTGCTGATAAACTTAGAACACAAGCAACTTCTATTGGTCAAGGTATTGACAATGGTAACTCTGCTATTTCTTTATTACAAATTGCAGATAAATCAATGGCTGAACAATCTAATATTCTTGATACTGTTAAAGCGAAATTAATTCAAGCAAATACTGCTACTACTTCTGCTGATGGTAGAGCTGCTATTGCTGATGATATTTCAAAGCTTTTAGATCAATTAGATAATATTGCTATTCAAACTAACTATAATGGTACTCAACTTTTACAAACTGGTACTGCTGCTGATGGTGCTACTTCTGCAACTTTAGCTTTCCAAGTTGGTGAAAGTTCAACTGATACTATTACTCTTGGTACAATTAGATCAAACACTGCTGGTTTAGGTTTAGATACATTACAAACTTCTGTTGATGCAGGGGGTATTTCTACAGGACTTGCTGCTTCTGCACAAGCAACTGTAAACGCTGCTATTACTACGCTGAATGAAAACAGAGGTGAAGTGGGTTCTACACAAAACCAAGTTGAATCTGCAGTTAGAAACTTAATGACTCAAGAAACTAATGTAAAAGCGGCTGAGTCTATTATTAGAGATGTTGATTATGCGGAAGAAAGTGCAAACTTTAACAAACAAAACATTATCTCTCAAGCTGGTTCTTATGCTATTTCTCAAGCAAACGCAGCGCAACAAAATGTATTAAGATTATTACAATAGTAAATATCTTTAACTCATTTTTTAAACCTAAGTCTTTTGACTTAGGTTTTTTTATGCCTTTTAAATATTATTTAAATATTTTAAATAATATTTTAAATGTCCCTCCATCTGATTAAACCATATAGATGAGACTTCTTTTATTTTTGAAGATTCATTTTTAACTTTTTTTGAGTTAAAGTGATAGTTTATATATGTATTTGTAACCTGAAAATATTTAGTTAAAATTTGCTGTAAATATGTTTCTCTTCCTATTGAATACATCTCTTTTTCAAACTTTAAGAAAAACTCTCTAAACTCACTATAAGAACTTACTCTTATTTCTTTTTGTAATTCAATCATTTTTATTAGTTTAGAGACATGAAATATTTCCTCTACTAATAAGTTTTTCTCATTTGCAGTTAAAGAATTTTCAGAAGATTCATTTAACTCTAATAAAAACTCTTTTTGAAACTCTTTTTTGTCTACTTCTTTGTAACTTGATAATTCTATATCTTCTATTTTTTGAGGATTAAACCCTTCTAAGTAAGCACCATTTTGACATAAATTAAAAAATTTTTGATTTTCTTGTTTTAAATTTCTAATTGCTTCATTATATGAAGTAATAGATGCAATAAACACTCTTGTTGTCAATACTTCTTCTCTAAAATTTCCTTTTACTGAAACTAAATCCTCTTTAAAAGATGATTTTCCAGACAATAAAAACTCTGAATTATCAAAATTTTCTAAGTCAGTTTTTTTTGAATTATGATAATTACTCATATGAGTTTCTCCAGTATCAGGATTAATTGCCAAATCTGTTCCTAAGAGATATAACTCTTTTACTCCCATATGAGTAAGTATAGAGATAGTTAGTTCAGCTACAGAATATCCAGTATATATAGAAGAATTTTCTTTTAAAGAAAGGTAGTTTTCAAAATAAAAAAGTAAATCTTTATTAAGCTTTTCACAAATCTTTACAGGAGAATTTAACGATGCTAGAACTATTGTATTTTGTATTTTTAGTATATCTTCATCTGTAAATTGATATCTAGAAAGATCTTTATAACTTGAATCAATTGTACTTATAACATCAGGAATAATATCATGAGCTAATAGTTTCTTATAGGATGCGCCTATTGCAACAATAACAAACTTTTTATGATTTTTTTGAAGCCATTTCATATTTAACTCTAAAGATGGTCCAGCAGCAATAAATAATACTGGTTTATTTTTAATGCTTTCAAACATATATTCATTTCTTTTTACTATTAAAACTTTTTCTTTATTTATTTTTTCTGTAGCTATTTTAAATAAATTATGAAGAACCCTTGTATAATCAAAAGATATCCCAGTTTTTTTATAAATTACTGACACCATTAAATTAAACATATTTAAAACATTAAAATCTGTTGTACTAAACTTGATATAATAGTTTTCATACATATTATCCTCTATGAAGATTTGATATTTATACATGAAATCTATATCATTTTCCATTATCGCAAATCTTACATTTGAATTCTGAGCTAAAACAACATAACTAGTAACAAAAAGTGATAATCTAAAAATCTCTAAATTGTTTTCACAAACAAAATAGTTTTTAGCTTGAACTTTTTCATGAATTTTTGGAATATGTCTTCCTAGAAGAGTACCAACAAAAGTAAACTTTTCAATTTTTTTAAACTCTTTATCTCCTAAAGTATCATCCTGTAAAACGTCAGAGAAAGCCTTTAAATTATTAATAAAAAGGGACTGTAATTCTTCTGCTGATTCATAGTCTAAAGTTACTTCGCTATATTCTGAATCATTCCCATAAAGAACCTTTGATAAAGAAGAGAAAAAAAAGTTTTTATCAAGTTTTATTCCATCCAACCATTTTTGATTAATATACTTTGCTTTTTTATCGTAAAGGTAAACCTTTTGAATATTATCGTAAATATCAAATTCACCTTTTTCTTTAATAAACTCAAGAGAATACTTTTCTTTATATAAACCTGAATTAATAGCAATTGAAAGATTATCAACTTTTTTATATAACTCATAATCATACTCTTTTAAAAACTGTAAATTTGAAAAATATGTCTCAACTAAAGATTCTTGGAGTTTTTCTTCTGCACTACTCATAAAGTTTACCCTTCTAACTTAAAATAGTATCTACTATCTCTTTTATATTTAAATTTTCTACATCTAATACATTTTTATTATTTCTATTTATCTTCTTTGATAGAGCATTATGAACTTCTTTCATTAGTTCATCTCTTGTTGAAACCCAAACCATTAGATTTTCGTCAATTTGATACTTATCATAATGACAGATAAAACTTCTTGTACTTATTGTAGGAGTATTAAAATAGCATGCTTCTGTATTAAGAGTACCCCCTCCACCTATAAAAAGGTCTGCAAAAGCTAAAAGGTGCTGAATAATGATTTTTTCTTCTAAAACTATTGCAAAAGGAAACTCTTCTTTTAAATATGAGCTTTCATATCTTGGTATTATTATAATATTTGGATTAAACTCTTTTTGGATATCAGATAAAGCCTCATAAAGAATAGGATATTTTTTATCAACATATGAAGATTTATACTCCTCTTCTCTAATGATAATCATTTTTTTACTAAAATCTAAATGATAAGGAGCCAATATTTTTTCTACATACTCAAAACTAGGAGTGAAATCCTTCAACCAAATAACAGGATCTATAAAGTTATAATCAAAGATTTGTTCTTCATCCAAAGAGAACCTTAAAAAAATTTCATCGGGAACTACAAATGGCTTAAAAACTCTCGTTGATAAAGGTAACGTCAATCTTGCTTGAGGTAAAGCCTTTTTAAAGTTTGTTTCAAAGTCTGACAATGGGATATCATAGAAGTTAATAACTGGTATTCCTAAGCCAAAAGCAACTCGATTTGCATCTACAGAAGAAAGACAAACTAATCTATCAATATCATAAATAGTTACAAACTCCATTAGAGCTTTTTGCCGTTCAATAGAAGCATGAAGTTTATCTTTTAACTCCGCACCTCCAAACTCTCCTCTATTTACAAACTCCATATTATAAAGTCGTAAAAGCTCTACTACCTCTGAGTATCCATCACCTTCTCTTGCTGTAATTAATACCTTTCGTCCTCTTTTCTCTATCTCTCTTATCATAGGGATAAAAAAAAGGACTGATTTTGGTGTTACTAAATCAAACCATATCATAAATTAACCTTTAATTAAGTATAACAAATACCGAGCTTTTCTAAATCTTTATACTCTTTTATAATTGAATCTTCTTTTATAATCTTCCAAGCCTCAACCATACCATCAGACCAAGAAATATCATCAAAAACAATAATTGCATTTTCTGAAAGAAATGGTTTAATTTGGTTAAAATAATCTATAGTCGCTTTTTTATCATGATGCCCGTCTATAAAAGCTAAATCAACTTCTTTTATTTCCATTAAAACATCATCTAATACATCTTGAAATCTACCCACAAACTGTTTTATATTTTTACAATTTGCCTTTTCTATATTTTTTGAAGCAATATTTGCTACACCAAGATCACCTTCTATTGTATACACGAAGGTATTCTCATTAGCTTTTGCCATGTAAATACTTGAAAATCCACAACAAGTACCCAACTCTAAAACTTTTTTTGGAGTATTCTCTTTTACTAATGAATACATAGTTTGTGCCCAGTTACCCTTTAAACCAATTGAACATTGGTCAAAACTATTTGTTTCTTTCTGAACTCCATTATACATTTCATTACTATTTCTTTTATCCGTAGGACTTCCCGCACCGTAATCAATAATTTTTATTGGAATATATTGCTGTTTTATCTCTTCTCTAATTTGTTCAATCTCTTCAAAAACCTTATAATCCTCAGCAGTTAAAATAACCATTCTATTCCTTAATAATTTTTATTAAACCATCTTGCAAAAATATATAAACTCCATAAATGTTGTTTAAACCTAGTTTCTTTGGACTCATTATATATAAATGTTACAAAGTCTTTATTAAAAATATTTAGTTTTTTATTAACTTCCAAAATAGTAATTAATATCTCATCCTTATACTCTTCATGTAACCACTCTATAAAAGGAAAAGAAAAACCTTTTTTCTGTCTATGCACAATTTCATAAGGCAAATACTTCATTGCTATTTTTTTAAGAAGATACTTATTTGTATTTCCTTTTTTTATATCTTCTCCCAAAGAAAGTAGATAATTAACAAGTCTATAATCTAAAAAAGGGGCTCTTAGCTCTAAAGAATGAGCCATTGACATTCTGTCAACTTTAGTCATCAACACTTCTGCTATCCAAATTTTGAAGTCTATATATGTTAACCACTTATAAGGAGGATAATTGCAATTATAATTTTTTATATAATTAAAAGAAGTGTAATTATTTAAGAGTTTCTCTTTTTGCCGTTCGGTAAAAGTTTCACCACAAGTTTGATAAATATGTTTTTTATTAAAAGCTCTGTTATTATATTCCCACTCTTTTGTTAAATCAAATGGTTTATCTATGGCTTTTGATTCATAATACTTTAGCATCTTAAAATAATTATCATAACCTAAAAAACTCTCATCACTCCCCTCACCTGAAAGAGCAACTTTAATTCCATTTTTATTAATATATTTACTTAATAAAAATGTTGGGATTGAAGCACTATCGGCAAAAGGTTCATCGACATGATAAATCATATCTTCTATTGAAGAGATGAAATCTTTTCTGTTAATAATTAATTCATGGTGATTAGAATTTATATGTTTAGCAACTATTTTGGCATATGAAGTTTCACTATAATGAGTATGTTCATCATAACCAATACAAAATGTATTTATTCTCTTATTACTATATTTTGCA
Organism: uncultured Campylobacterales bacterium; assembly: GCA_947494995.1. Classification (GTDB taxonomy): domain Bacteria; phylum Campylobacterota; class Campylobacteria; order Campylobacterales; family Arcobacteraceae; genus Halarcobacter. The sequence goes on along the minus strand of CANLWY010000007.1, from coordinate 95,135 downwards.
TAAAGAGCTGAAGTCAAGGAAGAGTCAATTCCTCCAGATAATAATGTAGCTACTTCTACATCAGAAACAAGTCTGCTATTTACTGATGAGATTAATAATTCTTCTATTTTCTCTAATGCTTCTTTTTCACTACAATCTCTATTTTCAATATTATTTAAATCATAATATTTATCAATATAAAACTCTTTTAAATCTTTATATAAAAAATTTCCTGCTGGTAATTTTTTGATATCTTGATAAAAAGTATTTTCATTTACAGGTGTCATAAAAGATAAGTATTCATGAAAAGCTGTATTATTCATACTTGGTTTTGATTCTAATAGCTTTAATATAGATTTTATTTCACTTGCATAAATAAACTTTCCATTTTTAAAATAGTAATAGAATGGTTTTTTACCAAATCTATCTCTTGCGCAAAAAAAGCTATCTCTCTTTTTATCATAAATACAAAAAGAAAACATTCCATTTATCTTATTTAAAAAATCTTTTCCATATTTTTGATATAATCTTATTAATACTTCTGTATCTGACTTTGTCTTACAATTTAAATTTTCATTTTTTATTAACTCTTTATAGTTATAAATTTCTCCATTAAAAGTAATAACAATATCATCAAAGACCATTGGCTGATTTGCTTCATTATCTAGGTCTATTATTGATAACCTTGTATGTCCAAATTGGTTATTTTCAAACTCATAAAAACCTAAATTATCTGGACCTCTATGCTCTAATAATTCAATTGCTTTTGTAAAGTTTTCTGTTTTAAAATTTGTACCTATTATTCCACACATAATAGTTTTATTTCCTTTTTATACTTTTCTAATGTTCTTGACAATGAAAATTCATTCGACTTTTTAAAGAGCTTATCTGCTAAAATTTCATTCTCTTTTTTATTTTTTAAATAATACACTATTTTGCTTGCTAATAAATCAATATCCCCTATAGAAACCCTATTCTCTTTTAATAAGACTTCTTCACTACCTTTATACTCATAAGAAACTATATTTTTTTTACAACTCATAACTTCTAAAATCGTATTAGAGAAACCTTCATAATATGAAGGAAATATGAATAAAGAACATGCCTTAATATATTTATACGGTTCATCAAAGCCCACAATAAAAACTCGACTATTAAGATTTAAATCTTCGACTAATTTCATAAGATAATCTTTCATCATTCCATCACCAACAATTATCAAGTTTTCATTAATTTCATCCTTGATTTTATAAAATGCTTTAATTAAATCTTCTTGTCCTTTTTGTTTATGAAGTCTACCAATATTTAAGATAAAACTTTTATGTTCTACTTTAGTTTCAAGTTCTTTTTTCTCTATTCCATTGTGTATAGTAACAGTATTAGTTAATGAAAATTCTTCTTTTAGTTCATTATTAATTGAATTACTAACGGATACTATTTTATTTGCATCCTTATATAAAAGATGCATTTTTTGATAATAAAAAGATGAATCAAGAAGATGAATCATAGTATTCTCATAACTGTCTTTTATACTCACTCGACAAGAAACTACTTTTTTACAATTATATTTTGTGCTTAAAGCTATTAAATTATTATAATCTTCATAACTAATTAAAATATCTGGATTTAATATAGATAATTGTTTATCAAGTTCCTTTATCCTATATTCAAAAAGTTTTTCTCCAATACCTTCCTCATTTACATTAACTTTGAGAGTTCTAATTTGATAAATTGGTATCCCTTCAAAGTTATATTTTATTTCCTTATTGTCTTCAGCTAATACAATTGATACAGCATACTCTTTTTTTAAATTGTTTGCTAAATAATATACCGACTTCTGGACTCCTCCAAAGTCTAAATTCTGAGTAAATATAACTATCTTTTTCATACAACTATTTACTTCTTAAAATAAGCCAAAAGTTAGGACTATAATTAGGTAGTTTTACTTTATCTAAAACTACTCCAAAAATATTATTAATACTAAATATGATTAATAAAAGAGGTAACAATATCGTATTCCTAAGTAACTTATTTTTACTCGATAACTCCCAGATAAATCCATTTATTATTGAAAATATTGTTGTTCCTATATAACCTTGCCTATGAAATTCTAAAATCTCAAAATTATAATCCTTGCAAAGTTTTTTTAATCCAAATTCACTAAACCTAAAAAAATCATAAGGTGTAGCATGAGCTTGATATATAAAAGGAACAGATAAAACTAATATACCATCTTTTTTAATAACTCTTTTTATCTCATCAAGAGCCTTAAAGGGTTCATCAATATGCTCTAAGACTTGAGTTAATATTACAGAATCAAATGTATTTTCATCAAAAGGAAGCTTTTTTATATCTGCATCAATAAACTTTTCCTTTGAAGAACTAAACATATGCTTATGAATATTTCCTTTATCAATTGATATATATTCATCTACATTATTAATAATATACTTTTTATAAGGTGAATTTCCAGAACCTATATCCGCACACTTACCTTTAAGATAAGGAGCAGTCTCTTCAATAGATTTTTTAAGATGTGTCCAATTCAAATAATTAAGATTGGATATATATACATTTGGTTTTTTATTCTCTCCGGTAAGGAAAGGGATTACCTTGAATGATATAAAATCATTAAATGCTTGAACTATATTCATTTTAAATCTCATTAGGGAAGGCATATAAAACAGTCTCCCCTAGTTCATAGTGATAATGTCCTAATCTATATGTATAATTATCTAAAACCTCATCAAGGAAAAGAGGAATTTCATATAAATCTTCATATTTATGATAAATAGATATACTTAATTGTGGTCTATCTTTTTTTAGAGTATTCACAGCACCTTGTAAACAATTTAACTCTGCACCTTCAATATCTAATTTTATAAAATCTACTTTTTCAATATTTTCCTCTTTTACAAAATTATCAACACTTGTAACCGAAATAGTTTTTGACTTGTCAAAGTTTGATTCACCTTTTTGGGATACTCGTGCTAGAGGTAACAGTCCTGAAATATCAATATCCAAAGAATCATCTTTATGCCATAAACCTTTTGTAACTATTTCAAAATTATCACAATTTAATAAATATTTTTTATTTTTTGTATGAGTATAATTATCAAACAAAGGATCAAATCCATAGATTTTACTTTTACTAGATAAAGAAGACAAAAACTCAATCGTATTTGTTCCATCTGCTACACCACCTTCTAAAATCGTATTCATAGATGAAAAATCCATATACTCAAAATAGTGTCTTCCTATACTTGGAAATTCATTTACAAAATAGTCTTTAATAAGGTCACTTTTTTCATGCCAACCTTTTATTATAGTACTATATAGAACTTTATCCTCTATTCGGTCAAAAAGTGAGAGAACCTTTTCAAACTCTTTAGACTTATCGTAGTTTTCTAAAGAGTATACTTGAGGGATATATTCTTTTGAAGAGATAGATAACTCTTTAAAAAACTCAAACTCCTTATCATCATGAAAATAATTCAAACGAACTAAAGAATATTTAATATTAGAATGCTTTTTTAATTCTTCTTCAATTTTTTCATGAATCAATATTGAAATAAGAACTAAATCTCCATCTTCATAAATATCAACTAACTCTTTTCCTTTAATCACAGGAATATTATCAATATTAGAATTTAAATTATCATCAACAATATATCTAATCTTTTGTTCTGGTCTATAAAGTTTTAAGAGTTTTAACAACATTGATCCGGCATGTCCATAACCGTATATAATAATAGGCTGTTCTAAAGGAATACTATTTATTGAAAGTATCATATTATTTTTTTACACCTTTCATTCCTAATAAATATTTGTTAGGTTTAATTTGTTCAAATCCTGCATCATTAAACCAATCAAATACTTCATCTATATAATGATAGTTAATATATGTTGGACTATACATATCAAAAGTATTAAGTTGCCTAACTTCTACATCTTTATCCATAGCTATTGGAATACGTTCTCTTAATCCATCACCTAAAATTGGTATTAAATATAGATAATATAAATATGAAGCAATTTTACTAAAAGTATATAACTGCTTTGAAGATAGTTTTGAAGTTAAATTCCTTCTTATCCAATTTTGATTTTTTATTTTTCTTTCCCAATACTTTCCATAAAGCCAAATTGAAACTTCTCCACCTTTTTTTACAAAAGGAGTTATTGCATTAAATGCATCTTTTGTATTTGGGGTATGATGTAAAACACCTAAAGAATAAATTAAATCAAAAAGTGGTTCTTTAAAAGGTAAAGAGAATAGATTTGCTTGGATTATTGTCACATTTTCCAATTCTCCTACATTTTCATATGCTGCGTCAACTGCACGACTTAAATCTACTCCCACAACATGACTTGCACCATATTCACGAGCAGAGATATCTAGATATGGTCCTGCACCACAACCTATTTCTAATACCATTTTTTCTTGGATATCATTTTTCTTTAACCCTAAATATTTATCCATTTCATCTTTTGACATATCAGTTTTACTATTTTTTACATTTTTATAAAGATGCCACTCATCACCAAAGGAACTTACGTACTCTTCATTTGTAACAAATCTTGGAACAAAATTTATAATTTTGTAATCTATTTCACATGAAGAACAAAAAAACTTTCCTTCTTTAATTCTATTATTTTCAGATCTAAAAACTTCCAATTCTAAAGAAGACTTGCAAGATGGACAGACAAAAATATCTTTTAGTTCCTTTTTCATATAAATTCCTTATTTCTTTTTAAAACAATTCTATTTCGCTTCATCATAAATTTTTCTTATCCCATTATCTTTTTTATTCGAAAATAGTCCTTCTACATTCTTTGTAGCCATTTCTATAAACTCTCTTGACTTTATAACTCTATCTTCTAAAAGTTCTTTTTCATGAATTAATTTAATTAATTCTTCTTTTAATGTAAGTATATTTACATTTCTAATAGGGAACTTTTTAAAAAATGTTGAATAAAATTTATAGTCCTGAACAAGGGCTAATTCAATTAATCTTTCATCAATATTTGATAGAACAACATTTCCTTTTGCCATTGCTTCTAAAGAACCTGTACCTATTATTCCATTAAAAATTTGTTCTATGAAAATATGTGAATCATCTAATATACTTAAAGCTTCTTCTCTAGGTACACCATGAACACTTTTATACTCAATATTAAATCCTTCTTCAATAAGCTCATTACATATTTCCTCTATTGCGTTTGAACCTTTTCTTTCTGGATGATTTGCAAAATGAGAAATAATTATTGGATCTAAATTTTCATTAAAATTATAAGGTAATTCTTCTAATTCTATATAATAATGTGCTAAACTAAAACCACTTGTTATTGGTATATACCTAATATCTCCAACAATAAGATCTACGTATTGTGACCACATATAATTTCTTTTTATCTTTTTTAAATCCATCATAAAATATCTATTTCTATGTCTTGTAAGTCCCAATTTAAAATTAAGATTATCGTTTGACTGTAAAATAGTCCATTGATCTGTACCATATGCTTGCATAATAATTTTCTTACCAAATAATTCGAGAAGTAAAGGTTCTATTCTCCATAAAAGAGTTCTTTCAAGTATTGCCCCATCTAAATGTAAAAAAAAGCCTCGATAGTTTCTTAGAGCCCATAAAAATATAATATATGGAGCAAATCCATATGCATTATTCCCAACTATCCAAGTAGGCAAAATCTTTTTTGCTGATATATCATAATAATTATTTTCACCAAGCCAATCTTCAAAAATAAAAATATCAATCTCATATTCAGGTAAAGATTTTATTAATAACTCTTTGTAGTGTATATTACTTACAATAGGATGTGTCCCAACCATAACCTTCTTTTTACTTGAAGGAAAAATAAAATTATATACCCATAAAAAAGGTAAACAAATTAATAAAAAAACAAACCCAAATAAATCAAAGAATACTCTTTTTATATAATATAGATACTCTTTACTTGGTTTTGAAACAGGACATCTATTACCCCGTATTTGTCCGTTTAACGGCATTAAAACTCCTAATTATTTTATATTATAAAGATACATTAAATCTTTTAACACTTTACTGCTTATTTACAAAATTTGTATTCAAATCACTAATACAATCAACTTCAATCCAACCACCGTCAATAAAAGTAGGTACTGCATCATAACTATTATCAATCAATAATTGTAAAAATGAAGTCATATACATATTATTAAAATCTTTATTATCATATAGTTTATCTGTAGGAAGACTTTCATAAAAAGACACTACATCTTTAATTATATTTTTTGATATTTTTATTAGTCCTATGTATTGACCTTCTATGTCATTAAAAGAGTTTGGCTTCTTCCCAATTTCAGAAATTTTATTATCAGTTAGTTTTAAAGTTTCAGCATCATCAAGAGGATTTTCCATCCTTTGATCCCATAATTCTTTCCATTCTTTATCTATTACTATATTCAAATCAGAAGTAGCTCCTATAAGCTTCTTTAAAACAGACTCTTCATAAACTATATCTGAATAAGAAATAATTAAATCATCATCCATAAACTCTTTTGCACTAAAAAGTGAATACACCATATTTGAAGAGTGATATTCTGTATTCTTATAATATATCAATTCTTTATTTCCAAGATGCTTTTTTAATATTTCAAATTTATAACCACCTACAATTGAAATATCCTTTAAATTACATCTATCAATAGTCTCTAATATATAATCAATTATTGGTTTACCTTTATATTCAACCATACATTTTGGCTTATCTTTAGTTAAAGGTCTTAATCTTGAACCTTCTCCTGCTGCTAATATTATAACTTTCATATACTATCTTTCATATTTTTATCTGTAAAAAAAAATTTTATAAGGGATAATTGTGCTTCATCAAATTTTTTATATCTTTCTGGATGCCACATATGACCAAATATTTTTAACTCTCTGTGCTCTATTGCTTTAATTATATCACCATCATTATAAGCTGAAACTATTAAATCAGAGGAAATACTATTTACTGCATAATTATGGTAAGAGTTCACTTTTTTTATCTCTTTTAATATTGGGAAATACTTTGATTTAATATTTGGCTTTAATAGATGATTAATCCCTACTTGATTACTAATTTTTTCAAAATGAGAATTAAAATAATTAGCTATAACTTGCATCCCTCTACAAATACCTAAAATAGGTATCGAGTTTTCTATCGCATATTTAATTAATTTATATTCAAAGGCATCACGCTTTTTTGATTCTTTAGTATTAAACCATTCATATAAATCATTTCCTCCACTTAAAATAATCCCATCAACTTTAAACACTCTAAAATACTCTTCAATATCTATAGTATATGATAAAATCAAAGGAGTAAAATCTAGTCTTTTAATTAGTTCTAAATATCTTACATCTAAAGTTTCTCTAGTCTCATTATAGTCATCAATAAAGTCTATTCTTTGTGTAATTGCAATAATTTTTTTCATCTTATCTTCTTTAACTTTTGACTACTACAATCTAAGTTCATATAAGAAAATGAAGATATATCATTATATAAAACTTGTCCCACTCCAATAACTGCAGGGATATTTAATTCAGCACATCTTATTGCCATATGAGAATTTGCTCCACCATAACAAGTTATCAAACCACCAATATTTTTAGTAAATAAAAAATCATACCCTGGGTCTGCCGCCTTAATACAAACTATTTTACCTTTCAAATCTTTTTTTAAAATATCTTCTTCTTTAATAACTTCTGACTCAATAGATTTTAAAGTTATAAAATTTGCACTTGTTTCTAAATTAAAAAAAGAATAAACCTCATCTTCATTAATTAATAAATCAGGTAGCTTTATACCTTGTGTAATAGTATAGAGTTTTTTATTCTTTTCTATTTCTGATTTTAATAATGGCTCTAAATCTTCAAAACTAAGTGTTGAATATAAAGATAATATTGTATTAAAATCTACATATGCCATATCTTCTTTTTTAATAGAAAACTTATTACCTAATTCCTCTATTAAGCATAATATTTTACTTAAAGATTTTGTAAATATAAACTTTGAATATTCTCTTGCTTCAATTGTATCTTTTATAAATTCCATTAAAGTTTTAGCATCAATAAAAAGATTGTGTTCTAATAATAGTTTATCAATTTGCTCTAAATGATTCTCTTTAAGTAAGAACCTCTCTTCCTCTTCATTATTGAGTATCCATTGAGAAAAATACTCTTCATAATTTTCATCATATCTTTTAGATGTTATTTCATAAGTGCCAGGTCTTAAATGCCCATATTTATCTAAGAAATCTTTTTTAGACATAATATTAAGATCTCTAATTAATTGTTTTGAAACAGTTTTTAAAGAGTTTAAAAAAGCTGACAACTCTTCTTTACTAAATACTTCTCTATCAACTAAAGACTTAAGTAAAGACATAGAGATAAATGATGAACGTGCCAAACCTGCAAAAGGTAATGTTCCATAAATTTTACAATTTTCTGTTAGCCAATAAATTTTATCAATAATAGATAACTCTGAACTTACTATTTCATTATACTTATTTTCCAAAATATCAATTTGCTTTAAATCATCTTTATATAAAGTAAAAACTTTTTGTGTTAATTTTTCTAAAGAACTTTTTATTTGAATAATTTCTTCTTCTAAAAAACCAAATTCTAATAGTTTTGTTAATTTCTTATTTATTGAAAAATCTAAGCATGTTAAAATAACATCAAATTCAATCTTATCATGGTTTTTTGGATTTTCTTTTAGAATATTCAGATAGTAATTTACAAGTTTACTTCCCAAATGGTCATCTAGTTCTTTTGGAATGAAAGAATTAAAACTAACTCTTATATCAATATATGCAATACCCAAAAAAGAGACTAGTAAAGGATGAGATTTAAGATCTCTATATCCATAATTATCGCGCTGGTGTGCCCATATAGAATTTGTAATTAATTCTTTATATAAAGAAAGAGATAAAAACTTAGGTTTCTTACCAATAATCTCAGCAGGATTCCAATCTGACATCACACCAAAAATAGTATAATCACCTAATAAATTAGGATGTGGTTTATTTAACTTCTTAATTTTTTTATGTAATTTAAACAATGCTTTACCTAAATTTATATCAGATAAATTGTATTTATTCTCTTTTACAATATTTCTTGCTTGAAAAATATAAATGTCACTTCCATCATAACCAAACTCAATATCTAAAAATTTATTATCTAATATTTCTTCCAACTCTTTGATTGAATCTATTAAATGATTTAAAAAAGTATTTCTATGCTTCTCTTCAGATAAATACTTATATTCTACATATGTTTTTAACTCTTTCCCATGTCCATCTGTTACACTAGTTGTATTAGAAGACATATCATAATTAACTATATAATAAGGGCTTAAAGTGCTTATATCACAAGTAAAAGCAACACCACTTGTAATTACATTATTAAGCATTGGCTGAATTAAAATTTCATTTTGATATAAATTGTTATCATCAAAAGAAATTATAACCTCTTCAACTGCTTTTTTTATATTGCTAGTATTTGTTGTATCAACATTTAAAATGGATTTATAGTAACCAGCTTTTGACGAAGAGTTAGTATCCTCATCATGTGAAGATGAGCGAACTATAATATTACCGCTAAATTGATTTTTAATTTTAAGAACCATTTCATCAATAGAAGTATTGGCCTTAAAAATCAATAAGGGTAAGACTTTCGACTTTTTTATTTTTTCGCTTAAAAATAAAAGAGTTTGTGCTTTAGTTTTCATCATTTTTTTCTACACTTAATATTAATAAATTAGAAAACTTTTTAGGAAAACAACTATGTAAAAATCTATCTACTACTCTTCCTAAAAAGTTTAATTCAAACCCTTTTGCTCTAGCTTCTGATTCTACAAAATTACTACTCTTCATATCTTTGCTTCTAAAAAAATCATATTTAAATAAAAAAGATACATTTCTTACATACTCAACATTTTTAATTACTAATTTAGAGTTTTTGAGAATTCTACTTGTATTTTCTAAATCAAAATGATATCTATGAAACTTATCAAAAACTTTATCTTTATTTCTTTTTCTTATTATATTTTCTATTATATTATTTTCTAAGGAATCATATCTTACTGAAAAAAGAAGTTTTCCATTCTTCTTCATAACTCTTGAGGTTTCATAAAAGGCTTCCTCTATATCTTCTATACTTTCTAAGTTATGAAATAGTCCTAATGCCAATATATAATCAAAAGATTCATCCTTATAAGGTAAAGACAATACATTTCCTTGAACTACATCCTCTGAAGAAGCTAATAACTTTTGTATATTTTCAACAGCAATACTACTATACTCAATACCTTTAATATTGTAGTTTCTATTTCTATAATGAAAAAATAGTCTTCCTGCTCCACAACCTAATTCTAATATAGATTGTTCAGAATTATAATCCTTCAAAAAAGACTCTGTTTGCTTAATAGGATAAAAGTCAAACCTTTGAAATTTACTATTATCAACACCTGAACTACGCCAGCGATTATCCCAATAATCACTATTTAGAGAAAATCTATATATTTTTTTCATTTTTTAGAATTCTTTCTTTTTTAAGTAATGCTAACTTTTTTAAAACAGGATGAATAATATAATACTCTTTTGAATCAAAGGTACTTTGTTTTAAAGCCTCAAAATTATTATCCTTTATAATATCATAGAGTAAATATGCTCTGATAAAAGGGTCATATAAATAATCAAAATCTAAATCCAAGATATGAAATTCTTTACACTTAATAACATCCCCTGTATCAATTTTAGAATCTAAAAAAAATGCACTTGCATAACACTTTGATTCTTTTAACAATGAGTAATAGATTGTCGTACTTCCTTTATAAGAAGGTAGCTTTCCAGGATGGATATGCAAAAACTTATTGAGGCTTAAGATATTTTCCTTTACTATTTCTCCCCCTTTACCAGAAAAAATAAAAAAATCTGTATTTACAACTTTTAATTCATTTTCCATATCATTTATTGAGTTTTTTCTTATTAACTTTGCATCAAAATATTTAAATAATGAATCAATAGACTCATCTATATTGATTTTAAAATCCGTATACTCTAATTTTTTATTTTTGAACATAGATATATCCAAAGGTTTATAATCATAAATAAATACTTCTTGAATTTCTATATTATAAATCTTAAATAATTTTAAATAAAAATATGTACGAAAACTACATGAACCAACAAAAGAGATTTTATTCATTCAATAAATCCTTAATACATTCAACTTCAATATTAATTGAATTAAATACTAAATATCTCTCAAAAAAAGAAAAATCATCTAAACTCAGAGAACTCAAGGTATCATTGACTTTTAATAAAGTACTAAACAAAGAAAGGCAATGCTCTTTTTTTAAATACCTTGATAATTGATAAGAAAAAAATGCTATAAAACTAACATCTTTTGAGTAATTATTAAAAAAGGACTTCTTTACTTCAAACTTTTTTTGTAATTTTAAAAGTTCTTCATACTCTAATAAAGAGATTGTATTTAAAAATAAAGAAAACTCATCACTCTTTTCACAATTTAATAAAACTAGAAAACTATTTCTCTGAATAAGATAATCCTCAAGAAAGGAACTAGAAGAAACGTCACTAAATTGGTAAGTCTTAGGATTAAGAAGAAGGTTTTCTAATGGATATTTATACATCTAAACACTCTTTTTTTAAGACTTCAACCATATAATCTAAATCTAGATCTTCTTTAAATCTTATATCATATGTTTTAGGTTTTTCATATTTAATATCAACTCCAACAACATTCTTTATTTTCTTATTTATTGCATCATCATATAAAGTGCGTCTTTTCTTTAATACTTCCAAGTCAACATCTAGAAAAACTTCTTTATATTCATTGAATATTTTTCTATTAAGTTTTCTATGTTCTTCAAAAATAGACATTATTGATACTACAACAAGAATACCTTGCTTTTCAAATAGTTGTGATAATTTTTGAATTCTTTTTGAATTCTTTTTTCTATCATTAAGTTCATATCCAATATCTTCTCCCCAAATACCTCTCATATCATCACCATCTATGTGTAAAGTATTTACTTGTGAACTAAACTCTTTTTGTATTTTTTTTCCAAGAGTAGTTTTTCCACTTCCAGGAAGACCAATTATCCAAATAACCAATCTTAACTCCTAACTTTCTGTTTATATATTAATTGAAACGCTTCTCTAATCTTATTTCTTTCATTTTCTGAGCGATTTTTTTTCTTATTCTTAAGTACAAATATTTTATGCTTTTTTAATAGCATTGATTCTATATCTTCTTCGCACTCTTCTAAGTTATGATAAGAATCAATAATATATAAAGGTATATCATTAAAAAAGCATAAAGAATTTAACTCTTCACCTAGTATAGAACTATCAATACTTAACACTTCTTTAACTAAAAAAATGACTTGTTCAACCTTATCCGTCAAATACAAATTAATATCTTTTAAAGAGATAATAATATCCTCTTTATTAGAATAATTATCTATAAAAAGTTCAATATATTCATTTTCAATTGATTTTATAAATAAATTCTTTTTATCTTTTAATAGTGATTCTATTTTTTTATCTTTTAATTTTTTACTTGACTCAATAAGTATTTCTCTATTCTTAGTAAACTCTTCTTCATGTATATGAAATAAAGAGATATACTCTTTAACTAATTCTTCATCAGTTATTATTTTTTCACTAATTGTACTTGGGTTAATCTCAAATAAATCAAATGTACTATTATTCCTATTAAAAATTAGTTTATAATTATCCTTAATTAAAGCGACCTTTGCATTATTTTGCAGAGGGAATCTATTCTCTACTCTAATTACTCTATCTTTATTTTTATTTTTAGATTTGATTGTTTTAAATAAACTAATTCCATCTAGATGTTTTGGATAATCTAAATTAAAAATATCACATATTGTAGGGTATATATCTGTTAAAGATGTATTATCAAAGACCTCTTTTTCTTTTATTTGAGGATGGCTAATAAAAAAAGAAGATTTTAAATTTTCCTGAGTCATTGCTTCATCATGAGAAAAGTTATACTCTTTATTTTCTTCATAGAAAGGATATCCATGATCTGAGTTAATAATTACTGTAGTTGTTTTCCTATCAATTTTCTTCATCGTTAAATGATAAACTTCTTCAAAATACTTATTATAATCATAATTAAAATACTTAATTGGATCTTTAAATAATGGAACATTTACATGAATAAGTAGAAAAAATGGCTCTTTTAACTCTTCATTTTCTAAAAAGTATTTAATATACTCATTATACTCTTCAACATAATCATCATCAAAAATAGTTCCATTTTTGTATTGATAATAAGCAGATAATGCTCTATCTTTATCTTTTACAAAATCAATAATCTTACTATTTACTTGATCTTTTAAATCATCTGGATAAAATGTCAAAAAATATATGTTTAGACCAATTTCTGTCAACTTCTTGTCTATAGTTTCAACTTCATATCTTAAAGACTTCAACTCTCCATATGTCTTAGAAACTTTCGTAGCATATATCCCTCTAAGAAACGAAGAAAAAGACATAAAAGTACTAGGGTGTGAAGTATACATATTTTTAAACTCACAAAAACCTTCATCTGCTAAAGTATCAAAAAACTCAAATCTACCAAAAGGATCATTATAATTAACAGTTCTAACCCCATCAGGAATGAGCCATACTATATTTTTAATACTCATTTCTCATCCAAAATATCTATTAAATTTTTAACTACATATTTTGCTTCTTTTTTCTTCAATTTAGGATATAAAGGTATTGATATAACCTTGTTTCCCAAATCATTAGATAAAGGGAATTCTTCTTCTTTAAAATCATAGCTTTTTTTATAGTAGCTTAAATTATGTATTGATCTATAATTTACTGCAACTTGAATATTTACATCTTTTAATTTTGCAATTACCTTATCTCTATTTTCAACTATAATTACAAAAAGATGCCTTGCACTAACACATCCTGTAGGAACTTCTATAAATTTAATTCCAGCATTTTTTAACTTTTTTTCATAATATAATGCTAATTTTTCTCTTTTTTCTAAACGCAATTTTATTTTCTCTAATTGTCCTAGTAAAAGGGATGATTGAATATCACTAATATTATATTTCCAGCCTAAAACATCCATATCCCAATGCTGAAAACCTTTTGTATATCTTGATGCAGCATCCTTATTTATTCCATGAAGTCTTAATTTATAAAGAAGTTTTGCAAGTTCTTTATTGTTAGTAGAGATTGCTCCCCCTTCTCCACTTGTAATGTTTTTTGTTGCATAAAAAGAAAAGCAAGTTAAATCAGAAAGCTCTCCTACTTTAATATTATCTCTTTTCCCTTCTATACAATGAGCAGCATCTTCAATAATTTTTAAATTATGCTTATCCGCAATTTTTTTTAGGGATATCATATCACACATATTACCAAATAAATGCACAGGAATAATTGCTTTAGTTTTATTTGTAATGGCTTTCTCTATTAAACTAACATCCATATTACCTGTTTCAGGTTCTATATCAATAAATACTGGTTTTGCTCCTACATGTAGTATGGCATTTGAAGTAGCAACAAAACTCATTGGGGTAGTTATTACTTCATCCCCTTCCTTTACTCCTAAAGCTAAAAGAGATAAATGTAAAGCAGCAGTACAAGAGCTTACCGCAACACAATATTTTGAATTAAGATACTTTGAAAACCTCTTCTCAAACTCTTTAGTTACATCTGCATTAGTTAAAAAAATTGATTCTAAAACTTTTTTAGCTTCTTTGATATCACTTTTATCTATATTATGTTTATAAAAATCTACTTTCATTAATGAATCACTTTCTTCCCATCTTTTAATATAATAGGAATATGTCTCATCCAGATTTGCTTTTCCCACATTTTTGAATTTAATTTATACCACTCAATCGTTTTCCTTAAACCTATTTCAAAATCAATTTTAGGGTTCCAGTTTAAAACATTTTGTACTTTAGAAATATCTGCTCTATGACAATCCACTTGTCCGGGTCTATCCTCAATATATTTAATTAGTGATTGATCTAAATTTAGTTCCTCTATAACTTTTAAAGCTACATCATTTATAGAAATAGCTTTTCCTGTACCTAAATTAAATACTTCACCTTGAACTTTTGATAAGTCTGCATTTAATATACAATCTAAACCATCACAAGTATCTTCCACATAAATCCAATCTCGTGAAGATATTCCCTCGCCATGAATATTTAAATTTTCATTCATTAATCCATTTGTAATAAATCTAGGAATTGCCTTTTCTAAATGTTGTTTTGGACCATAATTATTAAATGGCCTAACTATTGTTGCAGGGATATCGTATGTATTTACATAAGAGTATACCAACCTGTCTGCTCCCGCTTTTGCTGCGGCATATGGAGAAGCTGGATTTAAAGGATGTTCTTCATTCATAAAATCACACTCATATGCTGTACCATATACTTCTGAAGTTGATATATGAATAAACTTTTTTACTTTATTTTTATTTTGAAGTACTGCGTTTGCAATTGTTTGAGTTCCTAATACATCAGTTTCAAAGAAATTTCTATTATCATAAATCGACCGAGTCACATGTGTCTCAGCTGCAAAATGTATAATAAAATCTGATCTTGCAACTAACTCTTCTACTAAAGCACTATTTTTTACATCACCATACCAAAATTCAAATCTTTCATTAATATTATCAACATTAACTGGAAAATTTTCAATATTCCCTGCATATGTCAATAAGTCCAAAACAATGATTTTTGAATCTTTATATTTATTATAAATATATGTAGCAAAATTAGAACCTATAAATCCTGCTCCTCCAGTAATAAGATAAGTATTTGCCATATTTTAGTACCTTTTCTCTAATAATTTATTTGTTAAATCAATAATAAACCTTCTATTTTCTTTTATTATATTAACAGCAAAGTCATATGTCTTGTCACCTATAACTTTAATTTCATCTTTATTTTCCAATAACTTAATTAGATTCTTTTCAAATGTATTCATATTATAATCTATAATCGGTATTTCATTAAAGTGATTTTCATAATATTCGTTATTTACATACTTGAAAAAATCATTTAATTCTTTATCCAAATGAGCGAAAACTACTTTCCCTTTAGCTGCCGCTTCAAGTGTAGTATATTGTAAGAATCCATCTATAAATGTATCAATAACAATATCAGAAGAATCAATCTTTTCTAAAACTTTATCCCTTGATACATTTACTATTATTTCGTATTCGAAATCATCTCTTTTTTCTTTTAATGATTTTAATATAGAATCAATAACCTTCGTTCCTTTTCTATATTCATCATTTGCAAAATGTACAATTTTTATTTTATCTTGTACTGTTTTATTTAAAACTACCCTATCTTCAATATCTATTAAAATATGCCCATGTAAAGTTAAAATATCAAACCTTGGCAGAAATTTAACAAAGTCCACTAAAGAGAAAACTACATTTACATATTTACTCCACCAATGATTTCGATAAATTCGTTTGAAATCCATAGAAAAATATTTTTTATCAAAAAGTGTCAATCCATACTTTTTATTTATATTTTGTACTTGATTTACACTCCAGACATCACTTCCATAAGGAAATAAAATCACTTTTTTATCAAAAAGTTGATAAATAAGAGGTTCTAACCTCCACCAAATTGTCCTTTCTAAAAAACCACTATTAAAATAAAGGAAAAAAAGTTCAAAATTTAAAATAGCCCAAAAAAATGAGTAATAACTACCTAAGAAAAAAGGTGATTTCGAAATAAATTTAGGAGAAATATCTTCTAAAGTAATACCATTATGAAAAGAACCTTCTGACCAATCTTTTGTTACAAAAAGAGTTGTGTCAAACTTATCTTTTAAAACATCATTGTATGTTTTAAAAATTATAATTGGTACAGTTCCAAGTATGATTTTTCTTTTACTTCTTTTTTTTATAACTCTTTTAAAAGGGTACATTAAGAATAATATAAGTAAAACTGGTAAGCCAATTAAAATATCTACTAAAACTCTTTTTATATAGTATTTAATCTCTTCTGTAAATTTAACAGGTGCTTCAAAGTTACTTGTTATAGTAAAAGAATCCTGATTATCAATTTTAAAA
This sequence comes from uncultured Campylobacterales bacterium, assembly GCA_947494995.1. Classification (GTDB taxonomy): domain Bacteria; phylum Campylobacterota; class Campylobacteria; order Campylobacterales; family Arcobacteraceae; genus Halarcobacter. Next base: position 77,988 of record CANLWY010000007.1, on the reverse strand, counting down.
CTCATCATTAATCCAATAAATCATTAGGTACTAAATTCTTCATAACATTGATATAAGAATTTCCTTCATCTGGCCATTTTGTATTAATCCAATCAGGACAATTTCCACAAAAACTAAAGTTTTTAAAATCATTCTCTAAATGTGCTTTTCTTAATTTATTTAAGAAACTACTTTGCCAAGCTTCTTTGATTGAAGTTTTTCTAAAATCAACGAAATGAGAACCATTAACCCAATCTGCTGGACAGAATGCTAAATGTCCATCAGGAGTTAAAGTTAATCTTTCCCATACATATAAACAAGGTTTTCTCTCATTTTCTTCATTTAAGTTTCTTAATTGTTTTGAAATATTCTTTTTTGAACCTGCTGAAGAATGTAGGTTTCTAATAACAACAAAATTAGCTCCCTTATCTTCCCAATACTTTTTAAACTCTTTTGATTCAGCAATATTTTTTGGTTGCTCTACAAAACTAACCACAACCTTCATATTGTTATTAGTTTCTCTTATTTTATTTATTAAATTAATTACATTCTTTTTTACTATGGATAAAATGCCATTTTTTCTTATTTTTGAATAAGTTTCATCCCTAAAAGCATCAATACTAATATCTACAACACTTACATTTGCCTCTAATAAAACATCTATTTTTTCATTCGTCAAATAATGTCCATTAGTAGTAACATTAATTCTTGTCTTACTATTTTTACCTGAATATGAAATTATCTCATCAAAATTAGGATGTAATAAAGTTTCTCCATTTGCAGTGTAACGTATATATTGACATTTATTGTTACTATTTTGTGCTATGTCATCAATTAATTTTTTATGTATATTTACATCTAAATGCGTCCCATTATAATGTTCTGAATTCTTATAAATAGGATGAGGGCAATGTATACAAGCCAAATTACAATGTTGAGTTAAATCAACAATTATCTGAGAGGGGAAACTCTCTGATAAATGTTCTTGAAACCCATATTTAATATTTTTATTCATATATCAACTTTCCTAAAACTTTTCATATATTCTACAGACTTACTACCAACATTAAATAACAAATCTAAAATAGATACATAGTGGTTAAAAGGGCTATATAATTGATTGTATTCTTTATAATTTGAATAATCCATCCATTTTACATCAATCTTTTCTTTTTTAAACAATTCAATGTTTAAGTAATCTTTTGCTGCTGGTCCAGATATATATTCAGTAGCTTTTAAATCCTTACAAATACCAATAAGTTTTTCATTTTTTCCTTTTTCTAGAAGAAAATCTGAAGAAAAATATATATTAGTATGTATATTTAATATCTCATTTATTTTTAATAAAAACTTATAGTTTATTTCACTTAAATAAATCTCTTTTGAATTTAAGTATAATTCTTCAAATATACTCTTATAAAAATCAAAATACGGAGCTCTTGAATAGTTTCTACAAATAATCTCCCAATGTCTCACTCCCCAATGAAGATCATCAATTTTTGTATCAAAAATAGATTGAGTGAAACTACCCTTTGTTTTTACAGGAATACTTAACCATTTAAGACCATCTTTTGTTTGAATCTTATTTCGATTCCTCCAATCTCTTTTTGTATACTGCATATCATCATATATTACGAACTCATCTACACTATTTATTAAATCAAAATAACCTTTCCAAGGAATATAATTAGACTGAAGGATTGCAACTCTTTTTTCCATTAAAAAATTACTTTCCTTTACTATAAATTTTTCTCATAATTCCACTACTTGATAAATTACTCTTTACATTATTTGTTGTATTTTCAACAAATTTTCTAGAATCTTTTATTTTAACTTTTAAAAGTTCTTTATCTTCTATCAAAGATATAAGCTCTTGTTTTAAAGTTTTAATATTTATATTAATAAGAGGAAATTCTTTAAAAAACTTTGAATAAAACTCATAGTCTTGAACTAATAATAACTCTTCTATTTTAGTATCTATATTAGAAAGAACTACATTTCCTTTTGCCATTGCCTCCAAACTACCAGTTCCTAATACACCATTAAATAGATGTTCTATAAAAATATGAGATTCATCTAAAATTGATAATGCTTCCTCCCTAGAGACTCCAACGACACTTCTATATTCAATATTATATCCTTCATCTTTTAACTCTTTACATAAAGCTTCTATTGCATACGAACCTTTTCTTTCAGGATGATTTGCAAAATGGGAAATTATTATAGGAGACATTTCTTCATTTAAATTATATGTCAATTTATCTGTTTCAATATAAAAATGCGCAAAACTAATTGCATTTACTATAGGTAAATATCTTATATCTCCACCTACACTATCTGCATACTTAGTCCACATATAATTTCTTTTTATTTTTTTAAAATCCATCATAAAGTATCTTTCTCTATGATTTGAAAGAGTAAATTTAAAATTTAAATTATCAGTTGTTTGAAGAAGACTCCATTGGTCCGTACCATAACCTCTCATAACTACTCTTTTCCCAAATAAATCAAGAATAAAAGGTTCTATTCGCCAAAGAAGTGTTCTTTCTAAAATTGCTCCATCAAAATGCCAAAAAAACCCCTTGTATTTTCTAAGAGCCCATATCAAAACAAAATAAGGCGCTATTGAATATGCACTTTTACCAATAATATATTTAGGAAGAATCTCTTTTGCAGAGATATCATAATATGTTTTTTCACCTAACCAATCTTCAAAAATAAATATATCAACATCATATTCAGGCAATGAATCTTGTAATAAATATTTATAATGGACGTTACTTACGATAGGATGGGTTCCAACCATTATCTTTCTTTTCTTAATAGGTTTAAAATAGTTTAAAAGCCATAAAAAAGGCAATGATAATAAAAGAATAATTAATCCTATTGCATCAAAAATCAATCTTTTTAAAAAGTTCAATACTTCTTTTCTTGGTTTTGCAAAAGGCCCCATTTTTGAAGTTATTATTCCATTACTTATCATTTATTTCCTTTAAGTCATCAAGTATCTTTAGGAAAGAACTATAACTATTATAAATTGAATTCGAGGATGTAGATTTCCTATTAATATTCTCTTCTGCTAATTTATCTCTTACATCCTTATTTCTTATTAAATTATTCGCTAATAAAATATAATCTTCTTTATCAAAAGAGAATATTCTTTCATACTTTTTATCCCATCCTTCTTTGAATATTTCCTGAATGGCAAGATGTTCCTTTGGTAAAAGTATAACAGGAACACCTCCCATAGAAATGTATTCATTCAAAGATTCTCCTGAACTAAGAGGGAATGTATTCAAATAAATATCAATTACCTTACCATATATTCTAGGTTCAATAAAGCCTATAAAAAAGAATCTATCTAAAAGTCCTGCATTTTTTACTTTCTTTTCAATATTTAATTTGTCGCCACTACCACATGCTAAATATATAGTATTATCATTTTGTTTCATTATTTTAAAAACAGATTCTAGGTATTCATCATTATCTAATTTTATTAATCTACCTATACTTCCTAAAACAATCGTCTCTTTTTCAAAACTATTTTTAATTTTACTTATTGTTTCACTTAAATTTGTATCACTATAATCACTATAATCAAAAAGTACTTCAAAACTTGAAAATTTATATTCACTTTCTTTAGGAATAGAACCATGAGCTATTCTTAAGTCAATCCCCTCAACATTATAAATGTCATTACTATTATGATACCAATAAACTTGCTTTGGGGCAGTTCTTGTCTTATATAAAAACATATACTCAACTCTTGTATGAAGTCCAATTAAAATATCAACCTCATCCTTGATTAAAATATCTCTTGTTTTTATACACTTTTCAACAAGTGAATAAATAGGATTATTATTAGCAAAGATTTTAGAATGTAAATCAATATATTTGATTCCTAACTCTTTAAACTTTTCTATATATACTTGATTACTTCCTCCATGTTCAGGAAAATTTAAATCATATATAACAAATTCATACTCTTTATCTGGACATCTTGATAAAACCTTAATAAGAGGATATAAAACTTTTACAGTTGAATGATTAACAATCCTCTGCATTACAAAAGCAACTTTTATTTTTTTTGTATTATCTATTTTTTTTAAATTCGCTTGAAGATTATATTTTGGGATAATTTTATTTTCAATATATTTTTCAAGAGGATCTTCAATTTCAATCTTAAACTTTTTATTTAACTCTTCACTTTCACTTGACCTTGTAGAATTATAATAATGTAAGGGAGTATAATAAAGCCAAAAGACAACTTCTTCTTTATCTTCTTCTATTGCTAAATAAAAAAACTTTTTTAATTCTTCATATGCATATGTTGAAGCTTCATTATCATGAAATAATTGTTGGCTAAAAAACCATGCTTTATATAAAATATCTATTTGAGAGATATTATCTATACTTAAAAATCTTTTATTAAAAAGATATTCTATTAAATATGAATATAAATCTTTTACAGTAGGAGAAAGCACAGCTAAAATAGTATAAACATCTGCAAAAATAGTTCTGTCTACTTTAAAAAATAAATTAACTATCATTGCTTGTTTAAAATTTATTTCTCTTCCTAGTAGATAATCAAAACATACCAAAATTGCATTACTACTCGTATCATGGTTATTTTTTGATTCAGAAGAAAGAATTTCAATTATTTCATTAAGTTCATTATTATGAATATATTTTACATCATAAACCTGAAGAAGATTTATATCCTGCACAAAAGTAATAATTAGCTCAGAGTTCAAGCTATTTTCTTCACCATAATCTGTTGCTATTTTAACAATATCATGATGTATTAATTGAGAAACTTGATTTTGAAGTTCCTCTTTATCTTCTATCATATTAAATTCTCTTTTCTAAGTAGTTCTACAAATTCTCTTACAGCACCTTCACCGCCTTTTGAGTTTAAATTAATTATACTGTACATTTCTTTAATTTCGTTTAATGAGCTAGATGGGCATGCTGCTATCCCCACATTAGATAAAAGTTCTTTACAGTTAATATCATCGCCAATATATGCTACATCATCAAGTGTAATTCCTTCTTTTTCACATATCTCTTTTGCTATTTCAAGTTTACCTTTATGTTCTAAACCTTGATATAAATAATCAACCTTCAGTTTTTTTGCTCTATTTTCTACAATTTTTGTATTTTCACTTGTAATTAAACCTGTTTTAATTCCTTGCTTTCTCAAAAGCTCAAAACCTTTTCCATCATGAGTATTAAATTTTTTCATCTCATTTCCATGAATATCATAATACATTCCAGCATCTGTTAAAGTTCCATCGACATCAGATAAAAATAGTTTTATTTTTTTATCTCTTAAAAGTTTTTTTGATAATACATGTTGATGCATATACTTTTCGGCAATTACCCAATCCAAGTCCTCATCAATTTCTATAGAAGTATAATCTTGCATTTCATATAAAGAAATCTTACCACTCAATCTATTTTTATCTCTTCTTACATTTGCCACACTATTTATATAAAAAGCTCCATTTTCCAGATAAAACCCTTCAAAGTCTTGTCTCCTAGGACGATTTCTATAATCATAATTCATTGGTGTGCCATCACTATTCCAATAAAATCTTTTTTCATTTACTACAGTTAATAATGAATCACTATCACTTCGCTCTAATTGTTCAATTGCCTTATCAAAATCTTCAGATTGGGTAATTGGAGATGTTGCTTGTACTAAAATAAACTTGTCATTATCTTCAAACTTATTAAACATTAGAAATTCTAACATTACATCCTCTGTTGCAGAGGTATCTTGTGCACTCTCTTTAGTTCTTTGATAAACCTCAACTTTTTTAAAATTAAATCTTGATACTACATCTTCTATTTCTTGACAATCTGTAGCAACATAAACCTTATCTACTTTTTCTGAATGTTCTAAAGCCAGAAGATTCCAATAAATTAAAGGTTTACCACAAAATTCTTTTATATTTTTAAACCTAATTGCCTTACTTCCACAACGTGCGGGGACAAATGCTATATTCATTTATTTTCCTTACTAAATTGAGCAATTAATGTATCAGTCATTCCTAAAGAAGCAAGTTGTGACTCATATGCTTTTGTTAACTCTTTTGAATCTAAAAACTCTCCCCACTTAACATGTCCACCAGCTTTTGAGTTACTTAACCAATATAAATGATTAGAAAGAGGATACCTTTGTATATGTTTTATAAAATCTACTTTTAAACCTGATTGTTTTGCCAAAAGGCCTAATGTATGCTGTGTATATAAATATAAATGGCAACTCCAATAAGTAAAATTGGAAAAAGCTTCATTTTTATACAAAGTTAAAAGTACATCATTTGCATTAGGAACCTCTATAATGATTTTCCCATTATCTTCTAATTTTTCTGAAAATTGTTGCAATATCTTGTTAGGATTTGGTAAATGCTCAATTACATGAAAAGAAGTTATTACGTCGAACTTTATTGACACCTCATCTAAACTTCTAAAAAGAGGAATATTATGTTTTTCATAATTTGGCGTAACTGCCTTTTCCAATTCAATTCCACATATATTAGAGGCTATCTCTTTTGCCCTTTGCAAATAATATCCTGTACCACTACCAAAATCTAATACAGACTTGTTTGTAATCATATTCTTAGTAAATTGAAATCTTCTCTCATCATCCTCTTTTGTTTCATTTTGCCATTTCTTTAAATCCACTTCTTTGTGCATATTTGATTCTTCATAAAACTCTTCATCTATATGTTCAATACTTGATAAATACACTAGTCCACATTCAAGGCATTCATATATTTCTAAAGAATCACTATCTCTTACACTACCATCTCTTTTTTTATACTCTTTACATCCACATAAAGTACATGACATCTTGATTATTTCCTGTTTTTTAGTTTATCTCTTTGAACTTGCTCTATTGCTAAAATCTCATCCTCTTTAAAGTGTAGTGCTTCATAGGTTTCATTAAGCCCAAAAACTAAATCTTTTAATTCCTGAGGTTCTAAAGATGCTCCATGATCAGTACCTTTCCATGTTTTATCCTTAGTAAAATGTCTCTCAATCCATCTTGCACCTAAAGTATATGCAGAAATATCTAGATTTATTCCTAAATGGTGTCCTGAAAAACCAATCTCTCCGACTCTATTTCCATATTTTTCATAAAGCCAATTTATTTCTAATAAAGAAACATCTTTAGCTGGAACTGGATATCCAGATGTACAAGAATATATTAAAAGTCTATCTTTAGCTTGATCTGTCTCTTCAAAAAATTCAACTATCTCTTCTACTTCATTTCTACTTGTCATTCCTATTGATAATTGAACTTGTCCTTTAAAATCATCTCTTAAAACTTTTAGCATCTCAAAATTGTTATTGCAAGCAGATGGTACTTTTAAAAACTCTGGATTAAATTCAGCCATCTCTTTTGCACTTGATACATCCCAAACAGATGTTGAATATACAATATCAATAGAATCACAATACTCTTTTAATTCCTGATGTTGCTCTTTTGTAAATTCCAAGAACTCTCTATGTTCCCCATAAGTTTTCCCATAAGAGTTTTCAGGAACTGGATGGGGAGCATTATATTGTTCATCTGTTAATAATTCTTTATTATTTCTTTTTTGAAATTTTATATATTTTGCACCTGATTCTTTTGCTAAATCTATTAACTCTTTAGCAGTTTGAAAATCACCCATATGATTACACCCAATCTCTGCAATTACCTTTGGTTCTTTATAATCAAAGTTAAACGCCATTATATTCTCCCATATTTATCTTCATATCTTATAATATCATCTTCCCCAAAATAGTCACCTAGTTGTACTTCTGCAAATATTAAATTTTCTTTTGCTGAACTATTTATTACTTTATGTTTACAGCCTTTGGGTATATAGATATATCTTCCTTGCTCTACTTCCATAATAGAGTCCTCTAAAATGATTTTTCCTTCACCTTTTATAATTATCCAGTGTTCTTCTCTTCTTTTATGTTTTTGTAAACTTAACTCTTCATTTGGAAAAACAGTTATAATCTTTGATTGAACATGATCTGCTAAAAGAGTGCTTTTATAAAAACCCCAAGGTCTATCAAAAACCTCATAATCTAGCTCATTTTCATCCAAATAAGGTAATGATTTAATATCATATCTCATATCTTTTAAAAGCATTAAATAAAATTGTTTTTTTGAAATTATATTTACAAGTTCATCTTTTTCATTTAAAATAGGAATAAAATTAATTTTTTCTTGCTTGAAATAGAAAAAAAGATTAGTAAAAGGTTCATTGTTATTTATACTTATAAAATTTTTATTAAAAGGAATATTCTCTTGAATACTTCCACCCTCAATTAAATATCTTCTTATATCCCCTTCTGTAACAATTCCAACAACTTTATTTTTAGAATCTACGGAAACTAAAAAAGACTTTTTATTTTTATCAATCATTTTAAGGGCGTTAAGAATAATATCATTATATGAGATTACAAAGCTATCTAAAAACATACTCTATCCAGTTATTAAAAGGTTATTTAACTATTATATGCAATAATTATTTCAAAGAATATTAATAATAGGTGTTTTTAAATGGCAGACAACGTTATTCCTGAGGATATACTAAAAATTCAAAAAAAATTAGCTACTTTTGAAAAAGGGAGTAGAAATTATAAGAAATATACAAAAATTCTTGCAAAACATATTAAATCATTTACTATGAAAAAAAGAGTTACTTCTCATATTAAGACTATTGAAACTGTTGAAAAGATTCAAGATGATAAACCTGACGAAAATAAAGAGTAAAAAAATTAAAAAATAAATATTGCATTTTGCAATAAAATCATTTACTTTAAAAAAACTTTGCTAAAATTCCACCATAAATAAAATTTAGGATTAAAAACATGGATGATAATCAAAAAAAATCACTTGACTTAGCTATTAAACAAATTGACAAAACATTTGGAAAAGGAACTCTAATTAGACTTGGAGACAAAGAAGTTGTTCCTGTTGAAGCAATTTCAACAGGTTCTCTTGGTCTAGACCTAGCTCTTGGTGTTGGAGGTATTCCAAAAGGTAGAGTAGTTGAAATCTATGGACCAGAATCTTCAGGAAAAACAACTCTAACTTTACATGCTATTGCTGAATGCCAAAAAGCTGGTGGAGTTTGTGCTTTTATTGATGCAGAGCATGCTCTTGATGTTGTATATGCAAAGAACTTAGGTGTTGATGTTGATAACTTACTTGTATCTCAACCAGACTTTGGAGAGCAAGCTTTAGAGATACTTGAAACAGTTATTAGATCAGGTGCAGTTGATTTAGTAGTTGTTGACTCAGTTGCAGCACTTACTCCAAAAGTAGAAATCGATGGAGATATGGATGATCAACAAGTTGGTGTTCAAGCAAGACTTATGTCTAAAGCTCTTAGAAAGATCACAGGTCTTTTAAATAAAATGAATACAACAGTAATCTTTATTAACCAAATTAGAATGAAAATTGGTATGACAGGATATGGAAGTCCTGAAACAACAACAGGTGGAAATGCACTTAAATTCTATTCATCTGTAAGACTTGATATTAGAAGAATCGCAACACTTAAACAAGCTGAAAACTCTATTGGTAATAGAGTAAAAGTAAAAGTAGTTAAAAATAAAGTAGCTGCACCATTTAAACAAGCTGAATTCGATATCATGTTTGGAGAGGGTATCTCTAAAACAGGAGAACTTATTGATTATGGTGTAAAACTTGATATTGTTGATAAAGCAGGAGCTTGGTTCTCATATAATGACTCAAAAGTTGGACAAGGGAAAGAAAACTCTAAAGTATTCTTAAAAGAGAATCCTGATGTTGCAAATGAGATTGAACAAAAAATCTTAACAGCAATGGGTGTAAATGATGAAATTATCCAAGGTGAGCCAGAAGCTGATAACGAATAATTAAAAAAGAGAGATATTCTCTCTTTTTTTCCACAAAAACAAAAAACTCTCTCAATATTTTTATAATAATTTTCCAAATTTTTTTAGTAAAAGCAATTACCAATATTTTTTTAAGTATAATATAGCGATTTTAATCAAAGATAGGAGACCTGAAATGGTATTTATTGATAATGTTTACGCAGATGAAGTTATGGATTCAAGAGGGAACCCAACAGTTAGAGCTACTGTAGTTCTAAGTGATGGTACTAAGCAAAGTGCTATTGTTCCAAGTGGAGCAAGTACTGGTAAAAGAGAAGCTTTAGAATTAAGAGATGCAGATGAAAGATTTTTAGGAAAAGGCGTTCTAAAAGCAGTTGAAAATATAAATACAACTATTGCTGATGAACTAATGGGAGTTAGCCCATATAATCAAGCAGAAGTTGATGCTATCATGAAAGAAGTTGATGGAACAAGCAACTACTCAAACCTTGGTGCAAATGCAGTACTTGGTGTATCAATGGCTGTAGCACGTGCAGCAGCAGCTTCTTTAGATATTCCACTATATAGATATTTAGGTGGTGCAAATGCAATGACTATGCCTGTTCCAATGTTCAACATTATCAATGGTGGAGAGCATGCTAATAACTCTGTTGATTTCCAAGAATATATGGTTATGCCAGTTGGATTTGAAAACTTCAACGAAGGATTAAGAGCTGTTGCAGAAATCTATCAACACCTTAAAAAAGTAATTGATGCTATGGGTGAGTCAACTGCAGTTGGTGATGAGGGTGGATTTGCTCCAAACTTAAAATCAAACGAAGAGCCTATTACTGTTATTTTAGAAGCAATTGAAAAAGCAGGATACAAAGCTGGTGAACAAATTGCAATTGCACTTGATGTTGCAGCTTCTGAACTTATTGATGACAATGGAAACTATGCACTTAAAGGTGAAGGAAGAACTTTAACATCAGCAGAACTTGTTGATTATTATGCTGACCTTTGCGCAAAATACCCAATTGTATCAATTGAAGATGGATTATCAGAAGATGATTGGGATGGATGGAAAATCTTAACTGAAAAAATTGGAGACAAAGTTCAATTAGTAGGTGATGATTTATTCGTTACAAATGCAAATATCTTAAATGAGGGTATCCAAAAAGGTATTGCAAATTCAATTTTAATTAAACCAAATCAAATTGGTTCTGTATCTGAAACTATGTTAACAATTAGATTAGCACAAAGAAATAACTACAACTGTGTTATGTCACACAGATCTGGAGAATCAGAAGATGCATTTATTGCTGATTTTGCTGTTGCACTAAATTGTGGACAAATCAAAACTGGTTCTACTGCAAGATCTGATAGAATCGCTAAATATAATAGATTATTAGAGATTGGTTCAGAAATTGGTTATGCAGAATATTTAGGGAAACAACCATTTTCTAAATAATATATGAAAGAAAGAAATAAGATAATCAGGAATTTTTCGTTAATAGCAATAGCTTCTATTGCTATTACGGTTTTTCTTGGCTATCATGTTTCAAATATTCTTTTTGGAGATAACTCTTTAGAGGTTTACAACTCATTAAAACATAAAAAAGAGTATCTCCAAAGTGAAATAAAAAGATTACAACAAGACAATGCTCATCTACAAAAAGAGTATTTTGAATTAAAAAATTTGGAGCCTGAAGAATGAAGACTTTATTTACACTACTATTTATCTTATCTCTTAGCTTAATAGCAAGAGAAAACCCTTTTGAACCTACAAATGCTTATGAAGAAGAAGCTGCAAGAATGATTGAAATAAATGAAGTTGAAGAGGATTATGAAGTAGAGTTTCAACAAGAACAACAATATGTTAATAAAATGTATGAAAAAATGAATAAACCTGAGCCTGAAGTTATAGAAGCTCCAAAACCTGTAAAACCAGCTCTTACTGAAGAGAAAGTTCAAAAGATGATAAAAGAAGCTCAAAAAGAAGTTAAGCCTAAAACTATCATCAAAAAAGTAATAGTTGAAAAGCCAAAAGAACCACAGCAAGTTGTATATGTTAAACCAAGACTTGATGTAACTACAGAAACAGAACTTTTACCATTTGTTAAAGTAGAGTACGACAATGATAAAATTGATATTCACTCAAAATATAAAGTTATGAAAAAGATAACTCTTCCAGGAAAAAAGAAAATTGTATTAGACTATAGTGCAAAAGAGAATTTCTATACAAAAAGAGCAAACCTAGAATCTACAAACTTTCCAAAAATAGCTGTTGGAAATCATAAAAAAGACAACTTTTTTAGAATAGTGATAGAATTAGCAGAAGTTCCTGAAAACTATGAAGTTACTTATGATAACAATATGGTAAGTATCATCAAATTATATGAATAAAAAAATACGTTTCTTTTAAAGAAACGTATTGAGATTAATTACTACTTATTCCCTCATCCAACTTAATCACATGAGATAAAATCCTAATAGCAATCATAACAACAAGTACTTCAATAATTGCTGCTAAAATAAAAGCATAATAGTAGAACTGTGTAATTGAATGATTGTCATAAGCTATTGTTGCAACAGCAATTAAAAGTGTAATAGGCATAGAGTGAGAAAGTCCTAACATAAAGAACTTATTCCATCCCATCTCTTTTATAAACAACATAGAAGCCACAAATCTAATCCCAATCATAGCTAATGCAATTAAAATAGCTTTTGCCACAAGTCCCTCTTGTAAAAGAGCATCTAATTCAAAAGATGAACCTACATAAATAAAGAAAATAGGAACTAACCATCCAAACCCAAAATGTTCTAATTTATGAGGAAGTTGTTTATTATGCTCTTCAAAAAATGTAGTAATAAATGTCCCTGCAATAAATGCCCCAAAAGCAACTTTTAAATTTAATACCATCATCACAGCAATCATAAGAAAAAAGATGCTCATTGAGAGTCGTATATCTTGCTCTTGATGGTCATTTTCTGGCATTAATAATGCTTTAATTTCTGGATACCACCAAATAAGGTTATGAAATAACTTGTATATAAATACCATAAACATAAGAAAAAGAGTAAATAAAACCATTGTTTTATAAAACTCAAAGTTGATTCCAAACTCTAAAGCAGCCGTAACTGTAGTAAGAGCAAAGATTGAAACAATCTCACCAATTAATCCAACAGTAATGGCAAGTCTTATCCACTCTACATCACCATACTCTTTTTTCAAAGCCGCTAAAAGACCTATTGAGATTAAAGGAAGAATTACAATAAAGATATAGCCTAAATCAAGGTAAAAGGTTCCTGCTGCTGCAAGTGAAAACAATATTACATTATAAAAAATAGATTTTCTAAAAATAGAAGCAGAAATATTCATAATTTTCTTTAAGTCAACTTCAAGTCCAGCAAGAAACATTAAATAAAGAAATCCCAATTGTGCTACAAGCTCTAGAATAGTATGCTCTACGATAAAAGCAAAGTATGCAGCTAATGCTCCTAAAATAATCTCAACTGTAATTGTTGGAAGTCTTAATATTTTAGAAATAAGAGGTGAAGTAAATATAATAAGGGATATAGATATGATTATTAATATTTCTTCACTCATTGGAAATCCTAAAGATTAGTCTCTTTCTCTTATAACTTTAATACCTTGCTTCTCAAGCTCAGCAATATCATCAGCAGGTGTTCTTCCAGCAGTTGTTAAATAATCTCCAATAACAAAGGCATTTGCACCCTTTTCAAAGATTTTATATTGTTCATCACCAAACATCAATTCTCTTCCACCTGCAACCATAATTTTCATTGCATTAGGAACCATCTTTCTTGTTAGTTCAATTAATTCAAATGCTTCTTCTCTTGTTATTGAGTTTTCAACAATAGGAAGAGCTTCATTTGGATGAAAAAAGTTAATTGGTACATTCATTGGTTCTAATGAAGCAATTGATTCAAGCATAGATACTCTTTGCTCTTGTGTTTCACCTAAACCAAAAATTCCACCACATACAAGTCTTAATCCTACTTCTTTTACATTTTTACATGTTTGATATCTCTCATCCCAAGTATGAGTAGTTACAATTTCAGGATAAAAATCTCTTGCAGTCTCTAAATTATGATTATACGCATCAACTCCAGCTTCTTTAAGAGTTTGAATTTGCTCAACAGAAGCAGTACCATTACAAGCAATTAAAATAAGTCCTAAATTCTCTTTTTTTACTGCCCTTGCTGCTTCACATACAAACTCAAGCCTCTTATCATTAAGACCTTTTCCTGCTGTTACAAGACAGAACCCATTTGCTCCATTTGCTCTTGCTCTTTTTGCTTCTTCAACAATTTGTTCTATCTCTTTTTTCTTATATCTTTGGATATCTGCTTTGTACTTCACACTTTGAGTGCAAAATTTACAATCTTCATTACATGTACCACTCTCAATATTACAGATTGCACATAAAAAAATTTCTTTATTTTCTTTCATATTTTATCTCTTTTTTTTCAAAATATTTTTCATTTATATCTCTTGAGTAATAATTGATTATATACTCATTTTCTTTAATTTCTAGCAACACACACTCAATTTTAGGCTTCTCTCTAGCACATATTTCCCCTGGGTTTAGGAAAAGAGTACCATTATTATACTCGCTTTCAAAAATGTGTGTATGTCCAAAAATTACCACATCACTATCACCTTGCATATAATATGGAAGATGCATTAACTTAAAAGTTGTTTCCTTGATCTTGAAAGCATATGGTTCTTGTTTTATATTATATTTAGAAGATAAAGGAATCAACGACATATCATTATTTCCAAAGACACTAATATATATTAGCCCTGATTCTTCCAAATATTTTAGATTCTGCTCAATACATAAATCCCCCGCATGGACTAAGTATTGGGCTTCATTATCTTTAAGAAGATCTATAACTTCTTTAGTATAGTCACTTTTAAAGTGACTATCTGATAAAACACCTATTTTCATATGCTACTTATCTGTTTTTTTAGCTGCTGTCTTTTTTGTTGTAGTTTTTTTAGTAGTTGTTTTTTTTCTAGCAGTTGTTTTTTTCGCAGGAGCTTTTTTAGCACCTTTAGATTTTGGATCTTTAGCAATAATCTCTAAAGTCTCTTCTAAAGTTAACTCTTCTGCTTCTACACCTTTTGGTATTTTAAAGTTTTTTCTACCCTGTTTAATATAAGGACCATATTGTCCTATTAAAATATGTATTTTTTCTTTTTCAAATACTTTAATCGTAGCTTTAGCTTTTGCTTCAGTAATCTCTTTTATTACTTCTAATGCACGTGGAAGTTCAATAGTATAAGGATCATCAGTTTTTAAAGAAAAATATGTAGATTTAACTTGTAAATATGGACCAAATCTTCCAATATTTGCCTTAATATCATCTCCAGCAGCATCCTGTCCAACTACTCTAGGAAGAGTAAATAAGAAAAGTGCCTCATCAAGAGTAATTGTATCCATATTTAAATGATCAGGAATAGCTACAAAAGCTGGTTTTTCTTCATCATCTTTTGTTCCAATTTGTACAAAAGGACCATATCGTCCAACTCTTGCACTTATAGGCTTTCCAGATTTTGGATCAATTCCAATCTCTCTAATTTGTAAATAATCTTCTTTATTTACACTCTCTTCTTTTTCATTAATAGTTTTCTTAAAATCACCATAGAACTCATCCATAACTTGTTGCCAAGCAATCTTTCCTTCTGCAATTTCATCAAACTCTTCCTCAACACGCGCTGTAAATCCTAAATCTACAATATGTGGGAAATGGTCAACTAAAAAACTATTTACAATTTCACCTGTTGGAGTAGGAGCAAGTTTTTTATCTTCTGTTTTTACAACATACTCTCTTGCTTGAATAGTTGAAATAGTTGGAGCATAAGTTGATGGTCTTCCTATTCCTTCTGATTCTAACTTCTTAACTAAAGAAGCTTCAGTATATCTTGCAGGTGGTTTAGTAAAGTTTTGTTCTAAATCTAATTTTTCAAGGTTTAAAATAGTACCAACTTTAATAGTTGGTAAAATCTTCTCCGTACTATCAAGTGCTGCTTCAGGATTATCACTTCCTTCTGTATAAGCTTTCATAAACCCTGCAAATAAAATTCTTTGTCCCTTTGTTTGGAACTCAAACTCTTTATCTTTTCCAGCTGATATTTTATAAGTAGTATTTGCAATTTTTGCTGCTGCCATTTGAGTGGCTAGTGTTCTTTTCCAAATAAGTGAATATAATTTAAACTGCGCATTATCTACGAAAGGTTTAATATCACTTGGCTTTAAAGCCATATTTACAGGTCTAATTGCTTCGTGAGCCTCTTGCGCTCCTTTTGCTTTACTTCTATAAGTTCTAGGCTTACTTAAAGAGTACTCTTTCCCATACTCCTTTTCAATAACCTCTTTAGCTGCACTAGTTGCAACTTTTGAAAGGTTTAGTGAATCTGTTCTCATATAAGTGATTAAACCACCTGTATGATTTGGAATATTTCCTACATTTCCTTCATATAACTGTTGAGCAATTACCATTGTTTGTTTAACTGATAATCCAATCTTTCTACTTGCTTCTTGTTGTAAAGTTGAAGTAGTAAATGGTGCTGCAGGGTTTCTAGTAGAATCTTTTTCTTCAATATCATATAATTCAAACTGACCTTGATTTATTGAAGATTCAATAGCTTTTGCTTCAGCTTCATTCCTTACTTTCTTTGCTTTTCCATCAATTTTTGCTAACTCTGATTTTAATTCAGGATTTACAAATTCTGATTTTATTTTCCAAAACTCTTCTGGAACAAAAGCATTAATTTCATTCTCTCTATCAACTATGATTCTTACTGCAACAGATTGAACTCTTCCTGCACTAAGTCCATATCTTACTTTTTTCCATAAAAGAGGAGAAAGTTCATAACCAACAGCTCTATCTAAAATTCTTCTTGCTTGTTGAGCATCAACTAAATGTTGATTTACTTCTCTAGGGTTATTTATAGCTTCTAAAATAGCATCTTTAGTAATCTCGTGAAAAACAATTCTTTTTAAAGGGTTTTTTTCGATTTTAAGGGCAGGAATCAAGTGCCATGCAATAGCTTCTCCCTCTCTATCCTCATCGGCCGCTAGGTAAATAGTAGTATCTTTATTAATCTCTTTTTTCAAGTCTGTAATTACTTTTTTCTTATCGCTTGAAACTAAATATTTTGGTTCAAAGTTATTCTCTGGATCAAACCCTAATTTTGATTTAGGTAAATCTCTAACATGCCCCATTGAGGCCATTACCTTATAATCCTTACCTAAAAACTTTGATATTGTTTTTGCTTTTGCTGGTGACTCTACTATTACTAAATTTTTCAACTTTTTACTACCCTATTTTTTTATAATCTGAAATTCTAACATAAATAGATTAAAAGGATTTTATTTTAATAAATTACTATCTCTTCTTGAATTTCTATATCAAACTTCTCTTTTATTCTATTCTTTGCTTCATTAATCAAATATATTGCATCTTCAAAGGTTCCATTTCCATGGTTAACTAAAAAGTTTGCATGAACCTCAGAAAAGGACATGTCTCCTTTTTTAAAGCCTTTTAATCCAACCTCTTGAATAAGTCGTCCGGCAAAATCACCTTTGGGATTTTTAAAACAAGATCCTGCACTTGCCATTTGAGGTTGATTATCTCTCATTTTATTAAACTCTTTTAATTTCTCTTTACAAAAGCCTTTTTCAATATTAAAAACCACTTCATAAACTATTGTATTAAGCTCAGTATGTCTATAAGAATAATCCACATTCTCTTTTTTTATGTATCCATCTTTAGTTTTAATTTTATCAATATAATTGAATACTTCCCAAGACTTTAATCCAGCATTCATCTTAACTAAACCACCAAGGTTTCCAGGAAGTTTTGCTAAAAACTCTAAGTTTGCAATATCATTCTTTCTTGTATATGTTAAAAGCTTCCCTGAAGTTGTAGCACACCCGACATACAGCTTTCCATCTTCTTCTTTAATATAATCAAACTCTTCACCTAAAACTGCAAACTTAGGAGGAGTATTTGATACTAAAAGATTATTCGCTCTTCCAATTATTTGGTAATCACTATAATCACCTATTTCATTTATAACTTTAACATCAACTGTTGGACCAATTTTTATTGATGAGTATTTTTTAAAGTCTACTTTTTTAAAACTCACTTTGCTCTTAATTCCTCATACTGTGTTGGAATTAAATAATCTTCTGATTTCACTAAAGTTTCATAAAAGCCATGTTTATAACCTAATTCATATAACTTATCTAAAGCCTTATATTGAACTTCACTTAATTGTACTGAGTTATCATTGGCATAAAGGTCTAAATAGTTATCCAAAGTATCTGCATCAACTCTTATTAAACCTTTTTCTAAAAGCATAGGAGCTAATACTTTTCTATTTTTATTTGCAACATCTACTGCTTTGATTAATGTATTTTCATAATCAATAGCACTATTTAAAGGAATTGACCTTCTAAGACACATACCACCTAAAGGCAACGGTAAATCGCCACCTGAAAGTTCAACCCAAATATCCCAAAGTTCACGCTCAACTTCTAGTTGCTCATCATATGTTAAAATTGATTCATGAATTAAAACTCCTGCATCAACTTCTCCATCTAAAACTGCTTTTTCAATATCTAAAAAATTCATATATGTAATTCGTGCTTCTGGATATGCAATTCTAAAAAGTAGTCCATTTGTAGTATACTCACCACTTAAAGCTACTTTGAAGTTTCTTTTTAACTTCGTATCTTTTTTCTTTATAAGCTTTGGGCCATAACCTTCACCAAAAGAAACAGCTGTCTTTAAAAGAGCATAATCATCTTTTACAAATGGATATAAAGCAAAAGAGATTGCGCAAATATCATACTCTCCTTTTAAAGTAGCTTGATTTAATGTCTCAATATCATCTGCAATATTTTCAAACTTGGTATCTTTGGGTGTAACCCAACCAAATTTAATGGCATAGTACATAAAAATATCATCAGCATCAGGTGAATGTGCAACGCTTATATTCTTCAAAATAAGTCCTTGAAAGTTTAAAAGTTTTTAATTGTCGTGATTGTATCAAGTTATCTATTACTTTTTGTTTATAGCTACTTTTTTGCAACTGTTATGCGTTAAAATGTCACGTTTATTTCATATGATGATGTTAAGATTAAGGATATTCATATAATATGGAGAGTTATTATGGTTATAAAATTTATTGATTGTACTGAAACCTACTATGACGATATGGATAAGATTATAAATTTTTTAAGTCAATACTTTACTTCTCAAGGGATTAAAAACTATAGATTAAAACTTGGTGAGATGAAGATAGTTAAATGTACACAATGTAGATGTTGTACCTTAAAAAAAGGATCTGATCCTGTAAAGTGTGTTGTTAAGGATGATATGAATGACACAATTGAAGAGATTGAAAAAGCTGATGCCTTCGTTATCTTAGCAGACAGAAATAACCTCTTTTCCAAAAATAAAATTCATGAAAAATTTTCTGAAAGGTTAGTAGCCTATTATTACTGGCCATATAGTCAAGCAAACTCAACTCCAAGACGAATTACTTTACCAAAAACTTCTATTTTAATAAACTATAACACAACAAAGTACTTTATGAATCATAGTTTTTATACATCAAGACAATATATGGAACATGCATCAACCTCTATTGGTGCAAAAGTATTAGATTGGCAAGCTATAACGCCTAAAGAAGATTTAACAGAATACTATAAAGAGAGATTAATAGAGATGGCAAATAAACTTATTGCTTCAGGGAAAAAAGAGAAAGCATCGTGATATTAAATAACCTAAGTACTATTTAACCGGTACTATTATCTCAAAAACAACCCCTTCTCCTTCATTACTTTTGCATGTAATTGTGCCATTTAGATCATTTGTTACAATATTATATACAATACTTAAGCCAAGCCCCATACTACTATCTCCTCTATTTGTAGTGAAAAAAGGTTCAAAAACTTTTGAAATATTCTCTTGGGATATTCCTTTCCCATAATCTTTATATATTAGAATTAAGTTATCTGAAGATAGTGAAATATTAATATCAATTACACCTTCTTCATTAAAAGGATAGGCATGATTTACAGAATTTAAAACTAAATTATTGATTATCTCACAATAACTACTTCCATAAGAGTATAATGTAATGTTTTCATCACACTCTAAATTAATTTTTATATTTGTATTTTTAATACTATGCTGTAAACTCATAATTGCTGCATTTAGGTATTCGTATAGCAAAAGTTTTTCTTTTTCTTCAGACTCTTTATATCCAGTAATCATTTTAAAAGTTTTTGTTAGATGGGCTACATTATTAAGATTTTCATATATTAATTTTGTTAACGCTTTTAATTCTTCCAAATATTTTTTAAAACTATTTTCATCTAAAGTATCAGACAAATACTCTTTTTCTATTTCTTCGGTAAGACTTAATAAATGACTAGCTCCTGTAATTCCAATTCCTGTGGGAGTATTTATTTCATGTGCAATACCTACTGTAAGCGTTGATAATGCAGTAATTTTTTCGCTCTCAATTAATCTAGCCTGAGCTTTTTCTAAATCTTTTATTGTTTTTTCTAAACATTGATTAGCTGTAGATAGTTTATTAGTACGCTCTTCTACGAGTTTTTCAAGATCTATTTTGAACTGCAATAACTCACTATTGGCAATAAGTAACTCTTCTGTTCTTTGAGCAACTGCTAATTCCAAAGTCTCTTGGTATTTAGATACTTTTAAATGAGTTTTCATACGTGCAAGTAATTCTTCTTTTTGAACAGGTTTAGTAATATAATCAACTGCTCCTAATTCAAACCCTTTTACTTTATCTTCTGTATCTGTTTGTGCTGTCATAAATATAATAGGAATATCTTTCGTCTTATCTGATGATTTCAATTTTTTACAAACTTCAAAACCATTCATTCCAGGGGGCATTAAGATATCTAACAAAATAATATCAGGCTCTGCATAATCAACACGTTTTAATGCGAGTTCCCCACTAGTTGCAAATAATAAAGAGTAGTTATAATCTTCAAAATAACTTGCAATTAGATCAAGATTAGTTCTATTATCATCAACTATTAAAACTTTTATTTCATATTCAACTTCTTCTTTTACATCTATTTTATTGTTTAACATGATGACTCCAATATTTTTCTACGAAAGTTAAAAGTTCTTCATCTTTAAATGATTGAGCTAAGTCTTTTATTTTTTTAGTAAACTCATTATAATCAGAATTAGAACTACTTATATTGTCAGCTTTTTTTATAACTTCATTTAAATTTCCACTCATAGCTAAATCATAAAGAATATCAATATCTTCTTTTTCTGGAATTACTAAAAATTCTTCATTTTCTTCAGATTCTTGTACTACTTCTTCATTTTCTTCATTATCTATAATATTATGAGCTAAGAATTTAGTTAATTCATAAATTAAATTCTTCTTACTTATTGGTTTAACTAAATACCCATTACAAATTTCATTTATTGTTTTTTCATCACTTTTCATAGCAGACGCAGTTAAAGCAATGATACTTATGTCTTTAATTTCATCATCCTCTTTGATGATTTTACTAGCTTCATATCCATCCATTACAGGCATTTTCATATCAAGTAATATTAAATCTGGATGGTTCTCTTTTGTTATTTGTATCGCTTCTTTACCATTACATGCTTTCAAAATTTTAAAATTATAATCTTCTAAAAAAACTTGTATTAGTTCTCTGTTATATTCTATATCATCAACTATAAGAACTGTTGATGGTTCAAAAACAATTGTCTCTAAATTAAAATTATCTGAGTCTGCTATTTTTGAACTCTCTTCTGAAACTTTTTCAATATTGTTAAGATTTATTTTAAAAGTTGAACCTTTTTCAAGTTCACTTGTTACAGAAATACTTCCATTCATTAGTTCTACTAATTTTTTTGTAATTGAAAGACCAAGTCCTGTTCCCCCATATTTAGAAGTTCTTTGATTTTCAACTTGTTCAAAAGCATAAAAAATTGATTCATATTTATCTTTTGGTATACCGATACCAGTATCTATTATCTGTATTGTTAAATCTATAGAACTCTCATCTATATTTTTACTTTGTACTATAACTTTTATATAACCTTTTCTTGTAAATTTCACTGCATTTGCAATTATATTTATAAGAACTTGTCTTAATCTTGCTTCGTCAAGTAAAAGTGATTGTGGTATATCATTTGAAATTTCTAAAATAAAATCTATATTTTTATCAGAAGTTTTTTGACTAAAAATTGTCTTCATTTCATCGAAAAGTTTATATACAGATACCGAAGTATAATGTAAATTTATTTTTCCTGATTCAACTTTTGAAAGATCTAAAATATCATTAATTAAACTTAAAAGAGATTTTCCGCTAGTATGAATTGTATTAAGATAATGAAGTGTTTTTTGATCTTTTATTTTTTCAATCAATACTTCTGTAAAACCCAAAATTGCATTCATTGGTGTTCTTATTTCATGACTCATATTAGCAAGAAAATCACTTTTAGCTTGATTTGCTGCATTAGCCTTAACTGCTGCATCTGAAAGCTTCTGTTCATAAGCTTCTTTAGATTTAATATAATTTAAAATCATTCTTAATACTACAATTAAAATAATTACTAGAATAGTTAAGACAATAACTGTTGATATTAAAAGAGCCCAATATGTAAATACATTATCTTCACTAGCCTTTTTATAAATCTCTTGGCTTGAATCTAATTTTTGAACTTTAAATGCTCCTAATTGAATTAATAAATTTTCATAAGAAGCTTTTTCTTGTTGTGTGACACTTATAAAAGCTGCTACTCTTATAGATTGATTTACATAGTTTCTTGTTTGATTTAATGCTTTTTTATACTCTAACCATGCTGTTTTAATATTTACAAACTCTTTTGCATCAAACTCCCATGAGCTTACTTCCTTATCTATAGAAGGAATATTTTCATCTAATTTTTTATTTAAAATATTAACTGTCTTTTTATCAGGTGCTAATACAAGCTCCATAGATAAGACTCTAATGTTTGAAATTGGTGCTGAAATCTCTCTAATTAATCGTTCTAATTCAACTGCTGCTTGATGAGCTGATGTAATAGATTTATTTACTGATTTTTGACTTGATAGAGTATTTATACTTTGAACTATAAGAATCATAAATATTATAATAAAAAGAACCAAGATTTTTTTTATTATTCCTTCATCTTGTATATCTTTAGACATAATAACTCCTTTAAAAGTTTTTTCTTATAATTTCATAAGGCTTTTTAAGCTCTTCAGGATATTCTTTATCTTTCCTTAGAGACCAGTGTAGATCTGTAACTTCTAACTCCCAAAGTGGAATAAATGCCGATGGTCTTGGGTGAAAAACTACTTCTTTATTTACTGCATATACAATATTCGGGCTTGGAAGAAAAAGCATATAGTTGTTCAAATATGACTTTTTCATTATATTTGCAATTAAAGATATATATTCATCTGACTCAACATCTACAACAAACAGTTTGTTTATCATATTATGTAGTTTATCTTCAAAAGGGATAGGAGACCAAGCAATATTTGTATAGTACACAAATAAAGTTGCATAAGGGTGTTTAAACCAATCAAAGTTTGCCCAAATAAGTATATCCCAGTGTTTTTCATTTTTATTATTATATGTAGTTAGTAATTCTTTAAAAATCTTATTCTCTTCTTGAACAACATCAATTTTTAGATTTATATTTATTTGTTCAAGAAAATATTTAATCTCTTTCATAAGAAATAAAAAACTCTCAGAAGTTAATACTTTTATCTCTAAAGGCTTTTTAGAATCCATATTATTTTCTATTTGGTAATCAGTTACAATTTTTTTAAGATAATCATTTTTATTAATATTTTTAAATTTTTCTTTCTCTTTTTTTAAAAAAGGTTCTAATCTTTTTAATATTTTATCCATCTTATAAAAATGAGGAGAAATAGTTGTAGGAGTTAATGAGCCTTCTCCCATCATTGCAATATTAAGTAATATCTCTTTATTAATAGCTTGGTTAATTGCATATCTTATTTTATTTTCTTTAATGGCTTTACTTCCATTTATTAAATTAAAATGTACTGCATAACTATTTGTTGTTTTTGAAACTATAAGTTTTGCATAGTTTGAAAGAATAATTTCTACTTCACTTGAGAAACTAATAGGAGTAATATCTAATTCCCCTTCTGTACTTATAACACTATTCTTTGCATCTTCGAGATTTAAAGAGGTATAGATAGTAATCTTTTCAACTTTTGCCGCATCTTTTCCTTTATAATAAGGATTTGCTCTAAGTACAGCTTTAGGAGTACTTCTATCCCCTTCTATATATCCTTCTTCAAGAATATATGGACCCAAACCATAAGGCCCTGGTTCTGCTAAGTTAGCATAAGAATCTTTCCCATTCCAACCATACTTATCTAAATATTTTTTAGAATAAAAAGGTGTTTGCACAATTTGATGGTAAAAAACTCCAGATGGATAATTCAAGTGATATCTCACTTTATAATCATTTAATTTTTCAATTAAACCATATAGATTTTCACTTCCACTTCCACGGGCTGGTTGTTTTTTAAAATATTCTAGATTTAATAAAACAGCATCTGCATTAAAAGGTGTGCCATCTTGAAAAAACACATCTTTTTTTAATGTAATATCATAAGTCTTATTGTCAATTTTTTCTATATTTGTAGCTAAATAATATTCCCAGCCTTTTTCATTATTTGCAGGTCTTGCTAACATTCCATTTACTGAATGAGTTATTGCAAGATATGGTAAATAAGGTAAAAAAAGTTTAACATGTGAACCTTTTTTTAATTTACTATCTACTCTTTGAGGAGAAGAGTCTATAATTCTTGAAGATTGTAAATTTTTAACAGATGTTTCTATTTTAGAATATTTAATTTCATTTGCAATTAAAGAATTAGCACATACGATAATTAAAATATAGTATATAAAAGAGTAAAATTTCATGATATCCCCCTTTTACTAAAAATGCTTTTTTATTAAAAAATATCTATTTAAAAACTATCTCCTAAAATATAAAAGCTTATCACATCATGTTACTATTCTAATATTAATACTTTCATTAATTATAAAAACTAATTTTTACTAATTATTGCTAAATAACATTAACTATAATTAAATTGTAGACTTTATTATAATAAATAATTTAAATATCAATAGCTATATCTTTGATTTTTTTGTAAAAAGTTAAAGTTTCTAAGTTACTAGGATTTTATCCTAGTAACCTGAAATTTGTACATAATATGAAATTACTTCTAAAAGTGGTTCTATTAAGAAGATTGAAAATATCACTGCAACTGCACAAAAACCTATTACTGTTTTTATTGGAGTTGTAGCATTTTGCATATATTTTACAGTTTTCCCTTCAATTGGGTCTTTTAAGAACATATAAACTATAGGTTTTAAGTAATAGTATCCAGCAATTGCTGAATTAATTACCATTATAAGAGCAAGAAGCATATATCCTGCATTTACAGAGGCTCCAATTAAATACATTTTTCCCCAGAAAAGGGCAAAAGGAGGAATCCCTGCAAGAGACATTAAAAATAGTCCCATCATACATGCAACTATAGGTGAAGTTTTTACAAGTCCTGAATATCTTTCAAGGGCATGATCTGATTTAAAACTATTGTTTTTATCTCTATTTAACCATAACATAGTAAATCCACCTAAATTTGTAACTAAGAACATAATCCAGTATAAAAATAGAGCACTTGTTGCTTGTGTAGTTCCTATTAAAATTGCAGCCATTGCAAAACCTGCATTTGAAACAGATGAATAAGCTAACATTCTATTAAAATCTGTTTGTAATAGTGCAATAATATTTGGAATAGTCATTGTTAAAACAATCACTAAATATAAAATCACTTCAACAAATCTATCTTCACTAGCAATAAAAATTTCAAAAAATCTAAGAGCAACTACAAATCCTGCCATTTTTGGAACAATTGACATAAACCCTGCTAGAGCTGCTGTTGCTCCTTCATAAACATCAGGAACCCATGTATGAAAAGGAACTAATGATAATTTAAATGCTAAAGCACCTAACATAAATACTACCCCAACTAAAATAATTGGATAATTTTCAAAGTTTGATGCAACTAAAACTTCTGATATTTGCCCTAACTCTACTGTTCCTGTTAAAGCATAAAAAATCATCGAACCAAAAGCAAAAAATGCTGTAGCTAATGCTCCCATTGTAAAGTACTTAATAGCTGCTTCTAAGGCACTTTTTCTATTATGCATTGCAATTATTGTATATAAAGACATTGAAGCTGTTTCAAGTCCAACAAAAATAAGAATTAAAGAATCCGAACTCACCATAAATTGAAAACCTGCAATCATAAATAGATATAAAGCAAAATATTCTGGATATCTATACTCTTGAAATCTAAGTTTACCCATAGCAGATATAATAAATAGTATAGAAGCAATTACAATAACCCCTTGAGCTAAAATTGATATTCCATCAACTAACATCAAATCGAAGAAACCTCTTACACTTCCTGAATAACCAATAAGTACTCCAAAATCAATGATTAAAAAAAGTACTGTTAACATAACATATAAAGATTTATCTAAATTTTTATTTACTAAATCAATACATATGATTACAAGAGCTCCGACAATTGCTACAATCATTGGAACAATTGTTCCAAAGTTTAATTCCGCAAAAGAAGGTAAGTTTACAACTATATCTGTCATTTTGCACCTCCTGCAATGCTATTAGCTTCTAAAATTCGAGCCTTTGTTGTAGGGTTAATTGCTTTTATTTGCATAACTTCAACCAATTGAGATACAGAAGTATCAACAGGTTTTAAAATAGGTTTGGGATAGATACCTAAAATAACAACTAAAGCTACAATTGGAACTAAAGCTGCAAGTTCTCGTCCTTTTACATCTTCTAAGTTTTTATTTGCATCATTTGTAAGCGGTCCAAAAAATACTTTTTTGTACATTACAAGCATATAAACGGCTCCAAGGATAATTGTAAGACCAGCTATGATTGTAAGAACTGGTGATACTTTAAAGAATCCAAGTAGAGATAAAAACTCCCCTACAAAACCAATAGTTAAAGGAAGTCCTACTGATGCCATTAACATGATTCCAAAAATAGTTGCATATTTAGGCATAACAGAAGCAAGACCACCAAAATCTTTTATCATCTTTGTATGTCGTCTATCATATATAACTCCTACAAGCATGAACAGAGCCCCTGATACTAAACCATGAGAAATCATTAGAAATATTGAGCCACCAATTCCTTCTACATTTAATGCAAAAATACCTAAAATAATCACACCCATATGAGATACTGAAGAATAAGCAATAACTTGTTTCATATCTTCTTGTGCATAAGCGACCATTGCAGTATAAACAATAGCAATAAGTGCTAAGGCAGCCATTGGATAAGTAAAATAAACCGATGCATCAGGAAATAGTGGTAATGAAAATCTTACAAAACCATAAGTACCCATTTTAAGTAGTACTGCTGCTAAGATCACAGAACCAATTGTTGGTGCTTGACCGTGAGCATAAGGAAGCCATGTATGAAATGGGAACATTGGCACTTTAATTGCAAAACCACAGAAAAATGCAATAAATAACCACAATTGCATATCAAATGGTAATATAAGCATGTTCCAATCTAAAAGAGAGAAACTCCAGTTTCCTGTTGTTTGAAAATATACATATCCAAGATATAACATACCTACAAGCATAATAAGAGAACCAATAAATGTATATAAGAAAAATTTAACTGCCGCATAAATTCTAAGCTTTCCACCCCAAGCACCAACAATATATAACATTGGTACTAGTGATAATTCCCAGAATAAATAGAAAATAATAGCATCAAGTGCTAAAAATACACCAACCATAGTCATCTCTAATAATAGAACTGTAATAATTAGATGTTTTAAATTTCTCTTTTCTGTTAATCCAATGATTGAAATCATTGTCATAAACGTTGTCATAATTACTAGGAATAAAGATATACCATCTATTCCTACAAAATAATTAATTCCATATGTGCTAATCACAGGGATTAGTTGTGTAAACTGCATTCCAGCAACTGTTGAATCAAAGTTTGCCCAAACAATTAAACTTAATACAAACTGCATTGCTGTTACAATAATACCATACATTCTAATAGAGTCATTTTTTACTAAAAACCCTACAAAAGCTGCAAATGCTGGAAAAAATATTAAAATCGATAAAATGTGTTCCATCTGCTTAACCCCTTACTTCGCTATTCCAAGTGCAACACTTAGCACTAAGAGTATTGTAATACCTGTAATCATCAACCTTAAAGAGCTTGATAAGTTACCATTTTGCGTAACCCTACTTGCATCACCACTTTTGTAGATAACTTTTGCCACACCATCAACAAAAGCATCAACAATTTTAAGATCAATGTTTTTCCATGAAAATTTAGATAAAGCTAAATATGGTTTTAAAATTACATTATCAATAATATGTGGCATATAATATTGATTTGCTAAAAGTTTATAAATAGTACTATCTTTAAATTTTTCACTAAAGTATGTTCCATCTTTTCTATGCTTAATAACTGCAAAAGCAATACCACCAAGAGCTATTCCAAGTGTAAGAACAACCAATACCCAAAAAGTTGCTGATGATACATGAACATTTAATTCAGGTAATTTTTTGGTTGCCATCTCAATAAATGAACCTTTAAAAAATCCAGAAACAACTGCTAAAATAGCTAGTGGAGTCATTGCTGCAATTACAAATGGATATGTTTCATGTGGATGATAGTCTTTAGTTTTAAAGTTCTCTTCCCCATGAAATACATACATAACAAGTCTAAATGAATAAAAGGCAGTTAAACCAGCAGTAATCCATAAAATTGCCCATAAAATATATGCATGAGCTCCAAAGGCAACCTCTAAAATTAAATCTTTTGAGAAGAAGCCAGATAAGGGGAAGATACCTGCAAGTGCAACTGAAGCAACTGTCATAATAATAGAAGTTGATTTCATATGCTTATGTAAGCCACCCATATTTTTAATATTTATCTCATTATCAAGTGCATGCATAACATTACCCGCACCTAAGAACAGAACTGATTTAAAGAAAGCATGAGTTGCCAAATGAAAAAGTGCCACCCAATAAGCACCAAGACCAGCAGCAACAAACATATATCCAAGTTGTGATAGTGTTGAAAATGCAATAATCTTTTTGATATTAGTTGCAACAAGAGCCATAGCTGCAGCACCAATTGCTACAAGAGCCCCTAAACAAGCAATAAAATACCCAACTTCAGGAACTACAGTAAAAATCTCATTTGCTCTAATTATTAAATAAACACCTGCTGTTACCATTGTTGCTGCGTGAATTAATGCTGAAACTGGAGTAGGTCCTTCCATTGCATTTGCAAGCCATTGATTAAATGGAAATTGTGCTGATTTACCCATAGCACCAATGAAAAGGAAAATTGCAATTGCTATAACAATCCCCGTATCTAGTGTTCCAATATTTGCAAATACATCATCATATTGTAAAGAACCTAAATTCCAATAAATTAAGAAAATACCAACTAGCATTCCTAAATCGGCAATTCTATTTGTAATAAAAGCTTCATTTGCAGCAAAACTTGGACTTATAGATGAAAATGGTGATAACGTAGAAAATGGTGATTTATTGATATCATTTGATTTTTCTCTATCTGCTGTGTGATACCAAAAACCAATTAATCCCCAAGAACAAAGACCAACACCTTCCCAACCAATAAACAATCCAGCAAAGTTATCAGACATAACTAAAATCATCATTGAGAAAACAAAAGCCGATAGCCATGCAAAAAATCTATTAAATGATTTGTCATGATCCATATAACCAATAGAGTGAATATGTACCATTGTCGAAACAATTGTTACAACAACCATCATAATAACACTTACTTGATCAACAACAAATCCGAAAGGAATACTTAGATTTCCAATAGAAATCCAATCCATCATCCTAACATGAATAATTGCCTCTGTTGTATACACATAATATAAAAGAGTTAAAGATGAAACCATTGAAACAGCCAATAATGCTGAAGTAATAAGTCCAGTAAAAAGCATTTTTGGTTTTGTAGCAAAACAAGCAGCGATTAAAGAACCTAATAGAGGGGCAAAAAGTGCTATATATAAATATTTTTCCATGCCCTACCCCTTCATACTTTGAAGGGAATCTAAATCAATAGTTCCAGTCTTTTTATACCAAAGAATTAATAAACCTAATCCAATAGCAACCTCACTTGCTGCAATAGCTACAATAAAAAATGCGAACATTTGCCCTGTTAAGTCTCCATGAAATCTAGATACAGCTGC
Organism: uncultured Campylobacterales bacterium; assembly: GCA_947494995.1. Classification (GTDB taxonomy): domain Bacteria; phylum Campylobacterota; class Campylobacteria; order Campylobacterales; family Arcobacteraceae; genus Halarcobacter. Next base: position 47,717 of record CANLWY010000007.1, on the reverse strand, counting down.
AAGTCCAATATTTACAGCGTTTAACATAATTTCTGTTGAGAAAAAAAGCATTAAGAGATTTTTTCTTCTAATTACACCTATCATACCTATCATAAAAAGTACAGTAGATAAAATTAAGTATGCATTTAAACTCATTTTTCATCCTTTTCAACAGCTTCATTTTCTAAAGCATCAATCTCTTCTTCACTTAAATCAGAGTATGAAACATCCATTTTTTTACCTGCAAGAATAATTCCGCCAATCATTGCAACAAGTAACATTACTGCTGCAACTTCAAAAGGAACTAAATATTTAGTAAATAAAACAATACCTACATCTTGTGTATTACCCCACGCTGGATGTATTGGATACTGAGCTTCAATATTTGAGCCAACTATTGGCGCTACAAAAATCAATACTATAATAAGAGCAGAAACTCCTGATAATAAAAATACTAATCTTGGATTATTATGCTTCTCTTTAACAGTTGATAAAGAATCAAAAAACATCATACCAAAAGCATAAAGAGCCATAACAGCTCCAGTATAAACTACAATCTGAACAGCTCCAAGAAAATCAGCACCAAGCAAGAAGAAGAAAGCTGAAATAAAAATCATCCCTGCAGCTAAAGAACTTAGTGCATACAAGGCATTATTTGTGAAAACTGTTATACTAAACATAACAATTGTTAAAATTGAAAACATATAAAAAGCTACTATTTCAAACATTTTCCCTCCTTAATAAGACAAAGGAGTCTTCTTGATTTTTTCATCTGCATCAGGAGATACAGCACCAAAACCAGGATACTCTTTTTGTTCATGAAGTTTATCAAGTGGAGTTAATAAATCCTCTTTTAACGCAAAATGCGCCCTTTGTTCAGATGCATTTTCATATCTTCCACCATGGACAATTGCAAGCTCAGGACAAACCTCAGCACAATATCCACAGAAAATACATCTACCCATATTAATTGTATATTCTGTTACTTCTTTTCTAGAATTTTCATCAAGTTTTGTATCCATTCTAATACAATCAGCAATACAAATCTTTTCACAAAGTCCACAACCAATACATCTATTTTCACCTGATTCTAAAAGACCAAGTAGCTTATGTACGGCTCTATATCTTGCACCTAAAGGAACTTTCTCTGCTGGATATTGAACAGTATGTAACTCTCCTTTAAAAAGAGTTCCTGTCATCATTTTCCATACAATTTTAAGACCTCCAAAAAGCTCAAGTTTTGTAGATCTTCGTGCAATTTGTTTAAACTCTTCCCAACCTGTTTTAGGATAATTGTCTTCAAAAACATTAACATAATCACCTACGCTAATATTTCTATCTTTTAATTTTTCTAAACTCATCATCAACTCCTAAAACATCATCACAAAACCAGTGATTAATACATTAATCACAGCAAGTGGCATTAAGACTTTCCAACATAACCACATTAATTGATCAGGTCTAATATGTGGCCATGAAGCTCTTGTCCATAGGAAGAAGAATATCAAGAACATTACTTTTAAAATAATTGCTAATCCACCAGGAATAAACCATAAGTCGTTATATCCACCAAGGAAGATTAATGAGATTAAGAAACAAACTGTAAACAGATTCGCATATTCTCCAATAAAGAACATACCCCATCTAAGTCCAGAATACTCAGTTGCATATCCTGCAACAAGTTCTGCTTCATGTTCAAGAAGGTCAAAAGGTGTTCTATTTGTTTCAGCAAATCCTGCCATTACAAAAAGAATAAAGGCTAAAGGCTGAGACCATACAGTCCAGTTAGATAATCCACCTGCTTGATAATCATTTAAATCAATTAAAGAAAGACTTCCTACCATCATAATTGGAGCTAAAAGTGCAAGTCCTGATACAACTTCATAAGAAAGAAGTTGAATAGCTGTTCTTGCACCTCCAAGAAGTGACCATTTATTTGCAGAACTCATACCTCCTAAAAGTGGACCATAAAGTCCTACAGAAGCTACTCCCATTACAAATAGTACCCCAACATTTACATCTGAAATAATTGGTCTAACTGTATACCCAAATAGTTCAAATTCTGGGAAAAAGGGAACAGCTGTTGCTGCAATAAATGCTGTAGCTGCTGTAATAATAGGAGCTATCATAAATACAGGTTTAGCTGCATTTTGTGGAATAAAATCCTCTTTTGTAAAAAGTTTAATTCCATCTGCTGCAAGTTGTAAAATACCGTGGGGCCCCACATGCATAGGACCAAGTCTTCTTTGCATTGCAGCTAAAACTTTTCTTTCAATATATGTTGTAAAAGCTGCAAGAGATGCGAGTACTGCAAGTACAACTATACACTTTATAATGGTTTCAATAATAAGTGCTGTTTCCATGTTACACCTTTTTTATTATTGCTTTGCTATATCTGTAGTTATCAAATAAGCTTTGCGTATCTAAATCTTTTTGAAATGTTGAAACATAAGCAATTTCCCCTGCAATTTGTTCATCACAGTATACATTTAACTCTAATTCAACACCATTTGAAGAAACTTTTACCTTATTGCCTTTTTCTAAACCTAACTTTTCAAACAATGCTTTTGAAGTAAAAACACCTGATTGTAAATTTTGTGCAAACTCATGTGCCTTTGCTGTAAATTCATTAAATTGATTAATTGGATTTGCTCTATAAATAACTGTCTCATCTTCTGCTATTTCTAAGACTTCCGTAGAAGCTTGTTCAACTTCTCTTGTAGGATTAATTTCAAAAGATAAAATATCATATCCTCTATTTTCAGACTTATCATTTCCAAAGTTGTTTGGTAATTTATCAAAATCAACTGCTTTATATCCAGAGTCAACAGGCAGTTCTTGCGTATATTCTATTGTATACTCTACATCTGATTCTAAAACTTCATTTGCAATGTCATTTAAAACATAACCTTTATAAGCAATCGCAACATTTGTAGGGATAACTTTTTTATCAATATTTGTAAATGTCCCTTCTTGTTGATTAAGTGCTGGTATATCTAAATCTCCATCACCTAAAGCACTTAATTGGAAATCTGCTTTTTCATTGTATCCAACACTATAACCTTCAGCACTTGCCTCTACATCACAAATTAAACTAACACCTAATGTATTCGTTTGACTTGGAATAATTACAACTGTAAAATCTGTATACTTATCAAGCAGACCACAAAGTTTTGCTAGGTTTTCACTATTTGGATGAGTTATTAAGTCTTCACCTACCATTAATGAATAAGTGTCTTTTTTAGCTAATAGTGTATCAATAGTATCAAGTAAAGTCTCATCTTGTCCCATATTATCTAGAAGTTTTGTATATTCAAACTCTACTTCTTTTTTAACTTTTTTAGGAACAACTTTTTTAACCTCTTTTTCTTCACCAGTCTCTTCATCTTTAACTATTTCTACAACCGTTTCTTTTATTGTTTCAGTAATAGTTTTAGTTCTAGTCTCTTTTAAACTGTCTAAGTATTTTTGAATATCTTCTGGTAAGTCTTTAGCAAACTTATTAAGAATAAAGTATAAAATTGACTCTTCACATAAAGGCTTATGATAAACAAACTCTGTAGTTTTTCCTTTTTTACCAATTTTTTCCATTACAGGATCTTTAACTGGATGAAAATATAAAGCAGCACCTTTATTCATAAGTACTGAGTTATTCAATGCATATCTTGCATTTGGTAAATCTGATTTTAGATATGAACCCACAGAGATAACAAAATTTGAATCATGTACTTCTTTTAGCGTTGAAGAATATAAAGATTGACCTGAGGTTTCAGAATAAGCTTTTAAAAACTTTTTATAGTTGTAAGCATCTTCATTTACAAGTGTTGCTCCAGTTTTTCTTGCAATCTTTTGTAAAATCAATGCCTCTTCATTTGTAATATATGAATTAAACTTTATAGCTTTTGCTTTTTTAAAAGCCTCTACTGCTTTATTAAATGCTACTTCATCTTTCTTTTCAACTCTATTTTCAAAATCATATCCAAATCTTGCAGCACCATTTAAAGTTGAGTAGTGATGTTCATTTGTAACTCTATAAATTTTTGGTTCTTCATTTTCAATTGATTCATGCTTTGTTTCATAATACATAAAGGCACAATCACTTGAATGAGGGTTAGCAGCAGGAACTCTATTTAATTCCCAAGCATTTGATTTATATTGAAAATCTGAACTTACAAGTGCTCCAACTGGACAAACAGAGATACACTCTCCACAGTCTGTACAGGCACTCTCGTCAAATCCAATAAGTGATTTATTAAGCTTATTCCACATTGCATATGCATCTTTTGGCATAGCTGCTTTATAATCAGCAGATATTCCTTCAGCACCTCTTTTTACTGTACTTAATGCATTTGAACCAACCATATCTTTACATATAGTCACACACTTTTCACAAACTATACAAAGCCCTGGGTCATACTTCATAACTCCCCAATTAGCGCTTGGTCTATTTACATCTTTTATAGAATAGCTTTGAGAATCAACCTTCATATATAAAGAGTAGTTTTGTAATTCGCACTCTCCACTTTGGTCACAAACTCCACACTGCAATGGATGGTTTACATCGTAAACCTCCATAATAGCCCGTCTCTCTTTTTTGATGTTTTCAGTATGAGTTGTAATTGTCATACCTTCTTTTGCTTTTGCATTACAAGAATAAACCTGTTTACCATCAGCTTCTACTAAACATAGTCTACAAGCAAGAGTTGGAGAACATCTAGTAATATAACAAATTGCAGGAATAAAAATATCATTTGCCCTTGCTACATTTAAGATAGTTTCTCCATCTTTAGCCTGTAAACTCTTTCCATCAATTGTTAAAGTAATCAATTCACTCATTATCAACAACCTTTTCAATTTTTACTTGCTTATATCGGTATCCACCAGATAAACAACTTGAATCATCACTATTCATTGCACAAAGAGCAATAGTTCCATATAAATCTTTATCAACTACAAACTTTCTTTGAACTTTTCCTTTTGGAGTTTTTATAAATACTTCATCTTCATTTGTAACTTTTGCAATTCTTGCAAAAGATTCACTTCCAACTAAAATATCAGTATTCTCTTCCCCATAAGTTCTATAAATAACTGTTCCATTATATGAATCTAATTCTTCTACTTCTTCAAAGCTCTCATCACAAGCATCATTTAAAATGTTTTGAAATTCTGGGTCTAATGAAACTATAGTTAGATCTGAATATTTTCTAATCACTGAAAGAATTTTTGTAATATTCTCAACTCTATCATGAGAGAAAATATCTCTTCCAATAATCAATGTTTTTTCAGACTTTTCAAGTCCTCTTTCATATGCTTCTTCAAACTCTTCTTCACCAGCTGAACTTTCTGCTGAAATATATCCAATATCTAAATCATCTATATAATTTTGTACTTTTTCATCGGCCTCTTTTACAAAAGTATCAAGAAGTAATGAAGCAATTCCTTCTTCACTTCCCACCTCGTACTTTATAAATTGAGAGTAATAAACCTTTAGGTCAACATTATCAATTGGATGCATATATACAAACTCTGCTGTATTTTTAGCAATCGCTTCAATAATTGATTCTTGGATCTCTACGTTATCACTTGCTAAGAAAGTTCCAAACGTTATAATATAATCACTCTTTGCAATAATTTCTTTTATATTCATATTCTACTCTTCTTCACCAGACTGCTCTGGTTTTTGTTCAGGTTTTATTTTTTTTACAACAATTGTCCAATCTACTTCATTAAACTTTAACGAATTCATCAAGGTATATCCAGCTTCATAAATCACATCAGAACTTTTTTGAATATGTGAAAAATCACCAATCTCAAAAAGGAAAATAGCATTTTCTCCTTCCTTTATATCCTTATCTATAAGCTCTAACATTCTGTCATAGAAATTATCTTTTAATGGTCTTAAATCATATCTTTTCATAACTTCTCCTTACCTATCAATTTCACCGAAAACGATATTCATACTACCAATAATAGTTACAACATCAGCTAATTGGTGACCTGGTAATAAATCTTCAAAAATTCCTGTATGCCAAAAAGATGGTGCTCTTAACTTCATCTTATAAGCATATGGTGTTCCGTCACTTACAACCATATATCCTAACTCACCCTTTGGTGACTCTGTGGCAACATAAACTTCACCTTTTGGTGGTCTCATTCCTTGAGTTACTAAAACAAAATGTTGCATCAAAGAGTAGTTTTGAGTCATGATATCCTCTTTTGAAGCAGAGATATATTCAGGGGCATGAGCCATAAGCTCACATGAACTCTCTTTATACATAGGAATTAACTGTCTTAAAATTTTAATAGTCTCTTTCATCTCTTGCATATAACATTTATATCTTCCATATGAATCACCTGTTGAAGCAATTGGAACATCAAAATCTAACTCAGCATAAAGACCATAAGGCATCTCTTTTCTTAAATCCCATTTAACACCAGCTCCTCTTAAAGGAACTCCTGAACAAGCCCAAGTTTTTGCTAACTTTTCATCAATAATTCCAACATTTTCAAGTCTCATTCTCCAAATTCTATTTTCAGATAAAAGACCTTCATATTTTTCTATTTCTGTTTCTTGATTCTTCAAGTATTTCTCTAACTTTTCACACCATCCTTCTGGTAAGTCTAAAGGAACTCCACCTATTCTAACGGCACTATGAGTAAGTCTTGCTCCACAATAGTCTTCTATCAAGTCCATTGCAAATTCTCTATCTCTAAAGGTATAAAGAAATACAGACATTGCTCCAACATCAAGAGCATGACAAGCAAGCCAAAAGACATGAGAACAAAGTCTATTTAATTCAACTAACATTGTTCTAATAATCTCAGCTCGTCTAGGAACTTCAATTTCAAGTAATTTTTCAACTGCTAAAGCATAACCATAGTTATTTGATGTAGAGGCAATATAATCCATTCTATCTGTTGTAGGTAAGAACTCATTGTACATCATATTCTCACCCATTTTCTCCATACCTCTATGAAGATACCCTACACCAGGTCTTGCTTTTACAACCTCTTCTCCTGAAAGTTCTAAGATAAGTCTCATCTGTCCATGAGAAGAAGGGTGCTGAGGACCAAGGTTAACAACCATTGTGTTATCTTCTCTCTCAAAGTGAATATTTTCAAAGAAAGGTTTTAATCTATTTACTGATTGATTCATTTTTTTACCTCTTCTCTTTTAATGTTACTGATTTATCTTCATGAAGTTTTTTAAGAATAGGAACTCCGCCCTCTTCTTGATAAGCAAGTGGAGTATGTTCAGGTTCTTTACCATCAGTAATATCTGTTCCATATGGAACTTCATGACCAAGTCTTGAGAAACGCTCTGTATCATATCTGTCAACATTTGCACAATCTCTAACCTCAGGACCAACTACATCCCTATACTCTTTTCCAAAGATCTTATCAATCTCATACCAAGAGGCTGCCTCATCACCAGTTAGTGGATATGTTTTTCTAAGAGGATAATCATACCAATCATCAGGCATAATAATTCTTTTCATGTTTGGATGATTTACTATTTTTACCCCATACATATCATACATTTCTCTCTCCGCCCAGTTTGCCATTTTGAAAACTGAATATACAGACTCTAAAGGTTGCTTTTGCCTAATAAAAGTTTTTACTCTTATTCTTTTTCTTTTTGTGAAAGATAACATTTCATAAAAAATTTCAAATCCACCTCGAGTTGATATATAATCAATGGCAGATATTTCCATACATGATTCATACTCTAACTCATCTCTTAAAATAGTAAGAGCTTTTATATTATCTTCTGCATTTATAAAAACTACTAATTCATCAATTTCTATATAAGAATTTAAAAGCTCTACGCTTTGAGATAAAAGCTCTACATCTTTTGCATAGATTTCATCTTCTGACACATTCTTTTTTGGAGTTTCAGGTGCAACATAAAACCTATCATTGAAATATGATTTCTTTTGAACATCGTTTTTAGGAGTATATTTTCTCATTACACTAACCTCTTCTTTTTAATCCCTTTAAAGGCACTCTCTTTTCTAATCTTCTTTTGAAGCATCATAAGTGCATACTGTAAAGTTTCAGGTCTAGGTGCACATCCAGGAAGATAAATATCCACAGGAATAATTCTATCAACGCCTTGAACTGTTGCATAGGTATTAAACATTCCACCCGTATTTGCACAGGATCCCATAGAGATAACCCATTTAGGGTCTGGCATTTGGTCATATAACCTTCTCATAAACTCTGCATGTTTTTTGGTAAGAGTTCCTGCTACGATAATACAATCTGCTTGTCGTGGAGAGGCTCTAAAGATAGTTCCAAACCTATCAAAGTCATATCTAGAAGCTCCTGTTGCCATCATTTCGATTGCACAACAGGCTAATCCATATGTCATAGGCCAAACTGAGTTTGACCGTCCCCAGTTAACGACTTTATCAATGGTCGTAAGAGCAATAGGTGCCCCACCATCTTTTAAATAGTTTACTTTATGCTGTGCCATTCAAGCGCTCCTTTTTTCCATGCATAAATAAATCCAATAGTTAGTAAAATTATGAACAGAATCATTTCAATAAAACCAAACCAGCCTAAAAGTTTAAAATCAACTGCCCATGGAAACATAAATATGATTTCAATATCAAATAGGATAAATAGAAGTGCCATAAGATAGAACTGTACAGAAACACTACTTGGTTGCTTTGTAACTTCAGGTCCACACTCATAAAGAGAGGACTTTAATTTTTCAGTATCAAGTCTTGCTAACCTTCTACCAATCACTCTTGCAATTGCTACAACTGCAATAAAAGCACCAAATGTTAATACAAACATAAAAAAAGCACCAAAGTACGGATGAGAAAACTCCATGTGTGTCATCTTTAATCCTTCATTAAATTTATTAATTACTTAAAGATAATATCTAATAACTTATAAAGCTCGTCTTATAAGTAGTTATTTAGCCTAAATAACAGCTTTTACCTATAGAATAATTAAAATTTTATTTAAGATTATTTTAATGAAATAAGATGACATTCAAATGACATTAATCAAAAAAAGCGTAGGTTTTAGAAAAAACCTACTTTATTTTCTGAATCAAATTGTCCTGATTTTTCTTTTTCAATTTGTTCTTCAAAAGCTTTTATTGTAAAGATTGGTTCGTCAAGTACTGCAACTTTAAAAGCTGTATTTTTTATGACCATTTCTATTTGTCCACCAGTTAATTCATGTTTTGACAACTCTTTTAAATCAAAATTCTTATCAAGTGGAAGATTTGAAGGAAGTAGCTTTTCCCATAACTCAACTCTTTGTTCTAAATTAGGTTTTTTAAACTCAATTTTATAGTTAAATCTTCTTGAAAATGCTTTATCTAAAGATTCTAAAAGATTTGTAGTTGCTATTAAAATACCATCAAATCTTTCTATTTGTTCCAAGAAAATATTTTGCATCTGGTTATGCATTTTTTCACTTCCACTTTCACTTGAAGTTGTACGTGAACTTAAAAACTGGTCAGCTTCATTTAATAATAAGATTGGCTCAGATTTACTCTTATCCCTAAGTTCATAATATTTATCAAAAATTGCTCTTACATTTTTTTCACTCTCACCAACATACATTGATAAAATCTTAGAACAATCAAAACTAAGAACCTGTTTTTTCAAAGACTTAGCTAAAGCAAGAGCTGTTAAAGTTTTACCAGTTCCAGCAAATCCATAAAATATAATTTTTGCTTCAATTCCTCTTTTTTTGTCTTTTATACCCCATTGTTTTAAAAGGTTAAAAACATCTTTATCCACTTGTTTTAACAGATCATCTAAAATCTCTCTTGTCTTTTCATTTAAAACAACATCATCTAGTGTTTTATTTGTAGAGATTAACTCAAAAGTATCTTGTTCTTTTATCAGTGTGTCAAGTTTTATTTTTCTATTTCTTGTCTTCTTTTTAGTTGGATGTGAAATTTTATAAAGAATATCATCTGGAATATAAAAGTTTCTATTGATCCCACCAAAAGGAGTTAAAACCTCATCATAATCAACAAGAGCATTTGATACAAGGTTTGAACCTTCCTCAAGTAGCGATCTATATTTTATCTTTTCATAATCATCTTGAGATACCAAATCAATCAAAGAGTTCATATCTCTAATTGTTCCATCTCCTCCTGAATACTCCTCTTTTAATAGAGCTAAAAAAAGCATTTGTTCTTGTTCATTTAATTCATTATTTTTAAAAAAGTCTTCAAGCATAATATCATTATCTGTTTTTTCAACTCTATCTTTAATTCTATTTTCAAGTAGAGTTAATTTTGATTTTAGTCTATTAATATTTGGCGAGTTTTCATCAAGATTTCTTTTTACAAGATTTAATTGCTGTGCTAAATCTATTTTAAAAAACTGATCTTGTAAATATTCTAGATGGTCTTCATACTTTTTAATCTCAGGAAGCACAAACTCTACTTGTCCTTTTTCTAAAAGTTTTAGAAAAGCTGGAGACAAAGAAACAGCTGAATTCAATAACTCAAGCTGTGATGTTTCACTTAATTTTATATGATCAAAACTATTTTGAACTAACCAACCAAACTCTAAAAGAGACTTTATTAACTGTATCTTTTCCAAGTGTTCAAAAGTTTTAATATCATAAAACTCTGTTAAGATATCAATTACGACTAAAGTATCCCGTCCTGTTATATACTCTTTTGTAATATATTGTAAAATTTTTGCTTCATCTTTTGAGCATTTTAATTGTTTAAAAAACGTAGATTTTTCTACATCTTTTGCATTTATAAAATCTTTTATTTCATTCATTTATTTAATTTTTCCTTTAAGCTTTTATAAAAGCTCTTTTTATTTTTTTCATCTTTAAACTCTATATTATATGAATTATTTATTATAATTACAAACTCTTTTTCATCTAAATTTTTGATTTTATCAAACTTGAAAATTGTTTTATTTTTCTCTATATCTACGGAGAAACTATTACCTACTTGTATAACTGAATCTTTACACACTCCCTTGTAAGCGCCTTTTGAATAAATTATATTTTTGCAATCTTGTGCTTTTAAATAAGTCTCTATCTTTTCTAAGTTTGCACTATCTTTCATATTTAAAGCAATTACAATAATTGCAATCAATCCAAAAACAACTAAAAAAATCATTTTTTCAACTCCTTAAAACTAAGAATATATTAATATATTACAACAAAAATATTAAAGGTTATCTATGAGAAATGCCATTTTTTTAATTGTGTCACTCTTTTTGTTTACAGCTTGTTCAAATAAAGAAGTTCAAAAAAGTTCTATCAAACAAATAAAACAGAAGCAAAGAGTTTCAAAAAACCACTATTATATTGAAGAGTTTATTTATAAAAAAGAACAAATAGAGTTTTTTGAAAAAGATTTTGAAAATGTATTAATACTAGATGACAAAAAACTTTTAGAAAAATTTGCCTCTTTTTATAAAAGTAATGCCTCTTATTTTAAAAACTCTTCTTTAAAAGTATCTTTATTAGAAAAAAGAATCAAACAAATATCAAATGAAAATATAGAAGATGAGCATAAAATACTACTTACAAAAGCACTAAGTTCTTCTAAAAAAGAAGCTTTATCAATCTACGAAAAACTAGCACATAATGAAAATATTTTTGCACAAAGAGAACTTGCAGAAATATATAAATATGAAAATAAATTAAAATCAATATTTTGGTACAAAAAACTAATCCAAAACAATGATATAAAGAGTATCAAAGAGTTTGCTTTTGCAAATCTACATATGATAAGCCCTGTAGTAGTTCAAGATACAAAAAAGGCTATTGCTTTATATGAAAAACTTGATTCTTTAGGAGAGGTTTCGGGATTAGTTCATTTAGGAAATATTTATGAACATGGTTACTTTAAAAATGAGGTTTCAATTAATAAGGTAAAAGCTTTAAACTATTTTGAAAAAGCAGCTGCAAAAGATTATACCCCTGCACAAAAAAAATTAGTAAAAATATATCTATGTGAAAAATGCAAAGGGAATAGATACAATAAAGAAAAAGGATTAAAACTTCTTAATATCCTAGTAAACAAAGGAGATGAAGAGAGTAAAGAACTTCTTGTGAAACTATCTTCAAAAGAACCTATAAAAGAGGAAGTAATCCAAGAAGAAAAGACACAGACACCAAAGATAGAAGAGTCTGTAGAGTAATAATAGACGCCATTAATTTAGTATCTCCTCCAAGCTGTCTTGCCAAAATAAAAGAAGAAGGTGCTGTTGGCATCGCAGCAAAGATAAGAACTATACTTAATAAAAGTGTCTCTAAGCCAAACATTCTTCCAAAACCAAACATAATAATAGGCATTGCCACAAGCTTTAAAAAAGATGCTACTATTAACTCTGACTTTGCCTCTTTTATAGAAGATAAATCAAGAGCAAATCCAACAGATAAAAGTCCCATAGGTAAAGCTGAAGCACTTAATATTTTTAGTACATTTAAAGCCACAAGGGGTAAGTCTAAATCAATATAATTGATACTCCCACCAATCACACAAGCTACAATCAAAGGATTTGTGATAATTGATTTTATAAGACCTTTTAAAGTAGCCTTTTCATCATTTACATAAATTGCAAAAATAGTAATACAAATAAAATTTATAAAAGGTATTGCAAAGGTAATCAAAAGTGCAGCAAGAGCTATACCCTCATCTCCAAACATAGCTGAAATAAGAGCTAAAAAGACATAGGTATTAAACCGTACTGAGCCTTGTACTATAGAAGAAAAAGGTGCTCCTGCAGTTTTTGTTCTAAAATTTATAACTACAGTAAAAACCAGAATAAAGAAAATCGCTAAAATTCCTGTAAGAACAAAATCAAAAGCTTCTAACCCTTGTAAATCTGCTGTTGAGAGTTTATATATAAGAAGTGAGGGCATTAAAACAAAGTAAGTTAATTTATCAGCATTCGCCCAAAAATCATTTGATGGAAACTTTATTCTTTTAAAATAGTAACCAATTAAAATAAGTAAAAAGATTGGAATAAGTGCGCTTAGAATATGTTCCATAAAAACTCTATAATAAAAAGATAAAAAGTATTATACTCTTTTTTAGATTATAGAGTTTTCCAAGAGCCTAAGCTCTTGAAAGTTTATCTAGTTGAACTATCATATTTTTAGCAGAATCTTCATTTAATGCTTTTTCATATGATGTTAGAAGTTCTCTTGCTAAGATATTTGCTCCAAGGTGTTGGAACTGAATTCTCATAGCTTGAAGTACTTTTGTACCTCCACCACCACTGTGAGTTGCAAGACCTACAACTTTTTCATTGAAAGCATCTCTCCAATTATCAGTTGATACAGAAGTCCACGCCATTGCGTTATTTAAAACTGCTGGCATAACACCATTGTACTCAGGAGCAACTACAATAAACGCTTTTAAAGATAAAATTTTCTCAGCTAAAGCTTTTGCAGCATCAGGGATACCATTTTTCTCTTGCTCAATTGTATTATAAAGAGGTAAGTTTAAATCTACTAAATCAATAAGTTCAGTCTCTACACTTAACTCACTTGCAAGTTCAGCAAGCCTTTTTCCTAGCTTCAAGTTATTGTTTGAACTAGCTACTAAAATTCCTATTTTTGACATAATAATCCTTCATATCTATAAAACTTTTATGGAATTTTAGTCTCTTTTTATAAAAAGTCAATTAATTTTAGGGGATAAATGTAAAAAGAAAGGGTTTTAGCAAAGAAGTATATTACTTCTCTACTAAATCATAAAGTGCTTGAATTTCTTCTGCCCAGATTTCTTCGTTGATAGTTTCTAGTACCATTGGGATATCATCCATTCTATCATCATTCATAATGAATTTAAATGCATCCCATCCGATTTTCCCAACTCCTAGAGAGTCGTGTCTATCTACTCTTGAACCTAATTCTGGTTTTGAATCATTTAGGTGCATTCCCATTAAATATTCTCGTCCAACGATATCATCAAACTCTTTCCATGTTTTATCATATGCTTCTCTTGTTCTGATGTCATATCCAGCTGTAAACATGTGACAAGTATCTATACATACACCTATTCTTGATTTATCTTCTACTTTATCTATAATATGTGCTAGGTGTTCAAATTTGTATCCTAAATTTGAGCCTTGACCTGCTGTATTTTCAATAACCATTTTTATGTCATTTGTAGCATCAATTGCTTGATTTAAAGATAGTGCAATTCTATCTAAACACTCTTCTTCAGATATTTTTCTTAAGTGAGAACCTGGGTGAAAATTTAACCTATCAAGCTTTAATATCTCACATCTTTCTATCTCATGAATAAATCCATTTAAAGACTTTTCTCTTTTTTCTTCTTCTGGGTGACCTAAGTTAATAAGATAAGAGTCATGAGGTAAGATATGCTTAGCTTCTATACCTGTTTTCTCCATCTCTTCAAACCATTTATTTAAAGTTTTTGTATCAAAATCTTTTGCTGCCCATTGTCTTTGATTTTTTACAAATAGAGCAAAAGCTTTACATCCTATCTCTCTTGCGTTTATTGGGGCATTAAAAACGCCACCACTTGCACTTACGTGTGCTCCAACATATTTCATTTATATTTCCTTGAATATTTTTTGCGATTGTACAATTAATCTTTTTTGATTTTTATTAAAATTCCATTTTCTTTATCACGATGAATTAACTCTTTCTCTTCTTTATCAAAAAGAGTTTTTAAAAAATCATCTTTATAGTTTGAAGATAGATATTCACTATTAAAAACTTTTGAACTTTGACATTCAAAAGTATCTCTACAAACTTGGTCTTCATATACTTTTAGAGTTAGTACTGTTTTTCCTGCTGAAAAAACTTGTATTTCTGTATAATCATCATATTTAGAGATAAACCCTTTATCATAAAATTTCATTTTTGGTGTTTTTATTAAAATAGTTGCACTTGACACTTGTTTTGGTTGATTTATTGCACACCCAGTAAATAATAAAAAACATATAAAATATATTAACTTCTTTATAGCTTATCCTTTGTTTTAAAAATTTACACTATAATACAAAAAATTTCATAAATTAAAAAACCAAAGGTATTATTTGTTAGTTCATATATGTTGTTCAGTTGATTCGCACTATTTTTTACAAAGAATTCAAGAAGAGTATCCAGAAGAGAAACTTGTTGGATTTTTTTATGATCCTAATATTCATCCATATAATGAATATCGCCTTAGATACTTAGATGTTGAGTACTCATGTAAAAAGCTCGGTATCGAGCTTCTAGAAGGTCCATACAACCTAGAACAATGGCTAAAAAAAGTAAAAGGTTTAGAAAATGAACCAGAAAAAGGGGATAGATGTACAGTCTGTTTTGATGATAGACTTGAAACAAGTGTAAAAAAAGCGATCGAACTAGGACATGACAAATTTACAACTACCCTTTTAATATCTCCAAAGAAATCTCAAGATAAATTAGAAAAAATTGGAGCTCAGCTTACAGAAAAATATGCCTGTGAATTTATTTTCAAAGATTATAGAAGTGGTAGTGGAACACAAACACAAGGAGAAGTTGTAAAGGAGCATTCACTCTATAGACAAAACTATTGTGGCTGTCTTTTTGGCTTAACACAGCAAAGAGAACAACAAAAAAAGCTAATGGATGAAATGTTCTCTCCTATCTCTAATCAAATACTTCCTGAATCAATAGAAAGCAGACTAGAATTATACAAAAAAAGAGATGACTTAGAAGAACAAAATATTCCATACAAAATCATAAAACAAAGATTCCTAAATTACAGACTTCTAAGTGGAACAATGAAAATTGATAAGAAAATAGCTCCTTCATACTTCCTTTGCTATTCAGTTTTAAATAGAAAAAAAATGAATGGAAGAATAGAGTATGAAAAAGATGAAATAGCATATCTAAATAGAGACGAAGTAAAAGTTCTAAGTCTAAAAATATTCAATGAAATAGGAAATAGCTCATATAAAACGGTAAAAGATTTAATCTTCAATCCCCCTACTTTTGAATCAGAATTAAATATAAGAAACAAAATCACAAATAATCCCTATGGACTATCGGCAATAGTAATTATAGATGAAGTAATAGACGGTAAATATGAAATTGATTTAAATGCTGTAACATATGAAGATGTAAAAGAGGTAATCATATGAAGCTTCTAGTTTGTGCAATGGAGACTTCATCAAATATTCATCTAAAAGAATTGAAAAAGCATTTAAGTGATGATATTGAGCTTGTAGGAGTATTTGATAAAGAGTTAGGAAAACCTTTATATGACTTAACACATCTTGCTATTATGGGTTTTATTGACGCTATAAAAAAATTAAGATTCTTTTTTAAACTTCGAGATGAACTTGTAGAATTAGCTAAAGATTGTGACAAAGTACTTCTTATGGATAGTTCAGGGTTTAATCTACCTTTAGCAAAAAAACTTAAAGAGAGATATCCAGATAAAGAGATAATCTACTATATCCTTCCACAAGCTTGGGCGTGGAAAAAAGGTAGAGTACAAAAGTTAGAAAAATATTGCACAAAACTTTGCTCCATAATTCCTTTTGAGAGTGAATTATATAGTAATAAAGAGAAAATCACTTATGTGGGACACCCTCTTCTTGATGAGATTACAGAGTATAAAATGACTCTTGAAAAAAGCAATAAAATCATATACATGCCAGGAAGTAGAAAAACTGAAATCATAAATCATATGGATGTTTTTAGAGAACTTACAAAACAGATAAAAGATAAAGAACATATCTTAATTATTCCAGCAAAATTTGATGATGTATATATAAAAAAAACTTATGGTGACATATCATCTTTTACTGTCTCAAATGACGCTCATACAGCTCTAAAAGAAGCAGAATTTGGATTTATTTGTTCAGGAACTGCGACACTTGAAGCTTCTATAATTGGAACTCCATTTGTTATGTCTTATGTGGCAAAAAAACTTGATTATTTTATTGGAAGACAGTTTGTGAAACTCCCATTTATTGGACTTGCAAATATCTTTTTCCATAAAATGGGTAAAGAGCCTATTCACAAAGAGTTTTTCCAAGAAGATGTAAACGTAGAAAACCTTCTAAATGAATATAAAAATATGAACAGAGATAATTATTTGAAAAATTCAGAAACCTTACGAAAATACCTCAAATATGGCTCTTCTAAAAATGTCGCTAATATAATCAAAAACTAATTTTTTTTTAGATAAAATATATGACTTTTTAAAACACATATACAAACATATAGGATACAAGAATGTTAGACGTAATGGAAATTCAAGAAATTTTACCACATAGATACCCACTTTTATTAGTAGACAGAATTACGGAGATGGAAAAAGGTAAAAGAATTGTAGGATATAAAAATATCTCAATATCAGAACCAGCATTTATGGGACACTTCCCTGGACACCCAATTTATCCAGGAGTTATGATTCTTGAAGGTATGGCGCAAGCAGGTGGAGTTTTAGCACTAAAAAGCAATGATCTTACAAAAGAAGAACTTGCAAATAAAGTTATCTATTTCATGAGTATTGATAAAGCTAAATTTAGAACTCCTGTAAAGCCAGGTGATAAACTTGAATATAGAATTGAAATTAAAAAACTAAGAGGAACACTAATTGTACTTGATGGTAAAGCTTATGTTGACGATAATCTAGTTGCAGAAGCAGAACTTAAAGCTATGGTAGTAGACAAATAATTTATATTTTAAAGATAAAAAAAACAATAGGTAAAAAATGAATAATATTCATAAAACAGCAATAATTGAAGAAGGTGCAGTATTAGGTGATAATATCACTATTGGAGCATTTACAATTATTGGAAAAAACGTAAAAATTGGCAATGGAACTACAATTGGTTCTCATACAGTTGTTGAAGGCAAAACAACAATTGGAGAAAACAATCAGATATTTTCGCATGCTGCAATTGGAACAATCCCACAAGATTTAAAATTTGCAGGAGAAGATGTAGAACTTATCATTGGTAACAATAATAAAATTAGAGAATATACACTTTTCAACCCAGGTACAGAAGGTGGAGGTTCAATCACAAAGATTGGAGACAACAACCTATTCATGGGATATACTCACGTTGCACATGATGTAATTGTAGGAAACAATTGTGTATTTGCAAATGTTGCAACACTTGCAGGACATGTAGAAGTTGATGACAATGTAGTAGTTGGTGGACTTACACCTATTCATCAATTTTGTAAACTAGGTGCAAATGCAATGATTGCAGGTGGTTCAGTTGTTACTCAAGACATCCCTCCTTTTTGTTTAGCAGAAGGGAATAGAGCAGTACTTAGAGGACTAAATGTAAATGGTCTAAGAAGAAGATTTAAAGATAGAGCAGATATTGATGCAGTTAAAAAAGCATATAGAGCTATTTTTGAATCAGGAAATCCAATTGCTGATGTAGCAAAAGAGCTACTAGAAACAAATGATAACCAATATGTTCACGAACTTGCAAACTTTGTTATTGCAACAAAGCGTGGAATACCTTTTAATAGAAAATAGGAGAAAAGTTTTATATGAGTCAACTTGAATGCGATTTTTGTGGAGCACAAGATTCTAATGATAATCCAATAATCTCAGGAGACAATGCTTGTATCTGCAAATCTTGCGTAAATGCTGCACATGAGATTATGGTTAGTGGAAAAGTTCCTCAAACTAGTGATACAGAAAATTTTAATGAAGAAGTAGAAGCTTCAGCTATTGAGCTTAAAACCCCTGCTGAGCTAAAAGAGATTTTAGATGATTATGTTATTGGTCAAAATAGAGCTAAAAAAGTTTTATCAGTAGCTGTTTATAACCACTATAAAAGAATTTTTAGAAAAGATGAAATTGAAGAAGATGATATAGAGATTAATAAATCAAATGTACTTTTAATTGGACCTACAGGTTCAGGTAAAACTCTATTAGCTCAAACTATTGCAAAACATTTAGATGTACCTTTAGCAATAGCAGATGCAACATCTTTAACAGAGGCTGGATATGTTGGTGATGACGTTGAAAATGTTGTTACAAGACTTATTCAAGCAGCAAATGGTGATGTAAAAAAAGCTGAAACAGGAATTATCTTTATTGATGAAGTTGATAAAGTAGCACGTATGAGTGAAAATAGATCTATTACAAGAGATGTTTCAGGAGAAGGTGTACAACAAGCACTTTTAAAAATCATTGAAGGTTCTGTTGTAAATGTTCCACCAAAAGGTGGAAGAAAACACCCAGGTCAAGATGCTATCCAAGTTGATACTACAAATATCCTATTTATTTGTGGTGGAGCTTTTGATGGTCTTGAAGAGATTATCAAGAAAAAACAAGGTGGAAACGTATTAGGTTTCAACCAAGAAAAAAAGAGTAAAAATGATGATAGCATCATCTCTGAAGTTGAAGCACATGATTTAGTAAAATATGGTCTTATTCCAGAATTAATCGGTAGACTTCATATGATTGCTACTTTAAATGAAATCTCTGAAGATGATATGGTTCATATTTTAACTGAACCAAAAAATGCTTTAATCAAGCAATATACAAAACTATTTGAAATGGATAATGTTTCATTAGAGTTTGAAGAAGATGCTTTAAAAGAGATTGCAAGACTTGCTATTGAAAGAAAAACAGGAGCAAGAGGACTAAGATCAATTTTAGAAGATATTATGTTAGATATTATGTATGACCTTCCAACATTTAAAGATAAAACAGTAATTATCACAAAAGATGTTGTAACAAAAGAAAATGAACCAAAAATAGCTTAGACAAAAGGGAAATAAATGTTATTAGACAAGGTAATCGGCGTATTTTCAAATGATATGGCAATAGACCTAGGAACAGCTAATACTGTTGTATCAATTAGAGGAAAAGGTATCATAATTAACGAGCCTTCAGTAGTTGCAGTTCAAAATGATAGATATGGAAAAGATAAAATTCTAGCAGTTGGACAAGAAGCAAAACAAATGATTGGTAAAACACCTCTAAATATTACTGCTGTTAGACCTATGAAAGATGGTGTTATTGCAGATTTTGAGATGACAGAAAGAATGATTAGATATTTTATTGAAAAAGCACATGCAAGAAAATCATTTATTAGACCTAGAATCATAATTTGTATCCCTTATGGTATCACACAAGTTGAAAGAAAAGCTGTAAAAGAGTCTGCTTTAAGTGCAGGAGCAAGAGAAGTATTCTTAGTAGAAGAACCTATGGCAGCTGCTATTGGAGCTGGAATCCCAGTTTCTGATCCATCTGGATATGTTGTTGTTGATATTGGTGGTGGTACAACTGAGATTGGTGTAACTTCACTTGGTGGACTTGTATTATGTAAATCAATTAAAGTAGCTGGAGATAGATTTGACAAAGCTATTATGGAGTATGTAAGACAAAACTATAATCTTTATATTGGTGAAAGAACTGCTGAAAATATCAAAATAGAAATTGGTTCTGCAATAAAGCAAGACCAAGAACTAAAAATCAAAGTAAAAGGTAGAGATAACTCTGGATTACTTTCAACTATTGAATTAGGAAGTGAAGGTGTTAGAACTGCCATTAAAGAACCATTAAGAGAGATTGTATCTGCTGTACGTTCTTTATTAGAAGAGATGCCACCTGATTTAGCAAGTGATATTGTTGATAACGGTGTTATTCTTACAGGTGGAGGAGCATTGATTAGAGGACTTGACAAATATTTAGCAGATATTATCAAACTTCCAGTTAGAGTTGCTGATGAACCACTATTAGCGGTTGCTTATGGAACAAGCAATGTATTAGATCAGGATGCTTTATTAAAATTAATTTCTAATGAATAAATTTATATTTTTTATTCTTTTTCTAGCAATCAGCCTTGGTTACATCTTTGAGGTAGACAAGGTAGTTGCTAGAAATATTAACCCTTTTGACTCTATTAAAAAACTATATATAGATTCAGCTGCCTCATTAAAAGAGACAAAAGATCTATACTTCAATCAAATGATAAACATTGAAACTCTACAAAAAGAGAATAAAGAGTTAAAAAACTACAAACTTCTATATGAAGCTTCAAAAAAAGAGCTAGATACACTACTTGAAACTGTAAAAAGCCCAAACTCTACTACAAATCAAATTAAATTTACAAAAGTTTTATCATATATTGATTTTGATGACTACACTAAAGTATGGCTAGATTTAGAAAAAAAAGACAACTCTATTTTAGGTGTTATTTCTGATGAATATGCTGCGGGGATTGTAGTAAATAAAGATGGAAAAGCAAAAGCCTTACTAAATGGAAATGAAAAGTCTAATTACGCAATATTTATTGGAGAAAATAAAGCTCCTGGAATTATCCATGCTTCTAAAAAAGGGCACCTTTTAGTTGCAAAATTTATTCCTAATTGGTTTGATATTAAAAAAGGTGATGAAGTTATAACTTCTGGAATGGATAATATCTTTTTTGAAGGTTTAAAAGTTGGACGTGTAGTCTCAATAAAAAAGATGCAAGATATTCAAGAAGCGACAATTATGCCTTATGCCAAAGTCTTTAAACAAAAAGCTTTTTTTGTTTATAAAAAGATTCAAAAAGAAAAACCTAAAAAAGAAATCTTAAAAAAAGAACTTACAGGAAAAGTTATAAAATAGTCTTCATATAATCAGCAACTCTAAATGAGTTTGCATATATTGTCCAAGTATGAGGAACAGAACCACCCGTAGGCATAAAACTACCATCCGTTACAAAAAGATTTTTTAAATCATGAGATTGACAATATCTATTTAAAACAGAAGTTTTAGGATCCTCTCCAAATCTACAGCCACCTGCTTGTAAGTTTTGAGAAGGTAGAGGTGAAATATTTACATCTATATTTTTTGCACCCATTTGTTTTAAAACTTCCATAGCTTTAGAAGCTAAAAATCTTCCTACTTTTACATCTTGTTCATGGGCTCCAATTCTAATATTTGCTACAGGAACTCCAAACTTATCTTTATACTTTTCATCTACAGATACAAAGCAGTTGTCATTTGGCATCCAGTCAGTAAATACTTCAAAATTCAATGTTCTTTTTTTTGTAAAACCTTCATAAATTGAATCTTGTAAAGCTTCTCCAAAAAGTAAGCCTCCCTCTTCATCAAACCTCAAAGAGTTTGCTTTTCTAATAGGGTTTGCATGTTCATAAAGAAAATCTACAGTTCCACCTTTGAACTCTTTTGTAAAATACCAATCTTTTAAAGCTCTATTCACAAAAAGTCCTTGTGTAAAAAGTTCTTCTTTTGTTAGATTGGATTCATCAAATTCTCCATATCCAATCCCACCACCAGTAAAAATCATATTACGACCTAATTCACCGGAAGAGTTTGCCAAACCATTTGGGAAGTGTTCATTTTTAGAATTTAATAGAAGCCTAGAACTTTCAACAGCTTGAGCTGCAATAACAAAATATTTAGCCTCTACAACTTTAGAAATCCTCTGTTTTGTATAATAATGCGCTTTTGTAACCTCATCTTTTGAACTATCTAATTTATAAACAAAAGCATCAGCAATAATAGTTAAGTTCCCTGTTTTTAATGCATCAGCTAATAAAGAAGCTCGTGAACTACCTTTTGCACCACTAGAACATGCATATGAACCACAATAATTTGAATAATAACATGGATCTCTATGCTCTTTTGAAGAAGAGATAATTGCTCTTGGAACTTTATAAGATACAAAATCTAACTCTTTACAAGCTTTATCAATAAGTTTTGATATTGGCTGAACTGCCAAAGGAGCATAAGGGTATTTTTCTGTACTTCTTGGCTCATGATGTTTATATTTAGTTATCTCTCCAGAGACACCTACTTCAGTCTCTACTTTAGTATAATAAGGTTCTAACTCATCATATGAAATAGGCCAATCTACAACATTTGCACCTTCATATTCACCATACACAGACTTTAATCTAAAATCATCAGGTTTAAGTCTATGAAAATAACCACTCATGAAGTTTGATGAACCACCTAAAATATTTCCATTCCAAAAACTCCAACCTGTTTCATAAGTAGGAAACTTCGTCCACTCTCCATCAATATCCTCTTCAATAGTGTGATATTCATCCTTTAAATTAGGAGTAAGAATATCTCGTCGTACATATGCAAGTTCATCTTTAGAGAAATCTTTTTCTGTATATACAGGTCCTTTTTCTAAAATAAGTACTTTTTTTCCTATTTTTGTAAGTTCATAAGCAATTGGTCCAGCCCCTGCTCCACTTCCTATAATACAAATATCATACATCATATTACTCTTCTCGCATATTTTTGTTTTGGTTGAGGCTTTCCTGTTTCATGTCCTAAACTTTTCCAAGCTATTTCATTTACATTACCACCATATATTGGGTCACTAAGCATTGCTTCAATTCCATAATATATAACTTTGTTTAACCACTCTTGACCATATGAACTTCCATTGGCACTTTGAATAAAACTAAGTTTTTTATCTTTATTAGAACTTAGAAACTCAGGAAAAGTATCATTAAAATCCCTAGCTCCTTGAAAAAGAAGCTCTTTATCATCTTTATCAAAAGAGTTATGAGAGCTAACCTCTTTTAAGAAACCAATTGCATTAAACTCTTTTGCACTTGGCATATTTTTTGTTTTAGGAAATAGTAATTGAAGAACCTCATCTAAAACTACAAAAGATAAACCATCTTCTGTTTTATTATTCTCTTTTGAGTTTAAAGTTACACTTAATCCAACAAATGCTGAACTTGCGAGGAATTGACGTCTTTTCATCTTTGTAAACTCTTAGTATCTTGCCATTATATTATCTACTTTGTCCCAAGTAAGAGTATCACTATCTTTTCCTTTGAACATATTATAGATATAACGTGCGAACATATCTGTTTCTAAATTTACTTTTGTGCCAACTTTATATCCTTTAAATAGTGTATTTTCAACTGTATGAGGAATAATTGTTAATCTAAAAGAGTCCGTCATTACATCATTTACGGTAAGAGAAACACCATCAATTGTTACACTTCCTTTTGGAATAATATATTTTGAGTATTCATTTGGTAGTGAGATTATAAAATCTGTTGAATTTCCATTGTTATTTATAGCTTTTATAGTTCCTAGACAATCCACATGTCCTTGAACAATATGCCCTTCAAATCTATCACCCATCATCATTGCAGGTTCAATATGTACTTTTCCCCTATAGTTTTCCATTGCAAGGATTTTTTGAGATTCAGGAGATAACTCGACTGTAAAAGTATCACTAGAAAATCTCACAACAGTAAGACAAGCTCCATTAACAGCAATAGAGTCTCCTAGTTTTGCTTTATGCTTTGCTTTTAAAGTTAAAAAATTGTTTTTAAGACTAATAACCTCAGCCATTTCACGAATTAAACCTGTAAACACTATAGTCCTTTGTATTTTTTCAATAATTCGCTATAATACCGAAAAATTATTGAGAAGCTAATTTTTAAATTTCTTAGATAAGTGGAAGAAAACATTTATCTAAGAAATTTCCCCAAAGAACATAAGTCGTTCAAAAAATCAAAATGTAGTTATTGTAAAGAATTTGAACAAATGGCTTCTTAAAAAAAGGAAATTAATGAATTACGATATTATAGTAGTTGGTGGTGGTCATGCTGGAATAGAAGCATCACTTGCAGCAGCTAGAATGGGTCAAAAAACCCTACTAATTACAATGTTAGTCGAACAAATTGGAGCAGCCTCTTGTAACCCTGCAATTGGAGGTTTAGCAAAAGGGCACCTTGTGCGTGAGCTTGATGCTCTTGGTGGAGAGATGGGACTTTGTACTGATGCAACAGGTATTCAATTTAGAGTATTAAACGCTAGTAAAGGTGCTGCAGTTCAAGGAAGTAGAGCTCAAATTGACATGGATAAATATAGAGAGTATATGAGAAAAATTTGTCATAATACTCCTAACCTAGAAGTTTATCAAGATGAAGTAAGCTTTTTACTTGAAAAAGATAATGAAGTTTATGGTGTAGAAACTAGACTAGGTGAAAAATTTGAAGCAAAAAAAGTAATCCTTACAACTGGAACTTTTATGAGAGGTCTTGTTCACATTGGAGAGAACCAATATAAAGCTGGACGTGCTTGGGAACTACCATCTTCAACACTATCTGTTCAATTAAAAGAATTAGGTTTAAATGTAGGGAGACTTAAAACAGGAACTCCTGCAAGACTTGATTCAAAATCTATAAACTTTGATGTAATGGAAGCACACGGTGGAGATGAAAAACCTACACCATTCTCTTTTAGAACAGATAAAACAAACTTTAATCCTACTCAGTTTCCTTGTTATATAACATATACAAACCTAGGAACTCACGATACTATTACTTCAAACTTTGATAGAGCTCCATTATTTACAGGTCAAATTCAAGGTTCGGGACCTAGATATTGTCCAAGTATTGAAGATAAAGTAAATAGATTTGCAGAAAGAGAGAGACATCAACTATTCTTAGAACCACAAACTGAAATGTGTACAGAGTATTATATAAATGGTCTTTCTACATCTTTACCAATTGATGTTCAAAAAGAGATGATTCACTCAATTCAAGGTTTAGAAAATGCAAAAATCATTAGATATGGATATGCTATTGAGTATGATTATGTTGATCCAACAGAATTAAAACATACCCTTGAAACTAAAAAAATCAAAAACCTTTATAATGCAGGACAAATAAATGCAACAACAGGTTATGAAGAAGCAGCAGCCCAAGGAATGATGGCAGGGATCAATGCTTCATTAGCAATTGAAGGCAAAGAACCATTTGTACTTAGACGTGATGAAGCATATATAGGTGTTTTAATTGATGATTTAGTTACAAAAGGAACTAATGAACCATATAGAATGTTTACCTCACGTGCTGAATATAGACTTCTTTTAAGAGAAGAAAATGCCGATATAAGACTTTCAAAATATGGAAATGAACTAGGTCTAATTGATGATGAAACTTTATCAAAAGTAGAATTTAAAAGAAAAACATTAAATGATGCTGTCGAATTTATGGCAAATGAATGGTTTACATCTAAAAAAGAGAACCTAGAACTTCTTGAGTCATTAGGACAAGACAAAATCAAAGATAGAGCATATCTAATTGATATTGTTGGAAGAAGTACTGTAGATAAAAATAGCTTTGATAAACTAGTTCCTAGTTTAGCTGATACTGATGATTATTTAAAAGAGCAAATTCTTATTGAAGCGAAATATTATAGATATGTTCATAAGCAACAAAAACAAATAGAAAAAATGAAAAAAATGCTTCAGATGAAAATACCTGAAAACTTTGATTATAAAGATATTCCAGGACTTTCAAACGAAGTTGTAGAAAAGCTAGAAAAGTTCAGACCACCAACACTTTTCAATGCAAGTGAAATATCAGGGATTACACCTGCGTCTCTTGATATTATTCATATGTACTTAAACGTAAAAAAATCATAATATCTAAAAATGTACTCCTTAAAAAAGGAGTACATTACATATAAGCTATTAAAAAACCACTTGCCATTAGAAGAAGTAAACTGACTACTATTGATTTATAAATTGACATCTTTTCATTATATAAGCCTTTTGTCATAGCAACTAGAGATTCATTTTTCTCTCTTAACTCATAAGCTTCTAAGCCTAGCTCTTTAAATCTATTTAAAATATCTTTATTGCTTAATATTTTAAAATCTTTATTTACTTTCTCTTCTAGTGAAGCTACGTTTTCAAGGGCATCAAGATTTACTACTTTATAAGAGTCATTGCTAT
Source organism: uncultured Campylobacterales bacterium (assembly GCA_947494995.1). Taxonomy (GTDB): domain Bacteria; phylum Campylobacterota; class Campylobacteria; order Campylobacterales; family Arcobacteraceae; genus Halarcobacter. The sequence continues at coordinate 21,054 of CANLWY010000007.1, read as the reverse complement.
GCTCTTTTATAAGTTTGATAGCTTCGTTAAATACTATGTTTTCTATTTCTAAATCTTTTATATTCTCTTCTTTATCAATACTTATAGACTCTTTTTTATGGTCAATATCTATTTTTATTGATGAAATATATTTATCTTCTGATGCAACTGATTTAAGTTCTTGAAATCTACTAACTACAGATTTGCTAGTAAAGTCATTATACAAATATAAGAAAGAAGCCTTCATTTCAAAAAAAGATAACTCTTTGTTTGCATATATTTGATAATGAACTATTATTACATTGTCTACTTTTGTAGAAATGGTATATTGTGCAAAATACTCTTTTATAGAATCCATTTAATAAACCCTTATAATTATTTAAAAATAGAGTATAGCATTTTTTTATAAACTAGGTATTGGTAACTTATATTTTTTCATACACTCTACAAGAGAGTTAAAATACTTCTCATTATTTTCATCCTCTTTAGGAGGTTCTAATAAAATACAACATAATGTAGCAATCTCTTTTTTATCTTCTGTTTCAACTATTAATGATTCAACTACATATTCTGTTAAACCTGCATTTTTGTAAAGCTTATCTATCTCTTCGTATGTCAAAGAGTAAACTATCCCATATGCCTTAGAACTTTCATCTCTTAAAAGTGTAGCCATCTTTCCAACTCTTAGTTTATACCCTTTTGCACAAGCAATGATTTTTTCTCTTGCTTCAACACCTTTACTTTTTAGTATCTCTTCATCCATATATAAACCATAAAAAAATACTTTATGTAATCTATCTTTTGAATTATCCACTTTTCTTTTTTCCTTCTATATTTTTATCTACAATTCTTTGTTCTTAATACAATTTAAACTATTATAAAACCTTCTAAATACTTTACGCCCTTTCCTAAAATAGTAACGTGATTCTCCTCTACTTTACACTTTAAAAAACCTCCACGCTTTGAAGCTTGAAAAGCCAAAAGTTCATTTTTGTTTAATCTCTCTGCCCATAAAGGTGCTGCACCTGTATGCATAGAGCCAGTTACAGGATCTTCTACTCCTCCATTTGCTGGCCAAAAATATCTTGATATAAAATCATACTCTTTTGACCTAGCAGTTATTGTTACATCCAAAGGCCCTAATTTTTTAATCTCTTCCAAATCTACTTGAATATTATAAATATCCTCTTCCTTAGGATAAACAACAAAATATGCTTGTTGGTTTACTAGTACATCTTTTGGCTCAATAGATAAACCATCTATTAACTCTTGTGGAATTTTATCTACCTTCTGAGGTTTTCTATTTGGAAATACCATTTTTATATAACCATCATCCAACTGACTAACTTTTAAACTTCCAACTGCTTCTGCAATAAAAGTCACTTCCTTTAATGAACTATCTTCTTCAAATAAAACATATGCAGTAGCGAGTGTCGCATGACCACAAAAATCTATTTCTGTAATAGGAGAAAACCATCTTATCTCATATGTATTTAAATCAATCTTCTTAGCAAATGCTGTTTCTGACAAGTTATTTTCTATAGCAATCTCTTGCATAAGTTTATCAGATAGCCACTCATCAATTACAATAACAGCAGCAGAATTTCCTTTGAAAGTTGTATCAGTAAATGCATCTATCTGGTGTAATTTCAGTTTCATCACTTCCCTTTAAATAATTTTTTAATTAATTTTACTAAAAGAAGGTTTATTTTAAATAAAATATATCTATTAGAAAATTGAATAATAATTCAAATTTAGGGCATATTATAAGTTTTACTTATGGATTATTATGTTTATTATAAGCTTTGTTTATATATAATTACAAAAAAAATGACAGGAAAGTGACATGGAAGCACAAACTGCAACAAAATCAAAAACTTCTTATCGAATTCAAAGATATTACGCTTATGTCTTGGCAACAATTATTTCTTTAAGTGTGCCATTTATTACAATCAATGGAAATCATATTTTTCTACTATCATTTGATAAAAAACAACTACATCTAATGGGTATTGCATTTGATATGCAAGAGTTATATTTAATGCCTTTCTTACTTATGCTTTTATTCTTAGGTATTTTTGCGGTAACTGCATTAGGTGGTAGAGCTTGGTGTGGGTGGACATGTCCACAAACCATATTTAGAGTTGTATATAGAGACTTAATTGAATCAAAGCTTCTAGGTCTTAGAAGAATTAAAAATAAACAAAAAGAACCAAATTGGAGTAAAGCAGAAAATGCTTCAAAAAGACTAATTGCTATTATTATCTGGACTGCTCTTTCTTTAATTGCTTCTGCAAACTTGATGTGGTATTTTGTCCCACCTGAAGATTTCTTTGCTTATATTCAAAACCCTACAGAACATTGGTTTTTAATTGGTTTTGTAGTTGCAACTGCTGGTTTTTTAGTATATGATGTAATTTGGCTAAAAGAAGATTTCTGCGTATATGTTTGTCCATATTCAAGAGTACAATCAGTTCTTTATGATGATGATACTTATCAAGCAATCTACTCTACAAAAAGAGGTGGTGATATATATAATGATGATAAAGAAAAAATCATCTTTAAAGCAAAAGACTTACCTAATGAAGCAGATGAATGTACAGCCTGTGAATCATGTGTTACAGTTTGTCCTACGCATATTGATATTAGAAAAGGTATGCAATTGGAGTGTATCAACTGCTTAGAGTGTGTTGATGCCTGTACTACAGTTATGGGAAAACTTGGAAAAGAATCACTTGTTCAATGGTCTAGTACAAGAACTATTGAAAAGGGAGAACCAACTAAACTAATTAGAAAATCTACAATCTTATACACTGTTTCATTAATTTTAATTATTGGTCTTCTATTTGTAATGGGTGGTAAAAAAGAGTATATGCTTTTAAATGTAAATAAAACTACTCAACTATATAAAATAAAAGAAGGTAATGTTGTAGCAAACAACTTCTTATTCTTATTCCAAAATACAGACTCAAAACCACACAAGTATACACTTGAGGTTGTTGACAACAAAGATATTGTAATTAAAAAGTTTAGACCTTTTAAATTAAGTCCTAAAAAACTTGCAAAAAAAGTAGTTGTTTTACAAACAGACAAAATTTTAGTTAATGATAATACAAAAGATACACCTATTACTGTTACTATCAGAGCTTATGCTATTGATGATCCAGAAAGAATTAGTGTATTTAGAAAAGCAGTATTTATCTACCCAAGAGCAGATAAACTAAAAAAATAAAACAAAGAGGAGTAAAATAACTCCTCTTTACTTAACCTCTTATTTACTTCATTTAAGCTATAATCGCGAAATATTTTTTAATAAATTTTCAACAATTTTCTTACGGAGTTTTTTATAATGACTAAATTCATTTTTGTAACAGGTGGAGTTCTAAGTTCACTAGGTAAAGGTATCACTTCTGCATCAATCGCAACAATCTTAAAACAATCAGGCTTTAATGTTTCTATGTTAAAGATTGACCCATATTTAAATGTCGATCCAGGAACGATGAGTCCACTAGAGCATGGAGAGGTTTTTGTTACAGCCGATGGAGCTGAAACAGACTTAGACTTAGGAAACTACGAAAGATTTATTGATAAAATGCTTACTGCAAAAAACTCTTTTACAACAGGACAAGTTTACCAAAGTGTAATCAAAAGAGAAAGAGAAGGTGGTTACTTAGGTAAAACTATTCAAGTTATTCCTCATGTTGTAGATGAAATCAAAGACAGAATCTACGCAGCAGCAGAAGATAATGACTTCCTAATCATTGAGCTTGGTGGTACAGTTGGAGATATTGAAGGTTTACCATTTATGGAAGCAATCAGAGCTATTAGACATGAACTTCCAAAGATGAATACAATGAATATTCACGTAAGTTTAATCCCATATATTAAAGCAGCGGGAGAACTTAAAACTAAACCTACACAACACTCTGTTCAAGAACTAAGAAGAATTGGTATTACTCCTCATATGCTTGTATGTAGAACTGAAAAAGAGCTACCTAAAAACTTAAAAGACAAATTAGCACTTTCATGTGATATTGATAGAAATGCAGTTATTGAAGCAGGTGACGCACAATCAATTTATCAAGTTCCATTACACTTTATCAAAGAAGGAATCTTAACTCCATTATCTGACCACTTAAATGTAAAAATCAAGCCAAATATGGAAAGATGGGATACTTTAGTTAAGAATATTTTAGTTCCTAAAGATGAAGTAACTATTGCTTTCGTTGGTAAATACTTAGACCTAAAAGAGTCATATAAATCACTTATTGAGTCTCTAGTTCATGCAGGAGCGCACTTAAATACAAAAGTAAATATTCACTGGTGTGATTCTCAAAGAATTGAAGACACAGGGGCATATGATGTTATTGGGAACTCTGATGCAATCCTTGTTGCAGGTGGATTTGGACACAGAGGTGTTGAAGGAAAACTTGAAGCAATCAAATATGCAAGAGAGAATAAAATTCCATATTTAGGTATCTGTCTTGGTATGCAACTTTCAGTTATTGAATATGCTAGAAATGTACTTGGTATTGAAGATGCAAACTCAATAGAGTTTGATGAAAATACAGAAAATCCACTAATCTACTTAATTGATGAATTTATGGATCAAAGTGGAAATAAACAACTAAGAACTCACGAATCACCAATGGGTGGAACTATGAGACTTGGAGAATATCCATTTGAACCTCTAAAAGGAACAAACCTTCAAAAAGCATATGGTAAAGATGAAATTTACTATGAAAGACATAGACATAGATATGAAGCAAACCCAGCATATAAAGAAAGACTTGAAGAAGCAGGTATGATTATTTCTGGTCAATCAAATGGTCTAATTGAAGCAGTTGAAATCAAAGACCACCCTTGGTTTGTAGGAGTTCAATTCCACCCAGAGTTTACATCACACTTAGAAACACCAAACCCAATTATTTTAGAGTTTGTAAAGCAAGCTAATTCAAGTAATTAATGTCAAAAATTACTAAAAATAAACTCTTTGATATATTAAGAGCAAGACATGAGGATAACCAGTACTCAAAACTTGCTCAAATGCCAAAACCTGATAGTTTTAAAGATATTAAAAAAGCTACTTTAAGAATAAAAGAAGCAATCACCAACAACGAACAGATCACTATTGTAGGTGATTATGATGTTGATGGGGTAGTATCAACTACTATTATTGTAGATTTTTTTAGAAAAATTGGCGTTGACGTTAACTACATAATTCCTAATAGATTTGAACATGGCTATGGTCTATCTCCAAAAATTGTTGATATGATTAATGAAGGTCTTGTAATCACTGTTGACAATGGAATATCAGCAGTAGATGCAGCAACAAAACTAAAAGAAAAAAACATAGACCTAATAATTACTGACCACCACACAGTAGGAAAGCAACTTCCAGATGCACTTGCAATAGTAAATCCAAAACAAGAAGATTGTACTTTTCCTTTCAAAGATATTTGTGGAGCTCAAGTTGCTTGGTATCTTTGTGCAGCTATAAAAAAAGAGCTTTCATCACAAGTAAATCTACAAGAATTCTTTGATCTTTTATGTGTAGCAATTATTGCAGATATTATGCCTATGACCAGCCTAAACTATACAATGGTTAGATATGGTCTAAAACAGATTAAAACCTCTCAAAGACCAGCATTTATTAAAATAAATGAGATGATGTCAAAAGAGATTTATGTTTCTGATGATGTAGGTTTTACAATTGCTCCAAAAATCAATAGTGCAGGAAGAATGGATGATGCTTCGGTTGCCCTTTCATTTTTACTTTCACAAAGTTCTTATGAGGCAAATGATGCTCTTCAAATGCTTGAAGAGTTAAACTGCTATAGAAAAACTTTACAAGAAGAGATTTCACAAAAAGCTGATAAAGCTACAGATGACAATGACAATATAATTGTTGTGTGGGGAGAAGGATGGCATGAGGGTGTTATTGGAATAGTTGCCTCAAAACTCTCTAACTCATACAAGAAACCTGCTTTTATCTTTTCAATAAAAGATGGCATAGCAAAAGGAAGTGCCAGAGCAAATGCAAATATAAATCTGCATACAATTATCTCTAAAACCTCTGATTTACTTTTAGGATTTGGTGGACATAAAAATGCAGCAGGTTTATCTTTAGAAGCAAAAAATTTAGAAGAGTTTAAAAAGAGAATCAACAGTTCTTTAGTAGATGTAGAACCTGAAGAACTGCATATAGACCACGATGTATTAGGAGAACTTGATGTTTCTGATGTGGATATTGAGTTTTTAGATATTATTGAAAAGTTTGAACCTTATGGTTTAGAAAATCACAGACCTATTTTTAAGGTTTCTAACTCTAAAATTTTAAAATCTCAACTTTTTGGAAGAGATAGAAACCATCTAAAACTAACACTAAACAACAATGGATTTGTATTTGAAGCACTAAAATTTCATACAGACCAAAAGATTTTAGAAGATTATATAGATTTAGTAATTTCTGTAAATAAAAACGAATTTAGAGGGGAGATAAACCCTCAATTTTTAATTCAAGATATTTTATAGTTTTATAATACTAATGGAGCTTGAATAAAAGGTCTTCTTGGATCTCTTTCAAGTTCTAAAATCTCTTCATCAACTATAGTTGAGCTACTTGCTGAACTTAAAATATTTCCAGTAGAAATATCAATAACCTTTACAAAAACTATTAAACTCTGAGTTGTTATAGAGTATGTACCAACAACAGCAAGTTGAGTATCAACATACTTTTTATTTATATCTGCTTGTTTTCTAGTTAATAGATTAAACCCTGAATTTCCATACTGAAACTCACGTCCTAGTTCCACAGCTCTTACTGTAATATTTCTACTAGCCAAAGCATTTTTTAAATGCTCTGATAATAAAAATCCTAGTTTTGAACGATTTTTAAGTTTATCAATATTTACAAAATCAGATACCAATACAACATCATCAAGTTTGATATTTGCATTTATCTTTGCACTTTGTCTATCTACAAGTTCATTTACTAAAGAATTAAAATCATTTGAACTAGATAAATTCTTATGATAAAAAGGAGAACTTTTTGAAACGTTTTTTATCGTATCTGTACAAGATGTGAAAAAAAGAGTAAAAAATATTGAAGTTACTGCTAACTTCAATACTCTTATATATGATTTATTCATCTATACTATTTTTCTTTTATGATTTTTATTGTTCTTGCTGGTTTACAATCTTTAAAGATTAAGCAATCATTTCTTTTGTTGTGCTTATATGTTGCTCTAGAACTTGAGATGATTTTTCCAGTAATATTATCCATAACTCTTGCATTTAACATTACTTTGCCATACTGTCTTGAATAAGTTCCTACTACAACATAAGTATTTGGAACCTCATCTTTTAGTTTATAAGGGTTTCTTGTAATAAAGTATTCACCTTTTTCGTTTATTGATACAGCCATTTGACCTCTATATTCAATAACATTAAAGCCTCTATTTGACATCTCATTGATTAAACTTTCACTTACAATTCTTCCAAATTCAGTAGTCTTTTTAAAATTATCCAGTCTTACAAATGATGTAATTAATACAGGCTTACTAGTATCCATTTTTCTATTTCTCATCATCTGAGTTGCCAATGAATTTATAGTACCTTCTAGTGTTGTTTGAGTAGTAATATTCATTTGGTGGTCATTTGCAATTTGCATATGTTGTTTAGTAACTTGTACTTTATGATTCTCTTCAGCTACACTTTTATCTCCATAACTAGGAGTAAAAACAGACTGAGATGAAGAACAAGCTACAAAAAAAGATGCAGTGGCAGTAACAAGACAAGCTTTTGCGAAAGTTTTAAGCATAAAAATCCCCTTTTTATAATTCCTTAGATTCTATTTAAAAATAACTTATAAATTCTTGAAAAGTCACGATTCTAAGCCTTTGAAAATCCCTAATTTACATATTTCTATGATAAAATAGTAAGCTAAATACTTATTAGGAGTTTTATATGTCAAAAGTTTTAGTTATTATTTCTACTGGATTTGAAGAGATTGAAGCCATTTCAACTATAGATATTCTACGACGAGCGGAAATTGAAGTTGTCATTGCAACTATAAATGATATTTTGACAGTTGGTGGACAAGGTATAGTAATACAAGCAAACCAATACCTAAAAGATATAAAAGACCCAACAGTTTTTGATATGGTAGTTCTTCCAGGAGGAGTTCAAAACACTCTAAACCTAGTTCTATCAGATTTAGTTAAATCAACTCTGCAAAAGATGAAAGACAAAGACAAATATATCTCTGCCATATGTGCAGCACCACTTGTTTTACACGAAGCAAAAGTTCTAAATGAAACCTTCACTTGTTATCCAAGTGTTCATAAAAAGATTGATTCTTCTACATATAAAGATGATATTGTAGTAAAAGATAAAAAAGTAATCACCTCACAAGGCCCTGCAACATCAATAGAGTTTGCACTAGAATTAGTAAAAACTCTAAAAGGTCAAGAACTCTACCAAGAAATCAAAGATGGACTACTAGTAAAATAACTTTTATTCATTTTTATAATACTATTTATTATGTTATAAGATAATAAACAGTATTATTCTTCCTTTATTTATAAACTTAAAGGGAAAAAATGAACAAACTAAAAAAACTAATTTTAACTATGTTGTTACTTTCTAGTACATCACTTCTTTCAGCAGGATTTGATACGCCTATGGAAGCTTTTAATTTTTACATTAAACTAGCTGTAAAAGCTAATGCATATGAAGATAAATATAGACGTTATAAAAAAGAGCATGTCAACGCCTTAGCACCTCATATGTATTCAAAAAGAAATCCTACACAAGATGCAATAATAAGACTGTCTCATCATGGTAGTTATGTCCAATCTGAAAAAAATGATTATAGAGGAAAAGAACCCATGGTAGTTAGTTTAAAAGTTAAAAAACCATATTTTGGCCGAGGGGAAAAAAGAAAAGGTATATTAACAATCTCATATGCATATTTTAAACATCAACATTCAGGAACAAACTATCGTAGATTTTACGTAAGAGCGAAAAAAATGGGTAATAAAATAAAATGGTTTGTAAAATAAAATATAAACCATTTTCCCTCGTTCCTTCCCAACGTCACCGTTAGAAATACATACTTCAATATAAAATTAAAGGAGACAAATGAAATATATAATAAGCCTATATATACTATTATCTACTCTTAACGCTTCAAGTTATGGCAAAAATCATAACAATGGCATAGAATATAAAAACTCTTATCTTTTTACTTTAAATAATCATCATCTAAATGCAGGGCTCTATTGTGCAAATGTTACAACCAAAAAAGTTCATAAGATGCATGGAGGTACAATAACAAAATGGCAAGCATTTAAAGAAAAAAACTCTTTAAAAGTTGTTATCCAAACAAATAGCGGAAGAAAAGGTCTTGGATATACTGCTTTAGTACTTCTAAATATAAATGAAACCTGTACACTTACAGAAAATAAAACTATCTTAGAATACAACTATGACATGGAGTCAGGATTATGTGGAAGAGAATCACTAAATCTAGAAAAAAGTGCTGATTTAAAAAAGCTTGAATTTGATTCAAAAAAGAATCTTGTAAAAATCAATCTTATTGAACAACAATGTTCTAGCAAAAAAATCTCTACTAAAAACTTAACATTTGATATCTCAAAAGAACAGTTTATCAATCAATATTAGTAAAAATTTCCTGGTTATCTTCCCAAAACCCTAAAAAACTATGAGAGATAGACTTATCTCTCATATATCTATATGCTTTTTGAGCTTTTTGAAAATATATCTCATCTTTTCTTGCTAAACTCTTGATGGCTTTTGATATATCTTCTATAGAATTTATATCAATCACATATCCAAACTCTTCACTTACAAAAGTTTTTGGGCCACCTTTGTTTGTTACGATTACAGGAATTCCTGAGCTCATGGCTTCCATTACAACTTGTCCTAAAGTATCCGTTGTAGAAGGGAAAATAAAACAATCACTTGAAGCATAGATTTTAGAAAGTTCTTCTTCTTGTCTTCTTCCAAGTAAAAAAATTCCACTCTTTTTTAACTCTTCTTTATCTATTTCTATTTCACAATCTCCTACAAGTATCAATTCACAGTTATAAAAAAGCTCTTTTTGCCAAACTCTTATTAGTTTATCAATATTTTTTTCAACAGAAACTCTTCCTGTATATAAAACCTTAAAACTACTATCTGAGACACCATACTTTTTCCAAATAGTTTCATCTTTAAAAGACTTATCGAAATTCTCTATGTTTATTCCAGCTTTCAATAAATATATATTTTTATGCTCAAAGCCTAATTGCTTTTCTATAACAGTAAAATACTCCTGCGACCTTGTAAATAAAGCTTCAAAAAAAGAATAAAAAAACTTTAAAAACTTGATTGTTACCCACCTAACAAATCTATTATTTGTATTTTTATACATATATGAAGGAAAATCTGTGTGATAAATACCTACTACTGGTATCTTTAAAAGTTTTGCACTTATCAAAGCACATAATCCTACAGTCCCAGGAGTTGAGATATGTAAAATATCAGGATTTAACTCTTTTATTCTATTTTTTATTTTAAAGAAGTTTGGAAATACTAAGTCCAAAGATTTATAAAATGGCATTTTCATACTAAAAATAGCTTTTATATTAGTTATATTCTGAAGTTCTTCATAGTGTTGTTTTTTAGTTGATGTTATTACATGAAAATCTTTTTTATGTTTTATTGCCTCTTTAGAGAAATCTTGAATAAACCTTGAAACTCCATTTATATCAAATACAGTATCACTAACTAAACATATTTTTAAATCTTTCATAAATAGAGTATACAAAAGTAAAACTACAAATTCGTTTCATAGTGGTCATCTATTTGTAACCAAGCTATACTAAGATTCTTCTATGAAATACAAAAGCATTTTTATCTCAGATATACATTTAGGAACAAAGTTCTCAAACACAACAAACCTTCTAGACTTTTTAAAGCACAATGAGAGTGAAAATCTCTATTTAGTAGGTGATATAATTGATGGCTGGGCTATAAAAAGAAAGTTTATTTGGCCCCAAACACACTCAGACGTTATTCAAAAAATTCTAAAAAAAGCTAGAAAAGGTTGTAATGTAACCTTTATAACAGGTAACCATGATGAATTTTTAAGACCATTTGTCCCTCTTATACTTGGTGACTCTTTAACTGTTAAAAATGAAATTGAATATATCTCTATAAAGGGAGAGAAGTATTTAGTAAGCCATGGAGACTTTTTTGACTCAATTACCATGACAAAAAAATGGCTTGCTATTTTAGGAGACTATGGTTATGATTTTTTATTAAATGTAAATCAAGTCCTAAATGTCATTAGAAAACTATTAGGTGTTAAATCAAAATGGTCACTCTCAAAGTACATAAAAGATAATGTAAAACAATCCATCTCTTTTATTACGGATTTTGAAGACACCTTAGCAAAACATGCAAAACATAAAGGATATGATGGCATAATATGTGGACATATCCATAAAGCAGAGATTAAAAATATTGATGAAGTCCAATACCTCAACTGTGGTGATTGGGTTGAGTCTTGCACTGCTGTTGTAGAAACATATGATGGAGAGTTTAAAATAATCAACTGGTTAGAAAAATGAAATTAGCATTAGTATTAAGTGGGGGAGCAGCAAGAGGTGCTTTTCACTTGGGTGTATTAGCCTACCTTGAAGATAAAGCAATGCCAATTAGTGCCTATTCTGGCTGTTCTATTGGCGCTATTATAAGCTGTTCACATGCAAGTGGAATAGAAGCTAGAAAAATGCTAGAGATTTTTAAAAGTAATGAAATAAAAAAAACCCTTAAATTTAACTACTTTAAAAAAGGTCTAATAAGAATAGATAAAGAGCATCATATTTTAGACAAAATACTCCCTATAAAAGAGCTTGAAAACTTACCAAAAAAAGTTATCGTAAATGCCTATGATACAAATACAAAAAAAGTTCTGTACTTTGACAAAGGTGATACGCAAACCATATGTATGGCATCTAGTGCCCTAATTCCTATTTTTAAACCCATTCACTATAAAGGTCACAATTTAATAGATGGTGGGCTTTTTGATAATATTCCAATAAAACCTTTGGAAAATAGAAATTATACTATCTATAGTATTGACCTAATGCCAAAATCAACAAATACAAATAAAAGAGGTTTTAATCCTCTCAAACCAATAAAAAAAAGAGTCTTTAGAACACGTTTTGAAAATGCAGCTTACTCTATAAAACACTCAGATGTTTATATTACAAACCAAAAACTTAGACATATAAATATGTACACTTTCAAAGGCTTACAAGAAAGCTTTGATTTAGGATATAAAGAAGCACCTAAATATTTCTCTTGAATTTAAAGAATTAATCTAAAAATTCATCTAAAATTTAAAGACCAATTCGTTATAATCGCGATAATAAATATTAAAGAAATATCATGTCAGAAACTCCACAATTTACACATTTACATTTACATACAGAATATTCGTTACTTGATGGTGCTAATAAGATTAAACCCTTAGCAAAAAAAGTTAAAGAGATGGGAATGACCTCTGTTGCCATGACAGATCATGGGAATATGTTTGGTGCCATAGACTTTTACAATGCGATGAGAGCACAAGATATAAAACCTATCATTGGAATGGAAGCTTATATTCATAACTCTGATGAAATAGATGATAAAACAACTAGACAAAGATTTCACTTATGTCTTTATGCAAAAAATCAAACAGGATATAAAAACCTTATGTACTTAAGTTCACAAGCTTATATGCATGGTTTTTATTACTACCCAAGAATAAACAAAAAACTTTTACGTGAAAACTCAGAAGGACTTGTATGTTCTGCTGCTTGTTTACAAGGTGAAATAAACTGGCACCTAAACTTACAAAACCAAAGAAACGTTAAAAATGGTGCTTTAGGTTATGATAGAGCAAAAGAGATAGCCTTAGAGTATCAAGAAATTTTTGGAGATGATTTCTATCTAGAGATTATGAGACATGGAATTGGTGACCAACATTTTGTTGATGACCAAATATTAAGGATTGCTCATGAAACAGGGATTAAACTAGTTGCAACAAATGATACACACTATCTAAATCAAAAAGATGCTGATGCACATGAAGCTTTTATGTGTATTGCAATGAATAAACTTTATGATGACCCTAATAGATTAAGACACTCAGTTCACGAGTTTTATTTAAAAACACCCGAACAAATTGCTAAGCTTTATGCAGATATTCCTGAAGCTATTCATGCAACACAAGAGATTGCAGATAAGTGTAATTTAGAGATTAAACTAGGAAACCCAACTCCTCCAAACTTTAAATTTACACGAGATAAATTAATAGAACAAAATCAAGCTATTCCTTTTCCTGATGAAGAGTATTCATTAGAAAATGATAAGGCTCTATTTATTTACGAGTGTTGGAAAGGTCTGGAAATAAGATTAGAAATTGTTCCAGAAGAGAAGCATCAAGAGTATAGAGATAGACTACAAGTAGAAATTGATATTATTAATAATATGAAATTCCCAGGATATATGCTTATTGTTTGGGATTTCGTAATTGTTGCAAAACAGATGAAAATACCTGTTGGTCCAGGACGGGGTTCAGCAGCTGGTTCACTTGTTGCATATTCACTTTTTATTACCGATATTGATCCTATGCCTTATGGCTTACTTTTTGAGAGATTTCTAAATCCAGAGAGGGTATCAATGCCCGATATCGATATGGACTTCTGTCAATCAAGAAGGGGTGAAATTATTGACTATGTTGTTGAACAATATGGTCGTGCCAATGTTGCTCAAATTATTACCTTTGGTAAACTTTTAGCAAAAGGAGTTATTAGAGATGTAGCAAGAGTATTAGATATGCCTTACTCAAAAGCAGACGCTATGGCAAAACTAATCCCTGATGAATTAGGAATAAATCTAACTGACTCTTATGCAAAAGAACCAAAAATAAAAGAGCTTTGTGATTCTGATCCACAAGCAGCCCGTGTTTGGGAATTTGCTTTAGCATTAGAAGGTCTAAATAGAAATGCTGGTACCCACGCAGCAGGGGTTGTAATCTCCAATGAACCTTTATGGAATAAAACACCACTTTTTAAACCTTCGGGACTTGATACACTAGCAACCCAGTATAATGGAAAATATGTAGAAGATGTTGACTTAATTAAATTTGACTTCCTTGGACTTAAAACCCTAACAGTTATTGAAGAAGCAAATAAACTTGTTGAAAAAAGACATGGTAAAAGAATTGACTTTATTAAAACTGATGTAAATGACAAAGGTGTATATGACCTAATCCAAACAGGAAATACAATTGGACTATTCCAGATAGAATCTGCAGGTATGCAAGATTTATGTAAAAGATTAAAACCATCAAACTTTGAGGATACAGTAGCCGTTCTTGCACTATACAGACCAGGGCCTATGGAGTCAGGGATGCTTGATGACTTTATTGATAGAAAACATGGACGAGCAGAGATCAATTACTTCTATGATGAATTTGATGCACCATTAAGACCAATCCTTGAAACAACCTATGGGGTTATTGTTTACCAAGAGCAAGTTATGCAGATTGTACAGACTATTGGTGGCTTCTCACTTGGAGGAGCTGACTTAGTTAGACGGGCTATGGGTAAGAAAATTGTTGAAGAGATGGATAGACTTAAAGGTGAGTTTGCTGAAGGTGGAGTTAAAAAAGGTTATAACAAAGAACACTGTGAAGAACTTTTCGACCTTATTGTAAAATTCGCAGGATATGGATTTAACAAATCTCACTCAGCAGCCTATGCACTTGTTACATTTTATACTTCATACTTAAAATGCTACTACCCAACAGAGTTTATGGCAGCCCTTCTTACACTTGAAAAAGATAATACTGATAAAGTTGTAAGATATGTGGATGAAGTAAAAAGACTAGATATTGACCTTTTCCCACCTGATATAAATAAATCATACTCAGTATTCTCTGCAACGCAGATTGATGGAAAAGAGACAGTAATGTTCGGTATGGGTGCCATTAAAGGTGCAGGAGATGTTGCTATTAATTCTATTATTGCAGAAAGAGATGAAAATGGAGAGTTTGAGAACTTATCTGATTTTATTTCTAGAATTGATGGAAGTAAAGTAAATAAAAGAGTTATTGAGTCCCTAGCAAAATCTGGAGCCCTTACTTCTTTTGGATATAGTAGACGTGCTATATTAGAACAAATTGAACTTATTGGTGAAGCCGTTGGAAATGCTGCAAAAGCAAAGAAAATGGCTACTGGTTCTTTATTTGGAGATAGTGATGAATTAACTAGAATAGAAATTGAACTTGAAGATTTACCAGAGTTTGATGCTAAAGAGATTTTAGAATTCGAAAAAGCTTCTTTAGGTTTTTATGTTTCTGGACACCCTCTTGATTCATATAGAGAGCAACTTGAAAAAATCAACTATACTCTAAGTTCTGAACTTGATGAAGTTGCCGATGGTTCTCAAGCGATTATTGTAGGAAAGATTGAAGAAATTACTGAAAAAATTTCTAAAAAAGGTAATAAGTTTGGAATAGCAAATATCCTTGACCTTCATGGAAATATTGAACTTATGCTTTTTGAAAATAGACTAAAAGAGCTTGAAACTGATTTTGATTTAGATGAACCTATTGCTTTTAAAGTAAAAGTTACAAGAGATGGTGATTTTACAAGAATGAATATTCTTAAAATCGAGACTTTAAAAGAAGCGCAAAAAGAGAAAGTTAGAACAAAACATGTTGAAAAAGAAGAGCCTCCTTTAACAATTGCTATTCCCTATGTAGAAACAAATGAAACAATCTATAAGCTTCAAGAGATAGTTGCAAATAACCAAGGTAAACGTGCACTAAAAGTTATTGTAAAAACAAAACTAGCTGATATAGAACTTGAAACTGGATATAGAGTAACTTCAAATGTTGAACAACTTATAAAACAGATTGAAGGAGCTTTTGTAGTAGTATGAAACAAATCTTACTAACAAATGATGATGGTTTTGATGCAATTGGATTAAAAGTTCTAATTGATGCTTTAAAGCCAATAGCAAAGATAATTGTAGTTGCTCCTGCTAGAAATAAATCTGCTTGTGGACATAGTTTAACCCTAGATAAGCCACTAAGACTTGATAGTGTAAATGATGATTACTATAAGATTGATGATGGTACCCCTACTGATTGTATTTTTATCTCTTTAAATAATCTATTTAAAGAAGGATATAAACCTGATTTAGTTATTAGTGGTATCAATATTGGTGCAAATATGGGAGAAGACCTTACTTACAGTGGAACAGCAGCTGGTGCTATGGAAGCAGTGTTACATGGGATTCCAGCTATCGCTATTTCACAAGTTTGCAAAGACAACTGCCATGATATAAAAAATGCTTGGGATTTTGCCTTAGCAAAAAAAACAATTGTAGATCTTGCAAAGAAAATTTTAGATAATGAATTTCCTCTTTCTAAAAGAAAATTTTTAAATGTAAATATTCCTCCTATTCAAATTGAAGAGTGTAAAGGAATAAAAGTTACAAAAGCTGGTTACAGAGAGTATGGAAATGATACCCATAGACATCACAATCCAAGAGGAGAAGAGTTTTATTGGATAGGTCTTCATCCTTTAATTTGGCAAGAAAGTGAAGATAAAAATTGTGATTTTGAAGCAATTAAAGCAAACTATGTGTCAATTACACCTATAATGTTGGACTTAACATCATATGATGATATTGACAAATTAAACACTTGGATAAAAGAAGGAGAATAATTAATTATGGATTTAAGAGAATCAGTACTTTCACATATTGATAAATTAGTTGGTACATTAAAAGAAGAAAAAGAATTAAAAGAAGTACTAAAAAGAAAATTTACAAAAAAAGAGTTAAAAGTTTTTATCGCATATGAAGAGAAAAAAGAGATTAAAGAAATTGCAGAACTTATTCATGATGAAGAAGAAAGAGTTGAAGAATTATATAAATCAGCTTGTAAAAAATTAAATCAAGAGAGAATCAAACAAGAACTTGTTGATTAAAAGTGTTACAAAGAGCTTGTAACACTTTTAGCTTTTTTTGAAGCAAGAGAAAGATTATCTTCAATTGATCTTGTTTTATCAAAATTTACTAAAATCATTCCTGCAAATTTTTTATCTTTGTAAAACTCTATTCTAAACAAAAAGCCATTCTTATCAACAGAGAATCTTTTTTGAATACCTTCTCTTTTTATTGTAATTCCGGCTTCATCTCTTTTACCTTTTTGCACAAAACCTATAACATTTACCCTATACTCTTCTAATGGCTTTATTTCAAAACTTGAATCAACATCAACAATAGAACCTAATCTAATGCTTTTTTGCTTACCATCAATATTCATTATAATATTTTTTGTAGTCTCTTCCATATCTAAATAGTCTGGTTTTAAATTTGCTAACTTTCTATTTCCATAATGAATCATAAAAGTTCCATCTTTTTTGATAATAGTCATTAAAGGATTTGATGGAGTAAACTCTAAAGTCCCATCTTTTTTTACAGGAAAGTATTTCAGAATATTTCTTATCTGACTA
Source organism: uncultured Campylobacterales bacterium (assembly GCA_947494995.1). GTDB lineage: Bacteria > Campylobacterota > Campylobacteria > Campylobacterales > Arcobacteraceae > Halarcobacter. The sequence goes on along the minus strand of CANLWY010000007.1, from coordinate 3,484 downwards.
AGAGGAAGCTGTATCTTTTCATCATAAAAAGAGATATAAATATCATTGTCAATTACATTTTTAACACTTAAAGAATTAAGTTCAAACTTTCTTTTAAACTCTATTCCCATAATTTGCATGTACTTTTCAAGTGCGACTAAATGATAATACGTTCTTTCATGTAGAGGCAAAACTTTACTAGCTTCGTTTCCAAAAGCTGCTTTTCCACTATTTATTGCAAAATAAGTAAGAGTCTTTTCCATCTCTTTATCACCCATTCTTGTATGAGTATTTTTTACACTGTAATAGTCTCTGTCTCTTAATAAATACTTGTTTACATGTTCACAAACTTTTGTTGATATCTCTTCAAGATTTCCATAATATTCAATATCTAAATTTGCTTGGTCAATAATAGTACTTTGTCCCCATCTATCAGGAGAAAAAGACCAGTTTTCATGTTTTTCTCTATAAAAACCACTACCATCATGTAAATTCAATACCACTTTCACTTCATCAGCTTTTATATATTTTTTTATTCTCTGAATAGAGTTATAATCAGGATCATTTTCTGCTAAATCAGCAAACTTTCTATTCATATCTCCAAAAGGACCACGAGAACGTTTTATAATCGAATAGAAATTTAAATTAGGAACAACCCAAACTGAACCTTTTGTTATTTCATAATGTGTAGTAATAAGTGAAGCAGCCATAAAAGCTCCAGGTTCATCACCTTGAATACCACCAACTATCAAAAGAGTGTTATCATCCTGAACACCTTTTTTAATAAAATCAAATTCAAAACTTTGGGTAGAAGCAAAAAGATTTTGTATAAAAAGTGAAACCAATAATAATTTAAATAATCTTAACATGCCAAGGTTCATACCTTACTCCATCCTTATTGTTTATTGTATATCTCATATCTATATATTTTAATTTTCTCATAGCTTGAAACTCTTCAGTTAGAGCAAATCTAGAAGTAAAGTTATCATAGCCAAAACCTTTTTTACCAACATCAAAATCAGCAATACTATGATATGTATATGCAGGAGGAGCCAATGATTTAGAAGCAACAGACATATTACCATCAACAGAGTCAATTTTGTCTAAAAATAGTTTTGTTTGTTTAACAATACTTCTAACCCCTGAAGTTAAAACTAATGAATCTCCAATGTCTTCAACCATTCTATTATATATTTTTTCTGGTTCACCTTTAAAAAGGTAGTGCCCAGTATAAGGAATTTTTGATACTTCATTTTTATTGATTTTCTGAGTTATCTTATCTGATACTTTTCTACCATAAAAGCCATGATATTTAGGATCATAGTAAAAAATTGATTCTAAAAACTCTAACTCTTTTTTTGTGTATGATTCTATTTTATTTGAATATTTTGCAACCTTTAACATCTCGTCAAAACTGATTATATTAAAGTTTCCATAACCTACATGATTTTGTACTAGTTTTAGTTTTTCTCTTACAGAAACAAACTCTTCAATGTTTTTTTTGTCTATAAATACATCTTTGTGAGATTTTATCTCTTTTTCATTATTTACTAATGTTTTATCTTCTTTAATCATACCTTCTTCTACAATAGTTTCTTCAATTTTAGGAAAAGTTTTATTTTCTACTTTTTTAACTATTATATCTTTGGGTTTTAAAACCTTTAAAACATCTTCATTACTATCTCTTAAAACAACTCTCTCTTTTGGAGATTCAAATAAATCACCAAAAAGATTTGATAAAAAAGTTCCCTTATTCTCTTCACTAGCTATTAAATTTTGTGTACTAAAATACAGCGTTAAAACTGATGAAGACTTTAAGAACTCTCTTCTTTTCATATTTACAATACCATCTTTATGTCTTTATGATCACCAAGAAGTCTATGTAACTCTTCTCTATCATCATCATTATGAACAATAAGCTCTATAGTGTAGCTTTTAAACTTACCTTTTTTACTTACCTTTGATTCTTTTAAAGAATATTTTCTTTCTCCAAAGATATCATTTGAAACATGTTTTGCATTTGTATTTTCTAATATAACAATTTTGTATTTCCATGAACATGGATAATCTAACTTAAGCTTGTGCTTATTTAAATCAATCATCTAGTAAAATCTCCACTTTTACCACCAGATTTCTTTTCTAGTTGAACATCTGAAATAATCATTGATTTATCAATTGCCTTTACCATATCATAAATAGTAAGAAGTCCAACAGAAACTCCTGTTAAGGCTTCCATTTCAACACCTGTTTGTCCTGTTAGTTTAGCAGTAACATATAACTTAAAACCTGGGAGTTGTGGTAACTCTTCAATATCACAGTTAATTCCACTTAACAAAAGAGGATGGCACATAGGAATTAAATCACTAGTTTTTTTAACACCCATAATTGCAGCAATAACAGCAGTTTGAATCACAGGCCCTTTTTTTGTTGTATTCTCCATAATTGCATCATAAGCTTCTTGACTCATAGAAATTTGACCTGAAGCAACTGCAACTCTTGTAGTATCATCTTTTTCTGATACATCAACCATTTTTGGTCTATTGTTATCATCTAAATGTGTTAAATCCAAAATAAAACCTTTTTTATATATCTCATAAATTATAACTTTTATTTAATTAAATTGAAATTAAGTAAACTTTAAATATAATGCACGTCTAAATTTAAAAAGAAAGTAGGTGAACTTTACATGCCAGGCATTAAAGTAAAAGATAATGAATCTTTCGACGAAGCGTACAGAAGGTTTAAGAAACAATGTGATAGAAATCTTATTGTTACTGAAACTAGAGCTAGAAGATTTTTTGAGCCAATGACAGAGATCAGAAAAAAGCAAAAAATCAATGCTAGAAAGAAAATGCTTAAGAGATTATACATGCTTAGACGATATGAGTCTAGACTGTAATAATTCGTTTTCTACCAAGAAAAAGGTCAGTTGTTTTACAACTGGCCTTTTTTTATTTCTTAAAACTTACAATCATCTAATATCTATAGCCTTGTATTTAAAATAAACTATCTATATAATTCCATAGAGTATTCAAAAAAACATTTTTTTATTAAATTAATATCTTAACACCAAAAAGAAACTTTTTGCCTTTATAATCCATTATACAAAAGGAGAAAAAATAAAAACAAAAACTTTTACAAATACTTACTATTTCAACACTTGTTATTTCTTTTACTTTATGTTCAGGTAAAACAACTCATCAAATTGGTTTTAATACATATTCAAGTTCATCAGACACAAGAGAAAATGCCTTGGATGAAGCAAGTGAAACTTGTGAAGATATAAATAGTGAATTAAAATTGATAAAAAAAAGAGTACAAAAAAAATATATAATCATTGACTACAAATGCTTAAATCAAAAAGATAAAGAGTACTATATAACACAAGGGTATAAAAAAGAGAAAGAATAAAAACAAACTAGATAAATAAAAAGCTAGGCTAAAAAAAAAGCTTACCGTTAGCAACTTAAAGAAGTTGATAAAGATAAGCTTTAGTAAAAACTCA
>CANLWY010000006.1 GCA_947494995.1 uncultured Campylobacterales bacterium | reverse complement strand
GAATTTGGACGGGAATTATAATAGAAAATTTTTGACTTGTCAAGGGTTTTTTCTAAAATCTACCTTAAATTTGGAAAGTTTTTAGATTTTACCTATCATCCTTCGTATACATAGCCTGTTCTTGGCTCTATATATATCTCTTTAATCCCCTGTTTTTGGGATATTAGCTTAATTACACACTTATTTTTAATTTCATACTCATTTTTTTGATTTTCATAATTACTCAGTTTAGAATATACTTTTCCATCACTTCCAAATGAAATTTGACCTATGCTGCTTGTATTATTACAAGAAACTTCAACATTATCTATTCCATATTCTTTTGTTAGAAGAACATATTTACTTGTTTCTTTTGTTACTTTACATTTATTTGATGAGTATATTTTTTTATTTGTTAAAGGATCTGATAAGCTCTCTTCTAAATTAGGGTGTCCTGTTTGATTGTTGTCACTATATATACTATAATAAATCCCTCCTTCACTTCTTCTACATCTAAAAAACTTAAGAGTCCATCTTTTTTTGTACCATAAAGTTTCTTCTTTACTCTCTTTCTCATCTATTAGTGATTGATATCTTGTTTGTTTTAAATAAAGAATAATTTTATTCGCGGCATTTTCTAAGTCATTATTTGTATATTTAGATTTTGCAAATGCTGCTATTAATATGAGGATAAATATTGTAAAGATTAATTCTACTAATGAGAAAGCTCTTTTCATTAGTTTTTTACTATATATCCTGATACAATTGTCTTACCTAGATATACTATTGGAATTTTAATATTGTAATTACATGTATCATTCATACTTACAAAATATTTATCCCCTTCTTTGATTCCATAAAATCTTAATCTTAATAATAACTCTTTTTCATCACTTTCTATTTCATTAATACCTTGTTCTTTTAATTTACTAGCCAATTCCTTCACAAAATCATATTTATATATAAAGTGTTTCTTGGGATTTTCCAAAATTAAATATATTGGTTTATTTACTATTGTAATAAGAACATTCAAAAATAAGAAAACAAGCACTATTAGTGTTATATAATAATGTCTATATCTAAATTGAGGAAGTCTAATTCTTACGGTATGAAAAAATATTTTTACCATATATGGTAAAAATATAACAACAAATGGTGCATAATCTTCAATATCAATTTTTTGTCTAAAAGAGAAAAGCAATGAAAATATTAGAGAAGTTGTAGCAATATACCAAACTATACCTCTATCATTTTTAATTCCACTCCTATATATAGAATAAAAAAAATATATAAATAATAGAGGTGAAAAAATTGAAGCATATATTGCAAAAGTATCAACCAAGAAACCTCTTGGTTTTCCATTTGTTTCAAAACCATATATTCCCATTGACAAAGAGAATAAAACAATTGTTATAAAGATAAGTACTTTATCTTTTGTTTTTAAACCATAAAGAAACAATGCAAAAAACAATATTGCAAAAGAGTTATCAACAAATAAAAAAAGTACAAGTAAAAGGTAGGAATGTTTTTTAGTTTTTTCAAAATTGTAAATATATAAAAGAGTAAAAAAAGTTACAATAATTGCACTGTTAACTAATATAGAAGCACTTAAAAGCCCAGGTAATATCATAAAAAGAATAATACAAATAAATCTATCACTCTCTTTTTTAAAAAAATCTTCTGTTAAGTAGTACATTAAAAGTACACTTAAAAAATAAAAAAGAATAAAAGGAGCTCTTAATGCTAGATCATTCTGACCAAAAATATATATTGAAGAGTTTGTAATAATACTTAATAAAGAAGTGTTTACAAATACGTTTAAAGCTTCTTTATATGAAATACTTAAACTATTTGCAGTAAATAAAAGAATGGATAATACTAAAAATAGTATTGAATAAAATAAAACCTTATATGTATTATCCGTAAAACTCATAGTTTTAAAAAGTTATTTATTATTGTAAAGCCATGTTCACTCATTATTGATTCTGGGTGAAACTGAACTCCATATATTTTTTTATCTTTAATCTCTAAAGACATAATTTCATCATCATCTATACTATAAGATGTTGGGATTACACAATCAGGCAACTTCTCTTTATTTACAGTTAAAGAGTGATATCTTGTTTGAGTAAATTCACTTGGTAATGATTTAAAAATATCAGTGTTTTTAATAACCCTTACTTTTGATGTTTTCCCATGCATCATATTTTTTGCACGGATAACTTCTGCTCCAAAAACCTGTGCAATACTTTGATGACCTAAACAGATCCCAAATATTGGCTTTTTGTCAGCAAAGTACTCAATAACATCTAAACACACTCCCGCATCATCAGGTGTAGCAGGGCCCGGAGAGATTATGATTTTTTCTGGATTTAATTTTTCAATCTCTTTTACTGTTAGTTCATCATTTCTAATAACTTTTAGATCTGCACCTAACTCTAAACAATATTGAACAATATTGTATGTAAAAGAGTCATAATTATCAATCATTAAAATCATTTTTGTTCCAATTCCTCTTGATACTTTCTCATACCTGCATTTATTTCTGAATATTGTTCATCAGTTACATTATCATCTTGAAACCATTTAACTTCATCAATTCTTCCACCATAATCTTCACCCATCTCTTCAATTTTATTTGAGAATTCATCTAGGTTTTCACAGTTTTCAACTCTACCATCAACAGTATCTTTTAATTCAATAAACCAATCATGAGGACCTTCTCCTCTATTTTTTATTCTAGCTTCAAAAATAACACTCATATAATACCCTTAATTTTAAAAGCATTATTATATCAAATTAAAATTAAATTGTATTTTGGACATAAATATTATATATTTTTTATTTACAAAAAAAATTTATTTTTCATATTTAAAAATAAAATAATTTTAACAAAATTAAGATATACTCTGTTATGGGATACATTAAAATAATAGTAATTTTTATTTTTCTACTTGTAAGTTTACAAGCTAAAGAAATGCAAAAAGTATCTATTCAACTTGACTGGCTTCATCAGTTTCAATTTGCGGGATACTATATGGCAAAAGAAAAAGGCTTTTTCAAAAAAGAAAACCTTGATGTTCAAATAAAAGAGTTTGATTTTAATATAAATCTTCTAGAAGAAGTAGTTAATCAAAAAAGTGAATATGCAATAGGAAAATCTTCTTTAATAATTGATAGACTTGAAGGCAAAAAAATTGTTTTGCTATCTGCAATTTATCAAAATTCTCCTATGGTTTTAATCTCCTTAAAAAAATCTAATATAAACTTCCCTGCTGATTTAAAAAATAAAAAAGTAATGCTTACTCCTGATGCAAGATCTGCAGCAAGTATCAACTCAATGATTATTTCACAGGGACTACAATTAGATGATATAAATTTTATTGGGCACTCTTTTAAATTAGAAGATTTAATAAATGGTACTACGGATGCAATGGGATGTTATTTATCTAATGAACCATATCTTTTAAATCAAAAAAATATTGATTTCACTATCCATAACCCAAGTGAATATGGTTTTGATTTTTATGGAGGTCTACTTTTTACCTCAGAAAAAGAATTGAAGAACAATCCTATTCGAGTTAGAAAAATGTATAGAGCTACGTTAAAAGGTTGGGAATATGCTTTTAATAACATTGAAGAAACTGCAAAACTTATCTTTGATAAATACAATACTCAAAATAAAACTTTAGATTCTTTAATCTTTGAAGGAAAAATTTTAAAAAAACTTGCTAAATTTGATGAAGGTCTACTTGGAAATATAGATCATAAAAAAATAGAAGAAATGAAAAGAGTCTATCTTCTATTAGCTCTTGGAAAAAATGACCCGAATTTTAAAATTGAAGATTTAGTATATAACCCTAACAATATAAACTATTCAAATGAGGAAGAGGAATATTTAAAAAACAATACAATTACTTTATTAACAAATGATTCCTTTCCACCTTTTACTATGAAAACAGTAAAAGGAATTGAAGGAATAGAGATTGATTATTGGAATTTGATCAATAAAAAACTAAAAATAAACAATATTCATCTTAAAAAAGTAACAACTTCTGATGCATCTTTAAATAAGATTCAAAAAGATAAAAATTTTATAAAATATGCCTATAGTCAAAAAGACTTTACTAATAACACAAAAACCACAAATACTATCACTACTATAAAAATAGGTTTAGCTACACTAAATGATAAATCATATCTATCTGATATTTCTGAACTTAATAACAAGAAAATTGCTATTGCAAAGTTTTCAATTCTTTACAAAACTTTTAGTAAAAAATATCCAAATATTGATTTTATCACAGTTAAAAATTTAAAAGAAGGTTTCTCTTTACTCAATAAAGAAAAAGTTTATGGTTTAGTAGGAAAAGTTCCTGCTTTATCTTATCATATTTCCAACAAAGAATTAACAAATGTTAAAATAGTAGGGACCTTTGATGAAAAATTTAAGATGAAAATTCTTGTAAATGCTACAAATGAAACTCTTTTAAAACTTCTAAATGAAGCAATTTCTATAATTTCAGTAGAAGAAAAAAGTAAAATTATCTCAAAATACTACTCAGTAATATATCAAACAAAAACAGACTACTCATGGATTTATAAAATAGTTATACCCTTAGTAATTATTATAATATTTATTGTAGTAAGTAATAGAAAACTAAATATAGAGGTAAAAAAAAGAAAAGAAATTGAAACACAACTTCATAAAGTAGCTAATATTGACTCGCTAACAAATACATATAATAGAAGAAAAATAGAAACTCTCTTTAACTCAGAGTTATTGAGAGGAAAAAGATATAATAGAGAGTTTTCTATTATATTTTTTGATATTGATGATTTTAAATTAATTAACGATCAATTAGGGCATGCCATAGGGGATGAAGTTTTAATCAAATTATCTTCAATAATAAAAAATAACACAAGATCAATTGATTATTTTGGAAGATGGGGAGGCGAAGAGTTTATTATTCTTCTACCTGAGACAAATAAAGAAAAAGCTGGAAATGTAGCACATGTTCTAAAAAATAAAATTAATACTACTGATTTTAATATAGATAGAACAGTTACTTGTAGTTTTGGTGTTGCTCAATTTGAAGAGACTGACTCAGAAGACTCTTTATTAACAAGAGCTGATAATGCTATGTATTATGTGAAAAGAAATGGCAAAAACGATGTTAAAGTAGCTTAAGCTACTTTAACTTTTTATAATTGGAATTTCTTTATAAATTCATCACTTATATCTAAAATACCTCTTTTACGTAAAGAATCAATAACCTCTTTTGTACAGTCAACATCATCAGGCCACCTTCTATCAAAGTTATCTAAAGAATTTTTATTTGTTCCATCTAAACAAATAGTATTATCTTCTATATATATATCTCTATTTGAATCAATATTATTAACAACTCTCCAAACTAACATATAAGAATTTTCAACATCATTTTGATTAGCTGCATCTACAATCACTAATATTTTTAAATTACTATAAAGAGGTTTTAAATCTTCAAACAACTCTTTTTGATTTCTTGTTTTATCCACAGTTACTACAGTTACTGGATTTTTTGTATTAGTAAAATATTGTTTTAACTCTTTTACTTCAGGGGTAATTTCATTAACCCTATAAAGTAATTCTTCATCACTTAAAAGAGTAATTCCAAGCTCTTTTATCTCTTCACCTGTACAATCAAGTCCAAGTTTTCCACCAACTGCAAACTTTGGAGAGGAATGGTCAAGGGCATCAACAACACCACGCGAGATTAAAATATCATCAATATTAATTCTATTTAATATATATTCAGTTATTGCCTCATGATCAGTTAGCTCTGGAGCATCTTCATTTACAAAAATAGCATGTTTTACAAAAGACATCTGCCCTACTCCCCAAAATGCGTGCATCATTTGTTGTGCATGTCCTGGATATAAAGTTTTAATCTTCGCCATAATTAAGTTATGAAAGACTCCATTTTCAGGCATATAATAATCAATCAAATCAGGTGCTGTAGTTTTTAAAAGTGGTAAAAAAATTCTTTCTGTTGCATGCCCCATATACTTATCTTCTAAAGGTGGTTTACCTACAACAGTAGCTAAATAAGTTGGTTTCTCTTTTGAAGTAATAGCTGTTACTTCCATAAAAGGATACTCTTCTTCTAAAGTATAATATCCAGTGTGATCTCCGAATGGTCCTTCTATTTTCATTGTACTTGGATCTACAAAACCTTCTATTACAAAGTCATTATCTCTTGGTACCCAAATATCGTTAGTGATTGATTTTACAAGTTGAGCATTTTTATTTTTGACAAAACCATAAAGCATTAATTCGAAAATTCCTATAGGAAGTGGAGCTTGTCCACACCAAATATACATTGGATCTCCACCAATACCAATAGATACAGGCATTTTTTTACCAGCTTTTTTGTATTCATGGAAAAAATGATTTGAATCTTTATGAATTTGCCAATGCATTCCAAGTGTATTATCATCATAAACTTGAAGTCTATACATACCTAAGTTTTTCATCTCTCCATTTAAAGATGTAGTATAAACTTGCCCCATAGTAATAAATGGTCCACCATCTTGTTCCCAAGTAGTTAGAATCGGTAAATCTGAAAGTTTAACTTCACTACCTATTTTAATTACTTCTTGGCATTCACCTTTTCCTTTACTTTTCTTAGGAATTGTATTTTTTAGAGCAAACAGTTTTCCAAAAGTTGAAAGTTTTTCGGAAAATGTTGTAGGTGGTTTCATTTTTAATAAGCTTTCAATTTCAGCTCCAATTTTATCTCCATCACCAATAAACAGTTTTACTGCCTTTTCATTACAAAATACATTCATTAAAACAGGAATATCAAACTTTTTACCAGCTTTTCTATCTACAACATTTGTAAATAGTATTGCTTTTGAATCCTCTTTTTTAACTTCAACATAAGCAATATGAGGAATCTCTAAATATATATCTAGTTCATCATCGATGATTTTTAATAAATCATTACTCTTTAATAATTCTATAGCTTCTTTCATTTTACTTCCAATCTTAAAATATTTGATATTCTATCTTATTTTATATTTTTGCAATATTAATTTATATATGATATATCAATTTTAAAAATGAAGAGTAAATAATGTATAACTTTGATGAGATAGTAGATAGAAAAAATACTGATTGTGCTAAATATGATGCCTTGAAATCATACTTTGGATTTGAAGATTTACAACCATTATGGGTTGCAGATATGGACTTTAAAACACCTGATGTAATAAATGAAGCTATTTTGAAAAGAGCAAATCACGGTATATATGGTTATGCAAAACCTTCTCAAAAAACTTATCTTCTTGTTAAAGAATGGATGGAAAAACGACATAATTGGGAGATTGATACATCATGGATATCATTTATAAATGGTGTTGTACCCGCTTATTCAGCAGCAATTGAAGCTTTTAGTAATATAGGCGATGAAATCATTGTACAAACTCCAGTTTATTTTCCCCTATTTAATAGTGTAAAAGACAACAATAGAACTTTAATAAAAAATCCCCTAAAAGAAGAAAATGGCTACTATAGAATGGATTTAGAAGATTTAAAATCTAAAATTACACCTAAAACTAAAATTCTTACACTTTGCTCTCCACATAATCCAGTTGGAAGAGTTTGGGACAAGGAAGAATTAGAAAAACTTGCAAAAATATGTATTGAAAATAATATTATTATTATAAGTGATGAAATTCATGCAGATTTAGTATTTAAAGAATTTACTCCAATGGCATCCATTTCAAAAGAGATTTCTAATATTACATTAACTCTCAATTCACCTGGAAAAACATTTAATATCGCAGGATTAAATTGTGGATATGCAATATCTGAAAATGAAGAAATTTTAAAAAAATTTGAGAAAGAAACAAAAAAAAGAGAAATAAGTTCTATAAATGTTTTTGGATACATTGCATTAGAAGCTGCTTATGAATATGGTGAAGAATGGCTTCAAGAATTATTACTATACTTAAAGAGAAATATAAGCTTCACAAAAGAATATTTGAAAAAAAATAACTCGTTAATCTATTTTAATGAGCCAGAAGCAACATATTTACTTTGGATTAGCTTTAAAAAAACTTCTAATAACCATGCAAAAGTGAAACAAAAGTTGCTAAAAGAAGCAAAGCTTGCTTTAAATGATGGAACTAGCTTTGGAATCGAAGGTAAGGGCTTTTTCAGGTTAAACTGTGCCCTACCAAATGTAAAACTTGAAACAGCTCTGCGTAAATTGGTAACATTTTTATAGGATAATAAAAATAGAGTATTACTATTCTTCTCACTCTAAATAATAATGTGACACTTTAATATCGCATATGACCAAAACCTAACACAAATTATTGTACAATTCCTAAACAATAAAAAATATGGGATAGATTATGTCAACACATCTAATTCTTTCATCTGTAATATTTGTTTCAATTGCTTTTGTATTAGTAGGAGTATTCTTACTTACAAAATATCTTGGACCAAATAAAAAAGATGACAAACTAAAAAACACTGTTTACGAAAGTGGTGTAACCAACCCCGTTGGGAATACAAACATTAGGTTTTCTATTAAATTTTATTTAGTAGCAATCGGTTTCTTACTATTTGATGTAGAAATTATTTTTATGTTTCCATGGGCAATCAATATTTTAGATTTAGGTTACGCGGGTCTTGTTAAAATGTTTATATTCATTGGACTACTTTTTGCAGGATTAATATATATGTATAAGAAAAAGGCACTAGAATGGGATTAGGAGCAGAAGCTAATTTAGGTGATTCAATAATCACCACAAAACTTGATACAGCGATTAACTGGGCAAGATCATACTCTATGTGGCCAATGGCATTTGGTACTGCATGTTGTGGTATTGAATTTATGTCAGTTGCAGCTGCAAAGTATGACTTATCAAGATTTGGAGCAGAGGTTGTAAGGTTTTCACCAAGACAAGCAGATTTACTTATTGTTGCTGGTACTATTAGTTATAAACAAGCACCAATTTTAAAGAAAATTTATGATCAAATGTGTGAACCAAAATGGGTTATCTCAATGGGTGCATGTGCCTGTTCTGGTGGTTTCTATGATAACTACACAACCTTACAAGGTATTGATGAAGTAATCCCAGTTGATGAATATATTGCTGGTTGTCCCCCAAGACCTGAAGCAGTACTTGATGCTATTATGAGAATTCAAGAGAAATCTTATGATGAATCTATTATTAAAGATAGAGAAACAAACTTTAAGGGGATATTAGATGCTTAAACCTGATATGCTAATTGATGCAAGTGAAATAAAATCAACTATTTCTAAACTAAAAAATGAAGAAGACTATACTCTTTTATTAGACATAACAGCAACTGACTTTTCAGAATTTCCTGATGTAACGCCATCAAGATTTGCAGTTATATATATTTTAAGAACAAGTGATTTTAAGAAACATCTAACTATAAAAGCTTATGTTGATGATAACACTTTAGAAGTGGATTCATTAACAGACCTTTATTATGCAGCTGATTGGGCTGAAAGAGAAGTTTTTGACCAATACGGTATTAAATTTAAAGGTCATCCAAACTTAAAAAGAGTTCTTAATCACCATCAATTTGTTGGACATCCATTAAGAAAAGATTACCCTGTCACAAAAGGTCAAATCTGTACTGAAACTGAAGACCTTATGGATGAAATGATTCCTTTACTTAAAAGAAAAGGTTATACAGAAGCTGATTTAGAAGATTTAATGATGCTAAATGTTGGTCCTTCTCACCCTGCTTCTCATGGTACAATTAGAAACTTTGTAGCAATGGAAGGTGAAACTATTACTGCTTGTGTTACAGAAATTGGTTACCTACATAGAGGTTTTGAAAAAGCTTGTGAAACACATAACTACTCTCAAGTTATTCCTTACACAGATAGACTTAATTACTGTTCAGCAATGTTAAATAACATTGGTTATGCAAAAGCTATTGAAGAGATGTTAGATATTGAAATTACTCCAAGAGCTAAAATGATTAGAGTTATCATAGGTGAACTTTCAAGACTAACTGATCATATTGTTTGTAATGCAGCAAATATGGTTGACCTTGGTGGACTTACTAACTTCTGGTACATCTTTGCTCCAAGAGACAAAGCTTATGACCTATTCTCAAAATTAACAGGGGCTAGACTTACAAACTCTTATACAAGAATTGGTGGTTTAGAATTTGATTTATATGATGGTTTTGCTGAAGATTTAGAAGATGTTTTAAAAGATGTTGAAAAAGCTATTGAAGACTCTTTATCTTTAGTTGCACACAATAAAATTTTCCTAGATAGAACACAAGACGTTGGTGTAATCAAACCTGATTTTGCTATTAGTGCAGGAATCACAGGTGTTAATTTAAGAGCAGCTGGTGTTCCAAGAGATTTAAGAAAAGATACTCCATATTATGGATATGAAAATTTTGATTTTGATGTAGTTGTTGGATCACATGGAGATGTTTATGACAGAATCATGTGTAGATTTGAAGAGATGAAAGAGTCAATGAAAATCATTAGACAAGCAATGAAAGAACTTCCAGATGGACCAATTAATGTGGATCATCCAGCGGTATTTTTACCATCAAAACCTGATGTTTATGGAAATATCGAAGGATTAATGAACCAATTTAAACTTACTTTTGAAGGTATTAAAGTACCTAAAGGTGAGTATTATGGTGCTACTGAGGCTGCTAATGGTGAACTTGGCTTCTATACAGTAAGTGATGGGACAGGAACACCTTATAAAATTAAATGTAGACCACCTTGTTACTACTCACTTGGAGCATATGCAAGAATTGTAGAAGGAAATATGTTAGCAGATGCTGTTGTTACAATGGCAAGTATGAACTTTATTGCAGGGGAGTTTGATAGATAATGAGTAAATTTAAATATACAGAAGAAAATGAAAAAGAGTTTGCAAGAATTGCAGCAAAATACCCTAAAATTGATGCCATGATGTTACCTGCACTTTGGTTAGTACAAGAGCAAGAAGGTTGGGTATCTCCAGATGCGATGGTTTTTGTAGCTGACAAATTAGGAAAAGCTCCAATTGAAGTTTATGAATTTGCAACATTCTATACGATGTTTAACTTAAAACCAATTGGTACATACCACATCGAATTATGTAAAACTTTATCATGTATGATCATGGGTGCACCTGAACTTAAAAAATTTATTAAAGAGACTATTGGTATTGAACCTGGACAAACATCTGAAGATGGAAAATTTCATTTAAGTGAAGTTGAATGTCAAGGAGCTTGTGGAGGAGCACCAATGATTGCTTTAAACCACAAATACCATGAAAACCTAACTGTAGAAAAATTAAAAACTATTTTAGAGGGGTGTAAATAATGTCTGTTAAGCCAGTAAAAATTGTTAGTAAAAATTTTGACATTCCTGATTCTCACAAATTAGAAGTTGCTTTAAAAAATGGAAGATATGAATCTATAGATAAAGCATTCTCTATGAAACCTGACAATATCACTGATCAAGTTGTAAAATCAGGGCTAAGAGGAAAAGGTGGTGGTGGTGCTGCTTGTGGACCAAAATGGAAACTTATGCCCCCAGTTGATGACAGACCTAGATACTTAATTTGTAATGGTGATGAGTCTGAACCTGGAACTTTTAAAGATAGACAAATTTTTCAATACGACCCACACTTATTAATAGAAGGTATTATCTGCTCTTGCTGGGCACTTCAAGCTAATGAGGCATATATCTATATTAGAGGTGAATATAAATGGTTTATCGATAGATTAAATGCAGCTATTGAAGAAGCATATGAAGCAGGAATTATAGGTAAAAAAGTTATGAATAAATATGACTTTAGTGTCGATATTACTGTTCATAGAGGTGGTGGAGCTTATATTTGTGGTGAAAAATCTGCACTAATTGAATCAATTGAAGGTAAAAGAGGACATCCTAGACTTAAACCACATGGAAAAGAGTGTGAGTGGTTCTATGATAACCCAGCAACTGTAAACAATGTTGAAACAATTGCTTCCGTTCCAAATATTGTATTAAATGGTTATGAGTCATATACAAAATGGGGTACAGAAAAAGCTCCAGGAACTATGCTTTTTGCTATGAGTGGTCCAGTTAACAATCCTGGCGTTTATGAACTACAATATGGTGAAAAAATGACTGATGTTATCAAAGACATTGGTGGAGGAATGAAGGAAGGATTAAAGCTTAAAGCTGTAATTCCAGGTGGAGCTTCATGTCCTATTTTAACTGCTGAAGAAGTTGAGAAAGCATATTTAGATTATGAATCTATGTGGGATATTGGCTCTACTTTAGGTACAGGGGGAATGATGATTATTCCTGAAGGTGTATCAATGGTTGATGTAGCAAAAAATCTAATTGAATTTTATCATCATGAATCTTGTGGACAATGTACTCCTTGTAGAGAAGGTACAGGATGGATTGATAAAATCATCAAAAAAGTTTTAGATGGTGAAGGTTCAGAAAAAGATCTTGAAACAATTCTTGATGTATGTGAAACAATGAATGGTAAGACTGTATGTGTATTTGCACCAGCAGTAAAAGATATTATTAAAAGTATCGTGGAAAAATATAGACACGAATTCGTAGAACATTTTAAAAACTAAAAAATAAGGAGATAAAAATATGGGAAAAAATACTTTTACATTAACAGATAATAGAGATGGAAAATCTTTTGAGTATGATATTATAAGTGGTACGAGAGGACCAGATGTTGTAGATATTAGATCATTCTACAAAGATTCAGGAATGTTTACTTATGATCCAGGTTATACTTCTACTGCTTCTTGTGACTCAAAAATCACATTTATTGATGGTGAAAATTCTGAATTAAGACATAGAGGATATTTAATTCAAGATTTAGCAGGGAAACACTCTTATCTAGATGTTTGTTATCTTTTAATGAGAGGTAGACTTCCAAATGAAGAAGAGTCAAAAGGTTTTGACTTAGAGATTAGACATAGATCATTTTTACATGAAGCTGTAATTAGAATATTTGATGCAATGCCAGACCATGCACATCCAATGGCAACTCTTGGAGCGGCTACAATGTCACTTGCAACAATATATAAAGATCATTTAAATCTAGATGATGAAGATTCATTTAAAGAAATGAGAAGAAGAATTATTGCAAAAATGCCAACTATGGCAGCAATGGCTTATAGAAACTCTCTTGGTATTCCAATGATATATCCAGATGTAGACAGATACTTCACTGAAAACTTCTTATATATGATGAGAGCTTATCCAGGTGGGAAAATGAAAAGTCTTGGTAATGGTCTTAGTGAAGAAATTAAGCAAGTTGAAGTTGATGCACTTGATGCAATCTTTACTTTACATGCTGATCATGAACAAAATGCATCAACAACTACAGTAAGAGCTGTTGGTTCAACGGAAGCTCATCCATATGTATCTATTGCATCTGGTATTGCTGCATTATGGGGTTCTGCTCACGGTGGAGCAAATGAAAAAGTTATGGATCAATTAAAATTAATTGGAGATGTTAAAAACGTACCAACTTATATTGCAAAAGCAAAAGATAGAAATGATCCATTCAGACTTATGGGATTTGGACATAGAGTTTATAAAAACAGAGATCCAAGAGCAGAGTCTTTAAGAGGATTACAAAAGAAATTAAAAGATGAACTAAATCTTGATTCTAAACTTCTTGATATTGCACAAGCTGTAGAAGAAGCGGCATTAGCTGATGACTATTTCAAAGACAGAGGTTTATATCCAAATATTGATTTCTATTCGGGTGTAATTTTAACAGCCCTTAAAATTCCAGTTGAAATGTTTACACCAATCTTTGTTATAGGTAGAACAGTTGGATGGATTACTCAATGGTCTGAATTAAAACAAGATCCAACAGCTAAAATTGCTAGACCAAGACAATTATATACAGGTAAATAAAAAATTAAAAGCGGTCAAATAAAAGGAGATGACACAATATGAGTGAACTTGTTAAACTATCAGTAAATGGGGAAGAAAAGGAAGCACAAAAGGGAAGTCTATTAATAGACACCCTTTTAGATGAAAATATTCATATTCCGCATTTTTGCTATCACCAAGCATTAGGAAAAGATGGAAACTGTAGAATGTGTATGGTTGAAATTGAAGGTCAAAAAAGACCACAAATTGCGTGTGACACTCCTATTAAAGAGGGAATGATTGTAAGAACACAAGGTGAGAATATCGAAAAAGTAAGACGTGATATTCTTGAAATGGAACTTATTAATCATCCTATTGACTGTCCTACTTGTGATCAAGCAGGAGAGTGTAAACTTCAAGATTATTACATGGAATCAGGTTTTTATGAGTCAAGAGTTGAAGTTGGTGATAAAGTAACAGCAAGAAAAAGAGAAGATCTTGGAAGTAATGTAATGCTTGACCAAGAAAGATGTGTTCTTTGCACAAGATGTGTAAGATTTTGTTCAGATATTACTGGAACAAATGAACTAGGGGTTATTAATAGAGCAGATCACTCTGTTATTGGAACATTTCCAGGAAGACCACTTGATAATCCATATGCAATGAATGTAGTTGACTTATGTCCAGTTGGAGCATTAACATCTAAAGACTTTAGATTTCAACAAAGAGTATGGTTCTTAGAATCTTTTGATGCAATCTGTAATGGTTGTTCAAGAGGATGTAACATAAGAGTTGACCATAGAAAAGAGAAATATAAAGATGATCAAATTTTTAGATTCAAGCCAAGAGTTAATAAAGCTGTAAATGGTTGGTTTATGTGTGATGAAGGAAGATTATCATACAAAAATGAATCAGAAAATAGATTTACAACTCCAAAAATTGGACAAGAAGAAGTAGTATTTTCTAATACTATTACTAATACATACAAACTATTGACTGATGAAAAAGATATTCTTTTTGTATTAGATCCAAACCTTTCATGTGAAGAGATGCAAAATACACAAAAACTAGCAAAAGTATTAAATGCCAATATGACTGGTTATTCACCACAATACATTGATGAAACTTTTGGAGATGATTACCTAAAGAAAAATGATAGAAGTGCTAACAGAAGTGCTTTTAAAGAATTTGGAATAAGTGAAGATGAAAAAGAATTCAAATCACTTATAGAAAAAGCATCATTAGTGGTAATTTTAGGAAATAACTATTTTGATAATAATTTAGACTTATTAGAAAATAAGATGGTAGTTAGCTGTTTTTCACACTCTTGTGAAACACTTACAAAATCAAATATTGCTATTCCAACAGCATCATTTTATGAAAAATCTGGAACATATATAAATTTTGAAGGTACAAAGCAAAAAGTAATTTCAAAACTTAAGAAAGATAGACCAATGGAGTCTATTACATCAATAATCGAACATATTCAAACTATGATTGAGAAAGGAACTCTATGAATGCAGTTATTATAATTGTAAACATTGCATTGGCAATAGTTCTTGCTGTAGGTCTTACTCCTGTTTTTGTATGGTGGGAGAGAAGAATTGCTGGTTTTATCCAAGATAGAACTGGTCCAAACAGAGCTTCTATTGCAGGTATTAGACTTGGTGGTTTAATCCAAGCAATTGCAGATATGTTAAAACTTGTTTTTAAAGAAGATTTTACACCTGCACATATAAAATATAAATTTTTATATACAATTGCCCCAGCGATTGTATTTATCTGCTCATTTTTAACATTTGCAGTTATTCCATTTGCAGATAATCTTGTACTTGATGGAATTAGCTATTCAATGCAAGCTGTTCCTGTAAGTCTTGGAATTATGTGGTTCTTGGCATTTGCTGGGCTTTCTGTATTTGGTATTATTTTAGGTGGTTATTCATCTGAAAACAAATATGGTCTTTTAGGTGGTATCAGAGCTTCTGCACAAGTTATTTCATATGAAGCAGCAATGGCTTTATCAATTATCTCTATGCTTTTAACTTATGGATCAATTCATTTAAATGAAATGGTTCAAGCTCAAAGTGGAGTTATTTTTGGAGTTATCCCAGCATGGGGTATTTTTATGCAACCACTTGCAGCTTTAATATTTATCGTAACTTCATTTGCTGAAACAAACAGAACTCCTTTTGATATTGCAGAAGGTGAATCAGAAATTGTTGCAGGTTATCATACAGAATATTCAGCTATGAGATTTGGTCTTTTCCAAGTTGGTGAGTATGCTGCTATGTCTGCATCATCTGCAATTATTGTTACTCTATTCTTAGGTGGATATCAAGTACCATGGATGGATACAGCAACGCTTCAAGCAAATATTAACTATGTAATTATTGCTATAATGATTCTTGTTCCATTAAAAGTATATTTCTTAACAAAATGGATGAATAAAAACTATAACTGGTTAGATGAAAACGATAGTAGAGTAAGAGAAAAAAATATCTTAGTTAAAACATTCTGGATAATTGCTATTGTTCTATTTATGGTATTAGGTTCAATTCTAATCGCAGGTCTAGGTGAAAATGGAACAAATATTGCAGTTACTGCAATTCAAATTGGTACATTCTTAGTTAAATTCTTTTTTATGGCATTTGTTTATATCTGGATAAGATGGACATTATTAAGATTTAGATATGACCAACTTCAAATGTTAGGTTGGAAAGTGCTAATACCACTATCTATTTTAAATATTGTAATTACGGCTATTGTAGTAGTAGCTATGGGGAGTTAATATGGGTGTAAAAATAGTACCAAGACATGGTAATTCTTTAAAAGATAAACTTTATATCCCTGCAATTGCAGCAGGTATGAAAACGACTATAAAACATTTTACTAAAAACTTAAGTGATATTTCAAACTTAAAAACTATGCAATATCCTGAAGTTCAACCTACTGATATCACAGAAAGATATAGAGGTGTTCATAGATTAACAAAATGGGATGATGGTAGTGAAAAATGTGTTGCATGTTATATGTGTGCAACAGCTTGTCCTGCACAATGTATTTTCATTGATGCAGAAGAGAGATTTGATGAAGTAGCTGAAAAAAGACCAAAACAGTTTAAAATTGACCTTTTAGAGTGTGTATTTTGTGGATATTGTGTAGAGGCTTGCCCTTGTGATGCAATTAGAATGGATACTGGAATTTTTTCATTTACAGCAAGTACGAGAGAAGAATTTGTAGTAGATAAAGAACGACTTATGTCTCATGAGCGTTCAAAGGATTTTGATGATGAGTGATATTGTATTTATTGGACTTAGTTTTTTTGCAATACTAGGTGGGGTTGGAATGTTAGTATATAGAAACCCAATGTATTCTGCACTTGGACTGTTAGTTTCTATTTTATCAGTTGCAGGTCTGTTTGCATTATTAAATGCTACTTTTCTTTTTATGGTACAGATAATTGTGTATGCTGGAGCTATTATGACGCTTATACTATTTATTCTGATGTTTCTTAATATTAAAGAAGATGATTTACCAAAAGAACCAAAAAAGTATACATTAATAGCAATTGGTGCAGCAATTATGGTTCCTGTTAATATTGTAATCTTAAAAGCTGTTGCAAATCTACCTGAAGCAGACATGAATATAGTAAACAATGAGTTTGGAGATATCAAACCTGTTGGTATGCTTTTATATAATGATTGGATTGTTGCATTTGAGTTAATCTCAATTCTACTTTTAATTGCATTAGTTGGTTCAATTGTATTAGCTAAAAGAAAAAAAGTAAATAAGGAAAACTCATGATAAGTTTAACATCATATGCTTTTGTTTCTATGATTCTTTTTTCTATTGGAGTTATAGGTGTAATTGCAAGAAGAAATATATTTGTAATTTATATGTCAATTGAGTTAATGTTAAATGGGGTAAATCTATTTCTTATAACATTTGCGAGATACCACTTTAATATGGATCCACAAATTATTACTGTAATGGTAATCTCTATTGCTGCTGCAGAAGCTGCAATTTTCTTATCTGTAATTATTTTATTATATAGATCTAAAAAATCGCTTGATACAGATATCTTTACTACATTAAAACAAGGAGAGAATCATGATAAGTACTAATCTTTTGGTATGGATTATTTTAGCTCCTTTAATTGGTGCTATTTTAAATGGTGGATTCTATTTTTACCATATTAAAAAGAGAAAAGTTCCTGAGATTGTATTCTCACTTATTGGAACTGGTACTCCATTAATAGCATTTTTAATTACATTAACTCTGTTCTTAGAGATGGTAGAAACCGGAGCAACATTTAAGCAAGAACTGTTTACTTGGGTACAAATTGATAGTTTAAATATTACAATGGGATTCCTAGGAGATAACTTAGCAATCTTTATGTCAATGTTTGTAACTTTTATTGGATGGTTAATTCATATTTATGCAATTGGGTATATGACAAAAGATGAAGGTTTTGGTAAGTTTTTTGCATATTTTAACCTATTCTTAGCATCAATGCTTATCTTAGTATTAGCAGATAATCCAGTTATTCTTTTTATTGGATGGGAAGGGGTTGGACTTTGTTCTTATCTTTTAATTGCATTCTACTATACTGATAAAGAAAATGTTATTGCTGGGAATAAAGCATTTATTGCAAATAGAGTTGGTGATTTTGGATTCTTATTAGGTATTGTTACACTATTCTTTGCTTTAGGACAAGTTGATCTAAGCTTTACATCTTTAGAAGCAAATATTTCTAATGGTTCTGCTGGACTATTAGCACTTTCTGGTTTCTTACTATTTGTTGGGGCTATGGGTAAATCAGCTCAAATTCCACTATATGTATGGCTTCCTGATGCGATGGCAGGTCCAACTCCAATTTCGGCACTTATTCACGCAGCTACAATGGTAACAGCTGGTGTTTATATGGTTGCTAGATTTGGTTTCCTTTACTCTGGGATTGAAGAGATTGGGACATTTATTGCTTATATTGGTGCTTTCTCTGCATTATTAGCAGCAGTTATCGCTACAAGACAACAAGATGTTAAAAAAATTCTTGCATACTCAACTATGTCACAATTAGGATATATGTTTATTGCAGTAGGTCTTGGATTTTATTCATCTGGACTTTTCCACGTATTAACTCACGCTTTCTTTAAAGCTATGTTATTCATGGGTGCAGGTGGTATGATTATTGCTTTACATCATGAACAAAATATTTTCAAAATGGCTCAACATAGAGTTCAATTACCAATCATTGGAATTACATTCTTAATCGGTGTTATTGCAATTGCAGGTATTCCTCCATTCTCTGGTTTCTTTTCTAAAGATGCAATTTTAGCAGCTGCATTCCAAGAAGGACAATATCTAATTTGGTTTATTGGTATGTTTACAGCATTCTTAACAGCTTTCTATATGTTTAGAATGTATTTTATTCTATTTGTTGCACCAAACAAACATGACAAGCCTTATGTTTATACATCAAAAACAATTACTATCCCACTACTTATTTTAGCAGTTGGAGCAGTTGGAGCTGGTTTTTTAAATCTTCCAACAGTATTAGGTGGAGAACATATGGTTGATACTTGGTTAGCTCAAACTAACTCAATCAAACTTCATATGGCACATGAAACAGAATACATATTAATGGTATTATCAGTTGCAGTTGCTGCTGCTGGAATTTTTGTTGCATATAAAAAATATGCTAACTTTGATGTATTTAAACCTGAAGATGAAAAAGGTTTAATTGCTAATAAATTTTATGTTGATGAGTTTTATGATGTTATATTTGTAAAGTCTTCAAAGAAAGTCTCTACAATTATTGACAAAACAATTGATATGAAAATTATTGATAATGTGATTATGCAAACTTGTAACCAGTTCCTTGAAACTGGTAAAAAAGTTGCAACTATTCAAAATGCAAATGTAAGATTTTACGCAGGACTTATGCTAGTTGGTATGAGTATTGTGTTTATCTATTTATATATTTCTCTAGGATTATAGTATGAGTGCAAATATTTTATCATTTATAATATTTTTACCGGCCTTTGTAGCCTTCGGTTTAATGGTTACAACAAGACATGTTGAAACAGTTAGAAATGTAGCTTTTTTAACAACTTTAATTGTATTAGCACTAGTACTTAAATTATATATTGAATTTGAACCAAGTGCAGGTATGCAGTTTGTTACAAACGTACCTTGGATTGCAGCATATGGAATCAATTATTATATTGGGGTTGATGGATTCTCATTAACTATATTAATGATGATTGCTATTTTAATTCCTTCAGCTTATATGTATTTATGGGCAAGAGATACAAAAGGATATTGGATAAATATGCTTCTAGTTCAAACTGGTGTAACTGGAGCATTATTATCATTAGATATTATTCTTTTCTACTTCTTTTGGGAGCTTATGCTATTACCTGTATTCTTACTTATTGGTATATTAGGATATGAAAACAAAGTATTCACAACAATCAAAGTAACTGTTTATACTATGGCAGGTTCACTACTTATGTTCGTTGCTATATTATATCTTGGAGTTGCATACCATAATGAGTTTGGAGTATGGTCATTTGAGTACCATAAATTAACACAAATAACAACATTAAGTTACACTGAGAATATTTGGCTATTCTTAGCCTTCTTAACAGCCTTTGGTATTAAAATACCACTATTTCCTTTTCATACTTGGATTATGGAAACGTATAAGAACGCTCCTACTGGTGCAGTTTTCTTATTATCATCAATTATGGCAAAACTTGGTGTTTATGCAATTGTAAGATTCATGATTCCAATTTTTCCAGAAATTTATATTGAGTTCTCAACTTTCTTTGTATTCATTGGTTTATTTGGTCTTGTTTACTATGGAATTGCAGCACTTATGCAAGATGATATTAAAAGAATGTTTGCTTATTCATCTGCATCTCATTTAAGTTTTATTGCAGCGGGTATCTTCTCATTAAACGAGTACGGTATTAATGGTGCACTATATCTTATCATTGCGCATGCTATTGCTACAGGTGCGTTATTTTTATTAGTTGGTATTATTTATACAGAGACAAGACTAAAAACAATTAAAGATTTAGGAGGTCTTGCGAAACAAGCACCAATCTTTACAACTGTTTTTGCAATTATGTTATTTGCAAATGTTGGTTTACCAGGGACAAATGGATTTGTTGCTGAACTACTAATTATTTTTGGTATTTATCAATTTAATCATACTTTAGGTTATATCTCAGCTGTTACAGTTATTGTTGGTGCATCGTATATGTTATGGATGTTCCAAAGAGCTATCTTACAAAAAAGAGAAGCTGATGGTGGAGCTGATTTAAAATTTAGAGATTTAAAAATTAAAGAAATTATTGGTATTACACCTTGGGTTATCTTAGTATTCTTAATGGGTATTTATCCTGAAATCTTCTTAAACAAATTTGAACCAACGGTTACGCACTATTTAAATGATATTTTACAGATTGGAGCAACAAAATGAGTCAATTAATTCACATATTACCAGCTATAACTGTTTTAGTAGCAGCACTTGCTCTGATGTTTATGAGTATGTATGAAAAAAAGTTTACTGTAAAGAATTATATTTGGGTAGCATCTATATTTTTAGTTGTTGCTCTATTTATGTCACTAGTTCCATTCGGAGATTTATATTCAGCAAGACCATATAATTCAATTTTTAATGATGTTCTGATCTTTGATAGTTTTTCAAACTTCTTTAATGTACTATTAATTGCAGGAACTATCTTAACACTATTAATTGGTGAGCACTATTTCCAACATAGAAGCTATTTTAAAGGTGAATTCTTCTCAATTTTACTATTTGCTCTATTTGGAATGATGTTACTTGCAAACTCAAATGAGCTTGTAACTGCATATATTGCTTTAGAAATTGCTTCATTTGCTGTATATGTAATGGTAGGATACAACTCTGATGATAAATTAAGAGTTGAAGCTATTTTCAAATACTTAGTACTTGGTTCATTTATTGGAGCATTTTACCTTTTAGGTGTTGTATTAGTATTTGGTGCAACGCAAACTACAAACTTAAGTGAAATTGCTACATACATTGCAAATAATCAAGGTGGAGACTTAGCCTTATTATATATTGGTTTAACACTAATTCTATTTACATTCCTATTTAAAATTGCGGCGTTCCCATTCCAATCTTGGGTATTAGATGTATATAGAGGTGCGCCAATGATTATTACTGCATACATGGCATCAACTTTTAAAATTGCAATTTTTTCATTCTTCTTAAGAGCAGTATTACAAGATATAGCTCCTATGATTGATTTCTGGGATGGAATTATTTATGCGATTATCATCTTTACACTTATATTTGGTACTTGGCTTGCAATTACACAACAAATTATTAAAAGAATGCTTGCAGCGTCTTCAGTTGTTCATACTGGATACCTTTTATTAGCATTTATATCATTAGGACAAAATATTCATGCAGCTTATGCAACAGTATTCTATCTTATTGCATACTTAATATCAGCACTAGGTGCATTTGGTATTATTTCACACATTATTTCTCAAACAAAAGTAAGAATTACATATGATGACTTTAAGGGTTTAGCAAAAGAGAGACCATTTTTAGCAGCAGCAATGACAATTTTCTTATTTTCTCTAGCAGGAATTCCAGGAACAATTGGATTTATTGGTAAATTCTATGTATTTACAGAAGCTATTAATGCAGGATTTATGTCACTTGTTATATTAGCAATTTTAGCTACTTTTGTATCTGTATACTACTATTTGAAACTAATTGCCATGATGTACTTCTACCCAACTAAAGAAGAGTGTGTATCTAATGACTTTAATGACAAAAGAATTTCAACATATGCAATTGCATTTTTAGCAGTAGCTACAATTGTTGGAGGTATTGGTAATGCAGTTGTATTCTTTATGCCTTCTTTAAATATTGACACACTAATTGATTTAACACAAATTTCAATTCAATCACTATTTATAAAATAGTGATGTGTTAATATGTAACACACTTGCATAATATTTTAAAATTATCTATAATTTATAGACTTATAAAAAAGCCCTAAAAATAGGGCTTTTTTTATTCTATCCCCCTTATCACGCACAACAATTGTACATAAGTTTGACATATGAACACTACCCATTATAAGGACACTTTCGCTATAATCATGCTATTAAATTTTTAAGAAATTCATAAGAAAGGATGTCAAATGAGTGACCTAATAGAAGGTTATTTAGGTAAGACTGTTGAGAGAAAGAAGAGTAGAGTCCCAGCAAAACTTGATTATATTCAAAGTGCAACTGGATTGATTCTTGGTCTTTTTATGTGGGGACATATGTTATTAGTATCGTCAATTTTAATTAGTAAGGATTTCATGTATGGGGTTACAAAATTCTTAGAAGCTAGTTTTATTTTCGATGGAGGAAGTCCATTACTAGTATCAATTGCGGCACTTGTAATATTTATAATTTTTATTACTCACGCAGCTATGGGTATGAGAAAACTTCCTGGTAACTTTAAACAGTACCAAGTAATGAAAGCTCACGCAGATAATATGAATCATGAAGATACAAAACTTTGGTTTGTACAAGCATTTACTGGTTTTGCGATGTTCTTCTTAGGTTCTATTCACCTATATATTATTATGACAAACCCATCTGAAATTGGTCCTTATGCATCAGCAGATAGAGTTTGGTCTGAGTGGATGTGGCCTTTATATATCCTTTTACTATTAGCAGTTGAATTCCATGGAACAATTGGTCTATACAGACTTGCAGTTAAATGGGGATGGTTTGATGGAAATGATCCAAAAGCTACTAGAGCTAAACTTAAAAAGTGGAAAAAAGCTTTAACTTGGTTCTTCTTAATTTTAGGATTTACTACACTTGCTGCATATATGAAAATTGGTTACGAAAATGCACAAGCTGGAAAAGTAGGTGAAAGATATACTCCAACTGCAAAAGTTATGGAATATAAAATTAATGATGGGAGAGTTGCGTAATGAAAATTAATTATTGTGATGCATTAGTTATTGGTGGAGGACTTGCTGGTTTAAGAGCTGCAGTTGCTGCACAAAAAAAAGGATTAAGTACTGTTGTATTATCACTTGTTCCTGTTAAAAGATCACACTCTGCTGCTGCACAAGGTGGTATGCAAGCATCTTTAGGTAACTCAAAAATGTCAGATGGTGATAATGAAGATTTACACTTTGCAGATACGGTAAAAGGTTCTGACTGGGGATGTGATCAAGACGTTGCTAGAATGTTCGTACATACTGCACCAAAAGCTATTAGAGAACTTGCATCTTGGGGTGTACCTTGGTCAAGAGTTGAAGCTGGTTCTAGAGAAGCAGTTATCAATGCAAAGAAAACAACAATTACTGAAGATGAAGATAGACATGGATTAATTACATCTAGAGACTTTGGTGGTACTAAAAAATGGAGAACATGTTATACAGCTGATGCTACTGGACACACAATGTTATTTGGAGTAGCAAATGAAGCACTTAAACATGATGTTGATATTAGAGATAGAAAAGAAGCATTATCAATTATCCATGAAAATGGTAGATGTTATGGATCTATTGTAAGAGATTTAATTACTGGAGAACTAGAAGCTTATGTTGCAAAAGGAACATGTATAGCTACTGGTGGATATGGTAGAGTATTTAAGCAAACTACAAACGCTGTTATTTGTGAAGGTATTGGAGCTGCAATTGCACTTGAAACTGGTGTTGCTACATTAGGAAATATGGAAGCAGTACAATTTCACCCAACACCAATTGTACCATCAGGTATTTTATTAACAGAAGGTTGTAGAGGAGATGGTGGAATCTTAAGAGATGTTGATGGTCACAGATTTATGCCTGATTATGAGCCAGAGAAAAAAGAGCTTGCTTCAAGAGACGTTGTTTCTAGAAGAATGATTGAACATATTAGAAATGGTAAAGGTGTTCCTTCTCCATATGGTGAGCATATCTGGTTAGATATCTCTATCTTAGGTAGAGAACATATTGAAAAGAACTTAAGAGATGTACAAGAAATTTGCCAAATCTTTAATGGTATTGATCCAGCAGATGAAGGTAAAGATGGATGGGCTCCAGTTCTTCCAATGCAACACTACTCAATGGGTGGAATTAGAACTAAACCTACTGGTGAATCACAAAACCTAAATGGTCTATTTGCTTGTGGTGAAGCAGCTTGTTGGGATATGCATGGATTTAATAGACTTGGAGGAAACTCTGTTTCTGAAACAGTTGTTGCAGGTATGATTATTGGTAACTACTTTGCTGACTATTGTTTAGAAAATGACGTTACAATTCCAACATCTACAGTTCAAAAATTCTTAGATAAACAAGATGCTTACTTAAATGAGATTTTATCATACAATGGTAATGAAGATATTTTCAGAATCAAAAATAGAATGCAAAACCTTATGGATCAAAAAGTTGGTATTTTTAGAGATGGTACAGGACTAGCTGAAGCAGTTGATGAATTAGAAGACTTATTAAAGAAAACTAAACAAATCAATGTTAAGTCTAAAGAAAGATGTGGTAACCCTGAACTAGAAGAAGCATATAGAGTTCCAAGAATGCTTAAAGTTGCACTTTGTGTTGCTAAAGGTGGTAGAGAAAGAACAGAATCTAGAGGTGCTCACTATAGAGAAGATTACCTAAAAAGAGATGATGCAAATTGGCTAAACAGAACATTAACTTCATGGCCAAGTGAAGATGATACTCAACCTACAGTTACATATGAAGACTTAGATATTATGACTATGGAAATGCCTCCAGCATTTAGAGGTTATGGTGCGAAAGGTATGATTATTGAAAATGAACTATCAGCAAAAAGACAAGAAGAAGTTGATTCTGTAAGAGAAAAAATGGAAGCTGAAGGAAAAGATAGACATGAAATTCAAGATGCTTTAATGCCATTTAGTTTACCAATGAACTACAAAGAGAAAAATGAAAGAGCAGGAGATAAGTAATGAGCGTAGAAAAAGGTAGAGAAATAACTATATCAGTACTTAAGTTTAATCCAAGATCAAAGGTTTCTAAACCTCATTATGTGGATTATAAATTAGAAGAGACTCCAGGGATGACTCTTTTTATTGCATTAATGAAAATTAGAGAAGAGATGGATCCAGATTTATCTTTTGACTTCGTATGTAGAGCGGGTATTTGTGGTTCTTGTGGTATGGTAGTAAATGGTAAACCAGCTCTTGCTTGTAGAACACTTATTGCTAACTATCCTGAAGGAAAATTAACACTTCTTCCTATGCCAGCCTTTGAACTAATCAAAGATTTATCAGTAAATACTGGTAAATGGATGGATGGAATGTCTAAAAGAGTTGAGTCTTGGATTGTATCTGACCATGAAGTTGATATTTCAAAAATGGAAGATAGAATTGAGCCAGATGTAGCAAATGAAACATTTGAACTTGATAGATGTATAGAATGTGGTATTTGTGTTGCATCTTGTGGTACGAAACTTATGAGACCTGACTTTGTTGGTCCAGTTGGACTTAACAGAGTTGCTAGATTTGAAGTTGACCCACATGATAAAAGAACGGCTGAAGATTTTTATGAATTAATCGGTGATGATGATGGAATCTTTGGATGTATGTCTTTACTTGCTTGTGAAGATCACTGTCCAAAACATTTACCATTACAAAATAAGATTGCTTACTTAAGAAGAAAACTAGTAGCACTTAGATAATTATATGAGAGGATTCCCTCTCATATAGTAAAACAAGTACAAAAAGTCAATTACTCTATTTTGAGTAATTGACTTTTTGTATTTTAGGGTAAAAATAATTAATTTAAATTTTTAATTTATCTTTAAAATACTAAACATGATAACTTTGAGTAAAAGCCTACTTAAAGTCATTTTGTAAAGATAAAATTGCACTACTTTAGAAAAAGGAGTGTACACTTAAGGATGGATGATTTGAGTTTAGCAAATGACTATTTCTTACTATATCATGGAATTAATGATATAGAACAGACTACTACATATGGAACATACGACAATAAAAATGATGAAGAGTTTTTTGAAATTTCGTCTTTAGTTTTATGTGCTACAAGAAAAGATTATGAACGATTTATTTCATTAGATAGTTTTAAAAAACTTACATCTAAGATAACAAATAAAGAGATCTCAACATTAGAAAATCTTTATCAATTACAGTATTCAATAATTGATTCAATTCAAAAAGAAACAAAAAATTGTCAAATTGAAAAGATGCATAAAAGTTTTAAATACTTAAAAGAAGAAAATATTATAGCTCTTTCAGAATATAAAAAACTTGTATCACTATTTGATCCAGAAGAGATAACTGAAGGTGAAGATGAAATAGATCTAGAAGATACTTCAGTAGTAGAAGAGAAAAAACCTTTTAAAAAAGCAAAAACTGAACTTGATGGAATTATTAATGAATTAAAAAATACATTTAATACAAATGACTTTAAAAAAGAGTTAGATGAAACTTCTAATTATCTATCTAATCAAAAATTTTCAATTGGTATTACTGGTGTAATGAATGCTGGTAAATCAACTATGTTAAATGCACTTATGGGACAGGAGATTCTTGGAAGTGCCGTTGTTCCAGAAACTGCGAATCTTACTATTGTAAAACATGGTAAACCTGAAGCAAACGTATTTTATTGGAATAAAAACGAATGGGATAGAATTGAACAATCGGCGGAACAAATAGATTCAATAAAAGAGTTTGTAAAAGAAACGAAAAAAATCTTTGGTGAAGAATTAACAAATCTAATAAAAGATGAATCAATAAGCCAAAAGGTAGATATAAATAATCTTGCAGCTTATACATCAGCAGAAGCTAGTGGAAAAAAATGTAACCTTGTAAAATATGTAGAACTAAAATCTGATCTTAGCTTTTTAGCTGACGGAATAGAAATAGTTGATACTCCAGGTTTAGATGACCCAGTTATTCAAAGAGAAGAGATAACAAAAGAGTATCTTGCACAATGTGATTTAATGCTTCACTTAATGAATGTGTCTCAAAGTGCTACATTAAAAGATGTTGAATTTATCATAGATGCCCTACTTTATCAAAATATAACAAAGCTTTTAGTTGTAATTACAAGAGCTGATACAGTATCAAAAGAACAACTTGAAGAAGTAATAAACTATACAAAAAATTCAATAGAAGCACAGTTAAAAGCTCAAAATAAAGACTCTAAATTAGATTATATTTTAAGTCATATTAAATTTATACCTATTTCTGGGAAAATGGCACTTCTTCATAGAACAGGAAGAAGTAATGAAGCAATTGAAGCTGGCTACAAATTAGAAGATACAGGAATATTAGAAATAGAAGAGTATCTTGAAGATACACTATTTGGAGTAAACTCTTCTAAATCTGACTTAATAATAAAAGGTGCTAAGTCACAAATAAATAAAACTATCACTAAAGAGTTAAAATCATTTAACTATGAACTTGTTTTATTATCAAAATCTAAAGAAGAGTTAGAAGCTGACTTAGAAGATTTTACAAATAAAAAAAATACAAACAAAAAAATATTTACATCATTAAATGAAGATATAAATCTTTATAAGGTTGATGCAAAAACATATATAGAGACACTTGAAACTTTCCTTTCAACTGAACTTATTGATTTACAAAATATTATTAAACAAAGAGTCTTCTCAGATGTAAAATACTCTTTTGAAAAAACAAAAAGAAGACCTGAAAACTCTAGAATTAAAGTTATCATTGAAACTGCTATAAAAGATGGAATTATTGATATCATTAGAGACTATAGATATAAGTTTATTAAAAAATCTCAAAATATAGGTGAGATTTGTGAACAAAAATACCAAGACCTAGGTTTCGTAATTGGTCATAAAAATGACAACTTCGATGCAAGAGGATTTTTCCAAGACGATTTTAAAGCAGGTTTTTTAACCTCATCAAATGAAGTACTTATAAATAAAATTGTAAAAGAAGTAAATAAATCAAAAGAGAGTAAACTTCCAGAATTAGATAGAGCAATAGAAGGCTTTATTAAAGAAGAATTTTCTCCTATAGAAAAAAATATAAAAGAAAAAGCTGCTTCAATTTCTGAAGTATTAATTGAAAACTTCTTTAATGAAATTGCCGAACCTTTAAAAGTATTTGAACACAAACTTAAGAAGGATGAAAAATCACTTCAAGATAGAATTGCTACTTTTGAAGAAAATGAAGCTAATAAAGATGAACTAACTATTGAAATTCATAAAAAAATTAAAAAACTTGAAACAATCAACAAAGGACTTAAATAATGAACATTTTAAGTAATTTTGTAAAAGAATACAACGACAAATATTTAGAAAAAGCTGTTGAATATGAAAAAGGCTTAGTGGGAGAAATAAAAAAAGTTAGAGATGCACTTTTAGATCCAAAATTCTTACCTTCACTTCAATTAAAACATATCTTAGATAAACAAATTAGACGTGCAAGATACCCTATGGAAGTTGCTATTACAGGACAGTTTTCTTCAGGTAAATCTACATTTTTAAATGCCCTTCTTTCTAGAAATATCCTTCCTACAGGAATTACCCCTGTTACATCAAAGGTAAATTTTATCAACTATGGGGATGAATATAAACTTAAAATTACATATTATTCAGGAGCTCAAGAATATGCAGCAATAGATGCAATTGCAGATTTTACTGACCAAAGACAAGATGAAATGAAAGATATTAAATATCTTACACTTTATGCACCAATGGATATTTTAAAAGATATCTCATTTGTTGATACTCCAGGTCTTAATTCACAATCACAAAGTGATACAGATACAACAAGAAAAGTATTAAAAGATGTAGGTGGTATAATCTGGCTTACTTTAATAGATAATGCTGGGAAAATGTCAGAAGCTGAAGTTTTAGAAGAGTATATGGAGCATTTTAAAAATAAATCTCTTTGTGTACTTAACCAAAAAGATAAATTTTCTCAAGAACAAATTGATACAACTACAAAATATGTAAGTGAAAAATTCTCTAAATATTTTTCTCAAGTAACTCCAATCTCTGCTAAAATGGCACTTGAATCAAGAGCTCATCATCAAGATGTTTTGATACAAGATAAACAAGATATTTTACTAAAAAACATAAAAAACGCACTTGGTGGAAATATTGCTTCAATAGCAAAAGATCTTGACAAATATTATAAAGAAGTTGAAGATATTAATAATTTAGATACATCTAATAATGATAAGATGTTAGAAGAGTCAAATATCAAAGATGTACTTGATTTTATTGAAAATACAATTAGACCTCAAGCAGCAGAATCAAAAGAGTTTGCTATTAAAAAAGATTTAAAAAGTATTTGTGATATTTTATCAAAAGAGTATGAAACAATTATTGCAGTATATGACTCTTTAAGTGAGATTTTAAAAGATGCAGAAGAGGATATATTAGAGGCATTTGAGAATATTCATAAGACATACTCTAAAGAGTTGTTCTCAATCTATAATTCACTTGAATCAATTATGGAAAAAATGGCACATGAGACATATAAAAGCATCAAAAAGCAAAAAGCTCATAGGTATGAAGAAAAATCTGGTTTCTTAAGTAAAGACAATTTTGAAAAAATTGAATATGAAACATATTGGATTGATTCT
This sequence comes from uncultured Campylobacterales bacterium, assembly GCA_947494995.1. Taxonomy (GTDB): domain Bacteria; phylum Campylobacterota; class Campylobacteria; order Campylobacterales; family Arcobacteraceae; genus Halarcobacter. The sequence continues at coordinate 212,339 of CANLWY010000006.1, read as the reverse complement.
GATAATGTATACAAAAACCTTTTTTATGATGATCAAACAATTGATAAACTTTTCAAAAGAACTATAAAAGATTTAAAACAAATTGAATTAGAAACAGATGAAGCATATAGAAATGTTTATAGAAATATAAAACAAAGAGTTCATAGATGGCAAGAACCTTATGAACTTATAAAAAAACACAGAGAAATTGCTTCTGATGCTGAATTCTCTGCTACAAGACACTTTGCAGCAAAAGTTTATGAAAATGTTTTAAGAACTTATCACAGAGCTATTTTAGAAAATATCTCTGCACTTAGAAAAAAGTTTGCATATTTTAATGGTGCCTTATCATACTCATATATACAAACAACTCAAGCAACAATTGCTCACTTTGAGCAGCAAATAGCTGAGTCTGTTCATTTATATGAAAGTGAACCAACTAAATTTACTGTTTATCATCCAAGAGAAGACGAAATATTAACAAAATTAAAAGCAAACTTTGGATTTGAAAAAATTGAAGACTTTTTAACTTCAAAAAGAAACTATTTATTTAAAATTATTCAATACTCTAAAAACCAATATTTAGATCTTAATAGTGACCGTATTGAATTTGTAGAATCTAAGAAGCTTCAATATATCCAAAAGATTGAAGATATTAAAAGCATAAAAAGTAAGATATAATAATCTTACTTTTTTATTATCTAATTATTACAAAATAATTATAAAAAAATTTTATTAAACTGTTTAAATTAATATTAAAAATTCATTTGATATAATTCTAAAAATTATCAAATGGAAAAAGAAGTGTATAAAGAGATAATTATAAATACTTTTGATACAATTTTTAAAAACTCTAACAATTTAATTCAAAAGCTAATTATACCAACTATATTAATATCAATATTAAATTTTTATGCTCAACAATATATAAATCCTAAGCTAATAGACAATATAAATATAAACACAATTGACCCAATATCTTCACTCCTTCCTATTACAATAACTTTTATGTTAATTATGATAAATATTTCTATTGCAGTTACAACTCATAGAGTATCTATTTTAGGTGCGAATTCTGTCCCAAAACTTGGTTCATATATTTTAGGACTAAGAGAATTCAAATTTTTACTAAAATCAATTCTTTTAGGTTTAATTATAGCTATTCCTTTAATAGCCGTCTCTTTAATTCCTGTTGCAGGTATTTTTATTGCTCCTATTTTAGCAATATTATTAATAAGTAGATTGTCTTTAATATTTCCAGCAATTTCATGTGATGCAAAATTAGGCTTTTATGAAATATGGAAGATAACAAGAGAATATAAAACGTTAACCTTTCTAATGATAATTGTGTTTCCTTTTATTTTCTCACTTACCGTTGGTATTGTCTATACATTTGCTATAGAATTCCTGATAAAACTTGTTTCAGTACATATGATAGTTTTATATTCAATATTAAATGTATTTATACTTGTATTTTCAATTTCAGCATTATCAAGTGTTTATAAATATATAAATCCTAAACCTTTAAATGAATCTACAAAAAATATGGAAGAGCCTTTAAAAGAAATTATACAATCAAGTAGAAGAGGTTTGCATAAACTAATTATTCAAGATAAATATAATGTAGATTTTAACTCTTTAAAAAAAGAACTAGAAGAACAATATTTAAGATTAGGATTTTCTGAACTTGCTTATAGTAGAAAAAACTCATGGCTTATAAAAAACCCTGAAGATGAAGAAGCATATATTTCATTAAGATATGAAGGAGATGAATACTTTATTTATGTTAAGAACAGTGATGAACCTACTTTAAAAATTATTCAAAAACCAAAAAATAAAAATAAAAATTTATAATATAAGAAATTAACTTTACTTCATTGCTTTAAACTAAATATAATATTAAAAATACGACTGTGTCGTTTATTCGCACTTGTTTAAAAAAAGATACAAAGTGGTAACATTATTACTAAACTTAACAACTATTTAAATCAAATTGTGTGAAAATTTCATATATAATTTTAAAAAATGGAGATAAGATGAACGCATCAGATTTATTTATAAAAGCGTTAGAAAATGAAGGGGTTGAGTATATTTTTGGTATTCCAGGGGAAGAGAACCTAGATCTACTAGAAGCACTTAGAAAATCAGATAAAATTAAACTAATCTTAACAAGACATGAGCAAGGTGCAGGTTTCATGGCAGCTACTTATGGAAGGTTAACAGGTAAAGTTGGAGTATGTGTATCTACACTAGGACCAGGAGCTACTAACTTTACAACTGCTGCTGCTTATGCACAACTTGGTGCTATGCCAATGATGATGATTACAGGTCAAAAACCAATTAAAAAATCTAAGCAAGGTAGATTCCAAATTATTGATGTTGTTGGAATGATGAAACCACTTACAAAATATGCAAAAGTTGTTGTAAATGGAAATAACTCTCCAGCTATGATTAGAGAAGCATTTAAAATTGCAACAAGTGAAAGACCAGGTGCAGTTCACATTGAATTCCCGGAAGATATCTCTGCTGAAGAAGATTGTGATGATAACATCTATCCTGTTCAAGAGTTTGAATATCCAACTGCAAACAAAAAATCAATTAAAGATGCAATCAAAATGATTGAAAAAGCAGAAAGACCATTATTATGTATTGGTAATGCTGCAAACAGAGGTGATATTTCTGAAGCATTGACTGATTTTGTTAATGAAACTGGTATTCCATTCTTCTCTACTCAAATGGGTAAAGGTGTAATTGATGAAAACCACAAACTATGTTTATCAACTGCTGCACTTTCAAAAGATGATTTTATTCACTGCGCAATTGAAAGAGCAGACTTAATTATCAATGTTGGTCACGATGTAATTGAAAAACCACCATTCTTTATGGAAAATGCAGAGGGAGCTACAAAAGTTATCCACTTAAACTTCTTCCCATCTGAAGTTGATGATACTTATTTCCCACATTTAGATGTTGTAGGTGATATTGGTTCAAGTATGGAGAAAATCACAAATAATATTTCTAAACAAGACCACTGGGACTTCGATTACTATATTAGATTAGCTGATGAAATTAGAACAAGACTTTCTAAATATTTCGGAGATACAAGATTCCCAATTTTACCTCAAAAAGCAGTAAGAACAATTAGACAAACTTTAACAAGCGATGATGATATTGTAACACTAGATAATGGTGTATATAAAATCTGGTTTGCAAGAAACTATAGATGTGCTAAGCCAAACACACTATTATTAGATAATGCTCTTGCAACAATGGGTGCTGGACTTCCATCTGGTATGGCAGCTAAAATGGTTAATCCTGATTCAAAAGTAGTTGCAGTTTGTGGTGATGGTGGATTCATGATGAATGACCAAGAGATGGAAACTGCTGTAAGACTAGGTCTTGATATGACAGTTATCATCTTAAATGACAATGCATATGGAATGATTAAATGGAAACAATCTGGTATGGGATTCGATAACTTTGGATTAGACCTTGGTAACCCTGATTTTGTTAAATTTGCTGAATCATTTGGAGCACATGGATATAGACCAGAATCTTGTGAAGAGTTTGCAGAAACTTTAGAAAAATGTGTTAACTCAAAAGGTGTACATTTAATTGACCTTGCTGTTGATTATTCACTTAACCACAAAATTTTAAATGAGTTATTAGCTGAAAAAGCTTGTATGATATAATAAAAAAATATTTTAAAGAAGGATAAGAATGAGTACAATTGAAGTAACATCACCATTTGATGATAGCGTTGTTGGAACAGTTCCATTTGGAGGTGTTCCTGAAGTTGAAACAGCTTTAGAATTAGCAAGAACAACTTTTGATGACCATAAAAATGCTTTACCAAAATATAAAAGAGTAGAGATTTTAGAAAATGTTGTTGAAATTATGTCTTCTCAAATTGACGAATTAACAAAACTTTGTGCATCTGAAGGTGGAAAACCTTGGATAGATTCTCAAGTTGAAGTACATAGAGCAATCAATGGTGTAAAACTTGCTATTGAAGCTTTAGGAGCTCAAGAAGGTAAAGAAGTTGCAATGGGTCATACTGCTTCATCTGCAAATAGAATGGCTTATACATTCAAAGAACCTATTGGTGTTGTTGCTGCTGTTTCTGCATTCAACCACCCATTAAACTTAGCAGTTCACCAAGTAATTCCTGCAATTGCTGTTGGTTGTTCTGTTATTATTAAACCAGCAACTCAAACTCCAATGTCTGCTATTAGATTAGTAGAAATTTTAGAAGAAGCTGGACTTCCAAAAGGTTGGGCACAAGCTATTGTTTGTGATAGAAAAGGTGGAGAACTATTAGCTACATCACCAAAAGTAAATGCTTTAACTTTTATTGGTTCTGGTGCTGTTGGTTGGTACTTAAACTCAAAAGTTGCTCCAGGAACTAGAGTTGCTTTAGAGCATGGTGGAGTTGCACCTGTTATTGTTGAAGCAGATGCAGATATTGATGACTTAATTCCTTCAATTGGTAAAGGTGGTTTCTACCACGCTGGTCAAGTTTGTGTATCAGTTCAAAGAGTATACGCTCATGAATCAGTTGTTGATGAAGTAGCTTCAAAACTTTCTGATTATGCTTCAAAACTAGTTGTAGGTTCTCAATTAGACCCTAAAACTGAAGTTGGACCATTAATTAACAATAATGAAGTAAACAGAGTTGAAGAGTGGGTTAATGAAGCTAAAGAAAAAGGTGGAAAAATCTTAACTGGTGGAAATAGAATTTCTGCTTCTTGTTATGAACCAACTGTAATTTTAAACCCTGCTGATGATGCTTTAGTTTCTACTAAAGAAGTATTTGGACCAGTTGTTTGTGTTTATTCTTACTCAGATATTGAAGAAGCATTTGATAGAGCTAATGCTTTAGAGGTTTCTTTCCAAGCAGCTGTATTTACTAAAAATATTGATACTGCATTAAGAGCTGTAAAAAGATTAAATGGTACTACTGTAATGGTAAATGACCATACTGCATTTAGAGTTGACTGGATGCCATTTGGAGGAGCTAAAGCTTCTGGACTTGGAATGGGTGGAATTCACCACTCAATGGACGAATGTTCAAATGAAAAAATGATGGTTATTAAATCACCAGTATTATAATAACACAATTTAAAAGAGGGTTTTCCTCTTTTAAATATATATTCTTTCTTTAAACTTTACAATATGTACTTTATCTTCTAACTCTTTATTGATTTTATCTTTAAATATTTCAAGTTTTTTTTCATCGCCATGTATTAAATAAATACAAAAAATATTTTTTAAATCTTTTATAAAACTAATTAAATCTTTCTGATCTGCATGTGCAGAAAATCCATCAATAGATCTAATCTGTGCACTCACATTAACTTCACTATTTTCAATTTCAATTAACCTTTGACCATCAAGTATTTTTCTTCCTAGTGTTCCTTGCACTTGAAAACCAACAAACATAATTAAGTTTTGAGAAGATTGTAAATATTTTAATAGATGATATTTAACCCGTCCACCTTCACACATACCTGAACCTGCAATTATGATCTTTGCCCCTGAAACTTTATTTATTTCTAATGATTCTTCTTTTGTATATGAGATATTTAATTCTTTAAAATTAAAAGGATTTTCTCCTTCTGCAATCAAATTTTTAAGCTCTACATTTAACAATGAAGAATACTTTATAAAAAGTTTAGTAACATTAATTGCAAGAGGTGCATCCAGAAAAACAGGTACATTATTTAAAAGATTATCATCACTCATTTTTTTTAGAATATATAAAATTTCTTGTGTTCGCTCTAATGCAAAAGAAGGAAGGACTACTACTCCACCTTTATTTATAACATTTATTATATTCTCTCTAAAAGCTTCTACGGAAATATTTAGATTTTTATGAATTCTGTCACCATATGTAGATTCTAAAAAAACATAATTACTATCTTCCCACAAATCTATGGAAGAAGTAATCAATCTTTCCTTTTGTCCTATATCACCAGAGAAAACAACACTTTTATTCATAGAATCTTCAAAATAATCTACTTTAAGAGTTGCCGAACCTAAAATATGTCCTGCGTTTTTAAATGAAATATTAACACCCTCTTCTAATTCAAAAGATTGGTTATAATCTAAAAAAGTTCCAAAAAGAGATAAAGCTTTTTGTACATCATTTTCTGAGTATAGAGGCTTCTCTTTTTCTTGTAAAATTACAGCAGCATTATTAAGCATAAGTTTTGCTAATTCAAAAGTTGCTTTTGTAGATATAATCTTTTTATTAAATCCTTTTTTTACTAATAAAGGTATTCTTCCAATATGATCTAAATGAGAATGAGTAACTATTAAATAATCAATTTCTGTTGGATCAAAGCCAAACTCTTCTTCATTTAAATACTCTTCCTTTCCTTGAAAAAGTCCACAATCAATAAGTACTTTTAAATGTTTTACTTCAAGTAAATGACAAGAACCTGTCACTTCACCTGCAGCTCCAAATGATGAGTAAAATGCCATAACTACTCCTTTAATACCTCTATCTTACATCTTTTTTAATAATAATTCAAGAAATTCTATTTTCTAAATTCTTACTCTTATATAGGACTAAAGTTAAGCACTTTCGTATCGTTTTTTTGGTATAAGTTTCTTTTCGAAACAAACAGATAATAATAAAAGGATATTTAATGAATCTTCATGAATACCAAGCAAAAAATTTATACAGAAAATATGAAATTCCTACAACAAAAGGAAAGTTATTAACCCATCCTTCTCAATTGGATGATATTTTGAGAACTCTAGGTGGAGATAAATGGGTAATAAAGGCTCAAGTTCATACAGGAGGAAGAGGAAAAGCAGGAGGAGTTGTTCTTGTTGATTCTAAATATGAAGCAGATGAAGAAGTAAGAAGACTTCTAGGAAGTAGACTAGTAACTCATCAAACAACAGGCGAAGGGCAAGCAATAAACTCTATTTTTATTGAAGAGCCTTCAGATATTGTTGATGAGATATATCTTGCCTTTGCAGTTGATAGAACAACTCAAAGAATTATGATAATTACTTCAAGCGAAGGTGGCATGGAGATTGAAGAAGTTGCAGAAAGAACTCCTGAAAAAATATTAAGAAATCCAATTAATCCAGTTGTGGGGATTATGCCCGCACAATGTAGACAAATCTGTGATGATTTAGGATTAGATAAGACACTAAGTGCACAAATGATTGACTTAATGCAAAAAATGTATAAAATGTTTGTAGAAAACGACCTTTCATTAATTGAAGTAAATCCACTTGTTGTTACAAAACAAGGATATTTAACTTGTTTAGATGGAAAAGTGCAAGTAGATAATTCAGCTCTTTATAGACAAGCTAAAATGAATGAAATAAGAGACGAATCTCAAGAAGATGAAAGAGAATTAAAAGCTGAAAAACTAGATTTAAACTATGTATCTTTAGATGGAAATATTGGATGTATGGTAAATGGTGCAGGACTAGCAATGGCTACAATGGATTTAATCAAAACTCATGGAGCAGAACCTGCAAACTTCTTAGATGTTGGTGGTAGTGTAAATGAAAAAAGAGTTATTGAAGCTTTTGGAATTATTCTTTCAGATAGAAAAGTAAAGGGTATTTTAGTAAATATTTTTGGTGGTATAGTAAGGTGTGATGTTATTGCATCAGGTATTATTTCAGCAGTTGAAGCTATGTATATAGATATACCAATTGTAGTTAGACTTGAAGGAACAAATGCAGCAGAAGGATTAGAATTAATTAGAAATTCAAAAGTTTCTGTATATGAAGAATCAAATTTAGATAAAGCAGCACAAAAAATTATTGAACTAACAAAAGGAGCTAAGTAATGGCTATTTTAATTGATAAGAATACAAAAGTATTAGTTCAAGGTTTAACTGGTTCACAAGCTAGTTTCCATACACAAAGAGCAATTGCTTATGGAACAAATGTAGTTAGTGGTGTTGTTCCTGGACGTAGAGGACAAACTCATTTAGACTTACCAATTTATAATACTGTAGAGTGTGCTAAAAGACTTACTGGTGCTACAGCTTCAATTATCTATGTACCTGCACCTTTTTGCAAAGATTCTATTATTGAAGCTAGTGAAAATGGTATAGAGACAATTGTATGTATTACAGAAGGGATACCTACTATAGACATGCTTGATGTAAAAGCTGCTATTGATTTAAATGGTTCAACACTTATTGGTCCAAACTGTCCAGGAATAATTACTCCTGGTCAATGTAAGATGGGAATTATGCCAGAATCAATTCATATGCCTGGAAGTGTTGGTATTGTATCAAGGTCAGGAACACTTACATATGAAGCTGTAAATCAATCAACTATTGCAGGTTTTGGTCAAAGTACTTGTGTAGGAATAGGAGGAGATCCTGTTCCAGGAAGTGATTTTATCGATATTTTAAAAAGATTTGAAGCAGATCCAGAAACTAAAGCAATTGTAATGATTGGAGAAATTGGTGGAGCAAAAGAAGAAGCTGCAGCAGAGTACATTAAAGCTCATGTAACAAAACCTGTTGTTTCATATATTGCAGGAGTTACAGCTCCAAAAGGGAAAAGAATGGGACATGCTGGTGCAATAATTGATGGAGGAAAAGGTACTGCTGATGAAAAATATGCTGCACTTGAAAGAGCAGGTGTTGCAACAGTTAGAACTATTACTCAAATAGGTGATGCTTTAAAAGAGGTTCACCCTTAGTCTTTAGAGATTTTCTCTAAAGATTATCTTAAAAAAATCAAACAGTTTGTAATATAATTATATTTTAAAATTTAAAAAAAAATTAAGATAATTTTCTATTTTTTTGTTTATAATTTTAATGAAAATTCAACTTTTCAAATACTTTAACTTATAAAAAATAATAAGAGAACACAGTGGAAGTTAGGCAATCTTTTTCATATTATATTGAAAATAACCCAATTGAAGATCCTATAAATATAAAAATAAGAGAACTTGTAGATTCAATAAAATTTTATAAAGATTATGAACAAGCCATAAATTTAATTCAAGAAAATAACTTAACACTTGAAAAAGTTGCATATAAAACAGTTAGATTAAGAAAGGAAGAATTAGCTAGATTAGCTGACCTACTAATTTCAAAAAATGAGAAACTTATTTCATAAAAATAATATAATAAATGAAATCCTAATAAATATCAAACAAACTCAAAACTATAACATAGCAGCACAAATCGTAAAAGAGAATAAGCTCTCAATGAACTATCTTAATAAAGAAACTTTTAAACTAACGCCATTAGAAATTGCAAGACTCGCAGATCATATAATAAATCAAAAATAGGATCTAAGAGGTTAAGACCTCTTAGATTTTTTAATAGCTTAATGTAGTAAAATCTGCATTAAGTAACTGTGCTGCAATCTTTGGTGGTTTTGCAATACTAATACCATCAATTAAAGCAGTTTTGTCTTTTCCTACACTAGGTAGATATAAAGGACAAACTTGAACTTTAGCACCTTTTTTAATAAGTGCATTTAAAATCATAGTTGGTGATTTTTTAGCTGGTTCAAAAACTTGTGTTTTTGTATCTTTTAATGCTAACTTTCCACCTGCCGCACACATCGTGATATTAACTTTCTTTTTAGCTTTCACTGTCATCATAGATAGCACCATTGCCATCATTTGAGTTTGTTCATCACCTGAAGTTAAAACTACATTCAACCCCTTCTTTTCAGATGCTACCGCACTTGAAGTAAAAAGAAAAGCTCCTAGAGCAACAATTGATAAAATTTTTTTCATATAATTTCTCCTTATGAATTTATCTATCTATTTAATTTATTTTACTTATAATTATAAGACTTTTAAGCTTAAACTATGAATGACTATTCACCTTTTTTTAATTAAATTAACCTATGTAATATAAAAACTAAAGTAAAATTACTAAATTTATTTTTATGAGAATATATGAAACTAACAGAAAAACAATTAAAAGAGTTTAATACAAATGGTTTTTTAGTAATAAAAAACTTTGCCGATGAAAAGCTCTGTAAAAGAATATTAGAAAAAGCAAAAGAACACTTAATAAAAAAACAAGTTCCAATAGAAACAGAACAAGAATATATGAACCTTGACAAAAACTCAATTACAGTAAGACGACTAAGACAAGTATATGATAGAGAAGAAGTTTTTAGAGAATGGATGACAAATCAAGAGATAAGACCTATTTTAAAACAAGTGTTAAATGATACTCCTGTACTTACTCTTGCTCATCATAACTCTATTATGACAAAGCTGCCACATGAAAGTACAAGAACATTTTGGCATCAAGACAGAAGATATTGGCATTTTGAAAATGATGATTTAGTATCAGTATGGCTTAGTTTAGGAGATGAATTTTTGGAAAATGGTTTACTTGAATTTATTCCTAAAAGTCATAAAATAAAATTTGATAAAACACGTTTTGATGAAGCTGATAACTTCTTAGACGAAAATAATGATAACAAAAAATTAATAGAAAAAAAAGTACACCAAAACTTATCAAAAGGTGATATTGTATTATTTCACTGTAAAACCCTTCATCATGCAAGTAAAAACTCAACTGATGAAGCTAAAATTTCTTTTGTTTATACTGTAAGAGCTAAGAGTAACAAGCCTTTAGAAAACACAAGAAGTGACTTTAAGGAAATTATCCTTGACTAACGAACTAATTAATCTAATAAAAGAAAAAACTACTTTATCAAATAAATCTATTCAAAATGTAATCGTACTCCTTGAAGAAGGTTGTACTATTCCATTTATTGCAAGATATAGAAAAGACTTAACTGGTGGTGCAACGGATGAAGACCTAAGAGTTTTTGAGGAAGTATATACTTACTCTCAAAAGCTTCTATATAGAAAAGAAGAGATAATAAATCTTTTAAAAGAGAAAAACTTTTTAAATGAAAAAGTAACTAAACAATTAGAAGAGTCAAAAACTCTACAAGCACTTGAAGATATATATGCACCCTTTAAAGATAAAAAATCATCAAGAACATCAAGTGCAATAGAAAATGGTCTTGAACCACTAGCAAATATAATCCAATGTCTTAAATATACAGAAGACGAAGTAAATCAAAAAGCAAAACAATTTATAAACAAAAATATCATATCAGTTGATGAAGCCATAACTGGTGCAAAAGATATAATAGCTCAAAGATATGCCGATGATTTTAAATCAAAAGAAGTTCTTAGAAATCTTATCTCTAACTGGGGAAGTTTAGAAGTAAAAGAAGGGAAAGAGTTTGATAAAAACGGAGTTTACACTAACTTTGCAGGTCAAACTGAAAAAATAAAATATATCAAACCTCACAGAACTTTAGCAATATTAAGAGCTGTAAATGAAAAGCAGTTATCTATAAAAGTAGATATTGATGAGAAACATATTTTAGAGAATATCAAAAAGTATAAAATCCCTTCATGGGCAAACACTTCAAAAGATATAGTATTTGACGCATACAAAGATGGATTAAAAAGACTTTTACTTCCAAGTTTAAAAAGAGAAGCTATTGCTAATCTAAAAGAAAAAGCATCTAAAGAAGCAATTGAACTTTTTGGTAAAAACTTAAAAGAACTACTTCAAACAGCCCCACTTGTAAATCAAGTAATCTTAGGGATGGACCCAGGATATAAAACTGGGTGTAAACTTGCAGTAATTAATGAAAATGGTGTATATCTAAACTCAAATGTAATCTATCCTACAAAACCTAAAGAGGATATCAAAGATTCATCTAAAATAGTACTTGATTTAATCAAAAAGTATAAAATAAGCTCTATTGCTATAGGAAATGGAACAGCTTCAAGAGAAACAGCTTCTTTTGTAGCAAATTTAATAAAAGAAAATAGTCTTGATATAAACTATGCAATCGTAAGTGAAATAGGTGCAAGTGTATACTCTGCTTCTAAAATAGCAGGTGAAGAGTATCCAAATCTTGATGTGACTATTAGAGGAGCTATTTCTATTGCAAGTAGACTTCGAGACCCTATGGCTACTCTTGTAAAAATAGACCCTAAATCTTTAGGTATTGGTCAATACCAACACGACGTAAATCAAAAAGAGTTAGCTTTAAAACTTGAGAATACCACTATTGACTTAGTAAATAAAGTAGGAGTAGATATAAACTCTGCTTCATATAAACTTTTATCATTTATCTCAGGTATCTCAGAAAAACTAGCTAAAAATATCATAGAACATAAAAGTAAAATCAAAAAGTTTACTTCAAAAGATGAACTTCTAAAAGTAAAAGGTGTAGGTACAAAAGCTTATGAACAATCTGTAGGATTCTTAAGAATCAAAGATGGTAAGTCAATCCTAGATAATACAGCTATTCATCCAGAAGATTATAAAATCACTAAAAGTCTTCAAGCTAAATACAATGTAGAAGATATAAAAGACTCTCAAATAGAATCAATTGCAAGGGAACTAGGAAGTACACCACTTAAACTAAAAGATATTATTGAAGAGCTTAAAAAACCAGGCTTTGATATAAGAGAAAACTTCAATCAAGTACAGTTTGCAAGTGATGTGACTTCAATAGAAGATTTAAAAGAAGGATTTATTCTTTCAGGAATAGTTAGAAACATCACAGACTTTGGAGCTTTTGTAGATATAGGTCTTAAAAATGATGCCCTACTTCATATCTCACAAATATCAAATAAACGAATCAATCATCCAAGTGAAGTTCTAAGTATCAATCAGAACTTAGAAAAAATAAAAGTTGTGAGTATTGATTTAGAAAAACAAAGAGTTGGACTAAGTTTAAAATAAATAGAGACTAGTTTATAAAACTACTCTCTACCACCTCATAATGAAGAACAAAAGTATCAGGTTCTAACTCATACTTTTCATCTTCTGGATATAACCTAGCGATTCCTATATCCTCACCTGCAAAAGCTTTGATAGATTCTAAAGAATCCCAATAAGTAATAAGTATAATTTCTACTTTATCTTCTAAATCTCTTGTAAGTATTTGACTACCTTTAAAACCTTTTGTTGAAGAAGTATCTTTTATACCTGTTTCATAAAGATAGTTGATAAAACCATCTTTATGTTTATAAGGTGTTCTTGCTTTCCATTCTCTTGCAAACATTTAAATCCTTTTTATAATCTCATTGAATAACAAAGACCTGAAACCTTCCAATCATTGTCTTGATACTTTACTTCAAAGTTCACAGCATCGCTAGGAGCTACTTTAAAAGGTGCTAACCAAACTGTAAGTGAATCTTTTGAATTAACTTGCCATAAAGATACCTGTTTTCTTGTCATAAAAATACCAGACATCGAGATTCTCTCAGTATTCTCACTTTTAGCTTTAGTATTACAAGACCAATCACCTAAAACTTTACTTCCACTATACATACCATTTCCAATAGCTAAAGGTTGGATATAGTCTTTAGAATCATTAGGAATTACTATTCTCATACCCTTTTTAGAACAAATAATTCTATTTAATTTCTCAATTAACTTAACAGGTTCAATTACTTTTTTTTCTATAAGTTTTGTCTTTAACTTATTGATTTCTTCTTTTGAAATTTTACAATGATTAGTTTTTAAAAGAATACCCTTTTCTATAGTTTCAAATGATGATTTTTGTGTCTTTGTCATCATTTCTAAAATATCTTTTTTAATCTCATTTTCTTCACTTGCAAATAGAATTGAGATACTAAGAGATAAAAGCATTGCCATAGATAAAATTTTTTTCAAGATTTTCCTTTTGTATATTTTTGTGAATTGTATCAAGTGATTCTTAAAATTGATTTTAATCAATGTAAGATTTTAAGATATTGATTACAATTATCATAATAATTTCAAAAGGACATCTCATGGAATATACACTTGCATTAATAATACACGTTTTAGGAGCTATCATTTTTTTAGGTTTTGTTTTTTCGGATGTAGTAGTTTTTCCAATATTAAAGAAAAAGCTTGGAGAGCAAGAACATCAAAAAATCATGCAGATTATAATTTCAAGAGGAATAAAAATCTTTCCGCCTACTGTAGTATTACTTATTTTAAGTGGTGGTTTTATGTTTTCAAAATATATAAATAATGAAGCTGGTGTTTTCAATAGTAATCTTCAAATAGTTCTTATGATAAAAGTAGCTTTAGTGATTTTAATAGCTCTTGCTATTATCTATTCATTAGTTTGTAAGTTTACTAGATTTGAACAACATCAATTTATTCATAAATATGGACACACTATAATATTAGTATTAGGTTTCTTAGTTGTAATCTTAGGAAAAGTTATGTTTATTGTATAAGTAATTTTTTATATATTGATAATATTTTGGTATAATACTAAAAAATTATCGCGATGAGAAAATTATATGATTGTAACAAATTTATTAAAAGAGAGAAAATCAGTAAGAGCCTTTTTAAATAAAAAAGTAGATGATAAGAAAATAGAAACAATCCTCGAAGGACTAAAATATACTGCTTCTGGAAGTAATATGCAACCTTGGTTAATACATGTAGTAAGTGGAAAAACAAAAAAAATGATAGCTATAAAAACACTAGAAGCCTTTGATTCAGGAAATCAAACAAATATGGATTACCCCTATTATCCAGAAATCATTCCAGAGTTATATCAAAAAAGAAGAAAAGAAACTGCTTTACAACTATATAGTTTACTAAATATTAAAAAAGAGGATAAGGAGAATAGAATTAAACAATGGAGAGCCAATTATAATGCATTTGGATCACCAGTAATTTTATACTTCTTTATGGACAAAGAACTTACAACTGGATCATATATTGATATGGGTATGGCCATACAATCTACTCTAATATTAGCCCAAGAGCAAGGCTTAGCGACTTGTACTATGGCATCACTTGCTGAATACCCAGATATAGTAAGAGAGGTTTTAAAAATAGATAATACAAAAGCTTTGATTTGTGGTATTGCTTTAGGATATGAAGATAAAGAAGCTAAAATAAACTCTTACAGAACATCTAGACTAAAAATAGAAGAATTTAGTACTTTTTATAAATAAAACTAGAGTAAAACTCTAGTTTTTATATGCGATTGCATCTACTTCTACTAAAACATTTTTAGGTAATGTTTTAACTGCTACTGTTGCACGTGCTGGTGCACTTGAAGCTTCAAAATACTCTGCATAAATCTCATTAAAAGCTGCAAAATTATCCATATCAGATAAATAGCAAGTAGTTTTTAATACATTCTCATAAGATGAATTACCCTCTTCTAATACAGCTTTTAAGTTTTCCATTACTTGTCTTGATTGAGTTTTTACATCTTCTCCTACAATTTCCATTGTTTTAGGGTCAAGTGCAATTTGCCCAGAAGTAAATATAAGATTTTCAAAAGCGGTAGCTTGATTATATGGTCCAATTGCATCTGGTGCATTTTCTGTTGATATAATTTTTTTCATATTTGATTTATCCTTTATATTGTATAGTTTATATTTAGAGGTAGTTCAATAAAAAACTTCGCTCCATTCTCTGTATTTTTTACAAAAAACTTTCCATTTAATCTATTAACAATAATATCATACCCACTATACAGTCCAATTCCTGTACCTTGATATTGATGTTTTGTTGTAAAATATGGATTAAAGATTTTATCTAAAATTTCCTCAGGAATTCCTCCTGCACTATCTTCTATTGTAATGCAAATTGAATAATCAGTTTTATGTAATTCATATTTAACCCATTTATTTTCAATTTCATTTATTAGAAGAGCCTCTTTTGCATTGTTTAAAATAGAGATTAAGACCTGCAATAATTCACCTAAAATAAGTTTAAAATGTATTGCTTCTTTTTCTATATGACCTTCTATTATTTTGATATTTTGAATAGAAAATGTTGACTCAACTAATTTTATAGCCATTTTGAGTCTATCTTGAATAATTACCTCTTTTTGTTTATGACTATCATCAATATAGTCTCTAAATTCATCAATTGTGTTTGAAAGATATAAGGAATTATCAATAATACTTTGTAGATAATGAAATTGATCTTCATCAGTTAAAATTTGTAACTCTTTTTTTAACTTCATTCCACTTGCCGCAGTTGATATAACACTTAAAGGTTGTCTCCATTGATGGGCAATATTACCAATTAGTTCACCCATTTGAGACATTTTTATTTGGTCAAAGATTTTCTTCTCTTTTTCTAAATTTTCTCGTGTTGCATTTTGAACTTCATCTTGTAAAGTACAAGTTAACTCTTCTAACTCTTGATTTTTTTTCTTTAACTCTTTCATATTAAGACATGAGTTAATAGAGATATTCAATTTATTTTTAAAACTCTCAAAAATAGTTACTATAAAATCTATATCAGAATCTGTTTCATAAGCAAAAAGCATACAACTATTATCAAGTTTATATTTCAAAAGCTTTACTTTTTCACTATAAGAGTCAATACAAAAGCCATCAAAGTCCAAACTATTTTTTAAATTTTTAATATCATATTCAATCTTTTTTCCAATTGTGACTAGCTTTTCACAACAATCATTTTCAAAAAAACAATAAGAGCCATGAACAGCTTCAGTCTCCAATACAAAAGTCTTGATAACTTCTTTCATCATCTCTTTTAAATCAAGAGAGTTACCTATTGCATTATGGCAACGATATGATATTGATAACTTGTTTAATGACATACTCCTCCTATTACACAACTTTTATTTAAAAAATATATATATTTATTTCCATTGTTTGCAACTTCACCGATACTTACAAGTCCAAAAACCTGTTTTGCAGAAGTATCTTTTACAATAAACTCTATTTGTTTTTCTATATCTTCTTGTAAATAATGACTTCTTGTAATACATTCAAACATCATCAAAACCTCTGAGTTATTTTTTGTTGCTTCTTTTCCAGCTTCATATGACTGTACAATTAACTTCTCTCTTTGACCTTTTAGTATATTAATAACTGAATTAGGAGGTATCTCTCCACCTAAAATCAAAGAACCATCTTCCCTTACAGCAAGAGTTTCTCTTACTATTGAATCACCATTTAATTTAACTATACCAAAAGGATAATCTCTTAGTAAATTATAATCTGTTTTATCTAAAGTTTCTTTAGAATCTTTTTTTATAATCTCTTTATATAAACTAAAGGCATTTTTATAATCTATTTGTTTTAATATATTCCCATCTACCTTACTTGCAATAAATGGGCCATCTAATACATCCCAACCATGACCAACTCCTAACTGTAAATTGATCTTTAACATAATTAAAAAAGCTGCATCTTTAAATAACCCTTTATTATTAAAAATTGCTTTTTCATACATTTTATCAGAACTTCCTGCTCCACCACCAATGACATTGGTATCAAGAGGTAAATTTTCAAAAATGTTTTCTAAAAAAGAAGATGTGTTTTTTGACAAGCCATCTAATATTGTTATTATAGATTTTGTATTAATAAAACTATTCTCTTTAATAGAATAATTTCCCATATCCTCAATAAAACAAACATCTGTTTTATCTTCCAATTCAAATAACATAAGTCCATTATTATAAACTTCATTCTCATATATTATTGTTTCAAATATTCCGCCATAATACTCTATCCCACTTCTATTTAATTGTTCAATAGTAAAATTACATTTAGAACATATAAAAAGTAAATATTTCTTATTTTGATTGAAATTAGAATCTAAAAACTCATTGGTAGTATTATAATAATTAACTCTTGCATACATTATAAATTCCTTTTATTTTTATAAAATAACTTTATAAAAGGCTATTTTGTAACAGTTTTATATTTTAATGAATAAATATAATTTTGAATAAACATTATGAAATAATTAAGTTTAAATAAAACCCAATAATAAAAACTAATAGATTGAATAAATTATTTTATTAAAGATATTAAAGAGTAGGCAATCATAAGCATGATAAAACCTATTGAAATATCAAGTATTTTCCAAGTGATTGGTTTTTTGAATAATGGAATTAAAGCCCTAGCTCCAAAACCTAATAGAGTGAACCAAGTAGCTGATGCTAAAACTGCACCAAATAAAAAAAGTACTTTTAAATCTGCTTCAATATTGGCACCTATTCCACCAATTAAAAGTACTGTATCAAGATAAGTATGTGGATTTAAAAAAGTAAAAACAAAAAGCATTGCAAGAACTTTCTTTAAAGGATTCGTTTTTACTTCATCATCTATTTGTAAAGACTCATTTTTAAATGCAGATTTAAAAGAAAGAAAAGCATAAAAGCATAAAAAAACTATTCCAAAAACTGCAATAGAGTTAATAAAAAGTTGCTTTCCTTGAATAAAATATCCAAGTCCTAAAACACCAGCAGATATTAATAAAAAGTCAGAAAGAGTACAAAAAATTACTGCCTTTAAAACATGTTGCCTCAAAAGACCAAGTTTTAAAACATATGCATTTTGTGCGCCAATAGCTACAATAAGAGAGATTGTTACAATAAAACCTTTAAATACAACATCTAACTCATTCATAGATAACTTTTCCCTAAATGTACAACCCCTGAAATTATAAATTGTACAGCAATTGCTCCAACAATTAATCCCATTAATTTAGTAATGATATTTTGTCCTGTAACACCAAGGTATTTCCTAATATAAATTGAATTTTTCAAAATTAGATAAAAAAGAAAAGCATTTATACAAAATGCCACAGCAATTGAAAACAAATCTAAAACTGTGTTTGCTTGATGTTTAAAAATAATAACAGTAGTAAAAAGCCCTGTTCCAAAAGCAATTGGTATTCCTATAGGAATTACAGCCATTTCTTCATCATTTTTACTCTCATCTTTTTTGCTCTCTTGAGCAGTTCCATTTACCATAGATATTGCCATGAATAATAGAATTAATCCACCCATAACTTTTAATGAGTCTTCATTAATTCCAAATATCTTTAAAATCAAATCTCCAGTAATTAAAACAACAATAAATGCAACAATAATAGTAAATGTAGATTTTTTAGCAATAGAGTTGATTTGAGTTTTTGTGATATTTGTACTTAATAGAGATAGTGCAATTGCACTAATCCCTATTGGGTCCATAATCGCAAAAAACGTTATGGTTTGTTGAAGAAAAGTCTGAAATTGTTCCAATTAGCTCATTCCGCCACTTGCTGCCATTTTCTTTTCTATTCTATGTCCTATATAACTCAATAGTGAAGTTATACATAGATAAACACAGGCAACAACTATCCATGTTTCAAAAGGAGAGAAGGTATTTGCAACAATCTCTTTTCCTACCTTTGTTAAATCTGTAATAGAGATAACTGAAACTAAAGATGAATCTTTAATAAGTGCAATCATCTCACCAACTAAAGTTGGTAATGCTCTTTTAAAAGCTTGAGGTAAAATGATATGTCTCATTGCTTGAAAGTTTGAAATTCCTAAAGAATTAGCAGCTTCTAACTGACCTTTATCAATAGACTGAATAGCACCTCTTAAAATCTCTGCCATATATGCACCAAAGAAAATACCAAGTGCTAATACACCAGCAACAAATCTTTCAAGCTCAAATATATTTGCTACAATAAAATAGAATAAGAAAATTTGAACAAGTAGAGGCGTTCCTCTAATTACAGTAATATAGACCGTTGCTATATCTTTTAAAAACTGATAAGAAGATAATTTCATTAAAGCAATTATAATACCTATAAAAAAAGTAAGTATTGCAGCAAAAAAAGATATTTTAAGAGTTACCCATAGTCCGTTTAATACAGGTCCAACCTTTTTCTCTGAACTTGTAGCTAGATAATCACCCTCATATACCTCTTCTCCTAGTTCATAGTCAAAACTTGCATTACTAGTAAGCTCTTCAATTTTTACTTTCTCATCAACTTTCTGAACATAATAAACACCATTCTCTTCAACGAATTTTCCATCAGCAGGTGCTTCATAAGTTTTTGTTTCTGTATATATAAAATAATCAGGAATAGAGTTCCATTTCCAAACATAATTCATGTTTGCAGCAGCAATATATAACGCATACCCAACAGCAACATAAAACATTAGGGCAATAAAATGCCCTAAGTTTTTATTTTGTGCTAAACTTTGATGTTTCTTGCCCATTTATTACTGAACTCTTTTTAACCATTTAGTATCAACTAGCCACTTCTCATATAAACTATCAGAAAAACCAAGAACTTTGTCTTCTTGCATTTGTCTTAAGAAGTTGTTTAACCAGTTTAAGAAGTCAGGATCACCTTTTCTAATAGCCCACCCTAAAGGCTCATAAGTTAATGGTTGATCTAAATGTATAAGTTTACCTTTACCTTTATCAGACATAAACAATACATTATACGGCTGATCATAAATCATTGCATCTGCTTTTCCATTTAAAACTTCAGCTGCTGCATCTGCTTCTGATTCAAAAGTAATAATTTTTGCTTTCTTAAAGAATTTTCTTGCTGCAACTTCACCTGTAACTCCAAGTTTTGTAACAACTGTATACTCTGGAGTATCTAACTCTTTTGCAGTCTTAATCTTACCCTCTAACTTTTTACTCATAATCATAGTTTGACCTACTACAATATATGGATTAGCAAAGTTAATCTTTAAGTTTCTTTGTTGTGTAATTGTCATACCAGACATGATAATGTCACATTTACTAGTTACTAATGCCGCAATAATTCCATCCCATGCAGTTGGAAGTAACTTTAATTTTACACCCATCTCTTTAGCCATTTTTTTAGCCATATCTACATCATAACCAATAATTCTACCCTTTTTATCTTTCATTTCAAAAGGCATATATCCAGGTTCCATACAAACTTGTAATTCTCCTCTTTGAAGAATCTTGTTTAATGTTGACTTCTTCCATAGGTTGATGTCATCAGCTAGTAGATTTGCTGTTGCAAATACCATTAGTGCCAAAATTAGTTTTCTCATATCTTATACTCCTTGTTTTTTAAGATTGGTTACTGAATTTTCTTCATCCATTTTGTATCAACAAACCACTTTTGATACAATCTTTCATGTAAGTTTATTACTTTATCTTCTTTAATCTGTTTTAGAAAGTTATTTAACCAGTTTAAAAAATCTGGATCACCCTTTCTAATTGCAAATGCTAAAGGTTCATATGTCAAAGACTTATCTAAATGAACTAATTTACCTTTTCCTTTGCTATCCATAAACATAGAGTTATACGGATGGTCATTGATAAAAGCTGCTGCTCTTCCATTTAATACTTCAGCAACTGCATCCCCTTCTGTATCAAATGTAATTACTTTTGCTTTTTTAAAAAACTTTCTAGCAACTATTTCACCTGTTTGACCAAGTTTTGCTGTAATAGTATACTTTTCATTATCTAAATCTTTTGCTTTTTTTATCGTATTTTGTAAATCTTTATTTACTAAAACTGTTTGACCTACTACAATATAAGGGTCAGAAAAATTTACTTTTAAATTTCTTTGTTGAGTAATAGTCATACCAGATATAATTACATCAAACTTATTTGTAATAAGTCCAGCAATGATACCATCAAATGCAGTAGGAACTAACTTTAATTTAACTCCCATAGCCTTTGCCATTGCTTTTGCAATATCTACATCATAACCGATTATTCTTCCTTTTTTGTCTTTCATCTCAAAAGGCATATAACCTGGTTCTAAACCTACTCTTAACTCACCACTTTGCACTATTTGATTTAGTGTCGATTTCTTCCATAAATTTATATCATCTGCAAATAAAATATTTACATTTAAAATTAATAGTAATACTACTAAAACCTTTTTCATCATTTCCTACTGTCCTTCGTCCTTCGCTTTTCTAATGCGTTAAAATCTCTTTTAGAAATTTCTTTGCTCTATCTGATTTAGGGTTATTGAAAAACTCTTCAGGAGAGTTCTCTTCAACGATTACTCCTTCGTCCATAAATACAATTCTATCTCCAACCTCTTTTGCAAATCCCATCTCATGAGTTACACAAACAATAGTAAAGTTTTCTTGTGCTAAATCTTTCATTACAGAAAGTACATCGCCAATTGTTTCTGGGTCTAATGCTGATGTAGGTTCATCAAAAAGAATAACTTTTGGTTTCATTGCAAGAGATCTTGCAATTGCAACCCTTTGTTTTTGTCCACCAGAAAGATCTCCTGGATAAGATTGCGCTTTATCTGAAAGTTTTACTTTTTCAAGAAGTTCCATTGCAATTTTATTTGCATCTTCTTTTTTAACTTTCTTAACCAACCCTTGAGCTAATGTGATATTCTCTAATATTGTCAAATGTGGGAAAAGGTTAAAGTGTTGAAATACCATTCCAACTTCACCTCTAATCTCTTGTAGATTTTTTTTACTTGCATGAATGTCAATATCATCAACAATAATTTGTCCATCATCAATATCTTCAAGTCCATTGATACATCTAATAAGTGTTGATTTACCAGAACCAGAAGGTCCACAAACAACTACAATCTCACCTTTTTTTACATAAAAATTAATATTTTTTAATACATGAAAATCATCATAAAATTTATTAATCTTATTCATATTGATAATATTATTACTATTCATCATCTCTCTTTTGTTAGTCTAAAACCTTTATACTATAATAATTCCTTTTAAAGCTAGATATAAATTATAACAATTATATAATTTTCTTGAAATTTTTGTACTTTAATACACATAAGAGTATAATCTTTGCCTTATTTTAGGGAGTTATATATTGAATAAAAAGAAGCTTTTAGAATTTCGTGCAGATTTTTTACTTTTAACTGTTGCCATTGCTTGGGGAGTAACATTCCTAATGGTACAAGATGCAATTGCAACTGTTCCTGTTTATGCTTTTTTATTTTGGAGATTTTTAATCGCCACAATTCTAATGGCAATCATAGCCTATAAATTTTACAATGAATTTTGCAAAAGATCTGTTATCTATGGAATTATTCTAGGAGTTTTTTTATTCTCTGGTTTTGCTACACAAACCTTTGGTTTAGCCTATACAAAAAGTTCAATTATAGCGTTTTTAACAGGGCTTAATGTAATTATTGTTCCTTTTATTGCTTATGTAATATTTAAACAACATGTACGAAAAATGGTTTTTGTTGGTTCACTTTTGGCAGTAATTGGTCTTTATCTGCTTACTATGAGTGGAACCTTAACTTTAGGAGTTGGAGAAATACTTGGTATTATTTGTGCTGCTTTTTTTGCACTTCAAATTGCCTTTACTGATTTATATTCAAAAAGAGTAAATGTATTTATGCTTGTTCTTTTTCAGTTTATTACTGTCACTGTTTTATCTCTTATTTTTTCTTTAAGTTTAGATGATGTTACTTTTAATTTGGATTTTGATTATATATTTTTAAAAGCAGTTATTGTAACTTCAATATTTGCAACTGTTTATGCTTTTTTAATTCAAACCTATATGCAACAATTTACTACTCCAACTAAAACTGCCATTATCTTTGCTATGGAACCTGTAAGTGCAGGAATTTATGGATATTTCGTAGGAAATGAAATATTAACTTCTATTCAAGTATCAGGTGCAGTTTTAATCATTTTTGCAGTTCTTTTAGCAGAGATAAAACTCAAAAGATCCTAATGCTTCTTTTTTGCAACTAAAGGAAGATATAATCTATGCATAAATTTTCATTAGGAGTTATGGATGGATAAACTTTTATATATCACTGATCAAGATGAATATACAGATCACAGTTTTATAGGGCCTTTATTTGAAAAGTATTTAAAATACCATTATCAAATAGATATTGTTTACTTTAGTGAATTTAAAACAGATGTAGAAAAAAAAGATGACCATAGGTTTATACTTCCTGTGGGAAATAAAAAAAGAGTTATTCAAGAACTAGCAGACTTTGGTGTTGATATGAACTCTTATGCTTTTATTTTTGTAAGAAATAGTGGAGAGATTTTAAAAGAAGTATTATCTCAAAGTAGAACTTATAGCTATAAAGTTGGATATAGACTCTCTTTTCCTAAAAGAAGAGCAAAAATGCAAGTTGACCAAGCAAATAATAAATCAAGCTTCTTAAAGTTTATAAACAATAGTTTGACAACTTTTTCAGAAACAAAACTAATCAATCAGTGTGATATTTTCCTTCCTACATCAAAACAGATGCAGGAAGAGTATTTTGAAGGTGTAACAACAAGAACTTTTATCTGTCCACCTGCCTTAGACCCTGAAATTTTACATGAAAATATTCAACATACTGGTGAAGAAAAAAGATTTTTCTATGCAGGGACATTGGATAAACTAAGAGAGTTTGAGACTGTTTTAGAAGCCTTTAATGAAGTAAAAAGTACTAAATGGAAACTTACAATCTCTACAAAAGACCCTGAATATGCAATTGATGTAGTACATAAATATAGAAATATAGCAGCACATGTTGAAATTAAAAATGCTAAAACAAAAGAAGAGCTACTAGAGTTAATTTCACAGGCAGATATTGGAGTTTCTGTTTTACCAGAAATACCACTATTTAATACTTCAACACCTGTTAAAATTATGGATTATTATGCTTCTGGTATTCCTTGTATTATGACAAATAATGCAAACAATAATACTCTATTTACAGATGAACATGACGCATGGTTTTGTAAATTTACAAAAAATTCTATAAAAGAGAAAATTGAAGATATCATATCACTTTCTAAAGAAGATGTAACACTTATAGGAAGAAGAGGTCAAAATAGACTTCTTGATATTAGAAACTATAAAAGAATTGCTGATGAGTTAGCTCATCAATTAAACATCTTATAGAATAAGAAGGAAACTTTCCTTCTTATTCTAGCTAACTAGAATTACTTCGTATATAGACATGTAAACTTTTTTATCTAATATATTTATTAAAAAATTTACTTATAAAATGAAAAAAACACTAAATAAACACTAAATAAACACTAAATAAACACTAAATATAAATATTATAAAAGATATACTAAACAATCAAAAATACAAATAGGGAAAAAATGTCAGAAAAAGAATTATCAGCAGTAGAACAATTAAAAGCATCAAGAAATCCTCTTAGAGTAATTGAAGATATGTATAAAGAAGCACAAGAAGGTATTCCTTTAAGTGATGAATATATTGGATTATTAAAATGGTATGGTATGTACCCACATATAAACCATGAAGACCTAGAAGATAAAAAATATTTTATGAAAAGAATCAAGATTGTTGATGCAAAAATGAATTTAGAACAACTTGAAGTTATGGCAAAAATAGGACAAGAGTATGCCCAAGGATTAGTTGACTTTACAGTAAGACAAAATGTACAGTTCCACTTTATTCAAATTAAAGATATTCCAGCAATCTTTGACTTATTAGATTCTGTAGGATTAACTTCTAGAATGGCATCAGGAGATGGTCCAAGACCAATTATGACTTCACCTGTTGCAGGAATTGACCCAGAAGAGATTATTGATGTCTCTAATTTAGTAAAAGAAGTGGATACATATTTTGATAAAAATGATGATAGGTTTTGTAATTTTCCAAGAAAATATAAAACTGGTATCTCAGGATGTGGAAAACATTCGGCAGCCCATGAAGTTCAAGATGTAGCATTTACTGCATTTAAAACTGAAGAAGGTGAAGTATTATTTGACTTAACAGTAGCAGGTGGTCTTTCTAAATCTAAGCAAATTGCTTATAGAGCAAATAGATATGTAAAAGAGACTCAAGTAAAAGATGTAACAGTTGCATGTGCTGAAATATTTAGAGAGTATGGAAACAGAGCAAATAGAAATAAAGCAAGAGTTAGACACTTAGTAAATGAATGGGGCTTAGAAAAATTTGTTGAAGAGATTGAGACAAGAATAGGATACTCTTTACAAGAAGGTTTAGTAGAACCAAAAATTACATCTTTTGAAAAAAGAAATCATTTTGGAATACATAAAGCAAAACAAGAAGGTGAATCATTTATTGGCTTTGCTACAAACTCAGGAAGAATTGAAGGAAGCGACTTTCAAACTATAAGTGACCTTTGTAAGAAATACAATGTAAAAGGATTAACTCTTACATCAACTCAAGATTTTATTATCTATGGAGTTAAAGATGAAGAGGCTCAAGCTTTAGCAGATGAAATTGATGCATTAGGTTATCCATATAATCCTACGCCGTTTAGAGCTAGATTACAATCATGTACAGGAAAACAGTTTTGTAAATTTGGAATTACTGAGACTAAAGAATATGCAAAAGGAGTTGTAAAAGAACTAGAAAAAAGAGTTCCTGACTTTAATGAAAGTGTAATGATAGGAATCTCAGGATGTGGGAATGCTTGTTCTCATCCACAAATAGCAGATATAGGATTTGTTGGTACAAAAGTAAGAGATGAACAAGGCAACAGAGTAGAAGGATATGATGTTCTTTTAGGTGGACACTTAGAAGGAACAAAAGATAGTAGAATTGCTCATAAAGCAGGTATTAAAATTGAAGCATCAAAAGTTGTATCTTTTATAGAAAATCTAATAACATCATATGAAGAAGATAACTTAGGTCAAAATACATTTAAAGACTATTTAAACACTGTAGAGTTAGAAAAATAAAGTATATAATTTCACTTTTAAGAATATAATACTTGTAGAAATAAAAGATTAAAATAGATTTCTTAATATTAAATTTATGAAAATGAACTCATCAATATAATATTTTATAAGATAAGAAGGTTTATATTCTTATCTTATTTTAACAGATACTATTTTAATCACCTAAATTTATAAACCTAATATATAATTTAAAACCTATAAAATCTATTACTTTATTATATTAAGGCTAATTTCTATAAGATACAAATAAAATTCATTGAATAAATGCTACTAGGTGGTTTCTCTTACTATAAATTTATAATTAAGGAAATAAATAGTTTTATTTATTTAGGAACAGTAAAAATGAATAAAAAAAACACTACTTTAATAGGTAATAAATTTGAAAATGAGGTCTTCAAATATTTCCAGAATGAAATAAATGAAAATAGATTTTTCGCTGAAAAAGAATATTGTAAAATCTTTAAAAAAAAAGGTTATTTCTCAAAAGATAGATTAAAAGATATTATTTTTGATATTGCAATTGAATTATATTTACCTAATCAAAATAAATATTCTATACTTATAATTATTGAATGTAAAGATTATAATCACAGAGTGCCTGTTGATGATGTAGAAGAATTTTATCAAAAAATTGAACAAATTTCAGGAGGAAATACAAAAGCAATTATTGTTTCATCAAATGCTTTTCAAGAAGGTTCATTTAATTTCTCTAAATCTAAAGGTATTGGTTTACTAAGATATAGAAACCAAGATGACTTAACTTGGATTTTAACTCGTTCACCATCAAATTTAGTATCTTACAAATATGCAGAAACTATTAAAGATAGTGTATACAAAAATCTTAGAACCGATTCATATATAAATAACTTTTTTGACTGTAATTCCTTTTTTAAAAATGAATATACAAATTCATTTATATTATTCATTACAAACCTGATTGAATATAAATTAGATGAGCCTTTAAAAAAATCTTTAGAAAATATTAAAACAAATTTTATAGGGAATCAAAATCTTGTAAAATATATTGATAATTTAGAAATTAAAAAATTAACAAATGATGTCTTATTAGATATTAATTATCAAGATGGAAAAGTAGATTTATATGCACTTACAAATTTTCTAGAAAAATCACATAATTTAAAAACTCTATACAATCAAAATTTAAATCAAGGTATTTTAGGGACAATTGATTTTAAAAAAAATAAGATTTGTATTGATAATAAACAGTGTAAAACATTAGCAAGAACACGATTTACAATTGCACATGAATTAGCTCATTATTTTTTAGGACATTCAAAATATATGTTAAAAGAAAATTTCTACAATGAAAATGAATATGATTTAGAAAGCCCCTCTGGAATAGGTATAAAAGATATTATTCAAATGGAATGGCAAGCTAATCAATTTGCGTCATATTTACTACTACCTGAAGAAAGTTTCTTAAAAGACTTTATTCAATATGTTGAAAAATACCAATTAAGAGATAAAGGTTTTGGTTTTATATATTTAGATAATCAAAAATGTAATCACGAATTATTTATTAATATTAGTTCTCCTCTAATGCAAAAATATAAAGTATCTCGTTCTGTGATAAAACTTAGATTAAAAAAACTAGGTTTATTGAAAGAGAGTAGTTCTTTTAAACTATATCAATAAATTTGAAACAATTTTTATATGTATTCTTCTAGTTTCTATTATACTCTATTCATTATGTGAAGTTAAAAATAGATTGCGTGTGTATAAGTCAAACTTTAATATTATATTAAGAACATTGAAGTTTTAAATTATTTATCCCAAAAAAGAATAGCCCACTTAATATAATCAACAGACTTTTCTTTATCTTTTACAATTTTATCAAAATATTTTTTAAGCCTATCAACCTCATTAATACTTAGTTCACCTATACTCCAAGAAACAGATTTTATAAAATCTTCTGCACTACTATAAACAATACTTCGCCCTTCACTTCTTACAAAGTTTACATTTGCATTTATTCCCATACCATAAAGTATATTTACAAGATAAATATAGTCAGGCTTTTTTACAATCTCTCTTTGCATGGCATCAAGTATATCTTGGTCTAAAAAAGAACCACCTACTTTAAATGAGATATATACCCTTTTATTAGCTTGGTTATTTAGCTTCTCTAAAGCCTCTTTCATATCAACTACTTCCATTGATCTAGAAGCAATTACTATATCAGCTTTTGGAAGCTCCTCCCAAGAATCATACCATGAACTATTTATTGTTTTTATATTTAAAAAATTTTGTTCTTTTGCATTTTGTTCTAAGATATCAAGCATACCTTGTGAATAATCTAAAGAATATACCTCATCAAGCTTTGATGCAAGACGTAATGATAAATTCCCTACACCACAACCAACATCAAGTAAAGAGTTACAATTCTTTGTATCTATTAGGTTTAAGAATTCTTCATTATAGATTGAGTTATGCACCTTCTTATTCATTGAAGGTGCTTTTTTATCCCATGCGTCTTGGGATTTTATTTTAAAACTAGAATTTTCTTTTTGTTTTATATAGAGTTCATTAAAATCAATATCATCATAGTTCATATTAATCTTTTTTAACCCAAACCTTAAACTTCCACGCAGGAGTTTTTAATTTGCCATCTTCTAAAATAGCTTCATAATTTTTTTGTTGTGCTAAATCCCAAGTAGAAAAATCAATCTCTTTTAAATAAGCATCCGCTTCACCTTCATAGTCAACCTCAGATAAATACATCTTGTCAACATAAGGAAATAGTGTTTCATAAATATTTGCTCCACCAATTATAAAAAGCTCTTCTTCTCCAGCTTCTCTAGCAAAATTAAAAGCTTTTTGAACATCATCAAAAGTGTGAACACCTTCATGTTCAAACTCACCTCTAGTTAGAACTAAAGAGGTTCTATTTGGAAGTGGTTTTCCAATTGATTCAAAAGTTTTTCTTCCCATCAAAATATGGTGTCCAGAAGTAATCTTTTTAAAATTTTTAAAGTCCTCAGAAATATGCCATAACATTTGGTTGTTTAGACCTATTTCCCAATTTTTTCCATAAGCTACAATCATAGATACTATCATACTGCCATTACTCCTTTTATCGCTTCATGAGATTCATATCCAATTAATTCAAAATCTTCCATTTTAAAGTCATTGATGTCTTTAATCTCTGGATTGATTTTCATAGTTGGTTTATTAAATGGTTTTCGTGTTAGTTGTAAATTCACTTGTTCGTAATGATTAGAATAGATATGTGCATCTCCAAAAGTATGTACAAAATCTCCTACTTCTAAATCACAAACTTGTGCAATCATCATAGTAAGCAGTGCATAAGAAGCGATATTAAAAGGTACTCCTAAAAATACATCCGCACTTCTTTGATATAGTTGACAAGATAATTTACCCTCTGCTACATAAAACTGGAAAAATGTATGACAAGGAGGTAAAGCCATCTTCTCTAACTCTCCAACATTCCAAGCAGAAAGAATCATTCTTCTTGAATCAGGATTTGTTTTTATTAAATTTATTAATTGGCTTAATTGGTCAATTGCATTTCCATCAGTTCCCATCCAAGATCTCCATTGAGCTCCATAAACAGGTCCTAATTCTTTTATTGTATCAGTGTTTACATAACCTAAATCTTTTCCTTGGGCATCTGCATTTGCAGTCCATACTGTTTTTTTACCAATTATATTCTCTCTTGAATCCCCATGATGAATTTCTGCTAATCTTCTTTCATCTGTTGAACCCTCAATAAACCATAAAAGTTCACTGATAATAGCTTTTAGGTGAGTCTTTTTTGTAGTAACTAATGGAAAACCTTCACTTAAATCAAATCTCATTTGATAACCAAAAACTGATGTTGTTCCAGTTCCAGTTCTATCCTCTTTTTTTACACCATTAGTTAAAATATGGTCTAATAAATCTAAATATTGTTTCAATTACTTTCCTTACTTAGATACTCATATAAATACAAGTATTGTCTTAATTCTTTTAAGCTCTCATACTCTAATCCATGTTCAATCCATTGTTTTATTTCATCTGGTATTTTTAATGGTTCTAAAAGCTCTTCTTTTTTTGATTTTGAGATTTTATTATATTCAAATAAAAGTGAGATATGGCTAAGAATAGATGCGATACCTAAAGTGCGCATCTGGGAAATCTCTTCTAGAGTTTTTTCATTTTCAATTAATTCTAAAGTCTCTAAATATGTCTTGGTTAATTTCTTTAAAGGAGCTCTATTTTCTAGCTCTTCTTTATTTTCTTCTTTTATTTTTTTACAAAGTTCTAAAAAAGGTTTCCCATACTTTTCAAACTTTACCTTTCCTACACCATTTATAACTAAAAATTCTTCTTGATTAATTGGAAGTTTGAGACTCATCTCTTTTAAACTTTTATCTCCAAAAATTACATAAGCTGGTACAGAATTCTCTTGGGCTATTGTTCTTCTTAAAGATTTAAACTCTTCAAATATTTTATCATCAAAACTAAGTTCTATCTCTTCTTCTTTTTGTTTTACTAAAAGTCCAAGCTTATCACTATCTATAAAAACCTTCTCTTTCCCTTTTAATATATTCATCCCAAGAGTTGTAATTTTTAAAACTCTAAACTCTCCAAGAACTAAAGCCTCATTATCAATTAACTTATCACAAATAGCTATCCATTCATTTTTACTCTTTTCATGTCCTATATTATAAACAGATAATTTATCATGTCCAAACTCTAGAAGCTTCTGATTTTTTGAACCTCTTAATATATCAACTATATGATTTATTCCAAATCTTTGTTCACTTCTATAAATAGCAGATAAAAGTTTTTGAGCATCTACACTTACATCTACAAGTTCAACTTCCCCTTTTGTACAATTGTCACACATAGTTTTACAATCATCTATTTCATCTTCAAAATATGAAGCAATAATTTTATGTCTACAATTACTTGAAACACAATATCTATACATAAACTCTAATTTATCAAGTCCTGTTTGTTTGTATGAGTTATCAATTGCTTCTTCAATTTGTATTTTTCTTTTTACCTCATCAGCTTTTGAATATAATAAATAAGTGTATGAAGTCTCTCCATCACGTCCAGCTCGCCCTATTTCTTGATAATAGTTTTCTAATGTTTTAGGTAAAGAAGTATGAATTACAAACCTAATATTTGATTTATCAATACCCATTCCAAAAGCAATTGTTGCAACAACTATATCAATCTTTTCATAAACAAAATCATCAAAAACTTCATTTTTAATTTGAGTACTTAATCCAGCATGATAAGCTTTTGCAGAAAAGTTTTCTTCAGACAAGAACTTTGCAAGTCCTTCTGCCTCTTTTCTTGTAAAGGTATATATAATTCCACATAAACCTCTATGAGATTTTAAGAAGTCTAATATCTGCTTTTTTCCATTTGAAATTCTAGGTTCACATAAAATTTCAAGATTATCTCTTTTTGTTTTTGCTCTAAAATGTTTTGCATTTTCTAAATTTAAACAAGAAGCAATATCTACTTCAACTTTTTTAGTTGCAGTTGCTGTAAAAGCTGCAATACTAACATTTGGAAAAAACTTTTTTAGTCTATCAAGATTTCTATACTCAGCTCTAAATTCATGTCCCCAAGCAGATACACAATGAGCTTCATCTATTACAAAATAGTTTATATTAACTCTTTGTAAAACTCCAACAAAATCATTTGAAGTAAATCTTTCAGGTGCTACATATATAAACTTTAACTCAGCATTTAATAATTCTTGTAAGGTTTTATTATTTTGTTCATTTGTTTGAAGTGAACTTATCATAGAAGCTTTAATATTTAAATCATTTAAAGCTTTTATCTGATCTTGCATAAGTGCAATAAGAGGAGATATTACAACAGTAACCCCTGACATTAAAAGTGTAGGAAGTTGATAACAAAGCGATTTTCCACCACCAGTAGGTAAAATAGTTAAAATATCTTTTTTTTCCAATATAGAATCAACAACTTCTTCTTGAAAACTTCTAAAGTTTTTATGTCCAAATATATCTTTTAGGATTTCTTTCTTTTTATTCATAGAGGATAGTATCATAGATTATATTAACTTATAAACTCAACTTTATTTCTACCTTTTTCTTTTGCTAAATATAAAGCTTCATCTGCTCTTTTAAATAATGACTCTGAAGTATCACCCTCTTTATATTCACTTACTCCAAAGCTTGCAGTTATATTTCCAGCTTTTTTATGCTCAATCTTAGAAATGTATTCTCTTAATTTATTTGAACCTTTTAGTGCATCTTCAATTTTTGTCTCAACAAATAAAACAACAAACTCTTCTCCACCCCATCTTGCAAATATATCACTGACTCTTACTCTTTTATTTAATTCGTTTGCAAGCATAATTAAAACTTCATCTCCAATCATATGCCCATAAATATCATTAAATTTTTTAAAATGATCAATATCTAAGATAGCAAGAGATAAAGGATTTTTATAACGTTTTGCTCTTAATAATTCTTTATTAAAAAGTTCATCAAATTTATTTCTATTATAAATATTTGTTAAACCATCAAAATAAGCTTTATGTTCAATATCAAACTTCTGAATAGTCATTTGCGTTATATCAGTAAGATTAATCAGAAACATTTTTTTATCTTTTTCTAAAATTGAAATAGTAAGATAAAATGATTTCAAGGATGAATATTTATCTTCTATTAATACAACTCTTTTGGTATCATCAATACTAATTGCCATTTCATAAAATTTTTCACCTAAAGTTTGTTTATCAAGTTTACTATAATCTTCTATTATTCCTTTATGAATATAATGTTTATCTTCAACAAATATATCTTCAATTTTTTCATATTTTTCCCAAAATGTACTTACATCTTTTATATTAAAAAAATCTAAAAAAGTATTATTTACAAAAGATATTTCATTAAAATTTGTGACAAAAGATATACTTTTTTCTGTATTAATTATATTTTGAAGTATTTCTTGTTGTTCTTTTATCCTCTCTTGTTGTTCCTTATTTATCTTATCCATATAAATCATCTTAGCATTACGTTCCAAGGCCTCGTAAAGTTTATCTTTATTAAATGGTTTTATCAAATAATTATTTATTCCAATATCAATAGAATCTAATAAATAACTAGAATCCGAATGAGCAGAGAATACAATAATTGGGATATTCGCATCTATCTGTCTAATTTTTCTAGACATTTCAATTCCATTTAATTCTGGCATGGTTATATCTGTTAAAATTAAATCCGGTTTATGCTTTAAAAATTTTTCATATCCTTCATTTCCATCTTTTGCAAGAAAAAGATTATTTACAATTTTTTCTAATCTAAGAGATAAAATGTTTCTAATAGAAAGATCATCTTCAATATACAAAAGGTTTAATTTATTAATATATTCATTATTCATGTGAAAGCTCCAATTCTATATTAAAAATAGCTCCATTAGAATCATTTTCAATTTTTATTTTTCCTCCCATATTATCTTCAATAATCATTTTTGACATATACAAACCAAGACCTATACCTTCACCTTGTTTTTTTGTAGTAAAGTATGGTTCAAAAACTCTATGAATTATACTTTCTGGTATTCCTCCTGCATTATCACTTATTTTTATATATCCAGTATTATCTATAATGAAAAGATCAACATCTATTTTTGCACCTTTTATATTATTTGATATAAATATATCTTTTGCATTATTAAAAATATTTAAAATTACTTGTTGAAACTCGCCCTTATGTCCATTTATTACAAAGCCTTCACCCTTAATATTTAAAATTATATTATGCTTTTTAAATTGTACTTTTAATATATTCGCAGTTTCTATTATTTTTTGTTTAACATTAAACTTTGTTTTGACTTTATCTATTACAAAAAAATTTCTAAAATCATCTATTGTCTCAGACATAAAACTTACAAGTTGCATACTCTCTTTTGAAAAATTATTCAAATATTTTTTATCTATTAAACCTTCGTCAAAATCTTCTTCTATATATTGTAATTGTAATGCTAGTGTATTTAAAGGTTGTCGCCATTGATGAGCAATTGCTCCTAACATTTCTCCCATTGCCGCTAATTTTGATTGTTCTAAAAGTAGTTTATCTTTCTTGAGATTTTGAGCAACAGATTTTTCAACCTCTAAAGACAATGTTTTATTAAAATTCTCCACTTCTTTTTTAGCTGTTATATCTTCTCTTATATCAAAATAACCAATAATCTCTTTATTATCGTCATATTCAGGGAAGATTGTAATGCTAACCCAATAAAAATCACCATCTTTTTTTAGACATTTCATCTCGTCAAAATAAATTTTTCCACTTTTTATGCTTTGCCATAATTTATTTTTTATCTCTTTTGACATACTTTTGTCAATATTCTCTAGTAGCTCTTCTTTTTGATATCCACTTATATCTGTAAATGCTTTTGTTACATATGTTATATAATTCTTTTTATTAACACTTAAAGCAATAACTTTTTTATCAAACATAAAAAGAAGTGATTCTAATTTTTTGTTTGACTCTCTAATTTTTTCTGTTTTCTCTTCTACTAACTTTTCAAGTACCTTAGCTTTTATATTTTTTAAAACTAAAATGTATGTTGTTAAAATTGTTACAAATAGAGATAAAACAAGTAAAGATAAAGGTAAATAAGATTTATGTTTTTCTACAAATAATTTACTAGGTTTAGCAAATAGAGTCCAGCTTCTACCCTCTATATTTATCTGTTCAAGAATATTTATGTTTTTATCTTTTTTAGTTTTTGTATTAGTAAATAATAATTCCTGTTTATTTTTATTAGTTGTATCTACTAACCATAAATCAATCATAGAACTTTCAATTCTATTGAATTCTAAAGCAGTATTAATCATGTCACCTATTCTAAAAACTGCTGAATAAAAACCTTTTAAAATATTTTTATCTTCTTTATCCCAAACAGGAGCAATTACTAAAAATCCAGATTGAGTACCTTCTTCTTGTACTAACTTTATACTTGCAGTTGCAGTAATTTTGTTCTTACTTCTAGCAGCATTTAATGTCTTAA
This sequence comes from uncultured Campylobacterales bacterium, assembly GCA_947494995.1. Taxonomy (GTDB): domain Bacteria; phylum Campylobacterota; class Campylobacteria; order Campylobacterales; family Arcobacteraceae; genus Halarcobacter. The sequence goes on along the minus strand of CANLWY010000006.1, from coordinate 176,891 downwards.
GTCTAGTTTCATTTGAAGATAAATCAAAACCCTGAGCCTTTTTATTACCTTGAATTGGCTCTATATAATCCACAGGGAAATACTCTTCTTTATCTTTTACTTCAATCATTTTTCCATTAGGTGTTTTTTCTTTTATTATAAAACTATCACCTAATTCTTTTCTAGTTGATAGAAGATAAAATTCTTTTTCTTTATTTAAAACTCTTGGAACCCAAGATAAAGCTTGAACACTTTTATGATTTCGAAGATAAGTATCTACAAATAATTTAAATTCACTTCTATTAATATATTGTGATGACTTATAATAACTTTGTAGAGATTCAAGGATAAAAATATTTAAGTCTACTTCTCTTTGAATTGATTCAGATTTACGCTTTAGTAAATATTTAAATTCTAATGTATTACTATTTTTTATAGTCTTTGAGGTAACATTAAAAAGAAAAAAAGACAAACTAATTCCTACTATAAATAGTAGAATTATAAGAGGAGAGAGAAAACTATTTTTTAGTATTTTTTCCATAATAAAATCTTTTAAATAATTTTTATCAATATAATAACATTATTTCTTTAGGAATACCCTAATGTTAAGATATATTTTTTTTATTAAGATATATTAAATTTTTTAATTTTCGTATTTAAAAACGAGTTTTATTTTTCTATTATAGAAAAATTAATAAAGATTTATGAGATATAAAAATGAAAGTTCACTTTTATGATAGAAAAAGTGAACCAGGGCTATACATCATTGCAACTAAAGTAGCAACAGCAAAACTAAATAAAACAATTCCTGTAAATCTTTTCATAAAATATCCTTTAAATTTATATTGACTAATCAGTCAAGTTTTTGAGACGAAAGAAGATCTTGACTGAATGGTCAAATGTATTATAACAACTTTTGACTGTTTAGTCAATACCTTTTTTAAAAAATTTACTATTTTTTCAAAACTTTCTTTTTATTTATTAATATAATACCTATTAATACTGTTATGATTCCTATAATTTCACTACTTTCAAGCCTTTCACCTAAAAGAAAATATGATACGATAGAAGCACTTACTGGTACAAGATAAAATATAGATGATACCTTTGAAACCTCTCCATTTTTTATCATTATATATAAAAGTGATAAGGCACCAATACTTACTGCAATAGCCATATATAATAAAGCAATTACAAATTCAATATTCAAATCAAGTTTTATATCTTCAAAATACATAAAAGGTAATATCAAGATTGTAGAACTTAAAGTCTGTATCGTACCTCCTGAAAAAAGGTTCATATTTGAACAATATTTTTTTTGATATAAACTCCCTATACTTAAGCCAAGAAGTGCGACAACTGACCAGACAACTCCTATCAAAGAAGAGATTGAAAAATCTATTTTTGAAACTACTACAAAGCCTACTCCAATAAAACCTATTAGAAAACCTAAAAATATACGTTTATTAAACTCTTCATTTAAAAGTTTTAAAGCAAGAAAGCTAACCAATATTGGTTGTAACGCAATAATTAAGGCATTTAATGCTCCTGAAACACCATAACTTATTGACATAAAGACACCTAAAGAGAATGTTCCTACAGTTAAACTTCCTGCAATTGCAATATGAAAAAACTCTTTTTTATTTTTAGGCCAAGATACTTTTAAAATATAAGAAATACAAAGAAGTATCCAAAATGCAATAAAAAATCTAATTCCCAAAAAGACCATTGGACTTGAATTTTGTAAGCCATATTGAGTAAAAATAAACCCACTACCGTAAAGAAAAATAAAGCCAAAAGGCAATACTGACATTTTAATAAGTTCCATACTATTCTCCCTATTTTTTTGTTGACTAATCAGTCAATAGGAAGTATAGCAAACACTTGACTAATTAGTCAAGTGTTTTTAAATTTTTTTGTTATTTTACTTTGATTTGATTAAAATAGTGTTCCAATTGTTCCATGCAAGAGCAAAAAACATCTCCATCTTGACTCTTCTTTGCAGTGGATAAACAACCTTCAATAGATGCAACTACATAAATTGCAAGTTGTTTTATATCATGATGTTCAATCTCTTTATTCTCTTCAGCTTTTAAAAGTACCCTATAGATAATATCTTCAAAATGTAAATAGACTTTTTCTAAAGCATTTTTAAAATCTTGATCATGATGAGAAAGTTCCTGAACAAGTGAATTTAATCTACACCCTAATGTAAAATTAAAAGAGTCTCTATTTCTTAAGACCTTAAACATAGAATCAATATAGTTATCATTTGTTTCCAAAATAGCACTATACTTTTTATCAATATATCCAAATACATGTACATCAATTACAGCAAGGACTAACTCTTTTTTTCCTTTAAAGTAATAGTACATTGAGCCTTTATTCATATTTGCTTTTTTTAAAATCTTATCTACTGAAGTGGAATAATAACCATTTTCATATATCTCTTCAAAAGTAACTGCTACTAATCTCTCTTTTGTTGTCATTTTTTTCCTTATTTACTTAAAGCTACTTTTATACCAAGGCTTATTAAAACTACACCAACTACTCTATCAAACCATACACCAAATGAATTAAAAAAATCTCTTACTTTTCTATGACTTAATATTAAAGATATAACAGTAAACCAAACCATTGTAGCAAAAATACAAAATATTCCATAAAAAGCTTGAATATACATTGGAGTATCAATACTTACAACAACTGTAAATATTGATAAGAAAAATAGCGTTGCTTTTGGATTTAAAGCATTTGTTAAAAATCCAACTCCAAAAGATTTTAAATCACTCATGCACTTTTGATTGTATACATTCCCATTTTCAAGCTTCATTCCACGTGACTTTAAACTCATATAACCAAGATATACTAAATATACTGCACCCATATATTTTATAATATTGAATAAAACAATAGATTTTGAAATAATAAGTCCTATTCCTAATATTGTATATATAACATGAACTGAAATTCCAAGTCCAATACCAATACTTGCAAAAATTGATGATCTTTTACCATATGTAATACTTTGTTTTAATATCATTGCAAAATCAGGTCCAGGACTTAATAATGCAATAAATAAAGCACTTGCTAATATTAAAAACTCATTTAAGTATATAGAGTAATCCATCTAGTTCCTTTTTTGTCCAGGCTTTGGTTGAGATACTTGTTTTTGTAAATCAAGTGACAGATTATGAAAAAACAGTTCTCCATAATCAGTCGTTCTATTTATTGTTTCATATGCCTGTATTATACTATTGTTGTACCTTACTGCATCTTGTAATATTTTTAATATCTTCACTGATTCTAAAAAATTTACATGAGAAGGAGCTTCAATAGGTGAAGAGTAATATTTATGCATTCTCTCTACTAAATTTTTATTTCTAATTTCAATAAATACTGATTCAATAGGAGATTTAAAGAAAAGAATCTTTTGCTTTACATTAATAGATATATACGCCGTGTCCATTCCATAAATCTTCCTTGAAAAAGAGTCAAATAGAAAAAGCTTCTTATTATAGTTATTATTAAAAAGTTCATACATCAGTTCTAAAATTTTAATTTTCTCTTCTTTTGTATAAAAATTACCAAAATTTGCAAAACAGAAAATTAATAATGATTTAATTGAATACCATTCTGTAGTATCATAATCATACCTAAGCATTTGATCAATTCTTTGTTGTTTCAACTCTTCGATATCTGTTGAAGTTCTTGTTCTATATACACTTTTTACAGCTGTATCTCTATACATAGGTCCTGGAAATTGAGCTTGAATTACAAACCTTCTGTTTTTTTCAAGGTCCATAAGATATTTTAAACGCCCCTCATAATCTTCATCAATAATTCTTACCTCTTTTTGAGGAATTTGAGTTATTGATTTTACAAATTCATCTCCTGTACATCCTTCTTCCCAAATAAAATCTGGATATCTAAAAACTTGACAAATTTTATTTTTCACATCCTCATTTGGTTCAATATCTGAAATATTATCAATCCATGAAGTTACTGTTCTTCTATCTTTTTGTATTAAAGATGCAAACTTTGAGATACTTAAATTAGAGCGTTTAAATATCTCAATAAACTTCTCAATTCCATTTTTGTATGTCATTTCTATACCTTAAACTAAAATATGGAAAGCATTGTACCATTTATATACATAAGAACAAATATTGTACATAATAAAAAAAAGATAAAAAAAGTTGCATTTTGTAAATCAAAAACTATACATTATAAGAATAATAAGTTTATGTATAATGTTATGACAAAATATAAAGAAGGATATATATGAGCGCAGGAAAAAAATTTAGACAAGCCTTAGCGGAAGAATCTCCGTTACAAATTGTAGGTACAATTAATGCATACCAAGCATTACAAGCTACAAGAGTAGGATATAAAGCAATCTATCTTTCAGGTGGAGGAATTGCAAATGCTTCATATGGTTTACCAGATTTAGGTATGACTATGATTGAAGATGTTTGTATTGATATTAGAAGAGTTACTTCTATTTGTGATACTCCATTAATCGTTGATGCTGATACTGGTTGGGGACATGCATTTAACGTTGCTAGAACTGTAAAAGAGTTTATTAGATCTGGAGCTGCTGGATTACATATTGAAGATCAAGTTGCTGCAAAAAGATGTGGTCATAGACCAAATAAAGAGTTAGTTACTACTGAAGAAATGTGTGACAGAATTAGAGCTGCAGTTGATGCAAAAATGGAATTAGATCCTGATTTCTATATCATTGCAAGAACAGATGCTCACGCTTCTGAGGGACAAGATGCTGCTGTTGAAAGAGCATTAGCATATGTTGAAGCTGGAGCAGATGCTATCTTCGCTGAAGCAATTCATACATTAAAAGAGTATAAAGAGTTCACAGATAAAATGTCTGTACCTGTATTAGCAAATATTACTGAATTTGGGGCAACTCCAATGTTTACTACAGAAGAGTTAGGTTCAGTTGGTATTGATATGGTTCTTTATCCATTATCTGCATTTAGAGCAATGAACAAAGCTGCTTTAACTGTATACCAAGATTTAAGGGAAAAAGGTACTCAAGAAGGTACTTTAGAATTAATGCAAACAAGAATGGAACTTTACGATATGTTAGGTTACCATGATTATGAGCAAAAAATGGATTCATTATTTGCAGCAGGGAAATCGAAGTAATTTTACTTCGTTTAGCAAAATAAAAAAAACTTTAATTTAAACTAGGGAAAAGGGAGAAAACATGAGTACAAATACAGGATTTAAACCAAAGAAATCAGTTGCATTATCAGGACATTCAGCAGGGAACACGGCTATCTGTACTGTAGGTAAATCAGGAAATGATTTACACTATAGAGGTTATGATATTTTAGAATTTGCTGACAAGTCAGAATTTGAAGAAATTGCATATTTAATTGTTTATGGTAAATTACCTACTCAAGCAGAATTAGATGCTTACAAAACAAAGCTTCAAGGTTTAAGAGACCTTCCAGAAGGTGTTAAAGTTGCACTTGAGCAATTACCAAAAACTTCTCACCCAATGGATGTTATGAGAACAGGTTGTTCAGTTCTTGGAGCAATTATGTCTGAAGATGAGTCTCACCCAAAAGATGGAGCTCAAGCGATCATTGATAAATTAATGGCATCATTTGCTTCTATGTTATGCTACTGGTATCACTATGCATATAATGGAAAAAGAATTGATGTTGTAACTGATGATGATTCAGTTGGTGGTCACTTCTTACACTTATTACATGGTGAAAAACCTAGAGAATCTTGGGTTAAAGCAATGCATACATCTTTAATTCTTTATGCAGAGCATGAATTTAATGCATCAACATTTACAGGAAGAGTTATTGCTGGTACAAACTCAGATATGTTCTCTTGTATTACTGGTTCAATTGGAGCTCTAAGAGGTCCTAAGCATGGTGGAGCAAACGAAGTTGCATTCTACATTCAAGAAAGATATTCTTCAGCTGATGAAGCAGAAAAAGACATTTTAGAAAGAATGGCTAGAAAAGAGATTATTATTGGATTTGGACACCCAGTTTACACATCTTGTGATCCAAGAAACGTAGTAATTAAAAAAGTTGCAGAAGATTTATCAAATGAAAACAACGACACATTAATGTATGATGTTGCTGAAAGAATTGAAACAATCATGTGGGATAATAAGAAAATGTTCCCTAACCTTGACTGGTTCTCTGCAGTTTCTTACAACCAAATGGGAATTCCTACAGATATGTTTACTCCAATCTTTATTATTTCAAGAGTTACAGGATGGGGAGCACACGTAATTGAGCAAAGAGAAGATGGAAAAATCATTAGACCTTCTGCTACATATACTGGACCTGAAGACTTAAAATTCGTTCCAATCGAAGAAAGAGGATAATCTTAAGATTATTCAAGACTTAAAAGCCATCAAGTTTTTGATGGCTTTTACTTTTTATAGACTACTATAAATTCAAAATAACAAAACATAATAGGTATGAATAATATGACAAACGAAAAATATCTTAAAGACCTTGATGGTGTAGATGGTGTTAAATACTATGATGTTAAATCGGCAGTAGAAGATATCACTCCAGGTTCATTTGAAAAACTTAACTATACATCAAGAGTTTTAGCAGAGAACTTAATTAGAAAATGTCCTAGTGAAGATTTAAAAGATTCACTAATTCAATTAATTGAAAAAAGAACAGATAAAGATTTCCCTTGGTTCCCATCAAGAGTAATCTGTCACGATATTCTAGGTCTTACGGCATTTGTAGACTTAGCAGGATTAAGAGAAGCTGTTGCAGAAAAAGGTGGAAATCCAGATAAAGTTAACCCAGTTGTTCCAACTCAGTTAATTGTTGACCACTCATTAGCAGTAGAGTGTGGTGGATATGATCCAGATGCATTCCAAAAAAATAGAGATATTGAAGATAGAAGAAATGCAGATAGATTCCACTTCATTAACTGGACTAAAGAAGCATTCAATAACGTTGATGTAATTCCTCCAGGAAATGGTATTATGCACCAAATCAACTTAGAAAAAATGTCTCCAGTTGTACACTTAGATGATGGTATTGCATCTCCTGATACATTAGTTGGTACTGATTCACATACTCCTCACGTAGATGCACTTGGTGTAATCGCTGTTGGTGTTGGTGGATTAGAAGCTGAAAATGTAATGTTAGGTAACCCTTCTTATATGAGAGTTCCTGAAATTATCGGTGTTGAAATTACTGGAACAAGAGCTGAAGGTATTACAGCAACTGATATTGCACTTTCAATGACTTCATTTTTAAGAGAAAACAATGTTATCTCTGCATACTTAGAATTCTATGGTTCTGGTACTCAATACCTTAACTTAGGAGATAGAGCTACTATTGCAAATATGACTCCTGAGTATGGTGCATCTGCTGGTATGTTCGCAATTGATGAGCAAACTATTGATTACTTAACAGTAACAGGTAGAGAGCAAAAACAAGTTGAATTAGTTGAAGCTTATGCAAAAGCAAATGGATTATGGGCTGACCAATTCGAAAATGCTACATATGCAAGAACTATTGAGTTTGATTTATCTAAAGTAACTAGATCATTAGCTGGTCCTTCTAAACCTCATAAATTAGTTCCAACTTCAACTTTAAAAGATGAAGGTATTGTAAAAGAGTGGACTCAAGAAGGTGATTTAATTCCTGATGGTGGTATCTTAATTGCAGCTATTACTTCATGTACTAATACTTCAAATCCAAGAAACGTTATTGCTGCTGGTTTATTAGCTAAAAAAGCAAATGAGCTTGGATTACAAAGAAAGCCATGGGTTAAATCTTCATTAGCTCCAGGTTCAAAAGTAATTGAAGTTTATTTAAAAGAAGCTGGTTTATTACCTGAAATGGAAAAATTAGGATTCGGTGTTGTTGGGTTTGCATGTACTACTTGTAATGGTATGTCAGGTGCATTAGATCCAAAAATTCAACAAGAAGTTGTAGATAGAGATATCTATTCAACTGCTGTACTTTCTGGAAACAGAAACTTTGATGGTAGAATCCACCCATACGTAAAAGAAGCATTCTTAGCATCTCCTGCACTTGTTATTGCATATGCATTAGCTGGTACTGTAAGATTTGATATTGAAAATGATGTTCTAGGGACTTGTAAAGATGGTAATGATATTAAGTTAAAAGACCTATGGCCATCTGACGCTGAAATTAACGCAGTTGAAAAAGAGTGTGTTAGACCAGAAATGTATAACGATATTTATGAGCCAATGTTTGCAAGAGAAGCATTAGGTGATATTAAAGTTGATCCATTCTATAACTGGAATACAAACTCTACATATATTAATAAGCCTCCATATTGGGAAGATGAATATATGCAAATGCCAGCACTTAAAGGTATGAGACCATTAGGTGTATTCCCTGATAACATTACTACGGATCACTTATCTCCGTCAAATGCTATCTTACCTGAATCTGCATCTGGTGAGTATTGTATTTCTAAAGGTCTTCCAATTCCTGACCTTAACTCTTATGCAACGCATAGAGGTGATCACAATACAGCATCTAGAGCAACTTTAGCAAATCCAAAACTATTTAACGAAATGGTTAAAGATGAAAATGGAAATGTTAAACAAGGTTCTTTAACTAAAATTATGCCAGAAGGTACTGAGTCAAGAATGTGGGAAGCTATTGAAGAGTATAACAATAGAAAGCAACCACTAATTATCGTTGCAGGTACAAACTATGGACAAGGTTCATCAAGAGACTGGGCAGCTAAAGGTGTTAGACTTGCAGGTGTTGAAGTTCTTATTGCTGAATCAATTGAGAGAATCCACAGAACTAACTTAGTTGGTATGGGTGTACTTCCAACTCAATTTAAAGATGGTGATACTAGACATACTTATGCTATCGATGGTACTGAAACTTTTGATATCGAAGGTGAAATCACTCCTAGATGTGACTTAACAGTAGTTATGACTAGAGCAAATGGTGAAGTTGTTAAATTCCCTGTAACTTGTAGATTAGATACTTCTGCTGAAGTTGAAGTTTACAAAAACGGTGGAATCTTACAAAAATTCGCTAAAGATGTTGTTGCTGAAGGTTAATAACTAAAAGCAAATTTACATCAACTCTTTTTAGGGAGGCTTTCTCCCTAAAAAGGATTCTAAAGAAATCAAAAGATTTTTTTAAAGTCCTTTTTAAACAAGAACTTTCAAAATAAAAACAAACTGCAAGGAAAATAATATGGCTTACCAACCACAATTTAAAGTAAAAGCTACATATATGAGAGGTGGTACTTCAAAAGGTACTTTCTTTAACATTGCTGACCTACCAAAAGAAGCACAAGAAGATGGAGCAAAAAGAGATAAATTACTTCAAAGAATCGTAGGGTCTCCTGATGTTTATAAAAAACAAATGGATGGTATGGGTGGAGCTTCTTCATCTACTTCAAAAGCTATTTTAGTTGGAAAATCTGATGTTCCTAATCATGACGTAGATTACTATTTCTGCCAAGTTGCAATTGATAAAGATTTTGTTGATATGAGTGGAAATTGTGGAAACTTATCATCTGCTGTTGGACCTTTTGCAATTACTGAAGGCTTAGTTGATAATGTACCTGAAAATGGTGTATGTTGTGTAAGAATTTGGCAAGCAAACATCAAGAAAACTATTCTTTGTTATGTAACAATGGAGAATGGAATTGTTAAAGAAATGGGTGATTATGAAATTGATGGTGTTGCATTTCCAGCTGAAGAGATTGTATTAGAATTTGTTGAGCCAGTTGACCCGTCTGAAGAATTATTCCCTACTGGAAATTTAGTAGATGATTTAGAAGTAGAAGGAGTAGGAACTCTTAAAGCTACTATGATTACTGCTGGTATTCCAACTGTATTTGTAAATGCTGATGAAATCGGATACAAAGGTACTGAGCTTCAAGGTGATATCAACTCTGATACAGCAGCTTTAGAAAAGTTTGAAAAAATCAGAATTGCAGGTGCTTTAAAAATGGGTGTTATGAAAAGTGCAGAAGATGCATTAACTCAACAACACACTCCTAAAATTGCATTTGTATCTGCTGCTCAAGACTTTATCACATCTTCTGGTAAAGAAGTAAAAGCAGACGAAATGGATTTACATGTTAGAGCATTGTCTATGCAACAATTACACCACGCGATGATGGGAACTGCTTCAGTTGCTATTGGTGTTGCAGGTTCTATTCCAGGAACTTTAGTTAATCTTGCTGCTGGTGGAGGAGAGAGAGATACTGTAACATTTGGGCATCCAAGTGGAGCTATTAAAGTTGGAGCAACTATCTCTAAAGATGGAGAGAAACTAATAGTAGAAAAAGCTTCTATGTCAAGATCTGCAAGAGTTATTATGGATGGAAATGTTCACGTTCCAGCTGGAACTATGGACATATAAGAGTTTTTAAATAAAAATTCTATAAAAAAGGAAAGAGTTTTTGACTCTTTCCTTTTTTTATTGATGAAAGTCAATGATAGCAATTATCAATTATTATACTATTCTTAAAAATTAATAGGAATAATAAAATGCAATTTTCAACCTCAATAGGTGAACAACCTAAACTAAATCAAACTTGGTGGCAAAAGTTTAAATCTCAACCACATCAACTATTTTTTACATCTGCAATATTTTTTGCAATTTTAATTATGTTTTTGACTTTTTTATCACTTCTTGGAAAGTCATCATCAGAATTCTCTTTAATTCATGGATATGGATTGAACTTTGGAGTATTTACAAATGCCTTTTTAGGTTTTTTAATAACAGTAATTCCTAAATTTAATGGTTCTTCAATTATAGATGAAAATCAATATGTAAAAGCTTGGATTGTTTTTCAAGTTGGTATTGTTATGGGTCTATTTTTAAATGCACCTTTTGGAAAAATTCTTGTATCTTTTACAATGTTCTATTTTGTTTATATATTTTACAAAAAGATTAAAGAAGGTAAATCTTTAGAAAAAAATGATAGCATCTATATTAACTCTGTTTTTGCACTTGGGGCAGCGCTTCTTTTTTTAGACTCATTAGTAACTACAAACCTATCAGTTTTAATATTTTATGCTTTTTTACTTACAACAGTATTTCTAGTTGCCTTAAGAATGATTCCAGCTTTTTACTTTGCATATACTAAAATTCAACCTTGGCAAAGACCAAGTTATATCAAACCAGTATCAGTTAGTCTATTTATTTTAACTGGTATTTTCGCTCAGTTTGAAATAACTCTTACACTAAAACTAATCTCTTTTATATCATTGCTATTTTTTGGGTATGTGCTATATAAACTAAATCTTTACAAAAAGACACCTGCAATTTTATCGATTTTAACATTTTCACTTCTTTGGCTTGAACTTGGTTTTGTTTCATTGTTTATAGAATCATTTTTCGAACTACAAAGTTTTAAACTATCATTTCACATTTTTGCATTGGGATTTATCACTTCATTATTAATAGGTTTTGGATCTAGAGTTGTTTTAGGTCATGCAGTTCCAGCACAAACAATTCAAGCAGATAAAATTACAAAGTTCTTATTTATATTTACACAAATTATTGTAATCACTAGAGCTCTCGCTTCTGTTTTATTTATCTCTGAAAGCCCAGCATTTATGGGATTTTTACATCTAAGTTCAACATTATGGATTCTTCTATTTATAATTTGGACTTTTAGATATGGCAGAATACTTTTAAGATTTTAGTAAAATAGGGAAACCTATTTTACTAATTTTGAAATCTCTTTAAATACTGGATTTTTAGCATTTACAGTAAGTTCAAATAAAAGTGACTCATAAGTTGTTGGAATTACTCCAGCTTGAATAAGTCTTTGAATTGCTATGTCTTTATCAGACTCTTTTCTAGAATTCACACAATCAATTACAAGCACAGGTTGTAATCCTTCTTCAAGTAGATCTAAAGCAGTTTGTAAAACACAAACATGAGTCTCAATACCAGCTAAAATCACATATTTTTTTCCACTGGCTTTAATTGCAGCTAAACCATCTTCTTGTCCACAACAAGAAAAAGTAGTCTTCTCAAAATGAGGATAGTCAGAAATTAATTCTCTTAATGAAGCAATTGTTTCTCCAATACCTTTTTTATACTGTTCATTTATAATCATTGGTATTTCATGAAGTTGTAATCCTTTTACTAAAGTTACTAAGTTTTTCTCTAACTCTTCATTATTTGCAATATGAGGGAAAAGTCTCTCTTGAACATCAACTTGAACAAATACACAATCTTGGGCTTTAATTCTCATTTATACTCCTTAAATAAATATATAAATGATACAAAAAGTCACTAAAAAAGTCTAGTAAAAAGATATGTTTTAAAGGATGATTTTAATAGTTGTGGAAGAAATAGTCAAGAAGGAGGAATCCTTCTTGATTGTTTTATTTAAAAGCTACCTTTTCAGCTCTTTCAAGAAGCTCTTTTGCTCCTTGGTCAATAAATGTTTGAGCTAAACTTTGACCTATAGTTTCAAACTTTTCAATATCTGCTGTTATATCTTCTTCTATATATTCACTACCATCTGGCATACCAACAATAGCTTGTACTCTAATTGAATTCTCATCCATAATTGTTGCTTTTACACCTATAGGAACTTGACAACCACCTTGTAATGTATCTACAAAACTTCTTTCTACTGTTGATTCAATATGTGCATTTTTATCATTTAAAACAGATACAATCTCAACAATCTTAGGGTCAGTGATTGTTTCAATACCAAGAGTTGCTTGTCCCATTGAAGGGATCATTGTATCAGCTGAAATTGGTTTAAAGTGTTCAACTTCATTTTCAAGACCAAGTTTTTGAAGTCCAGTTGCCGCTAAAATGATTGCGTCATATTCACCAGCATTTAACTTTGCAATTCTTGTATTAATATTACCTCTTAAATCTTTTAATTCAATATCAGGACGAAGAAGCTTAAGAGCCATTCTTCTTCTTAAACTAGTTGTTCCAATAATAGCACCTTTAGGTAGTTCCTCTAAAGATGTATATTTATTACTTAAAAATGCATCTCTTGGATCAAATCTTTTTGTTACTGCTGCTAACTGTAAACCATCTTCAAACTGTGTTGGAACATCTTTTAATGAATGAACAGCTAAATGTGCATCTCCATTTAAAAGTGCAACTTCAAGCTCTTTTGTAAATAATCCCTTTCCTCCAATTTTTGCTAAAGGAACATCTAATATTTTATCCCCTTTTGTTACAAACTCTTGAAGTTCAACTTCCATATCAGGGTAATGTTTTTTAAGTTCTGCCTTTATATATTCACTCTGCCATAAAGCCAATTGACTTCTTCTTGTAGCTATTACTAATTTATCCATATTTTAGTTTCCTAATGTTTCATATTTTAATTTTGATTTATCTTGTTCACCATTTATAAAAATAGTAGGTGTTCCTTGTACCATCATCTCTTCACCCATTCTCATATCCTTTGATATCTCATCTTGAATATGTTTTTTTGTGACATCTACAATTGTATAAGATGTTTTAAACTCTTTATTAAAAGCATCAATTATTTTTTGTGAGTTTTTCTCTTTTGAGTCAAAATATTTATCCCAATCAGCTCTATATACTTTTAGTTCTATATCTTTCATACCTTTCTCTTTAGCAGCATTCATTAAAGCAGTTAAAGGAACTGCTGCTGGATGAATCCTAACTAAAGGAAAGTGATAATAGTATAAAGCTAAAGAGTCTTTATTCCTTTGAACATGAGATATTACATCTGGAACATAATCCATACAAAATGGACATAATGGATCAGAAAATATAACTATCTTGTTTTTTGCATTATGATTTCCTGCAATTAACTTTGTTTTGTCATAATAATTATCACTCAATTTAGGCTTCATTAAATCTTTTAATGGCATTCCTGTTTTCATATCAAAAAGTTCAGGAGCAATTACTTCTCCATTTGAGAAAACAATATCTTTTGCTGTAATATCATTTCCTGCCATTGAAGCTTCTAAATCAATAATATAACCATACCAACCTTTTTGAGGCATAGCTTTTTTCATATTAATTTTTACATCTTTTATTTCAATTCTTTTATTTTGTGAGAATCTTTTCTTTTCAAACTTTAACACACTATTATCTATTGCATCATTTGCAAATAATGAAGTTAAAAGTAAAGAACTTACTGTAAAAAGTTTAATTAATTTCATCAAATTTTCCTTTCATGATTTTTGCATATCTAAATTCTAGGGCAATATTATATTCTTTAAAAACTTAAAGCCTAAGTCTTTGTTTTAACTGTTATTTTCTTAACATGTAATATCTCTTTAGCTGCACTCATTTGCGCAGAGTTTAAAATATCATTCATATCTAACTCTTTTTGAGAAGGTTTAGGATTAGAACTTTTTTGCATATCTGCAACACAACCTGAACCTACTTCAACATCTTCTATCATAGAACCTACTGATTCAGAAGATTCAATATCTTCTCTCTCTTTACTCTTTTCCTCTATTGGATTTGCAAAAGTACTCTCTACTTTACTTGCCCTTTGTGGAGGGATCTTCCTTTATAAAATCAAACTCAATGTCACTTCCAAATACATCATAAATAAATGTTTTTATAACTCCAAAGTATTTAAAAAGGAATTTTCTCTCTTCATCTTGCGCATAAGAGACTATCTCTAGTTTATTATTTTCAAACCTATTAAAGATAAAGTTTTTTTCAAAAAGCTCTCCTAATTCATCATCTCTTTCATAAACTTTTGCTGTAAGTTTTTTATATAGTTCTTTATGTGGATTAAGTTTCTCTTCGACTTCTTCAATAGGCTCTTCTACAATTTCTTCAATAACTTCTGTATTAACTTCAGCTATTACTTCTTTAGGTTCTTCTTTTATTATTTCACTTGGTATAATTTCTTGTTCAAAAGGTGTTTCATCAAATGGAGTTGAAAAAGGGTTTGATAAGGTTTCTTCAACTGAGGGTTCAACTATCTCTATAGGTTCAACAGTAGGAATTGCATTTACACTATCAATTGATAATGTCGTATCATGTTCAACTTCAACTGCTTGTTCAAGTGCTTCATTTACTTGCTTCTTATTTTGGTGAAACTCTTTATTTAAAACTACAATTTCATCATCATATGCATGATTTACATCATTTTTTGCATGGTCAATTACTTTTTGTATTGAAATTGCTTCCTTCATAACAGGCTTAACTTCTACTTGTTCAACTTGATTTATAATATCTTCAATTGATTTTAAATTTGTTGCTTCTATCATTTTTGATAAAGTTAAAATAAGAACAAAACCGCCATCAGAATTCATTGAAAGTAAATGTTTTGCATCACTTAATATTCTAAAAAATCTATCAAAAAGAAGTAAGTCAAACTTTACATCTTTTTCAAGCATTTTCTGTTTTAGATAAATTGTCATTTCATCACAAACTTGTGATATTTCATAATTTTCTAACTCTTTAACAATTTCAACAAAGTCTTCTTTTTTTAAAATTATATCAAAAAGATTATCCATAAGCTTTGGTTCAATTAAACCTAACATTTCAACAACTGAGGTAGTTGTAACTTTTCCTTTTGAAAAGATTATTGCTTGATCAAGTAAAGTCAAAGTATCTCTTAGACTTCCTTGACCACTTCTTGTTAAAATTTCAAGTGCTGGTGTTTCAAAATCTATATTCTCTTCATTTAAAATATGAGAAAGATGATGTAAAACATCTTGTTTTGCAATTTTATTAAATCTAAAATGTTGTGTTCTACTTAATATTGTAGCTGGAAGCTTTAATGGATCTGTTGTAGCTAAAATAAACTTTACAAAACCTGGAGGTTCTTCAAGTGTTTTAAGTAAAGCATTAAAAGCTTGTGGAGTAAGCATATGGACTTCATCGATAATAAATACTTTAAAACGTGCAGAGCTTGGTTTATATTTTGTATGTTCTATTAAATCTTTAATATCATCAATACCTCTGTTTGAAGCAGCATCCATTTCTATAATATCTAGATGTCTATTTGTATTTGCACTTTGACAGTTTTCACAAGTTTCACAAGGTCTTGATGTTGGACCATCAGAACATAATAAAGCTTTTGCCATAATCCTCGCTGTACTTGTTTTACCACTTCCTCGAAGTCCACTAAAAAGATATGCATGAGATAATCTATTTGAATCTAACGCTAATGAAAGGGTTTGAGAAATCGTACTTTGTCCTACTAAATCTTCAAATCTTTTTGGTCTATATTTTAATGCTAATACTTTTTTCTCTAACGCTTGATTCTCACTCATAGGTATCCCTTACTTCAATTTTTCCGCCATCAGTCCATCTGTTTAAAATCATATTTATCATATCTTTTTTTATTTCACCTGTATAAAAAACAGTTATTTCTAAACTGCCTTGTTTTGTATGTCCATTTTGTGAACTTAAAATTTTCAATCTTTTTGCAATTGCACTACCTGTTTCAATTAACATTGTCTCAGCTCCCATAATATCTTTTATAATTTTCGAAATTAAAGGATAATGCGTACATCCTAAAACTATAGTATCTACACTATTAAGTTTCATTGGTTCTAACCATTTTTGAAGCATTTTAAAGGTTTGCTTATCTTCTATTCTTCCATTTTCAATTTGATTTACCAATCCTGCACAAGCTGATTCATGCACTTTTACATCATGTTCTTTTGAAAGGTCATTTAATAAAAGTTGATATTTTTCACCACTTAGTGTGGCAGGAGTTGCTAAAACTCCAATATTTTTTGAAGATGTTATTTGCATAGCTGGCTTTATACCAGGTTCAGTTCCAATTACTATAAGCCTTGGAAAAGATGCTCGTAAAGTTTTAATAGCTGCTGAAGTAGCCGTATTACAAGCAACAACCAATGCATCTATTTCATGTGTTTTAATTAAATAGTTTGCTACATCTAAACTATGTTTTAAAATCTGTTCTCTACTTTTTTCTCCATATGGTGCAAATAAAGTATCTGCAATATAAAAAACCTGTGCTCCTTGGAAAGATTTTGAAATTGCATCAACAATTGTTAAACCACCAAGCCCAGAATCAAACACACCAACTTTCAAATAAAACCTTTATTTAAATTCGTAAGATTATATCTAAAAAGTTATAACTAATATGTTAAAATCATTTATACTTTAAAAAAGGATTTTTTTGTTTCATCACTTTCACCCTTACGAGCCGTTTTTCAAAGAAGATACAAAAAGGGTAATAATTGGAACCTTACCTCCTCCAAGATTTTGTACAAAAGAGTTCAAAGAAAATGACGTTGACTTTTGCTATGGTTCACAAGATGGACTTTTATGGAAATGCTTAGATGAAATATTTTCTTTAAATTTAATTTACAATCAATCAAAAGAAGCTACCAATATGAGAAAAGAGTTTTTAATAAAAAACCAAATAGGTATTTGTGATATTGTAGATTCTTGTAAAAGAGAGAAAATAGATGCTAGTGATTTAGGTATGAGTGAAGTAAACTTAAGAGATATCCTAGCTTACATTAAAAGATACAAACAAATAGAGACTTTAGTTTTTACTGGTGGTAATTCAAAAAATGGCCCAGAATATTTTTTAAGACAGATACTTAAAAAGCAGAATATAAAACTAAAAGAAGTTTCAAATAAAATCCCAAAGATTCATGAGTTTGAATACGATAATAGAGTTATAAAAACTATTTCATTAACCTCTCCATCAAATGCAGCAAATAGAAGTATTGGAGCAAATGAATACTACAAAAAAAGAAAACAAGAGGATAAAAGCTACTCTACTTTTACTTTTAGAGTAGAACAGTACAAAGAAGTCTTTACAGAATTTTAGTAGAGGCTATTTGAAAAAACCAAATAGCCTTTTTTAATTATACTAATTAAAATGCTTCTACGATAGCACCTTTATAGTTCTCTAAAATAAACTTTTTAATCTCTGCAGAGTTTAATACTTCATTTAAAGCTTTAATATACTCTTTGTTTTCGTTTCCAGCTTTTACTGCAATAATATTTGCATATGGAGAATCTTTAGACTCAATTACAAGTGCATCTTTTAATGGGTTTAAATTAGCTGCTAATGCATAGTTAGTGTTAATAATTGCTGCATCTACTTCATCAATAACTCTTGGCAATTGTGGAGCATCTAACTCTTTGATTTTTAAATTTCTAGGGTTTTCAACAATATCAATTGCCGTTTTAAACTCTACATCTTTAAACTTTAATAATCCTTGCTTAACTAAAATATCAAGTGCTCTACTTCCATTTGTTGGGTCATTTGGTACAGCAATTGTTGCGCCATCAGCAAGCTCTGAAATATCTTTGATTTTATTAGAGTATAATCCCATTGGTTCTAAGTGTACATTAACAGTTTTAACAATATTTGTATTTTTATTTTTATTAAACTGATTTAAATATGGTAAATGCTGAAAAAAGTTAGCATCTAACTCACCTTCGTCAACTGCAATATTTGGAGTAACATAATCAGTAAACTCAACAATCTCTAAATCATACCCCTTTGCTTTTAAAAGTGGTTTAGCAACAGCTAAAATCTCAGAATGAGGAACTGGAGTAGCTCCAACTTTAATAGCAGTTTTCTTTGGCTCTGCCTTTACAGCTTCAGCTTTTTTTTCTTCCCCACCAACACAAGCAGTAAGTCCAAGTGCAACAGCACCTGCAACAGCAAATTTTAAAATATTTTTAATCATGCATATCCTTTATTTTTTTGTAATTTTATATAAATAATCTCCTGCACTTTGGCACACTTGAACAAGTGCAATTAAAATAAGTACAGTATAAATCATAGTTTCTGTTTGGAATCTGTAATATCCATATTTAATAGCTACATCTCCTAAACCTCCACCACCAACAGCTCCTGCCATTGCAGAAAAACCAATAACAGTAATAAGTGTAAGTGTAATAGCTGAAATTATTGCAGGTAAGGCCTCTACAAGCATTACTTTAAATATAATCTGCCAATCACTAGCACCAAATGACTTTGCAGCTTCAATTACTCCCTGGTCTACTTCTTTAAATGCACTCTCAATAATTCTTGCAATAAAAGGAGCAGCCCCAATAGTAAGTGGAATAATCGCAGCTGTTGTTCCAATACTCTTTCCAATTAAAAACTTAGTAAGAGGGAATAAGACAATCATTAATATAATAAAAGGAAAAGACCTTAGTGTATTTATAATAACATCTAAAATAGAATATATTTTTAGATTTTCTCTTAATCCACCTTTTGAAGTTAAAATTAAAACAATTGCAAGGAAAAATCCAATTACAACTGCAAAAAAAGTAGAAACAAATGACATATAAACAGTCTGTCCAAGTGCAGGCAATAAAATATCAATCATTATAATACCTCCCAAATGATGTCATGCTCTTTTATATAGTTTGTTACAACTACCTTCTCTTCTTCTTTTATATTAATAACCATATTTCCTACAATATGAGTATTTATCTCTTCAAGTTTTCCCCATACTATATTGAAATCCATATTTAACTCTCTTGCCATTTTTGTTATAAACGACTGATAAGCATTATCTTTAGGGAAATAGAGTTTGATATTCACTCCATCATGAGGTACAACTTCATTTTCACCTAAAAAATGTTTCATTTTTTCATCTGGTTTTAAAAATAGCTCTTCAGTATCATCAAAACCAATAATGTTTCCATGTTCAAGTAAAAGTGCCTTTTGGGCAATTTGTTTTACCACTTCCATTTCATGAGTTACTAAAACTATTGTAATATTTAGTTTTTCATTAATCTCTTTTAATAGATTCAAAATCGATGTTGTAGTATTTGGATCCAGCGCTGATGTTGCTTCATCTGAAAGTAAAACATCAGGGTCTAAAGTCAAAGCTCTTGCAATCGCAACTCTTTGTTTTTGTCCTCCACTTAACTCTTTTGGGTATGAGTCTAGTTTATTGTCCAAACCTACTAGGGCTAATAACTCGTTAACTTTAATATCAATATAATCTTTGTCATATCCCCATAATTCTAATGGTAATGCAACATTTTCATATACTGTTTTTCTCTGAATTAATGAAAAGTGTTGAAAAATCATTCCAATGTTTTTTCTAAACTCTCTTAATTCATTTTTATTTAAAGTTTTAATCTCTTTGTCATTAACTTTTAATGAACCATCACCATACTCTTCTAGTCCATTTATACATCTTAAAAGTGTAGATTTTCCTGCACCACTGTGACCAACAATTGCAAAAATCTCACCTTTTTTAATATCAATTGAGATGTCATTTAAAACTTTTATATCACCATAGTATTTATGTAAATTTTCAATACTAATCATATATAAGTCCTTAAAAGTTTTTGAATACTATATAAAAACGAATAAATTTTAAATTAAATAGGTAATTTATTTGCAATTTTTTGCTAAGTTTAAGAATAGTGATTAAAATAAACTTGATTAATCTACTTGTGTTTACTGTCTTAAAAAAGCTTTTTATATAATAGTTTTATAAAATATGATTTAAATTTTTAAGAGAAAAAAGAGAAATAATGAACTTCTGTATTTCACAGAAGTTCACAAAAACTATTCATTCATTGAGGCAAAGAAATCTTCGTTGTTTTTTGTCTTTTGCATTTTTGAATATAAGAATTTAAGAGCTTCAACTTCATCCATAGATGAAATTGCATTTCTAAGAATCCAAGTTTTTTGTAAGATATCTGGAGATAATAATAACTCTTCTTTTCTAGTACCAGACTTAATAATATCAAGTGCAGGATAAACTCTTCTATTAGCAGCATTTCTAGAAAGTACGACTTCTGAGTTACCAGTTCCCTTGAACTCTTCAAAAATAACTTCATCCATTTTTGAACCAGTTTCAATAAGTGCAGTAGAGATAATAGTTAAAGAACCACCCTCTTCAATATTTCTAGCAGCACCAAAGAATCTTTTTGGTTTATGTAAAGCATTTGCATCAACACCACCTGATAAAACCTTACCAGAAGAAGGTGTAACAGTATTATATGCTCTAGCTAATCTTGTAATAGAATCAAGTAAAATAACTACATCTTTTTTCATCTCAACAAGTCTTTTTGCTTTTTCAATCACAATCTCAGCAACTCTTACATGGTTTTGTGCAGGTAAATCAAAAGTAGATGAATAAACTTCACCTTTTACTGATCTTTGCATATCAGTTACCTCTTCAGGTCTTTCATCAATTAATAAAACCATTAAATGTGTTTCAGGATGATTTCTACTAATTCCATGAGCTAAATCTTTTAATAACTCTGTTTTACCAGTTTTAGGAGGTGCAACGATAAGTCCCCTTTGACCTTTACCCATTGGAGCAAAAAGATCAAGCATTCTTCCTGTCATTCTGTTTTGGTCATACTCAAAAGTAAATCTCTCAGTAGAGTAAAGAGGTGTTAAGTTATCAAATAGCGGTCTATTTTTTGATTCATTAATTGGTAAATAGTTAATTGCCTCAATTTTTAAAAGTGCATTATACTTTTCGCTCTCTTTATTTGGAGGTCTAACTTGCCCAGAAACAATATCTCCAGTTCTTAGTGCAAATTTTCTAATTTGTGTTGCAGATACATATGAATCATTTGATGTATCTGAAAAATTTCCATCAATAGCTCTTAAGAATCCAAATCCACCATCTTTGATTTCAAGAATTCCAGTAAATAGAATAAATCCACCTTGATCAACTTGACATTTCAAAATGTTAAACATTAAGTCTTGTCTTTTCAACTCTTGTGGATTTTCAACATCTAACTGTTTAGCTATTTTAAGTAGATCTTCTAGAGGAAGTTCTCTTAATTGTTCAATTTTATAACCTTCAACTGGTATATGAGTTCTAGCTTTTCTGCTATTACCATTTGAATTTTTTCGAGGTTTAGTTTGAGTTTTTGACTCTTCCATAAGTATGTTTTGCCTTTTTTGATTTACATATAAGTTATGTAGTTTTTTGTAGTTTTTTTTGTTTAGTATTTTTTAAGTAGTGTAATTTTAGTCTTTATTTAAAAAAAAGTCAAGAAATTAAATTAAGTATATAAAAAAAGGTGCCAAAACATTGGCACCTTTAAATAAATCAGTTCTTATATATTATAGAGCTTCAGCGTTTTTCTCTAAGTATTCAGCAACACCTTCAGTATTAGGCTTCATACCTTCATCACCTTTGTTCCATCCTGCAGGACAAACTTCACCATGCTCATTTGTAAATAACATTGTATCAACCATTCTAATCATCTCATCAATATTTCTTCCTAATGGTAGGTCATTGATAACTGCATGTCTAACAGTTCCATCTGCATCAATTAAGAAAGAACCTCTTAATGCAACAGCTTCACCAAATAATACATCATAATCTTTTGAAATTTGTTTAGAAAGGTCAGCAACTAGTGGATATTTAATTCTTCCAATACCACCATTTTCAACAGCAGTTTCTCTCCATGCAAAGTGTGAAAATTGTGAGTCAACAGAAACACCAATTACATTAACACCTCTTGAAGTAAACTCTTCAATTCTTTTTGAGAAAGCAATGATTTCAGAAGGACAAACAAAAGTAAAGTCTAATGGGTAGAAAAATAAAACCGCACCCTTTTCACCAATATTATCATATAAATTAAAATCTTCAACGATTTGACCATCTGCAAGTACAGCTGTTGCTGTAAAATCTGGAGCTTTTTTTGTTACTAACATGTAATTTCCTTTTTTATAATAAGTTTTGTTTTAAAAGTGTAATTATAGTATAAATTTTTTAAAAAAAATAGACCTTTTTATACAAATTAAAAAATTTAAGAGAGAATTTATTTTAGGATAATTTTTTTCCTTTATTAAAAAGTATAAATAAGCTCAAATTGGTGATAATCGTTATTATTTTCATCATTCTAAAGCCCATAAATAGGGTTTTCTTATTGATTAATGACATATGTTATATTTAAAGTTAATTTTAACTTTTTATGTGTTAAAGTTTCTAAAATATTATAAGGAGTTAGAATGGCAGTAAAAATTACTGATATTTGTATTAACTGTGACGCATGTTTAGATGAGTGTCCAACAGAATCAATTGTTGATAATGATGAAAACCCAACAGGAGAAGATATCTACTATGTTAACCCTGAAACTTGTACAGAGTGTGTAGGAGATAATGACGAACCAGCATGTGCAGAAGCATGTCCAACTGAAGGTTGTATTGTATGGGATAATCCATCAACTGAAGGTGCAGTTGACGGACAACCTGTTGTTGAAGACTAATATTTAAAATATTAAATAAATACTAAAAAGGCAAGTGGTTTTTATAACTACTTGCCTTTTTTTATTTTTTTAGGTATAATCCGCGGCTTAAAAATAAAATGAGGAAAACATACCTATGGAACAAACACTATCAATCATTAAACCTGATGCAGTAGCAAAAAACGTTGTTGGTAAAATCTTAGACAGATTTGAATCAAATGGATTAAGAATTGCAGCTACAAAAAAAATTCAATTAAGCAAAGCTGACGCAGAAGCATTCTACGCAGTGCACGCTGAAAGACCTTTTTTTGGTGAATTAGTTGAATTCATGATCTCTGGACCAGTTGTAGTTTCAGTTTTAGAAGGTGAAAACGCAATGGCAAAAAATAGAGACTTAATGGGTGCTACAAACCCTAAAGAAGCAGCAGCTGGTACAATTAGAGCTGATTTTGCTGAATCTATTGATGCTAACGCAGTTCACGGTTCTGATTCTTTAGAAAATGCAGCAATCGAAATTAACTTTTTCTTTGCAGCAAGAGAAATTTGCTAAGAATTAACTAGATTTTCACATGAAAATAGAGCTAAGAAAAGTACCCCAAACTCAAAAAGAGTTTCAAACTGATTACGATTCAGTTAAAATTGAAGGTACTTTTTGTAAAATATCGCCATCTTTAGTCAAAATTGACGCAAATCTTACAGGGAACACAACTGTACAGTGTGCAAGATGCGGTGAAAATGATACAATCACTTTGAATGAAAAGTTAAATTTTCTAGTAAGTGATGGTATTTATAAATCTAACTCTGATAATGAAGAGTTAATAATAGAGATAGAAAATAGTATAATAGATTTTGACGAAATTATACAAAGTGAAATATCATCTATAAATAGCGACTATCATATATGTATAAATTGTACAGATAATGAATTTGTCGAAAAAGAATATTAATTAAGGAGAAAACATGGCAGTACCTAAAAGACGTGTATCACACACTAGAGCAGCTAAAAGAAGAACTCACTATAAAATTACTTTAAAAAAACCAGTAAAAGATAGTGACGGAACTTGGAAAATGCCTCATACGGTTAACCCAAATACGGGTGAATATAAATCGTAATGCTAAAAATAGCAATTGATGCAATGGGTGGGGACTTCGGTCCAGCACCTATTATGGAGGGTTTGATCTCAGCCCTTAGGCATAATACAAACTTCACTGCAATCGCAGTTGGAGACGAAAATGAGTTAAAACCTTTAATTCCATCTTATTTAACAGATAGAATTGAAATCTTACACACTGAAGATGTAATTAGTATGCACGACTCTGCAACTGATGCACTAAAAAGAAAAGAATCAACAATTTATAAAGCAATCGACCTTGTTAAAAAAGGTGAAGCACATGCAATAGTTTCTGCTGGACACTCAGGAGCTTCTATGTCTTTAGCAACACTTAGAATCGGAAGAATCAAAGGTGTTACTAGACCTGCAATTGCAACATTAATGCCAACAAGTGAAAATCAAAATACTTTAGTATTAGATGTTGGAGCAAATGTAGATTGTGATGCAAAAAACCTTTTTGAATTTGCAATTATGGGACAAGTTTATGCAGAAGATGTATTACAACTTGACGAACCACTAATTGGACTTTTAAGTAATGGTGAAGAAGAAAGTAAAGGTAATGAAGTTACAAAAGAAGCTTTTGAATTAATTTCAAAAATTCCGAACTTTGCAGGAAACGTTGAAGGTAGTGATGTCTTCAAAGGAACTGTAGATGTAGTTGTTTGTGATGGATTTATTGGTAATATTTTATTAAAAACTGCTGAAGGTGTTGCAGACACAATTGGCAAAATTATTAAAAAGAATTTAAAAAGATCACTTATCTCAATTGCTGGTGCAGTTTTAATGAGAAAAGTATTTAAAAACTTAAAAGTAAGAGTAGATTATGCTGAATATGGTGGAGCTCCACTTCTAGGAGTAAAAGCACCTGTAATTATTGCTCATGGTAAATCAAATGAAAAAGCTATACAAAATGCAATTTATCAAGCGATCAACGCAGCAAGCTCAAACTTAAACACAGATATTGAAGAAAGATTAAAACTCTACGCAAATTAATCGTATAGTTTCTTAAGGAATTTTTTATGGCATATGCAGCATTTAGATCGATTGGAGCTTATATCCCTCCTAAAATAATGACAAACTTTGATTTTGAAAAGATTATTGATACAACTGATGAATGGATTACTAAAAGAACAGGTATTAAAGAAAGAAGAATAGCTGAAAATGATATTAATCCATCAGATATGGGAGCTGAGGCTTCAAAACAAGCGATTCAAAGAGCTGGAATTGCCAAAGAAGATATTGACTTAGTTATCTGTGCAACAGTAACTCCAGATTACTTATGTATGCCATCTACAGCATGTCTTATTGCTTCAAAACTAGGATTACCTCCTGTTCAAGCATTTGATGTAAGTGCTGCTTGTACTGGATTTGTTTACGCAACTTCTGTTGCAAAAGCTTTTATAGAATCTGGGATGAAAAAAAATGTTCTTGTTGTTGGAGCAGAAAAATATACTTCTATTTTAGATTATTCTGATAGAGCAACTTGTTTTATTTTTGGTGATGGAGCTGGAGCTGCAATTATAAGTGCAACTGATGATAAAGAAGAAGCAATTATTGATGTAAACTGCTCAAGTGATGGAAACTATGATGATCTAATCAAAACTCCAGGTGGAGGAAGTAAACATCCGTGTTCACAAGAAGTTCTTGATGCAAAAATGGCATGCATTAAAATGAAAGGTAATGAAACTTTCAAGCTAGCTGTTAAAACATTAACTTCAGATGTAGAAATTATGATGGAAAAACATGGAATTAAAAATGAAGATATAAAACACTTTATCCCTCATCAAGCGAACTATAGAATTATCTCAGCAGTAGGTAAAGCTTTAGGATTAAATGATGAACAAACAGTTGTAACAGTGGATAAATATGGAAATACTTCAGCAGCATCAATTCCAATGGCTATGAACTATGCATATGAACAAGGAAAGATAAAATCAGGTGATATGGTTTTATTTGATGCCTTTGGTGGTGGTTTAACATGGGGAAGTGCTTTATTCCCATTTTCACCAAAAAGTTAAAAAAGGACTTTCGTCCTTTTAAACTTTAACCCTTTTTTATAAAACCTTTATACTTTTATCATCAATTATTTGATACTCAATATTATAACTTTTTAAATCAACCATCAAATTTAACAACTGTTTCAACTTTTGGATATCATCATTCTTCGCATATATTAAAGTATTTTCTTCATCATAAACAAAATAATTATACCTTTGAATTAACTCTTTAATTAAAGACTTTGGATTTTCAAATGCATAGGCAAATTTGCAACTTATATTATTAAACCCTGATATAGTCTTATAAAGATCAATAGAGTTTATTGGTTTAATCAATCTTCTTTTGTGAAAATTTTCTATACAATAAGAACAACCCATTTCAGAACTACAACTTAATGTATATCCCATAGTAATAATTCGTTGTAAAGTATTGAGTCTATTTACTTCTTGAAGAAACTCTTTACCCTCTTTTGTGGTAAAATCTATTAATACTATGTTAAATTCATTTAATTTGTATAATGCTAATGCATCATTTAAATCTCTTACTAGTGTAATATCATAATCTTTTAGATTATTTTCTAGCACCGAAAGATAATTATTTTTTTCTGCTTCATACTCTTTATCAAAAGCTAATAGTCTCATAAGATTTCCTTATTTAAAACTATACCATAAAATATTTTATTACATTATAAGTATTGCACAAGTCCCATATAAAATATCGTTCCAAAGAAAATTGAAATTAAATAATTTTTTAAACTTAAGTGAAGTATTAAGGTAAAGACAATTCCTAGAAGCTCCTTTATTCCGTATGGATAAACAGAAAAACTTATATCTTTAATTGAATAGAATATAAGAATTGTCATTATTGTAGCAGGGAAAAACTTTTCAATAAAAAATAAAGATTTGGGTAAATCTTTTTTTGAAAAAAACAAAAAAGGGAAAACTCTTGTAAGAAAATTCACTAAACTCATAATTACAATAGCTAGAAAAAGCTCCATATTACTCATTTACATCCAACCTTTTTCTAAAAAAGAAAAGAAGTAAAAGTGATAAAAATATTGATACAACTAACATTTTATCACTTGGAACAAAAATTAAGGCTGTAATAGAAGCTACTGCCCCTACTAAAAAAGGTATTGGATTCTTTAAATTTTTATACTGTTCTATACATAAAACAACAAAAAGTGCAGTTAATGAAAATTCTAAACCAGCTGTATTGAACTCTATATTTGAACCAATTATTGCACCAAGAGTTGAGCCTAGAAACCAATAAGACTGATTAAAGGCAGTTAAAAAGAAATAATACCATCTTTTTTTTAATTGCTCATCATCTTTTATTGTAGTAAGTAATGCATAAGTTTCATCAGTAAGTCCAAATATAAGATAAGCTTTTAATTTTCCAGTTTTTTTAAACCTTTTTATCAAAGATAAGCCATAAAAAGATTGCCTTAAATTTACAAACCATGAAGCTATGGCTATATCTATTAAACCTGCTTTTAAATTAAAAAAATTAATTGCTACAAACTGTAATGCTCCAGCATAAATAAATAGACTCATTATAGGAGCTAAATACCAAGGATAATTAAAAGAGACTAACAAAAGTCCAAATGCAAAGCCTAAAACTCCATATCCCATCATTACTGGAATAGAAACTTTAAAAGCAGCCTTTATCTCTCTTTTATATTTCAAGATCTAATTACTTATTTTATAAGGTTTTTATTATTTGGATTTTTTTTAAAAATATTAAGTGACTTTTCTTTTGAGTCTTTATTAAACTTATCTACAGTCGCAACAGAGTTAACAAATAAAATTGATTCATCAACAACAATTTGAAAAATTGCATAAAAAGGTACTCTTACAGTTGAACCAAAATTTTCACTTCCAAAACCAGCTTCAAAATACAGATTATCCTCATCAAGTTTTATTGTGCTATATGTATAATTTGCCAAGACAAAAAGTGAAAACTTTGATAATTGTTCATATGTTGCATTTGGAAGTTCTGGATCAAATTTTATAGCTTCAATATTTGCAGTTATTGCAAATTCTTGATTTTCATTTAATAAAAAAGTAATTGTATCTTTAACTTGTGAACTTACTAACTTTTTATATTCCACATTCTCTATAATATTATTTATCATTCTTAATCCTAAGTTCATTTTGTGTTGGATATTATAGCGTATGAAACAAATGATTTTACTTATTTTTATAGCTCTTTCAACTCTTCATTCAAAAAGTATTACACTGAATGATAAAGATTTAAAAACTATTAAAACATCAACGCATAAAAAAGCAATTAAGATAAGATTAGTAAAATATGTAAAACTAAAACAAAAAGTAAAAAACTTTGATAATACTTTAAAAAAGCTCTCCCATGTGAACTCTTTCTATAATAAGATTCTTCCTGTAGAAGATACAACAAAATATAATGTAGATGACCATTGGGCTACTCCAAAAGAGTTCTTAATAAATGGAAAAGGTGACTGTGAAGATTATGCCATAGCTAAATATTTTACACTTATTGAAACAGGTATTCCAAAAGATAAACTCTATTTTGCAATAGTTAAAGTAAAAGCAGAAGCAAATTATCATATGGTTTTACTCTATATAGAAAATAAAAATGCTATGCCTCTTGTATTAGATAATCTAAGTTTCAAAGTAGTTCCTTTTGATATAAGGAAAAAACTTCAACCTAAAGTGATTTTTAATGAAAAAATGACTTACATTTTAAAAGATAAAAAGATTTATAAAAAAGCAAAAATCAACTGGGGAAAAGTAAATAAATGGGAGTTACTTCTTAATAGGGTTTATGAAAAAAATGAATAATCCTCTAAAATATCAAAATCCACCATTGCATTCATTAAAGCTATTTTTCTTGCATTTTTTAACATATCAATAGAAATATCTTTCTCAAAAATATCTTTAGATTTTAAGAGTCTATCTCTTGTTGTTCCATAAAGAAGAGGAGACTTAGGTGTAAGCCAATTTTCACCATCAAATATAGCGATATTTGCAATTGAAGTATCAGTTACTAAACCATTTTTTATAATCATTATTTCATCAGCACTCTCTTTTTTTTCAAAAAGAGTATCTATTGAGCTTCTATCTAAATACTTTTTTGAATACTCTATTTCTTCATCAAAAACCAACTTAAAAGTTTTTATACTTCTTTTTTCATATTCAAAATACTGAACATCTTCAACACCTTCTTCTGAATAGATTAATTTACATCTTAAAAGTTTATTTGAAATAGGATAAACGTACTCTTGTAAGTTTAAATTTAATCCAATTGTTTTTGATACTCTTGCTTGATGAAATTCTAAATTGAAAACTTCATAGTCATCACATTTAATAGTTTCAAAATACTTTTCACTCATAATTACTCCTAGAAAGGTAAGTAGATTTTATCAATAAGTTCTTCATACTCTAAAGCAGCATTTGAATCACAAGTAATTCCCCCACCGCTTTTATAAAAAACATTGCCATCTTTATCTTTTTCAATAAATCTTATCATAACAGCACTATCTATAGACTTACCATCAAAAATACCAAATATACCTGTATAATAATCTCTTTCATACCCTTCACACTCTTTAAGTATTTCAACTGTTTTTTTCTTAGGACACCCTGTAATTGAGCCTGCTGGTAAAAGTGAAGTTAAAATATCTCCAATTTTTTCATTCCAGTTCTCTTCTAAATGTCCTGATATTTTAGAGCTTACTTGAAGAAGCTTTTTATCTCCTGCATTTATCTTATCAATATATCTAAACTTATCAACTCTTATTTTGTTTGCAACTATTCCTAGATCATTTCTAAGTAAATCAACAACCATTGTATGTTCAGCCATCTCTTTTATATCACCTAAAATTTTTGCCTGTGCATTTGGTGTTTTCGAATCAATCGTCCCTTTCATAGGAAAAGTTACGATCTTATTCTTTTTTATTTCTATAAACTTTTCAGGAGAAAAACATACAAACTCATCAAAAAATTTTAATTTAAACTTTGCATTTGCTTTTTCATATATTTCATCTAAAGTAAATTCTGGATCAATTTTTGTTTTTGCAGTTAAGTTTAATAAATAAGAGTTACCAGCTTTTATATTCTCTTGTATAAAATCAAACTTCTTTTTATACTCTTCATAAGATAAAGGATATTTCTCTATTTTATGTTTTTTTGCTAGTTTAGAGGATACTTTATCCTTAATTTCATATCTAATCTCATCTGGTAACTCTTTTAATGGTTTAACATAAAACTTAGATAAATCATAAGAGATAGTAAAAAAGAATGGCTCTTTTAAAGAGCCATACTTATTCAATATAGTTTTTAATTCTTCGTTCAAATTAATTTAATAGTTTATTGTTCTAAAATTAGTTTTTTAAGAATTGCCATTCTTACCGCAACACCATTTGTTACTTGCTCTAAAATTTTATTTCTTGGATCTACTAACATTTCATCAGAGATATCAACATTCCTATTTACAGGCCCTGGATGTAATAATAAAATATCCCTATCGCCAAAAGTATCTTTTGTAATACAATAATCTTTAGCATACTCTTGAAGTGAAGAAAAGTAAATTTCATTGTGTCTTTCAAGTTGAGTTCTTAAACTCATAACCACATCAACCTCATCAATAACTTCAGCAATATGATCATATTGTTTATATTCATCTGACTCAAATTTAAAACAATCAGGAGCAACATAAGATAAATCTAATCCAAATCTTGGAAGTAATCTTCTATTTGAACCAGCAACTCTTGAACTCTTTACATCTCCAACAATTGTAACTTTCTTACCTTCAGTTTTGCCTTCAAAATGTTCATATATTGTAAATAAATCTAATAAGGCTTGTGTAGGATGTGCATTATTTCCATCTCCAGCATTTATAATTGGACAATCAACATGATCAGCTAATCTTGCAGGTAATCCACTTTCAGAATGTCTAATAATAATTGCATCAGGTTTTGTTGCATTAATATTTGCAACTGTATCAAAAGTAGTTTCACCTTTATTTATAGAAGAAGTACCTAAATCAAGTGCAATTATTTCTGCACCTAATCTTTTTGCTGCAGTTTCAAAAGCACTCCGCGTTCTTGTTGAATTTTCAAAAAATAAAACAACTATTATTTTACCTTTTAAAATCTCCCTAGATTTCATATCTAGAAACTCTCTAGCGTCATCAAAAAGATTAAGAATTTCTTCTTTAGAAAAGTCACCTGTAGTAATCAAATGCTGCATTTTTTTCCTTTAATTTTAATTTTGATTTTAGCAAAAATGAAATAAATTAGTCTTGATACATATCTCTTATTTTTAAAAACTCTTCTAAATTATCCATAAAAATTTCAATTAGCTTAGGTTCAAAATGTTTTCCCTTTTCAGATTCAAAAAATTCTAATATTTTTTCTAATGGCCAAGCCTCTTTATAGACCCTATGGCTTCCTAATGCATCAAATACATCAGCAATAGCAGTAATTCTTCCAAAAATATGAATATCTTCACCACTTAAACCTAAAGGATAGCCACTTCCATTCCATTTTTCATGATGAGTATACGAGACAATTGCTGCAGCTTTTAAAATCTCTCTATTTGAAGATTTTAAAATATTGTATCCTATTTCTGAATGCGTTCTCATCACTTCCCACTCTTCATTGTCTAGTTTTCCTGGTTTATTTAAAATACTATCAGGGATACCTACCTTTCCAATATCATGCATAGGAGAGGCTGTAAAAAGAGTATTAGTCTCTTTTTCATCTAATCCATACTTAATAGCTAATAATTTTGAATACTCTGCAACTCTTTTTACATGATTTCCAGTCTCTTTACTTCTTGTTTCTCCTATTTCACCAAGCTTATAGACTACTTCTCTTTGTGTCTTTTCTAACTCTTTATGGAGGTTTTCTATCTCTGTAATATCATGTCTTATTCCAAGGTATTCACTAATTTCCCCTTTTTCTATTTCAAGAGGATAAATTGTAAGGTTACAATGAAATAAAGTTCCATCTTTTTTAGTATTTGAAATTTTTCCTTTCCAAATATTCCCTTTATCTAAATAAGCTTGCAGTTCATCTATTTTTTTCTCATACTCTTCAACCTCTACTCTTTTATCCCTAACTATTGAATAATCTTTGCCTATTAACTCTTTTTGTGAATATCCACTTATTTCACAAAAAGCATCATTTACATAAAGTATTTTTCTATCTTTATTAACTCTTAAAATCATATTACTCTGATTTATAGCATCTTTATATAGTTTTGATACTCTAATTGACTCTTTTAAGTTACTCGTTGCCTTTAAAGTCTGATTTTTGAAATACTCTTTTGATCTTTCAAGATCAGTAATATCATAGGTTAATGCAATATACTCTTCAATATCTCCATTTACATCTAAAATAGGCTTAATTAAAGTATCAACAATATACCCATCTCCATTTTTTTTCTTATTTTTTATAATTCCTGTCCACATATCTTTAGATATTAGAGTATCCCACATATCTTCGTAAACTTCAACATTTGTATCTTCATGCTTAATTAAGGAGTGAGTATTTCCTATTAGCTCTTCACTTGAATATCCGGATATTTTTTCAAAAGGTTTATTAACATAAGTAATAACACCATTTCTATCAGTTTTTGAGACAATTGATCTTTCATCTACAATATTTCGATATTGATTTAAAGTATTGTAGAGTTCATCTTTCTCTTTTTCTAAATTTATATTTTTTGCAAGTTTTCCCATTTCATGGAATAGCTGTTTTATATCTAATGGTTTTTGAATATAACTATTTATATTTAATTTTATAGCTTCAAGTAGATAATTACTTTCATTAAAAGCTGATATTATGACAATTTTAGCATCTGGATTATAATCTTTGATAAGTTTACTCATTTGAATACCGTTTAACTTTGGCATTTGAATATCTGTAATAACTAAATCAGGAATGTTTTTTTTATATAATCTAAAACCTTCTTCACCATCTTCTGCGACATATAACTCAAAGACTTTTGATTTTAAAATATACTCAAGCTCAGCTCTTGTATTTGCATCATCCTCTACATACAGAACTTTTATTTTTTTTATTTGTTCAAGTAAGTTCTTCATTAACATTAAAAATTCCTATAAATGCACTATCATCTTGGGATTATATCATTTGTAACATAAAATAAAAAAAAATCTTATTCTAATATTAAGATAAGTAATAATAAGCGTTAATATTTTGTTTAAAAAAACTGGCTATAATTTCAAGACTTAAAAATAGGGAAAACTATGTTAGAACAATTAGATAAACAATATATTTTGAATACATATCCAAGAAACTACGTTAATTTCAAAAAAGGAATTAATGCAACATTATTTGATGAAACAGATAAAGATTATATAGACTTTACATCAGGAATAGGAGTTGTATCAGTTGGACACGGGAATAAAGAAGTTGCAGATACAATTTACAAACAAGTAAATAATATAACGCATATTTCAAATCTTTATGCTATTGAACCACAGGCTAAACTTGGTGAGAAAATAGCAAAACTATCAGAAATGGATGTTGCAATATTTTTTGCAAACTCAGGGGCAGAAGCAAATGAAGGAGCAATTAAAATTGCAAGAAAATATGGTGAAACAAAGTTTGATAATAAAAGATATAAAGTAATTACACTAGAACACTCTTTTCATGGAAGAACTATTACTACAGTAAAAGCTACAGGACAAAGCTCTATGCATAGTGACAACTTCTCACCATATCCAGAAGGTTTTTCTTATGACAATAAAATTGATGATATTTATAACTCAATTGATAATGAAACAGTTGCTGTTATGATTGAACTTGTTCAAGGAGAAGGTGGTGTACAACCTTTCAAAAAAGAAGATATTCAAGAATTAGCAAATTTTTTAAAAGAGCAAGGTATTTTATTAATTATTGATGAAGTGCAAACAGGAGCATATAGAACTGGTGAATTTTTAGCATCAAACCTTTATGAAATTGAACCTGATATTATTACAATGGCAAAAGGTTTAGGAGGAGGTGTTCCGATTGGAGCAGTTATTACTAAACATAAAGATATCTTTGTACCAGGTGATCATGGTTCTACTTTTGGAGGGAACTACTTAAGTACTGCGGCGGCAAACAAAGTTCTTGACATTTTAGATGAATATAAAAACTCTGGAAAACTAGATGAAACTTCAATATATTTTGATTCAAAATTGACAGAACTTTTTGAAAACAACAAAAATATCTTTACAAATAAAGTTGGTCTTGGGCTTATGAAAGGTTTAAGAGTAAAAGATGCAGACACATTAGCAAAAGTTATTCCAACTGCTTTTGAAGAAGGTGTTTTAATTCTAAGAGCAGGGAAAAATACTTTAAGATTTTTACCTCCTTTAACTATCTCAAAAGAGGAGATAAATGAAGGATTTAAAAGGTTACAAAATGCATTATCAAAAATCAGCTAAACTTTTTTTAGCTCTAACTTTATCTTTGCCACTATTTTTAAATGGTCAAGATAAAGTTGATGAAAACATCCTTTCAAATGATAGATTAAGCATATTTAAATATAGTGAAGAGCAAAATATTGAAAACAGCTCAAAATTAAAAAAAGACTGGATTAACCCTATTACTCTTTCATATACTAAAAGCTATGGAGATATCTATGACTCAGCTAGGTCTGCAATTAACATAAATCAACCTATTTTCAAAAGTGGCGGAATTTTTAGTGCTATAAAATATGCAAATGCTACATATGATTACAATAAAATTGATATTGATTTACAGAAAAAAGATATTATAAAAAATGCAATCACAATGCTTTTTAACTTGCATATTATAGATTTAAATATAAAAAAGAATGAATTACTTTTAAAAAACTCTCAAATTGATGTAGAAAGAAAAAAAGAACAAGTATTAACTGGCTTTTTAGATACTTCAACTTTAGATAGTGCAATTCTTGATGCAAATAAGATTAAAAATAGTATTGCAGATTTACAGTATCAAAAAGAAGAATTAAACTATAAGTTTTTAAATATTGCAAGTGCAGATTATACAAACTTTGAACTTCCTGTATTAAGTTTATCAGATGAAAAAAACTTTATAACTAAAAATATTGAAGTTTTAAAAGCAAAAGCTGATGTAAAACAAAAAGATCATTTTAAAGATATGACAGTAGCAAGATATCTTCCAACATTTAATATTGAAGCAAATCATACTCAATATCATGATGTAAATCCAGATAATAGAATCACAAACAAAAATTCATATAACTATGGTTTATCTATTTCTATGCCTCTTGATGTAAGAGCCTTTAATGAAATTGAAAACCAAAAACTTAACTTCTTAAAATCAAAAATAAACTTGAGAAACATAGAACTTGAAGAAAAAAACTTTTATAGAACAACTCTTTCTAAAATTAAAACACTAAATATAAAGAAAAAAATTGCAGAAGATGATTATAAACTTTATGACTCTTTATTAGAAATTATATTACAAGAGAAAGAAGCTGAACTTAAAACACAAAGTGATGTAAATATACTATTAAACTCACAAAAAATCAAATCATTAGAGCTTAAAATTTATGAGTTTGAAAAACAGATTCAATTACTAGCTTTATACTCTAAAATTTAATTATTTATTACTTTTTTAATACATTTGACTTATTATAGCTATACGCTATAATAAGCCACTATGAATAATATAAATAATGAAACAAAAATTATTAAATGGATAATATTACTTCCTATTGCAGGAGTAATATTAACTTCATTTATACTTACTAATATATTTATATCTTCAATGCATAAAACTCATAATTTAGAATTAACTAATATTGAAAAAAATCATATCAATAACTTAAAAAATAAAATAAAAGAAAGAGTAGAAAACCTATCTCTTCTTCTAAACTATAACTATGAAAAAGAGATAAAAAAAGAGAAAGCAAAAGTCAAAGATATTGTAAAAATAGGTTTTAAAAAACTTGATGTTATCTATAATGCAAATAAACATCTGAGTTATGATGAAATATATAAAAAAATAGATCAGGAATTAAAAGATATACGATTTTTCAATGGAAATGGGTACTATTTTGTGCATACTTTAGATGGAACAATTGTCTCTCTTCCTGCTAATCCAAAACTTGTTGGAACTTCAATAAAAAATATAGTGGATAAAAATGGAAAAAATATTTATAAAAGTTTTAAGGCTGTTCTGCAAAAAACAGGTCAAGGTTTTAACCAATGGTATTGGAATAAATTAGGAAGTAGTAAAAAATTAAAAAAAATTGGATATGTAAAAAAATTTACACCACTTAACCTTTATATTGGTACTGCAGTTTATCTTGATGATATAAAAGAAAATATATCAAAAAATGATACAGATTTTATCAATACTATTGATTATAAAGATGATAGCTATATTTTTATTATGAATACTAAGGGTGTTGCTTTAAGTCATAAAAACAATTCAATTATTGGTATCCCTTTAGAAAAATTAGATAAAAAAATTCAAAAAAATGTACAAAATATTATAAACAAAGCAATATCATCAAATGGAACTTTTATTGAATATATCCAATCAGAAAATCTTTTTAAAACAAATAAAATATCAAAAAAAATATCTTATATAAAACATATTCCTACACTAGACTGGATTATTGGAACTGGACTTTATACAGGAGAGATAAATCAACAAATAGAAAAAAAACGTAATGAACTTAGATTAGAACTTGAAAATGACATAAAAACTTTTATTTTTGTTTCTACACTAGTTACTTTTATAGTAATTATTCTTTTAATACTTCTATCAAAAAAATTAAAAAACATATTTCAATATTATTCTGAAAATATAGAAGAAAACAACTTAAAACTTAAAAAACTCAACTATGAACTAGAACAACAAGTTAAGAAACAAGTATCTGTAATGAGACAAAAAGATATTATATTAAACCAACAATCAAAACTCGCAGCAATGGGAGAAATGCTTGGGAATATTGCTCATCAATGGAGACAACCTCTTTCTGCAATAAGTACCCTTGCAAGTGGAATAAGAGTTCAAAAAGAAGTTGGGGTTTTAGATGACGCCCAGTTAGATAAAGATCTAGTAGGGATTGTAGAAAGTACTAAAATATTATCAAATACTATTGATGACTTTAGAAACTTCTACTCAAGGGACAAATCAATACAAAACTTTTATATAAAAAATACTGTTCAAAAAGTTCTAAGTTTAATCTCTGCAAATTTAACAAATCATAAAATAGAAGTTATTCAAAAAATTGATGAGATAGAACTTCAAAGTTATGAAAATGAATTAATACAAGTCATTTTAAATATCATAAACAATGCAAAAGATGCCCTTCAAAATGAAAAGAAAAGAAAGTTGATTTTTATAGAAGCTTCTAAAAAAAATAACTTACTTATTTTAAAAATTTATGATAATGCAGGAGGAATACCTAATAAGATTTTTAATAGAGTATTCGAACCATATTTCACAACAAAATTTAAATCTCAAGGAACAGGTATTGGACTTTATATGACAAAAAATATAATTGATTCAAGTCTTAATGGAAAAATAGAAGTTGAAAATAAAGAGTTTTCATATGAGAATGAAAACTATAAGGGAGCTCTATTTAAAATAGAACTACCTTTGAGTATTTAATTTTTCTTTTTCGATAATTGAAGATTCATATAATACTCCATCTCTGAAGGAGTTAAAATCTTAATTGTATTTGTACTTCCTGGAACACCTACTGGATATCCAAATGTTGCAACATAAGTTGCATCTTTATCTAATAAACCTCTTTCATCTAACTTTCTTAACATTGTTTGAATCATTTTAGAAGCACCTGATTCTTTTATTTTTGCAATAGGTTCAACTCCCCATAGTCCACACATAGGATTAAGTTCTCGTCTTTTATGTGTAAACATATAAATATGAGTTTTTGGTCTATATCTTGAAATCTTTCTTCCTGATAACCCTGAACTAGTAAGAGAGATAATACCTTTTGCACCTAAATCATCAGCAAGTTTTGTTGCTGTTCCTTGAATAACATCAAATTTATCTTGATATGATAATTTATCATGCTTATCAAAAGGATACATCTCTTCAGTTTTTGCAATGATATTTGCCATTGTTTCTACTGTATTAACTGGATTAATACCAACGGCACTCTCTTCTGATAACATTACAACATCTGTACCATCTAAAACTGCATTTGCTACATCTGAAATCTCTGCTCTTGTTGCTCTTTCATTATGTGTCATTGATAATAACATTTGTGTTGCAGTAATAACTGGAATACAAGCTTGATTTGCTTTTTTTATAAGTGTCTTTTGAATAGTAGGTACTTCATAATAAGGAACTTCTATTCCTAAATCGCCACGTGCTACCATAATACCATCTGATTCTTCAATAATTTCATCAATATTCTCAACAGCATCAAACTTCTCAATCTTAGCTACAAGCTTTCCATTATAATTACCTAAAAGTTTTCTTGCTGTTCTCATATCATTTGCATTTTGAACAAAAGAGATTGCAAAATAGTCAACTTTATGTTTAACTCCCCAAGCAATATCTTCTTCATCTTTTCTAGTAATTACATTAATATCAATTACAGTATTTGGAAAGTTGATACCTTTTTTTGAAGTTAATGTTCCATGATTTTCAACTATTGCTTTTACTTCATTACCTGTTTCAATAACTTTTGCTCTAATTGTTCCATCATAAAGATAGATATACTCATTTGTTTGAACCTTATCAAGTAACTCTGGATAGTTTGTTGATACTATATATTTTTTTTCTGCTTTCTTGTACCCTAAAATATCATTTTTTACAAAAGTAAGTTCATCTCCTGCAAAAAGTTCAAACTTCTCTTTTAATTCTCCAATCCTTACTTTTGGACCAGAAATATCTTGTAATACACCAATTGTTACATCAAGTTTGTTCATAACAAATCTAATATTTTTTAAAGTCTCTTCATGATATTCATGACTCCCATGAGAGAAATTAAGTCTAAACATATTTGCACCAGCTTTTACAAGCCCTTCTATTACTTCTACACTATTACTTGCTGGTCCTAATGTTGCTAAAATTTTTGTTCTTTTATACCTTGTTCTATACATAGGGCTCTCCTTGATATTTATTATAATCGCAATTATATCCAAATTGGTTTACATAGTAGTTACAATATATTTTTATAGTCTATTTCACAATTGTTACACCAAAAAGTGATATAATATAATACAGAAAAAAAAGGATTTTACATATGATTAAAACAACACTTTTTAAACAGTTTGCAGCAGGAATAATTGTAGCAACAATGTTAACAGGTTGTGCAATGCAAGGGAATAATCCACAACCTAATTCAGATAATACAGGAATGAGTAAGACTCAACAAGGTGCACTTATTGGAGGTATTTTAGGTGCAGTGATTGGTGCTTCTACAAAAGGAAGTTCTAAAGGTAAAAGAGCCGTTATTGGTGGTGCTATTGGTGCAGCTATTGGTGGAGGAATTGGTTACTCTATGGATCAACAAGCAAAAGAAGTTGCAAATAAATTAGAAACAAATGTGAATAATAACCCAAATGCAGCTATGAATCCAGATAATGATTTAATTGTCTCAAATACAGATAAATATGTAAAAATTATGCTAAGAGACAGCATGGTTTTTGAAACTAATTCTGCAATACCAACACAAGAAGCTTCAAGAAAAATTGCAAAGATTGCTGATGTATTAAAAAGTTATCCAAATACATTAGTTCAAGTTGTTGGTTTCACTGATAGTAGAGGTTCATATGAATATAATCAAAAACTATCAGAACAAAGAGCAACAAATGTAGGAAATACTATTTATAATAGCGGTATTTCAAATCAAGTTTTTTCAAAAGGTTGTTCTTTTAACAAACCAATAGCACCTAACACAACTGCACAAAATATGGGATTAAATAGAAGAGTTGAAATCTATTTATATCCTAATCAACAGTCTATTGTAGACGCTTGTATACAATAATATAAAGAGGTTTCCTCTTTATATTATCCTTAATATCAAAATCAAATAAATAAAAACCTACAGTTCAAACAAACTCCTAAAAATCAAACTATCTTCAATTAAAGGAAAAAAATTATCCTTTGATAATAAATATTAAGTATGTTTTAAGTTTACTTCTTCTATACTTTCACTAGCAAAAGAAAAAAATTATCAAAGGAAATATAATGTTAGTAACAAAAAAAGCTCCAGATTTCACAGCAACTGCTGTATTAAAAGATGGTCAAATAGTAGAAGATTTTAATTTATATAAAAATATAGGTGAAAAAGGTGCAGTATTATTTTTCTGGCCATTAGATTTTACATTTGTTTGTCCTTCGGAAATCATAGCATTTTCAAAGAGAGTGAAAGATTTTGAAGAAAGAGGAATTCAAGTAATAGGATGCTCAATTGATTCACAGTTTGCACACTTTGCTTGGAGAGAAACTCCAGTAGAATTAGGTGGAATTGGAAGAGTTGAATTCCCAATGGTTGCAGATTTAAGCAAACAAATTGCAAAAGACTATGATGTGTTATTCAATGAAGAGGTTGCATTAAGAGGTTCATTTTTAATAGACAAAGATGGAACTGTAAGACATGCAGTAATCAATGATTTACCACTAGGAAGAAATATTGATGAGATGGTAAGAATGGTAGATACAATGATTTTTACAAATGAACACGGGGATGTTTGTCCAGCAGGATGGAACAAAGGTGATGAAGGTATGAAAGCAGATACTGAAGGTGTAGCTGAATACTTAGAGAAAAATGCAGATAAATTATAAGGAGATGGCATGAGCAAATATATTGAAATAACAGAAGCAAATATGGAAGAGATAGTAAAATCTGGTGTCTCATTAGTTGACTTTTGGGCACCTTGGTGCGGACCTTGTAGAATGATTTCTCCAGTTATAGATCAATTAGCTGAAGAATATGAAGGTAAAGCAAATATTTGTAAAGTAAATACAGAGGAGCAACAAAACCTTACAGTTAAAAATCAAATAAGGTCGGTTCCTACAATTCTATTTTATAAAGATGGTGAAGTCGTAGACCAAATAATCGGAGCAACTTCAAAAGTTGCATTAGAAGAAAAGATAAATAAATATCTTTAAATTAAATACAAAGGATAAAAAATGTCAACAGTAATTAATCAATTAAAACAAATACAGGCAGATGCACATGCATTATATATAAAGATGCATAACTATCATTGGAATATTAAAGGTATGGATTTCTTCCCTGTACATAGCCATACAGAAGAGATTTATAACAATATGTCAGAACTTTATGATGATACAGCAGAAAGAGTTTTACAATTAGGTGGAAAACCTTATTTGACTATTCAAGAATTAGCAAATGCTACAAAAGTTGAAACTGAAGAAAAAGAGTCATTTAATTCAAAAGAAATTGTTACAGCAATTATTGAAGAATATAATTACTTACTTGATGAATTTAAAAACTTAAGTAAAGTAGCATCAGAAGTAGAAGATAAAACAACTGAAGCTTTTGCAGATGAAAAAGTAGCAAAATTTGAGAAAGATATTTGGATGATGTCAAACATGATTTCTTAATCATAAAAGGAGAAAATCCTTATTTAAATGAAGATGCTCTTTCATTAATGAAACAAAAACAAAAAGATTTTTAAAATCTTAAACTAGTAATTTATAAAAGGAGAAAATATGGCAAAGTGTCCAATTACAGGTCTGGGTAGTGATAATGAAGTAGTAAACCCTACTGCTAGAAATACAGGTACTTTTAATAAAGACTGGTGGCCAAACCAATTAAACCTTAAGATTCTTTCTCAACACTCAAAGAGAGTGAATCCAATGGATGAAGAGTTTAATTATGAAAAAGAGTTTGCAGAACTTGATTATGAAGCACTAAAAAAAGACTTAACATATCTTATGACAGATTCACAAGAGTGGTGGCCGGCTGACTATGGTCATTATGGACCACTTTTTATTAGAATGGCCTGGCATAGTGCAGGTACATATAGAACTGGTGATGGTAGAGGTGGGGCTTCAACAGGAAATCAAAGATTAGCACCCCTTAACTCTTGGCCTGATAATGCAAACCTAGATAAAGCTAGAAGACTTTTATGGCCTATAAAACAAAAGTATGGAAATAAAATCTCATGGGCTGACCTTATGATTTTAGCTGGAAATGTAGCTTTAGAATCAATGGGATTAAAAACATATGGTTTTGCAGGAGGAAGAGTTGATGTCTGGGAACCAGAAGAAGATATCTACTGGGGAGATGAAGATGAATGGCTAGGTGATAAAAGATATGATGAGAAAGAAAATAGAGAAGGATTAGAAAATCCTCTAGCAGCAGTACAAATGGGTCTAATCTACGTAAATCCAGAAGGACCAAATGGGGAACCTAATATTTTAGAATCTGGAAAAGATATTAGAGAAACATTTGCAAGAATGGCGATGGGTGATGAAGAGACTGTTGCTTTAGTTGCAGGTGGGCATACTTTTGGTAAATGTCATGGCGCAGGAGATGCATCAAATGTAGGAGCTGAACCAGAATCAGAAGGATTAGTTGCTCAAGGTCTTGGATGGTTAAGTTCATTTTTGAGTGGAAAAGGTGACGATACTATTACAAGTGGTATTGAAGGAGCATGGACTCCAAATCCAATTCAATGGGATAATGGATATTTTGACTTACTATTTGGATACGATTGGAACTTAGAAAAATCACCAGCTGGCGCTTGGCAATGGGCTCCAGTTAATCCAAAAGAAGAACATTTAGCACCATCAGCACATGACCCGAGTAAAAAAGTAAAAACTATTATGACAACAGCCGATATGGCTTTAAGAATGGATCCAATTTATGGGCCTATTTCAAAAAGATTTCATGAAAATCCTAAAGAGTTTGCAGATGCTTTTGCAAAGGCTTGGTTTAAATTAACACATAGAGATTTAGGACCAAAATCAAAATACCTAGGTCCTGAAGTACCAAAGGAAGATTTAATTTGGCAAGATATTGTTCCATCTTCAGACTATGAAATGATTGAAGATTTTGATGTAGAAAACTTAAAAGAAAAGATTTTACTTACAGGAATAAGTATCTCTGAACTTGTAAAAACAGCTTGGGCTTCTGCTTCAACTTATAGAGACTCAGATAAAAGAGGTGGTGCAAATGGCGCAAGAATCAGACTTGTTCCTCAAAAAGATTGGGAAGTAAATAAAGGAAGTGCAGAAGTTATTTCAAAACTTGAAGAAGTAAAAGAAGAGTTTGATAGACTTGGAGCTAAAAAAGTTTCCATTGCAGATCTTATTGTTTTAGGAGGAGCAGCGGCCATTGAAAAAGCAGCTTTTGATGCAGGAGTACAAATCAAAGTTCCTTTTACTATTGGAAGAACAGATGCAACACAAGAACAAACTTTTGCTCCATCATTTGAGTATTTAGAACCTATTGCCGATGGTTTTAGAAACTTTGAAAAAAGAAAATACTCTGTAAGTTCAGAAGAATTACTTTTAGATAAAGCACAACTTCTAAATCTTACAGCACCTGAAATGACAGTTTTAGTTGGTGGAATGAGAGTATTAGGAGCAAATGCAGACAACTCTTCAAAAGGTATTTTTACAAGAAGAATTGGTGTTTTAACTAATGATTTCTTCGTAAACCTATTAGATATGAATAATACATGGTCAAGTATTAATGATGAAGATAGAGAGTTTGAAGGAAAAACTAGACAATCAAGTGAAGTAAAATACCATGCTAGTAGAGTTGACCTAGTATTTGGTTCAAACTCACAGTTAAGAGCTATTGCTGAAGTTTATGCTCAAAATGACTCAAAAGAAAAACTTGTAAACGATTTTGTAAAAGCTTGGAATAAAGTTATGAATGCAGATCGTTTTGATCTTAAATAAAACAATCCATTTAAAAAAAATAAGCCAGACTTTTTAGCTCTGGTTTATTCAAACATCTTAAGTAAAATTTAAATAGTATAATACCAACTATCAATACTAGGAGAGAATGTGGATTATAAAAAATTTAGTGAGATATCGCCTTGTGATTATGCAGGAGCTTTAAAAAGAGAAAGCTTTATGGATGCTGGTATAAAAGA
This sequence comes from uncultured Campylobacterales bacterium, assembly GCA_947494995.1. Lineage (GTDB taxonomy): Bacteria > Campylobacterota > Campylobacteria > Campylobacterales > Arcobacteraceae > Halarcobacter. The sequence goes on along the minus strand of CANLWY010000006.1, from coordinate 132,582 downwards.
GTTATGGCCAAGTATTCCAAGAATATCAGGACCTGCATTTACAGTTGAAATGCTTGCAGGTGAAAACCTAGCCCTTCATAGAGCAGTATATGAAGCACCAGCAGGTTCAATTATAGTTGCCCAATCAAATACAATGGACTATGCAGTTATAGGTGGAAATGTTACTGCAATTGCACAAAAAAGAGGGATTGCAGGTTTTGTAATAGATGGTGTTGTACGAGATATTAGAGAGATTCGAGAAATGAAAATGCCTATGTTTGGACGTGGTGTTTTAGCAATGCCAGGAACTAAGAAAAATGCAGTTCCCGTTAACACTCCTATAGTTGCAGGTGGAATAAATGTAAATCCAGGTGATATAATAGTTGCAGATGAAGAAGGTATTGCAGTTATTCCAAAAGATAAAGCAGAAGAAATTTATCAAGAGAGTAAGGTAAAAGCTGATAAAGAAGCTGCAATGAGTTTTGAAGAGTGGGCACAAAGACATAAAACAAATATAGACTCTTTTTATGAATAAAATATAAATTACACCTTTTTTTAGCTAAACTTTCAAAATGAAAAAACAAAGATTTAGTGAATATTTTGAAAACTGGTTATATGGAGAAGATGGCTATTATGCTAACTATAAACAAATAGGTAAGGATGGGGACTTTTATACTTCAGTTTCCACTTCCTCTTTCTTTGGGGGAAGTATCGGGAAAAAAATAGTTGACTCCATAAAAGAAGGAAGCCTTCCAAAAGATACAACTATAGTAGAAATAGGCGCACATCATGGATATTTGATTGCTGATGTTATTCAATTTATCTATACCCTAAAACCAGAACTTTTACAAACACTAAAATTTGCTATAATTGAAAAATTTGATAAGCTTCAAAAACAACAACAAAAATATCTTAATGATTCTTTTGGAGATGCTATAAACCTAACTCACTATAATGATATTTCAGAGCTTAATTTAACCCATGCTTTTGTATTTGCAAATGAAATCTTTGATGCTTTTTCTTGTGATTTAGTAAGAACAAAAGAGAATACTCTTCAACTAGCTTATGTAGAAAACCATACTATAAAGTTTGAAGCTTGTAGTGACAAAAATATCCTTAATTACTGCCAAAAGTATAAAATAGAAAAAGGAGAAGTCCCTTTTGGATATAACTCTTTTGCAAATAACTTATGCAAAGTTATAAAAAAGTTTGAGTTTATAACCTTCGATTATGGAGACTCTTATCCAAGAAATGATTTTTCAATAAGAGTATATGAAAAACATAAAACTTTTCCCATCTTTGAAAAAGGATTAGATTTACAAAAGTTATACTCAAAATCAGATATTACTTATGATGTATTTTTTGACTATTTAAGTGATTGTTTTAAAGATGCAGGGGCAAAAGAAGTAAAGTTTAAAACTCAAATGAGTGCATTAATAGAGTTTGGAATAATTGATTTACTTGAAGTATTAAAACAAAATGTAGATGAAGATACATATCTAAGAGAATCACAAAAAGTAAAAACTCTTATTGAACCAACAGGAATGGGAGATAGATTTAAAATGCTACATATTAAAAAATAGCATTTTACTCTTCTTGTTTTTTTAGTTCTAAATACTCTTCATCAGTAAAAATCCTAGACTTTGTTATAAACTGATATCCCTCATCAATTTCTAAAGAAAAAGAGTTTCCAAAGGCACCTTTTTCCTCTTTAACATCTACAATTATTTGAGAATGTCTAAAATATTCAAACTGTTCATGATCTATAAAAAACTCTGTATCGCAAATTTCACCCATTTTTACATTTCTACTGGGTACATAAAAACCACTCTTTTCATAACACATTGGAGCTGTTCCATCACAACATCCTCCACTTTGATTAAAAACTAATTCACCATATTTTTCTTTTAACATATTTATAACTTTGATAGCTTCTTCTGTTGCAATTACTCTTCTAGTGTCCATAATAAGTATCCTTAAAAAATGTCTCATTTTAAAGGCTAAGAGGTTTGAGTGGAAGGACGTCTTAGCCTAAGGTTTATATTAACCTTCTTTTACCAAAAAGGAGTAAAAATTTTGGCAAAAGAAGACAAACTAATTATCTTCAAAAAGTTAGGGGGCTGATGAAAGCTTGAATGGAGATGTGCCCCCTAAACTCTTTTTAACTACCTATTAAAAGAATCCTAATGCATTCTTATTATATGAAGTTAAAATATTTTTAGTATGTCTGTAAGAGTTTAACATCATCATGTGAGTTTCTCTACCAATACCTGATTTTTTGTATCCACCAAATGATGCATGAGAAGGATATAAGTGGTAGCAATTAACCCATACTCTACCTGCTTGAATTGCTCTACTCATTTTATGTAATTGGTGTGCATCTCTTGACCAAACACCAGAACCTAGGCCATAAACAGTATCATTTGCAATTTCAATTGCTTCTTCTTCATCTTTGAAAGTTGTAACTGCAAGTACTGGTCCAAAAATCTCTTCTTGGAAGATTCTCATTTTATTATGTCCTTTAAATACAGTAGGCTTAATATAGTATCCATTTGGATGTGTTTCATTATCTAGTGCTTCACCACCAATTAAGCACTCAGCACCCTCTTCTTTACCAATTTTAATATACTCTAAAATCTTCTCTTTTTGATTTGCTGAACACTGAGCACCCATCATTGTAGAAGGATCTAGTGGATCTCCAAGCTTAATAGCCTCGATTCTCTCTAATACTCTTTTCATAAATGGTTCATAAATTGACTCTTGGATTAATGCTCTTGATGGACAAGTACAAACTTCACCAGAGTTAAATGCGAATAATACTAAACCTTCAATTGCTTTATCAAAAAACTCATCATCAGCATCCATAATTGATTCAAAGAAAATATTTGGAGACTTACCACCAAGCTCAAGAGTTGAAGGAATAATATTCTCAGTTGCATACTGCATAATTAACTGACCAGTTGTAGTTTCACCTGTGAATCCAACTTTTTTGATATCTGGGTGAGTTGATAAATATTTACCAATTTTTCCACCTGCACCATTGATAATATTAACTGTACCTGCTGGTAATACGTCTGCAATAACTTCCATCATTAAAATAATTGACATTGGAGTAGCAGATGCTGGCTTCATAATAATACAATTTCCAGCTGCTAATGCAGGAGCTAATTTCCAAGCTGCCATTAATAATGGGAAGTTCCAAGGAATAATTTGAGCTACAACACCATATGGCTCATAAATCTCTTGAGAAATTGTATCAGAATCTAAATCTGCAACACTTCCTGATTCTGCTCTAATAACTGATGCAAAATATCTAAAGTGATCTACAACTAAAGGAATATCTGCATTAATAGTTTCTCTTACTGCCTTACCATTATCTAAAGTCTCAGCAACTGCAAGTCTTTCTAAATTTGCTTCAATTGCATCTGCAACTTTATTTAACATCGTGCTTCTTTCTACAACAGAAGTCTTTTTAAATGATTCAAAAGCTGTTTTTGCAGTTTGAACTGCGAACTCAATATCTTCTTCATTTGATCTTGGGATTCTAGTTAAAACTTTACCATCTACTGGAGAAGTATTCTCAAAGTACTCACCACTTTTTGGAGCAACCCACTCTCCACCAATGAAGTTCTCATATTGAGGTTTAAATTCTGGTCTTGCGTATGCCATTTTTTTTCCTTTTTTATTTTAGATTTATATTGAACAAATCTAACACTCATAATCGGTTAGATTTTTTTCATACCGAAATCTTAACAGAAGAATATAGCCTGAATTTAGCAAGAATATAGCGTGAATATAGCGAAGTCAAAAATCCTCTAGAAGCCCTATAATAGCGTTAACATAGCATTTAAAATTTAATGTATTTTTTTGAAAAAAAACTAATTTTTTATGTTACAATTCTCACATGAAAACATATAATTATACTTTTTATAACAATAATTTAGGTGATTTAATAAATTATAATCTTTTCAAAGATGAAGAAAATATTTTAGTTCAAATATTCTGCGGTCATGACTCAAGTACCCTAGCACTTTTATCTAATACCATTTGTCATCATCTACCTCAAGCTATTTGTATTGGAACAACAACAGATGGAGAGATTTGTGAATCAAAAATTTCTACACTAAAAACAGTTATATCTATCTCTATTTTTGAAAATACATTTTTAAAAGCTCACTCATTAGAAGGGGAAGATTCTTTTAACATGGGCTATGAAATGGCTGAAAACATTGTAACTGATAATACAAAACTAATTATCACTTTTACTGATGGAACAGGTACAAATGCAGAAGAGTATTTAAAAGGTATAGAAAAATTCAACAACAATATCATGGTTTGTGGAGGAATGGCTGGAGATAATGGTGTTTTTAAACAAACATATATATCTATAAGTAATAAGGTCATTCCTAAAGGTTATGTAGCTGTTTCATTAAATTCTGATGTTTTAAAAGTTACAAATGCAAGAAAATTTGATTGGGTTCCAATTGGATTAGAACACACTATTGATAAAGTTGAAGGTAATAGAATTTATGAAATTTCTGGAATGAATCCTTCAGAATTTTATAAAAAATATTTAGGTGAAAGTGTTGCTCAAACAGAATTCCCTTTAATAGTAGAAAGAAATGGTATTCCAACAGCACGAGCAGTTCTTGAACACCATGAAGATGGAAGTTTGAGTTGTGGAGGAAATTTACGTCAAGGTGATAAAGTAAAGCTTGGTTTTGGTGATGCGCAATCAATTATGAATAACCCTTTAAGCTCTTTGAACACTATTTTTGATCATCCAATTGAGACTTTTTATCTTTACTCTTGTATGGCACGAAGAAGATATATGAGAGAGCTTATAAAACTTGAAACTCAACCTTTTGCTGCAATTGCTCCAACTTCTGGATTTTTTACATATGCAGAATTTTTCCATAAAGATGGACATAATGAACTTCTAAATCAAACCTTAACTGTTGTTGCATTAAGTGAATCAAGTGGAACATTTGATTCTTTAGATATTCATCCTGAGAAAAAGACTAAATCTAAAAAAGATGCATCTTTTGCAAAAACACTAAAATCACTAACTCACTTAATTCAAAAAAGTACTGATGATTATCAAAGACAATCAGAGAGTTTAAATGAATCTAAAATCTATTCACAAAGACTTTTAGCTTCACAAAAACAGTTTTTAAAACATGCAGTACATGAAACAAATACTCCTCTTTCAATTATAATGGCAAATATTGAATTATACGAAATGAAAAATGGAAAAGATGACTACCTTACAAATATTGAAGTTGCTATGAAAAACCTTTTTTCTATATATGATGATTTAAGCTATTTAGTAAAAAAAGATCAAATAGAGTATCCAAAACATGAGATTGATTTTACTGATTTTGTTAGAAGTAGAATTGACTTTTTTACACCTGTTGCAAGTAAAGTAAACTCTAAATTTATATTTAAAGCACCTAAAGAAAGAATGTTTATTCTTTTTAATGAATCAAAATTACAAAGAATTATAGATAATAACCTTACTAATGCAATTAAATATACTTATGAAAATGAAGATATATATGTTACGTTAAAAAAAGAGAAAGATATCTATAAATTTTTAATTTCAAGTCATTCAAAAAAGATTCAAGAACCTGATAAAATTTTTAAAGAATACTATAGGGAAGAGCTATCAAAAGATGGCTTTGGATTAGGATTAAACTTAGTAAAAAGAATATGTGATGAAGAGGGTGTAGAAATATACTTAGAATCAAATGAATATTTTACTTCATTTGCATATTTATTTAAAGGAGAAATATGAAAATACTACTTTTAGAAGATGATATTATGCTAAATGAGGCAATTACACAATATCTAAGCTCAGTAGGACATGTTGTTAAATCTGTAAAAGATGGAAACGAATGTCTTGAAATTTTAGGTGAAGAAGCCTTTGACTTACTTATTTTTGATATAAATGTTCCAAGTGTTGATGGATTAACTATTTTAGAAGATTTACATAAAGAAAAAAGAATGGTTCCAACAATTTTTATCTCAGCACTTATTGATATTGAAGATATTTCAAGAGCTTTTGATATAGGATGTCACGATTATTTAAAAAAACCATTTCATTTAAAAGAGTTAAATCTTAGAATTGAAAAGATTTTAAAAACAAGACAAGTACCTATGCAACATAAAAGATTATCAAAAGCATATAGTTTTGATTGTGAAAATCTAACGCTATACTTTAATAATGAACCTCATATCTTACCAAAAAGACAACTTCAAATTATCGAACTTCTTACAAATAACAGAAGTTTAGTATGTAATTATGATATGTTTAGAGATTATGTATGGAATGATGATGAAATTGATAATGCGACTATTAGAGCAGAGGTAAATAGAGTAAAAAAAGTTTTAAAAGAAGACTTTATTATAAATGTTAGAGGTATTGGATATATGGTAGAAAGACCTAAGTCTTAGGTTCTACCAATACCATTAAATCAATATTAAATAGATTTAATCATACTTCCAAGATTGTATTTCAATGATATTTTCTTCACAATCTCTACAATAAGTAAAACGAATTATTCCTACACCTTCAATTCTATTTTCAATAATTTCACCTAGAGTTGAACCGCCATTTTTTAATACTTGTTCCAAAGTTTCATCAACATTATCAACTTCAAATGCAATATGTGTAAAACCTTTATGATTTGCCATCATTGGATTTCTATCAACTAAGTCATCATAACTAAATATTTCTAAAGTAGGAGCAATTGTTCCTTCAAAACCAGGAAGATTAAGATGCATTCCAAACTGTCTTGCATTTTTAAGACCAGTTGCTTTATCAAGCCAGTCTCCTTTTAAATTTCTTTCTGGTAATTTTGGTGTACATTTAAATACATTAATATAAAAATCTGCAACTTTTTCCCAATCCTTTGCAGCTATATTTGTATGTGCATATCTCATTTTATTTTCCCTTATATAATTTGTGAGTAATTATTTTATTGTTTTATCCTTTTTTTAATCTTTTATAACCTTGTTTAATTAATTTTAATAAAGGTTTTCTATAAGAATCAAAAACATATTTTTTAATTTCATAAGCTAACCTTCCTTTGACAAAAAAGAGATTATAAATACTTCCTGCAGCATATTTCCCTCCAAGTGCTATCAAGATTCCATCAAGTTTTGGAGTACATTTTTCTAGCTTTCTTTTTTTTATAATATTCAAAATATTTTTCCCTGCATTCGCTCCACTTAGTCTTGCCATTGTTACATTAGGAGGCATTATTTCACCTTTACTATTTTTTATCTCTGAAACATCTCCAACTGCAAATATATTTGGATACTTGTCTGTTTGCATAAACTCATTTACTACAATTTGACCACGTGACGTTTTTTCTATATCAAGCTCTTGAGTAATTTTTGAAGCTTCAACTCCACCTGTAAAAATTAAAAAAGAATGATTTATTTTTGTTCCATTTGAAAGATAAGCAAAACCATCTTCACATTTTTGAAGCTTTGTATTTGTAATTACATTGATTCCTAATGATTTTAATCTATTATGAGAAATTCTAATCAGTTCAGATGGAAGTCCTGGAAGAATAGTATCAGAACTACTAATAAGAGATATTTTTAAATTATCACAAGAAAAATTTCCTCTTTTGAAAAACATTTTAGAATTATATGCCATTTCAGCAGCTATTTCAACACCTGAAAGTCCTGCTCCTACAACTACAATATGAGTATCATCACACTGTTTTACTTCAAGTTGTATTTTTTTAAAGAGTTGATTTTCAAAACTCTGTTTAAAATACATTGCCCAAGGAAGTTTCTTTATATCATGGGCATTATTAAGTCCAGGAATTATCGGTGGGAAAAAGGTTCTAGTTCCTGCTGCAAGTATCAAATAATCAAATTCTACAATCTCTTGTTCATCAGTATAAATTCTCTTTGATTTTTGGTCAATTTTTCTAACCTTAAGATTTTTATACTCTAAATAGCTATGATTAAATCCCATGCAAAGAGTTGTTAAATCAATAGTTACATCTGCTATATTTGATTTGTTTGCTATTAAATCATAAACTTCAGGCTGTAAATTATGAAAGGTATTTTGATCAATCAAGGTGATTTTTATATTTTTATTTTTTACAAGTTCTCTTAAAGCATAGATTCCTGCATATCCACCACCAATAATTACTACTTTATCCATGTTGATTTGTCCTTCAAATAGTTTAATTTTTAGAATTATATAGAAGTTTTATAGCCTTGCTATAGCCTTGAGATATTCGATTTTAAGGGATTTGTTTGCTATAAACTTGATTTATAGCAAACAAAAATATTAAGCATTTATAAAAGCTAATGAGTTTTGTTTATTTCTATAAATAGGTGTGCAATCACTTTGTACTGCATTTTCAATTATTTTTTTAACTACTCCATGATAAGAAGATTTATCACAAACAGGATCTGCTTCATGCATATCATTAGTTAAAGCAAAAGCTTGACATCTACATCCACCAAAATCTTTCTCTTTTTCAGGACATGACCTACAAGTAGGATTCATCCATTTATCACCTCTAAAATAGTTAAAAGATTCTGACTCTTCCCAAATATACTCAATAGAGTATTCTTTTACATTTGGGAACTCTAGTGGCAAAGTATTTGCAGTATTACATGGAAGTGCTACACCATCAGGATTTATTGTTAGAAAAGTACTTCCCCAACCATTCATACAAGCCTTTGGTCTTGTTGCATAATAATCAGGCACTACAAAAAACACCTTCATATCTTTTCTTTTTTCTCTATAATGATTTGTAACTTCCATCGCCTCATCTAACTGCTCTTCGGTAGGAAGAAGTGCATTTACATTCTCTAAAGCCCAACCATAATATTGAATATTTGCTATTTCTAAATAGTTTGCACCTATGCTATCACAAAACTCAATTATCTCAGCTATTTGATGAATATTCTGCCTTGTTATACAGGTATTTACAATAAGCTGCATTCCTAACTCTTTTACCTCTTTCGCAAATGCTATTTTATCTTTAAAAGCTGTTCTATTATTTGTAATCAGCGTCATAGTGTTTTCATCATGAGATTGAATACCTAATTGAACTGTCTTAAGACCTGCTTCTTTTAACTTCTTTAATACTCCAGGTGTTCCACCTACTCCAGAAGTAATCAAGTTTGTATAAAACTTTAAATCACTAGCTTTTTGTACAATTTCAACAATATCTTTATTAAGTAGTGGCTCTCCTCCAGAAATTCCTAATTGAACTGCACCCATTTCTCTGGACTCTTCTAAAACTCTAAACCAATCCTCTTTACTCATAGCATCTTTTGTATTTGCAAAATCAAGCTGGTTATAACAATATGCACACTCTAAAGGACACTTATGTGTAAGCTCTAAAAGTAGCCATAAAGGTGGTTTTATATCATTTTTACTCATAATATTTTACCCATTCTCTATTCATTGCATCTACTAAAAACTCTTCAATATCATTAGATAAATCATCCATATTGAACTTCTCTTCAAGTATTTTTACAATCTCATCAAATTTCTTTGTGCCATCACAAAGATTTAATATCTCTCCTGCACTTTGATTTAATTGAACCATTCCCTCAGGATAAAGAAGAACAAAAGAGTTTTGTTTCTCTTCCCATTGAAGTTGAAAATGATTATTTATTACAAGTAATTTTTCTTTGTGCATCTTCATATCCTTCTATATTAAAATATGGTGGTCTTTTTAATTCGTATGCTAAATACAAAGCATCACAAATTGTCCATAAAATATCTAGTTTAAATTGTAAAATTTCACAAGCTCTATTTTGAAGCTCTATGGTATTAAACTCTTCAAGTGTTACTGCTAAACCATGTTGTACATCACGTCTTGCTTCACTTAATCTTTTTTGAAAATACCTTAAACCATTTTGTTCTATCCAAGGATAATTTTTTGGCCAAGTATCAAGTCTTTGCTGATGAATTTGTGGTGCAAACATCTCTGTTAAAGATGACATTGCTGCTTCTTTCCAAGGAGCTCGTCTTGCAAAATTTACATAAGCATCAACTGCAAACTTAACTGATGGTAAAACATATTTATGAGAGATTAAGTCTTCTTTATTTAAACCAACTGCCTCACCAAGTTCTAACCAAGCTTCAATTCCTCCACCAACACTGTCATGGTCAATAATTCTATCAATCCACTTTCTTCTATCTTCTAAAGGAGGATTATTTGACATAATTGCAGCATCTTTAATTGGAATTGCAGTTTGATAATAAAACCTATTTGCAACCCAACCTTGAATCTCCTCTTTTGTACAATCTCCTTGGTACATTCTTACATGAAAAGGGTGATGAATATGATACATTTCTCCCATACTTCTAAGCTTATTTTCAAACTCTTCTTTACTTAATAAACTATCCATTTTTTTTGTCATATCTATTCTCCTATATTCCAATACTAAATTTCAATGCTCATACCATCGTAAGAAACTTCTATTCCATGTGAAATAAGCTCCTTATACTCATCACTACTTTCATCTAAAATAGGATTTGTATTATTTATATGAATCAATATTTTTCGTGGTTTTTCTAAACCATCTAGAACTTTGATAAGTCCATCTTCACCATTTAAAGGAAGATGTCCCATTTCCGTTCCTAACTTTTTAGAAAAGTTTCCTTTTATCATCTCATCGTCCGTCCATAATGTTCCTTCTAATAAAAGAACATCTGCTTTTTTCATCTCTTCTAAAATATGATCTTCCAAGACTCCAAGGCCTGGAAGATAAAAAAGTCTCTTACCTGTATTTTTATTCACCACCGTAACTCCAATATTATCTCCACTTCGAGGCATATCTCTATAAGCTGAATAAGGTGGTGCATTAGATATTAAGGCGTGTGCATAAAACTCATATGATGGCATAACTGGTATTTCAAATTTTGTAGTACTATTTGGAACTATCTCGTGCCAATTAGTTCCTCCTCCATCCCAATGTTGTAGCATTTTAAATAAGGGGAAAGACGTATTTAACTCTTCATTTACTTCTTTTGTACAATAAACTTCATGAGGGCAACCTTCTCTTAACATCAAAAGACCTGTAGTATGGTCAATTTGAGCATCATTGAAAATAATTGCTTTTATTTTTGTCTCTCTTTTTTTAGTAGGATGTAAAAAAGGAGAATTATGAATCTGCTCTAAAATATCAGGAGAGGTATTAAATAATACCCAATTTTCACCATCTTCACTAACTGTAATTGAAGATTGTGTCCTTCTTTTTATAGTCTTTTTACCTTCTCTGTAACCTCTACAATTGTCACAATTACAATTAAACTGAGGTAGTCCTCCTCCAGCAGCTGATCCTAAAACTTCTATCTTCATAATTCTCCCTTTTTTTATAATTTTGATTTTGTTTAATTCTTGTCACTAACAAAACCAAAGTTGCAAAAGTGAGGATGAGAGAGTCCCCACTTTTGAACTAAAACCTAAACGTGACAAATATACATTGTAACTTCAAATCCGAATCTGTTATCAACAAATGTTGGTTTACTCCATTCCATAGTTTTGCCTCCTTTCTTAGATTTTATAATACTATTTATGTAGCTTAAATACGTGTACTGAACCACCTTGGTTTAGGTACTTAACAGTTTTTGCTACTTCACCACCCCATAAAGGAACAGCTCCACCCCAACCAGATACTACAGCAATATATTGGTCACCATCTTCTTCCCATGTAATTGGAGACCCAACAATTCCAGTTCCTGTTTGGAAGCTCCATAGAACTTCACCAGTTTCATCATCAAGTGCCATTAATTTACCTTCAGGATTTCCTGTAATTACTAAACCACCAGCAGTTGTTAAAACACCTCCCCATAAAGGAGCTTTGTTCTTATAAATCCATTTGATTTTACCAGTTACAGGATCAATAGCTTTTAATGCACCAATGTGATCTTCATATACTGGTTTAATAGTAAATCCAGCACCTAAATATGCAGCACCTTTTTTATAAGAAACAGGTTTATTCCAAATATCCATTCCCCATTCATTTGCAGGAACATAAAATAATCCTGTTTTTTGAGAGAATGCCATTGGATTCCAGTTTTTACCACCTAAGAATGAAGGTACAGAGAATACAGTAGTACCTTGTTTAGCACCCTTTGGATTTCCTGGTCTATTCTCTTCGTTTACAATTGGTCTACCATTTTTATCCATTCCCTTAGCCCATGTAATTTTATCAACAAAAGGAGTAGATCTAATATATTTACCATTTTCTCTATTTAATACATAGAAGAAACCATTTTTATCAGCAGTCGCTCCTGCTTTTACAGTCTTACCATTTTCATTATATTCAAATAGTACAAACTCTGCCATACCATCATAATCCCAACCGTCATTTGGAGTTGTTTGGAAATGCCAAACAATTTTTCCAGTATCAGGGTCTAAAGCTACTCTAGATGCAGAATATAAGTTATCTCCTGGTCTTTCATGTGAATTCCATGGTGCAGGGTTTCCTGTTGGAACAAAAATTAAGTTTGTATCAGGATCATATGTAACACCATTCCATGGAGCAGCTCCACCTTGTTTCCATAAATCACCTGGCCAAGTAGCATTAGTTTTTCCAGTAATACCATTCTCTTTACCATTTAAGTAACCCATATGTCCTTCAACCATTGGTCTAGTCCATACTAACTCACCAGTTTTTGGGTTTCTTGCATCAATACGTCCAACAATACCAAACTCACCACCAGAATTTCCAGTAATAAGTAAATCATTTACTATAAGCGGAGCAGCTGTATATGAGTACCCATCTTTATAGTTTGCAATTTTCTTTTTCCATCTAACTTTACCAGTTTTTCTGTCAAGTGCAACGATTTTTGCATCTAGTGTTCCAAAGAAAACTAAATCATCATATAATGCTGCTCCTCTGTTAATAACATCACAACAAGGTAAGATAGCACTAGGAAGCCTTGCTTCATACTGCCATAACTCATCACCTGTCTTTGTATCAATAGCATAGATTCTAGAATAAGATGCTGTTACATACATTACTCCATCTTTAACTAAAGGTTGTGCTTCTTGTCCTCTTTGTTTTTCTCCACCAAAAGAAAAATTCCAAACAGGAACTAAATCTTTAATTGTTTTCTTATTAATTTGATCAAGTGGAGAATATCTCTGACCCTTTTGACCTAATCCATAAGAAACAACATCATCAACAGTTTTTGCATCATCTACAATATCTTTATACTTTACAGGTTCAAATCCAACTGCAGAACTTGTTACAGCTGTAAAACATAAAGCTAGAAAACCAGTTAGTAAATGTTTTTTTAACATTGTCTATCCCCTTTTTAATTTTGCTACAATCACCTCTTACTCTCATTGAAGCGTTTGCTTGATGCGAAGTATACATGATGATTATAGCCTGAATATAGGCATTATAAAAATACCTATTTTAGGGGCTATCTAGACTTTTTTTTGAAAATATTTTTAGAACTATAGCCTATAAAAGCTAGAAGAAGTGCAATTACAAAACAAGAAATCAATAGATAAAAATTTTGAACATCAAATTTAATATATAAAGTAAATCTAATAAACTCTACAATGAAAGTAAAAGGGTTATAAGAAGATACTGTAAAAAGGAAAATAGACGAATCTTTTATTTTCCAAAGTGGATAAAGAGCAGATGATAGAAAAAACATAGGAAATATTACAAAATTCATAACTGTAGCAAAATTTTCAAGCTGTTTAATAACTGATGATATAAACAGTGCAATAGCATTTAATATAATTGAACAAAATAGTATTGCAGGTACTGCTAAAATATATCCTAAAGGAGTCATTTCAACTCCATAAAAATAAGCAATTATTAAAAATGTAATACTCTGAATTGTAGAAACAATGGCTGTTGCAAACATTTTACAAAAAAGTAAAAAACTTCTATTAAAAGAAGAACTAAGAAGGATTTTCATACTTCCCATTTCCCTATCAAATATCATTGTAAGAGAACTTTGCATTCCATTAAAAAGCATTATCATTCCAATAAGTCCTGGAACAATATAGGTCTCATAAGTTATATATGTTTCATATGGAGGAATAATAGCAAGTCCAAGAGCGGTTTTAAATCCAACTGAAAAAATCAAAAGCCATAAAAGAGGCCTTACTAAAGCAGAAAAAAATCTACTTTTCTGTTTTATAAATCGCAAAAGCTCTTTATAAATAATTCCTTTTGCACAATTTAAATGCTCTCTCATATTTGCTCTTTATTTATATATTTAAAAGTATCATTTAAATTTTCTTGTTCATACTTTTTAATAATCTCTTTTACTGTTGAAGTATCAGTGATTTGGCCTTTTTTAATAATTGCAATTTCATCATCACTTTCAACCTCATCAAATAAATGTGTAATCCAAAGTACAGAAATACCCTTCTCTTTAACAAGATTTCTGATATATTCTAAAATGTCAAATCTACTTTCAACATCCAATCCAACAGTAGCTTCATCTAATAATAACAGTTTTGGACTACCAATAAGAGATCTTAGTATTTCTACTCTTCTTCTATGTCCACCATTTAGCTCTCTTGTAACTGTATTTAGTTTATCTTCCAGTCCAATTTTTACAATCTCATCTTTAATTGAGTCAAGAGTTTGTTTAAAAGAAAGCCCCTTTAAAGAACCGTAATAATTTAAGTTTTGTTTTACTGTAAGGTCTAAATCTAAAGTTGGTTCTTGAAACACAATTCCAATATAATTTAAAGCTTTTTGATAATTTTTAATGTCATGTCCATTTATTACTATTGAACCTTCTTGAAGATCCAATAGTCTTGTAAGAAGGGCAAATATTGTTGATTTACCTGCCCCATTTAAGCCTAAAAGTACAAAAAAAGAGTTGTGTTTTATCTCAAAAGAGACATCTTTTAAAACTAGTTTTTTTTCATACTTAAATGAAAGTTTCTCTACTTTAAGAGCACTCATATTATTTATTAACTCCTATTTTGAAGGAATTACTGCTAATCCCCAAGGGTATCTTCCTACTTTAATAGTTTTTTCAACTTTTAATTTTTCAACATTAATAACAGAAACATCTGAACTTACACCATTTGTAGTGTATAGTTTTTTCTCATTATTTGCAAAATCTAATTGCCAAACTCTTTTTCCTACTAATAGATATTTAATAACCTCATAACTCTTTGCATCAATTACAGCTACATGATTAGCAGGACCTAAAGCAACAAAGGCATATTTTCCATCAGATGTTAATTTAATTCCTACTGGCTGAATATTATCTTTAAATATACCAGGAATTTTAAATCCAATAGTTTTTAACTTCTCTTTTGTTTTAACATCTAAAACAACAACCGTTCCACCAATTTCAGAACTTGCCCATACTTTATCTCCACTTTTTGTAAACTCAATATGTCTTGGTCTTTGATCAACTAATGTATTATGAACAATCTCTTTAGTTTTTGTATCAATCCAGTGCAAAAAGTTTGATGTTTCAGAAGAGTTAATAGCATATTTACCATCTGGACTTACAGCCATCCCTTCAGGCTCAATACCAACCTCAATTTGCGATATAACTGATTTATTTTCAGTATCAACTACTGTTACAATTCCATCATCCTCATTTGATATGTAAAGCTCTTTTCCATTTGGATGTAAGGCAAATTGCTCTGGATCTTCACCAGAAGGAAGGTTATATAAAATTTTTCCAGTTTTTACATCCATTGCCTGAACAGTATCATCATCACTTGCGCAAATATATAGTTTTGAATTATCATTAGTAAGAGTAATTCCTCTAGGTCTTTGACCTACTTCGTAAGTTTTTATAACTTTATTAGTATTTGAATCAATTACAGTAATAGTGTCATCTTTTTCATTTGATACAAATATCGTATCTGCACTTAAAATACTTGCTGCTAACATAGATGTTAATATTAATTTTTTCATCGCTCATGCCCTTTATAAATTCGATTTATGAAATTGTAAATAAACTTTATAGCGTGAATTTAGCAAATTAGGTATAAAGCAAAGATTGCTTTATACCATAATATTTATTCAACAATAAAAATAGCTCTTTCTCTATCAGTTTTTGCTGATGGAAGACCTAAAGTATACGTACCAGGTTTAATAGGAATAAAAGTAAGTTCAATTTCACCTTCATCATCAAATTCAAAACTATCAATTCCTAATGGTCTTACTTCAATATCATTAATTGATACTTGATTTACCCAGATATTTCTAAAAAAAGATGCTCCAACAATAGGTACCTCTCTTGAACCATCACTTTTTAAAACTAACTTGTAGTATTTACCAGCTTCTAACTTATAAGGTTTATCAGCTAAAGCTTTTCCTGCACCAATAGTAATAGGTGCTAATGTTGTTCTAGAATGTAATAATCCTTTAATGTTCTTTGCAAATGCAAATTCACCAGCAATTAATAGCCCCACTACAAGTAATAAAATTTTTTTCATTTTGTTTCCTTTTTTTAAATGTTTTGAAATTTTAATAAAGCTTTATAGCATGAGTTTAGCATATTGATATTTATAATCATTTTGCTAAATTGAAGCTATAAAACTTCTCTATAATAGATAAAACAAAAGGAGAAAAGATGACAAAAAGAATACTTTTTATACTACTTTTTACATATGGATATATCAATGCTTTAGAAATAAATATCTTGTATTTAGAGGAAAAAATAAAAAAACCGCCAGCTTTGTCAAATGTGATTGAAGAGCCTAAAGATAGTGGAATAAAAGGTGCAGAAATTGCTATAAAAGATAGTAATAAAACTGCAAGATTTTTAAATCAAAAATATATTTTACAAAAAGAAAAATCAAAAGATAAAGAAGAACTCATAAATAGTTTTGAAGAGTTTATAAAAAGTGGTGGCACTTTTATAATTTTAAATGTAGGAGATGAACTTTTAGAGAGAATTTCAACTAATCCTCTTGCAAAAGATGCAATTTTAATTAATAGCACAAATACAAGTTCAAAATTTAGACAAACATTATGTAAACCAAATCTTTTACATACTATTTCAAGTGATGCAATGCTTTATGATGGACTAGTTCAATTCTTAATAAAAAGAAACTGGAAAGAGTGGCTTTTATTAAAAGGAGAAAGACCTGAAGATAAAAAAATTGAAGAAGCCATAAAAAGAGCAGCAAAAAGATTTGGTGGTAAAATTGTAGATGAAAAAACATGGAATTTTGATACAGACATAAGAAGAAAAGCACAAAGTGAAATGCCTTCTTTTACTCAAGCTAAAGATCATGACGTAGTTTTAGTTGCTGATTATTTTAATGATTTTGGAGAGTATGTATATTTTAATACATGGACACCAAGACCTGTTGCTGGAACGTCTGGACTTACTCCTGTTACTTGGCATAAAGTAATTGAAGCTTGGGGTGCAGCACAAATGCAAAAAAGATTTGAAAAGAAAGCAAAAAGATGGATGAACTCAAAAGATTATGCTTCTTGGGTTGCTGTTAGAGCTATTGTTACTAGTATTAAATCTACAAATACTACAGACTTCCAAACAAACCTAAAGAATATTTATTCAAAAGATTTTAATATAGCAGCATATAAAGGAAGAAAGTTAACATTTAGAGATTTTAATGGACAACTTAGAATGCCTGTATCTTTAGTTCACCCTAGAGCTTTAGTTTCAAACTCTCCACAAGAAGGTTTCTTACATCAAACAACTGATTTAGATACATTAGGAATTGCCTCTTTTGAAGTGAAGTGTCAATAAGATATAACTTAAGAAAGATATCCAGATAAAATATCTGGATATCTTCTTAATATCTCTTCTTTTTTTTCATTTAAAATATCTTCATCAAAACTCTTATTCTTATTCTCATACTCATAAACTACTTTTGTTGGCTTAAAACTTAAGAAAATAATTCTATGAGAAACAGCTAAAGCCTCTTGTAAATCATGTGTTATAAAAACTGTATTAGTAGGATTTTGATTATAAAACTCCATAAATAAAAGTCTTAAATTTTTTGCTGTTGGAGCATCTAAAGAAATAAAGGGTTCATCCAATAACAGAACCTCAGGATTATTTATAAAGGCTCTTATTAAGGAAACCCTTCTTTTCATTCCACCTGAAAGCTCTTTTATCCTTGAATTCATATATCCATCCAAACCAACCTTATGTAACATCTGTTCAATTTTTGCTTCATCCTTATTTTTTTGAACTAGTAAAATATTCTCTTTTACACTAAGCCAAGGAAGTAGCCTTGAATCTTGAAACATAAACCCCAAATTATTTATCTCTTTTTTCTTATTAAACTCTATTTTTCCATAAAATGATTTATCTAATGAAGAAATTAAATTTAAAAGAGTAGTTTTTCCACATCCAGATGGACCAATTATAGATATAATTTCATTCTTTTTAAACTCTATATTTATATCTTTTAAAATTAATTCATCTAAATAAGATTTTTCTTCAATATTAATATTTAACATTTTATCTCCATGAAGATGTTTTTAGTTCGATTGGCCTTAAAATAAAACCTTCTATAAAAAGTACAACTATCATAAAGGCAATTGCATAGGCTAGAATAGAAGTAATATCAAAGAATTGAAAGAACATTGCTAATTGAAATCCTATTCCATCACTTCTTCCTAAAAGTTCAACTACTAGCACAATTTTCCAAATTAGTGCTAAACCATTTCTTGCACTTGCTAACATATATGGATACATTTGAGGAAGATACACTTTAAAAAAAGTATCTTTAAAACTTAATTTATAAACCCATGCTATTTGCATAAAACTTTTGTCTATTGCTCTAGCCCCTTCTCTTATAACTACTATAACATTTGGTACTTTATTTATTATTACCGCTAAAATTGCAGCTATATCACTAAGTCCAAACCAAATATAACAAAGAATTATTGTTACTAAAGCAGGTAGATTTAACCCAAACACAAGTAAAGGGTCAAAAAAAGAGTCAACTTTTTTATATTTTCCCATTAAAATACCAAAAAATACTCCAATACTCATAGCAATTATAAACGCTATAAAAACCCTTTGTAAAGTAATTAATAGGTGATGAAAAAGCTCCCCACTTGAACTATGAATATATAAAGACTTTATAACATCTACTGGCGTTGGGAAAACTGAAGAATTCAACATTATTGAAGCAGCTTGCCAAACTATTATAAAAGTAGCTATTGATAAAATTCTAAAACTATATTCACTTCTTACCATTTTTTCTTCTTAAGCTTTTACTTTGATTATTTTATTTTGGGTTAAAATCATAAAAAATTGTTTCATCAAGTTTAATTGCATCTCCAACAAGCTTCTGTCCACCCTCTTTTACTAAAAGTTCATATAGTTTTTTAGTATCCTTTATATTGTTTTCATCAAATTTTTGTACTATTCCTTTTTTATAACCATCTTTCAAAACAGCAAAAATAGAGTCTTTTTTTGCTTTCATTAAAGTTCTTAATTTATCCCACTCTTTATCATTTGAACTTAATAGCTGTTTTGCCTCAGATGAAGCTTTTAAAAATCCATCTATTATCTTCTTATCTTGAGATACAAAACTTTCACTAAAAGTCCATCCTATAAAAGATATATCATTTTTTATTCCCAATTTTGGTAATATATCATCAAGCCCAATAACTTTTTTCATTCCTTTAGCATTAAGTTTTGCAGTAAAGTGCCAAAAGTTTATAGTAGCATCCAAAGATTTATCTAAAAGTTTTTTATTTAAAATAGGAGGAGCAGCATATGTTGGATTTACTATATCTTTTAAATCTTTTTTATATTTATATTTTGAATATGCTCTCATCAAAAGCCAAGTTTTGTCAACACTTCCACCTGAAACCCCAAGATTCTTACCATCAAGTTTTTCTAAAGAGTTTATATTTAATTCTGGTCTTGCGTACATTGAACCAACTACTTTTGAATAAGGATAATAAACAAAATCAAAACCCTTATTTCTTTGTCTATTCACCCATATAAAATCTGTAACAATTACATCAACGCTTTTTGCTAACAGTGCAGTTGAAACTGCGTTTTTAGATGCTAGTTTAACTATTTCTAAATTAAAACCATTTTTACTATCAAGCTTATTGTTTTTTATCGTTTGAAGCTCCCAATTTACTGTTCCAAAAGATAATACTCCAACTCGTAGTTTTCCACTTGCATTTGCAATAAAAATAGCCATTATTACTAATAGAAAAACTCTCATCTAAAATCCTTTTTGTCAAAAATCAAAACAATTATATTTATATTTTATAGCGTGAATATAGCAGTAAACTTCCCATTTCATGGGGCTATATTCACGCTATAAACTAATATTATACTTCCATAATCAAAACATTAAAAAGGAAATAAAATGACAAAATTTAGTTCTATT
This sequence comes from uncultured Campylobacterales bacterium, assembly GCA_947494995.1. Classification (GTDB taxonomy): domain Bacteria; phylum Campylobacterota; class Campylobacteria; order Campylobacterales; family Arcobacteraceae; genus Halarcobacter. The sequence continues at coordinate 112,258 of CANLWY010000006.1, read as the reverse complement.
GCATTGGCATTAGTTACGTGTACAACATTAGGATTAGCTCATGGTGATGTAACTCCACAAGCTATGGATACGAAAGGTTTAGAAAAAGTTGATCCAGAGGCACTAGTAAATCCATATAGAGGAAATAAAACTGCAATTGAAATTGGAAAATCAGGATATAACTCTAACTGTGCAAGATGCCATGGACTAGGTGCAGTTTCAGGTGGAATTGCTCCAGATTTAAGATATTTAGAAGCTGGAGATGATGATACTGATGAATATTTCTTAGGAAAAGTTCAAGAGGGTGTTGTAAGAAATGGAAATGTTTATATGCCTCCCTTTAAAGATGTATTATCTCCTGAAGCAATTTGGGCTATTAGAACTTGGATAGAGACTATACCAGCAGATTAATACTATGAAGATTATATTCAATATATTAAAAGGAACATTTTTATGTTCCTTACTTCTTCTTTCATTAAATGCAAGGTCACTTGAAGAAATAAAAGATGAAGGGAATATCATTGTTGCTATTTATGAAAATTTTCCTCCCTATTCATATATAGAAAATGGTGTAGAAAAAGGTATTGATATTGATATTGCAAAAGAAATTGCAAAAAAAATGGGAGTAAAACCTCTTTGGTACTGGACAGGCTCTGATGAGAATCTTGATGATGATTTAAGAAATATTATCTGGAAAGGTAATTTAGTTCATAAAACAAAAGCAGATGTTATGTTTAGAGTTCCTTTTGATTATGAATACATTAGAGAAAGAGATGTATCAACAGGAGAACTTACAAATGAACTTGTTGTTATGAAGTCTCCATACCATGCTGAAAGATGGGTTATAGCAACAAATAAAGAGTATCTTCCAGAAATCAGAAATTTAGCAAATCTAAAAGCTCATACAGTTGGAGTTGAAATAGACACTCTTCCAGATGCACATCTTACCTCTTCTTTTGCAGGAAGTTTACGTCAAAATGTAAAACACTATAGAAATATAAAAGACGCTGCTCAAGATTTAAAAGATGGTAAAATCGATGCTGTTGCAGGACTTAAAACTCAACTTGAATTCTATTTAGATTTTAACAATAATAAAGATAAATACTACATGACAAATGGTATTGACTACGCTAAAACCCAATGGGATTTAGGTGTTGCTGTTAGAACTGACTTTAGAGCATTATCATATGAAATAGATGGTTTTATGAGTGAACTTTTTAGAGATGGAACTATTGAAAAAATCTTCTCAAAATATAAAGTTTCATATGAGCAACCCTTAGTATATCAAGAGTAAAATATAATAGTAGAAGATAGGTATTAAAAATGAATTTAATCAAAAGAACTATTCTTCTACTCTTTCTTCTACTAACAACTTCTAATTCATCTTTAACAAGAGAACAAGTTCAAGCCTTCGTAATGCCTCCTATGGAATTAGGAACTAAAGATGAAGCTATTCCTATTTGGCATATGTTAAATAGTGGAGGAGATCTTGTAGGATATATATTTGAAACAAACGACTTTTCTCCTGCTTTTGGATTTTCTAATGGAGAAATGAATCTTCTAGTTACTATTGATTTAGAAGGAAACTTTACGGATCTTGCAATTTTAGAACAGAGTGAACCAGTTTTTTTAGAAGGTCTTGGAGTTGTACCTTTTATAGAGTTCTTGAGTCAATATAGAGGTAAATCTTTAGCCAGTAATATAAAAGTGGGTGATGCAAGTGCAATAGGAGCTGGAGTTCAAATAGATGGTGTTACAAAAGCGACAGCTTCTGTTATCATTGCAAATGACTCGATTATAGCTTCTGCAATAAAGGTTGCAAAAGAAAAACTAGCAGGTATTGCTCCAAAAGCTGTAGGTTATCCAAATAAAGAGATTTATGAAAAATATTCATTTAAAGAACTTCTTGAAAAAGGTTTAATTAAAAACCTCAAAATTAAAAACTCTGAAGTAGAAAAACTTTTTTTAGGAAGTTTATTTGAAGGAAGTGATGAAATTGCTCTTGAAGAACCAAATGAAATCTACACAGATGTATATGTAGCAGATTTAAGTGTTCCAACTATTGCAAAAAATATTTTATCAGAACAGACAATTAAAGATATTGACCATCAACTTACAGATACAGAAGAAGCAATAATAATCTTCTCAAATGGAAGACATAATCTAGTTTCAGAAGATTTTGTAAGAAACTCTTCCCCATCACTACTTGAAATTGTGCAAGATGATTTCCCTATAGCTATGAAAGACGCAGATTTAGATATCACTTTTAAAAATGAAATCCCAGAGTTTGAACAAACTATGATTTTTCAAATTGATACAAAATTTGGCTTTGATCCATCTTCATCGTGGGATATGAATTTAAAAGTAGTAAGAGATGATGGAAATCCTTTATATCCAACATTTGAAATAAGAGATATTAAAGTTCCTATAACTCCTGATAAAAAATATTTTTTAGTGCCTGAAGAAAAAGAAAATATTCCAATGTGGTTAATGACTTGGAAAAATCAAGCAACAAATCTTTTTATAGTTACTACATTTTTGACTATACTTTTTATTTTCCTTTATAAGTATCAATATTTATTAAAGAAGTTAGAAAAGAAAAGATTTTTTATTCTTATATTTACACTATTTTTCATAGGTTGGTATGGTCAAGGACAACTTAGTATGGTTACAGTTCTAGGTTTTGTAAAATCACTTGTTAATTGGCAATCCTTATCATTCTTACTTTTTGATCCATTTTCTCTTGTTATTTGGTTCTTTGTTCTAATTTCTCTTGTTATTTGGGGAAGAGGAACATTTTGTGGTTGGTTGTGTCCATATGGAGTATTGCAAGAACTTAGTTATCAAGTAGGAAAATTCTTTAAAATTAAACAAATAAAAATAAGTGATAAACTAAATAAAAAATTAGTATATATTAAATACTTCATACTTGCAATCTTAGTTTTTGTTACTATCGTTTCACCTGCACTTGGAGATATTTTAGTAGAAGTAGAACCATTTAAAACATCAATCACTTTACAGTTTGATAGATCTTGGGGCTATGTAATCTATGCTCTATCTTGGATAATTTTATCAATGTTTATATTTAAAGCCTTTTGTAAATATTTTTGTCCACTTGGAGCCTTTCTATCATTACTAGGAAAACTTAGAATTTTAGATTGGCTTCCAAGAAGAAAAGAGTGTGGAAATCCTTGCCAAACATGTAATAAAAGTTGTGACTACAATGCAATATATAGAAGTAACGGACAAATAAACTACAGTGAATGTTTCCAATGTCTTGTTTGTGTTGATATTCATCATGATAATAATAAGTGTTCAATTTTAAAACTACAAAAGAAAAAAGGAATAAAATGGAAAGAATCACTAGACGAAGTTTCATAGGTCTTTCATCTATTGCTGCAACTTTTTTATTTCTACCAATGGATTTATTCGCAAGGCAAAAAAAAGTTACGTGGAGAGGAAAATCATTAGGAGCAAACTCCTCTATTACAATCTATACTGAAGATGAAAGATATGCAAAACAGACTATTCAAAAAGCGTTAAAAGAAGTTGAAAGATTAGAAAATATTTTTTCACTTTTTAAAAGCCACTCTGATATTGTAAAACTAAATCAAAATGGATATTTAGATAAGCCAAAAAAAGAGTTTGTAGAAGTACTAAACTTTGCACAAAGAGTATCAAAATTGAGTGATGGATATTTTGATATAACTGTTCAAAATTTATGGATAGCATATTCAAAATATTCTAATAATGAAAAACTTTTAAAAAAAGAACTTGAAAAAAGAAAAAAATTAATCTCTTGGAAAAATATAGAGGTTTCAAATGAAAAGATATCTTTCAAGAAAAAAGGTGTAAAAATAACTTTAAATGCCTTAGCACAAGGTTTTATTACTGATAAAATTACACAATTTTTCAAACAAGAAGGATTACTAAATGTTTTAGTAAACTTTGGAGAGTTTAGAAGTCTTGGTAAACCTTCACAAAATAGAGATTGGAGATTATCAATAAACAATACAAAAGATATAATTACTCTAAAAAATTTAGCTGTCTCTACCTCAGCGTATTTTGGTACAAAGTTCAATGAAAAATACCATCATCTTTTTAATCCAAAAACGATTTTAAATGCCAATACAAATGAATCTATAAGTGTAGTAGCCCCTACTGCAACACTTGCAGATGCAATATCCACAACCCTTGCAGTAATGCCTAAAAATAAAAGAGAAGCTTTTTTAGGAAACTTCTCTAATATAAAAGTGTACACTTCTTAAAGATTTTCAATATACTTTAAAAGAAGACGTACACTAGCACCCGTTCCTCCATATGAATTATAACCCCAGACCTTTTCTCTATATGCAGCTCCCGCTATATCTAAATGAAGCCATTTTTTCTTATTCTCTTTTTTTATAAAATTATCTAAAAATAGACTTGCTGTAATTGCACTTCCAGCTTTTGAAGCTGTTGAGTTTGTAATATCAGCAATTTGACTTTTTATCATAGCTGGTAAATATCTATTATAAGGAAGAACTCCAATAAGTTCACCACTATCATTTGAAGCTTTTAAAAGTTTTTTCTTCATTTTTTGGCTATGTCCCATAACTCCTGTTGTATACTCTCCTAAGCCAATAATGCAAGCACCTGTTAAAGTTGCTATATCAAAAATATAATCTATATCTTTAATCTCATCTTGTGCATAGCATAAACAATCTGCAAGTACTAATCTTCCTTCAGCATCTGTATTTCTAACCTCAATGGTAACACCATTTTTTGCTCTTAACACATCATCAGGTTTATATGCATCACCACCTATCATATTTTCTACAGCACCTATGATTCCATGAACTTCATACTCGTATCCAAGTTTAGAGATTACATTCATTATCCCTAATACTGCACTTCCTCCACTTTTGTCACATTTCATAGAGACCATTCCAGTAGCTGGTTTTAAACTAAGTCCTCCAGCATCATAAGTTAAACCTTTTCCAACAAATACTATTTTTCCTTTTGGATTCTTTGGTTTATATGTTAGATGAATCAATTGACTCTCATGTCTTGAAGCACGGCCTACTGAAAGCATTGCATTCATTCCATTCTTTTCTAAATAATCTTCCCCATAAACTTTACACTCTAAATAGTTTTCATAGGCAATCTCTTTAGCCTTATTGGCCATAACCTCAGGATAAAAATCTTCAGGTGTTGTATTTACTATATCTCTTACTAGATTTACACTATTACAAATATCTAAACTTTTTTGTAGTTTTTCCTTTAACTCTTTTAAACTATATTTTGACTCTTTTGCATCTATAAAAACTTCTAATTCTTTTTTCACTTGCTGTTTTGATTTATAGTTTGTAAAACTGTAAGAGCCTAAAACTAAACCTTCAACTATCTCTTCTAAAGATAACTCTTTTTTCCCATTTTGAAGAGAAATTAGTATCTTCTTATATTTTGTTTTTTCTAAAGCTTTTATTGCATTACAAAAGGCTATTTTTAAATCTTCACCTTTTAATATAGAAGCGCCAACATATAACTTATCTTTAAAAAAAGAAGTATGTCCCTCTTTTGCTTCAAAACCAATAGCTATTAATACCTTTTTTATATCTTTTTTTACAGACTTTAAATCTTTTAACACACAAATTTCAATATCATTTTTTATAGATTTTTTCCCACTATTTACTAAACTAATTTTCATTTATATCCTTTGGCAATAAAAATACAATAGTTTAATTAATAACTTTCTTAATTTTTAAATTTATTAAAAATAACTTAATTATTCTAGCAACCTTATTTATATATAAATAATTTTTAAAAACCTTTGTTATAGTCTATTTAGAAAATGAATAATTTTTATTTTATTACACCAAAGGATTAGATATGAAAAATTTATCTATTAAAGCAAAGCTACTATCTATAGTTATTAGTTCTATTGTTATTGTTTCTGTAATTATCTTAATAGAGTCAAACATGGCACTATACTCAACATCAAATAGTATCACAGAAAAATTTGAAAAAAAAGCTTACGAATCTAAAGAAGCAGAATTAAAAAACTATGTTCAAATTGCAATTAAAACCGTAAACTCTTTCTACCAGAAATCAAAAAAAGACCCAGAGAACATAGAACAATATAAAAAAGATGCTCTTAATGCGATTGAAGGTATTAGATATGGAAAAGATGGGTATTTTTGGATAAATAGTTCTGAACCAAAAATGATTATGCACCCTATTAAACCAAGTTTAAATGGTAAAAACTTATCAGCAGTAAAAGATCCTGAAGGAACATATCTATTTAATGATATGGTAAAAGCTACATCTAATAATAAAGATGGTGGATTAGTTAGATATGTATGGGCAAAACCAGGATTTGAAGAACCTCAACCTAAATTCTCTTATGTAGTTAAATTTCAACCTTGGGATTGGATTATAGGAACAGGAGATTATGTAGATAATATTGGTACTGAAGTTATAAAAATGAAAGAAGCAACAGGAGAAGAGATTTATAGTACTATGATTAAAAACATAGTTATAATTGTAGTAATCATGCTTGTACTTGCATTTATAATGCTAATAATTTCAAAAAAGACTATTTTTGATCCTCTTGAAAGATTTCAAAATGGTTTATTATCTTTCTTTAAATACCTAAATAAAGAGCAAAGTAAGGTAAAACTTCTTGATGATAGTGCAACAGATGAAATTGGAACAATGTCAAAAGAAGTAAATCTTAATATTGAAAAAACTAGATCTCTTATAGAACAAGATGCAGCGTTAATTAATGACGTGAAAAGGGTTGTAGAAGAAGTTAAAGCAGGATTTTTAGATAAAAAAGTTGAAAAATCTACTCAAAATGAAGCTCTTAAAGAGTTACAAATTATATTTAATGAGATGATCGAAATTATGCAGTCAAATGTTCATAACGATATAAATGAAGTAAATGATGTTCTTAATAACTTTAAAAATAGAGATTTTAGAAAAAAAATAGATACTCCTAAAGGTGAAGTTGCAAAAACATTAAATGAACTTGCTGAAATCATCAATAAAATGTTACTTGATAATCTAACAAATGGTTCAACAATGAATGAAAATGCAAGTAACCTAAGAGAAAATGTAGAGCAATTAAGTGTAAGCTCAAATGAACAAGCTGCTTCTCTAGAAGAAACAGCAGCAGCCTTAGAAGAGATTACAAGTACTATTAAAAGTACTTCTGGAAATATCACAGATATGGCAAATTATACTGATGAATTATCTAAGTCAATCCAAACTGGTCAAGAACTAGCAACAGAAACTACTACTGCTATGGAGGATATTAATGAGCAAACAAAGAATATTGCAGAAGCAATCACTGTAATTGATCAAATTGCTTTCCAAACAAATATTTTATCTCTAAATGCAGCAGTTGAAGCTGCAACAGCAGGTGAAGCAGGAAAAGGTTTTGCAGTAGTTGCAGGTGAAGTAAGAAATCTAGCTAGTAGATCAGCGGAAGCTGCTAAAGAGATTAAAGATATTGTAGAAAATGCTACATCTAAAGCAAATAAAGGAAAAGAGATTTCATCTAAAATGATTGAAGGTTATGAGGGGATTTATAAAAAAGTTCAACAAACAAATGAAATTATTACTAATGTTACAATAGCATCAAAAGAACAAACAACAGGAATTGCGCAAATTAATGATGCAGTTGCACAACTAGATAAAGCAACACAAGAAAATGCAAATGTTGCAAGTAACACAAGCCAAATTGCAAATGAAACTTCTAAAATGGCAATAAGCATTGTTGAAGAAGCAAATAAATCAAATTTTGTAGGAAAAGAAAAAATTAAATAAAGCGTGGGGAAATTTCTAAGATTTCCCACTTAAAAAACTAATTTTATCAACACAACAATCTATAATTTTTTTTTAGCTAAAATCTGCAAAACTAATATAAGGTTATACATAATATGAAATTAATCGTAAATGGTGAAAATAAAGAATTTAATGAGAACTCAACACTACAAACTATAATTACTCAATTACAAGTTGAGGATAAAGTAATGGCAGCAGCTGTTAATATGGAAATTGTAAAAAAAGATGAATGGAACAATTTTATAGTAAAAGAGAATGACAAATTAGAACTTCTTCAATTTGTAGGTGGTGGTTGATTGAGTAAGTCCAAAGGGGATATAGCAGAGAAAAAAGCTTGCGAATATCTTATTTCGCAAGAGTTTAAAATTATTGAACAAAACTTCTATGCAAAAAAACTAGGAGAGATTGATATAATCGCTTCAAAAAATAAAACCCTCCACTTTATAGAAGTAAAATCAGCAAATGAGTATGAAATAGCTGTAAACAACTTAAGTCCTTCAAAACTATCTAAACTAAAAAGAAGTGTTGATTACTACTTACAAAATAAAAAACTAAATATTAATTATTGTATTGACCTAATTGTAGTTGTTGAAGATGAAATAGATTTTTTGGAGAATATTACTTTCTAAAAGCTCTCTTGTAATATATAATTATAATTCTAAAAATTCTTCTAATATTCCTAAAAAACTTAGTAGTATATGTAACTTTTGTATTAACTATCTCTTCACCTAACTTTATATCTAAAGCTTCACTTTTTTTCATTGATAGTAGTTGCGAAGGGAATACACTTCTGTGTCCTGTCATTAAAAATGCTACAATAACAGATAAAGCTGCATAATGAGCTACATTAACTCCAAAAAGTTCAACAGCCATAATAATAGCTGCAATTGGCGCACTAGTTGCCCCAGCTAAAACAGATACAAAACCTAAAGCAGCAAATAAAGGGATATACCCATCAACTAAACCACCAAAGAAATTTCCACTAGTTGCTCCCACATAGAAAATTGGAGTAATAACACCTCCACTACCTCCAAAACCAAGGGTTAAAGATGTGAAAATTGTTTTTAAAATAAAGGCATACCAAGGAACACCTTCATGATCAATATGACTTGAGGATATAGACTCTTTTATAGTTTCAAATCCTAAACCTAAATACTCATCACCAAAAATCAAAGTTAACCCAACAATAATAAGACCTCCTAAAAAGGCTTTTAGTGTATAGTGTAGCTTTATTGATTTTGCTAAATTATGAATATATCTTAAAGTTGTAATAATAAAGTCTGCAACAAGACCAAAAAATATTCCAGCTAATAAAACTTTTGCAATAAGCACATAATCAAAATCAAAAGTTACATAATAAGCAAGATCAAAATAAGTATATGAGATTCCAAACATTTTTGCAACAAAAAATGCTGAAAATCCTGCAACAATTGATGGTAATAGAATATCATACATCAAAGCACCAACAATTAATATCTCCACCCCAAATATTGCTCCTGCTAGTGGCGTCCCAAATACAGAAGCAAATCCTGCACTAATACCACAAATAACCATTTTTTTTCTATCTCTAGCAGAAAATTTAAACAATGTTGCAACATATGAAGCAGAAGCTGCACCTATTTGGGCTCCAGGTCCTTCTTTACCAACTGAACCACCTGAAAATATAGTTATAACTGTAGCAATAAGTTTAACAGGAACTACAGAGAGATTCATTTTACCTGATCTTTTATGAACAGCCTCAATAACCTTTTCTGTTCCATGCCCTTCAGCGGATGGAGCAAACTTTTTTACAATAATTACTGTTAAAACTAAAGCAAAAGGAAGAGTGTAATAATACTCAAAAGGAAGAATTGAACGTTGATTTTCAAAGTACTCTAATGTTTTTAAAAAGAAAGCAACTATTACACCTATTAAGGCTCCAATTACAGATGAAATTAAAATCCATTTTGTGATTGATGCAAACATAACTGTCTGTTCTGTAATATGCTTTGTTACTTTTCTATTTTTACCCATTTGGCATTCACTTAATAAAGGTTTGTATAGTTGAAGCTTAACATAAAAGTAATAATTTTTCGTCATAAAAGTGACCTAAAAATTGCTTTTCTCTGAAATTTAAGATATATTTTTTTTGCATAAAAAAAGGAGCAAGAAATCTGCTCCTCTTATCTACTATGAAGGACGTTTAATTAGTAGGTAGTAAAATTATAATGAAGCACTGTAGCAAAACAGTAGCATTATAAAAGAATTTTACAATTTTTAAGCAATTTAAAATATATTGCACTACTTTTGTGCCTTATATAGACTCTTTATAGCCATTTTTAGCCTACTTTCATAAAATTTGCATTTTTTATATTTCTTGTGACAAAAAACTTGACATCTTTATGATAATATTTTTACATATTTATATAAAGGTATTTAAATCAATAAATTGAAAAAAATAGTATTAATTTTATTTGCCACATTTATAATATTTAATACATGGTTTTTTGGTATAAAAGAGTATCAAGAGTATGTTTTAAAAGCTCCTGAACACTTGAAAGAAGCTAGAAAAGATTTTCATAAAGCTATGTTTTTTAATTGGTATTACTCAATTGTAATTAAAATGACAGGTCTAGATTTTGAAAACTCTATACTATCACCACTTAAAAAACCTATGGATTACTATTATAAAAGAGGTTTATCAAAGCTTCCAAAAAATGAGGCAGAAAGAGCCTTATGGTTTTTTCTTTTTGAAATTAGACCATATAACCAATCATATAAAGGAAAATATGGAAAACTTTTTCAAAATAATGGACTTAAATATACAAAAAACTATTTACAAAGAATATTTGACAACTTAAGAATTTTAGACAAATATGAAATTTCAGATAAAAACTCTTATTTAGTTAATAACATTTTTAAAAGTTATATTCATGCTGTACAGATTTATCTCCAGGACTCTCCTTATTCTGATGGAGGACATGTAATAACAAGCAAGTTTATTTCTAAAATTGTAAGAAGTGATTACAATTTTTATAAAGTATTTGTTTATATTCATAGATATAAACAAAGGTTTTTAGAGAAGTATTCAAAAATATTTCCAACTATATATAAAAATAGTTTTGATAAAGAAAAGCTTGGATGGTATAGTTTACATAGAAGAAATAGTATAATTGACTACTATCTAAACTCCTATATTCTATTTTATAAAATTCACAATGATGAGATAAATTGCATAAAAGACAAATACTTATTTGATGCTAGAAAAAAAGCTATTAATACTTTATTTGAATTAAATGAATATTCAAAAGAGTCAAATAAAGAAGATATTCTAGATTTAAAAGCATACTTTGATTTAAACTTTACAGACAAAAATGAAAAACAAAGATTTTATACTCAAAAATTTGATTGCAGTTATGTGATTGAAGATAATAAGATTGTAAAAGTAATTAAAACTTATGAAGAAATTGAAGATAAAGAAACTATTTATAAGGAGACTACCTTTAAAGATTTATTACAGGCGTACAGAACTGAGTCAAACTATAAAGCAATTGCTGGTTTTAAAAAAAATGGTGTTTATGAAGGGATAGGTTATAGTTCAGGAAATATATCGCAAAAAATTGCAAACAAAAAAGCACTAGATAGCTGTAAAGGAGGAGTAGAGAAAAAAGAAGATAAAGAAAAGTGTCGATTGTATAAATACTTAATAAAAAAAGAAATTCAGACTCCTGATTTATAATATTCATTTAATTTTCTCAAAAAACACTCTAAACATAGATTAATAGGTTTTTGAATAAAATATCAAAATTTTACATATATAAAAAAGAGAACCTATTGTATTCAAAAGAACTAAATAGTATAAAAAAGTCTAATAGACTACGAACTAGAAAAATATTTGATAAAGACCTAATTGACCTTGCTTCAAATGACTATTTAGGTTTAGCTTCAAACAAAGAACTTTTTGAAAATGCCTATAAAAGAGTACACCAAGAGCAATACACTTCTCCAAAAGCCTCTATGCTTGTAAATGGTTATAGTCCTATTCACAAAGAATTTGAAGATGCTCTAAAAAAAGCAAATGGTTTTGAAGATGCTGTAGTTGTAGGAAGTGGATTCTTAGCAAACATATCTATGATTGAAGCCTTAGTTAGAAAAGGTGATATTCTTTTTGTAGATGAAGAGTATCATGCTAGTGGTATGTTAGCAACAAAACTTTTAGATGATAAACAAACAGTTATTTTCAAACACAATGACCATGAAGATTTAAAAGAAAAAATCAAAGCTTCTACAAACAAGGGACGAAAACTAATTGCCATAGAGGGAGTTTACTCTATGGAAGGAGACGTTGCCCCACGTGAGATTTTTGATATAGCAGATGAAGAAGAAGCAATTTTAATAGTTGATGAAGCTCACTCTTCAGGAGTTTTAGGAGATACACTTTTAGGAATCTTTGATTTTTATGATATTAGCCCTAAAGCAAACCATATAAAAATGGGTACTTTAGGAAAAGCCTATGGAAGTTATGGCGCATATATTCTTGCAAATTCTGAAATCATAGAGTTTTTATTAAACCGCGCGAAAGCTATTATCTATACAACAGCCCCATCACTTTTTGATATAGCATTAGGTCATGAATCACTAAAATATATCTTAGAAAACAGAGATTTAATAAAGTCAAAAATAGATACTAATTTACAAATTATAAATGATATTTTAGGTATAACTTCAAATAGTTTAATCATTCCTATAGAGATTGCAGACAATAAAAAAGTTTTAGAAATTCAAGAAGAGTTAAAGCAAAAAGGCTTTTTAGTTGGAGCAATAAGACAACCAACTGTAAAAAGTGCAATAATAAGACTTATTGCAAAAATTGATGTAAGCTCAGAAGAGCTTGAAGAAGTATGTAAAATTTTAAAGGAATTAAGATGAAAAAATTTTTAGTGCTTGCTTTATTAGTAGTAAGTTCATTTGCAAATGAAAACTATATAAATATGAAAAACTGTGAAAGTATAAAACTTTCAAGATATACAACCTTAGTATCTTGTCATAATGTAGACTATTTAATAGAGTATAAATATCAAGATGATGAAGAGAAAGATAACATTAAAAAAATTACAGCAATTACAGTAAAAGATCAAAAAATCATAAAAAGTATAGGAAAATAAAATGCCATTAGAGAATTTAATCAAAGGAAACGCTGAGTTTGTAGAAAATATGTTTCCAGGAATGAAACAAGAACTTCAAGATTTAGTAGAGCATGGTCAAAGACCAGAAGTTTTATTTATTGGATGTTCAGATAGTAGAGTTACACCTGATTTAATGTTAAGAACTAAGCCAGGAGATATGTTTATTCTTAGAAATGTAGGTAACTTTGTACCTCCATTTAAATATGATGAAGATTTCCATGGAAGTGCAGCAGCTATTGAATATGCAGTTGCAGTCTTAAAAGTAAAACATATTATTGTATGTGGACATATGCATTGTGGTGCATGTAAATCACTTCATGAATATGACTCAATTCCAGATACAGATTCACTTGTTCATGTAAAAACATGGCTAAAACTTGGAATGAAAGCAAAAGAGAGAACTCTAAGAAACAAAAAGTTTAATACAGAAGAAGAGATGTATAGAGCAACAGAGAGAAACTCTATAAGACATCAACTTGATAATCTTTTAACATATCCTGATGTTGCAAAACTACATGAAAAAGGAGAGCTTCAAATTCATGGTTGGTATTATAATATTGCAAATGGTGAAATTGAATACTATGAAAAAGAGAGTGATAGCTTCAAGCCTTTAAGTGAGTTCAAAATATGAGTGAAGAGATTGAAGTAAGAAAAATTCCTAAAAAGAGCATTATCATAATTACAGTTATAACTGTTTTGATAGTAATAGGTTTTCTTTTTATTACTTTGACAAAAAGTATGAAAATGGAAGAGGTTCTATCAAGCCTTGGATATAAAAATATTTCAGATGTAAGAGTTATCAATAAACTTAGTGTTGAAGATAAAGAAACAAAAATAAAAAGTACTGTATACAAAGTTACCTTTCATGACAATACTCTAAATAAAGAGTGTATTGGGTTTGTTCATAGAGGAAACAGAGGTGGATACAGTAAAGATATAGATTGTAAATAAATAAATTAAGTAAGAGAATATATGAGTATTTTAGAAAAACTACAAAACAAAGAACGACTTTCGTATGAAGAGGCTATAAAGCTTTATGATTTAGACCTATTTGAATTAGCAAATATTGCAAATGAAATTAGAAGAGAAAAACATGGGGATAAAACATATTTTAATATTAACAGACATATAAATCCTACAAATATTTGTAAAGATGTTTGTCAATTTTGTGCATATAGTGCAAGTAGAAAAAACCCTAACCCTTATACAATGAGTCATGAAGAGATTTTAAATATTGTTGAAAACTCTTCAAAAAATGATATCAAAGAAGTACATATCGTTTCTGCTCATAACCCTGATACTGGATTAGAGTGGTATTTAGATGTATTTAGAAAAATCAAAGAAAAATTTCCTCATATTCATGTAAAAGCTTTAACAGCTGCGGAAATTCATTTTTTAGCCCAAGAGTATAACTTAACATACGAACAAATTATTGAAAAAATGGTTGAAAGTGGAGTTGATTCTATGCCAGGTGGTGGAGCTGAAATTTTTGATGAAAAGGTGAGAAAAAAAATCTGTGGAGGAAAAGTAACTTCACAACAATGGCTTGATATTCATAAACTTTGGCATAAGTCTGGACACCAAAGCAATGCGACTATGCTTTTTGGACATGTAGAAACAAGAGAGCATAGAATAGACCATATGCTAAGACTAAGAGACTTACAAGATGAAACAGGAGGATTTAATGCCTTCATTCCTCTAGTTTATCAAAAAGAGAATAACTTCCTAAAAGTAAAAGATTTCCTTACAGGTCAAGAGATTTTAAAAACTATGGCAATAGCAAGAATTTTACTTGATAACATCCCTCACATAAAAGCTTATTGGGTTACTTCAACAGTAAAATTAGCCCTATTAGCGCAAGAGTTTGGAGCAAATGATTTAGATGGAACAATTGAAAGAGAATCAATCCAAAGTGCAGCAGGAGCTGCAAGTAAACATGGTATGCCTTTACAAAACTTTGTAGACCTTATCAAAAACTCTGGGTTTACTCCTGTGGAGAGAGATTCTATTTATAATGAAATTAAGACTTGGTAAAAGTCTTAATTTTACTTTTTTATTTTGGCTGATGAAACTGAAGGGTAAACTCCACTTCAATTCCAGCTTCTATCTTTATAAAACTAATTGGATATGTAATATTCACAGAATATAACTCATTGTTCAATCTATTTACTATATCAAAAAACTCTAAAGGTCTTTGAATAATTACATTTACTAAATAGTTGAAAGTTACTACATCTGATTTGAAGTTTGATTTAAAAGTTACTATTGCATTTTCAGGAAAAAGAATTTTTATTTGTTCTGTTACTCTAATAATAGGCATAAACTCATTTTCAATATATGAATCTTTATAATCTTTGAAGATAACTTTCTTTTTATCTTTAACTCCCTCAGCTCTTACAAGTGCTTCAAGAACTGGTGTTTTTGTCTCTTTAAATTGAATATCCGTTATATTATATGACTTTAGAAGTTCAGGTTGTAGAACTTTAATATATGTATCTTTATTTATAAGGTTAATATCCATTTTAAATAGATTTTTTTCTAAAACCAACTCTTTTAAAACTACATCATAAGGTATCATTTCTAAAGATTTTAAAACTCTCATCTCTAAATTTGAGTTTATTTCTATATGATTTGGAAGATCAATTGATTTTTCAACTTTTTTTACAGGAGTTGGATTTGATACTTGCTTATTAAAAATTTCATTTATTGGTAAAAATAAATACCCTACAGCTAAAATTGTAGCTATCATAAAAAATGACAAAAAGAAAGTTTTTAAACTACTATTTGATTTCTTTCTAGGCTTAATAAAGCTCTTATGGGTATGTGAATCTTTTGATAACTCAAATAACTCTTCATCAACTGAAATTGGATGATAAGTTACATCAATCATAAACTCTTCACTCATTTGTTCTATTTGTTCATCTGAAATAAGTTTTAAATTATATAAAAGGGAAACCTTCTCTATAAAAATATTTTTTGTAATTGAATAAAACTCTTCTATAGTATTTTTTATAAGCTCATGTATTTCTAAAGCATAAACTTCATCATAAAGCTTTTGTCCTAAAACCTCATTTTCATAAAACTCACTATCTTGTACCTCTTCAAAAGCAGTTAAGTCAACTTTTTTATTAAATACAATTTCACCTTTTGAGTTTAATATTACACAAAATGCTTGGTTATTAAAAAGTAAAATTAAAAGATTGTTATTACAAGGATTTTGTTCTATATGTAAATTTAATACATGATAAGCAGAAAAAATATAATCAACTCCACATTTTTCAAAGTAGTTCTTTGTTTCAAAAAGAGTATTCCTTGAAACAGCGATATTATATTCATTGTTTAAAGAAGTTACTGCATAATCTTTTAATTTAGTTTGGCTTTTTCTTATAAATTTAGTATCGTCTTGAATTAATAAAGATGAAATATAAGAGTTATCAAGTTCAGAAGACTTTGCAACTAATTTAGTAGCTATATCTCTTCCTAAGATATCATCTTTTGCAATAAATGTTGAACTATTTGTTTCAACTATATCATTGTTTTCCAATTTCTTATAGTTGATTTTTAGCTGTGCATTATATTTTATAGCATTTATATATAAAGACTCTTTTGCAAACATCTTTTATAAAACCTTACTTTATTGCATTTATAAGCATTTTTTCTTTTATTAATTCTTTGGCTTCATCCACTTCAAGTTCTGAAATATCAAGTGGCTGTGAAGCATAAAAATCTATTGTACCAAAAGGTTTTGGAATAACAAATTTATCCCAAGAATTTACTTGCCAATAATTTTTTGGAATACTATTTAGTATAACAATTCTTGTCTTAGTTTTTTTAGAAATTGCTACAATTCCATCTGCTACTGAAAACCTAGGTCCTCTAGGACCATCAGGCGTTATTGCAACGTCAACACCATTTTTTATCTCTTTTAGAGCATTCTTTAAAGCCTTTATTGCTCCTTTTGATGAAGAACCAGGGATTCCTCCTACACCAAGAAATTCACAAACTTTTTTAATAATTAAGCCATCTTTATGTTCACTAACAATAACTTTAACAGTACCCTTGGGTCTAAATTTTCTATAGTTTAAAGGTTGCATTAAAAGGTCACCATGCCACATTGCAATGATAACAGTTTCATTATCATCAACACTAGCATAGTGAAAGTTTTTTTTAGAAGTTAGATAGATAAATCTAACTACTAACTGTAAGAAAAAAGGTGCTATTTTAGTAAGAAAATAGTTTCTTATAGTTTTCATTTAGCTAACCACTTCACCTTTTAAAGCTGTTCTTGTTGCATCAGTTACTTTAACATCAACAAACTTTCCAAGAAGATCATCACTTCCTTTTACAAAAACTTGGCAATAATTATCTGTAAATCCAGCAACTTCTCCATTAGCTTTTAAAGAATCAAAAAATACATTTACTGTTTTTCCAATATATGCATTCATTAATTCACTTTGATGTTTTTTATGAAGTTCTATTACTTCTGTAAGTCTTGCACTTCCAATTTCATCAGGAATCTCTTGATCAGCTAACTCTAAAGCTGCAGTATTTGGTCTTGGTGAATATTTGAAGTTAAATATTTGATCAAATTTAACTTGATTGATTACATCAATTGTATCTTCAAAATTCTCTTGTGTTTCACCAGGAAAAGCTACAATAATATCAGTTGTGATTCTAACATTTGGAACCATATCTCTGATTTTTTTTGCTCTTTTTAAGAAACCTTCTTTTGAGTATCCTCTTTTCATAGCTCTAAGAACTGATGTTGAACCACTTTGTAGTGGCATATGAATACATTTTGAGATTTTTGGATTCTTTGCAAACTCTTCAATAAACTCGTCATCCATATGAAGTGGATGTGGAGAAGTAAATCTAATTCTTTCAATTCCTTCTACTTCTGATACGTCTCTAAGTAATTGTGTAAAAGAGTATTTTTCTCTTTTATCAGAGAATCTTCTTCCATAAGAGTTTACATTCTGTCCTAAAAGTGTAATCTCTCTAATTCCTCTATCTGCTTCTTTTTGTACTTGTTGTACAATCATTTCAGGAGGAATAGAGATTTCATCTCCTCTTGTTGCTGGAACGATACAATAAGTACACTCTTTATCACATCCTATTGAAATATTTACAGAAGATTTGTACATATTCATTCCAGATGCTGCAAACTGATAAGTTGAATCATCATAATCTATATCAATTTCAACTGCACCTTTTGTATCAACAACATCTTTGATTTTTGAAATATTTCTAGCACCTAATACAAAATCAACATAGGGCGCTCTTTTCATAATATCTTCACCAAGATGAGAAGCTGTACAACCACAAACTCCAATCTTAGCACTGTTTTTTTTCTTTTTATTAAACTGCCCAATTTCTGAAAACAGTTTTTGAACTGGTTTTTCTCTTACTGAACAGGTATTGATAATAATAAGATCTGCATCTTCCATATCACTAGTAACTGAATAGTTTTTATGCTCTTTTAGTTCAGCAATAATATGTTGGCTGTCTGTATCATTCATTTGACAACCAAGTGTTTCAATAAATAGTTTTTTTTCTTCTTGTTTACTCATATAGTTCTTTTTTATGCTTTTTACAGAGCATGAACCTCATACATATATTCATCGTCTGCTAGACCGTATTTTACTTCTCTGAAGTATACATTATAGTCCTCATCTTCTAAGGCATCAACTAAAGACATCATATCTTTATGTGAGTTATCTCTATCAAAATAAAATATTTTTTCTCCATCTTTTTGTAACTCTTCTTTGATTTTGTCAAGTTGAACTTTCTTTGGTTTTTCAGTTAGTTCATTTCTTGCAAGTAATAATTCCATATCATTAAACCTTTATGTTTTTAAATTAGCTAGATAGTTTATCTTAAAGTTGCTTTAATTTCTATAAAAGCTCTTTATGGTATAATAATGACCTACTCTACATTGAAAATCAAAACATTACATTTCAATGTCAAAAAAAGAAGGTTATTTAATGGATAAAATTATAGATATTTTAGATTCTATTGCCTATGAAAAAGGTCTTAAAATAGAAGATGTTGAAAATGCTCTAAAAGAAGCATTAGTTAAAACAGCCGAAAAAATGGTTGATGCAACACTAAGATACGATGCAGAAATTGATAGAACAAATAAAAAATTAGAACTATTTCAAAAAATCGAAGTTGTAGAAAATGGTGACGAAAGATTATTAGAAGATGGTGTTGATGAGTATGATAACATCATCAGCAAAGAGAATTTTATCTCTTTTGACGAAGCAAAAGAAATTGATGAAGATTTAGAGATCGGGGACTTTGTTAATTATGATTTAGAATTTGAAAATATGGGAAGAAATGCCGCTACTATTTTACATAACAATTTTGAATATAGAATTCAAAGATTTTTAGAAGAGTCACTTCTTAGTAAATATAAAAATAAAGTTGGAAAAACAATTGCTGGAAGTGTTACAAGAGTTGATAGACAAGAGAATACTTTTGTAGAAATAGGTGAAGTTAAAGGTATGCTTCCAAGAAAATCTAGAATCAAAGGTGAAAGCTTTAAAGTAGGAGATACAGTTAAAGCAGTTGTTAGAGGTGTAAATATTGATAAGCAAAATGGCCTTATTGTTGAAATTTCTAGAACATCTCCAAAATTCTTAGAATCACTTTTAGCATCAGAAGTTCCTGAATTAAAAGATGAAGTAATTGCTATTGAAGCAAGTGCTAGAATTCCTGGTTCTAGAGCTAAAATTGCACTTTCTACTACAGATGCAAATATTGACCCAATTGGTTCAATAGTAGGTGTAAAAGGTGTTAGAATTGGAGCAGTGTCAAAACAATTAAGTGGTGAAAACATTGACTGTGTTGAATACTCAAATGTTCCAGAAATGTTTATAGCACGTGCTTTATCTCCTGCAATTATCTCAAGTGTAAAAATTGAAAAATATGCAGAAGGAAATGATAAAGGAAAAGCAGTTGTTACAATTCCATCTGACCAAAAATCTAAAGCTATTGGAAAAGCAGGTTTAAATATTAGACTTGCATCAATGCTTACAAAATATGATATTGAGTTAAAAGAAGTTGGTGGAGGATTAGTTGGAAATACAGGTGATCCAAAAGCAGAAGAAAAAACAACTGATACAGCAAGTTTAGAGGCACTATTTAAATAATGACAAATATCACGATTTACGACTCAGTTAAAAAAGAGAAAGTAAAGTTCGAAGCTATAAAAAACAATGATGTAAAAATCTACGTTTGTGGTCCTACAGTGTATGATGATTCACACTTAGGACACGCACGTTCTGCAATCGCTTTTGACCTACTACATAGAGTTCTAAAAGCAAATAACTACAATGTTACTATGACAAAAAACTTTACTGATATTGATGATAAAATTATCAAAAAGATGAATGAGACAGGAAGAAGTTTAGAAGATGTAACAAGTGAGTATATCAATGCGTACAAAAATGATATGGATATACTAAATATTCTTCCAAATTCACTCGAACCAAAAGCAACAGAGAATGTTCAAATCATGATTGATATGATTGAAGATTTAATGTCAAAAGATATTGCATACGCTATAAGTGATGGTGTATATTTTGATGTATCAAAAGATGAAAACTATGGAAGCCTTTCAAAACGTGCTAGTGATGAAAACTCAATAGCAAGAGTTGAATCAAATCAAGAAAAGAGAAATCCTTCAGATTTTGCTCTATGGAAATTTGAAAAAGCTGATGATGTTGCATATGAATCACCTTTTGGGAAAGGACGTCCTGGTTGGCATATTGAATGTTCTGCAATGATAAACAAACATCTAGCCTATAAAGATGAGCCTTTTCAAATTGATATCCATGGTGGAGGAGCTGACCTTCTATTCCCACATCATGAAAATGAAGCAGCACAAACAAGATGTTCAACAAAAGCCGATTTAGCAAAATACTGGATGCACAACGGTTTTGTAACAATCGATGGAGAAAAGATGAGTAAATCTTTAGGAAACTCGTTTTTCCTAAAAGATATTTTAAAATCATACTCAGGTGAAGTTGTAAGATTCTATTTATTAACAGCTCAATACAGAGCAAACTTCAATTTCAATGAAGAAGACCTAATCGCATCTAAAAAAAGATTAGACAAACTATATAGAGTGAAAAAAAGAGTTTATGGTGGTGGAAAATCTGCTGTAAATAAAGATTTTAAAACTGATTTACTAGAAGCTTTAAATGATGATTTAAACTCTGCAAAAGCTATTTCAATTATAGATGAATATATAAATAAAGCGAATGAGACTTTAGATAAAGAGCCTAAAAACAAAGCTTTCAAAAAAGAGCTTGTAGCTACTTTAGAATTTATCGATGAAGTAATAGGTGTTGGTTCATCTGACGCTTATAAATATTTTCAATTTGGAATATCTGAAGATGATATTTCAAAAATAGAAAGTTTAATAGAAGCTAGAACTGAAGCTAAAAAAAATAAAGATTTTGAATCTGCTGATAAAATAAGAGATGAGATTTCTAAACTTGGGGTTTCTATTATGGATACACCAAATGGTGTTGTTTGGGAAAAACTATAACAATCACTTTTTGTTCCAAAGCTCTTGCTTTGGAACTCATATAAAAACAACCTTCTTCTAATAAAAAACTTTATGGGAAAAGAAAAATGCAAAAAATAAAACAACTAGTAGAATCAAAACTATTTCAAAACTTCATCATAACCCTTATTATCATAAATGGTATAACCATGGGACTTGAAACTTCAAAACCCTTTATGGCTTCATTTGGCACATTTATACATATCTTTGATAAATTCGTAATTACTATCTTTACTATAGAAATTATCCTTAGAATCATGACATATAGACTATCATTTTTTAAAGACCCTTGGTCATTATTTGATTTCTTTATTGTAGCTATATCACTAATGCCAACTTCAGGTGGCTTTGCAGTTCTAAGAATATTAAGGGTTCTAAGACTATTTAGACTTATTACGGTAGTTCCTCAAATGAGAAAGATAGTTGCAGCACTTATTTCTGTAATTCCAGGTATGTTGTCTATTATAGGACTAATGTCACTTATTTTCTATGTATTTGCAATTATGGCTACAAATCTTTATGCAGAGAGTTTTCCTCAATGGTTTGGAACCTTAGGAGAGTCTTTTTATACTCTATTTCAGATTATGACTTTAGAATCTTGGTCTATGGGTATTGTACGGCCTATAATGGAACAACATCCACTTGCTTGGACTTTTTTCTTACCCTTTATATTTATAGCTACATTTGTAATGATTAACCTTGTAGTTGCAATTATTGTTGATGCAATGGCACTTTTAAAAGAAGAAGAAATAGAAATGATTCAAGAAGTTCAAAGCTCAGAAGATGAGTTAAAAACAGAGATAAAGTCTTTACAAAATGAAATAAAAGAGTTAAAAGAGATTATTATAAAATCAGATAGATTTTCTAACTGATTTTATATCTTCTAAATTAATATCTAAATAACAATACTCATCGCTATCTAGACATTTTAAACAATAAGATTTTACAAGTAACTCTTTATTGTCATAAGCATCTAAAGAGACATGTAGTTCATAATAATCTCCACAAAAAGATATATCTAAAATTGTAGCTTTTATTTTTGAACTATCATTTACAACTTCTATTTTATCTATAGAAATAATTCCTACATTTTCATTTGATACCTCTCTACCTAAATCTTCAAGTAAATTATCAGGTAGTTCATTTATTTTATTTAAGAAATTTGCAATATAGAGTGATTTTGGCTCTTCAAAAAGCTCTCTAGGGGTTCCAAACTGTTCGATCTTTCTATTATTAATAATTGCAATTCTATCAGACATAGATAAAGCTTCTTTTTGATCATGAGTTACTAGAATTGCACTAAGACCTAAATCTTTTATTAATTTTTTTAACCAAACTTTTGTTCTGTTTCTAAGGATTGTATCTAAGTTTGCAAAAGGTTCGTCAAGCAATAAAACCTTTGGTTCATAAGCAAGTACTCTAGCAATAGAAACTCTTTGCTGTTGTCCACCACTTAATTCATGAATTTGTTTATTTCTATGTTCTACTAAATCAAACTGTTTTAAAAGAGCATCTACTTTTCTTTGTCTTTCATTTACATTCAATCTATAAAGAGCAAACTCTATATTCTCTTTTACATTTAAATGAGGGAAAAGAGCATAGTCTTGAAAGATATATCCTATATCCTTGTGGCATTTTTTTTGTCCATCTTGAATTAAGCAGTGTTCATTTACAAATATTTCACCCTTATATTCATCTTGTAAAGATGCAATTGCTCTTAATATTGTACTTTTCCCACAACCACTTGGTCCTAGTATAGTTACAATTTCCCCTTGTTTTACATCAAAAGAGACATTATCTAAAATCTTCATATTTCCAAAAGATATTCCAAAATCTTTTACACTAATACCTAACATCCTAATCCTTCACCATTTTTCTAGCTAGTATAAGTACTGAAACTATTCCAAACCCAACAATAAACATTGCAGGTACTGCTGATTCAAAAACCTGTGCTTGACCTACTAATTCATGTGATCTAACTGCTAGAGTATCAAAATCAAATGGCCTTAAAACCATTGTAAGAGGAAGCTCTTTTATAACTTCAATAAAAATCACAATAAAGCTTGCCATCATAGACCCTTTAATCAAAGGGAAAGTTACTTTTGTAAATGTTTTAAAACTTCCTATTTGCATAGTTTTACAAGCATCATCATAAGTTTGAGGTATCTTACTAAATCCTGATTCATAATTATTTATTGAAATTGCAATAAATCTTACAACATATCCAAAAACTACTGCAATAACTGTTCCACTTATCAATATATCAAAGCTTTTATCAACCACAGAAAAAAAGCTTAAAATACCAACTGCAACAACAGCACCTGGAATTGAGTATCCAAGCTTAGATGTTTGAGTTAAACCTTCAGCAAGTCTATTTTTATGAAGTCTTACATTATATACAAAAATAAAAGCTAAAACTGTAATAAGTAAAGCACTCGTAACTCCAAGAGTTAAAGTTTGATATAAAAGTGTCATGAAGTCTTCATCAATTACATCTTCATATGAAAGATAAAACCAATAAGACATTTGAGAAAATGGCAATAAAAATCCTAGGAAAAAAGGAATAAAACAAATCATAAATGCAAAAAGATTTTTACTACCAGTAAGTTTCTGTTTTGTAATTGGTTTAAAATCCTTTCCTGAACTTTTATATCTCTTATTTCTTCTTTGATATCTTTCAATAAAAATAAGCAAGAAAATGAAAAGCATAAGCATAGAGGCTAGTTTAGAAGCATCTTCTACACTTCCCATTCCTATCCAAGTTCTAAATATACCTGTTACAAAAGTAGAAACTCCATAATAATCCATTACACCATAATCAGCAACAGCTTCCATTACAGCAAGTATTGCTCCTGCAACAATTGCTGGTCTTGATATGGGAATAATTACTTTATAAAAGATTTTAAAGTTAGATAATCCCATTGTTCTTGAAGCATCAATAATAGAGCTTGATTCTGCTTTTAAATATGTTTTTGAAATAAGATATACATAAGGGTAAAGTACAAGTGACATTACAATAATAGCACCCTCTATAGACATAATATCCATAAAGTAGACTTCATCTAGAGTTTTTCCCATAAGATTTAAAATATAAGTTGTAACTGTTCCTGTAATATCAAACATTCCACCATAAGCATATGCAACAATATATGTTGGAATAGCAAAAGGCAAAATTAAAGCATAATGAAAAAACCTTGAACCAGTAAAGGTAAAAAGTGAAGTTATATAAGCTGTAGTAAATCCAATTACAGAAGTTAAAAAAGCAACTCCAATCATTATATAAAGAGAATTAAATATATATTCAAATAGTACAGTATCTACTAAATGTTGCCAGTTTTCACTACTTGAAAATATATTCGAAAAAAGAATAATTGCGGGAATAGAAATAAGTAGTGTTAAAAAAACACTACTTATTGTAAGTTTATTAAAATAATTCAATGTAAAATAAAAGCCTTTCTGTTTATTACTTCCAACCTGCTTGGTCGAAGATTTTAACAGCTTTTGCATTATTTTCACCTAAAGTATTAATTGATATTGTATCATCTTTGAAAGTTCCCCAAGATTTAACTAAATCTGATGGCTCAATTCCAGATAAAACTGGATATTCAAAGTTACCTGCGGCAAATAAACCTTGTGCATCTTTAGATGCTAAGAACTCAATAAACTTAACTGCATTATCTTTGTTTGGAGCAGTTTTAATAACACCTGCACCAGATACATTCACGTGAGTTCCACCATTTTCAAATTTAGGGAAGAAAATTTTCACTTTTTTAACAGCTTCAGCTTGAGAAACATCTTTATTTCCTACCATTTTACCAATATAATAAGTATTTGCAATAGCAACTTTTCCAATTCCATTAGCAACAGCTTTTACTTGATATCTATCATTTCCTTTAGGAGCTTTAGCCATATTTGCAACTACACCCTTAGCCCACTCTAATGCTTTTTCTTCACCATGGTGTGCAATCATTGCAGCCATTAGAGATTGGTTATATGCATTATTTGAAGATCTTACCATAATTTGACCTTTAAATTTTGGGTCTGCTAAATCTTCATAAGTTGATAACTCTTTTTCAATTCCTGTTCCTAATCTATATACTGTAACTCTTGATCTTTTTGTTAATGAAAACCATTGGTTATCTTTATCTCTTAATTGTGCAGGAATATTTTTGTTTAATACATCAGATTCAACTGATTGAAAAAGTCCTTTTTCTTTTGCTTTGTATAATCCAGAAGCATCTACTGTGATTAATACATCTGCAGGAGATTTTGAACCTTCACTCTCAATTCTTTTGATTAAAGCTTTTGCTTTAGCCTTTACAACTTTTACTTTAACTCCAGTTTTTTCTTCAAACATTTTGAATAGTTTTTTATCAGTATCATAATGTCTTGTTGAGTAAACATTTACTTCGTTTGCTGCATATACTGAACTTGCTAATACAAGTGCACTTAAAGCTAATTTTTTTATCATATTTATCCTTTGATTAATTCATGTTTTGATAATAGTTATTGAAATTGTAATCAAAGTATTCTTAAGTTCATCTTAATAATAGGAATGGTTATCATAATAATCCTAAATATAAAAAAAGGGAGAGACAAAAGCCTCTCCCTTTTTAAGTAAACTATTTAATATTTACTAGTGTTTTGCGTATGCTGCGTCAGTTACATCTTGAGTATTTACAATATATGGAACTAATGCCATGTGTCTAGCTCTCTTGATTGCTTTCTCAACCATTTCTTGAGAGTTTTTAGAGTTACCAGTAAGTCTTCTAGGCATAATCTTACCTCTTTCACTCATAGACAGTTTTAATAAATCTACATTTTTATAATCGATGAAATCAATTTTCATCTCTGTATATTTACAATATTTTTTTCCGTATTTTCTTCTTTCAGCCATTTTCTTATCCTTGTTTTCTAGAAAGGTATTTCATCATTATCAATATCAATTTCAGGTATTTTTTGCTCAGGCATTTGTTGTGCTTGATTATTCATACCACCATAGTTATTTTGACCCATATTGTTTTGAGGAGCTTGTTGTTGATTGTATTGATTAGACTGAGGATTATATCCACCTTGGTTTCCACCACTATATGATTGCTGGTTATCCATTGGAGCACCACCACCCATATTTTGTGAATCTGCTTTTGAATCTAACATTTTCATACTATCTACTCTAAGAGCATGTTTACTTCTGTTAGAACCATCTTGTGCTGTCCACTGTTCAAATACTAATCTTCCCTCTAATAAAACTTTAGAACCTTTTCTTAGGTATTGATTAGCAACCTCAGCAGATCTTCCAAAAATATTAAAATCTAAAAAACAAACTTCTTCTTTTTGTTCACCAGTTTGTGATTTATACTTATGGCTAGTTGCAATTGCAGATTTTGCTAATGCAGAACCACTTGGCATATATCTTAGTTCAATATCTCTCGTTAAGTTTCCTACTAATACTACTTTGTTATACATAAGATGTTCCTATAAAATTTTGATTAGTTAGCTTTTTTAGCTGCCTCATCGCTTAGTTTTGTCCACGCTGCGATTTCTTTTTTGTTTTCATATTTAATGAAAATGAATCTTAAAATATTTTCGTTGATTCTGTATTGTCTTTCAATTTCAGCAAGTCCTGAAGGTTGACCTTTGAAGTATGCTACGAAATAGTAACCTCTTTTGTTCTTTTCAATTTCATAAGCTAATTGTTTAGAACCCATATCATCGCAAGCTACGATTTCTCCACCATTTTTCTCAATAGTTGATTTAACTAAATCAATTTGTGCTACAGTCTCTTCTTCAGTTAGTGTAGGCTTGATAATAAACATTGTTTCATAATGTTTTAATTTTGACATCTAATCTCCTTATAGTTTGTGCCGGTATCTTTACAAATATCAGCAAGGTTTTTTGTAAAGTCTGAGATTTTATCTAATTAAAACTGATATTTTTCTTAGACTTGCCTGAAGATATAGATTTTGATTTGAAATTTTTGAAGATTTTAGTTCTAGTTCTATTTTTAAAAGGAAATTCATTATCTCTAAAAAGCTATCTGGTTTGATATTTATTGCGAGTCGAGACTTCTTTTCCCAAACATTTTTAGGAGGAATAAATCCTAAAATTTCTTTAGCATTTGCACTTCCATGAATTCTTGCGTAAGAACTTATCATAAATAACTGTTGTACAAAAGATGTAATTTGATTTAAAAGATATATTTCATTCATACCCTCTTCTAAAATCAGTGATAAATCATCACTTATATCTTGTCCAGACATTAAGTTGTGTAAAAAGTCCTCAAAATTTACTGCTCCTATTCCAAAACAGTGTTTGTAAACTGTATCAGGAGTAATTCTTTCATCTAGAATTGCAAGTTTTTTTAAATCATTTACACATAAAGATAAATCTTGTCTATGCATAAAATATAGATTGTTTAAAGCTGACATTTCATAATTAATACCAAGCTCTTTAGCTTGAGTTTCTATAATTCTTACAGCTTCATTGGGAAAAGGAGAAAACATTCTTACACTTACAGCATTTAGCTTCTGAGTAAAGTATCCACCCATTGTTTTAAAGTCAGTATCACCCATACAAGCAAAGATTACCTTTGAATCTAGGTTTATATTACAAGCTTCGATTAACTCTACACACTCTTTTTTATTTAATTTTTTATCAAGTTTAATTACAAGAATATTATTAGATGCAAATAAAGAAGACTGAAGAAGTTTATCTTTCGCATATTTAAAATTAAAATCATCAAAATATAACTTCTCTATCTCGTCTGGACTTCCTAGTCTTGAAGCCACAATATCTGTATAGTGTTCAATTAAAAAATTTGATTGACCATAGAACATATAAGCAGAGAAAGTTTTGTTTTGATTTAATAAGTTATCGAATTCGTTTTTATACATGATGAAATATTAACCTAATTGTTTTTAAAAGTACTTTTCTAATCTATTAAATAAACCATTCCAACTCTTATCTTCTAAAAGTTTCATTACTTCATCTATCTTATATTCATTGTTTGATAAAACTTCAAGACTTACTTCATCTATCTTTTTAGTAAGTTCTTCTTCAAAAGCTTCTATATCTTCTTCATATGGAGTATCTATATTTTTAAGCCTTGGCATTTTTACATATCTTATTGCATCAAGTTTTTTAAACTCTTCCCCTAGAAAATCATCTAAGCCTGGTAAATCTGTACATATAACTTTTGCACCAGAAGCTAAAGCTTCAATTACTACAAGGGGTAAGCCTTCATAAAATGAAGGTAAAATAAAAATATCACAAGTTCGTAAAAACTTTTCAAGCTCATCTTGTTCAACTCTTCCTAGATAGTTTATTTCAGATTTTCTATCATTTATACTTTCAAGAATCTTTTCACTTTCAGCTCCACTTCCACTTCCTATTAGACTTAACTGCATATTTTTATGATTTTTTGAAGCATTAAAAGCATTTAACAATTGTGGTACACCTTTAGCATTTGACATTTTACCAACATATACAACTTTTACTTTTTCATTTTTTTCTCTTTTAATTGGGAAAAACATATCAGGGTTATATCCACTTCCACTTACAACTACTTGTTTATCATCTACATTAAACTCTTTTTTTATCTTTTGAGCTTGAACTGAGTTTAAAGCGAAGAAATATTCACATCTTATAGCCTTTTGTTTTACAATAGAAGCTAAATTTTTTGCTAACTCTAATTGTCTTAAATCTGTTCCATGACAAAGTGTTAAGACCTTTAGATTAGGATATAAATCTTTGATAAATGTTGATAAAAGCCATATATGATTGCAAATCACAATATCAGGTTTAAACTTTTCTACTGCTTCTTTGATAACTTTTTTAAAAGCTTTTTCATAAGCGTCATACATCTCTTTATCTATTTCACTATACTTAGTACTTTTATAAGGCATTACATCACTCATACCAACAACAGGAAAATTTAACTCATATGTTTCAAATAATACTGGATAAAAATTGTTTAAATCAAGATTATCAATGTCAGGCTCTTGTTCATTAATAGGAACACCAGCAAGAACAGCTTGTTCAAAACCCTTTTCAAGTCCAATTTTAAATAACTGTTGTAAAAAAACCCCACTTCCAGTTCTTCCTGGTCTTTGGGCAAGTGCATGTAAAATTCTCATTATAAACCTTATTATTTTAAATTTAAAATAGTATCAAAGATATGCTTTTTAAACTATTTTTATTTTATAAAAAAAGATAAAAGTTTCCTTGTTATAATCAGTTCAAAAAAGGAAAGTTATGCAAAAAGAAGCAAAAATTTTATGGACAACAGATAATAAAGATAGTGCAGAAAACATGGTTTTACTTTATGCACATAATGCAAAGCTAAATGGTTGGATGGACGAGGTTACTGTTTTAGTTTGGGGAGCTAGCCAAAAACTAATAGCCCAAGATAAAGATATACAAGAAAAAGTGAAACTCATGATAAAAGATGGAGTTAAAGTTGTAGCTTGTTTAAAATGTGCAGATAATATGGAGATCACTGAAGGTTTAAACTCTTGTAATATTGATGTATTTTATACAGGAGAATTTTTAAGTGACTGGATAAAATCAGGTGAAACGATTATAACTGTTTAAGAGTTCTTCTTAAACAGTGCATAAATATAAAGACGATTATTCCCATTTGGCATAGTATAATTATAATCCTCACTACAAACTAACTCAAAATCATTTCCAAGTCTTTCTTTAAACTCTTCAATTGAGTATTGATGTAAAGGTAATGTTGCACACTTTGTAGCAGTCCCTTGGGTATATTGGGCAAATAAAACATATCCATTTTTCAATAATGATTTTTTTAAACTTTTAAAATACTCTTGAATATCTTTTTCATCTGTCAAAAAATGTAAAACCGCCCTATCCATCCAAAGATTACAACTTTTTTCAAAAGGTTTAGATATATCATGTAAAAAATACTCTACCTTATCATTTGAAATTCTATTTCTTAAACTATTTAAAGCCTCTTTACTAATATCATTTAAAATAGTCTTTCCAGCTCTTTTGGCTAATTCATCAGTCACTCTTGAAACACCTGCACCAGATACAAAAACTGTTGCTTCTTCTAGGTTTTCAACTTTTTCTAAAAACTTTTTTGTTTGAGAAAAATCTTTTTCAAACCATCCTAAAACATCATCATTTGAAGTTGAGAAAATTGTATCCCAATGTTTTTCTAAATCCATTAGTATTTCACGCTCCCTATTACTTTTTTAGAGATAATATCAGCTGATTTTATCACTACTCTTATTTTAGAGAACAAAGCCTGACCTTTGTAATTATCTAAGTATATCTTTGCACCTGCAATTTGTCCATAAGTTACACAAGTACCTTTTTCATTATCAGTTACTTTAGCTTTAACCTCAAGACCAATATTTTTTGCTGCCCATCTAGTATATTTTCTATCTTCATAATCCCAAACCATTTGATCTATTTTTCTCTCTTGAATTGAGATATGTTCACAAATTTCATCAATATTTTCTGGAGTTTGCTTACTCTTTAACATCCTATGAAGTACTAAATCTGAATATCTTCTAATAGGTGATGTAAAGTGCGAATAGGATTTAAAACCTAATCCAAAGTGTCCTAAATTTCTTGATGAATATTTCGCTTGTGTCTGAGCATGAATTATTAATTCATCTATCTCTTCTCTTAATGATGAATGCTTTGCCTTCTCTTGAATATGTGTAATTGTATCGTGAACATCATTTTGCAATTTTGCTTTAATTCCTAAAGCATTTACATCATCAATTAATTTTGAAATTGCTTTAAAAGGTGGTTCTTCATGAATCCTAAAAATTCCAACTGAGTTTACCTTTTTACTAGCTTCAATATTTGCAAAAAGCATACACTCTTCTACTAATTGATGAGAAGGAGATGAAGTTTCAACTTCAATACTTTGTAATTGGCTATTATTATCAAGTCTTAGTCTATACTCACTTGATCTAAAGTCATACCCTTTTTCTAATCTTTTCTTTCTAAATGATTTTGTAACCTCATATAAAGGAGTTAAATAATCAAATATCTCTTTGTCTTGTTTTGTAAAAGTATCAAGTTTTTCATCTAAAACTCTATCTATTCTTCCATATGAAAACTTTCTATGAGAGTTTATTATTGCTTCAAAAAGTTCAGATTTTTCAACCTCTAGTTTTTCTAAATTTAAATGAATTTTAAATACATAAGAGTATCTATCAACTCCCTCTTTTAATGAACACATATCTTCACTAAGCTCATTTGGAAGCATAGGTAAAACTTTTCCAGGTAGATAAGCAGAGGTTGATTTTTTAAAAGCCTCTTTATCTAAGACACTACCCTCTTTTACAAAATATGATACATCAGCAATAGCAACATAAAGTATAGCATTTAGCCAATCAAAATATATAGCATCATCATGGTCTTTTGCAGAGTTTGGGTCAATTGTACAAAAAGGAAGGTCTGTTAAATCAATTCTTTGTCTAGTGTCATCCATTTTTGCGTCAACTTCTAATCTTTTATATCTATAATCTTCTTTGTAAAGTATTGTAGAAATTTTCTCATCAATTTTTGCATCATCAATATTCCCTAGATTTTTAGAAACCTCTAAATTTTTACTATCTACAAGTAAAACATCACCCTCCTTTGCTTTTATAATAGTTTTTGTTTGTAATTGAATATTCTCTTTTACAGTAAAATAGTTTTCACCTTTAACATAAACTAAGATATCACTCTTTTTACCATCAAAAACTCTTAAAACTTTTGCTTTTATTTTACTTCTTGGATTGAAAACTCTTTTTGCAAGGACTAAATCACCATCATAAGCACCATTTAGGTGCTCAAAGTCTAAACTTACATCTTTATGTTCATTATTTAAATCTCTTAATACTGCTCTATTTTTATTTACCTCTACAGTTCCTACTTTATACTTAGAGTTTAATTCATAATTTTCATCTTTGAATAGTATTATTCCATCTTCTATAAACTCTTTTAATTTTTCTTTTTCTTCTTTTGTAAACTCTAAATTTTTGTCTTGTAGTTTAGTAAATAACTCTTTAAGCAAGATGTAGTCCTTCTTTAATTTTCATACATATTATCTAAAAATTAGTTTTATTTCGATATAATCCAACAAAAATTTACTAGAGGAAGTATAATATGGCATTAAATGTTTACTATGACAAAGATTGTAATATCGAATTAATCAAATCTAAGAAAGTTGCAATGATCGGTTTTGGATCACAAGGTCACGCTCACGCTGAAAACTTAAGAGATTCAGGTGTTGAAGTTGTTGTTGGTTTAAGACAAGGTGGTTCTTCTTGGGCAAAAGCTGAAGCTAAAGGTTTTGAAGTTAAAACTGTTGGGGAAGCAACAGCTGCTGCAGATGTTGTAATGATTTTATTACCAGATGAAAACCAAGCTGATATCTATGCTAACGAAATCAAGCCAAACTTAAAAGCTGACGCTACTTTAGCATTTGGACACGGATTTAACATTCACTATGGAAGAATTGCACCAGAAGCTACTAATGATGTAATCATGGTTGCTCCTAAAGCTCCAGGTCACACGGTAAGATCTGAGTTTGTTAAAGGTGGGGGAATTCCTGACTTAATCGCTATTCACCAAGACGCAACTGGTTCTGCTTTAGAATTAGCTAAATCTTATGCTTCTGCTGTAGGTGGAGGAAGAACTGGTATTATTGAAACTACTTTCAAAGATGAAACTGAAACTGATTTATTCGGAGAGCAAGCTGTATTATGTGGTGGAGCTACTGCATTAGTTCAAGCTGGATTCGAAACATTAACTGACGCTGGATATGACCCAATGATGGCATACTTCGAGTGTTTACATGAGTTAAAACTAATCGTTGACTTAATGTACGAAGGTGGAATTGCAGATATGAGATATTCTATTTCAAATACTGCTGAGTACGGTGATTATATTGCTGGTAAGAGAATCATCAATGATGAGTCTAAGCTTGCTATGAAAGAATTATTAGCTGAGATTCAAGATGGAAGATTTGCTAAAGACTTCATCTTAGAAGGTCAAGCTGGATACCCAAGAATGAACGCTGAAAGAAAGAACAATAGAGCTTCTTTAATTGAGCAAACTGGTGCACAATTAAGATCTATGATGCCATGGATTGCAGAGAAAAAAATCGTTCAACAAGATAAAAACTAATAATGCTTTAAAGTAAGGAGAAGCAAATATCTCCTTGCTTTAAACTCTCTTTCTTATATGACAAAACGAAAACATACTAAAAAAAAACAAAAACGAAAACATTCAAAACAAAAAACAAACTATAGATTACTAAATACCCTATTGGTAATAATAATTGCACTTATACTTGTAATTGGATTTTTAATTTATAATGCCGATACAAAAAAATTAAATAGCGCAAATAAGACAGTAATAAAAAAAGTTGAAAAAGTAGAAACTACTATAAAAAAAGAATTAACCAATGTAGAAAAAAAAGCTGAAGAAGAATTAGATAAGTATTTTGACAAAATAGAGATAAAAAAAGATGAATTTGAAGAGTATACAAAACATTTATATGAAGAGTATATTGATCAAGAGATAGAAGAACACAGAAAAGAGATAACAGAACAAGAAATAGTAAAAAAGCAAACTACTACAGAAAAAAGTAAAACAACAAATATAAAAAAAGTAGTAGAAGTAAAAGATACACCCAAACCTACCCTTTCAAACAGACCAAAACTTGCAATTATTGTTGATGATGTTACAACACAACGACAACTAAATAGAATTGAGGATATTGGATATACTGTCACAGCTTCATTACTACCACCAACAAAAGGACACCCTCACTCTGCAAGAATTGCAAAAAATTTACCATTTTATATGATTCACTTTCCTATGCAAGCTTCAAGCTTTAGAGGAGAAGAAACAAATACCTTACATATAGGTGATTCATACGAAAAAATCGAAAAACGAGTTGCTCAAATTAGAAAATGGTATCCTAATGCAAAATATACAAATAACCATACAGGAAGTAAATTTACAGCTGATGAAGAAGGAATGGATAGACTATTTAGAGCTTTAATAAAATATGATTTTATTTTTATGGATAGTAGAACAACAGCAAAAACTGTAGCAAAAGAGATGGCTAAAAAATATCAAATGCCATATATTGTAAGAAACGTATTTTTAGACAATGAACAAGATTATGGATATATTCAAAACCAACTAAAAAAAGCAATAAAAATAGCAAAGAAAAATGGATATGCAATAGCAATCTGTCATCCACACTCAATTACAATGAAAGTATTAAAAGAGTCAAAACATCTACTTGATGGATTAGAGATGATTTATCTAAACCAAATACCTACACTAAATAAATAGGACATAGGAGAAATAGGGACAGGCACCCTTGCTTAATCTCTCACATAGCCCAAGACACTCCATATTCTTCAGCACAGCTTTTAGAATATAATAAGCTTACATTAGAAGAAGCAAAGAGTCTACCTATAGGATATGAAGTAAAAATACCAAATGATTTTCAAATTATACAAACTACAAATCAAGAAAAAGTACTTGATGAAAAAATTGATTCTTTTAAAGATTTTGCAAAACGATTTATGCAAGAAACAGAGCAAAAAGAAGATATAGAAAAACTTCAAAATGAAATAGAAAACATAAAACAAAAAGAAAGTTTTGATGAAAAAATCAAAACTCTAGAAAATTTAGATTTCAAAGATTTTACATCAAATACTTATATTGATAAAATATTTTCAAATAATAGAGATAACATCATTGAAGATAACACTATAACTCAAGATAATACTAATAACAATACTGAGTACAAGAAAAATGACTATATACAAATAAATATAAATACAAATCAAAATAGCAATTCGTCTATACAAATGATGAACTAAATCAATACTTCAAACCAGCAAACATATAATTTATTTAATTATATGTTCAGATAATAAATAGTATTATAATATATTTATATAAAAAACACTCTTAAAAAAAAAGGAAAAAAATGAACAAACTAAAAAAACTAATTTTAACTATGTTGTTACTTTGTAGTACAACTACTTTTGCAAATACTGGTGGAGGTGGTTTTGACGATCCTGTTAAGCTTTTCAAGTTTTATGTTAATCTAGCAGACAAAGCCATGAAGTATAGAAAGAAACACGGAGACTATAACCCCGCACATATTAAAAAACTTGCTCCTCATGTTTATGCAGCCAATAAAAAGTATTATGCCTCAGCCAGACACAAATTATCGACTCATGAATCATATGTAGGTAGTCGTAAAAGCACAGGAAAGAGAAAAGGCTACCCTCTTATTGTTGATATAAAACAATTAAAACCAAGCTTTGAATATGGAAGTAAAGATACTTTAAATATTCCATATACATACTATAGATACCAGCAACAAACTAGAAGTAAACCAAGACTATTTAAAGCCAGAGCAAAAAAAATAGGAAATAAAGTCAAATGGTTTGTTTATCTATAAAGGTAATATAATATGAAAAGTTTTAAAGTCTTTTTTCTTCTTTTTTTACCTTTTACTCTTTTTTCTGAAACTCTTGATAAATAAATAAAGAAATAAAGGGGACAGGCACCTTTTTAATAATTAATAAAAAAGGAAATATCAAAATATCATGCCAAATACAATTAACTTCCATATAAAAGAGCTTGACTCTATGAAAAACTATCCAAAAGAACTTTTTTATAAAGGTAATACAAATTTACTTCAAAATAGAAAAGTATCAATTGTAGGAACAAGGAAACCTTCTCAATATACAGTTCAGCTAACACATAAAATTTCAAATGAGTTATCAAAAAGAGATATAACAATAGTAAGTGGTGTTGCTATGGGTGTTGATGCAATTGCACATAAAGCAGCAGGTAGTTCAAATACTATTGCAGTAATTGCAAATGGTTTAGATATTAGATATCCAGCAGTAAATACAAAACTAATAAAAGAAATTGAAGAAAAAGGTTTAATTCTAAGTGCCTATAAAGAGAAAGAAAAAGCAAGAAACTACACTTTTGTTCATAGAAATGAGATAGTAGTTAGCTTAGGCGAAGTTTTAATTGTTACACAAGCAGATGAAAAAAGTGGAAGCTTAAGATCAATAGATTATGCTCTTAAAATGGGGAAAAAGGTATATACCATTCCCCATAGACTTAATGAAAGTAAAGGTAC
Source organism: uncultured Campylobacterales bacterium (assembly GCA_947494995.1). GTDB lineage: Bacteria > Campylobacterota > Campylobacteria > Campylobacterales > Arcobacteraceae > Halarcobacter. Next base: position 75,549 of record CANLWY010000006.1, on the reverse strand, counting down.
TCAAGCACTCGTAGCTAAAGGTTTAATAGAACCAATATATAACTTGGAAAATTTTTTTAACAATTTTGGAAAAATCAAAAAAGCTTGTGATGAGTTAAGTTCTTATTTAAATACATTCCCTACTTACGATGAAGCTTTAAAAAAATATGGAGATAAAATTTTGGAACTTGAACTTGAAGGGAAAATTCAAATAAGTAATGGATCAATAAGACCTATTTAAACAGAACATCTTCTCTTAGTTTTAATAAATCTAAGAATCAAATATCCAAAAATTCCAGAAATAAAAGAACCTATTAATATCCCTAATTTATCAGTGTAAAAAAACATATCAGAATCTTGATAAGCTAGGGAGTTTATAAACAAACTCATTGTAAAACCTACTCCTGTTAAGATAGATATTCCATAAACTTGTCCCCATGTAGTACATCTAGGAAGCTTTGCAAATTTAAATTTAACAGCTAAATAAGCAAAAAGAAATACACCTATTTGTTTCCCTAAAAATAGACCTAAAATTATTCCAAGAGATACGGGATTCATTATTTTTTCTAAAGACATATCTCTTAAATCAATACCAGCATTTACAAAAGCAAAGATCGGTAGAATATAAAAGGCCACCCAAAAATGAATATTGTGCTGTAAAGTTCTAACAGGAGAGACTCTTTTATGCTTCTCATTAATTGCATTCAATGGTATAAAAAAAGCAATAATAATACCAGCAAGAGTTGCATGAATACCTGACTTTAGTACAAATATCCAAAGAATAGAACCTACAATAGCATAAGTTCCAAGAAGAGTAACTTCCCACTTATTTAATAAGTAAAGAGCAATAATACAAAATAAAGCTCCTGCAATTGCGGTAAAAGATAACTGAGAGGTATAAAATAGTGCAATAATCACAATAGCACCTAAATCATCAAATATTGCTAGTGCCATTAAAAATATTTTTAAGGAATTTGGTACTCTTTTTCCAAGTAAAGATACAATACCTAAAGCAAAAGCAATATCAGTTGCTGTTGGAATCGCCCAACCTCTCATTGCAAAATCATTACCATAATTAAAAAAAACAAATATTAATGCAGGAACAACCATTCCACCTATTGCAGCAATAGCGGGTAAAGCTATTTTAGAAAAAGAGGACAAATGCCCCATAATCAACTCTCTTTTTATCTCTAAACCTATCAATAAAAAGAAAATTGCCATCAACCCATCATTTACCCACAATATCATAGGCTTAGATATTTCTAAAAAATCCCCAATTTTTAACTCAATTTTTGTATGTAAAATATTATTATAAAATTCAGAAAGAAAGGTATTACTCAATAATAAAGCTAAAGCAGTAACAACCATTAAAATTATGCCAGATGTTGACTCTTTTTTTAAAAACTTTCTAACTAATACTTTCATACTCTCCCCTCTTAAGGACTACAATTATACTTTATAATAAAAATGTTTATGATTTGTTAATGCCTAAGTTGATAGGTAATATCTCCTGCCCCAACACCTAAGATTATTCCATCTTCAAAAGAATGAAAAATTTGTCCATCTTTTATTAACTCTATTTTTCCATCTGATGTTTTTAAACTATCTGCAAAAATAGGGTTATATTGAGCAAACTCTTTTTCAAAATCTATGTCTAATACTTGTTCTCCAGGAATTGTCCAAATGGGAAGAATAACAAGTTCATCACATCTTCTAAAGCATTTTTTAAAGCCTTCAAGATTATCATGTGTTCTTGAGTACTTATGTGGTTGCCAGATTACAACTCTTCTATTCATATTCGTTAAATTGTCGTATAATTCAACTGATTTCATTGTTGCTTCTATCTCTGTTGGATGATGAGCATAATCATCAATTACTGCAATTTTTTCATTCTTTTGAACTACATCAAATCTTTTTTTGATGCCTTTATAGTTTTCAAGATTTGTTCTTATTTCATCAACCTCAAGTACATCTAAAGCAGCTAAAATAGCTAAAGATGCATCTATAGCTATATGATAACCAAATCCCCAAACTTCAAAAGAGCCTAAATCTTTTAAATTAAATTTAGTAAAAGGCTCTCCATCTTTTAAAAGGTAAGACAAGTTCTTAATATCAACACTTGGATATAAAAAATCAGCTTCTTGAATTTTTAGTTTTTTAATATGCTCATCTTCACCATTTAAAACTCTTTTTTTTGCTAGCTGAATAAATTTTTCATAAGCCCCATAAAACTTATCTAAATCATAATGATAATACTCCATATGCTCTGGTTCTGCATTTGTCACTATTGAACAATATGGGTTAGATAAAAGAAAAGAAGCATCAGATTCATCTGCTTCAAAAGCAACTAAATCATTTACATATCTAAAGTTAGAGCCAAAATCTTTTGATATAGCTCCAATTAATGCTGAACTTTGTAATATTGAAGCTAAAATTGCTGTTGTAGTTGACTTTCCATGAGCTCCTGCTACACAGAAATTCTTCTTATCTCCAAGAATAATTGGTAAAGCTTCTTTTCTTGAAAGTGTTCTAATTTGTTTTAATCTTGCTTCTATTAACTCTGGATTTTCATCTGTTACTGCAGCAGAATAAATAACTAAATCTAGATCTTCTGTGATATTTTTAGCTTCTTGAGGACAAGATACTTTTATCCCTTCATTTTCAAGTTCTCTAGTAATAGGAGAACTTTTCATATCAGAACCACAAACTTTATGACCGTCATTGTTTAAAAATCTTGCTAAGGCAGAAAGACCTATCCCACCTATTCCTATAAAATGTACTTTCATTAATCTTCCAATAAATGTTTTAAATTATCATACTCTTTTTGTAAAGTATCTTTATTATGATTTAAATGCTCTTTTAAATCGTAGTTAAAACTTGTAATAAAATATCCATATTTCTCATCATCATTATCTTCACTTAGATTAACTTCCATTCCATAGAAGTTATCTAAGCTACTTTTATTTGATAGAGCTATTATATGAGCCTTTAAAGCATCTGTTAAAAGCTCATCATCAATTATATTAGATAATACAAAAATAAGTTGTTTTGAGCCTTCAAAATCATTATAACTCCACTTTTCAATACCATGTTCATAAAAAGCTCTTATATAAAATAAATCATCTCCATCTATAGAAAGATTTCTACCCTTTTCTAATATTTTTTCAATATTTTCAGATGAAATCTGTAAAATGTGTTGATAAACTTCATTTACTTTATCTTCTTGTAAATCCAATACTAAAAAAGAGTCTAAAACCTCATATAAAGCAGAAATATTTTTAGTTGCAATTGCATCAATTCTTGTCTGTTCTAAATATTTTAAAAAATCAGGATTTGTTCTTGCTTCGTGAAGTTGTTCTTTATCCATCAATAAAATCCTTTAATCTTGTTAATACTTCTTTTGTTTTTATTTCATTTTCAACTAGAGCAATTCTTACATACCCTTTTCCTATTCCATCTCTTCCTAAAAAAGATCCTGGAAGTACTTTGATATGTTTTTCTTCAAATAGTTTTCTTGTAAACTCTAATTCATCCTCAACCTCAAGCCAAATATAAAAAGTTGCTTTAGGAGGAGTAAATCCTAAAATCTCTTGTGCAATTTCAAAATTCTTTCTATAAATTTTTCTAAACTCTTCCACATGAGACTCATCATTCCATGCTGCAGCAGCAGCTTTTTGTAAGGGAACAGGTGAAGCACATCCTACATAAGTTCTATACTTCATATACTCTTTTAAAATCTTTTCATCTCCAGCAATAAAACCAGATCTAAGTCCAGGAGCTGAAGATCTTTTTGAAACTGAATTCATTACTAAAACATTTTTAAATTCATTATTTCCTACAGCTATTGAAGCTTCCAAAAGTGAAGCAGGTTTATCTTTTTCATCAAAATAAATTTCTGAATAACACTCATCATTTAGCAATATAAAATTATACTCTAAAGCCTTTTTAACCCACTCTCCTAACTCTTCTTTTGTCATTTCTGCTGATGTTGGATTATTTGGATAGTTTAAAATTACTAAGTCACACTTTTCAAGCTGTTCATCTGTAAGCTCTGCTTTAAAGTTATTATCTTTAGTTAAATCTATATGAATCACCTCAGCTCTTGAAGCTGTTGCTGCTCCTTCATAAATTTGATAAAAAGGGTTTGTAAAAGCAATTGTTGGATCTTTTTTATCAAAAAGAGCGAACTGAGGAAAGTTAAATAGTGCCTCTCTTGTTCCAAAAGTTGGAATAATCTGAGACATTTCAAGTTGAACATTAAATCTTGTATTTACAAAACTTATCATTGCCTCTTTAAGTTCAGGTAAACCAGCACTTGCAGGATATTTCTGAAGCAGGCTTGTATTCTCTTTTAAAGCCTCTTGTATAAAGTTTGGTGTCTCAAATTTTGGTTCACCAATAGTAAGTGCAGATAGTTCATAATCACTGTTTGGTGTAACATCTGCTAATAATTCATTTAATTTTTCAAATGGATATTTTTCAAAATTCATTCTTTTCCTTATTCTTCAATAATTGGTATTAATAATTGGTTAAATTTTTTCATATCAAAAGCTATGAAATCTGGGTTTGTATATAAAAACTTCCATGAAAGCCTTTGATTAAACATTCCTTCTTTTAAAGGTAATATTTGTAAAGTACTTGTAGTTTGTTGTTTTAGCTCTCTAATTGGATTCTTATCATCTTTGATAATCTCAATTTTTTCATTAAAAATTTTTGACAAATTCTCAAAATGATCAAGAAGATTTGTTTTATCTTCTAATTCCCCAATTGGGTCCATATCAAAGATTCTTGTTTTTGTTTTTAATTGGCTTGCAATATCAAATACGACAGGAGAGATTTGTTCATATGAATTTATATCATTGATTAAAACTACTGTTCTTTTAATACTTGCATCTAAATTTTCACCAAGCTTAAAAATTGGTAGTTTCAAATCCAAAACAGTTTTGCTATCTTTTTTATCCTGAAACATTTCATGAGTTAAAATCACCATCCCAATATCAAAAGACCTAGTATCATTTTTTAAAAGTTTTGCCATTCCTAAATCATGATAATCCATTTTTATTTCAACACTATCATTTTGTGAAAAGCTCTCTTTTATAAAATTTAGAATCCCTACTGTCGTTGGCCTTGTAATCCTAACTATAAGCTTCGTATTTTTAAGTCTTTTATTTAAATATTTAACCTCTTCTACTACATCTTCTATTCTCTTCTTTTTCTGTACATACATATCAAGATAAAGATAGATATTATGACCAAAAGGCATAGGAAATTGACCTTGGGATTTTCCTATTGCATTATAAATCTGCATTAGAACTGTTGGTTTCCCTATTATTAAAATCACATCATTTGGCTTTAAAATAAGTGAAGGCTTAATATTTACTAACTGTTCATTCCTATAAAGTCCAAAAATTTTCCAATCTTTTTGCTCAATAGAGCCTATATATCTATAAGCATATGAACTACCAAATGGAATCTTAACCTCCATTATCTCACCCTGTTTTAAACCAATATTTTGTGCCATTACAGGAATATTCGGTAATCTTTCAACCATACCATTTGCTAAAACCTCAATCCCTTTATAAATATTTACATAAGGATCTTCTAAGTCAATTCCCCAATAATCAAGAATAGAGATAGGAAGGTTTTTCTTTCGTGCTTGAATATTTTTAATTACATTTAGCATCTCATCTTTTGAGTTTAATGCAACTAAAACTTGAGTATGAATATCTTTATCTAAAACCATGCCTAGTTTTGATTCAGAAGTTGGGTCAAATTTATAAAATGTAAAATTGGATGCTCTTTGTTCAGGTAATACTGCATCATTCATATAAACTACATCATAGTTATTGTCTCTTGTATTAGTTTCAACAATTCTCTGCATTAACTTTTTTGCAACAACACCATCTAAAATTACTAATATTTTTTTCATAGGGTATTATATCTAAAAGTACTAAATTTTATATTTCTATAGATACAGTTAATATATGTTTTAAATTATTTTTTTATTTTACACATTATGTTTAATTGTAGGTATTGATATTTTAAAAACAGCCCCTTTTTTACTATTGTATACCTCTAATGTTCCATCCATATTTTGTTCAATAATCATCTTTGACATATAAAGACCTATTCCTGTTCCTTGAGATTGATGTTTTGTTGTAAAATATGGATCAAAAATCTTATCTTTTATATTCAAATTAATTCCACCTGCATTATCCTCAATCTCTAAAACACCACAATTATCTTTATCATAAGTTCTTATTAAAATCTCAGGATTTTCTATGCTTCTTTGAACAAGTACATCTTTTGCATTTGATAAGATATTCATAATAGCTTGTGAACACTCATTGGGAAAACCATAAACTCTATTTTTAGCAGACATCTCTTTTCTTACTTGAATATGATGAAAATTCAAACTTGCATAAACTAACTCTAAAGACTGTTCTACTTTATCACTTATCAAAAAGTCAACTTTATTTTTATTAGGTTTAAAAAAATTACTAAAATCATCAATTGTACTAGAAAGATAGTTCGCAGTATTTATAATACTACTTAACCTTTCTATCTCTAATTTCTCTATTGATACACCAACTTCCTTTTCTAACTTCATTCCAGAAGCTGCAGTTGTTATTATAGATAAAGGTTGTCTCCATTGATGTGCAATATTTCCTATCATTTCTCCCATTGCTGCTAATCTTGATTGTTGAATTAAAAGAGTCTCTTGTTTTGATCTTTTATTTAACTCTTCTTTAACTTTTAGATCAAGTTTTTTATTTAACTCTTTTAACTCATTAGACTTTTCTTCTAATTCTTTATTTGCTTCATATAAAGCTAAAGTTCTATCTTTAACTCTATTTTCAAGTTCTTCATGGGACTCTTCTAACTCTTTTTGTGAATGTTGAATCTTACTAATCATTTTATTAAAAGAACTTGACAACTCTCCAATTTCGTCATTACTTCTATAATCACTTCTATGTTCTAAATTCCCTTGTGAAATTCTATTTGCAATTTTATTCAAATTTATAATTGGTTTTGAAAAGTTTCTCGCAATAATATAAGACATAAAAATAGTTACTACGATTAAAACTATAAAAAAAGATAAAAAGTCTAAATACATGTTATTTATTTTTTCATGATATTTATCTAAAGAGAGACTTAAATGAAGATATCCCCATTTTGTTCCAGAAAACTCTATTGGATACACATAATGAAAAACTTCTTCCTCTAAAACTGGAGAATACATTATTCTTGAACTTGCTTTATTTTTTTCTTGTTTAATAAAAACTTCTTCTATCTTATCTTCAAAAGTCCAACCATCTTTTTTAATTTGGTAATATTTTTTATCACTTTTTGAAATTATCACTGATTTTAACAACTCATGTTCTGATAAAAATTCATAATTAAACTCTACTAAATAAGAACCGTCATCTAAAACTATAGCATCAGATGAAATATGAATTAACATTTTTGCAATACTTTTTGCTTCTAAATTTAATGACTTTAAAATTTCTGCTTTTTGATTTGATATAGAATATATAGTAAATACTGTTGTAAAAAACATTATTGCAAGAAACATTGTTTTAAAAATTTTTATAAAAATTCTATTCTTAGATATTTTCATAATTTACTCTTCATTCTTTTATACTCAATATCAAAATTCTCTAAAGGCTTGAGTTGTTCTTTTGATATTTTTGAAAAAGATGTTTGTTCCAATAAAGAAAAAAGATGCTTAAATTGGCTTTTTAAAATACCAACAGCTACAAATTTATTAAAAACATTTACTAGCTTTTTTGGTGTTTTTTTATGAAAAAAGGCCATACCATAAGGAAACATAGCTTCTGATTCTCGTAATATTACAAGCTTATCTTTTAAAGCAGGATTTAAAATAAGCATATCTTCATATGTACTCTTTTTTATAACCCCAAAATCTATTTTGTTAAAATACATATCTAATATCAAGGTTTTGTCTTTTGAAAATGCTTTTTCTGAAGATATTAGTTTTTTTGAAGAAATGCCAACTTCTTTTAAAGCAAGATAGTCTAACCATTTTGAAAAATACTCAGCCTCCGCAAAGTTTCCAAATCTTTTGTTTTTTATATCTTTTAAAGAGTTAATATTTGAATCTTTATTAGTAAGTAAAATATATTTTTGAAATCTATTATTATAAGTAAATGAATACATATCCTTTGAAACACTATTCATCTTTTTTTTCTCACTTAGATACAAAGGAGAAGGAATAAAAATTATATTATATTTTTTAAAACTTATAAAATCATCTAATATTTCATTCCCATCCTCTACAAAAGAAACTGAAATATTATAATTGTTATTAAGTATATTTTCTATCTCTTTTTCAAGTCTTAAAGCAACACTTTTTATCTTATTTTGATGTACTTGATCTAATTTACCAATAAATACTCCAAACTTATACTCTGTATCTATCTTACTATCTGAATATACAAAAGTAATAATAAATGCCATAAGTAAAAGTTTTTTTAACATGCTATTCTTTCAATCTTAAATTAATATACTCTTCATAAAACTCATGCAAAGGTTTCAATTCTTGAAAACTTGCTTTTTGGATATCATACATATTTAATAATCTAAATATATCACCAAATTTCTCATTAAAAACCCCATTATCAATTATTTTTTGTAACTTTGATATAAGTTTTTTGGGTGTCTTTTTATGAAAAACACCTATTCCAAAAAAGAAAATAGGATCTGATTTTTTTACAATTTTTAATTTATTTTTAATTGAAGGATTTAACAAAGATATATCATCGTAGATTACCTTTGATACAACAGTGAAATCAACTTTTTCAAAATATACATCTAAAAGTAATCTCTCATTTTTATGTACTGTTTTTATTTTGCCAATTATATTTTTATAGGAAGTATTAAAATTCATTCTAGTTAGATAATCTAACCATATTACATAACTATCATCAATTGATAAAGCAGAAAAACTTTTCTGCTCTAAACTCGAAATATCTTCTATTTTTGATTTCTTATTTGCTATTAAGTAGTATTGTGTTTTTTGTTCACTTTTATTATAAAAAAGAAATGGATTTACAGAACTATCTTTAATTACATCTCTATTTTGTAAATAAAAGCTAGGATAAATAATCATCATATTATATTTATTAAATCCCTTAAAATCCTTTAAAAGACTTTTTTCATCTTTTATAAATACAACATTAAAATTCGCATTAAGAACTTTTGATAACTCTTTAGCTGTATTAAGAGTTAACCTCTTTGCTCTATTTTGTGTTTTAGTATCTAGTTTATAAAGACCAACTGCTAAGGTATAGTTTTCTAGTAAGTTTCCACTCAAAGTAGAAACTACTAAAAACATAAAAAATAGAGTTTTAAAAATCTTCATTTACCTTTTCACCAACTAATTTATCTATAGTTGCAAGAGACACTAAATAGTCATGTATACTCTTTAAATAACTAGACTCTACATATACTTCCATAAGTTGAGACTGTACTAAATCTGCTGCTTCAACCATTTCATATTGATAGCCTTTAAAATTCATTTTACTATTTTCACGTGCTGTTTCAACAGCTTCTTTTAAAGTCTCTATTTGCTTATAGCCTATAGAGCTTTTTAAAAACTCATTTTTAAGCTGTAAAGCTATACCCTCTTCTAAAAGTACCTTTTGTTCATCCACTATTCTTTTATCTAATCTTTTTTCTAAAACCTCATTTTTCGTTTTAAGACCATTAAATAATGACAGTTTAATAGCAACTCCAATATTCCATCTATTTTCATCATCTTCATTTAAATATCCATATTCATACGAGTTATAAGTACGACTTACATTTCCAAAAAGGTTTACCATAGGCATATATTCTGAATTTACTTCTTTTATTTGCTCATCTTTTACTTTTAAAGCTAAATTAATACTATTTATATCTGGATTTAAAGAAGAGGCTTTTTTTACAAGTTCTTGTAAACTTCTGTTTTGTTTTAAAATTTTCTGTTTGTCATAACTTATCTTAAGTGTATCATTATATTTAAGACCTATTGCATTTGCAATAGCACCCTTTAACATCTCTTTATTTAATTCAATTGATGAAAGGGTTGATTGAGTAAGAGAAGTTAGAAGTTTAATATTTAAATAATCTGTTCTATTGATTTTTAAATCAGTCCCATTTTCTAAAAAGTCTTTTGTTAAGTCCCTACTAAACTCAAAATTCTTATAAATACTATTTACTAAAGAGTATAACTCATTTGTAAGAATATATCCATAGAAATATTTTTTAACGTCGTAAATAACTTGCGCTCTATCTCTTATAATTGCCTGTTTTTTTATATCTTTATTTAATCTTGCTTGTTCAATAAGAGCAGAAATTTTCCCACCTGTATATATTGGATAGTTTAACTGTAATTCTCCTCTTACAACATCTCTTCCTTTTGCAACACTGTCTAAATCAGCACTTATTGTTCCTTTTGGGAATGCACTTAAAGGAGCTGAAGAAATCCCAAATTGAGCCTCTTCTCTTGCTGTCATTCCTGAAAATGGATTATTTCCCGGTTGAGTTGCAGGTATTTTTAAAGTATCTGCTAAAGCCAATGTTTTACTAAACTCAGCAGGTAAAGTAAAGTTCCCTCTTTGTTGAAAAATCGTATCTTTATTATCTCTATTTGCATAAAATATTGCATCTAAACTTGGATAGTTTGCACTTAATGCTTGTTGATATTGAGCTTGTGCAATCTGTAAATTTAATTGTGAAATTCTATTCATACCATTATTATCTAAAGCCATATTTATAGCTTTTTCTAAATTTAAATTAATCTCTTTTGAAAAAAGTGAAAGAGTTAAAAACATGAAAGAAAGTATGATTTTCTTCATAAAAATCCTTTTTATTAAAATTATATCAATTGTCAGTAAAAACTTTATAACAAAAAAGTAATATTTTTAATTTTTACTTTTTTGTGAAAGAATGGTTTGATTTTTACCCATTTTTTTTGATTCATAGAGTGCATCATCTGCATATTTGTAGAAATCTTTTGCATCAATTAGATTATCATATGACAATACTACTAATCCTGCCGATATTGTTAAATAGTCACTACAATCACTGCTTTTATGTTCAATTTCTAAAGATTCAATATCTTTTACTACACTATTTATATATTCTAAAGATTCTTTTTGATTTGAACCTGTAAAAAGAAGACAAAACTCTTCTCCACCCATTCTAAATGCATAATCACTTGCTCTTGAAGCTCTATTCTTTAAAACAGTAGCAACCTTTAAAAGTGCTTTATCTCCATTTGGATGTCCATAAGTATCATTATAATTTTTGAAAAAATCAATATCAATAATAGCTAGACTTAAATAGGTCTCTTCTCTTTTTGCTCTTCTTAATTGTTTTTCAATTGTAGTATTAAAATATCTTCTATTATAAAGATTTGTTAATTCATCTTTTATAGCTAATTTTTCTAAATTTTTCTTATTTGTAATATCTTGTCTTATTGCTGTATAATTATCTATTTCCCCATCTTCATTAAAAACTGGTGTTATTGTTAAGTTAGCCCAATAAACTTCACCACTTTTTTTTCTATTTCTTATCTCAGTTTTAAAGACTTTACCTTTTTTTATCTCATTCCATAAATTTTCATAAAAACTCTCAGGAGTATCTTCATGTCTTAAAATTCTGTGGGTTGATCCAACTAACTCTTCTCTAGTATAACCTACAAAATCACAAAAAGAGTGACTTACTTCTATTATAACTCCCTCTTTATTTGTAATAGAAAGAAGTACATTTTCATCTATTATTTTAAGTAAATTCTCTTTTTCATAAAGCCTGTCTTTTAATCTATAATTTGAAACACACTCTTGAATTTCAAAAAGTAACTCCCGTAAATCAATTGGTTTGATTATAAATTTATTTACATTTAACTCTATTGCTTGTAGGAAAAACTCTATATCAGAATATGCCGTAGTGATAATGATAGGAACATCACCATTAATATTTTTTATCATCTCAATACCATTCATTTCAGGCATTTGAATATCAGTAATAATAACATCTGCTTCTATTTCATTAAAAAGTTTTATTCCTTCAACTCCATTTTTTGCAGTAAAAAAGTTTGGAATAAATCTTTTACAAAAGAATAAAACCTCTTCCTTTATAAAATCTTCATCTTCTACATATAAAACTGTTATACTCTTTAATAATTCTTTATTTATCTTCATAATTTACCTCTTAACTGTTTTCACTCATGGGAATCTTTATTGTAAAGATAACCCCATCTTCATAATTTTGAACACTTAAAATACCATTCATATTTTTTTCTAAAATAGTTTTTGTCATATACAATCCAATACCTGTACCTTGTGTCTCTCCTTTTGTAGAGAAATAAGGTTCAAAAATATGTTCTATAATATCTTCATCTATGCCAGTAGCATTATCAATTATTTCAATGATTGCAAAGTCATCCTTTAAGTAGCTATTTACTACTATTTTATACTCTTTTTCACTTTCTATTGAAAGAAAAGCATCTTTTGCATTATTTAAAATATTAACTAATGCTTGTGAAAATTCACTTGGATAACCCATTACATCAAGCTCTTTATCACTTAATTTTATTATTACTTCTATTTCATGATGCTTAAGTGCGGACTCAAGCAATCTTACTGAATCTTTAATTGAGTTATTTATATCGAATAATTCTTTTACTTTATTTGGTCTATAAAAGTTTCTAAAATCATCAATAGTTTTTGACATATTATCGGTTAAAGAATTCGCTTTCTTTACTGACCTTTGAACAAACTCATCGTTAAGCTCATCTAATTCATATGAAAGTTGTATATTTTGAATAAGTAAACTTAAGGCATTTAAAGGTTGTCTCCATTGATGAGCGATATTTCCTATCATTTCTCCCATAGAAGCTAACTTTGCTTGCTGTATTAATATCTGTTCTTGTTCTCTTTGTTTATTTATACCATCTTGAACTTTTTGCTCTAAGGTTTCATTTAACTCTTTTTCTTCTTTTATCAATTTAGAGATTTTTCCAGCCATTGAATTAAAAGATTTTTCAAGTTTTCCTATTTCATCATTTGAAGAAACCTCTATTCTATAGTCAAGCTCATTATTTGAAAATTTATTTGTACCTATTAAAAGCTTTTCGATTTTTTTACTTATATAGTTAGATAACATCAAAGCTATCACCATTACTAAAATAATCATAATCAAAGTAACAAAAGTTAATTCATTTATAAGTTTTTTAATAAAAGATTCAACTTGAACTCCATTTTCATCTATTACTTTTTTCATATTTTTAGTTTGTACTTTTAAAAGATTATCAACATTCTCTTTAGTCTGATTGGCTGCTGCATGAAATTCGTCAACATTAGCACCAATAGTTACAAACCCAAAACCTCTTTTTGTATTAGAGTATTGTCCTGTAAAATATGGAATTGTAGCAGCAGTTGTTAACTTCCAAACATTACTCCAAAAAATAACAAAAGAACCATATCCACCATTTTGAGTAACTTGCATCCAACCTTGACATTGAGGAGCAAAGTTTAAATACCTACAATCTAAACCCAGATTTCCATCTTTTTTAAACTGCTCTAAATTTGCTTTCTTTTCTAAAGATTGATCTTCAAAAATCGGATAATCCTCTAAAAATTCATTTATATTTTTATTTGAATTTTTAAATTTCAAAGCAATATCTTTACTTAACCAAGGCATTGCATAAGAACTTGTTTTCTTATCATATCCCACAATAAAATAGTCTCTTGGGTGAGAAATATTTCTTCCTTTATAGTCCCACATAAAAGCATAGTTACCAATACTAGCATCTGAAATTTCCTGCTTTGCTTCAGAACTTGTTGGATTTGAGGTATCAGTAAATTGCATAATGTGTTCATGATCTAAAGCAAGTGAGATATAACCTATTTTATTTTCATCTTTAAAAACAGGTGTTATAAATCTAATAATTCCTTTAAACTTCTTCCCTATAGGGTTCTCTTTCCCTGCGTATGCATGGTTTTCTGGTTCAAAAGCAAGCCCCATTTTTTTAGCTTTTTCTTTTGTAAAAGTTCCTATTAACTTTGAAGGAATATACTCTCCAATCACACTTGATACATAAATCTCATTCTTTTTTAAACTAGATATCTCATCAAAATAGTTCTCAACTCCAATATATGTACTCTTTTTATCTGAAATATTTAAAAGCTCTTTATTTATTCGTGATACTTTATATTTTTCTATTCCTTCCATATCAAAGAAAGAAACCTCTTTATAAATAGGAATCCTTTTCGTCTTTAAATTTATAGGGTCTGTAAAATTAAACTCATTGTTATTGTCTTTTAAAAGAGCCCTTTTTTCTCTTTTGTTTTCAGTTTTTACTTTTTTTTCTATTTTCCAAGAGTCTGTACTATCATCATATTTGTATTTATCATGAATTAAAATATCTCTTTTTTTACTCTTATAAAACTCTTCTAAAACCTTTTGATTTAGTTCAAGTTTTGATAAAAACAGAGCATCTTCATCTCTTTGATAAAGAAAAGAAGCGATATTATTTGCAATTTCAAAAGAAAGTCTTTCTAATGACAATTGAGATTTTTTATCAAGGTTTTTAATACTATCATCAATTGATTCATTTGCAGTATTTGTAATTATCTTTTTTGTTTCTGAAAAAAGAAGAGTTGTACTGTCATTTAAGTATTTATCTAATTTTAAAACACCTTCATATGCAATATATGAAATTACAATAAGAGGTATAATTTTAATTAATACAAAAATTAAAATCAACTTCGCTTTTATACTAAAATCTTTCATTCTTACCCTCTTGTTAAAGTAGAGATCTTCCTTACTTGCTCTAAAACACTATCTTCTAAATTCTCTTTATCTAATATATCTTTTACTATGTCATCAATTCTATTAAGCTTTTCCTCATAACTATCAACAAAAACAAAAATACTTTTATTTGTACTTTCAAAATATTTATATGTTACATAAAACTTATTTCTGTGTCTAAAATTTGGATGATTTAATCTTACTAAATAACTATTCTGACTATTATTTAATATATAATCCATCCAGTTTTCATCTGTTTGTATATTCTCAAACTCAAAAACATCTTTTGTACTATCTATATGTTCTTTTAAAGAAACAATATCCTCATGCCCTAATAACTCAAGAAACTTTTTATTTGCATATTCAACTTTATCTGCATGCAAAATAAACATAAAAGTAGGATTACTATCTAATATAAACTGAATATAATCATCACAAATCCCTTTAATCTTTTTGTCTTTATCTAAAGAGAGAGATTTTTGAATAACAGCTAACATCTCTAGCATGTCTATAGGTTTTAAAAGATATTTATCAATACCTAAAGCTATTGCTTTTACTAAATAATCTCCATCACTATATGCTGTTGTTATTGCTATTGGTATATTTGGATTTAGTTCAAGAATCTTTTCACTCATTTCAAGACCATTCATAATTGGCATTTGAACATCAGTAATTATCATATCAGGACTATGTTCTTTAAATAACTCTAAACCTTCTTTACCATTTTTTGCAATATATAGTTTTTTTACGTATTTTTTTAAAAAGAAACTAATCTCTTCTAAAGTCATAGGATCATCTTCCACATAAAGAAGAGTCACATCTTTAAAAATAGCTTTATCAATTTTCTTCATATTAATCCTTATACATATCTCTGATTTCAATAAATTCATCTAAATTTTTCATAAAAATATCTACTAATTGTGGATCAAAATGTTTTCCTCTTTGATTTTCAAAAAGCTCTAATATTTTTTCTAAAGGCCAAGCATCTTTATAACATCTTTTACTTCCTAAAGCATCAAAAACATCAGCTAAGGCAGTAATTCTTCCAAATACATGAATATCCTCACCTGCTAAACCTTGTGGATAACCTTTTCCATTCCATTTTTCATGATGAGTATAAGAAATAATTGCAGCAGCTTTTAAAACTGGTCTTTTTGAATCTTTTAAAATATTAAAACCTATTTCAGAATGGGTTCTCATTACATCCCATTCTTGCTCTGTCAACTTTCCTGGCTTATTTAAAATTGAATCAGGAATTCCTACTTTTCCTATATCATGGATAGGAGAAGCTTTAAATAGTATAGAAATTTCATCTTTACTAAGTCCAATTTTTATTGCTAATAATTTTGAATACTCAGCAACTCTTTTTACATGGTTTCCAGTTTCTTGACTTCTTGTTTCACAAATCTCACCTAATTTATAAAGAATCTCTTTTTGAGTCTCTTCTAACTCTTTTCTAAGATTTTCTAATTCAGTAATATCATGTCTTATTCCAAGATACTCAAAATCTTCTCCAAGAGGATATATAGTTAAATTACAGTGAAAAAGTGTCCCATCTTTTGCTGTATTTGTGACTTTACCTTTATAAATAGTCTGGTTTTCAACATGATTTATAAACGTATTCACTTGCTTTTCATATTCATCATCTGAAAGATTAGTATCTCTAAGTATTGAGTAAGGTTTTCCCACTAACTCTTCTTTTGTGTAACCACTTATTTCACAAAAAGCATCGTTTACATAAGAAATATTTCTATCCTTTGTTATTGTTATTATAATATTGCTACTATCTATTGCATTTTTATACGCTTTTTCTCTCTTTATAGATTCTTTTAAATTTGTTGTAGCTTTAATAGTCCTAGTTTTAAAATACTCTTTTGACATCTCTAATTCAGTAATGTCTGTTCTTAAGGCCATAAACTCAACTATTTCTCCATTTACATCTAATATAGGTTTTATTATAGTATCAAGAATAAACTCTTCACCATTTTTTGCTCTATTTTTTACAACTCCATACCATACTTTTTTGTCTTGTATCGTTCTCCACATTTCATCAAAAGTTTCAGAAGTAGAACTTTCATGTTTTATTAATGCATGAGTTTTTCCTAATAACTCTTCTTTCGTAAAACCTGAGATTTTTTCAAAAGGTTCATTAACGTAAGTAATAATCCCATTTTTATTAGTTTTTGAAACAATTGAACGCTCATCTACAATATCTTTATACTGTTTTAAAGTATTAAAAATCTCTTTATTCTCTTTTTCAAGATTTATTACTTTAGAAATTTTTGCCATAGTAGTTATTAAATCTTTTATATCCACTGGCTTTGTTTTATAGTGATCAATTCCCACTTGTATGGCTTCAAATAAATAGTTTGCATCATTAAAAGCTGTAAGGATTATGATTTTTGCATCATTATCATAATCCTTTATTAATTTACTCATAGAAATACCATCACATTTAGGCATTTGCACATCTGTTAAAACTAAATCAGGATTATGTTTTTTATATAAATTAAAACCTTCTTCTCCATTTTTTGCAGTATATATTTTTAAAACTCTATTTTCCAAGAAATAACTTAATTCCTCTCTCGTAGATTGGTCATCTTCTACATAAAGAAGGGTAATTTTCTTTACTTCTTCTAATTGTTGTTTATTCATCGATTAAAACCCTCATATAATGGGACTTTTACAATAAATTCAGCTCCATTATCAAGATTTTTGGCATATAATTTTCCATCCATATTCTGTTCAACTATTATTTTTGACATATAAAGACCAATACCTGTTCCTTTACCCTCTTCTTTAGTTGTAAAATATGGTTCAAATATTTTGTCAATAATATCTATAGGAATTCCCCCTGCATTGTCAATGATTGTTACAATTCCATATTTATCATCTTTTGAAATAGATATAGATACTTTTGCATCTGAAATTTCATTTTCTATTAAAGCATCTTTTGCATTGTTCATAACATTTAAAATAGTTTGAGAAAACTCATTTGGAAAACCAAAAACTTTTATTTCTCCTTCTAATTTTTGTTCTATTACAATATCATTATGTTCAAAAGTTGATTCAACTAAAGCTAGAGCCTTTTCAATTAAACTATTTAAAACAAATCCCTCTTTTTCTTTATTTGGTTTAAAGAAGTTTCTAAAATCATCAATAGTTTTTGACATATTACTTGTCAATAAATTTACTTTTTTTACTGATCTATCCATAAATTCATCATCAAGTTCATCCATTTCATAAGAGAATTGTATATTTTGCATTACAAGCCCTAAAGCATTTAAAGGTTGTCTCCACTGATGAGCAATATTTCCTATCATTTCTCCCATTGCTGCAAGTTTTGATTGTTGTATTAAAATCTGTTCTTGTTCTTGTCGTGCCTTAATCTCATCATGAACTCTTTTTTCCAGACTTGCATTTAACTCTTTTAACTCTTGTGTTCTTTGCTTAACTCTTTGCTCAAGAACATTATGTGAATCTGTTAACTCTTTTTGTGAAACTTCCAAAGAAGAGACCATTGTATTAAAACTTTTTGATAATCTTCCTATTTCATCATTTGATTCTATTTTAGCTCTTTTTGAAAGGTCTCCATTTGAAACTTCTTCTGAAATTGCACTTAAATTTACAATTGGTTTAGATATCATTTTTGCAATTATATAAGAGACTAAAAACGATGTAATAAATAATAAGACACCTAAATATATAGAGTTTGTATAAAGTTGATCTAATTGTTTTTTATACTCATTTAAATTTAGTTCAATCCTAAAATCTCCCCATAAAACATGAGTAAAATACACAGGATAATTATATAAAAAAATCTCATCTTTTAAAATAGAAGAAGTAGTAATTTTATAACTTTTTTCCAAGAATATATTTTTATTAGGAATGTCAACAAAATCAATTAAATTCCAGTTATCTTTTGTAATAACTATTCTCATTCCATTTTTTCTACTAATAGTAAAAGATTTAATTTCACTATTAAGTTTTACAAAGTCTTGTACAGATTCAAGAAGAGTTATCTCATCATCAACAACCATTGCATCACTATTTGAAATAATAATATTTTGAGCAATACTTTTAGCTTTGATTATTTGAGCATCAAAAATTGATTCTTCTTGTAATTTCATAAACTGGTATATAAATACAATAAATATAAATGTTATAGTAGAGAATATTAATAAAAATATCTTTCCAAAAAGTGTCGTTCTCATTTATATTTCTTCTCTAGTAAATAATACTCTTCAAAATACTTAGATAAATCATTCAAAGAGTTCTCTTCAAGTTTATAAACAGAATTAAACTTCAACATATCAATCACTTTTTCTCCACCTTTTAAACTTCTTAAATCATTACTTGCTTTATAAAAAAGTTCTTTTGTTTCTTGACTTGACCATTTTCCATGCATACCAATAAATGGAATAAATATTTTTTTTGATTTTGCTAAAACTTCTACTCTTTTTTTAATGGCAGGATTTAGTTGAATCATATCTTCCCAAACTTTTTTAGTAATTATTGCATAGTCAGTTTTTTTAAAAAAAACATTTAATAAAACTCTTCTATCACTATTTACTTCATTTATTTTTTTTAATACTTTTTTTGCACTTTTTTTATTTTGTTCATAAGAGTTTTTATTAAGCCAAGACTTTGCAGTTTCATCATCTTCTCTTATAGATAAAGTCATGTTTTTAAAATTTTTAAAACCTTTTAAAGACTTTGACTTATTTCCTATAAGATAATATTGTGAAAACTTTTCATTATCAATAGAAAGAGACCAAAGTCCGTTTGTATGTTTAAAAAAAACATCTTTATGTTTAAAGAAGAAAGGAGTATCTATAACAATTACATCAATCTCTTTTGCTAAAAAACTCCTATACAATTCCTTAGTTTTATCATAAAAGTTAACTTCTATATTAACATCATATATTCCACCCATATCTTCAAACCAAGCTTGTAAAGCAACATTTGCATCTTTGAACTTTGTAAGCATACTACTCTTTTTAGAAATTCCAAAACTCCACTTATGTGCTCTATCTTCTTTTACAGGTTTAGCAAAAAGAGTCACACTAAAAAATAATATTAAAAATAATAATCTTAATGGCGTCATTACATACTTTCATGGTTTAAATTTATAAATTATAACATAATAACATTATACTTAATTGATATTAAAAGCTGTTTCTATTTCTAATAAATCACTTTAAACAGTTTATTTGGTATAATCACAACTTTAATAAAAGGAATAGTTTTTATGGAATTTAAAATTGATGCAAAATCACATCACAAAACAAGAGCTTGTACAATACAAACCTCACATAGTACAATTCAAACTCCTGTTTTTATGCCTGTTGGTACACAAGCTACAGTAAAAGCTTTAGATGCCAATGATATGCTCTCTTTAGGAGCAAAAATTATATTAGGAAATACTTATCATCTATATTTAAGACCAGGAAGTAAACTAATTAAAAAATTTGGTGGACTTCATGGTTTTTCAAAGTTTCCAAACTCTTTTTTAACTGATTCAGGAGGTTTTCAAGCCTTCTCATTAAGTGATAATAGTAAACCAGATGAAAATGGAATTATGTTTAGATCACATATTGATGGAAGTAAGCATTACTTTACTCCACAAAGTGTACTTGATACGCAATATGATTTAAACTCAGATATTATGATGATTTTAGATGATTTAGTTGCTCTTCCAAATACAGATGAAAGAATACAAAAATCAATTGAAAGAACTACAAAGTGGGCACAAGAAGCAATTGATTATCATAAAGAACAACAAGGAAAAGGTATTGGAGTAAATCAGAATATCTTTGCAATTATTCAAGGTGGCACAAATAAAAAATTCAGAGAAATGAGTGCTAAACAACTTTGTGCTATGACTGATTATGATGGGTTTGCAATTGGTGGATTAAGTGTTGGAGAACCAAATCAAGACATGTATGATACAGTTGAATGGACAACTGAATTTATGCCTCATGATAAACCAAGATATCTAATGGGAGTTGGAACACCAGAGGATTTAATAGAAAATATTGAGCGTGGTGTTGATATGTTTGATTGTGTTATGCCTACAAGAAATGCAAGAAATGGAACACTATTTACAAGTACGGGTAGAGTAAATATCAAAAAAGCTATGTATAAAGAAGATACTTCTCCTATTGATGAAGAGTGTGATTGCTATACATGTCAAAACTTTTCTAAAGCATATTTGAATCATCTTTTTAGAGCTGGAGAAATTACATTTTTTAGATTAGCATCTATGCATAATCTAAGATACTATTTAAATCTTATGAAACAAGCTAGAGAGGCTATCTTAGCTGATAATTGGCTTGAATTTAAAAAAGAGTTTTATGCAAAAAGGGGAGTTGAGATATAACTATCTTAACTTCTTTAAAAGATATCCTATGAAAAAACTATTATTACTAATTTTAACATTAGCAACTTATTTAATGGCAAATGAATGTAGTCCTTACTATAACCCTAAAAAGTTTTATGAAACACCTGAAATATTAACAGAAATTTTAGATGAACACTTTCCAAATGGCATATTTTCAAATAAAGAATTTAAAAATGAAACTCTAATAAATGGGGAAGTTTTAAAAAAAGACTCATTTGTGAAACAAGGCGAGTACATATACCCTACAAAAACAACTGTTTGGAAATATAGAAAAGTAAATGATAGAGTAGATGAAGTGAATTTTTCAAGAACTGAAATTTATAGATTTTCTGATTTGGATATAGCAAACACTGTAAATGATGACTTTGAAAACTTTTGGAATGATTATATTGAAGATGCATATGAAATGCAATTAACCCCAGAACAAACTCTTTTTAGATATAATAATACCTATTTTACAATGTCTGTATTTATATATGGAGTTTTAGGGGATTCAACACCTTTAAAAGGAACTGTTGTAAATCTTTGGTTAAAAGATTATACAAAAGAAGTAAATACTCACATACAATGTATGAAGGAAAAGAATGACAGTTGATGATAAATTAATTGACAAATTAACAAAGTTATCTTCTTTGGAGATTGAAGATTCAAAAAAAGAGAATCTAAAATCAGAATTAGCTGATATTATTAACTTTGTTGAAAACTTAAATGAGATTGATGTGTCTAATATTGAGGCTACATTTAGTACTATTGAAGGTGGAACACCTTTAAGAGAAGATGAACCAAAACAAGATTTAGAACTATCAAATCATATCTTAGAACACGCACCAAAAAGTGAAGACGGGTACTTTATCGTACCAAAAATAATCGAATAGCAACAAAGCCTCTTCTGAGGCTCTTTAGGTTTTACTACTTTTAAGTGGATTTCACACCCACTATTAAAAAGTAAACAAATATTTTAAGTCCCTTCAAAAATGGGACATTTTATAAGGAATGAGATGAAGGTTTATGGAATAAAAACCTGAAGCTCTGTTAGAAATAGCCTTAAGTTTTTTAAGGAAAACAATATAGAAGTAGAGTTTTTTGATACAAAAAAAGAGACTCCAACTTCAGACTCTATCAGACTTTGGGTAGAAAAAGCAGGAATTGATTTAGTTTTCAATTCAAGAGGAACAAAATATAGGTCTTTAGGTTTAAAAGAATTAAATCTAGATGAACAAGGTAAAATAGAATGGCTTATCAAAGAGCCAATGCTTTTAAAACGCCCAATAGTTGAAACAGATGATAAAGTAATCGTTGGTTTCAAAGAACAAGAGTATAAAGAGACTTTTTTATAAGTCTTTTTGTACTCTATTTAAATCTCTTAATAACTCTTTTTTTATTCAATATCAATAATAGGTTTTTGATTAATATTAAAAGTCTCTACTATATATTTATTTTGTGAATGACTTAATAAAATATAAGCTTTTTCTATTTCAGGGTTTTTCAACATCCAAGTATCTTTTTTATCAAGCTTAATATTTGTAAATCCTAATTGATTATACTGTTTTTGTAAAGACTCTTTTATTTCATTAAAAGTGATTTCATACCTATCATCAATATTTATTCTATAACTATTATTTCCTTCTTCATACTCTATCTCTTCTAATTCTAAAATTTCTTCTTTTTTTTCAGGCTGTTTATTCATAATATATTCATAAGCTGTAGATAAAAAAGCTATTGTAAAAACTGTAATAAAAATATTCAATAAAGATAATAAAACACTTAGATTTTGAGAGATTAAACCCATTAAAAAATTTATTGCCAACCCATATACCAAACCTACTAATATCGCAAAAACTATAGGTATTATAAGAACAAAAACAAATAAAAAAAGTTTATACTCTTTTGAAATTTCAAAAGCATCTGTAAAATCCATTGGCTTGTCAATTGCTATTGCAGGAAAAATTAAAGAAACCCTTGAAAAAATCATAGCAAGGAAAATTCCAATTATACTAAATAAAACTATTTGAAAAATCAAGGAACCCTTTTCGCCTAAAAAACTCCCTAAAGCCAAAGAAAATAAGTTGCTTATAAAAAATAATAACATTGCTAAAAGTCCTAATAGAAGACTAAGACCAATAGCCTTTAAAGTAAAAGTAACTTCTCTTACACCAAATTGATAAATTCCCCAAGTTGGCGTTTCTTTATCATCTAAAAGTAAAATCCTATGTACAGTTATTGACATTATAATTGTAATAAAAAAAGAAATCCCTATTAAAATATAATAATTTGCACTACCAATACTCTCTTTTACCTCAATAGTTGAGAAATACTCAATAATTGTTAACAGAATAAAAGGTATTAATAAAGCCTTAATTAAAATATATTTTTTTTCAAAGATAGTTTCAAATGTTTTTTTAGTAAGTTGTGAATACAAGATAATTCCTTCATAATTAAATTAAAAAATAATTATAAAGTATATCAAATGTTTATTTCACTTAAGTTTATTAATATATAAAATCATTATAAGCCTAAGTCAGGTTTTAAAGGAGATTATTAATTTATAATCCCCTTTTTTTTTCTTTATCTTATCCTCTTGCTTCTTTTAAAGTATCAGCTATCATAAATGCTAATTCTAAAGATTGATCTGCATTTAATCTTGGATCACATTGAGTATGGTATCTACTTGCAAGACCTTCTGCTGTAATTGCTGAACTAGTACTTCCAGTACACTCTGTTACATTTTGTCCTGTCATCTCTAGATGAATACCACCAGCAACACTTCCTTGTGCTTTATGGATTTGGAAAAATTGTTTTACTTCAGATAAAATATTTTCAAAATCTCTTGTTTTATATCCATTTGGAGCTTTTTCTACATTACCATGCATTGGATCACACGACCATACAACTTTTTTACCTTCACTCTCTACTCTTTTTAATAGATTAGGAAATATATCAGCTACTTTATCATGTCCCATTCTTACAATAAGATTTAATCTTCCAGCCTCATTTTCAGGGTTCAGAGCATCAATAAGCTTAATTAGTTCATCTTCTTTCATAGAAGGTCCTACTTTACATCCAATAGGATTATTAATTCCTCTAAAGTATTCTAAGTGAGCACCATCTAAATCTCTTGTTCTATCTCCGATCCATAACATATGAGCAGAGCAATCATACCAATCACCAGTTAATGAGTCTTTTCTAGTAAGAGCTTCTTCATAGTTTAGAAGTAATGCTTCGTGAGAAGTATATAAAACAGTCTCTCTTAAATGAGTAGTATTTTCACTTGTAATTCCACATGCTTTCATAAAATTTAGAGTTTCAGAAATCTTATCTGCTAACTGCTCATACTTTTCACCTAATGTATTATCTTTTACAAAGTCTAAATTCCAAGAATGAACATTTTGTAAATCTGCCATACCACCTCTTGCAAATGCTCTAAGTAAGTTCAATGTTGATGCACTTTGATTATATGCCTTTAATAACCTTTTTGCTTTTGGTATTCTCTCTTTCTCAGTAAATCCAACACTATTAATAATATCCCCTCTATATGAAGGTAAAGCAATTCCATTTACTTCTTCAAAATCAGCTGATCTTGGTTTTGCAAATTGTCCTGCAACACGTCCTACTTTTACAACTGGACACCCACCTGAAAAAGTTAAAACAACTGCCATTTGCATCATTACTTTAAATAAATCTTTTATATTATTCGCATCAAAAGCTGTAAAAGACTCAGCACAATCTCCACCTTGAAGTAAAAATGCTTTTCCTTGAGATACATCTGCTAATTGTGATTTTAATCTTCTTGCTTCTTCTGCAAAAATTAATGGAGGATAAGAAGACAATTCTTTTTCAACTTTTTTTAATTTTTCTAAATCCGCATAAGTTGGTTGTTGCTTTATTGGAAAATCTCTCCAAGAGCTTGGGTTCCAGTTATTCATTTTATAACCTTTATTTTTTAATTGAGGAAAAATTTTATCCAAAAAAGACTTAAGTAGTTTATATGTAACCTAGAGATTACTTCTAGATTACACTTTTATAATATCTTATCGGTTTTGTAGTTTTGAAAGTAAATCTTTAAAAGAGTTTTTAAAAGCCTCAAGACCATCAGTTAATAGTTTGTTATATACATCATTCATATCAATCTTGTTTGAAGCTAATGTTTCAAAGTATTTATCACAATCAATTTCACTTAAAATTTCACTTGATTCTTTCTTTCCATTTTCTACCCAATCTTCAATAGTGGCTAATGGTGCAGTATTTACTGAGTTAGGGAAAATAAGAGTATCAACATAATAACTTGCTGGTAAAGAGTCACCTTTTACTCCTGTACTTGCAAATAAAGTTCTTATATTTTTATTTTCTATTTTTTCAACTTCATGATAACATTTAGTTGCATTTACAATTCCTAACCTTCCAGTTTCTAAACCTTTTGAAGAAAACTTACTATCACACATTCTGTCGAACCTTGATACAAAAACAGAAATTACTGCCTTAATATCTTTATTTGATGCTTTAATTCCTTCATCAAGAGCTTGTGCACATTTAACTGCTTGTTCTGGTGAAAATATTAATGTTGCATTTACATGAATTCCTTGAGATGTTAACTCTTTCATAGCTTCATATCCAGCTTGAGTTGCAGGAACCTTAATCATCACATTATCTGCTCCAATTTGAGAATTTAATCTAATACCCTCTTCAATTGTTCCTTGAGCATCATCACAAAGTAAAGGATCAACTTCAATAGAGATAAATCCGTCATCTAAGTTTTCAGTATGTAAATCATCTAAAAGCTCTGCTGCTCTTTTAATATCTGTAATTGCCAATTCTTCATAAATAGTTTTTGGTTCATTGGCTTTTAACATTTCAAGTTGTTGTGCATAAGCAACTGAATTTGAAATCGATGACTCAAAAATTGCTGGATTAGAAGTAGCACCATGAATAATTTCATTTTTTATAATATCTTGAAATCTATTCTCTAAAAAATCTCTTTCAATAAAATCACACCAAAGTGAAAAATTTATATCTTCTTTTAAGCTCATAATACTCTCCTTATATGTGGTCTAATATTTTTGTTAAATCTTTCTCATCAACTATAATATTTGCCTCTTTCTTTAAAATATCTCTTGCACAAAAAGCTACTCTTTTCCCTGCATATGGGAACATTGACACATCATTTGCTCCATCCCCAGCAACTAAAGTATCTTCCACTTTTGCTCCAAGCATAGCTTGAACTCTTTGAATCATATCACCTTTAGAAAAGCCAAACATCATATCTCCACCAACAAGCCCTGTTAAAACTCCATCTTTTTGATGCAAAATATTTGAGAAGTCTGCATCAAGTCCTAATTTTTCTTTTGCTGGAGTTGTCCCTATTCTAAATCCACCTGAAAAACAAACTACTTTATAGTCTTGTTTTTTAAGCTCAGATATTAACTCATATGCACCGGGCATAAGTGGCAAATCTCTACATATCTCTTCAGCTTTCGCATAAGGTAAGCCTTTTAATAAAGATACTCTTTCTATTAAAGATTCAAAAAAGTCAAGCTCCCCAGCCATGGCTTTTTCAGTAATTCCTGCAACTTTTTCTTCTAAACCTAATGGAGCAGCTAAAAAGTCAATAGTTTCCCCATCCATAAGTGTTGAATCAAAATCAAAAACAGCTAATTTCATATTATGTTTTCCTAGATTTATATTTTTAAAGATATAATAGTATCGAATTTTTTCTAAAGGAACCTCTTTGAAACTTTGTAGTATAGATATTGGACTTAAACGAATTGGCGTTGCTATAAGCCTTACGGCAGATTTAGTAACCCCTCAAAATGCCATTCTAAGAAAAAATAGAAACCAAGCAGCAAATGACATAAATGCATTTTTAAAAGAATGGGAAATTGAGAAGTTAATTATTGGATATCCAAGTGCAAGTCCTGATATGCAAAAAAGAATTATTCACTTTGTAAAGCTTTTAGAACTTAATATTCCTTATGAATTTCAAGAAGAGAATATGAGTTCAATTGAAGCTGAAGAGCTTATGAAGGGTGATATTAAATACAAAAGAGATGGAAGAGTTGATTCTCTTGCAGCAAAAATAATTTTAGAAAGATATCTAAACACTTAGTAAACAATTATTATGATAAAATCTTTTCTATTGTAACAATAGGAAAAGATTTGAATAAACTACAACTTATTATCTCAATTGCTTCATCAAAACAACTTCTATTTAGAGCTATAAAAATTGCCCTTGTAGTTGGAATTATTTTAAACCTCATTAACCAAGGTGAAGTAATTGTAATTTTAGCTTTTGAGAATATAAATTATTATAAATTTTTTCTTACTTTTCTTGTTCCTTTTTCAGTATCAATGTATACAGCAGTCACTATGAAATTAAGTTTTCATGTAGGAGAGAAAGCTGTGATAGATGCTACTTTAAGATGTATAGGTTGCAATAGTTGTCTAAAAGTGAAAAAAGAACAAATCATCCCATTTTGTGAAAAATGTAAAGGAAAAACAAAATGGAAACTATCATCAAAAAAGGATAATAAGTGTCAAGAGAAGAAATAGATTCAAGTGAATTAGAGATATTAAAAAAGAAAGCAGATCTTTTAGATAAACTAAACCTAAATAACTCTTTGCAAATAGCACAAAATATTACAAACAATGCTATAAATGTAAATACTGCATCTAAAACAAGACTTACTGAAATAGAGGATATTGAAGAGTTAGTAAACAATTTTATAAACCACTCTAACGAAATACAAATTATGTCAGAAAACTCACTAAATTCTGCAAAACTTGCAAGTGATGAGAGTAATCATGTAATTAAACTTATAGAAGAATTATTTACTTTAATAAATAATATGTCAAATGCAATTGATGAATTTTCTCATACAATTGAAGAATTAAATGAAAAAAACAGTTCAATCACAGAACTAGTCCAAGTAAATGATAAAATTTCAATGCAAACAAATCTTTTAGCAATAAATGCAGCAATTGAAGCTTCAAAAGCAAAAGAGTATGGAAGAGGTTTCTCTATTGTTGCCACAGAGGTAAAAAAATTAGCAGCATCCTCAAAACAATCAACTGTAAATATTGGAAATGAGATAGATGAAATTACTTCAATGACAAGCTCTGTTACAAAGAAAAATGAAGCTGTACAAGTTTTAGTAAAAAATAGTGTTGAGATATCAAAAGAAGCTATAGAAAAACTAAAAAGTCTTATTGAAGTAGCAAATCAAAATAGTGAAAACTCAAATAACATATCTTGTAATGTAAATCAACAACTTCAAAGTTCTGATACTATTAAAAATAAAATTCATCATTTGGTAGAAGATACTAAAAAAGCTATTGAAGGTTCTCAAACAAATATTAGCTTAGGACAATCTTTGATTGCCAATCTAGAAGATAAATAGAGTTTTTATACTCTACTTATCTTGATATTTTAATCTGACCTCATTTATCTCATCAAAATGTTCAAAAAATAAATCAATTAGTTTTGGATCAAAATGTTTTCCTCTTTCTTCTTTAAATAATTCAAAAATTCTATCTAGTTCCCAAGCTTTTTTATAAACTCTATTACTTCCCAATGCATCAAAAACATCAGCAACAGCAGTAATTCTTCCAAAAATATGAATATCCTCACCTGAAAGTTTTTTAGGATACCCTGTTCCATCCCATTTTTCGTGGTGTTGATGTGCAACTATTGCAGCTGCTTTTAAAATAGGTTTATCAGAATTTTTAAGCATATTATAGCCAAGCGTTGAGTGAGTTTTCATAATCTTAAACTCATCATTAGTGAGTTTTCCTGGTTTATTTAAAATTTCATCTTTTATTCCAACTTTTCCTATATCATGCATAGGTGATGCTAGCTTTAAAAGCTCTGCTTCTTCTTTTGCAAGTCCATATTTAAGTGCTAAAATCTCAGAATAAATGGCAACTCTTTTTACATGGTTTCCAGTCTCTTTAGATCTTGTCTCGCCAATGGCACCCATTGTATAAACAACATCTTTTTGAGTGTTAATAATTTCTTCTTCTGCCTTTAAAACATCCGTTATATCCGTAGTATAAGCTAAAATATTCCCTATTTTTTTTACACCTCTAAAATTTATTATATAAGTTCTATGTTCTTCACACTCAAATTTTAAAGAAAGTGTTAACTCTTTTTCTATTATCTCTTTAGGGTCATTATTTCCTAAAATAACACTAAAGTCATCAATACTTAGCTTCTCTTTAGCTGGTTCATTTTTAAAAACTGTTTTAGCTTCTTTATCTAAAATAAAAACTGGTTCTGGATTATATTTAGGAAGATACTTTAAATATAAAGTTTCTAATCTA
Source organism: uncultured Campylobacterales bacterium (assembly GCA_947494995.1). Lineage (GTDB taxonomy): Bacteria > Campylobacterota > Campylobacteria > Campylobacterales > Arcobacteraceae > Halarcobacter. Next base: position 46,034 of record CANLWY010000006.1, on the reverse strand, counting down.
ATTTTTTTATTAAAATCAAATATTCTATGAATGAAACAATCTCTTGAAATAGCAGTATAAAAGAGCATTAATGCCATCATAAATAACATCATCCATCCATTAAAAAAAGCAAGAACTATTAAAATAATAGAAGCTATTAATCTTAAAAAACTCTCTTTATCTGTCATATTACAAGTAGGATTTGTAAAATAGTTTTTAACTGTTGTGAACAACTGCAATTGCTACTCCTTGGTCGTGGGTTATTGATAAAACGGTCTTGGAGATTTTATACTTTTTCCGTATAGTCTTTGTGTACTTCAATTTTGGAGCACCCTTTTTATCTTTTTTAATTTTTATATCATGAAAAGAACACTCTTTCCCGATACCCGTACCAATTGCTTTACTTGCAGCTTCTTTTGCTGCCCAAAAACCTGCAGCTGTTTCTGGACGTTTAACTAAAGCTATTTCATCATCACTTAAAAATCTTTCATATGCACGTCTTCCAAACTTTTCATACATATTTTTAATTCTATTGATTGAAGTTACATCTATACCTATCATTTTAACCTGTCTTTTTGTATAATCTCACTTATGAAATTGTTTATTAAAAAAGTATTATACCTTATTGCAATGTTATTTATCATAAGCCTTATCTCTTTCTTGGCAATTCATATGGCTCCAAACTCTTTTTTTGCAAGTGGTGAATTAAACCCAAATATTACGGAGGAGTCTATTGAACAATTAAAGGCTATTTATGGACTTGATAAACCTTTATATATTCAATTCTTCCAATGGATTACAGCTATATTACATCTTGACTTTGGGATCTCATTTGTAACAGGAGAGATGGTAAAACAAGAGATTTTAAATAGAATTCCAATAACACTAACAATAAATATAATCTCAATGTTTTTAATCTTTGTCATTTCACTTTTTTTAGGAGTAAAAGCAGCACTAAATAAAGATTCTAAACTTGATAGAGGAATTGGTCAATTATCACTTTTGAGTTTCTCTATGCCTTCATTTTATCTAGCACTTTTATTAGTTCTAATATTTGCTATAAACTTTGAAATACTACCAATTGCAGGCTTGCATTCTGTTCCTGATGATGGAAGTCTGCACTACTATTTAGACTTTGCATGGCATTTGATTTTACCCATTGCTATTATAGTTTTTGGAGGAATTGGAAGTCTTACTTTATATATTAGGTCACTTACGATAGAAATATTAAAGTCAGACTATATTTTCTTTGCAAAATCAAGAGGCTTAGATAATAAAAAGATACTAAGATACTATATATTACCAAATCTATATCCTCCAGTTATCACTTTACTTGGGTTATCTTTACCTGGTATTATAGGAGGTTCTGTAATACTAGAATCAATCTTTTCAATTGATGGAATGGGCTTGCTTTTCTATCAAAGTGCATTAAGTCATGACTATCCTGTTATTATGGGAATTCTTATAATTGGAGCATTTTTAACTCTTTTAGGAAATATTTTTGCAGACTTAATACTATTAAAATTAAATCCAAATTATGATGGTAAATAAAATTTAAATAAGGAATATCATTGAAAATTTTAAAAACTAAAGAAGAACTTCAAAATATTAGAAAAACTATACAAAGTACAGTAGGTTTTGTACCAACAATGGGAGCTCTTCACGATGGACATATATCTTTAATAAAAAAAGCTAGAGAAGAGAATGAAATAGTAATTGTATCTATTTTTGTAAACCCTACACAGTTTCTACCAGGAGAAGATTTAGATGCCTATCCTCGTAGAGATGAAGCAGATAAAAAAATCTGTGAGATGTGCAAAGTTGATTATCTATTTATGCCAGAAATTCCTACAATGTATACAAAAGAAGAGGTATTAATAAAAGCTCCTAATAAAAGCTATATACTTGAAGGACAAGCTAGACCTGGACATTTTGATGGTGTTCTTCAAATTGTTATGAAATTATTTGGACTAGTACTTCCTACAAATGCCTACTTTGGGAAAAAAGATGCTCAACAACTTTCACTTATCACTCAAATGGTAAAAGACTTTTTCTTACCAATTAATATTGTTCCTTGTGAAATTGTTCGAGAATCTGACGGACTTGCTTTAAGCTCTAGAAATGTATATCTAAATGAAACTCAAAGAAAAGATGCTCTTCTTATTTCAAAATCACTTTATGCAGCAGCAACTCTTATTGCAAAAGATGAAAAAAATGTAAAGACAATCAAAGAAAAAATCTATGAAGTTATGAACTCTTTAGATGTAGAATATGTAGCAATTGTAGATAAAGAATTTAATGAAATAGAAAAAATAGAAATAGGAAATACAGTAATACTAGTAGTAGCAAGATTTGGTCAAACAAGACTTCTAGATAATATCTGGTTATAAAATTTTACATATTTTTCCTTTTATGCTAAAATTCGCGAAAAACTAAATGGATAAAATTAATATATGAAGTTTACTACTACAAAACCTAGCAAATCTCTACACCTAGTATCTCTAGGATGCACTAAGAACCTTGTTGATTCTGAGATTATGTTAGGAAAATTAAAAGATTATGAAATAACTGATGATACAACAACAGCAGATGTAATTATTGTAAATACCTGTGGATTTATTGATAGTGCAAAAGAAGAGAGTATCAATACTATTTTAAATCTTCATGATGAAAGAAAAGAAGAGTCTGTTCTTGTAATGGCAGGTTGTTTAAGTGAAAGATATAAAGAAGAACTGCAAAAAGAACTACCTGAAATTGATATTTTCACTGGAGTTGGAGATTATGACAAAATAGATGAACTTGTAAATGAGAAAAGGTCTGCCTTTACAGATGAAGTATTTTTATTAAATGAAGAGAATGACAGAGTTATTACAGGTTCTTCGTATCATGCTTATGTAAAACTAAGTGAAGGATGTAATCAAACTTGTTCTTTTTGTGCTATTCCTTCTTTTAAAGGAAAGCTTCACTCAAGAACATTAGAATCTTTAATTAAAGAAGTTAAAAACCTAATAGCAAATGGATATTCTGATTTCTCTTTTGTATCTCAAGACTCTTCATCTTATTTAAGAGATTTAAATATTAATGATGGACTTGAAAGACTTATAGAAGAGGTTGAGAAAATTGATGGAATTAAAACAGCTAGAATTCTATATCTATATCCATCAACAACTACATTAAGCCTAATTGAAAAGATAAAAAACTCTTCAGTTTTTGAAAACTATTTTGATATGCCACTTCAACATATCTCTTCTGATCTTTTAAAGATAATGAAAAGAGGAAAAGGAGTAGAAAAACTAAAAGAACTAATGGATGCCATGAGAAACACTCCAAATAGCTTTGTTAGAACTACTTTTATAGTAGGACACCCTGGAGAATCTCAAGAAAACTTTAATGAACTTTGTGAATATGTAAAAGAGTATGGATTTGATAGAGCAAATGTATTTTCTTACTCTGATGAAGAAGGAACTACTGCTTTTGATAGAGTTGATAAAATTCCTCAAGAGATTATTGATCAAAGAGCAGAGATTCTAGGTAATATTATTAGTGAGACTACTAATAATTCTTTAGAAAATGAAATTGGCAAAACTTTTGAAGTCTTTATTGATGGAGAGAGTGATGAGCATGAATATTTATTAAGTGCAAGAAAAACTACTTGGGCTCCTGAAATTGATGGAGAGATTTATATAAATGACAATGAACTTTATGATGAAAACAATCCCGAACAATTAAAATTTGGACAAATATATAAAGTAAAAGTTACTGAGCTAGTTGGAGATAAGCTTTTAGCAACTGTTATTAAGTAAAATGATCTCTAAAATTACTAAAATCAATACTACTAAAAATCTATTAGCATTTTCTGGTGGTGTTGATTCATCAGCTCTGTTTTTTATACTCTTAGAAAATAAAATCCCTTTTGATATTGCTATAGTTAATTATAATCAAAGAGAACAATCAAAAGAAGAGATTCAATATGCAAAAAATCTTGCAAAACAATATGAGAAGCAACTTTTTATTAAAGAAGTTGTTATTGAAAGTAATTCAAATTTTGAAAAAAAAGCAAGAGATATTAGATACTCTTTCTTTGAAGAGATTATTACGCAAAATAGCTATGAAACGTTAATTACAGCCCATCAATTAAATGATAAATTAGAATGGTTCTTAATGCAATTTTCCAAAGGTGCGGGATTAGTCGAACTATTATCTTTTGAAGAATTTATTCAAAAAGAGAAATATCAAATCTTTAAACCTCTTATTAATACTTCTAGAGTAGATATTGAAAAATACTTAGAAGAAAAAAATATAGAATATTTTATTGATGAAACAAACTGTGATGAAAAATATAAAAGAAATTACTTTAGAAAAAACTTTTCAAACCATTTTTTAGAAAAGTTTGAAAAGGGAGTAAAAAGAAGTTTTGAATATCTTGAAAATGATTTAAATTCATTAAATATCACTCAAGAAGCTTTTATAAAAGAGAAAAAATTAGAAGTTTTTAAAATATGTGATGATAACAATTTAAATATTAGAATTATCGATATCTCTTTAAAAAAAAGAGGCTTTCTTCTTTCAAAACTACAAAGAGATGAGATTTTGAAACAAAAAGAGTGTGTAATTTCTCATAAAATATCTATTTCAATAACTCCTGATTATATATACATTGCACCATTTGAAAAAATAACATTAGATAAAAAATTCAAAGAAAAATGTAGAATAAAAAAAATACCTAAAAATATAAGAAGTTATATTTTTAAAGAGAATATTTTAGAAAATATAGTAAAAATAGTTTAATGGCTTAAAAACCTTTGCATTTTTTTATTTTCTACCATATCTTGTCTTGTCTGTTCTTTATGTTCTTTTAAAAAGTTTATATTTTTATAAAAAAGTTCATGAAGTCTTTTTAAGTCATTCAATTCTAAATCAAATTCAGTGATATCTATATTATCTAAGTATTTAGTATACCATTTTACAAGAGCATCAGCTCTTTCGTATGAATCTAGAGAATCAATATAAATTAATTCGTCTAGAGCTTTTAAAGACCTGTTTCGTCTTTCCATGCGTCAATTAAACCTTGAACAACTTTCATTACCTGATTAATAGAATTTATATTGTCATCAATACCAGCACTAAACAGAGTCTCAATTTGATAAAGATATAAACCATCTAAATAATAAGAAACATCTCCACCATCAAAATCAAGTACATTTCTTAATTCATCAAAGATAGCAACAGATTTATTTATATAAGTAAACTTCTCTTCAACATCGCCACTCTCCATAGCAGCTTTAACAAAAGAAAGATATTTTAGCAATCCTTCATATAGTTTAAGTACTAATAAGTATGGATCATCAGATACTGCACTTTGTTGTTGATATGCTTCAATTCCCATATATTAACTCCAAAAAATCATTTAGGTAAAAAGTATATTATATATTTACTTAAAAAAAGTTATGAAAGTAAAAGCCAATGTTAAATGCTTACATTGGCTTTATTATTTTTAACTAGCAGTAGACTGCTGTATCATTAATTTAAGACCAGAGAATGAAGATTCAAATTGATTAATAATAGTACCATAAGAGGCAAATTGTTGAGCTAAAAGAGAATACTTATTATCTAAAGCTTCAATAGCTTTATCTTTTTCTTCCTCTAAAGAGCTTTTTCTCGCACTTATATTCTCTTGATAACCTGTTAATAGACCATCAAAACCATCTAAAGAATCTAAATAAGTTTTTAGTTTAGTACCAAGACCTTCATCTTCAGCTAAACCTAAAAATAAAGACTTTAAATCATCTAAATTATTCTCAACAGCATCATTTAGTTTTTCAGTATTAACAGATAAACTTCCATCTTTAGCTAATTCAAAACCATAATTAAAAATACTTAAAGAATCATCTGTTCCATACGCATCAAAAAGTTGACTTTTAATACTTTCCATCATTGTTCTTAAAGTTGATTTATCTTCAATAGGACTATCAGAAGAATATAATTCAGAATCAACTAAAGCAACTAGTTCATTATATGTATTAGCAAAGCTTTGAAGAGTTGAAGTTACTGTTGAAGTATCTTTCTCAATGTTAATTGTTGAAACACCTTCTTCTACAGCAGAAATTTTTAATCCACCGTCAACAACAATTGTATTTGATGATGAACTATAAGCTACCCCATCAACCGTTGCTGTCATATTAAGAGCAGTCTGTCTTTGTCCACCATCTACTCCCCATATATCTAAAGTACCATTTTGTTGTATTGTAAGTGCATTATCTAAACCTAACTCTGCACTTTTTATAACAATTCTATATTCACCACTTGCAACTTCTTCAATAGTTGCATTTACATTTGCATTTGAATTAATCTCATCAGCCAATTCTTGATAGGTCTTTCCATTTGTTTCGAAAGTATAATCTGTCCCCGAATGAGTTATTACTAATGTATCGTCAGCAGAATCAGAACCATTTATCATGGCATCTTTATCCGTAAACTTTAATGTCTCAAAAACATCTCTTTTTGCCAAAGTAGTAATGTCAACAGTTGTAGTTCCCGTATTTAATGAACTTTCATCTACTGCATCAAAAACAACCGATGTCCCACTTGTAGTTGCACTTTTTTGCTCAAAAGCAGTAATTCCACCAGAAACATAAAGATCAAAAGGTTTTATACCTTCTAAAAGTTCATTAGATTTAGCAATTATTTCTGCTATTTTTTCTGATTCTCCACCCTCTTTTGTAATCTCTTCAATTTGAGACTCAATTGGTTCTACTGTAGATTTTCTTTCTGCTTCTTTTAATCTCTCAATTAAGTCATTATTTAATGAAGCAGCCTGACCACTTCCTAGTCCTAATACACCTTCAGCCATAATAACCTCCTTATCTTATATTTAAAAGAGTTTGTAACATTTCATCTACTACAGTAATTATTTTTGCATTTGCAGTATATGCAGCTTGAAACTGAATCAAATTTACCATCTCTTCATCTTTATCTACTTTCGTTAACTGATCATAACTATTTTGCAATGATGTAACAACTGTCTCTTGTGTTTTTTGAAGAAAATCATTATTCTCTTTATCTGATGAAATATTTACTCTTAATTCTTGAAAAAACTCTGAAAATGACGTTTTAGCTTCAGTACTTCCATCTTGTGCAAAACCATCAAAATCTATATCACTTTTCCACTGCATTTTACTTAAATAATCCAAGTCAACTTGTTTTAAATTTGTAACAGAACTCTCATTAAACTCTAAAGTCATAACACTTGAACCAGTAAAAAGATTTAAATGATTAATACTTTCACTACCTTCATAGCTATCTGTTGTTACATGCCCATATGTATACTCACCATTCTCTTCAACATACTTATCATATATATCACTTAATGATCTGGCAAACTCATCTAGTTTATTTTTATAATCAACAATTTTATTATTTGGAGAATCACTACTCAGGTTATCAACTTGAGCTTTTACTATTCCAGACTTTATATTTATTTCACTATCATATACAGCTAAATATACTTTATCAACAGCATCAACACTTTGATAATCATCTTTAAAGATAGCATCTCTATTATCTATAGTTGTTCCTGTCATTTTTGTTACAGAAATTCTTCCTTCAAAAGCCCCATCTGTTCCATCTACCCTTGACTCAACTAATAAAAACTTATCCGAATCTGTTATATCTTCTTTATCACCAGAAGCATTAGTTTCATAATTTCCATTAAAAGCATCTACTTTTTCAGAAATATAAGTATGATGATTTATCTCATATTTTAAAGCTCTTATATAGTTATCAGCTGTAATCTCACTTTGAACTCCCGCTGTATTCGGGTCCAAATCAACTGGATCTCCATTTGCATCTTCTAAATCAGTACCAATTTGAACTGAGACCTCATACTTATTATCAAATTTATACGTAATAATATCATCAGCATCAAGAGCCAAGCCCTCACTTGCCAAACTATGAGTAATATTATCAACTTGAACTCCACTACCATTTAATGTTGAGAATCTATCAACTTGTGTAGTCTTTTCTTCTACAAGATTTACATCCCTTATATTTGTATTATGTCTTACTGCAACTTCTCCACCAATTTTAAGTTGGTAGTCTCTTTCATTTCTAATTACTTCAATATCAATTAAATTAGACAATTCCATTTCAAGTTGATCTCTTTTATCAAGAAGATCATCAGAAGCTACATTTTGTAATGATAATTTTTCATTTACTTCACCAATATCATGCAAAAGTTTATTGATTTGGTCCACATTATCATCTAATCTTTCATGTGTGATGTTCTCTTGTGCTTCAATTGCAGAATATAGACTTTGTAAAGAATCAACTAATACTATCCCTTCATTTCTCATTGTTGTTTTATAAACTTCAGAGTTTGGATTTGCTCTTAAATTCTCTACAGCTTGAAAAAATCTGTTTAAATCTTTTGAAAAACCAGAAGTATCAGTCTCTTGAAACATCTGTTCAATACTTCCAACCATAAATGACACTTCTTCATAATAATTGTTTCTAGTATTTTCTCTCATTATGTTATTAAACATATATTCAGAAGTAATCCTATAAGCTCCAGTGGCCATAACTCCACGTCCAGTGAATCTAGAATCATTTAAATCCATTTCACTTAATTGAACTACTCTTTTCTTATATCCAGGAGTATTTTCATTAGCTATATTATTAGATACGTTTTCAACGGCTATTTTTGCAGCACTAAGACCACTTTGTGCTACATTCAATGATTTTAGCATAATAGACTCCTTTTAGATAAATAATACCTAATTATTGCATTACATTTCTTAATTTTAGATTAAAAAGGCCAAAACATTTGTATGACTTTTAAGCCCCAAGGGACATGCATAACATCTTGTTCCTCACCATCTTTTTCATAAAGAATTTTTAAATTAGCAATCTGAGAAGAGGATATTGCATTATCAGAAGTGATATCATAAGGTCTTATTACTCCTGTTAAAGTTAATGATTGTTTTTGCCCATCAATTAACATCTCTTTTTTGCCTTTTATAAAATAGTTTCCATTTTGATAAGTCTCTTCAATTATTGCAGAAACATTTGTAGAGAAAGTTTCACTTAATTTTGTTTTAACTTCTCCATCATTTTGAGAAGTTGTTTCTGAACTAAAACCAAGATTCGTAATTGGATTTAACTTATCAGCAATCTTACTAGCAATACCACCTGTTGTTCCAGCAGTACTAACTCCTCCACCCAAACTATTTTTTCTTGAAGCACCCACTTCTCTTTTATTATTTGTATTTGAAGATAAAGATTCACTAATTTTTACTTGAATTATATCTCCAATTTGTAAATCTTTTTTATCTGCAAATAAAGATGGCCCTTTTACTGCATATAAAGAGCCTTTATTTTTTCTTACTATTGGAGCTTGTTTAGGAACTTGTACTTTAGGCTTTTTAAACTCAATTTCTGGCTCTTGACTACACCCTACAAATAAAAAAGGAACTAAAATTAAAATATATCTATTTTTCATTATATTTACTCTCTACAATATATTTTAAATCTAAAGCTATTTTAGTATTTTTTATATCTCTTTTTATTAAAGCTGTAGTTCCATACCTTACTTTAAGAGCATCAAGATTTGTATCTGGGTCAACTACAATTAAAGCTTTGTTAGAGATGATTTTTACATCAATTACTTTTCTTTGACCTATTAAATCAACTGCAGTTTCAATCTCTCTATAAATCAATCTTTCTAGTTTTCTATCTTTTTCTTTTTTCTTCTTTTTCTTTATTTCTTGAAGCTGTTTTTCACTCTCTATCTTCTGTTTTTTAGCATACTCTTCACTCATATAAAAGTAGTATGCAACAAACATTCCTACTACTGCTAAAAGCAATAGTATTTTTATGACAACTCTTTTTCTATTATTTGTTTTTACGGCAACAATCATTTTACTTAATTACAAAAGTTGTAAATAGAATTTTCTTTACATTATTCTCTTTGATATCATCATTACTTGAAGTTACTTCATTAATAATTCCATTAATTTCTTCTAATAACTCCTCTTTAAGCAATGCTTTACCACCTACAGTTAAAAGTTCTTCTGAACTTCTTGAAGAGATCTGTGCAATAACTACATCAACAATCTCTGGTTTATACTCTTCTACAATTGATTCAATTGAAGATTCCGTACTTTTTAAAGAGAAAGATAGTTTCATTAATTTTTCTCTACCCTTTGCATTTGTAATATTTAATACTAAATCATTAATACTAGCTTTATAGGTCTCTTTTGAATCATTTGATTCTTCTTTTTTTACTTGTTCTGTCATCTGTCCTTGTTGTCCACTTAAGACTCCACTTGAATAAAGAAGATAACCTCCAACTCCAACAGCAATTAATAAAATAACTACAAGGGCAATAAGAACTATCATAAGTCCTTTACCACCGCCACTAGATTGTTTTATTTCTTCATTTTCATCAGCCATAATTACCCTTCGTTTTGATTATTTCTTCTATAGTCCTGTAACATTTGAGTTATTAAAGAGGCATTTTTAGGACTTATATATTTCATTAAAGATGTTACCTTCCCCTCTTTCAATTTTAAGATTATATCAAAAACATCTTCAATTTTACCCTCACTAATCATTTGATTAAAAATATCTGCTGCTATTTTAGGCTTCATTTTATTATAAATATTGGCAGTTTTATTTACTACTTCTCCTTTTATATTACTTAACAACTTTTTATTTTCATCTCTTATTGAAGCAATCTCTTTTCTCTCTTTTTCTACTTTCGCAAGAAGTGTTTCAATCTCTTTTTTTCTTTTTTGATACTCTTTTTCTTTTTTATTATAAAAAACATTTAACTCTTTTTTTAACTCTTTTATCTCTATTTTTTGCTTAATTAAAGAAGCACTACTTGTTCTCTCTTCTGCTGCTTCTGCAAATATAAAAAACAATGCAATAATTAATAATCTAATCAAAATATTCCTTTACCCACTTATATATTTACTTTGAATATATTCACTTGAAGCTTCTTCTTCTACAAGAAGAGCCTTTCTTAAAGCTTCTTGCTTTTCTTCTTCTAGTATATATCCATACTGTTCTGTCTCTTTTTGTAATTCTACAATCTCTTTTACAAGTGCTTCTAGCTTTATATATAAGGCCTCTTTTTCACTCTTTAATTTAGAAATATGCAATTTCATTGTATTTCTATGAATTGCAAGGACAGCAAAGTCAGATATTGCGCCATGCCTTTGAACACTTGTTGTATTAATTTTATTTTCAGTAAACATAATTTCATCATCTATATGAGATATTTTAGCCATAATTTGGCCTTTTTCCATTAGTTTCTGATCAGTTTGTGTTTTTTTTAACTTATACAGTTTTTCTATCATTTTTACTGTCCAAAAACTAAAATAATATCCCATAAATCTTTTGTATAGGTTATTATATGGTCTCCAATCCAAGGAAAAGAAATAAGTATAAAAATGGAGACTATAATTACCTTAGGAACAAAAGCTAAAGAAGCATCAGATACTTGTGTTACTGCTTGAAAAATTGAAATTATTAGACCAATTATCATACTCACAATAAGTGATGGTAATCCCAAAATTAGAATGATTTTTACTGTATTCTCAGCAATTGCTATTAAATCCATACTAATCTTTTACTTTTACTGTTATCTCCAGTGTCTTATTATTTAGAAGCTGTGAAATTAATTTTGCTATATCATCTACGTTTGAACTACCTAAGTCAAGACTTTCCTTTGATGTTTGCTGCATAGAAGAGGTATTGTTTTTCTTTGTTACTGGAATTGATACTTCTTTCTCGCCAATCTCATCTAAAGCAGCTAAAATATCTGCTTCATTTAATGTATCAAACTCTGAAAACTCATCTACCATATCAACTCCTTGATCTATCTGTTCTTTTTCAACTAACTCTATATTATCAAAATCTTCTTCAAAACTCAAATTCTCAGAAGAAGATTTTTCATCTTCATTCTCTTCAACATTCATATCTTCAATAAGTGAAGTAATATCATCAATCTGTTCAACTACAGGCTCTTCATCATCCCTATGAGATAATAAAGCACTTAATTCATCATCTAGTTGAACATAATTTTTCTCATTTTCTTCATCTTGTTCGTAAGCATCTTCTACAATTTCAACAATAGAGTCTTGAATTTCACTAGATTCTTTTTCATGAATTACAGCTTCTAATCTTTTTATAATATGCTTAGATAATTCATCTATAGAATCAACAGAGATGTCTCCTATTCCATGATCAAATAGATACTCTTGTTCTATGCCATCTTTAGGTTTTAAAAACTTTATTTTTTGATTTAATGAATTTTTTTTGATAATTTTTTGATCATCGATTAAATATATATTATTTGGATTATCTTCAATTGCACCTTTTAATGCATCTAATGTTTGTAACTCCTTGATTTCACCATGCTCGTCCAATCTAAACTTAATATTAGAATGTTTTAAAACACTATGAATATCTTTTTTGAAACTATCATTTCCATAAATATATATAATCAAAAGATAACCTTAAAATTATTTTTTTAGAGATTATACCTTTATTTTATAAAATTTTAGATAAAATATCTTCAATTATGACCAAGGTGTGCAATTGAGATTTTTAGTAACTCTTTTTTTTATGATTAATTTTAGCTTTGCAGTTACAATAAAAGATATTTCAAATATTGTAGGTATTAGAGATAACCAACTTATAGGTTATGGTTTAGTTGTAGGACTTGCAGGGACTGGTGACAAATCACAATTTACTATGCAATCTTTACAAAACTTACTTAGAAACTCATATATTAAAATTCCAGCTTCTTCAATCAAATCAAAAAATATTGCTGCTGTTATGGTTACAGCAGAACTTCCTGCTTTTTCAAGACAGGGAGATAAAATAAAAATTAAGATCTCAGCTATTGGAGATGCAAAATCTATTGACCATGGCGAACTTTTATTAACTCAGCTAAAAGCAGTTGATGGACAAGTTTATGCACTAGCTCAAGGAACAATAGTTGCGGATAAAAAAAATGCTACTACAGGATTTATCTATGAAGGTGCAACAATTGAGAATGAAGTGGGATACTCTTTAAAAGATGAAAACTCAGTTACTTTAAGCCTTTTTAAAAATGATGCAAAACAAGCATATGAAGTAGAAAAAGCAATAAACAATGCTTATGGAATACCAATAGCAATGGCAACAGACACAAGAACTGTAGAAGTTAAAAAACCTGCAAATATATCAATTGTACGATTTATTTCAGAAATAGAAGATATAAAACTAGATTCAAACTTTAAAAAGAAGATTATAATAGATATTGCAAGAGAGACTATTATTGCAGGAGCTGATATTCCAATTGATCCTATAACCGTTGCAAAAGGTAACTTTACAATCAGAATTAAAAAATTTCCTTTAGAAGAGTTTCAATGGGACAATAAAAGAGTAAACCCTGGAAAAAACATTGGAGATGATGTAAAACTTGATAATAAACCTATTGCTGTTGAAATCAATAATACCCTAATGAACTCTAAAGGAACACCTACAGTTTCTGATTTAGTAAGAGCAATGAAAGTTATGAAACTTCCTATGACTGATATTATTGATACACTTAAAATGATAAAAGACATGGGTGCACTTGATGTAGAACTGGAAATAAGAGGATAACATGGCAGAATTTTTAAGTCAAGATGAAATTGATGCGCTTTTAGATATTGCTGAAGCTGGTGAGGAAATTGATACAGCAGCTGATGATCAAATAGTATCAAAAGAGAAAAACTATTCTATCTATGATTTTAAAAAACCAAATAGAATCTCTAATGAGCAATTTAAAGCCTTTTCAACTCTACATGACAAAATGCTTAGAGATTTAATCACTGATCTTTCTGCAATGCTTAGAAAAATTGTTGATATTAAACTTTACTCTATTGAACAAATGACTTATGGGGAGTTTATTCTTTCTATTCCTCAATTAACATCACTAAATACACTTTCAATCAAACCTCTTGAAGGAAGAATTGTTATAGAGTGTAACCCTGGAATTTCACATAAAATTATTGCAGAACTTTTAGGAAGTGGTGCTGTAGCAGCAAGTGATAATTTAGATAGAGAACTAACAGAAATTGAAGTAGAAATTTTTGACCATTTTTATAAAATGTTTGTAAAGCATATGTATAAAGCTTGGGATGAAGTTACAACCTTAAACTTTAAAATTGAATCAAGAGATACAAATGCAAATGCAATTCAAATTATTTCAGATCATGAAATTGTTCTTCTAGTTGTATTAGAAATTACAATTGATGAGGAATCTGGATTCTTATCAATTTGTTATCCAATCTCTTATATTGAAGCACTTTTAAATAAAATTGTTGAAAAAATGTTCAACGAAGGTAAAAATAAAAAAGCAAGTAGAAAAAAAGATATTACAGCCCTTATTTCTGGTGCAAAAATGAATGTGGAAGCTATTATGGCTGAAACAGAACTTACAGTTTCTGAGCTTTTAAATCTAAAAGAGAATGATATTATCGTATTTAATAAAAATGCAACCTCTTCTTCTTCAAAAATATATGTTAATAATACAGAAAAGTTTTTAGGAGTTTCAGGTATTTCAAGTAATAGAAAAGCAATTCAAATGCAAGCTAACTTAGATCATGAAAGACAAGAAACATTAGAAATATTAAGAAATATGAGAGAAGAAAGAACTCAAAAAGCAAAAGAGTCAAATGAAAATATTCAAAGACTTCTAAAAGAAAGAGGAACTATACCTACAAGAAAGTAAAGAAGAGTTACTACTCTTCAATACTCCAGGCTATTGTTTCCCCTGCATACATAGGAACTACTTTTTCAGTATCTCTTTCATAAATAGCAGGAACTACAAAATCTTTTTTAACTAATTTTATTGTTTTAGGGATAGGCTTAAGATTATAAACTCTTTGCGCATTTAAACTTACAAAAGCATTTAAATTATCTAAAGCATCATGCTCTTCAAAAAGTTCTGTTAATACTTGTAATGCAATAGGAGAAGTAAATACTCCAGCGGCACATCCACAACACTCTTTTTTATGTTTTGGATGAGGAGCAGAATCAGAACCAAACATTAGTTTTGGATGAGCTTTTAATGCTGCATTTAATAAAGCAGATCTATCCTCAGGTCTTTTTGCAATTGGTTTACAAAATAGATGTGGTTGCAACATACCACCAGCAACATCATCAAGAGTAATAAGTAAGTGATGAAGCGTTACAGTTGCATGAAGATTATCATACTTATCTAAAAGAGCAACAGCCTCTTTTGTAGTAATATGCTCCATTATAATTTTTAGATCTGGAAAAGATGAAGCAATTGATTCATAGATTGGCATAAACTCTTTTTCTCTATCCATTACAAAACCATTAGTTTCTCCATGAATACATAAAGGAATTCCCAATTTACTCATTGACTCTAAAGTAGGCCTTAAAACTTCAACATCCATAGAAGAAACTCCTGTTTCAGAGTTTGTTGTAATTCCTGCTGGATAAAGTTTTATTGCAATAATATCATCTTTAATATCTTTTAAAAATTCATAAGAGTAGTCATTCTGGAAAAAAAGTGTTACATGTGGATCAAAATCATCTTCAATACATGCTTCATTTATTCTATCTTTGTACGATAATAAAGCTTCTTTTGTAGTGATTGGAGGAACAAGATTTGGCATAATTAATGCACCAACAAAAGTATTTGAAGTATGAGGTCCTACAAGTTTTAACATTTCACCATCACGTAAATGTAAGTGCATATCTAAAGCAGAGTTTATTTCAAAAGTTTTCATATTATATTGCATCCTCATCTTGTTCACCAGTTCTAATTCTAACTGTTTTTTCTATTGGAGATACAAAGATTTTACCATCACCAATTTTGCCCGTTTTTGCAGACTCTATAATAATATCAATAGTTGAATCTACATCTGCTTCAGCTACAATAAGTTCTAGTTTAATTTTTGGCAAAAAGTCAACAACATATTCAGCACCTCTATATAATTCAGAATGCCCTTGCTGTCTTCCATAACCTTTTACATCAGATACCGTCATACCTGTGATTCCTGCTTCCGTTAAAGCATCTTTTACATCTTCTAATTTGAACGGCTTAATTACTGCTTCAATCTTTTTCAATTTCAATCCTTTTTTCAGTTCTAATATTTTAACTAAATTTTTTTAAATATAAATTATCTTAATTTTTCTAGAAAGCTCGTTTGAACTCTGGGTATGCTTCCAAACCACACTCTTCTACATCTAATCCTTGCATTTCTTCATCTCTG
The DNA here is from genome assembly GCA_947494995.1 of uncultured Campylobacterales bacterium. Classification (GTDB taxonomy): domain Bacteria; phylum Campylobacterota; class Campylobacteria; order Campylobacterales; family Arcobacteraceae; genus Halarcobacter. Next base: position 29,775 of record CANLWY010000006.1, on the reverse strand, counting down.
TCCGCTCTTAAAGGCATTATTTTATTGATTATTGTTAAAACAATATATGAAGATACAAAAGCAAAAATTGCAACAACTACAACTCCTTTTAATTGCCCCATAAATGTTATATTATCTCCATTTGAAGCAAAAATTCCAACTGCTAAAGTTCCCCAAATACCATTTAATAAGTGAACTGAAAGAGCACCAACTGGATCATCCATTTTAAGCTTATCAAAGAAAGATACACCAAATACAACTAATGTTCCTCCTACTGCACCAATTAAAATTGGTGTATAAATATCATAAAGATCAGGTCCCGCAGTTACTGCAACTAACCCACCTAAAGCACCATTTAATACCATTGTAATATCTAGCTTCCCATATCTTAATTGCATAAAAATACCAACAACTATTGCTCCTGCAAGTCCTGCTGTATTTGTATTCATAATTGTAAGAGCAACTGTATCCGCTGCTTCTTTTGAAGCTATTGAACCTACTGAACCACCATTAAAACCAAACCATCCAATCCATAAAAGAAAAGCACCTAATGTTACTAATGGAATATTTGAAGCAGGTATTACTCTAACTCCACCCTCTTTTGGATATCTTCCCTTTCTTGCACCTATAATAATAATTGCTGCTAATAAGGCCCATCCACCAGTTGAGTGAATAACAGTTGAACCAGCTAAGTCATACATAGAGATATCTAAAAAAGTTCCAGCTAACATATCAGCTCCCCAAGACCAATTTACAACAATAGGATATAAGATTCCACCCATAATTATTGTAAATAGTGCTAAAGGTAATACTCTAGCTCTTTCACTAACACCACCAGACATAATATTAATTACCTTACCAACAAATGCCATTTGAAATAAAAAAGCAGCCCACCCAGACATAGTATCACTTCCAAACTCACCAAAAGCTATAGAATAACCTAAAAGTAAAAAAGCAAGTGAAGCAATAGCATATATCATTGTATTAACCATTAATACTGCCGAAACATTCTTTGTTCTAACAAGCCCCGCTTCTAACATAGCAAAACCTGGAACCATAAAAATAATTAGTGTCATTGCAAAGATTGCAAAAAATGTATCAAGTACATAAGAAACTGATTGTAAGTCCATATTTAAACCCTCATTTTGATTTTATCTATGAGTATTATATATGGTTTTAAAAGTTTATATAGTAGTTAGTTGTATATTTTATATACAGATAGAAGCTTTGATGGCAATGTATAAAAGCTTTTCATTGCCATCAATATTAGTTATACCGCCTCAGAACCTCTTTGTTCAGTTCTTATTCGAACAACCTCTTCCACTGGGGTAACAAATATTTTACCATCTCCAATTTTTCCAGTTTTAGAGGCTCTTACAATTATTGAAATTGTAGAATCCACTTCATCATCATTTACAATTACTTCAATTTTAATTTTTGCTAAAAAATCAACTACATATTCAGCACCCCTATATAATTCTGAGTGCCCTTGTTGTCTACCATAGCCTTTTACATCTGATACTGTCATACCAGAGATTCCATTTTCAGCTAAAGCATCTTTTACATCTTCAAGTTTAAATGGTTTTATAATCGCTTCAATCTTCTTCATATTTTTCCCTTTTATCTATTATGCTTTTTTGAACTCTGGATAACACTCAAGCCCTGTTTCATGAATATCTAAGCCTGTAATTTCTGTCTCTTCATCTACTCTTAAACCAACAATTACATCTAAAGTTTTCCATAAAATATATGAAATAATAAATACAAATGCACCAATTACAACGATACCTTTTATTTGAGCAAAGATAGTAACATCAGGATTAAATATACCAACAGCTAATGTTCCCCAAATACCTGCAACTAAGTGAACAGAAAGAGCTCCAACAGGATCATCAATCTTTAATTTATCAAAGAAAGGAACAGCAAACACGACAATTGCCCCACCAACTGCACCTTCTATAAATGAAACTAACATACCTAAATCAGGGCCAGCAGTAACAGATACAAGACCTGCTAAAGCACCATTTAATACCATTGTTAAATCCACTTTTTTATATAAAAGTTGAGTTAAAATAGCTGCCATTATTGCACCAGCGCATGCTGCCATATTTGTATCAGCTACAACTAATGCAATACCATCAATATCTGCTTTTGAACCTAAGGCTAATTGAGAACCACCATTAAATCCAAACCATCCCATCCATAAAATAAATGTACCAAGTGTTGCAAGAGTTAAGTTTGAACCTGGAATTGGTCTAACTCTTCCATCTTTTCCATATTTACCTTTTCTAGCACCTAAGATTAATACACCAGCTAAAGCAGCCCATCCACCAACAGAGTGAACAATAGTTGAACCAGCAAAGTCAGAGAATCCAGTAAGTAAACCACCTAATTCACTTCCTCCCCATGTCCAGTGACCTTGGATTGGATAAATAACACCACTTAAAACAACAACAAATATTAAAAAAGGCCACAATTTCATTCTTTCAGCAACAGTTCCTGAAATAACTGAAGCAGCAGTTGCTACGAACATTACTTGGAAAAAGAAATCTGCAGCTGCCGGATAAGAAGCATCTGCACCATTTTCCATAGAGATAGTTGAGAAGCTTCCTAAAAATGAGCCTCCCTCTCCATACATTAAGTTATACCCTATAAAATAGTACATAACACAAGATATTGAGAAAAGTGCAATATTCTTTGTTAATATTGTTGCATTATTTTTTGATCTTGTAAGACCTGCTTCTAGCATAGCAAACCCTGCTGCCATCCACATTACTAAAACTCCAGAAAATACAAAAAGAAATCCATCTAATATGTATTTTACATCTGTAAAACTTTCCATGTTTATCCTTTTTTGAAATGATATGTTGAAATTCTATCAGAGAAAAAAGTGATAATTTGATTTTTATTGTCTATTATATATACAGATAAGATGTAAACTTATTCAGCAAACATACGCCTAAAATTGATTTTATGGTACTTTGAAATAAATTAGACAATGTACCTAAAATTATCACTTTTTTTCATTAATTTTTTTCCTTGTCATTTTTTAAATAATTGTATATTTTTTAAACATTACATACTCCTATAGTATGATATAATGATATTTAGAAGGGTTTATAATGAAAGAATTCATTGAAGTTTACGAAACAAATAGAGATAAAATTGAATTTTTTATCCAAGAGAGTATCAAAAATATTGGTCTTCTTAATATCTATGAAAGAAATAGCTTTTCTGAGATTTTTAATATCTTTCCATCTTTAGAGCTTGTATATATAGTAGATAAAAAAAGCAAGGTTCAATCTTCTGCAAACTACTACAAAAACAAAGTAGATAATAAAGCAAAAGATAAAGATAGAAGCTACCTTATTTCAAGGTTAGAGTTTAAAGAAAACAACATTGCTTTTTCAAGACCATATATAAGTAGTGCTACAAGAAGTAACTGTATTACAGTTACTATTAAAGAAGATAATAAAATTATCTTCTTAGATTTCCAAATAGATGTTTTACTTGAAAGACTAAACTTAATAGAGTTGCATAAACCTTTTCATAAAGCAACTAAACTATTTTATATCTTAGCAGGCTTTTCAATGATTGCCTTGTCAACATTTATAATTTTATATTCACTATATGATTTTATAATGTTTGCCTTGCTAAAAAATGAAATAGAGCTAGAAACAGTGTTTAAACCAATTATTGCATTAACTTTAGGGATTGCAATCTTTGATTTAGCAAAAACAATTCTTGAACAAGAGGTATTTTTCAAATCCTACTCTAAAAACTCAAGAGTTGAGACAAAAATGATTACAAAGTTTTTAATTACAATTATTATTGCTTTATCAATTGAAGCCTTAATTGTTGTATTTAAAATAGCCATAAACGATTATGATAAGATGATAAATGCCTTGTATTTAATCTCAGGTATTTCTCTTATTTTAATAGCTTTATCAATATTTATTTATTTAACAAGAAAAAAGTAAGGATAGATTATGGAAGATTATATAGCAATTTCTAAAAACTCTAAAGAGATACTAAACTCTGCTAATCTTCTTCAAAGTGTTCAAATTAATGCACTTATCTCAGGAGAAACAGGGGTTGGTAAAAAGTCACTTGCAAAATATATTGAGCCTAAAGCTCCTATTTTTAAAGCAAAAACTTTACAACAAGATATTATTGATAATATCATTAATTTACAAGACTGCTCAATTATAATTGATAAAATTGAATATATAACAAATATAGATTTATTAATAAACTGGATAAATGATAATAGAATTAGAGTTATTGCAACTACCTTAAAAGAAGAACTAAATAGTAAACTTACAGAACTTTTTTCTATTACAATTGAGCTTCCTTCTTTAAAACAAAGAGAAGAAGATGTAAAAGCATTAACTTCCAAATTCTCTAAAGAAGCTAGTTTAACCTTGGACTTGGAACAAATTTCACCTTCAAAACTTATGGTAAATATTTCAAACAATGCACATAGTTTAAGAAAATCTATCTATTTTTCATATCTTTTTGAAACAATTGGAGAGGATGAAATTCTTATGTTTATGGAAAACTATACCTATTCAAATATGCAAGGAGAAAACTCATATAAAGACTTTTTATATCTACTTGAAGTTCCTTTATTAAAAGCTGCAACAAAAAAATATAAATCCCAAGTTCAAATGGCAAAACATCTAGGACTAAATAGAATTACTCTTAGAAAAAAACTAGAGATTCATAAGGAGTATTTAAATGATTAGTGAATTAAATATTCAAATTGAAGAGCTAATTTCTCAAGATGCAAAAGAGTTTGAAATATCAAAAGTTTTTAGAAACTACTTTAAAAAGTATGTAAACTCTATTGATACAACATTTGAAACAACTATTGGAAAAGATTTTTTCGTAAAACATACAAAACATACAGATAAATTTTTAATATCTTTATATAAATATATACTAAGAAAACATTTTGGAAATTACCTTCCTATGGGAAGTTCTATTCCTATTACCCTTATTGCTTTGGGTTCTTATGGACGTGAGCAATTATGTATTTATTCAGATGTAGATTTAATGATCTTATATGAAGATATTCAAGGATATAACCTTAAACCTTTAATGGAAGAGTTTATTACCCTTGCTTGGGATTGTGGTTTAAAGCTTGGCTCAAGAGTACATGAACTTAAAGAAATATCAAATGAAGTTAAAGAAGATATTACTATTAAAACATCTATCCTAGAATCAAGAATGATTTATGGGTCAAAACATCTTTGGTTTGGATATGAGAATATATTAAGACAAATTAGACAAACAGAACAAAAAGAGTTTGTAATTGAAAAACTTGATGAACATAAAAAAAGACTTTTAAAATATCCTTTAAAAATGGAACCTAATATAAAAGATGGTTATGGTGGAATGAGAGAATCAAATATGATCTCTTGGATGGCTACAGTTATTTTTGGAGTGAGTGATATAAAATACTTAATTGGAAAAGAGTTTACTGAAGCTGAACATAAAAAATATAGATCTGCCTTAGAGTATATTTTTCAAGTTAGGAATGCATTACATAATATTGCAAATAAAAAACTTGATGTTGTAAATTTTGATGTCCTTCCAGAACTTAGTTCAAAACTTGGGTTTAAACATACTCCAAGAATGACAAAAGAGAGACAATGTATGGCTAAACTACTAGAGTCTTTACATAGAGTTCACTTCTTTTGCTCTAATATGATTAAAAAGTTTACAAGACAAATAGTCTTTGAAAAACAGAATATTTCAAAACTAAAGGAAAATAGATTTAAGAAAAATCTATATATTATAAATAATCGACTTTTTTCCTCATTTAATATAAAAACAAAAACATTAAATGGCTTATTAAAAGAATTAGCTGAAATACCAAATAGTGTTACACATTTTGACAGATCTTATATCTATTATGCAAGTAAAGCAAAACTTCCAAACACACAATCAAAAGAGTTGAAAAAAACAATAAAAACTCTTCTTTATAAACCAAACTTACACCCTATTATAAAACTATTATATAATGCAAATTTATTCCAATCTGTTCTTCCAATTACAAAAAAAATAATAAACCAACCTCAATTTGATGGCTATCATCAACATCCAGTTGATATCCACTCAATAAAAACGTTAAAAAAACTAGAAAATATTAAAGATCCGTATGTAAAAGAAATTTACAATAATCTTGAAGAAAAAGAAAGAGCGTTGGTAAGGTTAGTTGCTTTACTCCATGATGTAGGGAAAGGTAGAGTAATAGACCATCATGTTGCAGGAGAAAAACTATTTAAAAACATGACTACAGCTCTTGAATTTGAACCTGAACATATCAATATAGGGGCAAGATTAGTTAGACTTCATAATATGATGAGCAAAGTTGCGTCAAATGAAGATATCTATTCAGAAAAAGTTATTCTAGCATTTACAGCTTTACTAAAAACCCAATTAACCCTAAAAATGCTCTATGTAGTAACATATGCCGATATTTCAGCTGTAGGAGAAACTGTATATAAAAGTTCAACTTCATCACTTTTAAGACAGCTTTATTTACAAGCATTACCTGCTTTTGAAAATAAAGAGCTTCTAAAAGAGAGTGCCAGAAGAAATAAAAGAGAAGAATCAATCAAAAAATCTACTATTTTCAAAGAATTACCTTCTCTTAAAAAGAAAAAGATTATGTATATTGCATCAAACCAAATGTTCTTACAATTAAGATCTACGGAAATCATCAATATTGCCCTTGAAGCATATGATGTGAAAAAGTTTAAATATGAAGTAATAAATGAAACAAATCTAAGAATTAAGATTATTAGATCTGTACCTATTAACTTAGGTTATATGTTAGGGAAACTAGAGTTTTTAGATATCTCTACTATGAATATTTTTAAACTATATGATAATAAAAAATATTTTGAAATTCGATTCAAAGAAGGTGTAGATGAAGATGACATAGATTACGTGAAAAATATAATCGAACAATCTTTTGATATGAATAAAAAAACAAAACTTATAATCCCTGATATAAAAAAAGAAAATATCACTATTGATTGTAATCACTCTGCATATTTAGCTTCAATGCAAGTTACCGCACGTGATCAAAGAGGTTTACTTGCTTATATTGCAAAAATATTTGATGACTTTGGAATAGAAGTTGAAAGTGCAAAACTATCTTCTATAAAAGGAACGGCTAAAGACTTATTCCTAATAGAAAAAAATGGAAACTTCTGCTCAAAGCAAGATAAAATTTTAGAAGAGCTTTGTACTGAAAAAGAAGAGAAATAAACCTTTCTTCTTTTTCATTTTTTTTAGAAAAAAACGAAACAAAAAAATCGGTACAAGAGTTGATATTTTTCGGGAGTTAAGTTATATCTCCGCTAAAAATATGAAACTCGGTCGTACCTTCCTCAAACAGTCATATTTTCTTTACGCTACAATACAACTTCCCTCTTTTTCCGGAAAAATCAAATTGTACCACTCCCTGTTTATTAAACTTTAAAATAAAAGTGAATTAAGTCTTATTTTTTATTATCAAAAAAACTGTTTTCATCTATCTTACCTAACTTTTTAAAAACTAAAAAAGTTAAAAAAACAATAATAAGTAAACTAAAATCTGTAATTGCCCTACTTAAGTTATTATCTAATATAGAAAATATCATATCTAATGTTAATATAATTCCTATAACTGAAGTAAAAATCATATTCTTTCCTAACCTTCCTTAGCCATTTTCTGTGCTAATTTAAAATCAGTTTTTCCACTTCCTAACTTTGGAACATTTTCAACTATTTTATAAACACTTGGTATCATAAGATTGTTATCAAAACTATCTTTTATAACTCTTTTTAATTCACTTAGTTCTTCTTTATTTATATTGGAAATTAAAGCTACTATTTTTTCACCTTTTTTTTCATCTTTGATTGAACTTACTACAATATCAACTTCATCATTTGGTAAAACTTTTCTAATATTTTCCTCAACTGCTCCAAGACTTACCATCTCTCCACCAAGTTTTGCAAATCTAGAATATCTATCCACAATAGTTAAAAAACCATCCTCATCAACTCTACCTTTATCACCTGTTATATAATATATCTTACCATCAAGTTTTACTAAAACCTCTTTTGTTTTAGCTTCATCTTTTAAATATCCTTTCATAACTTGAACACCAGAAATTAAAATCATTCCCTCAACTCCAACTTCAAGCTCTTTATATGTATCTGGATCTACTATTTTAAATGTAGTTCCAGGAATTGGCATACCTACAGTTCCAACTTTTCCGCCAATTTGTTTATCTCCATCAGAAGCTACTACTAAAGGAAGATTACAAGAAGCCACTGGCGTTGTTTCTGTTACTCCATAACCTTCTAAAATCTCTTTATCAAACTTATTTTTAAAATCTTCTCTAACTTTTTGAGATAACTTCTCAGCCCCTGCAACTATTAACCTTAAGCTTTCAAACATCTCTTTTTTAACCTTGGCATTTTTACTATATAGTCTAAAAAAAGTAGACGTTCCTAACATGATAGTTGCTTTATATTTTCTAACTAAATTACCAATAGCAAAACCATCTGTTGGATCTGGATGAGCGACACATCTAATACCTTCAATTAAAGGTAAAAACAATGTTACAACTGTTCCAAATGCATGAAAAAATGGTAAGGAACCAACAATAACATCATCATCACTTACATTTAGTATTGCAGCAATTTGTTGAGAGTTACCAACAATATTTTTATGCGTAAGCTCTATTCCTTTTGGTATACCTTCACTTCCACTTGAAAACATAATAAGTGCTGTATCATTTCTATCTCTTACTTTAATATGTAAATCTTTCAATAAAAAACTTGGGAACAAAATTACACTTAGTAAAGTTATCAATCCTTTTGGTTTAGAAATCTGTTTTTTCATATCCTCTACATATAAAATATCACAAAGTTCTAATACCTCATCAATTGCAACTCCTCTCTCTTTTAGTTTTGATACAAACTTTTTTGAAGTAACAATTGTTTGAACCTCTGCTTTTTTTACACTTCCAACTAAAGCTTCAATAGAAGCTGTAAAGTTTAGATTTACAGCTGTCTTTCCAAGCATCAGTACAGAAGTATTTAAAAATGCTCCCCCTGCACTTGAAGGAAGAAGTAAACCTACATTTTGCCCTTTGACTTTTCTTTTTATAATATTTTTAAATAAAATTGAAGCAGTTAAAAACTTATATCCTGAAAGTTCAACACCTGTTGAATCAGCAAAAATCATATCCCCTTTTATCTGTTTTAATTTATCAAATACAAGTTCAGGAATAGTATCAAGATTTTCAGTATGCTCATTCCAAGAAGACATTGACAAAGTTTTTACTGCTTTTTTAACACTTACTACATTTGCCTTATTTTTCTTAATAGCTCTTGCATATGAAACCGTTACACTATTAACTCTTTTACTCTTTTTATACTTTTTATTAGCTCTTGAAAACATAGACTCCCATAAACCTCTAATATAAAAAGGAATAACAGGAACCTCATTTTTTGTATGTCTTAAAATTAATTCAAACCCTCTTTTAAATTCACCCAAGTGACCATTTCTAGTAATACCTCCTTCAGGGAAAAGAACTACAACATTTCCTTCATCTAACTGACGTGCCACTGTTTTAATAGTCTCTTTACTTGAAGCATTTGAAATTGGTATTGCTTTTACTGCTTTAAAAAGCCAATTTAAATACCACTTTTCATAAATAGGTTTATGCATTACAAATTTTATTTCTCTTGGACTACTCATCAAAATAACTGCCCAATCTATCCAAGATATATGATTTCCTAAAAGTAAGGCTCCTCCACTTGAAGGAATATTTTTTATTCCTTGAACTTCTAATTTATATTTCATACCAACTACAAACTTCATAAAAAGAAGAATCAAAGATTGTGGTAGTTTATAAATTGTATAAATCATTCCAACAATTGTTATTAATAAAATTAAATATATAGTGTTTAAAGGATCTAAATTATTTAATGAAACAAAAGTAGTCATACTAAGCATCATAAACATTGCTAAGGAATGAAACCAATTATTTCCAGCTAGAATTGTCCCTAAGTTTCTCTTTTTTGCATTGAATTGTATTAAAGCATTTAATGGAACAACAAAAAGCCCTCCAAAAATACCAAATGCCAAAAATGATAATCCTAAAAATAATGCACTTGTAACTTGAGTAGACAAATACATCATAAAAGCCATACCAATAGCTGCTAAAGGAATAGTTCCAACTTCTATATAGTGTTTTGATAGTCTCGAATAAATAAATGAACCAATAGCAATACCAACACCTGAAGCTGCAATAACACCATTTATTACAAATACATCAGTAACACCTAAATATTGTTTTGCAAAAGAAGGGAATACCGCCATAAGACCTTGTGAAACTCCCCAAAAAACTGAAAGTCCAATAACAGATAAGAAAATAATATTATTAGAAAAAATAGTCTTAATATTTTTCTTTAAAAGCTTTCCTTGAAAAAGTGCCTTTTTATCAAGTTCAAGAGAATCATTTTTTACATATGCAGTTTTTAATTTCCTTAAAATAAATATTGAAACAATCATCTCCAAAAATCCAACTGGAGCGATATATAAAGTCAAAGGTAAAATTGCATCAAGAAGTGCTTCTTTACTTGTTAAAATTGCTAAATTGTTTGCATTATAGTAAGACTCAAAAATAAAAGAACCACTTGCAATTGCAAATAAAATTGCTACAATAGAAACAGACTGTAAAGCAGAATTTCCACGTGCAAGATTCTTCTTACCCCAAATACTTAATATGATTCCAAACTTTGCAGGAGAATAAATAGCACTTTGGACAGCAAGAAGTACAAGGTTAAACATTGCTAAATAAAAGTTTCCACTAAGATATGAAAATATCATAAGTACTGAAAGTGTAAAAGATGACACCGCACCATAAATCAAAATATCTTTTTTATTGTACTTATCAGATAAATATCCACTTACAGTAAATAAAAGTAAAAATGGGATAATTATCATAGCATTTATAATGGATATCCAAACAACTTGTTCACTACTATCAAATATCTTAAAAGCAATATTTTGAAGTAATACTTTATGTGCCACATCAACTACTGCATTACAAAATACAACAAAAAGAAACGATAGTTTAATTATTAAAAGATTTGTTGTTAAATTTTTCATTTTACATCCTTTTTAAACTCTTCAATTGTATGACGATTAAAAACATATGGTTTAAATGAATTTAAAATATCTAGAACTAACACTTCTGGAAGTTCACCATTCTTTTGTAAAACCTTTGTACTTAAGTCTCTTTCTAAAAGTGCAAGTTTCTTACTTGTTTTTACATACTCGTTTATAAGTTCATTTGCTATGTCATAACCCCTAAGCTCCTCATACACTTTTAAAACTTCAACTTCTGTTTTAAAATAAATATCTTTATTGTCAACTAGATCAAGTTTTATAGCTTCATTTAAAATCTCTTTATTTAAATCTTTTTTTGAAATTGGGTTTTTAATCTGACTTGACATCATTTGTATTGATTGTAAAATTAATTCTGCTCTATCATTATAATCAATATTATAATAATCAAAAAGCTCTTTTATATAATCAATAGAAAAACTAAGATTGTCTTTAAAATATTTAATCATATTTAAAACAGTAATTGTAATCTCTGGATAATATTTCATATTTTTTGAAGTATTTAAAGTATTAGGAAGTAGGCCCTTTTTACTATAAAAAGAGATAGTATGATTTGAAAGTCCAGTTTTTTCAACTAATTCACTCATTTTGTAATAAGGTTTTTCATCAATAATTTTCATTTTTAATTCCTCTTTTTCTACTAAAAGTAAAGAGCTAAACTCTTTACTTTTGAAATTATAGAGGAATTCAAAATAAAAGTCAAGAGTACAACTCTTTACTTTTTAGTTTTTACTAATTTTTTTAAAGCATCAAGTGAGAAAAAGACCAGTGCAATCCATATAAGAACAAAGGTAATTAATTTATGAAAATTAAACTCTTCATTATAAACAAAAACTGCAAGTAAAAAAGCAACACTAGGTCCAATATATTGGAAAAAACCAATAGTTGCAAGTTTCATTCTTGTAGCTGCTCCATTGAATAATAAAAGAGGTATTACTGTAATTAATCCACTTAAAGTCAACATAAAAGAGACATAAGTACCACTATTTTGAATAAAAGCAATGCCACCTGAATTTAGAAGATATATAATATATCCTAAAGAAAAAGGAAAAAGAATAATTATTTCAACTGATAAACCAACAATAGAACCAATATTTATCATCTTTCTTATCATTCCATAAAAACCAAAAGTAAAAGCAAGAGCTATTGAAACAAGAGGAATATATCCTAAAGAAAAGAGCTGATATAAAACTGCGAGAGTTGCTATAAATATTGCTATATATTGATTTCTTGTCATACTTTCTTTAAAAAATATAAGACCAAAAAGTACATTTACTAAAGGGGTTATATAGTAACCTAAAGAAGCCTCTAATATTCTGTCATTTGTTATCGCCCAAATAAAAATAAGCCAATTTGAGGAAGCAAAAAGAGTTGAGAAAAATAAATATTTTACTTTTTTAAAATCTCTTAAAGTTTCAAAAAATATTCGAATCTCTTTTTTAAAAATCAAAAAAGGAATAAGAGTAAAAAAAGAGAATACAACCCTATATATTAATACTTCAAAAGGCTCTACACTAGCTACTTGTTTAAAGTAAATAGGTGAAATTCCTCCCCAAAAAAGGAAAGCTAATACGGCATATACCTGCCCTAGACGTTCATTACTCAAAATTGCTCTTTATAATTTTTTCAAACTATATCTAAATTTGAGTAAAGAACTCTCTTTTTCTTAAAAAAATGCCTTTATCTCTTCAGAATTTAAAAGTTTTCCAGTAGATTTAACCTCTCCATTGATTACTAAACCTGGAGTATTCATTACTCCATACTCCATAATCTTTACCATATCTTCTACTTTTTCAACCTGTGCAAAAACTCCTGCTTCGGCAACTGCTTTTTTTGCATTTTCTGTTAAGGCTTGACATTTTGTACAACCTGTTCCTAAAATCTCTATTTTCATATTTCTCTCCTATAAAATTGCATTAAAGATATAACCAATTAAAATTATACCGCTTCCTATTATTAAAAAAAATGTTGCAATAAGTTTTATATGTAAAACTCTTTTTAAAATCATTGCTTCTGGCAAACTTAGTGCAGTTACAGCCATCATAAAAGATAAAGCACTTCCTAAAAGCATTCCTTTAGAAGTTAAAACCTCAACTAAAGGCATAACTCCAGCAGCACTTGCATACATAGGAATTCCTAAAATTACAGCTAAAGGAACTGCATACCAAGCATCCCCACCTGTATATTCTGCTATAAAATCAGTAGGTATATAACCATGAATAAAAGCACCTACTCCAACACCAATTATCACATATAAATATATCTTTTTAAATATCTCCATAGTATAAGACCATGCTTCTTTTACACGCTCTTTGAAACTTAAAACAATATCTGGGTTTTCAACATTTCCATCAATTGTTGGAACATCAATTAAAACATATTTTTCTGCTTTTGTTTTACCTATTATATATCCTCCAACAATAGCAATCAATAGTCCAAAACCTATATATATGGCTGTTACTTTCCATCCAAAAAGACCAAATAACATTGCTATTGCAATCTCATTGTTTAATGGAGCAGATATTAAAAAAGAAAAGGTAACGCCTATAGGAATTCTTGCTTGTAAAAAACCTAAAAAAAGAGGTATTGCAGAACAGGTACAAAAAGGTGTTATTATTCCAAAAAGACTTGCTAATATATTTCCTGTAAACTCTGATTTTCCTTGTAAATAGGCTCTAACTTTCTCCACATTAAACCAAGTTCTAAGATATGAAACTGCAAAGATGATTGTTATTAATAGAATGAAAATCTTTACTGTATCATAAATAAAAAAATGTAAGGCATGTGATAAATGTGCCTCTTTATCAAGTCCTAAAAGAGAATATATTAAAAAATCTACAAACTTTTCCCATTGAGAAAACATTTTAAACTCCTAACTGCTTACTTCAAACTACTATTATATTCTTCTAAGAACTCTTTAGCATTATCCCCACGTAGATAATTAACAGCTTTTAATAGACCATCACTTAAATATCTAACATTGTAACCTTTAAGCTTTAAATACATTCTTGCAATATTTGCTCTATCATTATGAGGACAAACTGTAATAATCAATTTATCTTTATCTAACTCGTCTAATCTATTTGGTAATTCATTTAAGGGAATATTTTTTGTAAAGTTTAAACTCCAAACTTTATATTCTTCTTTAAATCTTATATCAATAACTTGTGCTTTGTTCTCTTCAACTAAATTTAGCATCTCTACCATTTTTATTTTCATATTTGTTCGTTCTTCTAAATCAAACGATTTTAAATATACATCAAATTCATTTGCATATGAAAAAATATTAACTAACAATACAAATAAGATTGTTCTCATTTTTATCCTTTATATAATAAACTTATTTCAAAGCCTCAATAACCTCTGGTAATAATTTCTCTTCAATTTCTAAATAAGTATCTTCAAATGCAGAGAACTCTTTTCCATCAGGGTCTTCAAATCCTACATGAATAACTTTTACAGCTTTTGGAAAAGTTGGGCAAGTTTCATTTGCATGACCACATACTGTTACAACTAAATCATAATCATTGTCAATTACTGTTTCAATAACTTTTGAGTGATATTCATCTCTCCAAATTCCTTTTTGAGTTAATAACTCTTGTGCATTTGGATTAACTCTTCCACTTGCTTTAACACCAGAAGAATCAGCTGTTATTCCCTCTAATTTTGCATTTATTAAAGCTTCTGCAATAATACTTCGGCAAGAGTTCCCTGTACATAAAATTAAAACTTTTTTATCCATACTATTTCCTTTTTAAATTTTTATTTATTAAAATATTGCTAATGACAATAAAACAATTAATAATACTGGAGGTGTTATTATCATACCAAACTTACTATACTGAGCAAAAGAGATATTTACTCCTTTTTTAGCTAAAACATGAAGCCAAAGAAGTGTTGCTAAAGAACCAAATGGTGTCATTTTAGGTCCTAAGTTACAACCTATAATATTTGCATATGCTAAAGCATGGTTTACTGATTCACCCATATTATCTAAGGCTATATCCATAATCATAACAGTTGGCATATTATTCATAATTGCACTTAAGAATGCTGATAAGAAACCAGTACCTATAATTGCAATAGTATCACCCCTTTGTGCCAAGTCTTGTAATATTAATGTTAAATAATCTGTAAGCCCAGCATTTTTAAGTCCATAAACAACAATATAAAGACCAATACTAAACCATACAACTTGCCACGGTGCTTCTTTTATAATATGAACAGGCTCAACAGTTTTAAACGCTGTTCCAATAATTAAAAATAGAACACCTCCTCCTAAAGCAAATACAGCAACTGGTAGATTATATGCATCTCCAATAAAATATCCCACTAATAAAAGTGCTAAAAATATCCATGATAGTTTAAATAATCGCATATCTTTTATTGCACTCTCTGGCTCTTTTAAAAGTGATATATCTACTTCTTTAGGAATATCTTTTCTTAAAATCAACCATAAAAAAGCAATAGATGCAAATACACTTATTATATATGGAATAATCATATTTGAAATATAATCTGCAAAGCCTATATTAAAATAGTTTGCTGTCACAATATTTGTTAGATTTGAAAAAACTAATGGAAGAGAAGCACTATCAGAAATAAAACCACCTGCAAGTAAAAATGCAATAATTGATTTCATATTTAGTTTTAATATTCTCATTTTAGCTAATAAAATTGGTGTAAGAATTAATGCTGCACCATCATTTGCAAATAGTGCTGAAACAAATGCTCCTAATAGAATAGAATAAATAAACATTTTCATTCCATTTCCATTTGAAAATTTAGCCATTTTTAATGCACACCACTCAAAAAATCCAATTTCATCTAAAACCATTGACAATATTATAATTCCAATAAATGAAAGTGTAGCATCCCAAACTATATCTGTAACTATTAAAACATCACTAAAACTAACAACACCTAAAACTAATGCAACTATTGCTCCAATAACAGCAGTAGTTCCTATTTGTAAGTCTCTAGGTTGCCAAATTACAAAAATAAGTGTTACAATAAAAATTGAACTAGCCAAAATCATATTTTATATTTCCTTTTTATTTGAATACATCAAGATATATTGATATATTATATAAAAAAAGAGTAACCCATTGGTTACTCCTCTACTTCTTCTACATGAGCTTTTAATGTATAAATATATGTATCTACATCAAGTTCATCATATCGTTCAACTGTTACTGCTGTTCTTTCAAACTCTGCACCCTCAAATTCATCAAGATAATCCCAATGATTTATAAGATTATTTGAATAAAAAAGATAACCATGTATTGTATCATCACCTTCTAGTTTTATCCCTGGATAACCCATTGAAGCTGACCAACCAACAGGTACCAATCTTCCTTTTACTGTAGCAGGTACAAACTTACCTACAATCTCTTCTAAAACATGTCCATTTGGACAATTTGGCATAAGTGTTCCATATACAAATAGTGTTTCTGTCATTAGTTTCCGCAAGCCTTTATTAAATCTGGTAATTCTAAGTCTAAAGTCATAATCTCTTTAATAGCAGCTTGTCTAAATTCATCAAGGGGGAATCGTATAGAGTAAAAAGCCCATCGACCTTCTCTATCAACCCTTAAAAAACCTGCTTCTTTTAAAATTTTCAAATGTCTTGAAAGCCTAGATTGAATCATCTCAAAAGAGTGTTCTAAGTCACATACACAACATGAACCATGAATATTAATAAATTTTAAAATTTTTATTCTTGTTTCATCATTTAATGCAGAAACTGATTTTAAAAATATATCCACTAACTACTCCTTCTCTTCTTATTCAATAATTGTAAGTATATCGTAACAATCTTAACATATCAAGATATATTGATATATTAACTATTTGATTTATGTTATAGTTTTAATAAAAAAGGAGATACATGGCGCATATTACAGACTCTTTAAATAAAGAAGATATAGAATTTATAGAAAGACAAAAAATGTTTTTTATTTCAACTGCACCAAAGGAAGGAAAAATAAATCTTTCTCCAAAAGGTTTAGATGATACTTTTAAGATAATAAATAAAAATAAAATTCTTTGGTTAAACTATTTTGGAAGTGGAAATGAAACATCTGCTCATCTACTTGAAGATAATAGAATGACTATTATGTTTTGTTCTTTTGAAGGAGAAGCAAATATTTTAAGACTTTATTGTAAAGCTAAAGCTATTCAAGAAAAGGATTCAAATTGGAATGATTATATAAAAAACTTTCCTATAAAAAGAGCAGCAAGACAAGTCTTTGAAATAGAGATATTAAGTGTAAACAACTCATGCGGAATGGGTGTGCCACTTTATGACTTTGTTAAACAAAGAACTGAATTAACAGATTATTATGATAATAAGACTAAAGAAGATCATATAAAATATATGAAAGAGAAAAACCAGATAAGTTTCGATGGAAAAAAGACAAAACTATTTGAAGATTAAAAGTAGAGCTTTAAACTCTACTTTTAGTATTTATATATTATAAATCGTTTTTAATTTTTTCTTGTAAAGCTTCGATTGTAAATCCAAACTTCTCAAAAAGTTTTCCTGCAGGAGCAGAAGCTCCAAATGAATCCATACCATAAACTACATCTGCAAATCTATAGTATTCCATTCCTCTTGCAGCCTCAACTGCAAATACTTTTGTATTTGGATCAATAATAGAATCAATATATTCTTTATCTTGTTCAACAAGTAAATCAAAACAAGGAACTGAAACTATATTTGCTTTGATTCCATCTTTTTCTAATTGACAAGATGTTTGAAGAGCTAACATTACTTCAGATCCTGAAGCCATAATTGTAACTGTAGCGCCCTCTCTTTTCTTTAAAAGATAAGCACCATTAGCAACCGTTCCAACTTCTCTTGTATCTTTTAATACTTCAAGATTTTGTCTAGAACAAACAAATGCTGTTGGTGCATTCATTTTAAGAGCTACTTTCCAAGACTCAACATTTTCTGTTGCATCAGCAGGTCTAAATGTATAGAAGTTTGGTAATGCTCTAAATTGAGATAAATGTTCAATTGGTTGGTGAGTTGGTCCATCTTCTCCAACACCAATAGAATCATGAGTCCATACAAAGTGATGAGGAATATCTGATAATGCTGCAATTCTAGCAGATGGCTTTAAGTAATCAGAGAATACAAAGAATGTAGCAGAATATACTCTAAATAAACCATATAAGTTCATCGCATTTGTCATTGCTGCCATTGCATGTTCTTTAATACCAAAGTGAATATTTCTTCCATTAGGGAAATCACCCATTCCAGAAAGTTCTGTTTTATTTGATGGTGCAAGGTCAGCTGAACCACCTAAGAAACCAGGTAATCCTTTTGCAATAGCATTTAAAATTTTATGATTAGAAGATCTTGTAGCTACTGAAGACCCCTCTTCAAAAGTTGGGTACTCAATTGCATCAAAGTTAGGGTTTTGAAGCTCTTGAATTTTTGCTTTTGTTTCTTCTGATAAAGAGGCATTCCAAGCTTGTTCTGCTTCAACACCTTTTACTAATTTGTCAAAAGCACCTTTAATATCATAAGGAACTACAAAACTCTCTTCAGGATCAAATCCAGCTTTTATTTTTGAAGCTTTTATTTCATCTTCACCTAAAGGAGCACCATGTGTATGATGAGAACCTTCCATAGTTGCAGCACCTTTACCAATTGCTGTATTTGCAATAATAAGTGTTGGTTTACTTGAAGATTTCCCTGTAACAATTGCTTTTTCAATTTGATCAAAATTATGTCCATCAATTTCTAATACTTCAAAATCAATTGCTTGGAATCTTTTCTTTACATTTTCAGACCATGCTATTGAAGTATCACCTTCAATTGTGATTTCATTAGAATCATAAATAATTACAAGATTATCTAATTTTAAATGTCCTGCTGTGGCACATGCTTCATAAGAAATACCTTCTTGTAAATCTCCATCTCCACATAAACAATAAACATTATGATTTATAACATCTTTTCCAAGAGTATTTTGTGCGTATTTTGAAGCCATTGCAAAACCAACTGCATTTGCAATTCCTTGACCTAAAGGTCCAGTAGTAATCTCAACTCCATGAGTATGACCATATTCTGGGTGACCTGGAGTTTTTGACTCAAACTGTCTAAATTGTCTCATATCTGATAAACTTACATCAAATCCCCAAAGGTGAAGAAGTGAATATACAAGTCCTGTTGCATGACCACCTGAGAAAACTAATCTATCTCTGTTTAGCCATTTTTCATTTGCAGGGTTAATATTTAAGTGTGAACTTAATACTGTTGCAATATCTGCCATACCCATTGGAGCACCAGGGTGCCCTGAGTTAGCTTTCTGAACCATATCAGCAGCTAAGAATCTAATCGTATCAGCTTGCTTTTGAAGTAATTGTTTTGACATAATTATCCTAATTATTGGGGTTTTTCGTTATATAAATTTGTGCGATTATATCTAAAAATAGTTAAATAGTTTTTGAAGTAATTAAATATAGAAGTTTAAGAGAAAAGGAGAATCTCCTTTTCATCTTAAATATTAAAGATCTGGGTCTATTGAAACATCTTCATCAATAAGAACTTTGATATTTGAAGTTCCATTTGAACCTTGGTAAACATTAAATGTTTCACCATTAATCTCTTCTTTACCTTCATTTGTCCAGTTAGAAGCTCCACCTTCAAGAGTAACTTTATCTCCACTTTCACCAAAGATTTTTAATTCATCAAGCTCTGGATCATCATCTAAAGTAACAATATCAGATAAGTCAATATTTAAATTATTAACTTTGCCATCTGTCATATTAACTCCATCTACATTGTTTATTGCATGGTTAGTTAATGCTGAAGTTAAATCAATAGTATCATTATCAACTAGATCAATAATATTATCATTTTGATGAGGAGTAACATCAGATTTTATTGTTAAATCAAATTTTGTTACATCTCCATCAGAATCTTGAGCTTTTACTTCAAATACTTCTTGAATATCTGTACTGATATCTTTTGATGCTATTTTATATGAATATGAACCATTATTAATATCAAATGTTAATTTACCACCTTCTGAAGTAACTTTATCAGTGAAGCTTGATGTATATTCAACACCATCTACTTTAATTGAAATAATTCCACCAGGTCCATCTGCATTGTAATCAATATTATCAGATACATTTCCAGAAACTGTTGCAGAAACTGTATTTTGGAGTGTTGCATCTAAATCATTAGCATTTTCTACAATAACAACATCATTATTTCCATCAACAGCAATTTCACTTAAGTAAGGCATTAATGCATCACTACCAATTCCTACAGAGTATGTTTCAGTAAATGGTAAAGCTTTAAATGCATTTGCTAAATTATCATTTACTCCAGGAAGAGGATCTTGATTTGTATAACCATTTCCAGTCCTTGTTGTATAATCATCTTTTAGTCCATATGTAGGCACTCCATCTGATACAAAATAAGATATTAACTGATCACTTGCAGGTACAGTTTCTGAAGCCATTGCTGTTGTAACATCTAATAAGGCTTCATCATAATTTGTTCCACCATCTGCACTAAATCCATCAATATAACTTTTAGCTTCTGCTACTGTTAACCATACTGAACCATTAGAAGTATATGTCACAGAGTCATTTCCTTGATATCCATTTTCATATTCACCTGCAAATGAAGTTAACATGATTTTAACATCACCAATTTCATCATATTTATCAATCATATTTTTAGTAGCATCTTTAGCCAATGTTAATTTATCTCCATCCATACTTCCTGAAACATCAAATGTAATAACAAGGTTTGTTGTCGTATCACCTAATTGAACTGTATTTGTTTCGTTATAACTACTTGGGTACATATCTGTATTCACTGGAGGAATTGGAGTATCAGTATGTACATCAATAATAACAGGAACATCTATACTATCTAATCCATCTTCATCGATTACTTGATATTCAAACTCTACACTTGGTACTTCATGATAAGAAACTTTACCAATAAAATAATCACTAGAATCATTGATTTGTCCATTTTGATCAGCATATTCTCTTGCAGTGAAAACTAACTGGTCAAATACTAAATTATCAATATTTAATGTTCCTGAATTAGAGTCAACAGGGTTATTTGTACCATGTTCTTCTTCTACTAAGTGATAATTAGCTACACCTTCTTGATTAGAGAATGTAAATACACCTAAAGATTTTCCATCTAGGAATGCTTCAAATTTACCAATTTCTCCACCACTTTCAGCTTTGATTAAATGAGTAATAGCAACATCTGCATCAGTTACAGGTTTTGCAAAATCAATAATAATTGATTCAGATTTATTAGCACTTGCATCAAAACCTAATTGCTCAGGAGTTCCACCTGTTTGTCCAACTACACCAATACCATTAGTTTCACTATAAGAGATAGCAGCATCATAATTATTACCATCTCTTGCAATTATAGTTACATCAGAACTAACCCAACTTGCTTGAATTCCACTATCATAAACTCCACCAATAGTTTTTTCAGTTCCAGAAGGAACTTGAACATGTGTTGCTGACCAATATACAGTATCAGCCGTATTTAATAGTGTACTTGCAGTATCTAAGTTAGAAGCATCAACTTTTGTAATTACTCCACCTATTTCTACAAATACATCACCATAAGTAGGTAGTTTAGTAATATCAAATACTAAGTTACTTTCTATTGTCTCTTTATCTTTTCCACCTAAATCAGCTGGATCATTTGAGTCATTTTCTATAACAGTTAAATCACCATCTAATCCACTTCCTATATCAAGTTTTTTAAAGAATGCAATTTCATTCTCACTTGGAGTACTATTTGAAGCAGCAAAACTTGCAAGAGCAATATCATCAGTATCAAGATTTGAAGTTGTTCTTACTGGATCTGCTTCTGGAGGAGTATTAGCAGGAGTTTCAATTATTACTTTTACATCAGAAGTTGAAGAATCTCCATCTCCATCAGTTACAGTAAATGGTACTTCAATACTTTCAATTCCAGAATCAGCTGAAAGCTTACTAATCTCATAAGTAGGTGTTCCAGATTCAATATTTTTTGCAACTAACTTAGCAACTTCATCACCTGAAGCATTTGTACCAATAATTTCCATACCATTATTTGCTAATGCCCAAGTAATACCTGTCGCAGTTCCTGTTACAACTACACCTAAACCATTTGCATCTGTAATATTTTCATCTCCCCATCTAAATGCAACTTTGTTAGCATCTAATTTTTCTCCTGTACCATCTGCTGCTTGATCTGCACCAAATGTAAAGTCTAAGTTTCCTATAAATACTTTTGGAGTAGCTGTATTTACTAATACATCTGGTAATGAACTAATATCACTAACTGATAAAATATGATTTGAATCATCTGTTAATGTAATTGGTGATAATTTATCAGTATCAATACTTCCACCAATATCAATTGCATATACATCATTAAATGTAGTTGCGAAAGATTCCCATTTAACTTGTGATTCTGCATCAATTGGCCCCTCACTTACAATTATTGGATTACCATTTGAATCAACTTCTACATTATCTCCATCTAAATTAATACCTCTATTTGGATTACCATCAGTTAAAAAGTACATATATGACTCTGCACCTGGATTTGGTACAGTTCCTGTTTCATAATTCTCTTCAGTTACAGCTAAAGCATGTTCAAAGTTTGTATAACCACTTCCATCATTTAAAGCAGTTAAATAAGTAATTGCCTGAGAAGCAGTCATCCAACCATCAGCATTACCTGAAATTTCCACACTCTGTGCAGATGTACTAAATATATTAATTTGAACCATAACCTCTTGATTATTATTAACATACTCATTAATAAGTTTCATCGTAGCTTCAGTTGCTATATCTAATCTTGAATCTCCATCAGAAACTTCTGTATCCATACTTCCTGATACATCAATAGTAAATACAAGATTTACTGGATTTTCAAGAGAATCTGAATTAATTGTCATGCAAGTATCACTAGACTCTGCAATATCATCTGCAATTTTTACATCGATATAATCACTTGCACTATCTCCATCAGAATCAGTAATTCTTACTTCATAATGCATATCAAAAGTAGCATTATCTACTATTCTATCTTCAACATTCATTTGAGGGTGATCTACAACATCAACTAAAGTATATGTATAAGTTTTCGCTGTAGCATCAAGTTCAATAGTAAATACAGGTCTTCCATCTTCAGACATACCTGTCATTGTTTGTCCATTATTACTTAATACTATATCAATAGCTTTACCTTGAGATGTTAGATTCGTTGTTTGTCCTGAAACAAACTCAACTTTTCCTGCTCCATCGTTTCCAAAGTCATAAGTAAAGCTTTTTGTAACAACTTCATTGTTTGCATAACCATCATTATCCGGTGTATCAATTAACTTATCTTCATCAACATGAACTATTCCAGAAATATCAATTGTTGGAGTATCATCAATAGGAATAATAATATCAACATCTAAGTTAGCAGTAACACTATCTCCATCTCCATCTGTGACAGTGTAAGGAACTTTGATTGTTTCAATACCTGCTGTTTTATCTAACTCAGTGATTTTATATCCTGGAGTATTTGTATCTAATCCCGTTGCTTCAACTTTTACTACAACATTTCCAGCAATTGTTCCTACTAATAATGTGCCATTTGTTACTGTCCAAGTAATAGATGATGTATTTCCAGTTGTTATAATCTCATCTAATCCATTTGTAGAATCAGCATCTCCCCATGTAAATGCAATTTTATTTCCATCTAACTTAATATCAGTTCCATCTGCTTTTCCATCCGCACCATAATTGAAGTCTAAACTTCCTGATACAAACACTGCTGTATTTTGTAATACTGCTGATAAGTCTGCTGGATCATCAACTGGAATTACAGTTGATGAAACTTGAGACAGATAAGTAGTACTTACACTTGTACCAATACCTACTGCAAAAACTTCTTCAATATTATTAGCAATAAATTGTTCCCAATCTGCTTGTCTTGCAGCATCAATATATTCACCATCAGTTGCATAAACAGACCCATCACTTCTTGTTGCTGTTTGGTCATCAAATGTCGCACTATCATCATCAATTTCAACAGTTGGATTACCATCTGATAAGAAATATGCATAAGTTTTACCACCATTTGTTGGCATATTAGCTTCAAAACTTTGCTCTGTTTTTTCTAATGCATCTTCATAGTTTGTCCAACCTGCATGATTTAATGTACTTAAGAATGTATCTAGTTCAAAAGCATTCATCCAAGTACTATTTCCTGTAGCATAAGTACTAAAAGTATTTACTTGTACTAATACATCAACACCTTGATCTTGATATGTTTGAACAAGATTTTTCATTGCATCAATTGCTATATCTAATCTATCTTCACCATTTGCTACTTCAGTACTCATACTTCCAGAAATATCTAGAGTAAAGATTAAATTTACTGGATCTGGATTTAAATCAATTGTTGCACTAGCATCATTTGCTGTTGGGATGTCATCTGCTATAGTTACATTTAACGTTTTTGTTACTGTTCCATCAATATTTGATGCTTCTATAACTAATGGAAGATCTACTGTATCTTCAGAATTCATTACAGGATGGTCAACTTGTCCTTTTAACTCAAATGAATAAGATTTACCATCTGCTGCAATAGTTGCAACAAATACTTCTTCGCCATTAGCCATACCAGTAATTGTTTTATCTGCATTACTATAAACAAGAGTAATAGCATTACCTTCAGAAGTTAAAGACGTAGTTTGTCCAGCTTCAAATACTACACTATCAGCATTTGTAACATTGATATTTCCTGTATCTGTATCTTGATTTGCTACTGCATCTGTATCAGGATCAGTTTCATTACCTACATTTGGAATAAAGTCTTCATCTACTTCTGCTGCTTCTACAGCAAGCGTAGGAAGAGATTCTGTTTTACCTTGAATTTTAATAGTTAATACAGCTGTATCTGTATCACCATCTGCATCTTTCATTGTATAATTAAATGTGAATGTTTTTAGATCTGAATCTGTTAATGCTTGTACTTTGGCTAATGTATTATCCAATACAAACTCATATGTTCCATCTGCTTTTAATTCTAATGTTCCATAAGTATTTAACTCTGCTACATCTGGATCATTTGTAATATCCCAACTTACAAATGCTTTAGGAGTGTCTGCTCCTGAGATATCATTTACTAATACTTGACCTTCTACTTTATTAACTGCTGCATCTTCTACTAGTGTAGTAGTTGTATCATCATTTGCAATAGGAGCATCATCTACAATTCTTACAATTAATTCATCAGTTGCTGTAGTTCCACCAATACCATTTACTGTAATATCTAATTTATCATCAAAGCTTAAATCTGTTGCTCCAACTTTGCTGTCATTGTCAATTGTTGCTTTTAATGTATACTCATAATTTACTATACCAGCAAAATCGTCTCCACTAAATCCAGTTAATTTAAGAGTACCTTCACCTGTATCAATTGTTTGATTTGTAGTTGCTAATGCTTTAATTTGTGCAATTGTAAAAGTAGAAGTACCTACAATAATATTGCTAATTCCATCTGTTGCACTAATATTAAATGTATTTGTTGCAGTCTCTTTATTTGTAGCTGCCTCTGTACCATTTGGATTTAATCCAGATTCATAAACTACATCATCTGCACCAGTTACTTTTGCAGTTTCTACATCAGCACCATCATTTCTACCTTGAATTTTAATAGTTAATACAGCTGTATCTGTATCACCATCTGCATCTTTCATTGTATAATTAAATGTGAATGTTTTTAGATCTGAATCTGTTAATGCTTGTACTTTTGGTAATGTATTATCCAATACAAACTCATATGTTCCATCTGCTTTTAATTCTAATGTTCCATAAGTATTTAACTCTACTACATCTGGATCATTTGTAATATCCCAGCTTACAAACTCTGCTGATGTATCTGCTCCAGAGATATCATTTGTTAATACTTGTCCTTCTACTTTTGTAGTAGCTGAATCTTCTACTAAAGTAGGTGTTAAGTCATCTGTTGCAACTGGTACATCATCAACAATTGTAACTTTTAATGTGCCATTAGTTGTATCACCATCTGTATCCTCTATTTCTAATGTAATATTATCTACAAACTCTGTATCTGTGGCACCTACTTTACTATCATTATCAATAGTTGCTATTAATGTATACTCATAGCTTACTTCACCAGTTGTTTTATCGTATCCAGTAATTACTAAGCTTCCTTCTCCTGTATTAATTGGAGTTGAAGGAGTTGTATTTGTAGCTTCTAATTGTGCTTCTGTAAATGCTGTTCCACCTATTGTTACTGTTGCTATTCCATCAGGAGAAGTTATTGTAAACGTTCCTGTTGCAATTTCTGTAGTATCTGAAACACTTGTTAATCCTTTTTCATATACACTATTATCATCACCAATTAATGTTGGACTACTATCAACATTAACATTTAGATTAGAAGTAGCACTATCTCCATCTCCATCTGTAACTGTAAATGGAATAGTTAAACCTGTAATACCTGCATTTTTATCAAATTCAGAAATAGAATATCCTGGAGTAACTGTATCTATACCTGTAGCTTCAACTTTAATAACAACTTCACCATTGATTGTACCAACAAGAGTTGTACCATCTGTTATTGTCCAAGTAATTGGATCATTTGTACCAGTTGTAGTGATTTCATTTAAACTATTAGAGGTATCTGCATCTCCCCATGTAAATGCTAATTTACCACCATCAAGTTTAATACCTGACCCATCTGCTGCTCCATCTGCACCAAAATCAAAAGATAAAGAACCGCTTGCAGTTATAACTGTTCCTTGTAAAGTTTCAGATAATTTAGCTGGATCATCAACAGGAATGTAATCAGCAGATACTTGTGCTAAATAAGTTGTACTAACATTTGTTCCAATACCTACAGAGAATACTTTGTCAATTTCATTTGATGGATTATTTACAAAATCATTCCAATCATCAACTCTTGCACTATCTAAATATCCAGATTCTTCAGATGCTCCATCATCAATTTCTGTTGTTGGATTACCATCTGATAAGAAGTAAACGTATGTATCTCCACCATTTGGAGAAAGTGAATAGTTTATTTCTGTTTCTTGTAATGCATCTTCATAATTTGTTAATCCACTATGATTTAATCCATTTAAGAAAGTTTCTAATTGTGTTGGTGTCATCCAAGCACCATCTCCACTTGCAGTTGCATTAAATGTATTAACTTGAATTAATACATCACTTCCTTGTTCCTCATATTTAGCAACTAAATCTTTCATTGCCTCAATAGCCACTTCAAGTCTGTCTTGACCTGTACCAGATACATCTAACCCCATACTTCCTGAGATATCAAGCGTAAATACTAAGTTTACAGGACCTGCAGTTGCATCTAATGAAGCAGATGAATCAGATGCACTTGGAATATCATCTGCAACATCAATTTCAATTGTTGCAGTGTCAGAATCTCCATCTTTATCTGTAGCTTTTACTACAAATGAGATATTTTCAATTAAATCTTCAACATTCATTGTTGGATGATCAATATTTCCAACTAATTTAAATGTATATTGTTGAGTATTTTCATCTAAAGTGATTTCAAATATAGTCTCTCCATGTGCCGTACCAACTAATTTTTGTGCCCCTTGAGAAGAAACAACTATCTCTTCACCTTCTGAAGTTAAATTTCCTATAACATTTGAAGCTGTAACTGTAGTTTGAGGTACAAATTCTAAAGAGCTTAATCCATCTTCACCAATATTAATTGTCAAGTCTCCTGTAACTGTTTTAACATCTGGATCATAATTATCTACATCTGGACTACCACCAACTAATGCATCTTCATCTACCATTTTAGTATCTGCAGTGATACTAATTCCATCATCTTTAAAGTTTAAGTTCTTACCAATTTCTAATGTAGCTGAATCTTCTGCTTTATCACCATCTTTATCAACAATTACATCTGTTCTTGTTAATGTTATTAAATCATCAGCATTTAACGTTACTACATCATTATGATTAGAAGTATTAGGATGTTTTACTTCTTCTTTTTGATCTAATGTAACTTTTCCTGTTGATTCTTCTACAGATAGTGTAAATACTAAGATACCAGAAGCTGTTTTACCTTCAATTACACCTGCTGCATTTTTAGATAATTGTACTGCTTCATTTGTTGCTGTATGTACTAATCCGCTATCTACATTTAAAGATTTTACATCTAATGTATATTTTGTACTTGCTTTTGATGTATCTTCACCATCTGTTCCAGCATCTCTTGTTACTACTGTAAACATTCCTGAGAAGTCTTTTGTATCATCAGTACTTAATACAGTTTCATCTACAATTAATACTTTTTCTGCTGCACCTGATACATTTACATCTATTGAAGGGCCATCATCTTCGATTTTAAATACTTTATTTGATAAATCTAAGCTTGCACTATCTGTATCTCCATCTGCATCTGTTACTATTTGTGTTAACAGAATTGAGTTTGCTACTGCATTTAATGCTTCATCATCATCATGATTTGTTGCATCACCATGTTTGATATTCTCTAATTGTGTAAATGTTACTTGTGATCCTGTATTACTAATTGTAAAGTATGTTACTCCATTTGCACTACCTACGATCTCACCATTTACAAGATTCATTACTATTGAATCACCTGCTAATGTCTCCAATCCACTATCTACATTTGTTCCTGTTAATGATAATGTATATGCAACACTTCCTTCTCCATCTGTTCCATAATCTATTGTTGTCACAAAATTTGATTCATAATCTGCTGTTGCAGATACTTTACCATCTTCACTTACAGGTGACTCATCTACTACTAACTTAGCTATTGGTAAATTTCCATCTACATTCGCTGAAGGTCCATCATCTAAGATATTAAATTGTGCTACATCTGTTGCATCTGCACTTGATACTAAGTTAACTGATGCTGAGTCTTTATCTCCATCTGCATCTGTTACTGTTTGTGTTAATACAATTGCTGTATCTTCATTATTTAATTGAGATAATACAATTCCTTCTGCATCATTATGATCACTTGCATCTGAATGCCAAATGTTTTCTGTTTGTGTAAATGTTACTACACCATTTGCATCTACTTCTATTGTAAAGTAAACCTCTCCATTTGCTTTACCTTCAATTACACCTGCTGCATTTACACTCATGATGATCTCTGAACCTTGTCCATATCCATCACCATCTATTGTACTTGTATCTGTATTATCTAGTGCATATAATCCTGAACTTAATGTTTGATTTGTTGAACCTACTGCTACTATGCTTAATGCATATGCTACTGATCCTGCTCCATCTGTTCCATAATCTGCACCTGTTGTTCCACCAACTGTTACTGTTCCAAATAGTCCTGAGAAGTCAGCTTTTGAAGATCTATCTCCATTATCATCTGCTGGTGCATTTACTCCTGCACTCTCATCTACTGCTAATGTGATGTTTGCACCTTGTGCATCTTGTACTGCTTGCGCATTTAATGTTGCATCTGGTCCATCATCTAAGATATTAAATTGTGCTACATCTGTTGCATCTGCACTTGATACTAAGTTAACTGATGCTGAGTC
>CANLWY010000005.1 GCA_947494995.1 uncultured Campylobacterales bacterium | reverse complement strand
TTCCGGTATAGCTCAGTGGTAGAGTAGATGACTGTTAATCATTTGGTCCTTGGTTCGAATCCAAGTACCGGAGCCATAAAAAGCTTTTAGATATTTGAACTTTGGTTCTTTTATCTAGAAGCTTTTTTTTTGCCTAAAATTTATTTCTATTTATATATTTTATTATTCTGGACTTATTGCAGAGTGTCCAAGGTTATAAGGTATGGTTTTTCTATAATTTTGAGGTGACATGCCAAACCATTTTTTAAAACTTCTTGTAAATGGTGAAATATCATTATATCCTAAATAAAAAGCTATTGTTCCAATCTCAATTGAGAAGTTTTGGAGATAGTACTTTGAGAGATTTTTTCTAACATCTTCTAATAATTTACTATAATTAGAGTTTTCTTCTTTTAAATATTTTTGTAAACTTCTCGCTGAAATTTTTAATGTTTTTGAAACTGACTCAATATCAACATTTTCATTGCCTAGTTTCAAAAGAATAATTTTTCTTACTTTTGTTTGCCAACTTTCATCATATAAATTCTCAATGATTTTTTCAGCCTGTGTTTCAAAATACTTAAGCAATCCTGGATATGCACTTTTTAAAGGAGTATTTAACTCATCTTCACTAAAAATAAGAGAATTTTCATATGCATCAAAATATAAAACTTTGCCAAAAAGTTTTTCATATTCTGATTTAATTTCTACGCTAGGATATTGGAAGTAAGCTTTTTTAGGTATTACATTTATACCACTTAATTGTCTTATTAAACTAATAATTGCACTTAAATGTATCTCTGTTTGATATCTAGGTAGAGGTATTAAAGGATTTTGATGCATTGATAGTTGAAACTTATAGCCTTCTTCTATCTTAATAAAATCAAACTCTAAATTCTTACCTATTAGAGTTGAGTAGTGGCAAAGCTTTTCAAGCATCTGTTTAATTGTTGCTGTATTTGTTAACATATATCCTAAAAGACCAATAGATTCAGGTGAAGAGTTTTCTCCTAGTTTTAAAGCTAAGCAAGGGTCTTTACATAATTGAGCAGCTTTAGCAAATAATAGCTTGATTTTACTACTCTCAACATAAGAATTTTCTTGAGAGAAAATATCTGAATTTATATCTACTTCTTTTAATAAAGTATCTGTATCGATTTTATATTGATCTTCTAATACCTTTAAAATATAATGAAGCGTAATCGCCGAAACATGTTCCAATATAAATCCTTTTTATTTTAATAATATGATAGTAAAAAAAAATAAAAACTACTTTAATCTTATATAAAACTTAAAAAATAAAATTACGTAAAATATCAAATTTAAATCATATTTAGTCAAATGGTTTTCTAGGAAATAAGTAATAATAGTAGCATAAAATATGCATACAGTTATATTTTAAAGAAAATTATTCATTCTTTTGAATGAAAAGGAGGTAATAAGTTTGAGTTTTTATTTATTAACTAATGAAGTTTCTTTACTAGCTTTTATAGGTGCAATAGTCTTAATTGTAGGCGGCTTGGCAGTTTTAAAAAATATGAGAAATCTACTTTTAGTTTTAATAATTTCAAGTATTGCAGAAGTTGGTTATGTCTTAATTGGTTTAGGAATTGGAACCTTTGAGGGGGTTACAGGAGGATTATTACATATTGAATATCAACTTGTGATGAGAATAATGGTATTTATTGCTGCATTAGCTTTAATATCAAAAGTTGGTTCAAGTGAGATTTCAAAACTAAAAGGTATAGGTAAACTAATGCCTATGACTGCAACAGTTTTTGGTTTCGGTATATTTGCAATAATGGGATTATCTCCTTTTAAAGGCTCAATTAGTAAGTTTTTAATCATTTATTCAGCAGTAGAAAATGGTGATTATCTATTTGCAATTATTGGTATTTTAGGTAGTATTATTGAAGCTATTTATTTTATATATATTATTCAACAAATCTGTTTTGAGAAAACAGATAAAGTAAAACACGATTTAAATCATAGAAATTCATTTGTTTTAAACTTTTCTATGGCTGTTTTTGTAGGTTTAACAATCTCAATGAGCCTGTTTCCTCATGGAATAATTCATTTTACAGAACAAACAGCTCTTTCTTTTTTTAATTTAAAAGAAGTAGTTACTTTACCAGAGTTTGAAAAACCATGGCCTAATATGGTTTTAATTCCATATTTAGCAGCTTTTGCTATTTATTTTATAGGAAAGTATTCTGAAAATCTAAGAAACTTATTGGCTATTGTTACTTCTTTAGTAACTTTTTATTTAGTTTATCAATCAAGTTCTTATGATGACTTTTCTAAAATCTTTGCAGTAATCATGACATTTATAGGGTTAATTATTACAATTTATTCAGTTGGTTATTTTAAAGGAAAAGTTTACTCAAATAGATACTTCTTTTTTCTATTTTTAATGCAAGGAACTCTAATAGGAGTTGTGACAAGTACTGACTTTGCAAGTTTATATCTTTTTTGGGAGTTAATGACTTGGACTTCATATTTACTTGTAATTCATGAGCAAACGCAAAAGGCTTTGAAAGCAGGATTTAAATACTTTATTATGTGTACAAGTGGTGCATATTTAATGCTTTTAGCTCTTTTAATTCTTCATGCAGAGTTTGGAAGTTTTGAATACTCAATTATTTCAGAACAACTACATCTTTTAACTCCAACACTTCTTTTTGCATTAGTTATAATGTTTATTATTGGATTTGGAGTAAAAGCGGGACTTGTTCCAATGCATAGCTGGCTTCCAGATGCTCACCCCGTTGCTCCTTCTTCAATTTCAGCTCCTATGTCAGGGATTTTAACAAAAGTAGGTATTTATGGGCTTATTTTAGTTGTCTCTATTGTTTTTGGTAAGGATTTAATTAGAACTTTAGGAGTGACAGAAAATTATGCCAATATTGCTTTATTTGTATCACTTTTAGGGGCTTTAACTTTACTTTTTGGTGAGTTTATGGCTTTAGTTCAAAAAGATATCAAAAGAATGTTAGCTTATTCTACTATGGCTCAAATAGGTGAGATAGTTATTACTTTAGGTATTGGAACTTACTTAAGTATGATTGGTTCTTTATACCATGTCTTAAATCATTCAATTATGAAAAACTTACTTTTTCTAGCAGTTGGGGCTCTTATTTATAGACTAAAAAGCCAAGAGATTGAAAAGTTTAAAGGTATTGGTACACAAATGCCAATTACTTCACTATTTTTTGGAATTGGTATTCTAGCAATTATGGGACTTCCTCCATTTAATGGTTTCATTAGTAAATATTTAATGTTATATGCAAGTGTTGAAGCTGGACATATTGAGTTAGCTGTCTTAATTTTATTTGGTAGTGTAATTGGTGGTTTTTATTATGTAAAACTTTTAAGAATTATCTTTTTTGAGAAATACGAAGGACCTAAATTAAAAGAAGCACCAATAACTATGCTTATTCCTTTAGGTATTTTAACTTCTTTAATTATTGTAAATGGTCTTTATCCACAATTAGCTCTAACATTAGTTAAAGCTGCAGCTGATTATATAGCTTTTGAAGGTTCATTAACAATTACACAAATTCCAGTTATAACTGTATCTTGGCCTTTATTATTAATTGTACCAACAATTGGAGCTTTAGCAACATTTATTTTAGGAAAGAAATCAGCAAAAATTGCAGGTCTTATTGCTGTATTAACAATGGTTTTAACCTTAATTATAATTGCAATGGATTTTGAAAAATATGATATTTTTTCTGCATCATTCGCTTTCTTAATTGCTTTTGTTGGAGTTTTAAACTTTATTTATACTGTTGGTTATATGGATCACCACGGTCATGCACAAAATAGATTTTATATGTTTTTCTTACTTATGATTGTAGGACTTCTAGGTGTAAGTATTAGTGAGAGTCTATTTAGCTTTTTCTTCTTTTGGGAGATTATGAGTTCATGGACTTTATATTTTGTAATTATTCATGAGCAAACACAAAAATCATTAAAAGAAGGCTTTAAATACTTTAGCTTCAATTATATTGGAGCAAGTTTAATGTTCCTTGGAATCGTAATTGTAAGTGCTAAAACAGGAGTGACTGAGTTTTCATTATTAGCAAATGCTTTAGAGTCTTTATCTTTATTTGATTTAAGTTTATCTATTGGATTAATCTTAGCAGGTTTATTAATGAAAGCTGCAATGTTACCACTTAGAATTGATTATCAAATGCACCCTGAAGCTGCTCCTACTCCTGTTAGTGGATATATCTCAGCTGTATTATTAAAAAGTGCTCCCTTTGGAATGGCAAAACTTTTCTTCTTATTTGGTGGGATTGCTATTTTTAACAAAATTGGACAAGTATTTGATACTTCAACACTTATGTATATTTCTGCTTGGATTGCGACTTTAACTATTCTAATTGGGGCTATAATGGCCTTAATGCAAAATAGCATAAAACTAGTTTTAATCTACAGTACAGTGAGCCAATTAGGTTATATTCTACTTGGAATTAGTTTAGGAACAACTCTTGGAGTAACAGGGGGATTATTACACTTTGTAAACCATATGTTCTTCAAAGATTTATTATTCTTAGCAGCTGGTGTTATCATGGTGCAAACAGGAGTTAAGTCTTTAGAGCAAATTGGAGGCTTAGGTAAAAAAATGCCTTACACCCTTGCTACCTTTGGTATTGGAGCCTTAGCAGCAGCCGGTGTTCCTCCTTTTAATGGCTTTACTTCTAAATGGATCATTTATCAAGCAGCAATGGAAAAAGGCGAAGTATTTATTGCTTTTATCTCTCTTGCAGCTAGTGTTCTAACATTAGCATATTTAATGAAGTTCTTACACTCAGCTTTCTTTGGTCATGTTCCAAAAGAGTTTGAAAATGTTAAAGAAGCACCATTTATTATGCTTCTTCCAATGTTAGTACTTGCTGGTTTATGTATTTTATTTGGAGTATTCCCAGGCTTATTATTAGAGTTTATTTCAAAAATAGAAATCTTCTTTGGTCTAGAGCCTATTGTTTATAATCTTTTTGGTGTTGAAACATCATTAGGTAGCTGGCACTCAGGTGTTGTTGCAATACTAATTTTTATTGCCTTATTACTTGGAAGTTCAGTTTACATAATAGGAAATAGAAAAATAAGATATACAGATCTTCATACTTGTGGAAATTTAGATTTAACAACAAAAGAGTTACATGTTAGTTCTTCGCATCTTTATGCTTATCCAATTAAATTAACAAAGATGGCTATTTATAGTTTAAAACAAGTAGTAAGTCTAGGAAGAGGAGCATAATTATGGATTTTGTAGAAGTTTTTAAAAGTTTTTTAATTTTTCCTGGAGGTCTTTTTGCAATAGCTTTTGGACTATTTTTATTAGGAATTGATAGAAAAGTATATGCAAGGTTACAAAGAAGGGTTGGTCCTCCTTTGTACCAACCTTTTATAGATATTGTAAAACTACTTAAAAAAGAGATGGTAATTCCTAAAACGGCACATTTTCCATCATTTATGTTATCAGAGGTTTTAGGTTTTGCAGGAATGCTTGTGGCAATAATGTTAATTCCAATAAGTGGAGTATTTACTGCCTTTGATAGCCTTGGAGATATGTTAGTTGTTTTATATCTACTTGCTTTACCAGCAATTTCATTAATGCTTGGTGGTTCATCATCAAGTTCACCTTTTGGAGCAATTGGTTTTTCAAGAGAGATGATAATGATGATTGCCTATGAGCTTATTTTACTACTTGTAATGCTAACTGTTGCATATAAAGTAGGGTATGCCTTAGGAGATACACCTGTTTTTTCATTAAACAAAATCATGGAGTATCAACTTGAACATGGTTCATTTTTATTTGATTTAACAATGCTACCAGCTTTTATTGCCTTTTTAATGTTTATCCCTGGAATTATTGGAACTGTTCCTTTTGATATTGCAGAAGCTGAAACTGAAGTTTTAGAAGGTCCTATCTTAGAGTATTCAGGAAGTGGATTAGCACTATTTAATTTAATGAGTGCTTTAAAACTTGTTGTTGTACTTGGATTAGGAATTGTTCTGTTTTTTCCAATGACAATAACAGATTTTGCAATTGTTAATTTAGTTTGGTTTTTTATAAAAGCTTTAATTTTAATGACTGTAGCAGTAACAATTGTTAGAGCAAGTACTGGAAGAATGAGAGTAGAGCAAGCTTTTAGGTTTTATTTAGGGATTCCTTTTGGTTTAGCCTTAATTAGTTTAATACTTACTATTTATCAAGTGTAAAGGAAATATTGTGAAAGAGACAATGAAAAAAATAGCAGCTAAGTCACCTTGGTTATATAGAATCAATTCAGGTTCATGTAATGGCTGCGATGTGGAATTAGCAACAACAGCTTGTATTCCAAGATTTGATGTTGAAAGACTTGGATGTAAGTATTGTGGAAGTCCAAAACATGCAGATATTGTACTTATTACAGGACCTTTAACTGCACGTTCAAAAGAGAAAGTTCTTAGATTATATGAAGAGATACCTGATCCTAAAGTAACAGTTGCTGTTGGTATTTGTCCTATTTCAGGAGGGGTATTTAGAGATAGTTATGCAATTGAAGGACCAATTGATAAGTATATTGATGTGGATGTAAATGTTGCAGGTTGTCCTCCTAGACCTCAGGCTATTATTGATGGAATTGCCCAAGCAATAAAGATTTGGGAAGAAAGATTATAAGGGGATTATTATGTTTTCATTTTTAAAAATATTAGTAGATAATGTAAAAAAAGGTCCTTCTACTGACCCTTATCCTTTTGGTCCAACCTTTGAACCATCTGCACTTAGAGGAAAGATTAAATTTAACCAAGACGCTTGTCTTTTATGTAATACCTGTGTTCATGTTTGTGCTGGTGGTGCAATTAGGATTGAAGAGAATAAAGAAAAAACAGGAAAAGACTTTATTGTTTGGCATAACACTTGTACTTTTTGTGGTCTTTGTGAACACTATTGTCCTACAAAAGCTATTAAATTAACAAATGACTATCACATGGCACATTCTCAACAAGAGAAATATACATATGTGGAAAAAGGTTTTGTTAAATATGCCACTTGTCCTAATTGTCAAAAAAAGATGGACCCCGTTGTTCCTGAACTTTTAAATCTTGCTTATGTAGAGGTAAATTCAAGTATTAAAGAGATGAGTGCTTTATGCCCTTCTTGTAGACAAATAAAAAATGCAAAACTCTTAAAAGGAGATAAATAGTATGAAAAAAGAAATTAATTTAGAAATAGAGTTAAACCAAGTTATTGGTAGTAAATTCTCTTTATCTTCAAAAAAAGATAGAAAAGGACTAATAACATATTGGTGTAATTTAGACAATGCCTCAGATATAAAAAAAGTTGCAATTATACTTAATAGAATAGGAGGACGTCTAATTACAGTAACAGCTTCAAAATTAAAAGATGATTCAAAAGAGATTGTATATCACTTTGATTTACATGGAGCGTGTTGCAATATTATTTTAAATATTGATGATAATAAAGTTGACTCAATTACACCTATTTTAAAAACAGCAGATTGGACTGAGAGGGAGTTAAAAGAGTTATATGACATTGAAATTATTGGTCATCCTAATCCTAAAAGACTTTTTTTAGATGAAACAATAGCAGAGGGTGTTATGAATAACTATATCCCTTTATCTGAAGCAATGAATGGTTCAAGTAGTCAAACACTTTGGGAAAAAGTTATTACAGCAACAAGTGAGGAAAATTAGATGGAAAATACAACAGTAGTCCCCGTAGGTCCACTTCATGTAGCTTTAGAAGAGCCTATGTACTTTAAAACATATGTGGAAGGTGAAACAATAGTTGGAGTTGATATTACAGCTGGGTTTGTTCATAGAGGAATGGAAGATTTAACATTAAAACGTAACTTTTACCAAAATATTACTCTAACAGAGAGAGTTTGTTCTTTATGCTCAAATAATCATCCTTTTACTTACTGTATGGCCTTAGAAGATATTGCAGGAATTGAAGTTCCTAGACGTGCAGAGTTCTTAAGAGTAATAGCTGATGAAGTTAAAAGAGTTGCTTCAAACCTTTTTAACACAAGTATGATTGCTCACTTAGTTGGTTTTGATTCTTTGTTTATGCATATTATGGAGATTCGTGAAACAGTACAAGATGTAAAAGAGGCTGTTTATGGAAATAGAATGGATCTTTCAGCAAATACAATAGGAGGTGTGAAATACGATTTAGATAGTCAAAAAGTAAAATATATGAGTTCTAAAATGCAAAGCTTGAAAAAACCAATAGAGGATATTTTAGAAATCTTTATTAACAATAAGAGAATAAGAGGTCGTACAGAAGGAGTAGGTGTTTTACCTACCGATGAAGCAATTAGATATGGAGTTGCAGGGCCTGTAGCAAGAGGTTCAGGAATTAATAATGATGTTAGATCAATAGCTCCATATGCTGCGTATGACGAGATAGAGGTAAATGTACATTTAGAGAGTGCAGGAGATGTTAGATCAAGATCTATTTGTCGATTACATGAAGCATTAGAAGCAATTAATATAATTGAATATTGTTTAAAAGCATTACCAAAAGGGCCTACTTGTTTAGACTATCTTCCAGTAATACCTGCTGGACAAGCAGTATCAAGATCAGAAGCTCCAAGAGGTGAATTGATTTATTATATAAAAACCAATGGTTCTGATATTCCGGAGAGATTAAAGTGGAGAGTTCCTACTTATATGAATTGGGAACCAATGGATGTAATGATGCCTGGTAATTCAATTGCAGATATTGCATTGATTGTAAGTAGTATAGATCCGTGTATTTCATGCACTGAAAGATAAGGAAAAAGAATGAGAAGTTCAAAAGAAAATTTGTTTATTCATGCTGACCCAAAGTTATGTATGGCTTGCCACAATTGTGAGTTAGCTTGTTCTGTGGCCCATTCTGGTCACGACCTACAAGAATCAATTCTTTTAGGATTAAAAATTGAACCAAGAAATGAGGTTGTACAAGCTGCTGAGGTAGTAATGCCAATGCAGTGTAGACAGTGTGAAGATGCACCTTGCGCAGTTGCTTGTCCTACTGGAGCTATTTTTCATCATGAAGAAGGCTTTGTAAAAATTGTAGAGTCAAACTGTATTGCTTGTAAGGTTTGTAATATGGTATGTCCATTTGGGGCAATTAAAATGACTAATGAAACTTTAGAAGAAGCAACTAGCAGAACAAAAAGAACAACTGCTTCAAAATGTGACCTTTGTCATGAACAAATGAGTGCAAGTGGAGAGTTTAACTGTGCTTGTATTGAAGCTTGTCCAACAAATGCTATTAGGCTAATTGATTATGAGACCTATAGAAAAGAGTTAGTACTTAAGCGAACACAAGAGCTTGCAAACGCTCATATGTCAATGACAATGTAATTAAATAAATGGAGATAAATATGTTAGATACTCAAAAAACAATTAATGTAGGTGAGAGAGAATTAATAAAAGTTGCTAAAAGAGATAATGTAACTACTGTTTGGGATAGATATGAAGCAATGCAACCTCAATGTGGTTTTGGTCAAACAGGACTTTGCTGTAGATTTTGTTGGAAAGGACCTTGTAGAATTGATCCTTTAGGAAATGGACCGAAAGTTGGTATTTGTGGTGCAACTGCTGATGTAATTGTTGCAAGACAATTAATTAGAATGCAAGCAGCAGGAGCGGCTTCACATTCTGAGCATGGTAGACATATTGCTTTAACTTTATTAGAAGTTGGAGAAGGTAAAGCTCCATCTTATAGAATTAAAGATGAGCAAAAATTACTAGATGTAGCTTCAATGTTAGATATTTCAACAGATAATAAAGACATTGTGCAAGTTGCAAAAGAAGTAGCTTTAAAAACTTTAGAAGATTATTCAAGACAAGATGCAAAACATCCTTGTAATTGGGCATTAAAAACTTTACCAGAAAAAAGAAGTAATTCTTTAATTAGAAATGACATTATGCCTCATAATATTGATGCAACAGTTGCTGGTGTATTAGCAAGAACACATGTTGGTTGTGACTCAGATGCTGAAAATATTATTCTTGGTGGATTAAAAGCAGCAATGGCAGATTATACTGGAATGTCTTTATCTACAAATCTTTCTGATGTGCTTTTTGGAACACCAAACCCTGTTGTAACAAAGGCAAGTTTAGGTGTGGTAAAAGAGGATGCCGTTAATATTGCAGTTCATGGTCATAATCCATTATTAAGTGAAATTGTATGTGATATGGCAAGTGAGATGAATGATAAAGCTATAAGTGCTGGTGCTCCTAAAGGAATAAATATTATGGGTATTTGCTGTACTGGTAATGAAGTTATGATGAGAAGAGGTGTTCCTTTAGCAACTAACTACTTATCTCAAGAACTTGCAATCGTAACAGGAGCTTTAGAAGCTATGGTTGTAGATGTTCAATGTATTATGCCTTCAATTCAAAAAGTAGGCGAAAGTTATCATACTGAAATTATTACAACAATGCCTGATAATAAAATTACAGGAGCTACTCATGTTGAATTTGATGAACATACAGCTAAAGAGAGTGCAAAGAA
Source organism: uncultured Campylobacterales bacterium (assembly GCA_947494995.1). Lineage (GTDB taxonomy): Bacteria > Campylobacterota > Campylobacteria > Campylobacterales > Arcobacteraceae > Halarcobacter. Next base: position 233,192 of record CANLWY010000005.1, on the reverse strand, counting down.
AATTATTAACTTAGCAATTGATGCATATGCAAAAAGAGATAAAAGTAAAATCAATATTCCTGATCAATCAGTAACTGCAATTGCAGGTTTTAGTGCAGAAGCAATTGTATCTGCTTTATCTAAAGTAGATAAAAAAGATCCTTTAAAACCTTTAATTGACAATATTGTAAATGGAAATATTCAAGGTATTGTGTTATTTGCAGGGTGTAACTCAACTCAAGTGACTCAAGATAGTGGTTATGTAACAATTGCAAAAGAGCTTGCTAAAAAGAATGTTTTATTATTAGCAACTGGTTGTGGAGCAGGTGCATTATCTAAAAATGGATTAATGACTCAAGAGGCAACAAATGAGTATGCAGGAGAAGGTTTAAAAGCTGTATTAACAGCAGTTGGTGAAGCAGCTGGATTAAATGGTCCATTACCTTTAGTATTACATATGGGGTCTTGTGTAGATAATAGTAGAGCAATTACAGTAGCAACTGCAATTGCAAATAAACTAGGAGTTGACTTATCTGATTTACCAGTTGTTGCTTCTGCTCCTGAAGCAATGTCTGAAAAAGCTGTAGCAATTGCAAGTTGGGCTGTGGCTCTTGGTTTCCCAACACATATTGGTACTGTTCCTCAAATCAAAGGTTCAAAATTTGTGACGGAATACTTAACACAAACAACAAAAGATATAACTGGCGGGTATTTTATTGCTGAAACTAACCAATCAAATGCGGCAGAGAAAATGTTTGAAGCAATTCAAGAAAAAAGAAAAGGTTTAGGAATCTAAATAAACTAAAAGACTGGGGATTCCCAGTCTTATATAAAGGATAAATTATGAAAATAGCAATTACTGGAAAAGGTGGAGTAGGTAAAACTACATTAGCAGGTGTGTTATCAAGAGTTTTTGCGGCAGAAGGTTCAAACGTATTAGCAATTGATGCTGATCCAGATGCAAATTTTGCTTCTTCTTTAGGAATAAAAGAAGAGGAGTATAGCAAGATTGTTCCATTTTCAAAAATGAAAGAGTTAGCTCAAGAAAGAACAGAGTCTCAAGAGGGTTATGGTTCATATTTTAAATTAAATCCAAAGGTTGATGATTTACCTGAACAATACTCTTTAGAACACAAAGGGGTAAGACTTTTAACTATGGGTACTGTTGACCAAGGTGGAAGTGGTTGTGTTTGTCCTGAACATACTTTATTAAAAAGGTTAATGAAACATCTACTTTTTGAAAGAGATGATATTGTAATTATGGATATGGAAGCAGGAATTGAGCATTTGGGTAGAGCAACAGCTGAATCAGTTGATGCACTTGTTGTGGTAGTTGAACCAGGAAGAAGAAGTATTCAAACAGCTTCTCAAATTTATAAACTAGCAAATGATATTGGAATAAAAAATGTTTATGTTGTTGGTAGTAAAGTAAAAGATAAAGAAGATATAGGTTTTCTTAGAAGCCAACTAAAAGACTTTGAAGTAATTGGTGCAGTAAGTTTAAATGATGATGTTAAGAAGGCAGACCTTCAGGGTGTATCAGCGTATGATATATCAGAAAAAATTGTTAATGAAGTTCTTTCAATTAAGAGTGAAATTTTAAGTAGACTAGAAAAATAAAAGAGGAAATCTTATGTGTCTTATTAGAGTTGGAAAAGTTATTGATTTTAATGAAAATAAAGCATTATGTGATTTTGATGGGGTTTTAAAAGAGGCAAACTGTACTCTTTACCCCAATGTTAAAATTGGAGATGATGTTGTAGTAAATTCTGGTTTTATATCAGATATTATAAAAAACAAAAAAAAACTTTATAAACAAATTGTTTTTACTGATGCTTTAAGTGAACAAATATTAAGTGAAATAGATAAGTATTCGAAACTTTTAAAAGAACAAGAAATTAGAATTATAAGTATTTCAAGTATAAATGATTATTTAATTGAAAAGTATAGTATTAAAGAGTTACTACCTAAAAAAATTAATCTTATTAGTATCTCTTTTAGTTCTGAGAATTACGGTGTAGAAAAAAATGTTAATCAAAAAGAAAATATTATTTTTACAAAAAAATCAACAGTTGATATTTTAGAAGCAATTTTAAAAATATTAAAAAATTTTAGTACTTGAGTATGAAATAAAAATGAAAAGGGGTTTTTGATGATTTCTTTAAAAAAATTAGTTTTAGATTTTGAAAATTGTATAAAAGAAGATATAGGAATAGTGGATAAAAAGAAATCTAACTTATATATTTTTTTAGAAGATAAAAGTAAACTTTTTAAAATTGCAAGTTTAGTAAAAGAAAAGTTTGGAAGAGTAATTACTATTAGTGTATCAGAAGAGAAAGAGTTTTATATCCTAACTTATATTTTTATTATAGAAAATATAATTATAAATATTCAAGTAAAAATCTATGATAAAGTAATGGAGTCTATTTCATCTATTTTAATTTCTTCTTTATTTTTTCAAAATGAGATATATAAAAAGTATAAAATAAAATTTATTGAAAAAAATAATAAAAAAATTATAGAAAAAAGATTTGGTTTTTTTGAAAAGAAAGTTGAACTTTTAGATGATATTGCAAAATTTAAATATGAAACTAAAAAACAGATTATAAAAAATGTAGAAATAGATGTAAAGAAATCTCCTTTTATCCCTATTAGGAATATAGAATATCTTAGTGAAGTTTATTCTTTTTCTTCAAACAATAATTCATTAGTATTTTCTTTAGCTATTGAAGAAATCTCAGGTATTGAAGTTAATAAAAAAGTAAAGCTATTAAGAGTAATTGCAGAAGAATTGATTAGAGCAAGTTCTCATGTGTTTAATTTATCCATTTTATCTCACTTATCTAAAAATGAAATTTTAGTATCAGAATTATTAAAGATACGGGAAATTTTACAAGATATAAAAGAGATATTTTGGAATATGAGATTAGATCGTAGTATAAATACTATTGGTGGAGTAACCCATGATATTAATGAAAAGAAAAAAATTAAAATTTTAAAGAAATTAGATTTTTTTAATAAAAAGTTTGATTTTATACGTAGAGTATTTATCAATGATGAAACTTTAAATAGAACAAAAAATTTTGCAAAAATAACAAATAAAGAAGTTTTGGACTTTGGTTTAACAGGACCTGTTGCAAGAGCAAGTGGCATTGATAATGATGTAAGATGTCAAAATTCTTATTTAGAATATAAAGAACTGGGATTTAATACTATGTTATTAAGTAAAGGGGATGCTTATTCTCGGTCATTTATCCGTTTAGAAGAAATTACTGAGTCAATAAGATTAATTAGATTGTCATTAGAGTTATTACCTAATATAAATATTGAAAAAATAAAAAGTTTTGATGTTCCTGAAGGTGAGGCAGCAGTTAAAGTTGAAGCAGCAAGAGGAGAACTTTTTTACTATTTAAGAAGTGAAGGGAAAAATAGGGTGTCTCGAATTATAACTAGAACGCCAACAACGATGAATTGGGAAGTTTTAAAAAAGCTTATGCCTAATAATCACATAGAGCAAATGCCTTTATTGTTAAATAGTATAGATCTTTGTGAATCTTGTTCTTTAGAAATCTAAAGGGCATAAAGAAAGGATAAATTATGCATGAATATTCAATTGTTTCATCATTAATAAATATGTGTGAGAAACAAGCAAAAGAAGCAAACGCAAGAGAGATAAAAAAGGTGATAATTCAAGTTGGTAAATTAAGTGGAATTGAACCACATTTTATGCAGAGTAGTTTTGACTATTTTAAAAAAGATTCTTTATGTGAAAATGCAGAACTAAGTATGAAAATCATAGATATAAAAATTATATGTCAAACGTGTAAGAAAGAGAGTATAATAGATAATAACAACTTCTTTTGTCCTATATGTAATAGTAGGGAAACAAAACTAATAGAAGGTAAAGAATTATTTATTGAGTCAATTGAAATAAGTTAATATTTAAGATAATGTTCCATTTATTCCAAAATAGAAAATAATAGTTTTATATTCTAAGTGTAATTCATAATTATTTAATAGCAAGAATGCTAAAGTTATCCTTTAATATCAAGTACTAGGAAAAAATTGAAGTTTTTTAAATTTAATATATTTACATTTATTTTTTTATCCCTTTTTTCATTTGTTATAATATGGAATATTACTCATTTTATTTTGTGTCCAAGTTTTGAAAGATTACAATTTAACAAAAATCAAAAAAACGTAGAAAATTTTATTAGTAAAATGGATACAAATATTCAAAATATAAAAAATATAATCAATGATTATAGTAAGTGGGATGATACTTATGAGTTCATGCAGAATCAAAACCAAGATTATATTTATGATAACTTTAGAGAAGGAACTTCAACTTTAGAGGATTTAGATGTAGATTTTGTGATATATTCTAATCTAGATAAAAAAGTTGTTTTTTCAAACTATGCAAATGATTTTTTAAAAACAACAAAAAAGTTTGAAAAAGATATATTAGATTACCTTTCAAGTTTTAATGATTTTTATTCTATGCACATTTATAGTAAAACTCCATTGTATCTTATCAAATCAGAGATTTTAATGAGTGATGAAAGTGGTGAAGTAAATGGCTACATTATTGCTGGTAAATTTATTACAAATGAAAGATTAGAAGAATTAAGTAATAATCTATTTTTAAAATCTTCATTAGTTTATCAAGAAAATAAAACAAAGAGTAGTTTAGAGCTTAATCTTGGCAGTTTAACTAAAGTTAAAGTATCAACACATCTAGAAGATATTATGATTAATAATATTGAATTCCTTAATAATAAAGAGTATGTTTTTTCAATAGATACTACAAGTGAGATAGATATAGTAAATCAAGGTAATCAAACTATTGCTTTTTTTAACTTTATCATTACTTTATTTATAGTTATTGTTTTTTCTTTATTATATAGAAACCAAAAATCTATTGAGAATTATAACAAAGAGTTAGAGAATAAGGTTAACGAAAGAACTGAAGAGCTTAAAAAAACAATTAAAGAGTTAGAAAGTAGTAATAATAAACAAAAAGAACAAGAACAATTATTAATACAACAAAGTAGGTTAGCTTCAATGGGAGAGATGATAAGTAATATTGCCCATCAATGGAGACAACCATTAAATGCTGTAGGTTTAGTAATACAAAATATACAACTTGCACATGAGTTTAATGAAATTGATGATGATTTTATGAAGAAATCTGTTAATAAAGTAAATTTTTTAACTTCAAATATGTCAAAGACTATAGATGATTTTAGTAACTTTTTTAAACCTAATAAAGAAAAAGAGTCTTTTGTATTAAATACTTTAGTTAGAAAAACTTTAGAAATGACAGAATCTACTTTAAAACATCATGAAATTGAAGTTAAATTAAATTTAGATAGCACTTTTGAAGTAGTAGGTTTTAAAAATGAATTTTCACAAACACTGCTTAATATAATAAACAATGCAAAAGATGCTTTATTGGAAAATGAATTTAATAATCCTAAAATTGAAATTGATATATTAAAAGATGATAGTTATGGAATAATCAATATAAAAGATAATGCAGGTGGAGTACCACAAGAAATAATTGAAAAGATTTTTGATCCATATTTTACTACTAAAGAAGAGGGTAAGGGGACTGGAATAGGACTTTATATGTCAAAAATTATTATTGAAAAAAATATGTCAGGCTCTCTTTTAGTTAAAAATGACAAAGAAGGTGCTATTTTTACAGTAAAAATACCTCTTTTCAAAGAGAGCAAATAAGGACATATATAATTATTCACCAAAAAGAACATTCTCCTTTTGATGAATAATTTTAGAGGTAAAGAGACTAACAACTAAAATTGTTAGTATGGGTATCAAGGCTAAATAAAGTAAAAGTATATCTACTCTTACATCCCAATAAGAGTCAAAAAGTAAATCACTTACAAAATATGAAGCAATACTTCCTAAAACTATTCCAAAACAACTTGCAATAAAAGAGATAAGCCCAAACTCTAGTAAAAATGAGTTTTTAATAGTCTTGTTTTTTATTCCTATCATTTTTAGTCTAAGAATATTGTTCTTTTGTAGGTTCATTTGATATTGAATAATTATAAAACTCATCAGTAAACCAATAGCTACAGAGTATAAACTCATTTTCTCTGTAATAGAACTAACATCTTTTACAACTGTTGCAAAGGATTCAAAAAGATTTTTTACATCTATTACAGTTAGGTTTGCAAACTTATCTGTTAAGTTTAAAAGCAGTTTTGTTGCATCGTAATTTCCTGTTGAAATAGTTGCAAGTATTGTATTTGGAGCATCATTTATAGCTCCTTCTTGAAGTACTAAAAAGAAGTTTGGCGTAAACTCTGTCCATTTAACTGCTCTTATGTTTACAACTTTTGCTTTAAGTTCTAAGCCTAATACATCAAAAACCACAGTGTCTCCTAGACTTATGCCTCTTCTTTTTGCATATCTTTGCTCAACACTTAGCTCAATTGCTTTTGAGTAATCACTTGAATCATAAACTCCGTTAAACTCTCTTCCTTCAAGTAGTTGCTCACTTGGTTTTAAAGAGTTTCTGTAAGATAAGTTTACAGCTGCATTTCTAGCATTTTCACCTTTTTGATTTTGTTCTTTGCCGTTTATTTTTATAACCCTAGCTCTAATCATAGGGGCTATATTTTCAAGTTTTGCACCTAAACTTTCAACTTCTTTTTTTATATCTTTTATCTGTTCTTTTTTTGCATCAACTACAAAGAACCTTGGTCTTTCTTCCACACTTTTTGTAAGTAGGTTTGAAAGGGAAGAGCCAACTTGTGGAATAAGGCTAAAAAATGCAGTACATAAAAGTATTGCAGTAAATAGTGTAAGTGAAGTTCTTTTTTGCCTTGTGATATTTTTTATTGCTAAAGATAAGGCAAGATTGTTTGTATGCCCTGAAAAATCAAATCTTTTTAATAAAAAAGAGCCAATAACAAAAAGTAAAACTATTAATACAAGAACACTTAAAGCAAAGAAAAAGCCTATGAGTTTTGCAGGTGTCACAAAGTGTGAAAGTAGTAATAAAAAAGCTACAAAGGGTAAAAAGCTAAGAATTACTTTTGATAACTTTCTTTTTTGCCTTTGAACTAATGGTAAAATTAAAGGAAGCCCAATACTTAAACTTAATACAAAAAGAATTAGCGCTGATTTTACAAAGAACATATAATCTAAAGAGAAATCAAAAGTAAATTCTATATATTTTTGTATAAATGGTCCAATAAACTGTGCTGATACAGCTATAAGTGAAAACACTAAAACAGTGGCTATGGATATAAGTACAAAAAGATGAAGTAAATAAGTTAAGATGAGGTTCTTTTTACTAACTCCTATGTCACTTAGTACTGTAATATCACTTTGATGTTTTCTCAAAAACCCAGAATATAGATATATAAGCCCCACAAGTCCAAGGAAAAATGAGATTAAAGATACAAGAGATAAAAAGTTTGTTAAGAAGTTTAATACTGCAATTAGTCTGTCTCTTCCATCGTTAGGAGATAAAACTCTAAGGCTTCTATCAAACTTGCCTTCTAGTTGCTCTTCTAAGATTTCAAGCTCTTCATTTGAAAAGTTTTGTGTAAACTGATAGTTTAGTTTATATCTAGCAGTTGAGCCAAACTTTAAAAGCTCACTTCTTTTTAAACCATCTTCGCTTAGATAGATTTTTGGCATAAAGCCACTAAAACTTATGTTTTTTAAAGAGTCTTCTTTTATAACCTTTGCAATTTTAAAGTCTTTGCTTCCAATTTTTAGATTATCTCCTTGTTTTAATTCAAGTAAATCTAAAACTTCTTGATAAGCCCAAACTTCATTCTCTTTTGGAAGAGTTTCAGCACTTGGGTATTTTGAGTTATCATTAAAAATCAAACCTCCATAATATGGAAAGCCTTTATTTACTTGCACAAGTTCCATTAATCTAGCTCTTTTAGTAGATGAAACCATACTAATAGTTGATATTCCCTCATCAAGCTTTTTAATTTTTGGAAGTTTAGTTAGTATTTGCTCTTTTTGAGTATCACTTATTGGGAATCTTGAAGATACTACTAAATCAGCTCCAAGTAAACTTTTTGCTTTTTCTTCAAGGGAAGTATCAATACTTCCTTTAAAAAATTGTAAATAAGAGAGTGAAGCAATAGCTAAACAAAAGTTTAAAATAAATATAAAGCTAAAGGATTTTGACCTTTTAAGTGCTTTGGAAACTAGTTCAAATACTAACATTTATTTAAATTTCCAGCTACAAGCTCATATGTCTCTTCACATCTAGCGGCTACTTCTTTTGAGTGTGTTACTAAAACTAAAGTAGTATTGTTTTTTTTGATTAGCTCAAAAAGTTTGTCCATTACTGCTATTCCAGTCTCTTCATCTAAGTTTCCACTTGGTTCATCTGCTAAGATAAGTTTTGGATTATGAATTAAAGCCCTTGCAATTGCAACACGCTGTTTTTCTCCACCACTTAGTTGTGAAGGTAAGTGATCAAGTCTATGCTCTAAACCTACACTTTTTAAAAGCTCTATGGCTTTTTCTTTTGGATTTGAAATACCACAAACCTTTGCTGGAAGCATTACATTCTCTAAAGCATTTAAATAAGAAACTAAGTGAAAGTTTTGAAATACAAAGCCTATATTTGAAGCTCTAAAGTCGTTTATTTCACTTTCACTCATATTTTTATATGAAACATCATCAAGAAGAATATCCCCTTGGTCTGCTTTTATAATCCCTGAAACCAATGAAAGTAGAGTTGACTTACCACTTCCTGATTTTCCCATAATTGCAATCTGTGAGGCTTTTTTTACGTGAAAATCCAAGTTTTCATATATCTTCACTTCATGTGAACCTTGCATATATGATTTTTTTAGTGATTTGATTTCTAGCATTATAACTCTTCCTTTAAAAACTTGAATACTTCATTTGCCATTACTTTATGACCCTTTGCATTTGGATGGATTCCATCTGCTTGATTTAATTCTTGAACTCCTGCCACATCTTTTAGTAAAAAGGGCATGAATTGAAGATTATATTTTTCTTTTATTTCAAGATACATTTTTTCAAACTCTTTTGAGTATTCTGGACCATAATTTGGAGGAATTAACATCCCAGCTAATAAAACTTTTGCCTTTGCTTTTAGGGCATGATTTATTATCTCTTCAAGGTTCTGCTTGCTTTGAGTAAGATTTAAACCTCTTAGACCATCGTTTGCACCAAGTGCTACAAAAACAATATTAGGCTTTCTTTTTAAATACCATTTTAATCTTGATAGGGCATCACTTGTAGTTGAACCACTTACTCCACCATTGATAATATTGAATTCTTTTTTTAGTTTGGTTTTAATTAAGTTTTGTACAAGATGAGGGTAAGCCTCTTCTTTATTCACACCTAGTCCTTCTGTTAAGGAGTCTCCTAAAAAAAGGATTGTATTCTCTTTTGCGTTTACTATTTGTAAGCTTAGTATAAATAGTATAAGTATTAATTTTTTCATGGCAGTATTTTATCTTAAATATGAGACTTTTTTATTAAAGATGTTTGGGAAATAAAGAGTTAACAAAGTTTTAAGAATCTAAAAAAGATTAAGAAGATATAATCTTCTTTAATTAAATATATGGATATTAAAAATGAAAATAAAAAAATGGATATTTATCGCAATATTATTAGCAGTATTGTATTACACTTTTATTGTAAACTTTTTTATAACTATTTCAATCATTGCAGGTTTAGTTATAGCATTTAGAGTATATAAGTATTATTCTAGAAAAAAGTTAAATAAGTTATCAACTTCTAAAGAGTTATTTAGACAGAGTCATTTAGGTCATTTTATTGCGCTTGTTGCAAAAGTTGCAAAAGCCGATGGTAGAGTTCATGAACTTGAAGCTCAACTTATTGGTATGATGTTTGATGATATTTCAAAAGTTTTTGATGAAAAAGATAAAACTAGAGCTTATATGAAAGAGATTTTTAATGAAGAAAAAGAAAAAACTGATGATACAAAGCAGATAGCTCAATCCCTAAATAATCTACTTGGAAAAAGTATTTTTAAACGTAGACAGTTTATTACTTTTTTAATTCAGTTAGCCTTTGTAGATAATGGAATAAGTTCTGATGAAGAAAAAGTTTTACGACTAATAGCAAAAGAGTTAAATATTTCATCTGAAGTATATGATTCTATAGTAAATAATTTTGAAAATAGGATGAAAAACAAACATCAAACTATGAGTGCTGCTGAAGCTTACAAAATCTTAGGTGTAAATGAAAGTGATGATATGAATACAATTAAAAAAGCCTATAGAAAGCTTGTAAGAGATTATCATCCTGATATTATTAGCTCACAAGATAAAGATGAATCGTATATTGAAGAAGCAACTGCAAAAACACAGGAGATAAATCAGGCTTATCAAGTTATAAAAGAGTTAAAAAAGGTTTAATAGTTTTATAAATATAAGTTTTATTAAATATTTGATTTGTATCAATTATACTGTTTCTATTTTCGATATACTATATAAATAATAACTATAAGGACATTACTTTGTTTACAAATAGTAGTGAAAAAAAGATTTTAAATATAATTCAATATTCTCCACCAATTTTTATTGTTATAACTTCTTTATTTATCATGGCACTATTATATTATGAACATAGAACTATCTTAAAAAGCGAGCTTTCTAAGGTAGAAGATGAATTCATTCTAACAAAAAAGAATGAAATAAAAAATCAAGTAAAAATGGTTGAAAAATTTATTTTAAATAGTAAAGATGAAAAGTCTTCAAACATAGATATAAATAGTTTACAGAATAAAATAATCAATGAAATTAAGAAGTTTGAGTATCAAAAAGATAGATATATATTTATTATCGATTATGATAGTAAGGTTCTAGTGCATGCAAATAAAAAACTTTTAAATAAAAAAATTTTTGAATTTAGCAAGGTTCAAAAAAGAAAAAATGAGATTAAAGATATTATTTCCCTAGCAAAAAGTGGTGGTGGATATCTAACTTATACACAGTTTCGTAAACCAAGTACAAATGAGTTTGTTATTAAGACTAGCTATGTAGTAGGTCTTAATGATTGGAGATGGTTTATAGGTACAGGCTTTTATCATGATGATGTAAATGATGCAATAAACTTAAAAAGAGAGTCTCTTGAAAGAAACTATAAACAACAGTTAAAACAGGCTATTCTTATTACTATTAGTTCTTTTTTAGTGATGTTAATTTTATCATTTTATTTTTCTAAGGCTGTTAGAAATAGATTTACAGAATATAAAGAAGAAAAAGAAGAGTACACAAGACTTTTAAATCAACAATCTAAAATGGCTTCAATAGGTGAAATGCTAGGAAATATAGCCCATCAGTGGAGACAGCCTTTAACAGTTATTTCAATGAGTTCAAATAATATGAAGATGGATATCGCTTTAGATGAGGTTGACATAAAAATTTTTGAAGAAAATATAGCTGAAATTGATTCTCAAGTGGAGTACTTATCTCATACTATTGATGACTTTAGAAATTTTTTTAAGCAAGATAATAATATCTCAACCTTTAATTTAAAAAATGCCATAGAGAAAATTCATCATTTAATAAAAGTACAATTTAAATTTCATGAAATAGAAATATATTCAAATGTAAATGATGTAACAATAAAAGGTATTTATAATGAATTTCTTCAAGTTTTAATCAATATTTTAAATAATAGTAAAGATGCTTTTATAAATAAAAAATCACATGACAAAAGATATGTTTTTATTGATGTTCAGGTAAAAGATACTATTTTAATAACAATAAAAGATAATGCTGGCGGAATTGAAGAGAGTGTTATTGATAAAATATATGAGCCTTATATTACAACAAAACATCAGTCTCAAGGAACAGGAATTGGACTTTATATGTCAAAAGAGATAATAACAAAACATATGAATGGTAATATTAGTTCTAAAAATATAGAGTATGAGTATATGGGTGAGTTCTATAAAGGTACTCTAACAACTATAGATCTTCCTATTGTTACAGAATAAAATATATAACATCTATTTAATATAATGAGTTAATCTCTTTTTTTATATTATTATAGGTATCTGTTGATTCTAGGAATTCTTTATTTTGAGTAATAAATATTTCTAATCCATTATTTTTGATTGGAATTTTTTTCTCAAATTTTACAATGTCTTCATCTACTGGCATCCCACCAAATTTACTTTGCATTAACTCTAGTAATAAATATTCATCTTTTAATGAAAAACGTGCATAGTTATAGTATGTTGAAGATTCTTTGTTTAAGTGTTTAAAATCAATGGTTTCTGCTCTTAAAGAGGTATAGTCAATTTTGCCTCTATCTGACAATAATGTAAAAATCAAATAGGGTAAAATATTTGGATTATTTTCGTTTATTTCAATATTAGAAGATTTATCCAATATATTTTGGATAACTTTTATAAAATAGTTAGAATTCATTTTCCCAATATCTTTTAGTACTTCTGTATTGATATATTCATATATTTCACAACTATTTTGTTTAATAAACTCTTTTATTTCATTTTGCATTTTGTTTTCCATATAGTTCTTAAAAAAAGGCTTAGTTTAAAACTAGCCTTTTTTAGATTATGAATTTAAGGCTTTTGCTACAAGTTGATTTACAACTTTTGGATTTGCTTTACCACCAGTTGCCTTAAGTACTTGTCCTACAAAAAAGCCTGAAAGTTTTGTATTTCCTGATTTGAATTTCTCTAGGTTATCAGGATTTTTTGCAATTACATCTTCAATAATAGGTAAGATAACAGCTGGGTCGCTAATTTGTACAAGACCTTTATCTTCTACTATTTTATTTGGGTTCTCCCCTGATTTTGCCATCTCTTCAAATACTTGTTTTGCTATTTTATTTGAGATAGTCTCTTCATCAAGCATTTTTATAAGCTGGGCAATTTGAATTGCTGTGAATTTAATATCAGTGGACTCTTTTAATTCTTTAGCTACTTCATTTGCAACAATATTTGCTAATGATACTGGGCTATTTAGTTCTTGAAGTGCTTCTTCATAAAATGAAGAAAGCTTTTCATCTCTTGCTAGGATATTTGATACTTCTGCATTTAGTTTTAGTTCATCTGTATATTTGTTAAATAAAATTTGTTGAACTTCACTCATTGCCTCTGCCTCTCCATGAATTACTTCTTTTTTAGGAGTAGTTTTAGCTTCAGCTTTCTTTTCAGGAGTTTTTTTCTTAGCCCAAGAGTCTTTAAGTCCTACGATTTTATTAAATACAGGATTCTCACTTGTATAATCAACGGGGTCAGTATAAAAATATCCTAATCTCTCAAACTGAAATCTCTCATCAGGTCGTTCTAAAATTACAGCTTGTTCTACAAGAGCATCTTTTATAATTGTAAGTGAGTGAGGATTTAAATCTTCTACGTTTTCTGGTGTTTCAGAAGAATAAAGTCTATCATAAAGTCTTACTTCTATTTTTCTTGCACTCTTTGCATCTACCCATTGAATAGCACTTTTTACTTTTATTCCACTTGTATCACTTCCACTTTTTGAGTTAGGATAATACTCAGCTTTTATTTCAGTAACATTTCCATTTGAGTCTTTGATTACCTCTTTACAAGAGATAATATATCCGTGTCTAAGTCTTACTGGTTGTTCAGGAGTTAGTCTATAAAAACCTTTTGGTGGATTTTCAGAGAAATCATCTCTTTCTATATAAAGCTCTTTTGAAAAAGGCACTTTTCTTGAACCCTCTTTAGGTACATCATATGGATAGTATGGTGCATTTATTTCTTCACTACCTTCATAGTTTTCAATTGTAACTTTGATTGGATCTAAAACAGCAAGAACTCTAGGAACTTTTGTATTTAAATCATCTCTAATACAAAACTCTAATTGAGAGACATCAACCATTGAGTTTGCTTTTGCAATACCAATTTGGTCACAAAAGTTTAAAATAGATTCAGGAGTATATCCTCTTCTTTTATATCCAGCAATAGTTGGCATTCTTGGGTCATCCCATCCTGATACTCTATGAGTATTTACAAGCTCTAAAAGTTTTCTTTTACTCATAACTGTATAGTTGATTCCAAGTCTAGCAAATTCGTGTTGGTATGGTCTTGGTTTTTCTAATTCTAAAGTATCTAATACCCAGTCATAAATTGCACGGTTGTTTTCAAACTCTAAAGTACAAATAGAGTGAGTAATACCTTCAATATAATCAGATAAACAGTGAGCAAAATCATACATAGGATAAATACACCATTCATCACCTGTTCTGTGATGGTGTGAATGTCTAATTCTATATAAAAGAGGGTCTCTTAATTGCATATTTGCTGAGCTCATATCTATTTTAGCTCTTAAAATATGCTCTCCTTCTTTGAACTCTCCATTTTTCATTTTTTCAAAAAGTTCTAGGTTCTCTTCTATTGAACGATTTGCATATTTACTTCTACTTCCAGCTTGGGTTACAGTTCCTCTAAGCTCTCTTATTTCTTCTTCACTTGCACTATCAATATATGCTTTACCTTTTTTTATAAGCTCTTTTGCATAGTTGTATAGTTTAGGAAAGTAATCAGAAGTATATCTTACATTATCATTCCAGTTGAATCCAAGCCATTGAACCGCATCTTTTAAGGCTTCAACATATTTTGTCTCTTCTGTTGTTGGATTTGTATCATCCATTCTAAGGTTACATAAACCTTTGTAATCACTTGCTATACCAAAATTTATACATATAGATTTAGCGTGTCCTATGTGAGGGAATCCATTTGGTTCAGGTGGAAATCTTGTAACAACTTTTTCATATTTACCTGATTTTAAATCCTCTTCAACTATAACACGTAAAAAATCTTTACTTTCACTCATTATTATTAAACCTTTTTTGATTTTGAAACTATTATAAGGCATATATTTTATCTAATTTGAGCTTATATCATGGTTCTAAATCACTTTATTTTGACTACACAAATCTATGGTAAACTTTTTGTATAAAAAAGGATTAAATATGAAACGTTTAAAGAGTTTAATTATTATAATCCCTATATTGATTCTTTCATGGGGAGTTTATATTAAGCTTACATCAGAAACTACTACTCCTAAAGAGTATTGTGTTAACAGAATTTTGTATTAATATTCAAATACTCCTATCTCTTTTATATTCTCTACACAAAAAAAATGTATACTTCTTTTTTAATATTTTCCAAGGTATAAAATGAAAGAAAAAATAAAAAAATATTTAAAAGAAATTGTTGTATTTATTGTTGTTTTGACAATTGCAACAAATGCTTTAAGTTATTATAGGTCTTTAGATTTAGATAAAAGTGATTTAGAAATACAGAGTTTCAAGCTTTTAGATAATACAAACTATGATATACCAAAAAATAAGCCTATTTTAGTTCACTTTTGGGCTACTTGGTGTCCTACATGTAAATTTGAATCACCTAATATTGAAAAAGTCTCTAAAGACTATGAGGTAATAACTATCGCTGTACAGTCTGGGACTAAAGAAGATATAGAAAAGTATATGAAAGAACATGGTTTTACATTTAGAGTTGTAAATGATAAAGATGGATTTTTATCACAAAAGTTTAATATAAAAGCCTTTCCTACAACGTTAATATATGATAAAAATAAAAACCTAAAATTTAGTGATGTAGGATATACTTCTACAGTAGGCTTATATTCGAGGATGCTCTTAAGTAAGTAGTTAAAACTGTTTCAATTCTGGTTTTGGAATTGGAGCAGAAAAAAAGTATCCTTGAAAGAAGTTTACACCCATATCTTTTGTTTTATTGAAAATCTCTTCATTCTCTACATACTCAGCGATGGTTTTTATTTGTAAGCTATTTGCAAAATCAATTACAGTTTTTACAACTTTATAACTATTTTCATCGGTTACAATATTTTTGATTAAAGAGGCATCTATTTTTAGATAATCAACGTCCATTTTTAAAAGGTGCTCAAAGTTTGAGTATCCACTTCCAAAATCATCAATTGCAACTTTACAACCAAGTTTTTTAACTTCTTCTATAAAGTTTATTAATACAGAATAGTCTTTTATAGTTTCATCTTCAAGTATTTCCCAAACGACTCTATTTGCCACATTATATTTAGTTAGTTTTTCTTTTATAAAGTTGATAAAGTTTTTATCGTCAATATCTTCATATGATACATTTATTGAAAATTCAAACTCTAAGTTTTCAAATTTTATAAAAGATTTTTCAATTACTATTTTTGTAATATTTGTATATTGATTTGCTTTTTTTGATATATCTAAAAAAAAGTAAGGTGATACTATCTTATCTTCTTTTTCATCATATAATCTAACTAAACACTCATATTTATCAACTTTTAGAGTTTTACTATTTATCAGAGGTTGAAAATAGACTATTATATTATCCTTATCTAAAGCATTTTTTAATTTTTTAGTCCAAAGCATGTTTTTTTCATACTCTCTTAAATTATCTAATTCTTCATAAAATACTAGATAGTCTTTATTTTGTTTTTTAGCTGTTTGTAAAGCTAAATCAGCCGTCACTAGTTTATTGTTCCTTGCTGAAAAGGTAATACCTGCTGAGGCATTTATATCTATTTCATGTTCATCTATTCTTATTATTTTAGTTTGAATTGCTCCTAGTATATATTTTATTATCTCTTCAAAATTTTTATGAGATAAACCATAGTTTGCTAAACAATAAACATCTGCTGAAAACTTGTAAAGTGTTAACTTATCTTTTACTAATCTAATTATGTCATTGATGATTTTTACTATTTCTTTTAAGACAATATCTCCAATTCTATGTCCAAAAAAATCATTTATCTGTTTAAATGATTTAATATCAATAATTGATACTGCATTTATTCCAATTGACTCATCTTGTAAATCTTTTATTAATTTTATTCTATTTGGTAATAAAGTAAGATTGTCTATATAAAGAAGATTTTTTATTTTGTTTTCATACTCTAACTCATTTTTATAAAGTTGTTGACAAAAGTTTACTTTGTTATAAACAAGCTCTTTATCATCAATATCAATATAGTCAAAAACAAAGTTTTTTAGGTTTCTATTCTTTTCAAGACTATTATTTTTTAATATTAAAATAGGAATTTTGCTTTGATCTATTTTTGTTTGTTCAAATAGTTTAGATAAATCATCTATATTAAGAATATTTGAATTTAATATTATTAGATGAATATTATTCTCTTGAAAAGTTGTATAAAGAGTAGTAATATTATCATCAAGAAAAATAGTTTTATTTTCTAGAGTATCAAGTGTATTTATAATCTTATGTGCATGGATTTTTTTATCAATTATTAATATATTGTAGCTTAGCATAAGAAATTGTACACTATTATAAATTAATATTTTATTTACTTATTATTTGGTTTAAACTTTTTTAATAGCTATTGCTTGCTTTCTCATCTTATATATTTCATACTCTTCATTATCAAATTCATCATATGCTAGTAGTTCAAAACCTAGCTTTAAAAAAGATTTGAGTTCCTCTTTTTTTAACAAAAAATTTGGGTTTGAAGGTGGTTTTTCATTATCCTTATGTTCCATATATGTCTCAATAAATAAAATGCCATCTTTTTTTAGTGCATTTAATAGATGAGGTATTATTTCTCTATCAAGATAGTTCGTTTTTACTATTAAATTATAAGAGTCTTTTTCAGGAATGAATCCTTCTAAATCAATTTGTTTTGTAGTTATATTATTAAAGCCTTTTTTATTTAAACTCTGCAATGCTACCTCAGATATATCAAAAGCATCAACATTAAAGCCTTCTTTTGCTAAATATATAGAGTTTTTTCCTGCTCCACAAGCTAAATCTAAAATATTTTTACCTTTTACTTCTTTTATAATTTGGATAAGTTTTTTACTTGGAAGTCTATTATCAAGTAGGGATGGAGTCTCTTTATATTTTTTATCCCATTTAATTTTATCTTTTTGTGCCATTTTTATCTTTCGAAATTTTTTATAATTATAGCAAACTATTAAAATAAAAGTAATCTATAATAAGTTTTAACATAGAATATAATTAGAAAAATTTTAAGGTTTAACGTGAAGCAATTTAATTTGATACAACTATTTCTGATTTTTACATTTTCATTCTCTTATGCAAAGGAAGATAATTTAAAAGAAGATATTTTTTTAACTCATCTTTGGATTGATATTTTTATTAGTATTGGATTTTTAGCAAGTTTAGTTGTAGTAATAATAATTCAAAGAAATAGTAATAGAAAATTAAGTCAGTTTATAAATTCTAATATTGAAGGAATAATTTTTTTTAAAGATAGAAAGATAGTTGAAACAAACGAGCCTTTACAAAAGTTATTTGGATATACAAAAAAAGAATTAATCGGAAAAGATGTTTTAGATGTTGTAGATAAAAAATATCATAAAGAGTTACTTGAAAATTTCAAGAATTCAAAAAAACCATATGAAATAGAGATGATAAAAAAAGATGGAACTATTTTCCCTGTTCTAGTTAGAGGAACAAATATTGGAAATGGAAAAAGAATTACTGCAGTAATAGATTTAACTGAATTAAAAAGAACTCAAAATCAATTAAAAGAGTTAAATGAAAACTTAGAAGAGACTATTTGTAGACAGGTAAAAGAAAGTAGAGAAAAAGATAGACTTTTATCTCAACAATCAAAATTAGCAGCAATGGGAGAGATGATTAATAATATTGCTCACCAGTGGAGACAACCTTTAAATGAAATTAATTCTATTGTAATGGCTTTGGATTTAGAGTTGATGAAAAAAAATATTAAAAGTGATGTACATGAAGAGATGCTTAATAGTATCGAAATACAAACCGAGTATATGTCTGATACAATTGGTAATTTCAGTAAATATTTTGCTCCTGAGAAGAGTAGTACAGAGTTTTTTTTAAGTGAAGTTGCAGAAAATGCTCTTTCCATTTTATCTCAAGGTTTTAAACTTAAAAATATAGAAATTGAATATGAAGTAAAAAAAGATAAAGTTTTAGAAGGTTTCCCAACAGAGTTAGTTCAGGTATTAATTATTCTGTTAAATAATGCTTCAGATGCTTTATTAGAAAGGGGAATTAAAGATCCAAAGATATCAATTAGAATATACAATAGCATAATTGTAGAGGATAATGCTGGTGGTATAGATAGTGAAAATTTAAGTAGGATATTTGAGCCATACTTTACAACTAAACATAAGTCAAAAGGTACAGGTGTTGGACTATATATGGCGAAAATGATTATTGAAGATTCAATGAAAGGAGATTTAGAAGTTGAAAATAGTAGAGATGGTGCAAAGTTTACTATGAGTTTTTAGTAAATTCATTCATATAGGTTCTATATATAAGTGGCACAAAATTTTGTTGACATTTTAAATTTGTTCTCTCTTTTATTGCAACTGAATCAAAAAAAGTATGCCATAGTTTTTTAAACTTCTCTTCATCTTTTGATAAGTTAGGCTCTTCAAAAGAGCTAACTGTTTGGATTCCTGAAAACTCATCATTTCTAATAAATGCGATAGATCTTTTTATATCATGTATTATAAAGCTTTGATTATTTAATCTTTTAAGAAAATGTTGGCCTAAAAAATAGATGATATTAAATTTTGAGTCTATTTTTGCATATAGTGTGCCATCATCAAGTTCTTCAAATCTTACAAAACCATACATCTTATGTACATGTCTAAATAGTTCTTTCTCTAGGTTTTGTAGATAAAATACCTCTTGATTGTTTATATTAAAAAGTTCATTTTTATTTTTAAATCCAAGAATTATAAATTTTAGTAAATCAATTTCAAACTCTTTTGAGTCGCACATAAAACTATTTAGAATCATTTGAAATGAGTCTTTTGGAAAGTTTGTTTTTAAAGCTTTTAATACCTTTGAAGCTTTTTCTTTATCTGTTTTTATTTCAATTACTTCTTCAAGCAAAAGAGTTTTTTGGACTTCTTTTAATATTTGATTGACTTTTATTTTTTCATAATATACATCATAAACTAAACTTAGAAAACCTTCAAAACTTTTATCATAAACTAAAATCATAATTCTCCAGTAATTGCACTATAGTTTATATCAAATAGAGTTGGTTGATAAAACTTATGTTTTATCGTTGGTTCTATTAAAGCTGTTCTTATTTTATCATTTTCAAAAGGGATATCTTTTTGATATTTACCTTTGCATGTTATAAAATATTTAGCTCTTTTTAATGAAATATTTAATTTTTTTAAGTCATCAAAGTCAATACTTTTATATTTTCTTGCTTTTAATATTTTAAATACTCCTCTTATTCCTATCCCTGGAATTCTAAGAAGTTCATCTTTTGATACTCTATTTATTTCCATGGGAAAGTATTTTAGATTATGAAGTGCCCAAGCTGTTTTAGGATCTACTTCTTCATCGAGATTTGGAAATTCATCACTTAGAATCTCATCATATGAAAAATCATAAAACCTAAGTAGCCAATCAGCTTGATATAGACGATGTTCTCTTAGAAGAGGAGGTTTTGTAATAATAGCTGGAAGGTTTTTATCATTATTCACAGGAATGTAAGCACTATAATAAACTCTTTTTAATAGTGCTTTATCATACATAACAGAGCTTAGTCTTAGTATCTCTTTATCTGTTTCAGGTGTTGCACCTACAATTAGTTGTGTGCTCATTCCTATAGGTTTATCATATTTTTCTACTGTCATATCTCTTGCAAGTTTTAGGGGTTGTAAAATTTTATCTTTTGTTTTATTTGGAGCTAAAAGTTTTAGAGATTTATCACTTGGAAGTTCAATATTAGAGCTTACTCTATTGGCTAAAGTTACTATTTGTTCAATTAACTTTTCATCTGCTCCAGGAATTAGTTTTACATGAATATATCCATTAAATTTATACTCGTGTCTAAGGATTTTCAGTGTTCTTAGTAGTAAGTTTGTTGTATGGTCTTCATTATCAATAATTCCTGAACTTAAAAAGAGTCCTTCTATATAATTTCGTTTGTAAAAGTTAATGGTAATATCTGCAAGTTCTCTTGGTGCAAAGGCAGTTCTTTTGATTTCATTTGATTTTCTATTGATACAGTAAGAACAATCATATATGCAAAAGTTTGTAAGTAAAACTTTTAATAAAGAAACACATCTTCCATCAGCAGTAAAAGTATGGCATATACCACTATTAGATGTTGAACCTAATTCCCCTGTTTTATGATTGTTACCACTTCCACTAGAACTACATGATACATCATATTTTGCACTATCAGCTAAAATCTTCATTTTTTCATAGATATCTTTTTTCATAATAGCAATTCTAGCTATAAAAAAACAAAGAAGGAAATTTTATTACAAAATGCAATAAATTAATAGACTACTTGATTTCGTCCTTTCTCTTTAGCTTTATATAGGTTTTTATCTGCAAGGGAAATTATCTCTTTGATTAATTCCTCTTTCCCAAATGAAAGACCTATTGAAGCCGTTATATTCCTTAGTTCACAATCACAATCTATTGGCATTTTTTCAATTACTGCTCGTATTCTTTCCATTTTATGAATGGCTTCATTTTTTGAAATATCTTTCATAATAAGAATAAATTCCTCTCCACCATATCTACATAATATGTCATTCTTTCTTGTTGCTGTTCTTATTTTATTGGCAAATTGCTTTAGAACTTTGTCTCCTACATCATGTCCAAATGTGTCATTTACTTTTTTAAAGTGGTCAATATCAATAAAGGCTATTGCTAAGAATTTATCTTCTGAACTTGAAAATATTTGACAATTAGAATCAACAAATTGATTTATAAAATGTCTATTGTTTAGACCTGTTAAAGCATCAGTCAGCGCAGTATCATTTATTTTTTTTATTTTTGTTGTTGTATTTTTATATAAAAAACTAAAAATAAGAGTAATAAAAATTATTGATATAATAATATATGTAAATTCTTTCATAAAGAACTCTTTAGTATCTTTAAATATATTGTTCTCAGGAATCTTTATACTTACAATACCTCTTAAATCTCCTGTTTTATAATTATATGCAGTATTGTATAAGTCTTGAATAATAGGAAAAGTCTCTTCTTTTTTTCCATGGCATGAGAGGCAATAAGCTTTTGTTATTATTGGAGTTGCAAATTGCAGGATCACTTCACCTTGTTTATTTTTATAAATATTTGTGTACTCTTTTGAATCTTTATTATTTTTAAAAAAATTGATAGCTCTTAACTCTTCTTCATCCGCAAGATTATCGGGGTTCCTTGGTGTATCAGAGACATTTCTAATATAATAGTTGAAGTCATTTTTTTCTATAAATCTATTAGAAATCTTTGAACTTGCATGGGCAGGTAAAAAACCTAAAGTTTTTTTATCTAATTTTGTTTCACTTAATAAAAACTGTTCTAAATAAACTTCTCTCATAGCCATCATATAATCTTTTAAAATAAGAGCTTCTTTTTTTGCATTTTCTATAGAAAGTTTTCTCATATCAATATAAAATGTATAGGTTCTAAAAATACTAAAGATAGATAAAACAAGGAAACTGATAATTAAAATTTTTAAGATAGAACGATTTATATTTTTCAAAAAACTCCTTAATTTTAAAAAAGTGAAATGGTATTTAAATAATAAAGTAACTTACTACAGGTTTTGAGATCGGATTATAGTTTTATTAAGATTTAGTACCCCTTAAAAAAGGAGTACTAAGGTTTTTATCTAAACATATCTGCTGTTTGATTTTGATACCATGCAACTGCATATGTAGCTTCTTGAAGTCTATATGAAGGATCAGCTGTTCCTGGACTTAAACCACCTGCACCTTTAACTTTTCTCATACCATCATCATGTGCTTCATAAACTGCAGCAACTGTGATACCATAAGTTGGTGAAATTAAAGAGTAACAAGTATTTGCAAATTTTGGAGGATTTACAGCTGGTTGATTTTTTAATAATCTAACAATCTGTAATGCAGCAATTTTAGCTTGTGAATTTGCAGAGAATCCTGATTTAGGCATAGGTTTAGCAATAGATGCATCACCAATTACGTGAACATTTTTAACTTTTTTCGACTCAAATGTCTTAGCAAAAACTGGACACCAGTCACCATCAGTTAATCCTGAGTCAAATGCTAATTGACCTGCTTTTTGAGATGGAATATAGTTAAGTACATCTGCTTGTACTTCTTCTTTATCTCCATCCCATTCAGTAGTAATTAGTTTTTTAACTGGATCTACAGCTACAACCTTACCACCTTCTTTAACACTTCTCCACTCGATCATATTTCCATAAAGCTCATTCCATCCACCCATGAATAGACCTTGTTTAGAGAATTTAGCTTTTTGGTCTAAGATAAGAATATTAGCTGTTGGGTTGTTGTTCTTTAAGTAGTGAGCAACAAGTGAAATTCTTTCATATGGTCCAGGAGGACATCTAAATGGATTTGGTGGAGCTACCATTACATAAGTACCACCTTTTTTCATTCCTGCTAACTGATCATGTAATAGTTGCGTTTGAGGACCAGCTTTGTATGCGTGAGGAGAGTGAAGTTCAGAACCTTCTACATAACCTTTTTCCCATTTGAAGTCAATACCTGGAGATACAACTGCTCTATGGTAAGGAATAGCTGTTCCATCTTCTAAGATAACAGTACTTGTTGCACCATCAACTTTTGTTACTTTTGCATGAATTACTTCAATTTTATATTTGCTTTTTAAAGTTTCATAATCGTGTTTGATATAATCAAGCTTATTTATTCCACCAATAACAGTATTACCAAATGGACAAGTATAGTACTCTTTGTTTTGTTCAATTAAGATAACTTCAACACTTGGATCAAATTTTTTAATATATTT
This sequence comes from uncultured Campylobacterales bacterium, assembly GCA_947494995.1. Taxonomy (GTDB): domain Bacteria; phylum Campylobacterota; class Campylobacteria; order Campylobacterales; family Arcobacteraceae; genus Halarcobacter. The sequence goes on along the minus strand of CANLWY010000005.1, from coordinate 209,416 downwards.
TGCAGCTGTTGCACCACCAAATCCACCACCTACAACTACAACTCTTTTTTTATCTTTTGGTAAAGAAACACTAGTTACACTACTACAAGCAGCAAGTGAAAGTGCAAATGAACCTATTAGTAACTTATTAAAATTTCTTCTATTCATCATAGTTATATCCTTTATCTTGGCACTTTAGAGAAGTAGTATGAAACTTGCTCTAGTTCTTCATTTGTAAAACCTTTTACATGCTTTTGCATCATAGTTCCAGTTTTTTTACCCGTTTTATAATCTAACAATATTTGATACATTGTAGCTTTTCCCATACCAGCAATATATGGTGTAATTGTTACTGATCTACCATCTGTACCATGACATGATGCACAAGAAAGTGATAACATTTCACCTCTTACTGGATCGTAGTCAGCTGCGTAAGATAAACTGCATAAACACGCTAATGCTGCAATTGTCTTTTTCATTCCCATCTCCTTTTTTTAACACATTATATTAGTTTGCTTTATATCAAGAAAACATTGTAGAGTATTTTAGTTGGTTTTACTTAATGAGCTGTTAAAGGGGAAGGTGTAAATAAAAGTTTTAAGATTTTGTTGATTTATAAGTCATGAAAGTGATATACGTAGCATTTGTGTAGCTTTTTTTATTTTTCTTTCTTATATAATCAAAGATTTTATATTATTTTGTTTCACTAAGTTACAAAAAAATCAAATTTTTATAAAAATTAAGAATTTTACTTCAATAAAGGTTTTAGAGAAAATTAGCTATTACTTTTTTAAAAAATTAAAATATTTTTCTCTTGAAATTTCTTTTGCTCCAAGGCTTGATAGATGGTCATTATAGACTTGACAGTCAATCATTTTAATACCGTTTTCTTCTGCTTGTTTACATAAATAATAGAAAGCAACCTTTGATGCATCTTTTTCTAAAGAGAACATACTTTCTCCACAAAAAATATCATTTATCAGCAATCCATAAAGACCACCAACTAGTTTATTTTCTAAATAACATTCAATTGAAAAAACATAACCTAATTGATAAAGATTTGTATATGCTTGAATAAAGTTTTCATCAATCCACGTATCATCTTCATGTTTTCTTTTTATTGTAGAGCAGTTTTTTATAACCTCTTCAAAGTTTTCATTTGACTTTATTAAAAAACCTTTATTTTTAATAGTTCTTCTTAAGCTTTTAGAGACTTTAAACTCATTGGGAAAAAGAACCATTCTTTTTTTAGGGCTATACCAGTGAATATGATTATATTCATCTATAAACCAAGGGAAAATACCATTTTCATAAGCATTTATTATTCTTTGGGGATGAAAATCACCCCCTACAGCTACTAGATCATTATTCATCATAGATAGAGAAGGGAAGTTGAAGTTGTTTTCTTCAAGTAGATATATCTTCTCTGTTTCTTCTAGTAGTTGCATATATTTTATTAGGAAAAGCTTTTTTAAGCTTTCCCTTCAAAGTTGTTGTTTTTAACATTTTCTACAATATCTTTTGATATTTGATTTGTTTCTTGCGCAATATAGTTTGTCTTATCTGCAATTGCGGCATTTTCTTGTGTAAATCTATCTAATTGATTAATAGCATCACTAATTTGTACCATTCCTGTATTTTGCTCTTTTGCTGCATTTGTTACATCATCAATTAAGTTATTAGTATTTGAAATTTTTTCTTCTAGTTCACTAAACCCTTCAATCATAGATGAACTGATACTTTTACCTTCATTTGCTTTTACAGTTGCATTTTCAACTAAATCTTTTATCTCTTTTGCAGCTTCCGCTGATCTTGCTGCAAGGTTTCTTACTTCTTGTGCAACAACAGCAAAACCTTTTCCTGCTTCTCCTGCTGTAGCTGCTTCAACTGCTGCATTAAGTGAAAGAATATTTGTTTGGAAAGCAATTTGATCAATTACTGTAATTGCTTCATTGATATTCATTACTGTATCGTTTATATCTTCCATAGAGTTAACAGTTTTTGTTGCTAATTCTTTCCCCACATTTGCAGAGTTTTGTGTCTCTGAAGATATTCTTAACATCTCTTGCGCTTTTTCACTAGTTTGTTTGATATTACCTGTAATCTCTTCTATAGATGCTGCTGTTTCTTCTAAAGATGCTGCTTGACTAGTTGCATTTTTATTTAATATTTCTACATTTGAAGATAACTCTTGAGATTTACTTTGAAGCATTAATCCATCTTCTTGATTGTCTTGTAAAATCTTAGTAATCATCGTGTTCATATTTATGATATTTGAGCCAATTTCTCCACTATTCTCAGTATTTATTTTATGTGTAAAGTCTCTATTTGCATAGTGATTTAGTACGTCACTCAGTGAATTGATATTTGTTCCTACAAGTTTTTGAATATTTATCAACATGTCATTTAAAAGAGATTTTAACTCTTCTAAAGATTCATTATTAGTAGAGCTAGTTATTTTTCTATCTAAATAACCTTCTCCAACATGAGTAACTATCTCTTTAACATCATTAATAAGAACATTGTCTTGCTCTATTACTGCTTGAGTTTTACTTATATTTTCATTAATTAGTTCAGCCATTTTTCCTATTTCATCATTTGCATCAATTTTTAATGGTTTAATATCATTTTGTTCTTTATTTACATATTTAAAGAATTGTAGCAATCCTACTTGAAAGTTAGATAAAGGATTAAGAATTACTTTTTTTAAGATCATTATTACAAAAATAGTAAATAGAACAATGATTATTAATACAGTTATTATAGAAGTTATAACTGCTTCATTAATTGCATCTTCTGTTGTTTTTAACATTCGATTTAGCTCTTTTTCAATATCAAGAGTGTATGCCCCTGTTCCTATAATAAAGTCCCATTCTTTAAAGTTTTTAACATAAGAAAGTTTTTCAAAATCTCCTTCTTGTCCAGGAATTGTCCAGAAGTATTTTAATGTTCCTCCCTCTTTGTTTGCATTTGCAATTTTAACAATCTCTTTGTATATATAGGTTCCTTTTGTATCTTTTAGGTTTTTCATATCTTTTCCAACTAAAGAAGCTTTAACTCCATGAACTTTAACAACATGGTTTGAATCATTTACCCAAAAATATCCTGCTTTACCGTATCTCATACTCTCGATAGCTTTAAGTGCCTCTTTTTTCATCTTTTCACTTACATCATCAAGATATGCTCCAGTTCCGATGATCCAGTTATAAGGTTTAAATACTTTTACTATAGATGATTTAAAAATAGTTTGTTTAGATTTTGGACTATAAAATGAGTATTCTATAAATGCTTGATCTTTTCCATTTCCTTTTAATGCATCAACACCAAGTTCTACAAAAGGTACTTTAGGAGTATTTTTAAAGTATTCTCCATTAAGGTTTTTCTTGATTGGATGCATAATCATTTTATAATCATAATCATTAATCCAAAAATATCCAGCTTTACCATATCTTGTTGACTCAACAATAGATTTAAGTCTATTTTCTAATTCGTCTGCTGGTAATATGTCTTTGTTTTTTTCATATTCTGTTTCGATAATTGAAAAAAGATAGTCAGTTTGTTCAACTATGTAGTTTTGTACTTCTTCTTTTAATCTCTCTTTTGATGTCCTTTCATAATAAGTTTCAATGGTTTTATATGCAAGAGATACGTAGTTTCTTAACTCTTCTTCTTTTGAAATGTAGGCTGATTCCCTAGCATCTTTTATGATTATTTCAGCTTCTTTTTTCATAGAACTGATAGTGATTATTTCCATAACTATAGTAACTAATAAGATAGCACCAATAACTGTTAATAAAAGCTTTGCTTTGATTGAACTGTTCTTAAACATAATTCGCCCCTAATTATTATTTTGAATGCCTAGCCTTGATTATAACAGAAATGTAATAAATCTACAATTAAACTATATAGGCGTTTTTAAGAGATTTTATAATAGAATATTATTTGAGTATAAATATTATTATTTTAGGGTTGGCATTGTAATGAGAAGTTTTAGTAAAACAAATTTCATATTTTTCTTTGTATTTATTATTGTATCAGGTACAACTTCTTTATTATACTATATAAATGTTTCAAAAATAGATTATATTAATTTGTCTAAAAAAAGTTTAAAACAAGAAGCTATAGCTTTATTTAATAATATGGTACATACAAGATCATGGAATGCAGAACATGGTGGCGTTTATGTAATAGCAAAAGGTTCAGAAAAACCAAATAAGTATTTAAAAGATAATTATACTTATACAAAAGATGGAGATCTTTTAATAAAAATAAATCCAGCTTGGATGACAAGACAAATTTCAGAGATTGCTAATAAAAATAGTGAGTATAAGTATAAGATAACTAGTTTAAACCCAATAAACCCTGGAAATAAGCCAGACGAGTTTGAAATAGAAGCTTTGAGGTTTTTTGAAAGTAATAAAAATATGAGATATTATACAAAATTTTCAAATGAAAATTTTAACTTTATGGGCTCATTAGAAATAAAAGGTTCTTGTCTTGAATGTCATGTAAATCAAGGCTATAAGCTTGGTGATATAAGAGGTGGATTAAGGGTTAGTATTCCTATTTATAATTATAATCAAAAAATTGCATTGATTAAAAGTAGTAATCTTTACATTACATTAATTGTAGTCTTTATTGCTATTATTGTTTTGATAATTGGTATATATTTTATAAATTCTATATATAGAAGACAAAAAAATATAGAAAAATTAAATATGGTTTTAGAAAAAAAAGTTAAACAAAGAACAAAAGAATTAGAACAAAATGTTCAAAAATTGCATGAAATGGCAACTATGGACTTCTTAACTCAAGTACCAAATAGAAGATACTTCTTTGATCTTTCAAATAAACTTTTTTCTCTTGCAAAGAGAGATAAAACGGAGCTCTCTTTATTGATGATTGATATTGATTTTTTTAAAAAAATTAATGATGAACATGGGCATTTTGTTGGAGATGAAGTTTTAAAATTAGTTTCAAAAAAAATACAAACAAATATTAGAACCTCTGATATCTTAGCAAGAGTCGGGGGTGAAGAGTTTGTAGTATTATTAAATGAAACAGGAAAAGAAGGTGCTACAACTATTGCAGAAAAGTTAAGACAAATTGTTGAAAATACTACTTTTACTTATGGAAATGAAAAAATAAAAGTGACTATAAGTATAGGAATCTCTGTTTTAAGTTTTTTAAGTGATGAAACAATAGATGATATATTGCATAGGGCAGATGAAGCTTTATATATTTCAAAACATTCAGGACGAAATAAAGTAACTTTTAAAGAAGTTTGATTTATATAATTAGAGCTTTTTACTTTTTTTGATAAAATTAATTTATGAAAAAACTTTTTTTAATACCATTTTGTTTTATAAATCTTTATGCCTATAATTTAGGAGAATTATACTTTTCTGGTAACTGTGTAACTTGTCATTTTAAAACAGAAAAAAAATCTGCTCCATCAATACAAGAGGTTAAAGAAAACTATTTAAATGCTTTTCCTAAAGAAGAAGATTTTGTAGATTATATGGCTACTTGGGTTTTAAAACCAAAAAAAGAAACTTCTTTAATGCACTATTCAATAGAAGAGTTTGAATTAATGCCTGAACTTGGATATGATGAATATACTTTAAGAGAAATTGCAAAGTATATTTATAGAACAGATTTTAGTAAGCAACCTTAATCGGAATATATAAATCAATATGAAAATCTTCTAAAGAAGTGCTAAATATATTTTTATGATATAAAGCGTAGGGTGGTAAGGTTTTCGCTTCATATCCTGAGTTTGGTAGCCAATAATGATAAACATATCTTATGAAGTTTAAAATATCTCCATATTTTCCTTTTAAAGGAAAAACAGCACATAAAGATTCTGGAATTTCAAAGGTACTAAGATTTTTGTAATCTTTTTCAATTGTAATACATGCAACATACGAGCATTTATTAAGAGGAGTAATAGTAGGGTTGTCGTGATAAAGGGCTAGTTCTTTGTACTCTTTTATTTGATTTTCATAAGCAATAGCTTTTAACTTTTCCCATGATTTCTTTACGCTTTTGTTATATCCTTTATGTCGTATGTAGATACATGAAATCTTTTTACAAACTTTAATCTCTGGTTCTATTTCTGAAAAGTCTCTTTTTGTAGGAAACTCTTTTAAAAGTTCTTTAGAAAATTTTTTATATTCTCCTTTTCTCCAAGCTGTTGGAGTAAAACCATATTTGTTCTTAAAAGCTTTTATAAATGAAGAATGGGAAAGATAACCACAATAGTTTGCTATTTGACCTATTGTAGAATCTTTGTTTGTAAGTAGAAGATTAGCTGCTTTTTGAAGTCTAATTGAACTAATTAATTCAAATAATGTTGAGCCAGTATCCTCTTTTATAATTCTGTGGTAGTGATATTTACTAGTAGAGTTTAAAGCTGCAAGTTCATCTAGGCTAATTTGATGTTCAAGATTTTTATAAATATAGTAGTATGTTGTATTGATAATCTGGTTTCTTATAATTAAAGTATCTTTTTTCAAAATAATTCCTTAAATAAAAGTATAACAAAAATAGCAATATAAGACAAATAAATTGAAATTCAGGATAAAGAATTAATTTTTTTTTTAAATTATAATACTTTTATCTTTTTAAGGGAGAAAAGAATGAGTGAAAAAATAAAAAGGTCATATATCCGAGAAATATTAGATTCTGTAGATGAGAATACAATATCTTTTGCAGGAGGTTTACCAAATGAAAATTTATTTCCTATGAAAGAGTTAAAAGAGGCTTCTAATAAAGTTTTTGAAAATAGATTTTCAATGCAATATTCAAAATCACAAGGTTTAGATGAACTTAGGGAAAAAATTGCTTCTATTTATACTGAAAAATTGAACTTTCCTACAACAAAAGAAGAGATTTTAATTACAACTGGAAGCCAACAGGCATTTGATATTATTTCAAAAACTTTTTTGAAAAAAGAGATAGTTGTTCAAAGACCTACTTATATAGGAGCTTTAAGCTCTTTTAAAATACTTGATCTAAACATCAAATCTTTTAAACATAAGGGCTTTCTAAATAGAGATTTAAATAGAGATTCAGGTTTATATTTAATGAGTGACTTTTCTAACCCTACTGGAGAATCAATGAGTCATGAAGATAGAATTGAGTTTGCTTATATATTAGCAAAAAAAGAGAGTTTTTTAATAGAAGATGGAGCATATACTTTATTGGATTTTGAAGGTAAAGTTTATAAACCAATTAGTGCAAGATATAAAAAAAGTTTTCATTTAGGCTCTTTTTCAAAAATAATTGCACCTGGTCTTCGTGTTGGTTGGATAAGAGCAGAAAAAAAGCTAATTGAAAAGATTTTAGTTTCAAAAGAGGCTTTAGATTTACATACACCAACTTTAAATCAGATGATATTAAATCAGTATTTAGAAGATAACTGTTTATTTGAACATATAAAAGATGTAAGAGCAGAGTATGAACGTAAAATGGAGTTTATGTCTGAATGTTTTGAAGAGTATTTACCTTCTTTTAAATTTGAAAAACCAAAAGGGGGAATGTTTATATATGGTAGTTTTGAGGAGGATAGTTTTTTGTTGGCAAGAAAAGCTCTTGAAAAAAATATTGCTTTTGTTCCTGCAAAAGTATTTTATCATGATAATCAAGACTCTTATGAAGCGAGGTTCAATTTTACAAATTCAAGTTTTGAACAAATTGAACTAGGAATAAAAAATTTAGCTAAACTTATGAGTAAATAGAAGAAGAGTTATTAATCTTCTTCTTGTTTATAAATAGGAATTTTTATTTCAAAAGATGCACCATCTTTACTATTTGATGCTTTAATAGTCCCTTTTAAGTTTTTTTCAATGATTGTTTTACAAATATCTAAACCAAGTCCTGTCCCTTGTTCTTCACCTTTTGTAGAAAATCTTTTTTCAAAAATCTTTTGTATGATAGTTGTATCTATACCTCCTGCATTATCTTCTATTCTTATTAAATAAAAGTCATCTACTTTTTCTGTATAGAAAATAATCTTTGGATTTTTTGGTTTTTTTTCTTCAATTGCATCTACAGCATTTTTTATGATATTAATTAACACTTGAAGTGTTTGTCCTAGTGGGATATATAAAATGGAGTTTTTACAGCAGTTATAGTTTTCTTCAATTTGTATATGTTTTTCTAAAAGCAATGATTTTAATATATTTTTTACTTTGTTTATTAAAGTAATTATTTCAATCTTTTCTCTTTCTTGTTTTGCTTTAAAAAGTGCCCTAAAGTCTTCAATTGTTTGACTAGCAAAACTTGAAAGGTCTAAAATCTCATCCAATAGAGTTTCTAATTCTTTTTTTTCTAAGTTACCAAATTCACTTTTTAATTGGATAGTACTTGCTAGGGAGCTAATTGCACTTAGTGGTTGTCTCCATTGATGTGCAATCATCTCAAGCATATATCCAACTTCAGCTTGTGCTTGAGTAATATTCAAAATGATATCTTTTTCTTCATTTTTTACTATCTCTTCTTTTACTCTTTGGCTTAAGTTTATAGATAAATCTTCAAGTTCACTTGCTGTTTTTGATAATAAGTGATTCATGGCTAATAGTTTTTGAATCTCTAAATCAGTATCTTTTTTTTCATTTATTGTCAAAGTTTTTTTTGTATTAGATTCTGCAATTGCTAATATAGTCATTGATTGGTTTAAGAATTTTGTAGAGTGTGAATTAATATTTTCTTTAAAAAACTCTCCATGGGTTAAAAACCCACATATTGGTGCAATTTTATTATATTGGTCAATCTCAATTTTAATATTTTTGCCTAAAAATGAAAATCTACCAATACAAGAGTACATAAAGATTGCTTCAACAGGTATATTAGATAGTTTTGATAGAGATTTGATACTTTTATCTAAGATTAAATTAGTATTTCCATATGCAAATTTTACGGTGCTTCCTTCTTCAATATTTCCTGCATATGTCATACTTCCATCATCATGAGTCTTTAGGATAGCACGCCCTATATTAAAGTTGCCATTTGTAATAACTAGTGGCAATTCAACATTTATACCAGGAAGTAAAATATCAACATTATCACCTATATAGTATTTATAAAATTCTAGAGTTGTAATATTATCTATTGTATAGACTCTATTTTTGATTGATTTTGTTACAGTGTGATTTTTCCCTATAGGTTCCCAATTAAAGTTCAAATCTGTAGTAACATGAAGGTTTTTATTTTTTAATGTTGCTATTACAGCACCTGAGTTTGTGATCCCTTCTTGTGTGAATACGTAAGTGTTTGAGTATGTTAAATAATCTCCTGCCATACCACCAGCAATTATGATCTTATTATTTATTGATTCTATACCTTTTAGAAACTCTTCACCATTTGTATTTACCCCTTCAGTAAAACATATTGCTACTTTTATATTTTCATCAATAGGATTTTTTAAAGAATTAATCAGTGCTTGACCTGTTTTAAAACTGTTTTCATTTCCTTCCACAAAAGAAGTTTCAATTTTAGTATCTTCAAATTTTGAAAAAGAAAAAAGGGTAGTTTTCTCTTTTAAACCTTTTGTAGAAATTTCTCCAGATGTTGTAGATCCTATGATTTTAATCTTTGGTAAAATAGAAGTAATTATTTCTATAAGAGAAGAAATATATTTTTCATCAGAAAATGAAGTAAAAACTTGAAGTAATAGATTTTCACACTCTTTAAGGTGATTTTGATTGATGAACTCTAATAGCTCATCTTTACTTTTATATTCATGATTTATAAGTTTCAAAAGTGATACCTTTAAAGTTGTATATATAAAGAATAACATAAATTAGATAATATAGGAATGAATTAATATTCATGTTTCTATTTGTTACATGTTTTTTTCTGAAAAGTTATAGATTTTATGTAAAATTTTACTAAAAATAAACCTTACATTCTGTATAATTAACGCTTAATTTTAAAATTTAAGGATAACTTTATGTTTAAGCTAAAAGAACATAACACTAATGTCTTTACTGAGTTTAGTGCAGGATTTACTACGTTCTTAACTATGATGTATATTGTACCTGTAAATGGTTTCATATTAGCAGATGCAGGGCTTCCAATGGAGGCTGTTGTTACTGCAACTGCAATTATTACAATCTTAGCAACTCTGTTTAGTGGACTTTGGTCAAATACTCCAATTGCAATGTCTGTTGGAATGGGTCTTAACGCATATTTTTCTTATGGATTAGTGCTTGGTATGAAGATACCTTGGGAAACTGCTCTTGGTATTGTATTTCTTTCAGGTATTCTATTTTTGATTCTCTCTTTTACAAACTTTAGGGTTTGGATTATGACTTCTATTCCAATGTGTTTAAGAAGAGCAATTAGTGCTGGTATTGGTTCTTTTATTGCTTTTATTGGTTTAAAACAAATGGGAATGATTGTAAACAATGATGCTACTTTAGTAGGGCTTGGAGACTTCTCTAAATTAGATGTTCAGATTGGAGTTATTGGTCTTATTTTAGCTTTTACTTTTTATGCATATAGATTAAAAGGTGCTTTTATTTTATCAATTGCAATTACTTCAATTATCGCTTGGTCTTTAGGTATTGGATCTGTTCCAGAACAGTTTTTAAGTGCACCAGCTTCAATTGAACCTATTTTATTTAAGCTTGATATTGTAAGTGCTCTTTCTTTATCTTTATTACCTGTGGTAATTACATTTTTAATCACTGATATGTTCGATACTTTAGGAACATTAACAGGAGTTGGAACAAGAGCTAAGTTATTTCAAGAGAATAATAAAGATGATAAATCATTACAAAAAACTTTAGAAGCAGATGCTATTGCTACAACTGCTGGTTCTGTTCTTGGTGTTTCAACTACAACTTCATTTATTGAGAGTGCTTCAGGGGTTGAAGAGGGTGGACGAACTGGTTTAACAGCAGTATTTACGGCATTGTTCTTTATAGGAACATTGTTTATGTTACCTTTATTTAAATCGATTCCAGGAAATGCTATTTACCCAGTACTTGTAGTTGTTGGAGTATTGATGTTTACTGAGCTTGGTAAGATTAATTTTGAAGATTCTGATTTAGCTACAAGTGCAGGAGCCTTTTTAATTGTAATCTTAATGCCATTAACTTTTTCAATTACGAATGGTATTGCTGCAGGATTTTTAGTGTATACTATTATTAAGACTGCAAGAGGACAATATAAAGATTTAAATATTGGTATATTAACAATTACCTTTATAAGTTTACTTGCATTTATTTTATAGGAGCAACTATTTGGAGATAGAAAAATATTATTACGGATATGATGAGTTTAAAAAAGATACTCAAACATTAGTTAACAAGTGTAGAGATTATGAACCTGATATTCTTTTAGCTGTTGCAAGAGGAGGATTAACTCTTGCACATCTAATGGCACAGGCTTTAGATATGAGAAATTTATATTCACTAAACTCGATACATTATGAGGGTGAATTAAAACTTGATACATTTAACATATTTAACATTCCTGATGTTTCTCATGCAAAAAGAGTTTTAATAATTGATGATATTGTTGACTCAGGAGAGACAATGGAAGAAATTTTAAAAGTTTTACATGATAAGTTTCCAGGTGTTGAATTTAAACTTGCAACACTGTTTTATAAAAAAACAGCAGTGTTACAGCCTGATTATTCGGTAAGAGAAGCAAATGAATGGATTGACTTCTTCTGGGAAGTTGATGTTGTTTAATTAATAGTTTGGATTAAGATCCAAACTATTATCTATAAAATATATATAAAATATATATCATCTAGTACTTTTTTGTCTTAATTCAAGATTTTTTATAGTATAATTATTTAAAATTTATTTTATGGAAAATTATTATGACATTTATTGAGTTTAAAAAGTTATTATTAGATGCAGAACTTACTATACCAAAATTTACTGCTTTAATTAAAGTTAGTGAAAAAAATATTCAATCATATAAGAAAAAAGAAGAAGTTCCTAATGCAATAGCTGCTGTTGCAGCATGTTTTGCTAAAATGAATCAAGAAGGGATGGATTATAGAACTTTAATAAATGATTTAAACCTTCAAAAAAAAGAGAAAAAAGGTGCAGGCTTCTCTTCTAAGAAAAAAGAGAAAAAAGAGTCTAAAGAATAAACTCTTAATTGTTAAATTTTCATTAATTTTTTTTAGATATAATCCAAAAAAAATTAGGGAAATATCTTATGTCAATTAATAAAAATGTTAAATTATTTTTAACAATATCTTCAATTATGATGGCTCTAGCTATAGCTATTGGTGCTTTTGGAGCTCATGGTTTAAAATCTATTGTAAGTGATTCACTTTTAAAAACTTATAATACAGGTGTAGAGTATCACTTCTACAATACTCTTGGTCTTTTTGCAGCCTCTTTTATTATATATTTAAAAGAAAACTCTAAAAAAGCTGTAATCGCTGCTTGGCTTATACTTATTGGAATGATTATCTTTTCATTCTCTTTATATTTATTAGTTCTGTTAAATATGCCTATTCTAGGTGCTATTACACCAATTGGTGGAACTTTACTTATTATTGCATGGTTTTTATTAGCTTTTGCAATTATAAAGGATTAATTAGTGTCAGTAATAGAAAGAATAGAACATGTTAGGGATGCCAAATGGTTTTCTAATTTAACTACTTTTATTATTTTAGCATATGCTTCAGTTTTAGGTTTTAAAACTATGGGTGAAGTAGAAACAAACTATGCTTTATTTCTACAATTAGCAGATATTTTTGTAACAATATATTTCATTTTTGAAATTGCTATTAAAATGGTTGCAGAGAAGAAATTTATAAACTTTTTTAAAAATGGATGGAATCTTTTTGATTTCATTATTGTTGTAATTACTTTACTTCCGTTAGAACAGTCAGGTTTTGCAGCTATTGCAAGAATGTTAAGGGTATTTAGAGTTTTAAGACTTTTTACTGCACGTCCAGAGTTAAAAGCAATCTTAGATATGCTTATAAAAGCTATCCCTTCAATTATTGATATTGTAATTCTTATGTTTATTATCTTTTATATTTATGCAATTATAGGAAACTTTTACTTTCAAGAATTACCATCTGGATTATGGAAAGACTTCTTAATATCTATGTTAACGCTATTTAGAGTTTTAACTTTTGAAGACTGGACAGATGTTATGTATGAAGCTATGGAAGTTTATTCATGGGCTTGGATATATTTTGTATCATTTGTAATTATTGCGGCATTTGTGTTTTTCAATCTATTTGTTGCAGTTATTATTGGTGAGATGCAGAAAATTCAAGATGCAGACTTAGCAGAAGAGATACATGAAGATAGTAAGAAACTTGATGCTCTTCTTAATGAAATGAAGGCTTTAAGAGAAGAAGTAGCCCAATTGAAAGAGACTAAAAAAGAGTAATGAAAACTATATCGATACTTGGAACAGGATGGTTGGGATTTGCTTTAGCAAAGAGTTGTAAAGAGTTGTTTAAAATAAAAGTATCAATACGAAATGAAGAAAAAAGAAAAGAAATGGAAGATGAAGGCGTTATGCCTTTCATCTTAAATGAAGAGAGTTTTGAAGAGTTAGAAGAGCTTCTACGAACAGACTATCTTTTTATTAATTTTCCTCCTTCTAAATCAAAAAAATATTTAAGCTTTTTAGATAAGATCTTATCTAATAAAAAAATATCTAATATTAAAAAAATTATATTTATAAGTTCAACTTCAATTTATCCTAATAGTGATAATTGTTTTGATGAAAACTATTTAATAGATACACCTATTTCAAAGATGGTTTATGATGCTGAGCAACTTATAAAAGATAAAACTCATGTTATTTTTAGATGTGCTGGTTTGATGGGATATAACAGAATTGCTGGAAAATATTTTGAAGCTAAAGTTCTAGATTCAAAAGATGTAAAAGTTAATTATGTACATAGGGATGATGTTATAAATGCAGTTTTATTTGTAATTGAAAAAAATATTAGTGGAGTTTTTAATCTATCTTCTTCTTTTCACCCAACTAGAAAAGAGGTTTATTTGTTAAATGCTTCAAAGTATGGTTTCAATAAACCAATATTTAAAAATGCAAAAAAATATAAAAATAGAATTATTGATGGAAGTAAAATAGAGAGTTTAGGATTTAGATATAAATATCCAAATCCTATAGATTATATTTAGTCGTTAGTATTAAATGCTCTATCTCCAGCATCTCCAAGACCTGGTCTAATATAATTATTTTCATCTAATCTTTCATCAATTTGTGCAATGAAAATATCTACATCAGGATGTGCATCTTGTACTTTTTTTACACCTTCCGGTGCTCCTAATACATTTAATGAAATAATTCTTTTAGCACCCTTTGATTTTAAATAATCAATTCCATCAATTAGTGAACCACCTGTAGCAACCATTGGATCTAATAATAAAACAGTTTTATCTTCTAAATTTGGAATATTTTCATAAAATAGTTTTGATTCTGCTGTTTCTTCATCTCTTTTCATAGCTAAGAATCCAGATTTTGCATATGGTAGAGTTTTTAAAATACCAGTTAACATAGGCTCTCCCGCCCTTAAAATTGGAACAAGAACTAGTTTTTGTACTTCGATCATCTGTACATCTAATGAACCTTGCCAAGTATTTATATTGTGTGTAACAGTAGGATAATCATTTAAAGCTTCTGATGCAACAATTCTTGATATCTCTTCTATTGTCATTCTAAATTCGTTTGAAGCTGTTCTTACATCTCTTAGTCTATTTACTAGATGCTTTACAACTACATTATTGCTTTCTTTATACATATATAACCTTTTAAATGGTCCTTTATTTGAAAGGAGCTTGTTTCTTTTTGCAGTGGAATTTTACCTAAAAGTTGCTTATAAATTGTACGAAAATTTACATAATATTAATTTAAACTTAGATACTATAATTAACTAATTTTTCACAAAGAGAGATATATGAAACCAACAGATTATAATTTTAGAGTTAAAGACTCTATTCTCGGTATTCAGTTTTTGTTTGTTGCCTTTGGTGCTTTAGTTTTAGTTCCAATTTTAACAGGTCTTGATCCAAATGTTGCATTGTTTACAGCAGGTATTGGTACACTTGTATTCCAATTTGTAAATAGAGGTGCAATTCCTCCTATTTTCTTGGCTTCTTCATTCGCTTTTATTGCACCAATTTCTCATGGTGTTAAAACTTGGGGTATTGCTGCAACAATGTCTGGCTTAGTTGCTGCTGGTTTACTATATATTTTATTAAGTTTTATTATTAGAATTAAAGGTGATAATTTTTTACATAGAATACTTCCTGCTGTTGTAGTTGGTCCTGTTATTATGTCTATTGGACTTATTCTATCTCCCGTTGCAGTATTTATGGCAATGGGTAAAACAGGTGATGGCGCGGTTCAGTTAGTACCTTTTGAACAAGCGATTATTATCTCAATGATTGCTCTATTTACTACTGTATTTGTATCTCTTTTAGGAAAAGGCTTAATTAAACTTATTCCTATTTTAGCAGGTATTATTATTGGGTATATCGTTGCACTTTTTTATGGTATTGTTGATTTTTCATCTGTTGAAAAAGCAGCATGGTTTGCAATACCTTCTTTTACAGCTCCAGAGTTTAATTGGCAAGCAATTATTTTTATTTTACCAATTGCAATTGCTCCTGCAATTGAGCATATTGGAGATATGTTAGCTATTTCAAATGTTACAAAACAAGAATACCTTAAGAAGCCAGGTTTAAAAAATACACTTCTTGGTGACGGACTTGCAACTTCTGTAGCTTCATTTTTTGGTGGACCACCGAATACAACTTATTCAGAGGTAACAGGTGCAGTTACTGTTACAAAAGCATTTAATCCAGCAATTATGACTTGGGCAGCAATAGCAGCAATAGTTCTAGCTTTTGTTGGTAAACTTGGAGGCCTTTTAGCAACAATACCAGTACCAGTTATGGGTGGAATTATGTTACTTTTATTTGGTATTATTGCTTCTATAGGTATTTCTACTTTAGTTAGAGAAAAAGTAGATTTAGCTTGTCCTAGAAATTTAATTATTGTATCAATGATTTTAGTATTTTCAATCGGTGGAATGACATTTAATTTTGGTGGTGTTCCTTTCTCTGGAATTGGACTTGGTGCAATTACAGGAATTGTATTAAATCTTATCTTACCTCAAGCACGAAAAGAGGATAGTCTTTTATAATAAAATAATCAGGAACTTCTCCTGATTATTTTAAAGATATAAGGACAAATTTTAAAAATTATTATATAATTGTAACAAATTAAGAAGGTTACAAAATGTGGTTTTTAAAAGCTTTTAAAGTCATTATTTTTATAAGTTTATCTTTTAGTTTTTTAATGGCTAAAGAAACCTTTGTAATTAGCACTATATATACAAAATCCCTTAATGTAAAAGTAAATGAATATTCTGCTTTAGCTAGATATTTGGAAAATCAAAATAAAAAAAATCTAAAGTTTGATATTAAATTAGTTAAATCTGCTAAAGAAGCAGTAACCTTATTAAACTCTTCAATTATACATATTTTTATAGATAGTTTATACCCTTCAAAAATTGTTCAAAAGGATACTAGTTTAAGAATTAGTGCCAAACAATGGGTAAAAGGAAAAGAGGGATATCGAAGTATAATTTTTGTAAAAAAATATAGTGATATAGATAGTTTAAGAGGATTAAATGGAAAAACAATAGCTTTTGAAGATGAGTTTTCTACTACTGCATATTATGTCCCTAAAAAAGAGATTGAAAATCAAGGACTTAAAGTTAGAAATTTAAGTGGTAAAAATGAAGTGAATTTTATTTTTGCATTGAGTGAGGAGAATGTTGCTGCAAAAGTTCTTTTTTCAAAAGTTGATGCTGGGGCAATTGATGAAAAAAGTTATAAAGAGATTGATAAAGATTTTTTTAAACCAATATATAAATCAAATACATTGCCAAGAAGATTAATTTCATTTTCTAAAGATGTACCCCCAGATGTAGAAAAAGAGATTTTAGAATTACTGTTTAATATGGATAAAACAAAAGAGGGTAGGGATTTGAAAAAAATATTTTTTAAATTTTCTCCTTTATCAGACAGAGATAAAATTATAGTAAATGAGGAGATATGATGTCTTTTTTTCAGTCTCTAAGATTTAAAGTATTTGCATTAATCGTCCTATTCTTTTCTATGTTTCTTCTACTAAAGTTTTTTTATAGTTATAATAAAATACAAGATGAGTCAAATAGATATTTAAAAAGTGTAAATTCTAGTACTGCATCAATATTATCAAAGCAATTAGTTAGTGATTTATATGAATTAAACTTCACTGAAGTAAAATTTATTTTGAGTACCTTTTCAAATGAATTAATTAAAAATATTATAGTTCTTACAGAAGATGGATATATATTTTCTGAAAAAAAGTCTAATAAATTGATTTTTAAAAAATTTAAAAACTTTGAAGAGTTAGAAGATGTTGAAAAGATTAATAAGTATTTATATAAGTATCCTATTTTATTAGATACGGATATTATAGGATATTTAGTAATAGAAAATAGTAAAGAACTTTTTGAAAAAGAACTAAAGAAGAGTATTTCAGACTTAGGATTTGTATTTATTGCTATTTTTATTATCATAGTAATAATTTCTTACTTATTTTCAAGAATAATAGTTAATCCTATTAACAAAATTATAGAGTCTATTTCAAATAAATCCGATGAAAGTATCATTGAAATAGATTATAAAAAGAATGATGAATTAGGCTACTTAGCAAGGATTATTGAATCAAATCATAATAAAATTTTAATTTTGAATAATGACTTGAAAGATAAAATTGAAAATGTAACAAAAATGAATAATACTATTCAAAAACAACAAAAAACTATGATTCAACAATCAAAAATGGTTGCAATTGGTGAAATGATAGGAAACATTGCTCATCAATGGAGACAACCTTTATCTGCAATCTCTACAATTTCTACAGGTATGGAGTTAGAAAAAGAGATGGGTGTTTTATCAAAGGAGTCAATTTCTAGACATAGTAAAAAGATAAATGAAAATGTACAATTTTTATCTAGAACCTTAGATGTATTTCAAGGGTTTATGAAAACAAAAAAAAGAAAAGAACATATAAATCTTAAAAAGATTGTAAAAGATAGTATAAATATAATGAAGGGTGTTGTTAGTGAATATAATATAAAAGTTATTTATGATATTGATGATGAAATTTATATTGATGGTGATTCAAATGAACTTACTCAATGTATAGTAAATATTTTTAATAACTCTAAAGATGCATATATTTTAGGAAAAGAGAAACTTTTTTTTATAAGTGCTAAACAAGCTGACAAGAAGGTTATTATAGAATTTAAAGATAATGCTGGTGGAATTTCAGAAGATATTCTTCCAAAAGTTTTTGAGCCATATACTACAACAAAACATCAAAGTCAAGGGACTGGCTTAGGACTTTATATTACATATACTTTAATTGTAGACTCTATGGGAGGAGAATTAACAGTAAGAAATAGTGTATATGAATTTGAAGAATCTACTTATATTGGAGCAGTATTTAAAATTTCAATACCTTGTTAAAATACACGTTAATCTCACAATTATAGAATACTCTATTAAAGAACAAGGAGTTCTTTTTGCATTTACTACTTTTATTATTACTTACAATTTCTGCATTTTCTTTGAGTTTAGATGAAACAAAACATCTTTTAAACCGTACATCTTTTGGATACACAAATGATGACTTAATTAAGTTTCAAAAATTTTCAAAACAAGAGGCAATAGAGTATCTTATAAATAAAGGAAAATCAAAAGATATATTCAAAACACCAAGAGGAATAAAGGAAGCTTCAACTTTTGATGGAAAGTTTAGAGATTTAAGTAGGGAAGAGAAAAAAGCTATTAGAAAAAAAAGAAATAAAAAAATGGAAGAGATAAGAAAATGGTGGTATCAGATGATTCTGGACTCTAAATTTTCATTTAGAGAGAAGATGACTCTTTTTTGGCATAACCATTTTGTTTCTGAGTATAAAGTAGTTAAATCTCCATATATGATGTATGAGCAAAATATGCTTTATAGAAAGAATGCTTTAGGAAATTTTTCTGAACTTCTTCATCAAAGCTCTACTGATATGGCAATGTTAGTATATTTAGATAGTAATTCAAATAGAAAAACACATCCAAACGAAAATTATGCAAGAGAGCTTTTGGAATTATTTACTTTGGGTGAAGGAAACTATAGTGAAGAAGATATAAAAGAGGCAGCACGTGCTTTTACAGGCTATAGAGTAAATAGAAAAAAAGCAAGTTTTA
Organism: uncultured Campylobacterales bacterium; assembly: GCA_947494995.1. GTDB lineage: Bacteria > Campylobacterota > Campylobacteria > Campylobacterales > Arcobacteraceae > Halarcobacter. The sequence continues at coordinate 190,151 of CANLWY010000005.1, read as the reverse complement.
AAATAGTAAAAAAACATCATGACAATGGCAAAAAAATATTTATGGGACAGAGTGGAGATTTCAATGGAGAGGATATTATTAATATAATTTTAAAGGACGAGGAAACTGCAAGATATATAACTATGAAACTATATAAGGAGTTTATAGGTGAAAAGTATAATAGAGGTGAGGTTCAACGTTTAGCAGATATTTTTAGGCAAAGTGATTATGATATAGCAGTACTGATGAAAAACCTACTTTTAAGTGAAGATTTTTGGAATAAAGAAAATCGTATAAATATGATTAAATCTCCTGTTGAATTAATAGCTTCTTTTCTAAAAAGTACAGAGATAACTCCTCGAAAAAAAGAGTACAAGTTTTTAATAAAAACAGGACGAAATTTAGGACAAGATATTTTTAATCCACCAAATGTAAAAGGCTGGTTGGGAAACAAATCTTGGATTGATTCAACGTCTTTAGTAAATAGAAAAGAGTTTATTCAAATAGTGATAAAAAGAAGAGTTAAAAAAAAGAATCAAAAAGAGTATTTGAAATATTATTCAAATGCTAGGTTTAATTTAAAATAGGAGTAAAAGATGAGAAGAAGAGAGTTTATAAAATTATCACTTTTTACAGCTTCTATGGTTTTACTTCCTGTTGATATTGAAGCAAAACAAGGAAATAAAAGAACCCTTGTATTAGTAGAGCTTAATGGCGGGAATGATGGTTTAAATACTGTTGTACCTTTTAATGAAAAGAACTACTATACACTTAGACCAACACTTTCACTTAAAAAAGAGCAATTAAATGAAGTAGATAAAAGTTTTGGTATTAACAAGAGTCTAAGATGGGTAAGTAAATATTATAGAGATGGTAATTGTGCAATTGTACATGGATTGGGATATGATAAACCAAATCTATCTCATTTTAGGTCAATAGAGATTATAGAAACAGCAAGTGAGTCAAATGAGTATTTGGATAAAGGTTGGATTGCAAATGAATTAAAAAGATATAGTTTGAGTGAGACTAGACCTGCAAATGCAATACTTCTAGGAAGTAGAAAAAAAGGACATCTTTTTTCAGATGATTTAAATATTTTGCAAATAAAAAACATCGACCATTTTATAAAGAAATCATCAAGTATAAAATCAAAAAGTATAGATTTTACTAAAAACCCTGCTTTTGACTTTTTGAAATTTCAAGAGAATATGATTCAAAGAGCAAATAGTTCTTTTAAAAAATATGCAAGAGATATTAAAATCAAAAATAGTTTTGAGGAAAGTGATATTTCAAATAGTTTTAAAGAGGCCGCAAGACTAATAAAATCAAAAATAGATATACCTGTAATAAAAATATCTCAAAAAGGTTATGATACACATTCAAATCAAATTCAAAGACATAAAGAGCTTTTACGTGATCTTGATACTGCACTTGCAAGTTTTGTAAAAGAGTTAAAAGATGAAAAACTATTTGATGATGTTTTAATTGTTACTTATTCAGAATTTGGAAGAAGAGTAAAAGAGAATGGAAGTGCTGGGACAGATCATGGAACAGCTTCATGTCAGTTTGTAATAGGAGGACGGGTAAAAGGTGGGATGTATGGTAAACCTCCAAGTTTAGATAAGTTAAAAAAGAATAATTTAATCTATACAACACATTATAGAAGCTATTATAATACAATATTAACTAATTGGTTTGGAAATAAAAGCAATCAATTTAGTTCATATGAAAATTTAGGTTTTTTATAAAGGATTTATAATGAGAATAATTTTATCTTACCCTACAGATATTGGAATATTTGATATTGGACAATCAAAAGATAAAAAGTATCACGTAGTTTTTGATGATGACTCTTTAGGTAGTTTTACCTCAGTGCAAGAAGCAGTTGATGCTTTAGTAAAAAATGAAGTAAAACAAGTAGTTAATCCAAATACAAAAGAGACAGTTGATACTTCAACTTTAGGTATTGCAGAAGATTATCTTGAATGGGATACAAATTATTAATATGAAAAGTTATCTATTATGTGAATTTTTCTATAATAAAACAAAAATTTTATAGGAACAATTTATGGCAAAAGAACACGCTTTCGATATATCAGCAAAATTAGATATGCAAGAGATGAAAAATGCAGTAGTACAAACTCAAAAAGAAGTTGATAATAGATATGATTTTAAAGGTATTGCAAAAGAAGTAGATTTTAACCAAGGGGCTAAAACTATTACGATTAACTCTTCGAGTGATAATAAAGTTGAAGCAATTTATGATATTTTAATTTCAAAAATGAATAAAAGAGGATTATCAATAAACTCACTTGATGAGGCTAAAAAAGAGGATAGCTCAGGTGGTAATAGAAAATTTGTTTATGCAATTATTGATTCAATTAAACAAGATGAAGCAAAGACTATTCAATTAGAAATTAAAAAACTAAAACTAAAAGTAAAAGCAGTAAATCAAGGTGATGAAATAAGAGTTACAGGGAAAAATATTGATGATTTACAAGCAATTATGAGCCATTTAAAATCTCTTGATTTTAAATCTCCTTTAGTTTTTGATAATTTTAAATAGATATTAGAGAAGTTATTCTTCTCTAATAGGTAATTCTACTCTAAATATCGCACCTTTATATTTTTTATTCTTATAATCATAAATAGAGTTATTTGCATTGATTTTTCCACTCATATGTTTTGTCACTATTTCTTGAGACATATATAGACCAATACCTGTTCCTTGACTTTGATGTTTTGTTGTAAAATATGGTTCAAATATACGATCAATTATTTTTTCGCTTATTCCTCCCGCATTATCTTTTATATTAATAATTACATTCTCTTTTTCTTTATAAACATCAATAAATATAAGTTTTTTATCATCTCTATCTTTTAATGCATCTCTTGCATTATTTAGAATATTTAGTAAAACTTGTAAAAGTTCTCTTTCATATCCTTCCATTTTAATATCATCAATATTTTTTATAACTTCAATATTATGACTTCTAAATTGTGAGCTTAAAAAACTAAAGGTTTTGTCAAATGTACTATTCATAGTAAAAATTGTTTTTTCTTTATTTGGTTTATAAAATTCTCTAAAGTCTTCAATAGTATCTGATAGATGTTGAGCAGAATTGGTTATTGTATCAGATAAGTTTAAGAGTGTTTCATCTGTTAAGGTATTCATCTCTTTATGCAGCCTAATCCCTGATGAAGCAGAAGAGATAAGAGATAATGGTTGTCTCCATTGATGTGCAATATTTCCCATCATTTCACCCATTGCTGCTAGTTTACTTTTTTGTGCTAATAGTTTATATTGTCTTTGGTTTTCATCTATATGGTGTTGTATATCAAGTTGATATTGTTTGAATTTTTTTTCAATTATTATTGATATATAAAATGATATTAGCAATAAAAGAATAGTTGATAAAATAGATATTACTAAAAGGTTTTGGATATTTTCTTTGTGTTTATCTTTGAGTCTTTTTTCTTCTTCTATAATTAGTTGGGAAACATCATCTGTATAAAAGCCTGTACTAATAGCCCAGTTCCATTCAGGAACATTTTTTGAATATATGATTTTTGAAGAGATTTCTTTTGAGTTTGGTTTAAAAAAATCTAAATGAATAAAGCCTTCACCTGCTTTTAATACTTTTTCAATTTTTTCAATTGATTTAGTATCATTCATTTCTCTTAATTTTTTTAAAGCATTTTTTCCAATAAGATTTTTGTTGATATGACTAATATAGTTATTATTTTTATCTACAACTATAAAGTAACTGTTCTTTCCAAATTTCAATTTTTCAATTTGTTCTAAAACTTTTCTTTGGATATCTTTTGAAAAATCTTCTACATATTCACCTGTTCCTATAAACCAATCTAATTCATAAATATTTTTTACAAAACCAATTTTTTTGTATTCATTCATATCATTTTTTGCTTTTCGCCAATACCACTCTTGATAGGATTCATCCTTATCTTTTAAAAGTTCTAATGATTCTCTTAATACGTAAGTGCCTTTAGTGTCTTGATGATTAATTAGATTCTTACCTTCAAGTTTTGGAATTAATGGATGAATAATATTAGTAGCTTTTTTATCGTATACAAAGAAGTATCCTCTTCCATTGTTAAATCTTGTGTCAACGATAGAAGCTTTAATTAAAGGAATCAGTTTATTTATATCGTTTCCATTAATATTTTTATTGTGTTTATTGATATTTAAAATCATTTCATGAGCTTCATGAACTCTTGAAATAAGAGAGTTTTTTAATTTTTCTTCTGTAGAGCTTTGTTCTGATATTACATAGTCATAAACATTTTCTACTTGTTCTTTTATAACTTGTTTTGTATTTTTAATATAGGCTTCTTCAACTCTATTTTTTAACTCTTCATAATCTGATTTATTTTCATAAAATAAAAAGGCCGTAATAATTATTGAAAGAATTAATATTAACAATGGTAAAGCATATCTAATAACTAAAAGTATTTGTTGCTCATTTTTATAAATCATAATAATATTGTACTCTAAAATAATGTTAATAGTGTTGTTAATATATAAAATAATCAAAAAAATTAAGCATTTTTTTAGTAAATTAATAAAGTATAAATAAAAAAAGGGAGAGTGCGTGAAATATAAAATTTTAGATAAAGAGAATATTATATCTTATTTAAATTCAATAGAAGATATAAAAAAATATTTTAATGCAGATGATTTATATATTGATGAAATAGGTGATGGAAATTTAAACTATGTATTTATTATAAAATCTATGAAAGATAGTAAAAGGGCACTTATTTTAAAACAGGCTGTTCCTTATTTAAGATGTGTAGGGAAAGAATATCCTTTAAGTAGAGAGAGAATGACTTATGAAATAAGAGCATTAAAAGAGTTCTACAATAATACACCAGAGAATATCCCTAAAATATATGATGCAAATGAAGAGATGTCTTGTGTAATAATGCAGTTCTTATCTAAACATATTATTATGAGACAAGGGATGATTGATAAAATCATATATCCCAATTTTGCAGAACACATGTCTACATTTTTAGCTAAGAATCTATTTAAAACATCATCTTTAAATTTAAGTTCAAAAGAGAAAAGAGAGCTAATTAATAAATTTAATTCAAATACAGAACTTTGTAAGTTAACAGAAGATTTTGTATTTACATTTGCTTTTATGAAGCATTCTACAAATGATAATTATGCAAATAATAATGAAATTGCGCAGGAATTTTTTAAAGATATGGAGTTTAAAAAAGAGGTATTGAGTTTAAAATATAAGTTTATGAATCAAACTGATGCCTTACTTCATGGAGATCTACATACTGGTTCAATTATGCTAAATGAAGAAGAAACTTTTGTAATAGATCCAGAGTTTGCTTTTGTAGGTCCTTTTGGGTTTGATATAGGTGCTTTAATTGGAAATCTTATAATGTCTTATACTTCACATGTCGCACTTGAAACTAAAGAAGAGTATAAAGAATGGATATTAAAAACTATTGAAGAGGTTTTAGAGAAGTTTGAGCAAAAGTTTTTAATACTTTGGAATGAAAAAGAAGAGTCAAGTTTAATTATTGACGGGTTTATTGATGAGTATGAACTAAAAGAATACAAAAAAGAGTTTATGTTAAAACTATTCCAAGATTCACTTGGTTTTGCTGGTTGTAAGATGGCAAGAAGAATGTTTGGAATTGCAGGTGTTGCAGATATTAGAGATATTGAAGATTTAAAAGTAAGAGATAAAGCAATCAAAATGACACTAGTTATTGCTAAAATTTTAGTTAAGAAAAGAACAGAGATGACAAAAATAAGTACTCTTATACATGTTATTAAGGAAAATTGTAAATGAATGGTAAATATAGAGCCTTATGGTTAAATGAAGATGGATATGTTGAGGTTATAGACCAAACAAAACTACCTTTTGAAGAAGAAACAGTTATTTTAAAAAGTGCAGATGATGCAATAGTTGCAATTAAAGATATGATTGTAAGAGGCGCTGGCGTAATCGGGAATATTGGTGCACTAGGAGTTTATCTTGCCGTAAAAGAGAATAGTGATTTAAAATATATAATCAAAAAATCTAAAGAAATAAGAGAATCAAGACCAACAGCTGTTAATCTTATGTGGGCAGTTGATATTATGCTTGAAACACTTTTAAATTGTGAAGGTGATTTATTAGAGACTGCAAAAAAAGAGGCAATAAAAATTTGTGATGAAGATAGTGAACGAAGTTCTCAGATTGCAAAATATGGTTGTGATATTTTTGAGCAGATTATGAAAGAAAAAGGTAAAAAATCTATAAATGTATTGACTCATTGTAATGCTGGGTGGTTGGCAATTGTTGATGATGGTTCAGCACTAGCTCCTATTTATGAAGCAAAAAGAAGAGGAGTTGATATTCATGTTTATGTTGATGAAACAAGGCCAAGAAACCAAGGTGCAAATTTAACTTCTTGGGAATTAGGACAAGATGAAATTAATCATACAATTATTCCAGATAATACAGGTGGATATCTTATGCAACAAGGCTTAGTAGATGTTTGTATAGTAGGTGCTGATAGAGTTAGTGCAAATGGAGATGTGGCAAATAAAATTGGAACATATTTAAAAGCACTGGCTGCAAATGATAATAATATACCTTTTTATGTAGCCATTCCTGAAGGAACTTTAGATTTTGAGATAAAAGATGGAGTAAAAGATATTCCTATAGAAACAAGAAGTGAAGATGAGGTTAAATATATAAGAGGTTTAAATAAAGAGGGAAAAGTTGATGAGCTTCTAATTACACCAAAAGGTGCAAAAGCAGTAAACTATGGTTTTGATATCACTCCTGCTAGATTAGTTACAGGTCTTATTACCGAAAAAGGTGTTTGTAAAACTAATGAAGAAGATATTTATAAAATGTTTAGAGCTTAAAAATGATTGATGATGGTGTTGTAAAGTATAGTCTTGAATATACACAAACAGATGAACTTGCAATAAAAGAGTGCAAAAAAATAGAAAGAGTAAGACAAAGACTCTTTTCTTTAGGACTTATTGGTGCATACTCAAATGGTATAGGATATGGAAATATTTCACTTAGATATAAAAAGAAAAACTCTTTTGTAATAACAGCAACCCAAACAGGAGAGTATCCAAAGTTAACACCAAACTATTATTCTCTAGTAAAAAAAGTAGATTTTGAAAAGTTTACAACTTATGCTATAGGAGCAAGTAAGCCAAGTTCTGAAGCAATTTCACATGCAGCTATTTATGATTTAGATCCTAGTATAAAAGCAGTAATTCATATTCATAATGAAAAAATATGGAACTATATGCTTGAAAATGATTGTTTAAGTACAAATGATACTCCCTATGGTACTCCTGAAATGGTAGAGGATATAAAAAATATTTATAAAGATATTGATCCTCTTTTAAATAATGTGTTTGTAATGAAAGGTCATTTTGAAGGTGTTATTTCTTTTGGAAAAACACTTAAAATGGCAGAAAAAAGTTTATATGAAGTTTTAAAAAATGTATTAAAATAAGTGTACACAGAGAATAAACAAATTTTTTGTATAATAATAAACTTTTGAAAAAGGAATATTACTTTGAGAGTTCTATTATTAGAAGATGACCCAGCATTAAATGATTTATTAAATGACCATCTGATGGACAAAGGATATGATGTAACTCTTTGTACAGATGGACAAGTTGCTTTAGAATATCTAATTGATGAAGTATTTGATTTAGCATTATTAGATATAAATACTCCTAGCATGACAGGAATAGAAGTTTTAAAAACTATTAGAGAAGAGTATAAGAATCAAACTCCTGCAATAATTCTTACTGCTTATCAAGATACTAAACATTTAAAAGACTCTTTTGAAAGTGGGGTTGATGATTATATTAAAAAACCTTTTGACCTTGAAGAATTAGACCAAAGAGTAATGAAGCTTTGTAAACACTTTTTAATAGAACAAACAGAAGATGTAATTATTTCTTCCACCGTAAAGTTCTTTCCAGAATCTTGTCAGATTAAAATTGGAGAAAAAACAAAAAATATTGCACAAAAAGAGAGAGATATTTTAAAATATTTTTGTAAACATAAAAATAGAGTTATTTCTAGTGAAGAGTTATTACAAAATATTTGGGCATATGAAGAGATGCCAACTGATGCTACTATAAGGGTATATATAAAAAACTTAAGAGAGCTTCTTGGAAAAGATAGAATTCAAACAATAAGAGGAATAGGGTATAAATTTGAACTTTAATGAAAAAAAAGCTTTAGTAAGTTTTCTTTCAATATATGTAGGGTCTGCTTTACTTTTGATAGGAATTTTACTTTATGTTTATTATCAAGATGAAATAGAGAGCTTAGAAAATACATGTAGTATGGAACTTAGTCATGCTTCAATGGAAATAAAAACAGATATTATGAACTCTTTTATGCATCATAAAAAGTTTGTTCCTCAAAAACTTAAAAAAGATACTATAAGATATGCTCTATTTGATAAAGATAAAAAATTGATTTATTCATATTTAGATGGAAAAGAGTTTGTAGATTTTGAAAAGAAATTTTATGAAAGTTCTCATTTTCACTTTTATGTGGAAGAATTACATGAAAAAAATATTCCAATAAAATATATTGTAATGGAGACCTGTCAAGGAATACAGGATAGAGATAGCCTTAAAATTTATACAGTTATAGCACTTATCTTAAGTGCAGTATTCGTAGGCTTTGTCGGATATTTCTTAGCAAGGATTTTATTAAAACCAGTTCGTGAAAAAGTTAAGCATATGGATGATTTTATAAAAGATTCAGCTCATGAGTTAAATACACCTGTATCTGTTTTAATGACTTCTGTTTCAATGTTAAAAAAAGGAAAAAATTCTGAAAAGATGATGAGGTATATTTTAAGTAGTTCAAAACAGATTTCACAAGTATATAATGATATCCATTTTTCTGCTTTTAATGATCATCACGAAAGTGTTGAAGAAGAGTTTAGTTTAAATGAATTAATAGCTGATAGCGTAGAGTATTTTAATGATATCTCTATTACAAAGAAAATTGTTATTGAATCACAGCTTGAAGAGTGTAATATTTTAATGGATAAAACCAAAACTCAAAAAATTGTAAATAATTTAATCTCAAACTCTATTAAATATAGTAAGCCTAATTCAAAGGTTATTGTATCTTTAAAAGATAATATCTTTGAAGTTCAAGATTTTGGAATTGGAATATCTCAAAAAGATCAAAAAGAGATTTTTAAAAGATATAAAAGAGGTATGTCTATAAACAATGAGGGTGGTTTTGGCCTAGGATTAGATATAGTAAAAAAAATATGTCTAGAGTATAATCTAAAGTTAGATCTTGTATCTAAAGTCGATGAAGGTTCAACTTTTTCAATCGACTTTAGTAATACTATCCAATAGAGTTTATTTTTAACGATATAGTTATAGATTCTTCTTGATGAACAATATCAAGGTGTGAACCAATTGACCTTCCTTTATGGTTTGACAATTCACCTTGAATTGTTTGTAATGTATGCCAGAATCTTTCATTAAATGGAGTATTTATCTCTTTTATTTTATTTTCAAAAATATCATCTACAATGGTTTGAATAAGAAGGTTATAGACTATTTTATTTATCTGTCTTTGAGTTCTATAATTTCTCATTATTTGTAAATTTTTTTTGTAAACATCTAACTCTTCTTTATTATAGTTCTTATGTTCTGTTTCTATATTTTTAAATTCATTATCTAGGTAGTTTTCTACTTCTTTTGTTTTATTTTTTAAAAATATTTCTATTTTGTCATTTAGGGATATAATTTTATTTAATAACTCTTCGTCATTTAATCTTTTCCCTTCTATGTTATGTGTATAAATAACATTTTTTTCATAATCATGATGAATTGCATTATAGATTTGAAAAGCTGGGTATATATATACATATTTGTCGTCTTTGCCTCTTTTGAAGCTTATTCCTTGTGCGGAGATTATTTCCTTTGGACCAGTATATTTTAGTTTCATAGATAAATCCTTTTATTTTAAATATCTATTTTGAGAAAAATTTAATCTTATTTTATTTAAAAATTAATAAAATATACAAAAGGTTTAATAATGAATAATAAAATTGAAGAGTTTAAAACAGATGAATTAACAGATACAAGGTTTGTTCACCCTGTAAAAATAACTTATAAACAAAATGGAAAGAATAAAGTGTGGGAAGCAGTAAAAAGCTTTGATTCAGTAGCAGTATTACTTTATCATGAAGAGAAAAATGCCTTTTTATTAGTAAAGCAGTTTAGACCACCAGTATATTTAAATGACAAGACTAAACTATGTACTTATGAGCTTTGTGCTGGAATAGTGGATAAGAACAAGCCTTTAGATGTAATTGTAAAAGAAGAAATAGATGAAGAATGTGGTTATGATGTGCCTTTAGACTCAATTGAAAAAATCACATCTTTTTATACAAATGTAGGTGTTAGTGGAGGTTGTCAAACTTTATACTATGGTTCAATAAATGAGTCTATGAAAATACATGATGGGGGAGGAATCCATGATGAAGAGATAGAGACAATGCTTTTACCAGTTAATGAATTTAAAGAGTTTATTTTTGATGAGAGTAAAGCAAAAACACCTGGCTTGATGTTTTCTTTTATGTGGTTTATGCAGAATAAGTATAAGAAATGAACTTAATGATTTATTGTAGTTAATTAAATAAAAAAGACTTTTATGAAGTAGTAACTCCTTTTTTATGTGAAATAGGGCCTATGCCCTGACCAAGATTTGGTGCACTTTTGATTGCTTTATATATAAATTTATTTGATATAATAATTGCTTCTTCTAAACTTTTCCCAAGTGCCAAGTTTGCTGCAATAGCACTTGAAAAACTACATCCTGTACCATGAGTATTTCTTGATTGAATATGTAGTGTTTTATATTTTTTGATTTTTTTTTGAGAATACAGTATGTCAACACTTTTTTCTTTTTCAATATAGTTTTTTATTAATGTAGAACACTTTAGATTTTCTATTTCTTTTCTTGCTTTCGCACAGTTTATTTGATAGTTTAAAAGTACTTTTGCTTCAAATTGATTCGGTGTTATTACTGTCGTATAATTAAAAAGTGTTTTTAGGTTTTCCATGGCATTTTTACTTAATAGCATTGAACCTGTTTTTGATATACATACTGGATCTAAGACTATAGGAATCTGTAAACCCTTTATGAATTCTCTAATTACATTGATTATTTCATTTGAATAAAGCATTCCTATTTTTATGGCACTTATGTCAAAGTCTTCTACTATCATTTCAAGTTGTTCTTTTACAAATGAGGGCGTTATTTCACTTATATTTTTTACTCCAGTTGTATTTCCTGCAGTTAAAACTGTTATTACAGTGCATCCAAAAACATCAAATGCTTCAAAGGTTTTTAAATCAGCTTGAAGTCCTGCTCCTCCACTACAATCACTACCTGCTATACTTAATACAACTTTCATTTAGAACCTTTATGTAATTTTATATAATAAGTATATTGTAGTTAATAAGTAAATGCAATGTATAAAACGGACATAGATATATATTATTTGTACATTAGCTTTTTAGTTCTCTAAATTCTAGTGGAGAATAAGAAGTATTTTGTTTGAAAAATTTTGAAAAATGTGAACTTGTGTTAAAGCCTAATTTATCTGAAATCTCTGTAATTGTTAAATTACTATAAGTTAGTTCTCTTTTTATTTCAATAATATTTCTCTCAAAAATCAATGAAGAAACAGTTTGATTTAAGTATTTCTTTGTCAGTTCATTTAACCTTTTTGTAGTTAAATCTAACTTTGTTGCATAAAAAGCTGCTGATTTTTCATTTATAAAGTTTTTTTCAATTAACTCTAACAATAGATATATTCGTTCGTCTTTATAATAAAGGTTTGTAGAGGATTTTTTAAATTTTAAGACATATTCTAAAATTGAACCAAATAAATACGCTCTTAAAGTATTATTTTGTTCTTCTTTTTCTAACATTGATATTAGTAAATTAATATTTTCAAAGATATCTTTTGGTAGTTCAACAATTGGAAAAGAACTTTCTTCATAGAGTTGGTTTACCATATTATATGAAGGTAGAAAATCTTTAGAAAAATGGAAAATTATTCCTTTACAATCATCTGGAAAGCTATCCTCAATCCATTGATGAACTTGCCCAGGTTTTATTATATATATTGTATTTGGTTTTAAGTTGTATATTTGAAAATCAATGATTAGTTTTAATTCTCCTTTTGATATGCAAACAAGTTCATATAAAGAGTGTTGGTGTAAATCAAAATCAAGATCGTTAATCATTTTTATATTAAAAGAGTTAGTGAGTACTGTGTTCTTTGCTTCTTTTTCCATACAATATTTTAACATCTTAGCTTATAAATTTCTTTAAATTAAAGTTTTAATTTTATGGCTTTTTTGATATATGAAACTTAGTATAGTACCTATAAATAAGATTATACTACTTATTGCAAATACATATGAAAAGTCATTTGTATTATCAAAAATAAATCCGCCTAGTAATGGTGCAACAATTTGTGCAACAGAAAAAATGACTGTTACTAAAGCATATGCCTGAGTTGTTTTAGTATCTCCAAAACTTTGATTACAAAGTAATGCTATTAATACAGGGACAGACCATACCGTAATACCAAAACCTATGGCACTTAAAAAAAGAAATTTTGATGATATATCTAATGTTAAAAGCATATGAGAAATAAATTGAAGTAAAAAAATATAAGACAGAGTCTTATATGGACCAATCTTATCGGCAATATGTCCAAATATAAGTCCTGAAAATAAAGAACTTAGCCCAAGTAATGCCCATAAAAAGCCAATAGTTTCTTTAGAAAATTGATATTTTTCTGCTAAGGCACTTACAAAATAACTCAAGAACATAATATATGAAATACCAAAAACGATATATAATGAACCTATTTTCCAAAAAGTTTTGCTTTTAAAAAAACTTTTTATTCTTATATTTTTAGAGTTTTTTATTGTATTTTTTTTATCTTTTAGAAAAATAAGAGTTATTATAGCAATAAGAAAAACTATAAAAGACATTACTGTCCATGAGTATTGCCAAGAGGTATTTATGGAGTAAGGAATAAGAAAACCAGAAAGTATTATAGCAACACCATTTCCACTTACTACAAAGCCTAAGACTTTTCCTTTAGTTTTTTTAGGAATACTATTAACAAGAAAAGCGATAATTGAGATATTTGAGACAGCAATAAATAAGCCTACTAAAGCGTAGGAAAATGCAAGAGACAAATGATCATTAAGAAATATCATTAAATACATAAAAAATGCTTGTAATGACAACATGTAAAATAAAAGATTCCTTGTGTTGATTTTTAAGTATAAGTAATTTGATACAATAATTCCTAGAAAGTAACCTATAAAGTTAGAAGTACTTATAAAGCCTATTTGAGTGGTTGTAATATTTAAATCTTCTTGCATCACTGGAAGTATCATACCAAATGAAAACCTCCCTAAACCAAGTGATGCAATGATTATCAAAAAACCGATAAATATAAACCTGATATTCATTTTATAAATCCAATAATATAAAGATTTGGAAGTATACTTTAGTAAATAAATTTGAAACAATGTAAAATTCGAACATACTCTTTCACAATTTGTACAATTTAGAATTTTTTATAAAAATCAAATATAAATGCTTGACAAAAAAAGAAAAAAGCATTAGAATTTTAATTAGGAGTCCTAATTAAATAAAAAAGGAGACATTATGTCAAAAATCACATATTATCATGCAGGGTGTCCTGTATGTGTTGAAGCAGAAAGAGCAGTTGTATCTACTATATTACATACTTATCCAGTAAAGATTGTTAATTTAGGTGAAGATAAAGAAGCATTAAATAAAGCAAGAGAAGAAGGTGTGAAATCAGTACCTGCATTAGTGATGGATGGTTCTGTATTTCATATAAACTTTGGTGCAAGTTTAGAAGATATAGGGTAAATCATGTAGAAGTTAATTCTTATTAAGGGATTAACTTCTTCTTAATAGATTAAAAAAGGAAAAATATGAAAGTACAGGTATTCGATACTCATGTAAGAACTAAAGAAAATAAGTATTACCATTTTGATGTTCTTGTAGAAAATGCATCAAAAGATGAAGTTATTGTTTATGTAAAAGAGTTTTTAGATTCAATTGGAATACAAAATGCAAATATCAAACAGAAAATCTGTGAGTTTTGCCATGTGGAATCAGCTCCTTTAGAAGTTCAAAAAGAGATTAAAAAGTGTAACTATTATATATTGAAAATGGAAGGCTTTTAAAGTAAATAAATATGATTTATTTACTTTAAATAAGATATAATTGCCAAAAAAGTGAACTTTATGGCATCAAGTTTTAATCCAAATGATCAAATCAATAATATAGATTTCAAACTAATTTATTCATTAGAAAGAATTTCGCAAGTATATAAAACTCTATTACTAAAAACTCAAGTTGAAATTGGCTTAAGTCCAATGCAATCTCAAATTATATTATTTATCTTTTTTCATGACGAAAGTAGAATCTCAATTTCCCAATTTGCTTTAGAGTTTTCTGTAAAAAAATCAACTATTAGTGATGCAGTGAATACTTTAGTTGAAAAAAAACTAATCAAAAAAGAGAAAGATTCGATAGATAAAAGAAAACAGTATATTAAATTAACTTCTACTGGAATAGAAGTAGCACATAAAATTGAAAGCTATGCACAAGTATTAGAAGAATCAGTTGCAACTCTTTCAAATACTGAAAAGAGCAATTTTTTGAATAATTTAACAAAAGTTCTCAACAATTTAAATAAAAAAGGGTTAATCCCAACAATTCGTATGTGCCAAACATGTAAATATTATGTGGAAGAGAAGAAAAGGCCTTATTGTAGGCTGTTAGAAAACTTTTTAGAAAAAAATGAACTAAGAGTTGACTGCCCTGAACATACTGAAAAGAAACTAATCTAAAAAAATTACTTCTTTAACTCATTTCTAAATGTATCAATCGTGAAAGATATTGTACTTTTTATCTATTTCATTTCAACTTTTTAACTTGTATTATAATTATTAAAAAATAGTAAAAGAATAATAATGCAATTCAATAAATATTTAAATGATATACATACATACGAAGCAGGGAAGCCAATAGAGCTTTTAATAAGAAAATATGGAATTAAAGAAAAAGATATAATAAAACTTGCTTCAAATGAAAATCCATATGGTACTTCTCCTAAGGTTATTTTTAAAATTTATGCATTTGCAAAAAATATGTTTAGATATCCAGATGATTCAATGTATGAATTAAAAGAAGCCTTAGCAAGGAAATTTTATGTTCATAATTCTAATATTCTTGTAGGTGCAGGTTCTGATCAACTTATTGACTTATGTGTACGTGCAAAATGTAATGAATCATCAAAAATATTAATGGCAAAAACTACATTTTCAATGTATGAAATTTGTGCTAAACAAACTAATGCAAAAGTATTAAAAACTAAGGACCATACTCATAATTTAGAACAATTATATTCATTATATAAAAAATATGGAGCTGATTTGATTTTTCTTTGTCTTCCAAATAATCCTTTAGGTGAAGCACTTGATAAGAAAGAGGTATATACTTTTTTGAGAAAAATAGATAAGAATACACTTGTTGTCATTGATGGAGTTTATCAAGAATTTGCAAGCTTTAAAGATAAAAGAAAACAAATTATTCCAAAACATTTAATAAATAAGTTTTCTAATTGTATATACTTAGGCAGTTTCTCAAAAGCCTATGGTCTTGGAGGTATGAGAGTTGGATTTGCCATTGCAAAAAAATCAATTATTAAAAAGTTATATAAATTGAGAATACCATTTAACGTTTCTAGCTTATCTTTAATTGCTGCTAATGAAGCATTAAAGGATGAAGAATTTGTTACTGAATCAATTCAAAAGAATTTTTTGGAAATGAAAAGATATGAAGAGTTTGCAGAAAAAAGAGGTATTAATTATATAAATTCATATACAAATTTTATCACTTTAAATTTAGATAATAAGTATGACTCGTCAAAGATTGTTGATGAACTTCTTTTAAAAGGAATTATTATAAGAGACTTATCCAGTTATGGAGTAAATTCAATTAGAATTACTATAGGAACTAATAAAGAAAATACCATAGTATTAGACCAATTAGAAAAACTTTTTCAATACTATTAAAATTAGCTTAAAATATTAAATTAGTAATTTTTTATTACTAAAAAGACCAAAATGTACAAATTGTACAACTCATTGTATAAATTTGCTATTGAAAATATTCTACACCTCTTGTAGGATATATGTATGAATTTGATAAATAATAAAACAGTTAAACAAATTGTTTTTGCACTACTAAGTACAAGTAGCTTATTTGCACAAACTAATTTGGATTTGCAGATAAGAGAGTCTGCTCAAATGCTTTTCAAGACATACTGTTGGGGTTGTCATCATCAAACCTCAATGGCATTTGGACCTTCTTTTAGAGAAATAGCAAAAAAAAGAGAGAAAGGGGAAATTATGGGATATATAGTAAGTCCCATTTCACTATATAAAGAACAAGGCTATAAAAGAAGTGTAATGCCATCATTTGCAGAGTATCTTTCTGCAGAAGAATTAAATGTGATAGCAGAGTATATTATCTCTTTTAAGGAGGAAAACTAATGTTTAGATTATCTGGACTAATAAAATCTACCTTAGAAGATGCGCCAAGTAGAGAACATAGTGGTTCTATTATGATATGGAATTTTACAAATAGGTGTAATTTATTTTGTCATCATTGTTATAGCAAAGCTGATCCAAATAATAAAGATTCATTAAGTTTTGATGAAATAAAAAAAACAATACCACTACTTATAGAATCAGGTATAAGATTTGTCATTTTTAGTGGTGGAGAGCCCTTAATTAGAAATGATATTTATGATATTGCCCAAGAGATGAAGAAACATAAGATTATGACATATCTTTCTACAAATGGAATGTATATAAATGAGAAGAATGTAGAAAAAATCATCAGTACATTTAATTACATAGGAATAAGTATTGATGGTAAAGAAAAAGTACATGATTATTTTAGAGGCCAAAAAGGTTCTTATACAAAGGCAATAAATGCAATTAAATTAATCCATAAACATGGTGGAAATGCAGGAGTTAGATTTACCCTTACAAAAGAGACAAAAGATGATTTCTACTCAATGTTTGAGCTTGTGGAGAGTTTAAATGTAAATAAGTTTTATATTTCTCATCTTGTTTATTCAGGACGGGGAGAGGACAATTTAAAAATTGACTTATCAAAAGAGGAAAGACGTGAGTGTGTT
The DNA here is from genome assembly GCA_947494995.1 of uncultured Campylobacterales bacterium. Classification (GTDB taxonomy): domain Bacteria; phylum Campylobacterota; class Campylobacteria; order Campylobacterales; family Arcobacteraceae; genus Halarcobacter. The sequence goes on along the minus strand of CANLWY010000005.1, from coordinate 172,829 downwards.
GAGTACATAATTGATAAAGCCTTTGAATACTATAACTCAAAAAAAGGTATAGATCTTGTAACTGGAAATATGGAAATGGATTCCATATTATTACTAAAAAGATTTGAAAAAAATTACCCAAAAAAGGTTGATGATTTAACTAAAAGACTTAAACTTTGGGGTGGTAATAATTCAGGTATTAGAATGGGAAATATGGATTGGAAAGGTGATGTTAAACCTGATCCATTTTTTCCAAAAGTGATTGGTAATTATTTGGAAAAATCATTTAAAGATATTTGGACTGATACTGATAATGAAATAGTAAATAAATTAAGACAAAGACCAAGAAAAATATCAGGTAAGTGTGAAACTTGTAAATATATATCAATATGTAATGGAGGAAGTCGAAGTAGGGCCTATGTAATACATAATGATCTATGGGCAGAAGATCCCTCATGTTATTTAACAAATGAAGAAATAAAGGCATAAAGATGAAAAAGATATTTATATTATTTTCTTTTTTAGTAATGACAAATCTTCTTGCAAATGAGAAGCTTTTTATTATAGAAAGAGAAACAAATTCTGTTGCTATTGTAGAGGATGAACAAAAAATCTCAACTATGCATGATATGGGAAATACAAACCATAGTTTAATTAAATTTGATGGTGATAAAGGTTTTATTATAAGCCGTGATGGATATATCATTAAGTTTGATAACAATACAGAAAGAATAGAAGCAAGATATAAAACAAGTAATAGTGCAATTGGTTTTACAATTGGTAAGAAATATGTAGCTGTCGCAAATTATGATGATACAAGTGTTGATATTTTGGATAAAGATTTAAACTTAATTAAAAAAATACAAACTGGTTCTAGAAATGTGGGTATTAAAATATATAAAAACTATCTTGTTTTTGCACAAATGGATAGTGATATATTATCTGTGTATGAAGATATTACAAAAGGAGAAAAATTACCTGATTTTAGACTCGTAAAAGATTTTAAGAATGTAGGAACAATGCCTTTTGATGCAATGATTAAAGACAACAAATATATTGCTGGTTTTTTTAAATCAAGCTATTTTGGAACAATAGATTTAGACACAATGACTTACAAAAAAGTGCAGATATATTTATCAGATAGAAAACTTGTATTAAAAGTTCCACATTTTGGACTATGGTCTATTTCAAACAATAAAGTTTTTGTGCCAGCTGTTGGTGATAACAAAGTCTTAGTATATGACTTAGATTTTAATTTTCTAAAAAATATTGAAATTGAAGGATTACCAGTTTTCACAAGTTTAAATCCAGATCAAAGATACTTAGCAGTAACTCATAGTGGAGATAAGTTTCCCGTAGTTCAAATAATTGATACACAAAAATTAAAAATTATAAAGAGATTTGAGTTTAAAGGAAAAGTATTACATCTAAGATGGTCTAAACAAACACCAAATCTATATATATCAGTAAATGATACAAATTCAGTAGCTGTTATTAGTTCAAAAAATTGGAAAATAGTTAATCAAATAGAAAATATAGAAAAGCCATCAGGGATTTTTCTTTATAAAAAGAAGGACAGATAGTATGAAAAAGGTACATTTAATTGGAGCAGGGCCAGGAGACATTGATTTATTAACTTTAAAGGCTCACAAATTGATAAAAGAGGCTGAAGTCATTGTTTTTGACAGACTTGCAAACCCTGAGATACTTGAAGAAGCACCTGCATGTTGTAAGTTTATTGATGTAGGTAAAACAGATGGTCATCATCCAGTAAAACAGGATGAGATAAATGAAATTCTTTATACTCTTACTGAACAATATGACAATATAGTAAGGTTAAAAGGTGGAGATCCTTTTGTTTTTGGAAGAGGAGGAGAAGAAGCTTTATATCTAAAAGAAAGAGGAATAAAATTTGATATTGTTCCTGGAATTAGTTCTTCTGTTGCAGTTCCAGCATATGCAGGAATCCCAATTACTCAAAGAGGTGTTACAAGTTCTTTTAGAGTTATTACTGGACATGAATGTAAGAAGTGTAAATCACAAATAGACTGGGAGTCTTTTAAATCAGATGAGACTTTAATTTTTTTAATGGGATTACATAATATTAGAAAAATAGTAAAAAATCTTATAAATATAGGGAAAGAAATAACTTTACCAATTGCAGTAATTAGTAAAGGAACTACGTCTTCTCAAGAGGTTGTAGTCGGAACTTTAGAAAACATTGTGAAAAAATCAAAAGGTTTACCAACACCAGCTTTAATAGTTGTTGGTAATGTAGTGAATTTGAGAGAAAAATTGAATTGGTTCAAGTAAAATGGAACGCTTATCATTTGACTCTTTTGACTCATTTAGATTAATAGTCATTGGTGAAGAGCATAAAAAAGAGTATTTTAAGGCTCATCGTCATGAGTTTTACGAGATTATCTATATTACAAAAGGAAGAGGAAAGCATAAGGTAGATTTTGAAACCCATGAGTTTAAAGAAAATTCTGTATATCTAATAAGACCGCATCAAATCCATGAATGGATATTGGATGATTTTAATGGTGAATATGATGGATATATAATTTGGTTTTCAGAAGACTTCCTTTTTCATAAAAAAATATTAACTAAATTGTTTGATATTCATACTTGTTTAATTGAAATTGATGAAGATACAACAAAACATTTAAGTTGTTTAACTCATATGATAAAACATGAATTAAGTAATAGAAAAGAATTAACATCTAGAATATTTAATCTTTTTTTGTTTTACATAAATAGAAATAAGGTTAATAATAACAAGTCAATATCAAGAGATCCAAGAATTTATAAATTGAATTCTCTTATTGAAGCCAATTTTGTAGAAGAGAAATCTGCAAAGTTTTATGCTGATAAACTAGAGCTTACTACAAAAAGATTAAATGAGCTTACAAAAAAAGATTTAGATAAAACTTTGTCTTCTTTAATTATTGAACGAGTAATAGTTGAAGCTAAAAGAGAGCTCGTATATAGTCGGGATTTGACAATAAAAGAAGTTTCTGAAAAACTTGGTTTTCAAGAAGTAGGACATTTTTCAAGATATTTTAAAAAATATAATGGTTCTTGTCCTCAAGCTTTTAGAAATAAAAATACCCTAATAGGATAGAATAATGATAGATGAAATTTTATATATGATTCAAAAAGATTTTCCCATGGTTAAGAAACCATTTGAATCTATAGGAAAAAATCTTGGAGTTAGTGAAGATAAAGTGATCTCTATAATAAGAGAGCAAAAAGAAAATAAGATGATACGACAAATATCAGCAATTTTTGATACAAAAAGTTTAGGATATAAATCATCTTTAGTCGCTTTTAAAATAGATGAAGCAAATATTGAAGAAGCAACATCAATAATAAATGCTCACCCAGGTGTTTCTCACAATTATGAAAGAAATCACTCTTTTAATATATGGTTTACAATTGCAGTATCACCTAGTAGTAATATGAGACTTGAAGATACCGTAAAAAGATTAGCAAAGCTAACAAATGCAGAAGATTACATATTATTACCAACATTAAAGATGTTTAAAATTGCTGTAAAACTTGATACAACAGGAAAAGAAAAGAAAAAAGAAGTTGTAAAAAAGCATGAAAAAGTTGATATAGAGCTGACTCCTTTACATTTTACATTAATAAAAGATTTACAATATGATATATCAATTGTATCTGAGCCTTTTAAAGAGATTATAGAAAAGCATAATATTACTTATGAAAAATTCTTTGAAGTAATTAATGATTTGAAAAAAAGTGGAATAATGAGAAGATTCTCTGCAATTTTATATCATAGAAATGCAGGTTTTAATGCAAATGCTATGGTAGTATGGGAATTAAAAGATAAAGATCCGATGGAAGCTGGAGAATTAGCAGCAGCATTTACTGCTGTTAGTCATTGTTATTTAAGACCTAGATATAGAAACTGGCCATATAGTTTATTTACAATGATTCATGGAAAAACAAGTGAGGATACACAATCTGTAATTGATGAAATAAATAAAGAAATAAATGCTAAGTCTTATATGCCTCTATATTCATCAAGGGAATTTAAAAAGGTAAGATTAGAATATTTTACTAATAGTGAGAAAGAGTGGGAGAATTTCTACTGTCGTTTGAACTAGTGATAAAAAGAAGAATACTTCTCTTTGTCACTTAATAAATCATAGAAAGAATTCTTTTTTATGTTTCTTTTTTTATAATAATATTACTATATAAACTTTTTGTCTCTTAAATTTAATACAATTTCTTTAGCAATTGAATCTGTTTTAAAAGCAATTTCTTTTGTTTTACTTGAAATTTTAGTATTTTTTAATATTTGGTTATTTAGTAATGACATTTCATCATTAATTTGAAAAATCTCTTTTTCTTGTTCATTTGATGTCTCTTCAATTTCACAAATAATTCCTACAGTTCTTTTGATATTCTCTAGTAATTCATCATATCCAGCAATCATTTTATCACTAATTGATTTACCATAACTTGCTTTTTGTGTTGCCTGTTCTACTATATTTTTTATTTCTTTTGCTGCTTCAGCACTTCTATTTGCTAAATTTCTAACCTCTTGTGCAACAACTGCAAAACCTTTCCCTGCTTCACCTGCTGTTGCAGCCTCTACAGCAGCATTAAGCGATAAAATATTTGTTTGAAATGCAATTTGGTCAATAACACTAATAGCATCATTTATTGTTTTTACTTGTTCTTCTATTTCTAGCATTGATTGACTAGTGTTTTTTGCAAGAGTTTGTCCTTCTTTTGCAGAACTATCAAGCTCTTTTGAAAACTTAGACATTTTGTTAACATTTGAAGAATTACTTTTTATAGTTTGTGTGATTTTTTCTAATGCATTTGATGTTTGCTTTAGTGAAGTTGATGCTTCTTTTGAACTTTCATCTAATTCTTCAACATTTGTAATTAGTATTGATGATGCATCTTCTAATGTTTTTCCTATATTATAAGAGTTTTTTAGAAGTTCTGAAATTACCTCTCCTAGTTTATTTATAGCAATAGAAACTTTTGCTTTTGTATCAGAAGACTTTGCTGTGAAATCTTTTTTATTGTATTTTTCTAAAACATTTAATAATAAAGGAATAGAATTGGAAATAGATGACTCTAGCTCTTTTTGCATATTTGTAAAAATTTCTTTTAGTTCTAATAAAGAATCTGTATCTGGAGTTTTTTCAATTTTTGCTAAAAAATTCCCTTTCCCTAACTCTTTTGCAAAACTAGTCACATCTTTTACAAAATTGTCATTGTCAACAATAGATCTTCTAATATGCTTAATATTTTCGTTGATAGTTAAGGCCATTTCCCCAAATTCATCTTTACTATTTAATTCAACAAATGCAGAGTCTTTTGTTTTTTTATTTAGAAAGTCAAAAAAACCTTGAAGCCCTAATTGTACTTTATTTACAGACTTAATCAAATTATTAGAAATGAAGTAAGCTACGAATATACCAATAATAAGAGCTATAATTAACGAAGTAATCATTAAGGAAGAAAATTCACTAGCAATATTTTTTGCTTTAATAGATAATTTACGATTTTTTTCTTCTTCATAATCAATAAATTCATTAATTACTTTTAACCATATTGTAAAATTATCTCTTGCTTGTTTTATTAAAATTTCTCTTCCTTCTCTATGATCATTTTTTATTTTTGAGTTAATTATATCTTTAATCAAAGGTAATGTTTTAACTTCTATATCTTTTATTTTTCTCAATATTTTTCTTTCTTTTATATCTACATTCGTATTTTGAGCAAATATTTTATCTAATGCTTTTGCAGAGTTAATATAAAAAATTTCAAGTTTTTTTATATCAGATAATGAGTCTTGAAAAAGTTTATCTGTTTTGTTTTTTGCTAATACTATATCTCTAATTGCAATAGCTCTATCGTGAACACTACCCCTAAAATTAATTGAATATCTCTGCTTAAGTAAATTATTTTCAATTACGCTATTCAGTTTGTTTATTGAATTTACTTCATTTATCCCAATAAAAGTAATGGATAGTATAATTAGAATAATTAAACTAAAACCAAAATATAATTTCCTTGAAATTTTAATATTATGTAACATTTAATTCTCCTTTAATTACTAAATATATTAATTTACTATAAGCAAAAGTATTTAAATGATTAAGTTTTGTCTAGTTTTATTATGCAATAGCAAAATAAAATATAATTTTTTACAGAGGAAGGATTGAAGTAATTAGACTATACTTAAAATCTTATCTCTATGATCAAATAATATAAATAAATTATATTATTCATGAGTAGTCGATTATTACTTGAAACAAAAATTACTTTATTACTTAAGCTACTGCAGATTACAATTTTTTGTAATTGTTTACAATGAACAATTTGTACATTTCTTTATATAGTTTGTACATTATTTTTTTATCATATATAAATATAGTCATTTAATTTAGTATTTTTTTAATTCTTTAAGTTCTTTTTTTAAGTAAATAAGTAGGTAAAGTGCTGTTGAATAAGTAATTACAATTATGCTAAACCAAATTTTTGAGATGTCAAAATTTAGCATAAAAATAATGATGTAAAAAACAATAGAGGGTACGATAATTTGTCTTATAAAGTTTATAAGAGGAATTATTTTAGGCTTTCTTATTGCTTGAATCATTGCTGTACAAATAAATATTAATGAAGTTCCCATAAACGCAAAAGATTTATAAACTATATATTTATACGCTGTATCAATAACAGTTACATCTTTATCAAATAGTAAGAGAATAGAATGTCCAAAAGTTGTTAATATAATTATTCCAAATATACTTATAAAAGCTCCATATTTAAAAGATTTATTAAATATCTCTTCTATTCTATCAATTTTTTTTGCTCCATAGTTAGTTGAAACAAGAACCGTAATAGCAACATTTATTCCTAGCATCGGTAAAAGTATTAGTTGCTCAATTCTATATCCAATACCAAAACCTGCAACTGCTTTATAATCATAAAATGAAATGAAAGAGATTAAAAGAATATTTCCTATAGACATAATAATCATATTTAAACTTGAAGGATATGCCTGTTGGAATAGGCTTTTTAATATTTTTTTAGAAGGTATATACTTGAGTATTTTAGAGATATTTATTAATTGTTTAAAATATAAATATATTAACATATAGATAAAAATTATGCAGTGTATTAATAATGTTGAGATTGCAACTCCAGAAAAGCCAAAATTTGGAATAAAGGAGAAACCATATATGAAAAGAGGATTTAGTATTATATTTAAAAATAGTCCAATAAATTGAATGTTTCTATATGTTCTTGTATCTCCATGTGCAGATAAAATTGCATTTATGTTTAGACTTAAAAACATTGGAACTATACTAAATATTATAATCTGCATATAATCAATTGCAAAGTAAAGAATATCATCTTTAGCACCCATTAGTAGAAATATCTCTTCTAGAAAGACATTTAAGATAATACTTAGAAAAAAAGCTATGAAAAGCGCTAAAAATAAGCTGTTTCCAATAATTATTTTTATAAGTTTATCTTTCTTTTTCCCTATGTAATAGCCAATTTGAATTCTTGTTGCAATTGTCAAACCAAAGTTTATAGCTAAAATAAAAAATAAAAGCATAGAACAAAAAGATAAAGATGAAAGAGATTGCGTAGATATTTTACTTACATAGATAGTATCAATGAGATGATATAAAGTATTAAATATTAGCCCAGTAGCTGCAGGAAAGGCAATTTTTTTTAATAAAACATCTATATTTTCTGTGATAAGTTTGTTAGTTTTTGTCATAATAAGGTTTAATAAAAAACAATACTACTAAAGGGGGTAGTATTGTTTTTTTGAATGAGTCTATTACTTTTAGTTACCAACAACTACATTATCAGGTCTAGCTGCAGAGAAAATTCCTGCTGGAACTTCCATATCTACAGTTTTAACAGTTTTAAGTGTTTTAGAATCTAAGATTACTAACTTATTACCTTGATATCCAGAACTTACATATAGGTATTTACCATTTGCTGTATATTCAGGGAAGTGAGAATGTCCACCAATATCAACAGTTTTTACAACTTCTAAAGTTTTTTTATCGATGAATTCAATTCTTCCATCTTTCTTCCCTTTATCACTAATAATATCTACTGCTACATAAGGAGCTTTAGGATGTGCAGCAGGTGATTCTGTACCCCCTGAAACTTCTATTTGTTTAATAACATCAAATGTTTTTGCATCAAATGCAGTTACAACTGTTTTTTTGCATGATGATCCGCTTCCAAAGTTAGTTCCAAATCCTATTAATTTAGAGCCAATTTTTGTAATTGCTCCTGAACCAGTATGAGGTGTACAACCTGCTTCAATATCTTTTATTTTTTCTTTTTTTTCTAAGTCAATTACAGCAAGTTTATTATCATCGTATGCCGCAACAATAAAATTTTTACCATCAGGTGTTAAAAATGAATCATGTAAATGACGACCTACATTTCTAATTTTTGTAATTGGTAAATCTTCTTTCATTGTATCAACCAACCAAACTTGCCCTGAATCTTCTAGGGTAAATGCAATCATATTATTATATGGGGAAGCAGTAATACTTCCTGAGTTAGATTCAACATATTTACCATCAGAATCTAGCCCTTCAAGTTTCATAACTTTTACAGGCATAAGTGTTTTTGCATCTAAAATCACTGCACTATTTGGAACAAATGAACCTGTAGCAACATATTTACCATCATATGAGACTGCTAATGATGGTCCTGTATAACCTACCTTTATACTTCTTACAATTTGCATAGAATATAAATCAACTTTGAATACTCTACCTCCATCAGTTTTAATGTATGCCCATCTTCTATTTTTAGGATCAAAATTAATTACATGTGGAGCATCTCTCGTGATAATTTCACCTACAATTTCATTTTTCTTATTGAAGAATACAACTTTTGCGTCTTTTCCATTCGAGTAAGTACCTCTACTAATAACAGCCATTAGATCATTGATTTTACCAATTTCTTTAGATGGTTTTTTAGGTAATTTAGATTCATCTGCTACATCAATAATTAAAGAATGTTGAATATCTCTTTTATCCCATTTTAAATCTTCTTGTGGGTAATCTTTGATTAGTTTTGCAAGAGTATTAATTTGTTGCTTATTTAATCTATGTTTCCATGGAGGCATTAATGTATTTGCTGTTCCCTCAGCAATCATTGCCTCAAGACCAGATATTGGCATCATATCATATTTTTCAATTGTTAGTGCAGGTCCGATAAATCCACCTCTATCAGCACCATGACAAGATGCACAGTTCTCAATATATAATGCATCTGCAGCTGATTTATCAAAATCTTCAGCTAATGCATTTGTTATAGTACCTAGTAATACACCAAGTGTAGAAAGGGCAACCAAACTATGTTTTACGTTACTAATTAATTTATTAGTTTTCATTATTTTCTCCTTTAAAACCAAATTTATTTTGGTATTTCTTTAAATAATATTAAAATTTTATATTAGAATTAAATATTAAACAATGACTAGTTTGTACAATCTGTTGTCATATATGTACATTTCCTATTTTTATGTATTTTTGAGCTATTTTTTATGCTATATTTTTGAAAAAACTAAATAAAAAGGATATTTTTTATGGCTTATTTCCCAGTATTTATTCAGTTAAAAGATAAAAAAATATTAATTGTAGGTGGAGGAAACATTGCTCAAGAGAAGTTATTACATTTACTGGATTTTACAAAATCTATCAAGCTTATTGCTTGCGAATTTAGCGATGAGATAATGGCTCTTATTAATATAAATAATTTGGAGTTTGAAAAACGTCCATATATTGATATGGATATAAAAGAGTTTAATATAGTAATCGTTGCAGTAGATGATTTAATAGTACAAGAAAAAATTTTTAATGAAGCTAAGGTTTTACCAAATTGTTTAGTTAATAGTGTTGATAGTATTGATTATTGTGATTTTATTTTTCCTTCATATGTAAAAAAAGATGATTTGATAGTTGCTGTTTCTACAAGTGGTGCATCTCCTGCATTAGCAAAGTATATTAGAAAATTTTTAGAAAAGATCATTCCAAATAATATAAACATTTTTTTAGAAAAGATGAAAAAATATAGAAAAACCATGTCAAAAGGAAAAGAGAGAATGAAATTTTTAGATGAACATGCAAAAAATTATATTCAAACTTGGAAAATAAAAGAATAATGTATAAATAGTATAAGAAATTGTATTTATTATCTATTGGTATAACTTTTATATATAAATATAATTCTTCTGTAAATATATAAGGAGTAAATATGAAAATGTTAAAAAGTCTATTAGGGGTATTAGTAACAAGTGCCATATCACTTTTTGCAAATGAAGGCGCAGAATTATATAAAAAATGTGCAGGATGCCATGGTGCAAATGGTGAAAAAGTTGCTTTAGGTAGATCTCAAGTTATAAAAGGCTGGGATGTTAATAAAACTGAAACTGTTCTTAAAGGTTATAAGGAAGGTACTTACGGTAAAGAAATGAAAGGTCTTATGCAAGGACAAGTATCTTCTTTATCTGAGGATAATATAAAGGTATTAGCAAAGTTTATTGCTGCATTAAAATGATTTTTGTAAGAAAGGAGAAATTATGAAATTATTAAAATTAGTAACTTTTATTGTAGAACAAGCATATAAATTGAGTAATACTCATACTAATTTTTTAGAAAAGTTATATATGAAATTAATTAATATACAAGTAACAAATATAAATAAAAGAAGCAAATAATATGGCAAAAGTTATTGAAATTTTAGTAGCACAATATGCGAAAAAACCATTATATAATTTAGAGAAATGTAAAGTTATTAAAAATAGAGGTATTATTGGTGACAGGTACTTTAATAATATAGGAAGCTATTCTAAAAAGTTAAAAGACAAGAATGATTTTCATGTGACTTTAATTGAAAAAGAAGAAATAGACTCTTTTAATAAATTAACTGGATTAAATTATGAAAATAGATTATTTCGTAGAAATATAGTAACTACTGGTATAAAATTGAATAATTTAATTGGAAGAGAATTTGAAGTAAATGGAGTAAAACTATTTGGAATGAGGCTTTGTGAACCTTGCAAAATGTTAGCAGATGACTTAGGAGAAGAATTCTTAACAAAAATGATTCATAAGTCTGGATTGCGGGCAAAAGTAATATCTAGTGGAATTATTAATATTGGAGATGAAATCAAATGTCTTTAGAGAAATTAGATAGAAAATATATTCTAAATACTTATGATAAGAAATATGTAAATTTCATTAAAGGAAAGAATTCAACTCTTTATGATGAGACTATGAAAGAATATATAGACTTTGGTAGTGGTATAGGAGTTGTTTCTTTAGGACATGGAAATAAAGATATTACTGAAATAATTCATAAACAAGTTGAAAATATTACTCATATTTCAAATCTCTTTTCAATAGAACCACAAGTTAAATTAGCTGAGAAAATAGTTGAGTTAAGTGGATATAACATGTCTTGTTTTTTTGCAAATAGTGGGGCTGAAGCAAATGAAGGTGCAATAAAAATTGCAAGAAAATATGGACAGAAGAACTATAATGGAAGAAGATTTAAGGTATTAACTTTAGAAAATTCTTTTCATGGAAGAACTATTGCAACAGCAAAAGCAACTGGTCAAAAAAAAGTTCATAAAAAGGATTTTGCGCCTTATCCAGATGGCTTCTCTTTTGATAGTAATATTGATAAAATATATAGTAGTATTGATGAAGAAACAGTAGCAGTTATGATGGAACTAGTCCAAGGTGAAGGAGGCATTTATCCTTTTGAAATAGAAGAAGTACAAAAACTAGCTAAATATTTAAAACAAAGAAATATTCTTTTAATTATTGACGAGGTTCAAACAGGAGTGTATCGGACAGGAGATTTTCTTGCCTCAAATTATTATGAAATTGAGCCAGATATTATAACTATTGCAAAAGGCTTAGGTGGAGGTATCTCCATTGGTGTTGTTATGACAAAACATAAGGATATATTTCAGCCAGGGGATCACGGAAGTACTTTTGGTGGAAATTATCTAAGTTGTACAGTAGGCTTAAAAGTTTGTGAACTTTTAGAGGAACATAAAAAAAGTGGTTCACTAAATCAAATTAGAGACTATTTCTCTTACTCTCTGCTAAAAATATCTATGGATCATGATGATATTTTTAATCAGATGGTTGGACTCGGTCTTATGAAAGGTTTACCTTTAAAAGATAAGTTTTTATTGCCTAAAATAATAAATGTTGCATTAGAAGAGGGTGTAATAGTTCTTAGGTCTGGTAGAAATATTTTAAGATTTTTGCCACCTTTAACTATTTCAAGAGAAGAAATAAGTGAAGGATTTAAAAGATTAGATAAAGCCCTTAAAAGGATTAAAAATGAAGGTTGAATCAAATATAAAATATATTTTTTGTGGAAGAGAACAAGAAGTAGAAGATGGAAAAAGAAAGCCATATAAAACATCATATAAAAAAAAGCTTGTTGCTAACAATGAAATATTAATTGTAAATGAATTAGGTTTTTCAACAGATAATCAAAGTGACAAAGCACATCATGGGGGTGTTGATAAAGCTGTTTGTGTATATAGTCAAAAATATTATACTTTTTTTAAAGAAAAGTATGATTTTGATTTACCTGATTGTGCATTTGGAGAAAATCTTGCTATTAAAGATTTAGATGATTCAGAAGTTTGTTTAGGAGATAGATTTAAATGTGGTCAAGTGATTTTTGAAGTTTCTCAACCTAGACAACCATGTTGGAAAATATCATCAGTATTAGGAATTAAAAGTTTAACTTCTGTTGTTGTAAAAGAGTTTAAAACAGGGTTTTATTTTAGAGTTATAGAGGGTGGATATATTAGAAATGGTGATAAATTAACTTTATTATCAAGAGAGTATCCAAAAATTACAATTGAACATATAAATAAATGTGCATTTAATGCAAAAGATAATCAAGGAAATATTAAAGAAATTTTAGAGTGTGATAAATTAGCAGATGCATATAGAATATCTTTATCAAAAAGATATAAAGAAAAAGAACAAGGTCTTCAGGATTGGCAAGAAGACAACTATACTACCACCAAATAGATACTTATATCAAAGCTTTTTAGGATTTGATTTATTTATAAACTCAAATCCTTTCTTTTAAAATTTATAAAGTAATAAAATGAAAATACTTTTCATAAAATATCTAATTTATTTAAACAAATATAGAAATATTCAAAAATTAAACATGCTTATTCCGTGAAGTTTTTTATATGTGCATATTTGATTCTCATATGTAAGATGAAGAATGTGGTTATGATGTGCCTTTAGACTCAATTGATAAAATCAATCTTTTTATACAAATGTAGGTGTTAGTGGAGGTTGTCAAACTTTATACTATGCTTCAATAAATGAGTCTATGAAAATACATGATGGGGGAGGAATCCATGATGAAGAGATAGAGACAATGCTTTTACCAATAGAAGAGTTTAAAGAGTTTATTTTTGATGAGAGTAAAGCAAAAACACCTGGCTTGATGTTTTCTTTTATGTGGTTTATGCAGAATAAGTATAAAAAATAAAACTAAGATAGAAAAGATTTAATTTTATTAAAAACTTTAATAATAAATCTTTTCTTTCTAAAACTAATTAATTATAAGTATGTTCTTCACTTGGGAATTTTTTTTGTTTTACATCATCAATATAATTAGATAAAGATTCTTTAATTAATTCTGCCCCATTCATATATTTTTTTACAAATTTTGGAGTAAACTCTTCAAAAAAACCAAAAGCATCACTCCATACTAAAACTTGACCATCAACTTCACTTCCTGCTCCAATACCAATTACTGGAATAGTAAGACTATTTGCAATTTCTTTTGCTACATCTGAAATAACACCCTCTACAACAATTGCAAATGCACCAGCTTTTTCAATAGCTTTTGCATCTTTTAAAAGTTGTTTTATCTCTTTTTTATTTCTTCCTTTAATTTTATATCCACCTTCAGCTCTTACACTTTGTGGTAATAATCCTATATGACCCATTACAGCAATTCCATTATTTGTTAAATTTTTAACAATGTGAGCTTTATTCTCTCCACCTTCTATTTTTACTGCACTAGCTTTTGTTTGTTTATAAACTTTTACTGCATTTTTTAATGCACTTTTTTTGTCTAGATATGTTCCAAAAGGCATATCAAATACAACTAAAGCATTTTTTGCCCCACTGCATACGGCTTTTGTATGATAAATCATCTCTTCTAAACTTGCACTAATAGTATCTGAGTCTCCATTGAAACTCATATGAAGACTATCTCCTACTAATATAATATCTACTTGAGAATCAAATAATTTAGCAAATAAGGCATCATATGCAGTTATCATTGTAATTAGTTCTTTATTTTTTTGTTTTTTAATTGATGTTATTGTTTTTTTGTTTTGTTTTACTACTATACTCATAAATAGTTCCTTTTGTTTTCTAATAAAATTTTAAAAATCTTTTTAAGTTTTTTTGTTCTGCTTTAACTGATGTATGGGGTCCATGACCTGGAAAAATAATTAGATCTTCTTTGATTTTCAAAAAGTTATTAATACTTTTTTTCATATCTTTGGGAGAGCTAAAAGCAAAATCAGTCCTTCCTATTGATCCATTAAAAATAAAGTCTCCACTAAATAAAGCATCTTCTATTTTTATAACACTACTACCAGGAGTATGACCAGGGAAATGTAAGAATTCTATTTTAATTTCTGATATAAAAAGAGTTTCATTTTCTTTAACCTTAAAATCAGGAATAGTTAAATCATATCCTTCTTTATCATAGTCGTTCATTAGCATAAAACAGTCATCTTTTGGGCAGTAGATAGGAACTTTAAATTTGTCTTGAACAATTTTATTTGACCAAATGTGATCTGAGTGTCCATGGGTATTTAAAATTGCGACAGGATTTTTTGCATTTTTTGTTATCCAGTTTATAGAGCCCTGACCAGGGTCTATTATAAAATCTTTTCCTTCTTTTGAAACAATATAAGTGTTTTCTTCATAAGGACCTACGGGTTTATATAAAACTTTCATAATTATACTTTCAATATTTGATTATCATGACAAATAAAAAATCATGATTAGTATTTCTTGTAAAATATTACTGCTTTTATTTAAATTTGTCAAGAGTTTTGAAAATTAACAAAAAAATTTGACAAAAGATTACAATTGTTATATGATTCTATTTTGCAAATCATGATTAAAAAATAAACACGATAATAAAATTATTTTGGAGAATAATATGTTCAGAAATTTAAGTTTTTCTAAAAAATTGTTACTTGGCATTTTGCTTGTAGTTTTTATTTCCTCATCGATAAATACGTATTTTGTGATGGATAAGTCTTATTCAAGTACAGAGATAATGTCTAAAAAGATTATTAAGCAAATATCAGAAGTAAATGCTTTAGAAGTAAAAAAAGATCTTGATAAAACTGTTGATATTGCATATTCTTATGCAAATGTAGTAAAAAATATGATTGCAACAAAGCAATATTCTAAAGAATCCATTATTGATTATTTGCAAAGAGTTGTGGAGCAGAATCCTGATATTATTGGTGTGTGGTCTCATATTTATGCAGGTACACTATTTCAAAGAGATAGTTCGTTAGCAAATACAAAAGCTCATGATAAAACAGGACGGTTTACTCCTTGGGTGTTAAGATCAAATGGAAAGATTGTTGTAAATGCTGGAAGTGAACAGTCTGACTCTTATAAGTCATGGGTTAATGGTCCAGAAGATGCTAAAAAAGAGTATGTAACAACTCCTTACTGGACTGATGTAAATGGTGAACAAAAACTTGTAGTTTCAATGTGTGTTCCTATTTTTTGGGAAGGAAAATTTGTAGGTTCTGTTGGCGCAGATATCTCTTTAGATTCAATGCAAGAGCGAATTTCAAAAATAAAAATTCTAGAAGATGGATTTGGCTTTTTAATTACAGATAAAACCATGATTGTTGGGCATAAAGATAAAAAACTTTTAGGAAAAACTCTTATTGATTTACCAAAATATAAAAAAAGTAGTTCAGCTATTATTAAAAGTATTAAAGAAAATAAAGAATATTCTTATGAACAAAAATTACAAAAAGTTGATCTTTTTTCATACTATTATTTATCTCCTTTTAAAATAGCTAATAGTGATTCCAATTGGGCATTTGTTACAACTGTACCTAAAGAAGAGTATTTAGCATCTGCAATTGAAATAAAATCATTTTCAATTATTGCTGGACTTATTGGGTTTTTATTTATTGCATTAGTTATTTTTTACAATACAAGAATATTAAATAAAAACTTAGAACATATTACTTTAGGACTTAGTAGTTTTTTTAAATATTTAAATAAAGAGGTGAAAAATGTTGAGAAAATTCCTTTAAATAGCGAAGATGAATTTGGAATGATGAGTAAAGAGATAAATTCAAATATTGAAAAAATTCAAAAAAACTTAAATCAAGATATCTCTTGTGTAAATGAAGTACTAAATGTTGTTGAAGAGGTAAAAAAAGGTAATTTAGATATAAAAATACTAGAAAAAGCATCAAACCCTGAATTAGTACAATTAAGTTCGAATTTTAATGAAATGTTGCAAGTTCTACAAGAAAAAATTGGAAAAGATTTAAATAAGATTACTCAAGTTTTAAATGATTTTTCAAATTACAATTTTAAATCTACTATTTTAAATGCAAATGGAGAAATTGAAAACTCTGTAAATAATCTTGGTATTGAAATTTCAGAACTTTTATCTCAATCTTTAAAAGTTGGACTTACTTTAGACTCTTCTTCTTCAAAACTTACAGACAATGTTGATATTTTAAATGATTTATCAAATAAAACTGCTGCTTCATTAGAAGAGACTGCTGCTGCACTTGAGGAGATTACAAGTACTATTGTTAGTAATTCAGAGAATATATCTGAATTAAGTGTAAATGCTAAGAGTTTAACAAGTTCTGCTAAACAAGGACAATCTTTAGCTCAAAATACCACAAGTGCAATGGATAATATTACAGAGCAAGTAGCTTTAATTAATGAAGCTATTTCAGTTATTGACCAAATAGCTTTTCAAACAAATATATTGTCTTTAAATGCTGCAGTAGAAGCTGCAACTGCAGGTGAAGCAGGAAAAGGATTTGCAGTTGTTGCTCAAGAGGTAAGAAATCTTGCCGCAAGAAGTGCTGAAGCTGCAAAAGAGATAAAAGACTTAGTTGAGAATGCAACTTCAAAAGCTTCTGAAGGGAAAGAAATCTCTGCAAAAATGATTGCAGGGTATAATGAGTTATTAGAAGATATACATAATGCTACAAATAGAATTGATGAGATTACGCTTGCAAGTAAGGAACAAGAATCTGGTATAACACAGATTAATGATGCGATTACTAACTTAGATCAACAAACTCAACAAAATGCTACTATTGCAAATGAAACTCAAACGATAGCTTTAGAGACTGATGTCTTGGCAAAAGAAATAGTTACTGATGCTAATAAAAAAGAGTTTTTAGGTAAATAGACTTTTTTAACTACCAAAATCTTCAAGATTTCTAAAAGGAGAATAATAACTCCTTTTAGAAAAACAATCTTTTTTAAAATCATGATATAAAAACTTATCGTGATAATTTATTTATCAAGATAAACATGTTAAAATACTCTATATTTTAAAAGGATGAAGAAATGAATGCAATAAAAAATGAGAAAAAATCACATCAAGCAATTATTAGAGTAATACAAGCAATTGAAGATATCAAAGCTGGTAAAATGGTTGTAATGGTAGATGATGAAGATAGAGAAAATGAAGGAGACTTAGTTTATGCTGCTTCGTTTTCAACGCCAGAAAAAGTAAACTTTATGGCTAGTCAAGCAAAAGGACTTATTTGTGTTTCTATCTCAAAAGAGACGGCTAAAAGATTAGAGTTGGTACCTATGGTTAATAACAATAACTCTTCATATGAAACAGCTTTTACAATTTCAGTTGATGCAAAAGATGCAAGTACAGGAATATCTGCACCAGAAAGAGATATGACAATTAAAATACTTGCAGATGAAAAATCAGAAGCTTGTGAACTTGTAAGACCTGGACATATATTTCCTTTAATTGCAAAAGAGGGTGGTTCATTAGTTAGAACAGGCCATACAGAAGGTTCTGTTGATTTGTGTAAGCTTGCAGGACTAAGTGATTCTGCTGTTATTTGTGAAATCATGAAGGAAGATGGGACAATGGCAAGAAGACCTGATTTAGACATTTTTTGTGAAAAACATAATTTAAATATAGTTGCAATTTCTGATATTGTTGAATATAGAATGATGAATGAATCTTTAATAAATATTGTTGATAAATCAACACCATTATTTTTAGGTGAACAATCAAATAGATATGATTTCAAAGATCATTTAGGTAATGAACATATTGTTTATACCTTTGGTAAAATAGGTAAATCTTCATATGTTAAGTTTCATTCTAGTTCTGTGGATAATGAATTATTAGAGTCATCAAAAAAATATGATACTTTAATAAATAGTGTAAAGTTTTTACAAAAAGAGGGTGGTGTTTTAGTTTTTATGAAAGGAAGCTCTAAAAATATGAATCAAATTAAAGAGTATGGAATAGGAGCACAAATTCTTAAAAACTTTAATATTGAAGAGATAAAACTTTTAAGTAACAGTGAATCAATTGAACTTGTAGGAATAAGTGGATTTGGTTTGAAAATTGTAAAAACAATAAAGGTATAAAAAAAGGGTCAAGTTTAAAACTTGACCCTTCTAACTGATTTAATTTCTTAGTAGCTTTAGTAATATAAAATTAGAATGAATAAACTAAATTAAGTCTTAATTCATCACCCTCTTTATCTTTTCCTGCATGATCATATAATAAAGCTGCATTTAGTCCTTTTAATGAACCAGAGAATGCATAATTTGCAGTAAAACTTGTATATGAATATTCTTTGTCCGCTTCTTTAAGATCTTCTAATACATAGTTTGCACCTACTGATAATGCATCTGTTACAGCATAACTTGCACCAACTTTAATTGTATCTGTATCTGCTTTATAAGAATCAGATAAGATTGGAGACCCAGTAAAGGCATAATCTGCTCCATTTCCTAATCCAGCATTTACATAGTGGTCACCAGTTGTTGAATATGCTGCAAGTAGACCTAATTTATCAAAGTTAACTGTTGCTTTAATACCAAATAAATCAGATGAATCATCATTTGCATCAACATCACTATAATAGTACTGTGCTGCTAAACCAAACATACCATTTTTGTATGCAGCTTCTGAATAAGAAACTTTCATTAGATCTTCTGCATCTAAATATGCAAAAGTTAAATTTAAATTTTCAATTGAAGAGTTTTCAATTACAAAAGTATAAGCACCATCTTCTACATGTCCTTGCCAAGTGAACTGTTTAGAAAATTTACCAAAATTTCCATCTCCATCTGTTCTTGTTTGCATTTTTTGAACATATCCAAGAGTAAGTTTTGTATTTGGAATATTAGTGTTAGTAATTAAAGCACCTTCAAATGCTTCTTTATTCATTCTAGATCCACTACCATAGATAAGAGGAGTAGCAAAATACATTCTACCTACTTGAGCTGTTGTTTTGTCATATGCATACGAAAGATAAAGTTCAGATAATCTTGCTCCTGAACCATGCATATCTCCTGCAAACATTGCTTTTGAATCATCATCTATAAATGGAGATGATGATGATTGAAATGTTGCTTTTAATCCAAAACCGTTTAATCTTGCAGTTTCGTAACTTAAATCTAAACCAAAATTTAGAATACTTTCATCATTTGTTCCATTGTCTCTATTCCAAAAATATGTCTGTACTTGACCACTTACTTTTGCTTCTTTAAAAGCATCTACTAAAGAATCCGCTGCAAAAGCAGATGAACCTAAACCAATAATTGCAGCTAAACTTAGCTTAACAAATTTCATTTTTTCTCCTTGTATTTAATCGTGATTAATATAAAATCTATAAAATTAATTAATCGTGATTTTTAATGTTTTGATTATACACATTTTTTTAATATTTTGTCAAGAAATTAGTTGAAGAATTTAATTTTTTTTTAATATTTTTGATTTTTAGTTATTTTAAAGAAAGATTAAAAAAGGGTTTTATTTTAAGAAGGGTGAGAAAACCAAAAAACTTTAGTTGTTTTTTGGTTTAAAATCCATTTCAAATCTTTGATTTTCTCTATTTTCAGTTAGTTCATCTAATGCTTCACAAGCTTTAAAATCTTTTAAACATCTTAATGTTAGATCAATATAAGATTGTGTACTCTCTTTTTTCCAATCAATTTCTTGATCTCTTAATTTACGTTTTACTTTAGCTGGAATTCCAATAGCCAAATGATTATCTGGTATATTCATTTTAGCTGGAACTAAAGATAGGGCACCAATAATTGAATTTTCACCAATGACTGCTTCATCCATTATTACAGCACTCATTCCAATTAATGCATTTTTTTTAATATGACAACTATGTAATATTACTCCATGGCCAATATGTCCATTCTCTTCAATAATAGTATCAATACCAGTATATCCATGTAAAGTACAACTGTCTTGAATATTAGAGTTTTTTTTAATTATAACTCTTCCAAAATCTCCTCTAATTGAAGCATTTGGTCCAATATAGACCCCTTCTTCAACAATTACGTCACCAATTATTACAGCAGTCTCGTGAATAAAAGCTTTTTGACTAATAACAGGTTTAATTCCTTCAATTTCATATGTCATTTTATTCCTTTAATAAAAAGGAGGATAAAAATATCCTCGTTTTTATTTATCCATATCTAAATTCTACTCCGAAAGTTCCATTTGGATATTCCCATTTTTTAATAATAGTTTTTCCACATAAAACTCTACATGTTCCACACTCTAAACATCCTGCATAGTCAAAATGAATATTTCCATTTTCATCTTTTTTGTAAAGTCCTGCAGGACAAGCAATTTCAAGTTTTCTAAACTCTTTTGGATCAGGATTATCAACTAATTCAATATGTGCTTCACCTTCATCAACAAAAAATTTGTTTATTCCAAGTTTTACATCTACATTTACTTCATTTTTCATAGCGATTTGACTCCTTTATATCCATCTTTAAGAAGGTTCATAAATCCTACTTTTTTAAGATGAGGCATTACCATTTTCATAATAGGAGTACTTGGTCCATTAATCGTAAACATATCTTTCATAATACCAGTAGTCATTTCTGGATAATCATTGAACATTCGTTCATTATCTAAAAATTCTGGTAAATCTTTATAAAGTTTTAGATCTTTCATAACAAAACTATCATCTAACTCTTTTGTGTATGAAGAAAGGCTATTTTTACTAAAATCATTTTTAACTTTTGCTGCAATGATTGCATTTGCTGCAGCTTCTCCTGAAGCAATTGCTAAGTCCATTCCTCTTACTGTATATCCTACATTAAGACAAAGTCCTGCTGCATCTCCTACAATAAGTACTCCATCATCAACCATTTTAGGAAGCATATTATATCCACCTTCGGGCACAACATGAGCAGAGTATTCAACCATTTCACCACCTTCAATCAAAGGTTTGATAGTTGGGTGTTGTTTGAAATCTTCTAACATCTGAGGAATAGATTTTCCTGCTTTTTCAATATTATGTAGACCAAATACTACACCTAAAGAAATTGTGTCTTCATTTGTATATAAGAATCCACCACCCATATATCCATCAGAAGGAGTTCCTGCAAATAACCAAGCTGCACCTTCTTCATCACTACAATTAAATCTATCATTTATTTGCTCTTTAGATAGTTGGATTACTTCTTTTGCACCTACAGCACAGTTATGAGGTGTAACTTTTGATACCATTCCAAGTTTTTCACCTAAAATAGAGTTTACTCCATCAGCAAGAACTACTACATCAGCTTCCATCTCTTCACCAGCTGCAATAACTCCACATACCTTTCCATCTCTTACAATTAGATCATCAACTCTAATTCCAGGAACAACTCCAACCCCTGATTCTTCAGCTTTTTGTGTTAACCATTGATCAAATTTTGTTCTTAATATAGTATATGAACGATCTTCATTTTTTTCTGCTTCAGGAGCATTATAATCCATTGTTACACAACTCTCTTCTGTCATAAAAGAGATTTTTTCATGTACTATAGATCTTTCAATTGGTGCTTCATTAGCAAAATCTGGAAAGATTTTCTCTATACTGTGGGCATAAAGTCTGCCCCCAGTCATATTTTTAGCTCCAGAAAAATTACCTTTTTCAATAATAAGAGCCTCTAGTCCTGCTTGGGCTAGTAAATATCCAGTGATGCAACCTGCAATTCCACCACCAACAATTATTGCGTCAAATTTATCTTCAGACATAAATCACCTCAAATAAAATTTGGTATTATTTTTTAAGTGCTTCTGTAATTGCAGGAAGTATTGTATATAAATCCCCTACAATTCCATAGTCAGCATAATCAAAAATTGGTGCATTTTTATCTTTATTGATTGCAATAATCGTTTGAGAATCTTTTGCACCTACCATATGTTGAATTTGTCCAGAGATTCCAACTGCGAAGTAGATTTCAGGTTTTGCCATAACACTAGAGATACCAATATATCTTTCGTGTTCCATCCATTTTTCACCTTCTGCAATAGGTCTTGAACAACCAAGTTCTGCATCCATAATTGAACATAAATTTTCTGCAAGCTGAATATCTTCTTGTTTGGCAATACCTCTACCAATAGCAATAATATTTTTTGCTTTATTTAAATCTACGCTACTTCCTTCTTTTGCTTTTCTATCTACACACTTAATCTCTTTAGCAGGTGAAATAAACTCAACAGTTTTTGCCTCACCTGTTTTAGAAGAATCAGCTGAAGCTTCTTCAAAAATACCACTTGAAATTACAGCAATTGCTACATTTGTAGTAATCGCTTCTTCACCAATTGCAAGACCACCATAAACCATGTGTTTACATTTAATTGAATCATCTTCAACTTCTATAGCTGATACTTCAGTTACAAGTCCTGCATTTAATTCAACAGCTAAAAGAGAAGCTAATGATTTACATCTTTTAATTCCTGGCATTAAAACAAGAGATGTTTCTTCATTTTTAATAACTGAAGCAACTGTTTTTGCGTAACTTTCAATAATTTTTGAAGAATCATTTTCTCCTAAGTGGAAAACCTCAGTTGCTCCATATGCATATGCTTTTGCAACATCTTCCTCTGATCCAATAACTAAAGCAGATACTTTCTCACCAAACTCAAGTGCTCCTGTCATCACTTCTGATAAACGTGCAGAAACATCACTAAAAACCCATACATTTGATACTTTACTCATTTTATTCTCCAATAATTAAATAAATTTTTTTAAGTGAGTTACAAATTCAGCGATTTGATCTTCTCCATCGCCTTCAATAACAACATGAGCTCTCTCTTTTTTCTTAGGAGCTTTTACTTCAACTAATTCAACAACTTTTGAATCTTCAATGTCTATAACAGGAGTTGTTACTGGTTTTTTACCAGCTGCTAAAATAGCTTTCATTCCTGGAATTGATGGTTCATTAATATCTGCTGATACACAAATTACTGCAGGAAGAGGAATCTCTAATGTTTCAACTTCATTTTCTAAAGCTCTTTCAACAGTAATTTTTTCATTTTCTACTGAAATTAGTTTGCTTACACCATTAACTGTAGGTACATCTAATAGTGCACCCAGTCTAATACCTGTTTGTTGTGCATAAAGATCTCCTGATCCATCTCCACAAATAAAAAGATCCCATTCGTTTTCTTTAACTGCATTTGCTAGAATTTGCGCTGTTTGGTGTGGTAGAATGTTTTCATAGCTCTCATCACTAATAGCAATTAATTCATCTGGACCTCTAGACAACATGTCTTTTTTAACTTTTACATTTTGAAGATATTTTCCTCCAACACTCATTGCTGTGATAGTCACATCTTCATTCATTTTTTTTATTTCAACTGCTGTTTCAACCGCATTTAAATCAAATTGACTAATTTTTGGAGCAGCCTTATTCATATCAAGAGTTCCATCAGGTTTAACAATGATATCTTGATCTTCTGGTACAAGTTTACAACCAACTAAAATTTTCATTTTATTTCTCCTTTTAAGTTATTAAAAAAATCGTGATCTTTTTATAATCAGAATCTTACAATAATCACGATTATTTGTCAAGAGAATTAAAATTAAAATTTAGTTTTTTTTATAAAGAATTATTAAGTTTAATTAAAATGTGCTATTTTTTTATTATTTGAGATTAGTTTAGGGTAGTACTCTTCTAAAATATATTTATATTCAGGTTTTATAAAAAAAGTAAAAAGTTGATAATAATATTTTAATGTCAATTTTAAGGCTTCATCTTTAGCTAATAAATTATTAGAAACATCATCTAAGATTGTTTTATTAAACCTAAGACAAATGTCATTAAAATCTTTTGCATTTTCTTCTTCAATATAATCTTCATCAATACACTTTTTCAACATAATAAAACTTCTATTATAAAGATTGTTTATATGAAACATCTTTTCTAAAACCTCAGGTATTACAGTATCCTTCTTTTCAGGAAACAGTTCATAGTATTGATCTGTATATTCATCATATTTTTCTCTTTCTTGTGAGAAAAATAGATGTGTGAAGATTTCAGGATTTTCATATGCGTGTACTGAAAAACATTTACATACAGACATATAAACTTCTATTGGGTTTTTACAATCGCTTACACATCTAAATATTTTTTTATTGTAATCTTCTAAATGAGTCATATTAGCTAAAAATACTAGGTGGCTTAAGTTATCAAAGTAGTTATATAGTGTTGCACTTGTATATCCAGCATGATTTGCAACTTTTCTAATTGTAACTGAACCAATATTTTCTTCTTGAATGATTTTTATTGTAGATTGAATGAAGTATTTCATTATCCTATGTTGTTTTATCTTCTCTCTTTCATCTTTTTCTGGCATTTTTTTTCCTTTTTTCCTTTTAGTATTTATCCTAAAAAAGATGTCCCATTAACTCTTTTTTAGTTTTCAAATATTGCTCATTATATTCATTTGAATTCATTACTATAGGACATCTTTTTATAACTTCAATCTCTTTTAGTGATTCAACTTTTTTTGGATTATTTGTTAGTAATTGAATTTTTTTTATTTTTAAATATTTTAAAATAAAATCTACCATTTCGTATGTTCTTTCATCTTTTTTAAAACCTAACTTTTCATTTGCTTCAATGGTATCAAAGCCTTTATCTTGTAGAGCATAGGCATTTACTTTATTGTATAAACCAATATTTCTTCCTTCCTGTCTTAAATAAATTACTATGCCACCTTTTTTATTAATAGTTTTTAATGAATGTTCAAGTTGTTCTCTACAGTCACATTTCAAGGATCCAAGTGCATCACCAGTAAGACATTCACTATGTATTCTAACAATTGGATTTTCATCAATCTGTTCTGAAAAAATCACTAAGTGTTCTTTTATATCTTCTTTAAAAGTCTGGATTTTAAATTTTCCAAAAATACTAGGAAGATCTGCTTTTTCTGATATTTTAATATTTTCCATAATTTTTACTTTTTATTTATTTGTATGTTTTTTAAAAAAATCACTACCTGCAATAATTGCTTGTTCTGCTTGAGGAACAATTCTAGAGTAGTGTAAGAAGGAGTGAAGCATTCCTTTAAATTCTTCTAGTTCACAAGTTATATTATGTTTTTTTAAAATTTTTTCTAATGCAAAAGAGTCATCTTTTAAAGGATCAAGTTCTGCAACTGCTAAGTAAACAGGAGGAATTCCATATGAAAGGTCAGCATTTAAACAATCATAATAAGGATGATTTGATTCTTCTTCATTATTTAAGTATGAAGTTTCATAATACTTTAGATCTTCTTTAGATAATCCATCCCAAGGTCCTCCTAATACTCTTCTTGAAGGTGAGTCTTTCAATCCAAATAGTCCATAGTATAAAATTAAAGATTTTATAAAAGAGATATCTTCTAATTCATCTCTTAGAAAAAGAGTTGTTCCTAAGCAAAGATTTGCGCCAGCGGAATCTCCAACAAAAGAGATTGAGTTTTTGTTAATTTTATATTTTGTAGCATTTTGTCGTAAATATTTTACTAAAGTAGCACTCTCTTTAATAGCTACAGGGAATTTATGTTCAGGTGAAAGCTTATAATCAATAGATACTGTAACACTGCTTGAGTGTTTAGCAAAGTTTCTAATTGTTTTATCATGGGTGTTAGAGCTACCTAATATAAAACCTCCACCATGAATAAAGACTACACAATTGTTAATATCTTGATTATTTGGATAATAAAATCTAAGTGATATATCACCATAAGGACCAGAAATTGTTTTATCAAAAACCTTAAAAAGTTCTGGTGCATCTTCATTCCAAAACTTTCTTTCTTCTTCGTACTCTTCTCTTATATCAAGTAAATCTGAACTTGACTCTTTCTTACTATTTGTTTCTTGTATTTGTAAAACTTTTTTCATTTCATCTGTCATATGTGAATAGATATCAATCTTATTATGTAACATTTTATTATCCTAATATATTTTATAATCAACATTATAAAATAATCATGATTAGTTTGTCAAGTAAAAAGAGGTGATTTGTTGTTTTTACAAAAATTAAAGAAGTTTTACTATTTTGTTATATTTACCATAGCCTCATCAACTAAGTGTCTAAAATCAGGTTTTAAATAGAATTTTAATAGTTGAGAATAATATTTCAGAAGTAGGGCAGTTGCTTCTTCTTTATCTAAAATTTTATTTTTTACATCTTGTAAAATTGTTTTATTAAATCGAAGACAAATATCTGTAAAATCTATAGCCTCTTCTTTTTCTATCATTCCTTCTTCAATACAAGGTAATAATAAGTTAAAACTTCTATTATGAAGATTATTTAAATGAAATAGTTTTTTTAACATCTTTGATTTAATTTTCTTCTCTCTTTTAGGGTATAGTTCATAGTATTGATTTGTGTACTCTTCAAATTTATCACTTCTTTGAGAAAAGAAAAGAAGCTCAAATATTTCAGGTTTTTCAAATGAGTGTTTTGTGTAACATTTACATATTGACATATATACATCAATTGGATTTTTGCAGTTTTCAATACATTTAGGTAAGCTTTCATTATATTTTTCTAAATGGCACATATTCGCAAGAAAAATTAGATGAGTCAAATTATCAAAATAGTTATATAAAGTAGCACTTGTATAACCTGCTTGATTTGCAACTTTTCTAATTGTTACTCCTTCGATTCCTGTTTCTTCAATTATTTCAATTGTCGCATCTATGAAGTAACGCATAATTCTATACTGTTTTAATTGTTCTCTTTCTTCTTTTTCTGACATGTAATACCTTTTTATAAAATCAAAGTTTTTTTAGATAACTGATTATATATTAATCATTATTTAATTTTTCTTTTTTAAACTTCTATTTAATTAAAATAGGTATTACATTGTAGATGAATATGTGTTTTTAATTGTACTCTTCTGCAATTAATTTATCATCAATTAATTCAATATTATTTTCATTGTTTAATAATACAACTAAGGGTTTATGTTGCTCTATTTCTTTACTATCAATACTAGTATATGCAATAATAATAATTTTATCATCTTTTTGTACTTTTCTTGCAGCTGCACCATTTAAGCAGATATCTCTATTCCCAGCTTTCCCTTTTATTACATATGTAGAGAATCTTTCTCCATTATTAATATTTACAATATCAACTTTTTGTCCAACTCTTAGTTTTGCTGCATTCATCAACTCTTCATCAATAGTAATAGAGCCAACATAATTTAAATTTGCATCTGTTACAGTTGCTCTATGGATTTTACTATATAACATTTCAAATACCATTTTTTGTCCTTTTTATTCTTTTATTAATTTTTTAGAAGTCTTTACCAAATTTGATTTCCAAGGATTTCATTATAAGGTAAAGCCCAATATTTGATTAGAAAGAACATAACAAATATCCCTGCACCAATTAATAACCACCCAAAAATTCGATCTCTTTTATACTCTTTTACAACTATCTCACTTGGAGGAAGTATATGTAAATTCTTTAAAAAGTTAATTTCATACTCTGTTCTTTTTTGTCCTAAAGAGCCTAACATTCCTAGCGCAATACTTATATAAACTCCCATGAAAAAAGGATCAAAAAGGTTTGTGAAAGGAAAGTCTCCAAACTCTTTTAAACATTTTGTTATTAAATATCCATAAAAACCACCTAACATTGCAAGATATGCACCTCTTTCTGTGATTCTTTTACACCAAACACTAGCAAATGCTAAATAACCCCACGAAGCTGCAATTATTGTACTTGCAAACCAAGCAATAATACGCATTGAAGATAAATCAAGGTACGCTAAAATAAGAGCTATTGTACTTATTATAAAAATAACTATTCTTGTAAAATTGATATTCTCTTTTTCGCTTTTAAACTTTTTTTCTAAGACATCACTTGTCATACAAAAACTTACAACAGATAAAAATGTTGAAGCAGATGATAATCCTGCTGACATAATTCCTGTTAGAAGTAGTACTCCTACAAACTCAGGCATAACCTCAAAAGCAGTCCATATAATAACAGTTTCTGCATTTTCCATATTTGGGTTTAATTGAATTACTGAAATTGCCATAATATAAAGATATGTAAGGAAAAATACAATTATTAAAAAAGCCATAGCACCAGATCTAAATATGATGTGCTCATTTTTAACCATTAGGTTTCTTCCTGCTTGCCAAGGGCTAACTGCAACAGTTATCATCCAAATAATTCCTATGGTAAATCCATAAAATACAGTATCAAAGATAGATGATCCATTTGTATTTCCATGATAAGCTAATAATCCTTCTGGTGTGTTTGGATTTTTCATTAAGTTTTCAACTAAATTAGTTACTCCACCAGCAGCATCAAAAATATATAGTCCTGCAACTATAGTAGCAGTTAAAAAGAACATAAACATAACAGTGTCTGTTATGATAACTCCCTTTGAACCGGAATATAAAGTAAATGCCATAATACAGAACCAAGATATAAGAAGACAGTAGACTCTATCAAGTCCCATCATCATTTCCATTAATTGGCTTGTCCCTTGAATAACACTTAAAAGATAAGCACTTAGAGAAAATATAGTAATGATTCCTGCAAATCTACGAATTCTTTTACTGTTAAATCTTTTAGCAAAGTATGAGGGCATTGTATTTACTTTTGATCTACGAATATAACGACCAAAAAACAGACCTCCAATTATATATCCCATTCCACAAAGAGTATTAAGTAATACTAGGGTTGTTATATTTCCATCATAAGCATAAGCAGTATCACCCATAAAACCATTTGAACTTAACATTGATGCAAATATTGTACCAGTGATAAAAAGAGTCGTAGCATTTCTACCTGACACATAATAGTCTTCTACATTTTTTATTTTACGTCCAACAAGTAAACCTATTAATATATATATCAATACACTAATTAGAACTCCAATTATATAAACATTCATGACTTTTACTTTTTAATTTTTTCTTTTGGAGCAAATTTTTTTTGTTCTTTATACATATAAAAATTTAGTAGTACTCCTGTAAATATTAAACATGAACCAATAAAAATAGAAAATAGTATTTCTCCCATAATAAAACTCCTTTATGAGGCAATTATACTAATTGTTTAAAAGTTTGAAAACTTTTAAGTTAAAAAAAGAGTGGCTTGTCCACTCTTTTTTTGTATTTTATTTAAATTCTGCTAATGCAAAATTTAATAATACTTTATTTGAATCTATAGCATCAATAACTCTAAATCTTACAGAGTTATCATCCCATTTCCAAATTTGTGTTTTAACTGTTGTTCCGGGATAAATAATTCCTGCGAATCTTAGCTTAAATCTTGTTAATCTTGTTGGGTCTCTATCTAATAATGTATTACAAATATGTCTACTAGCCATTCCTGATAAAGCAAGAGCCATATGAATAGGTCTTGGATAATCATACTTTTGAGCATATTCCCAGTCAACGTGTAAAGGATGATAACATCCTAGAAGTCTAAAAATATTAGGTTGATTTAATTCTAATTTTTCTTCAATTTCAAAGTCTGGTTCTCTTTCTGGCATCTCGACAATATCTTTAGGAGCTTTTTCACCTCCAAAACCACCATCATAGATACAGCAATCCCAGTTATCAATTGTGACAAGTTTATCGCCATCTTCATCAAAAGTTTCAGCAATTTTTTGAGCTAAACAACCTTTACCTTCACCTCTATCATATAAAGCATTTAATTTTACATGGGTTGTTAATTTCCCTGATAATTTTGTTAAAGGTTTATGAATATTCATATCAATACCCCAATGAAGTATCCCTGCCCAATCAAAGCCAAAATCTATATCTTGTGTTACTTCATCTGATGCAACAAAGGTTGATAGGTAAACTGGATTAATTTTTAAATCTTTTTCATAGGCCCAATCTAAATCTGATTTACTATCTCTTGCAGCACCACTTCCTAGACCAAAAATACTTAATTGAGTAATATCATAGTTAACTTCATATGGCCCATAAGTTTTTCCAACGCAATTTAAGTCAATTGCCATTTTATAATCCTTTTATTTTTCTGCAGTTAGTTTTACAATTCCACTATCTGCTAATAATTTAATTTCATCTTCTGAATAACCTAGTTCACTTAAAATTGCTTCTGAATCCATACCTCTATTTGGCATAGCTCTCCAAACTTTTCCTGGATTCTTTTTAAATTTTGGAATAGTATTAATTCCTGTTACTTTGTTTCCATCCATAGAGTCCCACTCAATAAAGTTTTCTCTAGCAATATACTGATCTTTTTCTTGAAGTTCAGGAATAGTAAGTACTTTTGTCCCTGCAACTGCTAGCTTTGTAAATAGTTCTTCAGTTTCTGCTACTGTTTTTTGTGCAAAGAAAATATCAAATTTTTCTTCTAAATATTTAGCATGAGAAGTGTCTCCTAGTATCATTTGAGTTCCTTCAGGATAATCTCCCTTTCCTAATAAATGATCTTCACCCATTTGCGTTAACATTCCTTGAACTTGTTTCCATCCAACTAAATCCATAACAATGTATCCATCACTACATTTATAAACTCCAACTCCTGCACACATTGGATCTTTACCATTTGTCTGTCTAGGGTATAATTTACCCTCATTGAAATAGTCACTCATATAGTATTGTCCAACACATAGTAGTGATTCATACATAGCAACATCAATACTTTCACCAATACCAGTTTCTTTAGCTTTATAAAGTGCTGCTAAAGTAGCACTTAACATTGTAAATCCAGTGAAGTAATCTCCTGCATAAGGATATGGAGGAATTGGTTGATCCACATCTCCATTTTGGATTAAGTATCCACTGAATGCTTCTGCAATATGATCATATGCTGGAAGTTTCATATATTTTTCAACTCCATATTGTCCATATCCAGAAAGGTGTCCTATAACTAAAGCAGGATTATGTTCCCATAGTAGTTCATCAGTTAAACCTTTTCTTGCAAATGATGGCCCTTTACTTGATTCAATGAAGATATCAGCAGTTTCAATAAGTTTTAAGAAAGCTTCCTTCCCTTCATCTGAGAAAATATTAATTGATAAACTATGAAGGTTTCTTCTAAAATATTGAGAGTAATTTTTTTGTACTCTAATTGTATCTCCATAAGAAGTACCTTCTAACCAGATAACTTCTGCACCCCATTCTGCCATCATTTGTGCTGAGAAAGGCCCTGCAATTTCCATTGCAGAAAATACTACTCTAACGCCAGAAAGTGGTCCAAATTCAGGTGTGTTAATTTTTTTTGCCATATTAACTCCTTTATAAATAAAATTTTCTATAAATACTTAAAAAGTACATATAAAAAACACTACTTTTATGTTAAAAAGGTGGATTACCCACCTTTTTAAATTTGACTTATTTAAATTCTGCTAATGCAAAATTAAAATAGATCATTTCTGGATCATTTGCATCAATAACTCTAAATCTTACAGAGTTATCATCCCATTTCCAGATTTGAGTTTTTACTGTACACCCTGGGAATAGTGGTTTAGTAATTCTTGTTTTAAATCTAGTTAATCTATCAGGGTCTCCATCTAAAACAGTATCAATAATATGTCTACAAGCAACACCAGCAGTACTTACTGCATGACAGTTTGGTTTTGGATATCCAACTTCTTGTGCATAATCCCAATCAACATGTTGAGGGTGAGTATCTCCTGAAAGTCTATAGATTAATGCTCTATTTTCTGCAATTACTTCAGTAACTTCAAAATCAGGCTCTCTTTCTGGAATTTCTACGATATCTTTAGGTGCTTTTGGTCCATCCCAACCACCATCAAAGATACAACAATCCCAACTCTCACAAGTAAAAAGGTGCGTACCATCATCATCATAAGTTTCACCAATATGTTGTGCTAAAGTACCTCTACCTTCACCTCTGTCAAATAAACCTTTTAATAATACTTTAGTACTTAATTTACCTTCAAGTTTTTTTAATGGGTTATGAAACTTAACATCAAAGCTCCAGTGTAAAGAACCAGTGTAGTCATATCCCCAGTCAATTGTTTTTGTAACTTCAGCATCTACAATTGGCATTGCTCCAAATGTAGGAAGCATTTTCATACCTTTTTCTTCATAAACATATTTTAAACCAGTTTTTCCATCAAATGCTGCACCACTACCTAATGCAAATAGACTTAATGCTTTCCAGTCATAATCTCTAATAAAAGGTCCATAAGTTTGACCTACCATTTCTGTTTTAATTGCCATTATCTATCCTTTCTTTTTCTCTTAATTTATTCTTTTTTATTTTTCCTGTAACTGTTTTAGGAAGAGAATTTAAAATTTCAATTTCATTAGGAACTTTAAATTTTGCAAGATTATTAAAGCAATAATCTATTATTTCATCTTCACTCAACTGTTCTTTGTCTTTTAATACTACAAATGCTTTTATAAGTTCATTGCAGATTTTATCTTCGACTCCAATTACAGCTGCTTCTGCAATTTTTGGATGTGAACATAAAAAGTTTTCTACTTCAATACTAGAAACATTTTCTCCAGAGTTTTTTATTAAGTTTGATTTTCTATCAACAAAATAAAAATATCCAGATTCATCTACATAAACGCTATCTTGAGTATTGAACCACCCATCATCACTTAAAACTTCTTTTGTGATTTCTGGTTCTTTATAATATTCTTTAAAAATAGTTTTTCCGGGGATTCCTTTAATATATAGATCACCTATTACATTTGGATTTACTTCTTTTCCATCACAAGCTATAACTTTTGCTTCATAACCAAAACCTACTTTTCCAATAGATGGCCATTTTCTTTCATCTCCAGGCCTATCACCAATAAGCCCTACAATTGTCTCTGACATACCATAAGAGGTTAACAACTTTATGTTAAAACGTTCAATAAAAGCATCTTTATCCTTATCACACATATTTAAGTAATAAAATACTTCTCTTAAACAATGATCTTTTTCCCAAGCCTTTGCTGGTTGCATTAATAAAGTACACATAATTTTTGGTATACATTCAGTGATTGTAGCTTTATAAACACATACTTGGTTCCAAAATTTTCTCGCGCTATATTTTTCTAGAAGAACAAAAGTTGCGCCAGAGACAAAAGTGGGCATGGCAACAGTACATTGAAAATCAATATGCCAAGCAGGCATAACGGTTAAAAACCTATCATCTTGTTGTAATGAAGCTTGCCAAGAAGTAAACTTTCCTGCAAACATTAAATTATAATGAGTTATAACTACACCTTTTGGAAAGGATGTTGTTCCTGAAGTAAATAATATCTCTGCTGTATCTTGATTCGATATGGGGATTATCTCATCTAAAATATTATTGTAGTTATTTAAAGATTTATTAAAATCAATAAACTCATTTTTAACTTCTTTTTTTGCTCTAGATATTAATATATGTTCAATAGTTGAATTATTGTTTTCTTTAACTTTTTCATAAATATGTAAAAAATCCTCTTCAATAATAGCTAGTTTAGGTTGGCATTTTTTTATAATAAAACTACATTCATCATATAAATAATGAGCATTAACAGGTACAGCTATTGCTCCTATTTTTGCTAATCCAAACCAACTAAAAAGGAATTCAGGGCTATTTCTTAATTGAAGTATTACTTTAGAGCCTTTTTTTATATCCAATGAAAGAAATAAGTTTGCTGCCTTATTTATCATTTCATTTAATTCTCTATATGAATATTCTCTTGTAAATCCTAAAATATCTTCAAAGATGAGTGCTTTTTTATTGCCGTTTATTTTAGCAAGTTCGTCCCACATTTGACGTAAATTTTCTTGTTCAATAATATCCACAAAAATTCCTTTTTTACAACTATTTTATTAAATTAACCGATATTTACTATCTTATTTTCTTTTAAACCATCAATCTCTTCTTGGCTATAACCTAAATCTTCTAAAATCACTTTTGTATCTTTTCCATATGAAGGTTTTGCTCTCCAAATCTTTCCTGGGTTGTTTTTAAACTTAGGCATTACATTTGGACCTTTTACTTTCTTACCATTTTGAGATGTCCATTCTGTAAAAGATTCTCTTGCAAGATATTGAGGATTTGATTGTAGTTCATGAACATCAAGAACTTTTGCTCCTGCAACTTTATGACTTGCAAGAAGAGCTAATGCTTCTTCAACTGTTTTTTTAAGGAAGAATGAATCTAATTTATCTTCTAATGGTTCCGCAACAGGCATACTTCTTGCAATAAGTTGAGTTCCTTCAGGCACTTCTTCTGTTCCAAGTAAGTGTTCAATTCCTAACTCTGTAAACATTGCTTTTACCTGTGCGCCACCTACAATTTCAAATACGATGTATCCGTCGCTACATTTATAAAGTCCACATCCACAATATAAAGGATCTTTTCCTTTTGTCATTCTAGGACACATTTCACCACCATTTAAGTAGTCCATCATGTAGTATTGACCAACTCTTAACATTACTTCATACATAGCAATATCAATACTTTCACCTTGACCAGTTTTTTGTGCATTATAAACAGCCGCTAAAACTGAACTAGTTACTGCAAATCCTGCCATATAATCAGCAGTATATGGGAATGCTGGCATTGGTTGATCCACATCTCCATTTTGCATTAAGTATCCACTAAATGCTTGAGCAATAGTATTATATGCTGCTAAATGAGTATACTCTTCAGTACCATATTGACCAAAACCTGAAAGGTGACCAACAACTAATTTAGGATTTTTTTCCCATAATAATTCATCTGTAATACCTCTTTTTGCAAAAGCAGGTCCTTTACTAGCCTCAATGAAAACATCTGCATCTTCAATTAGTTTTAGGAAAACTTCTCTACCTTCTTCTGAAAAAACATTTAAAGATAAGGCATGTAAATTTCTTCTTGATAATTCTGGGTAATTTGGTTGTACTCTAATTGTATCTGCATAAGCAGAGTGCTCAATCCAAATAACTTCAGCTCCCCACTCAGCGAACATTTGCGCTGAGAAAGGTCCAGCAATTTCAATTGCTGAAAAAACGACTTTCATCCCTGAAAGTGGTCCAAATTTTGGTGTTTGTACTTTACTTGACATAATTTTTCCTTTATAGATTATCTATATTTTTTAAGAACTTCTCTTCCTAAAGTTAAGATCTGCATTTCATCAGAACCACCAGATAATCTATCAATTCTTAAATCTCTCCAGAATCTTCCAACTCTATGACCTGTAACACCAATACCACCAAGTACTTGCATTGAAGTATCAATTACAGAGAACGCTTCGTTTGCACAATAATATTTGCACATTGCAGTTGCTCCTGAAGTAACTGTTTCATTATCAATTTTCCAAGCTGTTTCAAATAGCATATTTTTCATTGCATTTAATTTCATTTCCATATGTGCAAATTTTTCTTGAATTAATTGAGTTCTTCCAATAGTTTCTCCAAACTGTACTCTTTGATTTGCATATGTTGCAGCATCTTCAAAGGCACATAAAGCTACACCATAGTTTGTGCAAGCTACTAAGAATCTTTCGTCATCAAATTCAGCTTTAACTCTGTTAAAACCTTCACCTTCAGTTCCGAACATATCTTTTTCTTCAAGTTCAACATTGTCAAATACAACCTCACAACAACTATCCATTCTTAATCCTAATTTATCTAAAGGAGTAAGTTTGATACCTGCTTTTTCCATATCAACAAACCATTCTGTAAAGATTGGTGATTCAGAGTCTGCATCTTTTGCCATTACAATTAAATAAGGAGTTCCTAAACTACTTGTAATAAAACATTTTTGACCATTTAAATATACTTTTCCGTCTTTTCTTTTATAAGTAGTTTGTAAACTTCCTACATCAGAACCAGCACCAGGTTCAGTAATAGCAGAGTTAAACATCTGCTCTCCTGTTCCTCTGAATTTAAATATTTTGTCGATTTGTTCTTGAGAACCATGTCTTAAGATAGTACTAAATCCAGGTAATTGGTATAGTACATAAGTTGGTGCACCATGTCTTCCTAACTCAGCCCAAATAGCAGTTAGTGTAACCATAGATTCATCCATACCACCATGCTCCTCAGGAAGAAGCATAGTGTCAATACCTAATTCAGCTAACTCTTTTACCCATTTAATTGGATATTCATGTTTTTCATCACATTCTGCGAAGTAAGCTTCCCAGTTTTCTCTTTCCATTAAATCTTTTACACCATCAACAAATAGTTCTTGTTCATCTGTAAGTTTAAAATTAATCATCTCTTTATAACCTTTTTATAATTTTCAATATATTTTTATTAATACCATTTGTTCTTTTTTGCATCTTTGAAGAATGAAACCATAATCATGATATTTACAAAGAATAGTGGACAACCACCGGCAATAATAGCTGTTTGTAATGGTTTTAACCCTCCAAGAGCAAGTAGTGTAATACCAATAATACCTACAAGAACTGACCATCCAATTCTAACCCATAATGGAGGTTCGCTATATCCAGAAGCCTCTTTACAAGTAGACATTGCTAATGTATATGAGCAAGCATTAATAAGTGTTACTGTCGCAAGGAAACATAAAATGAAGAATCCCCACATTGTAATAGTAGATAATGGTAAACTTGCCCAAGTTTCAATAATAGCTCTAGCTAAACCTTCATTTTTTACAATTTCAGGAAGATTTATTAAACTGTTATTTATAACACTTACCGTGTTACTTCCCAGAATAGTCCACATAGCCCAAGTTGTAAGAGTAAGTCCAACAACCATATTTAAACATATTTCTCTAACTGTTCTACCTCTTGAAATTCTTGCTAAGAAGATACACATTTGAATACCAAATACTACCCACCAAGCCCAGTAGAATACTGTCCAACCTTGAGGGAATCCACCTTGTCTAATTGCATCAGTATAAAATAACATTCTTCCTAGGTTATCAAACATAACTCCAACAGAATCAGTAAAGTAATTAACTGTAAATGCAGAAGATCCAATAATAAGAACCCAAGCAAGCATTATAATAGTTAAGTAACTTCTAATATCACTAGCAAGTTTAATACCTTTTGTTAAACCAAATGCAACACAAACTGCATTGAAAACAATCCAACAAGTAATAATCATTGCATCTAATTGAAGAGTTCTTTCAATACCAAATAACCACTCCATACACTCAGTAACTAATGGAGTTGCTAGACCTAAACTAGTACCCATTGCTAAAATAAGTGCTACGATATAGAAGTTATCAATAACTGTTCCTAACCAACCTTTTGCAAGTTTTTCACCAACTGCACCTTCAATACAACCACTTGGTCTCATTACATTGATTTTTTTAACCCAAATGAAGTAACCAAAGGCAACTGTTAATACTGCATATCCAGCCCAAGCTAATGGACCCCAGTGGAATAAACTATATGCAAGACCAAGCTCTTTTGCTTCAGGAGAGAATGCTTCATATGCAAATGGCGGATAAGCTATATAATAATATGCTTCTGCTGTTCCCCAGTAAAGTACGGCTGCTGAAGTACAAGATGCGAACATTAAGAAAATCCAGCTTGTATTACTAAATTCAGGTTCTTCTTCACCTAACTTTTTGTCTTTCATAGGACCAAAAAGCATCCAAGCCCAGATACCACCAAAACCAATCATATACCAAATAAACGCCCAGCCCCATTGATTTGTAATATATTTAAATGTTGCATTAATAACTTTATTTGCTGCATCTAAATCTCTTACTACTAAATATGCAAGAATACCTACAATAATTAGCGAGGGGAAAAATATTTTAGGTTCAATACCTACCTTTTTCTGTTCCATTTTGAAACCTCCGTTGAAATATTTTTAAAACCAAAGAATATATTTTTACAATCAAGATTAATAAATAATCTAAATTAAAAAATAATCGCGATTTATGTTTGAAATCATACAATATTTTTTTATTATTTGTCAATAGCTTAATATGAAAATATTGATTAAAATTTTAAGAATTAATTAATAAATAAGGTGTAAGCCCCTATTTTAGGAGTTTGAAAAATGAAATAAAAAATGAATATTTATTCACTTATGAATTTATTTTATGCTTGTTTTAAATTTATAAAAATGTTCAAGTTCTAAGGGAGGTCTTTTTTAAGAGTTTTTATACAATATATTTTATATAAATATAAAAACTCTTAAAGTGGTTTAGTTGTTATCTAGAGAGAGATATTCCAAAACTCATTCGATTTATTTCTTTGTCATAGTCAATTAACGAGTCTCCATATCCAGTAGATAATTGAAGATACCCAAAGGTATTTTTTGAACCAAAGAAAGGGAATGACCAATCAAATTCTGCAAAACCTTTATTATCACTAAAGTTTAAATTATTTCTAAGTAGAAGTTTAAAAGTATGTTTTTTATATGGATATAATAAAGTTAAATCTCCATATCCCATATAATCTTCTATATCTGGATTATCATCTTCTTTTTCTTTTTCAGGAATTCTATACCAAATTTTTGGAACAATAAATAGGTTTCCTGCTTGGAAATAACTCTCTAAGTATAATCTATTCCATGACCTTGATTCAGGTTTATTTTGACCATTTGATTCATGAAGAAATCCAAGTTTAAAACCTTTTAATGAAGTTTTATTACTTTTTCCATATGGTATTGTTACAAAAACTTCTGGCTTATAGTTAGTCTCTCTAAATGGTGCAGAATCTTCATAAAGTTGCCACCATGAAGTATGGGTGTATCCAAAGTAAATAGTTTCATTTAGTCCAAATAAATTATCCACTATAGGTTTCTTTACACTTAACTGGAATTTTGCTTCTGTTTGTCCTCTTCCATCTACTCTTTTTTTTGTATCATATGAAAAAGGTAAAAAGTAGTTTTCATGATAAGGGTATAGATTAAATTTTGAAGCAACAATCTGCTCAATTGTTTCAGCTGTTTCTTTATCTTCTATTGGATCTATAATTTCTTTAAAGACTTTTACTTTTTTTTGTTCTTCATCAATATATGATCTATTTGAAGTTCTTTCTTTTATAGCAATGCGTTTATATAAAAGCATTGCTTCTTTATAGTTTCCATCTGATTCTAAACTTTGAGCTTCTTCATATAGTTTATCTAAGTCATTTGCATTTACTATTGCAAAAAAAAGTATATGAAGAAAAAGTATTTTAATAAGTTTCATTTTTATTTACCTATTTGTTTTTTGAAATAATATCAAAAAAAATAGAATAAACCTATATGGAGTCTAAAATTGTATTAATTTTATTAATGACCTTTTTTGATTTTAGGATAGAAATATGATTTTCATTAAAACCATAAACTTCAAAACTCTGATTTTGAGCCTTTTCAAAAAGTTGACTACTTAAAGAAATAGTACCATCATTACTTTTTTCTAATACTAGAGATGATTTTCCATTATAGCCAAAAAGAAGATGATGTTTTAAGTTTTTTGGAAAGGAGTCTTCAAGTATTTTTTTTTGATAAACTGATCCTGGAATCATATTTAAAAATGAAGGAGGTAAATATTTAATATAATCTTCTCCTAACTTTGCAAATTTTTGACCATTCCAAGGAGTTGAAATTGTAATTAGTATTGGAATTTCTAGTTTATCTTTATATATATTTATAAATCCCCTAGATACAAGTCCTCCCATACTATGAGAAACTATAAGTGTCTTTTTTATTTGATATTTATTTCTTATATAATCAAAAACAGTTTTTAATATGTCAACACTATAGTTTAGATTTATTCCTGTTGGATAATAGTATACTAGAGCTTGGAATTTATTTTTATCTAGTTTATTTATAATTGAGACAAAATCTAGTGGTGTACCGTTCATTCCATGGACAAATAAAACAGGAATTTTTCTTTTATCAAACTTTTCTAAGGTATAAACTCCACCACCTATATTTTTAAAAAATTCAAGGGGTTTCCATAATCCAATTGATGCATTATCTCTTTTGAAAATATTATCATCAAGTGTTTTTTGTTCTTTAAATGAAATTTTATCAAGTATTGATTTTTGTGTTGTTGTTTCAATTAAGATATTATCATCTGTAACTTCTTGTAAATCATTACTCATTTTTACTTCTATATCTATACGGTTTTTCTTTTTATTTAGTTCTACATAATCAGAATAAAACTCATAGCCTAATCTTTTTTCTGTTATTTTTGTAGGGTTTTGACAAGCATAAAGGAAGTAAGCTCCAGGTTGTACAACAAATTGAAAGTTTTCA
Organism: uncultured Campylobacterales bacterium; assembly: GCA_947494995.1. GTDB lineage: Bacteria > Campylobacterota > Campylobacteria > Campylobacterales > Arcobacteraceae > Halarcobacter. Next base: position 132,093 of record CANLWY010000005.1, on the reverse strand, counting down.
TTTTTTAAATGTGTAGAAAATTCTACTAATTGATAGAAATATTTATCATCTTTTTCTTTTATAACTTTATATAAAATTAAATGGTAGGGTTTATCGCTTTTATCATTTTTAATAATTGTCCCTGAGATATAGGCCTTGTTTTCTCCTGTTGTATCTAAGTCTGTTTTTAATTCATAATTATTAAAGTTTAAACTACATGAAGTAAAAGATATGATAATTAATGCTAGTAATAAAAATTGATAAAACCTCACAACAATACTCCTTTTTATAATATACTATGATATATAATTTTTAATAAATAGTTCTTATATTATTAAACTTATATAGTCTATATTTCGTATTTTCCTTTTTTTAAATCCAAAAATCTAGATTTATATTTTATTATTCTTTTATCTAGTATAGGTTTTAAATTGTTAATATTTAATTCATCAAAATTATTTAATTTTGTATTTGTTATATCATATTCAATAATTATTGCTAATGTTTCATTTGTTTTTTTATCTAGTATTTTTAAAACAAAGTTAGTTCTAATCTTCTTTTCTTCAATCCCTGTAGTTCTTTTTATTGCAGTAAATGCTAAACCATATGGTAAATATTGATATATCTCTAAGTTATCATAAGATAAGTCTAGTAATATTATTGATGATTCAATTAATAAAGAGTTTTTATTTACTCTTTCATCCTTTATTATGTTTTTTAAATCTTTTTGTAGTTTTGTAGTAAAGTATAGGGATATATTATTTAAAAGATTTCCATTTTTCAAGCTATTTTTGTTTTTTACATAAGTGTCGACTTTTGGAATATCAATTTTATTATATTTTGAAAAGTCTGCATCTTTTTTTAAATAGTAATATGTATTTTCACTATGAATAGAAGGTTCCAATTTAGAGGTGTCATTGATTGCCTTATTAGGTTCAAGTTTAATCTTATTTGCACAACCTGTAAAAATAAGTAGTGAAATAAATAAGATAAGAGGAGTTTTTATTCTCATTTTTAATATCCTTTTGTTTTGTATAAAAGGATATTAAAAAAATATTGTGTCTAAGTGGTGTGGTTTTAGTAGATAACACCAATTTCATAATCAAGAGTTGCTTGTGAGTTTAGATAGTTGTAGTATGAGTTGATTAATTGGCTTTTTGCTTTTGTAAAACCAAGTTTTGAATCATTTACTTCTACTAAATCATTTAATCCTGCTTTATATCTTTGTGTTGCTAAATCTAGCTTATCAGCTGATAGTTTTAGATTTAAAATACCTATATTTATATTTTCTTCATTTTCTTTAACTTGTAGGTATGCATTTGTTATGTCTTCTTTTATTTGAAGTTTTTGTTGCACTAATTGCTGTTTTAAACTATTTAAGTTTACTAGAGCAATTTTTTTATTATGTTCAGTTGAATTCCCTGTATATAGATTCCATTTTAGATATATTCCAGCTGTAGTTTGTCTTGAGTCAATACTAGCAATTTCATCAGAGTTTTTATCACTATGAGTCGCTTGAAAATCTAAAGTAGGGTAATACTCTTTATTTGTATTATCAAGTTGAAGTTTAGAAGCTTCGATTTGTTTTTCAAAGACTTTTATCTCAGCTCTATTTTCAAGACCAGTTTTAAGTAGTTTTTCTAGGTTTAAGTTGTTTCTTTTAAAGTTTTTTAGTGCTGTTTCTATTTTGGCATCTTCTTTTATCTCTATTTCATTACTATTTTGAACCCCAAGTATTGAAATTAGATTTGTCTTTGCATTCTTTAAACTATACTTTGATTGTACAAGGGATAGTCTTGAGTTAGATAGTTGAAGTTTTGCATCTGTTACATCTATTAAAGTTCTAACTCCTGCTTTAAAATAGTTATCTGCTTGTTCTAAGTGGAGTTCATCAATTTTAATTGACTCTTTTGCAAGACTTATTTGTTGATAGTTATTCAAAATATTGTAGTAGGCTTTTTTTGTATTTAATACTGTTGCTGAAATATTTTGTACTGTCTCAAAGTTTGATGCTTCTAGATTTTTTTTTGCTGTCCTAATTTGATTTGAAGTTTTACCAAAGTCATAAAGAAGTTGACTTGCACTTAGTGTATATCCCGTAACACTATTATCATCAAATTTTATTCCCCCACTTCTTATGTCGTAACTTGCAAATTCACCATTTAAAACTACTTTTGGAAGATATTCAGTTTTTGTTAATTTATATGATGCTTCTTGTTTTTCTTTAGTATATTTACTTATTTTGATATTACTATTATTTTCCACTGCAATATTTATTAGTTCTTCTAGAGAAATTATCTTTGCATTAATATTAGTAGATAGAAGAATCATACAAACTGTAGATAATAGTTTTATTTTCTTAAGCATTTGAAATTTCCTTTTGTTCTTTATTTTTCCCTTCTCTTAATCTTTGAAGTACTACAAAAAGTACAGGTGTTAAAAGAAGTGTTAATATTGTTGACATAATCATACCACCAAATACAGCAGTACCAAGAGATTGTCTTGATGCAGCTCCTGCTCCACTTGCAAATACAAGAGGTAGAATACCTAGTAAAAATGAGAAAATAGTCATTAGAATTGCTCTTAATCTCATTGTTGAAGCTTTTATTGCTGAATCAATAATTGATTCACCTTTTTCTCTAAGCTCTTTTGCAAACTCTATAATTAAAATAGCATTTTTAGAGGACATTCCTATTAATAAAACTAGTCCTATTTGGGTATAAGTATCATTTAAAAGTCCTGCTAACATATTTGCTCCTAATGCTCCAAACATAACTGCTGGAATAGGAAGCATAATCATTAAAGGCATCATCCATGACTCATACTGTGCTGCAAGGAATAAAAACACCATAAGTAGTGAAAGTGCAAAAATATAAATAGCAGCATTTCCTGCTTCTTTTTCTTGTAATGACATTCCTGCAAATTCATATCCAACTGAGTTTGGAAGTGTTTTTGCTACCTTTTCTAAAGCCTTTAAAGCATCTCCCGAACTATAACCTTCTTGTAAGTTATGTAATCCATTTAGCGCAATACTTTGATACCCATTGTAGTGAGTAATTGTATTAGCTCCTGTAACTTGAGAGATTTTTACAACAGTGCTAAGTGGAATCATCTCTCCATCATTGTTTTTTACAAAAAAGTTACTAATATTTGCTTTCTCTTCTCTAAACTTTTGGTCTGCTTGAACAAATACTTTATATGTTTTTCCAAATTTATTAAAATCATTTACGTAAAGTGATCCTAGATTTGCTTGAAGTACACCAAATACATCATCTAGTTTTAATCCAAGTGATGAAATTTTATCTCTGTTTACATCAATATGAAACTGAGGATAGTTTGCATTAAATGTACTGTATGCGTATAGTATTGATTTTTCTTGATTTACTTTTCCTATAAATTCTTGGGCTATTTTTTCAAACTCATTTATTGGCATACCTTGTAGGTTTTGGAGTTTTAAATCAAATCCTCCAACAGCAGAAAGTCCTGGAATAGATGGCATATTAAAGACTCTTACATTAGCATTGTCTATTTTTTGTTTTGCTGTTGACATGATATTATTCATAATCGTTTCTATTGAGGTTTCAACTGTAGTTCTTTGTTCCCAATCTTCAAGTACAATAAAAACTGTTGCAGAAGAAGAATCAATAGCTCCTGTCATAATACTAAAGCCAGGTACACTTAAAACATCTTTTACCCCTTTTGTATTTAGAATAATTTCTGTAGCCTTTCTAGTGGCTTCATTTGTGATATTAAGTGTTGTTCCAGCTTCAAGTGAAATAGAAGAGACAAGTGTTCCTTGGTCTTCATCAGGAATAAATCCAGTAGGTAAAACTTTAAAAGCAAAATATGTGGCACCTAAAAGTAGAGCATAAATTATAATTACTATATACCAAAACTTGATGATTTTTTCTAAGATTATTTTATAGATGTTTTTAAATTTTTCTAAGCCTCTATCAAAGCCTTCAAAGATAAAATTCTTTTTCTCTTCAACTCTTTTTTTCTTTAAAATAGTTGCACAAAGTGCTGGAGATAGTGTTAAGGCATTGATTGATGAGATTATAACTGCAAAGGCAATAGTTGTTGCAAATTGTTGATATAGAGCCCCTGAAATTCCAGGAATAAAAGTTACTGGAATAAATACTGCTAAAAGTACAAGTGTTGTAGAAATAACAGGTGCAAAAACCTCTTTCATAGCTAGAGTTGTAGCTTCTTTCAAAGTTAGTTCTGGATTTTTTGCTAAATTTGTTTCTACATTTTCAACAACTATAATAGCATCATCAACAACAATACCAATAGCTAAAATTAGACCAAATAGAGTTAAGGTATTTATTGAAAAATTCATTGCCATTAATAGAGCAAAAGTACCAATAAGTGATACAGGAATTGCAACTGCTGGAATAATAGTTGTTCTAAATGATTGCAAGAAAAAGTATACTACAAAAAGAACTAATGCTAAAGCTTGAAATAGTGTTACAACTACCTCTTTTATAGATACTTCAACGAATTTTGTTGTATCGTATGTCGCTTCTACACTTACACCTTCAGGCATTCTTGATTTAAGTTCTTCTATTTTATCTGAAATTCTTTGGGCAACTGCAAGGGCATTTGCACCTGGTTGTTGATAGATTCCAAGAAGAGCTGTTTCTTTATTATTTACATTTGCTCCCCAACCATAAACTTCAGCTCCAAGTTCCACACGAGCAACATCTTTTAATCGTACTCTTCTGTTTTCAATCTCTTTTACAATAATATTTTCAAACTCTTTAGTTGATGAAAGTCTAGTCTTTGAAGTAAGTGTGTATTGAAATTTGTTTGTACTTGCATTTGGAGATGCTCCAATGCTTCCTAAGGCTGCTTGTAGGTTTTGGTTTCTAATTGCTGTTGTTACATCATTTACTGTAAGACCTAGATTTGATAGTTTATTTGGGTTTATCCAAATTCTCATAGAGTATTTTTTTTCACCTAGATTTTGAACATCACCAATTCCATCTATTCTTTTTAATTCTTCGACTATATTTATACTTGCAAAGTTTGATAAAAATAGGGCATCATGTTCAGGATTGTCTGACTTTAGTGATAGAATTTGTACCATAGAAGTTGATTTTTTCTTTGTCGTAACACCATTTGTTTTAACTGATTCTGGTAAGAATGGTGTGGCTAAAGCAACTCTATTTTGTACATCAATCGCAGCTGTATTTAAATCATATCCTGATTTAAAATATAGATTTATATTTGAGCTTCCATCAGAAGAAGAGTTTGAGTCCATGTAAATCATACCTTCAATACCATTTAACTGCTCTTCTATTGGTTTTGTAACACTTGTCTCAACAGCACTTGCACTGCCACCTGTATAGTTTGCACTAACAGAAATACTTGGAGGTGTAATTTCTGGAAATTGAGCTACAGGAAGTAAGTTTAATGAAATAAGTCCAACAATAATTATAAAAAGTGAAAGCACTTTTGCAAATATAGGACGGTTTATAAAAAATATTGAAAACATTTTATTACCTATTTCTTGATTGGGTTTGCAACTTCGCTAGTTTGCACTTCTTGGTTTTCTTTAAGTCTATTTGTTGCACTTGTAATGATCTTATCACCAATTTCTAATCCTGATTTTATGATGGCTATGTCTTTGTTACTGTATTCCACCTCAAGTTGTTTTTTCTTGATTTTATTGTTTGTATCTACTGTATAAACAAAAAAACCTAACTGGTTTTGTGATAGATTATTTGGATGAACAGCAATTACTGGGATTTTATCTGTTACAAATAGTTTAATATTTACAAAAGTACCTGGAAACAATAACTCTTTTTCATTGTTTATTGTTGCTCTCATTGCCACTGTTCCTGTTTTTTCATCTGTAACACTATCAATAAAATCAACTTTTCCTTTTAGTCCTAAATCAAGGTTATCAATATCTTCAGGAAGTACAATAACTTTTGGGTACTTTTCTGATTTGTATTGGTTTAATAAAAAGACTTCTTTGCTACTTGGATTAAAGTTTACATAAAGGTCATTTGATTGTGTGATATTTACAAGTTTATCAGAAGTACTTACATTGTTTCCAATATCGATTAAGGATTTACCAATTTTTCCTGAGATAGAGGCTTTTATAACTGTATCATCCACATCAATTTGTGCTTCTTTAATTGTTGCAGAGTCTGCATTTACAACTGCTTGTAACTGTTTTTGGCTTGCAATTAATTCATCTAACTTCTCTCTTGGAGCTAAACCTTTTTCAACTAAAGGCTTATATCTTTTTACATTAGCAATTGCAAGGTTTAGACTTGCTCTATCTTTTTGTAATGAGGCTTTCTTTTGAGATAAAACAGTTTGGTATGCTCTATCATCTATTTTAAAAAGTTTTTGACCCTTTTTTACTTGTTCTCCTGCTTTAAAATATACTTCTTTTAACTCTCCTGCAACTTTTGCTGTAACAAAAACGTTGTTTTTTGCTTCTGTTTTTCCAGAGAAGTTCACCCAAATAGGGTATGTTTCTTTTTTAATTGTATGAACTTGTACTTCAGTTTTAGGGCTTTCTTTTTTTATTTCAACTTTTTGCTCTTCTTTTTTATCATTACATCCTGTAAGAAAGAATAAAGAAGTTGCTATAAAAATTGGTGTTAATATTTTTTTATTCATATTCAATTTGTGGCCTTTGTTTTTAATTATTGATTACAACAAGTTTGTATTAATATTATTATAACTAATATTTTTATCTTTAGGTATTAAATTAATACTACCTAAATATTATGTGGAAACTCTGTGAAACTCATTTTTTATTTTAGGTTTCTTATTTGATTCCATGTTTTATTTTCACTTTTAACTAAATAGTTGTAGAAACCAACACCAAAAGATAGATTGGCAATTACTAATAATCCTATAATTATATTTAAAATAGTTTTCATTTTGTATCCTTTTTTTATGATTATATTATTATTAAAAAAAGTTTCTTTTTGGTGTGTTGATTAATTTTTGCAGATAGTTTCGATATTAAATTTTAAATTTGCATATCCAGATAAAATGTGATTTCTCTCTCTTTCAATTTTTACATAAATTGAATGAAATCCTTTTATTAGAGTGATATTTTTTGATAGAGCATCTGCAAGTATGACTTTTTCATTTCTATCAATGATTAGATAAATTTGTGAGTTTGGAATATTTTGTAAATTGTTTGATTTTCTGACCTTTGAAAATTTTAAGTCTACATTATTTTCATTTTTGTTATTACTATAAAGATAAAACCTTGTGACATTTTTTGCTTCTTCATTTTTAAATACTATTCCTGAACTATTATAAAAGGCTATTCCACATTTTTTCTTTATCTTTTCTTCAAACTTTAAAGACATAGAACCAAAGTCATTTGCAAAAACTAGAAAAGGGAAAAATAAAACAATTAGAAGTTTATTTTTCATCTTTATAGTTCCAATCTATTTTATTTGAAATTTCAAGAGCTTTGATTTTTTGTTCTAACTCTTTAACCTTTGCTTTTTTTTCTCTTAATTCAAGATTGTATAGTTTACTGCAATCAAGAGCTTTTTTTTCACCAAATTTATAGGTAAATCTAACTCCAAAAATATTTTGATTATTTTTTGTATTATCAAAACCATCTTCATAATCCCCATCAAAATCCCCTTTTGATGACTCGATATATGATTCAAGTTCGTATGGAGATTGTGATATGTTTTCACATGTGATACCATCTGATGTTGTAATTCTATTTGTATTTGCAAATAGTACTAATGGACTGATTAATAATAGTATATTTCTTTTCATATCTATTTACTCCAATACAAAAATGCTTTTGTACATACCTTTGTATTGAACATCTCTTTTTTATTGTTGGGTATACTAGTTGTACAGACTCTATGAACTTCTAATTTATTTGCTTTTTTAATTTTAACTGGAACTTTAATTTCTTTAATTTCATTTTTTGATAGGAAAGGTGTTTCTCCTATGTTTTTACTATTTACACTTATTAAATACTTTTGTGGATAGTTATTTAAATTTTGTATTTTTATTGGTACAAGTTTTGTTTGAGTTAAACTTATAGAGTCAAATTTATTTTTTTCTCCTCCATAAATTATAGGTACTTGAGAATGTGCAAATAGAGTTAACGAGAGTGATAAAAATAGGAGTGTCTTTTTCATCTTAATTACCTACGCATTCTATTTCAAGTGTTGTTGTTACTCTTGCATCCCCTGAAATAATTTGATTTGAGTCTTTATTTATACGTGCTATTACTGTTTGTTCTTCATCATGGTCTACATTTATTGTTTGAGGGTTATTCCATTTTATACTGGTTGAATCATTAACTATAAACTCTCCATTTTCACTTTGTAAATTGTCACTTTTATTTATATTTGTAAAATTTATTTTTGAAAATCCTTGTTTACTATTTGTTTTAATTTTAAACGATGCTGTATCATTTGTATTTGTATCATTAAAATCGATTGAACCTGAATCATCAATAATTTCAATACCACAAACGCTATCTATTTTTGTACTAAATGTTAGTTGCTTAGCATTTGCAAAGATTGTACTTATTCCTATTGTAACTGGAATAAGTGTTAAAAGCGTAAAATTTTTATTTTTTTTCATCATTTTTTTCCCTTTAAATTAATTTTTTTATTTGTGTCCAGATAACATTTTCACTATTCTTTGCATAAATATATAAACCTCCTGCAAAGGCTATATTTATAATTAGCATAATACCAATGATAATTTTCAATAGTCTTTCCATAATATCTTCCTAATTAACTTGATGAAACTTGCCATCAATCAAGATACATTTTTTACCATTTACAAAATAATAAGTTATTCCATCAGTACTTTTGATTTCATGAACTTTTGCAGGAGAGATAGTGTTTGCATCAGCAATAATTGTACCAATTACAATTCCAGAAATAACTGCACCTGCTGCATACCCATACCAACCATGATGATGTCTAACAACATGATATTTTCTTGGCTTTACTACTATTACTTTTTTATCTCCATGCCAACCTTTATTATGTCTAGGTGAAGCTGCTGCACTTGTTATAAATAGACTTCCTAGCATTATTCCAACTACACTTAGGTTAATTATCTTTTTCATTTTATATCCTTTTATTTTTTGTATTATTTATAAAAATAGTTTCTTTTTGGTGTGTTTGATATTTTTTATAAAAATTTCTCAATCTTTTCTAAATTTATATAATATGTGTTGTCTATTGTAGATTTGAACATTATCATTGAAACAATTAGTTCTAATACATCATTAGAATTATTCTTAATTCTTTTTTTAATAAATTTTTTTATATAGTTTTTTGCTTCTATATCAGTTTTAAATTTTAATATATTCATTTCAAATCCTTAGTTCTTCTTATATTCGATACTATTATCATCTAAACATTTATACTTAAGTATATGTGTTTCATCATCTATAACTCTTTCTTCTAAAACTTTTATTTTAAGATTAAGGTCTTCACATGTTTCACTTGCTTCTTCAAGTACATTTGCTCTACTATTTGATGAACTAGTGTATGTATTGTTATCGATTTGATAAGAGTATGTTTTCTCTGAACAGCCTGAAAATAGAATTACTGTTGAAATTAGAATAGTTGATACTAAGTGTGTACTTTTCATTTTAAATCCTTTTATGTTTGTAAAAGAAGTTTAAAAAGAAATAGTTTCTTTTTGGTGTGAAGAGAATAAAAAGTGATTTTTTATTAGACACCGTTTAAACACAATTTGAAAATATAGTTTTAAAAAATAAAAAGGATTAATATGAATTATTTATTACTTGCTTTAATTATTGAGCTTATTTTACTAAGTGTATCAGTGTTTCTCCCAGAGAAGTTCTGGAAGAATTTATATAAATTTTTTTAAGTTATTTAAACTCTATTTTAAACTCAATACCCTCATTGATATTTTTAGCCTTTATTGAGGCATTCATATTTTTTTCAAGAATCATTTTACTCATATATAGACCAAGTCCTGTTCCTTTGTGTTTTTCTTTTGTTGTAAAATAAGGTTCAAATATTTTATTCAAAATATTTTCATCTATTCCTTTTGCATTATCTTTTACAATAATTGTTTTATTTTCTACAACTATTATGATTCTTGGGTTTTCTACATTATTTATGAAGATTGCATCTTTTGCATTTTGAATAAGATTTAAAAGTACTTGAGCTAACTCTTTAGGATATGAATTTAATTCAAAATCATTTTTTATATCGATAATAAAATCAATTTTATTTGAGTTTAGTGTTGGCAGGATAATTGAGCTTGTGTTATTAATTATTTGAGATATATTAAACTTTTCTTTCTTTTTATCTTTTTTGTAAAAGTTTGTAAAATCATCAATTGTATTAGACATATATTCTAATTGTGCTTGTGATTCTTCAAGTTTTTCTAGAAGAAATTTCTCTTTTTCGTAATTATCCATAATATGTATTTGCATATTCATTATAAAAGAAGCGATTCTATTTAATGGCTGTCTCCATTGGTGAGAGATATTTGCAAGCATTTCTCCCATAGATGCAAGTCTTGATTGATGAATTAACATTTTCTCTTTTTCATTTTTTTCTTCTTGGAGAGTTTTTGTTTTTGCAAATAGAGCAAATGATAAGATTGTAGCTTCTAAAATATTACCAACTTGACTGAGATATTCAAAATGCAAAATATCAATTCCAAATATTCTATTTAAATCAGTAAGTAATACAATAAAATAGTTTACACCCCAAGCTATTACAAAATATTTTGCTAATTCAAAACCTTTTTTATAGACATTAAAAGCTAGAAGTACAATAGCAAAAATTAGAAATGAAAAAGGTATATTTTTTATGATGTTTTGATTATCAGTTAAAAAAAGAACTACTAGTATTGCTGTAAAACCAAAGCCAAAATACAAAAACTTACTAGTGAAGTTTTTGTAGTATTTATCCAGATTTAAAAACTCTTTTGTAAAAAGAAAAGTAAAAAAAACGGCAAAAAATGCGGCAAATATAATTGGAATATCTAAAACTCCAAAGGTACTAAGAGCAATCAAAACAAAACTTAAATGTAAGAAAAAATAGTATAAATAGGCTTTTTCTTTATTATAAAGATACCAAAGTAAGTTAAATAGTAATATTATTGAGAATACACCAAGATAAAAGCCAAAAAACATTTCATTCATACTTAATCTTTCTCTATATGTATGTTGTATCCAAATCCTGATACATTTGATATAGCCTCTTTTTCTATTTTATTTCTTAAGGATTTTACTAAAAGCTTAATAGCATTTTTGGAACTTGCAAATTCATATACATTTGAATCTATTGCTTCATATGATGTTGGAGCAGGGTAGTTTTTTATCAATAAATCTAAAAGGGATCTTTCTGTTTTAGATAAAGAGATTATTTCATTATTCTTTATAAGCTCTTTTGTATAGGTATCATAAAAAGTGTTAGTATTAAAGTTAATTCTTGTAATGACACTATCTTCTAAAAACTCTTCACAGTTTGCCAAAGCTTCATTTAGTTTTGGAAGAGAAATAGGTTTTACAATATATTTTATAAGGTGTAAGTTTACAGCTTCCATTAAATACTCTTGACTAGTATAGGCTGTTGTTATTATAATCTGAGTTGAAGTACTTATTCTTCTAATCTTTTTTGCCATACTAAGACCATCAAGGTTGGGCATTTCAATATCTGTGATTATTATATCTGGATTATGCTTTTCAAAAAGTGTTAAACCTTCTTTTCCGTTAGAGGCTACAAAAAAATTTTTACATTTTCTTGTTAAAAAAGAACTAATATTTTCTCTTGTAATTTCATCATCTTCAATATATAAAATTGTACTATTCTTCAATTTATCCATTTAATTTGGCTTTCTTCATTTTTGAAATTATTATAGCTTATATTCTTTTAGAAATTATTCACACCGAAGCAACACTTTTAAATTTTATTATTCATCAATAAAAAATTAATATAAAAGGTAAAAATAGTTATGAAATATTTATTAATAATTGTAGCTTTAACTCTTACTCTCTTTGCAAATGAAACTAATGTTAAGTATGATGAAAAAGAGTTTGATTCAAAAAAAAATATGAGTAAAAATTTTGAAAAGAGTATTTTTTCAGAGTTTCAAAACATACCCAGATTAAAAGATATAAATAAAAGAGATTTAAATCTGGAAATTTCAGGTGAAATTGTAATTATACATAGCTTTTAATTTAAAAATAACACTTCAAGTATAATTATATAAAAAATAGGTATAATCGCGAATATATTATAAATAAAGGTTTTTAGATGCTTGTAGCACCTTCGATTTTATCGGCAGATTTTGGAAATCTTGCCCAAGAAATTAAAGCAATTTGTGATGGTGGATGTGATTTAATTCATGTAGATGTAATGGATGGACATTTTGTTCCTAATATGACAATTGGACCAGTTGTGGTAAATCCTGTAGCTAAAGCTGCAACTAAGCCACTTGATGTTCATTTAATGGTTGAGAATAATACTTTCTTTGTAGAGCTTTTTGCTCCTTTAAAGCCAGAGTATATTACTTTTCATATAGAGAGTGAGAAACATCCTCATAGACTTATTCAAAAAATTAGAAGTTTAGGAATTAAACCAGGAATTGTTCTTAACCCTCATTCTACTCCTGAATCAATTGAGTATCTACTAGAAGATTTAGATATGGTTTTACTAATGTCAGTTAATCCAGGATTTGGTGGACAAAAATTTATTCCATCTGTAGTTGAAAAAGCTAAAAAATTAAAAGAGCTTATCAATAAAAGAAATCCAGCCTGTCTTATTGAAGTAGATGGCGGAGTAAATGATAAAAATATTCATGAGTTAAAAGATGCAGGTGTAGATGTGGTTGTTGCTGGTTCTTATGTTTTTGGAAATGAAAGCTATGAAAAAGCGATAAAATCTTTACAGGTTTAAAATGAAAATAAAAATCTGTGGAATAACAAATCTTGAAGATGCTTTAGACGCAATAGAAGCGGGAGCTGATGCTTTAGGATTTGTTTTTTATGAAAAAAGTCCAAGATATATTGATCAATTTGAAGCAAAAAGGATAGTTGAACAACTTCCTCCTTTTATACAAACAATTGGACTTTTTGTAAATGAAAATTCAACTTTTATAAATCAAGTTTGTACAAATGCCAAGATGCAATTAGCTCAGATAATTGATGATGATCATTATACTGACTTTGCAAGTTTAAACTATAAGTATATAGAAGTTGTACGTGCGCAAAATGAAAAAGACATTATCTCTAACCAAGATGAATATGTTCTTGTAGATGCTTTTGTAGAAGGCTTTGGCGGAGCAGGAAAAAGAGTAGCTTTGGAATGGTTTAAACATATAGATTGTTCTAAAATAATACTTGCAGGTGGTTTAAATGAATCAAATCTACATGAGTTAAAAGGGTATAATTTTTACGGTGTTGATGTAAGTTCTGGTGTTGAAGCTTCAAAGGGTAAGAAAGATAAACAAAAAATGATTAACTTTGTAAAAGCAGTGAATGAAATCTAAAAACCAAAACCATTTAATAAATAAATTAATAAATAGGCTCAAAAAAGAGTCTATTTCTTATGAGTCTTTTTTAGAAGAGTTAAGTAAAAATCATGAAAAGTTTTATGATAACCCTGAACTAGAGTTTGAATTATTACTTTCAAATGGTTTTCCTCTTGATATTGAAAAAGATGAAGTCTTTTTAAAAACAGCAAAAACTTTAATTGAAGAACAAACTTTTTGTATCGTTGATATAGAAACAAATGGTGGAAATGTAAATAAAGGACACCAAATAATTGAAATAGGAGCTGTTAAATATAGAGGTGGAAAGATAATAGACAAATACGAATCTTTAGTCTATGCAAAAACTATTCCAGAGTATATTCAAGAGGTTACTAATATTACGCCTCTTATGCTTGAAGATGCTCCCATTATAAATACAGTTCTTGAAGAGTTTAAACTATTTTTGGAAGATGATGTTTTTGTTGCACATGATATTAAATTTGATTACAATTTTATCTCTGCATCTTTAGAAAAATATCAATTGGGAAAACTAGAGAATAGAAAGCTTTGTACTATTGATTTAGCAAAACGTACTATAAAATCTGAGAGATATGGTTTAAAATATTTAAAAGAGAGTTTGAATATAGATATAGCTAATCATCATAGAGCATATAGTGATGCTTTAAGTACTACATATATTTTAGAAGAGTCAATTAAGTCTTTAAATAATGAGGTTAAAACTGTTGAAGATTTAATTGATTTTTCAAAAAATGCACGACCTATAATGCCTAAAATGGCAGTTAATACTGGAAGAAAAAATAAGGAAAAAAACTAATGTTTACACAAGATAAATATCTAAAAGCTTTAAATTATGCAGCAAAAGTTCATAAAGATCAAAAAACTCCTAATGGATTACCATACCTAACTCATTTAGCGGCAGTTACAATGGAAGTAATTCATGCTTGTGAAGAGAGTAAACTAGATAAGAATAAAGCAGATTTAGCAATAACAGCAGCACTATTACATGATACAATTGAAGATACTGACGTTACTTATGATGATTTATATACAGAGTTTTCTCCTGAAGTAGCAGAAGCTGTTGATGCTTTAACAAAAGATAAAACATTAGAAACAAAAAAAGAGCAGATGACAGATAGTATCAATAAGCTTTTAACCCAACCTTATGAAGTACAGATGGTAAAGCTTGCAGATAGAATAACAAATATGCAAAAGCCTCCTGAACATTGGGATTCAGAAAAAATTTTTAATTATCATAAAGAGGCAAAGTTTATTCATTCTTGTTTAAAAAATGCAAATGTATATCTAGCTAAAAGATTAGAAGAGAAGATAAACAATTATATAGTTTATATAAAATAAGTTTCTTATGTTCTCAAAACTTTTATTAGAAGTTTTGAGAGTTGTTCTTGTTCCTCTTTATTAAGTTCCGAAAAGTATTTATCTTCATAATTTACAACTTCTTCCAAAGCTTTAGCTGTTATTTCTTTACCTTTTTGAGTTAGTTGTACTAGTTTGCTTCTTTTGTCTTCTTTATTATCAATTCTTACAATTAATCTCTTTGTTTCCAGTTTTTTTAGAATTTTTGTCATTCCTCCAGATGAAAAAAGTAAAACTTCATAAAGTTCAGTAGGGGTCATAGAAAAATTGTTGTCATTCATATAGTATAAAGCTGCTAATATGTCTAATTCACTCTGATTTAAAGAGTATTTCTCTTTTAATATCTCTTCACCGTTTTCAAAAAGTTTTTTATGTAAAACAAAAAATGGTGTAGTAATTTTCATTGTTTCTTTATAGACATTAGGAGAGTACTTTTTTACATTTTCAAGATTTGTTTCAAATTGTTTTATATTCATAGAGAGATTATAACATTAATTTTATTTATCTTTCTTAGAAAGATAGTTTTAAGTTAAAATATATTATCTTTCTAGGAAAGATAAATTAAGAAAGGATATTTATATGACAGCATGGTTTTATTTGATTTTAGCAGGAGTATTAGAAATAGGTTTTGCAAGTATGTTAAAACTCACAGAGAATTTTACGAAGTTAATTCCTTCATTGATATTTATAGTTTTTGCAATTGGAAGTTTTTATTCTCTTACAAAAGCAGTTGAAAGTATACCAATAGGAACAGCCTATGCAATATGGACAGGAATAGGAGCATTTGGTACAATAGTTATTGGAATACTATTTTATAAAGAGCCAGCAAGTATGATGAGACTATTTTTTTTATTTACTTTAATAGCTTCAATAATTGGTCTTAAATTAGTATCAAATTAAGGATAATAAAAAATGTCAGGAATCATAAAATTAGAAGTTTTATTAAAGGAGATGGAACCTATATTGGATATTAAAGAGTATGTTTTTTGTACAAAAAAAGTATTTAAATTAGAAGAAGATATTGTTTATTTAAATCCTATAGGAACTTTTCTTGAAGAAGAGGGAATTACTCTTATCATAGATAAAAATATAGCTGATAATTGTAACTTATCTTATGATGGAATATTTAAGAAGATCACTTTAAATGTTCATTCAAGTTTAGAAGCAGTAGGTCTTACAGCTGCAATTTCAAATGCTTTAAAACAGAAAGATATTTCAGCAAATATAGTTGCAGGTTTTTATCATGATCATATTTTTATACCAAAAGATAAAGCTATTTTAGCTTTGAAAACTCTTGAAGAGTTTTCAAAGTAATAGATTTAACTAAGCCATTACCTCTTCGGCATATTTTAAACCAAGGTCAAAGGCTTTATTGTTGATGTCATGTACTTTTGCAGGTACTTTTGAAAGCATTGCTTCTCTTAAAGTTTCAGTATCAATTGTTTTTCCTGTCATAAGGTTTGCAATTGATAGAGCAAGAACTGATTGAGTAATTACATTTCCTACTTCTTCTTTTGCAATTGTAATAATTGGAATTTCATAGATATTCCAAGTTTTTCTATCTTCTTCAGTTGGAGTTACTAGGTTTGGCTCAACTACTATTGTTCCACCTGCTTTAACACCTTTTTTGAATTGATCATATGATACTTGTGCAACAGAAAGCATAAAATCAATTTCTCCGTCATTTGCATATGGATATAAAATTTGTTGGTCATCAAGTGTAATATCAACAACTGTAGGCCCACCCCTTACTTGAGAGGTATATGTAGCTGTTTTTAATCCATGTCCACCAGCATTGATTTTTGCAGCCGCAAAAATTGCACCTGCAAGAAGTACACCTTGCCCACCAACACCTGTAAATCTCATTAATGTTCTCATGATGTTCTCCTTAGAATTGTACCATTGTTTTATTTTGATGAGCTTCTTTAACTTTTGCATACATATCAGTATATTCTCTAGCTTCTGTATCTTGTTTTAAAATACCAGTTGGAAATAATCCTTCTCTTTCTTCTTCACTCATCTTTTCATATTTTGTTTTAGCAATAGTAATTTTATCAATCCATTCTAAGTTTGCCATTGCAGTACCCATTTTATTTTTTCTACCTAGGTTTACATGACAGTTTGAGAAAATATCAAAGAATGAATATCCATTATGGTCTAATCCTTTTACAAAGATTCTCTCTAGCTTTTTAGGATCAAGCATAGTTTCCCTTGCAACAAACGATGCTCCAGCTCCAATTGCTAAATCACAAGCATTAAATGTAGGATCAATATTTCCTTTTTTCATAGTAACTGTCCACATTCCTTGAGGAGTTGTAGGACTAGTTTGAGAGTTTGTTAAACCATAGATAAAGTTATTGATAACAATTTGATTAATATTGATATTTCTTCTGCATCCATGAATTGTATGGTTTCCTCCAATAGCAAGACCATCACCATCACCTGTTACACAAATAACATGCTTATCTGGATTTGCTAGTTTAACTCCTGTAGCATATGCTATTGTTCTACCATGAGTTGTATGGATTGTATTACAATTGATATAAGATGAGAATCTTCCTGAACATCCAATACCAGATACAACACAAACATCATTCATATTCCATCCTAGTTTATCAATTGCACGAATTAATGCTTTTAAAATAACACCATCACCACATCCCCAACACCATAGTGTTGGCATTTTGTTAGTTCTTAAGTATTCTTCATAATTAAATGCCATCTTACATTCCTTTGATTTTTTCTATGATTTCAAGTGGAGCAATTGGTCTTCCATTTGCTTTAAATAGTGTATCAAAGTCTCTTCTTCCACTAGCTCTCTCAATCTCATCAATATATTGACCCATATTTAATTCAGTTACTAAAACTTTTTCAAACTTGTCACATAATTCTTTGATTTTAGCTTCAGGACTTGGCCATAGTGTAATTGGTCTAAACATACCAACTTTAATACCTTCATCTCTTAATCTGCTAATTGCTTCTCTCACAGATAATGAAACTGAGCCATATGCAATAATCATAACATCTGCATCATCTAACATATACTCTTCATATGATTCTATCTCTTCAACATGAGCTTCTACTTTATTAAATAGTCTTTCTATTAAGTCTTGACACATTTGAGCATCTTCTGTTGGATGTCCATTCCCATCGTGATGTAATCCAGTATAGTGATATCTATAACCTTTAAACATAGGATTTAAAATAGCAGCTTCATCTTGAGGAACGTCATAAGGTCTGTAATCTTTAGGGTCGCCTTCAAATGTTCTTCTTGGTTTTATGTTTGCTTTAACTTCTTCTAAATCAGGTAAAATAGCTTTTCCACTCATATGCCCAATTGTTTCATCTAAAAGTACAAATACAGGTTGCATAAATCTATCTGCTAGGTTAAATGCTCTAACTGTTTCTGTATAACACTCTTCCAAAGATGAAGCACATACAGTAATTGATTTATAATCACCATGTGTTGGAGCTTTTGCTTGATTTACATCACCTTGTTGAACTCTTGTTGGAAGACCTGTTGATGGTCCACCTCTCATTACATTGATTATTACTAAAGGAACTTCTGCTATATATCCTAAACCTATATTCTCTGCTTTTAGTGAGATACCAGGACCTGATGTTGCAGTTAGTGATCTTTTTCCAGACATTGCTGCACCAAGTGCTGCACAAACACCTGCAATTTCATCTTCCATTTGAATTGCAGCTCCACCAGTTTTTGGTAGGAGATCTGAAAGGGTGTGCATTACTTCAGATGAAGGAGTAATAGGGTATCCGCCAAAAAACTCACATCCAGCATCTGCTGCTGCAATTGCAGCTAGGTCGTTACCAGTTGAAATTATTTCTCTTGCCATTACTTCTCCTTATGCGTCAAGCACTTTATAATTATTTTTGTTAATTGCTTCACTTCTTTCTTTTGCTTCTTCAGTAAGTTTAGCAAATTTAAACTCTTTTTTATCTGCAACATAAATTGCAAAATCTGGACATGATAGTTCACAATCATTGCAACCAATACATGATTCTGATGCTATTATTGAAACCATTGCACCTAATGTAGAAGTAGGCTCTGGTCTCATTGCTAGTACACCAGCAGGACAAACTGATACACAAATATCACATGCCTTGCATCTATTCTCATTAACCCAAACAGGTGTGTTTGCAGGAGCTTCCATTATTGCCATTTTTTTCTCCTTAAAAATTTTGACGTAATATAATGAGTCAAGCTCAAATATTATTGAAATATCATAACTAATTATCTAAGTAAAGTTAACTTAAATATTGGCTTATCTAAATCTAATTCATATCTTGTTACTTTATGCTACATGAATTTTTATAAATAGAAAAACTCTTATCTTTCGTAAAAAAATTAATTTTATTTTTTAAATTAATAATTTTATATTACTTCTTTTAAATAAAATATAGGCTATAATCGCGAAAATTTATATTAAGGCTTATTATTGGTTTTATATCAACCAAGTAACGGATATTGTTATAATAGTGACACACATTTTTTATATAGTTTTATTATTGAAAATCTAAAAAAGTTTAAAAATATCAAAGGAGACCTACTTGATATTGGTAGTGGAAGCGGTATTTTAGGTCTTTTAGTTGCAAGAGACAATGATAAGTTAAATCTAAATCAATGTGAAGTACAAGAGATTTTCCAAGAGTTCTCATCTAGAAATGCAAAATGTAATAAGATTGAAGCTATTATGCATAAAGGTTCTTTTTTAGAGTATAAGTTTGATAAAGAGTTTGATATATGTGTATCAAATCCTCCTTTTTATCATTCCAATGTAATAAAAAGTGAAAATGAGAACCTAAAAATAGCAAGATATAATGATAGTATGCCTTTAGATAAATTTATTGAAAAAGTATCTAAAATATTAAAAAATAGTGGAAAGTTCTTTTTTTGTTATGATGTGAAACAGTTAAATGAGATTGTATTTTTACTTAATAAATATAGACTAAACATTGAATCACTACAATTTGTACATCCAAAGAAAGAAAAAGATGCTACATTGGTTTTAGTTTATGCAAGAAAGAATTCTAAATCTCTTTTAAAAGTGATGAGTCCTCTAAGTGTATTTGATAAAGAGGATTTTACAAGTGAAGTGCAAGAGATATATAAGAATTCTTCAACCCATAGTATAAAAGTGGAAATATGAGTATAATAAAAAAAGAGGGTTTTGATTTTGCCTTTGATCCTATGGGTTGTAACGATTGTGGTGGAAATTGTTGTATAGGTGAGAGTGGAAATATCTGGATAAGTAATTCTGAAATTGAAAAATTATGTAAGTATTTAAATATTGATATAGTAGAAACATTTGATAAGTATATAGAAAGAAGAGGTTTTAAATATAGTATAAAAGAGGTACAATTGTCAAAAGAGAATTATGCCTGTGTTTTTTTTGATATGCAAAAAAGACAATGCTCTATTTATGAAGCAAGACCCGTACAATGTAGGACCTTCCCGTTTTGGGACTATTTTAAAGAAAACAAAGAAGAGGTTATAAAAGAGTGCCCAGCTATAAAAGAGTTGTAGTATATATTTTTTTAGCAGTTTTATTAAGTGCTTGTAGTAATATAATTCCACAAGAACCTGCAATGCAAGAAAATCTAATCAAACGTAACTTCAAGTATAAACCCTTTGCACATGAAGATAAATATATTATGTTTGCTCTAGAATTTGATAGACATGGACAAAAAAATGAAGCTAGGCAATTATTTAAAAAACTATATTATGAAACAAATAAAGAAGAGTATTTAGAAGAATATATAAAATTATCTTTTACTTTAAAGAAACATGATGATGTTATTTCAATTGTTGAGTATAATAGAAAAAAGATAGTAAGAGAAAAAAGTAGAATAATAAAAATCTATGTTTTATCACTAATGCAAAAAAATCAGTTTGATAAAGCAGAATCGACTATTCTTGAATTGTTAAAAGAAGAAAAAACTGATTTAAATTATGAGCTTTTAGGAAATATATATATTCAGAAAAATGAATATAAAAAAGCAAAGAATGTTTTTTCTAAAATTTATGAGAAATCAGGAACGAGTAACTCTTTATTGAATCTAACAAACATTATGTATGTATATTTGGATGAAAAAGATGAAGCAATTAATCTATTGGAAGCATATACTAAAATAAATGGATGTAATAATCTAATTTGTTCAAAACTTCTATCTTTTTATCAAGAGCAAAAAGATATTGATGGTGTTATCACTGTATTGAAAAAAACATATTATGGTTTTCAAGAAAAAGGTAGTGAATTTAGTTTACAAAAAGTTTATAAACTTTTAATGTATTATCTAGAGAAAAAAGATATTCATGAAGCTATTGCTTTTTTAGAAAAGAGTAAAGCTGATGATGAAAAGTTATTAAACCTTTATAGAAACTCTCAGCAATATGATAAAGCTTATTCTTTGGCAAAAACCTTGTATGAAAAGAGTTCAAATATAGACTATTTAGCTCAAATTGCAATAATAGAATTTGAAGGTGCAAAAGATAAGAAAACTGTTTTAGATAATGTAATAAAAAAATTTGAAGATGTTTTAACAGTATTGGATAATCATGTATATCAAAACTACTTGGGATATATATTAATAGATTTTGATATTGATATAAAAAGAGGATTGGAGTTTGTAAATAAAGCTTTAGAAAAGGCTCCAAATAACTTAGCTTATATTGACTCTTTAGCGTGGGGACAGTATAAATTAAATGATTGTAAAAATGCTTATATCAATATGAAAAAAGTTGTTGATTCTGCAGGATTAAATGATATAGAAATAAAAACTCACTGGGAAAAAATTAAGGAGTGTAATAAGTGATTTTAGATGAAATAAATAGAAGAACCTTAGAGGACGTAGAAAAAAGAAAAAAAGATATGCCTCTAGATTTATTAGGTAGAAGCTTAAGTGCAAATCCATATGCACCAAGAGATGTAAAAAAATATTTAACTTCTACAAAAGAAGAACCAATTAGAATTATTGCTGAAGTTAAAAAAGCAAGTCCTAGTAAAGGAGTTATAAAAGAGGATTTTGATCCATTATTAATTGCTCAAGAGTATTCGGCAAATGGTGCAAATGCAATCTCTGTTTTAACAGAACCTCACTATTTTCAAGGTAATTTAGAGTATTTAACACAAATAAGAAGATATGTACCAACTCCTTTACTTAGAAAAGATTTTATTTTAGATAAATATCAAATAGTTGAAGCTTTAGTTTATGGAGCTGACTTTATTTTACTTATTGCAAAATCTTTAAGCACAAAAGATTTAAAAGAGTTATATGAGTATGCCTTACATTTAGGTTTAGAAGTTTTAGTTGAAGTTCATGATAAAGAGGACTTAACAAAAGCTATGAAATGTGGAGCACAAATAGTAGGTATAAACCATAGAAATCTTGAAACTATGGAAATGGATATGACTTTATGTGAAAAACTAATTCCTATGATTCCAAATGGTAAGATTATTGTTGCTGAGTCTGGTGTATCAAACATTGAAACAATTCAAAGACTAAGTTCTATTGGTGCAGATGCTTTCTTAATAGGTGAGCATTTTATGAGAGTACCAAGTATAGAAGAAGAACTTAAAAAGTTTAAAAAAGCTGTTTAATCAAACAGCTTTTTCTTTTTTCTCACTTTCTTTCTCTTCCTCAATTTCCTCATCATCTTTTCTATCTTCAACTAGTTGACCATTTCCTGATATTAAAATAGCTAAGGCTCTTGTTGATTCAAATTGAGAGAAGATAATCATTAGTATAACCATTAATGGTACAGATAAAAACATACCAATAGTTCCCCACATAGCACCCCAAACAACAAGAGATAAAATAACAACAAATTGAGAGATATTTAGTTTATTTCCCATAAGTCTTGGTTGAAGAATATTTCCTATTGAGAATTGAACAATTCCTAAAGCTGGAATTAAAAGTATGGCTGTTGTTAAATCCAATTGTACAAGTGCAAAGAAAAATGGAGTAAGTACAGCTATAATACTTCCAATTGTAGGAATAAAGTTTAAAATAAAAGCAACAAATCCCCAAAGACCAGCACCATCAAGTCCAAATGCTTCACATATCAAGTATGTTAATACACCTGTTGCTAAACTTACAATTGTAGTAATTGAGATATATGTTTTGATATTTTCTGAAATAGAGTGTAGTACATGATTTGCTTTATTTCTATTATTTTCATTTGGAAATAAAGCTTTCATTTTCATATCAAAGTATTGCTGGTCCAATAATAGAAATAGTACATATAAAAGTATTTGAACAGCATTTCCTAAAATTGTACTAAAAATACCAACTATTTTATTTATAATAGAACTAATACTAAACTCTTGAAAATAGCTATTATAGTTCTCTTTAATATCAAATCCAATTGTAGCAGAGAACTTCTCTAAAGTTGCAATTACTTTTGTATCAAGTCCATTAAGTGAAGCTGTCAATTCTGCAATATTTGAAGCAATAAAGCTTGTTGTTTGAAAAAGGGTTGCAAAGATTATAATCAATGATATAGGTATAGCTAAATAATCCCCAGTTTTTCCTTTTAAAATGGGTATTCGTTTTAGTCTTGAAGCTAGTGAATTTATAAGAAACCAAATTAGTATTGATATTGCAATAGATGTTAAGATTGTATTTATCTGTGATAATGAATATATAACAATATATAAGAATGCTATAAAATAAAAAGGTCCAGCAAAGCTTTCTCCTTTTAGTTTAAAAACTTGATTAAGGGGTTCCATATATTTTATCCTTTAATATTAGTTGGAAGTTTTATAAACGTAGTTATTTATGGTTTAAATACTAAATCCAGATTTTGAGAATATTGAAGTACTTCAGGATTATGAGTAGGGAACTTTATTGATGGGTCATTGAACTCTTTACTATTTAAAGCTCTTTGACTAAACTCTACTTTAAAAGCTTGTAAAAACTGTTTAATTGTTCCTGTACGATTACTTTGCCTTGTTTGATTAAGATTTGTATTTGCTTGAACTGTAGAGTCATATCTATTAAAATTATTTGAAACTTCCATTTTCTACTTCTTTATATCTCTTTATCAAATACAGATTCTAGAATTTCAGCTTCACTAAGCTCTTTTTTCTTTTCTATTTTTGGTTCTTTAATTTCAAGAACTTTTTTCTTTAAGTCTAGTAGGTTATATTTTGATAAATTTTTAAGAAGAATATCATTGATTTTTTCTGCTGTTAAACTTCTTTCTCTTATCATTTTTATAATAACTCTTTGTAAATTCTCTCTTGTTTTATTGAAGGCTTTCTCTTCTTCAGTTAAAGAGATATATTCTTTATCTAAATAATCAATAACTGATATTCCTTCATATTTGTAAGTAATTAAAGAATGGTATGAGAACTCATTATATTTTAAAGACTTAATATGAACACTTGTAAATACAGAGCCTCCAACATGAATAAGACCTTCAAGGGTCTTAAGTGGATTATGTGAACAAATAAAGTCTTCTTTTACAATAAAAGGAGAGTGTTTTAAAGATTTTATATTGTTTTTTAAAACAACAAAGTTTTTACCAACTTCTTTTGGACCACCTTTTAATGAATATATTTCATTTTTATGAGCTAAAAAGTCTCCAGATACTTTTTTAGGACTTCCTTCAAGAGAAATCAATGTATTATCACTAATGTCAAAATGTCCATTTACTTCATTAAAATTAATAGGTAGTTTTTGAAAGTTTTCTAATGCTGCTGATAATCTAACATCACCATTTACAATAACAGAGTTATCTTTTAAAATTTTAAAATCTTTTATTGAGTGAGAGTGCAACCATCTTGTAATATCATCTTTTGTATCAAAAACAACAACAGGTTTATATACATGTTTAATGATTTCAGCACCTTTATATCTCCAAAGCTGTTTTTCTTCATCAAAAGAACTAGACTCAATATGGTTTAGATTAATATCTGTTAATACATCCCAACCAATTTCATCTGCAATTTCTTCTAAACTAATTAATTCATTTGCATTGCAGATATAGTCTTGTCCTACAGAAATAGGACCATCTTTCAAGTTTTCTATTTTATTATATGAACAGTCAAAGTAGTCTTTTACAGATTTAGGTGAGCCTTTAAGTGATCTTAAGTTGTTGTTAGAACATTTGAAATACCCTTGTATAGTTCGTGGACATCCTTCGATTGAAGTTAGGGCATTATTTGCACAGTTAAAATATCCTTCTACTTCTTTTGGTGAATAAGAAAGAGAGTTTAATTGATTAGTAGAACAGTTGAAGTCACCAACACTATTTGGTGCTCCAAAAAGTGAAGTTAATCTATTTTCTGAGCAGTCAAAATCTTTTTGAACTATTTCAGGACATCCTTCTAAAGATTCAAGTTGGTTATTAGAAATATCAAAATAACCATTGACTTTTTCAAATCTAATTGGTAGTTGTACTTCACTTAATTTATCTCTTAAGTTTACATCACCATTTACATTAACATTTAAATTAGCGGTTATTGAGTAGTTTGTAATCTCATGTTTATTTAACCATTTTTCAATATCTTTAATAGTATTCAAGTAAGACCTTCTTTATAATAGTTGATATTATATACAAATTTAGCTGTGGTAACAAGAAAAAATTTTCTTATTTAAAAAGTGATGACCCAACTCTTATCATATTTGAACCACATGCAACAGCCAACTCAAAATCAGAACTCATTCCCATTGAACAATATTTTGCACCAAGAGATTTTAATTCATCAAAAATAGTTTTTGTTGTTTCAAATGAGTTTTTTATTATATCCCTTTCTTCTACATGTGCACCAATACTCATAACACCTTTTAATCTAATATTAGGATATTTTTCAACTATTGTTTGATATGTTTTTACTGCTTCTTCTGGCATAACACCAGCTTTTGAATCCTCTTTTGCAGAGTTTATTTGAAGAAGGCAAGACATTTTTTTATTCTTTGCTTCAAGTTTTTTATTTAATTCTTCTGCTAATTCTAAAGAGTCAAGAGAGTGCATAAGTGTTGGGTTTAAGTCAATTAGATTATTGATTTTATTTTTTTGTAGTCTTCCTACAAAGTGCCACTCTAAAGGTAGTTCTTCAAGTACTTCTGATTTTGCTTTTAAATCTTGAACTTTGTTTTCACCAAAAGCTCTTTGTCCTGCACTGTATAAAGTTGCAATATCATCAGCTTCAGAATATTTTGAAATACCAATAATCTTTACAATATGATGTTCTGAAACTCTAAGTCTTGCAGCTTCTACTTTTGTAATAACTTTATCTAAGTTTTTTACAGCAATTGATTTTTCCATTTATATACCTTTTATCCAAATAATTGTTTATATTTATTAAATAACATATATGAATACTAAAAATAGTAATTTTATACATTTTAAATTGGAAGATATTATATCTAATAATAGATTATGAATACACTTATTAATAATCTATTTAGAAATAGAGATAAGTGATAGTAATATCACCTGTCTCTCTATTTATTTAATAAGTTTATTAAGCTACTTTTTCTTCTAGTATAATATTATCTTTTCCTATAAACTCTTTTTCATCAACACTTTCTAAAACTTTATGTGCAATAGTATCAGTTCTTGTTGCAACGTCATGGGTATTATTAGAAACTGCTGCATTCTCTTGCGTTTGTCTATCTAATTGATTTACTGCATCGTTTATTTGCTGAATACCCATTTTTTGTTCACTACTTGAGTTTTCAACATTTTGAATTAGGTTTATTGTACTTTCAATTGTGTGATTAAGTGTTGTATATCCATCTATCATTTTAGTTGAGATTTCTTTTCCGTTATCTGCTTTAATAGTTGCTTTTTCAACTAAATCTTTTATCTCTTTCGCAGCTTCTGCACTTCTACTTGCAAGATTTCTTACTTCTGCTGCAACAACTGCAAACCCTTTACCAACTTCACCTGCTGTTGCTGCTTCTACTGCTGCATTAAGTGATAAGATATTTGTTTGAAATGATATTTGATCAATTATACTAATGGCTTCATTAATTGCTGATACCTCTTCATTTATATCATTCATTGCATCAGTTGTTTCTTTTGCTAGGTCTTCACCTTTTTTAGCTGATAAATCAAGCTCTTTTGCATATTCTGCCATTTGTAATATTGTGTCTGTATTGTTAGTTATGTTATTTGTGATCTCTTCTAGTGCAGCAGATGTCTCTTCAATAGCGGCAGCTGATTCATTTGAAACTCTATTTAATGTACTTACATTTTCTAAAAGTAGTTCACTACTATTTCCTAACACTAAACCAACCTTTTTATTTTCAATTAACATATCATTGATTATATCTGCTAAATTGTTTAATCCTTGAGAGGTTTTTCCTGTAGGATTTGGTATCCTATGAGTAAAGTTTAATTTCTGAAACTCTTCTATTCCTTTTTGTATTTTATTTGTATCTCCACAAATATCTTTTACTAAAAGATCTAACATATCATTAAATAAATCTTTTAACTCTTCTAAAGATTCATTTTCTGTTGAGTTTACAATTCTTTTTGTTAGAATACCTTTTTTCACAGTTTCTACAACACTTTTCACATCTTTTATTAATTCTGTATCTTGCTCTATTAATTTTTTTGTATTGAGGATGTTTTTATTAATTTCTTTTGACATTAATGCAATTTCATCTTTTGAATCTGTATTAAGAAGAGATACATCTTCAGTTTCTTTATTT
Organism: uncultured Campylobacterales bacterium; assembly: GCA_947494995.1. GTDB lineage: Bacteria > Campylobacterota > Campylobacteria > Campylobacterales > Arcobacteraceae > Halarcobacter. Next base: position 104,541 of record CANLWY010000005.1, on the reverse strand, counting down.
AAATATTTAAAAAATCCTAAAACGCCATTTTTAAAAGTCTCTATATTTTTTGTAATTTTAATAATATTATAACTAGCAATTGCTAAACCAAGTAAAAATGAAAAGATTACTGTTAAGATAATAAAAGTATTAAACTCTTTTTCAAACTCTTGTAAATTTGTTTCTGCTTGGGCTAGCTCTTTTTCAATCATAAGTTTTAAATGTTCAATATCATCTGCAACTTCATCTCCAAAGCCATCTATATAATCATCTAATTCATCAAACTTTACAGGATCTACAGTTTTTATATTTACAATTAAATGAGGCAAGTCAACTTTCATAGTCTTTTCAAAGATTTTATAGTCATTAATAAATTCATTAATTAAATCTACTTTTGCTTTTGTATCTGCATCGCCTAATAGTTCTTTTTCAAACTCAAACATTTCGATAAAAAGCTTATCTACATTTTCTGTATACTCTTTATAAACTACAGCTTCATCTTTTTTAACTAATAAATCCATTGCTTCTAAGATTAATGAAGTATTAATATTTTTAACCATCTCTAAGTCTACTAACTGTTCATAACGCATTGCCATTTCATTTTTTACTTTGTTAAATTTTAAAATACCAAAATGTACACAAACACCAAAAAGTAATATGATTAATAATAAAGAACCATATCCAGTAATTAACTTATGTTTTATACTCATAAAACACCTCTCCTAAAGTAATTTTTGATTGTGAGTATAATACTATTTAGTGGATATAAAGTGTCAGTAATAATTTTTAGATTTATTGTTTCATGTATTGTTATTTATTTAATTGTGGTTGAAAATAGAGTAAGTAGTGAAGGTATTATAGTGCAAACCCATCTTTTGATGGGAATGCATATTTGTATAAAAAATAAAGTTTATCCAAACAATCTTCATCTATTTTCGAAAAGGGGATTATCTTATTTTGATGGTTGTTGTTTCTCATCTTCTTTCATTTTTTTTCTTAGGTTGGTTTTAAGGTATGGTTCATCCTTACTGTAACTATGATATATGAGTAAAAAAAATGGAAATCATTTTTGAGTAATAATTTAAAATACTAGTATTTAGTTATTTTATTTAACAAGTTTTAAGATGTAGTATTGTATATTAATATAATTTTGTAGGTTATGAATAAATTAAAAAAAGGTAAAGTTTGAAAAAAGCATTTTCATTAATGGAACTTATGGTTGTTATTATAATACTTGGGCTTTTAGCTGCATTTGTATTACCAAATTTGACGGGGAAAAGTGAGGAAGCTAAAGATAAAATAGTATGTGTACAGATGAAAAGTGTAGGACAGGCATTAAAGCTTTATAAATTAGATAACTCTTCTTATCCAACAACAGAAGAAGGACTAAATCTTTTAGTTACTAAAAACTACTTTGAAGATAAAAAGATACCAAAAGACGCTTGGGGGAATAACTTTATCTATATTCAAAATGATAAATCCTTTGATTTGATATCGATGGGTGCAGATAAAAAAGAGTCTACTGAAGATGATATCTATTATTCAAAGTGTAATAAATAAATGAATAAATATATTAGGGTAAAGAAAGCTTTTACTCTAGTAGAGATTATACTTGTTATGATTTTGGCTTCCATAATAGCTTATATAACACTTACTGGTTTTAATTTCAATACACAAAAAAAATATAAAGTTAATCTTGAGACTATTAAAGAGTTTATGTTAAAAAACTTTGAGTTTAAAAAAGAGTTAACTCTTTCATGTTTTGAAGAGGATTCTTTAAACTGTTATATTTTTATTGATGGGAATATCTCAAGAGAGATAAAAATAGAGAATCTTTTCTCACAAATTCCTACAGTATACAACTATGATAGAAACTTAAGTGAATATAGTATAAGTAAAGTAAAAATTAATGATACAGAGTATCAACCTTTTTTTGAATTAAAAATAAATAGCGATAAAAAACATAACAATTTAGTTTTAGATACTTTAGATGAAAAAGTTTATCTCTTCTCTTCAATTTCAAAAAATGTAAAAGTTTTTGATACAACAAACGAGATAATAGATAGATTTTTTGATATGGAAATAGAGGTAAAAGATGCTCTTTAAATATTCTGGGATTGATTCAAAAGGAACAAAAGTAAAATCCAAGATAGAAGCTGTTTCCCTTGATGAAGCAAAAGCTAAATTAAAAGCAAAAGGTATTTTATATACTTCTTTAAATGAAGATACTTTAAATTTCGGAAAACTATCTTTTAAAAGAAGTAGAAAAATTGACTTACTTACTCTTTCATATTTAAGTAGAGACTTAAGTATCTATTTAAACTCTGGTATTACACTTATTACAGCTATGAATCTACTTAAACAAAGATATAAAAGTAATAAGACTCTTTTTACATTTTTTGATACAGTAAAAACTTACCTTGATGAAGGAAAGACTTTTTTTGATGCCCTTGATGCACAAAAAGTTATAAAGTTACCAGATTTTTATAAACAGTCTATAAAGGTTAGTGAAAGTGGTGGTCTTTTAGAATCAGTCTTATTAGAATTAGCAATTTTTCTAAAAGAGCAAGATAGAATTAGAAAACAGGTCAAATCAGCTATGATTTATCCTCTTTTTATACTAACTATTTCTCTTTTAGTTGTTGTTTTTATGTTAAGCTTTATTGTTCCTATCATTAGTGATATTTTTACAAAAACTGAACAGGAACTACCTATTATTACTAAAGTTGTAATCTCTTTAGGAGACTTTTTCTCAACGAACTATATATATTTCTTTTCTAGTTTAGCACTTTTTATTTTTTGTTTTATTCTTCTTCTTAAAAAAAGTACAAAATTCAAATATGGATTTGACAAACTACTTTTAAAACTTCCATTTTTTTCAACTCTTATAGAACATAGTGAACTGTCACGGTTTTCATATATGAATGCTATTCTAATAAAATCAGGAGTTCCTATAGTTCAAGCTATTAATCTAAGTTCAAATATTTTAAAGAATTCGCTTATTAAAAAAATTTTTGTTGATGCTAGTCAGAGTGTTGTTGAAGGTAAAAAACTTTCAAACCTGCTTGTTCAAAATAAAATATACCCAATAGATGAAGCTTTCGTACACTCTATTGCTATTGGGGAAGATACAAGTAGATTAAGTGAAATATTAAACAACCTTGCTTCTTTATACAATGAATCAAATAAAGATAAAACAAATGTATTTTTATCTTTATTAGAACCAATTTTTATGCTTTTTGTAGGTGTTACAATTGGTTTTATTGTACTTGCAATGCTCCTTCCAATTTTTTCTATGAATCTAGGGTAAAAATTTGAAAAAAGGTGTAGTTTTATTAATCACTCTATTTTTTATTGCTGCTATTTCAATACTAGTTTTAAAAAATCTTGATGATACAGATACATTTTTAGAAAAGCAAAACTATAAATTGAATAATACCCAAGTTTTAATAGCTATAAAAAATATGCAAAAAGAGTTAAGTCTTTTATTACAAAAAAATAAAAACACTATAGATAAAGTTTTAGAAAATGATAGTTTAAACATAACAACATCAATAGTACTTGAAGAGTTAATTGTAGACTTTACTCTAAGTAAATATGAAAAAGTAGATATTAATAACTTAAAAATAGAAGACTCTAAAATAGTACAAGAGTTATTTTGGGAAAATGATATTTTTGATTATGATGAGTTTGAATCTATATATAAGGAAAAAACCGAACTTTATGATAAAAAAGTAAATACGACTAAGCAATTTAATGATATAATAAATTCCTTTATTTTTAGGACAGAAAATAGTCAAGTAGAGAATATAATCAAAGAAAAATTTGGTTTTATATCTGGTGAGAATTTATATGAAGTAAATATAAATGCAGAGTATATTAGTTCAAATGCCAAAGCATATTATATTTTAAACAATAGTGGGAAGGTTCTATATTTTGATATTAGTTTCAAGTAAAGAAACACAAAAAATATTTTTAACAACAAATACAAAAGCTATAAACTTATCAACTAAAATTGATATTATAGTTTCACCTGAATTTTATTGGATAAGAAAGTTTGAGATTCCAGTAAAGAGTGAAGCCCAAGCAAGGCATGTTTTGCCAACTCTTTTTGAAGATATTGTTGATGATATCACAAGCCTAAGTTACCATGTAGTAAAAATAGAAGAGAATCTATTTCTATGTTTTGCATATAACAATAAAAAAATCTATGAAGCTATAAAGAAATCTAATATTCCAGTTTCAAATATAAATTCACTATATTTTGCACAAAATGAGTGTAAAAGTTTTAATTCTTTTGAGGTTGATAATCAAAAATATATGTATACGAGTGAAGGAATCTTAATAAAGGTTCCAAATAAGCTACTTCAAGAAGTCGTACCTTTAGAAAAAGTTATAAATAGTATTAACTTAAGCTCCCATAAACTAAAAATAAAACTTTATAATGATGTAATAAGTAGTAAGTTTTACTATACTCTTTTTACTATATTTGGTATTTTAATATTAATGAACGTCATTAAATACTTTTCATACTCAAATGGAATAAATGAGTTAGAAGAAAAAATCGTAAAAGTTAAAAGAATTAATAATTTACCAGGAACTATGATTCAAACAAACTCTATTTTAAAAAAGTATGATTCAATAGTATCTAAAGAGAATAAAAAAAGAGAAGCAATCTCTTATATATTCTCTAACACAAAATTTAATTTAAAAACTTTAACCATCCAAAATGATGAGATAAATTTAGAGTATCTTTCATCTAATAAAAATGAAGTAGAAAGCTTTTTGAAAAAGAGGTTTAAAAATGTATTTTTTAGATCAAACTCATTCTCTTTAAAAGTGAGTATCAAACTATGAAAAGATTAAATCCTATATATATTTTAGCTTTAATCGCTACGCTTTTGATTATATCTTTTACAAGTTTATCCCAAAAAAAAGATGAGTATAAATCTTTAAATAAAAATTTAAACTCTTTAAGTATTAAAGCAGAGAGTTTCAATGAGTATAAAAGTAGTTGGTTTAATAAAAGAAAAGTTATTAAAAAGCTTGATTCTATTGTAAAAAGCTCAAGCTTTAGAAAAGAAAAGATTTTAAGAGTTGAAAATAAAAATATTATAAGAGTAAAAATCCAATCAGAAAATCCAAGAGTATTAAATAAGTTCTTAAATAGAGTACTAAATGAAAAGTTTATATTTAAAAAGCTTGATATTCAAAAAGATAGTATCTCTTTTGAAATAGGAGTTAAATAGTGAAGTTTTTATTAAAATCAATTTTTATAGTACTTCTGTTTTTAACCACTTTTTTGATTTTTCTACCTAAAGAAGGCTTATATAATCTACTTGAAACAAAGCTGTTAGAGCAAAATATTATAGTCTCTAATGAAATAAGAGAAGAAAAACCTTTTGGGCTAAATATCAATGGTTCTGAAATTTATTATAATGGGATAAATACAGCTTTTATAAAAGATATTGATTTTACAACTTATTTTTTTTATACAGATATAGAAATTGATATCCTAAGAGTTTCTAAAGATTTTAGAAATATAATACCTTCTAAAATAAAAGCTATAAATCTAAAACATTCTATTTTGTCTTTCAATAAAATTGATATAAAAGTAAACGGTGAGTTTGGAAAATTTGAAGGTAAAGTTTTGATTTTTGATAGGAAAATTATTGGAGAATTAGAACCTTCAGAAATAATGAAATCAAAGTATAGAAATATTTTAAACCAGTTTAAACTTGTTGAGGGAAAGTATAAATATGAATTCAAATTTTAATACTTTTTTTCAAAAGATACTGCCTTATCTTTTTACAATACTATTTGCTTATATTCTTACAACTATTATTTTTATTTTTTTACCAAAGAGTGGAGTTGATTTTATAAAAAGTTCAAACTCTAATATCTCATATCAAAAGTATGATGGTTTTTATTCTAAGGTTTCTATTATAAAAAGTAGACCTAAGATAGATAGAAAAATAGAAAAAAAAGATATTCAAACTCTTTCAAGATATGCCTTAAAAGCAATTTATTCTACAGCTTCAAATAGTGGTTGGATAACAATAGAAGAAAAGTCAAATAAAAAAAGCATAATACTTGAACAGTATGAAAAGTTCAACGGTTATACCCTAACAAAGCTATATAAAAACTATGTACTTTTTGAAAAAAATTTAAAAGAGTATAAATTAGAACTTCCAAAAGAGAAAGAGGTTTCCTATGAAATAGAGAAAAAAACCTCTTCAGGAAAAGAAAAAATTATAGTAAGTGGAAATAGTGTAAGTGTAAATAGAAACTATCTAAACTCGTATGTAAAAAACTTAGATAAAGTTTGGAAAGATATTGCTATTAAAGATATTAGAAAAGATGGTAAGGTTGAAGGATTTAAGATTAATAGTATAAATAAAAACTCAGTTTTTGGAAAACTTGGTTTAAAACAAAATGATGTAATAAAATCTGTAAATGGTACAGAAATAAAGTCATATGCAGATGCCTTTAAAATATACAATAAAATAAATAGCTTAGAGTATCTAAGTTTAGAGATTTTAAGAAATAATGAGATGATGGAGTTAAATTATGAAGTTAATTAAAATATTTTTAATAGTTGTTTTTTTACTAAGCTTTTCTTACGCTAGTGAAGAGAGAATAAATATAAACTTTAAAGACCAAAAAATAATGGACTTAGTTAAAATAACTTCAAAAATCCTTGATAAAAATATACTTGTTACACAAGATATAAAAGGAAAGGTTGATTATATATCAAATAAACCTGTCTCAAAAGATGAGTTGGTTAAGATACTAATTTTTGTACTTGAATCAAAAGGTTTTACTCTAATAAATAATGAAAATATGCTGAGAATTGTAAAGTTAAATGAAGGAGTAAAAAGTAATGTTCCTATTTTAACCTCTAAAACTTTACAAAACTATAATCAAATGGTAACTGAGGTTTTCAAAGTATATAATGCAAACGTAGATTATATAGCTTCAAAAATAAGACACCTTATTTCAAAGAGTGCAAAGCTAGTTACAAATAAAGATGCAAATACTATTGTTCTAACTGACTTTATGGATAATATAAATACAGTAAAAAAAGTTGTAAGCATCATGACTGTTGGAGCTAAAAAAACCATGGAGGTAGTTGAGCTTAAAAATATTCAAGCAATTGATGCAAAGAAAAACCTTGATTCTATAGCCAAATCAGTCTTTAATCCAAAGGTAGAAACAGAAAAAGTAGATGTAATAGCAAACAAAGAGAATAATTCTATTGTTTTTATTGGAAATAGAACTAATACAAACTATCTAAAAAAATATATAAAAAAAATGGATTTAAAAGATTCTTTAGTTAAAAGGATTGTAGAAGTATATCCCCTTAAAAATGTAGAAGCAAAAAATGTTATAAAAATTATTGATGGAATAATTGGAAAGAAAAAATATATAGACCCAAATGACAAACCTTTGTCATCAGTAGATGAAGAGACTAACTCCGTTGTCTTAATGGGACCATCTGATGAAGTAGACTATATAAAAATGATTCTTGCTCAACTTGATAAGGAGAAAGCACAAGTATATGTAAAAGCAAGAATTATTGAATTAAATGATGAACTTGTTGATGAAATTGGTATTAAGTATGGAATCTTAGGTGGAGAAACTAGAAATAATGGAATAGGAACTTTTGCATCATCTTTAAATGGTGGTAGTGCAAAAGCTTTTTCTCCAGGGGAAATTGGGTTAAAAATCCCTGATATAACTTCTGGAATAGCCCTTGGTGCATCTATTTCACTACTTAACCAAGATGGGGCTTTAGATATTGTCTCTGAACCATCAATTTTAGCAATAAATAATAAAGAGAGTTCAATTTATGTTGGAGAAACTATATCTATAAAAACCTCTTCAACAACAACTGATGGAGGAAATACAAATGAAAACTATCAAAGAGAAGATGTTGGTCTTACTCTAAAGGTAAAACCCAGAGTTTCAAATGATAGTAAAGTAACTTTAGAGATAAATACAATAATAGAAGATGTTAAAACAACAGAAACCACAAGTGGGAATGCTGATACTTCAAAAAGAGAAGTAAAAACAACTGCTATTGTAAATAATGGTGAGTCTGTAATTATTGGTGGCTTAGTTCAAGATAAAGAAGAATCAACAGATAACAAAGTGCCAGTAGTTGGAGATATCCCTTTATTAGGAAAATTTTTTACTCATAATAAGACAGATATTACCAAAAGAAGTTTAGTTGTAATTATTACACCTTATATTATTCCAAAGTCTAAAGATTTAACTTATGTAAGAAAAAAACTTGCAGAGTTAAAAGTGTTGGAAGATAAATATTTAAAAGAGTCATTAATAAGATTAAAAGAAAAGAAAATAAAAGAACATAAAGAACAATTAAAATACAAAAAAAGGCTTAAAGAACTTGATAAAGAGTTGAAGTCTTTTAAATATAAAAACAATAATTCTTCAAATATTTTTCAAGATGAATTAACAGATGAACAAATACATCAACAAAGAGTAAATGAAATATTAGGTATGTAAAAGATGAATATAAAAGAGATACATGATACAACACTTATTCCCTATGATAAGATAGAACGTTATAACATTGCATTGAAAAACTATGTTTTATTTACAACACTTAATGAAAAAGTTGTAATAGCTTTATCAAATGAATACTTGAGTATATCTTTTGATTACCTTTCAAAGTGCGATTATGAATATGAGATTATATTTTTAGATGAACTTTCTTTTGAGAAGCTTTATAATAGATTTTTAGAAATAAAAACAGATAAAGAGATGAATGCAATTGCTCAAGAGCAAGAAGATGCTACCCTAGATGAAGAAGACTTTTCAGTAAGTGAGTTTTTAAAGGTGGGAAGTGATATTTTAACCTCAGAAGAATCAGCTCCTATTATTAAGTTTGTAAACTCACTTTTTTATCAAGCTATTAAGAAAAAAGCCTCGGATATCCATATTGAGGTGCATGAAGTTAAATCAGAAGTTAGATATAGAATAGATGGGGTTTTAGTAAAGCATATAGAGCTAGATAAAAATATCATGTCCCTTGTAATCTCAAGAATCAAAGTTATCTCAAATCTTGATATCTCAGAAAAAAGAATACCCCAAGATGGACGAACACAGATTAAAATAGCTGGAAAAACACTTGATATTAGGGTTTCTATCTTACCTACTTTTTATGGAGAAAGAGTAGTTATGAGAATATTAATGCAAACAGAGGATTTATTAAATCTTACAGAGCTAGGTTTTCCATCATATATAACTGAAAGCCTTGAAAATGTTGTAAAAAACTCATATGGTATGGTCCTAGTAACAGGTCCAACAGGAAGTGGTAAATCTACAACCTTACACTCTTTACTTCATCAAGTTGTAAATGAAGAGAAAAATATCATCACAGTTGAAGACCCAGTAGAGTACAAATCAAATGAGTTTTCCCAAATACAAGTTAATAATAAAGTAGGACTTACTTTTGCTTCAGGACTTCGTTCTATTTTAAGACAAGATCCAGATATTATAATGCTTGGAGAGATTAGAGATAGTGAAACTGCTTCAATTGCTGTACAAGCAGCACTAACAGGTCACTTGCTTTTTTCAACCCTACATACAAATAGAGCACCAGCAGCAATCACAAGACTTATCGATATGGGAATAGAAAGATTTCTTATCTCATCTGCATTATTAGCAGTACTTGCACAAAGGCTAGTTAGAAAACTTTGTGATGAGTGTAAATGTGAAGATACGCAAACTGTTTCCCCAGAACTTTTTGAATTATATCTTGATGATAAAACCTATAAGAGTGTGGGGTGTAAAAAATGTAACTTTACAGGTTATACTGGAAGAATAGCAATAGGTGAACTTTTTGTGATAGATGAAAAAATCAAAGAGTATCTAAAAGGTGAAGTTGATGATAGTACTCTGATGCAATTAGCTTTAGAGAATAAAATGATACCACTTCATGAGCAACTAAAACTTATGCTTATAAATGGGGAAACCTCAATTGATGAAGCTGTTAGAATAGGTATAAAATAAATATGATAAAAAAACAATACAAAAAATCTTTTACTCTAATGGAAGTTTTAATAGCAACAACTCTTTTATCTGTTGTAATGCTCTCTTTATTTCAAGTTAAGAGTAACAATATTTTTATCTTGGAAAAATCAGAAGAATTAGAAAAACAAAACATGTATTTAAATTTAGTTATGGATAGTAAAGAGTATTCAAAAAGAAATGAAAATAGATACTTTGATAAACTTTTTTACATAAAAGATGATGATATAAGAAGAGAGTTTAAACAAGTAAAGGTAAAAGTAAAAGATACGGTTTTAGATGAAACTATTCATAAGGTTGAGAGTATTTCATTTAAAGTAAGCCAATTTAAGACTACATATAGTTTTGAAGATGGTATTTCAAAAGATATTTATAGATTTAAGTTAGAGCTTTGATGAAAAGTATCCAAATCTTATCTAAAAATAGAAAGGCATTTACTCTTTTAGAAATGCTAATAGCTATTACAATATTTATGATAGTCTTATTTTTTCTATATAAAGCCTTAGATGATACAAAACTAGCTAATAAAAAATTTGAAAATCATATTTATAAAAGTGAAGATATAAATCATCTATATAAAGTAATAGCAGAAGATATAGCTGAGTCAAAAGGTATCATCTCTTTGTTAACTGATAGGGATAAAAACTCAATGGTTATATTTGAAACTAACAATAGTTTTAATAATCCTTTTTACTCAAATATTACCTATATGATATCTTCCAATAATCATTTACTTAGAATTGAAAGTAAAGAAAAGTTTCAAAAAGAGAAATCAGGAGTTGAGTTTTATAATAACTCTTTTATAGATATACTTTTAAAAGGTATAAGAAAGTTTGTAGTTATACAAAAAGATGATAAATATATTTTTGTAATAGAACCAAAAGAAGGGAAAAGAATCACTTTTCCTACTTTTAAGATGATGGAGAATTAATGTTTAAATATTTTTTTATAGTAATATTTAGTTTTAATATTTTAGGTGCTAATGAAAATACAGTAAAAACTTCTGAATTGGAACTTTTTTTATTTAAAGTAGGTTTTGAAAGTTTACTAAAAGATGTAGATATAAATAAAAGTAAATCAACTCTAAATGAACAAGAAATAAAAGTAATAAATGAAAAAATAGAGCTTATTATGACTGAGTTATATAAAGATAAAAGAGTTTTATTTAATAATTCAAATGAAACAAGAACAATTTTATCTAATAAAAATCAAGAATTAGAAGCTCTCAAAAAAGAGATTGCTTTTTTAAAAAAAGAGATTTTAGAACTAAAAAAGAAAAAGAGTGAAAAGACTATACCAATAAAAAAAGAAAAAATCACTATTCCTAAAAAAATAAAACTTGAAAAAAATAAAAAAAGAATTGCCTATAATATAGCCAAAATATATTCTAAACCATTTTCAAACTCAACTATTATTAAGGAGCTAAAAAGAGATGATATCATTTATATAGACTTTTGTGATAAATATGGGTGGTGCAAATTAGAAAATGCAGAGGGATACATAAAAGGCTTTTTAATTAAACCCTAAATTATAGTTATTTTAAGTTTTCAATCTCTTTTTTAATATTTTTAAACTTCTGATTTACCTTATCAACTCTCTCTTTGTATTTTTCTTCTTTTTCATTTAATACTAAGTTGTTCTCTTCAACAAGTTTATCTACTTTTGAAATTAATTCTTCAATATTTTCACTCTTTTTTTCAAGCTCACTTTTCTTTTCAAATAAGACTTTTTTCTTCTCTTCTTTAACTTTCTCTTTTATAAAAAGTTCGTTCTTAGTTGTGTGAATTTCTCTTTCCATTACTTTTTGAATGTTCTTGTCCTGACTTACTTTAACTTCTTCTTTTTCTCCAGAAAAAAAGTAGATAATAAACGAAGTAGTTGTAAAAAAAGCTATAAAAATATATATAAATAATTTAGACATAAAAATCCTTTTAAAATTTAAGTAAATAATAATAAAATTAAGCTTTATATTATATTAATAGTGATAATATTTTTGAATATTTAAAAAGGATAAATTGATGTATAAATTATTTAAAATTCTATTGTCTCTTATTTTGACTTATTCTTATATTAATGCAAATGTAGTTGGTTCAACAAAAGGAGAGTTTTCTGTAAACCAAGGTAGTGCAAACTATTCTTTACCAATAGAACTTCCCAAGGGAGTTGCTGGACTAAAACCTAATTTAGCTATCTCTTATAATTCATCAAATAGAATGAATGGAGCTTTAGGAGTTGGTTTTTCTCTTAATGGTTTATCCCAAATATCAAAATGTAATGAAACTCTATTTGTAGAAAAGAAAGATACTTCAAAAGATTTTAACTATTGTTTAGATGGACAAACACTTGTCTTAAAAAATAGCCTAAATAGTTATGGCAGTAATACAGAGTATAAAACAGAAGTAGACTCTTATTCAAAGATTGAAAAAGACACTTTAGGGTGGGTAGTTTATGCAAAAGATGGATTGATTTATGAGTATGGAAAAACTTCTGATTCTAAAGATTCAGGAACTTTTTTTAGAGTAAATAAAATATCAGATAGATTTAACAATCAAATCAATTTTCAATATGATACCTTATCAAAAGCAATTAAAAAAATCACCTATGCAAATAACTCAATAGATTTTATATATGAAAATAGAACAGATATAAGAGAGTTATATTCAAGAGATATAAAGTTTGACGCTTCAAAAAGATTAAAAACAGTTTCGATAAAAACTAATGAAATTGAAGTATCTTCTTATGGTTTAAATTATGAATATTTTGATAACAAATCCTTAATTAAAAATATTACTGAGTGTATTGATGGTAAGTGTCTTGCTCCAATAGCTTTTAATTGGAATAAGGTGACTCCCAATACAGTTGGCGGTTCAGATTATTGGTTTGTAGAAACAAGTTCAGGGCTAAACAAGTGGAATATCTTTGCTCAAGATATGAATGGGGACAATCTACCTGATTTAGTTCAGACTTATACAGGTGACTCTTCAGGACATAGATTTAGAGTATCATTAAATACTGGAAATGGATTTGAAAGTCCTAGATATTGGTTGTCCGATACTAGTGCTTCATTAAGATATTGGAATCTTTTTGCACAAGATATGAATGGGGATAAGTTGCCTGATTTAGTACAGACATTTAAACGAGGAACTACTTATAGTTTTAAAGTAGCTTTAAATACAGGAAATGGATTTGAAAGTTCTAAATATTGGTTTAATGATAATAGTTATTCAGGAAGTCTCACAACAGATTACAGTGATTCAATAGAAAATTGGAATCATTATGCTCAAGATATAAACGGAGATGGCCTTCCTGATTTAATACAAGTATATAAAGGAAAATCTGGACATATATTAAAAGTAGCTTTAAATAAAGGTACTGGATTCGAGAGTGAAACATATTGGTTTGAAAATTATCAGTATTCTTTAAAGGATTGGAATATTTTTCTTCAAGATATGAATAAGGACGGATTAGTTGATTTAGTCCAAACATATAAAGGGGTGGAAGGACACAGATTTAGAGTTCGTCTTAATACAGGAAAAGGATTTGGAAGTAGAAAATACTGGTTAAAAGATAATAATTCTTCTTTAAGAAATTGGGATATCTCTACCAAGGATATGAATGCAGATGGCCTTCCTGATTTAGTCCAGATATATAAAGGAGAGGAAGGACATAGATTTAGAGTATCTTTAAATACAGGAAATGGCTTTGCAAGTGTAAAATATTGGTTATCTGACACTAATTATTCACTAGAACATTGGAATATTTTTGCTCAAGATATGAATGGGGATAAATTACCAGATTTAGTTCAAACTTATAAAGGAAAAGCAGGACATAGATTTAGAGTAGCTTTAAATACAGGCAATGGATTTGGAAGTGTTAAATATTGGTTATCTGACACTAATTATTCACTAGAACATTGGAATCTTTTTGCACAAGATATGAATATGGATGGGCTATCTGATATAATTCAAACTTATAAAGGAAAAGCAGGACATAGATTTAGAGTATCTTTAAATAAAAATGCTCTTCTTCAAATATCTTCAATAACAAACCAAAAAGACCAAGATATAAAAATAGAGTATTCAGATTTAAAAGATAGCAATATTTATACCTCAAATAAAAACTTAAATTATCCTAATGTAGAAGTGAAAGCTTCTGCTATGAAAGTCGTAAAAAGCTTTTCTTCTATAAATGGTATAGGTGGATATAATAAAACTAGCTTTAAATATAAAAACTATGCCTTTAACCTAGAAAGAGGGAGTTTAGGATTTGAAGAAATTGAAGTATTTGATAACACAACTCAAACAAAAGTTATATCAATATTTAATCAAACATATCCATATATAGGTACATTAAAAAATAGTAAAACTTATGTAAAAAATAAACTACTTGCTGAATCTTTTAATTATTTTACAAATATTTCAAGAGGATTATACTCTCAAATATATTTAAATAAAAAGATAGAAAAAAACTATGATTATATTACAAGTAATATGCTTACAACAAAAACAACAATAAACTCATACTTAGATCAATATGGAAATATTGGGAATATCTCTACTGTTACAACAGGAAATTCACAAAGATTTGAAAAAAATATTGTAAATGTATATGATAATTATGAATCATCTTGGATACTATCAAGGTTAAAAAGTAGTAGTGTAACCCATAAAGCAGATGGAAAAGTAGATATTACTAGAAAGTCTTCTTTTGAATATTATTCTGATACAGGAACACTAAAGAAAGAGATAATAGAACCATCAAATATAAAAGCTCTAACAAAAACCTATACCTATGACTCAAAAGGTAATAAAAAAACTGAAACTATAAGTGGTTATCAAATAAAGCCAAGAACAACTACTTATGATTATGATTCAAATGCTATTAATAAAACAGCTATTACCAATGCTCTAGGACATACTGAAAAAAGAACTTATGATATAAGAAATCAATTAAAAACAGTTACTGGACCAAATAATCTAACTACTACTTTTACCTATGATGAGATGGGAAGAAAAACTAAAGAGCTTAGAGCAGATGGTACTTATGTTACTTGGGAATATACTTGGGAAACTATAGGACATAGTGTTACTCAAAAACTAAATGGAAAGTTTCCTACAAAAGTATACTTCGATAAACTTGGACGTGAGATAAAAAAAGAGAAAACAGGTTTTGATGGAAGAGTTATCTTTGAAGAGTTTGAGTATGATAAAAAAGGAAATAAAGTAAAAGTATCAACTCCTTATTTTGAAGGTGAATACCCTGAATATATAAACTATATCTATGATGATGTAAACAGATTAATAGAAGTAAACTCTCCTGCTCCACATGATCAAAGAGCTATTGATAAAATAGCATACATTCCATTTTCAACAATTAAAACAAATGCAAAAAACCAAACTAAAACTACAACAATAAATGCAATAGAAAAAGTTATATTAGTAAATGATAATAATGAAAGTAGTATAAGATACGAATATGATTCAATAGGGAACTTAAAAAAGACCATAGACTCTAAAGGTAATACAATATCAATAGATTATGATATCTTTGGAAACAAAACAAAACAAAATGACCCAGATATGGGAATTTGGACTTATACCTACAACTCTTTAGGAAAACTTCATAGTCAAAAAGATGCAAAAGGACAAATAACAACTTTTATCTACGATGAAATAGGAAGAGTCTTAAAAAAAGTTACACCAGAAGGAACAATAGCGTTCACATATGACTCTGCTATTGGAAAAGGTATAGGAAAAATACATAAAGAACTAGGAATAGGAAACACAAAAGTTTATACCTATGACCAGCTAGGAAGAGTTAATAAACTAACAACAACTATAGATCAAATAGAGTATACAAAACAGTTTGTATATGACTCTTTAGGAAGAGTTGTAAAAACAATAGAACCAAATAGTGTAGAGATTAAAAATAACTATAATGAACATGGATACTTAGAGTCTGTTACAACTCCAAGAAGAAATGCAGGAGAAGTTGATGTAAACAGATTAAGAAGTGAAATCTCTTATGATATGGAACAATACCTAGCAAATAAAAAAATAGCTATAAACTATAAAGCTCAATTAGCAAAATATAAAAAAGATCTTGCAAGATATCAAGATATAATAGAATTATATAAAAATAATCCAAATAAAGCTTACATAGTAAATCAGCTAATAAACCATGTAACAGAATTAGAAGATCTAATTACTGCCTTAGATGCTTTAGCAAAAAGTTATGATGAAAAAACAAATCAGTTCTATGATGCTACTTTTAATGAAATGCTAAACTCATCTCAAAGTTTAGAACTAGCTTCACTATATGAAACTTTCAAGTATGATTTAGTACACATAGCAAAATATTCTCTGTCTTTACTTGAAGAATTAAAAGAGAAAAAAGAGGAAAATAAAAAACTACTATATTGTGGAACTGTGGGAGGTATAATAATCTTCTGCCCAGATGAGATGACCCATACAGATATGGGTAACTATACAAAAGATGATAATATTCTTTTCTATGGAACGAATGCAGAGATATTAGCCTACTATGAAAAAGCCTTAGCCGATCTAACAAAAGATGTAAACTATATAAAAACAGTAGAAGAGAAAATTGCATACTATGAACACTTGGGAAATACATACCAGTATAAACAAGGAGCATACCAAGAGATACTAGAATCAAATGAGATTTACTTCTATAAAGTTATAGAACAAAATAGTTTAGGTATAACAACCTCATACTTATCTGGAAATGGATTAGAGACAAGAAACGAGTATGACCAAAGAGGTATTTTATATAGCATAAATACAGGATATGATAGTGATGATTCAAGAGTAAGAGAATCAACATATACATACGATGTATTAAATAACGTAACAAATAGAAATGACCTTAAACTACAAGTAGAACAAGACTTTATCTATGATTCTTTAAATAGATTAAAATACGCAAATATTACTACAAAAGATAACTTAACTACTTTATCATATGATTATGATGAATTAGGAAATATGATTTATAAGTCAGATATAGGATATTATGAATATACTTCAAATAGACCACATGCTGTTACAAAAATAGGAAGTAAAAGCTTTGTCTATGATGAAAATGGAAATATGATAAATAATGATGGAAAAATCATCACTTATAGTTCATTTAATAAACCAACAAAAATACAAACAGTTAATTCAACTGTAACTTTCTCATATGATACAAATAATAGTAGATATAAGAAAACATCAAATTCAAATACAACTCACTATGTAAATAAAACATTTGAAAGACACTATACAGGTGGAGTAACAGAAGATAAGTATCTAATCTATGTAGGAAATCAACTAGTTTCAACTTTCTCAAATAAAGATAGTCAATACTCAGTTAACTTTTTACATTATGATAATCTAGGTTCAATAGATACAATAACAAATCATCTAGGAGAAGTAGTAGAAAGATTCTCATATAAACCATTCGGAGAGAGATTAAAACTAGATATAAATGGAAATGAGATTATTCAAACTCCATCTTCAATAACAAACAGAGGTTATACAGGACATGAGCATATAGAAGAAGCAGGTCTTATTCATATGAATGGAAGGGTATATGATCCAACAATTGCAAGGTTTCTTTCGGCAGATCCAAATATTTTTCATCCATTTGATTCACAGAATTTTAATAGATATTCTTATACAATGAATAATCCTTTGAAGTATACTGATCCTAGTGGGTTTGATGTTGGGTTTGGTGGACACAATGTTGGTGGTAGTGAATATGGAGAAAATCCTGCTGACTTTGGAGGAAGTAGTGGAAATGGTAATAGTATAGCAAGTGATGAAGCAAGAAATATTCAAGATGCATATGATAATAGAGCAGTAAGAAATGATGGTTGGCAGAGAGACCCCATAATTCATACGATTGAGAAAGTTGGGTATGTTGTAGGATATATTACTCATAATATTTATACAGGTGATCACTACGGAAATCTTAATAGTGGAGCTAGCTTTGGGAATATTTATGGCACAACTTTTTTAGGTGACTCTAAAAGAAATTTTATTGGAAGTTATAATAATGGGAAAGGAGTATTTGGCGTAAAGAGTAATGGAGATTATGAAGTTTTTTATGATGGAATTAAACATGCTAAAACAACTGGTACATTTTTAGGACTTGACTATAAAGTAGAATATAGCATAGATTTAGTTGCACATGCAAACTCATTAAGAATTGGTGCAAATACTTTAAATTTGATAGGTGGTTATATGTTAACAAATCCTGTAACAGCACCTGTAGGTTTAAAGGTATCAGTTTTAGGGTTAGGTGCAAATGCATTTGCTGAAAGATTTAGCCCTACATCAGTTTCAAACTCAATAAGAAATTCTTTGCTTGACATTATGGCAACTTCTTTGGGAGTACGAGGTACTTTTACAATAGAGGTGTATAAAACAATGTTAGATCATTATGCAGGAGATTAAAATGGTAATGTACATAATAGGAGTAATTTTGATTTTATTAGGTTTTTTAATGCCACCTTTTAAAGGATTAGAGTTTGGATTAGTGATAATAGGATCATATTTATTTTTTAAAAAATTAAATGAGGATATAAAATTTGAAAAAAAATAACAAATGTAATTTAAATATTGTAAAAATTAAAGGAATAATGGGATTATCGGTTTTTATTTTATTAATAGTTGAAGTAAAAATTTCACATATTATAAGTTTCAATATACCTTCCTTGGTTTGGGTAATTTTAATGGTTTTTTCTATTTGGTTGATGGGAGATTGGTTTAAAACTTGGTTTGAAATTTAAACAGATAAAAAATAGGGCTCGAGTGATAGAATAAAGGAAAAAAGAGAAAAAAAGGGGACAGGCACCTTTTAGGCTTATCTGTCTTTGTCAGTTTTTATAGGAGATAAAAACTATATATTTGTTCACATACATATATAGAGGTTGGCATGGTGGTTCACATAATCAACTAGCAAATGTAGGGTTAATGGATATAAAAAGGAGTAATTTATGAAAAGGTATTTTTTTATTATATTAGTATCAATTTTGCCTTCTGAGTTTTTAGCAGGTGGCTGGACAAAGAAAGCGGCATTAGAAGATATTGAGATTATTAGAAATCAAGGATTTCAGATAAAAGGAGAGTTTGGAAACCCTTCAAATTGTACTGTAAGTAATACAATATTTGTTTCAGTAGAACATCCTCAATATCAACATCTATTAGCTGTTTCTTTATCAGCTTTTATGGGAAATAAAAAACTATATATTTATTCGCATTCATGTATAGAGTATGGTTGGCATGGAGGTTCTTATAATCAACTAACAAATGCAGGATCAATGTATATAAAAAATTGAATATAAAAATGAAAAAGTTAATTAAAATATTTTTACTTATAAGTATATTGAATATATCTTCGTATGCAAAATATATTACGTCAATTAATGGATCAGGAGTAGATATTACAAGAGTATTTATTCACACAAATGGAGCAGTTTCTCTCTATATTTCGGGAACAGTTTTAAATGAGGACAATTGTAGTTCTACCTTCAGAGTATATATTCCAGAAACTCTTCCTGGTAAAGATTCAATGTTGTCAGCAGCTCTAATGGGTTATGCATCAAAAAAGAAAGTTGGCTTTCATGGTTCAGGATGTAGTACAACTCATTTTTGGGGAGGTACGGTTGATGTACCAATTGTTAATAATCTCTGGATATTTTAAAAAAAAGGAAAAAAATGTTAAAAAAAATTTGTTTAATACTATTTAGCAGTAGTATATTAATGGCTTCAGTGGTTTCAAGTGGAAAATCAAAAATCACTGAGGTATATGCTTACCCTTCTAATGAATCAGTTCTTTTTAAAATAGAAAATCCTATTACCGAGTGTACTGGGTATTTCTTCTCTAAGTCTGATATTGGTTTTGAAGCAAATTTAAGTATGGCACTTTCAGCATATCATTCAAAAAATAGTTTGATTGTCTATGGGAAAACTGAAATACTTTTTAGTGGAAGTGGAAATAAATATTGCAAAATACATGCAATACAATTTTTATAATAACTAAAGAAAAAATATGAAAAAATTAATTTTAATACTTTTGGTACTAATCCAAAGTCTACAAGCAGCACCAGCTTGGTACTATGGAAAAATAACAAGAATATGGCATCATAGTGCAGATGGTTTTATTATAACACTTGATTCAACGGCAGTTGACGATTGTAGTAATAGATATGTTTACATTTCAGCAAATCATTTAGGTAAAGAGCAGAAAGATGCCTTATATAGTATGGCTTTATCTTCTTTTCATGCAAATAGTAAGCTGGGTATAGTCATAGATAAAGCAAAAAATGTCAATGGACTATGTTATGCTATGAGTATGGATATCATAAAATAGGAAAATGAATATGAAAAAAATACTTATCTTATTAATACTATTATCAAGTATAATACATGCAGGAAGTATAACTTGTCATAAGAATAGTGTAGGAAACTCATATTGTCAATATACAGGAAAACTCAGAAGCGTTTATGCTAATATTTCAAACTTAATTTTGGCTTATTTTGAAGCGCCATTTGATAAATCTGTTGCATCAGAAGTAGGTTTTAATGTAGCAAATACTA
Organism: uncultured Campylobacterales bacterium; assembly: GCA_947494995.1. Classification (GTDB taxonomy): domain Bacteria; phylum Campylobacterota; class Campylobacteria; order Campylobacterales; family Arcobacteraceae; genus Halarcobacter. The sequence goes on along the minus strand of CANLWY010000005.1, from coordinate 83,896 downwards.
GTGCAACTATTGTAGATGCGAATGAAAATAAAATATTTGCAGATTATTTCTATGCCACTGCACTAAGTGCACTTACTGCAAATAAAAAAGTTACTATACAAATGACAAGTGTAAAAAGTGGTTATTTAAAAGTCACTAATATCTGGATATCCTCAAATTAAATCTTTCTTTTTCAGAAAGATTTAATTTTACTCTTTATGAACTTCAACTAATTTATTCAAATTTTAAATCAATAAAACATAATTTTCTTTATTTTTAATATTTATTAAAGTTATATTTATATAATATAAAATTATATTATTTTATATCTAGGAGAAAAATGATGAAGAGTTTATGGTACAGTTTAATAATAATGATATCCTTACTATTCGTAGGATGTGCAGATGCAGGAAAAGACCAAGTTGTAACTTCTGCTACAAATGTAACCCTAGATGGATCGGCAAGTACAACAGAAGTAAATGGTAAAATTGAAAAATATAAATGGAAACAAATAGAAGGTAAACAAGTAAAGCTTCTAAATAAAAGAGATGTTAAAGCCTCTTTCATAGCTCCAACAGTACTAGAGGATACTCTCCTTGTATTTGAATTAGTAACTGTAGAAAAAGGTGGATATATATCTCCTCTAAAAACTGCTGATACAGTAGAAATCCTAGTTCAACCACAAACTTCAAATAATACTCCTCCAATAGCAAATATACAGACAAGCGCAACAGAAATAAAACTAAACCAAAGTGTAAACTTTGATGCCTCTACTTCTTCAGATCTTGATGGTGAAATCATCACTTATGAATGGACAAATACAGATGGTGAAATAATAAGTAGTGATAAAATATTTGATTATACCTTTACAAGTGTAGGAGATTATACTATTACTCTAACAATTACAGATGATGGAGGTTTAAGTGCTTCATCTTCTGTGAAGATAGTTGTAAATGATTTAATTAAACCAGTAGCCAATATATCTGTAAGTGCAGATACAATTAATATAGGTGAAAGTGTAACCTTTGATGCCTCTGCCTCTTCTGATGCAGATGGACAAATACTAACATACACTTGGAAAGATGTAGATGGAAATGAACTAAGCTTTGAAAAAATATATACTCATACTTTCGATACTCAAGGACAATATCCTATTGTATTAACAGTAGAAGATAATGATGGATTAAAACACTCTGAAGAGATAATCATAACAGTACAAGCTATACTAACTTCAATAGAATTAACTCCACAAGAACTATCTTTAGAGATAAATGAAACAGCAAATATTACTTCAACTGGTAACTATAATGATGGGACATCTTTAGATATAACACTAAATACTCCTTGGATAATCTCTGATAATACTATTGTTTCAATAGATGATACAGGAACAATAACAGCACTTAAAGCTGGAACAGCAACTATAAAAACCGTAATAGAAGATGTAGAATCAAACCTTGTAACAATAACTGTAACAGAACCAGTTACCTTACAAGCAATTCAAATATCTCCAAACCCAATAACACTTAGAGTAAATAAAGATACAACTATATCAATAAAAGGTCTTTATTCAGATGGAACAATTAAAGATATAGAAGAGAGTATTACTTATGAAATAGCAAACACTGCAATTGCTACATTTGATGGAATAAATACTCTTTCTGGATTAGAGACAGGAGAAACGACTCTAACACTAACAGTTGGAGATATTTCATCATCTTTAATTCCAGTAAAAGTAAATCAAGAAATAATTACAACAAACTTTGATTTTACACACTTTGGTACACAATATATAGACCAAATACCAAATGATGCAACAGTGCAAAAATATGATGAAAAACTTTTTTCTATGCTTACAGGTAAAATAGTAGATGAAGATGGGAACCCACTTTCTAATGTAAAAGTATCAATTCATAATAATTCTCAATATGGTTCAGTAGAAACAAATGCAAATGGTTCATATGTTATACCAGTAGAAGGTGGAAAATATTTAACAGTACGATATGAAAAGACTGGATATACAACAATAGATAGAAAAGTATATGCCCAACCAGAAGACTGGGCAATAGCTGACGATGTAACAATGCTAAAAATAGATGAAAAAGTTACAACTATCAATTTAAATGATTCAACACCTCAAATTCATAGCTCTACAATCGTAACTGATGATAGAGGTTCAAGAGCAACAACACTTGTATTTAATGGTGTAACTCAAGCAACAGTAAAATCACCTGATGGAAGTACTAGAACACTAGATTCAATTAATGTAAGAGCAACAGAGTTTAAAACTCCTGAGTCAATGCCATCAGATTTACCAATAGAGACAGCATATACATATTGTTCAGACATTACAGTTGATGGAGTAAAAGATGATGAATCTGTAGAGTTTAATGCTCCTGTTATTATGTATGTGGATAACTTTTTAGGATTTGAAGTTGGTGAGATAGTACCAGTTGGATATTATGATAGAAATCAAGGTAAATGGATAGGTTCTAAAAACGGTGCAGTTGTAAAGTTTCTTGATACAAATAATGATGGAAAAATAGATTCTCTTGATGCAACAGGAGATGGAATTGCAGATGACTTAGATGGAGATGGAACTACATCAAGTGAGGTTAAAGGTATAGAAGATAATCCTTCTTATCAAGTTGGTATGACCTATTGGAGAGGTGAGATTATGCACTTTACTCCTTGGGATTTCAATTGGCCTTTAATTTTAAATAAAAATGTAAAAGATCCAGAAAAAATATTTATAAATAATCAAACAAATAAGAATGAAGAGAAAGAACCAATCTGTTCGTATGTAAATACTAAAGAGAGGGTTTATCATGAAGATATAAATATTTCAGGTACAAATTTAACTTTGCATTATTCTTCAAAAAGAGTAGGTGGATATAAGCATGTTTTTGAATTGTCTGATATAGATACTCCTCATTTAAGTGCAAAGAGTGCGGAAGTAAAATTATATATAGCAGGAAGGCTTTTAAAAAAAGAAATTGATTTAAACAACTTTAAGAAAAACCTTACTTTTGAATGGGATGGAAAAGATAAGTTAGGGAATCATATTACTAAGGATATCAACGTAACTGTAAAATATCAAGTTAATTATGAAGGATTCTATGCAAGAGCTAATGGCGAATTTGTTCAAGCATGGGCAGAAAGAAGTTCTATCCCAACATCGATAAGAAGTAGAGATGAAATAGGACTTGAAAGTGTAAATGAAACTAAATTAAATATGGATCCTATTTTAGATTATAAGAATTCAATAGCAAATGGCTGGAGTTTATCAAATCATAATAGAGCAATAGGTGAATATATTCAAAAAGGTGATGGAAGTATTGAAAAAAGCCCACCAATTACTAATAGAAGTCTTTCTAGTATAGATAATAAAAATATTGACTTTTATACTAGTAATTGGATACCTAACGATTTAGCATTTGGTATAGATGGATATTTATATTTTCTGGGCGTAGATCTAAGTGGTGGTGATTTAAATAGTGCAAAAATAATAAAATTTGATTCTTCTAATAATTATGAAGTTATTGGAGGAGAAGGTACCCACTCTATTAAAGATGGAGTAAATATAAAAGATACAAAATTTAATATTAATGAAATCTTTGAAATTGGAGTAGATATAAAGAATAATCTTTATTTCTCAACAGGTAATCAAATAAAGAAGATTGATAATAATGGAAATATTTTTAATGTAGTAGGAACAGGAGAATCAGGATTTTCAGGTGATTATGGATTAGCAACTAGTGCCAAATTATATTCTGTAGGTGATATAGAATTTGATAAATATGGAAATATGTATATTATTGATAGAGAAAGAGTTAGAAAAATTGATACTAATGGAATAATAACAACTATTGCAGGAAATGATAATTCTGAATCTTTAGGAGATGGGGGCTTAGCAGTTAACTCTACTTTATCAAATCCGAGTGATTTAGCTATTGATTCAAAAGGAAATGTATATATATTAGAGTTTTGGAATACAAGAGTTAGAAAGATTGATACTAATGGAATAATAACAACTATTGCTGGTACTGGTGAAAATGGATTTTCAGGAGATGGTGCTTTAGCTACAAATGCTAAATTAAGAGCATATACTCTTGATGTAGATATAGAAGGGAATATTTATTTAGCAGGTAATCAAAATCCTGTAATAAGATTTATTGATTCTAGGTCGGGAATTATTACATCTATAATAAATAAAGGTTTAAGACGACCTTCTAATATTATAGTTGGGAAAAATAAAGATTTATATATTGGAGATGAATCGAATATTTATAAATCTAAAATTAAACCTATATTTAATACTCATTTTGGTGAAGATGTAAGAGCATATAAAAATATAGATAGTACTGTGGATATTTACCATGCTATAGGGATACATCAAAAAACAATTGATCAATATACAAAAAATACTTTAAAAGAGTTCAAATATGATGTAACCAGAATGCTAACAGGTGTAATAGATCAATTTGGAAATGAAATTGTTATTTCAAGAGATGAAAAAGGAAATCCAACAGAAATAACAGCACCAAATGGACAAAAAACTTATCTAACAATTGATTTAAATGGTGATTTAGTAAATGTATCTTATGAAGATAATTCTAAATATACTTTTGAATATATAGAAGGCTCACTTCTTAGTAAAACAACTTTTCCTGATAATGGAACAGCAATAATGCTTTATGATGAAAATGGAAGAATAATAGAAGAGATTGATCCAAATAATGCAAAATGGACATTTGGGAAAAATATTGCTGAAACTTATTTAGAATATATCATGACAAAACCAGAAGGAGATAAATATTCATATAAAGACTTCAATTTAGAAAATGGATTTGAAAAATCTGAAAATATAACACCTTGTGGTGATGTAGTTACTATTACAACATCAGGTGATGAAAAAAATGTAAGTACTATAACTAATGGAGTTATAGAAAATAATATTTATACTATAGATGAAAAAACTGGTAAAAAAATATTAGACACTTCAATAACAACACAACCAAGTGGATTAAAAAGAATAACTACATATGATACAAAATATGTAGATAATACAGAAAATGTAACTCTTTCAAAAACCCAAACAATAAAAACAAACAATAAAGCAATAGTAGTAAAAAGTGATTATGAAAATGCTACAAATACAATAACAACACCAGAAGGAAGAGTTTCAAAATCAGAATATAATATCAACACAAGACTTACTTCAAAAACGACATCTGGAACGCTAATTCCAACTACATACACATATGATAGTAAAGGAAGAGTTAGTTCTGAAACAACAGGAACAAGAACTACCTCTTATACTTATAATCCTAGAGGTAATATAAATACTGTAACAGATGGAAGAGGTAAAACTACATCATATGAATATGATATTTTAGATAGAGTTACAAAAGTAACTTATCCTAATGGAACAATAGAAAACTATACATATGATGTAAGTGGAAATATGACAAGACTTGTAACTCCTGTAAATACAAATCATGATTTCACATACGATAATATAGGTCAAAGAAAATCTATGAACTCTCCACTTAATAAGTTAACATCTTATACTTATAATGGAAATAGAAAATTAACACAAATTTCTAGACCAAGTGGTAAAACTGTAGTAAATAAATATGTAAATGATAAGCTAGCAACAACTACAACTGCTGAATCAGTAACTTCTTATGATTATATTTTTAATAATAAGATAGGAAGTATTACAAAAGGAGCTGAAAAAGTTGAATTCACATATGATGGAGATTTATTAACTTCTTTAGCTTATACAGGAGAGTTAAATCAAACGCTATCATACTCATATAACAATGATTTCCTTCCAACATCATTTACATACGCAGGAACTTCAGAGTCTTATGCATACGATAATGATAACCTACTATTAAGTTCAGGAGATTATACCTTAACAAGAGATAGTGATAACGATTATGTTACAAAGCTTACGGATGGAAGTTTAGTTCAAGATTATACATACGATAACTATGGAGAACTAACAAAGCTATCAAACAATAGCTTTGCATATGAAATAACAGCTAAAGATAATTCTTCTCTTATCACTCAAAAAACAGAGACTATAAATAATACAACTACTACTTATGATTATACCTATGATGATAATTCAAGATTAGTAAAGGTGCTAAAAGATAATACAATAGTAGAATCATACTCTTATGATAATAATGGAAATAGATTAAGTGCTACTGTAAATGGCATAACAACATCAGCATCATATACTTTAGATGACCAATTAGAGGTATATGGTAATAATACATATAGATATGATGATGATGGATATTTACAAGAAAAAACAACACCAGATGGAGTTACAACTTACTCTTACTCTACATTAGGAGAGTTAAAAACAGTTATAACTCCTACTCAAACTATTGAGTATAAGCATAATGCAAATAATCAAAGAGTTGCAAAACTTGTAAATGGTGTAGTTGTAGAGAAATACCTTTGGGCAAATCTTACAACACTACTTGCTATATATGACAAAGATGATAATTTAGTTCAGAGATTTGAGTATGTTGGTTCTAGGATGCCTATATCTATGACTCAAGATTCACAAAAATATTATTTACATTATGACCAAGTTGGTTCTTTAAGAGCTGTTTCTGATTCTAGTCATAATATTATAAAAGAAGTAGTTTATGATAGCTTTGGTAATATATTAAGTGATAGTAATGAGAGTTTCAAAGTTACATTTGGGTTTGCTGGTGGACTGTATGATTCAGACACTAAGTTAACTAGATTTGGTTATCGGGATTATGATTCTTATACTGGTAAGTGGACTGCTAAGGATCCTATAGATTTCTTTGGTGGTGATTCTAATCTTTATGGGTATGTGCTTAATGATCCTGTGAACTTTATTGATCCATTAGGGCTATGGGTTTATATTGTAAGAAAAATTGTATGGTCATTGATGACTTGGGCTGCGATGGATGGTGATCCCGATACAAAAGCTACTCGACCTTTAGATCAAACTAACCAAAGAAAAGGTGAGGAGATACAAAAAGATAGAGAAAAAAGAAAGAAGTTTAAATGCAAGAAATAGATAATGACTTATTAAATAAAGCTAATTCTTTTTATAAAAACAAAAATTATTTAAAAGCATATTCTATTTATAAACTTTTAAGCGAAAAAGGAAACTCTTATGCCCAAAATACTTTAGGTTATATGTTTTACAATGGACTAGGAGTAGAAAAAACATTATCAAAAGCAAATTATTGGTGGAAAAAGTCTGCATTAAATAATAATTCAGACTCACAGTATCAATTAAGCTATTCATTATTGGATGAAGGACAAACAGAAGAGGGTTTATATTGGTTAACTAAATCTGCAAATAATAATCACTCTGAAGCTTGCTATGCATTAGGCTTAAAATATTATCATGGAATTGATATTGAAAAGAATAGAATTGAAGCAATAAGATTATTTGAAATTGCTTCTATTCAGGGGCATCCAAATGCCAGTAGAGCATTAGTTCAAACGATTCATAAAGAGTATGGCACATTGAGTGCATTAAAAGAGTTATTAAAAATATTTTTTACTAGAAAATTAAATCTATAATAGTGTATTTAGCTCATTCTTTATATAAAAACAATGAACAATATGATGAGAAAAGGCATTTAAAATTTAAACAGCTAAAAAAGAAAGAAGATGAATGATTTTTAAGATATTTTAAAGGTGGAAACTCCCATCGTTCCGATGGGGAATGCATACTTTTATTAAAACTAAATACAAATCACAACTTATCATATCAATTCCCAAGCTAGAGAGACTGTGAACGAATTAATCTCTACTAAAAAGTGGAGATTCAACCTCAGGCAAATAATCAAAGGAATAAAGGGGACAGGCACCTTTTCTTATAATAATGGAAATAAAAATAGGGGTCAGGTGATAAGGATAATATAAGTCCTTATAAAAAGTATTGCAAAATGGGATAAAGGGGACAGTCCCCTTTTTTTCCTTTTTTTAATTTATTTTTTCTATGTGTGATAAAATTTTAACTGGAAAGTAAGAACTTATTCTAATTTTGAACAAAAAGGTAATAACTCTTTATTAAATTTTATAAAACTAATGAGGGCAATGGGAAGATTGCAGGAGATGGAAAATCATTACTTAAAGCAACAATAAAAGATACCTCAAAGTATAAGGTATCTTTAGGAAGGAAATTATCCAAACAATCTATTTATGTCATTATATATTCCAAGTAGCATTAAAGAAGCTAAAATTATCCATCCTGCAACAGTAAGATAGATAAAAACTCTTTCACTTGGTTTTCTTCTTGTTATAATCTCATAAAGGTTAAACATAATATGTCCACCATCAAGTGCAGGAATAGGAAGTAGGTTTAGAACTCCAAGGTTTACTGAGATTAAAGCAGTAATTGCAAATAGGGCAATTATACTTGATTCACTAGCATCAGAGATAACTTTTCCAATACTTATTACTCCACCTATATCAGAACTAGGAATAATCCCTTGAATTAGTTTCTGTACACCTTGAAAAATCATTTTTGATGATTCAATTGTTTTATCCCATGCATAGCCAATTGCAGAGGCTGGGTCATGATAGATTGTCACAAGTTTTGGTGCAGGAGAAATACCAATCATTCTTTTTCTAATATTTTCTCTAAAGATATTTTTAGCATCAGAAACATGTGGCTGAATAGTTTTAGGTAAAAGTTTCCCATCTCTTTTAATTAAGAAACTTAGAGCTCCATTTGTATTTACAATTGTTTTACCAATTTGTTCCCAAGTTTTTATTTCAGTGTTGTTAATTCTTATAATTACATCACCTTCTTTTATTCCTGCTCTCATTGCTGGTGAGTTTTCTTGTATTTTTCCTACAGTTGGACTTAACGAGTTTGCTCCTGCAAGTGCAATCACGAAATAAAGAATTGCAGCTAATAAAAAGTTTGCAAAAGGACCTGCAAAAAGAATAACAATTCTTTGCCAAGGTGTTTTGTTGTTATATGAATCATTTCCTGCTTCTACAAGGCCTGGTTTTGTGTCATCTTGACCTTTCATTTTTACATAACCACCAAGTGGTATTAATGCAAATTGCCAACGTGTACCTCTCCACTCTTTTGCATAAAGCTGTTTTCCAAATCCTATTGAAAAAACTTCAACTTTTACACCAAAGTAACGTGCTGCTACAAAGTGTCCTAGTTCATGAAAAAATACTAAAAAAGAAAGTACAAGTAAAAAAGTAATAGTACCCAAAAAAAACTCCGATAAATTATATTAATTTTTAAAATAGTCTCTTGTATACTCATATCCTGAGTAAAGAGTAAGTGCAACAGCAATCCATAATAGTACAGTTGCAAAAGGCCAATTCATTATTAAAAATCCTATTGCAATCATTTGAACTACAGTTTTGATTTTTCCAGCCATTGAGGCAGCTACATTTTTACCTTCTGCAACAGCCATAACACGAAGACCAGTAATAAAAAACTCTCTAGAAAGAATTAAAAATACTGCCCAACCTGAGGCTCTATCAATTATCATTAGCCCTAAAAAACCAGCTAACATTAACATTTTATCTGCAAGAGGGTCTAGGATTGCACCTAGTTTTGTCATTTGATTCCATTTTCTTGCAATATAACCATCAAAAAAATCTGTTACTGAAGCTATTACAAAAATAAGACCTGCAAAATAGTCAAGCCATGATGGATGCCAAGAAGCAAATAGAGCACTATCTCTTTGAATTAGAAAGAGTAACATCAGCGGTGCTAATGCTACTCTAAATAGTGCCAATATATTAGGAAGGTTAAGTTGTTTTTCTTTTTCCATTATCTAAAAGTTGTTCCACCATCAACAATTAGAGTATGTCCTGTTACCCATGATGCATCTTCTGTACATAAGAAATAACATGATTGAGCTAAATCTTCTGGTTGACCAATTCTGTTTAGTGCAGATAATTCAGCAGTTTTTTGTTTAACTTCTTCATAGTTTGTAAATGCTTTAAGAGCATCTGTATCAATAGGACCACCAGATACTGCATTTACTCTAATATTCATCTCTCCAAGTTCAGTTGCAGCATATCTTACCATTGCTTCAACAGCTGCTTTATTTGTACCATGACCTGAGTAGTTTTCAATATATACTAAATTTCCAGTAGATGATAAAGAAACAATTGCTCCTCCACCAACTTTTTGCATTCTTTTTGCAGCTTGTTGTGCTCCACATACAAAGGCATTTACAGTTGCAGTATAGATGTTATTTAATCCTCTAGGTTTAAGTTTCATAAATTTACCATATCCACCAACTACAGCTCTTCCATAAATCATTGCATTTGAAATAAAGAAATCAACTCTATCAAAGTCTTTGTCAATTTCTAAAAATAGTTCTTTGTATGTTTCTGGCTCTAAAACATTAAATGCATAACATTTACATTTTACACCATATTTTGCTTCTACATCATTACAAATTTCTTGTGCAATTTCTCTATTTGAATTATATGTAAATGCTACATCTACACCATTACTTGCAAATTTATAAACACATTGTTTACCGATACCTTTTGTACCACCAGAAATTACTAACGTTTTGCCCTTCATATTGTTACTCATTATTTTATTACCTCATAATTTTTTAATACTTCTTCAAGTTTTTTCATTGTTTCAGCACTTGGAGCTGTTAAAGGAAGTCTATATTCCAATGTATCAAGCAGACCTGCAAGGTACATGATTGCTTTGATTGGAATAGGGTTTGCTTCTACAAATAGTGTGTTATTTAATTTGTATAAATCATTATTGATAGCTTTTGCAGTACCATAGTCCTCTTCAAATACAGAATGAACTAATTTAGATTTTAAGTTTGGAAGTAGATTTGATGTTACAGAAATAATTCCTTTTCCACCATTTGCTAACATTGGAAAATCAATTGCATCATCACCTGAAATTACACACATATCTGGTCTTTGTGAATTAATTTCAATAGCTCTTTCTAATGAACCTGTTGCTTCTTTTATTGCATAGATATTTTCAACATCATCATATAGTCTAATTGCAGTATTAGCAGATAAATCAACTCCAGTTCTTCCTGGTACGTTATATAACATAACAGGGATTTCTACAGATTGGGCAATTGCTTTATAGTGTTGATAAAGACCTTCTTGTGAAGGTTTATTATAGTATGGTGTTACAGAAAGAAGTCCATGTGCTCCTACTTTTTGTGCATGTTGTGCAATACCAGTTGCTTCATGTGTTGCATTTGAACCAGCACCTGCAAGTACTTTTACGTCTGTTCCTTTACAAGTTGCTACTGCTATTTCAATACACTCTCTATGCTCATCATGAGAAAGAGTGGCACTTTCTCCAGTTGTTCCTACAGGAACAACTGCATCCATACCTTGTGCAATTTGTCTTTTGATTAATTGTTCATATTTTTCACCGTCAACTTTTCCATTTTTAAACGGAGTAATAAGTGCGGTCATTGCACCTGTAATAATTTCCATATAATTCCCTTTTCCTTATTTGTTTTTTAATATCATGCTTGTTGAATTTTGTTTTGTTAAATATTTTTTAGCAACTTCAACTATATCTTTTTTCTTTAGTTTTGAAACTTTTTCTTCATACTCAAATAGAGGTTTTGTATTTCCTCTTACAAAGTAGCTTCCATATAGACCTGCAACAGAGCTTGAGCTTTCAAGAGAGAAAATAAAATCCGCTTTTGTATTTATCTTAATTTTTTCAATCTCTTCTTTTGTAATTTTACCATTCTTTAGATCTTTTATAATTTTGTTAATCTCTTTTTTTACATCTTTAGCTTTTACACCTTCATTACAAACTGCAACAAACATAAAGAGACCTGGATCTGTTAATTCTAAGTTGTAAGCATAAACTGAGTTAACCATTCTTTTTTCATCTACAAGAATTTTTTGTAGATAAGAACTTTTTCCAGAGCTTAATAGTTCACTTAATGCACTTAAAGCAACTTGGTCTTCATGTTCATAGTTTGGAATATGAAAAGCAATAGCTAACATCTCAACTTGTGAATCTTTGTAGATAGTGATCTCTTTTTCACCATCTTGTTTAGGTTCTACAGTATGAAGTTTTGTTTCTATCTCTTTTGTATTTTTTATATCTTTAAAATATTTTTCTGTTTCATTAAAAACTTCTTCTTTTGTAATATCACCAGCTACAACTACAGTTGCATTTTTTGGTTGATAATAAGTTGCATGAAAATCTTTAATATCTTCAATTGTCCAGTTTTTAATATCATTCATAAATCCAATTGGAGTCCAGTGATATGGATGATAAATATAAGCATTGTTAAATAGTCTATATTGTAAATATCCCATTGGGTTATTATCAGTTCTCCATCTTCTCTCTTCTGTAACTACATCACGTTCTGGTTGGAACTCTTCATCTTTTAGAGTTAGGTTTTGCATTAGTTCTGCAAAAAGTTCTAAAGATTTCCCCATGTTTTTTGAACTTGATTTAATAAAATACTTTGTGTAATCAAAAGATGTTGAAGCATTATTAACTCCACCAAATCCTTTTACTATTTCATCAAATTCACCAGCTTCAAGGTTTTTTGTAGATTTAAAGTTAAGGTGTTCAAGCATATGTGCAATACCTGATTTTCCCATAACTTCATTTCTACTTCCAACATTATAAAAAATATTTGTTGATACTACATTTGAGCCATTATCCATTGGAATAACAACTATTTTTAGACCATTGTCTAAAGTTTTTTCAAAATACTTAGGTAAACTTTGACCCATCAATTCTCCCATCAATAGAATTAAAAATGATAAATTAAAAATGAAAAATTTCATTTTATTTGAAACTCTTTTATGATTCATTATCTTGTTTTAAATCTGAACCTATAACTTCAGAAATATCATTGAAACCATCTTTTTGCATAAGTTCTAAAATCTCTTCATTGATTTTTCTAACCATTGAAGGTCCTTCAAAAATCATTCCTGAATAAGATTGAACTAAAGATGCACCAGCTTTTAACCTTTTATATGCTTCTTCTCCTGTTGCAATACCACCAACAGAGACTAATATAGTTTTTCCATAAAGTTCACGTGCCAATTCTTTAAAAAGGTCGTATGACTTTTCAGTTAGACAAGCTCCACTAAGACCTCCAAAATCTTGGCAGTTAGGTACCATTGAGTAATCAATAGTTGTATTTGTAGCTATGATACCAGCAGCACCAGCATTTACAGCTGTGTTACAAAGTTCAATTGCTACATCAACTTCCATATCAGGTGCAATTTTAAGAAAAATTGGTTTTTTCGTTAACTCTTTTGCCATCGTAAAAAGTTCAGTAATAAACTTTTCATTTTGTAAATCTCTAAGATTTGGAGTATTTGGACTAGAGATATTTATTACTAAATAATCACTTGTACCTTCAAATTTTCTAATTAGAGCTTTATAGTCTTGTAAAGCAAACTCTTCTGGAGTTGTTTTATTTTTACCAATATTTGCACCTACAGGTATTGAAAAAGGGTAAACTTTTTTTAGGTTTTCTAAAACTTTTGCTGAACCTTCATTATTAAATCCCATTGCATTTTGTACTGAGTTTTGTTCAGGATATCTAAACATTCTAGGTTTAGGATTCCCCTCTTGAGCTCTTGGTGTCATAGTTCCAATCTCTGTATAACCGAATCCAAGTGCAGGCATAGCTTTAATCATTGTTGCATTTTTGTCAAAACCAGCAGCTAGTCCTACTGGGTTTGGGAATTTTATTCCTAATATCTCTTGCGAAATTTTTGAGTTAAGAACAAAATTTTTATTAACCATATAATTGTTTAAAATTCTACATTTTGGAAGTAGCCTTAATCCACATTCTGCTAAATGGTGTGCAGTCTCAGGTTGAAATAAAAATAGTACTTTTTTCAGTGTTTTATAGTTAAACAAACTATTTCCTTTTTTAAAAATTTTAACATTTTATCTAAAATGTATTGAAAAAACGTTGAGATTATATATTTGCTAAATTATATAGACGTTGGTACTCATTACAATTTTGAAGAAGGTTCTTCTCATTGTCAATACAAACTATCTCACCTTTTTTGAATACTGCAATTTTATCTGCATTTTTTATGGTACTTAATCTATGCGCAATAACAAAAGTAATTCTATTTTCACTTACTTCATCAATAACTTCAGAGATGATAGATTCACTCTCATTGTCTAAAGCTGATGTAGCTTCATCTAGTATTAGTATTTGAGGGTTTTTATATAAAGCTCTTGCAATTGCAATTCTTTGTCTTTGCCCACCACTTAAGTTTGTTCCAAACTCATCAAGTTTTGTATTTATACCGTCTTCCATATTCTGAACAAAATCATAAGCATGAGCCTGTTTTAAAGCTTCGATAACTTTTTGTTCATCTATTTCTTGACCATAAGCAACATTTGCTGCAATAGAGTCATTGAAAATGTAGACTCTTTGTGTAACTACAGAGATGTTTTTTCTTAAGTCTTCAATGCAAATATCTTTTAAACAAGTATTATTAAATAGAATTTGACCTTTGCTAGTATCATAAAATCTAATAAGAAGATTTATAAGTGAAGATTTTCCTCCTCCACTATCTCCTACTAAAGCAACTTTTTCTCCAAGTTTTGCTGTTAGACTAATATCTTTTAGAGCAGTAAAATCACCATATTTTAAGTCAACATCTTTAAATTCTATAGTTTCAACTTTTGAAGGAATATTTTCTTCCCCTGCTAAAATAGTTGGTTTGATTTCATATACACTTAGAATTCTTTCATGGGCAGCAATTGCACCTTGAAGTTTGTTGTAAATAGAAGATAACCTTTTAATTGGTGCATAAAGCATAAAAAGTGCTGCAATAAATGAAGTTAAAGTTCCTGGTGTAATTTCTCCTGATATAACTTTACTTCCACCATAAATGATTACAACAGCAGCAGCAATAGCTCCTAAAGTTTCCATTATTGGAGATACAAGTTCAGATGTTTTTACTGATTTAATATTTATGTCAAAGAACTTTTTATTATGTTTTTCAAATTTATGAAGCTCTGCATTTTCTGTTGAGTTTGCTTTTATTATTTCAACATTGTTGAAAACTTCACTTAGATGAGAGGTAATATCTGAAGCTTTTTCTTGTGATTTAAAAGATAGTTTTTTCATCTTTTTTGCTAGAATACTCAATGGATATAGAGCTAAAGGCATAACAATTAAACCAAAGAATGCCATCTCAGGATTTAGGAAAACTACATATCCAACTAATGCTACAACGGTTATAGCTTCTCTTATAATTCCCGCAATTTGACTTGAAACAGCTGATTGGATTTTATTAATATCATTGGTAAGTCTTGAAATTAACTCTCCACCATGCTTTTTTTGGAAAAAATCAATATCAAGTTTAAGCATATGAGCTAAAAGTCTATCTCTAATTATTCTAATAATATCTTGACCAATGTATGAAGTATAGTAGACTTGGATATATTTTCCAAGACCTTGTGCTGTTTGAACAATTATTAGTAAAACTGGTACAAAATAAAGCATTTGCATATCTTTTTCAATTAAAACATTATCAAAAAGAGGCATAACACTATATGCAAGTCCAGCAGTTCCAGCTGCAACCATAAGAATACCTATAAGTGCAAAAAATATTTTTAGTTTATAGTTTTTATAGTAGGGTGCATAATATTTAAAAAAATCTTTCATTTTTATCCTAGCTTATTTATTAAAAGCTAATATTATATCTAATCTTAACTAAAATACAAGGATTTAAGCTTTTTAAAACCGAACTCTTTAAGGGTTAGAAAAAGTAAAATAAAGCCACTTAAAGTAGAAGCAAAAGCAAGTCCTCCTGCTTGGTATGGAACTATTAAAGCTAAAGCAAATATTATGTTTGCTCCAAGGGCAATCATTGATATTTTCGCTGCAATAAACTGTTTTTCATGGGCATACAACCAAAGTGAAAAAATCTTTGCAAGACCATAAGGTATTAAACCTATTAGATATAAAGTTAAGATAAAAGCTGTATTTGCAGTATCTTCTGAATTAAAAGCTCCTCTTTCAAATAGTAGCCATACAATTTGACTATTGAATACTATACCAATTAATGTTGCAATCGATAATAGACCTATTAGAATTAAAGATGATTTTCTCATCAAGTTAAGAGCTCTTGTTTCATCTTTATTTTTTATTGCCTTTGCAACCATTGGGAATAGAGCAACTGAAGTTGCAATTGCAAAAAGAGCAAGGGGAAGTTGAAAAATTCTATTTGCATAATAAAGATATGAGATAGAACCTGTAACTAAAAATGAGGCTAACCAAGTATCTATAAATGCAGATATCTGCATTGTAGAGCCACCTAGAGTTGCATGGAAAAAGTTTTTATAAAACTTATTCTCTTCTTTTTTCTTATGTTTTCTAAAAGTAAATATTTTAGAAAGATTTTTTCTTCTTATTGCAATAATATGTACAAATACTTGAAGTAGTCCTCCAAATAAAACTCCATATGAAAGATAATATGTGATTTCATGTTTTTCCATACCTTGAGAAATCAATAATGCACCAATCATACCTAGATTTAAAAGTGCAGTAGAAAAGGCTGTTGTTGCAAAGTGATTCTTATATTGAAGTAGGGCAGCCATAAATGTAACTATAAATATAAGTGGAAGATAGTAAAAATTAATTGCAACAAGAGGAGCTGCTAAATCAACTGTTTTTTCATCAAAACCTATTGCAATTGCTTTTGTAACAAGATGGGAAAAGGCAGTTACAAGTAAAGATAAAACAATCAAAAAGCCAAGAAGTTGTAAAAAGACGATAGATGAAAATCTTATTTTATGTTTTGCTTTTGCATATGAAGGAATAAAAGCCTGTGTAAAGGCACCTTCTGCAAAAATTCTTCTAAATAAATTTGGTAGTTTAAAAGCAACAAAGAAAATATCAGAATAGATATTTGCACCAAGTATTGAAGCTGTTAAAAGGTCTCTTATAAATCCAAGAATTCTTGAAACTAAAATACCTGAGCTATTTGTAAAAATTGATTTTATTAGCATTATTTGATTTTCTCATGTATCAAGATTTGAACATTCCCTCTATAGTATGATAAGTGGGCTTTTTTTAGTTCTATATTTGTATTCTCTTTAGGTAGATCTTTTTTATTTTTTGCAAAGAGTTTTATTCTCTTATTATTGTCTAAATAGAGCTTTCCTTTTTTGAAAGTTCCTTTTATATTTGTAAGAATTTCATTTTGGTATTTTGTATCAAAAATATCAATTTTTTTTGCGTTTAGATATAAGCTTTTATAGTTTTTTACTTTTCCATTATGTTTTTTGATTTTATAGTCTTCCACTTCTAAAAGTCCATGATAGTCTTTGATTTGAGAGATTGCTAAATCATATGAAAATCCTTCGCTTAAATCTTGTGCATTGTTATATAAATATATGGCTCTATCATTTTTTTGTTTGATAATTGCGTTTTTGCCATGTTTATAAATTACAACTACATCTTTTAAGTATATTTCTTTAAGAAGTTTCTCTTTTGTGTAAAGCTGTGAGATTTTATTAATTTCTTTTTTCTCTATTTTTTTTAGAGGGCTCTTTTCTGTTTTGTTTGTAGAAAAAGTTGCAATAATTGGCAAGTGGTCTGAAAAACCATGTCCCTGATGAACTCTTCCTTTCATTTTCCATCTAAGAACTTTGCCATTTTTATATAAATAGTTAGGTTTAAAAACTTTAAAACTTTTTGGAACATATGAAAGCTTTTTATTATCAAATAAAGCAGGAGCGATAATTATGTTATCAGGAGTATTGTTTTTTCCTCTGTATTTATTTGAAAATCTATCTTTATATTTTAAATCTAACCAAAGGTTATAGTTTACTTTTTTACCTCTTTTTAAAATATCATCATATGTTACATATCTTTTGTTAATAGTAGTGTTTAAAACTTGGTTAATACCTGTAATTCCATTAGTGTTATTTAGTTTTTTTTCTCTATAAATTGTTTTAAATTCATCATAGTTTGAGTTAAAATCACCTAATAAAATATAATCATAATCACGTGGAAGTTTTTGAAGTCTATCAAAAAGCTTTTTTGCATATTTTACTCTATAGCTTTCTGCAACTCTTTTTGAGGGCCAGTGATTATTGAAAATTTTAAATTCAATATTCTCTACTTCAAAAGTTGTTTCTAAAAGTGGTCTAAAAAGTTTGTTTGAAAATTTTACGTTTATATCTTGATTTGCTTTAATCTTGATTTTACTTAAGAATCCAATTCCCACTGATGAGTTTCTATATTTTGTAAAAGAGAAATATTTGTATTGTGGAAGTTTTCTTTGCAGCTGTTTCATCATTTGTCTATTTTCTATCTCTTGAAGAGCTATAATATCTGCATCAATATCTTTTAAAACTTTTATTGTATTATTTAATTTTATATTAAAACTTCGTTGGTTCCACTTAGATTTTGTATTAGGAATATACTCTTTATAATCACTTCTATTTTTTTCTAAATCAAAAAGATTTTCAACATTATAAGAAGCAACAGTAAAGGTTTTTGCATTAAGTGTTAGTGAAAGTAAAATTAAAAAAAGTAGTTTAATCAAAGGGTCTCCAAAATTATAAGGTTTAATAATTTTGTATTTTATCTAAGAGTAGATAAAATCTACTCTTAGTGTTTTATAGGATAATTTATTTTTTACTATTAAGTCTTGATTGATACTCTTGTGGATGTTTACAAACAGGACACATTTTAAGAGCTTTTTTACCTCTATGAACGTGACCACAAACTTCACAAATCCACTCTTCTTCTTCATCTTCACTGATATGCTCTTCTCCAGCTTCAAGTCTTCTTTTCAATTCTTTATACATATTTTCATGCTCAATTTCGATTTTTCCAATCATATCAAGCATTTTAGAAATCTGGCTATGCCCTTCATCTTTTGCAATTTTTGCAAAATCTGGATACATTGTTACATTTTCATATGATTCTCCATCAATTGCATATTGAAGGTTTTCAACTGTATCTCCAAACTCTTTACCTGTTAACAACATGTTACATGCTTTTAATTCTAATTTTGCATGCATTTTTTCATTGTTTGCTGCTCTTTGGAAGTGTTCGGCAATATCTCTATATCCTTCTTTTTGAGCAATTTTTGCAAAATATTCATATTTATTTCTTGCCATTGATTCACCTGCAAATGCTTTCATTAGGTTTACAGCTGTTAAATTTTCAGTAATCATTTCCATTGCTTCGCCACAGCAATGTAATTCTCCTCCACCTACATTTTGTACTTCTACAACATTTCCACATTTGTTACATTTATATGATTCATATTGTCTCATTAGTTTTCCTTTGTATTAGATATTAATTATCAAAGTCATATAAGAAAATTTTTCCTAGATGATAATTATTTTCTTTTGTGAAATTATAATAAAGTTAAACTTAAATAATATTAAAGCTTAAGGGAGAATTATTTTCCATTACTAATTCTAATTAATAAATAAAATAATCAGTTTTATGTACTATTATTCCATTATAAGATATTCTATATAAGAAAATATAAATACTTTTTAAGTATTATTTCGTGTGGGAAAGGAAAAAAAATGATTAATAGTTCTGTTTTATTAAAAGAGTATGATTTAAAAGTTACTCCTCAAAGAGTAGCAATAGTAGAAGAGCTTTATAAACATGGACATATGAATATTGATGATTTATATAAGAACTTATTAAAAAAGTTTCCTTCTATCTCTCTAGCAACAATTTATAAAAATGTAAATGCAATGGTAGAGAAAATTTTTTTAAATGAAGTTAAAATTCCAGAGACTAAATCGGTTTATGAATTAGCAAAGGAAGATCATTTACATTTAGTATGTTCATCATGTGGAAAGATTGAAGATATTGTTCTTGACACTTCTTCTTTAGAAAAGTCTTTATCAACTCTTTCAGATTTTAAAGTTGAAAATACTGAAGTAGTATTTTCTGGAATCTGTAAAAACTGTCAATAAATAGATTTCAAAATAGCTTATATTATAAGCTATTTTGAATAACTAATCCTAGTACTACCATTAAAACAATACCAGCACTTTTGTTATAAAGTTTGTTTGCAGTTATAAATACTAACATAAGTGATAATATAAATGCTGCCGCAATATCAAAGAAGTTTCCAATTAAGTTTACATTTAAACTGTTTACAATAGAACTTACGCCTAAAACCATCGTAAAGTTTGCAACGTTTGATCCAATAATATTACCAATAGCAAGGTCAGCATTGTTGTTTCTTGCTGCTTTTATTGAGATAGTAAGTTCAGGTAAAGATGTACCAAATGCAACTAAAAATAGTCCAATAATCCATTCAGAAATACCAAAGTCTCTAGCAATATTTCCAGCACTATCAATAGCAAAGTCTGCTCCACCAATAGTTAGAACAAATCCTGCTACTAAAAAAGGTATTGTTTTTGCCCAATTGAACTTCTCTTTTGCTAGCTCCTCATCTATCTCTTCAACTTGATTTGATTTGATTAAGAACATTAAATATGCTGCCATTAGAATTAAGAATAAAACTCCATCTACTGCATTTAGTTTTCCATCAATTCCCATAAGAATAAATACTAAAATAGGAAATAGTGCCCAAGCAGAATCTTGTGCAAAAAGATCTCTATCTGGAGTAATTTTTTTAGCAATTACAAATACCACACCAAGAACAAGAGCGATATTAAATATGGTACTTCCTATAACATTTGCAACAGCTATATCTCCACTACCTTTCATAGAAGCGGACATAGAAACAGCCATTTCTGGAAGTGAAGTTCCAAGGGCAACAAGTGTAGCACCAATTACAAATGGTGAAATTTTATAATGAAGAGCAATCTTTTCACTCTCTTCAATAATATAATCAGCACCATAAATAAGTGCTGTCATTGATACAATAAATATTAATATATCCATATTTTATGAGTTCCTTACTATTAAACTTTTTGGTAGATCGTATTTCTTAATCATCTCTTCTTCTTTTTCTCGATGTTCTCCAGTATCAACTTCATGATCAAAGCCAATAAGATGCAATAATCCATGAATAAAGAGAAGTTTTAGTTCATCTTCAAAGCTATGATTGTACTCTTTTGCTTTCTCTTCTACAAAATCAACAGAGATAACAATAGAACCTAAAGGCATATTTGGCATATCAAACTCTAAAGGAAATGATAGAACATCAGTTGCTTTGTCTATATTTCTATGCTCATTATTTAAAACTTGAATTTCTTCATTATTTGTTAAAATAAGTTCAATATCTTTTGATGTTAAATCATTTGCAATTGTTTCAAGTGCTGACATTTCAATTTCAATGTTTGTTTGATTATCTAAATCAATCATATTTTTCCCTTTTGATTTCGCGGATTATATCTAAAATTTACAAATTAAAAGCTAAAAGAGTCAGTTTTTATTTTATGCTACAATATTGTTTTCAAAATATAGGAGTATAAATGGAATTAGAAGTTGGAATTAAGGGAGTTATTGAGTACAAGGTATTATCAAAAGATTTGGCTAAAAATTTAGAGATTTCACCTGATGATAATTTTCCACCAGTTTTTGCAACAGCCCGATTAACAGCACTAATGGAGTGTTCAGCGGCAAAGGCTATGAAGCCTTTATTGGGAGATGGAAAGCTTTCAGTTGGTGTTGAAGTAAACTTAAAACATCTTGCACCTACCCTTGAAGGTGATATTGTAAAATCAACTGCTACTTTTGTAGGAATGGAAGGAAAACTTTATAAGTTTGAAATAGAAGCTGAAGATTCAGCAGGAGTTGTTGGAACTTGTGTTCATACTAGAGCTGTTGTAAGTGAAGAAAGACTTATGGCTGGAGCTAATAAGAGAGTAGGAAAATAATATATATGACTGAGCTATTTTAAAATAGCTCAATCATCTTAGGCACTTCATCTACAGCATAAGTTTTTAAATCAAGTTTCATATTTGGTTTTTGAGCTACTACAGCTTTTTTTATTCCTTGTGCTTGTGCTTCTTTTAGTCTTAAATCTATTGAGTAAACATCTTTGATCTCTCCTGTTAAGGAAACTTCACCTATAAATGCTGATTCTTTTGAAATAGGTCTGTCTCTAAAGCTTGAAATAATTGCTGCAATTACAGCTAAGTCTGCTGAGCTCTCTTTTACTTTTATCCCTCCTGAAATATTTACAAATACATCATAGTGGTTTAGTGGTAAATCAATTTTCTTCTCAAGAAGTGCTAGAAGCATATTTAGTCTATTCCCATCAAAACCTGTTGCTGCTCTTTTTGGATTTGGGTATGTTGATTCTGTTACAAGAGCTTGAACTTCTATAATAAGTGCACGACTTCCTTCCATTGTAACAGTTAGAGCTGAACCAGCCTGTGCTTTTGATTTATCAAAAAACTTTGAGGCAATATCTTTTGCAGAAATTAATCCTTCTTGTGTCATTTCAAAAATACCTATCTCTGAAGTTGAACCAAATCTATTTTTAAAACCTCTTAACATTCTAAGTTCTCTACTAGCTTCCCCTTCAAAGTATAAAACTGTATCAACCATATGCTCTAATACTCTTGGCCCTGCAATTGAACCATCTTTTGTAATATGTCCAATAATAAACATTGCTATATCTGATTCTTTGGCTTTTCTCATAAGCTCAAAAGTAATTTCTCTCACTTGACTTACAGAACCAGGTGCAGAGTTTAAAGCTCCAGAATAGATGGTTTGAATTGAGTCGATAATTACAACTTCATAGTCAACTCTAAGAAGTTCATCTTGTATCTCTTCTAATTTAATCTCTGAAAGTAAAAATAGGTCTTGATGATTTGCATCAAGTCTATTTGCTCTAAGTTTTATTTGTCCAGAACTCTCTTCCCCTGATACATATAAAACTTTTTTACCTGATGCTGCAATACTTCCTGCAACTTTAAGTAAAAGTGTAGACTTACCAACACCAGGACTTCCTCCAATAAGTGTTAAAGACCCTGGAACAATTCCTCCACCTAAAACTAAATCAAATTCGTCATTATTGGAAGAAAATCTTACTACATCATCTTGTTGTATTTGAGTTATAGGAGTTGCTTTTGAAGTAGAGTTTACAACTTTAGCAGTCTGTTTTAATACTTCTTGTTGGTCTTGATTTAATTCTATAAAAGAATCCCAAGAGCCACAGTTTGGACATTTTCCAAGCCATTTTGTACTTTGCTCTCCACAGTGTTGACACTCAAAAAGTGATGTTTTTTTCTTTGCCATAATTTCTTGCCTTTTTATTTTATGATAGAATTATAATTAACTTTTTGTTAGAGTTTTAAAAATATGTCAAATTGTAATATATTATTTTAATCTTATTTGAAAAGGGATAGATATGTTTGTAGAACTAAAAACTGTATATAGTGAAATGGAAGCACAAATATTAGTAACTCATTTAAATGAAGAGAATATTGAATCAATAATTGAAAAAGATGATGCAGGTGGTATGCATCCTCAATTACAAGCAGCAAGAGGTGTAAAGATTCTTGTTGATGAAAATAATTTAGAAAGAGCGAATAATATTATAGATACTTCAAATAAAAACCTTTCTTCTTGGGTATGTTCAAGTTGTAATGAGGTTCATGAAGGGCAGTTTTCTGTTTGCTGGAACTGTGGAGAAAAACGTAATTAAATAAAAAAGAAAAAAAATGAATCAAGAAAAATTAGAGAAAATATTGCTTTCAAAAATTTGTTCTAAAAAAGAGTTTCCTTTTGGGGATGATGTAGCTGTATTTAAAGTAAAAAATAAAATGTTCGCACTTTATGGTTTTGAAGATGGAATTATTAGGTTAAATGTAAAATGTGACCCAAATGATGCAATAGCTTATAGGGAAATTTATGAATGTGTAATTGCAGGATATCATATGAATAAAAAACATTGGAATACTATAGTTTTAGATGGAAGTATGGAAGATGAGGTTTTAAAAGATATGATTAATGAATCCTATGAATTAGTTGTTTCAAAATTGACAAAAAAAGAAAAAGATGAGTTAAAGATAGGAAGATGTTAAATAAGTATCTTGAAGAAACAGATATCATAGATTTCTCAAATAAAAACATACAAATATTGTCAAAAGAATTATCAAAAGATTATAAAAATGATGAGGAAATTGCAAAAAAAGTTTTTGAATATGTAAGAGATGAAATTAGACATGTTGGTGATTATAAGTTAAATATACAAGCTTGTAAAGCAAGTGAAGTATTAGAACAAAAAGCTGGATGGTGTTATGCCAAATCACACTTATTAGCAGCACTTCTAAGAGCAAATAATATACCTGTAGGTTTTTGTTACCAAAGACTTTCTTGTAGCGAATATAAAAAAGGTATTTATTGTCTACATGGATTAAATGCAATATATTTAGAAAAGTATGGATGGTATAAAGTTGATGCAAGAGGAAATAAAGAAGGAGTAAATGCTCAGTTTAATCCACCTTATGAAAAGTTAGCTTTTGAATTAGAAGAAGATGAGTATGATTTTGAAGATATTTATGAAAAGCCTATGGAAGCAGTAATTGATTTCTTAGAAAAAAGGTTTGATACCTATGCTCAAATGAGTGAGAGTTTCCCTGATACAGGAGACTCTTTTGAGTAAGGCAATTAAACTCTTTTGTGATGGAAGTGTCAATCCACAGCTAAAAATAGGATATGGAGCTTACTTTTTTCTTGATGATATCACTACACAGAAAGAGGAAATAAAAAAAATTATAAAGATTAAAAAATTTGAAAATACATCTTCTACTAAACTTGAATTAGAAGTTTTATTATGGGCTTTAGAGAATGAAAACTTAAAAGATAAAGAGATTATTATATATACAGATTGTCAGAATATTTTAGGTTTAGAAAATAGAAGAGTGAAGTTAGAAAAGAATGATTATAAAACAAGCACAGGAAAACTTATAAAAAATCAAGAACTTTATAAAAAGTTTTATAAAGTAACAGATATTTTGAACTGTAAATTTGAAAAAGTTCAAGGACATAAAAAATCTTCTTTAAAAGATAATATTGATGAGCTTTTTAATTTAGTTGATAAAGCCTCGAGAAAGGCTTTACGTGAATTTTTACAATAATTAATCCCAAATATTTACATCAATTCCTTTGTCTCTTATATTGTTTGCTCTTTTTGTAAGATATCTTTGAAACTCTTTTTCTTCTTTATATGCATCACTTACTACATAATCAACTATTGTTTGAAAATGAAAGTTTTTAAATAAAGATTCCACTCGAATAATCTCTTTCCCTTTTTCATCAAAAAAGATAACAGTTGGAGTATGTGTTATATTTAAATCTTTCATCCATTTGTTTATTTTGGTTATCATTCTTTTTGGAGTCACAACTGATTTTGTTGAGTTCATATCTATTTGATAATTATCTAGTTGTTTTAAAAGTTTTCTAGTTGTTTTATCTTTAAGAAGTTTGTAGTGTAATGTCTTACAATCTTCACAGGTAGATGATTCAAAGAATATAGCCATTTTTTTAGATTTACCTTCTCTTATAAAATTATTACTTCTTTTAAAAAGTTCAGGTTCAGAAATCAGAATACCTGTTTTGTTATTCTCAACTAAATACTCTTTAAAAGGCATTAGTTTATAAGTTTTATTTTTTATATAGTCAATTGCAGTATTTAATTTTTTTATATTTGCATAACCATTTAGTCTTAGAGCTTGCTTTCCTTTTTGGTCAAAAAAGATTAGAGTTGGAGTAAACTGGATTTTATGTTTTATTGCAAACTCTTTTTCTGTAAGTTCTTCTCCATCAACATCAACAACATCTCTATCACCAAACATATTTATATCGGTGATTGCAAAGTTTTTTAGAATCTTCTGTTTTAAATTTTCATTTGCTAAGTTTTTTGTAATAAATAGATTACAATAAGGGCAGTTATCTTGATGAAGATAAAGTATTAGTTTTTTATTTTGTGATGCTAATTCTTCAATATCTTCATTTAAATCAAGGAAGCTTTCATTAAACCAGCTTGGCATTTGTGTATGTTTCCCACCTAAGAACTCTCCTCTTTTTTCACTTGAAGCACTAAGTGTAGATGTAAATAAAAGTAAAAAGGCTATTAGAAAATATTTTTTTAACATAAATACTCCTTTGTATTATGAAAAATATTATCATAAAGCACTTAAACTCAAAAAAGTTTTTATTGCTAATTATAGTTTATAAGATATAATTATTTTTAAATTAAAGAAGGAAGAAAAAATGATTATTTATATTCATGGTTTTGGAAGTAGTGGACATAGAGGAAAGGCTTCTTTATTTAGAGAGTATTTTGAGGAAGAGGTAATAGCCCCCTCATTATCTTATGTCCCAAACCTAGCTATTGATACCTTAGAACAGTTAATTGAAATCCTACTTGAAAAAGATGAAACAATAGGACTTGTAGGTTCATCTCTTGGTGGATATTATGCAATTCACTTAGCAACTAAATATAATCTAAAAGCAGTTTTAATTAATCCTGCTATTTATCCATATAAAACTTTAGATAAAATTGGAATGGCTATGAACTATTATGATGGAACTTCTTTTGAAGTAACTGCAGAACATATACAAACATTAAAGTTTTTGGAAGTTCAAGAGGTACAAAATCAAGAGAGTTTTTTGACTCTTTTACAAACAGAAGATGAAGTGTTAGATTACAATGAGGCTGTAGAGAAACTTCCTGATAGTGAGTTAATAATAGAAGAGGGTGGAAATCACTCTTTTGAAAATATTGAGAGTTATTTTAGAAAAATTTATAATTTTTTACATTAGAGACTACTTAGTAGTCTCCACATTTAATATTTTATAAGAAAAATATAGAAATATAGTTCCTGTTAAACCTTGTATAAAGTTTTTGATTTTTTTTGATTCAAAGGCTTTTGAAGATTTTCCAAGTAGGAAAACAAATAGAGTAAACCATATAAAAATTGTTACCGCATGAATTGAAGTAAGTATAAATATATCCATAAATACTGCATTTTTAAAATCAATCAATTGTGGAAATGCCGCAAGATAAAACATAGATACTTTTGGATTCAGCATTTGTGTTAAAAATCCTTCCATAAAAGAGAGTGCATGTTTTCTTTTTTTCTTTTCAATATTTATCTCTTTTTGTAGGCTCTCTTTTATATTCTCTTCTTTTTTTATAATTGAATAAAAAGCTTTAATTCCTAAGTATAGTAAATATAAAGCACCTAGGATTTTTATAATTATGAATAATTGTGCTGAACTTAGAATAATTGCAGATAAACCAAAAAATGATAAAGCTCCATGAACATATGTTGCTGTAAAAAGCCCAAGTACGTTATTCATGGCAGATTTTTTTCCATGAAGAGGAACAGTTTTTAAAATTAGTACACCATTTGGTCCAGGAGATATTACTAAAAGTAGTGATATTGTTGCAAAGGTTAGGATTATGTCTAAACTCATCTAAGCTCCTTATATAAAGAGTGATAGTATATTATAAAATGATTAGTTTGAAGTAATTAGAGTATATTAAATAGTAAGCTTAAGCTTACTATTTTTCTTCGGGAGTGTAGATTTCATCTAGTAATGAATCTACAAAGTTATCTGGACTAAATTCTGCTAAGTCATCAGCTGTTTCACCAGTACCCACATAAAAGATTGGAAGTTCTAGTTGGTTTGAGATAGAGAATAGTGCTCCACCTTTTGCTGTACCATCTAGTTTTGTAACAATAATACCATTTACCCCAACCATTTCATTAAAGGCTTTAGCTTGTGCTATTGCAGTATTTCCTTGTGTTCCATCCAAAATCATAAGTTTTTGATGAGGTGCTCCTTCTTGAGCTTTACCACAAACTTTTACTATTTTTTTAAGTTCGTTACTTAGGTTTGTTTGTGTTTGAAGACGTCCTGCAGTATCAATGATAACGTTATCAAATTCTTTTGCAACTGCAGATGAAATAGTATCATAGGCAACAGCACTTGCATCATGTCCTTGTTTCGTTTTTACAATAGGTACATCTAATTTATCTGCCCAAGTTGAAAGTTGTTCAATAGCTGCAGCTCTAAATGTATCTCCTGCTCCTAAAACTACAGATTTGCCTTCTTTTTTACATCTGTTTGCAAGTTTTGCAATAGTAGTTGTTTTTCCTGCTCCATTTACTCCAATAATAAGTCTTACAAAAGGTTTTGGAAGATTAGATAAATCTACATCAGGTGCATGTTCAAAAAGCATTACAAGTCTGTGTCTTAACTGTTTTCTAGTGATCTCTTCTGGAAGTCCATCCATTGCTTTTTCAATGATTTCATATTCCATATCTGCTTCTATTAGAAGTTCTTCAATATCTTCAAAGGCAATTTTTTCTTGTCTTTGTGGAACAACTGATTTAATATTTTCAAATGTTTTTGAAAGAGCACGAGAGAAGAAGCTCTTAGATGCAACTTCTGTTTTTTCTTCTACTATTTTAGGTTCTTCTTCTTTTTGTTCTTCTTTTAAAGTCTCTTCACTCTTTTCTTCAACTTTTTCTTCAATAGGATTTTCTAAAGTTTCAGGTAATTCTTCTTTTTGAATTTCTTCTTTAACATTTTCTACAGTAGCTTCAACTTCTTCAATTATAGGTTCTGATTTTGTTATTTCTTCTTTAACTTCATCTTCTTCTATTTTATTTGAAGTTTCCTCTTGAATTTGCTCTTGTTTATCTTCTTCAGGCTCATCCTTAGGAGTTTCTTCTATAACTTTTTCTTCAAGAACCTCTTCTTCAATTATAGGTTCTTCTTTTTTCTTCTTTTTAAAAAAACTAAACATTTTATTTACCAAGGGCTTTTTTTATATCAGTTTCAATCATTTCAGGAGGTACTACTCCTACATATTTTTGTATGATATTGCCTTCTTTTCCAATTAAAAACATAGTTGGGATAACACTAATATTTCCCATTGCATCAGCTACTTTTAGATTTTCTTCGGTATTTGTAACAATATAATTGATTTTATATTCATTCATAAAATCATTAAGCTTTTCAGTAGAAGTCATTCTTCCACCTTTTTCTCCTACGTTTATTGCAACAACTTCGAAACTATCCTTATATTTATTTTTTAAGTTTATCAAGTGAGGTATCTCAACTTTACAAGGTGGACACCAAGTAGCCCAAAAGTTTAAAAGAAAAACTTTTCCTTTTAATTCAGTAATATGTACTTGTTTATCTAATATTTCAGTATTTAATATTGTTGCATCTTGTGTTTGTAGTACAAACTTGTTTTGTTTTTTCTCTACAACTTCCTTTTTAACTTCTACTTGTTTTTCTTCTTTTGTTTCATTTTTTGAATCACAACCAGAAAATATAATGGTTATAGAAATTATAAAAAAAAGTAATTTTTTAAACTGCATTTAAATTCCTTATTGGTAATATATTTTGAGGTAAGAATTTTACCCAAGTAAGGCTTAAATATGAAAGAAAATCACAAGAGTGATTTTAGAAAATCGTGTATTAGAAGATTAGAGTTTTCAAGCCGCTTTTTAAAGTTTTATAAAGATAAAAAAACAGTAAAGAAATTAAAGAAATTTATAGATATATATAAACCAAAAAATGTTTTGTTATATATTCCTATGGGTTTGGAAGTGGATGTACTTCCTTTAATAAATGACTTAAGAAAGCAGCAAATAAATGTATTTGTTCCTTTTATGGTTGGGGATAGTTTTAAAGTAGTTAAATATAGATTACCATTACAGATTAAAAAATTTGGCATAAAAGAGCCAAAGAATTCGTTCTGCGTACATAAAAATATCGATCTGGCAATTGTACCAGTAGTAGGAGTCGATAAAGAGTGTAAAAGAATAGGATTTGGTAAAGGTATGTATGATAGATTCTTCTATAGATTAAACTATAAACCGACAATTGTTTTTACTCAATTAACACTTTGTAAAGCTAATGAGAGCTTATCTAACCAATACGATATTCAAGCTGATATAATAATTACAAGTTAAGGTTTTGAATATGGAATTAGTAGTAGTAGGAGTTGTTGTTGCATTAGTAAGTATTGCAGTTACAATCTTCGTAGTAAAAAAAATAAACAAAGCGAAATTTGATATTTATATTGAACAAGCAAAGGCGAAAGCAAAAGTTATTGAGCATGAGGCAGAAGTGGTTTTAAAAGATGCTCAAATTAAGGCAAAAAAAGATTATGATAGAGAGTTTAAGTCTGCTAAAAGAGAGTATGATGATATGCTTTCTAAAATTGAGAAGAAAGAGAAAGAGTTAAATCATCACTTAGAATCTGAACTTAAAGCAATCAAAGAAGAAAAAAGGCAAATTGTTGAGAAAAATGAAAAAATCACAACAATTAAAGAGGGTCTAAAAAGACAACAAAAAACTTATGATGAAAAGATAGCAAAAGCAATAAAAGTATTAGAAAATGCTTCAGGACTTACTCAGGAAGAAGCACAAAACTTAATGCTTGAAAAAGTAAAAGAAGATAGTAGGGCAAAAATTGCATCTATTTTTAGAAAGAAATATAAATTAGCAGAACTGCAAAATAAAGAAGAAGTTAACAATATGTTATCTCATGCAGTTACTAGATATGCTGGTGAGTTTGCTGCTGAAAGACTTATTAATAATTTACCTATTAATGATGAAGAAACAAAAGGTAAAATTATTGGTAAAGAAGGGCGAAATATTAAAGCTCTTGAGATGTTACTTGGGGTTGATATTATTATTGATGATACACCAAATACAATTACAATCTCATCTTTTAATCTTTATAGAAGAGCAATTGCTACAAAAACAATTCAAGCTTTATTAGAAGATGGAAGAATTCAACCAGCTAGAATTGAAGAGATTTATAATAAAACAAAAACTGAGTTTGATAAAAATATCCAAAAAGAGGGTGAAGATGTAGTAATGGAGCTTGGAATTAAATCTATGCATCCAGAACTAATTAAACTAGTTGGAAGATTAAGATATAGAGCTTCTTATGGACAAAATGCTCTTGCACACACTCTTGAAGTTGCAAACTTAGCAGGATTATTAGCTGCTCAAATGGGTGGAGATGCAGTATTAGCAAGACGTGCTGGTCTTTTACATGATATTGGAAAGGCTTTAACACATGACATGCCAGGTTCACATGTGGATTTAGGTGCACAAATGTGTAGAAGATTTGAAGAACCTGATACTGTAATAAATGCAGTTTATGCTCATCATGGACATGAAGAACCAATCAATGTTGAATCTGCTGCTGTATGTGCTGCTGATGCACTAAGTGCCGCAAGACCAGGAGCTAGAAGAGAAGTACTTGAAAGCTTCCTAAAAAGAGTTGAAGAGGTTGAAAATATTTCTACTTCTAAAACAGGTGTTATTAATGCATATGCAATTAATGCTGGTAGAGAAGTAAGAGTAATAGTAAAAGCTGAGTTAGTAAATGATGATGAAGCTATTTTACTTGCAACTGAAATCGCTCAGGAAATTGAAGAAAAAGTTCAATATCCAGGAGAGATTAAAGTTAATGTTATTAGAGAACTGAGAGCTCAATCTTACGCAAGATAAAATCATTCCCAAGCTTATGCTTGGGAATTTTGAATGTAATTAATTTTTAAAACTATTTTTTCTATTTTTTCTAACTGTATAAATCCATAAAAAATTAACAATTATCGCACAAACTATACTAGAAAAAACTCCTACAATTATAGCTCCAGTCCAAAGAGTTATAGCTATGTCTGCAAAGTTGTCATACATTGATTCAAATTCAAATTCAATAGGGTTTTCAGGTTTAGTTATTAGTTTACCTATTTGATATTCAAAATAAAATATAGGTGGCATTGTAATTGGGTTTGATATAAAGATTAGAGCAAAACTTATTGGAAGATTTGCATTAAATATTATTGCAAGAAGTGAAGCTAAAACCATTTGCAATGGCATAGGAAGAGCAGCTACAAAAATACCTATTAATACTCCTACGACAACTCTTTTTCTTGATAAACTCCAAATTTCTCTTTTGTGTATGAAGTTGCCAAATACTTTTAAAAATTTTTGTTCTTTTATTTTTTCATGGGTTGGTAAAATCTTTTTAAGTTTTTTCTTTGGCAAAAAGACCCTTTTAGTAATTTTTCTGTAATTCTAGCAAATTTTTTTGTATTTTAGGTTACAAATTAAACCCTCAACAAATTTTAACTATAATACGATAAATTTAAAAGATTTAAGGTAATAATGAAACATAATAAGCCAACAACAAAGATTATTGCAGGTAAATATAAGGGGAAAGTTTTAGAACTTCCTTCTCTTGATGTAACAAGAAGTTCAAAAGCTAGATTAAAAGAGTCTCTTTTTAATGTCCTACAATTTGATATTATAGATAAGATTTTTATAGAGAGTTTTGCAGGAAGTGGAAGCATTGGACTTGAAGCTTTAAGTAGAGAAGCAAAAAGAGCGTATTTTGTTGAACTTGATAAGAATTCATATAAGATACTTACAAGAAATTGTAAAAGTGTAGAAGCTGATAGTTGTCAAATGATGCTAGGAGATACTTTTATTCAAACACCACTTATTATAAATAGTTTAAAGAATTCAGATGATGAGCTTATAGTTTATATAGATCCACCATTTGATTATAGAGATGGAATGGATGATATTTATACAAAATCATTTGAAATGGTTGAAAAAATTGATAATGATAATATTTATATGGTAATTATTGAGCATGTAAGCTCTTTAGAAATGCCAGAAATTTTAGGAAAGTTTTCATTAGATAAAACAAAGAAATTTGGTAAGAGTTCTTTATCTTATTATACCTACACTGAAGAAGTATAAGTCGTGATAAAAATAGCATCCACAATTTTAATATCTCTTATAGTGTTAGTATTTGTGATGCCATTTTTTTATACTGTTTCTCCCTATGAATTAAATCCAACAAAGATACTAGAAGGCCCATCTTGGCAACATCTTTTTGGAACAGATAGATTAGGACGAGATGTTTTAGCTCGTATTTTAAATGGAGGACAAACTTCACTTGTTATTGGATTTTTAAGTGCCGCAATATCCTCTTTAATAGGTCTTTTTATCGGAATAAACGCAGGTTTTTTTAAAGGACAAATAGATAAAAGTATTACAATTTTAATTGATCTTTTTCTAACTTTTCCTACCTTCTTTTTACTTTTAGCACTTGTTTCGTATATCCAAGCTTCATCATTGGTTTTAATAATTGTAATCTCTATTACAGGCTGGATGGGCATGGCTAGACTTATTAGAAGTGAGAGTTTTGCCATTGGAAACAGGCCTTATATAAAAATTCTTAAATTATCAAATGTACCCAAAACAAAAATCATTTTTAAATATTTTGCTCCTTTATTAGCTCCTATTTTTTTGATATCTTTTACTTTTGGAGTAGGTGGAGCTATTCTTGCTGAGTCAGGATTGTCATTTTTAGGACTTGGTATAAATTCTCCTGAAATGTCTTGGGGAAGTCTTTTAAGTGATGGAAAAGCAGTTATTGATATAGCTTGGTGGGTTAGTTTTTTCCCTGGACTTATGATATTTATCGTAACTTTTTGTTTAATGCAAATATCTGATTATTTACAGCATAAAGCCAATACAAAAGAGATACAACAAACGTAACTTATAAATTTCTTTTATAAACAATATGTACAATTTTCTTGCAATTTTTAAACAACTTAGGATATAATTCAAGCTATTTTGAGAAAAAGGAATACCTTGAGTACTACTATCAGATTATTTGTTATGCTAACTTTACTTCCAGTAATGCTTTTTGCTGATGCTAAAGAAAATGCAGTTATTTATAGTGCGCTAACACTTCTTCCTCCTTTGGTAGCTATTGTTTTAGCCTTTATTACAAGAAACGTAATATTTTCACTTTTTATGGGTATCTTCACTGGTACATTTATGGTAAACATAAGTGGAGATAATATCTTTGGTTCATTTTTTAATGCTTTTGTAGATATGTCAGGAAAAATGGTTGGTTCACTTGCAGATTCATGGAATGCAGGTATTGTTCTTCAAGTTCTAACAATTGGTGGTATGATTGCAGTTATCACTAAAATGGGAGGACCAAGAGCTATTGCTGAAAAATTAGCAGCAAAAGCAAAATCTCCTGCAACAGCCCAACTTTATACTTGGGTTATGGGATTCTTTATCTTTTTTGATGATTATGCAAACTCTTTAGTTGTGGGTCCTATTATGAGACCAGTTACAGACAAACTAAAAATTGCTAGAGAGAAGCTAGCTTTTATTATTGATTCAACTGCTGCTCCAATTGCAGGACTTGCACTTATTTCAACTTGGGTTGGATATGAGTTATCACTTATTAAAGATGCTTATGCTGCAATAGGTCAACCAGATATAAATGCTTTTGCAATTTTTGTTGAAACACTTCCTTATAGATTTTATAATATCTTAATGCTTGCTTTTGTATTTTTCTCAGCTATGTCTTTAAGAGAGTTTGGACCAATGCATACTGCAGCAAAAAGAGCTTATGAAAAGGGACAGGTTACAAACCCTGAAACTGATTCAACTTTAATGAATCAAGAAAACTCATTTATGATGCCAAAAGAGGGTGTTACTTACTCTATTTATAATGCGATTGTACCAATTGCAGTACTTATTGTTGTTGCTATTGTTGGTTTTTATATAAATGGAGCTTCTGGACTTGAAGGTGAGACTTTAAAAGCATTTAATGCAGATCCTTATTCATTTACTTCTATTCAAGAAGCCTTTGGTGCAGCCGATGCCTCTATTGTAATTTTTGAAGCTGCTCTTTTAGCTTCACTTGTTGCTATTGGGATGGGATTACAACAAAAGATTTTCTCATTACATGAAGCAATTGAAACTTGGGTATATGGTGTAAAAGCACTTGTAATTACTGCTGTAATTTTAATTCTTGCTTGGTCTTTAAGTGCAGTTATGAAAGAAGTAGGGACTGCTACATATTTAGTATCTGTTTTATCTGATACTACACCACAGTTTATCTTACCAACAATTATTTTTGTTCTTGGTTCTATTATTTCATTTTCAACCGGTACTTCTTATGGAACAATGGGTATTTTAATGCCTTTAACTATTCCTCTTGCAAGTGCAATTGGACTTCATACTGGACTTGAAGGAACAGACTTACATAGTTATATAGTGCTAAACGTTGGTGCCGTATTAACTGGTGCTATTTTTGGAGATCATTGTTCTCCTATCTCTGATACATCTATTTTATCATCTATGGCATCATCTTGTAATCATATGGATCACATCTCAACACAGTTACCATATGCTTTATTTGTAGGTTTTGTTGCAATTGCATTTGGTTATTTGCCAGCTGCCTTTGGAGTATCTGTTTATATTTTATTACCACTTGGACTTGCTGTAATTTATGCAGTTATAAGAATTTTTGGGAAATCATATATGAATTAAAAAGTAAATTTTATTCTTTAATTTGAAAAAGGGATGAAGGTTTACTTCGTCCCTTTTTTTTTCTTTCAAAGCCTTATTTGTTACATTGTTTCTCACTTCAATTAATAAAAAACTAAAAGTTTAAATGTTTTATGGACTATATAGTCCAATTTGTTAATATTCTTTTTGTGGACTAAATAGTCCATAGAAAAATAAAAGGAAGAGAATGTTTTCAACAGTTTTACCAATATTTCTGCTTATTTTAACAGGATATATTTTTGCAAAAAGAGAAAAAGTTTCATTAGAAGCAGAGCAATTAATTAATAGTTATGTGCTTAATGTAGCACTACCAGCCTTACTTTTTTTAGCTATTGCTAAAGCAGATGTAAATCAGCTTACAAAGTGGAATTTTATATTTAGTACATTAGCAGGTATTATAGTTTCATATATTTTTGGTTTAGTAGTTGCTTTTTTATTAAAAGTAAAATCTCCTCACTCTTCAATTATTGCAATGGCATCTTGTTATGGAACTACTGGATATATGGGTATCCCTTTAGTTATTATAGCTTTTGGAAGTATTGCTGCTGTTCCTGCTGCAATTGCAACAATATTACATAATATACCTGCCATAGTGGCAGTTATAATTACATATGGAGTTATGAGTCAAAAATTAGAAAATAAAATGTCAAAATTTGAAATTGTAAAGAGTGCTTTTTTCACAACACTTAAAAATCCACTAACTTTATCAGTTTTAGCAGGGATGATATTTTCAATTTTAAAAATAGATTTACCTGAAGTCTTAGTTGCTTTTTCAAACTTTTTAGGCTTGGCTGCTGGACCTACAGCTCTTTTTGCTTTAGGTTTAGGAGTTGCTAAATTAAAAATTGTAGAACACTTGGACGCAAGTAAATTATTAAAAATATTTCCTATAGTTTTTATTAAGATTTTAATTCAGCCTTTAGTGACATTTTTTGTAGCTTATTATATATTTGAAATGAGTTTAGATGATGTATATTTTAAAACAGCAATAATTATGTCTGCACTACCTATTGGAGCTGGTGTTTATGT
Organism: uncultured Campylobacterales bacterium; assembly: GCA_947494995.1. Taxonomy (GTDB): domain Bacteria; phylum Campylobacterota; class Campylobacteria; order Campylobacterales; family Arcobacteraceae; genus Halarcobacter. Next base: position 47,534 of record CANLWY010000005.1, on the reverse strand, counting down.
TTTTGCTACAAAATATAATTATTATAAACAAGAGAGTTCTATTGCAATTATTTTATCTCTTATAATAACACTTGGAAGTTTAACTTATTTGTTAAATTTATTTAACTAAAAAATGATAGTATGTTCTTTTTTTAATAAGGAATATTGATGAATATTACAAAAGAGAAGTTATTAAATATTGCATTTGATGAGATATATTATAATGGATATCATGCAACATCAATAGATAAGATTCTTAAAAAAGCAAATGCAAGTAAAAGTTCAATGTATTATTTTTTTAAATCTAAAAAAGAGTTAGCAAAAGCTGTGATTGAAGAGAAAATTTCTTATTATATAGAAGAAAAGTATGCTCCTCTTTTAGCTGTAAAAGAAAACTATATTGAAGAGATTTTAAAGGTTATAAAAGATAGAAAAGGTTTTGATTTTAATTGTGGCTGCAAGTTAAATAACTTTATACAAGAGCTTTCATATCAAGATGAAGATTTAAAAGTTTCTTTAGAAAAAGTATATTTTAGATTTGAAAATATATTTGAGCAAGTCTTAAATAAAGCAATTGAAGATAAGGAGATAAAAAGTACAGATACAAAAAGCCTATCAATATTTATTGTCTCTTCAATTGAAGGTGCAATTTTAAGTGCAAAGAAGTCCCAAGATGAGAAGTTTTATAATACTTCTATTTTACATTTAGAGAACTATTTGAACTCTTATAAAATATAAAAGAGGTAGAGTTACTCCTTCTTTTATATTCTTTTTAAAATACTATCAAGAAGTGAAGTTGATAATATTCTTTTGAAAAATCCTAAAATATAAGTTGCTTTTGTTACATAATATCTAGGTTTTGGTTTATCTGTATTCATTATTTTTAGAATTACATTTGCAACTGAACTTGCAGGAAGGTTAAAAGGTGTGTCGTCTTTATCACTTTCTAGTCTTGCACTTAACTGTTCTTTATACTCTTTTTTAAATGCTGTATTTTCTTGGTCTATATTTTCTTGAAATTTCTTAACAGCATTGTCTCTAAACTTACTTGTAACAGGTCCTGTATTAATAGTACTTATAAAAATTTTTGTATTAGCAAGTTCAAGTCTTAGTGTATCAGCTAGTCCTTCAATTGCATATTTTGAAGCATTGTACGCTCCTCTAAATCGTAAACTAATAATTCCAAGTACAGAAGAGTGTTGAATAATTTTTCCATATCCTTGTTTTCTCATATATGGTAGTACTTGTCGTGTTACTTCATGAAGTCCAAAAACATTTGTTTCAAACTGTTCTCTTAAAATAGGTACAGTTATATCTTCTACTGCTCCTGGTTGTCCATATCCTGCATTATTAAATACAGCATCAATTTTTGCATCATTTTTTATAATAGTTTCAATAGCATTTGTAATATGTTCAGGTTTTGTAACATCTAAAAGAAAAGTTTCAAATCCTAAATCTTGAAGCATTTTTACATCTTCTTCTTTTCTAGCACTTGCATAGACTTTGATTTTTTCTTTTTTTAAAATTTTTGCAGTTTCAAGTCCTATTCCGCTTGAGCATCCAGTAATTAGTATATTTCTCATGTATCCTACTTTAAAGAGTATTGTTTTTAAAAATGGTATTATAACAGAAAAAAATTGGATTATACTATGGATAAAAGAGTTGTAATATTTACAGGTGCAGGACTAAGTGCCAGTAGTGGAATATCTACTTTTAGAGATAGCGATGGCTTATGGGAAAATCACGATATAAATGAAATCTGTAGTGCAGGGTGCTTAGACTGGAATTATGATGCAACAGTAAATTTTTATAATTTAAGACGTGAAGATATAAAAAATAAAGAGCCTAATAATGCTCACTTAATGTGTACAAGGCTTAAAGATAAATACCCTAAAGAAGTAGAAATCATCACTCAAAATGTGGATAATCTTTTAGAAAAAGCCAAGTGTAAAGATGTGATTCATCTTCATGGATTTTTAGAAGAGCTTAGATGCATGAATTGTTCAAAAATTGTAAATGTAAAGTATGATAAACAAGATAGTTCAAATAGTACTTGTTCTTGTGGTGGGAAAATGCGACCAAATATAGTTTTTTTTGGTGAAGCAGCACCTATGTATGAAAAGCTTTATGAGCTTTTAGAAGATTGTTCTATGCTTGTGGTTATTGGAACAAGTGGTTATGTAATAGATGTGGCATATTTAAGCTCTTATGCTGATTATACAATTTTAAATAATCTAGAACCAAGCGAAGCAATACCAGAAGGCTGTTTTAATAAAATCTATTATGAAGATGCAAATACAGCATATGAAAAAATAGAAAAAGATATAGAAGAGTTTTTAGAAGAGTGTTTCTAAAAAGGAGAGTTTTAATACTCTCCTGCAATTATTTGTTTTAATGACCTTTTTGGCACATAGTGTGTTTGATTTTCATCTCTGTAGTAGTTTGTATCAAGTTCATCAGTATCTACTATTTTTACATCTTCCAAACCAACTCCAACAGCTATTCCAATCATCACATCATAAGAATCTGGAATTACAAAAAGTTCCTTACAAAGTTTTTTATCGATAGATGCCATTGGACAAGTAGCTAGTCCTTTTGATTTTGCTGCTAGACTTAATGCTGTAAAAGAAGCCCCTGCATCAAACATAGGAAATCCATCTATCATTTGGTCGTTTAACATGATTATAAAAGCACTTGGTCTTTCATCTTCACCTTGATTCCACTCTTTTAAATGAGCTGCCCAAGCAGCTGTTTGGGCTAACTTTTGTACAGCATCTTCTTGTGTTACAAGAATATATTTAATAGGTTGCATATTTTTTGCACTTGAAGTTATTCTTGCCAAATCTATTATCTCTTTTAAGTCTTCAAGGCTTACTTTTTTATTTTTTTCAAATCTTCTAGTTGTTCTTGCTTCTTGAATTAAAGCTTTTAATTCATCATATTTCATTTAAACTCTTTTTTTTGATTTCTTGATATTATAGCAAAAGAAAATTGTAGGAATAAGAAGAATTAATTAAGATGAATAAAACAAAAGAGCTTTTAGATAAAGAAGTGTGTAATAGAAACAGTGAGTATGAATTAAGTTATGATAGACCTGACCCACTTTTAGTGGCAAATAGACAAGATGATGAATATGCAATACTTCTTTGTGCTCTTTTTGCTTATGGAAATGCAAGATTAATAGTAAAGTTTTTAGATAGTTTAGATTTTTCACTTTTAAACAAAGATGAAAAAGAAATAGATAAGGCTCTAGTAGGATTTTATTATAGGTTTCAAAATAGTGAAGATGTAAAAACTATTTTTAAAACTTTTGCAAAGATGAAAAAAAACTATAGTCTACAAGAGCTTTTTTTGCAAGGCTATGAAAAACACAATGATGTTTTAGAAGGACTTGATTGTGTAATTAAAACTATACATAAAGAAGCTTCTTACTCTTCTCAAGGCTTTACTTTTTTAGTATCAAGTCCATTGAAAAGAGATAAACAAGAAAATATAAAACATATAGGAAATGCTCCATATAAAAGGTGGAATATGTTTTTAAGATGGATGGTTAGATACGACAATCTTGATTTAGGACTTTGGAAGAAAATAGATAAAAAAGATTTAATTCTTCCTCTTGATACACATACTTTTAAAGTTTCACAAAAGTTAGGACTTCTTAAAAGAAAAACATATGATTTAAAATCTGCCATAGAAATAACAGAAAAGCTTAAAACTTTTGATAAAAATGATCCTATAAAATATGATTTTGCACTATATAGAATAGGTCAGGAAAAAATAGTTTTAAAATAACTAGTCTCTAAAAACAGCTATTCTTTCATAGTCTAAAACTTCAAATTTTATGTTATGTTCTTGAAGTAAATCAGTGACAAAAAGAAGTATTTGTGCTGACATTCTTTCTGATTTGAATGTTGTGTAGCTTTCATTAAAGTTGCAAGTTAAATAAGGAAAGTTTTTTAAAATCAGTTTATTGATTTTTTTTAAAGTGAAGGTAAAGCTATCTATTTCTTTGACTTCACAGTTAAATTTATTGCAAATAACTTTACTTAAAAGATCTTGATTTATTGGTTTGATAATCATGTGTCTATTAAATTCTTTTGTACATAGTTCACAGTTTTGATTGTTTAGATATTCAGTCTTATCATTTAAAAGAAAGATTTTTTGTTTAGGGTATATTTCTGTGATTTTATCAATGATTTTTTTGCCTTCATCATCGAGGTTAATGAATATATTCTTGTAATCATTTTCTTTATAAAAATCTATGCACTCTTCATAACTACTTGCTTTATCTATTGTTGTTTCAATTGGAAAAAGTTTAAGCATATTATATAAAGTATTCAAGTCTTGAGGGGTTTTGTCATAAATTAGTATATTCAGAAGTAATCCTATTGATAAGCATAATATAATTTTGAGGATTATAACTAATTATTATTAAAATTATTTTAATAATAAAAATTATATTATAAATTAATAAATAATCTTTTTACAAACTTATTACTTTTTGTATTAAAATATAATTATACTTCAATATATTCTTTTGGTTTTTTTAAGAGTAAATATATGAATATTCCAAGAAGAATTGATATTATAATATTTATTATTGAATATAGTAAAATTAAGTTTTCTGATATATATGAAGAAGAATATTGAATATCAAAATACCATTTTCCATTTGGTACGACTATTGTTCTTGTAAAAATTGGTTTATTTTCTTGAAGTTGTTTCTCTCCATAAAATATATCAATTTTATTTGTATCTGGGTGTACTCTTCTTAATCTGAACATATATCCTTGATTATATAAATTATTTAAATCTACATTATTCATTAAATCGTCAACCATTATTAAAGAAGAAGCAAATCCCCAAAATTTATTTTCTATATAAATTGGTTTTCTAGCTATTATTGCAACACCGCCTTGTACAAGTTTAAATGGTCCAGCAAGTGTTAATTTTCTACTGTTTATTGCTAGAAATGCTTCCTTTTTTCTTTCATCGTCTTTAAAAATATCATGACCTAATGCTTTTTCATGACCTCTTAAGGGATAAATATGAGATACAATACCATCTTTTGCTAATTGTAAGTTTGTAACATTATTAAATTGTTTATGCAGGGTTTTAGAAAACTCTTTAAAATTACTTGTTTCACCTTTTAAAATTTCAATATGTTTTCCTAAAATAATGGCACTAGAAGTCATTTTTGAAATTGAGGTTTCTAGTGCAAGATAATTAGAATCAATAACTTCATTTGATAATCTATTTATATTCTCTTCATAGAAGTAATTGTTGTTTTTTATTAAAAGAAACCCTAACGATAAAAAAAGTAGTGTTGCAATTATTGATATTATTTTTTCTTTATTCATACATATACTTTATCAAAAAAAGTATTTATTGTAAATAAAGATACTTCTATTGACCTTTTATTGTCATTTCTTCAAGTTCAAGAATAGCTGTGTTTATGTTATTAGTGGATTTATACTCTTTTGTAGGAAAAAGAACATTGTCAAACTTTTTAAATTTTGTGTATAAAGTATTGAAAATTATTTTTTCCTTAGCATAGATAATACTTGTTACTTGAGTTATAACATTTGTAGTTTTTTCAATAAAATAAATTGTTTTTTCATTGTCTTTACTTAAAACTAATGCATAATGACTGTCATAATCTTCAAGAGTTAAATAATCTTTTAATTCTAATAATATTAGTGGAGTAAACAATCTTTTCAATTGTAATTGCATCGCTTGAAGACGAATTCCTTTTACAGTTTGTTTTTCACCATTGTACTCTTTAAATTTTTCTGTTTTAGTGACAACTCTTCTTTCTATTTTATTAGGATATTTAAGTGTTGTATCCAGTGTATGAGGAAGTATCACTATTCTTGTATCTTCTCCTTTAGTTTTTTGTTGTAGGGCTAAAACTTTCCATTTTTGTTTATATGATGTTACTTTCTTTAAAGCTTCAGTGCCTCCATATGATTTAATCATATTGTTTAAAATATGATCTATTTCATTTGCTTGTGCATGAAAACAAAATAGTGTAAATAAAGTTAATAAAAATCTAATACGCATAATATTCCTTTTAAAAGATAATAGTTAGAGTTTTATTAAATAAACATAAAGCAAACACCGATTTTGCCACTGTTTTAACACTATTGCTTGGTAATATATTTTATTATTAAGGATAGAATATGAAATATTTTTATTTATTTATTACTTTGATTTTTTTTGCTTCATGTGCAAACAAAGAGATTTTAAAAAAAGCTAATTATAAACTTGAAAACAATGATACTTTTTTAATCATAAACCCAATAAATGACCCTGTAAATCTAATTGATATATTTACGTATGAATTAGAAAAAAAAGGTTATAAACATACCCTCGCACACCCAAAAATAAAAATGAAAGAAGAAAAACTTGTTAAATCTTCTCAAGGAAGTGGTTTTTTTATTAGTAAAGATGGTTTAATTGCTACAAATCAGCATGTAGTTGATGGATTCACTTTTTTAAATATTAAGACTAATTCAAATAACAATTTTGTAGCAGAGGTATTATATGAAGATAAAAGATCTGACATAGCTATATTGTCTCCTACAAATAAATATACAACATCTTATTGGTTTGATTTAAATAAACAAGAGCCTAAGATAGGAGAAGAAATTAGTGTTATTGGATACCCTTTGTCTCAAGTTTTAGGTACTGATATTAGAATCACAAAAGGAATAGTCTCCTCTAAAAATGGTATTAAAGGAGATTTAAAACAGTTTCAAATAAGTGCAGCAATTCAGCCTGGGAATAGTGGAGGGCCAATTATTAATAATAGTTTTGATGTTTTAGGGATTGCAACTTCTAGGTTATCAGATAAATATCTTTTTAAATACTTAGATATTATTCCTCAGAATATAAACTTTGGAGTGAAGTCTACTAAAATAGTTTCATTTTTAAATGAACACAATTTTATTGTCAAAAAAAAATCTCAAATAAGAACTCTTGATGATGCCTTAGAAGCAACAGTTTTAATAAATAATACTCCTTCTTCTCAAATGGTAAAAAAGATGAATGTAGAAAAAATAGCTAAATATAAGATTATATATGAGTATAAATATTATTGGGAGTTTGATTCTATTAGTTATCTTTCTATTAAGCTTTTTAATCAAGATGGAGATGAATTAATTCAGGTTAAATATTCAGGAGATTCTATAAGTTCCCCTTCCTCTATTGCAAGGGAAACTTTTTTATTGATATTTGATTCATTGTAGAAATTTTGATTTATTAGCTTCTTCTACCATATTTTCAGACATTTGATATGTAATTTGTGCTATCTCTTTTGTTTCTGTAGCAGAAGCAGCATTTTGTTGTGTTGATTGATCAAGAGATGTAATCGCATCATTAATTTGTTCAATACCTTTTTGTTGTTCTTTTGCATTTGCTGAGATAAGGGATATTATTTCAGTTGTTTTTTCTGTATTGTTTTTTAATACTTGATATCCTTCAATCATATTATCTGCAATCTGTTTTCCTGAATGAGTTTTATCTGTTGCATTTTCAACAAGGGTTTTTATCTCTTTTGCAGCTTCAGCTGATCTACTTGCAAGATTTCTAACTTCTTGTGCAACTACTGCAAATCCTTTTCCTGCTTCACCAGCAGTTGCAGCTTCAACTGCTGCATTTAAAGATAAAATATTTGTTTGAAATGCTATTTGATCAATTACAATAATAGCTTCTGAAATGGCATTTGTCTGTTCATTTATATCACTCATAGCATCAACAGTTTGTGATGCCATATCTTGTCCATTTTCAATTGATTGAGAAAGTGTATTTGAAAACTCAATCATCTTTTCAAAGTTTACTGTATCATTTTTAATTGATGAAGTAATCTCTTCTAAAGATGCTGCTGTTTCTTCCAAAGATACAGCTTGTTCATTTGAACTTTTACTTAAATAAGTAACATTTTCATTTAGTTTGTCTGCATTATTTTGTAAATCAAGCCCATTATTTAAATTGTTAGATAACATATGCGATACTGCATTACCTAAGCTATTGATACCATCAACTAATTCTTTTATATCTGCTGTTGAATCAAGAGTAACTCTTTTTGTAAAATCTTTTTCTTCATAATCTTTTAATATAGTAATAATATGCTGAGTATTGTTTTGTAATACATCCATCATAGTATTTAGTTCATTAGTAAGTGTTGTAACAGCTGGATTTTTTGTTTTTGTAGAGATTCTTCCTCCCAAATTTCCTTCTGAAACCTTTTGTACAATAGTTGAAACTTCCTCAATAACTTTTTTATCTGATTCTAGTTCATCTTTTACAATTTTTACATTTTTATTAACACTTTCAATCATATCTCCAATTTCATCTTCAGATGTAGCAGTTAGTTTATGAACATTTTTTGTTTCATTGTTTAGATATTTAAAAAATTCTGCTAAACCACTTTTTAGGTTTTTAATTGAATCAAAAATATTTTTTGAAATAAAAGTAGCAAAGAATATACTAAAGGCTATTGTTAGAATCAATATAGTTATTATACTTCTATACATATCTGATGAGTATTCTTGTTCTGTAAGTTTAGCTTCTTTTAATTCATTTTTAATAGATATTAGTAGTTTATCTATGTCATCATCTAGATTTCCAGAAGCTCCATCTATATCATCATCGAGCTTTGCAAATGACGACTCAGGAGCTTCAGTTTCTATTAATCTTTTTAAATCATTTTGTATCAAAGGTTCAATTGCTTTTAAGGCTGCAAATATATCAGTAATTAATGCTTGTTCTTCATCCGTATCTGCAATATTAGCAATTTCTTGTTTTAATTCTTTTAATTCAGAATATAGTTGATTTAACTCTTTTTCTCTATCTGGATGAATTCTTTTTTCACTTTTATCAATAATACTATCCATTGCTATTAGTGTAATAGTTGTATTTACAAGTTTAACTCTGTTAACTAGCTCTAATTGATAATTTCTTTCTTCTTTTTTATAGCTAATATTTTCAAAAATATTAAGTGTACGAATAATATAGCCACCCATTAATAGTGCGAGAATTAGAAGTAGTGTAAATCCTCCAAAAAGTTTTGTTTTAATTGATACTCCGTAAAGTTTTCTTTTTATTTCTGTTGCATTCATAATAGTTCCTTTTTAATTATTGATTATATATATAAAAAGTGTAAGGAAGGTGGCAAGAGAAATTTAAAAAGAGGTTAATTTTAGTTGAAAAGTGTCATCTCTCTTGTAGTTATTACAAGAGAGATTTTTTGTTTGATTTTTGACTTAATGTAAAAACTTTGATTTATTTGCTTCTTCTACCATTGATTGAGACATTTCATAAGTAATATGAGCTATTTCTTTTGTTTCTAATGCAGAAGCAGCATTTTGTTGTGTTGATTGATCAAGAGAGGTAATCGCATCATTAATTTGTTCAATACCTTTTTGTTGCTCTTTTGCATTTGATGAGATAAGGGATATTATTTCAGTTGTTTTTTCTGTATTATTTTTCAATAATTGATATCCTTCAATCATATTATCTGCAATCTGTTTTCCTGAGTGAGTTTTATCTGTTGCATTTTCAACAAGTGCTTTTATCTCTTTTGCAGCTTCAGCTGATCTACTTGCAAGATTTCTTACTTCTTGAGCAACAACTGCAAATCCTTTTCCTGCTTCACCTGCTGTTGCTGCTTCAACTGCTGCATTTAAAGATAAAATATTTGTTTGAAATGCTATTTGATCAATTACAATAATGGCTTCAGAGATAGCATTTGTTTGTTCATTTATATCACTCATAGCATCAACCGTTTGCGATGCCATATCTTGTCCATTTTTAATTGAATGGGAAAGTGTTGTAGAAAATTCAATCATCTTTTCAAAATTTACTGTATCATTTTTAATTGATGAAGTAATCTCTTCCAAAGAAGCAGCTGTTTCTTCTAAAGATGCGGCTTGTTCGTTTGAACTTTTACTTAAATAAGTAACATTTTCATTTAGTTTATCAGCATTATTTTGTAAATCTAATCCATTTGATAAGTTATTAGACAACATATTAGAAATTGTATTTCCTAATGTATTTATTCCATCTGTTAATTCTTTTATTTCAGCAGTTGTCTCTAAAGTAACTCTTTTTGTGAAATTGTTTTCTTGATAAGTATGTAATACTTCTAAAATATGCTTAATTATATTTTCTAAATTGTCCATCATAGAGTTTATGTTTATTACCAAACTATTCACTCCTGGATTTTGACTTGAGCTTTTAATTCTCTTAGTAACCTTACCTTTTGTTACTTCATTAACTAATTGTGAAACTTCTTCTATAACAACTTCATCTGTTTCTATTAGTTCTTTTGTTTTATTTATATTTTGATTAACAATTTTTGACATATTGCCAATTTCATCATTATTCTTATCATCTAATTTTGTAATTTCATTTGTTTCTCTATTTAAGTATTTGAAAAATTCTAGTAAGCCTTTCTCAAACTCTTTTAGTGGTTTAATAACTTGATAGTTTGTGATATAGTAACCTATAATCCAAAATATAAATAATAGGATTACTGTAATAATAATACTAAATTTTAATTTATTTTCAATCTCTTCTGTACTTTTTGAAACAATAGTATTATACTCATCGTTAAGTAGTTTATCTAAAATTTCGTACTCTTTTTCAATGTTGAAGTAGTGAGCTAATGCTTCTTCTTGAGCAATTTCATTAACTAGTTCTAAATCATCTTCATAATAAGCAGGTAAAATTTTTGTGTTTATAATCTCTGTATATTTTAACCAGAAATTTTTAATTTTATTTATATGTTTAATATTTTTTTGAATTAGATTCTCATTTAAGTTTTCAAGGTCTTTATTAACCTCTTTTATTTTTTTTTCCATCTGTGTATGAGATGCTACTGTTGCAGAGTATTCTCCACTTACTTCTATAATATTTTGATAAGTCCATCTCATATTATTTTCAATTTTTTTTAGTTTGTTTATGGGTGTGATTGCTTCATTAATGAAATCATTTAATGAATCTTTACCTTGATTAGCATTTAATATTATAATTGATAAAAGAAAAGCTGTTCCAACTGTAGCCATTACTACAAGAGAGAAAACCTTCATTTTAACGGATAAATTTTTAAACATGATTGCACCTTTATATATGCTTTTAAAATGTAAAGAGAAACTCTCTTTACATTTTATTTATTCACTAGGATTTCCAGCATCTTTCCATGCAGGGAATCCATCTCTTAGCCAGTTTACATTTGTATATTGTAAATCATTTACAAGAACAACTGCAAGTTTATAAGACTTCCAACATTTTGGACCATTACAGTATGTAACAATAGTCGTAGCTTTATCTTTTGGAAAGTTTTTACTGCTATATGAATCTTTCGATTTATCCCAGTTCATTATTTTGTTTTTATTTCCACCTTTATCTTTATATGATGCTTTTAGTGCACCTTTAACTTTTCCTCTTGCAATATCAAGAGGTTTTCTAGCATCTAAAAAGATAGCTCCATTGTCATACATTTTTTTTGCTTCTTGAACAGTTACCTCTTTAACACCTTGTGTTAATGCCTCAGTTTTTGATGGTGTAGGGGCCCTTTCTGCTAAGGCAACTCCAGCTAATAGTGTAAAAAGTAGAAAAAGTGTCTTTTTCATTTTTAATATCTCCTTTAAAAATTATATTAATTGAATTTTATAAGAAAATAGTGTGAAGATAGTGTAAACTTAATTTATTTTAAGATACAACGCAATTAATTTTGCGTTGTATTGAATTTTAGGGTAAAAGAAGCCCCATTAGTAGTGTTTTTTGCTTCAATTTTACCGTTGAAAGTTTGTTGAATTATCATTTTTGCAGTATATAAACCTATTCCGGTACAATGGTCTTTATTTTTAGTAGAAAAGTAGTGATCAAAGATTTTATCAATAATTTCTTCTCTTATTCCACCTGCATTATCAATAAACTCAAGACTTTTTTCTTCAGAGTTAATTATTATATCTATAGTTTTATTTTCTGATTCATTTTTTTCAAATTGATCTTTTGCATTTGATAAGATTATTAAAATTACTTGTGATAATTCATTTTCATTTCCTTTTAGGATAAAATCATCATTGTTTATATTTATATCTATACCAAAACTTGTAAAAGTAGATTTAACTATTTTTAATGTTTTTTCAATTGCATTTGATACATAAAAGTTTTTAGTCTGTTTTTTAGGTGAAAAAAAGTTTGTAAAATCATCAATAGTAGATGAGATAAATTCCATTTGTTCAATGGCACTATCTATTTTATTTTTTAAATACTTTTTGTCTATTTCATCTTCTTCTAAACTCATTAATATATTTGACAAAAGAAGAGTTACTCTTGATGTTGGTTGTCTCCATTGATGAGCGATATTGTTAATCATGTCACCCATTTCAGCCATTTTAGAGTTTTGAATTAATAACTCTTCTTGTTCATGTCTTAGATTGATTTCCATTTCAACTTTCTTCTCCAAATGTTTTTGGTATCCAACTAAACGTAGATGATTTCCTACTCTAACTAATAATTCATCTGTTTTAAATGGTTTTGTTACATAATCAACAGCACCTTTTTTAAATCCTGAAATAATACTTTCATCATCATTTTTAGCTGTGATAAATATTACTGGAATATTTTTAGTTGATTCATTTTCTTTTAACATTGAACAAAGTGTTAATCCATCAAGTTCAGGCATTATAATATCTAGCAAGATTAAGTCTGGCAGTTCATTTTTTGCAATTTCAAATGCTACATTTCCATCTGTTGACGCCAAAATTTCATATTTAAAATTTAATAAGTTATCTAGTATAGCAATGTTTTGTGCAACATCATCAACTATTAATATTTTTTCTCTATACATCTTCTCTCACATTCAACTTGTAACCAAGTCCGTATATATTTTGTAAAGCTCCATCTGGAAGCTTTTTTCTTAAACCTTTTGTTAAAGATTTAATAGCATCTTTACTCATACCAATATCAGCCCAAATAAAATTTTCAATAGCCTCATACTGCACTAAATTGTTCCTATTTTTGACTAATAGTTCTAAGAGTTGTTTTTCATGATTTGACAATATTACTTCTTTATCATTTTTATATAAGGTTTTAGTAAATGAGTTATATGTAAAATCATCATCAATATATTTAGTAACACTATCATTCTCTTTAATAAATTTTAGTGATACCTTCAATGCATCAGAAATTTTATTCCATGTTAATGGTTTTGACACATACTTAATAAGTTGTAATTCAACTGCTTCAAGTAAATATTTTTGATCACTATAAGCAGTAGTAATTATAATTTTCGTATCAATATCATTTTCACGGATCTTTTTAATCATTGTAAGGCCATCCATTTTGGGCATTTGTATATCTGTAATAATAATATCTGGTTCAATCTCTTTATATAAATCTAGTCCTTCTAGACCATTTTTTGCAGTTACAACATTATCACATTTTCTGCCCAATATTTCAGATGTATTTTCTCTTATTAATTCATCGTCTTCAACATATAGTATTTTTAAATTTTTTAATTTGTCCATTTTTATTCTTTTATTTAATATTAAAAAGAAATAGTAATTTCTTTACCATCTTCTGAGAAAACCTTTTGTTTTCCAACTTGTTTATTATCTTTATATTCAGTTTGTGTTCTTATTTTCCCACTTGTATAATAACCTTTTGCTAATCCATTTTTCATATCATTTTCATATAAAATCTCTATTCTAATTTTTCCATCAGGGTAGAAGACTTTTTCAATACCTTTTCTTTTACCTTCTACATAAGGTGTATGAGATACTAAAATTGATTCAATTGTATATTGTTTTTCTATACCTTCTTTTTTTCCTTCTTTATAATTTACAATAAATTTATTTTTACCATTTTTAAAAAATTCAACATATTTTCCTTCCAATATATCATTTTTATAAAATTGTTTTATTTTTGTTTTACCATCAATATAAAGAATTGTTTCAATACCATTTTTTTTGTCATTTTTAATAGTTGAAGTTGAATAAAGTTTATTCTTTTTATATGTTCTTAAAAAAACTTTTTTACCATTTTTATTAAACTCTTCTTCCTCTCCATTAATTTTATCATTTTTGTATAGGACTTTTTTATAAAGCATTCCATTTTTAAAGAATGATTTCTTTAATCCATTTTTCTTACCCAAAGAATAAACTATTGAAGATTTAATTTCTCCTGTATTAAAATACTCTTTTTCTTCGCCATCAATCTTATCTTTTATATATATAGACTCTTTTTTTATTTTTCCATCTTTAAAAAAGACTTTTTTTAAACCTTCTTTTTTCCCTTTTTTATAAAAAATCTCTGATTTTAATTTTTTATTTTCATAAAAACTTTTTTCTAAACCTTCTTTTTTATTATTTTTATATAGGGAAATTTTTTCAATATTTCCATTTTTATAATAAGAAATCTCTTCTCCATGAATGTTATTATTAACAAAATTAATTGTTTTTATAACTTTTCCTGAAGAAGAATAGAAGTTTTTCAATCCATTTATTTTGTTGTTTTTATAATTTATAGTATGTTCAAGCTTGCCAGTTTTATAAGAATATTTTTTCTTTTCACCATCTTTTTTATTATTTTTAAAATTTGTAGTAGATGAAATTTTTCCTGTTCCATAATACTCTTTTTCTATTCCTTCTTTTAAATTATTTTTATAGTTTGTTTCTTTTTTTACAATACCAGTTTTAAAGAATATTTTCTCTAAACCTTCTTTTTTATCGTCTCTATATAGAGTTTTGGATCTTTTTTCACCTGTAGTAAAATATGTAGTAGAAAGTCCATTTTTTTTATTGTTTTTATAGTTTGTTTCTGTATATATATTTCCATTTGGATATTTATTTTTGATTAGTCCATTTTTATTATTTTCTGCAAATGAAAAACTATTTAGAATTAATACTGAAATTAAAATAATTGTAAATCTCATTTTATACTCCTTGCTCTTTTTTAAATTATAGCCTAAGACTAACTTAATAATTTCTTAAAAATATTAGTAAATTAATTTAAGTTCTAATTTATTTTTCAAGCTGTAGCATAATAGGAGATTTCAAAAAAAAGGATTAAAATGAAAAAGTTAATATTATTTTTAATAGTTTCACTGACTGCTTTTTCTCAGGAAGTTGTAAAATCCAATGACAATAGAGCCTTAGGTTTAAAGCTTTTTAAATCAAAAGGTTGTGTTATGTGTCACAAAAAGAACACACGATCAATTGGGCCAACTATTGAAGAGATTGCTTTGGGGTATAGTGGAAAAGAGGATGAGTTAGTTCAATATCTAAGGGGAAAAGGAAAAGCAATTATCCAACCTAAAAAAGCTCATGTCATGAAGGCTCAGTTTATTAAATTAAACACAATAAGTGACAAAAAAATTAAAGCAATAGCCCGTTATATCGTAACTATCAAGGATAGAGAGTTTTAAACTCCTCTAATTAAACACTTTTGCCACTTTCTGCCACTATGTTTACACTTTGTGGGAGTATAATTTGAGAATATGTTGAATAATACACCCACAAAGGAAGAATCATGAAAAGAAATTATATTTTCAAAACACTTATTTTTTTATCAACAATCTTCTTTTTTGCTACAGTTGTACAAGCAGGAAGCTCTGTTGCAAAGAAAATTGAATTTGAGCCAAATTTAAAGGCTGATAAAAAAGTGGTTCACCCGCCTTATGAATGGGGCGATTGTACTTTGTGTCATGTTGATCCAAAGGGACAAACTGATGAGTTAGTGATGGATACGCCTGGTTTATGTTATCAATGTCATGATAAAACTCAAAAAGAAGGAAAAAAATTTATTCATGGTCCAGTTGTTGCTGGGGCTTGTACGGCTTGTCATAATCCACATGAATCTGAAAACTCTACACTTCTAGTTGAACCAAGTATAAATGCACTTTGTACTTCTTGTCATGAAGCAAAACATACAATGTTTACAGAAAATAGTAATATTCATCCTCCTGTTGCAGACTCTTGTGTAAACTGTCATGATCCACATACAGAAGATCATAAGTATCAATTAAAAGCTGAGCCAAAAATGGATTTATGTCTTTTATGCCATGTTGACAAAAAAGAGCATATTGCTCAAGTTAGTGATAAACATGGTGCTTTAAATAGACCTAATAAATGTCAAGAGTGTCATGACCCACATGGTACAAATACTGAAAGAATGATAAAAAGTGATAATGTAAAAAATATGTGTTTATCTTGTCATAATGAAAAACTTAAAACAGATGAAGATGGATATGAATTAGATGATTTAGCAAAACATTTAAACGCAAATAAAGATCATCATGGTCCTATATTATGGAATGATTGTGCAGCTTGTCATAATCCACATGGTTCGGACAATCACAGAATGTTAAAAGAACCATTCCCTAGAACTTTTTATGCTAAGTTTGATAAAGACAATTTATTGTGTTTTAAATGTCATGAATCTGATAGGATTACTGAACCAACTACCACCACCGCTACAGGTTTTAGAAATGGTGATAAAAATATACACTGGGTTCATGTTGCAAAAGATGAAAAAGGAAGGACTTGTAGAGCTTGTCATGATTTCCATGCAACAGAAAAGAATCCTAAACATTTAAGGGATAAAACAAAATTTGGAAAAATTAATTTCCCTCTACGGTTTATTGCTACAGAAGATGGTGGTTCTTGTGCCCCAGCTTGTCATGCAAGACGACACTATGATAGAGTAACACCAAAGATTAACCTTAAATAAGGTTAATCTTTTAAATAGCAAAGGATTATTATGAAATATTTCTTCTTTTTCTTTTTATGCATAAATCTTTTTGCTAATTCAAATAAGACTTTTGATGTACTTCAACCAATCTCAAAAACAGTTTTTTATGAAGATTTTGTTTCTGTTGTAGTAAAAATTCCAAAAAATAAAAAAGCCACACTTTTAGAGATTAGAGCAAATGGGAAAAAGTATACACATAATTTAAATGAAACAAGAGATACCTTTTGTAAAACAGTGAAGTTAAATATTGGTGAAAACAGAATTTTTATATCTTTATATAATAGTAATAGTGAGATTATTGGAAAGAAGAGTCTTGATGTATTTCATAAGTCTGAAGTTTTTAAAAATGGTGTTGATATTCCAAAAGGATATAAGAAGAAATATTTTCATATAAATAAAAATGAAAAAACATGTAAAGAGTGTCATGATATGTCAATTGATAAGGTTAATAATTCAAAAACTCTTTCTAATATTGATTTAAAAAATATTGGTATTGTAAATATGATGAATATTTCAAATGTACAGATATTAGAAGATACAAAAAAATCAAAATGTTTTTCATGTCATAAAAATGTAGTATCAAAAAGTAATAGTCATGCTCCTTCTATAAACTTTGCTTGTTTACAGTGTCACACTGGAGAATCAAACTTTTTTAATAAGGAGTTTGAAGGTAAGTCAAAGTTTTTAGCGCCGGATCCAATAGATGTTAAGTGTAAAAACTGTCATGATAAGGTTGATAAATCTTGGTATAAAAAAGATTCTCAACATGGTCCTGTTATGACTGGAAAATGTACTACCTGTCACAATCCACACTCTTCAAATCATGAATTTTTCTTAAGAAAACCTATTTGGAACTTGTGTACTACCTGTCATAGTGAAAAAGCAAAAGGTAAACATGTTCTTACAAGTTTTGTTTTTAGTAGAAATAAAGGAGCTCATCCTACAAAAGGTAGACCTGATCCTGTTCGTCCAGGTAGAGAGTTAGTTTGTTCAAGTTGTCATGATCCACATGGTTCAGATGGAATATATTTATTACGAACTACAGGCAAAACTGCATATAGTGTTTGTAAACGTTGTCATGAGAAGTAGGGTAAATTATGAATATTAATAGATTTCTTATTCTTTTCCCTCTTTTATATATTAATATGTTTGCAGTAATAAATGGCAGTAAGCATGATCTTTCATATTTGAATTTTGAGGTAAAAGAGGATGATGGGATATTATGTGTCTATTGTCATACTCCCCATGGTTCAAACTCAAATTTTTCAGGGAATGCTTTATGGGATAATAACTTATCTATAAATGAGACTACATATTTAGTATATGATAAAATTGATACAGAAGGAGATATTGATACTAATTCATCAAAAGCATGTTTAAGTTGTCATGATGGTGTTAGTGCTGTTAACTCTATTTTTGAATCTTCTTCAAATATATCTTCTTCAAGTTCAGATGATAGAATACATAATGATGGATTTTTTGATAATGGACATCCTATTTCAATACCTTATGATGAACAAAAAGCAAGTTTAAATCCAAAGTCAGGTTCTTTTGGTGCAAAGACAAAGGGGTATAGTGCAGTTTGGCATACTCCAGACGGTTCACAAACTATTCTTTCTGTTTTAAGAGCTGATAGAATTGAGTGTTCAAGTTGTCATGATCCACATTTAGGTGAAAATGCTACTTTTTTAAGAGTAAAGAGTAATGAAAGAAGCCTTCTTTGTTTCGGATGTCATGCAAAGTGACCATTTTACGGCACTTCTAACAGTTTTTAAAAATAATAAAAAATTTTCAAATTTCCACTTTTTTACACCATCTTCACACCATGTATATGTACAATAATCTTATAAACGGTAAGGAGAAAATTATGAAAACTAAGTTTTTAAAAGCGGCGTTAGTACTAGTTGGTATACTAGGCTTAACACAAGCGTTTGGTGAAATTGCAGGAAGTAAACACGATTTAACTTTCTCAGGAAATATTATTAAAGCAAATACTGCTACAGCAAATAGTGAAATCTGTGTATTTTGTCACACGCCTCACGGATCGAACTCAAATTTTGCTGGTGCACCATTATGGAATAAAGAAGATACTCCAGGTGGAACTACTTATGCAACATATGGAACAACAATTGCAGGTGTTACAGCAGATACAACTGTTAGTAACTCATCAAAAGCATGTTTAAGTTGTCATGATGGTGTAAGTGCAATCAACTCAGTTGTAAATGCTCCAGGAAGTGGTGATACTACTGAATATCTAGGTATGACAGATGGTACAACTACAGCTGGTGATGGAACTGCATTTGTAATGCCATCAGGTAGAATTACAAATATCGGTGCTGGACCTGATGCTGCAGATGTTGATTTATCAAATGACCACCCTGTATCTATTACATATACAGATGGTAACGCATCATTAAATCCACAAGCAGGTGCATTTGGTGCAGGAACTACTGGATATAGTGCAACTTGGACAACTCCAAATGGTACACAGAATATCTCTTCTGTTCTTAGAGGTGGAAAAGTTGAATGTTCATCTTGTCATGATCCACACCTTGGAGAAAACGATACATTCCTAAGAGTTTCAAATAACCAAGGAAGTGTACTTTGTCTAGGATGCCATGCTAAATAAGCTGGTTAATACCTAATCAAATTTGAACTGTAAAAGGGGTAAAGGTTTAATCCTTTACCCCTTTTTTATTGGTATTGACACTTTTGAAAAATCTTTGCCACTATGTTTACACTTTGTAGCTATACAATAAACAATATATTAAATTAATTTATAAAAATAAGGAAAGAAGATGTTGAAGTATGTATTTAAAACTGCGTTTTATATTTCAGTAACTGTTTTTTTTGCATCATGTACTGCAACCAAGCAAGAAGTTGTAGAACAGGCTTTTGTTATACCTGATCCTCCTCAGGAACCAAAGATTATGCACTTAGAAACTTATAGGGGAGAAAGTGATCTTATAGAAAAGAGTAAGTTAGATAATTTTCTTGGAGGTGATAGTTCTTTTGCATCAAAAGATTTTAGAAAACCTTTTGGCATTGCTGCAAAAAGTGGGAAATTTTATGTTTCAGATACTGGGATGGCAGTGGTATATGTAATTGACACAATAAATAGAAAAGTAAGTTTTCTTGGAGATAGAAGTAAAGGTAAACTTTCTCTTCCTGTAGGGATTGCAATAGATGAAAATGATAATGTTTATGTGTCAGATTCAAAACTTCAAAGAGTTTTTGGTTATGACAAAAGTGGTAATGCTTTTTTTGTATTAGGTAATAATGAAGATTTTATTAGACCTACAGGAATTGCGATTAACCAAAAGCTTCAAATTATGTATGTTGTTGATACAAAAGGTCATACTATAAGAGCATACTCTTTAAATGGAGATCATCTTTTTGATATTGGTGAGAGAGGAAATACAGATGGAACTTTTAATTTCCCTACAAGCATTGCAGTTGATCAAAATAGTGGAAATGTAGTTGTTGTTGACACTCAAAACTTTCGTATTCAAATTTTTGATCAAGATGGAAACTTTATTCATACTTTTGGAAATGTAGGAGATAAACCTGGAACTTTTTCAAGACCAAAAGGTGTAGCAATTGATAGTGAAGGGAATATTTATGTTTCAGATGTAGCATTTGATAACATTCAAATTTTTGATAAAACAGGAACACAATTACTTTTATATTTTGGAAGTGCAGGTTATGACCCTGGTCAGTTTCAAATTCCAACAGGCTTATATATTGATGAAGAGGACAGGATTCATGTTGTTGAAAACTTTTCAGGTAAAGTTCAAATTCTTCAGTATTTAAGTAAAAGCTGGAAAGAAAAAAATCAACTTGAATATAAAGAACTTATGGAAATAAGAGAAGAA
This sequence comes from uncultured Campylobacterales bacterium, assembly GCA_947494995.1. Taxonomy (GTDB): domain Bacteria; phylum Campylobacterota; class Campylobacteria; order Campylobacterales; family Arcobacteraceae; genus Halarcobacter. The sequence continues at coordinate 26,919 of CANLWY010000005.1, read as the reverse complement.
ATGTTAGAGGAATAAGGAATTAAAATGAAAAATATAAACAAGATAATTAGAGTTGCTCTTTCCCTGCTGTTACTTAATACTATTGTATATGCAGAAGAGAATAAAGTTTTGGCACAAGTTGAAGATTATAGTATTACTAAGTATCAAGTTGATGCCTTAGTAACAAGTAAATTACAAAAAACTTTTTTTCATCAAAATCTATCAGATGACAAAAAAGAGAAGCTTGATAAAGAGGCTTTAGAAGAGTTGATTGAAAGAGAACTTTTATATAGATATGCAAAAGAAAAAAAGATTTTAGTTGAAGAGAGTGTAATCAATGAAACAAAAGATAAGATTATAGAAAGATTCCCTTCAAAAGAAGAGTTTAGAAAAATATTAGAAAAAAATAACTTAACTATTGAAATATTAAAACGTGATATTGATGCTGAAGAGACAATGAAACTTCTTTACGAAAAAGAGATTAAGTCAGAATCGAATCACGAGAATCTGAAAGCATATTATGAAAAGAATAAACATAAGTTTATCAAACCAGAGTCAAAAAGTATTCAGATTCTTCTAATAAATATTGACCCAACAAAAAAAGATTCAGTTAATGAAGCAAAAGATAAGATTACTAAGTTAAGAGAAGAGATCTTAACTGGCGGAGATTTTGACAAAATTGCAAGAGAAAATTCTAATGATATGAGTAGAATTAATGGTGGGAAAGTTGGATTTATTCATAAAGGTAGATTTAAATATTTAGATGACAAAGATTTAGATTTAGAAGTAGGAAAAGTAAGTGAATTAATAAAAACTGATATAGGATTTTATGTAGTAAAGGTTTTAGAAGTTAAACCTGAAGAACAATTATCTTTTTCTGCTGTAGAGAAAAATCTAAAAAAAGATTTAAGAACAGCTCAAGAAAAAAGAAAAATTAATGCTATATTAGATAAACAAAGAGGAAAATTAGAAATTAAATATTTTTAATTTTAAACTATTATGAAAAAGTCTTGTTTTAGCCTCCTTCTCTTTTTATCAACTTCCACTCTTGGGTTTTCAAATATTCTTGAAAACCTAAGTGGAGATATTGGAGTAGAATACTCAAAACAAGAAACTAAAAATGAAAAAGAGACTCAAACTGATAAATTAAGTCAAGTATTAAATTTACGATATAGAAATTTTTTATATGATCAAAGAATGTTAGACTATTATTTTCTTTTAAAATTTTCTAAAACTGATGAAGATGGAAAAGATAATAATCAAGATAAATCTAGTAATTATGAAAATACAGAGTATGATATTGGTTTAAACTTTTTACAAAAAAGTTTTATGCCTTTTCATATAAAAGCAAGACATACTGAAAAGCCTTCAACTATTATAAATGAAGATAGTATTGTTGAAACAACATTTAATAAAACTGACTATTCTCTTAGAGGTAGAGTTGAAACCCCTTATTTAAATATTGATTATAATGCAAACTTAGACCAATCAGAAACTAGCTCACAATTAGGAAATAAAGACTTAGATTCTAACTCTTTTGGAATTAGTTTTTCTAAAGAGTTTAAAGATGAATCAAGATTAAGTTTAATGTTAGGACAAAGTAATTCTGATACAAAAACACTATATGGAGATTTTTTAGAAGAAGATAGAAGTAAAAAAAATATTTCAACAAGTTATTCTACTAAAGATTTTCATGTGAACTTAAATTATACAAAAAAAGATGAAAGTAATAATTCTGTAAACAATGATGAGACATATACAATTGATAGTATTTATTCATCATTAAGATATAGATTTTCAGATGAATTATCTGTAAATAGTAGTTTTGATACTGAAAAAAATGGAAAGAATGAATCTAAAAATAATAGTGGAGATTTAAGATTAACTTGGAAACCTTCAAAATCATATAATGCTTTGGTATCAATTGATGCAAATGAGTATAAAGTAGAAGATGAAAGTTATGAGAATTATGGAGTAAATATTTCATCAAACTATAAGATCAATAAAAACTGGTCAAACTCTCAGAATTTAAATTTTCTTAACGTTCTTACTCCTGCAAGTACCCATGAAAGTCTTTTTTTATCAACAACTACAAACTATAGAAAAGATATATCTCCTAAAACAAAATTTTATTTAAACAATACTATATCATATATAACAAATGACAATACAAGCTTAGATGCAACTAATGAAATAGAAGATGACAAAACAATAACTTTTGATACAACTCTTGGAATAAATAAAAAGTTTGATTTTTGGAATGCAAGAAATGGTTATGAGCTAAATTATGTAAAGAGTTTTGAAGAAGGTAATAAAGATTCTCAAGTTATAAAACTAAGTACATATTTAAATACTTTTCCAGCATCTAACATTGAATACAATATTGAAGCAGATATATCAGAAGAGGATAAAAATGAAAAAGAAAAAAAAGTAGTACGTATAAAAAACCTTTTTAAATATTCAAAGAATATTGATGTAAGAGGTAGACTTTCTATTACTACAGGACTAAATTATAAATTTGAAAAAGAAGATAGAAATACTATTAAAAGTCTTGATCCAAGCTTATCTTTTTCATTTAATTATAGGTTGTGGAGAACACTCTCCTTTAAAACAATTTACGATATTATGGTAGATGAAAGTAATAAAAGTACAAATCATCAACTTAATGCGGGACTATATTACAAGTATAGAAATTTTGAAGTTGATTTAACTACAAAAATTATTAGACAGATTAAAAAAGAAGAAGAGAACTTTATGTCAGAGTCAATTCTATTGGGAATAAAAAGAAAGTTTTAGGAGATGAAAATGAAAAGTATTGTTTATATATTTATTTTTCTTGCTGCAATAAGTTTAAGTGCAGAAAATAAAATTGTTTGGCCAGAGCCTCCTCAAAAAGCAAGAATTGTTTTTGAAAATATAATAACAAAATCAGAAGATTTAAAAATATCTAAAAACTTTTTTTCAAAATTTGTTGATTTTGTATTTGGTGAAGATGATAAAAGATTAATAAAGCCTTTTGGAATACATGTAACTGATAATAATATTTTATATGTTACTGATACTGGACAAAATAGTGTATTTATTTTTGACAAAGTTAAAAAAAGTATGCATATTTTAGAAGGTTTGGAAAATGAACCTTTTAAATCACCAATAGATGTAAAAAGCGATTATAAAAATAACATATATATCACAGACTCTTTAAGTGGTTTTGTGTATGTATTTGATGAAAATCTTAAATATGTAAGAAAAATTGGAGAAAAATATAAACTTCATAGGCCAACGGGCTTAGCAATAGATAATGTTGATGAAAAAATATATGTTACAGATACTTTAAAACATACAATAGAGCTTTTCTCTTTTAATGGAGAACATTTAAAAACTATAGGAAGTTATGGTAATAAAAAAGAAGAGTTTAATAAACCAACATTTATTGCTTTAGATAAAAGTTTTAATTTATATGTGACAGATTCAATGAATCAAAGAATTCAAGTTTTTGATTCAAATGGTAAGTTCAAGTTTATGTTTGGGGAACGTGGTAAAACAGCAGGCACCTTTGCAAATCCAAGAGGGATAACTGTTGATGATCAAGGAAATATCTATGTAACAGATACTCTTTTTAATAAAGTTCAAATTTTTAATAAGAAAGGTGAACTTTTACTTGTATTTGGAGAAGATGGAATAAATGAAGGAGAGTTTTCTCTTCCTATTGGAATTAGTATAAATAGTGATGGAAAATTATATGTTGCTGATTCATATAATATGAGAGTTCAATCTTTTACAAAGATTACTCATAAAGATGATTTTTAGGAGTTTGATATGTTAAGAAAATTAATATTTTTGTTTTTTATTATAATAAATTTTTCATTTGCAAGTATTTTGAATACTAAGCACAATATTTCAACTTCTGGACCTGGTACAATTAAAGGTTCATCAGAACAAGAAGTTTGTGCTTTTTGTCATATTCCTCATGGTGCTCAACCTGGAAAACCTTTGTGGAATAGAGATATGCCTTCATCATCATATACTATGTATTCAAGTACATATTTAGAACGTTCAAACTATCCAGTGCCTAGTGATTTAGGTACAGCAAATGATTCTCCTGGTCAGTTATCAAGACAGTGTCTTAGTTGTCATGATGGGACAATTGCGGTTGGGGGGATATATGCTGTAAGAGGAACAGTATTAGGAAGTGCTTTAAGTGTAAATGATACAAATCCTGATGGAACTATGAAAAATACAGCAACAGGATATATTGGTACCGATTTAAGTATTCATCATCCAGTTGGATTTGAGTATGACCCTAATATTACAATCTCTTTTGATTCAGGAACAAAAGGAATTGAACTAAAAACAAATCCTGACAGTCCTGTCAAGCTATATACAATGGGTGGCAAAAAATATGTTGAGTGTGCTTCTTGTCATGATCCACATACTCAAAATGAAAAATTTTTAAGAGTTGATGTTGGAAGTCATGGAGAGAACATGAAACAAACATGTACCTCTTGTCATATTAAAGATGGTTGGGCGGGAAGTGCTCATGATACTCAAACAGATACTTATACTGATCCAAATGTAAGTAGTAAGTTTGGTACTAATGTTGTTGGTGATTTAGGGTGTATTAATTGTCATACTCCACATAATGGGGAAAGTAGTGGTTATTTACTTCGTCAGGTAGAGCAAAACACATGTTTTAAAGGAGCTTCTGATTCAGTTGCAACAGCACCATGCCATAGTTCAGGTGGAGTTAAAAATATTGAGAATGTTTTATCTAGAACATATGGGCATGGAAGTACTTTATTAAATCAAGATGGAGTACATAGTAATTTAGATACTTTGTATGGAACAGGTGTTTCAAGGTTTCCTAGTGGCTCAAAAGGAATTAGTTGGGATGATTCAAAACATGTTGAGTGTATGGATTGTCATAATCAACACCAATCAAAACCAGGTACCCATAGAGTTCCTTCTGATGCTACAAACAGTTGGTATCCAAGTTCTCCTTCTAATCTAATATCTTCTTCTGGACCATTAACAGGAGTTACAGGAGTTGAGCCAAATTCTCCTTCAAGATGGACACAACCAACGAATTTTACAACGATGAAAGAGGCTACAAAAGAGTATCAAATATGTATGAAGTGTCACTCTTATTGGGGCTTAGGTGTTGCTGTAGATGGTTCTTCATCTTTTGCAACAACAAGTGATCCAACAAGAAATTTTACTGACCAAGCTTGGGAATTTAATAAAAATAATTTTTCAGGTCATCCAGTTGTGGTAAATACAAACTCTATGGCAAGTCCAGGTTCAATAAAAGGTTTAGATGCAACACAAATGAAAACTCCATGGAAAAGTGTAGGAACACAGACAATGATGTGTTCTGATTGTCATGGAACAGATAATGAAATTGGAGGAGATCCAACTGGACCTCATGGTTCAAGCTATAAGTTTATGTTAAAAGGTGTAAATAACTACTGGCCAACTAATGCATCTGGAAATCACTATAGAGCAGGAGAGTCTTATGGGGGAAGTGATTGGAATGGTTTATTTTGTAAAAATTGTCATAATATAAAAGCTGGTAATGCTAACTATCCTCACAATTGGAAAAATGAGATGGATGGTTTATATTGTGTAAGATGTCATACTGCTGTACCTCATGGTTCAGCTCTTTCAAAATTACAAGTTTATAATACCTGGCCTGCTCCATATAACTATAATGGAAATATGGCAAAAATTAGAGGTTATAGAGAAAGAAATTCATATGGCAGAGATGACGCTTGGATGGGTTCTTGGAGTCCTCCTGAGGCAAATGGGGGAGGAAACTGTAATGATAAACATGATGCTGACAGTGGTACAGGAATTTATGAGAATAGTCCATATTAAGCCATGAAAAAGATAGTTTTTATTTTATTAGTTTTAATCTCTTCCTCTTTTGCAAAAATAGAAGAGGGAAGAGAGGTTTTTCAATCTTTAGTTGTCTCATATAATCATGGGAAAATCAAAGCTGCACAAAAAAATAAATTTGAGCATTTAAAAGAGTATTTAACAAGTGAGATTTTTTACAGAACACTGATTTGGATAGAGTCGTACCAAGATAGTAATCTTTTTATGGATGCACTACTTTTAAATATGAAATTTAATGAATTAAAAAAAGAAAATCATACTGCAACTTTAGAAACAGTTGAAAAGTGGAAATATAGGTATATAAATACAAAAACAAAAGAGATTGTTAAAAAACCTCAAGAGGTTACTTATAAACTAAGATACTATTTTGTTTTATTAAAAAATGGAGAGTGGAAAATAAACCATATAAAAATATTAGACGAAAAAAATATACCTATTAATGATGGAGTTAAAAATGAAAATAAATAGAGTTTTAATTTTTATTATTTATATCTCTTTATTTTCATTAAATTTATTTTCAAATGATATAAAGAAAGTAGTTTTAGATAATAGAATAGATAAAGAGTATGCAGAGCAGTTTTCAAAATTGATTGTTCAAAGTAGAGATGGGAGAATGAAACCTTTAGATAGTTTGAATTTAGATATTTTAAATAAAATTGCATCTAAAAAAGATTTCTTTTCATTATCTTATAATCAAGTTATATTAGGAATGGTTTATACTCCTAATATATGGAAGAGAGTTGAACTTCTAGAAATAAAACATCCTAGAATAAAAAAGTCATTGAATTTTGAGAAGAGTAGCGTTAGTTTTAATGATCTTTTTAATGAACAGAATAGTTATAAGCTAGAAAGAGAGACTCAAATAGCAAACTCTATTGATGAAAAAGAGAGAAACTCTTTTCAAAAAGAGCTAATTAAGCTTCATGAAAAGGTTCAGATTTCAAAATTTATTTATAATAAAGGGTTTTTAAAAATATATCCTCTAAAAGATATAGAAAATAATAGATGGTTCTCTCCTCTTAGTTTAAAAGATAAGTTTGTAAATGGTGCAAAATATGAAGCTCAGAGTTTATATGTAGAGAACAAAAAATTTGTTATGTTTGCTCTTGAAAATGGAAATTGGAAAGAAGCGTTAAAAAGTGTGCAGATGACCTCCTCTTTTCAAAAAAAGTATGGAGCAAGGATTATTCCTTCTAAAAGTAAGATAAATCTTGAACTTCTTTATAATGATATACTTTTATTTGAAAAGCTTTATAGTGTATATATCTTATTGGGTATTTTATTGTTTATAAGTTCTTTTAGAAATATGTTAAGTCCTTCTTTGTTGAATACAAAGTTAAGTGTAGTATTAAAAAATTTAATTATAGTTACTTTTATTTTACATACAATTAATTTAATAGTAAGATGGTATATTAGTTCACATGCCCCTTGGAGTGATGCTTATGAATCTATGGTTTTTATTTCTTGGACAATTTTATTAGCGGGTATTTATTTTTCAAAAAATAGTAAATATGCCTTATGTGCAACTACTTTTTGTTCAGGTGTTTTATTATTTGGTGCGCATCTAAATTTTATTGATCCACAAATCACTAACTTAACTCCAAATTTACAATCTCTTTGGTTAACAATACATGTTGCAATAATTAGTGCTTCATATGGATTTTTAGCATTGAGTTCTCTTTTAGGATTTGTTTCAATACTCTTTTTTAGTCTAATGAAAAAGAATAATAGAGAACTTTTAATTGATAATATTGAAAAAGTTAATAAAGTAAATGAACTCTCTATGATTATAGGGTTTTGTTTACTTATCATTGGAACATTATTAGGAAGTGTATGGGCAAATGAGTCTTGGGGAAGAGTTTGGGGCTGGGATCCAAAAGAGAGCTGGTCTTTAGTTTCTATACTTATTTATATGTTGATTTTACATTTAAGAATGAGTGGTAGATTAAAATCTTTATTTACTTTTGCAGTTATAACGTTTTTATCTTATAGCACAATTTTAATGACATATTTTGGAGTGAACTATTTTTTTGATGCGATTCATGTATACGCATCAAATACAAATACAGAGGTTCCTATTGCTTTATACTATTTTATGCTATTTATAGTCTTATTTATAGTTTTTGCATATTTTAAAAATAAAAAACTTGAGAGTGTAGAATTATGAAAAAAAATTTAATATTAAAAATAGCACTACTATTAATTCTTGTTTTACTTAGTTCTATTGCAGTTGCAACATTAATTGAAAATAAGTTTTCTTCAGAACTCTCTTGGCAATTAGTTTATAGTTCTATTTGGTTTGAACTTTTAATTATATTGATTACATTTTTGATGACTCTTAATTTTATTAGAATAATAGTGATAAAAAAAGAGTTTAAACTTGGAAGTTTTGTTCTTCATATGGCTATTTTATTAATAGTTATTGGTGGAATATCTAAAAAACATATTGGCTTTCAAGGGGAAATGTATTTAAGTAAAAATGAAAAATCAAATGTATCATATTCAAAAGATTACTATATGATTTTAAATGCCAATAAAAAAGATCAATCTCTAGAGTATATAATAAAAGGGAATGACTCTTTTGAACATGATTTTGATATTTTTGGAAAAACATTAAACTTAAAGAATAAGTATTATTATCAATACATTAAGCAAAATATAGTAAAAGATGAAGAAAATGGCTATGGAGTAATGGATTTTGAGATAATTTTAAACAATTCTAGAAAGCATTATATTTTTGAGGAGTTTGGAAAACTTAACCTAGAGAATCTTAAAATCTATTTTAATAAAGAACCTCAAAATCTTAACAGTCCCTATATAAAAATTGTATCAAATCAACATCAAATGATAAATTTTAAATCAAATATAGATGTTGTATCAAACTTTGAAGAAGTTTATGAAAAAAATAAAATACATGAATTCCATCCAGGGATTTTATATAAAATTGGAAAGGTTCAACTTCTTGCTGATAAGATAACAACATTAGGAAGAGTTCAAACAGAGTTTGATAAAACAAAACAAGGTAAATCAGCACTTTTTTCTTCAGTTAAGTTTGATAATATTCTAAAAGAAGTTATTTTAAATGAGTCAGGAAAACATTACTCTTCTTATAAGAAATCTCTTTTTTATGATGATATTGATATTGAGCTAAATTGGGGTAAATTAGAGAATAAACTTCCTTTTTTTATTAAATTAAATGAGTTTGATATTAAAAGATATTATGGTTCAAATATTGTTTCTTCATATGAAAGTAAAATTTCTTTATTTGATTTAGATGGAAATAGATTATTAGCAGAAGATATTAAAGTAAATGAGCCCTTAAGATATAAAGGATTCTCAATTTTTCAAACTACTTCTTCAATGTATGGAGGAACAGTATTACATGTAAATTATAATCCCACTTTTTGGATACTTTATTTAGGCTATTTTCTCTTATGTTTAGGATTAATAATAATTTTATTTAGTAAAAATAGCTATTTTTCAAGGCTTAAACAAAGCTTATAAGGATAGTGTAATCTTTTACACTATCCTGCCACTTTATTCAGATAATATTACAATAGTATACAGAATAAGGTATTAACAATGAAAAAAATTTTAAGTATTTTCACATCTATAAAAGCGACAATCTTACTTTTAATAATATTTGCAGTTTCAATTGCTATTGCAACTTTTATTGAAAATGATTATGGTACAGAAACAGCTTGGGCATTGATTTTTAGAGCAAAGTGGTTTGAACTCCTTCAAGTATTAATTATTTTGAATCTTATTATAAATATAGTTGTATTTAAAATGTATACATTAAAGAAGTTACCAATTTTACTTTTTCATATATCTTTTATTTTTATATTAATCGGTTCTGCATTAACTAGATATTATGGTTATGAGGGAATGATAAGTATTAGAGAAGGGTATAGTGAAAATAGAATGTTATCTACGGACTCTTTTTTACAAACAAAAGTTAATATAGGAAATAAAGTTTTTGAAAATGAAGAGATACTTTTATTATCAAAATTAGGTTCAAATAGTTTTAATTATGAGATGGATATAAAAGGCGAATCTTTAAAAATTAAGTATAAAGATCTTATAACAAGTGCTACAAAAGATATTATTGAAGATAAAGATGGCTCTGCTATGATTAAATTTACATTAAATAGTAGATTTGGTCCTGAAGAGTATGTAATTGATAATCATAGTAAAAAAGATTTGGGAGCTGTATCAGTATTTTTTAACCAAGAAGTATCTACAACAAGACCATATTTTCATATATATAATAAAAAAGATAAATTATATTTTAAATCTAATATAGACATTGGCTTTGTAAAAATGGCAGATCAATCTCAAGGTGTTTATACTGCAAATACAGAATATCCTTTTGAATTAAAAAGACTTTACCAATCTCAAAACTTTCAATTAGTTCCTCAAAAACATTTAAAAAAAGCAAAAGTTATTGTTGAAACAAAAGTAGAAAAAGATGTAAAAAATGATATCTCAGCTTTAATAGTAGATGTTATTTATAAAGGGATTACAAAAGAGGTTGCCCTTTTTGGAAAGGGTAAAAACTTTAAAGGGTATACAGAAACTATAAATATTGATAATTTAAAAGTTACTTTAGAGTGGGGGTCAAAAGTTATAAAACTACCTTTTTCTTTATATTTAAAAGATTTTATTGTTGAAAAATACTTAGGTTCAAAAAGTCCTTCTTCTTATGAGAGTAGAGTGACATTGATTGATAAGAATTTAAAAGAAGACCATAGGATATACATGAATAATACATTAATATATAAAGGGTATACATTTTATCAATCTTCATATGATAAAGATGAAAAAGGTACAGTTCTTTCTGTAAATAATGATCCAGGAAAATGGCCTACATATTTTGGATATTTTTTATTGATTTTTGGACTTGTAGCAAATTGGGTAAATCCAAATAGTAGATTTTTTAAATTAGCTAAAACAAAATATGTTTCAGCAACTAAAATTGCAACATTCATAATGGCATTATTTATTTCAAGTAACTTTTTAGTTACTCCTGCAGTTGCTTATACTGAAGATAAAATAAATAAAAATAGTAGAGCATATATTAACAGTCTTACAAAAGATGAGGTAATAGAATATATTAAAAAGATTGATTTAGAACATTCAAATTTATTTGCATCAATGTTAATTCAAACAAATGATGGAAGAGCTCAACCAATAGACTCTTTTGCTCAAAATGTATTAAATAAAATTACAGGTGGTAAAAATCTATTTGATTTAACTACAAATCAAATTTTTGTTGGAATGGTAACAAAACCAAAACATTGGCAAAGAGTAGAACTTTTTAAAGTAAAACATCCAAAAATAAAAGAGCTTTTAGGAATTAAAGAGAGTAGAAAGAGTTTTTCATATATTGAGTCTTTTACAAAAAAAGGTGAATATAAATTTTTAGAAGCTGCAAATGAAGCTCTAAGAACTAAGCCTTCAGCAAGAGGAAAGTTTGAAAAAGAGGTTTTAAAAATTGATGAAAGATTAAATATTGCATATAATATTTTTGAAGGTTTGTTTTTTAGGTCATTCCCTTTAATGAATAGTGATAGTGAAGCTTGGTTCTCTGCTAAAGAGGTTACACAATCTTTTCCTGCAAAAAATAAAGAGTTTTTATTAAATATTTTAAGAAAAAATGTAAGAGGAATAGAAAAAGGGTATGAGCATAATAACTGGGCAGTTGCAAATGAAGCATTGTATGAAATGATACAGTATCAAACAATGTATTCAAAAACTTTACCTTCTGATAGTGTAGTAGAGGCAGAGATACTATATAATGAATTAGATTTATTTGAAAAATTATATCCTGTATATTTACTTTTAGGGTTAATTCTTTTAATTTTTATTTTTATAAAGCTTTTAAAACCAAAGGCGAACTTTGACTCAATAACAAAAGCTATATTTATACTATTTATTATTGGTTTTCTTGTTCATACATTTAATTTAGGATTAAGATGGTATATAGCAGGTCATGCACCGTGGAGTAACTCTTATGAAGCAATGTTATATATTTCATGGACAATTATTTTAGCTGGAATTTTATTTGCTAAACAGTCAGACTTTGCATTGTCTACTACTGGAATTTTTTCTGGAATTACACTTTTTGTTGCACATTTAAGTTGGCTTGACCCTCAAATTACAACTTTGGTTCCTGTATTAAATTCATATTGGTTAACAATTCATGTTTCAGTAATTACTGCAAGTTATGGATTTTTAGGATTAAGTGCAATGCTAGGTTTTATTGCACTTATTTTATATATTATGATCTCTTTTATAAAAGATGAAGAGTCTAAATCACAAATAATCATAAACATAAAAGAGGCTGTTAGAATTAATGAACTTTCTATGACAGTTGGTCTAGGCTTATTAATAATTGGAAACTTTCTTGGTGCTATTTGGGCTAATGAATCATGGGGAAGATATTGGGGCTGGGATCCAAAAGAGACTTGGACTTTAGTTACTATAGTTGTATATGCTGCAATTATTCATATTAGATATGTTCCAAAGTTTTCAAATACATACTATTTATTTAGTTCTCTTTCTTTAGTTGCATATAGTACTGTTTTAATGACATATTTTGGTGTAAATTATTATTTAGCAGGATTACACTCTTATGCATCAGGTGATCCAGTTCCAATTCCTGTATGGGTCTATTATTCTATTACTATAATTGTTTTATTAATAGCATTTGCATTTAGAAATAGAAATATAGTAACAAAGTATAAAGTTCAAACACAAAGTAAGGAGAAGTGATGAAAAAAGTATTACTATTAATATTTTGTATAAATATAATTATGCAAAGTCAAATTTTTGCAAAAGATTTTAATATTGAATATGAAATAAAAAAATGTCAAAAGTGTCATGGCGAAAATTTTGATAAACAAGTACTAAGTGTAACAAAGAAAATATCAAGCTTCTCTAAAAAAGAGTTGATTGATGCTTTTGAAAAATATATAAACTCTCCTAATGGAGGAAAAGCTGGCTTAATGAAAATTATAATTAAAAAATATTCAAAAGCTGAGCGTGAACAAATAGCTGATTATATCTACAAAAAAAATCATTAAAAAGGGTAAAGTAATGAAGAAAATAGCTTTAATTTCATTAAGTAGTTTAATTTTAATTTTAGCAGGATGTTCAAAGAACAATGAACAAGTAGTAAAGCCTCCAAAAAAAGAGCTTACTTCTACTACTTCAATTAATATGAACAAAAATGTTAAAAAAGCTCCAAAAAGGGTACTTAAAAATAGAGTTTATAAAAAGAAAAAGTTGAAATATAGAGATACTTCAGAGAGCTCAAAAGTTAGAGTTTATGACCCCAAAACAAAAACTGCGTTAAAGACAACTGCAAAGAAAGAACTAGTACCTACTTCAGTTGGAGGTAAGATATTTTTTGACAAAGCTTGTAATCTATGTCATAAAAGAAAAGAGAATAGATTAGGACCATCTTTAAAAAAACTTGCAAGAGGTTATAAAAATAAGGAAAATGAACTGGTACTATATTTACAAAGAAAAGGTAAAGCAATAATCCAACCTGAACGTGAAAGTATTATGAGAACACAACTTGCAAAACTTAGAATTTTATCTGAAAGTGACTATAATGCGCTAAGTAAATATATTCTTAGTGGAGGAAATAACTAAAAAATATTTTTAGTTAATAATTTGTATGATAAAAATTATATTTGTTTTAATATTTTCTATCTCATCTGTTTTTGCACATCATGTTGAAAATAATAAAAAAGTAATGATAGCTTACGCAGAAGAGTGGCCCCCTTATTCTTACCGAGATGAGGATGGTCAAATGAAAGGTATTTTAATTAGTTTGATGGATACTCTTTTTCATAAAATGTTACACGTAGAGGTTGAACATGGTGGTTTTCCTTGGAAAAGAGCTCAACTTTTGGCTGAAGAAGGAACTTATGATGCAGTAGTTACATTTCCTTCAAAAGATAGAAAAAAAGTATATTCTATTACAGAAGAAAGATTGATAAATCTTGAATGGAGAGGATTTACTTCTGTTAATTCTAAGAAAATGGATTTAGCACTAAAAACAGAAGATCCTCTAATGTTAAAAGATGACTTGTTTTTTTGTTCAGTTTTAGGAGATGGAACAACAGAAAAGTTATATAAAGAAGCAGGAGTAAACTCTCATAAATCAAAGAATGTAGATATTGCTGTTAAAGTTTTATATGAGGGAAGAACAGATTTTTTTATTAATTCAAAGCTTACTACGTTAAATTTGATATTAAAAAATGGAATGGGTGATGATATAAAAATGCATCCTAAGGTTTATAAAGAGGTGCCTTTTCATTTTCTATTATCAAATAATTCTAATATAGATAAAAGTTTGATTTTGAAGCTTGACGAATTAGTTAAAGATTTGAAAAAAAATAATAAGTATGAAGCTTTACTTGATCAAGTAGCAAGTGAAGAGTTTCATAAATGGTTAATAAAATAAAAGGAAATAAAATGAAAAAAAGTATTTTAGGTTTAATTTTACTATTTATATTTACAGTATCGTTAAATGCAGTTGAGCGAGAAGGAAAAGTTTTAGAACATATTAAAGCTGGAGGATATAGTTATTTAAAACTTGATCAAAAAGGCGAACTTTTTTGGGCTGCTATACCTCAAGCAGATATAAAATTAAATGATGTAATAAAAATAAAAGAACAAATGTGGATGAATGATTTTGAAAGTAAATCATTAAATAAAGTTTTTGATAAGATTCTATTTGCATCTTATTCAGAAAATCCATACTCTAAACATGATGAACAAAGAACAGAATCATATCCATCTTTAGCTGAAGCATTAAAGGTTCATGAACCAAAAGCAGACTTAAATCAAGAATCACTTGTAACAACTATCAATGAGATAAAAAGTAAAAAAAATGAGTTTAAAGATAAGAAAATATCACTTGAAGGTGAAGTTATTAAGGTTTTAAGAGGAATAATGAAAACTTCATGGGTTCATATTATGGATAAAGATGGTAACAAACTTATATTTAGAGCTGCTAAAGAAGCAGTTGAAAAAGGTGATAAAGTTATTGCTACTGGTATAGTTAATGTTGATGTTGACTATGGATATGGATATACATATGAGTTAATAGTTGCTGATTCATCATTTAAAAAACTAAATAACTAAATATCACTATCTTCACACTATAAAAGAGTATAGTTTCATTATAAACAAAGGAGTTTATAATGAAAGCTATAATTCTTATCTCATTATTTTTAAGTTTACTTCTTGCAAACAGTTTTAGTTTGTCTTCTTCAAATTTTTTTCAAACAAAATACATAACAAAAGAGTATTGTGATATAAAAAGTGGAGTCTATTTTGAAACTTTAACTTTTTTAGAGAATAAATATACAAAAAAGATTATTTGTAAAAATATGAGTTTTTAACTTAGATTACACTATCTTCACACTCTCTACATATATAATTATTTATGTTTATGAGAGATAAACAAATATATAACCAAGGAAAACAATCTATGAAAAAAGTAGTTTTAACATTAGCATTTGCATGTGCAACTTCATTATTAGCAGCCGATGGAGCATCTTTATATAAAAAGTGTGCAGGTTGTCATGGTGTAAATGGTGAAAAAACAAACTTTGCAAAAATCCAGGGTTTAAGTAAAGATACAGTTGTATCTAAATTAAATGGATATAAAAACGGTCAAGGTGGAGCAAAAAAAGGAATGATGATTCCTCAAGTAAAGTCTCTTAATGCTGAGCAAATTGATGCTTTAGCAACAGTAATATCGAAATTCTAAATCAGTCTTGTCATTAAGACTTCTCCTATAAAAACTGCCTCTTTTGAGGCAGTTTTTTCAAAAACACTATCTTGCCACTATCAATTAGTATAATTTAAAAATAATAATAGTAAAGGTTGATGCCATGTCAGCGAAATTAGTAATTTTATATGTGGATTATGAGGATAATATTCTTACAAAGATTTCAAATAGTTTTAAAAATGAATTTAAAAACTATGAACTTTCAATTCAAAACCAAAAATCTAATATTATTAAGAACATTACTGATGTATTAAATAAAAACTGTGTAATACCTATTGTTTTTATTGGAGATAAATATCTTAATAAGTTTGGAAATCAAATATTTTATGATATAAAAAAAGTATTAAATTTAAGTAGTATGATTTTTCTTTCATCTTCTGAAAAAATTGATAATCTATCTAAAAATATTAAAAATATTGAGTTTTATACATTTATTACAAAAAAATATCTTAAAAATAATTTGAATATAACAATAAATGACGCAATTAAAAATTATAATATGAATCTTCAAATTGACAACTCATATAAAAGGGATATTTTAACTGGACTTTTAAATAGAAATGAACTTTTAAAAGTAATGCAAAACATAAATGACTACTCTATACTTTTAATAAATATAGATGATTTTCGAAATATAAATTATACTTATGGTTATCAATCTGGGGATATACTATTAAAACAATTTTCAAATGAAATGTTGAAAATCTCTTCTTCTCCTGTTTATAGACTTCTCTCTGATGAGTTTGTTATATTATATGATAAAAAAGAGGATATTGAACTTTATACTTATGCTGAAAAGATTAGAGCATATATTGAACAAAAGGATTTTGAAGTTGATTCTGAACTTATAAAATTAACAATAAGTATTGCAATTTCACATACTTCTGAAACTATAATTGAGGATGCAAGAGAAGCAATAAGAAACAGTATGATGATACAAAAAAATAGTATTGTTTATGTTCCTACATCAATAAATAAAGATGATAGTAGAATTTCTACAAAGCAGTTAAGACTTGCTTTAGCAAAGGATAAGGTAATTCCTTTTTATCAAGGAATTAGAAATAATAAAATAGGAGATATCAAAAAGTTTGAATGTTTAGTAAGATTGGAAGATGAAAATGGAAAATATATTCCTCCTAATCAGTTTTTAGAGTTAGCACAAGATGTTGGTTTAATATCAAAAATAACAAGAATTATGATAGAAAAATCTTTTAAATATTTTAGTGATAAAGTAGTTGATTTTTCTATAAACTTAACAGAAGATGATTTAAAAGAACAATATTTAATAGAGTTTTTAATGGAGGTAAGTAAAGAATACACTATTAATCTGGAAAGAGTTACTTTTGAGATATTGGAAAATATTAATGTTGAAAACTCTTCTTTAATTTTTGAGCAGATAAAAAGTCTAAAAGAAATGGGCTGTAAAATTGCATTTGATGATTTTGGGAGTGAAAAATCAAACTTTTCAAGATTGTTAGATATGAATATTGATATTGTAAAAATTGATAGAATGTTTATTAAAAATCTTCATAATAGTAGTAAATCTTATAAATTAACAAAAGCAATAACTAGGTTGGCAAAAGATTTTGATTGTGAAGTTGTAGCTGAAGGAGTAGAGTCAAAAGAGATCCAAGAAGTTGTAGAAGAACTAGGAATAGATTATTCTCAAGGATTTTACTATTCAAAACCACAAAAAGGTATTTGACTAATATCATTTTTAGTATAATATTTCTACAGAATTTAAAGGCAATATTTTGACAAAAAATAAACTATCTATAAAATTAGCAATCTGGATTGTTGGTGTTAGTACTCTTCTAACTATCATTTCATCTTTATTTCACTTAAAATATGAATATAACAAAAAAATACAAAATTTTAATGTTTACATAGAGAATATAAAGAAAAACAATGAACGAATTCTTTCTTTATCTCTTTGGCATTATGATTTAGAAGCAGTAAAAACCATATTAGAAGATATTGTTGATACAAAAGCTGTAAAGTTTGCAAAAATAGAACTAGGAGATAAAACTGTATTTATAAGAGGTGAGTATAGAGGTTCAAATGTATTGGATAAGAAGTTTATTTTTAGAAAAGAGGCTGATGGACATATATATAAAATAGGTATTCTTACAATACAAGGAGATCTAGATTATGTAAAAGATCAAATTAAAGAGACTGCTTTTAGAATGGTTTTCTCTGAGCTTTTGAAAGTAATATTAATGTCAATGTTTGTTCTGTTTTTAATTCAAAGACTTTTTATAGATAAGTTATCACGTTTATCTAAGTATGCAAAGACCTTACATATTGATAATTTGACTGAGAAAATTGGTATTGAAATACCAATAGTAGAGAAAGATTATGATGAACTAGATGTTGTTGTATCATCTTTTAATGTAATGAGAAATAATTTACTTGTAGAGATATCAAACTCTAATATAATTAAGCAAGAATTAGTTTCTTTTAGGCATGCAGTTGAACAGAGTTTTAATTCAATTGTTATTACAGATACTAAAAGACGTATTATATATGTAAATGAAGTTTTTGAAAAGATTACTGGTTATTCAAAGAATGAAGTCTTAGGTAAAAATCCAAATATTCTTAAACCAAAAAAATCACATGCTTTATATTATAAAAATATGAATAAAACCCTGAATGAAGGTAAAATATGGAAAGGTGAATTAGTAAATGTAAAAAAAGATGGTACCTATTTTTACGAAAAAGCTTCAATTATTCCTATATTTGTTAAGGGTGAGTTAATTAATTATCTTGCTATTAAACTTGATATTACAGACTATAAAGAATCCTTATTAAAAATTAATTTATTAAATACAGATCTTGAGAAAAAAGTAAAAAATAGAACTATAGAACTTGAAAGTAAAAATGATGAACTTAATGAAACTATCTTAAGTTTAGAAACTACTAAAAATAGACTTGAAGAGACTGAGAAGATTGCAAATTTTGCTAGAAAACAAGCTGAGAATGCAAATAGAGAAAAAAGTATGCTTTTAGCTAATATATCACATGAGTTAAAAACTCCTTTAAATGGAATAACAGGATTAGTATATTTAACACAGATAAAAACAAATGATAAAGAAGTTTTAGGAAACTTAGCAAGTATTAATAACTATTCAGAAACCTTACTTCGAATGATAGGGGATTTATTAGATGTTTCAAAGATTGATGCAAAAAAAATAAAAATAGTTAATAAACCTTTTGATTTAATTCAACTTCTTGAGTCTATGAATGAAATATATGCTTATGAATGTAATAAAAAAGAGATTGAATTTGATTTAAAATATTGTGATTCAATTCCAAACAAGATAATAGGAGATTCTACAAGATTACATCAAGTAATTACTAATCTTTTAAACAATGCAATAAAGTTTACCAATAGTTTTATAAAGTTAAATGTAATATGTGATCAGATTGATGAAAATGATATAAAGTTAACATTTGAAGTTGAAGATGATGGAATAGGTATTAAAGAAGAGGATTTAAATACAATATTTGATGCCTTTTATCAAACTAAAGAGTCTTTAAATTATTATGCTGGTGGAAGTGGCTTAGGATTAAATATTTGTAAGAATATAATTGAACAGATGGATGGTTTAATTCATGTTGATTCAAGATTAAATAAAGGAAGTAAGTTTTCTATTACTATTTCTTTTAAAATATTCAATGAAGATGAAAAAGAAGAATTATATAAAGTTGCAGAAAATGGAAATTATGTACTTGTAGTTGATGATAATAATATTAACTTAGAAGTAATGGAGGGAATTTTAAAATCTGTAAATGTGATATCAATTTTAGCTAAAAATGGACAAGAAGCATTAGATATTATCGATAAATATCCTTTTGATTTAGTTGTTACAGATATTAAAATGCCTATAATGGATGGATTTCAATTAACAAAAAATATTAGAAAAAAATATTCAAAAGAAGAATTACCAATTATTGTAGTTAGTGCAAATGAAAGAGAGCATTTTAATGATTCTGAACATAAGTCTAGTATTAATGATTATATTCAAAAACCTATTGAACCAAAGAGTTTTATAAAGATTCTTTCTTTGTATATAAAACTTAATAAAGAGAATAGTACAAAAGAACATGTTATTACTATCTCTAAAAATGAAGTCTTAGATATTGATGATGCTCTTAATCGTTTTGTAAATAATAAAAAATTATATAAAAAATCATTAAAAGAATTTTTGCATGAGTTAGAAAACAGTAATTCTAAAATAGATAAGTATATTTTAGACAATAATACTAAGGATCTTATTGATTATTTACATACAATGAAAGGTTTGAGTGGAAATTTATCTGCTAAAAAGTTTTCTATTGTAGCAACTGAATTTCATGATGCAATGAAGTATAGCAAAAAGTATGAAGAAAAATATTCTGATTATAAAGAAGCACTTGAAGCACTTGTGACTACAATTACTGATTATGTAGAAGACTTGCAAAATGATAAAGTTGTTACATCTGCACAAAATCAGGATAGTAATATATTAGAAGATTATTTAATTGAATTATTAAAACTAACTAAATCTTTTAGTACTAAATCTTTAAAATATTTTGAGTCAATGCCTGTAGATATTCGAAATGATGTATTTTTAGTACAGATAAAAGATGATATTACAAACTATAGATTTAAAGATGCTTCTATAAAAATAGAGGCTTATTTAAATAAGTCATAAGAAAAAAGATAAGTCTTTTACTAACTTATTGCTTTTTCTTATATCAGATAGTTTTATTTTGTCTTTTTGAATAAGTTCATATACTGTATTTACAATAGTTTCAAGTTTGATTTTTTGATTATTAATTTGATTTCCAAAAAGTAATATATTTACTCCTGAATTAATTGCTAGTTCTAAAGTCTTTTTCAA
The DNA here is from genome assembly GCA_947494995.1 of uncultured Campylobacterales bacterium. Lineage (GTDB taxonomy): Bacteria > Campylobacterota > Campylobacteria > Campylobacterales > Arcobacteraceae > Halarcobacter. The sequence goes on along the minus strand of CANLWY010000005.1, from coordinate 6,345 downwards.
TGAATATTGTTTTGTAATAGCCTTCATTTGAAGGTCATCACTGATTACTAAGCCTTTAAAGTTCATCTTCTCTCTTAATATAAAATTATTTATATTTGAAGAGAGTGTAGCGGGATATTTTTTATCTAGTTGCTTATTAAAAACATGTGCTGTCATTATCATTTTTGCATGCTTTGAGTTTATAAGTTTTTTATATGGAATTAACTCTTCTTTTTTCCAAGTTTTAGTAATATCTACAAATCCTTCATGGGAATCTTTTAAAGAAGAACCATGACCAGGAAAGTGTTTTAGGACACTTATTATATTTTTTTTATTCATCTCTTCTATAAAGATTTTTGAGTATTTCACAACTTTTGCTGGGTCTTTAGAGTAGGATCTTCCTTGATATACTATGACTTTGTTTTTAGGGTTTATACTTAAATCAACGACAGGAGCAAAATTTAAATTGATACCTACATTATTTAACTCTTTTGCTAGATTTTGATATACTTTTTTTGCAAAGATGGTACCTTTTTTAGATATATGTGAAGCTTTTGGAGTTTTTGTAAAGCCATTTTTAGAAGATAATCTACTAACCCAACCACCTTCTTGATCTATTGAAATCAACATTTTATAGTCTGAGTAGTTTTGAATGTCTGAAATTAGTTTTTTTAATTGTTTTGGATTTTTGATGTTTTTTGTTTTTTTACTTTTGTAATATTTATCAAATAAAATAACTCCACCTAGATTATATTTTTTTATATCCTTTTTTAAAGATGTAGTTAATTTATCTCCTTCGAAACCTAGGATAATTGTTTGACCAATTAGTTTTTTTATTTCTTGTTCACTTATATTACTATTTGCCTTAAGAGGTAAAAATATAAAAAGGCTTAGAAGAAAGAACTTAAATAGCAGTTCCATCTTCCATTACTATCTTATCCCTTCCACCTTCTTTTGCATTGTAAAGAAGCATATCAGCTTTTTGAATAGTACCTTCATAGTTATTATGATTGTTTCTTATTGCTACTCCAGCTGAGAAAGTAACTTTGATTTTTTGTTTTTTGTAGACAAAGTCATTATCTTGTACAATCGATTTAATTCTTTTTAGATATTTAAGTAGTTCTCTTTTTAGATTGAAGTGAATAATTGCAACAAACTCTTCTCCTCCATATCTTCCTACAATATCTAGGTCTCTGGTATTTTTATCTAGTATTTTTGCAAAAGTTGAAATAATAACATCTCCTGCATCATGACCATAAGTATCATTTATATTCTTGAAGTGATCTAAATCAAAGAAAACAATAGCATATTGAGTATTATTTCTCATAAACTCGTTTTCTATTTTTTTAATTGATTCTTCATAGGCTCTTCTTGTTAGAAGACCTGTTAAGTGATCTTTAATACTCTCTTCTCTTGTTTTATCAAGCTCTTCTTCTAGTTTTTTAACTTTTTCTTCTAATGTTTCAACTTCTGATTTACCTGAAGATAGTTTTTCTCCTACAGTTGACATCTCTTGTTCTATAGATTTTGCTGCATCAATTAATTGTGTTTGTAAATCTGATAAAGTTTTCATTCCACTTTCATTAATATCAATTGATTGGATTTTTGATTTGATATCTGAAACCTCTTGTGACCCTTGACCACTACTATGAATTGCATCATTAAAGTGTTGACTCATAAGAGTTAAAAGTTTTGCAATTTCAGAAGTTTTTTGTTTAACTATTTTTTTATCTGCTTCAAATCTTTTTGTAATAAACTCTTGCATCTCTTTTTGAATATCTTCTTCAAAAAGTAATGCAGGAGAGTTTCCAATTTTTACAGAAAACTTTTGTAAATTTTCATCAATATCAATAGAGATAGAAGGTGTTATGGATTTTTGAAAAAGTTCTGCAAGAGTATTTACATTCTCTTTTGAAACTCTATTTAATAAAATAGGAATCATATCTTCAAAAGTAGAGATCTCTTTTTTCTTTATCTCAAGTTGTTCATTTTTACTAAGTTTACTAACTAACTTTTTAAATTGTTCACATTCATTTATAGTTAATTTATAAGATTTTGAGACCTTACAAAACTCTTTATGATATTCATTTGGAGTAGCAAGTATACCTTGCGTTTTTAAGTTTATAAGTGTCTCTTTTAATACGCTATTAATTATCTTTTCATTCATAAATAATCCTTTAGTATTATACTATCCTAAAAGTTTTTTTGTCATTTCATTAATTCTTTTTCCATCAGCAACACCAGCAAATTTTTTAGAGGCAGTTCCCATAACTTTACCCATATCTTTCATAGAAGTTGCTCCCACTTCAGCTATTAACTCTTTCATTCCTGCTTCTAGTTCTTCATCACTTAATTGTTGAGGCATATATCCTTTAAATATATCAATTTGCTCTTGCTCTTTAGCTACTAAATCATCTCTACCAGCATCTCCATATTGAGTTACTGCTTCTTGTCTTTGTTTTATTCCTTTTTGAATAAGTTTTAAAACTTCTTCATCAGATAATTCTTTTCTTTCGTCAACTTCAATCTGTTTTATCATTGTATTAATAGCTCTAATAGAGTCTCTTTTTACAATATTTTTTTCTCTCATTGCTAATTTTAAATCATCTTTTAGCTGTTGTTTCAAACTCATTTAAAAATCCCTTATAAAAAATTATTTTGTGAATTATATCTAATTATGAGTTAAAGCTTTCTACTAACTCTTCAAGTTCTAAAAATCTTTCAACTTTTTGTTCGTAAATTATTTCAATTTCTTCAAGCTCTTTAGAAACGGCTACTATTCCTTTTTGTTCATAACAAGTTGGGTTTGCTAGACACTCGTTTATCTCTTCTATTTTCTTTTCAAACTCTTCAATCTCATCTGGCAACATATCATACTCTCTTTGGTCTTTGTATGATAATTTATTTTGCTTTTTTACTACTTGTTGTTTTTCTTGACTAATAGTTTGTGTTGAAATTTCTTTTTCCAATTCACTTAATTCTCTAAGTTCCTTGTCAATCTCTAAATATTCAGTATATGGCTGAAAGCTTTCTACAATCTCTCCATTTGAACCTTTGAATACAAAAAGTTTCTTTGCAATTTTATCTACAAAATATCTATCATGAGATACAAAAACTAAGGCACCTTGAAAGTTTTGTAAATACTCTTCAAGAATATTTATTGTAGGGATATCTAGGTCGTTTGTTGGCTCATCTAAAACCAGACAATCAATATCTTTTGTAAAAAGAAGAGCTAAGGCAACTCTATTTTTCTCTCCACCACTTAAAACACCAATTTTTTTATCTAAATATTCTCTTGGAAAAAGGAAGTTTTTAAGGTATCCATAAACATGCATATTTCTTCCATCATTTAGAATAACTCTATCTCCTCCCATAGGACAAAAGATATCCATGATAGTTGCATCATCTCTTAGTGATTCTCTATGTTGGTCAAAATATCCTACTTTGAAGTCTCCTTTTTTTAATTTTCCAGAGTCTATTTCAAGTTTCTCCATAAAAATTTTCAGCATTGTTGATTTTCCAGTTCCATTAGGTCCTACAATTGCTATTGTATCTTTTTGTAGAATTCTCGCTGAAAAATCTTTTATAAGAAGTTTATCCCCTAAAGAGATAGTGATTTTATCAAGTTCAAAAAGCATCTTCTTTTTGTTTTGCATCTTTTTTTCTTCACTATTAAAAGATTTTTGTTCTCTTTGTAAATCAAGTGACATTTTTCTTATTTGTGCAGGGTTTGATTTAACTTTCTTTTTTAAATCTAGGTATTCAGATTTTCTTCTTTCATTTCTTTTTCTTCTTGCTGTAACACCTCTTTGCATCCAGTGAGCTTCTCTTTTAAAAAGCCTTATCATGTTTTCATGATCTTTTTGCATGTTTTCTAAAATCTGTTGTTTCTGCTCTATATATGAAGAGTATCCACCGTTAAACTTTTTAAGTTTTCCACTTTCAACTTCTACAACAGAAGTTGCTATATTATCAATAAAGTATCTATCATGTGAAATAAAAAGTAGGGTGAAGTTATTCTTTAAAAGTAAAGATTCTAAAAATTCAACCATATAAACATCAAGGTGGTTAGTAGGCTCATCTAAAAGTAGAATATCAGGCTTTTTAAGTAGAAGTCCTGCAAGAGATACTCTTCTTTGTTCTCCTCCACTAAGTAAGTTTACATCTTTGTTTTCATATTGTTTTAGCTTGAACTCTTTCATGACTCTTTCAATCATATTGTCCAAGTCCCAAGCATTGTGAAAATCTATAAAGGTTACTAATTCACTTTGTTTTTTTAAAAGTTCATTATTTTCATAGTCATTTGTAAGTCTTTCAGTGATTTTTTCATATTCTATTTTTGCATTTTTAAGTTCAGTAAGTTGAGCTTCGATTGCATCTCTTACTTTTAAATCTTTTTCAAATTTTGGTTGTTGATCAAGCATCTCTATCTTTAGAGATTTATCAATTGACATCTCTCCACTATCTGGTTCTACTTGACCCATAATTATTTTAAATAGTGTTGATTTACCTTGACCATTTTGTCCAATAACTGCAATTCTTTGACCTTGAGTTAAAGTAAAGTTTGCATCTTTTAAAATAGTTTTTATATCATATTGTTTTGAAATGTTTTGTAAGTCTATTAGTGCCATATGTGAGTGTAAGTCCTATGATTGTATATTAGTTATAGATAGTCTAACATACAATCACTAAGAGTTGGGTTTATTGTTTTGTAGCGTCAAATTGTCCTTTTATTTCAACATCTGTTGTTTTTGACTTAAAGTCAACTTTTCCACTTGCTGCTTGTGCTTCATCTCCATAAAAATATCCAGAAGCATCTCCTTCTGTAATATCTTTTATCCCGTTTAATTCAAAACTTGCTTTTGATGGATCTTTTATTTTTCCATCAAACTGGAATATTTCAGAGTTTCCATTTCCAATATCAGAGATATTTAGTTTTCCATTTGATATATGATCTTCTGTTGCTGCAAAATCTACATCCATAGAGATTGAAGATTTATTTGGAATAAGAACTTTATTTCCATTTATATCTTTTATAAACTGTTTTTTATCGTCAAAATTATAGTTGTTAAAGTCACCCTTATATGTTGCAGTTGAATTAAAATCATCAAAATATGACTCAGGAGTAATATCATCTATTGTAACAAAACTATCATTTTCAAAACCATCTTTTTTTGCTTCAAATTCACCTTTGATTTCTATATTGTCAATATTCTCTTTAAAGTCAACATTTCCTTGCATTACTTGAGCTTCATCTCCAAAAAGATTAGCGGAACCTTTTCCTTCCGTATTATTAATACCATTTAATTCCAATTCAGCATTTTTTGCGTCTTTAATTTTTCCATCAAATTCAAAAGTTGTATCATAGTAATTGTCTGGAGAGTCTTTAATTTCAATTTTTCCATTTGAGATTTGATCTTTGTTCTTTGCAAAATCAATATCCATAGAGATTGTAGTGTTTTCTGGTATTTTTACAGGTATAAATCGCTTTTTTATGTATTGATTATTACCATGAAAGTTTTTGCTATTAAAATCACCTTTATATGTTGCAGTAGAGTTTGTATTTTCAATATATGTTTCAGGTGTTAATTGGAAAAGGTTTACAGTTTTTATTTTTGCTGCTTCTGCTGCTGCGATTTTTGCTGCTTCTTCAGCTGCGATTCTTGCTGCTTCTTCAGCTGCGATTCTTGCTGCTTCTTCAGCTGCAATTCTTTCAGCTTCAGCTTTTGCTGCAGCTTCAGTAGCTATTCTTGCCTCTTCTTCTGCTTTAGCCTTAGCAGCTTCTTGAGCTAATCTTTCTTCTTCAGCTTTTTTAGCTGCTTCTACTGCTTGGGCTTCTGCTGCTTCCTGAGCTAATCTTTCTTCCTCAGCTTTTTTAGCTGCTTCTGCTGCTTGGGTTTCTGCAGCTTCTTGAGCTAATCTTTCTTCCTCAGCTTTTTTAGCTGCTTCTGCTGCTTGAGCTTCTGCAGCTTCTTGAGCTAATCTATCTTCCTCAGCTTTTTTAGCTGCTTCTGCAGCTGCTGTTTTTGCTGCTTCAGCAGCTAATCTATCTTCTTCTGCTTTCTTAGCTGCTTCTTGAGCTGCAAGTTTTTCAGCAGCTGTAGTAGCTGCAGCTTCAGCAGCTTCAGCAGCTAATTTATCTTCTTCTGCTTTTTTAACCGCAGCTTGAGCAGCTATCTCAGCAGCTTCAGCAGCTAATTTATCTTCTTCTGCTTTTTTAACCGCAGCTTGAGCAGCTATCTCAGCAGCTTCAGCAGCTAATTTATCTTCTTCTGCTTTTTTAGCTGCTGCTTGAGCAGCTATCTCAGCAGCTTCAGCAGCTAATTTATCTTCTTCTGCTTTTTTAGCTGCTGCTTGAGCAGCTAT
>CANLWY010000004.1 GCA_947494995.1 uncultured Campylobacterales bacterium | reverse complement strand
TGCAACTATTGGAAAAGTTATTGTTTCAACAGTACCTGTTGATGTTAGCATCTCTATTACTAAGGCTCCATTTACTATTGATATTACTGGGGTATTATTATCTGTACCATCTCCTCTTTGGATGATAATTCCTTCTGAAGTCTCATCAAGTAGTTTAAATGAAAAATTAACTTTAAATCTTCTTTCATTGAAATCAACTTCTCTTACTACTGCTTCACTATCTAATGCCATAACATCATATGTCATTGGAGTACTATTAAATACTACATCTTCAACTATTGGTTGGTCATTTGTTCCTGTTATTGTAAGAGTTACTGTTTTTGGTTCAGATCTTGATAGTTCATTTAAAGGATCATTTGGATCAATAACTCCTCTATTATCCTGTGCATAATAATCAAATGTTACAGTTGCTGTTTCACCTGCTGCAAGATAGTTGAAATCTCCACTTACAGTATAGTCACCATCTTCTTCTATTGTGATTAAAGTATCTTCTACTGTATTTCCATCAATTGCTACTGTTCCTAAATCCAAATGAAAAGTATGTGTATCATTTACATCATCATCTTGAACCTCTGATAACTCACCTGAAAAGACAGTTAAAACATCATCTTGTGTATCATCAATATTATTTTGATAAAACTCATTATCTAGAGACTCATATATTTTACCTGAAGTGGCATTTTCTAAAGATACTTGAAGAGTATAAGTTCCTCCAAGTGGAATATCTGCTCCTCCATAAAAGCTACCAACTTCTATATAATATGTACCTGGAGTATTAAAAGTATAAGATAAATATGAATCATAACCATGGACACTTCCCCCTGCACCAATTGAAGTACTACTATCATCATCATAAGCTATTCTATTTCCTGCTTGATTATATAGATTCAACCAAGTATCAAAAGAACCCCCATGTCTATTTCCATAATCTACATCAAATACTGCTCTATCTCCTGGATTGTTTACAGTAAACTCATACCAGTGCGTTGCTCCATCCCCTACTCCACTTATACTCACATATGGAATAGTCTCAGAATCTGCTACATCAGGATTAGCCCCTAAAGTAAAGTTTCCATCTATATTTAGAGCCGTTGAAGCATCATAGTTTCCTCCTTGATTTTCAATAAAACCTCCTAAATACACATCGTTATTTACCACAAGAATATCCTCAACAACTGGTTGGTCGTTTGTTCCTGTTACTGTGATAGATACCGTTTTTGCTTCTGAGACTGAAGATTCACCATTAAAATCATTTCTATTATCATCTGCTATATAATCGAATGTTATAGTTGCAGTTTCATCTAATGCTAAAGCTGTAAAATCACCTGTTACACTATATGAACCATCTGAATTTACTATAATTGAAATATCATTTATATCAATCAAAGGATTATCACTTGCTCTTGTATTTGTAACTTCACTAAATGTATGCCCATCAATCATATCTTGTGCATCATCATCACTAGCAACTAGTTGACCTGTTATTGTTATAGGGCCTTCATCATTTCTTAATACTCCATCACCAGAAGTATCATTTGAGTCTGAGTCCATATTTTCATAGATTGGTGTTTCGATACCTCTTATTACATCTTCTATGATTGGTTGGTCATTTGTTCCTGTTATTGTAAGTGTTACTGTCTTGGGTTCAGAAACATTGTTTTCTTCACTTCCAATTGAGCTATCAGTTGCTGTATATTGGAAAGTTATTGTTCTTGTTTCTCCTGCTGCTAAAAAGTTGAAATCACCTTGAATATTAAATGTACCAGCTTCAGATACTAGTATTTGAGCATTTTCAACCCCTTCAAGTCCAGTATCAGTTCCTTCTACTAATTGATAAGTATGAGTATCACTTTCATCATCATCTTGAACGGCAGGTAATGTACCTGTAAAGATAGTCAATACATCATCTTGTGTATCATCTATATCATTTTGATAAAATTCTTCATCTCTTGATTCATATAATGGCTGTACTGCTGCTCCACCTGCATAATACATAGCAATCCCAAGATTATACCCATCGTGAATATATCCTTCTCTAGTTCCAAGATTTTCTATTTCAAACAAAGCTTCTCCATCATTTACTTCACCTGAAGCACTAAACCAAATTTCAAAATAATCATTATTTACAGAAGATACAATAATAAAATACTGTTTACCTATTTCTAATTCTACATTCGGTAAATTTAGTGATTTTATATTATCTGAACCAAACTCAAGTGTAATATCTTGACTGAATATTGTTTCACCAGAAAATATTACAGGAACCCAAGCTGGACTTACTCCGGAAACTATTGAGTCACTATTAGATTTTATTATACTTACTTTTACTTCTGTATCTATATTATTATTAGAACCATCCATTATGTTGAAATCAAGATAACTAAGAGCTGTATCTTGTGCAATAAATGACTGCCCGAAATTTCTTAAACCATTAATATATCCTTCTTCAAAGGTATCTGTAGTTTCAACTTCGTCAAAAAAGGCTTCCACTTGTTCATTTAGATTTACATCCTCCACAACTGGCTGATCGTTTGTTCCATTTATTTTTAAAGTTACTGTTTTTGATTCAGATACATTACTTTCTTCACTTCCAAAGGAATCATCTATAGCAACATAATCAAAGGTAACTACAACACTCTCTCCACTTGCTAAATAATTGAAGTCACCTGATATTGTATACTCACCATTTCCATTTAAAACTACTGAGACATCATCTACTAACTCACCATTTACTCTTACTGTTCCATATTGCATTTGATAGAAGTGAGTATCATTTATATCATCATCACTTACTGTGTCTAAAGTAGAACTAAATATTGTAAGAACATCTTCTTTTGTATCATCAACTCCTAAAACATCTGTACTATCATAAGACTCATCAATCTCTCCTGCATCTACATCTGTTATTATTGGCTGATCGTTTGTTCCTATTATAGAAAGAGTTATTGTTTTTGCTTCAGATACTGAAGACTCATTTATTCCATCTGTTCCATCAAAACCTCTTTGGTCATCTGCTACATAATCAAAGCTTACAGTTACAACTTCTCCTGCTCTTAAAGCTGAAAAGTCACCTTCAATACTATAACTCCATGTTCCATCATCATTTTGTATTATTTGAGGAATTAAATTTGAAGATTCAATTATTGGATTTCCTTCATTATCTAAAGGAGCATCAATAACTATACTATCCTCTACTACTGAAAAAACATGAGTATCATTTTCATCATCATCTGCTACAAATAACTCTCCTGTATAGATATTGTTTCCATCATCTTGTGTATCATCAACTCCAATAAGATCAATATCGTCATAGGTTTCTGAATATTCTGAACCTGGTTCCGTAGGATAAGGATATGTTGGTTCATAGTCAGGATAAAACTCCTCTTCTTTATCTTCATAAACAGGAGCTTCATTTATTGTGATGTTTTCAATTACTGGAATATCATTTGTACCATTAACTGTTAATGTTACTGTTGCAGGTTCACTTGCTAATCCTCTAACATCAGTTGCAATATAATCAAAGCTTACCGTTGCGGTTTCACCAATTGCTAAATCGTTGAAATCTCCACTTATGGTATATGAACCATCTGGATTTACAACTACTTCTATATCATCTTCAATTTCACGTATAACACCACTTGAACTTTCTACTAATAAAGTTCCTATTACATACGAGAAAGTATGAAGACCTGTATCTTCTGCATCTTCATCTGTAACTTCTAATTGTCCATTATATATGTTTTTATCACCCGCACCTTCAACTCCTAAAACTTCATTTATTGGGTCAATAATAACATCACTTACTTCAGGTTGTGAATTTCCATCATTTGGATCTAAAGGATCTGCTGGTCCACCTGGTGCTACTCCTGCTACTCTTTGAGCAAGTGCATCACTTTCAGTCCCCTCTAAACTTGATGCCCCTGGAGGATTTTCTCCTTGCTCACTTCCTAAAGTCTCCCCACCTGCTGCTGCAGCTTCTAAATCATCTATTGTACTCATTGATGCAAGTTTTTCTGTCCCCTTAAAAACTTCAAAAAGTGCTAGATCTGGATTGTTTGTAAGAAGCATCTCTCCTAAGCCTTTTAATATAACAAAAATATCATTTCCACTTGCATCTTTCAATGATATTTTCACATCTGTATTGTTTTCCATTATTTGAACATTTTCATTATATGAAGCAAGAGAATCAATATAAACTTTTATTCTATTTACTCCCCCTAATATAAGTTCACCATCAACACTTTGCTGTAAATTTGCCAGATTTACTTCTTTTGTACCATTAAGAATTTTTATTCCCTCATACATGACCTTCTCCTCCTAGTGCCAATCTTTATACTTTAGTGTACACCCGAAATAGTCGCAAAGTAGTCTTAATGTAATTAAATCTTAAAATACGACTATTTTAAAACATATATATTATTTTATACTTTTTTAGATTTTGGATTTATATTATATAAGTATGATAATCAAGTATTTTTTAGTAAACTAAATACAAATTTTCTTTAAAACTTTAAAAGAAAAATATTTCTTATATAAACTTTTTCTATATTTATTTTTTATAAAATATAATATTATTTATAAAGTATTTTTTAGAAAAATATTTTTTATTTACTTAAAAATAGTTAGCTCAAAATAAAATAATTTTGTTTATTTATTATAATTTCTATTTCAAATTTTTTGCTCTTATTAAAATAATTATATTTTTTATTTACATTCAATTATATCCACATGAAAGTATAATATATAAGCTTACTTAGTATAGAATGTCCTCCAAACTTTGAAAAGGGATGTTTATGGATATTGATGGAAAAATTATTATTTATTGTTTTATCATAACTATTTTTACATACTATTCAATTAAGTATTTTATTACAATTACTAAAAAAATTGCTCTTCTTGATATACCAAATGATAGAAGCTCCCATAAAAACGCTACTCCAAGAGGTGCGGAAATAGTTATAGGTCTTATGTTTTTTATATCTATGTTTTTCTTTGAAACAAAACTTGCCTTTGAACTTATATTCCCAATTATTGCACTAGCAATTGTTTTTGGGATTGTAGATGATCTTAAAAATATTAGTGCAAAAACGAAATTTCTTTTTATTATAATTGCTTCTTTTTTTCTTATCTATAATGGTTATATGGTAGATTATATTGGTAATTTTTTAGGTCAAAACTTATATTTAGGATATATTGATATTCCTTTTACTCTATTTGATATAAGTTTGAATCTTATAGATGGTCTTGATGGTTTAGCAGGAGGAGTAAGTTCTGTGATACTATTTACTCTACTTATAAATAGTGATGAAGTATTAATAGTCGCACCCGCATTTCTTTTAGCTATTTTATTGGGTTTTTTACTTTTAAACTTGAATCCAGCAAAAATCTTTATGGGAGATAGGGGTTTACTTTTCCTAGATTTTGTAATAGCTTTTTTGACTCTTCACTCTTTACAATATACCACCAAGTGCTGTACTTTTTTTAGCTTCCATTCCTATACTAGATACAATGATTGTATTTAGAAGAAAAATGAAAAGAAAGAAATCTCCCTTTGAAGCAGATAAAAACCATATGAATCATATCTTACAAAAAGCAAAAAGAAATGTTAAGTTTACAGTAAGTACAATTATCCTAATTCAATCTGCGTTATGTCTTATCTTTTTACAAATTATCAAATCTAAAGATATTTTAAATATCATTTTATTCTTGATACTTTTTTTAATATTCTTCAATCTTTTTGATCCAAGAGTAAAAAGAAGAGTAAAAAGAGAAATAAAGAAGAAACAGCTTATTTAAATATTTTAGAAAGAAAAGAAGAAATACATGAACCAAGATAAACAAATACTTGTAACAGGTGGAGCTGGATATATAGGCTCACACACACTAATCTCTCTTCATGAAACAGGGTTTAGTTTTATAGTATATGACAACCTGAGTAACTCTTCACAAGAGAGTATAAAAAGAGTAGAAAAACTTATAAACAAAAACATACCTTTTGTAGAAGGAGATATAAGAGATAAAAACTCTTTACAAAAAGTTTTTGAACAATATAATATTGACTCGGTAATTCACTTTGCAGGACTAAAAGCAGTAGGTGAATCTGTAGAAAAACCTCTTGAATACTATGATAATAATGTAACAGGAACACAAAAGCTTCTTGAAGTAATGAGTGAAAACAAATGTAAAAAAATAGTATTTTCTAGCTCTGCTACTGTATATGGAGATCCACATACTTCTCCTATAAAAGAGAGTTTTCCAACAGGTGCAACAACAAACCCATATGGAAGAACAAAATATTTTATAGAAGAGATTTTAAAAGACTTATACATAAGTGACCCAGAGTTTAAAATAGCTATATTAAGATACTTTAACCCTGTAGGAGCACATGAGAGTGGAACTATAGGCGAAGACCCAAATGGAATACCAAATAACCTAATGCCTTTTATCACTCAAGTAGCAGTAGGAAAAAGAGAGTACTTAAATATCTTTGGTGCAGATTATGATACCCATGATGGAACAGGAGTAAGAGACTATATACATGTAGTTGATTTAGCAAATGGACATGTAAAGGCAATAAAGTTTTTAGATACACAAACATCAAATACAAAGCCACTAATAGTAAACCTAGGTACAGGAAAAGGATACTCTGTACTTGATGTAGTAAAAGCTTTCAAAAAAGCATCAAATAAAAAGATCCCTTATGAGATAGCAGATAGACGAGCAGGAGATATTACAGAATACTTTGCCAATCCAAGCTATGCAAAAGAGATTTTAAACTGGGAAGCCAAAAAAGATATTAACCAAATGTGCCAAGACTCTTGGAATTGGCAATCAAAAAACCCAAATGGATACAACAAATAACCAAAAAGAAGACCAAAAAGATTAGAAAGTTCTCTTTTTAAAGAATACATTTATAAAGGACAAAACTCTTAGTGATTTATCATCAAAATATAATAAATCAATTCAATGAGTTCATTATAAAATTAAAGAGTATGAACCAAAAGTAAAAACTCATAATACTAGAGTAATTCATTTAATATGTGATGCTATATTCTATGGCAAAAGAAAAGATAAATTAGGTACTTTAGTTTTTATGGATTATATAACCCATGAAATTTTACTTTGGAAACATATTGAGACAGAAAAAGTAGACCACTATAAATATTTACTAAAAGAATTAAAGAAGATTATGTCTAGATTAAAATATAGTAATGAAGCTAGATTTACAAAAGCTTTAGATATTTGATACATGAAACATAAAGACTTTTTAAATGAAACAACCACCCATCCTGATACAGGAAATATATCATTTACTCATAAGAAACTTGTTTCAGCATACAAAAGTATAAAAAGAAATCTATCATATTTGTTTACTTATAAAAATCATAAAAGTTCTATTCCAAATACTACAAACTTGATAGAAGAGGAGTATTCTCTCTTTTAAAAATATTAATTAAAATTCATATAGGATTATCTTAGAATTTGAAATTAAAAATTGTAGATGATTATCTAGTTAGTTATAAAAAATAATAAATTCCTATGAGCCAATTCTTTTAATTAAGTCACAAATACTTTTAGGGAACTAATCCCATCAAGAATCAATTCACCATTTTGTGTCTTTGTTAACGCATTTAAATCTACTAACTTGCCACCATTTTGAATCATTGTTCCTTCATACATAAAACACTCCTACTTATATATAATTTTAAAGTGGATATTTTATAAAAAAAGTCTCTAAATCGACTCAATTTTAATAATTATATAATAAATTTTAAAATGCGACTACTTTGCGACTTTTTTAAAATCTTTTCTTAATTATAGATAATATAAATGTGTATTAATTATTATAGTAAGGAGCTTTTAAAGTCTAGGTTTTGAGAATTTAAATCTAGACTTTAAAATATATTTAGTTGTTTAGTTTATCAACTATTTTAATCAAATAATCAGCCGAAGTTTTAGCAGATGATTTTAAAAATTCATCAAAATCAAATCCCGCATCCATATCAGCAGTGTCAGAGATAGCTCTTAAAATAAAAAATGGAACATTTAAAGCATCACAAACTACTGCAACACTCGCTCCTTCCATCTCTAAGGCATCAGCTTTGAAAGTTTGCTCAATAAAGTTCTTTCTCTCTTCAGAGTGAACAAACTGATCTCCAGTTGCAATTGTTCCTTCTATAACAGAAATTTTGTTTTCATTTGCAACTTCAAAAGCTACTTGTCTAAGATGCTTTGATGTCTCTACAAACACTGAACCACCAGGAACAAAACCATTTGGATGTCCAAATGCAGTAATGTCTAAATCATGTTGACAAAGCTTATCTGCTATGATTAAATCGCCAATTTTAAGAGTTGGATTAATTCCACCTGCAACACCTGAAAAAAGAAGTGTATCACATCCAAACTTTTCAATCATAGTAGCTGCTGTTAAACTTGCAAATACCTTTCCTATTTTTGAATACGCAACGACAATTTCAAGTCCATTATATGTTAATTCATAGTATTTATTATTTGCAAATTCTGTTACTTTTACATTTTCAAAGTGAGCTAAAAGAGGTTCAATCTCCTCTTCCATAGCTCCCATGATTGCTAGTTTAATCATTTAATTCACCTAAAACTTTTTCTAAAGAAGCTGTATCAGAAACATTTACAGTTGGTGTCCCCTTACAAATTTTTCTATTTAACCCTTTTAGAACAATTCCATTTCCAAACTCAATTAACATATCTACTTTATCTGCATTTGCAGATATTGATTGCTTATATTTTACAGGTGAAGTTAATTGTTGCGATAAAAGCTCTATAGCTTCATCTTTTGTAGAATAAGCTTCAGCTGTAACATTAGAAATTACAGGAGAAAATTCATCTTTTAAATACTCTTCTAGATATGGTTTTAAGTTTTCTACTGCTGAAGTTAAAAGTTCACAATGAGATGCTACAGACATATCAAGAACAATTGCTCTTTTCGCTCCAGCTTCTTTAAATACATCAACCAAAGCTTCTAAATCTGCTTTAATTCCAGCTAGAACTAATTGACCATCCATATTATAGTTAGCTGGCCAAACTTGCTTTCCACTAGCTCTTTGCTCATCACAAATAGCCTCAACTGATGCATCATCCATACCAACTAAAGCCATCATACCTGCACCACCTCCAGCACAAGCCTCAGTCATGAAAAGACCACGTCTGTGTACTAATTCAATTGCATCTAAATAATCAATTGCACCAGCTGCAACTAATGCTGAAAACTCACCTAAAGAGTGTCCTAAAACAAACTCTGCTTGAATGTTAGACTTTTCTTTAAAAACTGCATTTGCAATTGAACTTACTAACAAGATAGCAGGTTGTGTATACTCTGTTTGTCCTAACTTATCATTCTCTTCAAAAAGCAGTTTTTCAAAATTAATATTTAATCTTTCACTGGCTTTATTGATCATCTCTTTTGCAATGTCATTATTTTCAAAAAAATCTTTTCCCATTCCTACAGATTGACTTCCTTGTCCAGGAAAAATAAAAGCTACTTTCTTCATATGTTTTTACCTTTTAGTTTTTGTTTTTCTAAATTTGAGCGATATTATACTCTTATTTTTTAGTCTTTAAAATAAAAAAGCCCAAGAGCTCTGAACTCTTGGGCTTTTTCTTTATTATTATGGTTATTAAATATCATATTTAATATTTTTTTTTCGCAACCTGCGAACTAATGACTACAACAACCACCTTGTGATTGTGGTTGTGGATCAGTTGAACAACATCCACCACCTGCATTCTGTTCTTGGCCTCCGCCACCACAACATCCGCCACCCATAGCAGCCATTCCACCAACTACACCAGTTTGAATCTCTTCTTCTGTTGCGTCTCTTAAAGATAATACTGTTACTGAGAACATTAAAGTTCTTCCAGCCATTGGATGATTATAATCAATAGTTACTTCTTCATCATTGAAAGATTTAACTGTAACTTGTACAGTCTCACCTTGCTCACCTGTACCATATAAAGACATACCCTCTGTTAACTCAATACCTGCAAATTGCTCTTTTGGTAAAGTTTGGATTGCTTCTTCATTAATTTCACCATATGCATCAGCTGGCTCAACCATAACATCAGCTTTGTCATTTTCAGCCATTTCAACTAATTTTGACTCTAATCCTGGGATAATTTGACCTTTTCCTGAGATAAACTCTAGTGGTGCACCACCAACATTTGAATCTAGTTGCTCACCAGAATTCGCATCTTTTAAATTATATTCAATACCTATAACTTTTGACATTTATTTCCTTTTCTAAATTTTATTTTTTATTGTATATTTGATAAGTTTTTTGTAGCAATTTTTGCTTCTTTTGAATCTGGATAGATATCAATTAAAGAGCTATAAAAATTTGCTGCATTGCTAAAATCTTTTGTTTTTTCAAAAGAAATTGCACTATGAAGTAAAAGCTTTGGCATATATGAAGCTTTATCATATAACATTGCCGAAGTTTTAAAGTGTCTAATAGCATCATCATACTTTTTTCTGTAATACCATATCTCACCCAAATAAAAATTATTTTCAGCAGGTTTATAGTTTGCAGCTATTAATTCCTCAAACATAGGAATAGCTTTTGTAAAATAATCCTTTTTAAATAATCTTATTGCTTCGTCCATCATCGATTTCTTATCAGTTGATGATGATATCTTTTTTACATTAGTTTTTGCTGTAGTTTTATTACTAGTCCTCTGCTCTAAATTTTTTTTTAAAGCCTCTAACTCTGCTCTAGTAATAAACTGATTCATATTAGATTTAAACTCTTTTTCTGAAATATAAGTTCTGTTAATAGAGTTTACAGTTGTAGAAAGTTTTCCAACTGCTTTTTTAAGATTTGCAATACTCTTAGCTATCTCTTCTTGCATAAGAAGTATCTGTTCAATATCAGCAGAATGCTTTTCTGTTAAAGTAGAATTCTCTTCAACCTTTTTAATTAATTCATTCAGTTTTAAAGATGAACTATTAAGTTTTTGAGAATCGCCTTCATAAATAGACTCTAATCCATCAATTCTTTCATTAATTGATTCTAAAGTAAGTTTTACATCTTTTACTTTTGAATCAATATTTCCTAAAGTTTTCTTATTCTTTAGAATATTTTTTTCAGTAGAAGTTAATCCATATGGGTTTTTTGAATTTAAATCACCAGCACCAAATGCTGAGACTTCTGCAGCCCCAGCAATAGTACTACTAATTAATAAAGTAGTAAATAGTAATCTCTTCATAAAAATTATTTAACTAATTTGTGCTCAGATCTTCTATTTTTTTGCCAACAAGCAGCATTTTTATCTGTACAAGTTGGATTACTTTCACCAAAACTTACAACAGATACAGCAGAAGCAGCAATTCCATCCATAACTAAAGAGTCTTTAACAACTTTTGCTCTTTTTAAACCTAAAGCATAGTTATACTCATCTGTTCCCCATTCATCACAGTTTCCTTCAACCTTAATTGTAGTTCCTGATTGAATTCCTGCTAATTTAGAGGCATTTGATCTTGCAACTGATTTCATATTAGATGATAAATTATATTTATCAAAACCAAAATAGATATTTTCAATGAAAACTTTCTTACCATTAATCATATAATAGTATCCATTTTCTGCTCTTTCTAGCATTGCATCATTAACAACTTCATCTTGAATATTTGAGTTATCAATATTGTTTAGTGCTGACTCAGAGTTTGTTGGTGCTGGTTCAGTACCTACTTCAACTTCTTTTTGACTACAACCAGTAAATAATACCGCTGCAACTAAGAAAGTGTAAATGCTTAATTTCTTCATAATTGAATTTCCTTATAAAAAATTTGTTCTGATTTTACTAAATTTAAACTTAATCATGGGTTACTCGTCTTTTTATATTACAAAAACTTATTCTAGAAATTAAGACAACTAAGCTAAATTAAAGTAAAATCAACAAAACTATAAAAGGATATATTTTATATGAAAGCAATTATTTTTATCGCACATGGAAGTAAAAAAAAAGATTCAAACAATGAATTTATTGAACTAATTAAAAGTATTTCTAAAGAAGATAAAATACATGATTTAAAAGAAGCAGCATTTTTAGAAATTGCTACTCCAAATTTAAGAGATGTAATAAATAAAATAATTAAAAAAGGAGCAAAAAAGATTGAACTTTATCCTTTCTTTCTAAACTCAGGGAAACATGTTGCCATTGACATTCCTAATATAAAAAATGAGTACGAAGAAAAATTTCCTTCAATAAGATTCAAACTATATGAACATTTTGGAAAATCTAAAAGTATTGAAACAATAATTTTAAATGATATTAACTCAAACTAGGTTAATCAATCAAGTTTCTAATTGCATCTTCAATAGTTTTGTATTTAAACTCGAAACCATTTTCAAGTAATCTTTTTGGTTTAACACACTGCCCATCAGTCAATACCTTTGCACCTTCACTAAAAATTAAATTCAATACAAACTGAGGTACAGGTAAAAATGTTGGCCTATGCAAAGTTTTACCTAAAGCCTTAGTTAGTCCTAAATTAGTTGTTGGAGTAGGTGCAGTTAAATTAAATACGCCATCTAAATTATCATTTTCAAAAATATATTCATATGCATTTAGCAAATCCTCAATATGAATAAAAGAGAAGTCTTGCTTCCCATCTCCTATAGTTCCACCAATACCAAGTTTGAAAGGTGTTAACATTTTTTTTAATGCACCACCTTTTCCCAAAACTATTCCAAATCTAAAAATGGCTGTTCTTACTCCATACTCACTTGCTCTTAAAGCAGAAGTTTCCCAAGCTTTACAAAGTCTTGCTAAAAAATCATCTTCTAGTTCAAAAACTTCTTCATCATAACAAGAACTATTTTTATAAATACCAACAGCAGAAGTAGAAATAAAAAGTTCAGGTTTTTTATCTGCCTTATCTATAGCTTCAACTAAAATTTGTGTAGTATCAATTCTACTTGCATATAAAATCTTTTTATATGATTCACTCCATCTATTTATTATATTTGCACCAGCTAAATTTATAACAATATCAGATTGTTCAATAATTGAAGTTAATTTGTCAATATCTTTTAATTCATCTCTTCTTATAGCAATTACATTTAAACCTTTTGATTTAAACAGTTCTTGTAGATTTGTACCTACAAAACCACTTGCTCCTGTTATAGATAAAGTTTTCATAATAAATCCTTCCAAACTCTTTAATCTATTATCTACAATTTTTAATGATTTATTAATTAAAAAGAATAATTAATATATAGATTTTAAAGTCTCTAAAAAACTTTAGAGACTTTAGTTTTTACCAATCTATAGATTGAATTTTTCCATTTGTTAATGGAAATAAAAATGATTTTGAATGATTAAGTCTTATTATACCAATTGAACTTCTATCATTTACAGTTTTTAAAAAGATTAAAGACTCTCCATCAGCTGAAAACTTAGGAAATTGATTACTTCCATTTGAAGTAAGTCTTTTTAGAAAATCTGACTTCGTAGACATAAGATAAAGATTAAAAATATATGTTCCAAACTCATTATCTCTATCTCTACTTGTATAAACTACAAAATCTTTATGAGTTGTAGCTGAAGAGTTGTTTCTTCCATGATAAACAAGTCTTTCAACTCCTCTACTTCCAAGTTTTTTTGCAAAGATATTAGGATATTTTAATCTATCTGAAACAAATACAATTTTTGAATCATTTTCAACAAATCTAGCTCCTACATCAATACCTTTGTAAGTTGTAAGCCTTATTTTAGATCTTTTTTGTGTATCATAAAGGAAAATATCTGGTTGGTACTCAGGTGAAGCAGTAATTAAAACTTTTCTACCATCTTCACTTACATCAGAAGCTACTAACATACCTTCACTTTTCATAATAACTTCTCTTTTTCTAGTATAAAGATTAGTTTTAACTAAAGTTGGTATTCCTTTATCATATGTAGTATAATAAAAACTCTCTTGTTTTTTATCAGCCCATTTAGGAAAAATATTCAGGCCACCTCTAATAACTGGCTTTTGATAAGTAAGAGTATAATCTGCAATTATAATATCTGCTTTTCTTGCAGCTTTATATTGTGAAAAAATCACAAACTTATCCATCCAATCAATCGGAGGAGCTTTTAAATGTTTATTTACAGCAATTGCTATTCTATGAGCTAAAAAAGGATATCTATCTTCTTTTGAAGTAGTAAAACTTCTATTAAATACAAGTTGTTTTGCATTTATATCATAAAGTTTTATCATAACAGAATAACCACCAAAACCACTTTGGTTTGAGTCAATATTTAAAAATAAATCTGTTCCTTTATTTGAAAGCCTAAGCATGTCTGGCATTGAATTATAATCTACACTTAATTTTGTATCTAAAACATCAAAATGACCACTAACTTTTAAATCTTTAGCAATCATATCTTTAATTTTATTAGTTAAAGACTTTTTTACTGCACTTGGTGCAACACCTATTTCTATTTTTGGTAAACTTGTTGATTTTTTAACAATATCAATCTCTGCATCTGCTGCAAACAAAAAACTTGTTAAGAAAAAAAGTAGAGTAATAATTTTCTTCATAATTATCCTTCTGATTTAAAGTTTGTAATAATATCTACTTTTGTGTTAATTTTGTGTGTAGGGAAGCTCTCATTCTTTTGAGATTCTAAAAACTCTTTTAATAACTGATCAAATCTTTCATCTTTTGAGTACTTTATTATACGGTAATCAAATCTTCCATCATTTGTAATTATTACAAGAACTTTTACAATAAGTCCAGGTTCTAATAGTCTTGGATTCCACCTTTGCCATAATATTTCTTGAACTTTTGAAAAATACTCATGCTTTTCACCTGTTCCACTTGAGCTTTGTTTTTGCATTTTTGTTGTTGTTTTAGTATCATTTAAAAGTTTTGATACATTTGTATTATCAGTTTTTTTCTGTTTCTGAAATTTTGATTTAAATCTACTTGGGTCAATTGATTCTTTTACAGTATTAGTCTCTTTTTCAACTACCTTTTTTGCTTTTGTTTTCACATTTGCAAATAACGATTTTGCATTTACTGCTTTTTCTTTACTTGACTTTGAAGTTGATTTTTTAACAATTTCTTGTTGTTTAACAACTGTTTTTTTAGCAACTTTTCTTTCATTTGATTTTGTAGAGATTAACTCAAGTTCTAATACAGTTGTTTTTGAAGAATCATATTTTTTAACAGTAGGAGCATTTATATATAATAAAAAAGATGCACATATAGCAAAATAGATACTAAATGATATAATACCAGATAGTAAGAAATAGCTTTTTTGTTGCATAATTACCCATCAGTGATAAGTGCAACTTTATAAAAACCAGCCTCTTTCACTGATTTTAAAACATGCATAATATCATTATAAATAAGTGTTTTTTCTGCCCTAATATGAATAGGTGTTTTCCTATCTTTTTCTTTTGAAAAAAGTACAAAATTATCTGCAAAATTATCTAATTCATATCTTTTTTTATTTACTAATACTTTTCTATCTTTAGTAATAAGTATATCAATTTTTTTAACAGCCTGAATCTGTTTAGAAGCACTTCCTTTTGGAAGATTGATAGGTTCTTCAAATTCAATTACAGGAGCAGTGACCATAAGTATAGCAAGAAGTACAAGCATAATATCAACTAAAGGAGTAATATTTAAATCAGGTTTTTGATTATAATCAAACATCCTCTATCCTTTAGCGATTAAGATTTCAGATTGTGCCTTTATATAAGTATTTAACTCATAAACTTTTCTTGTAAGTATTTGGTGAAAAGTATAAGCAAATATAGCTACAAAAATACCCGCTGCTGTTGCAACTAATGCTTCAGAAATTGCTGGTGCAATGACTGAAAATCCAACTTTAGTATGGCTTGAAAATTTTGCAAATGATTCTAATATACCAACTACTGTTCCGAATAAACCAATAAATGGCGCTGTTGATGCAATAATTGATAACCAAGTAATACCTACACTAGCATCTTTGATAATATTTATCTCGCAAGCATTTAATATTTCTTTAGTATTTACATTATTTGCACATTTATGAAGTGCAGAAAGTGGTGAGATAGAAGCATTTCTAGAAGTTAAAGCATCTAAAGATTTTTTTTCATTGAAGATAGAAGATTTTAGAGAAAGATATCTATAAATAAAAATCCAAAATACTATAATCATATATAATGAAAGTGACCACAACACTAAAAGTGTTATGGCACTACCATTAGTTAAATAGTTTAAAGCAGTATCAATCATTACTTATTAAGCAAATGAATTAATTCTAGCTTCTACTGCTGCCATAGATACGTTTGCATCTTTAACAGAGTTAACTAAGTCTTTTGCAGCATCAATATTTTTAGCAATTTCTGAATCTTCACCAGAAGTAAGAGCTACTGCTCCATCTACTAAAACATCAACAGAGCTTTCAGAAACTTTTACATGTCCCCAGTTAATAGCTACTGCTTCAGTTGAGTCTGCTTTTTCAATAATAATTACGCCAACTGTTAGTGATGAAACTAAAGACGCGTGTCCTGGTAGAACACCGAACTCTCCCTCTTTACCTGGAAGAGTTACTGTCTTTACATCATCACTAAAGATTTGACCATTTGGTGCAACTATCGATAATTTTAATGTATCCATAAAGCCGCCTTTAATTATTTCATTCCTTCAGCTTTAGCTAAAACCTCGTCAATTCCACCAACCATATAGAATGCCATTTCTGGAATATCATCGTATTTACCATCTAAGATTCCTTGGAATCCTGCAATAGTATCTTTTAACTCAACATATTTACCAGGAGAACCTGTAAATACTTCTGCAACGAAGAATGGTTGAGATAAGAATCTTTCGATTTTTCTAGCTCTAGCAACTACAAGTTTGTCTTCTTCTGATAACTCATCCATACCAAGAATTGCAATAATATCTTGTAAATCTTTATACTTTTGAAGTACAGATTGAACACCCCTAGCAGTAGCATAATGCTCTTGACCTAAGATGTCTGCAGAAAGAATTCTTGAAGTAGAATCTAGTGGATCAACCGCTGGATAAATACCTTTTTCAGCAATCTTTCTGTTAAGTACTGTTGTTGCATCTAAGTGTGCGAATACTGAAGCAGGAGCCGGGTCAGTTAAGTCATCCGCAGGTACATATACTGCTTGAACAGAAGTAATTGAACCTTTATTAGTTGAAGTAATTCTCTCTTGTAATTTACCCATTTCTGAAGCAAGTGTTGGTTGGTAACCAACTGCAGATGGAATTCTTCCTAATAATGCTGACATCTCAGAACCTGACTGTGCAAATCTAAAGATGTTATCAACGAACATAAGTACGTCAAGACCTTTTTCATCTCTGAAGTACTCAGCCATTGTAAGACCAGTAAGTGCGATTCTGTTTCTTGCACCTGGAGGCTCATTCATTTGACCATAGCACAGTGCAACTTTATCAAGAACGTTAGAGTCTTTCATCTCATAGTAAAGGTCATTACCTTCTCTTGTTCTCTCACCAACACCAGCAAATACTGAGTAACCTGAGTGTTTAAATGCAACGTTGTGGATAAGCTCCATAATAATAACTGTCTTACCAACTCCAGCACCACCAAATAGACCAACTTTACCACCTTTTGAGTATGGTGCAAGTAAGTCAACAACTTTAATACCTGTTTCGAACATTTCAGTTTTAGTCGATTGCTCTTCGAAAGTAGGAGCAGCTCTGTGGATAGACCATTTTGGAGTATCTTCAGGAATTGCATCACCTTCATCAACAGGCTCACCAATAACGTTGAAAATTCTTCCTAGTACGTTCTCACCTACTGGAACTTGAATAGGACCACCTTGAGCAGTACACTCTTGTCCTCTTGTAAGTCCTTCAGTCATATCCATAGCAATAGTTCTAACTCTGCTATCACCAATGTGTGCAGCAACTTCAAGCACAAGTCTGTCTGCGTTAGCATCAGCTTGCTTAACTTCAATTGCTTCATTTATTTCTGGTAAGTATCCGTCGAACTCTACGTCAACAACCGGACCCATTACCTGAATAATATTACCTTTCATACGGGCAGCTCCTTTATATTATTTTAAAGATTCAACACCACTGATAATCTCTATCAGCTCTGTTGTAATTGCAGCTTGTCTAGCTTTATTATATTCAATTGTTAAAGAGTTAACTCTATCTTTTGCATTGTTCGTTGCAGCTTCCATAGCTTGCATTCTAGCTGAGTGTTCTGCAGCTAGTGAATCAATTAAAGAGTAATACATATTAAAATCAATGTATTTTCCAGTTAATTCTTCTAACACTTCTTCATCATCATCTGGTTCAATTTCTAGCATAGAAGTTTCAGTCTCTGTAACTTCAACATTTTCTAAGCTAATTGGTAACAATTCTCTTACTCTAATTTCTTGAGTAAGCATGTTTAAGAATCCATTATAAACTAGTACAACTTTATCAGTTTCACCATTATTGAAATCTTGAACAACTTCATCAATAAACTCTGATGCTCTGTCATAATCTGGAGCAGAAGATAAATCATTTACTTTTTGTAATAACTCAACTCCTTGGAAAGTAAAGTAATCAACACCTTTTCTTCCCGCAACTCTAAATCTAACTTTCGCACCTTTTGCTTCATACTCACTAGCTAGTTTACTAACTGTTTTAATTGTTGCCATGTTAAAACCACCGCAAAGTCCTTTGTCAGCAGTAACAAAAACTAAATCAACAGTTTTTGGATTTTCAACTGGCATAAACGCTTTATTATCATTTCCACCATCTTGAACTTTGCTAACTCTGTTTGCGATCTCAGAAAGAACTTCATTTATCTTCTTTGCATAACTTCTAGCTTGCTCAGACAGTTGTCTAGTTCTAGTAAGTTTTGCAGAAGATACAAGCTTCATAGCTTTTGTAGTCTTCTGAGTGTTCTTAACACTTCCAATTTTTAATTTAATCTCTTTTAAGTTAGCCATTGACTAATCCTTATTTTGCATTAAAAACAGTTTTAAACTCTTCTAACGCAGCTTTTAATGCATTTTCAGTATCTTCTTCTAATTTTTTCTTAGATTTGATTGCATCTAAAATATTTGCATATTTTTGCTCGATGAATGCATGTAATTCATCTTCATATCTAACAACATCAGAAACAGCTACATCATTTAAGTAACCTTTTGTACCAGCGTAAATGATAACGATTTGTTTTTCAATTACTAGTGGCTTATTAACACCTTGCTTAAGTACTTCAACCATTCTTTGTCCAAGCTCTAACTCTTTTCTTGTAGACTCATCAAGATCAGATGCGAACTGTGCGAATGCTTCAAGCTCTCTATATTGTGCAAGTGATAATTTTAAAGTACCAGCAACTTGCTTAGTAGCTTTAATTTGTGCAGCACCACCAACTCTTGATACTGATAGACCAACATTAATTGCAGGTCTAATACCTGAGTTAAATAGGTTAGTTTCAAGGAAAATTTGTCCATCTGTAATAGAAATTACGTTTGTTGGAATATATGCAGCAACGTCACCAGCTTGAGTTTCAATAATTGGTAATGCTGTCATTGAACCTGCACCTCTTTCATCAGAAAGTTTTGCAGCTCTTTCAAGAAGTCTTGAGTGTAGATAGAATACATCCCCTGGGAACGCCTCTCTACCTGGAGGTCTTCTTAATAATAATGACATCTCTCTATATGCAACTGCGTGCTTAGATAAATCATCATAAATAATTAATGCGTGTTTACCATTATCTCTGAAGTATTCACCAATTGTAACACCAGTATATGGAGCTAAGAATTGTAATGCAGAAGACTCAGAAGCACCAGCGTTTACAACGATAGTGTAATCCATTGCACCACCTTCTTCAAGTGTTCTTACAACAGAAGCAACAGAAGAAGCTTTTTGTCCAATTGCAACATAAATACATACAACATCTTCACCTTTTTGGTTAAGAATTGTATCAATAGCAACTGTAGTTTTACCAGTTTGTCTATCTCCAATGATAAGCTCTCTTTGCCCTCTTCCGATTGGAACTAGTGCATCAATTGCTTTAATACCAGTTTGTAATGGCTCATGTACTGATTTTCTAGCCATAATTCCAGGAGCTTTTTCCTCAACGAATCTAGACTCAGCTGCCTCAATAGCACCTTTACCATCTACAGGATCACCAAGAGCATTAACAACTCTACCAACCATATTGTCCCCAACTGGAGTCTCTAATAGTTTTCCTAATCTCTTACAAGAAGAACCTTCTCTAAGACCTTCACCAGATCCAAGTACAACTACACCAACTGAAGACTCTTCTAAGTTTGAAGCAAGACCTCTCTCACCATTTTCAAACTCAACAATCTCTCCAGCCATAACATTTTTAAGACCGTAAACTTGAGCAATACCATCTGCAAAAGAGATGATTTTCCCTGTTTCATTAACATCTACATTTAATTCAAAGTTCTCAATTCTCTCTTTGATGATAGAACTGATTTCATCCGCTTGAATTTTTGCACCCATTCAATTTCTCCTTTATAAGTTCTAAACTGCTTTTAAAATATGATCAATCATTTGTGATTTAAGTCTCTCTTTTGAGAATGAAATCTCAACACCAAGAGAGTCAATATCTACTTTGATACCATCATAATCACAAACGTCTTGTGATAGTGATAACTTAACATCAAATTTTTGACTAAATTGCTTTTCAATATCTTTTACATATTTAGCTGTTAATTTTTTGTTAGTATATACTACACCAGTATATGAGTTATTCATTTTTGCGATTTTTGTTTCTAAATCTTTTACAATGTCTGGGATTAAATCTAATCTTTTGTTAGCACCTAATAGTCTAACAAAATTCTTTAAATCATTACCAGCATTTTCAATAAATGAAATAACTAAATTTACTTTATCGCTATTTTTTACTTCAGATGAAGCAACAATAGAGATAAATTTCTCTTCAGCAAATGCAGAAGAGATAGCTTTTAAATCATTACAAATAGCAGTCGCAGACTTAACATCTCTACCATCCAATAATGCTTTTACGTATCTTTTTGCTATTAAATCATTCATTATGCTACCTTCTTAAGTACAATATTCGCTAACTCTTCTTGAGTTAATGAAACATTGTCTGAACTTAATAGCTCATCAAGTATTTCAGAAACGATTTGTCTCTTAGCTTTTGACGTTTCAACTTTGATTCTTTCATCAAAGCCTTTATTTAAGTTAGCAATTTCTACATCAACTGCTTCAGCAACTTTTTGTTTAACTGAATCAATATCTGTTTTTGCACCTTCAACTATTTCAGCTGCAAGTGTTTTTGCTTCTTCTAACTTTTTAGCTGCATCTTCAACTTTATCTTGTGAAGCTTTTAAAGTATCTTCTACTTTATCAAGTTCAGCTTGAATAGAAGCTGTTCTATCTGCAAATAATGCTTTAATTTTATCAGCAAGTAAATACCATAAAATTCCAGCAAAAATTATAAAGTTAACGGTTCTTTGAACAATATCGTAATCCGTCTCCCCACCTTCACTAGCGAGCAATGCTACAGGAGCTAAAGCTAATCCAAGTAATAATATTTTTTTCAACCCTAACCTCCTTATTAAATTGAGCTAATCTTAGCTTTTAGGCTCTCATTAAATTGAGGCATTGCAGATACTAATGATTCTTTTAAAGCTCTTGTTTCACCTTCTAACTCTTTTACAAAGTTAGCAGATTTTGCTTCTAATTCTTCCTTAGCACTTGCAAGTTTAGCATCAGCTACTTCTTTCGCTTCAGTATATGCTTGTTCTCTAATAGCAGCGGCCTCTTTTTTAGCTTCAGCAATTATGTGACTTGCTTCTTCTACCATACCGTCTACATCAGCACTATTTGATTGAGCATTTGTTAAATCTTTTTTAATAGATTCTGCTCTATCATCCATATGCTTTAATAATGGTATGAAAAGACAACTGTTTAGTCTAGCAACAACTAAAAGAAAGATGATTGCTGAACTAAGCAATAATACAGGACTTATGTCTAACATTCATTCCTCCATATTTTTTACAGTTTAGTTTGACTAAAACTGTCTAAATTTTATCGAAAAGAATTATAAAACTTAATTAAACTGTGTAAATTAAGAAAAGAATTTTACAAAGTGTTACGAAAGTAAATTAGAAATCTTCTCAATATCTTCTTGAGACTTAATTTCTATCTTAAAATAGTTTTTTTCAGCCTTAACTTTCAGGTCTGATTTTTTTAGATTTTCTATTGCAGTTTCTAAGGGTTTAAAGTCATATGAGACTTTTTGTTTTTTTCTTACATTTTTTTCATTTTTGGAATTAGATGATTTGAGTTCTCTAACAAGTGCTTCTGTTTCTCTTACTGACAATTTTTGTCCATAGATAGAATCAGCAACCTTTCTTTGAAGCTCTTCATCTAGGCCCAGCATCACTTTCCCATGACCTGCTGAAATTTTATCATTTGCTAACATTTGTTGTACATAAGAATTTAATTGAAGCAATCTTAATGTATTTGTAATTGAAGTTCTTGATTTAAAAACTTTCTTAGATAATTCATCATGAGTTATATCATGTTCATTTAAAAGTTGAGCATAAGAGTATGCCAATTCAACAATATTTAAATCATCTCTTTGAATATTTTCAATAAGAGCTAATTCTCTTAATTTGAACTCTTCAATATCAATAATTGTTGCTTTGATTGTATCAAGATTTGCTAACTTATGAGCTCTTAATCTTCTCTCACCTGCAATCAAAGTATATGAACCCTTTCCATCTTCTATAACTGTTACAGGTTGTAACAATCCATGTTCTATAATAGAGTCAGAAAGTTCTTTTAATTTATCTTCATCAAAGATTTTTCTAGGTTGATTTGGATTTGGGTTTACTAAATTAATATCTAATTCTATAATCGCATTATTTGTATCTATATCATTTGAATTACTATAAGCTGTTTCTACTTCACCTAAAAGTTCACCAAGTCCTCTACCTAATGCCATTAAAAAATCCTATATTAAAATTTAACCTGCAATTGCACGTGCAAGGTTTGTATATGCTTTTGTTCCTATTGCTGATGAATCATAAAGCATAATTGGTTTCCCAAAACTTGGAGATTCTGCAAGTTTAATATTTCTTGGTATCACAACATATGAAGATTCATCTACTTTAAATAATTTACTTTCAAAATGTTGCGCTAAGTCTGCAAATACTTGTTTTGATAAATTGTTTTGAGAGCTATACATTGTTGGTAAAAAGCCTCTAATTTGTAATTGTCTATTAATAGTCTGTTTTACTAATTTAATTGTATTTAATAACTGTGCTAAACCTTCAAGTGCAAAGAATTCACACTGAATTGGTATAAGTACAGAATTTGAAGCACTTAAAGTATTTATAGTAATTGGTCCAAGAGCTGGAGGTGAATCAATGATAATATAATCATAATCTTTTTTGATAGGGTCAATTTTTCTTTTTAAAACTAACTCTCTATCTTTTGTATTCTTGTAAAACTCTTTTTCAATACCAACTAAACCAATAT
The DNA here is from genome assembly GCA_947494995.1 of uncultured Campylobacterales bacterium. Lineage (GTDB taxonomy): Bacteria > Campylobacterota > Campylobacteria > Campylobacterales > Arcobacteraceae > Halarcobacter. Next base: position 250,862 of record CANLWY010000004.1, on the reverse strand, counting down.
TTGAAGGGGCTACTTTTAAGTTCTCTATTTCAGAATCTAAGATAATCTCATTTAACTCTTTTGTTCCTAACATCACATGATAAATATTATACTCATATGTGTCTCTATGAAAACCCAATGATGTTGTAGCATTTGCTTGTGGATCTGCATCAATTAATAAAACTTTTTTACCTTCAAGGGCTAAAGCCGCACTTAAATTTACTGCAGTTGTAGTCTTTCCTACACCACCTTTTTGATTTGCTATTGCAATTATCTCTGTCATCTTAAACTAAAAACCCTTGTATTATCTATTTCAATAGAACCATCATCATTTAAGATTGCTTTTTCTAATGAAACTTTATTATTATTTATTGTAGCTTTATATTTTTTGCTTCTTTGAAATTCTATCTTAAATTCACTAAAAATATGCTTCCAATATTGTTCATTTTTTAAGTTTTCAAAATATCTCTTCAAAGTAGGCTTAATATCAATATCAATATCAAGTTTTCCAAACTGTGAACTTACTTCAATTAAATTCAAGCCTATTCCACAATATACAAGTTCATTAGTTGCAGTAGTAATTGTACCACCAATTTTTTTATCATCAATATAAAAATCATTTGGCCACTTTAACCATAAACTCGAGCCTTTTTCGGCTAAAAGTTTTTTTAATACAAAGGAAAAATATATTGAAGCACTTTGCAGCTCTAAATCTTTAGGAAGCTCTTTTTTTTCTAAAACAAAAGAGAAAAAAAGATTTCCCTTTTTTCCAGTCCAAGAATTACCTCTACTGCCAACTCCATTTGTTTGCATTGTAGTAGTTATACAAACTGGATAAGAATAACCTTCTTTTTTTATAAGCTCTTTCAAATAGCTATGTGTAGAATCAACTTCATCTAAAATAATAATTTTCATAAGTGATTATATCTTATATATATACAAGAATAAATTAAATATAATCTCTATAAAAAAGGAATTTTTTGTTAGATCCAGTTTTACCAATAGCAATTTATTTAGCTCTAGGATATTTATTCAAAATGTTTTTTAAAGATAATTCAAAAGAGCTAGTTGAATTTGTAATATATTTTTCTCTTCCAGCTATTGTTTTTTCAAAAATTTATCCTATGGATTTGAACTATGAAACCTTAAAACTAATATTTATGTTTAATACTATAATTTTAGCAAACTTAGCGCTTGCTTTTTTTGTAGGTAGACTCTTTAAACTTGATAAAAAGACTCTAGCAACATTTGTTATAGTTGCGACCTTTGGAAATACCTCTTTTATTGGTCTATCATATATTGATACTTTTTATGGACAAGATTATGTTGTCTATGCTTTAATATATGATATATTTGCTTCTTTCTTGCTTCTTGTTTCTTTAGGTATGATAATTATAAATTGGGGTAGTGGACAACATGTAAACTTTAAGGGAATCATAAAAAGTGTTCTTTTCTTTCCCCCAATAATTATGTTCTTTATAACTATTTTTGCTAAAGGCTTTGAAGTTCCAGCTTTTTTAATTCATACTTCTGAAGCTTTAGGTGCAACACTTGTTCCTATTGCAATGATTGCAATTGGAATGAAACTTGAAATAAAAAATATCTTTTATAAATTAAAGCTTACAACAACAGCTATATTACTTAAAATGTTTATTGTGCCTATTATAGTTTTGATTCTATTTCAAGTTTTCTATACTTTAGATGATACTTGGAGTAAAACCACTATTTTAGAAGTTGCAATGCCCCCAATGACTATGGCAGTTGTATTAGCTATAAAAGGTGGACTTGATGAAAGATTAGCAATTAATGCTTTAGTGATTGGCGTTTTACTATCACTATTAAGTGTTACTGGATTTTATTATTATTTAGCCTGAAAAGATATTGTAAATTTTGCACCTTTATATTTTTTATCCTTATAAAAGTATTCTACATTAGATGCTTCTATTGAACCATCCATATGATTTAATATTATCTCTTTTGTCATATAAAGTCCAATTCCTGTTCCCCCATCATCACCTTTTGTTGTAAAATCTTGTTCAAAGATTTTATCTAAGATGTTAATAGGTATTCCTAAAGCATTATCTTTTATCTCAATAGTTACACTTTTTTCATCTTGAAAAAGATCAATAAAAATAAACTTCTCTTTATCCTCAGGTATTTTCCCCAAAATTGCATCTTTTGCATTTTGGATTATATTAAGAATAGCTTGTTTCATTTCATTCTCATAACCAAAAAGTATTATTGTATCATCAAGATTTGAAATAACTTCAATATAGTTTTCAGTTAAAGAAGCATCTGTTATAGTAATACATTGAGAGAGATTCTTAGCTAAATTAAACTCACTTTCTCTTTTATCAACTTTATAAAAATCTCTAAAATCATCAATTGTTTGAGATAAATGTTTTGTAGTTTTAACAATCTGTTTTAAACCTCGTTCAGTTTCATCATGGTCAAATTGATCTAACTCCATATTAAAATTAATACCACTTGCTATAGTACTTATTGTACTTAGAGGTTGTCTCCACTGATGAGCAATATTTCCAATCATTTCTCCTAAAGAAGCTAGTTTTGATTGGTGAAAAATTATTGCAGATTTTTTCTCGCTTTTTAATAACTCTTCTTCAACTCTTTGGGTCAACTCTTTATTTGCAAGCTCAAGTTTTTCATTTAACTTTTTTAATTTTTCTACATCTTCTTGCGCTTTATAAATAGATAAGGCAACAAAAGATCCAATCATTGAAATCATTTGTTTATCTTTTTCATCATAAGATACTAAAACACCATCTTTATTAGATTTATTTATAAGTTGAAGGACACCTAAATTTATATTTTCAATTGGATGAATTAGAGGAGTAGTTATAATAGATTTAGTTCGATAATTAAATCTTTTATCAAACTCTTTCACACCAAGAAAATTATATTCTTGTGCTTCGTAAACGTCATCAATTACAATAACTTTATTTGAATTAAAAGATTTAACTGCTATATATTTTTCATGTTCACTAAGTGGTAGTTTTACATCTTTAAGAGCATAAAATTGTCTATATATATTTTCATAAGACATTGCATCATTTTGAAATACATTAAAAGAGAGAGAATCTCCTTCATTTACATAAACACTTCCCGCTTCAGAATTTAAAACTGATCTTGCTTGTTTAAGTATTTCATGAAGTAAAACATCAAAGTCATTTACGTTAAACAGACTTGGATCGTATGTATGATAAATATCATCTTCTTCTTTCATAACACCACTTAAAATAATAATTTATAATTATTATAGCCAGATTAGTTTAAAATATCACCTTTGTCTAATCTTTTACCTCTAATATAGTCTACAACATTTACAGCTTTCTTTGAAGGTGCTTGTAAAGTTTTTATTTCCAAACTCCCTTTAAGACATCCAATAATAATACTATCTTCTAATATTTCTAATATTTCTGCTTCCTTATTTAAAGAGTTAATTTCAACTAGTTCTATATCTTTTAATTTCAAACCTGAATTTAAAAATACTCCTGGCCAATATGAATAAGCTTTATACTTTAAATGTAGTTTTTTTGCAGATGAAAAATTAACTTCACCATACTCTTTTTTTATTTTCTTGCAATAAGAGACTTCTGATTCATTCTGTTTCTTTGCTTCAATTTTATCAAAATTATCTAATGTAGTAATTGTAAGTTTTGCAGCTATATCCGATAACTTTGAAAAAGCTTCTGCAACCTCCATAGTAGGAGTTATCTTTAAATATTGCCACCCTAAAATATCACCAGAGTCCAATCCCTCTTCCATAAGCATTGAAGTAACACCAGTAAAAGCATCATCATTTAAAAGTGATTCTTGAATAGGAGAAGCTCCTCTATATTTAGGAAGTAATGAGGCATGAAGATTAATACATGGTGCAATATCTAAAATCTCTCTTGGCAAAATTTGTCCATAAGCAGCAACAATTATAAAATCAGGAGTTAAGTCCTCTATTTGTTTTTTTGCATCTTCATTTGCTTTTAACTTCTCAGGTTGAAAAATAGGAATATTTAAATTTTTATCTAAACAGTACTGCTTAATATGAGGAGGGGTAATTATCTGTTTTCTTCCAACAGGTTTATCTGGTTGAGTAAAAAGTCCAACTATTTCATAAGAACTACCTACTAGTTCTTCAAATATTCTTGTTGCATAATCAGGTGTTCCCATAAATAGTATTCTTTTTGACAAAAGTTATCCTTATTTATTTTTTGGTATAAAAAGTGTTCCACTATTGTGATTTTCTTCAAGTAAAAAATCATATGCGTTTGTTAAATCAAATCCTGAAGATAGATACATCTTTCTATTTCTTTTAATTAAAAAGTTTGCGGCTTTTAGTTTTGTAACAATTCCTCCAGTTGCAAACTCTGAATTTGGGTTATACTTCATTGTAAGCTCTGATTCATCAATAAAATCAACAATATTTCTCATCTTTGCATCTGCATTTTCATGTGGATTTGAATCATATAACCCATCAACATCTGATAAAATTGCCAACATTTCTGCATTGAAAAAGTGCGCTGCATGAGCTGCAAGTTGATCATTATCTCCAAAAAGTAATTCATCATTTGCTAAAACATCATTTTCATTTAAGATAGGAACTACTCCATTTTTCAATAGTATTTCCATAACTGATTTCGCATTTTCTGATCTTCTTCTTGAATCAAAATCCTCTTCAACTAAAAGTATTTGAGCGCATGTAATTCCATACTCATTGAATCTTTTTTTATAATGTTTCATTAAAAGAGGTTGTCCAATAGCAGCTAAAGCTTGTCTATTTAGAATCTCTTTTTTATCTAAATCAAGTTTCGTATTTCCAGCAGCTACAGCACCTGAAGACACTAGAATAACCTCTAGATTTTTTTCTTGTTTTAGTTTTGCAATTAAATCAACTAAATTATTAAGTCTTTGAACTGCTAAAAGATTATCTTCTCTTAATACTGCACTTCCAACTTTTATAACTAATCGTTTCATTTTTTGTCTTGTCCTATTAATTCATATAATGCATATCTAATAGAGTTTGTATTTAAATGAGTTACTGATGAAATTGGTAAAACAAAAAATGGTTTATTTTCATCAAATCTATTAAATGTTAAATCTTGCACAAAATATGGAAGCTTCTTATCAAATCCAAAATCATTTGAACCTGAAACCTCAAGTCCTAATTCTTCAATAAATGATTTGATATCAGCTTCAATATCTTCTCCATAATATGCATCTGTTTTTGTTAAAGCAATTGCAAAATTTCTACCACTTAATTCAGAAGAGAACTTCTTAACTTCTTCTTTTAATACATTATATTGATCAATTGTAGCTCTATAATTTGCAATATCAATCATAAATAGAAGTGTTTTAGTTCTTTCAATATGTCTTAAAAAGTCTAATCCAAGTCCTCTACCATCACTTGCTCCGTCAATAATACCTGGAATATCTGCCATAACAAAAGAGTTATATTCACCAACTTCAACAACTCCAAGTTTTGGAGTTAATGTTGTAAACTCATAGTTTGCAATCTCTGGAGCTGCATTTGATGTTGTTGAAATAAGTGTTGACTTTCCTACATTTGGATAACCTACTAACCCAACATCTGCGATAAGTTTAAGTTCAAGTCTAATTTCTAAGCTTTGTCCAGGAAGTCCTGGTTGTGCATAAGTTGGTCTTTGATTACTCGCATTTTTAAAGTGAGTATTTCCTAAACCACCTTTTCCACCTTCAAGTAGTAACTCTTTTTGCCCTACTTCTAAAAGGTCTAATATAACTTCACCTGTTTGATTATCAATAACTTGTGTTCCTGGAGGTACAACTAAAACTGTAGCTTGTGCTGATTTCCCAGTTTTATTTCTTCCTTCACCTGGTCTTCCATTATCTGCTTTTAATACTGCACGTCCTTTATACCATGATAATGTATCTGTGTTATTATCTACTAAAAAGTAAACATCTCCACCTTTTCCACCATCACCACCATCTGGTCCACCTTTAACAACAAACTTTTCTCTTCTAAAAGAGGCGCAACCTGCTCCACCTTTTCCAGATGTAACAGTAAATTTTACACTATCTACAAACATATAAGTCCTTTTTAAATGTCCCATTTAAAAAGGGACCTATTTCATTTATGTCTTCTTTTTTACCATGGAAATAAATTCCATTAAAAAGAAGCAAAAACCTAAAGAGCTTTAAGAATAAAGCTTCAAAAAAGTTATCAATAATCAAAAATTATATTCTTATTTCTCACTATTGGTAACTATACGAAAAAAGGGTGTAGGCAAAAGCACTACACCCTTTAATATATTTAATTAAATTAAAAATTATGAAGCGTAAACAGATACTTTTTTTCTTTGTTTATCTTTTACTTCAAATTTAACAACACCGTCAATTAGTGCGTAGATAGTGTGGTCTTTTCCAATTCCTACGTTCTCTCCACAGTGTACTTTTGTTCCTCTTTGTCTAATGATGATATTTCCAGCTCTAACTGTTTCACCACCAAATTTTTTAACACCAAGTCTTTTTCCAGCTGAATCTCTATTATTCTGAGTAGATCCTTGACCTTTCTTGTGAGCCATACTTTATCTCCTTAAACTTATGCAGCGATTTTTGTAATTCTAACTTTAGTGAAGCTTCTTCTGAAACCTCTTTTTAACTTAGAATCTTTTCTTCTTCTTTTTTTGTAAATAATAACTTTTTTATCTCTATTTACACCAGTACCATCTAATACTACTTCAGCTTCAACTTTTGCAGAAGAAACAGCATCACCAGTTTTTAACTCACCATCGTTGATTGCTAAAACGTCAGTGATTTCTAAAGTTTCTTTAGCAGCTTTACCAGTATAATCAATATCTAAGATATCACCCTCAGATACTTTGTACTGTTTACCACCACACTTAATAATTGCGTACATATTCCAATCCTCTAATTTATCAATCTTTTTATAACTATTTTATTTAACGGGACGAAATACTATCCAACATTAGTTTAAACTTTCTTTAAGCGAATAATTTATTTTAAGAAACCTTTAATTCTTAGTAATCTTTTGGAAATGCTACTGCGTCCATAACTACCATAGATCCCATTGGCAATTTACTTGCCTCTATAGTAGTTCTTGCAGGTTTATGTTCTCCAAAAGCTTCTGCAAAAAGTACATTTACAACACCAAAATCATCCATATCTTCTAAATAAATATTTACTTTAACAACTGCATCCATTGAACTTTTAGCATCTTGTAAAAGTATTCTTAGATTTGATAAAACTTGTCTTGTTTGCTTTTTTATATCTCTTTCTACTACTTGACCATCCTCTGTTAAAGGGATTTGTGCCGATGTATAAATAAATCCATTTGCTCTAACTGCTTGTGAATATGGTCCAATTGCTTCAGGTAAATTTTTACTTTCTAATAATTCCATTGAATATTTCCTCTTCATAATTTTTTGAATTTTACAAAAAAAATTATAAATTATAACTTACTAACTTTCCTAATTTTAATTGTCTTAAACTATCTTGTACTTTTCTAAGAAGTAAACCTTTTTCTTTTAAATTTAATTTGTCATCATATTTAATTGAAGTTAACTTCTTAGAATAAAATTTATGTAATAAAAGAATAAGCTCACTATTTAATCGTTCATCATCATAAACTTCAAGCTTCTCATTTATAAGAATTCCATTTAAACTATGACTACTTATGTCCGTTAATAATAGTTCAAATTCCTCTCTGTGATACTCAAACATAGAAGCATCAACAATATCCAAAACAGTATCTAATCTTTGTGGCTTCTCTAAAATTGATTTTATAATACAAAGTTCAGCTATATCTATTTTTGAGAGATTTACTTCATTTTTTCTTACATTATCACTAGAAACCTTAACTAAACTCTCTCGTATATTTAATTTTTGTGCAATATATCTTTTATATTCATCTTGATAAATCACTCCCAAAGATTTTAAATAATCATTTGCTTCTAAAAGTGCTTTTTGTTTTGAACTAGGTTCACTTATATCATATTTTGAAATTATATAATCAATTGAAAAAGGGATAAATGAAGTAGGACTTGAAAATATTTTATTTAATTCTTCAACTTTACCTTCATTTACCATATCTGCTGGATCCTTACCTTCTCCAAAAATTACAACTCCGCCTTCAAATTCACTTTGTGACAACATAACAGAAGCTTTAAAAGCAGCATTTAAACCTGCTTTATCACCATCATAAGCAACTATAACTTTTGGTTCACCTCGTCTTAAAAGAGGTAAATGCTCTTTTGTTAAAGCTGTTCCTAAAGTTGCAACAGCAGTATTAAAACCTGCTTGATGAAGCATAATTACATCAAGATAACCCTCTGTAACTATAATTCTATTTCTTTTATATATATTCTCTTTTGCAATGTTATAACCATATAAGAGTTTTGATTTATTAAATATTTTTGTTTGTGGTGAATTTACATATTTTGCATTATGTCCAGTGATTGTTCTTCCACCAAAACCTACAATTTTGCCGCTCATAGAATAAATAGGAAAGGTAATTCTTTCTATAAATCTTGAATAAAGTCCATTATGACCTGTATCTATAAGTCCAAGTTCTTTTGCTTCTACAAGATTAAAATAGTTGTTTTTTAAAAAATTAATTGTATCTTCACTTCTTGGAGCATAACCAATTTCAAACTTTTCAATTGAAAACTCAGAAATACCTCTTGTGTGAATATACTCTTTTGCAGTATTATTACTTACAAATAGTTTTTGATAATATTTATTTACTTCTTCTATAATCTTTAAATCTTGCTTCTTTTGATTTTTATTGTCATATTCTAAAGTAAAATTATACATAGAAGCTAACTTCTCAATTGCCTCAGGATAAGAAAGTTTTTCATATTCCATAACAAATGAAATAGCATTATTTCCACCTGCTCCACACCCAAAACAATGGTAAATCTGTTTAGCAGGACTAACTACAAAAGAAGGAGTGTCTTCTCCATGAAAAGGACAACAAGCTTTAAAATTTGCTCCACTTTTTTTCAATTCAATATACTGTTGTATAACATCAACAATATCCAGATGGTTTTTAAGATTTTCTATAGACTCTTTTGTAATCATTTGGGGATTATATCTAAATTATGTTATATTATCTTCTTAAATTACTTTACAAGGTTTTATTTGGACAGTTTGATTTTAGAGTACAGAGACCCACTATTTGGTGTTATTGTATTTTTCACTCTTATTTTTGTAATCTCTTTTCTTACATACTCTTTTTCAATTTATAAAGAAAGACGCGCTAGAAGAGACTATAAAAAGCTTTTAAGAAGATTTGAAATTGGTAAACTAAAAGAAGAAGATTATGTTCATCTATATAAAACTTACAATTTACCTTTTGATTCAATCATTCTTCTGGCTTCTACTTTTGTTCATAAAGGTAACTACAATAAAGCTATATCCGTATACTTAACCCTTCTTGAACATGTAACAGACAGAGTAAAAAAAGAGGAACTACTTGAACTTTTAGGAACTACTTATTTCAAAGGTGGCTTTATGCAAAGATCACGTGAAATTTTCCTAAGAATTTTAAAATTTTCACCAAGAAATATAAAAGCTTTAAAACATACACTTATTATAAATGAAAAACTAAAAGATTATCAAAGTGCATCAGAAGTTATAGATGTATTAGAAGAAATTGGGGAAGATATAAAAAAAGATAGACTTTTTGTAAATACCTTAGCAATTATAAGTGATCCTATTGAATCATATGAAAAAAAAGCAGAAAAACTGTATACCCTTTTTCAAAGGAACCCTGAAATTCAAAGGCTTGTGGCAGATTTTCTTTTACAATTTAATAAAGAACTTTTTTGGGAAAATATAAATGAATTTGACTTTAAAAAGTTTATGGATGTAATGTGGTACTTAAACTTTGATGATATTGATTTTGATAAAGTTACTCAAAACAAATTTTTAAATGAGTTATATAATGCCAAAGGATATTTAAATACACTAGAACATAGTGATGATTTTGTTTTTGATATTCTAATTGCATTAAATAAACATGACCACAAAATTCCAGCAACTATAGATTTTGAATTTATTTGTAGTTCTTGTAAGCATATACATCCGATTTTTGATAAAAGATGTCCTCATTGTCACTCTATTTTAACCTTAGAAGTAAAACATAATTTAACAAAGGCTTTAGTTGAAAGTAATCAATCTTTACAGTGATGGTTCATCTTTAGGAAACCCTGGACCTGGTGGTTGGGGAACAATTCTAGAGTATAATGGACATGAAAAAGAATTAAGTGGCCCTCAAGAGAATACAACAAATAATCAAATGGAATTAAAAGGGGTAATTGAAGGGCTTAAAGCTTTAAAAGAGCCTTGTACAGTAAATATTATTTCTGATTCTACCTATGTTGTAAAAGGAATTAATGAATGGCTCAATGGTTGGGTTGCAAAAGGCTGGAAAACAGCAGGAAAAAAACCAGTAAAAAATGTTGAACTTTGGCAAGAGTATATAGAAGTTTCAAAAATGCACAAAATAAATGCATCTTGGGTAAAAGGTCACGCAGGGCATGAACATAATGAAAGATGTGATATACTTGCACGAACTCAAGCAGAGAGTTTACGAAAGTAACTTAAAATAATAAAAGGAGAATATAAAATGAGTGATTACTCAAAATTAGAAAAGTGTTTGGATTATCAGTTTAAAAATAAAGATCTGATAATCGAAGCACTTACCCATAAAAGTTATAAGAAGCCTTATAACAATGAAAGGTTAGAGTTTTTAGGAGATGCTGTTTTAAACTTAATTGTAGGAGAGTATCTATTTAAAAAATTTCCTGAATCAAATGAAGGAGACTTATCAAAAATTAGAGCCTCTTTAGTAAATGAAACAGGATTTACAAAGTTAGCAAACGAGATAAAACTTGGTGACTATATCTTTATCTCAAATGCAGAAGAAAGAAATAAAGGCAGAACAAAAGCCTCTATTTTATCTGATGCTTTTGAAGCAATCATGGGAGCTGTTTATTTAGAGTCAGGATTAGAGACACTTAAACCTATTATTTTAAAACTACTAGAAGAGTCTTATGACAAAATTAACTTAGACGTACTATTTAGTGATTATAAAACAGCTTTACAAGAAATAACACAAGCAGAATTTGGAACAATACCAGAATATAAAATTGAAGGTTCATATGGACCAGACCACAAAAAAGAGTTTGAAGTATCAATTTGGATTGATGGGAAAACTTATGGAAAAGCTATTGGAAAAAGTAAAAAATTAGCACAACAAGCAGTTGCAAAAATAGCAATTGATAAATTACAAGAGGGAAAATAATGAATAGCTTTGGGCATAGATTTAGATTTACAACTTTTGGAGAAAGCCATGGGAAAGCGCTAGGTTGTATTGTTGATGGTGTTCCTGCAGGTATAAAAATTGATGAAGAATTTATTCAAAGTGAAATGAATAGAAGAAAACCTGGACAAAATAAGTATGCCACACCAAGAAAAGAAGGCGACAAAGTTGAAATTTTAAGTGGTATTTTTGAAGGAGTCTCAACAGGTACTCCAATTTCAATGGTAATTTTTAATGAAAATCAAAAAAGCAAAGACTATACAAATGTAAAAGATCTTTTTAGACCCGGACATGCGGACTATACATATTTCCATAAATATGGGGTAAGAGACTATAGAGGTGGGGGAAGATCAAGTGCAAGAGAAACAGCAGCAAGAGTTGCCGCTGGAGCTATTGCAAAACTTATGTTAAATGAACTTGGAATTGAAATTCAAAGTGGAATTTGTGAAATAGATGGAATTAAAAGTAGTAAAGCAGACTTTAAATTTGCAAAAGAGTCTGAAATTTTTGCACTTGATAAAGATAAAGAAGAGTTTCAAAAAGATGCAATTTTAGCAGCTAAAAAAGAGCACAATTCTGTTGGTGGAGTTGCCCTTGTAAATGTACAAAACTGTCCAGCAGGACTTGGTGAGCCACTTTACTTTAAACTAGATTCTCAAATTGCAAATGCTATGATGAGTATAAATGCCGTAAAAGGTGTTGAAATTGGTGATGGATTAGAATCTTCTTCATTAAAAGGTTTTGAAAATAATGATGAAATAAGAAGCAATGGTTTTAAAACAAATCATAGTGGTGGTATGCTTGGAGGAATAAGTAATGGTTCAGATATAAATGTAAAAATTTACTTTAAACCAACACCATCAATCTTCATAAAACAAGAAACAGTTGATATTAATAATGAAGAAGTAGAGTGTGAACTAAAAGGTAGACACGATCCTTGTGTAGCAATTAGAGGTTCTGTTGTAGCAGAATCAATGATGGCTTTAGTTCTTGCAGATATGGCTTTATTAAATATGAGCAGTAAAATTGAAAATGTTAAAAAAGTTTATAATTAATTAAAGGTTTTTTTTGTAAGATTCACCTGTCCTTTACTTTGGTCAAGTTGAAAGGATACAAGCGGAGTTATACTCCGCTTTTTTCTTAACTAACTTTGTGTAGTTTATCCTGTACAAAATCACTAAATGTGTGTAAAACCATCTTCTTATTTTCTGCTTTATAAACAGAAACTCCATTTTTTTGTAATTTCTTAAGAGGTAAACAATTTCCATTTGGAGATATTAAAACACCAAATTTATTCTCTTTACAAACTTTTAGAATTCCATCTCTTGAATGAATATGTGGATTTTCGATTGTTTCAACTGCTGTTATATTTTGTCCTCTTACATTTAAAATAGTAAGATACTTGGCATCATCAAATGTAGTCTCAACAGAGGAAATATAACTCATCTTGTCATTTGTAGGGAATACTATTCGAACCATAGTTGCTCCTTTTCTATTAAAGTGTTATGTTTTTAATTTCAAGCAAGTCTAAAACATCAGCCTCTAGTTAGGATGAGTGAAAAAAAGTAATGACTAGGGAAAAGACAATTATAATTAATCCTAACCAACTGATGTTTGAAAATATATTCCATTAAAGCTAATTTAATCTATACGTTGTACAATAACGGAAACCAAAAGGTTACCATCAAGAAGATCACATTTTATATTGTACAAGTATATATGGAGTAATTAAAAAGTCAAACTAATTACTGCTTTTGAACATATGCCAGAATTGTATCAATTTTCTGGACATATGTCAAGTATACTTCAAGTAAAGTGTGATAAAATTTTAATATACTATTCAGAAGGTTATATATGGCAAGAGAAAAATTGCAGAGAAAACTTGAATTAAAACCTGTATCAAAGTACTTTGGACCAAAAGACATAACTGCAAAACAGGACGTTATTTTACTTCATGAAGAACTAGAAGCAATTCATCTTATGGATTCATTTTGTATGTATCAAGAAGATGCTGCAAAAAAAATGAATGTATCAAGAGCAACATTTGCAAGAATTATTAAGAGTGCTAGAAAAAAAATATCTTTAGCTTTAATTACAGGTAGTAATATAAAAGTGCATGAAATTAAAAATGAATTTCATGTAGCAATATGTTCAAACAGTAATACAGAACTTGATTATGCAGGAGCAGAAGCAAAATATATATGGATATTCTTTATCAAAGATTATAAATTAAAATCTTCTAACTGTATAAATAATCCAGTCTACTCAAATAAAGATGAAGCTCCATGTAATATTCTTCCAGAAGTTATGTATGATTATGCTACAAACTACTTTTTAATTGAAGATATAGATTATGATTTAAAGATTTCATTAATTGCAAAAGGTATTTACCCTATTCTACAAGAAGAAGTTACAGAAGATAAACTTGTTGATATCTTCCAATAAAGACTAGATTTACTAGTCTTTATTAAAACTAAAGTTCAGATTTTAACTCTTCTAATCTAGCTATCCTATCCTCTGTTGTAGGATGAGTTCTAAACAAGCCCCCAAAAGATGATTTCATACCAGAAAATGGATTTATTATAAACATATGAGCTGTTTGTTCAGTTGCATTATGTATTGGATGTCCACCTCTAGCATAGTTTTCAAGTTTTGCTAAAGCACTCTGAAGTCCATCTGCATTTCCTGTCATTCGTGCAGCTCCTTCATCAGCCATGTACTCTCTACTTCTACTTACTGTCATTTGAATAATAGAAGCAGCTAAAGGTAAAAGTAGTGCCATAACTATCATTACAATTGGATTTCCACCTTGTCTATTATTCCCTCCAAACATAGCTCCAAACTGCATCATATTTGCAATCATCGCAATAGCTCCTGCAAATACAGCAGCAATAGTTCCTACTAAAATATCATAATGTTTTACATGAGATAACTCATGAGCAATCACACCTTCTAACTCTTTTTCATTTAACATCTCATAAAGACCCATTGTAACTGCAACTGCTGCATTTTCATGATTTCTTCCTGTTGCAAAAGCATTTGGAGTATGATCAGGGATTAAATAAACTTTAGGCATAGGTAAGCCTGCTTTATCAACTAATTTCTCAGTAATTCTATATACAGGGTGTCTTCTATCTTCTATTAAAGTTGCATTATACTGTTTTAAGACCTGTTTATCTGAATAATAGTATGCATAAAAATTCATTCCTCCTGCAAGAAGAAAGGCAATTAACATACCAGTTGTTCCTCCAAAACTAAATCCTATAAATACAAATAAAACTGTTAAAAGTGTTAATAAAAATATTGTTTTTGTTTGTTCCATAAATTTCCTTTCATATCTAATTACATTATTCTAACATTTTTCTATTAATAGATATTTAATAAAAAAAGATATAATAATCTCCATCTTAATTAACAAGAAGTGAAAATGAAAAGACTTTATATAATTAGACATGCAAAATCAGATTGGTCAAACCCTACTTTGCATGATTATGATAGACCTTTAAATAAAAGAGGTAAAAAAAATGCACCTTTTATGGGGAAGATTCTAAGAGAAAAAGGGATTGTTCCTGATTTGATTATATCAAGTCCTGCTTATAGAGCAAGAGAGACAGCAAAGAAAATTGCTAAAAAGGTAGCTTATAAAGAAGAAATCATGTATGATGAACATCTATATGATGCAAGTTTAAAAACTATATTAGAAATAGTAAACTATATAGAAGATGAGTATGATACTGTTTTTTTAATAGGCCATAACCCATCACTTAATATGCTAGGTTTTTATCTTGTTGATTTTAATAAAAATATTCCAACCTCTGGCGTTTTAGAAATTGAACTTAATTGCTCTACATGGAAAGAAGTTAATAAAAAATGCTCTAAACTTGTTTCTTTTGACTACCCTAAAAAAAATTATTAAAATTTCTCTTATAAAATTATAATATTTTATTTTTTTTCAAGTTAAAAGCTCTTAGAATTTTATTATTATAAGATTTAAATGAGAAAAAATATGAAAACACTATACATTTTAAGACATGCCCAAAAAAATGCTTCAGAAGATGAGTATGATTATGATATTGAACTAACACAAAAAGGGTTAGAAGACTCTAAAATAATTGGCGAAAAATTAAAAGAGAAAAAGATCAAACCTGATTTAATAGTATCAAGCCCAGCTGTACGTGCTAGACAAACAGCAGAGATAGTGGCACATGAGATTGATTACTATAAAAATATTATGTACAATGAAGTAATCTACCAAGCCTTTTTAAATGAAATTGTAGAATCTATTACTTATACATTTGATACAGTAGATACGCTCATGATAGTAGGACATAACCCTTCACTTACAGCACTTGCTGTTAGTTTTGGCGGATTTAAAGAGGAACTTAAAATGGCAAATGCCATCAGATTAGATTTTGATTGCAATTCATGGACAGCAATTGATAAATCAAATGCAAAATTTGTGGAGCTTATTGAAATTTAATTATTTCAATAATTTCCCTGCAAGATTTCCACTTGCAAAAGACCATTGCAAATTATAACCTCCACAAGGTCCATCTAAATCCATTACTTCTCCACAAAAATATAAACCTTCAATAATTTTGCTTTGCATTGTTTTTGGATTTATCTCTTTTAATGTAACACCACCTCTTGTAATCATTGCTTTTTGAAAACCAACATGGTCAACAACAGTTAAAGGAGTTGAAACTAAAGTTTTCACAAGTTTTTCTCTTACTTGTCCATTTAAATCTTTAAATCTTTTTGTAAAATCTGCATCAACTAAAAGACATAACTCTTTTATAACTGAAGCTGGTAAAAGAGAAGATAAACACTCTTCTACATCACCTTGAGGATTTTTTGAGGCAAAATTTTT
Source organism: uncultured Campylobacterales bacterium (assembly GCA_947494995.1). Taxonomy (GTDB): domain Bacteria; phylum Campylobacterota; class Campylobacteria; order Campylobacterales; family Arcobacteraceae; genus Halarcobacter. Next base: position 234,675 of record CANLWY010000004.1, on the reverse strand, counting down.
AATATGTTGAAAGACATCTTCTTCATTCATACCCTTAATCATATTTATCAATAAAGGAACCTCTTCATATTTTTCTAAAAATGGTGTTATCTCTCTAGAAAAATCTAATACTACTGGTCCTCTTATACCTTTTGGTGTAAAAATCAAATCTCCGACTGCTTTTAATTTTTTTGCTTTTTTTAAATCAATTCTAACTTCTGCTTTTGCTATAGTATCTGCTTTACAGTTGGCTACCCATTTCTCTTTTGTAATAAGTGGTAGCATTGCAGGATAAAGTTCTGTTACTTTATGACCTAAAGATTTTGCAAACTCGTATCCATCTCCATTTGCTCCTAGCATAGAGAAGCCTAAACCTCCAGTAGCAACAATAACACTTGATGAATAATACTCATCACTTGAGGTTTTAACACCATAAATTGTCTCATCTTTACAAAGAAGGTCTTCAATTTTTGTAAGATTCTTGATAGTTACATTTTGATTTATTAATTCTTTTTCTAAAGCTTTTATTATTGTTGAAGAGTTATGAGTAACAGGAAATACTCTAAAACCATCTGGAATATGAGTATCTACTCCAATATTATTTAAAAATGATATTAAAGACTTATAGTCAAACTCATTTAATGCATCAGACATAAAACGCCCATTTCTTCCAAATGAGTTCATAAAGTCTTCATTTGATAGGGTATTTGTAAGATTACACTTCCCTCCACCTGTTGCTTTAAGTTTTGGCCCCAACTTCTCTTGTTGTTCACAAAGTAACACTTTTTTTCCATCTCTTGCTGCAACTATTGCAGAGATCATACCTGCTGCACCTGAACCTATTACTATTAAATCATATTCATCTTTTTTCATAAAGAGCATAATATCTAAAATGCATTAATAATTAGTTTTACTATTTAAAATAGGATTTAATATATTTATTATACAATTCTTAAATATAGTTTATTAAAGGACTTATTATGACTCTTCAATCTTATCAATTAAATACAATATACCAAAAAACTGAGCTTCAATATGAAGCGAAATTAACTGCTTTGGAAAAAGATAGTATTGAAGATAATTCACCAAAAGATGACTTTGATGAAATTGACATAAATGCTCCTGTAATATATACAAACCCTGATACTCTAACAGATCCTCAAAAGTTTCAAAAGCTTCTTTTAGAGAATATACTTGGAGGTTTTACTTTAAATAACTTACCTCAAGCTCTTTTCCCCAATGAAAAGATAGATGTTAATAAAGAATCATATGAACAAAAAAATAATCCTTATGCACAAAATTCAAATAGTTTACCTCAAGGTTTTTTATATGAAGCAAGCAGTGAATACTATGAAAAAACATCTTTTGAATTCAGCTTTGAAGCAATAATAAAAACTCCAAAGGGTGAATATAATATAGAAATAAATTTCTCTTACACAAGAGAGTTCTATGAAAAAAATGAGACTCAAATAGCATATGCAAATGAAAACTTTGTAAAAAATCCCTTTGAAATAGAACTTGATGAAGATAATGAAAATCTAAAAGATTTAAAATCCCTTCACTTTATTTTCGATGTATATAATGATAATAAAGAAGACAAAAAAGATATTTTTGAACAATTAAAAGAACTCCTTGCACAAAGAAGAGAGTTATTTTTAGAGATGTTTAAAAAAGATGATAGTGAGGATAAAAAAATTCCAACAAGAATCTTAGATAACTTCCAAATATGGCAAGAAAATTCAAATCATGAGATGTCACTTGTTGCTGCAAAAAAAGATAACATAGGAATTTTTCTTGCAAATAGTAGTAGTGAATCAAATTTTATGAATTTAAATATAGGAGAGAATGGCTACTCTTTTGAAGCAGGATATTCAACTAGCAAAACTACAATTTCTCATGTAACTCAAGAGATAAATGAATAAGAACTAGTTTTATAGTTTAAAAACATCTTCATATCAATTGTTATAAAATCTTTAATAGTAAACTTTCTATTGGAGGATATTATGAAGATTGAATCATCTGAAGTGAAAATTGAAGCAGAAACTAACTATGTTTTTGAACAAAAACAATCAAGTGAATTTACCTCACAACTAATAAATGCAAAACTTGATTTAAAAGATGAGATAAGAAAAGAAAACTTTGTTATCCAAGAGGTTAGCAAACTTGAAAGAGTTTTATTATCTGAACAAAGAAATTTAAGTCATCAAGATAAAATAAAAAAATCAATGTTAGAAATACTTCTTCAAAACTTTACGAAAGACAAAGATTTCAAACTACAACCTACAGACGGTGAAATAAAAGAGACTTCCAAAATGCAAAAACAAAGAGAACTTTTTGTACAAATAGAAGAGACAAACTTCAAACTAACAAGAGAAGTTCATCAAAAAAGTAGCATTGAATTCAATACTCAAGCCTTTGTAAAAACAAATAGAGGTCAAATAAATATAGCTCTAGATATTTCTTTTTCACAAGAGTTTTATGAAAAACATGAAACACAGATAAGATCAAGAAAAGAGATTTGGATGGATCCACTTATTATAAACTACGAAGGAAATCTAACATCTTTTGATAATATAAGCTCTTCAATGAAGTTTGAATTTGATTTAAATAGCAATGGAGCAAATGAACTAATCCCAACTCTAAAAGATGGCGCAGGGTTTTTAGCCTTAGATAAAAGTAAAGATGGGATAATTAATAATGGAAATGAATTATTTGGTGCAAATACTGGTGATGGTTTTCAAGAATTAAGAGAGTATGACAAAGATGGAAACTCTTGGATTGACGAAAATGACACAATCTTCAATGACTTACTTATTTGGGAAAGAAATGAAAATGGAGAAGACTCACTTATAACTCTAGGCCAAGCAGGAATTGGAGCTATATATTTAAGTGCTACTGATTCTGTATTTACTTATTCAAGTGGAGTAAGAGAAGAGTATGCGAAACTAAAAGAGTCTAGCTTTTATCTAAAAGAAAATGGGGAAGCTGGTCTAGTTACTAGCGTAGACTTTGCTACTGAAAAAATTGTTTAGGCTATTTGCCTAAACAAAATTCTCCGAACATTACATCTAACATTTGATCATGTTCATATGGTCTTGTAATATTAGAAATATTTTCTAATGCCTCATTGATATGATGAGCGAAAAATTCTAGTTCACCAGTTTCTAAAGGCATTGTTGCTTCATTTATATGAAATAGTGTTTGCTCGACTGAATCTACTTGTCTTTTAGATATTAGTGTCATATCATCACTATGAGTATTTAAATCTAATATTGATTCAATTTTATATACTAAAGGATTGATTGTCTCTTTTGTACTTAGTTCTATAAAGTCATCAAGTTTTGATTTATCAAACTGATTTTCTAAATCTGTTTTATTAAGTACTTTAACTATCTCTTTATTTGAATTCTCTTCAAGTAAAGTTAATATTTTTTCATCTTCACTATCAAGGACTTTACTATTATCAAATAATGAGATTACAATATCTGCTTCATTTATAGCTTCGATAGATTTTTCTATACCTATTTGCTCAATTACATCACTGGCATCACGTATTCCTGCTGTATCAACAATTTTAATAATATGAGTTCCAATCTTTACTGACTCTTCAATAGTATCTCTTGTAGTTCCTGCAATATCTGAGATAATAGCTCTATCAAAATTTAGAAGTTTATTTAATAATGAGGATTTTCCTACATTTGGTTTTCCAACTATTGCTACTTTAAAACCTTCTATTAGACCATCTCTTCTTTTACTTGCTTCTAATGTATTATCAAGTTTATCTTTTATCTTATTTAGTTTATTCTCTATTTGTTCATAAATATCACTTGGTAGATCTTCTTCTGCATAATCAATATTTACTTCTGTATAAGCTAACATAAAAAGTAAATCTTCTCTAATATCATTTACAAAGTCAGTTAATTCACCTTTTAACTGTTTTGCAAGCAGTTTAACTGCATCTTCACTTCTAGCTTCAATAATCTTTGCAATGGCTTCAGCTTTTGAAAGGTCAATTTTTCCATTTAAAAAAGCTCGTTTAGAAAACTCACCAGGCTGAGCAACTCTTGCACCACACTTTATAACTTCACTCATAATGATATTTGAAATAGCAATACCACCATGACATTGAAACTCAACAATATCTTCACCTGTAAAAGAGAATGGATTTTTAAAATATATTAAAAGTGCTTCATCTATAATCTCATCTTTTGAATTATATATTGAAGATAAAGTAGCAAGTCGTGGTTTAAGATCTATTTTTTTTGATAGTTTTAGAGCTATAGGTAAAGCATCTTTACCACTAACTCTAATAATTGAGATTGAACCAATTCCATTGGCTGTAGCTATAGCTACAATTGTTTCATCATTTAGCAAGATTATTGTTCTTTACTTCTGTACTCATTTACAAGTACGTATTTGTCTCCCCTAACATTTGTTTTTACAGCAACATATTTTTCAGGGAATTCTTCTCTTAGTTTTTTAAGAGCAATATGAACTAAAATACCATCTAAAGGTTTTGTTTTGAAGCTTCCTTTTTCATGAATTGTTTGAATTACTGGCTCTAAATATGTATAAATTGCAGCTTCTTGATTTTTTAAGAATTCCGCAACCTCAAGTCTTAACATTAGACCATATTTCTCATTAATCCAGTTAAATAAGATATATGAAAGTGCTTTATATCTATAACCCTCTTTTCCAATAAGAAGTGCTGAATCTTCTCCCGTAAACTCAATATAAAGAGTATTTTCATCAAAGAACTCAACTTTAATATTATCAATACCATAACAAGTATCTTTAAATAGTGATACCAGTCCTTTATTTACTTCATCTAAAATCTCTTGTTTATCTTTTTTTACAATAATCTTTGCAACTTCTTTTTTCTCAGATTCATTGTAAAAATTATCAAAGATTTTCTCTTTTGATTCTACTTTTGGAACATCTCTTAATTTTTTAGGTTCTCTTTTTCTATCTTCTCTTTTTCTTTTTTGTCTAGATCTTTTTTCATCTGCTCTATTTGAATCTTCAATCTTTTTTGAAACTTCTTCTATTTTTATATCTTTTTTCTTGAACTTATGTTCTCTTGGTTTTCTTTCTCTTCTTTTGTTTTTCTTTGGAGCTACTGCAATAATTGCATTCTTTTTCCCAAATCCTAGAAAACCATTACTTGGTTGTTGAACTATATCAATCTCAAGCTCTGTAATAGAGCATGAGAATTCATTGCTTGCTAGTTCATAAACTTCTTCTAAAGTTTTTGCTTCAAATTGTTTCATAATAGTCTCCTACTACTTTTTAGCTGCTCTTTGTTTATCAAACATTCTGTTAATATAATATTGCTGAGCAATTGTAAATACGTTATTTACGAACCAGTATAAAGTAAGTCCTGCTGGGAACCATAAGAAGAAGAATGTAAATACAACTGGTAACATTTGGAAAATCTTCTTTTGCATCTCATCTTGCATTGTATTTGGTGTAATTCTTTGTTGTAAGTACATTGAAGCACCCATTAGAATTGGTAATACAAAATATGGATCCATCTCTGCTAAATCGTGAACCCATAAAATCCACTCTGCACCTTTTAGCTCAATAGAGTTTAATAAAACTCTATAGATTGCGAAGAATACTGGAATTTGTAAGATTAATGGTAGACATCCACCCATAGGATTTGCACCATGTTTCTTATAAAGCTCCATCATTGCAGCAGATTGTCTTTGTTTATCATCTTTATATTTTGCTTGAATCTCTTTCATTTTAGGAGCAAGCTCTTTAAGCTTGTTCATTGATACCATACCTTTGTATGATAAAGGATATAAAATAAGTTTAATAATAATAGTTAAAGCAACAATTGTCCAACCCCAGTTTCCAATATATGATTGTAAAAATGCTAGGAATGTAAACATAGGTTTTGCAATAAATGTAAACCATCCATACTCAATAACATCTGTTAACTCAGGATTTAAAGCTTTTAAGTCATTAAAGTTTTTTGGTCCCATAAATCCAGAGAATGAAACTTCATTTTGTGCATGAACAAAACCTTGTGGGTCATTTGCTGAATCTGGCATTAAAGATACTTGTAAAGAGTTATCAAAGTTATATACTACAGTTGCATAATATCTATCAAAGTTTGATAGGAACTTAACTCCTGTATATGATTTAACCTTATCTAAATCTCCATCTAAATTTAATTCTAATAAACCATCATTTAATTTAACCATTGAACCATGGTCTGCATACATATCAGCTAATACATTTGGTCTAAATCCATTTGTTACAAAAAACTGTTGTTTTGCAGATGATTTGATTTTGATGTCATAATGACCATCTGGATAAAATGTTAACTCTTTAGTTAAAATTAATCCCTCAATATTTTGAGTTAAAGTTACTTTCTGTGCAGTTTTACTTGCATCCACATTTGCAGAACTCGTACTATATCCTACTTTAAATGCTTTCTCATTTATATCTGCATCTGCAAATCTAACCTCTAATGGTCTTAATTGATTTGATTCAAAAAGTTTAATTGCATTTCCATCTTCATCTTTATAAACATCTTCACGTAATGTTACTTGTGCTACTCGACCAAGTTTATCGATTTGTACAATATTTTTTGCTGTAGTAATTGTTGTAATAATATCTTTTTTACCTACTGCTTTTGAAGAAAGAGCAGAGATTGACTTTGTCATTTCACCACTTGAAGCTGGAGTTCCAGTAGCAGTTACAACATCAGGAGCTTGGTTAGCTTGTTCTTGTTTCGCGATTTCTTGTTGTTTAAGTTTTTCCTCTTGTTGAGGCTTTAATACTAAAAATTCATAAGCTATAAAAAATACAAAGACAACAAGTGTCATTATAAGCATTCTTTTTTGCATACCATTATTTTGATTCATATTGTTATTTAACATTATTGTTTTTCCACTCCCGGTTTTTTACTATGAGGTATCTTTTGTCACTTATTGGAACTAACCAATATTTGACTTTTATTTTTTTAAAGTTGATATTATTATGTCTTACAATTTTAACTATTGGATAATCAAATCCTCCAGGAAAAAGTTGGTTACATTTTAATATGCGTGATATTGTAAAATAAATTGCCTTAAAAAAAGTATTATTTTCTAGTTGCCAGATGGCATAATTGGAACAAGTTGGATAATATCTACATGATCCAAATGAGATTACGGAAAGATATCGTTGATAAAATCTTATTAAATATCTAAAAATAGTTTTCATTTATCTAATAACTGCATTTTTTTCATAGCATATTTAAAATCTTGCTCCAACTCTTTAGGAGTTTTTTCAAAGATTCTATCTTTTGCTACAAAGATATATTTTCCAGTTTGAATTTTATTTTCAAACTTCAAAGTTAAAGCTCTTAATTTTCTTTTAGCCTTTGCTCTTTTTACTGCATTACCTACTTTTTTTGAAGCAACAAATGCTAGTTCAAACTTTTCATAAGGCGAAAAAAAAGCGACAAAAGAGTGGGTATGCCACTTTTTGCCGCTTTTATAAAGTTTATTAAAATCTTTTGAATTGTTAAGACGGTGTTCTTTGCTTAGATAGCTAATCTCTTTCTACCTTTAGCTCTTCTAGCTTTAATTACTTTTCTACCGTTCTTAGTTTTCATTCTGATTCTAAAACCGTGCGTTCTTTTTCTTGGCGTGTTATGCGGTTGATATGTTCTTTTCATATTCTTTAGTTCCTCTATTCACAAATTAAGTCGCGTATTATATTTAAAGAAACCTTAAACCTTGTTTAGTTTAAGGTTTTTGTAAAAATTAATTTATAGTTGTTATAACTTCACTATTTTGAACATCAAATTCTACTTTTGAACCTTCAAAAATTTTATCCTCTAAAATCAAGTCTGCAAGTCTATCTTCAACTATTTCATAAATAGCCCTTTTTAATGGTCTTGCTCCATATACTGGATCAAAACCTGCATTTGCAATAAACTCTTTTGCATTAGCCGTTAAAGAGATAGTTATATCTTTTTGTGCAACTTTTGCTTTAATACTATTAAACATAATATCTACAATATTTGTAATAGCATCTAATCCTAACTGTTCAAAAATCACAATATCATCAAGTCTATTTAAAAACTCGGGTCTAAAGTGTAGTTTTAAATCATTTAAAACCTCAGCACGTCTTGCTTCTTTATCCGAGATCTCAATAATTTTAGAACTTCCAATATTTGATGTTAATATAATAATAGTATTTTTAAAATCAACAGTCACACCTTTGTTGTCAGTTAATCTTCCATCATCAAGTACTTGAAGTAAGATATTAAATACATCAGGGTGCGCTTTTTCAATCTCATCAAATAGTATTACAGAATATGGTTTTCTTCTAACAGCCTCAGTTAATTGTCCACCTTCATCATATCCTACATACCCAGGTGCTGCCCCTATTAATCTTGAAACTGCATGTTTTTCCATATACTCACTCATATCAAATCTTATAAGTGACTTTTCATCATCAAATAAAAACTTTGCAAGAGTTTTTGCTGATTCTGTTTTACCAACACCAGTTGGTCCTAAAAACATAAATGACCCTATTGGTCTTGAATCTTCACTCAAACCTGCTTTATTTCTTTTAATTGCTCTTGAAATTGCCTTTAATGCTTCATCTTGTCCTATTACATCCTCTTTTAGTACTGACTCAACTCTTAAAACTTTTTGTTTTTCTGAATCCATCATTTTATTTACAGGTATTCCTGTCCATCTACTTACAATGCTTGCAATAGCCTCTTCGTCTACAGAGTTTCTAAGAAGAGTACCCTCTTCTTGCATTCTTCTCCATTTCTCTTCATTTTCTTTTATTTTTTCTTCTAATTGAGGAATTTCTCCATACTCTATTTGAGCTGCCTCTTCAAACTTAGACTCTCTTTTTGCTCTTTCTGCTCTTGTTTTAAGTTCATCAATTTTTGCTTTTAATGAACTTGCAGCATTAAAAGTCTCTTTTTCATTTTGAAATCTAGCTTCTAGACTTTGCATCTGCTCATTTTTATTTGCAAGCTCTTTTTCAATCTCTTCAAGTCTATCTTTATTCTTTTTTGACTTTTCCATTTTTAGAGCTTCTTTTTCTACATTTATTGTTTGAATCTCTCTTTTTATAGTAGAAAGTGCAATTGGCTCTGACTCTATTTGCATTTTAAGTTCTGCTGCAGCTTCATCAATAAGGTCAATAGCCTTATCTGGTAAAAATCTATCTGTGATATATCTATTTGAAAGCTTTGCTGCACTAACTAATGCCGAATCATTTATAGTTACATTATGGTGTGTTTCAAGTTTCTCTTTTATACCTCTTAATATTTGTAATGCTTCATTTACTGACGGTTCATCTACATTTACAGGTTGAAACCTTCTTTGCATAGCTGCATCTTTTTCAAAATACTTTCTATACTCTTTTAATGTTGTTGCACCTATTGTATGTAATTCGCCTCTTGCTAGGCTTGGCTTTAAGATATTTGCTGCATCCATAGAACCTTCACTAGCTCCTGCTCCAATTATTGTATGAATCTCATCAATAAATAAAATGATATTCCCAGCTTTTTTAACCTCATCAATTACTGATTTTAATCTATCTTCAAACTCTCCTCTATATTTTGCTCCTGCAATCATTGCACTCATATCTAGAGTTACAACTTTTTTATTTTGTAAACTTGTTGGAACATCTTTATTTACAATCCTTTGTGCTAATCCTTCTGCAATTGCTGTTTTACCAGTTCCTGGTTCTCCAAGTAAAATTGGATTATTTTTTGTTTTTCTAATTAAGATTTGCATCATTCTTTGAATTTGTTCATCTCTTCCAATAACAGGGTCAAGTTCACCATCTATTGCTTTTTTATTTAAATCAATTCCATACTTTTCTAAAGCCTCAAGATTTTCATCTGCACTTGAAGAATCAATAGTACTTCCACCTCTCATAGCCTCAAGCTCTTTTATAGCTTCCCTTAAATCAATATACTTTCCTAATACCTCTTTTAACTCTTTAGAATCAAAATTTGCAATAAGCCAAGAATCAATAGCTATAAACTTATCTCCTAATTTTACAGCTTGTCCTTCTGCTTTTTCTAAACTTTGAACTAAACTTCTAGATAATTTTATATTCTCTTTTGTAACTGATGACACAGAAGGAAGTTTAACTGCATAAGATTTAGCTTCAAGCTCTATTGCTGCTTTATCAACATTCATTTTATTTAATAATTGATTTAATACTGAGTTTGTATTAGTTAATAAAGCCCATAATAAATGTATTATTTCGACCTCTTGATTTTTATTATGTAAAGATAATGCAACCGAAGAATCGATTGTTTCAGCTAGTTGGTTTGTTAATTTTTCAAATAGTTTATTCATTTTTAGCACTCCTTTGTATTAATTGCTAATTTTATTATAGCAACTTGAGTGCATATTTGTCAAGTCATATTATATAAGTGTAATTATGTTCAGTATTATCATATAAAGTTATATAAAAACAACAACCATCATAAATATCATTTTCATGTTTAAACTTAATGTTTTTACACTTTAATTCTCCATTCATATGGTCAACTATTATTTGGTGAGACATATATAAACCAATACCTGTTCCTTGTGATTTATGTTTAGTTGTAAAATAAGGATCAAAAATTCTATTTATAATAGTATCAGGTATTCCTCCTGCATTATCTTTTATTTGTAATTCATATGAATTTAAGTTATGGACCTCTTTAATCTCTATAAATCGTGGGTAAATATCCTTACTATTAAAAGCATCCCTTGAATTATTTATAATATTAATTAAAACTTGAATTAGTTCATTAGGATATCCTTCATGCTCAAACTTTTTATCACTAAAATTTGTTATAATTTCTATCTCATTATTCTTTAAAGTAGATTTTAAAAGTTGCAAGGACTTCTCTACAATATTATTTACAACAAATCTCTCTTGATTTTTATCTGACTTAAAAAAATTTCTAAAATCATCAATCGTACATGATAAATATTGAGAGTTTTGAACTATTAAATCCATTGACTTTTCTAACTTTTCATCATTTAAATTTCCAAACTCTTTTTCTAATTTAATACCACTTGCACAAGTACTAATTATACTTAAAGGCTGTCTCCATTGATGAGCAATATTTCCAATCATCTCTCCCATAGATGCCATCTTAGACTGTTGAGAAAGTAACTGGTTTTTATTTTTAAGCTCTGTTATATCAATGATTGCAGAAAGTCTAATATTTTTGCCCCGTAGTTTCAAATTTTTCCCTTGAACTAAAGCATGTATCTTTGTTCCATCTAACTTTATAAACTCAACTTCATATGGTTGTATATCTTTTGATAGGGAGTCTTTAACTAAACTAATATATTCTGTAGCAACAAAGTCAATAAGTTTTTTACCAACAAGTTCTTCTTTCTTTTTTGCTTCCAAAAGATCAAGAGATACATCGTTTACATCAACAATAATACCATTTTCACTTAGAATTACAGACTCCATTGTTGAATTAAACAAAGATTTAAAACTAGATAAAGAATTCTCTAGATAATCTTCTCTTTTATCAATCTCTATTTGCATTCTATTAAAACTATTAAGAAGTTTATTAAACTCATCATAATGCAGATCTTTTAATTCTATATTATAATTTCCATCTGCTATCTTAGAAGTAATCATCTGCATATCATCAAAAGATTTAAAAATTTTTTTTGAAATTTTAAAAGAAAAGTATATTGAGCAGATAATTAGAAGAACTATTGAGAATACAAAAGAAAATATTATATTATTCAAAGATTTTAGAATCAAATCATGACTCTCCCTAACTATTATATACCAACCTGTTTTATCTATTTTTGTAAATGCTCCAAATTGATTTCCATACTCTTTAATTGATTTAAAAACCACTTGTGTGTAAGGTTTACCACTATTGATAAGTTTTTTAAATACATCTGCTCTACTTGCATTAAATCTTTGTACAACTAACTGTTTTGCATCAGGATTTATGATTAAAACTCCTGAATTATCAATCATTCTAATCATATGTGTATTGTCACTATTTTTAAATCGAAGCATAAAATCTGATAATTCTGATAAATTAATCATAAAAACACAAATCTTCCCATTCATTCTAAAACTATAAGAGATAGAAGGTGTTTCATCAAGTGTCGATAAAAAGACACTTGACCAATAAGAGGAGTTATTTTTTAAATTTTTAAAATAAGCTTTATTTGAATAATCAAACCCTTTAAATAAATTTAAATTTGACATAGCATAAAACTCTTCTATAATTCCTTCTTTATCTAAAATTAATATGGAAGATATATTGTTATTTGTCTCTACAATATTTTTCAATAAACTTTTTTCAAAAGGATCATTTCGTGTTAAATAGTTTTCAATTGATTCAATCTCTAAAATTAATTTTTGAACCTCTTTCTCAACCTGCTTTAAAACAAGATTTTGATTATGTTTTATAATCTCAATCTTTGAACTATATTGACTATAAATTGATAAAAAACCAATAATACTTATAGTTACAATTGAAAATAAGATTAAGAGTTGAAGTATCTCTTTTTTTAAACTTTTTTTTTGTGTCATTTTATTCTTACATACTCTGCATTTTTAACTTTGAAATTGTAAAATTCTCTTATAACATCACCATACTCATCAAAAACAATAATATCCTGTAAACCATCAAAACTTCTTTTTTCTAATATATATTGCTTGACTTTTGTCTCATCAACAGATTCTAAACTCTCTATAATTATTCTACTAAGTTCATATGCTTTTGCAGCATACATTGAAGGTTTACTATTATATTTCTTTTTATAATTCTCTAAAAATTTTAAATATCTTGGATTTGTTGATTTCTCATCATAGTCAATATTAAAAATAACACCTTCTGAAGTTTTTCCACTGTTTTCTAAAAAAGAAGGTGTTCTTGCCCACTCTGCCATTGCAAACTGAGTCTTGATCCCTTTTAGTCTAAAATATTGTAAAACCCTTGCAGAGTCAACTGAGTTTGCACATATTAAAATAATATCAGGTTTTTTCTTTTTTACATCAGATACTAAGATATCAAGATTTGTATTTGTTTTTTCATACGCTAGAAAACTCTCTCCACCATTTGAGATAAAACTTTTTTCAAAATTTACTATATAATCTTTTGCATAGGTTGCATTAAAAGGATCATATATTCCATATACTTTCTTATATCCATTTTTCAATACAAACTTTGTAAAAGATTCAAATCTTTTACTATTATTGGCAACATGCACTCTAAAAAACTGATCATCTTTTCCTGAAAACTCATTACTTGCTGATGCTGCCGAAATCATAAACATATCTTTATGATTGTTTATAATAGAGATGGAAATCTTACTCATTGTACTAGTTACATTTCCTATTATTACTTTCATACCCTTATTAATAAACTCATTTACTATTTCTTCATTTAATGTAGCATTTTGCTTATCATCTTTAAACACTAATTTTATTTTTCTGCCATTGATTTCATAATTCACTTCATCAAAAGCTAATAAAACTCCATTCATCATTGCATTCCCTAAAACAGAGTATTTTCCAGTCAATGCCCCAATAAAACCAATTTTAATCTCTTTTTCTAAGGATTTACTATATAAAAAAATAAGTATAGTAATAAAAAAAAATCCAACTAATCCTATACTAATTTTTTTATTTGCACTCAAAACATATGCCTTTTTTGTTTTAGTAAATCTATTATACTATATTTTTACAGTAAAATTATATCTAGTTTAAGATATAGAATAAATAGGATTATAGAAAGTTATGTTATGTGGAATAGATGAAGCAGGTAGAGGACCAATTGCGGGTCCTCTTACTGTAGCAGGAGCGATTATAAAAGAAGAGATTAAAGGCTTAAATGACTCAAAGGTATTAAGTGAAAAAAAAAGAGAAGCCTTATTTTATGAAATAAAAGAAAAGTGTGATTATCATATAGTTTTTACAAGTGCAAAAGAGATTGATGAAAAGGGAATTTCTACTTGTTTAAAAAACTCAATTAAAGAGATAATGGAAAAATTAAAAGATAAAGCAGATAGTTTTTTAATGGATGGAAATACCTCATTTGGAATAGAGACTTTACAACATAAAATAAAAGCAGATGCAAGTGTAGTGGAAGTTAGTGCAGCTTCAATTATAGCAAAAGTGAGTCGTGATAGATATATGATTGAAATCTCTTCGAAATATCCAAATTATGATTTTGAAAAACATAAAGGCTATGGAACAAAAGCCCATGTAGAAAAAATAAAAGAGTTTGGACGAAGTGATGAACATCGTTTTTCTTTTAAGCTTAAAGCTCTAGGAGAAGAGAATGTAGGAGTTCAAAAAAGTCTATTTTAGACTATTTTGAAACCTTCCCTATTTTATCCTCTACAGATTTAACTTTTCCTTCTAACCTATTGTCATGACCTTTTCTAATATCAAATGTTAAAGTAGAATAAACTCTTTCACATCCTAATTCTTCAAGTTTTTCATAACAATTTTGAACTACATCTAAAGCTTCTGACATTTTTTGTGTTTCAATTACAGTTGCCATTGCAGTAAGTTTATATGGGTATCCACTATTTCTAATTATTTTAACAAGTTCTGAAACCTGCTTACTTTTGCTTCCACTTTTATCTGTAGGAAACATAGCCATTTGTAATAATACACTCATAGACTTTCCTTTTTTACATTTTTAAAATTTTATCTAAGAAAATATAAATATCCAAGATTCATAACATAAAAAAAAGGATTTAAGTGATTTAATTATAAAATACATTACTTATTATTTTTATATAAAAGAAGAAATGCATGATTAAAAAATTTTTGAAAAAAAAGAAATTTACAGAAGAAGACTTTTTAAAAGAACTACTTAACCCTATCTTTATATCAGACAATATTGAAGAAAAATTCAGTAATAAAATTGATTTAAATAAAAAAAATGATAAGGGAGAAACATATCTTCATCTTTGCGTAAAAAAAGGTTGCCTTGAGTCTGCAAAATGGCTCCTAGAACAAGGTGTTGATATGGAAGCTCAAAATGAAGATAATGAAACTGCTCTTTTTTACGCAGCATTATCAAATAACAATGAAGTAACTAGATTTTTAATCTCAGAAGGTGCAAATACTGAACATGTAAATAAACACAATAGAACAGCTCTTCAAGAAGTTGTAATATCTGGGAAAAAAACAATACATACACTTTTTGAACATACTCAAAGTCTCAACAATTCTGATTCTCATGGAAATAATCTAATTTTTGATGCAATAGCAAATGGAAGTAAAGAATTCATTGATAAAGTAATCAAAAATAAAGAAATTGATATAAACAAAGTAAACAATGAAGGGAATAGTATACTTCATAAAGAAGCAGTTTTAAAAAACAATGAACTTGCAATGAACCTAATGGAAGAAGGAGCAGACCCAACAATTTTAGATAAAAATGGTAAAAACTTTCTTTTTTATGCAATTTCCAAAGGTATTGAAAATGAAGCTGTTTTAGATAAAGCTATTGAACTTGGATGTGATTTAAATAGTAAAGACTCTAATAACAGAACAATTTTAATGCAATCAGTAACTAACTATTTAGAGCTAGAAGATGAAGACAAAGATATGAAAGAGTCTCACCTTAAAATGATAAAAAAACTTATTAAAGAGGGTATTCAAGTTGATGCAATTGATAATAGAAAAGAGACTGTATTCTTTACTGTCATGAGAAGTTTAGACGAAAACCTTATTGACATATTTATTAAACATGACTCTTTGCATATAAACGATCAGAATATTGATGGAGAAACTATATTAACAGATTGCGCTCTAAAAGGAATGAAAGCTTCAAAATATATAAAGTCACTTCTTAAAGCAGGAGCTGATGTAAATTTGGCAGATACTAAAGGTTCAACCGTTATTGAAAAACTTATTGACGTGATTCTTCATTTTTACAATAAAAAACAAATTGATCAATCTCTTCTTGAAAGAATAAGTAACTCTGCTGATTATATTGATATGCTAAGACTTGTAATAGAAAACAGTAAAGTAAATCTATCTAAACTAAATTCTAAAGGTCATCCTTTATTTTTTGACCCAATTATATTCTTTAACTATGAATTATTTAAAATTCTAAGAGCTTATGGAATAAATATAAATATGAAAGATAAAGATGGACACAATATCATTTTTTACCTGATGGAGTATGCTGAAAGTTCACCAACTTTCAATCAAAAGATATACTTAGAAACTTTGCAAAACCTAATAAATATTGGAGTAGAAATAGATACTAAAGATTTAAAAGGAAACTCACTTTTACATAAAGCAATTAATGAAAAATGTGAATATACACTAAAAGTTCTTCTGAATTCTAAACCTGATGCTTATGCAAAAGATAGTAATGGTCGAACAGCTATTCATAATGCCATATGGAAAGATGATTTAAGATTCTTCAAACTTATTCATGCTCATGATGAAAACATCATAAATGAAGCTGATAAATTTGGTGTTTTGCCAATTAACTATGCTGCATTTATGGGGAAATATGATTTAGTTAAACTAATGCTTGAATCAGGAGCCCATGTAAATAATACAAATGACATTTCTCCAAAAATGGTAGATTTCTTTTGTAAATTTCATGACAATATTAGAAACCTTGAAAAACAAGCAGATAATAAAATAGAAGAGCAAAACCTTAAACTTTTATCAAATAGTATGAAACAAGAATTTAGTATAAAATAACTTTTAAAATAATTGTTTATAAAAGCTATAGTTAATACTATTTTTTAAAGTCATATTTACAAATTTTTTGTTATTATTTAAAACTTTACATAATTAAAAAGGAGCGATATGCATTTAGATATATCACCAGAAGTTTTATTATCACAGCTTGGTTATGCAAAAAGTGATACTTCATTAAAACAAGCACAACAGGTTTTAAATCAAACAAAAGACTTCAGTAAATTTTCTAAACATATAATTAGTTTAAATGACCATCTTAAAAAGATGAATGCTTATGTTGCTTTATCAAACTCTTCAGACTATTTAAAAATTAAATGTGATGAAAATGATGCGGCAGAAATTTTAGAAGAGTTCCATGAGGAAGTTTCTCATTGGGCTAATAAATATAACGTAAATCTACAAAAACTTGATAATAAGCACGTATACTATATTTTAGGTACAGTGTAATTAATAAAGATATCTTTTTAGATATCTTTATTCTATTTAAAAATCTTTCTATAAGAGTGACAATAAGGAGTTTTTCCTGTTTTCTTATAGTAGTCTTGATGATAATCCTCTGCTTCATAAAATGTTGAAGCCTCATATAATGAAGTAGCAACAGTATAATCCATATCTTCAAGTTCATCAATTAATTCTAAAGAGACTCTTTTTTGCATCTCATTTAAATAAAAAATCCCTGATAAGTATTGACTTCCTATATCTGGACCTTGTCCATTAGTTTGAGTAAAATCATGTATCTCAAAAAACTGTTTTACTAACTCTTTAAAAGATATCTGACATTCATCGTACTCTACTCTTACAACTTCCAGATGTCCTGTTGTTCCTGTACAAATTGAATTATAATCAGGATTTAATGTATGTCCCCCCATATAACCAGAAACAGCTGACTGTACACCTTTTAAATTTTCAAAGTGATGTTCAACTCCCCAAAAACAACCTCCTGCAAAATAAGCAAAAGCATGACGTTCACAACAATTTTCATTACTTTTAAACTGTAACGACAAAGAGTTTACACAATGTCTAATATTTTTAGGAGTAAAGCCTTCTCCTTCAAAAACATGCCCTAAATGTCCACCACAATTAGCACATACAATTTCAACTCTTCTTCCATCAGCATCAGGAACTCTTTTTATACTACCTTCTATTTCATCATCAAAACTTGGCCAGCCACATCCAGAACTAAATTTATCTTCTGACTTATATAAAGGAGCATCACACTTCTTACATTTAAAAATACCTTCTTCATAAAAGTCGTTATATTTACCTGAAAAAGGACGTTCTGTTCCTTTTTTTTCTATAACAGAAGACTCTTCAGGACTTAATTCATTGTAGCTCATAGTTTCCTCAAATACTAAATTTTTAATCAATTGTATCCAAAGAAAAAAAGTTAAGGATTAAAATAAAATATAATTTGCAAGTTTAATTTAAATTAAAAGTTATTTTTTGAAAATTCAATACAATAACTAAACTTTTTATTTCTATTATCAACGCTAAATATTGCATGGTTTTTCTCAATTAACGTCTTTACTAAATGTAATCCTAACTGAAGTGTTTGTTCATTTTTAATATCAAGTTTTTCATCAGCTAGGGTCATATATATAAACTCATCACTTGTATTTTCTATATTTGATTCAACACAAAGGTCAATATTTTTTTCATTTTCATTAAAAAATATTTTTAACTCTTTGTTCTCAATATCACTCTCTTTTAAAAGAAAAATTGTATTAAATAAAAGTTTTAAAAGGATATGCTTTAATTCACTTCGTACAAAAGGGACTTCAATATTTATATCTCCATCTACATCTACATCTATTTTCTCTTTTATTAATGATTCTTTAAAATATAATAATACAGAATTGACCATCACATTTAAGTTTACAGAATCCGCATTTATATCTTGTTTGAAAAAACTTTTAAAATCCTCAATTGTCATATCAAGATAGTTTAACTGTTCATTTGTACTTAAAATAGACTCTAAAATATCATCTCTTGCAAAATCTGTATTTAATTTAAATTCTAAAGATTGATTTATCATTTTTATAAACTCAATAGGCTTAGAAAGTTGATTTGACATCATTTCAATCATCTCTGATATAGCAAGTGCTTTTCTTTGATTAAAAAGTATCTCATCTTTTTGTCTAATATCCTCAATTTGTTTGTCTACAATACTATTTAAATTATTGTTTAATAATGTAAGTTCATTTATAGTACTTGAAAGTTTTAGATGAAGTTCTACTCTTTTTAATAAAACCTCAGCTTGAAATGGCTTTGTAAGATAGTCAACAGCTCCCAAGTTAAAACCTTCTACAATATCTTTCTCATCATCCTTTACAGTTAAGAAAATCACAGGAATAGACTTTGTTTTTTCATTTTTCTTTAATTGTTTACATACTTCATAACCATCCATATTTGGCATAACAATATCTAAAAGAATTAAATCAAAATCATTTCCTTCTGTATGTTCTATTGCTTTTTGACCACTTTGAGCATAAATTACATTATAATTTTTTAAAATATTCATTGCTACTTGAAGGTTCTTAGGATTATCATCAACTATTAATATTTTTTGATTAAATTTATTTTTCATCTATTCTCCTATTTTATCTTCTAACTTTTTTAACTTAACATATGTATTTGCTTTAGTAATCAGTTCAATTGAAATGAAAGGTTTTATAACATAATCAACTCCACCACTTTCATATGCTTCTTCTATATCAGTAGTTGCATCTTTTCCTGATAAAAAAATTACTGGTATATTATTTGTATTTTCATTTGATTTTAAAACTTTACAAACTTCATACCCATTCATACCAGGCATCATGATATCCAATAAAATTAAATCAAAATCATTCTGAGAAACTAACTCTAAAGCCCTTTGACCACTTTGAGCATAAAACATATGATGCCCCTCATTTTTGAGTATATTCATTGCCATTTGAATATTTTTAGGTACATCATCAACAATTAAAATTTTACCTTTACTCAAATTCTTTCCTTTACATCTTTTAACTTTTTTACTATATCTTCATAGCTGTTCATTAAAAAATCTACCTTTTCAATATCAAACGCTTCTATATTATTCTTTAAACTTATAGCATACTCTTTAAGAATATCTGATTTATAAGTAGTACCTAATTCATCTAATTTATTTGAAAACTCTTCAATGAGTAAAAAGTCTCCTCTATCTTTAACTTCATCATATTCAGATTTCAAATCACTTTCTAATCTATTTATTACTTTATCTAAATCTTTAATATCTATTTTCTCAAAAGTTTTATGTTCTTTATTTTCTTCATTATTTATAAACTCATACTCTAAATAAAGACTTATTTTCTCTATTAAATCATCTAATATAACAGGTTTTCTTAAATAGCCATCAAAACCGAACTCTTCAACTTTTTCTAAATCCTTCCCCATCACAGATGCAGTAAGAGCAATAACTGGCGTTTTTTTAAACTTTTTGTCACTTTTGATAATTGCAGTAGCTTTATATCCATCCATTATAGGCATTCTTAAATCCATAAGAATTAAATCAATTTTTATATCTTTTAATCTCTCTATTGCCTCTTGTCCATTCTCTGCCATGATAATCTTAAAGTCAAAATCTTTCAAGCTAGCTTGAACTAATTTTCTATTTTCTAAAATATCATCAACAACAAGAATTGTTGCTTTTTTAAATTTTATATTAGAATAATCTAATCTTTGAACTTCAATTTTTTCACCAATTGAACTTACTGCTATATTAGTAATAACTACTCTAAAAATAGATCCATAACCCTTTTTACTCTCTACTTCAATTTTTCCATTCATCATATGAACAAGTTTTGAACAAATTGCTAAACCTAATCCTGTACCTCCATATTTTGATACACTATTTGTTTGTTCAAAAGCATTAAAAATTGAGTCTAAACTCTCTTTATCTATACCTATTCCAGTATCTTCAACTGATATAATTAAATCAATTTTACTTCTAATATCATCTTTATAGCAATTTTTAACTTTTAACTTTACACTTCCTTGCTCTGTAAATTTAATTGCATTTCCTATTAAATTAAAAAGAACCTGTCTTACTCTAATACCATCTATTAAAATAAAAGGTGGTATTGATTCATCAATTTCAACTATAAAATTTATGTTTTTACTAATAATTTTTGAGTGGAAAATTGATTCCATCTCCATAATTAAGTTTTTAGGATTTATTGATTCATTTTTAATCTCTAATTTTCCTGCTTCTATTTTAGATAAATCTAAAATATCATTAATAATCTCAAGAAGGGCACTCCCCCCTTTTTTTATCGAATTTAGATAATCTTTTTGTACGGGATTAGTAATCTCTTTATCTAAAAGCTCTGTAAATCCTATTACAGAGTTCATTGGTGTTCTAATTTCATGGGACATATTTGCTAAAAATTCACTTTTATGTCTTGCTGCTGTTTCTGCTTTCTCTTTTGCAATAACTAAATCTTTATGAAGAGTTTCAATTTCTGTTATATCATGAAAAACTGCCATTTTCAACTCTTCATTTTTTATATAAGAAGCAGCTACTTTAAAAATATACTCTTTTCCTTCAACAAATATTTTTGCTCTATGTTGTTTTGTATGATTAGCTAAAACTTCATCAATCCATCTTATATCATCTTTAATAGGTTTTAAAAACTCTTCAGTACTAAAATCAAAAAGATCACAAATACATTTATAATCTTTTTTAAACTCATCTAAATCTTTAAATTTTAAAACATCAAAAAAAGCTTTGTTTACTTGTTTTAACTCTACTCCATCAGTCACAACAATAATATCAAGTTGAGAGTTCATAATAGAGTTTATAAAATCCCTACTCTTAGCTAGTTTTTCCTGTGCAGCTTTTCTCTCATCAACTTCACTTTTAAGTCTTCTATTCCAAAAGAAAAATCCAAAAAGAATAACTAGCGATCCTAAGACAACTTTTAAGACTAAGTCATAGTCTATTCTCTCTTCTATTTCTAACTTTATCCATTTTCTATAAATTTTATCTATTTCTTCTTCTGATATAGTATTCAAAGATTTATTTAAAATTGAAAGGAGAGTATCTTCTCCCTTTTTTACACCAAAACCAAACTCTAAACTATATCCTGAAGCTCCCACAATCTTAAGATTGCTAAGCCCAAGTTTTTTGGAATAAGAATCAAAAGAAGGGATATCCATAATACAATAATCAATTTGACCACTTGAAAGAGCTTGTAAAGTCTCTTGTGGTCCTTCATATTCTCTTAGTTTTTCTATTCCTGGATAATCACTCTTTATTAGTTCAGATACAGTTGTTCCTGAAATAACTCCTACTCTTTTTGTATTTATTATCTTTTCAAGTGAATTTATATATCTTTCATTATCTTCATTCCCAATTATTACGTTATCAACTCCTACATAAGAAGATGAGAAATCTAAATACCCTGAAGCTTTTTTAGTATAAGATGAAGCATCAATTAAACTAATTTTATTCTCTTTAATTAACTCTAAAAAGTTATTCATATCTTTTTCAATAACATATTCAAAAGTTATTCCACTTTTTTTACTAACTAATTCTACTATTTCTGGAACGATTCCTATATATTTGCCTTTTTTATTTACATATGAAAAAGGATGCCAATTACCATTCCCTAATATCTTTATTTTTTTATTCTTCTGTAACCATTTATGCTCTTTTACTGAAAGGGACACTCCTTTTTCTAAAAATTCAGTATCTTCTGCAAAGTTAAAAACCCACTTTTTTGTTATCTCTTTTTTCTCTTTTTCTGAAATCTGTAGAAGTGCTTTTTGTAAAATACTATGTAAAATCTTTTTCTCTTTTAAAACTGCAATTGATAGTTTTGCACTATTAAATTCAGATTTAAACTTTACTTCTAGGTTTGTAAGAAGATGTTTATCAATATAATAAGTTGCAACAGGCAAATTTCCAATATAAATATCTGCTTTTCCATAAGAGACTTGTTTTATAGCTTCCTCATTTGATTTCACAAATAAAAACTTTATATTAGGAAATTCACTTTTCAACTGTTCATGTACAAAAGTTCCTTCAGGAAGTGCAACTATATAGTTTTTAATATCTTCAAAATTATGTATATTTAAACTTTTTTGTGAGACTACTACAATATCAGCTTCTAAATAACTTTGTGTAAAATCTAAATATTCTTCCCTTTGAGAAGTATTTGCAGCACAAGCTAAAATATCAAGTTCTTGGGTCTTTATCTTATTCATTACCTCAGACCATTTATCTGCATGAATCTCAAATTCAAGTCCTGTAGCTTGTGATATAAGTTTTAAATATTCGGAAGATATTCCTTGGTGTTTTTTATGTTCATCAATAAAATCGAAAGGTGGCCAGTTCTGATCTGCGCCAACTTTTACAACTGGATTTTTAAGTATCCACTCTTTTTCATTTTGAGTTAAAGTGAGGGCATTTAGGTTTATAAAAAAAAGAGAAACTAAAAAAAGTAGTTTTATATAAGACATTTAATACTCTCTAAGATAATATAAATATATATATATTATCCAAGAGTATCTTAAAAGCTAGTGTACTTCAAACCTTTTTTCTAATAATAGATTGTTGTTATATAGTATCTTACCAATAAAAGTATCACCTGTTTTAAATTCGCCAACACCTTTAGGTGTCCCTGTCATAAGAATATCTCCATCTTCAAAAGAAGAAAAACCTAATAAGTTATCAATAATCTCTTTTGGCTTGTTAATCATAAGTTCAACTCCACCTTTTTGTTTTAATTCTCCGTTGATTAAAAGTTCAACTTCTAACTTTGATATATCATCACTAAAACTTACAAACTTTGAAAAGACTGCTGAACCATTAAAGCATTTTGCTCTTTCCCAAGGTAAGCCCTTTTCTTTTAACTTACTTTGAACTTCTCTTAATGTTAAGTCAAGCCCGAAGCCAACAGCAGAGATTTTATTCTCTTCTATAATAAAAGATATTTCAGCTTCATAATGACAAGAACTATTTCCTTTTGGAAAAGTTAAAATATCACTAATTGAAGAGTTTGGTTTAAAAAAGAAAACTGGTTCATCAGGAGTCTCATTATTAAGCTCTGCTATATGTTCTGAATAATTCCTTCCAATGCATACTACTTTTGAAGGGAATATCTCTTGCTCATCTAATAATATACTATTCATTTATTCCTATCTTCTAAATCATCTTTGCCGAGTTCGATAATCGATTTTTTACCCATAACGGCAAGAAGCCCTATTATACCAGATATAAGCTGATTGTGATAGTTTGCAATTGTCCTTGCTTTTTGCTCAACTAAATATTTACTTCTTTTTTCTAAATTCATTGTTGCAAGACCAACAGGACAATCAAATCCTTGTGTTCCAGAACAATGTCTTGCTCTAATACACCCTGCACTTATCATAAAACCTCGTGCAATATTAATAAAATCTGCTCCATAAATAAATAGTTCTACCACATCATCAGGAGTTAAAACCTTCTCACTTGCAACTATTTTTACTTTGTTTCTAATACCTTTTTCTTCTAAATCTTTTATAACTATATCAAGGGAATCACGAATAGGAAGTCCTATTCTTCTCATCATCTCCAAGGGAGCAGCTCCACTTCCTCCATCTCCACCATCAATTGTTAGAAAATCTGGATAAGGCAAAGAGTTTTCAATTGAATTTAATAACTCTTGAGAATACTCTTCAAATCTTTGTTTTGAGGAAATTACAATCTTTATTCCAACTGGTTTATCAGATAATTCCTGTAACTTTCCTACAAAATCAAAAAGTTCTCTAATTGTATCAGCATAAGGAAATCTATTTGGAGAGATCAAATCCTTGTATGCTTCAACTCCCCTATAGTAAGCTACTGATGGTGTTACCTTATGACCTGGAAGTTTTCCTCCTGTTTGTTTTGCACCTTGAGATATCTTTATTTCTGTCATTTTACAAAAACTCATAACTTTTTGGTATCTTTGCTCGTCAAAAGTACCATCTTTATGTTTTACTCCATAAAGACCACTTCCTATTTGAAAAACTATATCAGGAAGATCTTCAGGTATTATTTTAGGAAATTTTTCAAAAGGTGTTTTCCAATTAACCCTATAAAAAAGTATGTTCTTTTTATCAAAATTAAATGATTCAAAATCATCTCTTTGCAAAACCATATCTGAATAAAGCTGTTTCGCAACTCTTTTATTAAATAAAAAATTAAATATTTTAAAAACTGTTTTTGCAAAGAAAGTCCCCTCTAGTACTTCGAAATACTCTCTTTCTTTACTATACTTGTGAGTTGTAAGATAATTTGATGTTAATGATCCTTCACCAGTATTTATAGGGAAACCTGCATGAAAAGAGGCTTTGGAAAAAGCTTGTGTACCTTCTGGAGATATAGCTCCATCACTCATAGCACTTCTTCCTATTAAACTCTTTGTAGTAAAAGGTATTTTTCTATTTTCTCCAAAGCTTAGAACAAACTCCTCTTCAACTTCATACTCATTTAAAACATGATTAGAGTGCTTAAACAATACCCTATTTTTATCATAAGGTTTTGAAGGAGAAAAACTATAAAAAGTTTTCTTTAGCTTACTTGCCCTGTTTATCCAATCTATTTTTTCGTATGAATCAAAATAATCTTCATCTCCAAAATATTGTCGCATAGGGTCTCTCAACATATAAAAAAAGTATCTAAGGCGTCCTATTAGTGGATAGTTTTTTAGTAATTGGTTCTTTCTTTGTATAAACCTATCATATACAAATATCATAAAGGAAAGAATCACAAAAAAAATAAAGAAGCCTTTAAATACAAGGCTCCAATCATATAAAAAAAGTGATGAACCAAAATTAGCTAGTTCATTCATGATTAATTCCTATTTTTTAAATACTAAATTATCCACAGAAAACTTTCCAGCTCCATGAGACATAAACAATCCTAAAAAAAGAAGATAATATAAAGGTATCTCAAAACCATTATCTCCTGCACTAAAACCATTTCCAATATGAACAGTAAAAATTGCAACTATCATAATAACCATTAAAGGTATAGAAATCAGTCTTGTTAAAAATCCAATTGCTATAAGAGCCACCCCTAAAAGTTCTGTTGTGGCAGCAAGATAGGCATTTAAAGTTGGAAAAGGAATTCCAATTGAACTAAACCAAGTGGAAACATTTCCTATATTATTCCATTTCATCATTGCAGGTTCATAAAAGCCATAGGATAAAACTAATCTTGAAAGAAGTAAAAAAAATGATTTAGTATTATCAAACAAACCGCATACTTCATTGTAAATCTTTGTTGTCATAATAAAATCCTTTAAACTTATTGTGATATTATATTAAGCTAATATTTACTCTTTGTTAAGGATTTCATATGAAAAAAAATTTACTTATAGTTTGGTCAAATGGTGATATAGAAGTTGCAAATAAATTTCCTCTTCTTTATTCTTCTGTTATTTTAGAAAGAGAATATTGGAGTAAAGCCCATCTTATGCTTTGGGGACCGTCAATAAAACTTGCAAAAAAGAATAAAAAGATTCAGCAGAAGCTTTTAGAAATTCAAGAAACTGGAGTTAAAATGAGTGCTTGTATCGTTTGTGTTGAAGAGTATAAAGCAGTAAAAAAACTTGAAAAACTAAATATAAAAATTGAGCATACAGGAGAACTGTTAACAAAAGCACTTAAAAGTAATAAATGGTCAGTAATGACTATTTAATTACTTTCCTTTAAACTTTCCTACTTTATTCTAATACTTCTTTAATAAGTCATTTATAATAACAGCAGTAAGTCCCCAAATAACCTCATTTTCATACTTATAAACCCAAACTTTATGACGTTTATGTCCCCATGGTTTTCTATATCCCTCAGGAAGTCCAAGCTCTTCAACAGGAAAATGTACCTCTTTTTCCCCTTTTTCATTTATTGAAAAAGGATGAACTTCATATTTTAAAGTGTATTCAGTAGGAGGATTCTCTTTAAAAAATTTCATTGGAATAAGAATAGTCTTTTCTACCTCATTTTTATCTATCTTCATATTATCTACAGCTTTTTTCTTTACACGTGCAACAAAAGGTTCAATAACTGCTCCAATAGGTGCTACATATGTATCAAGTTGTCCTAAAACTTTGATATGTTTCTTTTTTATTCCTAACTCTTCTTTTGTCTCTCTTAATGCTGTTTCTTCAAAAGAGGTATCCTCTTCTTCATATCCACCTCCAGGGAAACAAATATCTCCCCCTTGTCTTATATGTGCAGCTCTTTTTTGAAACAATAAATAATATTCTTTGTTTATCTTAACTAAAGGAATCAATACAGCAGAATTAAAATATCTATCTCTTCCCATAACATCAACATCTAAGGGTAGATTTTTTATAAATTTTTTAAAGTTTTTTCTATTCATATTTTCTTTTCATTTTTTTATATCTTCAATATTATAACTAAAAAATCTATCAAAAATTCTTTTAAAAAAATTTTAACTTTTTTTTAAAATATCATCTATTTGTCATATGCTCATATTATAATTAAGTTTCCCATTCAACGATTGGACTTATATGTCGATGATTAGTTTTTTTGCAGTTTATTTAACTAATCGTCCCTTTTTTATATTTAAAGCCGTATTCGCTCCACGGCTTTAAATAGTTTCCAGAGTTTGTACTCAAAAGCATCTTATTTTATAATCTAAATAAATATTTATTAATTTAACTATATAATTCTTTTTACTTAAATCAAAAGGTTTTTAATGTCCAAAATACTCCTTGTCTTTGCATTTATTATGGCAAATATTTTTACTATTTTTTTAATATATTCAAAGCCCAATAAAGTTAATGGCATAGAACAAGATATAATAAATCTATTAAAAGAACCTGCTGTAATAGATAGATTAAATACTCTTAAGACTTCACTAGATGCTCACAAAGCATTTGCTGCTGTTATTGATGATAAAAATGTATATGTTTATGGTTTTTCATATGGACATAAAACCCAAGAACGTGCAGACTTTATTGCCTTTGAAAAATGTGAAGAAAGAAGGAAATCAAAAGAGTTTAATATAGATAAAGAATGTATATTATTAAATGAACTTATTTATAACCATTAATCTATTTTTGAGATTCAATATCTTTATATATATTTGATAATTCAGCAAGTGCTTTTGATAAATTGCCATTTTGTTCAGCTAATTTGATAATCATCAAATCTAAAGGTGTTATAAAACTAATTCTAGTTTGATATAAAGAATCTGCAAGACTATAACCATATTGAATATCTTTTTTTAATGCATCTTTTTCTTTTTTATTTAAGATAGTTAGATTTTCACAAATGCAAAAAATAGAGGAACCTTTATTTATATGCTCACTCAATGAAGAGTAAAATAAATAAGCATTTTTATAAGACTTACCATTTTCATTTCTCTTTAATTTAAAAGAATCGAAAAAGTACTTCTTCTTTTCAATAATTTGTATTAGTTCAATAAGATTAGAGGTATCTACAACTTTTTCATACTCTTCTTTTGATAATAAACAAGAGTAAAAGAGAGGAATAGGATTTTTTCCTAAAAGAACACATTTTCTAATATCTTCTAAAATAAACTTTATTTTCTTATTTAATCCCTTTAAAGAGATTATTGCAAATAAAGCATCATCAATAGGAACATGAATTTTATCACTTGATATTACATACAACAATTTTAATATTACTTCTTTTGTTTTCACAATTCACCTACACCAATAAAAATTTTAAGCTAAAGATTAAAAACCTTTGCTTTTGCGATATATCCAATACATCTAAAAACTCATCATATCTCGATCTTCTAATATTTGTAATAAATATTCTAGAATCATCTCATTTTAGAACTTTAATAGTTAAATCATTTAACCTTATTCCTGAAATTTTTGATTTGTATGTGTCACCCTCTTTTAACAAAAAAGCGTCTGTTATAGTGCCTGTAGTAATTATCTCACCTTTTTCAATAGCTTTAGCAAATTCTTGACTTTTTAAAACTTTTTGTAAGTGCCTTATTGCTTCAAGAGGTGAATTTAAAACATTATATCCATAACCTTTTTCTAGTAATTTGTCATTGCAATATAACTCTAACTCAAACTTTTTTAACTTTTCTATAGGATTTAAGATTTCATCAATCTTTATCTTTTTTCCTACTAAAAGTTTTGCATGAAGTGCAAAATCTGCAATTGCATCAACTGCTTTAAAGTTCCAACCTTTGTAATGACATTGAACTATTTCGTATCCTAAAGCTATCCAATCAATACAAGTAATCAACTCTTCTAATGAAGAATCTATTTTAGGAGTTTGTGCAAAACAAATTATTATCTCAGGTTCTATTCGAGCTTCACTCATATTTGAAATATTACAAATAGATTCATCTTCAAAATATTCAACAGTAGAATCATACATATTCGACCATATTGGTTCTACTACTCCAAACTTTTTCCACATTGCAGGATTTGTAAAACCTATTTTCCTTCCTACTGCTTTATGACCTTCTCGCTCTTTTAATCTATGGGTTTCAGCCAATACCTTATAAGCATTTTCCATAGTGAAGTCTTCATAAAGGCTTGAAATAGGTTCTATTTGATAATTCTCTTTTTGTGCTTTTGTTAATTTTAAAGCTAATCTTTGAATTTGTTCTTTTTGCATCAGTATTCCATATATTTAACTAAAGACATTATAGCTAGATAAAGTTTTATATTATTTATAATGTTTCGAAAGATTCATAATATAGCCTAAAACACTTTTCTCTTCTTTTAAAGGACTTAAAGATATCAATACTCCATATGAAAAAAAGATATAGCTTCAAAAATAGATGATGTTATCAAACGTTTAGAAGATAAAACTTGGGAGGGATTATTTAATAGATTAGAGAAGAGGTTTTAAGTAACCTTTTCCCAATAGTGACCTATTTCATTTTTTTCAACTTTATACTGATTAGGAAACTTCTCTAATATACTACTACCAACTAAAGAAATATCAGTATAAGGGTTATGATAAATTATAATTTCTTTAGAATCATGATACATTATAGCAATCGCACTAATATACTTTTTTCTATTAGTAAACATACTTAATTCCTTATATATTTCAACTAATTCCCCTTTTTCATTTTCTTGATAGTGTCTATTACCTAACAATAAACTTTTTATTTTATCAGTAAAAAATAAATCTTTTGTAATAAAGTCTCTATCATCACTTAATACTAAAATACAGGGATTTCCTAAATTAGAATATTTTTTCAATTGTCCTTTAGAGTTTTTGATAGAATTTACTACTCTTTTTGAATCAATACTATAAGATTTAAGAACTCCATTTTCTACATTTTTAATAATAGATTTTTCATTATCATTTTCATTAAGACCTTTTAGTTCCCAATAACTAGTATTCTTTTTTCCAACTTTAAAATCTGATGTTTTAGATTTATTAGTTTCTGGTATTTTTTCACAATAAATATCTAAAGAGTCTAATATTTCTACAAATAAAATTTCTGATTTTGTTATTTTTGACATAGGAAATTTTATAATATTTTTATTAAAAAAGTGATTTAAATGATTAGATTTCAAAATAAATCAAGGCAGAAAAACTACTTCTCGTAGGAGCTTACTTGAAGTAAGTGAGAAGAGAAGTAGTTTTTCTAACGCAGAGTTATGCAGAAAGATGATTATTTAAATCATCTTTTTAGTGTAAGAAGTGTCTAACACCTGTAAAGTAAAGCGCCATTCCGTGCTCATTAGCAGCTTCGATAACTTCATCATCTCTTACTGAACCACCTGGCTCAATAACACACTTAACACCAGCTTCTGCAGCTGCATCAATAGAATCTCTAAATGGGAAGAATGCTTCAGAAGCAAGTACTGAACCACTTACATCAATACCCATGTCTTCTGCTTTTCTTAATGCAGCTTTTGCAGCATCAACTCTAGAAGTCATACCCATACCAATAGCAACTACTGCTGAATCTTTTACATAAACAACACAATTAGATTTAGTTCCTGCTGCAACTTTTACAGCGATTTCCATATCTTTTTTCTCTTGCTCTGTAGCAGTTCTCTCAGTTTTTAGTTCAGCATTTTTAACTTCATCTTCACCTACAACATCAGAGTCTTGGTAAACAAATCCACCATCAACAATTTTGAAGTTAAATGCATCGTTTGCTAAGTCCAGTTTTGCAGTACCTTGCTTGAATAATTTTAATCTTTTCTTCTTGTTGAACTCTTCAATTGCTTCATCTGTGAAATCAGCAGCAAATACAACTTCTAAGAAGATTTCATTCATCTTAGCAGCTAACTGTCCATCAACAACACCATTAACAGCTACAACACCACCAAATGCAGATACAGGGTCACATTTTAGAGCTTCAGTATAAGATTCGAATAAAGTATCTTTAATAGCAAATCCACAAGGGTTACCATGTTTTACAATACATACAGCATTATCATCACCAAAGTTAGCAGCGATTTTAGCAGCACCAGAGATATCTCCCATATTGTTAAATGAAGCTTCACCTTTTACAGGGATAAATTTTTCAGATAAGTGCTTATCAAACTCGTATAATGCACCTTTTTGATGTGGGTTTTCTCCATATCTAGTATCAAATACTTTTTCACCAACGATGAATTGCTTATCACCCATACCGTTGTTAAATCTTTTGTTCATGTAGTTAGCGATCATAGAATCATATGCAGCAGTGTGCTCATATGCTTTAATCATCATATCTCTTCTGAATTCAAAAGTATTTGTGTCGTTCTTTAAGTTGTTTAATACTAAATCATAGTCAGCAACATCAGTAACAATGATTACAGAATCATGGTTTTTAGCAGCAGATCTAACCATAGCTGGACCACCAATATCAATGTTCTCAATAATTACTTCGTAATCATCAGTTGTTTCAATAGCATTTTTAAATGGATAAAGGTTTACACATACTAAGTCAATACCTTCAACACCTAATTCTTTTGCTTCATCTAAGTGAGATTGCTTATCTCTTCTATGTAAGATTCCACCATGAATATATGGGTTAAGAGTTTTTACTCTTCCTTCAAAACACTCAGGAAATTTAGTAACTTCATTTGCTTCAATTACTGCGATTCCTGCATCTTTTAATTTATTGTATGTTCCACCAGTTGAGATAATCTCATACCCTAATGCCACTAACTCTTTTGCAAAGTTTTCAACACCACTTTTATCACTAACGCTAATTAATGCTCTCATTTAAGTTTTACCTTTTGATTTGTTTTTATTGTAAGATTTATGGCGCGATTATACTTAAGTTTTGTTTATAAAAGGCTTTTGTAAGTTTTCAATAAATTAAAGAAGAGATTAGCCTTTTACTACCTCTTCTTTAATATTCTAAACTATCTTCTTGAAAGATAAATACCTACTGCTTGAAGTTTCTTTCCTTTAAGATTTCCGCACAATTTATTCTTTGTTACAAAAGTTTTTGCATCTGCTGTAGAAGAGAATTTTTCATCAGTTTTTTTACACATTTTATTATAAACTTTTCCTCCCATCATTTGCATTTTCTTTTGTCTTTTAGCAATCATTTCACTCTCTTTTTTAAGATCACTTGCAACCATTGAATAAACTTCATCAAAGTTTTTAAGCTCTCCTCCATTTGCTTTAGCAAAAGCTTGAGCATCTTCTTTTTTTGCAAATGCGTACTTGCTTACCATTGCCATAGTTGCTGGTTTATTACTTCCTACTACATAGAAAGCATTCTTAGCATCAATTAGATCTAAAGAAGTATTATCTACAACTTTATACTCTGATAAATCAGAACCATTAACTTCTTTATCCTCAACCATACAGTGAATTGAACAATATTGTTTATCTACACCCTTATGCTTTGCTGCATGTGATGTTTTATAAAACATTGGTAAGGTCATTCCACAAATTGGACAATAGTTTTTTGAGTCACCTTTTTGTACTAAGGTTGCATCTTTCATAGGTACAGCCGTATACCTCATCTTTGGTTTTTTTTCCATTTTTTCTTGAGCACTAGACACAGAAACAAATAAAGCCAAAGTTATAATTGAAACAATCAACTTTTTCATCTTCTTCCTTCATTTTAAAATTACTATATCTTATAATCAAAAAGTTAAGTATATGTTAAATTATTGACATATGTTAACTCATACTTAACAATTTTTAGTTATCATACTTTTCATATCTTGAAGGACACAACTTATGAAAAAACTTTTATTTTTATTCCTATTTTCAGCACTGTTTATTAACCTAAATGCAACTTCTTTTTCTAAAAAAGCTACAGTTGAACCAGAACTTACACAAAAAGGCGAAGAGAAACACTGGTGCCCCGTTTGTGGAATGCATATTGAAAGTTTTTATAAAACATCACATGCAGCAAAACTTGAAAATGGTACAAATAGACAATACTGTTCAATAAGATGTTTAGCAAAAGATAAAGAAGAGTATGGAATAGACAATAATCATATTCAAGTAGTAGATGCAAAAACACAAAAACTAATAAATGCTAAAGAAGCTTTCTATGTTGTAGGAAGTAAAGTAAAAGGAACAATGGCAATAAAAAGTAAAATTGCCTTTGAAAAAGAAGAAGATGCAAAAGAGTTTAAAAAGAAATATAAAGGGGAAATAGTCTCTTTCCAAGAAGCATTAAAAAAAGCACAAGAAGATTTAAAAACAGATACTAAAAAATTTAAAAATAAAAAAATAAAAAAAGTCTATCCAAAGGGAAAGAAAATCTTTGAAAAACTATGTAATCAAGATATTGACCCTACAAACTATTTAGAAATTAACGAACTTAAAGCTGATATAAAAAACAATAATTTATGTAAAAAATTAGATGAGAAAAAACTTCAAGCAGTAGCTTTATATCTTTGGGAAGTAAAAAGATTTGGTTCTTTAGACTCTATAAAAAATAGAGTTATAGTAGAAGAAGGTGAGAAATGCCCAGTATGTGGAATGTTTGTTGCAAAGTATCCAAGATGGGCTGCACAAATATTTTATAAACATGATGATCATGAACATAAGTTTTCATTTGATGGAGTAAAAGATCTAATGAAGTTTTACTTCAACCCTCAAAAGTGGGGAGATTATCCAGTGAATAAAAGTATGATTAAAAAGATTTTAGTTACTGATTACTATTCACAAGAAGGGATTGATGGAACAAAAGCCTTTTACGTAATTGGTTCTGATGTTTATGGACCTATGGGAAATGAACTAATTCCTTTTGAAAAAGAAGAAGATGCAAAAACTTTTAAAAAAGACCATGTAGGGAAAAAGATTCTTCACTTTAAAGATATAAAAGAGAATGAGGTCTACAAACTAGATGAATAAAAAAAGTAAATATCTAATATCTATCATCTTAATAACTATATTTACTATAACAATAGAAGCTTTTTATTTACAAAAAACAAAAACTCTAAAAGAAAAAGATATAGAAGAGAAAAGAAGTTTGACAACAATTACAGGTCTTCCTGATTTAGCTATTTCTACAGAAGCTATGTATAGTAGACATAGAACTTTAAGTGATACCTTCTCAATATTTAAAGAAAGCCCTGAGTTAAGAGAATACTTTCCAACAACTTTTGTCTACTCACATTCACACATTTTAAATAATACACCTTCAAAGGTCATAAATGAAAAATAAAATAAATTTATATTTAATGGAGTATGCAATAAACTCCCTTCTTAGGCAAAAATTCAAAAATATTTTTATTTTAATAATTTTTACACTTTTAACCTCTCTTTTAGCATCAATATTTTTTATATCAAACTCTATAAAACATGAATTAGACACAACATTAAAAACTCTTCCTGCAATAACTATACAAAAACTAAAGGCTGGAAGACATTATGATATAGATATAGATGTAATTGATGAGATTGTTAATATTGCAGGTGTCCAAGATGCTATTCCAAGAGTTTGGGGTTATTACTATTTTGTAAATATGGGGGTAAACTTCTCTATAATTGGAATAGATGAATATGAAAACCAGTACAAAGACTCTCTAAATAAAATCATAGAAGAGAATGATTTTTCAAAAGCTTTAGAAAACAATTCAATGATAATTGGAGAGGGTGTACAAAAGGCCTTAGAAGAGAATTACTATAAAGAGTATTTTAATTTTATCAAACCAGATGGAACATTTGTAAAAGTAAATATAGGTGGAGTATTTAAATCTTCACTTCAACTAGAATCAAATGATACAATTTTACTCCCAAAAGAGTTAGCTTTAGAGATATTTGGCATGGAAGAAAACAAGGCAACAGATATTGTTGTAAAAGTTGCAAACCCTGAAGAGATACTCACAATTGCTTCAAAAATAAAACTAATGTATCCAGATACAAGAGTTATTACAA
Source organism: uncultured Campylobacterales bacterium (assembly GCA_947494995.1). GTDB lineage: Bacteria > Campylobacterota > Campylobacteria > Campylobacterales > Arcobacteraceae > Halarcobacter. Next base: position 199,668 of record CANLWY010000004.1, on the reverse strand, counting down.
ATAAAGAGTTAGAAATAAGTTATCAAAATATCTTTGACTATAAAGGTGGTATTTTTTTAGCTCTTTTTATCATATCTATTTTTACTTTTTTTATCATTGTATATGATAAAGCAAGTGGCCTTAGCTCCGAAGAGAAAAAAGAGATTGGAGTATTAAAAGCTTTAGGTTGGAAAGTTGAAGATGTCTTAAAAGAGAAGTTTTATGAGAGTTTTATTATCTCATTTCTAGGATATATTTTTGGAGTTTTAATAGCACTAACTTTTGTATATATTCTTCAAGCACCTCTATTAAGCAATATTTTTACAGGATATTCAGAACTTAAAACCTCTTTTGAACTTCCTTTTGTATTGGATATAAACACTCTATTTTTAATATTTTTCTTAAGTGTTCCAATCTATATAGCCTCAACTATTGTTCCAGCATGGAGAAGTGCAACAATCGAGACAGATAAGGTTTTAAGATGATAGAATTAAAAAATTTAACAAAAGTTTTTGAAGTAAATAAAAACAATAAAACAACTGCAATTAAAGATATAAACCTTAATATAAAAAAAGGTGAATTGATTGTATTAAAAGGTGCTAGTGGTAGTGGGAAAAGTACTATTTTATCATTACTTGCTGGTCTTTCAAAACCAACAACAGGAGAAGTAATAATTGAAGATACTCGTATTTCAAAACTTCCAGATAATTTTTCCTCTCTATTTAGAAGAGAAAAAATTGGTTTTATTTTTCAAAAGTATAATCTAATTCCAACTCTAAGTGTAAAAGATAATATTCTTGTTCCTTTGATTCCTCAAAATCTATCATCAAAAGAAGCAGAAGATATTCTAAATTTAGTTATGAAAAAATTCAAAATTGAACATAAAAAAAATGATATTGTTAAAAATCTATCAGGTGGAGAACAACAAAGAGTTGCAATAGCAAGAAGCCAAGTAAACAATCCAAATATTATAATAGCAGATGAGCCAACTGCAAACTTAGATAAAGCACTCTCTTTACATTTCATAGATATTTTACAAGAGTTAAAGAATGAAGGGAAAACTATCATAGCAGCAACCCATGATCCACTATTTTTTGAACTTGATTTTGTAGATAAAGTTATTGAAGTATCTAATGGAGAATTAATCTAATGTTACTATCTCCTGAAGTCTTAACTATACAAATTATTAACCTAATATTTCTTGTTTTTGGAACCATAGCTTTTATCTTAGGTATTAGAATATTTTTAAAATGGGATATGAACTCTACTTCAAAGCTTCAATACACTCTTGAAAAACAAAGTTTTCTATCTGCAACTATTATAAAATATATACTTTTTATTAAAATTCTACTATTTATTTTTTTTATTTTTTCACTTGATAAAATATCAAATGTTTTAACAGGTGCTATGTGTGCAGCAGGAGTTATTGATGCTACAAGTTATGGAATATATCTACTTCTATTTAAACTAATAAACATCTATTTTTTTGGCTTTTGGTTAGTAATACATAAATTTGATATAAATACAAAAGAGCTGAAGTTTACAAAACTAAAGTTTGGTTTTTATATATTTATCTATCTTCTTTTTTTAGTAGAAATCCTAATAGAACTTACAATGTTTAGTTCAATTGATGTTGATAAATTAGTTTCATGTTGTGGAACACTCTATTCAAATAGTAGTGGTTCATATCTATCTTCATTTTTTGCAATTGATAATATATATATAGTAGGAAGCTTTTATCTTACATTTTTACTTCTTGTTATTGCTTATTTTATCAAAAATGATTATTTGTATGTAGTCTTTAATTTAATATTTTTGATAGTATCACTTGTCTCTCTAATAATGTTTTTTGGAACATATATATATGAACTTCCAACACATCATTGTCCTTTCTGTATGCTTCAAAAAGAGTATAACTATATTGGATATGTACTATATCTCTTTTTATTTTTAGGTACGTTTTTTGGATTTACTATTGGAATAAAGAACCTTCTTTTAAACCTAAATGAGGATAATAAAAAATACTATAAATACTCTATTATCTCAATTTTAATTTATGTTTTAATTGTTAGCTTATATCCAATAATTTTTTATATTAAAAATGGAGTTTTCCTATAGTTGACATATATCAATGATAATGACTTTTAAAGAAGTTAAACTTCCAAAAATTTAAAAAGGCTTTTTATGTCATTTATCATTGCAAAAATAATTCATTTATTTTCAGTATTTATTTATGGTGGTTTTCTTTTTACTGATAACTTAATTCTAATGAGAATGCAAAAATCACTTAGTGAAGAAAAATATAATGAAATTAGAACACACTTTGCTCACTTTACAAGAGCTTTAGTTCCAAAAGCACTAGTTGTAGCAGTTGTTTCAGGTCTATTTCTAATTCATACAAGCTTTGGTTCAATATCTGAAGATGGATTATCAAACTATCAAATAGTTTTAGGGATAAAAGCAATTCTAGGATGCTGGTTAGGTCTTAGAGGAATTATGCAGGTATTTTTTGGAATTCAACCATTTGTATTTAAAAGTCATAAGTTACCATTTATTTTAGTTGTAACTATTATTTTACTATCACAGCTTATGCTAACTGTTTAAAGAAAAAATAAAAAGAGGATTTAACCTCTTTTTATCATATTATAAATCTTGTTCGATTACTTGCTTAAATTTATTGAAATATACATCTTGTGCTTGGTCTAGCTCAACATATACATCATTGATAGAGATTTTTCCTCCACCAACTAAACCTACCATAGTATATGGCATCTGCTTAGCTTCACAAAGTTTTTCAAATGTTTCCATATTTTCAGGAGCAACTTCTACTAAAGCTCTTGATAAAGACTCAGAGAACATATCTCTGTCCTCTTCAAAAGAGATTCCAGCTTCAATACCTCTGTTTCCAACAACAGCCATCTTTGCTAGTGCTATTGCAACACCACCAACATTTACATCTTTTGCTGCTTTTAAAAGGTCTTTTTTATTTGCATCAATTACAGTATCCCAAAGTTTAAGCTCTTTTGCAAAATCAACTTCAGGGTGAGTTCCTGCAACTTGGTCATACATTTTTTTCATATATAAAGATCCACCAAACTCTGATTTAGTTTCACCTAAAAGATAAACATAGTTTCCATCTTCTTGGAAAGCTGATGGTAATACTTTATTTTGGTCATCATTTACACCAACCATTGCAATTGCAGGAGTTGGGAATACACCAACACCATTAGTTTCATTATAAAGTGAAACATTTCCACCAATTACAGGTGTATTAAGTTCAGCACAAGCTTTTTTAATACCTTCACAAGCTTGAGCAAATTGCCACATTACTTCTGGGTTTTGTGGGTTACCAAAGTTAAGACAATCCGTGATTGCTTTTGGAGTAGCTCCTGTCATAGCAACGTTTCTTCCTGATTCCATTACAGCTGCTGCTGCTCCAAGCTCAGGATTAATATAACACTGTCTTGTATTACAATCAGCAGACATAGCTAAGGCTTTTCCTGTCTCTTTGATTCTAACAACAGAACCATCAAGTTTTCCAGGTCCTTTTACTGTATTTGTTTGTACCATTGAATCATATTGGTCATAAACCCATGATTTATCAACAACTTCCATATCTGATAATAGTTTATTAAAAGCAATTTGATTTGAGAACTCTTTGCTAATATCAACATCTTCAATACCCTCTAAATACTCAGGTTTTGCAACTGGTCTATCTAAAACAGGTGCTTCTTCAGAAACTGGTTGAACTGGAATATCTGCACATTTTTCACCATGCCAGAATAGTTCCATGTTTCCTGTAGCTGTAACTTCACCAATAACAGCAACATCTAATTCCCATTTTTCAAAAATATCAATAATTGCTTGTTCACAACCAGCTTTTGCACAAATTAACATTCTCTCTTGAGACTCTGAAAGCATGAAATCATAAGGTGTCATCCCCTCTTCTCTTGCTGGAACTTTGTCTAAATGCATAATCATACCAGAACCAGATCTTCCTGCCATTTCAAATGATGATGATGTAAGTCCAGCTGCACCCATATCTTGGATACCAATAATTAAATCTTCTTTAAATAGTTCTAAACAAGCTTCTAGTAGTAACTTCTCAGTAAATGGGTCACCAACTTGTACAGTTGGTCTTTTAGACTCTGAATCTTCATCAAATGAAGCTGAAGACATTACAGCTCCACCAAGTCCATCTCTACCAGTTTTTGAACCAACATACATAACTGGGTTTCCAATACCTTCAGCTTTTCCATAGAAAATTTCATCAGCTTTTGCAATACCTAAGTTAAATGCATTTACAAGGTTATTTCCAGCATAACACTCTTCAAAGTTAGTTTGTCCACCAATTGTTGGAACTCCCATACAGTTACCATATCCACCAATACCAGCAACAACACCTCTTAAAAGGTATCTATGTTTTTGAGCAACTTCTGAGTCACCCTCAATACCAGCAAACTGAATTAAGTTCATAGATGCAACAGGTCTAGCACCCATTGTAAATACGTCTCTCATAATACCACCAACACCAGTTGCAGCACCTTGATATGGTTCAATAAATGATGGGTGATTATGTGATTCCATTTTAAATACAGCTGCGTATCCATCACCAATGTCAATTACACCAGCATTTTCACCTGGACCTTGGATTACCCATGGAGCTTTTGTTGGGAAACCATTTAAATATTTTTTACTAGATTTATATGAACAGTGTTCAGACCACATAGCAGAGAAAATACCAATCTCTACATAATTAGGATCTCTTCCTAAAATCTCTTTAATGTGATCTAATTCTTCAAGTGTTAAAGAGTGAGCAAGTGCTATCTCTTCTAAATTCATCTCTTCTTTTTGCATATTACGCCTTACATATGGTTGTTTAAGTAAATGCGATTATATCCAAAAAGCTCTTAATTTTTAGTTTTATCCTTCAGCAAGGATTTCAATTTTGTTATCTTTTAACTCTATATATAACTCTTTTTTACCTACAAATGTATAATATTTTGTTCTATAATCTTCATGCATAAGAACCTTAAACATCTGTTTGTTTAGAGAGTTTGGATAAGGGAAAATATTTATATTAGAAAACTCAATTTTCTTTTTCTCTTTTTTAGAAAAAATTCTTTTTTTGTATTTTTTAAACTGATTTATTGACATTCCATCATGTCTTTTAAAAGATTCAGAATAAAATTTTAAATATTCATTTATATCAGATTTTTTCCAAGCTTCTCTCCACTTGAAAATAGAAGCTAATATCAGACTTATATCCTCTTTTGAAGCCTTTTTTATAGTATCCTCTGAAATCAATAATATTGATTTATTAAATTCAATATTTTTATCAAGCTCTTTTAATCTTGGGTTATCCAAAGCAATACAACCTTTTGTATACTCTTCTCTATCTTCATTTAAAGGCATTCCATGAATCCAGATTCCATGCCCTTTTTTATTTAAAGTTTTATCAAAAGTATTTGGATAATTTGTAACAAGTGCTAAAGGGCCATAAAACTGATCTAATTTTGTTAATTTATTAGTAAGCTCATAAGCTCCTGTTGGAGTCTTTAAGTCTCCTTCTATTTGCTTGTCACCCTCTTTTTCTCCAACAATTACACTATCTCTTAATACTAAATCGTAATTTCCTCTATCAACTTTATAAAGAGCAATCTCTTTTGCATCTTTTTGAGCTAATATTACATACTTCTTTGACTCATAGTAACCATAATCTACATTTTTATCAGATAGATACTCCTGCCAATATGTTTCCTTTGTTAACTCTTTTTCAAGTTGATTTTTTACAGCATCAAGACCTTGACTTCTATAAATATCAACTAAATCTGCAAACATAATGTTAATAATTATTGTTAAAAATAATAACGTTTTTTTCACTCAAAACCCCTGAAAATTTATATTCTCTTTAGTTGCGCAATTGTATAATAAATCCTCTAATTTTTTGATAAAGAAGAAACGTGAAGAAAATCATTTTATTTTTTGTATTTATAACTACTACAATTTTTGCAAATGTAGTAAAAGAAGAGAAGTGGCCATCAGGAGAAACCTTTTTAACCTTTTTAGAGAAATACTCAATTCCTCAAAAGCTCTATTTTGATTTAGAGAAAGAAGATAAAGAATTATGTTCAGAAATAACAGCAGATAGATACTACTATTTAAAAGAGAACGAAGATGGAACTTTAAATCAAGTTTTAATACCTGTATCAGAAGATATACAACTTCATTTATATGAAACTGATGATGGTAATTATAAATTTCAAGCACTACCTATTTCTTATAGAGAATTTACTGAAACAATTGCTATACCTATTCAAACTTCAATTTCAACTGAACTTCAAAAAGCTACAGGAAGTGCAGCATTAACAGCACATTTAAAATCAATTTTTTCAGGTGTTTCTTTTAGAACAATGCAAAAAGGCGATTTTGTTGTAATCAAATATACACAAAAAGAACTTCTTGGAAAACCTTTGGGGCAACCAGATATTAAAGCAGCAATGGTAGAAGTTGGAAATAGAAAATACTACAGATTTAAAAATGAAAGAGATGACAAATATTATGACCAAACAGGAAAGGCTTTTACAAAATTTTACTTTTTTAAAATACCATTAACATATAAAAGAATTTCTAGTCACTTTACGAAAAGAAGATTTCACCCTGTTTTAAAAAGATATAGAGCTCATTTAGGTACAGATTTTGCAGCTCCAAGAGGAAGAAAAATTTATGCAGCTGGTGATGGAAAAATTGAATTCATTGGAAGACGTGGAGGATATGGAAAGACAATTATTATTAGACATCCAAATGGATATAAAACATTATATGCTCACCAAAATAAGTTCAAATCAGGACTTAAAAGAGGAAGAAAAGTAAAAAGAGGTCAACATATTGGTTATGTTGGAAGTACAGGTTTGAGTTCAGGTCCACATCTACACTTAGGCTTATATAAAAACGGTAGAGCAGTAAATCCACTTAAAGTAATTAGAAAACCTGAAACAGTTGGATTAAAAGGTAAAAAGAAAAAAACATTTATTGCAAATGCGAAAGTACAAATAAACAAATTTGAAGATATTATAAAAAATGAAAACAGAGAAAAAGGAACTAGACTAGATAGAATGGTCTCAACAAGTCAGTTAAATACTTCTAAGGAGATGTAATGCCTACAGAGAATGCTATAAAAAATCCCCATGAACTTTTAGAAAAGTTAAATGATCTTCACCCAAGTGATATAGCATACTCTCTAAAAAAAATTGAAAAAGAATCTGAAGAAGATTTTTTCTACGTTTTAAAACAGCTCCCTGATGATATTTTAGGGGATGTTATCCTTGAATTACCTGACAACCTAAGAGAAGATGCATATGAAGAACTCTCAATTGAAAAACTTACAGAAGCTGTTGATGAACTAGAATCTGATGATGCAACTGATATTATTCAAGAAATTGAAGAATTAGATGAGAAAAAAGCAAAAGAGATTTTTGAAGGACTTGAAGAAGAAGATCAACAAGAGATTGACTGGCTTAAGAGATATGATGAAGATGAAGCTGGTGCATATATGCAAACTGAGCTTTTTTCTGCAAATATAAATGAAACAGTTCAAGACTCGCTAAATAGGCTAAAACAAGGAAAAGCAGAAGATGAACTAGAAAATATTCATCAAGTTTTTGTTGTAAATAATGACAAAAAACTTATTGCAGCAATTCTACTTGAAGATTTAATTCTTTTAGATTTTGAAAAAACTTATAATGACATTATTAATGCTTATGAAGAGAATAAATTCAAACCTTTTATAGTTCAAGATAAAGAACATATTGATGAAGTAGCAAAACAAGTTGAAAAATATGACCTTTCTGTTGTTGCCGTTGTAGGTTATCAAGATATGTTAATGGGAAGAATTACATCTGATGATATTATCGATGTAATTGAAGAGAACGCAACAGAACAAATGTACCAACTAGCTGGTGTTGATGATGACTTTGAGCAAGAAGACAATCTTTATATCACAGCTAAAAAAAGAGCCTTATGGTTATTTCTAAATCTAGGTACTGCTATTTTAGCTTCTCTTGTTATTGGTATTTTTGATGAAACTATTCAATCATATGTTGCCTTAGCTATTCTAATGCCAATTGTTGCTTCAATGGGAGGAAATGCAGGAACTCAAACTTTAGCCGTTATGGTAAGACAGTTAGCTTTAGGAGATATTGACTTTGATAATAGTAAAGATGCCATAAAAAAAGAGGTATTTATCTCCATAGTAAATGGTTTTATTTTTGCAGTAATAATTGGTGTAGTAGCTTGGTTATGGTTTAATACGGCAATGCTTGGACTTGTAATTGCTATGTCTATGATTATAAATCTCTTTAGTGCAGGATTCTTTGGAGCTTCAATCCCCTTACTTCTTAAAAAAATGGATATTGACCCAGCTATTGGAAGTACTGTACTATTAACAACTGTTACAGATATAGTAGGTTTCTTTAGTTTTTTAATGCTAGCAAAGATAATTCTTCTTTAGAAAGAATTTTTATAAGATATATTAGATATTAAATAATTTTTTGATACTATAATATATCTACCTTTAAAAGAGAAAGGAAATAAATGAAAAGCTCTAGAGAAGCTTTCAAAATTGTAATCTTGTACTTTACAATTTACTTTTTATGGTTTTTATTTTCTGATAAACTTATATATCTTTTTATAAAAAATAACGATTTAACTTTATTTTTAGAAACATCAATAAATTTATTTTTCATAACTATAACTTCAATTTTTTTATATATTATTATTAAAAAATCATTTTCAAAAGTTGAAGACTCAAAATATAAACTAAAAGATACATTTAACTCTCTTGCATCACCTGTCATTATCTTAGATGAAGATGGAAAAATATTAATGGTAAACAAAACATTTAAAGAGAAAACAGGTTATTCATATTCAGAGATAAATACAGTAGATAAATGGGTAAAAAAAGCCTATAGAGAGAATGCTTCAAAAAGAAAAGAAGAGATTATGTCTCTATTTACTCTAAAAGAAATTAAAGATAATAATTCTACATATACAATCCATACAAAAGAAGAAAAAGAGATAATATGGCAATTTAATATTGCTCCTTTTATGAAAATTGATGGGAAGAAAACAATTATTTCAGCAGCCTTAGATATTACTGAGCTAAAAGAGAAAGAGAAAATAATGATGCAACAATCTAAAATGGCTGCAATGGGAGAAATTTTAGAAAATATTGCACACCAATGGAGACAACCTTTATCAGCAATATCAACCGCATCAACAGGAGTAAAATTACAATATGATTTAGGAACCTTAAACAATGAATTTCTTACTGAATCTATGGATTTAATAAACAACTCAGCTCAACATCTATCAAAAACTATTGATGACTTTAGAGGTTTTTTCAAACCCGATCAAAAAAAAGAGTTTTTTAAAATAACACACACTTTTGAAAAAACCATGATGATTACAGGAAAAAAATTTAAAAGTGAAGGTATCACTTTTATAAAAGATATTGAAGATTTTCAAATCCTTAACTATGATAATGCATTAGTACAAGTTTTATTAAACCTATTTAACAATTCAAAAGATGCATTTGATGAGAATGGTATAAAAGACAAGTTTATATTTATAGACGTTTATAATGATGAATACAATTTAATAATTCAAATAAAAGATACCGCAGGTGGAATTTCAAGTAAGATTATAACAAAAATCTTTGAGCCTTACTTTACAACAAAACATCAAAGTCATGGGACAGGAATTGGACTTTATATGTGTGAAGAAATCATTTCAAAACATATGCAAGGTAAGATTAAAGTAAAAAATAAAAAGTTTATTTACAAAGATAAAAAGTATACAGGAGCTATGTTTACAATAACTCTACCGCATACTATTTAGTAACCTACTTATGTAAAGATTGAGCAACTATTGAAAGGAACTCATCTTTTGTTTTTTTCTCTCTTTTAAAAAGTCCTCTTAATGCAGATGTTACAGTAGTAGAACAGATTTTCTCTACTCCTCTCATCTCCATACACATATGTCTTGCATCAATCATGACTGCAACACCTTTTGGATTTAGTGTTTCATGCAGTGCATCACAGATTTGCTCTGTCATTTGCTCTTGGATTTGTAATCTTCTTGCAAAAACATCTACTATTCTTGGTATTTTAGAAAGGCCTACAACTTTTCCATTTGGGATATATGCGATATGGGCTTTTCCTATAATTGGTAACATATGGTGTTCACACATAGAATAAAATTCAATATCTTTTATAACCACCATTTCATCATTTGAGCTTGTAAATAATGCTTGATTTATAATCTTTTTTGGGTCTTGTTTATATCCACCACACATAAACTCAAAAGCTTTTCTAACACGACTTGGAGTCTTTTCTAAACCCTCTCTATTTACATCTTCACCAATATACTCTAATATATTTTTAACAGAATTTTCAAACTCTAATTCTTTACTCATAAATCTATTCCTCTTAAAACTTTAACATATCATTCATACTCCACAAGGGAACAAATATGGCTAAAATAATCCATATGATTAAAGCCATAATGATTATAAAAAATAGTGGCTCGATAAGAATAGTAAAAAGCTTTAACTTATCGTCAAATCTTATTTTATATATTTTCTTAATCTCATAAATTACAGTATCTAAAGAGTTTGTAACTTCTCCTGTATTTATCAAGCTTAAAGTCACATCATCAAAAAGTTCTGTAGATTCAAAAGCAAATCGAATACTCTTTCCATTCTTAAGTAGCTTTTCTATTTGCGTAATTCTAGCTAAAAGGAATTTGTTATTTAATAAAACCTTTGATTTACTTATACTTTCTAAAAATTCGTACTTATTTTGAAGTAAGATATCTACAACTACAAGGTAGTTATACAATGTTTTTAATTTATATAAATCACTTATAAAAAAAGCGTGATTTACAAGAACTTTATCAAGGAAGAATCTAAAAGAATGGTTTTTTTTATATAAAAACACTAAAAAAAAGAGTAATAAAAAGATTATTGAAAAAGATGTTAAAAGATAGTTATCAAAAATATCCTTTGTAAAAAGCAGAGCCTTTGTTGCAAAAGGCAAAACCATCTTACTATTTGAAAATATTGATTCAAAATTTGGCACTACTAATTTAAAAATGCCAATCAAAGCTAGAAAAAAAGTTACGACTAGTATAATAGGATATGTCATTGCTTTTTTAAACTCTTTTTTTATTTTATGATTCTCACTTATTATTTTACTCAAAGCCTCAATATTTGAAGATATATTTCCACTATCTTGTGTTATTTTTAAAAATGATTTTATCAAAGGATTAATTTTATAGTTTTCAAGTGTTTTATTAATATCTTTTGAATTTATAAAAGAATTCTTTAAACTTTCTAGAAACTCTTTCATTTTTGTATTTTTTTCATTTTTAATTAATATACTTAAGGCATCATCAAATAATAAATTTGAATTCAACATCAAACTTAACTCATAAAATCTAGATATTAGATCCTTCTCTTTTATTGTTTCAAAACTGTTTAAAGTTAAATTTAGACCTACTCTTTTTATCTCAATAATATTTTTAGGTAGTACCTCAGTTTCAATATCTAAAGTTTCAATGTACTTAATTTTTATTTCTCTTTTTTCTTGATGTACGATTTTATATTTTTTAATTCTCAATTACTTTATAAAGCTCTCTTAATGTAGTAATTCCTTCCTCTACTTTTTTCTTTCCATCATCTAACATAGTTTGATAACTTATACTTTCTAAATATTTTTTTATATCATCATCTTTTAAAATTTTTGTGGATAATTCATCATCAACTTTTAAAACCTCACATAAGTTACTTCTTCCATAATAGCCTGTAAAATTACATTTTGTGCACCCTTCTTTTTTACAAGTTCTACAAATTTTCAAAACTAATCTTTGAGATATAATATACTTTAAAGTAGTAGATAATAGATATCTGTTTGCATCAAGATCAACAAGTCTTGAAAGTGTTTCTATAGAATTGTTTGCATGAATTGATGCTAAAACCAAGTGTCCTGTAAGAGCTGCTTGTAGGGCAACTTTTAAAGAGATTACATCTCTAATTTCACCTATTAAAATCACATCTGGATCTTGTCTTAATATATTTCTTAATATAGTATCAAAACCTAATCCTATTGACTCATCAACTTCAATTTGTTGAACCTTATCTAACTTATACTCTATAGGATCTTCTATAGTTACAATTTTTTTATTCTGTTTATTAAACTTTTTTAAAATAGAGTATAAAGTTGTACTTTTTCCACTTCCTGTCGGTCCTGAAACTAATACTAAACCTTGGGTTAGTTTAGTTATAGAATAAAAAGATTTCAAAATATTTTTAGAGAACCCTAGATTATTTATGTCTTTAGTAATATCTTCATTATCTAAAACTCTAATTACAATAGACTCTCCATAGATTGTTGGCATTGTTGAAACTCTAAAATCATAGTTTTTGTTTTCATACTTCATTGAAAACCTTCCATCCATTGGAGTTCTAATATTTGTTATATCTAACTTTGAAAGCATTTTAATATATGAACTTATAATACTAGAAAAAGATTTTTCAAATATATAAAAAATCTTCAAGTTTCCATCTACTCTAAATCTTATTACTAAACTCTTTTCAAAACTTTCTATATGTATGTCACTAGACCTTGACTCAATTGACTTTTTAATTAATATTGAAAAAAACTCAGAAATAAAATTTGAATTTACTTCCTCACTCAAAGTTGCATTTTTTGATAGTTTATAAAGAGTTGTTCTAATATCAATATCATTTAAGAAAAAAAGAACTTCTATCTCTTCTAAAGAAAACTCTTTAATTAAACTATTATTTTTTAATTCTTCTATATTAGAATTTAATGAAGTAAAACAATCTAAGTAAACTCCCTCTTTTTTTATAGGTAAAATTAAATTTTTAATTAACTCATTTATATCAAAACTTGATACAAGTTCATAATCAATGACAACATCATATATCTTCATTTTTATGTAACTTTAACACTAATTTTTTAAATCTATTTTCAAGTAAAATACTGTTCTTCTCTATCTTTTTCAATATAAAGGAATCAATTTTATCATCAATTTTAAACCAGTAACCATTGACTAAAACACTTTTCCCAACAATTGCTTGAAGAACTAATTTCTTTTCTATTTTCTTGTTTTCAATAAAAGAGAGTTCATTTGTTAATATAAACTTCTCTTTTTTATAAAACTTTTTAAACTCTACTTCTACAATCAAACTATCTTTAAAAAATTTAAACTCATGTATCTTTGAAAAAGAGTTAAAACCTTCTAAATAATTTAAAAAAAGAATTCTTTTTCTCAAAGATGAAAAAACTTCAAACTTTATATAACTCTTATCTTTTTTTAGTAAATGTACTTCAATTTCATGTTCAAAAGTATACTTTTCAATCTCTTTTAAGATTTCAACAACTGATTCTTTCATTTTAATACTTTTTACACTTATAATTTTTTTAGGAATATAGAGTTTATTATGCTCTCCTTCATAAATAAAATATGTTAAAAATGTGAAAGCTAATATTGGAAATAAAAAGAATGCAAGCTTCACTCCAAAAGGAAAGAAATCAAACTTATCTTCTATTGACTTTAAAACTTGCATTTGCCATATACCTTTTTAACTCTTTATTAAAGAGCATATTTTCAACACTACTATTCTTTATTTTCTCTAAAAAAGCATAAAGACTTTTTTTCTCTTTTGCACTAAGAGTTAACATAAATTTTGATTCTTTAAAACTTAAAGATAGTATCTGTATATTTAATTCTTCTGCCATTTTAAATAAAAGAGTTATCTCTTTAGATATATATTTAAACACAATTTCTTTCTTTAGATTTTTTGAACTTTTTTGAATATTTTCAAGTTCATAACTAGGCTCTTTTTTTATAAAATCAAAACTATAGAACCCTATACAGAGTAGAAATAGATATAAAAAGAAATAATTAAAAAGATTTGATTTAATTACTCTAGAAAATTCGTGGGAGGATTGTTTATTTAATACAACTTTATTTTTTGGAATAGATGTAAGTTCATCAAGATTTAAACTCTTTTGTATATATGTAATTAACTCATTTATTTTACTTTTATTCTCAATTTTTTGAAGATAATAAAGCTTTGAGTCTTGATAAACAATCAAATAATTATCTTCTATAAAAAGTTCATTTTTTGACATTGATTTATATAGAAAAAACTTAGGAATTTCATCAAAAATAATTACTTGATAAAGAAGTAACTCTTTAATATAATTACAATAGAATTTACTCTTTTTTGAGAAGTTTATATTTTTTGATTTTATATTTGAAAAAACAAACTTTCTAATATATCTGTTATCAATTATCTCACTTGATTTTATTTCTAATATCTCTATTTTATTTCCCCTAGAAAAATATTTTATAAGATATTTTATTATTAAAAAGTTTGTATTTAGTTTAAATTAATATTTTTTTAGATTATTTAATTAAAAGGTAACATCATAACCAAGCTCTTTAAGACCTTGTTTATTTTTAGTCCACCCTTTTTTAATAGATACAAATAGTTCCAAGAAACATTTTCTGCCAGTTAATTTTTCAATCTTTAGTCTTGCATCTTTTCCTATACGTTTAATAGCACTACCACCTTTACCCACTATCATTCCTTTTTGAGTTCCTTTTTGAACAATAATAGTTGCTTTTACCACATCTAAATCTTTTTTCTCTTCTACTCTATTTATGATTACATCAGTCTCATATGGAATCTCATCTGATATATTTTCAAAAATTGATTCTCTAATAAACTCTTTAAAAATATCTCGCATGTGTTCTGTTGTCATAATTTCTGGATCATAAAGATAGGGATGTTCTGGAAGATTTTTCACTACTACATCTAGTATATCTGAGTGTCTCGTTTGTTTTTTAATTGATACTGGAATAATAGCTTCATAATTTTCAGAATACTCTTCATACTCTTTCATTTTTTCTAAGACTTCATTGTTTGTTACATTATCAATTTTAGTTAAAAGTAGAATATGTTTTGTATTCTTTTTATTCTTTTCTAAAAAGTTCTCATAGTGTGTTAATTTATCAGTAACTGGTGCTAAAAAAAGAATTAAATCACAATCTCCAATTGCTTTTAATGCTTCATCTAACATGAATTGATTAAGTAGTTTTTCTGTTTCGTGTAATCCTGGAGTATCTACAAATACAATTTGATCATCTTCATGCATTACAATGATATTTGATCTTTTTCTTGTTGCATTTGCCTTATGAGATACCATTGCTATTTTTTCACCTACAAGCCAATTTAAAAGTGAACTTTTACCTGCATTGGGTCGTCCTACTACTGAAACATATCCACACTTATTCATTTAATAATTCCTTCAATCTATTTAAAAGCGTATTATATCTAAACTTTGCTACTTATCTTCTTCTATAAGATAGTGCTTCTAAAAGATGTTTCTTTTCTATATTGAAGGATTGTTCTAGATCAGCAATTGTTCTTGCAACTTTTTTGATTTTATTTATACTTCTAAATGAAAGGTTGAAATTTTGTGTAGCTTTTTCTAGAATATTTTGACACTCATCATTCAATATACAATACTTACTAATCTCTTCATCACAAAGTTTTCCATTTAAATCTTTTTGTCCTCTTAAAACTTGCATTTTAAAAGCATTTATTACTGACTCATGCAACTGCTTTGAAGATACACTTGCCTTATCTTTAAAACTTGTTTCATTCATAATAATATATAAATCAATCCTATCAAGAAAAGGTTCACTTAAACGATTTTTATACCTTTTTATTTCTACATCACTACATCTACATATATTATTCAAAGATAATAAGTTTCCACAAGGACATGGATTCATTGCAGCTATAAATAAGAATTTTGTGTCATACAATACTTTAGAATTTGCTCTACTTACTAAAAGCTTATTATCCTCTAAAGGTTCTCTCAATGATTCTAAAATAGAAGAAGAAAAGTGAGGTAACTCATCAAAAAAAAGTGAGCCATTATTAGCAAGGGCAACTTCACCTAAGTTTGTACCACCTAGAATTGAAGCTTTTGAACTTGTACAGTGTGGGGCACGTTGTATTCTTATTGGCTTAAAATCTGGTTCTTTCAAATCCAAGGCTTGAAGTTTGGCAATCTCTAATATTTCATCTAAACTCATAGGTGTCATTATATACGGTAGTCTTTTTGCTATCATACTTTTTCCACTCCCAGGAGAGCCAACTAACAAAATATTATGATTACCTGCGGCTGAAATTAAAGCTGCTTTTTTAGCATTTTCTTGACCTTTTATATCTTTGAAGTCATTTAAATATTTATTTAAAAAGAAAAACTCTTTTCCATTTATATTTATTTTTTCATGTTTCAAACTCTCTTTTTTAAAAAGAAATCTATTCTTATCTTTACTTTTAAAAAACTCTATTGCTTCAATTAAGTTTTTTACACAATATATACTTATATTTGGGATTTTTGATATTTTTTTCGCACTATCTTCACATACTAAAACATTTTTTACCAAACCTTGTTTTGCTAAAGATAAAATAATAGGAAAAATTGAGTTACTATCTTTTATTAAGCCATTTAAAGATAATTCACCAAAAATATGAAACTCTTCAAAAGAAATATTTTTCTCTTCATATAAAGATATAAGTAAAGCAAGAGAAAGGTCAAAATGACTTCCACTCTTTTTTATTTCACTTGGAGCCAAGTTTATTGTGATTTTTTTAGGAGGAAATTTAAACTCATTTGTTAAAAGTGCCGACTTTACTCTATCTTTTGATTCTTGTATATTATTTGAAGCTAAACCAACTATTGTAAAACTTGGTAAACCTTTTGTAAATGTTGCTTCTACATTTACTTCTTTTGCTTCAATCTCATTTAATGTTGCAGATTTTATTATCTTCATATTTCTCTTTCAGATTATAATTTTTATAATTATATAGAAAAGAGTTTAAACAAAGGTAATATTTAATATTATTAAATACATAGACTTTATTTATCACCAAATAATCAAAAAAATAGTAGAAGTATTAAAAAAGGTTACATCTTTTATAAAAAATGTTTTTATAGTATACTTTTAATTGTATATATAAAAAAAATTCTATATCATAAAACAAATAATTACAAAAGAGTTAATATGTCAGAAACTACAAAAGAAAAATCTTCAGCTCAGGATTTACTTAGTGCCTGTTTTATGCAACAGTGCCAAAATGAGATAGACGCATATAATGAAAACCCTGAATCAGTTTTAGATAAATATTCAAAACAATCAATAAAAGTACTTCCCTTCGTAGGATTAGGAGTCTCTTCTTCATTGATTTTACTACATTCACCACTTAGCCTAAATGCCTCTTCTCAGTTAATTGGGTTGTTTGTATTAATATTTACAATTACATTACTACTTGTAACTAGATATTATATAAATAATAAGGATGATAAAAAAATTAAACTAGATATTTTTGATTCGTGGAAGAAAACCATATTAGGGGCAATTATTATAAACTTTGGATTGTTTATATTTTCAAATAACCCCATATCAGAGTTTCTTGTTATTTTAGCCTTTGCAGCAGCAGCATTGATATTTATTCAAGGAGGAGTTAAGAGAAGTCTATGACTTCTGCTTCAACTTCTTTTTCCAATCTTTTTCAAACTTCTTTCTTTTCATAAAAGATAAGTTTTCAATAAAGAGATGTCCTGATAGATGTTCCATTTCATGTTGCCAAGCAACAGCTAAAAAATCTTCAGCTTCCATAGTCTGTTTTTCACCATCTCTGTTAAAATACTCTACAACTATATGTTGAGCTCTTTTAACTTCTTCATTAAATCCTGGGACACTTAAACACCCTTCAACATAAACTTGAGTTCCGTCTTTATGTGTGATTACTGGATTTATTGCTTCAATTAAATCATCTTTGTCTTGAATCTCTTCTTCATTTGGAAGATTTATTATTAAAACATTAAGAGGAATTGCAATTTGAATAGCGGCTAAACCTACTCCGTTTTCTGCAATCATTGTCTCATACATGTCATCAAGAAGTGTGTGGAGTTCATCATTAAACTCCGTCACATCTTCTGATTTTGTTCTAAGTAGTTTATTTGGATACGTTATTACTTCTCTAATCATACTTTTTTACTTATGATTTTTAATAACTTCGTCAATTAAACCATATTCACAAGCTTCTGTTGCACTCATGAAATTGTCTCTATCTGTATCTTTTTCAACAGTTTTTATATCTTGTCCTGTTTGTTCAGCAATTATAGCATTTAATTCATCTTTCATTCTTTGAATCTCTTTTGCTTGAATCTGAATATCAGTTGCTTGACCTTGAGCTCCACCTAAAGGTTGGTGAATCATGATTCTAGAGTGAGGAAGAGAGTATCTCTTTCCTTTTACTCCTGAAGATAATAAAAATGCACCCATTGAAGCCGCTTGACCAATACAAATAGTACAAACATCTGGTTTAATATAGTTCATAGTGTCATAAATTGACATACCACTTGTAATTACTCCACCTGGAGAGTTTATATATAAGTAGATATCTTTATCAGGATCTTCTGCCTCTAAAAAAAGAAGCTGTGCAACGATAGATGATGCAACTTGATCATTTATCTCACCACTTAACATAATAATTCTATCTTTAAGAAGTCTTGAATAAATATCGTAACTTCTCTCACCTCTTCCACTTTTCTCAACTACGTATGGTATATAACTCATTTTTTCCTATCCTAATTTTAGGTTTATTGTCCTAATTTTTCGTCTAATAATTTAGAAATTACTTTATCTTCAATCATTGACATTTTAATTGCAGGTAAATATCCAGCATCTTGATATTGCTTTAATACATCTTGTGGATTTTGACCCATTTGCATTGCTTCATAATAAATTACTTGAGTAACTTCTTGATCACTTACATCTACACCTTCAGCTTTTGCTAAAGCATCAACAATAAATGTAGCTTTTACAGATTTCTCTGCATCTTCTCTTAACTCATCTCTCATAGACTCAACTTTAGAAGCATCTTCTTGAAGTTCTTTAATCTCATCTTCTTTCATACCTCTAACTTTGTTGTTAAGTGCAAAGTTAATCTCTTGGTCAACTACTGAAGATGGTAATGCAAAGTTTAACTCAGTAACTAAAGTATCTAAATAAGCTGGTTTAAGCTCTTCTCTATAGTAAAGACCTTTTGCTTCATTTTTCATTTGCTCTTCAATTTTTGCTTTTAATGCATCTAATGTAGCTTCTTCAGCATCTGGTAAAAATTGCTTAGCGAATTCATCATTGATTTCTGCTGCAACTTTTTCTTGGATTTCATGAAGTTTTACTTTAAATACTGCTTCTTTACCAGCTAATTCTTTTGATTGATAAGCTTCTGGGAAAGTAACTGTTACATCTTTTTCTTCTTCATATTTCATACCAATGATTTGCTCTTCGAATCCTGGGATGAAAGAACCTGAACCAATTTCTAATGCGTACTCTTCAGCTTTTCCACCTTCAAATGCAACACCATCAACAAAACCTTCAAAATCGATAACAGCATGATCACCATCTCTTACCATTCTTTTTCTTTTGATTTTTTCTAGTGGTGCAGATTGCTTAGCCATTTCTTCAATTCTTGAATCAATCTCTTTTGCATCAACTGCTTTATCTTCAACTACAGGAAGAGCTGCTTTATAATCACCTAAATCAACATTTGGTTTACAAGCTACTTTTACTTCTACTTCAATTGAACCATCTTCTTTTTTGTCATATTTTGAAATTGCAGGCTCACCTACAATATCTTCGTTAGCAATTTCTAACTCTTTAAGACCATCAGCTAAAACAGCTCTTAATGCTTCACCTTCTGCATCTTCTGTTAACTTCTCAGCATATCTTTGTTTTACAACAGCTACAGGAACCTTACCTTTTCTGAATCCTTGGATATCCATTGTCTTTGCAGCTTGCTTAGCTACTTTATCAATATTCTTTTCTACTGTTTCAGCAGAAATAGTTGAAGTAATAACTGCATTAGCTTCATCAACTCTATTTGCGTTAAATTCCATTAATCTACTCCGATTTTTTTTTAAATTTAGACGTGATTTTATCTAAAAATTAATAAGGATTATATAAAATACATTTTATACAAACAAAAGTGAGTAAAAGAGATTGCAATTTTTATACCAAAATGTACTATTTTTCATGTTGATTCCAATATTTCTTCTAATGTTTTTAATCTTGACAAATAAAGATAGTTTTCAGAAATATTTTTCAAAAGAAGTCTTAGGGAAACTCTCTATATCAAATAAACATATGGGGAAAACAACAAGAAATACTCTATTTTTTATTTCTCTTATTTTGATGACAATAGCACTTGCACGTCCAGTTGCAAATGAAAAAGAACACTCTTTTAAGCAAGAAGTAGCAAGTATAGTTATTGCAATTGATGTTTCAAAATCTATGTTAGCAAATGATATCTACCCAAATAGACTAACAATGGCTAAACAAAAACTTCTAAGTATTATTGAAAATGCTAAAAAAAATGCAATAGCTGTAGTACTTTTTGCAAAAGATTCTTTTATCCTCTCTCCTGTAACACAAGACTTTAATTCTCTAAAAATACTAGTTAATAACTTAGATACAGGAATGAATTTTAATAATGGCTCAAATATATTCTCAACACTAGAAACAACAAACAAGCTATTAAAAGATTATGATAATAAAAACCTGATTCTCTTAACAGATGGTGGAAATAATACTACTTATACAGATGAGATAGAGTTTGCAAATAAAAATGCTATAAACATCTATACAATAGCAGTTGCTACTAATAAAGCAGCACCAATAAAGTTAGAAAACGGTGAATTTATGACAAAAAAAGATGGTTCAATTGTTACTGTTTCATTAAATGAAAGTATTAAAAATCTAAGTCTTAATACAAAAGGTGGATACATTAATTACTCAATTTCAAATGAAGACATAACTCAAATTCTAGCTGATATTGATAGAAAATCCTCAAAAAAAGAGTTAGAATCTAAAAAATTTAAAACTTATACTGAACTATTCTATTACCCTTTAGGATTAGCTATATTTATTCTTTTAATAGCCTTTTCATCTCTTCCTAAATTTTTATCTAAAAAGTCTGCTACTTCTTTAGTAATTTTTTTAAGCCTCTTAATAAATAATGATTTAAAAGCTATAGAATTTGACTTTCAAACAATAAATAAAGCAAACAAAGAATACCAAAATAAAGAGTATAAAAAGGCCTCAAAAGATTTTGAAAAAGTAGCAAATACTCCGGAAGCTAGATATAATCTTGCAAACTCATTGTACAAAGAAGGAAAATATAAAGAGGCTCTTAGTAGATATAAAAATGTTACTACTACAGACCAAGAGTTAGAGTATAAAAAGCTTCATAATATGGGTAATTCATATGTCAAACTTAATGATTTAGAAAATGCAAAAAAAATGTATGAATCCGCATTAAAAATTAAAGCAGATAAAGAGACTAGAGAAAACCTTGATACTGTTCAAAAAGCACTTGATAAAATAAAACAACAAAAGAAAGACCAAAATAAAAAGAATCAAAAAAACAACAAAGAGAATAAACAAGACAAAAAGAAAAAAGAGCAAGATAAAAAACAAAAAAATAAAGATAACAAAGAGAATAAAGATAAACAAAACCAAGATAACAAAGAAAAACAAAAAGATAAAGAAAAAAAAGAAGAACAAAAACAAAATAAACAACAATCAAAGGAAGATAAAAAGAAAGAAAAAGATAAAAAAGAACAGCAATCAAAACAACAACAAAAAATAAAACCTCAAGAAATATCTGATTTAGAAGAGAAAAAATGGTTAGGAAAAATACAAGATAAGAAAACTCAAGTTCTTCTAAAGAAAGTAAAAACCAAGAATGAAGATAATTCTTCAAATCCTTGGTAATAAAGAGATACCAGCTTAGTAATTAGCTGATTTTCTCATTTGCATTAACTCTTTTTGTACAGAGATATTAACATTTTCATCTGCTTGGAAATCTAGAGTATAATTTCTTCCATCATAATCAACAGAATTTAAAATAATCTTCATGGCTTCAAGTCTTGCTTTATGTTTATCATTACTTCTAATAACATGCCAAGGAGCAGATCTAGAAGAAGTACGTCTTAACATCTCATATTTTTTTTCTGAGAACTCAGACCATAAATCCTGTGCTTGCATATCAACTTCTGAAAATTTCCATTGTCTAAGAGGATCATTGATTCTTCTATCAAATCTTCTTTTTTGCTCATCTTTTGAAACTGAGAAATAAAGTTTAATTAAAATCATTCCTTGTCTTACTAAATCTTGTTCAAAATTTACAACATCTTCCATAAAGATTTCATACTCTTCTTTTGTACAAAATCCAAAAATTGGTTCTACCATAGCTCTGTTATACCAAGACCTATCAAATAAAACTACTTCACCACCTGTTGGAAAGTGTTGAATATATCTTTGGAAAAACCACTGATTTTTTTGAGTTTCAGTTGGTTTACCAAGAGCAACTATTCTATAATGTTTATTATTCATATATCTAGTAATACGTCTAATAGCACCACCCTTACCAGAAGCATCTCTTCCCTCAAAAAGAATAATCATTCTTTTGTTTTGAGACTCAAGATAACTTTGAAGTTTTATTAACTCAATTTGATAATCTTTAAGCTCTTCTAGGTCATAGATTTTTTGAATTCCATCATTTAAAACCTGAGGATCTACATCTTTAAAGTTTCCAAGTATCTCTTTTAAAGTTCTATTTTCATCTAATAGTTCTTCATACTTTTCATCATTTATTTTAGTATTTTTAGTATTTTTTGAAGACTTCTGCTCTTTTGTTATTACAATTGAGTCTTTAAACTTTTGCATTAAGTTTAAAGCAGCCTTTTTAGTAAGATTATCTTTTTTTGTATACCCAAGAACTTTTACATATCTTTTTTTATCATACTGAAATCTTGCAATATATTTTTTACCAAAAGCTGGATGAGCAGCTTTTGAAATATATAAACCACTATAGTTTGTCTTCTCAAAATCACTTAAATTCATTTTTTTCTATGCCTTTGCAAATTTATTTTCATCTTCCATAATTCCTAGTTCTTCTCCACCAGAAATTAGTATTTTACCATTTGTTTTAATCTCACTATCATCTATTTTATTTGGATATTCAGCAATTGATAAGATATGCTTAATACAATTTATTCTAGCTTTTTTCTTATCATCACTCTTAACTACTGTCCATGGAGCAACATCACTATTTGAAGCCATTAACATAGAAAACTTAGCAATTGTATATTTATCCCAAAGCTTTTGTGACTCTTTATCTACAGGAGATAATTTATACTGTTTTAAAGGATCAGTTTCTCTTTTTTTAAATCTTCTAGCTTGTTCTTTTTTTGATACTGAAAAATAGAACTTCATCAAGATAATTCCAGATTTCACAAGCATATTTTCAAACTCTGGAACTTCTCTTAAAAACTCATGATGTTCTTCTGATGTACAAAATCCCATTACAGGTTCAACACCAGCTCTGTTATACCATGATCTATCAAATAATACTATTTCCCCTGCACTTGGTAAGTGCTGAGTGTATCTTTGAAAATACCATTGAGTAGTTTCTTT
Source organism: uncultured Campylobacterales bacterium (assembly GCA_947494995.1). Classification (GTDB taxonomy): domain Bacteria; phylum Campylobacterota; class Campylobacteria; order Campylobacterales; family Arcobacteraceae; genus Halarcobacter. Next base: position 176,034 of record CANLWY010000004.1, on the reverse strand, counting down.
ATCACTTGGTTTTTCAAGAGCAACAACTCTTGCACCCCTAGGGTTTAGGTGTTCAGTAATTCTTTTTATTGTTCCACCTTTTCCAGCAGCATCCCTTCCTTCAAAAATCATAAGAACTTTAAGTCCTTTTTCTTTTACATGGTTTTGAAATTTTAATAGTTCGATTTGAAGTTTAGTAAGTTCTTTTTCATACTCTAAAGTCTCTTTTTTAACCCAGATTTGAACTTTTTTACCTTTTGATTTAAGCTCTTTTCTATCTCTTCTACTATCTTTATTATGTTTTATCTCTTCTTCTGTATCAATTTCTTCATTATCTTTAAACTCATCCGCAATAATAACTCTATCTTGTCCCATTTATAACTTCCCCTTCCAAGATTATGATAATCTTGTTTTATATTGATTATAACCAAACACTTTTACAACTTGATAACACTCTTCCTCTTTTTTTATTACAATTGATGGTAACTTTATTCCGTTAAATGTAGTTGTCTTAACCATAGTATAGTGAATCATATCTTCAAGTATTATTTTATCACCCACTTTTAAAGCTTTATCAAATGAATAATCCCCAATTATATCCCCTGCTAAACATGTATTGCCACCTAAACGATATGTATGTTTTTTCTCATTTTCTTTTCCAGAATCTCTTATATCTGGTCTATAAGGCATAGCTAAAGTATCAGGCATATGTGCTTCAGCAGAAGTATCTAAAATGGCTATTGACATTTGATTTTCTACAATATCTAGCACAGTAGCCACTAAGTAACCTGTTTGCCAACCTACAGCCTCTCCTGGTTCTAAATAAACTTCCAAATGAGGATATCTTTTTTTAAACTCTTTTAGAAGTCTAATTAAACCTTCCACATCATAGTCTTTTCTTGTGATATGATGACCTCCTCCAAAGTTTACCCATTTCATTTGGGGTAAAAAAGCACCAAATTTTTCTTCAAAATTTGATAAAGCTCCTTCTAAAGCATCTACATTTTGTTCACATAGTGCATGAAAATGTAATCCTTCTACTCCTTCTAGATTATCAGCTTGAAACTTTTCCTTTGTAATACCAAGCCTTGAATATACGCCACAAGGATTATATAAATCTACCTCAACAGAAGAGTATTCAGGGTTTACCCTTAGTCCAATAGAAGTTTTCCCAAGTGCTTTTTCCCTAAATTGATTTAACTGATTAAAAGAGTTAAAAACCAAATGGTTTGAAATTTCAATAATTTCATCTATCTCTTCTTCTTTAAAAGCAGGAGAATAAGTATGAACTTCTCGTCCGAACTCTTCTTTGGCTAAGATTGCTTCATGTAAACCACTTGCACAACATCCTTGTAAATACTCTTTACATAAATCAAAAGTTGACCAAAGAGCAAAACCCTTTAATGCTAACAAAATTTTCACATCTGCTTCATCTTGAACCTTTTTTAAAAGTTCAAGATTTTTTCTTAAAAGTCTCTCTTCACATACAAAGGCTGGACTTGGTAATTCTTCAATACTCTTTAAAACTTTATTCTCCATCGTATGGTTCAAAATCCTCTTTTGCTACACCGCAATCAGGACATTCCCAATCTTCTGGAATATCTTCAAACGCTGTTCCAGGTTCAATACCACCTTCAGGATCTCCAAGCGCAGGGTCATAAACCCAATCACATATTGTACAGATATACTTTTGCATCTTCACTCCTTTAAAAATTATTCTACTGGTAAATCAAGAATCTTCCAAGGAAGTCCTTGAGTCATAAGTTCATCCATAAAAGGTTTTGCTTCAAACTCTTCTATGTTGAACACACCTTTTCCATCCCAAATACCTTTATAAAGCATTTTTGTACCTATCATTGCAGGTACTCCAGTTGTATAAGATACGGCTTGAGCCCCAGTCTCTTTATAACACTCTTGATGATCACAAACATTGTAGATATAAACTTTTTTCTTCTTACCATCTTTGTACCCTTCAATAATACAACCAATATTTGTCTTACCTACAGTTCTTGGGCCTAAAGATGCTGGGTCTGGTAAAAGTGTAGTTAAAAATTCAATAGGAATAATCTCTACACCCTTATGCATTACAGGCTCAATTCCTAGCATTCCTACATTTTGTAAACAATTCATATGTTGAATATATGAATCACCAAATGTCATAAAGAATCTAATTCTTTTTAAACCTTTTATATTCTTTGATAAAGACTCTAACTCTTCATGATAAAGTAAATAAGAAGGCTTAACTCCAACTTCCGGATAGTCATGTTCAACTCTTATTTCAAGTGGCTTTGTTTCTATCCACTCGCCCTCTTCCCAATATCTTCCATTTGCAGATACTTCTCTTAAGTTGATTTCTGGATTAAAGTTTGTTGCAAAAGGATACCCATGATCCCCTGCATTACAATCCATAATATCAATATAGTTTATCTCATCAAATAAGTTTTGTTGAGCGTATGCACAAAATACACCTGTAACACCAGGATCAAAACCTGAACCTAAAAGTGCTTTTATTTCAGCTTCTTTAAACTGATCATTTCTAGCCCACTGTTCTTTATATTCAAACTTTGCTTCATCGGGATGTTCATAATTTGCAGTATCAACATAATCGACTCCACATTGTGTACAAGCATCCATAATTGTTAAATCTTGATATGGAAGAGCTACATTTAATACTACTTTAGGCTTTACTTCTTTTATAAGTTCTACCAATTGAGGAATATCATCTGCATCAACTTGTGCAGTTGCTATTTCTACACCTAGGCTATCTTTTATATACATAGCTATAGAGTCACATCTTTTAATAGTTCTTGATGCTAAAGTAATTTTTTCAAATGTATCAATATTCATAGCACACTTTACTGTTGCAACTCTACTTACACCACCTGCACCTATGATTAAAATACCTTTTTTTTCCATTTAATTCTCCAATAAAAATATTTATTATTATAAGCTATTTTTGGTAAAGATTTGTTAAAAATAACTTAATTTTTTTTGACTAGAATCAAGCGCATTTTATATTTTTTCGCTAATATATTCAGTTAAGATTATTCAAAGGATATGCATGAATAGTAAAAGTATAATGTTTAAGATTTTTCTACCAGTAATTGTTATAGCAATAATTGCTGTATGGGGAATCTATTTTTTTATTTCTTATCAAACAAGAGATAATGTAATTAATCAAAGTATAATAAGTGCTAAAAATATTGTTGATCAATATAAAACACTAAGAGCTTATTATGCTAAAAATGTTGTTCCAGTGGTAAAAAGTAATTCAGAAATTAAAATTAATTTTGACCACGCAACTAAAAAAGACACGATTCCCTTGCCTGCAACTATGATTCATGATATGGGAGCATTAGTTAGTGCGCAAGAAGGTGGGATTAAGCTAAAACTTTATAGTGATTACCCTTTCCCAAATAGAGCTTCAAGACAGTTAGATGATTTTTCAGAAACTGCTATGAAAAAATTTAGAAATGGAGACGAAGAACCTTATATCTCTATTGAAAAGTATGAAGGGAAAGAGTCTGTAAGAGTTGCTATACCAGACTATATGGTTGCTGAAGGTTGTGTAAAATGTCACAATATAAGAACTGATACTCCAAGAAATGATTGGAAGATGGGAGATGTAAGAGGTTCTTTAGAGGTAATTACACCTATTGAAGACCAACTTGCAAATGTAAGCTCTTTAAGCTTTATTATTATGTGTGCTGTTTTTGCATTAGGTCTTGTTTTATTATCTGTTGTATATATAGTATTTGGAAGAGTAATACTAAAACCTCTTAAAAACTTAGAAAAAGGGCTTATTAGTTTCTTTAAGTTTGTAAATAAAGAATCATCAGAAGTTAAACCTGTACAAATTGACTCAGAAGATGAAATAGGTAAGATGCTTAAAGTTATAAATGAAAATATTGAAAACAGTAAAGAATTAGTAACTTCAGAACATAAATTTATTGAAGAAGTTAAAAAAATGCTAGAAGAAGTTGAAAAAGGAAATATGCATAAAAGGTTCAATGAACCAATTCATTCAAATACTTTAGAAGAGTTAAGACAAAAACTAAATGAAATGCTTCAAGCTTTAGAAGCAAATGTTTGTACTGATACAAATAAACTTTTATCAGTATTAGAGGATTTTTCACATTTAGACTTTACTAAAAAAGTTGAGAATGATAATGGTAAGATTTCAGTTGCATTAAATAACCTTGGTGACTTAATTACCCAAATGCTAATTGAGAATAAGAAAAATGGACTTACTCTTGATAATAGTGCTCATCACCTTTTAACTAATGTAGAAAACCTAAATGATAGTGCAAATAGCGCTGCCGCTTCACTTGAAGAAACAGCTGCCGCACTAGAACAAGTTACTCAAAATATTAGAGGGAATAGTGAATCTGTATCTCAAATGTCAGAATATGCAAATAAACTTAATCACTCTTCAAGTTCTGGACAACAATTAGCAGTGAAAACTACAGTTGCGATGGATGAAATCAATGAAAAAGTAACTTCTATCAATGAAGCTATTACTGTTATTGATCAAATTGCATTCCAAACAAATATCCTTTCACTTAATGCAGCAGTTGAAGCAGCAACAGCAGGTGAAGCAGGAAAAGGTTTTGCAGTTGTTGCAGCAGAAGTTAGAAACCTTGCAGCAAGATCTGCCGAAGCTGCTAAGGAGATTAAGGACTTAGTAGAAGATGCGAACATTAAAGCAAACGAAGGAAAAGAGATTGCTGATGGTATGATTGAAGGATATAATGGTCTTAATGAAAATATCACAAATACAATTGACCTTATTACAAGAGTTTCAGAATCCTCTAAAGAGCAATTAATAGGAATTGAACAAATTAATGATGCTGTAAATCAACTAGATCAACAAACTCAACAAAATGCAAGTGTCGCAACAAATACAAAAGGAATAGCTGAACAAACATCAACTATTGCACAAAAAATTGTTACTAATGCAAATGCAAAAAAGTTTAATGGTAAGGATAATGTTAAAGGTGATGAAATAAATCTACAAAGCTCAATATCAACTATAAAAAAAATTGATATAAAGCCTAAACCAAAACCTACAATAAACAAACCTTTAAAAAAAGAAAAGCTTGTTGAACCTGTAAAAACACAAACAATTACTTCTCAATCCAATGATAATGACGAATGGGAAAGCTTTTAAAAGCTTTCTCTTTCATTAATCACTTGTAAATCTAAAATTCTTCTGCTATAATTCGCTTCTCATTTTTAAGTGGGGATGACTTGGTATCGATTAGAGCAGTGAGGATTAGTTGCATGTCGGCCTGAACATGCCGTTACGCGGTTCATTTTTTTTAGACGCAAACAATACTGATTACGCTCCAGCTTACGCAAAAGCTGCGTAAGTTTAACAACTTATAGGACTCGCCCTAGGGCTTGAGACCTCGGAGGCTCACACTACTGATTCTATCTAAGTAGATTTTAGTGGGTTCACCCAAGATAGATTATCTTATTAGGATTGATTTGACTAATTTGAGACAATTTAAATCTTAGCTTCGCAATTGTCTTGCGGGTTGAGCTGTTGTGAAGTGAAATTTTTCAACCCTTCTAAGCATGTAGACGCTGATAGTAGCTGTTTTAAGACTGGAGTTCGATTCTCCACATCTCCACCATTTTAAAATCAAAAATATCAATCAAAATAAGAGTTAAATATTGATATTCTTTGATATACCTTAAATTTTTATATTACATTTAAGTTACTTTTTATCTAAATATCTTTAAAATAACATTTAAATAAAGCTTATAAAGGTATGTTTTGGAATTTAATAACTTACTAACACAAATGTTTTTGTTTATATTTATTGGTCTTATTGTAATAACTACGATAGTAAATCTATTCATTTATTATAAAAAGAAACTAAAGGGTGAATTAATAAAAACTCATGAAGACATTATTGAGCATAATAGAAAAGTATTAAATAGTAAAGATTAAAACTACTTATATCTTTTATCTAAAAAAGGTTTTATAAATTTAAAAAAGATAAATGCCAAAATGGCAATTATAAAAAGTACAGACATAAAAACATCCATAAAATGTTCCTTTTTTATTTTTTGTATTGTTAATCTTTATTCCATAGTTTTACAGTATTTAATAATCCCCTACTTGATGAATCAATACTCTTTGCCACTTCATCACCTTTTATATAAGTAAGCATTTTACTTGCTAACTCTTTTCCAAGTTCAACTCCCCATTGATCAAAAGAGTCTATATCCCAAACAGCCCCCTCTACAAAAACTCTATGCTCATAAAGAGCAATTATTTTTCCTAATGTCTTAGGATCAAGTTTTTTATAAATCAGAGTTGATGAAGGCCTATTCCCTTTAAATACTTTGTGTGGAGCAAGTTCTTCAATCATATCCTCAGATAATCCTGACTCTTTTAATATCTCTTTTACTTCATCTAAATTTCTTCCATTCATCAAAGCTTGACTTTGAGCGAAACAGTTCGCGATTAATAGGTCATTGTGCATCTGCATATCTTCTTCATGATTATTTACTGCAATCATAAATTCACAAGGGATTATATTAGTTCCTTGATGTAAAAGTTGGAAAAATGAGTGTTGTGCATTTGTACCTGGTTCTCCCCAAACTATTGGACCTGATTTTATTGAAAGTTCATTTCCACGAGAATCTACACTTTTGCCATTACTTTCCATATCAAGTTGTTGTACATACCTAGGAAAAGAGCTTAATCTTTGATCATAGGGAAGAAGTGCTCTTGTTTCATAATCACAAATATTTCTATGCCAAATACCAAGAAGTCCTAAAACTATTGGCATATTTTCTTCTAAAGGTGCTGTTTTAAAATGCTCATCGATTTCAAATGCACCGCTTAAAAACTCATCGAAGTTTTCCACACCAATTGCTAACATCACACTTAGTCCAATGGCACTCCAGATTGAATATCTTCCTCCTACCCAATTCCAAAAGCCAAATACTCTATCATCACTAATACCAAAAGCTTTAGTTTTTTCTAAAGCAGTAGATAAAGCAACAAAGTGTAAATTTGACTCTTCTTCACTAAGTGAGTTTTGAAACCATTTCTTAGCAGTATTTGCGTTCGTCATCGTCTCAATAGTAGTAAATGTTTTTGAAGCAACTATTACAAGTGTTGTAGAAGGATTTAAATCTTTTAGAGTATCTTCAATATGCGAAGAATCAATATTAGATACAAAATGAACCTTTAAAGTATTACAATATGGAGATAATGCTTGTGTAACCATTTCAGGCCCTAAATGTGAACCTCCTATACCAATATTTACTATATCTGTAAACTTTTCATTTGATGAAGATAATATCTTTGCATTTCGTATATCATTAGTAAAATTTTTCATCTTTTCTAATTCAATTAAAATATCTGGTATTACATCTTTTCCATCTACATAAACCGATTGATTAGATTTACTTCTTAATGCCGTATGAAGTACAGCTCTATTTTCTGTATTGTTTATTTTTTCTCCACTAAACATTGAATCTCTTTTCTCTTCAATTTTAGTTTCAACTGCTACTTCAAAAAGTTTAGATAATGCATCTTTATTTATATGAACTTTTGAATAATCTAAAATCATTTCATCCAAAGAGAGACTAAACTCTTCAAATCTTTTTGGATTTGATTTAAATAAATCAGAAAGTAAATTTTTATCTAATTTAGTTTTAATCTCTTTTAATTCTTTAAAAAGCATATCTATTTCTTTCATATTAAACCCTTGTTTATACAATACTTATCTATTTCTTTATTTGACTACTCTTCTTTTTTCTTCTCTAACTCATAAAAATAGTTAGTGGCTTCAACAAATCCATCTACAGAACCACAATCAAACCTTTTACCTTTGAACTTATATGCTAGTACCATTCCTTTTTTTGCTTGACTACATAGAGCATCTGTTATTTGTAGTTCTCCATTCTTCCCTGGTTTTGTATTTTGTATCATTTCAAAAATATCTGGAGTTAAGATATATCTTCCTATTACTGCTAAGTTTGATGGTGCTTTATCATTATCTGGTTTCTCTATCATATTTGAAACCATAAATACTCCATCTTCCATAGCTTTACCTTCTATTACTCCATATTTATGCACTTCTTCTTTTGGTACTTCCATTGTGGCTACTATACAGCATTTATATTTCTCATACAGTTTTACCATTTGAGTTAAGATTCCATCTCCATCTGGGTTTACACATAAATCATCTGCTAGTACTACTGCAAAAGGAGCTGACGATCCTACTAGTACTTTCCCTTTATAAATTGCATCTCCTAGACCTTTCATCTCATTTTGTCTTGTATATGTGAAGGTACATTTATCTATTATATTTCTTATATCTGTTAACATTGACTCTTTTGATGAACCTTGTATTTGGTGTTCTAGTTCATATGAGATATCAAAGTGATCTGTTATTGCTCTTTTACCTCGTCCTGTGATTATTGCCATAATATCACATCCTGCTTCCATAGCTTCTTCTACTCCATATTGTATCAATGGTTTTGTCAATATTGGCAACATCTCTTTTGGCATCGCTTTTGTTGCTGGCAAAAACCTTGTTCCATATCCTGCTGCTGGAAATAGGCATCTTTTTATCATTCTTTTTGTCCCTTCTTTTTGGTTAGTTTTATTTTAATGCAATTTAAAATTAGTGTACCACAAAATAATTACACTATATTATCATTTAATGTATAAAAAATCTTTACTTTTTACTCTTTGTTAAGTAAATACTTTCGTATTATACTTTTCTCTTTTTATAACTGCTTTAATCTTTTAAAACTATTATAAAATCCATTACATTTGTACCTGTAATACCTGTTGTTAAATCATAGTTAAGTAACTTAAAAAATGTATTACTATCACTATTATCTAAATATACTTTTGGGTTTAAACTCTTTTTCTCAATCTCTTGATAAATTTTAAAATCTATAAAAGCTCCTGTCGCATCAGATCTTCCATCTATACCATCACTTCCAGCACATAAAATAGAGATTTTTTTATTTGGTTTATTTTCAAGAAGAAGTCTTAATGCCAACTCTTGGTTTCTTCCTCCGTAACCACCACCTTTTTTTACAATAGTTGTGGTCTCTCCTCCAAATAAAAGTGCAAAACTTTTATATTTCTTGTCATACTCTTCAATTTTTTCACTTATATAACAAGATGCTTCTTTTGAACTCATCTGCAATGAGGTAGTTACTATTTTTGAAACTTTATACTTGTTTTTACAATATTTTTCTGCCTCTTTTAAAGCAATCTTATTATTTCCTATAACATAATGTTTGAATCTGCCATTATTCATAGGAGCCGACCCAATAATATTTAAATCATCTCCAATCACATCACTTAAGACAAGTACTTTTCCTTCTGCTTTAATAGCATCAGCTAACTTTCCACCTTTAATATTTGAGATTGATTTTCTTATAGTATTTAATGCTTTTATATCAATCCCTGAAGTTAATAAAGCTGATGAAGCTTTGGTAAACTCTTCCAAACTTAAGCCTTTTATTGGTTTTTCAATCATTGCAGAAGCACCACCAGAAAGAAGAAAAATAAAATAGTCATTTTTCTTTAATTTAGAAACACTATCTAAAAGTTTCTTTGCAGCTTTAATACTTTTTTTCGTAACTTCTGGATGTGTTGAAGTAAAATGTTCAAGAAAATTGAGTTTTCCTTTTGTATAAGAAACTATAAAACCATCTTTAATTCTTTTGTCAATTATATTTTCACACTCTTTAGCCATAGAAAAAGCAGCTTTTCCTACACCAAAGATATAAAAATTATCAATTTTGTTTAAATCTATTTTTTCATCTACAACAGTTAAAATATCTTTTTCTAAAAAGATATTATCTTTAATAAGCGATTTTGCTTTTACCTTATTCAATGCTATATTAAATACTTTTTCTAGCTTTTCTTTAGACATCCTCTACCTTTGTACCCATATTTTGAAAATCAATATTCAATATCCAATTCAATTATAAACTTTGCTCCTGTATAACTCTTATCTTCATAAATAAATTTTTCATTTTCTACTGTTATTTTCCCATCAAGATGTCTTTTTACAATTTCTTCACTCATATAAAGTCCAATTCCTGTTCCATTAAACTGATGTTTTGTAGTAAAATATGGTTCAAAAACTCTGTCTATTATAGACTCTTCAATTCCACCTGCATTATCTTTTATTTCAAAAATAACTTTTTGGCCTTTTCTATAGATTTCAAAAAATATTAATTTTCTGTCACTTAAATTTTCAAAAGCATCAAAAGCATTTAGAAAAATATTCAATACTACTTGAAGTAAATTATTCATATAAGAGTCTAACATTATCTCTTCAATATTTGTTATGATTTGAATCCCACTATTTTTAAACTTTGCTTCTATAAGTTTTAATACTTTTTCATATAATTCACTCGTAGAAAATTCTTCTTGTCTTCTATCTGGTTGAAAAAAGGTTCTAAAATCTTCAATTGTATTTGATAAGTGTAGTGTAACTTCAATAATCTTTTCAAAAGCTTCAATCTCTTTGTCTTTAGTTAAAAGCCCTAATTCTTTCTGTAGTTTTGAACCACTTGAAAGAGTTGATATTAAAGATAATGGTTGTCTCCATTGATGGGCTATATTACTTAACATCTCTCCCATAGAAGCCATTTTACTTTGCTGAAGAAGAAGTGTATCTTTTTTCTTAAACTCTGTTACATCAAGTACTGTTCCTAAAGCATATAGTAGTTCTCCATTTTCATCACGTACCATTTTTGAAGATAATATCGCATCAAATAAAGAACCATCTTTTTTTTGATACTTCTTTTCTAAAATAAAACTATCTATCTCTTTATTTAAAGCCTTTTTATATTTTTCAGCAGAATTATTATAATCTCCTTCATAAGTAATTCCATACATATCTAATTTAAGAACTTCCTCTTTTGAATATCCTAACATATCTAAAAATTTCTTATTTACATCAACAACTTTTAAATCTGCTTTAGTTACAAACATTCCTACATTTGTCAATTTAAACATGTTTTCATAAATTTGTTTTGATTTTATAAGTTCATATTTTGTCTGAAGTTGATTAGTAATATCTTCAATTGTAGAGCATAAAACTTTTTTATTTTTAAAAGTAGCTGGAATTGAATGTACTTTTACATCTTTTTCTTCTCCACTCTTTAATCTATGTTTAAACTCAAAATAGTCATTTTTCATAGAAGTTGCTCTTTGAATCTCTGCTCTTATTTGCTCTTCTGAAAGAGTATTTAAATCACTAATTTTTAATTTTTCAAACTCTTCTTTTGTATACCCATAAAAATTTATTGCAGCTTCATTTATATCTAAGATCAATAGACTCTCAGGATCAATCAAAAGTTGAATCATCTTATTTTTTGTAAAAAGATCATTGTATTGAGACTCTTTATCTATAACCTCTTTTAATTTCTTCTCACTCTCAATTTTTACTTGTTTTTTATATGCTAAAAACATTTTTTCTAAAACTCTTGATATATATGTTGAAAACAATAAAAGGATAATAGTAAACAGTGCAGAGATTATAAAAAGTGTGTTTATAGCAGAAAGAAACTCTTCTTCTTCAACTTTTTCTTTCTCTTTTATTATCTCCTCTATCTCTGTATTTGAAAATGAAGTTGCAATTGCATAATTCCATTTAGGAAAAGTTTTTATGTAAACTGTAATATTTTCATTTCTTTCATTATAAAAAAATGTTAAATACCCTTCTCCTTTTTTCAAAATCTCCTTATACTCTTTAATTTTCAAGGGATCGCTAATTATATTTAGAGTATTTTTACCTATAAACTCTTTAATTTCATGGGTGAGTAAAGTATAATCTTCTAAATCAATTATTGCAATAAAGCTTCTTCCTTCATTAAACCTAATGGCAGAAACCTCATCAATTATTTTTCTCTTCAAACTATCTTCAATATCTTTTACATAAACTCCCGTTCCTATTGCCCAATTATAAGGTTTAAAAAGCTTAAAGTAACCAACTTTTTTTAAGTGCTTTTTACTCTCAATTTTTTTCCAATACCAAAAAGTGTAATAATCATTTTTTATCTTTAATTTTTCAAAAACCCTTAAATATAGTTCACTAATACCCTTTTGTTTATGTTGAGCAAATACATTCATTCCTAAAGGAGCTGTAGGATGAACAATTATTTCTCCATCTAAAGCAACTGTTATTATATAAGATTCCCCATTTTGAAATCTTATTTCTTTCAAGGCTGTTGCAATTATCTCTTTAATCTCTTCTTGCGTCTTTGTATCTTTATATTTTTCATAAAGAGTAGTTGCTATTTTATGTGCATTTATTACATTTTGATTAATAAATTTATCAATCTTTTCATTAATACTTTTATCAATCGCATTCATATGTCCATAGACTGTATTTACATACTCTTTTATAAGTCGTTTTTGTCTATTTATAAACTCTATTCTACTTTTATTTTTTCTAAGTTCTAAACTTTTTGAATATTGATCATATAAAAAGGACGTGATCATTATACTAGAGAGTAAGATAATTATTGCAGGAGTATATTTTACTATCTGTAAAAGCTTACGTTCATTGCTATTTCCCACAGAAAACTCCTAATTAATAATCATATAATATTATATTTAATTTATTTTTCAAGAGAGTTTAAACTCTATTTAATAAATTAAGTTGAGTAGTTTTTAAGTTAATTTTACTAAAATACTATGCGTTTATTTAAAGGAGTCTCATGGAGCCAAATTATGATAAAATCATTGTTCTAATTATTGTTTTAACCGCAGCAGTTTTAACTTGGAAAATGGTTAAAGATTTTTATATTACAAAGTTTCACATGGTATTTGCACACTTAATTGCAATAGTCACTTCATCATTTATGTTACTATCATCGATGTTTTTATTTATGCCTAAAAACTACCAAAGAGGAGCAGGTCCAGAAGTAGAATTAAGTGTTATGTCAGTTGTTACAATCATTATAATGCTTGCAGTTTTATACCTGTTTTTTAAATATATTCCAGAAGGTAAAAAGAAGTAACACCTCTATCTCTTCAAAAACTTTATTATTCCATCAAAGTCTAATGGTTTTGAGAAGAGATATCCTTGTCCCATATCACACTTTAGATTTTTTAAAAACTCTTCTTGTTCTATATCCTCTATGCCTTCAGCAACTACACTATAATCCAAACTTTTTGCTAGTGCAACTATTGCTTTAGCTATCTGAACATTATTATTATCATGGGGAGTCCTATCAATAAAGGCTTTATCTACTTTTATAACATTGATTGGAAGTTTTGTTAAATAACTTAGAGAAGAGTATCCTGTACCAAAATCATCTATAGAAAACCTAAATCCTAACTCTTTTAAAGAGTTTATAGTATTCATATTTGATTGAGAGAACTCCATAATATAACGCTCTGTTACTTCTAGTTCAACTTCATTTGCTTTAAGATTGTATTTATTAATAATAGCTATAAGGTCTGAAACAAACTCACTATCTTTAAATTGAATACTAGAGATATTTATAGCAATATATTTCAACTCTTTGTTTAACTCTTTAAATTTAACAAAATCTCTGCAAGCTGTTTCAAAAATAAACTTACCTATCTCTATTATACTTCCAGTATCCTCAGCAATAGGGATAAACTTATCAGGAGGAACATACCCAAATTCTGGATGTATCCATCTTACTAAGGCCTCAAAACCGTGAATATTCTTTTCATTTAAATCATATTGTGGTTGATAATTTAAAAAAAGTTCATTTCTTTTAACCACTTCTTTTAATGCTTGTTCAATCTTTAACTGCTCATGAACATCCAACGATAATTGAGCATCATAGTATTGAAAATTATTCTTTCCTAAATCTTTTGCATGATACATTGCAGTATCAGCATTTTTAATAAGAGTTTCATAATTTTCTCCATCATTTGGATACATTGCAATACCAATACTTGCACTTGTATTAAGTGTATTGTTTTCAATAACTATTGGCTCTTTTATCACCTTTAAAATTTTTTCACAAACATACCCTGCTGATTTTTTATCACGAATAGAATCTAAAACAACAATAAATTCATCACCACCCATTCTAGCAAGGATATCACTTTGTCTTAAATTCTTTTTTATCCTTGAAGATACAATTTTTAATAATTCGTCTCCAATATTATGTCCTAACGTATCATTAATAATTTTAAATCTATCAAGATCTATAAAAAGGACAAATAAATTAAGAGCATTTCTTTTTGCTAACTTTATCAAATAATTTAAATCTTCTTCTAGCTTAACCCTATTGGGAAGAGAAGTTAAACTATCATGATATGCTAAAAACTCAGCCTTCTTTTGTGTATCAATTATCTCTTTTAAACTTGTATGAACAGCTATATATTTTGAGACTTCTCCTCTTTTATTTTTTAAAGCTATTATGTTTAACCAAAAAGGAATAATCTCTCCATCCTTTGTTTTATCATAAACTTTTCCTTTCCATCTACCATTCTCTTTTATATCAAGCCACATTTTTTTATAAAACATTCTATCATGTTGACCTGATTTAAAAATATTTGGTCTATTTCCTAATAGCTCTTCTTTTGAATATCCAGTTAATGATGATAAAGCATCATTTAATATAATGATTTTTTTATCTTTATCACAAATTAATATTCCTTCTTGAATATTATCAAAAGCTGCCGAAGAGAGTTTTAACTTCTCATTTTGTTCAATATATTTTGTTATATCAAGTTTTATTGCTAAATAGTTTATTAATTCATCATCAACAATAATAGGAACAATTGAAGCTTTTTCATAAAAAATAGTGCCATCTTTTCTTCTATTTACAAACTCACCTTCCCATTTTTGCCCAGCATTAAGCTTTTTATCTAAATCTACATAGGTACTTTCAGGGGTTTCTCCTGAACTTAATAATTTTGGTTTTTGTCCTTTTATATCATTCTTATTAAATCCTGTATTTTTTTCAAAAATATCGTTCACATAAAGAATATTTCTATCAGGATCTGTTATAACAACAGAATTATCACTATTTTCAACTGCAAATCTAAAAGCAGATAATTCATTTTTTATTTTTATTGTCTTCCTTTGTTCCTTATAAATTAAATATAGACCAAAAAGAATTGATAAAAAGAAAAAAGAAACAATTATGGACTGGTAGAAAAGTTTTTCATTATATTTTTTAATTAAAAGAGAGTGTAAAACTAAAAGCTTTTTGTTTAAATCTAGTCCTAAACTCTTCCTCTTTGTGATTTCTAAATAATCTATATTATCTATTATTTTTTTTGAGTGAATATATAATAAGTTAATTTTTTTTAAATCTATTGTTTGATTAATCTCTTTTATATCTTTTAAATTTGCTAGAATCTCATCACGTTTTTTATTTAGATTTATAAAATGTTGCATTATCATAAAAAGAGTATTGTTCATTTTAAGTTTTAGGTTTTCACTTATTATATTTCTTGAACTAAAATAATGATTTAAATCATATACATAGTGAAGAGAGTTTAAATTTGAAGCTTGTCTGGATTTAAACCTTTCGATTAAATCTATCTTTTTTTTATAATCTTTTCTTATTGCTTTTATTAAAGGGATAAACTCTTCCCCAAACTCTTCGCCTATTTTACTTCTTAAAAGAATATCTAATCTTTCTTCAAAATTATTGGTCTTTTCTACAATTAGATCAAAGTTTATAAACTGATCATTTTTTTCTAAAAAATTATTTAGCTTTAAGTTTAAGACCATCATTGAACTTATATCATTTTTATAACTATTATAATTTTTGATATTGTTTGCAATTTTATATAGATAAACAAAGAGTATGGATATAAATATTGCAAAAAATAAAAGTTGCAAACTATAAATATTTTTTATTTTTTTCATAATTAGTCCGATTCAATTATTTTTAATTTGCCTGTTAAGGTTTTTAGAAATGCCACTATTTTTTCTATTTCTTCATCTTTTATAGGTCGTCCTAGTTGAACTTGAGACATTGTAGAGACAGCATTTTTTAAATCATTATATCTTCCATCATGATAATATGGTGATGTAAGCTCAATATTTCTTAAAGTAGGAACTTTAAAATAATACTTATCATCTTCATTTTTAGTAACATTATATCTACCTAAATTCTTGCTGTTAATTGATACTATTGCACCAAACTTGTTATAGTGGTTTCCTCCTATGTTTATTCCATGATGGCAACTAATACAGCCTTTATTTTTAAAAAGTTCATAGCCTTCTTTTTCAAACTGCGTAATTGCTTTCTTATCACCCTTTAAATACTCATCAAATCTTGAATTAGGAGTTATTAATGTTTTTTCGAACTCTGCTATTGCATTTGCTATATTTTTTTTGCTAATACCATCTTTATAAATTTTACCAAATTCTTGTAGATACTCTGTTCTTTTTAATTCTTTTATTAAAAATTCAAAATTGTGAGCCATTTCAATTGGATTTTCTATTGGCCCTAGTACTTGTTCTTCTAAGTTTTTTGCTCGTCCATCCCAAAACTGCCTAAAATTAAAAACTGCATTTAAGACCGTTGGAGCATTTATATTTCCAACTTTACCTTCATTACCAACTGAAAAAATTAAATTATCATCTCCTCCAGAAGTCAAATCATGACAAGAACTACATGAAATAGTGTTATTTTTAGATAATCTTGTGTCAAAAAAAAGCTTTTTACCTAATAGTGCTTTTTCTAAATTATAATCAATTGTTTCAGGAATTGGTGTAATATTTGCAGCAAAAGATGTGAATATAATAAAAAAAATTAAAAAAATAATCTTAAACATCTTGATTTATCCTTATTTAACAAATTTTATAATTAAAAAATATATTATGATTCTAACATATATTTTTAAAATCTGATATAATAATAAAGACGAATAAAAGAAAAAGGATTTCATATGAAAAATGTTGCCATCTTTTATGCAAGTAAAACAGGAAGAACAAAAGATATCTCAGATGAGATTTCAAAACATTTAGAAGAGATAAAAGAGTATGATATAAAAGTGACTGGTTGTGAATATATGACTGATTACTATAATATAATATTTGGTATTTCCACCTGGGATGGAGGTTCTATTCAAGAGAACTGGCAAATGGTTTGGGATGATTTCAAAAAAATAGACTTCTCAAATAAAACAGTTGCTATTTTTGGTTTAGGAGATCAAAAAAAATATCCTGAAAACTTTTGTGATGCAATGAAACCTTTATATGATCAACTTAAATCAGCTGGTGCAAACGTTATAGGTTTTACTGACAATATAGACTATCACTTTAAAGATTCAAAAGCACTAATAGGAAATAAATTTGTTGGTTTAGCTCTTGATTTAGATAATCAAAGTGAGTTAACAATCCCAAGAATAGAATCTTGGGTAAAGGGTTTAAAGAGAGATTTTAAATAAAATCTATCCTTGACAGTCTGAACAAGCTCCATACAATTGCATAGAATGACTTGTTATTTTAAACTTGTTTTTCTTTGCTATTCTGTCTTGTCTTTTTTCTATCTCATCATCTACAAACTCAACAATTTTTCCACAGTTTGTACAGATTAAGTGATCATGGTGATCTTTAGTATTACTCTCATATTTTTTTCCATCTGCACCAAAAGTAATAGAAGTGATAAGATTAACTTCTTCTAAAAAGCCTAAAGCTCTATAAACTGTAGCAATTCCTATATTTGATTCAGGTTTTTTTGTCTTAATTAGATTATAAACTTCTTCTGCAGTTAAATGTCCATCTGCATGAAGTAAAACATTTAAAACAATCTCTCTTTGTTCTGTATATTTTAAACCTTTTTGTTTAACTATTTTTTTTAATTCATCAATTACTTCTTCACTATTAACCATATGTTATAACCTTCAAAAATTCTAATTAGTTAATTATTGCAAAATATATATTAAAAATGAGTATCATATTATAAAAAAACATTTTATTAAAGCTTTTTATTATAATATTTTGTTATGGAAGAGTGACAAGCAAATGACATTTCAGATAAGCACTTTTTTATATTTAATATATTAATATTTCATCGGTTATATTATGATAATTATTATCATTCTATTATTAAAGAAGGGGAAAAGAATGAAATTAAATGAATTAGAAATAGGAGAATGTGGAAAAATTATTTCTATTGAGTCAGATCCCATTCTAAAATCAAGATTTAGTTCTTTTGGTATATGTAGAGGAAATACTGCATATATTATTGAACAAACAATTGCTAAAAATACAATTGAAGTAAGAGTAAAAAATACAAATATTGCTTTAAGAGTTTCAGAAGCTAAACTAATTACTGTTGAGAAAACACCATGTTAAAACTGAGTGAAAAAAAACTAATTAAAATTGCATTGGTTGGACAACCAAATGTTGGGAAATCAATGCTTATTAACTCTATTTCTAACTCTAGATTAAAAGTTGGAAACTTTTCAGGCGTTACTGTTGAAAAAACTCAAATAGAGTTTGAGTATAAAGATTACTTATTTAAAATTACTGATCTTCCAGGTTCATACTCTTTAAATGATTATACCTTAGAAGAAAAAGTAACTAAGAACTATTTAGAAGAAGCAAATTATGACATTATATTAAATGTACTTGATTCAACAAATCTTGAAAGGAATCTATATCTTACAAGTGAACTTTTAGCACTTGATAAGAAGATGGTTTTAGCTTTAAATATGACTGATGAAGCACATAATGAAGGTATGGAAATAGATGAAGAACAATTAAGTAAAATCATTGGTAAGCCCTGTATTAAGACATCAGCAAAAGATAAAACTGGTATTGAACAATTAATTGAAATATTAATAACAAAATATGAATCTCCTAAATTTGAAACAAAACTAATTTTTTCTGATGTAATTGAAGAAGAGATAGAAAATATAAAAAAACTATTTTTAGAAAAAAAATACAGAAGTGATGTTCATTATAGAGAAATAGCTATTAAACTTTTAAAAGAGGATAAAAAAACTTATCATAAGTTTCATAATGAACCAATTTGGTTAGATCTACAACCTCTTTTAACAAAATCATTTGAACATATATATCTACACTTTGGAACAAAAAATATAGATGATATCTTTGAAGATGAAAAATTTGCTTTTGCAAAAGGTGCAGTTACAGAGACATTAAAAGAAATAAAAAAAGATAGTGAAGAGAAAACTATATCTGATAAAATTGATTCAATTCTAATTCATAAACTATTTGGACTTCCAATTTTTCTATTTTTAATGTGGGGATTATTTCAACTTACATTCGAAATTGGAAATATACCTATGGATTTAATAGATGCTTTTTTTGCATCAATGATTGATAAAACAAAAGAGATATTAGGAGATACTACTCTATCTTCCGTTATTGCAGATGGAGCAATAGCAGGAGTTGGAGCAGTGGTTCTATTTTTACCTAATATTGTAATTCTTTTCTTAGGAATAGCACTTCTTGAAACAACAGGATATATGAGTAGAGTTGCATTTTTATTGGATGGTTTTTTCCATAAATTTGGACTTCATGGTAAATCTTTTATTCCTTTAGTTTCTGGTTTTGGTTGTTCTGTTCCTGCTTATATGGCAGCAAGGACATTAAAAAATGAAAGAGATAGGCTTCTTACTTTATTTATTATTGGCTTTATGTCTTGTGGAGCTAGACTACCGATTTATGTCCTATTTACAGGAGCTTTCTTTGCAGGAGAAAATGCGGGAAATGTATTATTTTTAATCTATATTGGAGGAGCATTATTAGGACTCGTAGCGGCAAAAGTGTTAAAAGTAGTAGTATTTAAAAGTGAAGATGAACCTTTTGTAATGGAGATGCCAAAATACAGAATGCCTTCTACTAAACTAATATGGCACACTGTATCAAATCAAGCTTGGATGTATTTAAGAAAAGCAGGAACCTTTATTCTTGCTGCATCTGTCTTAATTTGGTTTGCTTCAAACTATCCAAAACATTTAGAATATGAAGAAATGATGAATCAAAAAATAGAAATAGCAACATCTGAAGAAGAAAGATTTGAACTTCAAAATAAAATTGTTTTATATAATCTTGAAAACTCATATTTAGGAAAAATTGGTAAATTCTCAGAACCTTTATTTGCTCCTTTAGGGTTTGATTGGAGAATGACAGTTGCACTTGAGACAGGACTTGCTGCAAAAGAGATTGTTGTTTCAACTCTTGGTATTTTATATGGACTAGGAGATGAACTAGATGAGAGCTCAGAAACCTTGATTGAAAAAATTAGAAATAATATACCTTTAGCTTCTGCTTTAGCATTTATTGTTTTTGTAATGATTTATTTACCTTGTTTAGCAGCATCAATGGTATTTGCTAAGGAAGCAGGTGGATGGAAGTATTTAGTATATTTATTTGTTTTTACAACTACTACAGCGTGGATATTATCTTTTATAACATATAAAATTGCATCAATTATAATCGTATAAGTTAATTCTTATACGATTATTCTATTGTAAAATTTGCAGTTGTTTCAATATCTGAATCTATAACTTTAAACTGCCAAATTCCTTTCATTCTTCCTTCAATATATCTAAAATCATAAATGGACCCGTGTCCAGCAGGAATAATTAGAGTTCTTTCCCTAGAGATGTCACCTTTTGGATTTATCCACTGTATAAGAATATCTTTATCTTCTTCAACTCTTTCATGTAGATATTTACAAATAATAGAGTTTTCATCTTGTAATATCAAGCAGTCTGCACTATTTTTACTCTCAATGTCAATAGTTTCACAAAAAGCCAGTGAACTAATAAACAATAGCTTATAGATTAACTTTTTCATCTTATCTCACTTTAAAACAAAATTGAGTTGATTATATCATAAAAGTAATTACTTTTGATACTTTTCCCATATAGTCTCTTCTTCTAAACTCACTCTATTAGTCAAAATTTCAAAGGGAGTATAAGACTCTTTATATCCCATAGAAAAATGATCTTTAATCCAGTAACCTAAATAAATATAAGGGACATTTAACTCTTTTGCTATTTTTATTTGTGCCAATATAGAGAATTTTCCAATCGACAAATCTTCATAATCATGGTCGTAAAAACAATAAATTGATGAAATCGCATTAGTCAAAATATCAACTAAGGCAACTCCAATTAATTTATTATCTCTTACGTATAAAAACTCTTTGGTAAACTCATCTTTTCCTTGAACATAAGACCTTTCATACTCAGAAGGTTCAATAGGAGAATAAGTCCACTCTTTCTTTTTACTCATATGAGAATGGTATTTATCATAAAGAGATAAATGATCCAAAGTTAAAGATGGAGCTTGTATATATAGTTTAGTGTCTAAGTTTTTTTTGAATACTCTTTTTTCTGAACGTGAAAACTTAT
Organism: uncultured Campylobacterales bacterium; assembly: GCA_947494995.1. Lineage (GTDB taxonomy): Bacteria > Campylobacterota > Campylobacteria > Campylobacterales > Arcobacteraceae > Halarcobacter. The sequence continues at coordinate 154,706 of CANLWY010000004.1, read as the reverse complement.
AGTTCTTTACATCAATTCTCATAGAAACACATTTTGTACAGTTTTTACACTCTGGTACAAAATGCATTTTACCAAACCTACGCCATCCATGTTCTAGCATATTTTGGTAATCTTTTTTATCACATTTATGTATATATCTATATCGTATATCTGAAATTTCATCAGAAAAATAAGAACAATCCCTATTCTCCTCTACAAACTCCACATCATGTTCTAAAATATGCATTTTTTATTCGTTTATTTTTTCTTTAATCTCTTTTGCAATAGAGCAAATTCGTGTAATTTTTTCATTATGAGAAAGAGAATCATCAATTAAATGCTTAACAAAGGCACTTCCTACAATAACACCATCTACACCTTTTGCTTTATCTTTACATGTCTTTTCATCAACTCCAAAACCAATATATAATGGAGTCTTTGAATATTTTTTAACAGTTTCAATAATTGTAGTTAAATCTTCACTTTTACCACTTCCTGTAATTCCTGCGTAAGCTACCATATAAATAAACTTCTCTGAATTAGTAACAATTTTTTTAATTCTATTTTCTGTATGTGTTGGAGCTACAAAAGAGATATTTGCTTTTTTATATTTTTGAAAATATGGTTTTAAAAGCTCCGCCTCTTCAAAAGGAACATCAGGAATAATCATTCCATTTACTCCATACTCATCTGCTTTTTGTAAAAAGTTTTCTATTCCATAATGATAAAATGGATTCATATAACCCATCCATAGCATATCCATATTTGGCGCTATTCTTGAAGATACTTCAAATAAATCTTTTAATTTAAATCCATTTTCTAAAGCAACTTGATTTGCTTTTTCAATTACAGGACCATCTGCAACAGGATCAGAAAAAGGAACTCCCAATTCTAAAGTATCCACACCTGCATCTTTCATACTTAAAGCTAAATCAACGCTAAAATTGTTATCTGGTATTGAAGAAGTTATATAACCTACTAAATTTTTCAAAATAAAATCCTATAAAATATTTGATAAAGCATATATTTTAGCGTATTTTATCTTGATTTGATATGAGTGTTTATTTAGTTTTTAAATTATAAGCTTAATGAAAAAACAATAAAAAGGATAATTTTGATACAATATTTACCAAATTTAATAAATTATTAGGACCTATATATGAGTATTATCAAAAATGATTTTGAAAAAATGAATATAACAAAAATTAAAAATGCAAAGAATAATAAAAAACTAACAATGATTACTGCATATGATGCACTTTTTGCAAAACTATTTGAAGAAATTGCAGATATGATTTTAGTAGGAGATAGTTTAAATATGAGTTTTGCTGGTAAACCAGATACATTATCTGCTACGTTAGATCAAATGATATATCATACTAATGCAGTTTGTACAGGAGCACCAAGAGCTTTTACAATTTTAGATATGCCTTTTGGTACATATATTAATAAAGACGAAGCACTTACAAATGCTGTAAAAGTATATAGAGAAACAAATGCCGCAGCAATAAAAATTGAAGGTGGTGAAGATAGAGCACATATTGTTGAACATCTAACATCAAACTCTATTGCAGTAATGGGACATATAGGACTAATGCCACAATATGTAAGAAGTGAAGGCGGTTATAAAGTTAGAGGAAAAACAAAAGAAGATTCTGAACAATTAATAAAAGATGCAATTGCTGTTGAGAAAGCTGGTGCCTTTGCAATGGTTATTGAAGGAGTAATGTCAGATACTGCTAAAAAAATTTCAGAGGCTGTTTCTATTCCAACTATAGGAATAGGTGCTGGAAATGTAACAGATGGTCAAGTTTTAGTTTGGTCAGATATGTTAGGTTTCTTTGAAGAGTTTAAACCAAAATTTGTAAGACACTATATGAATGGTGCAGCTGAAGTAAAAGAGGCAGTTAATCAATATAGAAAAGATGTACAAGATACTTCTTTCCCAGCAAAAGAGGAAGAATATTAAAATATGGAAAGAGTAGTTGAAGTAGAACAAATTTCATTTGAAGAGGATAATGCAGAAGTAAGTTTAAGACCATCTTCTTGGGATGATTATATTGGTCAAGAAAAGATAAAAAAGAACCTAAAGGTTTTTATTGAAGCTTCTAAAAAAAGAAATGAAGCCTTAGATCATATACTCTTTTACGGACCTCCAGGTCTTGGTAAAACAACTATTTCATATCTAATTTCAAATGAAATGAATACAAATATCAAAGTAACTGCAGGTCCAATGATTGAAAAATCAGGTGACTTGGCAGCAATTTTAACAAACCTAGAAGAAGGAGATATCCTTTTTATTGATGAAATTCATAGACTAAGTCCTGCTGTTGAAGAGATTCTTTATCCAGCAATGGAAGATTATAGACTTGATATTATTATTGGGTCAGGACCTGCTGCTCAAACAGTAAAAATAGACCTTCCAAGGTTTACTCTAATTGGAGCAACTACAAGAGCAGGTATGCTTTCAAATCCTCTTAGAGAAAGATTTGGTATGCACTTTAGAATGCAGTTTTATACCCATGAAGAGTTAGCTAAAATCATTCAAAAAGCTTCTATGAAACTAGGAAAATATTGTGAAGATGATGCGGCTCTTGAGATATCAAGACGTTCAAGAGGAACACCAAGAGTTGCCCTCAGACTTTTAAGACGTGTCCGTGACTTTGCTGAAGTTGAAAATGAAGATTCGATACATTTGAAAAGATGTGAATATGCTCTTGATGAATTAGGAGTAAATGACTCTGGCTTTGATGAAATGGATATAAATCTTCTAGAATTACTTGTTTTAAATAAAGGCAAACCTATGGGTCTTTCAACTATGGCAGCAGCTTTAAGTGAAGATGAAGGAACAATTGAAGATGCAATAGAACCATATCTTTTAGCAAATGGTTATATAGAAAGAACTGCTAGAGGAAGAGTAGCTTCTATAAAAACATATGAGATGTTTAGGCTTTCATATCCAGGAAGTGAAAAACTAGAATCTGAAAATCAAGGACAACTATTTTGAAACCACAATATTTTCTAATAGCTTTAGCTATTGTTACAATATTCTTTATGTTTCAACTTTTCTCTCCTTTTTTAAAGCCAATGATTGTTGCCCTACTTTTAGCAGTTGCAACAAACTCTATGAATATATATTTTAGAAGAAAAATACCAAATAACTTTATAAGTGCAAGTTTGATGACTGTTTTTTTAACAGCAATATTCTTCGTTCCAGTTTTATACTGTATTTTCTCTTTTGCTTCTTTAATTAACAAAATTGACCAAAAAGCCCTTTTTGAGATATTTGAAGTAATTCAAGCTTGGGTTCAGAATATGCCAAATGATTTTATATTTATAAAAGACCAATTAAACAATGTTTTAGATAAAGTAGATATTCCACAATTTATTCAATCATTATTTTCTATAGGGGCATTTTTAGGGAAAAACTCTGCAAAATTTATTATTGATATGGTAATGATTTTAGTATTTTTCTTTTTCTTTACTTTTTATAGTACTTCTTTGGCTCACTATTTTAAAGATTCACTCCCCCTAAAAAAAGAGGATTCAAACACACTATTTTATGAATCATCAAATGTGATGAGTGTTGTACTATACTCAATCCTTGCAACAGCAATTTTAGAAGGTTTTTTATTTGGAGTATTTATCTCTTTCTTTGGATACGATGGTATTTTATTAGGTGTTTTATACGGTTTTGCTTCATTAATCCCAGTTGTTGGAGGTCTTATTATGTGGCTTCCAGTTGCTATTTATGAAATTTTTACAGGAAGTACAGGGAATGCAGTGGCAATAGCCGCTTATTCAATAATTGTAATTTCAGTAATTGCAGATACTTTTATTAAACCCATAATTATTAAATATATCAATCAAAATGTAGTAAAAACACCCACAAAAGTAAATGAACTTTTAATCTTCTTTGCTATTGTTGCAGGACTTTCAACTTTTGGTTTTTGGGGAATGATTATTGGGCCTGCGATGGTAACATTCTTCATCTCACTAATGCAACTACTAAAAAAGTTTAGTGATGATTTTTATTCAATTGAACAAACTGTAGAGAATAGAAAGTAATCTTTCTATTCTTCACCAGCCTCAAGTTCACCCTGATAAGTCATAATTCCATAATCAAAATTGATTACAGTCTCATATCCATTACTTAACATAATTCTTTGACAATAAGCACTTCTACTTCCACTATGGCAATATAAAATTATAGGAGTATCTTTTTTACCTTCTATTTGATCTAATGATTGATAAAAAGAAGTTGTTGGAACTAAAAAGTCAGTCCCCTTGATTCTTGTACCAACCCACTCCATCCATTCTCTTGTATCAACTAAAAGGAAATCAACAAAACCTAATTCTCTAGCTTCTAATAAAGCTTCTATTTCACTTGCACTTACTTGTTCTTTTTTTAAAAAATCTTTACACTCTTCTTTTGTAAAACCTTTTGAATGAGTTTGTTCTTCAACTATTAAAGAACTCTCTTCTTGTGATTTTACAAACTCAGGAGTACAAAAAATTGCACAGTGACAGTGACCTTTTTGAGGAATTTCATTTGTTAAAGCTGGTGTACAGGGACAAAGTCTATTTTCTTTATTATTTACTTGTTCCTCTTTTGTCTGTCCAACTACCATAAAACAGGGACAAAACCTTGTGCCATAAATCATTTTGTTTCTTGTAAGTCCCATTTGTATAGATTCATTTACATCTATTTCAGGGTTATAAAACAATCCATGCTCTTCACAAACCTTATCTGTAAACTGTTTTGTCAATTCAAGTTCTATTTGAAACTCATCAGTTTCAGTATCTATTTTTTTAATCATATTTCTTTCCTAACTAATTATAAAAATGTAAAATAGCATATATTAGATTAGAAATTAGAACTATTAAGTTTTGTGATTTTTTTTAAAGAGTTATTTAAGAAAGAGTTTAAAATAAAGAGGGAAGAAAACCTTCCCTCATTATTAAAATGTAGCTATATATGCACTTAGTGCATCAATTTCTTCATCACTTAAGTTTGTAACTTGACCTTTCATTACGCCTTTCATAACACCACCATAAGTATCATTTTTATAACCTTTAAGTGCTTCAGCAGTTTTCGCTGCATCCCAACCTTTAATAACTTGAGATTTTCCTAAGGCTGGTCTTTCACCAGATGCTCCATGACATCCTGCACATTTTAAGTATAAACCTTTACCTTTTGCAGATAAATCAGCACTTGGTGCTTTTGCTTCAGTCTTTGTAGCAACTATAGTATTCATACTTTCTTCAATTTTATCTTTTGTTTCAACTGCTTTATTTACAACTTCTTTTGTAACCTCTTCAGTTTTTGCAACTACTTCTTTTGTAACTTCTTCTGTTGTAGCTACAACTTTATTGCTAACACTTTTTACAACTTCTGGCATAGCCTCTGCAACTTTTTTAGACTCTTCAACAATTTGTGTTGCAACTTTTTGTGTTGACTCCTTTACTTGATCAACTAACTTTGCTTCAGGCGTCTTAGTTTCAACTTCTTTTGCAACTTCAACTTTTGCTACCTCTTTTTTAACCTCTTCAACTTTTGCTTCTACTGCTGGTTTAGACTCAACAGCTTTTTCTTCACCACATCCAGTTAAAAGTGCAACTGCCACTAATGAACTTAATAAAATTTTTGTCATTCTCTCATCCTTACATAAAATAATTTTGAATTTTACTTCTTTTGACTTAAAAAAGTATTAATAATTTATTTTAGTACTATAAAGTGAAATTATTGTGTTTTATACTTTTTCTAAAGCCTTATAATCAAATTTAAACTCATCTTTTACAAAGTCGATTTTAACTTGTCCACCTTTCTTAAGTTTTCCAAATAATATCTCATCAGTAAGAATATTTTTGATTTTTTCCGAAATAACTCTTGTAAGAGGTCTTGCACCCATTGCTTTGTCATAACCAAGATTTGCAAGCTCTTTTTTTGCTTTATTTGAAATAGTAATTTTAATTTTTTTATTTTCAAGTTGTTTCTCTAAATCTTGAATAAATTTACCTGCTACTTTTGCAACTATATCCATACTTAAAGATTCAAAACTAACCATTGCATCAAGTCTATTTCTAAACTCTGGAGCAAAAAATTTATTTACAGCTTTACTCTCATTTAAATTATCATCTTTTGCAAATCCCATAACATTTGCTTCACTAGCACCTAAATTTGAAGTCATAATTAAAATCACATTTTGAAAATCTGCTTTATTTCCACTATTATCAGTAAGTTCAGCATTATCCATAACTTGGAGTAGTACTGACATTAAATCAGGATGTGCTTTTTCAACTTCATCAAGTAAAAGTACACAATGAGGATGTTTTCTAATAGCTTCTGTTAATAAACCACCATTTTCAAATCCAACATATCCAGCGGGTGCTCCAATAAGTCTTGATATTGTATGAGCTTCCATATATTCACTCATGTCAAATCTTTCAAAATGAATTCCTAATTGATTAGATAACTCTTTTGCAACTTCAGTTTTACCAACACCAGTAGGTCCTGTAAATAGAAAACTTCCAATTGGTTTTTTGTCAATATTAAGCCCTGCTTTATTCCTTTTTATTGATTGTACAATTGTTGAAATAGCCCCATCTTGACCAAATACTCTTTTTTGCATACTTTTCTCAAGATTTTTAAGTAAACTTAAATCAGATTTTGTTGTTGCTTTTGATGGGATATGTGCCATTTTTGCAACTGTATCTTCAATATCTTTTTGTAAAACTTGAATATTCTTTTTATTTACTGTTGCATACTCTATTTTCTTTGAAGCTCCAACCTCATCAATAACATCAATTGCACTATCAGGTAAAAATCTATCTGTAATATATTTTTTACTAAGTTCAACTGCCATTTCTATAGCATTTTTACTATATTTTACACTATGAAACTCTTCATATTTTGTCTTTAATCCTTCTAGGATAGTTACTGTATCTTCAATAGAAGGCTCATTTATATCTACTTTTGCAAACCTTCTTGAAAGTGCTTTATCCTTTGAAAATTCATTTCTAAACTCTGTAAAAGTAGTAGCACCAATACATCTTAACTTACCATTTGCAAGCATTGGTTTTAAAATATTTGAAGCATCCATTGCCGAGCCACTAACACTTCCTGCACCAACTAAAGTATGGATCTCATCTATAAATAATATTGCATTTGGTATTTTTGTAACTTCTTTTAAAAGTGTTTTTAATTTTTTTTCAAAATCACCTCTATATTTTGTTCCAGCAAGCATTGAACCCATATCAAGTGAATATATTTTTGCATCCTCTAAGAATTCTGGAACTCTTTTATTCGATATTTCTAAAGCTAATCCTTCTGCAATAGCAGTCTTTCCAACTCCAGGTTCTCCAACTAAAATAGGATTATTCTTTTTTCTTCTACTTAAAATCTGAATAACTCTTGAAACTTCAAGTTCTCTTCCTATAACTGGATCGATTTCACCTTTTTTTGCTAAAGAGACAAGTTCAGTAGAGTTTTTATCTAATACTTTATTCTCTTTGGGTGCTCCCACCTTCTCTTCTGATTCCTCATCAATCTCATCATCCTCTTTATGAGAAATCTCTTCTAAGATATCAACTCTTTCAACACCAGCTGATTTTAAAAGAAAAGTAGCATAAGACTTTTCATCTTTTAATATTGCAACAAACATATCCTCAACTGTTGCATTTCCTCTTCCACTAGCTTGTGCACTTGCAACCATAGTTTCAATAGTTGTTGATAAAGAGATAGTCTCTATTGGCTCATCATCAATATCTTCAGGAAAAATAGGTGTACTTTCATCAATATGCTTTTTAATATCATTAAATATTTTATTTTGGTCAAGACCTAAATCATTAAATAAATTCTCTATAACCTCATCATGAATAAGCATTAAAAAAATATGTTCTAATGTTAAATACTCATGCCTACTCTTTTTTGCATACCCTACTGCTTGCGCAAAAATATTTCTTAACTCTTTACTAATCATTTTATTCTTCTTCCATAACAGCTTTTAAAGGAAACCCTTTTTCTCTAGCTAATGCTTTTACTTGTGCAACCTTTGTTGCAGCAATTTCATGAGTATAAATACCACACACATCTTTCCCATTATTATGAATATTTAACATTATTTGTGTTGCTTGATCTACGCTCTTTCTAAAAACTTTTGTTAAAATATCAATTACAAAATCCATTGTCGAATAATCATCATTTAGCAATAATACTTTATATTTTTTAGGTTCTGATACCTCTATGTCACTATCTAATTCTATCTCTAATTCGTTTGCCACGATATAATACCTTTTTATTTAAATAAACTTCATTATAACAAAAAAGAGACAAAGCAAGGTAAAACAAGTTATTTATTATATATTTTAAAGGTATTTTTATTTTTCAGTTTTTATATAGTTTATTAATTCTTCTTTTGATAAAGGTTTACTAAAATAGTACCCTTGATAAATATCACAGCCAAACTTATCTAATACATTAAGCTCTTCTTGACTTTCTACTCCCTCAGCTACTACTTTTACATGCATTTCTCTACCGATATTTAAAATTGATTTAACAAGCATCATATTATCTTCATTTAAAAGCATATTTTGAACAAAAGACTTATCTACTTTTAGTTCTGAAATAGGAAGTTTACTTAAAATACTTAAAGAAGAGTATCCTGTTCCAAAATCATCTAAAGATATACCTATTCCATAATCTTTAATTGTATTTAAAAATAGAATAATTTTTTGTTCATCCCCTATAAACACATTTTCAGTAATTTCTATTATAAATTTTTCTCTTGGAAAAGGGGACCTTTTAATAATTTCCCAAAACTTGAATATATCTCTTTGAGATGAGATTTGTCGTGGAGATACATTTACTGAAAGACTAAAAGTTACGTCTAAAATATCCCAAACTTCCATTATTTCTTTTTGAGATCTATTTAAAACATATTCACCAATACTATTTATTATTCCACTCTTTTCAGCAACAGCAATAAACTTTTCAGTAGGAACAAACCCTAGTTTTGAATTTTGCCAACGAATAAGGGATTCTACCCCAACTAGTTTATGGGTTTTTGCATCAATTTTTGGTTGATATACTATACTAAACTCGTTTTTACGTATTGCATGTCTCAATTCCGATTCTATTTCTAAAAACACTTTAGAATCTTGGTATATGCTATCAGAAAAAAATACATATGAATTTCTTCTTTCTTTTGCTTTATATAAAGCTATATCTGCTTGATTTAATAAATCTAAACTACTTACATTTATTTCATCATACTTTGAAATTCCTATACTTGTTCCCGTATAAATCTCATTGTTATTAATAAAAATAGGTTCTGATAAGATTTCTAAAATTTTATTTGCTAAATTCCTTATTGGTTCATTTTGATTTTCACGAACTAATAAAACAAACTCATCTCCACCATTTCTTGATAAAAAGTCTCCTTTTATAAGCAATTGCTTTAATCTACTAGAAACTTCTTTAAGCAATTGATCACCAAATTGATGTCCATATGTATCATTTACATGTTTAAAATTATCAAGATCCATAAATAACACATAAAAACTCTCTCCCATAGATATTTTCTCTTCAATCTCCTCATTTAAAGCATATCTATTATGCAATCCTGTTAATGTATCATGATTAGCAATATATCTTAATTGTTTTTTTGTATTGTTTTGAATATTAATGCTATAACTAAATAAATAATATAAGACAAGTAATAGAACTGTTATTAAAACTATATAAAGAAGCAATTTATTAAAATACTCTTTATTAATAACTTCATAAGGCATTGAAACCATTACATATAAATTATAATCTTTGATATAACTAACTGAAGTTAGTGTCTTCCCTTTCATCAAGTTTGTATCAATAAACTCTAATCTACTTTCAAAATAAATCTTTTGAAGAGTTCTAAAAACATTTTCATTAAAAGGAGTATTATAACTCTTTTTATAATCTTGAATTTTTAAAGGGTTTTGAAACTGTAAATATCCATCACTTCTAACTATTTGTATACTAATATTGGAAGGAAGTTCTTTTACATTTAGTACTGTGTCTCCACCATCAGCTTGTATACCAGCTGTCATTACAAGGGGGAATTCTCCATGTCTATTTTCTACACCCATTCTAATTGGAATAACCCATTTATTTAGTTGCTTCATAAAATAAGTTCGTCCAAGCATCATTTTAGGATTTTTTCTTGCAATCTCAAAACTCGCTCTTGTTTTTTCATTTGTCATTAAATTTGGAAGAGATACTCCCTCTTTCAAAGATGATACAAGAATTAATTGACCATTAAACCTTGCTAAACCAAAAGCTACTAATCCTTTATTTACTTCAATCATTTCTTCAATAGTTTTTCTTCCTTCTTCAGGATAGCTATATGCATTTAAACTTAGAAGGTTTTTACCTAAAATTCTTAAAATAGATTCTTGATTTCGTAAAGAAGATAAAGTATTTTGAGCTGTAATTCTATTCAAATTTGATAGTTCTTGAATATATTTACTCTTATTTGAATTCCATTCATTGTAAAAAATAATAATCGAAGTGAATATAATTACTGTAACAATAGCTATATAAAGTAGCCAGAAGTTGACTTCTTTAAACTTTGGCATTATCTTATCCTCTTTAAATACTTAGAAAAAATAATATATCTTATCTAAAGTTTAATGTATCTTAGATAAAATATATAATTAATAAATAAAGATACTTAATGAAAAAAGAAGAGAAAAAAACACTTTTTATAACAGCTACTAATACTGATGTAGGTAAAACTTTTGCCTGTGAGAAAATTCTAAAACATTATGCACAAAAAGGTTTTAAAGTAGGATACTTAAAGCCTTGTGAAACTGGTGTAGAGAAATATCCACTTGATGGAACTAAAATGCTAACCCTAGTAAAAGAATTAAACCCTGAATTTAAAGCATCTATTGATGATGTTGTTCCATATCAATTTAAACTTCCAGCAGCTCCTTATGTAGCTAAAGAAGATATAAACATTAATATAGAATTTTTAAAAGAGAAAAAAAACTATCTTCAAACAATGTGTGATATTTTGATTATAGAAGGTGCAGGAGGACTAATGGTTCCAATTCAAGATGATATTTATATTATTGATTTAATAAAAATATTTAATAGTAAAGCTGTTCTTATAACACCATCAAAACTTGGATGTATAAATGACACGCTTCTTTCAATGGAAGCTCTAAAAAGTAGAGAAATAGAGTTTGATTGGTATATCAATCTATATCAAGATATTAATAGTTTTGATAAAGTATCACGCCCATTTTTAGAAAATAAGTTTGGTAAACTTCAGTTTCTTAATTGCTTGGATTAGATTTTAAACTCTAATTCAACCTCTTTTGCTTTTGTTATTCCTATCATTGTAAGCCCTTCTGTATCAACTAGAGACTCTTTTTTTAGCTCTTTTAAATACTTTTTACCCATCTTTAAAGAAAAGACTTTTGTATTATCCATCTTTTTTACGACATCCATTAATGTTTCATCTTCTTCTTTTTTTAAGATTGCAAGCAACAAAACTCTTTTATTCATTTCATCCATTAAATTTTATCCTTTAAACTATTGTAATAAATTGCTACAATAAAAAATGCAGCTCCTATAATAATTGTAATTAACTCTAAAGAGATTATATTTGCCATTGCACCTATAAAAAGAGTTGTAAGAACATTTGAAACCATGAAAATCATATCATTATATGAAATTACTCGCCCTAAATATTTTTGTTCAACTTTCTCTTGTAAAAGTGCATATGTATAAGACCAAATTGTAGTAGTTGTAAACCCTGTTAAAAATACTGCCACAAGAGCAAGATAAAAGTTAAACTGTAAAAATCCCCAAGCAATAATTGCGAGACCTTGAAAGATAAAAATATATATCAAAGTCTGTTTATTTACCCAATTTGTAATAAATAGAGGACCTACCATTAGTGCAACTGCACGAACTGCATTTGTAATCCCAATAGATAAAGGAACTGCTATTACATATTTATACTCATTTTTAGCCAATAAAGTTACTAGTGTATCAAAAGCAGTAAGTCCAACAGAAGAGTGAAGTAAAATAAGATGTAAAACTATTTTGTTATTTTTAAGATAGATAAATCCATCTTTTATCATAGTTGAGATTTTCTCTTTTGTATGAATTACATCAACTTTAAACTCTATATTTAAAAATAGAATTATTGCCGCAAGAAAAAAGAAAGCATCAATAATAATTGCAGTTTTTACACCCCATAAATTAACTATAACACCACTTGCTGCCATTCCTGCAGCATAAGTAAATGACCAAATAATTGAATGGATTTCATTAGTTTTTTGTAATGCTTTTCCTGATACTATTTTTGGAAGAAGAGACATCTCTGTTGAGAAGAACATAGAAGCACTTCCCATTCTAATAAAAATAAAAATCATTAAAAGCCAGAGTTCATCTTTACTATCAATTGTAAGAAAAAGCAAAGTCATAATAAGCTCTGTACAAAGTAGAGTTAACATCAAAGATTTTATTTTAAATCTATCAATAATAGCACCACTTAATGGAGCAATTATAACAGCAGGAAGTAAATGCATTGCAGTTACAACTGAGATTGCAAAAGCAGAAGAACCAAATTCCACAAGCATAGTATAAATTGCTACATTTGAAAACCATGCACCAAAATATGCAACAAATTGAAGGAGAGACAGTTTTTTTACAAGAGGATAGTTAGTTAATAATTCACGATAATTCAATACTTACTAAAACCTCTTGAAATATTGCAGAATCAGCTTCTTCATCTTTTTTTTCACTTGTTAAATAATTTGCTTTTCTATTTCCACTAAATACAAAAAGACAATTCTCTTTAATATCTTCACTTAATGAAACAATAAACTTTGCACTTCCAACCTTAGAACTTACAATAACCTCATCTGCTTCATTAAAACCACTATTTGGATGTAAATATACTTTATCATCACTTTTAAATTGGGAGTTTAGATTCTCTTTTCTTTTTGCAGTAATAAAATAGAATTCATTCTCTTTTTTCTGTTCATATAGATTTTCTACTTCTAACTCTTCTAAAAACTCAAAAGAATCAATTCTATAATCTTTTTTAACCTCTGTATTTATATAATAATCTAATATCTTCTCTTGTTCTATTAAAGATTCATAGTCAAACTTTTCATTTAAAAACTGTGTTAATTCATACTCTGAAATCGTACCTTCAACTTTTGGTTTTACTGCATTTGAAATTGTTTTATATTGATGTCCATAAGATAGTCTTACATCTCTTTTTGTTAAAAAATTTGATGCAGGAATTATAATATTCGCATATTTTGAAGTTTCATTTAATGTTGTTCCAAAAAATATTACAAAAGTGTTTTCTAAACCTTCAATAACTCTTTTTGTATTTGGAGCAGATACAACAGGGTTTGCCCCTTGTATAAAGACCAAATCATAAGAACCATAATCAACTTCTGGTAATGAAACAGTCTTTTTAGGGTTTGCTTTTAATTGTTGTTCATAACCATATGAAGATTCATCTAAATACCAAACTCCACCAACATCTTTATTATGCAATCCTATATAAGCAGCAAAAGAATCTACAGCTCTTGTTATTTGAACGCCTTCATTATATTTTTGTATTCCAAGTCCTAAAAGAAGTGAAACTTTTTTATCTTTTATTATTTCAAAAAATTTAGTTACATCATTTAAACTAATTCCTGTTGTAGCTTCATAAGATACTACGGGTCTTGCTTTTGCTAAATCAAAAAACCAATCTGCTCCTTCACCAAACTCTTCAATGAACTCTTCATCTTCAGCATCTTCCATATATGTAAAACGTGTTAATAGAAGTGCTAACTCATGGTCAGTTTTAGGATTTATTTGCATATGAAGTTCACTCTTTTTTGAAATAGGAGTGCATATAGGATCAATAGTAATAAAAGTTTTATCTTTTACTAAGTTGTACATATGAGGACTTGTAACTGTAAAGTTTCTTCCCCATACAATAATTACATCAGATTCTATGAGGTTTTCAATAGGAGGATTTAATACATTTCCTCCACGACCTTGAGATAAACCTTGTGCTCCTATTTCATCACACAAACTTCCCTTTGTCATAACAGAACCATATTTAGAGAAAAATGTTTTAGGAGCATTTTGCATTACTCCTAAATTACCATCACCTCTATAAAAAAGAGTATTTGAAGGGTCTGTTTTTTTTAATTTTTCAACAACTTGCTCTAAAGCTTTATCTAAAGAGACCTTTTGATTTTCTATATAAGAGTCTATATTAAAATCTTCTTTTAATAGATTTGCAAAATTTACACAAAGCTTTCCATTTGTTACTTTATGTTCTTTACTACCTTTACATATATCATCATGAAAAACTGCCTCACATGCATCAAAACAATCTAGTGGACAGGCTACGCTATTTGAATTCAATTTTTACTAACCTCGAAAAAGTTTTTGGATTATTTATTATAATCTCTACTTTATAAGAGGATATATGTTTAGTATCGGCTACTTTGTAAATTTTAGCTATCTTTAAATCTGTTGCTTTACTATCTAAAAATATTTTTTTATCTTTTATACTTTCAATATCAGAAATTGGAACAAATATTTCTAATTTTCCGCGACTTAGATCTTTTGATTCATAAAGAAATGTTCCTGGATTTACATAGTCACCTTTTTTTACAGCAATATTATAAATATAATTACTTTTTTCAATAAGCTTTTTATTTTTTATACTATCTCTTAAATTTGCAATTCTTATTTGAATATCAGCTTTTGTTGTTCTAAAGTTGATTACTTTCAACTTTTGATTATCTTTTTCAAAACCTGATTTTGAAGTAACTTTTAAAAGTCTATTATAGTTTTTTTCTTCAATCTTCATCATTTCATTTACAGCTTTTAACTTAGCTCTTGACTGTTCTAAATCAATTCTATCAACATAGGAATCAATCTCTATAATTTTTGAATTATTTGATTTTTTTCCTTCTATCATTTCATTAGAATAAATTACTTTTCCCGAAACAGAAGATTTTACTTGAAAACTTTCTATTGGTTCTAACTTTGCATAAAATTCATTTGCAAAACTTAAATTTAAAAATACTAAAACTACTAATAAATATCTCATATTTCCCTCTTAAATTTTTATCTCTTTTAAAAGCTTTAAAAGCTCATCTTTTAAACTTTTAAAATCTTTATCACTTTCACACTCAAAAATCAATTTGTCTAATCTAGAATCAGTTTTTAAATATGGAATTAATACCTTTAATAACTCTTGCTTATCTTTTACTTTTTTAACAAGTTTTAGTAAAGGAATATCATCTTTTTGTTTTTTTGTTTTTTGAAGTGTAACGTATCTTATTAAACCGAATATTAATATGCTAAAAATTATTCCTAATAAAAAATAAGTGATTTTATCTTCTAAAGAACTCTCTTTCTTTACAATGATCTCTTTTTTTACCTCAATTTTTTCTTTTGGCTTTTCTAAAACAACTTTTTTAACTTCTTTACCTATAACTTCAATATTATAAGGTTTCGTTTTTTTAATAACTACTTCATTTAAATTTTTATCAAAATACTTAAACTCAACACTAGGAATAATTAAAGAATTATTTGGAATTATTGAATAAACTTTTGAATACTCACCCTCATTACCTTGATTAGTATAATTAGTTTTTATCTCTGGCTTATTATCATAAATTAATGCATCTGGAATATTCAAACTTATATCACCTAAATCATCAAAGTTTCCAATTCCCTTAATATTCAATTTATAAGATATAGATTCACCTTGTTTTATTTTTGCTTTATCAACATTTGCATTTATATCAAAACTACCAATTAAATTAACTCCTTGAGGAAGCTCTTTTACATCTAAAGTAAGGTCATTTGAATAAACTTTTACAAGTTTTGGAGAAGCAGTAAAAAACGAAAAGTTTGAAGATTTTGAACTATCTACCATTTGAACATCAACTCTAAGTGGATTGATAGTAAGTTCACCACTTTTTTGAGCAAAAAGTAAAAACTCTAATTCATGAACTTTATAATCATTCTCTTCATATATTCTATTTGAACCCTCTCTTTTCTTATACCAGAAGTTTTCAAAATGAGGAGGTTCAATACCTAAGTTGGTAATTTGAAGACCTTTTTTATACTTAAAAATAAGTTTTACTATTAAATCTTCCCCAACATATAAAGACTTTTTTGAAACTAACAAAGTCAAATCAAAATTATTTGAAGCTGTTTTTTCAATCTTTTTAACAAAAATTTTTTTTGAAGGAGAATATATTTTTTCATCATTTATTATGAAAGTAAAACTTGGAATTTCAAAATTATTTTGAGGTACAATTCTATATTTTTTTGACAATTTTTCATCATAATTGCCATTTATAATTTGTAAAGATCTAGAAGTTCCTAAATCTTCAACTAAATAGCCATCTATTTTTTCAATTTTTGGAAATTTTACTGAACTTCCTACTGCTTGAAATTCAAAATAATAAGCTTCTCCTTTTATAAAATAATCAGGAGCTGTCATTTTTATATTGGCAAATAAAGATAAATTAAAAAATATAAGTATTAAAAAATATCTAAATGATCTCATTAAAATTCCAATGTTCCTTCAATAGCAAAATTTGCTTTTGAATCAAGTTCAGCATGGGATAATACTGCAACTTGAAGACCAAATTTTTCATAAATTTCAGATATTCTTTTTCTAAGTAATGGATCTACAACCATTGCAACTTTTGAGAAACCTTTTGCTTCAACTTGCTCTAACATCTCTTTTGTTTTCGTAACTAAATTATTAATTTCTGCAATTGATAACATTAATTGTGAAACTCCATGTTGCTCTTGTAATTTTCCAATAAACTGTTGTTCTATATCAGGTTTTATTGTAATAATATGTAAAGTTGCATCTGTATCTTTAAACCTATCAGTAATTAGTCTAAATAGTTTAGATCTTACATGTTCAAGTAAAACATCTGGAGCTTTTGTAAACTCTGCAATATCTGCAATTGCTTCAATTATTGTAAGCATATCAACAATTGGAATTTTTTCATGCAATAGATCTTTACAAACTTTTAGAAGAGCTCCATAAGAAGTTACTTTCATTGCCTCTTCTACAACAATTGGGAAGTCTTTTTTAAGACCTTCTACTATATCAACGATATCTTGTCTTGTAATAATATCTTCTGCATGTTTTTTAATGATTTCTGAAATATGTGTTGAGATTATTGTAGGAGCATCAACAACTGTAAAACCTTTCATCAAAGCTTCTTCTTTAAGCTCAGCTTCTATCCATGTGGCATCAAGATTAAATACTGGTTCCTTAACTCTAAGTCCCTTTAGTTTTTCATTTCCTACTCCACCCATTGCTAAAAGTTTGTTTATCTCAACTTTCCCTTTAACAAGAGGAATTCTCTTTAAATATAATTCATACTCATTTGGTGAAAGATTTGCATCATCAGAAATTCTAATTTGAGGGATTATAAAACCTAATTCACTTGCTATTGTTTTTCTAATTGCCTTTATTTTATCTAAAAGTTCAGAGTCTCCTTGTACAAGTTGAAGAAGTCTAATACCAAGTTTTAATTCAAGAACTTCTAGTTTCATAATATTTTCCATAACCTGTTTTTCATCAGGAACAGCTCTTCTTTTTTTATCTTTTAAAGTCTCAATATCTGCACTTGGTTCAATCTTTGACGAACTTGCTTGTTCAGGTTTCAAAAATCTTGTAATTATATTATCTCTATCCTCTTCAACCATATATATTGCATATCCAATAAATACCATGAAAAGTCCCATAACCATCAAAATACCAGTAGGAAATCCTGGAACTAATCCAAATAAAACCATTCCTATTCCAACTAATATAAGTGATTTAGAGTCTTTGATAAGTTGAGCAACAGACTGATTTGCAAATTTATCTTCATCCATATTTGAACGTGTAATAATAATTGCCGTTGCAGTTGATAAAATAAGTGCTGGAATTTGAGCTACTAAACCATCACCAATAGTTAAGATTGTATATATTTCACCACTTTGTGAAACTGTCATATCATGTTGAAAAAGTCCAATTAAAAGTCCACCAATAAGATTTACTAATGTAATAATAATACCAGCAATAGCATCACCTTTTACAAACTTTGAAGAACCATCCATTGCTCCATAAAAGTTTGCTTCAGTAATTAACTCTTTTCTTCTTTGTTGTGCCTCTTTATCATCAATAAATCCAGCATTTAAGTCTGCATCAATTGCCATTTGTTTACCAGGCATAGAGTCTAAGGTAAATCTAGCTGTAACCTCAGCAACTCTTGTTGCACCTTTTGTTACAACCATAAAGTTTATAAGTACAAGAATAATAAATACAATAATTCCAATTACCATATTTCCACCAACAACAAAATCTCCAAATGCAGAGATTATGGAACTCACAGCCTCTGGTCCATTATGCCCCTCACTAAGAATAGAACGGGTAGTTGCTATGTTTAAAGATAACCTAAAAAGCGCTAATATAAGAATAATAGTTGGAAATGTCGTTAAATCTGCTGGTTTTTGAATATAAAGTGAGATTAATAGAATAAGCAGAGATAAAGATAATGATACAATTAAGAAAAAGTCAAGTGCCCCCTTTGGTAAGGGGACAATAATAATCATCAGAATTGACACAAAAAGTGCAACTACAAATAAATCTTTTGAAAAAAATCTTCTTAAATTCATCTAATACTTTTTATTTAATCTTATTATTATCTAATAAAATTAACCAATGATAATTCATTCATTCTGTTTATTGTTGAATAAAGTGCCGTATACGTAAGCTCCAAGGCCTTTGCTTCTGTTGCTACTTTAGCTAAATCTACACCAGATACATCTTGTTGTAACTTCTCATACTGAAAAGTTTTTGCACTAATTCTTTCATAAGATATTTCAAATACCTTATTTCTACCACCAAGCTTTGCATGAGCGTTGTTCATACTATCATATGCACTTGTAATTTTTTCTAAATTTCTTTTTAAAACTTCCCTCGAGTTAATATCTGTTATTGAATTTCCAACACTATTTTCTTTATTTAAAGCATTAATCGTATCATCTATTATATCAAATATATTCGATTTTACTTCAAGCTTACTAGGGTTTGAAGGGATGATTACTTCTCTATTATTATCTGGTCCAGTTGTAGTTAACATAATGGAACCAAAAAAGTTTCCATTTTCATCAGCTTCTCTTAATTGATTTACTGCCATGCTAGATAAATTACTAGGAACAGTTACATCAAAATAACTTCCATTGGGGGTCGCAGCTATACTATTTCCATTACCATCTTCAAGCTGAGAAAGTGTACTATTGAAATTCCAATTATCCCCATTAGAGTCGATAATAGGTTGTGTAGGATGGAATGTAAAAGTTTCATTTGCACGAGAAAGTGTTCTATATCCCCATTGATTCCCTTCATCATCTACAATTATATCATTAATTGTAAAGTTTAGAACTTCTCCAGTTGAAGCACTAGATGATATATGAAAGAAACTATCAATACCATTAACTCCTCTATCCCGATAAGATCCTTCATCAACAGCAACCTTTCTGAGTCCATCATCTCCTAAATAAGTTACTTTCCCTGTTGTTTCATCGATTTCAAAAGGTTTTATTGAAGAATCAGAACCTGCAAAAAGGTATTCTCCTTCTATTTGCTCATTTGCAAGCATTAAAAGATTCTCTTTTATACCTTTTAAATTTGTTGCTATTGCTTCTTTTGCTGTATCATCACTAGTTGCATTTAAAGCTTTAAGAATTTCAGCTTTTACATGTGTTAATAAATCTTTTGCTTCAGCTAGTGCTGAGTCTGAACCATCATTTTGAGCATTTGTTTTCTCTATTTGAAGTTTTAAACCTTCATATACTCTAATTTTATCTTCTATATAAAGTTCTCTTGTATATGTATTTGCATCATCACTACCATATTGAAGTTTTTTACCAGTACTCATTTGATGACTTATTCTTTGCTGCTCTGAATTTAGGGTATCTAACCTATAAAGCATTTGTGAAGTTGACTTAATCATTTGAATACCTCCTTGAATTTAGCAATTATTTCATTATAATTATACTGTTCTTTCATACTTTGTGTCAAGAATTCTCTAATTTTCTCTTTTCTAGCAAGAGCATCATCTAATTCAGGGTCCATTCCTGGCTTATAAGCTCCAACTCTTACTAAAACTTCATTCTCTTTAATTAAAGATAATATCCTTTTTAGCTTTAAGAAGTCATTATAGTGTTCATCGTTAACAACTTTATCCATAACCCTTGAAGCTGATTTAAGAATATTTATTGGTGGATAAAATCCTTGTTCTGTTAAATCTCTTGTTAAGACTATATGTCCATCAAGAATTGACCTACTTTGATCTGCGATTGGGTCATTTAAGTCATCACCATCAACTAATACAGTAAAAAATGCAGTAATTGAACCTTTTGCATTATTCCCTGCTCTTTCCATTAACTGAGGTAATAAAGCAAATACAGAAGGAGGATACCCTCTACTTACAGGAGGTTCTCCTGTACTTAATCCAATCTCCCTTTGAGCCATTGCAAATCTTGTAACTGAATCCATCATAAGTAAGACATCATGCCCTTTATCTCTAAAGAATTCTGCAATAGCCATAGCTGTAAAGGCTCCATATTTACGCATTAAGGCTGATTCATCAGAAGTTGCTGCAACTATAATTGTATTTTCTAAATCATTATTTAAATTATAGTGAATAAACTCAGGAATCTCACGTCCTCTTTCTCCTATAAGTGCTACAACCTTTATTTGAGCTTCACATCCTTTTACTATCATACCCATCAAAGTTGATTTTCCTACTCCTGAACCAGCGAAGATACCTACTTTTTGTCCTTTTCCTGAAGTAAGCATTGAATCAATCGCTTTTACACCAGTAGAGAATCTTTCATCAATAATTCCCCTTTCAAGTGCTGGCATAGATAGTTTATTAATAGCAGAGCTTTCACTTAAATCTCTAATTTTTCCTTTCTCATCAATAGGCTCACCAAGTGCATTTACCACCCGTCCTAAAAGTCCATATCCTGATTTTACAGATAAGCCTTCTTTTTGTAAATATACTTTATCATGAATTCTAAAACCATCTATAAAAGAGAAAGGAACAATTGTAAAATCTCCTGACTCAATGGATGCAACCATTCCTAAAACAGTATAAAGGTGAGCTTGAGACTCGATTTTTACAATATCACCAACAGCAACTTCTATTCCTGTTGCTTTAATTGTAGTTGTAGAAATATGCTTTATTCGCCCAAAGGGAATTGATAACTCAGTAGAGTCTATAGCATTTAATAGTGAATCTATATCCATCTACATCTCATCACACATTTTTTTATATAGACTATCTTGTGTATTTTCAAGGGCTTTACACTTATTTATATATTCATCTTTTTTGATATTATTATTAAATTCTTCATAAAGTTTGATTATCTCATAATAAGTTTGCGCTAAATCATTTGGTTTAATTTTTCTTGAGTATTCTAAACCATTTAAAAGCAGTTCTAAAGCTACTGGATTATTGTTATTAGTCTGTTCTATTTTTGCTGATTCTAATTCTACAAAAGGAGAGTAAACATATGCATTTAGTTCCTTTTGTTTTTCATATAATTTATTTAAAATATTTTTTGCTTCATTATTTAACTCTTTTTTTATCAAATAAAGATAATAGTTATAATAAAAATCGATAATTACTGGATTAGCTTCATTATTTTTTATAAAATTTTGATTTTTATAGGCATAATTAAAATACCTATCTAAAGCTACAGAGTCATCCTTTTCACTTAAAACTAAAAATCGGTATAAAAACTCTTCACTCAATACTTTTTTATCATTAACCATATCGATCTTAGCAGAAAAAAGCTCCGCTTCTTCATATTTTTTTAAAGCTAAAGCCATTCTTTCTAAATAGAGATAAATATTAGCATCTCTACTTTTATTAAAAGTCTCTTTTACTAATAAATAAGCCTTTTCATATGGAGCTTCAATCAAACACTCAAAAAATCCATATTTTGTTTTTTCATCAGAAATCAAAAGTTCTAAAGTCTCATTTCTTGCTGTTTTTAATGCTTTATTCAATAAAAAACATTTTCCTGTTTTAAGATGGTTTTTGATCATATCAATATTAACTTCATCAAAAATCACATCAACTGAAGGATAACCAAACCTTTGTGAAATTGAATTAGAAACTTTTTTATAAATTCTTTTTGATTTTAAAATGATTTCATATTTTTTTTGAGCCTTGTCATTAAGGAGCTCTTGAAGTAATACTTTTTGTTGCATCGCCTCTGATGATTGGTATTTAGAAGCTAATACAGCTGGTTCTATTTTACCTTCACGCATTAATATTTCATCTAAATACATTTTTGATTTTTGAAAATATATACCTTTTGGATAGTCATTTATAATATCTTTATAAAGTTCTTTTGCTGCTAATAAATACTTATCAGTTTTATCATACATACTCATATAGGTATTTGCTAATTTATACTTAAAATCCTCTATTGAATCAGGCTTATCTGTTCTATTTAAAAGCTCTTTTAAAATTTCAACAGCAAATTCTGGCATTCCTGCGCGAGTTAATCTATTTACTTTTTCTAAGGCTAAAAAAGAATCATTTGCGTAATAATCCATATTCTTTTTTAAAACTTTTGATATTAAATTATAAGCTTTATCCCTTTGTTGATCTAAAATATATACATCAAATAGCTCATCTGCGACTAAGGTTGCTACTAAAACATCTGTTGTTTCTGTTAATATTTTATATAAAACAGTTTCAGCTTTTCTATAATCTCTTTGGTGTTTATAAATTTTTGCCAAATAGATTTTTCCATAAGCGTTAATAATTTTATTATCAAAATTATTTATTATAATATTTGCAAAATATTTTGCATCTGTTACTTTATTTGTATTTAATTTCAACTCAATTAAGACCATATAAGCTCTTGATAAATCTTCCTCATGAATCGTTGAATCATTTATTGCTTTTTCAAGCTCTTTAGAAGCTTGTAAGATAAGTCTTTTTGACTTTTTTTTCAAAGACAATTCTGCATGTAAAATAATTAAATCAGAGTTTAAAATCCTAATTTTATTTTGGCTTTTAAAAGCCTCTACTTGTGTATAAGCTTCATCTATCTTACCCTCTTTTGCAATTTTTCTTACATGGTTTACCACTTCGAACCCATCAGAAATTGCTTGTCTTCTCTTTTCTGAAATTTGATCTCCACTAGAGTTTATAAAACCATAATAGAAATCTTTTTTTGCCTCAAGTAAAGAGATAAAAAGAAATAATATTACTAATAATCTCAAAAATTCGACCCCTTTATTTTTTCTTTTTTAACTCATATACATAAGAGAAAATCTCTGCCATCGCTTTATAAAATTCACTTGGAATTTCTTGCTCAATCTCTAACTGAGAATGAATAGATCTAGCAAGTGATGGATTTTCAATAATTGGTATATCATTTTGTATTGCTATATCTTTTATCTTTAAAGCAATAAAATCAATCCCTTTTGCAACTACTTTTGGTGCACTATCTACTTGATTATCATACTTTAAAGCTACTGCATAATGAGTAGGATTTGTAATTACAACATCAGCTTCAGGAACATCAGACATCATTCTCTTTTGTGCCATTTGCATCTGTATTTTTCTAATACGACCCTTTACTTGAGGATCACCTTCCATATTTTTAAATTCATCTTTTATCTCTTGTTTACTCATCTTAAGAGATTTAAAATAATAATGTCTTGTAAAATAAAAATCTATTATAGCAAAAATAATTATAATTAAAAGTATCGCTGCAAGAAAATAACCTGTAAGCTCAACAATTGCATAGATTGTTGCATGAAGTTCTTTATCCATCATAGCTAAAAAAGATTTATATGTAAAAATAAAAACAAGACACATAACGATCACGATAATAGTTAATTTTAAAGTAAGTTTTAAAGCTTCTAATGCTTTTTTAAGTCCAAATACACCTTTTAATCCTTTTATAGGATCTAGTTTTTGTAAATCAATTTTTAAAGGTGTTACAAGCATTCCAAACTGAGTCCAATTAGTAATTAAAGCAAGAACGATTACTAATATAAACAAAGGCATTAAACTAGTTACAATAGTCATAACTGTTGTATACCCTATAGAATATAAAGTATTTCCTGACATATCTTGACCAATAAAATTGTAAGAAAAAAGCATGAGCTTTTTTATTTCTTGTAAGGAAGGTCCTGAAAAAAATAAAAGATATAATGAACCAAAAAAAAGTATTGCAGCACCTGTTACTTCCATTGATTTAGGAACATTACCCTCTTTTTTAGCATCTTCTATTTTTTTGGGAGTAGGTTCTTCGGTTTTTTCTTCTTCGTCACCAGCCATTTATCTCTTCTTTATTCAAACTTTGTAATTAAGTAATTAGTGAAACTATCAGTAAATACTTCCATTCCTAAAATTAAGAATACAAATATTAAAGCAAATTTTAGCTGAAAAGTAATTACAAAAGGAGAAAATGCTGGCATTGACTTAGTTCCATATCCATAATAAATATCCATAATAAAACCAATAAAAAATAGAGGCAAAGCAAATGCAAAAGCAAATGCAAACATTCTATTTATCTCATCAATTGCTATTTGAATACCATCATAGGAGAATATGTTAAAAGTTCCAAGATGTATCATTGAAAAACTTTTCGATAAAATAACAATTGTCATTTCATACATTCCTGTTTCAAAAAAAATCATTAATGATATCCAATATAAAAGTCTACTTACTAAACCTTCATTTGAACCTGTAGCAGGATCAAACATACTTGCCATTGATAAAGCAGTTGAATAACCTACAAAGTCTCCAATAATTCTAACGGCGGCAAAAACTACATTTAAAAACATTGCAGCGACTGCCCCAAGAGTTATTTCAGTAATTAATGCTAAAACAAAGGTTTCTTCTGTGAAATTTCCATGAAGCTCTACTATAGGATATAAAAAAATTGTCATATAAAAAGCAATTGCCATTCTTATAGGTGATGAAACTGCTGTATGACTAAAAACTGGCATAAAAACAACAAAGGCAAGAACTCTTGCAAATAGAAGTAAAAATGAGTAAAGAGTTTCCTCATTTAATAAAGATAATAACTCTTGCATCTACATATAATTTATATCTTCAGCTACATCCTGGTTTTGAATAATTGATTCTACAATCTCATCTGAAGAGTGTGTTTGATTATTTTGATTACTATTCTGTTCTCCTTGGGAAAAAGAACTATTAGAATCTTGACCTTGCATATTAAAATCTAAGTTAAAGTTTGTTTGATTATTGGTAAAACTCCTATTTAAAGCATCTCTTAAACTATTTTGATTTTCAACGAAAGCATCTAAAGTTGAAGATTGAGACATATTCATTGTAATTGATATTGAGTTTTCTTTGTCATTTTTCATTAAGATTGCAATATGACCTAATTGTGCAGGAAATAGATTTAGTCTAAAAGCTGTCACTGGTGGTTTATAATTTTCATACATGTTTCTTGCAACATCTGACATCATAGAAGACATTTGTTGCTGAGCACCTACAATCCTATTTTGTATACTTAAAGCTAATGTTGCATTTACATTTAAATCAATTTCAGTTGCAGTAATAGTTGTTGTTGAACTACTAGTACTTGCCATTGATGATGTTTCATTAGTTACTGTATGTTTAGTATTTAGTTTACTTAAAAGCTCTTGAGCACTCATATTTTTATCAAAGGCAAGCTTATCAAGAAGAGAAACTTTACTATCTAAAGTTTTAGTTTGTTGGGGATTTACTTGATCAACAGCTTGTTCGACATCAATAGAAGTATCCTGCAAGCCTAGATTTAAAATGTTTGCACCTTTCTTAACATCTTCAAGAGTACTGCCATCTTTTACAGTTTTAACACCTTCACTCTTATTAACAACCATTTGTGTGTAAATTGAGTTTTTTTGTGAACTTAAAAAAATATTTGTTGCTATATCATTTGTTTTTTGATTTGTTGTTTGAGAATCTAAAGTTTGATTATTTATATCTGAATTTTTTACTGATAAAGTCTGCTTTGTTGCATTATCAAACAATCTATCCATTAAAGTTTTATTATTCTTATTATCTGTTTTTGGCTCATCTTTAATTACTTCAGAAGAAGGCTCTTTTAAAATATCTTTATTTATATTTACTCTTTGTTCTTCATTATTTACAAGAGCTTCATTATCAAGAGATGTCATACTTTTTGAAGTTTGAGTATTTATCTGTGTTTGTACTTGCTCAGTCGTTTTTGTATTTGGTTTTAAATCTTGTGAGACTTCTATTTTCACAGCTTGAACAGTCTCATCTTTAACAATACTCTTTACATCTTTTACTTGTTTATTATCAATTTCAGTATCATTTGAAATAATTTCTTTATTCTGAATTTTTGTATCAGAAGTAATTTCCTGTTTTATATCTGAAGTTTTTATAATCGAAGTCTCTACACTTTGACCTTTTACTTCAGCTTTCATATCATTATTTTCAACTATTTTTTCAGAAGATATATTAGTTCCCACATTTACTTTTATTTCTTTATTATTTTCAATAGTTTGAGGATTCGAAGTCTTTACTTCAGATTCAAAATCCATTGTAGTTTGAGTCTGATCTTTTGAAACAGCAGTAATATTATCATCTTTAGTATTGGCTATAGCTATTTTAATTTCAGGCTTTACTGAAGAGTCTTCTAAAGTAGCTTTTTTATTAACGTCAGAATTTATTTGTGTTTCTATTTTTCCATTAGCTTCTGGTTGAGTATTTTTTATGAGACTATTTACTTCTTCTTTTATTTTAACTTGATTTTCATTCTTTTCTATTTCAACAGAAGAAGATTCAATATTTTTACTAAGTAAAGAACTATTATCTATATTCTTCTCTACTTTATTTACATTTTCATTAATATTTGAAGTAACTTTTTTATCTAAACTATTTTCTTTAATATTTTCAATTTCAGGACTTTTTATTGAAGAATCAATACTCTCTTTTGCTTGAGAAATCATTCTATCTAAAAGTGAACCTGATTGTTTAATATCTTTTGTTTCTGTTTTTATTTCACTACTATTTATTTCTTTCTTTTCAAATTCTTTATTATTTACTTTTTTATCATCGTTTATATCTGGTATTTTTACTTTAGTTGTTTCTGTTTTTTCATCACTATTTAAAGTTCCTGTTTTAACAGATTCACTTTTAGTATCTTTTGATTCACTATTAACTGAATCTGCTTTAGTTTGTAAATTTGTATCCTCTACTTTTGTTTCACTATTCAAAGAGGTATTTGTATTAAGCGTTTTAGTTTCAACTTTTCCATCACTATCAAGATTCTGCACTTTTAAAGTTTTTACATTCTTCTTAGCCTCTAAAACCATCCTATCTAAAAGCGATGTAGCAGATGATTGAACTTTTGTTTCACTCTTTACCTCAACATTATTACTTTTAGTAATATCTTTTGTCTCAGTATTTTTTTGCACATCATTATTTTTTGAAGTCTCTATATTATTATTTATATTTTGATTCTGATTTTTAGAGCTATTTATATCAGTCTTATTTTCAGTAGATAAGGTCTCTTTCTTCCCTAGTTCTTGATTTTGAACTTTTTGATTTTCAGTAATAGTCTCTTTTTTATTATCAAGTTTTACTTGATTATTTTGAGAATTACCTTCTTGAGTATTCTTTTGTGAAGTTTCATTTTTTATAGATTTTTCAGCATTAGTATCCTCAGAAACAGTTTTCATCTCTTTTTTACTATTTACTAATAATGAATCAAAAAGAGATAAGCCTTCTTTCTTAGAAGAAGTTGTATTAGATTGAGTGGAACTTGTACTATTTTCACTTTTGCTAAGTGATAAAAAATCTACATCTTTAGTCATAATCTACGCTTTTAATATATCCAATGTCTTCGTATCAATATTTTTATGTGTCTTGAAAGTAGAGACATTAGCTTCATATGAACGCATAGCTTCAATTAAATCCACCATTTCTACTACTGGATTAATATCAGGATATGCAACATAACCATCTTCATTCGCATCTGGATGTGATGGTTCAAACCTCATTACAGGTTTTGCATCATCTTCTACTATAGATTTTACTCCTACACCCCTTAAAGCTAAATCATTTTTTTCTTTACTTAGATTTTCTAAGTTATTACTGTTTACCTTTTTACCTTCTTGTAAAAGAACCTCTTCAAAAACAACATTTTGTTTTTTATATGGTCCCCCATCTTCACTATGGGTAGTTTTTGCATTTGCAATATTTGCACTTGTAATATTTATTCTTGTTCTTTGTGCTGTCATTCCTGAAACAGCTACATCATATCCATCAAAAAACCCCATACTACTCTCCTAAGCCTATACTTGCATTCTACCGATTTCTTTATATGCGGCAATTGCTTTATTTTTTACTTCTAGAGCAAGCTTTAAAGATAATTCAGCTTCTTCTATTTTTTGAACAGCTTCTTGAAGATTTTTAACATTTCCTGTGGCTATACCTTCCATTGCTTTATAACCTTGAACCTGAGTATCATTTACTTCAGAAATAGTATCTTTTAACATATTTTCAAAAGTTTTATCATCTGTTTTATTAACTTGATTTGTTTGATTAGAGGCAATAGAGCCAATTGAATTAGTGATTGATGAAATATTCATTTAAACCCTTAACTTTTATTTACTTTTTTTGCAATATTTTGTGCTTCTTGCACACCAAGCTCAGCCATCATTGTATTTATCTTTTCTTCATTATATTTAAAATTTAATTCATTTCGTTTATTATCAAGATTAAAAAGTAAAATTATTAGTGAAAGCATCATATTTGAAACACCTTTTAAAACTACCGTTACACCGATAATTCCAAATATCATTTCAAGTGGCGTGTATAAATCTGCATTTACTACAAAGAAAATAAGAGTGGCAAAAAAACCAGTGGCAATATATAATCTAAATACTCCACTATTTATCACACTTTGTGAAAATTTTTCTACTACCATACTATCCCTGTACTAGATAAAAAAATGTTAAATGCCAATACAAACACAAACAAACCTTACTTAATATCAATTAGTAATATATCAATAACCCTTTGAAGTTGTTTAGTTATTTCATCATTTCCAAATTCATGTGCAAATAGTTTTCTAAGCCTTGAAGTTGTAGAAATATTTGCGGAGCTCGAGACATTACCTATATATTTTACCATAAAATTTGAATTTAACCTATTTTTTTTAGCTAAATTAACCAAAGAATTGGCAATTGTTTCCCCTATCTGAAAATTTCTTGTATGATTAAAACATAAAAGTAGTTTTTCTTTATCAATTGAGAGTAGTTTCATTAAAGCATAAACATCAGTTAATGCTGCTGGATCTGT
Organism: uncultured Campylobacterales bacterium; assembly: GCA_947494995.1. Taxonomy (GTDB): domain Bacteria; phylum Campylobacterota; class Campylobacteria; order Campylobacterales; family Arcobacteraceae; genus Halarcobacter. Next base: position 125,297 of record CANLWY010000004.1, on the reverse strand, counting down.
AGTTGTAAGGGCTAAAATATTATCAGAAACTGCTAAGAACTCTTGTACATGTTCATTTAATCCTGCACCTGTATCTATCAAAACAATATCATATCTATTTAGATCTCTTATATCTTCAACTACTCTACTTAAAACAAGAGAATTCTTTAAGTTTGTATATTGATATCCACTTTTCCCCGCAACTAAGGATACATTTGAGTATGAGGTATCCGAAATAACTTCATTTATAGTATTTCGTCCTTCAATATAATCAAAAAGTGTTAATATTGGTTTAACATCAAAGAGTACTTGCATATTTGCTAAACCTATATCTGCATCAATTACTGCTACTTTAAATCCTCTTTTTGCAAGTAAATATGCAATATTTGCAGTAAATGTAGATTTACCAACTCCACCTTTTCCTGAAGTTACTGTTATTATTTTTGTTTTAGAGTTAAGAGTATTGTTTTTTGTAAGATTAATAAGCTTACTAGCTTGTGAAGAAATTGCATTAAACAATAGCTATCTCCTTTCACAGCCATTATTCATAAAACAATCAATTAAAAAACTTGAATCTGAAACTATTAAATCATCAGGTACATTTTGACCTATAGAAAAATAAGTTATTGATTTTTTTGTCTTATGAGCAAAAGAGATAAGATTTCCAAAAGTTTTCGTTTCATCTAACTTAGTAAAAGTTAAAAAATCAATATTTAGTCTTGAATAGTTTGTATAAATATCTATTAAATCGCTGTGCTTTACATTTGCAGGAAGAACTAAAACTTTCTCAATAGGTAGTTCATTAACTCTTTCTTGATACTCATTTATAAGTTCAATTTTATCAACATCATATTGTGATGAACCAGCAGTATCAATAAAAATATAGTTGCAATCTTTAAGCCTAAGAAGAGCTTCAACTAAATCTTCTGGTTTTTTAACTACTTCTAAAGGTAGTCTCATAATATTTGTATAAGCCTGCAATTGTTCAATTGCACCAACTCTAAATGAATCTAAAGTTACAATCCCCACTTTATAGTTTTGCCCTAACTTATAAGCATATCTTGCAGCAAGTTTCGCAATAGTTGTAGTCTTTCCTACTCCTGTTGGTCCCACCATCATTATAATTTTTCTTTGATGTTTTCTTAAAGGGATTTCTTGCTTAATTGGAATAATTCTTCTTAAAACTAATTTAAAAAAATCATTTACTTTTTTCGGATTTGCTTTAAGAGCAACAGGTAGTTGCTTAATAGTTTTTTTCATAATAGTGTAAGTCATCTCTTGATCAAACTCATTTTGCTCAAAAAGATTATATATATCTACAAACTCAGGAGGTATAGTTAAATCATACAATTGACTTTTTGGATCCCAAAGAGATTTTTGTACTTGCATGATTGCATCTTGCATTTTAAGAATCTCTTCTTTAAAATCATACACTTTTGCATTAAAACTTGGTTCATTTTTTACTTGTGGAATTGTAGATACTTCTTTTGTATGCTGTTTTAATGGCTGCTGTTCATCTTCAAGTGCTACAACAACCTCATACATATCCTTATTTCCATCTTGTATACTCGATATTTTTTTTGTTGATATTACAATTGCTTCTTCACCACACTCTTCTTGTGCATTTCTTAATGCTATAGTTGGTGTTTCACCTAAAAAAGAGAGCATATTCATTGTAATCTTCCATCTTTATAAATTTTTTCAATTTTTCCATCTAATTTTCTAATTTTTATATATTTATCATTTTCAAAAATAACTTTTCCTGGTCTTTCAATCTGTATTGAACCAAAATTAAAAACTACTGATTCTTTATTTTTATCGTAATCTTGAACATCTTTTGCACAAAGGACAGTTCCTTTTTTAAGATACCTTTTTGCTATAAACTTTTTCTTTGTAAAATCTGAAACTTTCATTGGAATACAAAATTTTTTTACCTTTTCAACATTAGAAACTGTTAGTTTTGAAGAAGAAATGATCTCTTTAAAATTTATTTTTGAAGTTGTTATAATAACCTCTATTGAATATAAATTTAAAGAGAATAAAGAAACTAATAAAAGACTTTTAAGCCTTAACATGAAAAAAGTTTCCTCCATTATTTTCTGTTATCTCATCAACAATATCTTTGTACATTTGTTGTATTGGTTCAACTATTAATGCTAGTTTTCTATTTAACTCAAAAAGTTCTTTTAATTTAGCCTCTAAATCATCAACTTTTTCTCTATAAATATTTACATCTACTCCATTTTGCATTTGATTTACTATTTCTTGATTTAACTGTTGTTTATATAAAGCAATTTTTTCAATCATGAACTGTTTTTCATCATTTCGAGTAAGAAGTTCTGCATGTTTTGCTTGTTTTATATCTTCAATATCTTGCTTAATATACTCTTGCATTTTTATAACTAAATCAATCATCTCTTTTATAATATTATCTATCATTGCAGACTCTTTTTTATTTTTTTCTTTCACTTAGAAAATTATAAAGCATATCACTTATGCCAACTGTTCCTGTAGATTGTTCTGTAACTGCTTGAGTATACATTCCTTTAATAATATCAGACCCACTTCCTTCTCCTGCAATTGGAGTATTCTTTAAAGATATTTCCATCAATTGTTGCATAAAAAAAGCTTCAAAATCATCAGATACTTTTCTTAATGCTTTATCTTCAAGCTTTGAACTATCTAGTCCTTCATAATTTTTAATTGAATTTGATTTAATAGTATTTATATCAACAAAGTTTGTATTTAATTCCATTTCTTACTCCAATCTATCAAAAAAGCTCTCTTCTCCCAAAATATCTTCTTGATTATTTTCAGAAAAGAATCTCATCTCAACTCTTCTATTATCAGATGCTTTTTCACTTTTGGGATGATATGAAGCATATGCTGAGACTTTTAAAGTACTTGGATCAATCCTATTTTTTATAAGTTCTTTTACAACTTCAATAGAACGTAATGCAGATATATCCCAATTATCCCTTGGTATTGTGTCACTTCTATAAGAACTTGCTGAAGTATGTCCTATAATCTCTATATTATAAGTTTGAGGCATTGTTCTTATAACTCTTGCTATTTTAGATATAAATCTTTTTGCATTTATATCTGATAAAAAATATTCTCCTTCTTCAAACATAATTGTTGAAGGAATATCTAAAGTAAACTCATTTTTGCCTTTTTCAATCTGAATCTGCTCTGTTTCATCAACTGCAGATTCATTCATCTGTTCAACTAATTCAGAAACCTCTTCAGCAGCCTCCTCTATAGATTCATCGGTAGATTCTGTATCATCAGCTTCAGAATTACTGTTTTCAGTTGAATGAGAATCACTTTGTGTTTGAACATCCGTTGAAGAATCTATAAAGCCCATTGCTTTTTTCATAACATCAAAATATTCTTCTACTTTTTTCTTATCCATTACTGCCATAGACAAAAGAAGAATAAAAAATGTTAGAAGAAGGGACATTAAGTCACCAAATTGTACTAACCATCCAGGTAAGCACTTAGGACATTCAGGACATTTTTCTTTAGCCATAAAAAATCGTTTCTACTCTTCTGTATCTACTAAAATAGAGTTTAATTGCATTTTAATATTACCTATTGATTCTTCAGCTGCAATCATACTTGCACCTTTAATAATAACTTCACAGGTATCAACTTCTTTTTTATGCTTTTGTGATAATTTACTTTCAATAAGTCCTGCAAATAAGGTACCAATTAAAGCACCATACATTGTAGTAAGTAATGCAACGGCCATTGCAGGTCCAACTGCTGCTGGGTCTGAAAGATTTGCAAGCATAGCAACAAGACCTACAAGAGTACCAATCATACCCATTGCTCCAGCTGTTCCACCCATATTACCAAAAAGACCGATCATTGTTCCATGTCTTTTTTCCATGTATTCAAGTTTTGTCTCTAATAAAGGAGTTAATGTCTCTGCTTTTGTTCCATCAACAAGCAATTGAAACGCTTCTTTAAAAAATGGGTTTTGTTCTTCCAAAACTTTTTGTTCAATATGCATAACACCATGTTTTTTTATCTCTGTCGCATAAAAAGTGATCTTTTCAATAAGTTCTGGCAAGGGTTCAACTTTAACTTCATTAAATGCAACTTTTAATGCTGCTCCAATTCTTTTTAAGTCACTTCCTTCAAACTGCCCAGCAGTAACTGCTATAGTTCCACCAATTACAATTACAAAAGAAGGAATATCAATATATGGACCAAATCCAACACCACCTAAAATAATAGCAAGGGAAACAAAACCCCATCCAGCACCTAAACCACCTGCAGTACTCTTATCCATTTGTTATAATCCTATTTGACTAAGTCTACTTGAACTATTGCCAATATTTTTTACTTTTAAACCAAATTTACCTTCAACAATTACAGCTTCACCTTCACCAATTTTAATTCCATTTACTAAAATTTCTAAAGGTTCATTTACCATCTGCTCAAGTTCAATAATCTCACCAATATCCCATCTTAAAATATCTTTTAATAAAAAGTTTTTAGTTCCAAGTCTAACACTTAGTTTTAATTTTATATCAAATAAAAGTTGTAAGTTTTCCGCTGCTTCATTAGAAAGTAAAGAGCTTATATTCATTTCTGGAGTTGTAGTTGAAGGAGTTGAAGAAGGAGCTGATATAGAAGAACTTGTTCCACTAGAATTTACTTCTTCACCACCCGTAATTTCAGCTAAATAAGGAATTATTAAATCATCAAAAGAGATATAAATTGGAAGCTTCTCTCCATCAAGAGTTAAATCAAAAACATAACTTTTTAAGGTACTGCCAATATCTTTGCACTCTTTAATAGATGAACCTTGTGATTCTGCTTTCATTGAAGAGACATCTGGAAAGTTTTGCGCATTTACTGCTGTACATAAACTACCACAAACATTTGAGATTATTTCATTTACAGCATCAGTAATTTCGTCATCAATATGTTCTTTTAAATCTCCCATTCCACCTAACATAAAGTATTCAAATTTAGTTGCAGTTATGGTAGGGACATAATAATGCCAACTTGAAGAGATATCTGCAAAATCAAACTTTGCAGAAACATCAATACATTGTGAATCATCTAAACTACTAACATCTAGTTCACTAACAGAGTCTATGGATACACTCTTTGAAAGTAACTGTTCTAGTGTATTAGCTAATTCATCTTTCAAAAAGCTTGATAAATCAGATGCCAAAAACTAACCCTTTATTATAATATTATTCTATTTTAATCTTTTACTGACTTTTCAAGCTCATTTAATAGATGTGCTTTAACCCTCATCATATCTTCTGTAGGGTATTTATACTCAGCATCACCTCTAGTGACTTTTACAAAAAAATCTTTTGAACTTTTGTTGTAACCAAATCTAACATTATCCAACAAAACTTCATTAGTATCAATTTCTTGGGCACTACCTTGAGCTTTTTTATATTGCTCATCTTCGACAACTTTTTGCTTATCATCAACTTCTTTTACAGATTTTATTTTTTCAACATGATTAGCTTGCGCATTATCAATTTCAGCAATTCTACCTAATTCCATAATACCCTCCTTTTATAAAGTATAGAGATACAAATATTATAGCAAAAAAAAGCTAAAAAAGGATGGCATTAATAAAAAATAATAAAAATTATGTCGTTATTTAGAGGGATTCTAGTAGTTTATCAAAATTCACTAACCTAAAATCAATTAAATCATCTTTATAAGGCTGAACAAAATACTGTGTTGAACTACTTAATTTTAAATTTTGAATTAGCTGAACACCAGTTAAAAAATCAGCACTTGAATCTTTCAAGATAGCTTTTATAAGAGAGATTTGTATTGAAGCCTCATTATATTTGTCAGCTTCCAATAGAGCTGCAACTATTAAATACATAGTATACTTATCTTCTAATTTATATTTTTTTTGGAGTATTTCCAATGTTTTGATCGTTTCTAAAGGTTTATGTCCATGAAGACTTCTTAAAGCTTTTGTTCTAAGGTAGGATGGGCTTTGTTTAGTATTAATACGAAAATCTGCTTTGTAAAAAAGTCCTAATGCTTTTAATAAATCTATATAATATTTCGTAACTACTAAAGGTCCTTCTAAAAAATTGTTATTTATTTTTAAAGGTATATTATCTTGTAATCTTGCAAAATATTTATAATCATTTTCACCATCTTTCCTAACTATTGATTTCATTAAATATACTAAAGGGTCTTTATAGTGTTCAAGAAAAAGAGGATGGTTTAGATCAACTCTTTCTGCTTCTAACTGTACTAGATAATCTAAACCTTTATAAAATATAGTTTTCTGATAAGATAAAGGATCAAAGTTAACTTCAAATTTATTATTAATAAAAAACTTATATAAAACTTGGCCAAAATATTTATACATACCCTCTTTAGATTTAATATTTTGTTCTATATAATCAAAATCTTTAAGCTTTTTATTTATTTTTTTAGCACTTATTAAAGTCATTACTGAATAGAGTTTATTACCTGGATTTAATTTATATGCCTTTGTAAAATATTTATATGCATTATGAAAATCACTTATTTGAGCATAACAAAGTGCTAAATTATAATAAATATAAGAGTTAGAATCATCTTTTATATATGATTTTAACTTATTTACTCTAACTATAGGGTCTTCTTGAATAATATCTATAAACTTAGAGTTATACTGAACCATTTTTTCTAAACTTTGAACATTTTGCCGGTCTTTAAAAATAAATCCCTTAGAAATATCATAAAGAATCTCTTCCTTATCTGAAAAGATAAAAGGTGCAAAATAAAACATAAAATCTATTTTCCTATTTTCATCAAACTTAGTTACGGAATCTAAATACTCTTTAGTTGTATATTTATTTTTGTTAAAAAACATTTGAAGAGGATATTCTAAGTTAACTTTAAAGTAATTTTTAACTTTTCTTATTTCATCAATATGCTCTTTTAATTTCTCTAATTCATTTGATTTTAAATCTCTAAAAACCATTAACCATAGTATTAAATTCTTTTTTTGCTGATTTAATGTCTGGTTTTTTGCTTTTTCTAAATGTTGTTCTGCACTTTCATAATCTTTTAACTTTAAATAAAGCATAGCTTTTTTAAGTTCCATGGGGAACTCCATAGAATTTAGAACTATTAGTGCTCTTTCGTAATCTTTTAATATTATATAAGTATCTGCAACCATTCTTTTTGAATGTTCACTTAAATTTTTATATTTTTTTGTAACATCTATAATTGTTTCTAAATAATGCCTCTCTTTTTTTATTTGATATAAATAAAAACAAGCAGAAATATATGAATAAGTGTTAGAAAAAGAGGCTTCTTTATAATCATATATATTATTTAAATACAATAGTGCATTTTCAATTTGATTTAACTTTAAATATGCAATTCCTATATTTAAAAAAGATGGTATTTTTAAAAGAGAAGAAGTCTCTTTAAAAATCTTAATTGCTTTTTTATACTCTTGTTTTTCTAAAAGTAAAATAGCTTTATTAAACTCTACTTGTAATCTAAAATTCTCTTGATGCTTTTTTAATTTATCATATTTAAAAAGTATCTCTGGTTGAGAATCAATAATATCATTTTTTGCATACAATTTTGCATTTAAAAAAATCAAAGATGCGATTAATAAAACTACTCTTTTCATTTAGTTAAACCATAGTATTAACTTGTGCATATAACTCTTCAGCTCTACTCTCTAAAACTTCTATTTGATGTTTTAACTCTGCATTTTCTAATCTAAGTTTTTGAAGATCATCTCTTGCTACTTGTAATGAGTCTTGATTATTTTTAAGAGTACCTGCACTTACTTTTACTTGTTTTTCATATCTTTCAATAAGTGTCTGAAGTTTTTTATTCTCAGCATCTATAATATTTTTTTCTTCATTTACTTTTCTATATAAAGCTTTATGTACATTTGTACTTGAAAAAAAGTATAACAGTAAAATTCCTATTATTGTAATTAATAAAAAATTGTCCAATTTTTTCCTCTAAAAATTAAAATAAGAGGATAATTCCTCTTATTTTAAATTATCGTTTTAAGTTAATCAGTGTGTTAAGTAACTCATCTGATGTTGTAATTGATTTTGCATTTGCTTCAAATGCCCTTTGAAATACCATTAAGTTAACTAAACTCTCTGACAAGTCAGCAGTTGAGAGCTCTAATGTTTGACCTTCAATTTTTGCTGTTTTTTCATTGTTTAAATTATAAATTGGATCTCCAGATTCAGTAGTTGATGCAAGTAAATTATCCCCTGAAGGATTTAATCCTCTGTTATTATTAAATAAAGCAATAGATACTTGACCAATAGCAAACTCTACTCCATCTTGAGTCATAGAAATAACACCATCAGAATCAACTGAAAACTCACCAAAAGCAGAATCAGAGATTCCTAAAGTATCTAGTTTTAACTGAAGAGAATCTTGAGTTGCAGTTTGTTCTATTTTATTTACAAGTTCAATAAATTCTGCACCAGCACCTTGTCTTCCACTATAGTCATTATTCTTATCAATAGGCGTAGGTGTACCTGCTGGATCTTGAGTTAATCCACCAGAAAAATCTACATCATAGTTTTCATCTAATGTTTGGATAACTACATTTCCATTTATATTTAAAGCTATAACATGGTCTGCTAATACAGGATCAGATAATGCTGCTTGAGTATTAAAAGATCTTACAAAAGCATCTACATTAGTCTCATTTCCAACAGGAGTTGCATCAATTGTAATTGGATCTGCTTGAGGAATTGTTGCTGAATCATTTGGAACAGGTATAGTTCTTTCTAAATCTTTAGAATAAATTGAAACACTATATTCAAAGTCAGTTGAAGTTGCAAAATCTAAATCAGTTGCAGTATAAACATCTTGTTGTTTACCTGTAATAGCTCTAGATAAAGCATCTTTCGCACTCTCTAATGCACCTACACCAGTACCTTCAACAGCAGAAATTGACGTTTGAGTGGAACCTGCTACTGTAGTTTGACCTGATGATTCTCCTACCTCACTTATTGTAAATGATTCTCCTGGAATTAATGATTCTATTTGAAGGATACCTTTCCTCATATCTGCAACAGCTGTTGACAAGTCAAAAGTATCATCTTCTTCTAGTACGTCATTATTTCCTGTAGCTGTATTTGTTTCACTAACCATATAAGCTCTTAAACCTGGGATTTCAGAGATTGTATCAGCAAGTGCTTTATAAGTAGCAATTCTACTAGCTTCTCTATCATAAACAGCTATTTGAGTATCATGTGTTGGAGAAACAAGTGGAGTTACATTAGGATCAGTTGTTAAACCTAAAGCTGTTCTTTCTCCTGCAGTTAAAGAGTTATAATAATCTTCATGAAAAGAAGCATCTGAAGTAGTTGATACATAGTTTTGAGAGTACTTATTTCCATCTATATAAACATATATTTGATCCCCATCAGTTGATATTAATCCATCACTCCAAGATTTAAAATTTATTTGAGATATTTGTGCAGTTGAACTTGAACTTCCCCCGTCTGGCTCATCTTTTAATGCAGATAACCATTTTGAATAGTTTGAAATTAAAGCTTCAACATCAGATATTTTTGCTGATTGACTTTTTGCCCCAGCTCCTTCAAATACTGTTTCTGCATCAGATTTTGCAGATTCAGTATAATCAGTTGCCTTTGCTGTAATTGTTTCAATATAGTTTGAATGTCTAATAATTTTACTTCCTAAAAGCTTTGTATAATCACTAGTAAACATATCAATATTAGGATTTGTAGAAGTAATATCCTTATCAGGATCAATTTTAGTCATAGCCCATCCTTGAACCTCGTTTCCTGCTGCATCTTGAAGGGTTCCATTATCACCCATCCTAAAGTTACCAGCTCTTGTATATAGAGATTCTGAAGTTCCATTGGTTGCTGTATTTTTTACTGTAAAAAATCCGTTTCCACTAAGTGCCATATCATAATCAACACCTGTTAGTTTTAAATTTCCTTGTACATAAAGCTTTTCAGAATCTAATACTTTTGACCCCTTACCAATTCTATCTTGATACATTTGATCCGCAAAAGAGATTCTTGAGGCTTTATACCCTACAGTATTTACATTTGCAATATTGTGTGACTCGTTATCTAACGCTGTTTGATGAGACGCTAGTCCCGAAATTCCTGTCCATAATGCTCCGATCATGATTTATCCTTTTAGATAAATTTTTAAACACTCTCATGTTCAAATATCAATGCTTAAATATTTAAGCACTTATATTAAAACACTTAGAGTTAAAACTATTTTTTTAACTCTAAAGCTGTTCTTAAAAACTCATCTGACGTAGTTACAGATTTTGAGTTTGCTTCAAAGGCTCTTTGATAAACCATTAAATCTACTAAACTTTCACTAAATTCTGTATTACTTAATTCAATTGACTTACTAACTAATTTATTTATTGAATCAGCATTTCTTGCAACACCTGTTTCTTTTCCTATTGAATAATTAGTTCCTCCAACAGCAACTAATGATTCTGAGTTAGGGAATTGTGCAGTTTCTAATTTTCCAACTAAAAACTTATTATCATCATCCTTTGCATAAATTATTCCATCTTCTATAGATAACTGCCCAAAAACATTTTCTGAAATATTTAAACTATCTAATTTTAGTTGAATTGAACTAACACTATTTTGTATATTTTGAACTCCAGGATCAAGGTATGTTATGTGATTTGTCATTTCTAAAAGTTTTGCATCAGCATTCTCTAACGCATCTTTTAATGCATCTCTTGAACTGTTTATCATTCCTAGTCCAGAACCTAATATTGGTGCTGTTGTTTCTACAACTCCATATCCTCTATCATTGATTGCTGGCGTAGTTATTTTAAAATCACTTCCAGGAATTAAAGTATTAATAGTAACAAGTCCATTAGAATCTACAGTTCCAGTCAAACCTTGAACTGCTGAAATTTTATCTGCAAACTCATTCATTGTTGTTTGAGTATCAGTATCAAAATATTGCCTAACTCTTGAATTATTTACAGAAAGTTCAATATAATCACCAGATCCTTGTAATTGAATGTTAAAATCTATAAAATCTATTTGTGTAACTTGTGAAGTTGAAGAACTACCAGGAGATACTGGATTAGAAGCATACAAGTCCATTTTCTCTTTATAATCTGTTATTAAAGCTTCTATATCAGACATTTTAGAGTTTGCTGTTTTAAAACCACTTCCTGAAACTCCACTATCGACTGCACTCTTTGTATAGTCAGTAGATTTTGCATTAATTGATTGTGCAAATGTAGTCGTAGTTATCTGTCTTGAGTCAATAAATGATGTATAATCACTAGTAAATTGTTGTACATTAGGATCTGAACTTACAATATTTGAAATTGTCGTAGGAGTTCCTAGTACATAATTATTTTCCATAGATTGTAAAACTCCATTTGTACCCATTTTGAAGTTTCCAGCTCTTGTAAAATATTGTTCATTATCCTTAGGGTCTTGAACCATAAAGAACCCATCACCTTCAATAGCTACATCAAGAGTATTGTTTGTTACTTTAATACCCCCTTGATTAAAATTTTTTTCAACCCCTTGAACTGTTACACCTTTTCCATATCGTGATTGATACATCAAATCTTGAAATGAAATTTCATCTTTTTTATGTCCAATTGTTCCGGAGTTTGATACATTATTAGATTGAGTATCTAAAGCTTTTTCATAAGTATTTAAACCTGAAACGCCATTCCATAATGCACTAATCATATAAACTCCTAAAAAATTCTTGTAATACTACTAAATGGGATTGTTGTCAATTGATCTGAATAAACAGGTAAAACTCCACCTGCCATTTCATATTCATGACCTACAACTTTCTCATTATTTTCATCTAATATAACTGGTTTTCCGTTTTCTAAAATAACTTCACCTGGATTTTTTAAAGCTACTTTTTGTCCTGTAGTCTCTCCACTTTCATTTAAAATTTCACCATTTACATTATAGTTAATTATATTACCATTATTATCTTTTACTTGGTCTTCCACATAAAGCATTTGTTGAGCAATAACACTTACTTCTCCTTCATTGCTCTCTACAGATCTCACAGTATAAGCTTTATTTACACCATTTTCGCCAATATTTCCATCTTCAATATTCTTTCCAATTACATTTGCTGCATTTGATAAGTTTGATTGAGTAAACGAATTCGATAAAGCTTCCATAGTTTCAATCATTTGCAGGTTTGTATTAACAGAAGACATTTTCATTTGAGTATCAAGCATTCTTTGCGAGTCCATAGGAGATGTAGGATCTTGTAATTTTAATTCAGCAATCATAAGCTTTAAAAAGTCCTGAGTTGTTAACTTATCATTACTAACTGAAGTGGTATATGTGTTTCCACCAACACCAGTTGCTGTATTTACTGCTACATTATCTGTTGACATAATAACTCCCTATATAATATTTTCTTCAAAAAAGTATCTAACAACATTGTCAGAGTCCATTGCTTCTTGCACTCTAACTGCAAGTTTTTCATCTATTACGATGATATCCCCCGTTCCAATGATTCTTTTATTTACATAAATATCTCCACCAGAACCTGCAAGTTTATCCAATGATAATATATCACCATCACTTAAGTCTAAAAACTCTTTTATGGTGATATCTGCACTTCCAAGCATTACATCAACAATAATCTGGGTATCAACTAATAAATCGTAATCTCTTTCTGTAATTTCCATCTATACACTTTTTTTATATCTTGGCAGATTATACCATAAAATTGTACTATTTAAAATTATTTGTAAAAATTACTTTTGATTGTATGAGTTAAATGTGTAATAATTATATAACTGAATCAAGAGATTCAAGCATAGAGTTTACTTTTGCTTCAATATTTCCATCAAAATTACCTAAATCACTTGCAATAACTACGCCACCTGCAGTCACGTTAGGATCTTCTAATAATTCAATATAGTTTTCAAAATTTAGATTATTTCTTAAAACCTCATAATCTTTTGGATTTAGATGAATTTTAACCTTTGAGGCACTTTTAATTTTATCTAAAAGATGAGTAATTGTTTGCTTTGCAATTTCTGAAGAATTTTCACCAACTTCAATAGAAATTATTTTTTGTGCTATAGAAATAGAAGTCTTTAAAAGTTTAGATTCCATTTGAAAAGTTGCTTGTTCAAAAAAGTTTGCATAATGCTTTAAATCTTTGATGGCTTGAACAACTTGTGCATCAATCTCACGTCCTGTCATACCATTATTCTCTAAGAGTGTAAGCTTTTGATTTATATCATTTATTTGCGAGCTTAATGCTCTAATTTCATTTAATGCAGGATCTATATTTCCATTAATTTCTCTATCATTTAATATTACTTGATTATTTGGACTTACTTCAGTTTGAGCTTCATTTTGAATAAAGGTACCTAACTGATAATCTTGAACACCTTCATTCTCATTTACAATTTTTGCACTTGAATATACATTGTTTTTATTCATTTTTATTCATCCATATCTCTATCAATTACGCCCTCTTCTATCATTTTTTGGGCAACTTCTAGCATCTTTCTTTGTGCAGCTTCAATATCTTTTATCTTAACTTTTACAAGCATCTCAAACTCTTCTCTAAACCTATCACTAGCCCTTTGAGACATTGCCCCTGTAATCTTTTGCATATCCTCATCTGTAGCATTTTTCATAGCAACTGCAACTTCTGCGGTATCTACATTTTGTAAAATCTTCATAATATATTCAGATTCTAAATTAAGAAGATCTTCAAATACAAACATATTTTCTTTTATTTTTGTAGCTAAAGTTGTATCAACACCATTGATATTCTTAAGAATATCTTGTGCTTTAGGACCTAATCTATTTAGCATATCAGCAACAACTTTAACTCCTCCAACATCTACAATAGATGACAATAGAGATTCTAGTTTTTTCTCTAAAACTACTGAAATTGTTCTTACTACATCAGGAGAAACATCTTTTATTGTAGCCATTTGCATAGTCACTTTAACTTTAATGTCCTCTTCTAACTGTTGTAAAACATCTGCTGCTTTTGGAGCTTCCATATGAGAAAGGATTACTGCAATTGTTTGAGGAGATTCATCTTTAATAAAGTCAGATAATTGCTTAGGGTTAATTGCATCCAAATATGCAAAAGATTGAGCAGCTAATTTCATACGAGATAGTTTTGCTAAAACTTCATCAGCCTCACCTTTTCCTAATGATTTATATAAAATCTCTCTAGCATAATCATAACCACCTGAACTAATAAAACTTTTTGATCTTGTAAAAAGATGAAACTCTTCTAGAACAGCTAATGAAGTATCTTTATCAATAGAGTTTATCATAGTAACAGCTGTCGAAATATCTTCAACTTGATGTTTAGGTAGATGTTGGAAAATCTTAACTGTAGCTTCTTCTCCAATAAGAACACAAAAATGTGCAATCTTATCAAGCATTGACATTCCTTTTAAAGTTTCACTTATATCATTCATTTATTACCTCTACTTAAATTTTCCACTACCCTCAGTTAAAAGCAATTCTATCATTTTTGCAATTTCCTCAGGGCTTTCATTTATCTCTTTATCTATTGCCTCTATTAAAACCTCATACTTTGCAGCACTCTCTTCATCCAAGCCTTCAATATTATTCATTATTTGACTTCTTACTTTAGCTTTTAATCTCCCTTGAGCGGTTGTAGCATCAAAATCATTTTCATAATTTGTCATAAATTCATCCATAAAGTCATCCCCTATCGGATTACCATCTGCATCAACTTTTTTTGAGGAAGTCTTATCACCTAAAACAACAACCTCATGATTTACAATAAATTTTTTATAAAAAATAAAAAGTAGAATTGCTGCAATTAAATATTGAAAATACTCTCCAAAATCTCTTAATACTGATTTTATCATTGCAATTGTGTCTACCGTTCCATCTTCTGAAACTGAACTATCTACAGGATTACCATTTTCATCAAGTCTAGCTTGTGATTCTAAAGGCTTAACTCCAATAAATTTAAAATCTTTTACTGTAATTTTATCGCCTCTTTTTTCATCATACCCTATAGTATCTTGTACAATTGATTGCATCGAAGATAAAAATTCATCTTTATTCTGAACACCTTCTAAAATTGTAGAGTCAAAAGTAACAGCAGCACTAACTCTTTTTACAGAAGAGTAATTATTACTCTTTTCATCAATTACTTTCTTTGATATTTCATAATTTGTAATATTTTTTGCTGTAACAGAATTTGAAGCTGATGAATTACTTGAGTTCGCTCCATCAGGGTTTTCTATATTATTATCAACGCCTGCAGTACCTCCAGTGCCAGAATTTGTTCCTTGTGAAGTACTTTCCATTTCATCTGTTTGTTGACTTCTAATAGTACCTTCAGGTTCATATATCTCTTGTTGCACATGAATCTTCTTGAAGTCAAGTTGCATAGTAACTCTTGCGACCACACGTCCTACTCCAACGAAAGGTTCCAATAAAGCAACAATTTTCTTTTCATAATCCTCTTCAAGTTTTTGTTTATATTTATTTTGAGCTAATGATTTCTGATTATCTATATCATCAGGAGACATTTGTAATAAAGCTCCATCTTGATCTATTAATTGAATATTATCTACTTTCAAGTTTGAAACAGCAGAAGATATAAAGTTCTTAATTCCATCAATTTGCTGTTGAGTTAAAAAGATTCCAGGTTTTAAAGATATAACAGCAGATGCAGTTGGTTCTGTTTTTCTTTCAGTAAAAATAGTCTCTTTAGGAATAGCTATTTTTACACTAGCTCTTAATACTCCTGATAGAGATTCTAAAGAACGAGAAAGCTCCCCTTCTAAAGCTCTTAAATATTTAACTTTATTTTCAAAGTTTGTAGTTCCTAGAGATGATTTTTCAAAAATCTCCCAACCTACATGATTACTTGTCGCAGCTTCACTTGTAACAAGTTTTATTTTTGCAATATTTATAAAATCTTTTGATGTTTTAAGAGTAAGATTATCTCCACTACCAATAACTGAAAACTCTATTCCTGAAGCTTCAAGTTCATTTGAAGCTAACATAACTTGGTTTTTTGTTAAATTTGATGCAATTGTATAATTTAATTTTTTATCTTGTGCTTTAATATTTGAGTAAACTAATAATCCTACTAAAAGCACAAAAAGTATAGAAAACCCTCCAATTATTACGGCTCTTTGCGCAGCATTTAGATTGTTTATAAACTTTAAAAGTTGATCCATATAGTAAATATCCTAATTAATTTTTTGATGATGCTTCGATTACTGATCTAAACAATCTTGAATCTTTTTTTATTGATGATTGTAATGCGTCAAATATTACTTTATTTTTTGACATTTCACTTATTTGAGTGTCTAGATTTACATTATTACCGTCATTTTGTTCTTGTAACCCCTCTACTTTAAAAAGTTTTGGTTCACTTGGCATTATAGGAGCTTCTACTCCTGTCATATGCATAGAGTTTGTTGTAGCCATTTTAAGGCTACGTCCTTCTTCAACTTTTTTTAATTCTTGTTCAAAAGCTAAATCTTTCGTTTTATAATTAGGAGTATTAATATTTGCTATATTACTTGATATTACCTGTTGTCTATCACTTCTAAAACTTAAGTGATTAAATAATAAGTCTGTTACACCACTTGCTTTCATTATTGACTATTATTCCCTATTTTTTCTATTAACTTTCCATTTAATTCATCAATTGTTTTTACAGCTTTTTGAGCTTGTTCAAACCTTCTTTGTGCATCAATTAACTGAACCATTGCTATAACAGAGTTTACATTGGATTTTTCAATAGCTCCTTGAAGTATTTGTCCATCATTAGTTTCAAAGATTTCAATGGCAGCTCCATCCTCTTTCTCTTTATAGTTATTATCTTTAAATTTTTCTAATTCACTAAAATCAATTTTTACTACAGAGATTTGATTCACAAATGCGCCCTCTTCTGTTGCTATGGGTTCATTATCATTATTTAGGATATATTGACCATTTGAATCAACTAAAAAACCATTTAAAACTTTAAAAGCCCCATCTCTAGTATAGACTACTTCCCCACTTTCATCTTGAACCTTAAAAAAAGTATCTGATTGACTTAAAGCAAAATCCAAATTATTTCCTGTAGGCATAATAGGACCTTGCTCACTATTAATAAACTTTGAGTCCATTTTTGGAATTGTATTTGTTACTTCGTTTATTTTTGAAGGAGTAAAGCCTTCTTCTTTTGCTCTTTGCAAATAGTAGTTAAATGAACCTTCAGTAGTACCCTCTTGCTTAAAACCATTAGTATTGCTATTAGCCAAATTATTTGAAATCATATCAATTCTATTAATTTGATTAATCATAGACGCAGCTAAAGGATATGTACCTTGATTCATTATCTTCCCCTTAAATTATTTGTTAAATTCTGCAATTAATGCTTCTAAATCATCATCACCAACTAAATCTTCTGTATTATCACCATGAATATGATTTGCTACAGAGACTTCTGCTCTATTATTATCATCTTCAAAAAGATTGTTTAAATAAATAGTAAGTTTTCTAATTACAGACATAACTCTTTCAATTTTTTGTCTATTGATATCATGATATTGCATAAGTTCCATTGCTTGAAAAATTTCTGTATTACCATCATTTAACTTTTCATTAGCATCATTAATATAATCACTCATTTCTTGAGCATGTTCTAAATTCTTACTAAAAGCTTCTATATTTGGAAATTTTTGACTTAATGAACTTAACATTGCAATTTGTCTTTCATTAAAGCTACTTAAAGCTTTAACATCATTTTGTATTGCGTTATTATAGTCAAGAATATTACTTAAAACATCAAAAATTTTTGTAGCTTTTTCTTCAGAATCATTAGCTACTGCACTCAATTGGTTTACAACTTTTGTATCTTCTTCAACAGGAAGAGGAAAAACACCAGAACTTATCTGTTCATCAATATCTTTTACATCATTTTTATCGGCTACTGGTGCAACGGATGGAGAATCTTCTACTACTCCATCTATAGATGATAAAAGATCATCTATATCATCATTTAAAACTTCTTCATTAGAACTTTCAATAGTTTCTTCCAAACTTGCTTCTTCTACTGTAGTTTCTAAATTTTCATTTGCAGGTGTAGCTATCTCAACTTCAGGGTCTGAATTTTCTACAACAGTTGAATTTGCTTCATCATTCTCTAACTCTTTTAAAATATCATCAATGTTTGTCTCTTCTGAAGATGTATTTTCAACTTCCGCATTCTCTAAACTATTTAATATATCATCTACACTCTCTTCACTTGAAGACTCTTCATTATTAGAGGCATCTTCAGTTTCGGCTATTAATGCATTTATATCATCTTCAGACATATTTCCTTGAGGTTCAATCTCTTCAACTTCAGCTTCAGAAGATGAAGCATCATCTTCAAAGTCTAAACCATTCATCAAAGATTCAATCTCTTCTTGACTCATACTCATTTTTATACCTTTTTAGGATTTTTTATAATTATTTTAAAACTCCATCAAGTTTTTCTTTTAAAACTTGAGCATTAAATGGTTTAACAATATAGTTATTTACACCCGCTTTAAGTGCTGTAATAACTTCTCCTTTACCACCTTCTGTAGTAATCATAATAATTGGTGTTTTCTGATGGTTACCTTCAGCTCTAACTTTCTTAACTAAATCAAGTCCATTCATATTAGGCATATTCCAGTCTGTTAAAATAATATCATACTGAGAGTCACTTAACAGTTTCCACGCTTTTACACCATCTTCAGCTTCATCAAAATCTTCCTTTGTGTAACCAAGCTGCATAACGACATTACCTATAATTCTTCTCATAGTGGAACTATCATCAACTATTAAAATTCTCATATCTTTACCTTTTTTAAAACTATATTCAAAATCTTATTATTATATATTATTTGTTTTAAATTTATACTTAATATAAATAGTAACCAATTTATCTAACTTTAAAAGTTCTTTAAATATAATTTAAGATAATTACAAAATTAAGGATTACCATGATTAGAGGTCTTTATACAGCTGCTACAGGAATGAACTCAATGCAACATCAAATTGATGTAACATCAAACAACATTGCAAATGTAAATACAATGGGATTTAAACAAGATAGAGCTGAATTTCAAGACTTAATGTACGAATCATTAAATTACACAGCAGGACAGACCTCTGAAACAACAACTAATCCCACAGGTATTGATGTAGGACTTGGAGTTAGAGTATCTGGTATCCAAAAAAACTTTTTACAAGGTGACTTAGAACTTACATCAAATACTCTTGATTTGGCTATAGAAGGAAATGGTTTCTTTCAAATAAGTATGCCAACAGGAGAGATTGCATATACAAGAAATGGTGCTTTTAAATTAGATGCAGAAGGTAATATTGTAAATGGTAATGGTTATCTAGTTGAACCTCAAATTACTGTTCCTGATAATCTTATAAACTTAACAGTAGCAGCAGACGGTACAGTAACAGCGGAAGACCCTACTACAGGTGATGTAACAAACTTAGGACAAATAACGCTTGTAGACTTTATTAACCCTGCAGGATTAACTCCACAAGGGGAGTCTTTATTTTTACCAAGTGATGCTTCAGGAGACCCTATAGACGGTGTTCCAACTGAAGAACAATTTGGAAGTGTAAGACAAGGTATGGTTGAACTTTCGAATGTAAAACTTGTAAATGAAATGGTTGATTTAATTACTGCACAAAGAGCATATGAAGCAAATTCAAAAGCAATCAAAACATCTGATGAAATGTTATCGATAGTAAATCGATTAAAACAATAAAAAAACTAAAAGTGGTCTAATTATATAAATGTCAATGAATTTAGAAGAGTTAAAAAAGCTTCGTGAAGCAAATTTTGCCAAACATAAAAAGAAAAAAAGAGATTATTATTTAAAAAGTAAAGAAAAAACTCAAAAAAACAAATATAAAGATTATAAAGCTATTGATTATTCTGAAGAATTAAACTCTGAAAATTTTTCTAAAAATATTAAACTTATTGCAAAAAAGCAAAAAGCCCATATAGATGATAGAAAAGAACAAATTATTCAGAAGATAGAAGAATACAGAGAAAAAAAACAAACTTATTACAAAGAGAATAGAGAAAAAAGATTAGAATACGATAAAGAATATCGAGAAAAGAAAAAAGAAGAACTAAAAGAGTATAGAAGAGAGTACTACAAAAGAAATAGAGAGAAAATCCTTCAAAAACAGAAAGAAAAAAGAAAAAAAATCAAAGAAGAAGAGTAACAAATGGCTGAAAAAAGTGATGAAGAGATAATTAAAGAGCTTGGATTAGAAGCATCAAGTAATGATGTTTCACCAGAAGAAGCTTTAGTGGAGCTATCAATAAAAGATGATGAAGAATCATTGGAGCCAATTGAAAATCAAGAAGATACTACAGATAAAGAAGAAATATCAAAAGAAAACGTTATTGAAAATGAAGATAGAGATGATGAAAAAGAGCTAGTTAATGAATCAAATAAAAACAATGAAGAGCCTCTTCCTGTACAAAAAAAACAACCAAAAATTTATAAAATATTAATAGCAATTGTAATTTTTCTTTTTATTGTTCTTACAGCAGGAACAATTATGTATTTTACAGGTTTCTTTGATCCAGAACCAGTAAAACAAGCTGAAAAAGTTGTAGAGAAAAAAACTGAAATAAAAATAGATTTTAAAGATAAAAATATAGATGAATCAAAACTAAATAAAAAACTTAAAATGCTTACTAAGCATGAGATAATGAATAAAGAAGAGTTAGAAGCAGAAGAAAAAAGAATAAAAGAAGAAGAAAAAAAGAAAAAAGAAGCAGAAAGAAAGAAGAAAGAAGCAGAAGAAAAAGCTCTTAATGAAAAAAAGAAAAAAGAAGAAGAGCGATTAGCAAAAATTGAAGAAGAAAAAAAATTATTAACCCAGCAACAAGAAGCACTTAAAAAAGAGCAAAAAGCACTTTTAATATTACAAGAAGAATTAAAAGCAGAATTTGAAGAAGAGAAAAAAAGATTTTTAGAAGATATTGAAAATCAAAAAACGGAAATACAAGATCCAGTTAAAGAAGAGACTATTGAAGAATCACAAGAAGTTGAAGAAGATCAGTTTAATAAAAATGAATTCGAAAATGAAAATAAAAGTATAAATCAATTTTTACCATTTATCAATGTTGCAACGATTAAAGGTAATTTATATAAATCTTACTTAGATAAGATACTAGAAATTGATAAAAATGTATCACTTTGTAGAGATTTTAAAAATAGAATAGAGATATATTCAGGACCTTATGACTCTGAAACTGAGAGACAAAAAGTAATAAATAAACTTTTAGAAAAAGGAATAAAAGAAGCTTATTTAGTTGATTTTACTGCTGAAGAGTATGAAAAAAGATGTAAATATTAAGCTTATATAGGTCAAATAAAACTAAAACAATAGATAAAAAAGCAAATAAACTTTGTATTGTTACTTAAGAAATAAATTAATCTACTATTTCACAATTCCTTAGAAAATCAAAAAAAGGACTTATCATAATAAAGAGGAGAGAATATGTTTAATGGTTATCATAATGGAGGATTTATGATGGGATTTGGTTGGATATTTTTTATTCTAATTATAGCTTTAATTATTTATCTTTTAAGTAATAAAAGTGATAGAAAATCTGCAAAAGAGATTTTAGATGAAAGATATGCAAAAGGAGAAATAGAATTAGAAGAGTATATAGAAAAAAAGAAGAATTTAATGGAATAATTAATATATCTATTGTTTGACTAATTGTTAAATACCTAAAATAGGATTTTTAACATTCCCATTAAAATATTAGAAAGCTTACGAGTTTTCTAGTATTTCAAAACAATTTTTAACATCAATAGCTTTATTCTTAATATCCACATTTACAATGTAATTCTCTACAATATATGGTACTAAAAATGTTTTTGGAAGGTTTTCCCTCTCAACTAATACAGAGTCAGTAGAAATTTCAAAATAGTCATCTAAAGGGTATCTATGAATATCTTTTATAGTACCTAATAGTTTCCCATCTTCAATAATTTTACAATCCATTAAATCAAACCAGAAATACTCATCTTTTTCTAAAGAACAGTTATTTCTTGTATCTTCTTCTGTTGCATATAGCTCTTGATTGGTAAGCTTCTTAGCTAAATCCATATCATCATAGTTTTCGAATTTAATTATTTCTCGAGAAGTGTTATATTCTTGAACTTTTAGCTCAAGCTTTTTGTTTGTAGTAAATGTTGCACCTTTTTTAAACTGATTAGGAAAATCAGAGTCAATAAAAAGTCTTAAGTGACCTTTTAAACCTACTGCTTTTCCTAATTTTGCAACATAAATTTTATTTTTCATTAGTAAAGTTTAGTTTGCAATAACTTGGATTTTGTAAGATACACCATCTTTTGCTTTACAACCATTTGCCATAGTTTTTAAAGCATTAATCATATTTCCATTTTTACCAATTAATTTACCAATATCTGCACTATTTGCATTTATAGTAATTTCAGTAAAAGTTTCATCAATACTGTTTGCTGAAATAGTTACCTCTTCTGGTTTACTTACGATAAGTTTTGCATAGCTTTCTATAAAATTTGTAATCATGTTGTTATTCTATAGTAAAATTACTTTTGAGCTGCTAATTTTTTAACTTTTTCAGATGGTTTTGCACCTACACCTAACCAATAGTTATATCTCTCTTCGTCAAGTTTTAATACTTTTGGCTCAGCTACTGGGTTAAAGTAACCAATTGATTCAATCCATCCTGAATCTCTTCTTTTTCTTGAGTCTGTTACAACGATTCTATAAAATGGTTTCTTGTTTCTTCCCATTCTAGTTAATCTAATTACTGTCATGTTTTCTTTCCTTGTTTTTATTGTTTTTTAGTATTGAATTCTAAACTCACACCTAAATGGAGTTTACAACTCAATACTAAGAGTAATACTTCACCTTATCTAGGTAAATTAAGTCCTCCAGGACCACCTTGACCTTGCATTTGAGACATCATATTTTGTAAGCCCTTCATTCCACCTTTTGATGAAAGTTTCTTAGCCATTTTAGAAGCATTTTTAAACTGCTTTAAAATTTTGTTTACTTGTACATCAGTAAGTCCAGAACCTTTTGCAATTCTTTTCTTTCTTGATGGATTAATAAGACTTGGTGTTTCTCTCTCTTTTGGTGTCATTGAACCAATTAATGCCTTAATTCTTTTTATTTCATCCGAATTCTCAAAATCCATATCTTTAAGTGGCCCTGCCATTTGAGAAAGACCTGGAATCATTCCAATAATAGACTTCATAGAACCTAATTTACTCATCATTGCAAGTTGGTCTAAAAAGTCATTAAAATTAAATTCACCTTTTTTGATCTTTTTAGTAACTTCTTTTGCTTTCTTCTCATCAATTACAGCTGAAGTTTTTTCTGCTAAACCTTCAATATCACCTGCACCCATAAGCCTAGATACAATTCTATCCGGAATAAATACTTCAAGATCTGGCATCTTTTCACCAATACCTATAAATCTTAAAGGAACTCCTACTTGATGTGCAATAGAAATGGCAACTCCACCCTTAGTGTCACCATCATATTTTGATAAGATAACTCCGTCAATTCCAATTTTCTCTTTAAAAGAGCTTGCTGTTCTTGTAGCATCATGACCTGTTAAAGAATCAGCAACATAAAAAATTTCATCAGGAGTTACTGCTTTTTTAACATCATCAAGTTGTGCCATAAGCTCATCATCAATTGCAAGTCGTCCAGCTGTATCTATTAAAAGAACATCATACAACTCTTTTTTAGCTTTCTCTTGTGCAGCACGTGCTATCTTTACTGGATCTTTTTCATTATCATCAAAATAAATATCTACTTCAACTTGTGCGGCAATTTGTTTTAATTGTTCAACGGCTGCAAGTCTTTGTAAATCGGCAGCTGCAACTAAAACTTTTTTCTTTCTAAGTTTTAAATAGTTTGCTAACTTACCTGTTGTTGTTGTTTTACCAGAACCTTGAAGTCCTGTCATTAAAATTGTTGTTGGAGGAGTTGAAGAAAAAACAAAACCTTGGTTTCCTTCTGTAGTTAATACATTCGTTAATTCATCTCTTAAAGCTTTAAGAAAAGAGTCTTGCCCTATCCCACTTGCTTTTGTTTGTAGTTCAATTGCAGTTACTAACTCTTTTGTAGTCTTATGATGTACATCAGCTTTTAATAATGACTTTTTTAATTCTGTTATTGCTTTTTTAAGTGATGCAATATCATCTTTATGTCTAATTTTATTTACTGCATTTTTTATCGAACCGGTTAATGAATCAAACAAAACTAACTCCATATTTTATAAATTTTTGGGATTTTACTGTTTTTTTTCTTTAAAGCAGTTTAAATAGATAGTATTTTAAGTAAAATTTAATTTTATAGCTTTATAAGAAGTCCTATTTTAAGGACTTCTTAGTTTTCATTTTTCTTAAAGTTTAATTAAAGTCATACACTTTAAATTCTCTAGGTTCTTTTGCCTCAAAATCATAATTGAAGATTTTTGTTCTTTTAGAATGTAAAAGAACTCTATTTATATTAGAAGCTGGTTTTCCATAAATTGCATCTCCAATAATTGGAAGCCCTGCATAGTTTAAATGTACTCTAATTTGATGTGTTCGTCCTGTATCAATAACAACTTTTACTTTTGACTTATTTCCTTCTACGAACATTGGATATACAGTTGATTTTGCGGGTTTACCTTTTTTTGAATCAACTTTTGATTTTGCTTGACCTCTATCTCTTGTAGTTAATATAGGCTTATCTATTTCAATTTCATCAATTACTTTTCCATCTACTATTGCAACATACTCTTTATATACTCTATTTGCTTTAAATTCAGAAATTGCTTTTTTCTGAAACTCTTCATTCTTTGCAAATAACATAACCCCACTAGTCTCTTTATCAAGCCTATTAAGCATTAAATAGTTTGGATATTTCTTTGCAACTTCATCACTTGTCATAAATGCAGGTTTATCTAAAGCTAAGATATCATCATCTTGAAATATCATTTTAATTTGATCAATTTCTTTGACAGTAAACTTTGTATCAGTAGGAATTTCACCTCTGGCAATCATAACTTTTTTTCCCATAGCTCTTACAAGACCTTTATCAATTAACTCTTTTGCTTTAGAATTAGAGATTCCTTCTTGTTTTGCTAATACTTTGTATGCTTTATCGTAAGCCATGTAATTCCTTTAAAATAGGTTCTATATCACCCTCTTGTACAAGAGTAGATTTTTCTAAATTTTCAATATTTTCAAGAGTCTCTTTCAACTCTTCATTTTTTATTATTCTGTAATTATTTACACATTCAAACAGTGATTTTTGATTAAAAATCCTCTCACCACTTATCAACTTACAACCGAAGAATGCAGGTTCTATTGGATTATGTCCTCCAATATTTTCAAAAGCTCCTCCAAGTATAACGATATCAGAAATAGCGTAGATATTATTAAGTTCTCCTAATTTATCAACTAATATTATATCTGAAGAAAACTCTTCTTTATCAGAAAACTTATGGTATGTAAGGGAGTTATTTCTTGCATACTTTTGCAATAAAACATTTACCTTTTCAAACCTTTCTGGATGTCTTGGAACAACAATCAACTTTCCATACTTTCTATCATATGAATCAAGAATTAATTCTTCTTCATTTTCATGTGTACTTCCAGCTGTAATTAAAGTTTCGTTTGACTTTTTAAACTCTCTTGTAACCCTTGGAAGTTGTGCAAGTTTTATATTTCCAATTACTTCAACTCTCTTTGCTCCAAGTTCTAACAGCCTTTTCTTATCTATTTCGGTTTGCGCAAAAATTTTATCTATATTAGCAAAAACTCTTTTATAAAAAAATGCAAATCTTTTATAAGAACTATATGATTTATCAGAGATTCTTGCATTTATTAAATATGTTTTAGCACCTTTAGACTTTGCACATAAAAAAAGCATATACCAAAGCTCTGCTTCCATAACAATCAATGCTTTTTGCTTCCTAATCCAAAAAGGTAAAAAGATTTCAAAAGGAAGATATCTTACATTTGAACTTAAACTCTTAGCTTCAGCAAAACCTGTATTCGTTATTACTGAAATATTAACTTCGTCTTTTATTTTTTCAACAAGAGGTTTGATAGCTTTTGTTTCACCCATTGAACAAGTATGAAACCAAATTCCTTCTTTTTCAAAACTTGGATTTTTTGATAAAAAAAACTTTGAAGGAATTGCTATTTTATATTTAGTACTTTTTGATTTATATATTAAATAAGGAAGTGCAAGAATATATACTAAGAGTGCTAGTAAATAGTAAATTACACTAAAAAGGCTCAAAATTAAGCCTCTTCAGTTGTTTCTTCTTCTTTGTATAAAATTCTTCCACAATGAGGACAATTAATAA
This sequence comes from uncultured Campylobacterales bacterium, assembly GCA_947494995.1. Classification (GTDB taxonomy): domain Bacteria; phylum Campylobacterota; class Campylobacteria; order Campylobacterales; family Arcobacteraceae; genus Halarcobacter. Next base: position 98,903 of record CANLWY010000004.1, on the reverse strand, counting down.
TCTCTTCTGATTTAATAACTTCCGCATAAGTTTTGTCATTAATTTTCATGTAACATCCGTAACATGCTTGATCTTTTACTGGAACTACAGCTGAGTCTTTTGCCCATCTTCTAATTTTTTCGTAAAATGTTAAGATTTTGTTATCAAACTTTTCTAATAACTCACCTCTTTCTTGAGATACTACATTTCTCTCTTTATTAATAGCTTCAATTGCTTCATCAACTGCAACTTGAATCTCTTTAATAGACTCTTCTTCTTCTGCTAATTTAGCTTGTAACTCTTTTAATTCTTCTTCTTTAGCAGCAGCAATTTCATCAAGTCTTACAATCTCTTCATTTGCAAATGAAATTTGTTCTTTTGCAATCTCTTCTTCTAATTGTAAAGCTTTTAATTCTTTTTCATTTGTAACTTCATTGTTTTTTCTTGAAATATCATCTAATTTAGTTTTTAATTCTGCTAAATGGATATTATTTTTAGTTCTTTTAGATTTTACATCATCAATTTGTGCATATGTTTCGTTGATTTGTCCTTTAATAGACTCTGCAATCTCTACAAATGTAGATAATTTTGATTTTTCATTCTCAACTTTTGGTTCAAACATACTAATTGCACTATCATATTTTGATAATTTTACTAAATCTTGTAAATATTTATTCAACCGTTTCTCCTTGTGTACAAAACTTAAATGGATTTTTTGAAGCTGTTATTATAGCTTTTAATTTATTTTTTTTCAAATATTCTTCTATTAGTCCCATCAATAAGGGACTAAAGTGTTTTTCACTTTCATAATGTCTAATATCAATTAGAGATATTCCTCTAGCTTTTGCTTCCATTGCGTCATGATATTTTATATCACCCGTTAAAAAACAATCTGCATCTATCTGAGATATCATTGACATTCCAGCACCAGTAACTAATGCAACTCTTTTCACATCATCATTGCATTTTACATATTTTATATACTCAAGTCCTAATCTTGAAGCTATATTGTTTGCAAAGTTTGAAAATAAATCATTTACATTTGCATAACAGATATAACCTTCTGTATCAAGAACATCTAGACCTAAAATCTCACGTGCTACATATCTATTTAGATGTGTAGTATCAATATTTGTATGCATTGAAATCAATGCAATGTTTTTTTGAATAAGTCTTTTTAAAATTTTCGTACTGTAAGAGTCATAATTAACTTTTTTAAGTGGTGAAAAGATTAATGGATGGTGAGTAATAATTAAAGAGTCTTCTTCAAGCTCTTCTAAAATTTCTAAATCTAAATCAATAGAGATATAAACTTTTTTTATCTCATCATCAAAACTTCCAACTAATAATCCTGAATTATCCCATTTCTCTTGTAGTTCAAAAGGAGATAACTCATCTAAAAAGTTGTAAATCTCTTTTAGTTTCAACTTATTTTCTTCCAATTCTTTTTAATCTATCTTCTTCTTGTTCTTTATAAAGAACTGCACAACCTTGAGCTAATTCTCTAACCTTAAGGATATAGTTTTGTCTCTCAGTTACAGAAATAGCTTTTCTTGCATCAAGTGTATTAAAAGCATGAGATGCAATCATACATTGATCATAAGCAGGAAGAGGTAAACCTTTTTCTAAACAAACTTTACACTCATTAAAAGCATCATCAAAATGTCTAAATAACATATCAACATCTGCTACTTCAAAGTTATAAGTTGAGAATTGATATTCACCCTCTTTATGAACGTCTGCATATGTTGTAGTACCGTGATCATTTTTATTCCATACAATATCAAATACAGAGTCAACACCTTGTAAATACATTGCAAGTCTTTCAGTACCATAAGTAATCTCAACTGCAACAGGATCACAAGGAAGCCCTCCAACTTGTTGAAAATAAGTAAATTGTGTTACTTCCATACCATCAAGCCAAACTTCCCAACCAAGTCCCCATGCTCCAAGAGTTGGAGATTCCCAGTTATCTTCTACAAATCTAATATCATGCTTTGAAATATCTAAGCCAAGATACTCTAAAGATTGTAAATATAAGTCCTGAATATTATCAGGACTAGGTTTTATTAAAGTTTGAAACTGATAATAAGCTCCAAGTCTATTTGGATTTTCTCCATATCTTCCATCAGTTGGTCTTCTACTTGGTGCTACATATGCTGTAGACCAAGGAGTTGAGTCTAAACTTCTAAGTAAAGTTGCTGGATGAAAAGTTCCAGCTCCAGCTGGAATATCATAAGGCTGAACAATATTACATCCTTGTTCTGCCCAAAACTGTTGTAACTTTAATAGAATTTCTGAAAATGTAACCATCTATTTAATCCCTAATGCTTTATTTATTTTTTGTTTATCAAAACCACAAATCCAAGTGTTCTCTATTAAAACTACTGGTGCACCCTTGCAACCATGTTTTTTACAATCACTTAAAGCTTTTTTGTTTGTGGAAAGATCTATTAGACTATATCTGATCTTTTTTGCTTTAAAATAAGCTTTTGCTTCATTACACCACTTACACTTTGGAAGAGTAAACAATGCAACTTTTTTCATTTTATAGAACTACCTCTATTGAAGCTGAATCCGTCTCAACTTTTTTTGCTTGTACTATTCTATCTTCTCTTAATTTTATTGCTAACTCTTTATCTGAAACTGCTAAAATCTGCATAGCTAAATATGCAGCATTTACAGCTCCTGATTCTCCTAAAGAAACAGTTCCAACTGGCATTCCTGCAGGCATTTGAACAGTTGATAGCATAGCATCCATACCATCCATTGCTCCACCTTTCATGGGACAACCAATTACTGGCTTTGTTGTACTTGAAGCAACAACTCCTGCTAAATGCGCAGCCATACCAGCAGCAGCAATAAAAACAATAGCACCTTTCTTTTCTGCATCTAAAATATACTCTGTTGTTCTCTTTGGACTTCTATGCGCAGAAGAGATTATAAGTTCGTACTTTACATCAAATTTATCAAGTGTATCTACACAATACTTGATGATTTCATAATCAGATTTACTATTCATTAAAATAGATACAAAATTCATTTTTACCCCTGTGTCTATTGTAAAACGTTGGATTATATCAAAAAGATTCTAATAAGTTTATGATGTTAGACGATTTAAGCTCTTGCCAACCTGTAAAACGATATAAAACTAAAGAATCATTTTGAAAAATAAATTGACTAAAATTTTTTGATTTATCTTCTACATATATTAATTTTGAATTTGGATAAGAATGAATATTATCATCAATATCTAAAGCCGTAAGAATTATAACAGTAGGAATAAAAAAAGCATCTGCTATATGATACGTTGCAGTATTCACTGTAATAACCTTATCCATACTTGATACAATATATGAATAATCTAAAAAACTTTGAGAATACGCAGAGAGATCTACAAATCTATCATCATCAAGCTTAGAATCTATTTTTAAAACAGAAACTATCGTATAATCAGGAAGTTTTAATAAAAGCTCTTTTAAAAGTTTGACAGCAATCTCTTTTGGAATTGACTTCTCAATATTTGCTGAGAAAGGATGAAAAAGAATTGTCTTACCTTTTAATTTAAGTTTTGAAACTTTCTCTTTTAACTCTTTTTTAACTTTAAAATTTCCAATATTAATTGTATTGAATTTTTCAACTTCACTGATTTTTGAAGTATCCATTCCAAATTTATAAAGCCATGCATCAATATGAGGAAGTTTTTTATAATAGCTTCTTTTTGTAACTGAACTTACATCTATAAAAAAATCATAAGAACAAAACTCTTTCACATTTATTGAAAGAGCAGAAACCTTATTTATAAAAGTTTGATTTGAAAAGATCATCTTATCTCTTGAATAGTATTTATTTTCTGAAGCATTTAAATAAATATCAATTTTAACACTTTTAAATTTTTTATTTAATTTTTCATGTAAAATTCTAAGAGCAGAACAAGCACAAATCATTTCAGAAATTGACTGTCCAGGATTTCCTAATATAAGTAAGGAGATATCTTGTTTTAAAACTCCTTGCAATTGATTATCTAAACTTACTTTTTTTTCATTTAGATATAAAGCTTGTAACTCTTCTTTTTTTTCATTTATAAAAGTATGATCTTTATACTTAAAATCTAAACTCTGAGTAATAGAATATTCATTTATGTTTGATATTCCCAACTCTTTTGGAAATTGACTTAAATATCTTATTTTAGACTCATCAATTACCCTTACTTTATATTTTGGACCAACATTAGCAAAAACTCTTTTTAAATCTTCATAATCTTCATAAGTAGTTATATAAACAGTTTCATTAAAAAGATTTGATGGAGCTTTGAGTTTTAAGTATTTTACTAAAGTTCCATCAGTAGTTTTAATATTAATATTTTCAGTCGTTCTAAATATTACCATCTTTAATTACTACAACCACCTGATTCACAATTTGTCATATCTTCATTTTCAACTCTTAGCATTGTAAGGTATGGAAGCTTTCCTGGAAGTTGTATTTTATTTGTATTTCCACTATGAACTGATTCAAGCTCTTTATTTGTTTCAGTTAAAATCTTTTTAAATGAAACATAATACTTACCATCTTCTTTTTTATAGATTTTTCCAATCTCATTTTCTACTTCTTCAATACTAGTGTTTAGCGGTGCGAAGATTTCAATTTCATCATTTGGATAAGTTTTATATTTACAGTAAAAATGCTCCTCATCTTCTGTAATTAAACCACTTACTTCATATGAACCTTTAGACAAGGCATAATCATGGTTTTGAGTGTCATTTCTATCAAAAGGTTTATGTACTAAATATGCATCTGTAAAACCTCTATTTTTTGTAGTTGCTAACTCATCTTGATACTTATTTGCATCAAAATTCCCTGCTTCACAGTCATCAATTGCTGACCTATAAGCATAAGCTGTAACTGCCGCATAATAAGGTGACTTTGTTCTACCTTCAATTTTAATAGAATCAACTGCACCAGATTCTAAAATCTCATTTACATGAGAAGCTAGGTTCATATCTTTTGCATTAAAGATATAAGTTCCGACACCAGGTTCTTCTTCAAGTCTGAACAAAGAACTATGGTCTTCATTTGCTGCGTATAAAGTATATTCAAATCTACAGTCATTTGCACAGCTTCCTCTATTTGGTACTCTTCCCATTTGTACAGCAGATACTAAACATCTACCTGAGTACGCAAAACACATAGAACCATGTACAAAAATCTCTATTTCCATATCTGGTAAATGTTTTTTAATCTCTTTTACATCTTTTAAAGAAATTTCCCTTGCAGCAATAATTCTTCTTACACCCATATCCCAAAATACTTGGGCATCTAAATAGTTTAATACATTTGCTTGTGTTGATAGGTGAATTGGTATTTGAGGTGCTAATTCTCTACATAGTCGTACAACTCCTGGAGCTGCAACAATAAATGCATCTGGTTCAAGTTCTGCCATTTTAATAATATGTTTTTTTAATAATTCAATTTGCGAGTTAAATGGGAATCCATTTATCGTTGCATATACTTGTTTACCTCTTGCATGGGCATAATCAATACCCTCTTTAAAAGTTTCAAAGCTAAACTCTTTTCCACTTCTAATTCTTAAACTAAAGTGGCTGACACCACCATAAACTGCATCTGCCCCATAGGCAAAAGCAATCTTTAACTTCTCTAAATTCCCAGCAGGAGAGAGAAGCTCTACTTTATTATCTTTCTTCATAATATTCCTTTGTGTTTCCAAGACACTGTTTTTAAAATCGCAATTATATCAAAATATTTTATAGTTTGGGGTTTAAAAAAAATTAGTTAGGATTTATAAGAATTAAATAATGACGAGGGGAAGCTTTAAAAGCTTTCCCACTCATCGTCATCATCATTATTAGCACTTATTGTTTCAGTATTTACAGCAGGTTTAATTGCTTCTGCTTTCTTCTTTGGGGCAACACTTTTTGGTGTATTAACCTTTCTAGTTTCTACAGGAGTTGGTCTTTGTTCAATAATCTTTTTAGACTCATTATTTTTCTGTGTTGCTTTTGCTTGTTGTTCATATATCTTACAATGTTCAACCTTTACTCTATCCATTGATTTAAATAGGCAAGAGGTATACTCTTCTAATCTTCTAGAAACCTCTTCAAGCTGCTGGTTATCTACTTTCTGAGCATTTTTTTCAATATACTCTTGAACTGTCTTATGTACTTGTTCATGACACTCTTTCATTGACGACCAGTTAGGTGTTTTTGTAAATCCTTTTCCTTCTCTTTCTTGTTCTATAATCCATTTTCCAAAATCACAATCTTTACAAGAAGTTACAGTCCATGTAGTATTAGAACCTACTTTTGAAAAGTTTTCATTTTTGAATATTACATGGTCATTTTTAAGTTTTGACATTGCAAATACTAAGTCTATATCACAAATTTCTGCTCTTTTTGATTCATTAAACTTTGCTCTATCTGCAATACTTAACATATCGCTTGATAAACCAGATACTTCATTTGCTAAATTACTAATTTGTGATGCAGAAGCTGCATTTACTTGTGTTGCTTGATCTAAAGAGTTAATTGCGTCATTAATTTGAACAATTCCTGTTTCTTGTTCTTTACTAGCACTTGTAACATCACTTATAAGACCTATTGTTTCAGAAACTTTATTATTTAAATCTGAATAACCACTAATCATATTATCAGCTATTATCTTACCTTCATTTGCTTTACTTGTAGCATTTTCAACTAAGCTTTTAATTTCTTTAGCAGCTTCTGCCGATCTTGCTGCTAGATTTCTTACCTCTTGTGCAACAACAGCAAAACCTTTTCCTGCTTCACCTGCAGTTGCTGCCTCAACTGCAGCATTTAAAGAAAGAATATTTGTTTGGAAAGCAATTTGATCAATTACAGTAATTGCTTCATTTATTGAAATAACTTGAGTATCAATATCTTCCATAGCTCTAGTTGTTTTTGAAGCTAACTCTTCACCATCTTTTGCAGAAGAATTAAGGTCGTTTGCTAGAATAGACATTCTATTTACTTTTTCATTACTTGATTTAATAATTGACGTAATCTCTTCAACCGCAGCCGCAGTCTCTTCAAGAGAAGCTGCTTGGTCATTTGCCGAAGTTGATAGAGATGATGAAGATGAAGATAAAACATCAATATCCGTATTTAGCTTCTCTCCTGTATTTGTAATCATCGATAAAAACTCTGATACTGTTCCACCTAACTCTTTTGTACTTGTAAAAATAGAACCTACAATACCATTTGAACCTTCATGATTTTCATTTACTTTAAAATCAAAATTAGAGTTTCCATATTCAATTAATATTTTATTTATATCTTCAAGTTTCATATTAGTTGAACTAATCATTGAATTAATAGAGTTTCTTAGTTTTTGAATTTGTGGATTTGAAGAATCTGCTTCAACTTTATAAACATAAAAACCGTTATTAACTTTTTGAATAACATCTTCAACTTCTTCTATTACCTTAGCATCTTCTTCATAACCATCTTGAAGTCTTTTTATATACTTATTGAAACTATCAACCACTTGTCCTATTTCATCATTACTAGTTTTTCTTATTTCACTTCTTTTATCAGTTCCTGAATCAACATATTCAATAGCCTCTTTTAACTCAACTAAAGGATTTATAATTGCTCGTTTAATTAAGAAAGAATAGATAATATAAATAATAACTATTGAACCTAACGCAAAAAGAGAAATAAAAGAAATAATTCTATTAATTTCCTCTTCTGTTTTTTCTTTCATTTTTAAAATATTCTCTTCTACATCATCAACATATGCACCTGTTCCTATAATCCAATCCCAAGGAGCAAATTTATGAACATAAGAAAACTTCTGTTGAGGATCATCTTTTCCTGGTTTTGCCCACATATATTTAACTAAACCAGCTTTTTCGTCACCATTAGTAGCTTCTACCATTTCATTAAATAAAAACTTTCCAGCAGCATCTTTTATTTTTGATAAATCTTTTCCATTTAAAGCTGGTTTAATTGAGTGCATTACCATTTTTGGTTGAGAATCATTTATCCAAAAATATCCACTTTTCCCATATCTCATACTTGAAATTGATTTTAAAGCCTCTTCTTTTAAACTTGAAGAAACATCAGAAACATATTCACCAGTTCCAATAACCCATCCATATGGTTTAAAAAGCTTCACATAAGATACTTTTGGTTGTGGTTTTTCAAAACCTGGTTTTGGCCATACATAATCAACAAAGCCATCACCACTTCTTTTAGCAACTGCTGCAAACTCTTTAAATATAAGTTTTCCAGCCTTATCTTTATAACTATATAAATTTTTCCCATTTAATTGTGGTTTTATTGGATGCATAACAATAACTGCGTCCAAATCATTTATCCAGAAATACCCGCTTTTACCATATCTTGTACCTTCAACAATCTCAATAAGTCTCTGTTTAAGTTCATCTTCACTTAAAGTATCTTTATATTTATTATATTCGTACTCTAATATAGAAAACAAAAACTTTGCTTGAGACTTTAAGTCTTCTTGCACTTCAACTTTTACTTTTTCAATAGCTGTTCTTTCATAGTAAGATTCAACTGTTTTCATGGCTAAAGAAACATAGTTTTTTAACTCTTTTTCTTTATTTTCATATGACTCAACTTTAAAACGTTCAATCTTTTCTTCAGATAACTCTTTAATTGAATAAATAGATTTAAAAGTCACCAACACTGAAACAATTACAATAGCCATTAATGAAAGTAATAGCAATTTTGATTTTATAGAAAGATTACGAAACATTAACTTTCTCCAAATTAGTTATTTTATTTATATTATATACTTAAGACCTCCAAAAGTCAATATTTTAGGACTTATAGTTTTTATATTATTTTTTTATTTTTATTTTTTTATGCTAGAATATAATCTAATAAAGGATTTATATGATTGGTAAGATATTTAAAAAGCCTACCTCAGAGGAGTTGTTAAGCGAATTAAAAAGTATTAACTTTAAAGAGAGTAAAGTTGATTCAATGTTACAATATGTAAACATCAACCATACAAATCAAAATATTCAAAACTTTTTACATGTAATTATTGCTGAAAATAAAATTGAATCAGTAAAATGGCTTCTTAAAAATAAAATAAATTTTAATGCACAAGATTCAAAAGGAATGACAGCTTTAATGTTAGCATCAAAACATGGATACCTTGATGCAGTAGAAGAACTACTTAAAGTAAATGCAGATGTTAATACAGAAAGTTATAATGGCTACACTGCTATTGAATTTGCAATAGTAAATCATCACTTTCCCATATATAAAAAATTAAAACCCTTAATTAAGGATATAAACAGAAAAAACAAAAAAGGCAAAACCCTTCTTCAAGTAGCAGTAAAAGCCCAAAGCTTTAATGTATTAGAAGAACTTTTCTGTGATGAAAAATTTGAAGTCAATGAAGATATTTTATTTGATAAACATATTTTTACAAACAAAACAATTTTAAATACAGTTTTAGATAAGTTTGATGATTTAAATAAAAAAGATACAGCAAATAGAAACCTACTTTTTTATCTTGTAGAAAATGGAGTAGAAAGTGAAGAGGTCTTTTATTCTCTTTTAGAAAATGGTTTAGATATAAATAGTATCGATAGTGATGGCAATAATATTCTTATTCACTTAATTGAATTTATTGTATTAAAAGAAAAGAACTTAGTTATAAATACACCTGAAGATGCTGAAAAACATAAAATTGATATGAAGAACATTATAAACTTTATTCCAATAATACTTGAAAATGGAATCGACCCAACTCTTTGCAATAATAAAAACGAAACCATTTTATCTATACCAACAAAATATAAAAATCTTGATATTCTAAACATACTTTTTGAATATGATGTAGATATAGATATTGTAAATAAAGATAATCAAACAACATTGAATGAAATTATTAAAAAGGGGAATGATTACCTAGAAGTAATTCATCTTTTACTTGATTTTGGAGCAAGTCCCAATATCAAAGATAAAGAAGGTAGAACTGTTATAGAAAAACTTATTGAAGCTAGTTTAGTTGTAAGAAATGAAAAAAAAGTGAAATCAACTGAAAAAAGATTTTTAGATTTTAACACTGACTATGTTTCAATATTAGAGAGTGTACTTGTTAATACTGATGCAAACCTTACTTTATATAACTCAAAAGAAGAACCATATATCTTTGAAGCCTTAAGATATGGTGGAATAGATATTATGAAACTTCTTATAAAACATGGAGCTGATATAAACCAACCTGATAATGAAGGGAATAATATAATCTATAGATATATGGATGAAAATCAAAATTTCAAAAAAGAGAGTGAACAAAAAGAGTATTATAACAATCTTCAAGCAATTATAATCATGGGAGCAAATGTAAACGCAAAAGATTCTTTTGGAGGGATCACTTTACATAAAGCTATACTAAACTGTGACATCACTGTTATTAAAATGCTTCTTCATAGTGGAGCAGATATGAATGCAATTGATAATAGAGGAAGACATATTTTACATAATGCGGTATGGAAAAACAATATAAAAATATTTAAACTTATATATACCTATAATAAGTCTTTACTTAACGAACCTGATAAATTTGGGGTTATGCCAATAAATTACGCCGCATTTTTAGGATATACAGATATGGTATTAGAATTTATTGAACTAAATGCTCATGTAAACAATCCCTATAAAAAAACAAAATATATATATAACTTCTTAAAAAAGTTTCACAAAAATTTAAAACCTTTAATTGAACAAGCTCGTACAAAATCTCAAAAAGACAAACTTGCTATATTGGTTACAAATATGAGAAAAGAGTTTCAAGTAGAAGAGGATTAATTCCTCTTCTGTTTTAGAAGATTTTTAGCAAAAGAGTAAGCATCTTCAGTAATATCTTCACCACTTATCATTCTTGCTATTTCATCAACCCTTGAAGTTTCATCAAGTTTTTTTACACTAGATACACCATTTTTCTTATCAACTAGAAAGTGTTGATGTGCGGTTGAAGTAAGTTGTGGTTGATGAGAAATTGCGAAAATCTGATAGGATTGAGATAATTTATTTAAAACTGTTGCTATTGCTGAACTCTCTTTTCCACTTAGATTTGCATCTATTTCATCTAAAAATAAAATACCATTTCCAATAATATCAAATTCACTTATTGAAGTTAAAAGAGCGAGTCTTAATCTATTGAACTCTCCTGAAGAGATAGTATCAAGATTAACCCCATTTAACTCAAATAAAACTTCATCAATACCTGTCCTATCTAAAGTTTTCTTTTGAATTTTTATTTTTGCATTTGAAAGATATAAAAACTTTAAATAATAGTTTATTCTCTCTTCTAATATTAAAGAAGAATCTCTTCTAAAAACTGTTATTTTAGAAGCTAACTCATCTACTTCTTTTGTGATTTTTATCAAGTTCTTTTCTAAAATAGCTTTTTCAAAAGAGATATTTTCATATGACTCTAGCTCAATTTCTTTTTGTTTTTTATATTCAAGAGACTCTTCAATTGAACCAAACCTTTTTTGTAAAGAAGAAAGTTTTTCTATTCTATCAAGTACATTTTCAATATCCAACTCTTCCATTTCTAATAAAGAATCATTAAACTTTTCAAAAATATTATTTAGTTCATTTATTGCTTCATCAAAGAAAGCTGTATCTTCATCAAGTAGTTCTAAAGCTTGATTTACAGAAGAAGTGTAATTAAAGATTGCATTAGACTTTTCTAATGCTTCTTGAATCTTTTCTTTTTTTGCTAGCTTTTTCTTTATATCATTTAATTCTTCATACTCACCAACTTGTGGATTGATTGATGCAATTTTTTCTATCTCAAATTTTGCAAACTCTTTTAAGTCTTCTAGTTTTGATTCATCTTCTTTTATTTTTGATAACTCTTTTTGAATATTAAATAGTTCTTCATATTTTTCATTAAATCTACTTTTAACTTCAATAAACTCTTTTTCATTTTTACTACAAAGAGAGTCTAAAAACTCAATTAATTTGCTGCTATCAAAATCCGAAGTATCTTTTAAGTGAAGGTGTTTTATCAATTTTTTTGAAAAAGAGTTAAGATTTTTTTTTGATATAGTTTGAGAGTTTAGAAAATATCTTATTTTATCTTTCTTTATCTCTTTTATTACAACATCGTCATCTACTTCTATATCATAAGCTTCATCTTCAATATTAAGTCCACATAAACTTACTTCACCTAAGCTAGCTTTAGAGTCTCCAATTGCAAAAAGAGATAATATAGTTTGCATCAAAACTGATTTTCCAGCACCTGAAGGTCCTGTAAAAACTACTAAACCTCTATCTAACTCTAAATCTACTTCATTAAACGATAAAAAATCTTTTAAATAAATTCTATTAATCAATTAATTTCCCCACCCTAATTTATCATTTAAAACTTCAAAAAAGTTTCTTTTTATCCTATGTATAAGTTTTGCTTTTTTATTAGCAATTGTAACTTTAATAACTGTTTGATCTTCAACCTCATAAGTATCTTGCCCATCAATCAATAAAACAGCACCTTGTTCATCAGTGATTTTAAATTCAATCTCAATTTCTGCTGGCATTACAAGAGGTCTTTGAGATAAGGAATGAGGAGCAACAGGAGTTATAATAAAAGCTTCTGTTAAAGGATAAACAATTGGGCCACCTACGGATAAGTTATAAGCAGTTGAACCTGTTGGCGTTGAGATAATTACTCCATCTCCATTATAAGTATTAAATGAAATTCCATTAATTTTAGATTTTGTTCTTAACATTGAAGATACTGTTTTTCTTGAAATTACAATATCATTAAAAGCAACGAATGTTTTATCATTTACTTTACATTCAACCAACATTCTATTATCAATTCTATAGTTTCCTGATTTAAAGTCATTTAAAAAAGTGGGTAACTCTTCAAACACAATATCTGTTAAGAATCCTAAGGTACCCATATGTATACCTAAGATTGGTTTATCAAAAGTAAATGAGTTTCTTACAACAGAAAGTAAAGTTCCATCTCCACCAATTGATACAAGAAAATCTACATTTTCACAAAGGTCACCTAATTCTTGTCCATCTTTTTCACCAATCATTAATGCAGACTTTTTCTCTAAGAAAAGTTCAATCTCATGTACTTTGAAACACTCTTTTATTTTAAGAAAATCATTTTTTATATCAGGAGAATCAGGCTTTAAAATAATTCCTGCTCTTTTTATTGATTCTAGTTTTTTTGCGCCTCTTGTTATTTTCAAATATTATCCTATCTAAACTCTATTTTTTGTATTTTGTTAAACTCAGATTCAAGTTTTCTGCCATAATGACTCTCAAATTTTTTTTGATTTGTTCTAATTTTTGAAACATAAGGTAGATTTTTTCTTAGATTCTCATCTAAATCAGACATTGCATCTTTAGCTTCTTTTGCACTATCAAAAACACCATATATAACTCTATAATAACTATTTTTTGTACCTATTGGAAAAGCCAAACTATTCTCAACTAAACCATAGATAGAAAAATATTTATCAACATCTATTGTATCTTTTAAAAAAGTAGTTAAAGTAATTGTGTATTTATTACTATTTCTATTAAAAAACTCATCTTTTAAAGGAGTATTATTATCTATTTGTGAATAGACAATTGTATAATCACTATTTATATAATTATTTGTATTAATATTTTTTTGAGGTAGACTCTCTTTTCTATATTCCATCTTATTTTTATGATAAACTTTATAAAGTTTTTGATGGTTTTTAATATTGCTCACTTTTAGCTCTTCAGAAGTAGAAATATTCAATTTTTCTGCAATATTCTTTGCATCTTCTTTCGTTTCAAATGCTCCATAAATTACTCTCGCATACTCTTTTTTATCTCCATACTTATATGCTAAAGCATTGTTTTCCATACTATTTTGAATAAAAAACTGATGGATTGTAGTTTCATTTAATTTTAATTCTCCTAAATCTACAGTATAAAAAGAACTACCTTCATTTAAAAACACTTCATTTAAAATATTAAACTCACCTTTTTCTTCCACATAATATACATCTTGTAGTTTAGAATGTTTTACATACCTTTTTTTATTTGAGTCTACTTTTTTAATAACTCTTTTTTTCTCAAGTTTTTTCTTTTCTATTTTTTTAATTTTTTGTTTTTTTATCTCAGGCTTTTTAACTGAAGTAACTTTTTGAGGTTCAAGCTCTTTTTTTAACTCTTTTTTCTCTATTATAGGTTTAATAACTTTGATTTCATCACTAAGTTTTGGTTTAAATTCTTTCTCTTTTTCTTCTCTATTATTTACTTTTAACTCAACAATCATTTCATCACTATTATCTTTATTAAATCTATTATAAAAATTTTGAAACTTATTCATTTTCATTGAAAAGGGTTTATTCTTACTTAACTCTTGATTGAATTTTTCAATCGCTTCTTTTGCTTCTTTTTTAGTTTTATATAAACCATAAATAATTCTTACTTTATCTCTGTTTTTTCCATATATATGAGCTAAGGCTTTATCTCCAATATTATAGCTTCTAAAAAAATTTTGAATACTATTTTTATCTAAACTAATACTTCCTATTGCTATTGAATAATAGTTTGATCCATTTGTTAAAAACTCTTTTTTCAACTTAATTGAATTTTCATTATCTTCAATGTATATAGAGTCTTTAGTTTCATTTAAAGGAGCCTGTTTTTTTGAAGAAGTTACTTTTTTTTCTTTTTTAACAATTATTCCATTATATTCTTCAAATAATTTTTGATGTCTTTTTATTTTTGCTGAATAAGGTTTGTTTCTTTTAAGTCTAGGATCCAGACTCTTTATATCATTTGTTGCATCAGTACCAGTTTTATAAACTCCTGAAATTACCTTTACAAACTCTTTATTCTCTCCATATCTATACGCAACAGCATTTGTTAGTTTATATGTTTTAAAATAATCTATAGGGTCATGTTTATCTAAATCTAAAGTCGCAATACTAATTGTATAATAGTCTGTATTTGAATTTAAAAATTCTTCTTTTAAAGTTCTTTCTTTACTATCTTTATTTTCTACAAAAACTATATCATCTACCATTGAAGCATTAAGATTACAGAATAGGAAAATAAATAAAAACAGATTTCTAAAAAATGACATTGAACTTCTCTTATTATAGATATGTCAGAGATTTTATCTAAAAATAATTTAAGATAGGATTTAAAGTTTTAAAGCAAAAAAAAAGCCCCGACAAAAGTCGAGGCTTAAAGAAAAAGTATTTAAACTAAAAGTTTAAATTAACCGTTTCTTTTTTTCATAATTTCTTCTGATACATTCTTAGGAACTTCAGAATAGTTATCAAATAACATTGCATATGTTGCTCTACCTTGAGACATAGATCTTAAGTCTGTAGAGTAACCGAACATTTCAGATAATGGAATCATTGCAGTAATTAATTTAACTCCTGCTCTTTCGTCCATTGAATTAACTTGTCCTCTTCTTTTGTTAACGTCACCGATAACATCTCCCATATAATCTTCAGGAGTTTCAATTTCAACTTTCATGATTGGCTCAAGAATTACAGGCTGTGCTGCTTCAGATCTACAACCAGCTTTGAATCCCATAGATGCAGCAAGTTTAAATGCCATTTCAGATGAATCAACATCATGGTAAGAACCATCATAAAGTGTAACTTCAATATTAACCATTGGATAACCAGCTAAGATACCACCAGCCATTGCTTCTTGACAACCTTTATCAACTGCAGGAATATACTCTTTTGGTACAACCCCACCTTTAATATTGTTATGGAAGAAGTAGTTATCTTCAGAATCAGAAGGTAATGGGTTGATCTCTAAATAAACGTGACCATATTGACCTTTACCACCAGATTGTTTAGCATATTTGTACTCTTGCTTAACTGGATTCTTAATAGTCTCTCTATAAGCAACTTGTGGAGCACCTACTTCTGCTTCAACTTTGAATTCTCTTTTCATTCTATCTACAAGAATTTCAAGGTGTAATTCACCCATTCCTGAGATAATAGTTTGACCAGACTCTTCATCAGTCGCAACTCTAAATGATGGATCTTCTTCAGCTAATTTACCTAATGCAATACCCATTTTCTCTTGGTCAGCTTTAGTTTTTGGCTCAACTGCAACAGAGATAACTGGATCTGGGAAATCCATTCTCTCTAAGATAACAGGATCTTCCATAGAAGCTAAAGTATCACCAGTAATAGTAGTCTTAAGACCAACTACTGCACCAATTTCACCAGCATAAAGTTGTGAAACTTCTTCTCTGTTGTTTGAGTGCATTTTAAGTAATCTTCCGATTCTTTCTTTTTTCATCTTAGTAGCATTCATTACGTATGTACCAGACTCTAAAACACCTCTATAGATTCTTGTAAATGTTAGTTGTCCAACAAATGGGTCAGTCATAATTTTAAATGCAAGACCAGCAACTTCACCTTCATCAGTAGATTCAACAACTACTGCTTCACCATCTTGAGTCTCACCTTTAATATCTTCAACCTCTAATGGAGAAGGCATATACATAGCAACAGCGTCAAGTAAAGTTTGAACACCTTTGTTTTTGAATGCAGTACCACAAGTCATTGGAGTAATAGTCATATTTAAACAACCAGCTTTAAGACCTTCAACAATTTCTTCTTGAGATAATTCACCCTCTTCAAAGTATTTTTCCATTAACTCTTCAGAAGACTCAGCAGCAGCTTCAATCATCTTCTCTCTGTACTCTTCAGCTTTTTCTTGCATATCAGCAGGAATTTCTTCTACGTGGTAGTTAGAACCCATAGCAGCATCTTCATCCCATACGATAGCTTTCATTTGTACTAAATCAACAACACCTTGGAAGTTTTCTTCAGCACCAATTGGTAATTGAATTGGAACAGGATTAGCTTTAAGTCTTGAAGAAACTTGCTCTTCAACCATATAGAAATCTGCACCAGTTCTATCCATTTTGTTAACGAAGATCATTCTTGGTACTCTATATTTGTTAGCTTGTCTCCAAACTGTTTCAGATTGTGGTTGAACTCCACCTACTGAACAAAATACAGCTACTGCACCATCAAGAACTCTCATAGATCTCTCAACTTCAATTGTGAAGTCAACGTGACCCGGAGTGTCAATGATGTTAATTTGTAGTTGGTCATTTGATTTTGGGTGAGGCCAGTGACAAGTTGTCGCAGCAGAAGTAATTGTAATACCTCTTTCTTGCTCTTGCTCCATCCAGTCCATTGTAGCTGCACCGTCGTGAACCTCACCAATTTTGTGAGATACACCAGTATAGAATAAAATTCTTTCTGTAGTTGTTGTTTTTCCTGCATCAATATGTGCAGCAATACCAATATTTCTAACTCTTGAAAGTGGTGTTTTTCTAGCCATTTTAGTTGTTTCCTATTACCATCTATAGTGAGCAAATGCTTTATTTGCTTCAGCCATTCTATGCATGTCTTCTTTTTTCTTGAAAGCAGCACCTCTGTCATTAGCAGCTTCGAATAATTCGTTTGCTAATCTCTCTACCATAGTTCTTTCGTTTCTTTTTCTAGCAGCATCTACAATCCATCTAAGTGCTAAAGTTTGTCTTCTTACAGCTCTAACTTCAACTGGTACTTGATATGTAGCTCCACCAACTCTTCTAGATTTAACTTCTAAAAGTGGCTTAACATTTTCAAGTGCTTTTTCAAATAATTCGATACCAGCTTCTTCACCTCTAGCATCTAAGTTTGCAATTGCACCATACATAATTTTTTGTGCTGCAGATTTTTTACCATCTAACATTACAGTATTAATAAATTTAGTGATCACTTTACTATTGTAGATAGGATCAGGCATTACTTCTCTAACTGGAGCTTTTCTTCTTCTCATTCTCTTATCCTTCTACTTATTTCTTTGGCTTTTTAGTACCATATTTAGATCTTGCAACAGTTCTGTTTGCAACACCAGCAGTATCTAAAGCACCTCTAACGATGTGATACTTAACACCAGGTAAATCCTTAACTCTTCCCCCTCTAACTAATACGATAGAGTGTTCTTGAAGGTTATGACCCTCACCACCGATATATGAAATTACTTCAAAACCAGTTGTTAATCTAACTTTTGCAACTTTTCTTAAAGCCGAGTTAGGTTTCTTTGGTGTAGTTGTATATACTCTAGTACATACTCCTCTTCTTTGTGGACATTTGTCTAATGCAGGTGATTTAGATTTCTTAATCACTCTTTTTCGCTCTTTTCTTACAAGCTGATTGATTGTAGGCATTCTTTCCCTTTGTTTTATTTAGAGTAATCTGTAATTTAACATGTGAATCATTATAGATTCTCTATTTATTTGGTTTGAGCTGTAAAGCGGCTCATGCTTCTCGTTACACTAAAAAAGTGCCATGACATATGACAAGAATCATAATCAAAACGATACTACCATTCTAGAGAAACGTTGAGTTGTTTTCTAAAAAAGTCATGGATTATACTTAACTTAAACTTAAACAGTACTTAGTCCAAAGTTCATAATTTTATTCCTTCTTTAAATTAAAAGGAACAATCTAGATGTGCCTAAAAGACGATGTTGCATGAATATGTATTCACTTATTTTAATCATTAAAATTATTTTTAAATTTAATCTAGATTATATTAATTAGATATATACCAATATATAGCTAATTAGGCAGTATTATAAAAGTTATTATGAGTACTTATAAATATTATTTTATTTCTAAAAATACCTAATTTTAATATAACTTTAAATTTATATTTAATAAAATAAATTAATAAAACTTTAAAGGTTAAGAAAATGACTATCAAAAAAAAATCAATTATTGTAACATCGATTTTTTTAATTATTTTATTTATCAATTCAATAGGAACATTTTTAAATACTAATGAAATTAAAAAATCTAGTGCCTTATTAAACTATGAAATTACAACTTCATCAAAGCTAACTGAAATCAGGTATCTTTTAAATCATATGCAGAAAATAGCAAATAATATTGCTCTTACTGGTCAAAAAGATACATTGAAAGAACTAGAAAAGGCAAAAAAAGTTTATACTAAAATAGTAAAAGAATTACAAACAAATAGTATTAATAAAAAAGACAAAACTTTTGTAAAAAAAATCAATAAACAGTTTAACAACTACTACAGTTCATTACTTGAACTTTCAACACATGGTATTAAGAAACTAGAGATTACAAAAATGTCAAAATCTATTAATCAAAGTTTTAATAAAACTATTATAACAGTTGAATCATCTTTAAGGGCAATAGGAAGAGATATCCCTTCTCTTGAAAAAACAAAATTAAAACTTCTGATTATTCAAACTAAAGAGATGTTAACAAATGCACTTGTTGTAGCAACAAAAGAAGAAGTAAAAAGCTCAACTATAATCAAAAATGCAATGGAAAACTATATTAATGTTGTAATTAGAAAATTTCCAGATGCAAGTGAAAAACTTCAGGTCTTGAAAAAAGATTATCTTATTTTTTATGAAGAAGGACACAAACTAGCACTAAAAGGTGTTTTAATAGAAGATAGAATTAAAGCTATTGATCATACTCTTATAAAAGTAAATAAAATTGCAACAAAAGAACAACAAGTTATTGAAAATATTGTAAAAGAAAAACAAAAAGAGCTTAAAGAAACAATCAGTACAAATGATAAAAATATTTCAACAATGCAGTTTATTACAGTATTATATTCAATATTCTTCCTTGTAGGTATTCTTTTCTTAGCATTTATGTTGAAAAATACAGTTAGCACAATAAATAGATTTAGAGATGAATTACTACAATTCTTTAAATTTTTAAATAATGAATCAGATGATATTGAGTTATTAGATGATAAATCAAAAGATGAATTTGCAGATATGGCAAAAGTAGTAAATACAAATATTATTAAAACTAGAAAAAGTATTGAAGAAAATAGAATACTTATAAATGAAACAATTGATGTCTTAAAAGAGTACGAATATGGTAATTTCTCGCCAAAGATTAGTGTTGACGTTGAAGATAGAGTATTTACAGAGCTTAAAAATGTACTAAATCATTTAGGTTCAAATATGGAAAATAATATTAATAATATACTAAATATTTTAGAAGAATACTCAAACTATGATTATAGAAATAGAATTGATACTAAAAACTTAAAGAATCACCTAAATACACTTGCAAGTGGAGTAAATGAATTAGGTGAGTCAACGGTTGAAATGCTTAAAGCTAATATTTCTAATGGGGAGACTCTTCAAGAAAATGCTCAAATGTTATCATCAAATGTAGTTTTACTTAATAATTCTGCATCACAACAAGCTGCTTCTTTAGAAGAAACATCAGCTGCACTTGAAGAATTGACAAGTACAGTGCAAAATAATTCTGATGTAATCAATGAAGTTTATTCATACTCTAAAAATTTAACAGAATCTATTAAAAAAGGTTATGATTTAGCCAATAAAACAGTTCACTCTATGCAAGATATTAATGATCAAACAAAATCAATTAGTGAAGCAATTATTGTAATTGATCAAATTGCATTTCAAACAAATATTCTTTCACTTAATGCCGCTGTTGAAGCTGCTACTGCTGGAGAGGCAGGAAAAGGCTTTGCTGTTGTTGCACAAGAAGTAAGAAATCTTGCTAGTAGATCAGCTGAAGCTGCTCAAGAGATAAAAGCTTTAGTTGAAGCAGCTAATGTGAAAACATCAGATGGTATAAAAACATCTGATGAAATGATTACAGGGTATGATGATTTAAGTGAAAATATTAAAAAAACAATAGTTAATATTGAAACAATAACACAATCAGCAAATGAACAACAATCGGGAATTGAACAAATAAATGATGCTATTGCACTTTTAGATAAAGAGACTCAAAAAAATGCAGCATCTGCAAATGAAACGGAAGGTATAGCTCAAAAAACTGAAAATATTGCGGCTTCAATGCTAGAAGATAGTAATAAATCAAACTTCTAAAAAATCAATATAGCCTTATACTTAAATAACTCCTGCAATTAAGTATAAGGTTTAGATAAAAAAATATTAAATTTTATTTCTCTTTCATAAAATTTAGATAAAGTTTCTTTATTAAAATATAAAGAGGCAACAATGATTGAATTAGCTTATAAAATAGTAGGTTCAGGAAAAAAGAAAGTAATATTTTTGCATGAACTTATGGGAGACCATAAGAACTATAACTCAATTCTTCCATATCTTAATAGTGAAAACTTTACTTATATTTTTACCGATTTAAGGGGTTATGGACTTTCAAAAGATATCAAAGGCTCATATACAATAGAAGAAGCCTCAAATGATGTAAAAAATCTTATTACAACACTAAAATTAAAAGATGTGTATATAGTTGCTCACTCAATGTCTACAATGATTGCTCAAAAATTAGCATTAATTGATTCTAGAATAAAATCACTTGTCCTAGTTACTCCAATTCCTGCTTCAGGAGTTAAAGCTCCTGAAATACAAAAACAAGCTTTATTAAAACAGATGAAAGAGAATAAAAACCTAATAGAAGATATAGTAAATAGCTCTAGTAAAAGATATAATCAATCATGGAAAAACTCTAGAATTAAGATGGCTTATGAAGCATCAACTATAGAGGCAAGAGTTGGATATATGGAAATGTATATGAATACTGACTTTCTTGAAGAAGCAAAAACTATAGATATCCCAATAAGAGTTATTGTTGGGAGGCATGATTTTCCAGTATTTGGGCTAAACTCAATAAAAAAAATTTTTGAACTTACTTATAAAGATTTTAAAATAGTAGAGTGTCAAGAGGCAGGGCATTACCCTATGATAGAATGCCCTATCTATTTTGCAACAAAAATTGAAGAGTTTTGCAATTAACTATTTAACCAATGTTGCCATATCAACTAATTCAATAGGAAAAATTACTTCAAGTTTTTTTGCTAAACTCATATTTAAACTAACCTTTGCTCTTTTATTTTTTGTAATTGGAATCTGTGAAGGAGATGTTCCTCTTAATATTCTAAGTGCTGTTTTACTTGCATACTCACCATACTCATGAACATCTTTTGCAAAACTAATTAATACAAAAGGATGTAAGCTTTGATCTGTTGTTCCAGAAGGAATAACAGTCACATCTTTTACAAGTTTTGCTGCTTCTTTATCCTCCCAATTTTTTATACCAGCATTATTTAAAAATAGGATTACATCGACCTCTTTTTGTAAAGAGATATAAGCTTCTTTCCACTCTTTGAAACTATTTACTAATCTAACCTGTTCAAACTCTAAAGATAGATTATTTTGATAAAAATTAAGTGTTTTTTGATCAGTTAAAGTATCTCCTGCTAAAAAGGCAACCTTATCACCTTTTGCATGTTTTTTTAACTCATCAATAAGCTCTTTTGCCAAATCTACTTCTATTTGACCTGTCACGTTTTTATATGGATAACCATACTGTTTAGCACTCCAATTTACACCCATAAAAACAAAAGGAATATGTGAATCTTTATACCACTTTGAAATTACATACTTACTTGCAGAATCATCACTTGCAATTACAAGATTTGGTTTCCACTCTTCAATAAGCTTCTTAACTTTTAAAGCCTCTATTTCTCTTAGTTCATGTTTCTTAATACGTTTAGTATCCATGTGTACAAACTTCAACTTGATACCTTGTGGTTCTAACATATCACGAACTACTTTTGTTTGAATAATTGCGGAATAAAAATCCTCATGATATGAATTTATATATAAAACTTTAGTTTGGGCAAAAGAAAAACTTAAACAGAATACACAGATAAATAAAACTGATTTCATGATTAATCCTTTTTTTTAATAATCCTACCATATATAATATTACACAAAAAATTAGTATAATTTTACAGACGAAAATTAAGGTAGCATTATGTTTAGAAAACGGCTCTATTTTCAAATACTAACTTCTGTGTTAATCACTCTATTAAGCGGTATTTTAATACTGTATTATCTATCATCAAATGAAATTAAAGAAACAATTGACAAAAAACAATTTAATGTTTATACAGAAAAAATTGACACTATTTTACAAACAATAGAAAGTAAGTATCAAAAACTACAAAGAACCTTAGCTCCTCAAAGTTATGAATATGCCTTTAAAGAACTTTTAATAAAAGAACTTAAAAAAGTACATTATACAGAAAATATGAAAATCTATCCATTTATTATAAATGAAAAAAGATTTTTTATACTACACCCAAATTTAAGTGAAGAAAATTATAATACATATGCAGAAAATAAAGAATACAAAAAAATTATCAATGTAAAAGAAGGTAATTTTAATGTGACATATAGAGGCATTGATAAATGGATTATCTTTAAGCACTACAAAAATTGGGATTGGATTATAGGATATAGTATACCAACTAATCTAAAATATAAATCTCTTCATAATTTTAATGATAAGTTTCTAATGACCACAATAGTTATCTTATCAATTATTTCAATTTTAATTATTCTAATTGTAAGATACATATTGTCTCCAATTGAAAAACTTATAATTGCTTCAAAAAAAATTACAAAAGGGGACTTAAAAAGTGATATAAAAATAAATGGAAGTTATGAATTAACTCAACTATCAAATAGTTTTTCTATCATGAAAGATACAATAAAAAAGCAAATAGATGAACTAGAAGATAAAATTGAAGAGAGAACAAAAGAGCTTAAATGTTCAAATAATGAACTGCAAGAGACAATAATTAATTTAAAACAAACACAGACCAAACTAATAGAAGCAGAAAAAATGGCTAGTCTAGGAGGGCTAGTTGCTGGTGTTGCCCATGAAATAAATACACCAATAGGTATAGGTCTTACTGGTGCAACTCACCTAATGGATATAAATAAAGAAGTTTTAAAAGATTATGAACAAGGACAACTTTCAGAAGAAAGATTTAAGAGTTTTTTAGAAGACTCAAATGACATAAGTTTTCAAATTACAAGAAACCTAGAGAGAACTGCTGATTTAGTGAAAAGCTTTAAACAAGTTGCTGTTGACCAAAGTAGTGAAGATAAAAGAGAGTTTGAATTAAAATCCTACGTCGAAGAGATTTTAACAAGTCTTGATAATATAATAAAAAAAACAAAAATTACTATAAAAGTTGAATGTAAAGAAAGAGTTTTACTAAACTCATATGCAGGAGCATACGCACAAATTTTTACAAATCTAATTATAAATTCAATAAACCATGGTTTTAATGAGAAACAAGAAGGAAATATAACCATAAGTATAGTTCGTGAAGATAAAACTGTTAATATCATATATAAAGACAATGGTAAAGGAATAAAAGAAGAGAATTTAACTCTTATTTTTGAACCATTTTTTACGACAAATAGAAGTAAAGGTGGTACAGGACTTGGCTTAAATATTATCTATAATATTATAACTACTCAATTAAAAGGTTCAATTGAATGTAGTAGTAAAGAAGGAAAAGGAGTAAGCTTTTTAATAAAACTACCTTTAACTTAATTTCTTTGGAATAAAATACATAACAGTTTCGTAGATGCCTTCCATATAGTGCCTTAAATATAAATCATAATCATCTCTAATATCTAACACAATTTCAGGAATCTTGTACCAATCTTCTGCCTTATGATAAATACAAATAGCTAAAATTGGATGATGATTTGATATAGTCTCTTTTGCTCCTTCTAAAGCATCTTGTTCTGCACCTTCTATATCTAGTTTTATAAAATCTACTTTTTCATCAACTATATTATCAATTGTATTTATACTTGTAGCTTGAAAATCATGTTCACAGTTGTTTTGAACTGCTTGTTTATCTTCATTTAGAAGCTTTTTATTTCCCAAACCACAGTTTATAAACTCTATTTTATCTTCATTTAAAAAGTTTTTCTTTGCAATACCTATATGTAAATTATTTGGTTCTATACAGTATATTTTTTTAAAGTCTGGAAAGTTGTTTTTAATTTGTGGAATTGTATCCCCTATATATCCTCCGCCATCAAGAAAAACTATATCTTCAATTTTAGGAATAATATCTTTATCAAAATATTGTTCTGCATGATTATTTGTAAAACCTTCCATAAAGTTAAAATCAAAACTTATTTTAAAATTGATTACTTTTGTAAAAACCTCTTTTGATTTTTCATCTGCAAGAAGATTGTAAACTTTTTCATATTTTTCTTTATTTTTTTTATAATCCTCTTCAAAATCAGTTATAAAAGGAGGTTTTGCTAAATCAAAATCTGAATATTTAAAAAAGCTTAGATAGTTTATATTTTCAAAACCTTTACTATCTAATCCTTCTTTTACCTCTAAAGGACTTCCTGTAGATGTAGATAAAATCAAAGCATCATTTGGAACTTCATCTATTTGGTATATGTTTTTCTTTTTTCTTGAACTTTGAATTCTTGTGAAATCATCAATTATTCCATCAAGCTCAACATACTTTTGAACTGACTTTGTAAGACGATTTATCCCTATAATAAATTTTTTTCTAGTAGGTGAAGAGATAAACTCTTCTACTAGAGCTTTATCTCTTTCATTTATAAAAGTAGTTTCTATTAGATTCATACTATATTATCAACGACTTCAAACTTTTTACAGTATAAAGTTTTAAGCTTTCACCTTTTTCACCTTTAAGCTCATTTGTAAAACCTTTTTTTGAAAATAGTGTTACAAAATCTGGAATAATTTCAAGTTTTTCACAAATATCTTTTAATCTAGTAACTTCTGTTTTTTTCATCTTAGAGTTTGTATATCTACATGAACCAACTATTACTCTTCCAGATTCTGTTTGAGCTACTAAGTCAAGTTCATTTTTATCTTCATCCCAATATCTTCCTATCTCTTCTATTTCATCATCTTTAAACATTACTTTTATATACTCATGGCACAACTGTTCAAAAACTAAATCCATAAATTCATTTTGATAATTTCCAAATCTTTCAAAACACTCATCATATTCTCTTCTTGCTATTCCTCTATATAAAGGAGATACAAAAGCAAACCAAAATCTTAAAAATGGCGTTGTAAATAGAAGCTTATCTGATACATCATTCTCTTCAAAATTGTTTGTTAAAAAGTCAAGTGAAGTTTCAGTTTGAATTATTTCTAACTCTTCAAGTTCATATATAACTTTTAGTCCTTCATGATACTCTATATCTGCTCTTCTAAAAGCAGAGTTTGTTCTTCTATCACCAAGTGCAATTCCAGTTAAAACCTTATGATAAGGTGCAGAATTTTTTGTAAGCTTAGCAATATAATCTTGAATAGAGTAATACTCATTTAAAATATGTCTTACTATTAAAGACCTTAAAGGTTTTGTCATATCTATTTTTACTTCAAGCCCTCCAAATACAGCAAAATAGTTTAGTGCTGTTTCCATATCTTTGGGATTATTTGTTTTACAAAACTCTTGAAATTGTTCTAATAGTGTTTTATTATTTAGTATGATGGGGAAGCCTTTTAATTAAATTGCGCAATTATAACATAAAAGAGAAGTTGCTTTTGATATAATCTATTTATGATAATTCGATTTGGAACATTTAACCTCTTTCAATTTGTTGAGCCCCCTTTCTCTTGGTATATAAAAAAAGATAAGTTTACCCCTAGTCAATGGGAGAATAAAACATCTTGGATAAAAGAAAAAATTGAGAAAATGAATTGTGACATTATAGGATTTCAAGAAGTTTTTTCAAAAGATGCTTTAGAAGAAATCTGTAAAGAGTTAGGTTTCAAATACTTTGTTACAGTTGATGATGCAAAAACAGACAAACAAAATCCAACTGTATATATAAGTACAACAGTAGCCCTTGCTTCAAAGTTTCCAATAATAAAAACTCACAAAGTAAATATTCATATTCCAAGTATAAAAAAGCATAATTTCCAAGGACATTTTACTTTTTCAAGAATTCCAATAAAAGCTTTAATAGAACTTTCTAATAAAAAACAAATTACAGTTTATGTAAATCACTTTAAATCAAATAGATTAAATGAGTTTGAATATATTTTTGATAAAAAAAGTACTCTTAAAGAGAAACAAGAAAAAACAAAAGAAGCTTTAGAAAAAAACTACTCCCCTGCTCTTAAACAAAGGCTAGTTGAAACCTCATCTTTATTTTATGACTTTAAGAAGTGTAAAACACCAATAGTTTCTATGTGTGATTTAAATGACAAAGAGTTCTCTCTTTGTATTGATGCACTTACAAATAGGGCATATCATGAAAATAAAAAATTCAACTCTTATCTTCTTTTCGATGCATATTATCTATCAAGTAAAAAAGAGGATAATCCTCATCCAGAAAAGAAAAAACTAAGATCCCCTACAAGCTATTACCAATCATATGGAAATGTTCTTGACTATATTTTTGTCTCAAAAGATTTTAATAAAAAAGATAAAAATGCTCTTGGAAAGATTAGTTCATATGAGATTTTAGATGAACATTTGAAAGAAAATAAAGATGGTTCTATTTTACAAAGTGACCATGCGCAAGTTGTTTGTGAAATAGAACTCTTTGAGAACTAATTTATTTACTATTTTTAACTAACTCACAATTTTTTTCATCTTTTATTTTGACTTCAACTATTCTATTGTGTTTATTTATCTCTAGTTGGCAACATTCAAGAAGCATCTCTTTTAATATTTTTCTTCCTCTTTGTACTCTAGATTTTGCACCTGATAATGATATATTTTCAACTTCAGCTAACTCCTGCTGAGTTTTATTTTCCATTTCAGATAATTCAATTGCTTGTTTATATTTTGGAGGTAGTTTTTCAATCAAAAAACCAAGACATAAAGATAATTCCTCTTTTATTATTTCATCAGAACTTATTTCAAAAGGTTTATCTACCCAATCAGGAATCTCTTTTATAAATTTATTTGTACGATAAAAATCAATAATGGTATTTCTTGTAATTTGGTACACCCAGCTTTTTAGTTTTGTGATATCATCTAAGGTATGCATTTTTGTATGAATCTTTATAAATACTTCATGTAAAATATCTTTTGCAATTTGTTTATCTGAAACTTTACTACTAATAAAACCTAGAAGTTGTTTATGATACTCTTTCCAAACATCTTCTGTACTATTATCCATTTTATTCCTTTATATAAAAATATATCTATATTAGTTGAATATAAAATAAATAAACTGCAGTAATTATCAATAAACTTCCCATAAAAAGATTAAACATTTTCAACCTCTTCTCTAACCTAAAAAAACCGCTTATCTGATCTCCTAATACTCCCCAAAAAGAAAGACCTATATAACAAAGAAAAAAATAAACTACTATGAAGGTCAATAAAATAGCCTCAGAAATAGAAAATAAAGATACACCAGAAACGGATGCAATCCATGCTTTAGGATTTAACCACTGTAATAAAAATCCTTCATGAAATCGAGGTACTTTTTTTTCACTCTTATTTATTTCTAAAGACTTATTTGAAGTTGCAATTTTATACCCCATATATATTATAAAGCCCGAGCCAAAAAATGCCAAATAGTTTAAAAAGTTTGGAAATAATTCCATAACATTATAAAAACCAAATCCGATAAAACCTAAAAGAAGTGTAAAACCAATTGTTGCTCCTGATATAAATGTAAATGTTTTTCTAAATCCATTATTTATTCCTGAGGAAATAATTATCATATTAACTGGTCCTGGAGAGATTGACATAACCAATGAGAATGATATCATTGCTAAAAATGTATCCATAGTAATCCTTTTTTATCATCTTTTTATATATAGACGATGAAAAGTTGAAAAAGACTCAAAAAATTGAAAAGATTATAAATATTTTTGTAAAAACTTATTTAACTGATTAGCAAATTTTTGAGCATCATTTTGAGAAAAAGGGGCTGGTCCTTTTGTAATCTCTCCACTATCACGTATCTCTTGCATAAGATTTCTCATAGCTAGATATTGTTTGATATTATCCTCTGTATACAACTCACCTCTATGATCTATTGCATGAGCATTTTTTGAAATAGTTCTATCAGCAAGTGGGATATCAGCTGTTATAACTAAATCATTCTCTTCTAATAGTTCAACAATTTTATTATCAGCTTCATCAGCACCCTGCTCTACAAGCACATAAGTTATAAAAGGAGATTGTCCAATATTTATCTTTTTATTTGCAATAACTACTGTTTTTAATTTTAATCTCTCTATTGCTCTAAAAAGTATTGGTTTTAATAAGTTTGGAAAAGCATCACCATCTACATATAAAGTCATTATAAAACCTCTTGTACACGTCCAACTTGTCCATCTTCTAACATAACTTTAATACCTCTTGGATGATATTTAGAGTTTGTTAAAAGTTTTTTTACAACACCTTGTGTTAATTTTCCTGTTCTTTGATCTTTTTTCAACACAATTTTTACTTTTAACCCAGGGTTTATATCATCACGTTCTCTATGGTCTCGTATCATTTATATCCTAAATATTTTTTGAAAGTATATCAAAATAATCTATTTCTTATCCAATGACAATTGTTTTTTCTAAAATAAATGATAAAATATATTTTTAGGACGTTTTATGAAAAAAATATTTTTAATCTTAACACTTTTTTTATCTATTTTAAATGCAAATATAGTGCAAGAAGCTATAAATAAAGCCTCTGCAAACTCAACCTTGAAACTACCAAATGGTATCTATTATGGAAATATCAAAATCAATAAACCACTAACTATTATTGGAAAAGGAAATGAAGTAATAATCCAAGGTGAAAATAAAAATACAGTTATTGAAATTAACTCTTCAAATGTAGTATTAAAAAACCTTATTATTAAAGGCAGTGGCACAAGATTAGAAAACAGAGATGCAGCAATCAAAATATCAAACTCTAAAAATAGTATTATAGACTCTTGTACCATTGAAGACTCTCTTTATGGTATTGATACAGGAATGCTATCTAATTCAAAAATTATTAACAATAAAATAAGCTCTAAAAATACAGATATCTCACTTAGAGGTGATGCCATTAAGCTATATTATGGAACTAATAATCTAATTCAAAATAATGAGATATACAATTCAAGAGATATTACTTTCGCATATTCAGATAATAATACCTTTACTCAAAACCATATAGAAAAATCAAGACTCGCCTTACATATACAAAATAGTCACGATAATAGAATTGAAGATAACCACTTTCAGTTTAACTCAGTAGGCTTGATATTTGAAGGAGCAAAAGATACAGAAGTTGCCAACAATATAATAAAAAGTGGTTTAGGAACTGTAAGTATTGGAGTTATGATAAAAGGTGTTTCAAACTTTGTATTTAAAGATAATATTGTTACCTACAATAGCAAAGCCTTTTATATTGATGCGAAACATAATGAAGAAACTATAAAACGGTTTATTACAAACAATCAAATTAAATACAATATGGAAGCATTTCATTTTCATGGAGCGATAAAATATAACTTAATCAAAAACAATACTATTATTGGAAATATTGATGATGTTGTAAAAAGTGTTAGAGGAAATAGAACTTCAAAAAATATTGTTGAAGAAAATTATTGGGATCACTATTCTGGTTTTGACAGAAACAACGATAACATTGGGGATACTACATATAAAATCTTTCAATATGCAGATAGATTATGGCATTACAATAATAAAATCAAGTTTTTCTATGCAACGCCAACAATCTCTATTTTAAACTTCATTCTAAATCTAGCTCCCTTTGTAGAACCTGTTCTTCTGCTAGAGGATACAAAACCTAGAGTAGAATTAAAATAGTCTTTAATCTTTATAATTTAATGCTTTTTTAGCCTCATCTAAATGATAAAAGAAAATTGCTTTAAAAGTAAAAGTAACTTTTGTTTTCTTTTCTTCTCTTGTATCTAAAATATCAAAAGAAAAACTCTCTTCATTTTCATCTTTTGATTGAACTGTAATATTTACAGACTTTAAAGTTCTCATCATATTCATAGTGTTTTTATACTCTTTTGGATTAATTCCATCAAGCATATCACCCTTTTTCTCTTCTCTTCTTATTGCATCAAAAAGAGTTGTGAATGTATCTTTAAACATTGATTTACTAAGTGTTAATTTTGCTTTTGAAGTATGAAATGTTCCACTTTTATTTAATATAGGGTTTGGTTTTTCTGCTCTAATCTCTTCAATCATTTTTAGAAAAAAGTTTTTCCCACCTAAAATATCTGCATATTGTGAAAACTCTTTATGTAACTCTTCTTTTATATTTTTATCTAATTTATTAAAATCCATAATTCTCCAATTAATCTATCTGCGGAAGTATATCTAAATTTAATCTATTTATTAATATTTATGCTAAAAAGCTTTTTAATTTATATGCCCACACCTTATAAGCTTTTTGCCCAAGATGCAGTCCATCTGTTGTCAAATCCTCTCTAAGTAATCCATCTTCATTTGAAAAAGAGATATTTAAATCAACAAACTCTATTGAATTCTCATGACAATACTCTTCTAATTGTTGATTAAAAATCCTTACTTTTTTATTTACAGCTGGCATTTGAGTGATAAGAGTAAATTGAACAATAACAGAAATAGAACTATTATTTAGAACTTCTACTATTTTTTTATAGTTTTCAAAAACCTCTTCTAAAGGAATAGAGATACATAAGTCATTTATTCCTGCCATTAACAAAACTTTTTTAGGAGCAAGTTCAACAACACTTCCTATTCTATTTAAAATCCCAGATGTTGTATCTCCATCAATTCCAAGATTCAATATATGTTCATCTTCTAAAAGCTCTTTCCACTCTCCTCGACTCGTAATTGAGTCACCAAGCATTACAATATCAATATTCTTTTTCATACTATTTTAACGCATACTCAATTGCAGATAAAACATGAAGTTTTGTTGTATCAAAAATTGGAATATCCACATAACCTTGTTTTATAAGCATAGATATTTCTGTACAGCCTAAAATTACACCTTCACAACCATGCTCTTTTTCTAATCTTTTTATAATTTTTATATATTCATCTCTTGAAGTTCTATTACAAACTCCTAAACATAACTCTTTATAAATTACATCATGTACAATATTTTGTTCCTCTTCATTTGGAACAACTACTTGTACATTAAATTTCTCTTCTATCCTATTTTTATAAAAAGCCTCAGTCATAGTAAACTTAGTACCTAAAAGTGCGACTTTTTTTATATCTTCTTTTACTAAAGCTTCACCTGTTGCATCTGCAATATGTAAAATAGGAATATTTATATTTTGTTCAATTTGAGGAGCAACCTTATGCATAGTATTTGTACAAATTATTAAAAAATCTGCATTTGCATTTTCTACTGCTTTTGCTTCTTTTGATAATATTACTGCTGTTTCATCCCAAAGAGAACTATGTTGAAATTTTTCTATCTCTTCAAAGTCAACAGAAGATAAAATAATTTTAGCACTATGTAAGCCCCCTAATCTATTCTTTACTTCTTCATTTAAAAGCTTATAGTAAGTTGACGTACTTTCCCAACTCATCCCACCAAGCATTCCTATTTTTTTCATTTTATCTCCAGTGGTTTTGATGTATCATAACATAATTCATAAAAGTTGTTATTATTAAACTCAAACTCTGTAACTACTTCTAGTCCTAATTTTCTTACATGAGCTTCGTAAGAACGTCTATTTATTTTATTTATAAATGTTACTAAAATAGGATATCTTTTATTCATTTCTTCTCTTGCAAACTCAAAAATATTTTCAAATACTTTTTGCCCTCTATACTCTTTTGCAACACAGATTGGCCCATATTGATATGAATTATCCATTGTAAGCTTTGTTTTATTGAACTCTAAAGTCTCTAAAAAAGAAGCCATATACTCGAACATAGGCCATGCAATCCAATATTGCCAAGATGCACACATCACATAAGAAATGACTTTTCCTTTATCACGTGCTATAAATACACCATTCAGGTCTATAAGATTTTCTATTTGTTCAACTGTAAAAGGAGTAGTTACAAAACCATCATCTTTTTCATCATCTTTTAAATTTGTAACTAAGTTTTTTGCTTGAAGTTCTAAAATTCCTTCAATATCATTTTTAGAAGCTAATAAATACTCTATCATAAGTTATCCTTTAAAATATGATTATAATAGAATATAGTTTTTAGGAAGTTAAATCTAACTGACTTTTTCTAATCCACTAGAGTTTAACCGATAAATTGTAGGAGTAAGTCTTTCAATAAAAGTTTTATGATGAGAAACTATAATCATTGATTTCTTTATTGAATTTAAAATAT
This sequence comes from uncultured Campylobacterales bacterium, assembly GCA_947494995.1. Taxonomy (GTDB): domain Bacteria; phylum Campylobacterota; class Campylobacteria; order Campylobacterales; family Arcobacteraceae; genus Halarcobacter. Next base: position 65,740 of record CANLWY010000004.1, on the reverse strand, counting down.
CAATTATTCTATTTTCTGCATCTTCATCTAGGGCATTTGTAGGTTCATCTAAAAGTATAATTTTTGGTCTTGTTATAAGTATTCCTGCAAGAGCTACAATTTTTTGTTCTCCACCACTTAAATCATAAATATTTCTATTTTCTAAATGTAAAATTCCAAGTTCATCCAACATATTGCAAGATTGTCTATAAGATTCATCTTTTTTAATCCCCTTTGCTCTTAGAGCAAACATTACATCTTCTATAACAGTAGGACATAAAAAATGATCACTTACATCTTGAGGAAGATATCCTATATCACTTCTATGTGATTTAAACTCTTTAAGAGTATGCATCTCTTCATGAAAAAGAAAAACCCCTCCATCTTTTTGTCTTAAAAGACCTGCTACTATTTTTAAAAGTGAAGATTTTCCACTTCCATTAGCTCCAACTATTGCAACTTTCTCTTCATGAGAAACATTTAGTGTTACATCTTTAAAAATCTCTTTTGAAGATGTTTCATAAGAGACTTGCTTTAAATTTATAGAACAACTCATGTAATAACCTTTTGAACAAATAACATACAAACTAGAAATAATAAACCTAAATCATATTTAGATAATTTTGAATTATTGATTAAATAAATTCTTCCGTGAAAACCCCTTAACTTAAAAGAGTCTTGCATAGCTTCTGCTTTTTTAATAGACTTTACAAAAATATGACCAAAAAGATTTCCATAGGTTTCATATGCAAACATTGAAGAACTTGCTTTAAAACCTCTTGCTCTTAATGTTTGTTTTATCTTTTTAAACTCATCAGTTAATGTCTGTATCATTTTAAGAGTAAAATAAACTCCACTTACAAACTTTTTAGGAAAACGAAGTTCATTTAAAGCTCTTACAATATCATAACCACTAGAGTGAGAAAATAAAAGAAGATTAAACAGAATAATCATATTTGTTCTTATATAGATATTTAAAGCCTCTTCAAAAGAGTCTTGAATAAGTAAAACAATAAAAATCATAAGAATAAAAAGATTCAAAAATATTAATTTCTTTAAAATTTTTAAAATATTCTCTTTTTCACAATATATTGCATAAACTATAGGAAGGGTATATAAAAGTTCTACTCTATTAAAACTTATAAAAATAGAGTATAAAAATGCACATATCAATAAAACAGAAGAATTAAATTTACTCATTTTTTTAATCTCTTTAAAACTACAAAAATAAGTCCAATTAAAAATGCGGCAATCAAAGACTGCCATATATTATGGGTTTCTTCTATTTTTTCTTTTGGTTTTAGATTTTCAACCTCAAACTCATTTGAAGCACCATGTCCACCACTTGCTTCTACTTTTACAATTATTTTAGAATCAAGGTTTTTAATAATATATTCACCGTTTTTATCAGTTTTTCCTTCTTCTAAAAGCTCATTTTTTCTATCATAAACTTCCACTTTACAATTTTTACAAAAACTTCCTGACGCAAAATATGAACTAACAACTACATTATCTTTATCTTGCGAAACAAAAACATTTAATTTATGTGCAAAAAGAGAAGCAGATAAAAATATTGTTAAAAGAACTATTTTCATAAATTTACCTTTTCAAGTAAATCTGGAATAGATTTTTTTAAATAGTTGATTAAAAATAGAGTAACTAAACCTTCTATTATCATTGCAGGAATATTAGCTAAAAGAATAGTATATGAAGCAAGAAGATACTCCTCTTTTGAGAGAGCTAAAATAAGAGCTAAAAAAACAGTTGATAAAAGTACTGCTATAAAACCAATAAAAAAATATTTCATCTTCTCATTTAAAAAATTAAGAAACCCTTTTTTAGTTATTATATAAACTATAAAAGCTGGTAAAGCCATAATTATAAGATTTGCACCAAGGGAAGTTAAACCTCCATAGCCTAAAAGTGTAGCTTGCAATAATAGTGCAATTAAAAGAGCTAAAAATACTGAAGAGCCAAGTATTAATCCTATAACTCCTATTAATACTAAATGTATTTGCGTAGGCCCTAATGGAATATGTATAAAAGAGGCTATAAAAAATATAGCCCCCATTGCTGCAACAATTGCAATATTAGAATTTTTTAAATTTTTAAGTGCGTATAAAACTAATCCAACTGATATAACAGATGTAGCAATTACAACTTCACTTGATAATATTCCATCAGAAATATGCATTTTCTAGTAAGCCTTTATCCATAAAAGTGCGCCGTTTTCGACTGGATACATTTTACCTTTATGTTCCTTTTCACCTTCTTCGATAAGTGCTGCAAATCCCCACCATCCTTTATGATTCATTGTAAAAGAGAAAACTCCATTGTCATCTGTTTTTACAACTTGAGTAATATGTGCATCACTTGGCGCTTTTAATCCAAATTCATTGAATAATTCAACCTCTACTTCAACATTTGAAGCTGGTTTACCATTATGTAAAACTTTACCTTGGAAAAGATTTCCACTATAAACAGCAAATGGTTTAACCAAAGGAATAATCTCATATTTTAATCCAAGAGGTTCATCCCAACCATCTTCTAAACCAAAAGCTGAAATAATTAATTTTGGAACATGTACAATATGTTTCTCTTCTGCTGGTTCAAAATAAGCTTTAGGTTGTACATAAAATTGATAAACACCTGGTTTCTTCACTTTATATTCAGTTTGCCAAGCTTTATGTTCAAACTTTGTTGTCTCTTTTAAAGGAAGTTTTTCCTTCCCTAAAAAAATACCTTCAGGTTTTACCATAGTCATCCCAGTTTGTTCAAAGGGATGAATAAACATTGCATCAAATTTTACATTTGAATTCTCTTGATTAGAAACATTATCCGTTGATGGGATAAATGTTAAAAAATGTGCATTTAAATAAAATACACAAGACAGTAATACTAAAATAGCTTTCATTGTCGTCCTTCATTTTAAATATTGTGAAATTATAAAACTATAGCTTTTATAAGAAAATAAATCTTAACTTTTCTTATGTATTTTTAGAACTTTTTCTCTTAGAATCTTCAATTTTATTAACTTATTTTAATCTACCAGTAATAAATCTTACAATTAAAAATACAACAACACTAAAACCTACTATTACAGCTGCAACGGGTGCAGAAAATTCCAAACCATAAGAATTGAATCTATCAAAAATCAATACTGGTGTAGTCATTGGATGATATACCAAAATTACAACGGCACCAAACTCTCCAAGTCCTCTACTCCACATCATCAAAGCACCATTTATAATATCTTTCTTTGCATTTGGTATAGTAATTCTAAAAAATACAGATATAGGATTTGCACCTAATGTTCTTGCAACTTTTTCAAGCTTCACATCAACTTTTCTAAAACCATCTTTTGCAGAATTTATTAAAAAAGGTGCAGACAAAAACATCATTGCAATCATAATTCCATACTCAGTTCCTACAAACTCAATTCCAAAAAATTTAAAAAACTCTCCTAAAAAAGTATCTCCAAAAGTTGTCAAAAGTGCAATACCAGCAGCCGTATGAGGGATCATAATAGGAATATCAATAATTGCTTCTATAAAACTTCTTCCATAAAAGTTGTATCTTGCTATCAAATAAGCTAAAGGAAGTCCAGTAAATAGTACAAAAATCATTGCCCAAGCTGATACTTTCATTGTAAGCCAAATAGAATCTAATACATCCCCATCTTTAATAGTTTCAAGAAGTTTTTCACTTCCTACACCTATAAACATTTTAAGAATTGGTACTGAAAGAAAAAATACTATTATAAATGCCAACACTATTAGCGTAATATTAAATGATTTACTTTTCATATATAACTTATATCCTTTTTATCAAAGCCAATTTTTATTATGCTTTTTGCATTAGCATAACACCCATCATAATCTCTTTTTAATATTTTTATAAAAAACTGATGCTCTTTGATATTTACAAAAAGCTTATAGTGGTCCACTATTCCCATACACTCTTCTAAAGAAGCTTCAAAAACATAGTCTGCTTGAATATCATCAGATTTGGAAACCTTTATAACATTTGGATCTACACTAAAAAACTCTTTCTTACTATCAAGCTTCAGTAAAGAAGTAGGAAAAATATTTTTAAAACCTAAAAATTCTGCAACACTTATATTCTCAGGGTTATTTAATACCTCTTCTGCTTTTCCAATTTGTTGAATTTTTCCATCCATAATTATGGCAATCTTATCTGCTAAGTAAGATGCCTCTCTAAAGTTATGAGTTACATGAATAGTAGTTAAATCATATCTTTTATGAATATCTTTTAAACTTTTCATAATAGAGTTTCTAAAGGTAGGATCAATAGCACTTAAAGGTTCATCAAGAAGTAATATTTTAGGTCTTGAATATAATGCCCTTGCAATTGCAACCCTTTGTTTCTCTCCACCACTTAAATCTTTTGTTTCTCGATTAAGTAAATTCTTTAGTTTTAAAAACCCAACAATATCATTGAAAAGTTCATGTTTATTTTCAATTTTTTTATATTTTGAAGAGAATTTAATATTATCTTCTACATTTAAATTAGGGAAAAGTGCAAAATCTTGATATACAAAACCTATATCTCTTTTCTCAGAGGCTTCATTAGATATATTTTTACCTTTATAATAAAGACTCCCTGTACAATTATTTAAACCTGCAATTGTCTCTAAAAGTCTAGTTTTTCCACTTCCACTTTGTCCTAAAAGTACAAAATATTCATTTTTATTTATCTCTAAATTTATATTATCAAGTAGGAATTCATCTATCCTACTTGATAAGTTTTCTAGTTTTAAGTAACTCATTATTTACCTATTATTGATGCATCCCCTGTAATAATCGCAGGAGAAATATTTCCTTGTCCATTTTTTGACATAATCTCTTGTCCTTCAGGAGATAAAATAAAATTAACAAACTTAACTGCTCCATCTTTTGTAGTAGGAGACTTCTTGTTTTCTGCTACAGTGATTCCATATACCATTGGAGCACCTTTTTTAGTTATAAACTCTCCTGGTTTTTTACCATCAATTTTAAAACTTGCTGTTTTATAAAAATCTTTAAATTCATTGTCTTTCAATGAAACTTCTTTTGGAAGAGTTATATATTTAAGTCCATGTTGTTCAGCTACTGATTTATAAATATATAAATAGTCATAAGCTTTTGCTTCAATTAAAGCAAGTAAATCAGTCTCCTTTGGTCTTACAATAATTTTATTTTTATTTTCTTCCCCTACTTTATAAGAATCTCCATATCCTAATAATTTTGAGTAAAAATTAGGCATTTTATAATACTCTTCAGCTAATTTTGTAACTAAAATAGATCTATATCCACAAGGATCCATATTGGGATTAGAGTGTCCAACTTTTACTCCATCTCTTAAAAAAACTTCTGGCCAATTTTTTGAATTAATTTCATCTGCATATTTTGAATGGGGAGTAAAAGCAATTGCCATTTCATTTGTTGCAAATTGGGCATTAAACTTAGCATCTTTTGGAATAAGAAGATTATCAATAACTTTATAGTCTGCACTTGCCATTACATCAGCAGCTTTTCCAATCTCTGATATTTTTCTAGCAGCAGCTCTACTTCCACTAGCTTCTCTTTGCACATCATATTGTGGATATCTTGCTTCAAATACTTTTTCAACTGCTGAAAAAGGTACCGCTAGAGAACCTGCATGAAAAACAACTACTTTTTCCTTTGCAAATAAACTTGATGCTAAAGCTACACTAATTCCTAAACCTACTAAAACTTTTTTCATTTTATCTTCCTTTTTAAATATGCATATTTTGCATATTATTATATAAATAAAAAAAGAGGCTTCATAGTGAAGCCTCTTTTAAATCTTTTTAATCTTTTTTCATATCAGGTTTATGAGACATGAAACCAATAATACCAACAAAAACTAATCCACCTACAATATTTCCTAATGTTACAGGGATTAGGTTTTTCACCATCATTCCTTCTATAGTAAGATTATTAATTTTATCAACTGAAGTATGTGCTAAATGAGCAAGAGCATCTAAGTCTCCTCCAACCTCAGCTAAATAATGAGCTTTAGCAAGTAATCCCTCAGTAATAATAAACATATTAGCAACACAGTGCTCATATCCTGAAGCAACGAATGCTCCAATTAAAAATGCGATTCCTAAAATTTTACCAGCTGTGTCTTTTGCTGCGATTGCAGTCCATACTGCCATACAAACGAATATATTACAGAAAATTCCTCTAATAAATGCTTCTTCAAAAGTTAAAGAAGTTTTACCTGCTCCTAAAGCAATAAAGTGTTTTAATATTTCACCATCATATTTTAAAGGTAGATTCGATTTATAATACATATATGCAATTAAAACAGATCCCACAAAGTTAAATACCCAAACAACTACCCAATAAGTTGCCATTTTTCCAAAAGGCAATTTATGTTCCATAGTTGTTACACCAGTTAGAAGAGAACTTGTAAATAGATGTCCTCCAAAAAATACAACCATCATCAGACCCGCTGAGAATGCAATACCACCTAAAAAGTTTGCTATACCTGGAGCTGTTGCTTTTGCTACGCCCACTGTTGCATGAGCCCAAAAAATATCACCCATTGCAATTGCTCCACCTGCCATAATTGACAAGAATACAATACTTAACATTGGCATATTTGCTTTATGCCCTGATCCGCCTGATACAGCTTTTGCTGCTTCTGCTGGAGATAACATAGTTTTATCCTTTTTTAATCATTTATCGAAAATAGTATCAATTTCAAGAAGTTTTTCTAATCCTTTTGAAGCTGTAACTCTTGCTTCTTCTGAGATCTCAGGATTAACCTCTAATACTTTTTCTATATCAACGTTCAGTCCTAAAAACAGAACTCCTTTACAAAATCCTTTTAAATAACTAATAAGAATTGGCATAGGTAAATTATGAGTTGAATACATATATTCCCTATCATCACTCACATCAATTACCTCAACCCTACCAACTTCTATTCCTGTCATAGCATCACCAATTACAATTAAGTCTGGTGCATACTCTCTTATTAAATTAAATTGACTTTCAGGAGTATCTTCTGCATAGAAAACCTTCCATCCTAAATTTTGTTCTTCAAGTAAATTACCTAAGTGAGAGCTAATACCATCATCTCCTCGTAAAGTATTTCCAATTGCTAAAAATGCTTTTTTCATATCTTTTTCCTTATAACAATATAGCCCTCTTTTAATGAAAGAAATTGCTCCTTTAAAAAACAATCAGGCATTTCAGTGACTAATTGTTGTGCGTGTTCTGGAAAAACTTCTAGCTCAAAATACTTACTTAAATTTCCAAGTTTAAAACTCGCATATTTACCGCAAGACTTGAGCATTTCTTCATAGGCATTCTCTTCAATTTCTCCAATACACTCTACAAAGTCAACACTTCCAATTCCATGTCCAACTGCTAAAGAGAAAACTTTAATCTGCTCTAGTTGGGCAGGTATTTTCTCCTTATTAGATGGATCTACTTGTCTTTTTGTTAGTCTACATATTTCAATCATTTTTAACTCACTTTTTACTCAAAAAATTTATATTCGTCTAATATTTTTTCATGATAACCCATATGTGATAAATAAACGTCGTCATGAAGTATTTTCATACACTCAACAAATCTTTCATCGTCTTCATCTTCAAAAGCTTTTTCTAATGCAATTTTTGTAAGTAAAATATTTTTTATATCAGCAGATTTTTTCATTGCTGCTATATATTTATCAAATAATTTACGTGCAAATAAATACCCCATTAAAACTTTTCCTTTTGCAAGAATATCTCTTTCAAAAAGTATATTTCCAAATACAGATTCAGAAACTAATTCTAAATTATCTTCACCATCTTTATGTTCAATATAATTTACTTTTTGATCTAAAATACCTAAAGCAGTTGCTAATCCATAGATTATTCCTGCTGGGTGAGGAGGACAACCAGGGATATAAACATCAACTGGGATAATCTTATCAATTCCTCCCCATGTACTATATGCATCATGGAAAATTCCACCACTTGAACCACAAGCACCTAATGCAATAACAATCTTAGGATCAGGCATTGCCTCATAAGCTCTTAAAAGTGGATAATACATTTGTCTTGTTACAGGCCCCGTACACAGTAAAATATCTGCATGTCTTGGGTTAGCTACAAGTTTAAAACCAAATCTCTCTGGATCCCACATTGGTGTAATAGCTGCAAAGATTTCAATCTCGCAGCCATTACAAGAGCCAACATCAACTCTATAAACACTAAAACTTCTTTGTATATTATTTAGATGTTCTAGTTTTGCTTCTAATGAATTTGCAGAAGCAATATCTTCTGGAACTACATATGTTTTACTCATTATTTACTCCTGAAAAAAACTTATTAGCTTCTTCAACTACTTTATTTTTCTTACATTCAGGACAAGTTCTAATGTATTTAGTTTTCTCTTCTAAAGTATCTTTTGACCAACCTGCACGGTGTAGTCTTTCAAGATCATAAGAGATTAACCTCTTAGTTGTAAAAGCAGTGTTACACACTTCACAATGTTCTAATTCAAGTTCACCTTTAATTTGTAAAGCTGTTTTATCAAATTTAACAGCTAACTCAAACTGTTCGGATTGAACAACTGCATTTGTAGGGCAAACCTCATCACAACGTCCACAAAAAATACAACGTGCACAATCAAATGACCATACTAATTTTGTATTTTCATCATTTAATTTCACATTGATTGCATTAGAGGGACAAGCAACAGCACAAGCCGTACATCCTATACATCTATTATAATCATAAACTGGTTTACCACGAAATCCTTCATGAACTTCATATGGTTCAAAAGGATAATTATATGTGGCCAAACCATATTTTTCTGCCATGTCTACTATTTTCATGTTATCCTCCTACATATTCATTAAAGGAGAATTTTTCATGGTCTGAGAATACTGTTTTAAATCTTGATGAGTAAGAATTTTCGATTTTTTCTTATTCACATCAATTACAGTAACTCTCTCAGTACACGAATAACATGGGTCAAGTGAACATACAATTAATGCTGCATCAGCAATAGTATTTCCTCTAAACTGATATCTTAATGATGGCCAGTTATTATATGTTGCGGCCCTACATCTCCATCTATAAACTTTTTGTGCATTTCCATGCATAATCCAGTGTATATTTTCTCCCCTTGGAGCTTCATCATTTCCTATTCCAAAAGCCTCAGGACTAATTAAAGTCTGAGTTGAAATAACTGTTTGTCCTCCAGGAAGCATCTCTAAACACTGTCTAATAATAGAAACTGATTCTAATAATTCATAATACCTAACAGTTTCTCTTGAGAATACATCCCCACCATGTTGAACAGGAACATTAAACTTAATTTGGTCTAAGAAATCATAAGGATGATCGTATCTTGAATCTCTTTTAAATCCTGAACCTCTAATATTTGGTCCAACAGGAGAGAAGTCACGTGCAACTTGTTTGTCTAAAACACCTACTCCTATCCATCTATCTATCTGAGACTTATCATCCATAACTGCATCCCAAACTTCTTTTGTTTGAGTTTCAATAATTTTTAATAATTCTAAACTTTTTTTGATCTCTTCACCTGACATATCACGTCTAAGACCACCCATAACTACATTTCCGTATGTTTTTCTTCCTCCAGTTACTAACTGTGCAAGCTCCATTGAATATTCACGAATTCTGAATATCTGCATAAAACTTGTTACGTTTCCTGTAACCTCACAAGCAAGACCTATATTTAATAAGTGAGAGTGAAGTCTTTCAATCTCTAAACATATAACTCTCATAGCTTGAGCTCTTAATGGAATTTCTAAACCAACGGCTTTTTCAGCAGCTTCAATACAAGCAATAGCATGTGCATATCCACAAATACCACATACTCTTTCTGATAAATAACCCATTTGATCATAGTTCATTCTATTTTCTGCAAGTTTTTCCATTCCTCTATGTTGATAGAATAGTCTAAAGTCTGCATCAATAATAGTATCTCCATCACAATAAAGTCTAAAGTGTCCAGGCTCATCACTTGTAATATGTAATGGTCCTAAAGGAACATCTAAAACTGTACTTCCTTCTGGAGTTAAAAAATCATAATCTGGTTCATCTTTATGATCAACTGCTGCTGGTCTATGTCTATAATCCATTGCATCTTTTCTTAAAGGATGTAAGCCTTCTGGCCAATCATCTGAAAGAACTAACCTTCTAGGATCTGGTAAACCAACAGCTGTGATACCAAACATATCCCAAGCTTCTCTTTCATACCAAACAGCGGCTGGTACTTTACAAGTTACAGATGGAAAAGTTGGATCATTTGCTGGAAGATATGCTTTAACAGTCATCCAACATTTTTCTTCTTGCGGAAGTTCATCATCTTCCGTCATTTTTCCACCTTCCATTGATAAAACATAATATAATGCAAAATATCCATTAAGTTGACGTTCATCATTAGGAATCATACTTGATAACCAACCACCTAAATCATAATATAAAATTCTAACTGCTTCTGGTAAATCATTTCTATCTACAGTAATAGTTATTTGGTCATCAGCTTGTCTATCAACACTTATAATATTGATAGTCTCTTTAACTTTATTTATAAAATTTTCACCTTTTTTCATAATGACTTCTCCTTAAACACCAATTATAATTTTTACTGCACTATTTAGTAAATTAACCCAGATATCAACTGTGAAAATACCAAATATGATGATTAATGCTGCAAGAGCAATTAAAGGTGCGTTTGCTTTCGCTTCAACTTCGTTACTAAGAACCTTAGTTTTACTTTGTCCAAACGTTGCAAGATTATAGTGTGAAAAGTCAGCAATAAAAATGATTATTAATCCAATAATAAATAGTGATACTGCTATATAACTTCCTGAAGCAATTGCTTCTTGAATAATATAAAATTCACTTACAAAGATTGCAAAACCTGGCACACCAACTAATGAACAAACAGCTATACCAAATAGTATTGCTGTAATAGGTGCAATTTTAATCATTCCACCCATTTTCTCCATATCTCTAGTACCATAAATTTTTTGGATATTTCCAGTTACACAAAATGCTAATGCTTTTGTAAAAGAGTGTGCAAGTGAGTGAAATAATGCGGCAAATATACCAAGAATACCACCAACACCTAAAGCAACTGCAATTACACCCATATGTGCAATTGAGTGATATGCAAACATTCTTTTTACGTCATGTTGTCTAATTAAGAATAGTGCAGCTACGAATACTGTTAGAAGTCCACTAACTATCATAACATCTTGAACAAACTCAAATCCTAACATTGAGTTTCCTACTACTGCATAATATCTTACTAAACCTAGCAATGCACATTTTAAAAGGATTCCCGATAACATTGCTGATGCTGGAGCTGGTCCTTCTGAGTGAACATCTGGTAACCAAGTATGCGTTGGAGCAAATCCAGCTTTTGTACCAAATCCAATTAATGCAAAAACAAAAATTAATTTTAATGCATCAGGATTTATCTCTTTTGCATGAGCCATTAATGTAGTCCATAACATAGTACTGTGACTATCATTGATAACTGCATATCCTGCACTGTATAGTAAAACTGTTGCATAAAGAGCAAAAGCTAAACCAATACTACAAATAACAATATATTTCCAACCACTTTCTGTTGATTTTTTACCTTTATTTAAAGCAACCATAAATACTGAAGATAATGTAGTTGCTTCAATAGCTACCCACATAAGTACAATATTATTTGCTAAAACAGAAAATGTCATTGTAAATATAAATAGATGTGATAAACTGAAGAATAATCTTACATCACGTTCATCAACATGTCCAGCTTCTAGTTGCCATTGCATATATTTAATAGAATACATATTAACAAGTAAACCAGTAACTGCAATTAGCGTTACAAATACTCCACCAACTGCATCTAAAAATAACATTTGATCAAAAATAAAATATGTTTTACCATTTACAACACCGTAAACAGCGGCCAATCCTAGAATAGCTTCAACAATTGCTCCTCCTAAGTGAATAGAAGTTAAGGTTTTCAAATCTTTTTTGACAAACCAAATAGCAGCTGAAACACAAAGTGGAACTATTAAGATAAGAAATAATAAAAATTCAATACTCATAGCTTATCCTTTCAACTCATTAGCTTTAGATACATCTAAAGATCCAAAATATTTAAAAAATCTTTGAGCTAAAATAGACATAATCACTACTGCAAAAATCGCATCAGTTAATATTCCTAACTCTGCAATTTCAGGAGAATTGTAAGCCATTAATGCTAAAGATAAATGAACTCCATTCTCAAACATACAATACGCTAAAATCTGTTTTATTGCAGAATTTCTTAAAATAAAACCAAAAATCCCCATCATGAAAACTGTTATAGAAGCCATTAAAGGAATTGCCGCTTTAATTAAAGAGAACTCTAAATAAATTGGATAAATTGCCATTCCTATTGCTAAAGAGAATCCCATTGCAATAATAGGACTTATAAAAAATCCTGCAACTGGTTCATCTTCACTTTTAACTTTTAGTTTTTCTACTAATTTTAATAATAGAATAGGAATAAACACTACTTTCGTAAAGAAAGCAACTACTGCCCAGGTACCTAGTTCACCTGCATCAAATCTATTTGCAAGTACAGCAAATAATACAACAAGAATAAATGTTTGCACTGCATAGGTATAAATTGAAATCTTATAGTTTCTTATAGAAAATACACCTAATGAAGTTATAATAATTGCTATTGATAAAATACTTAATAAATCAAACATTTTAAACTCCTACTATATATAAAATCAAGGCTACTGAAGAAACACAAAGTGCAACTAAAGCATTTGATTTAAAACTTGTTAGTAATTTATATCTAGGCCCAAAGTTATCAATAAATACAGCAGCAACATAAAAAACTCCAGCTTTTAAAACAAAAACTATTAAAGCAAGAAATGAATTCTCAAATGTCCAAGGTTCAAAGATAGTTAAAAACATACCTATCATTGCAAATTGTTTTAAAATTAATCCAGCATGTGCAATTCCAAAGTCTGCACCTGCATATTCACCTAAAACACCCTCTTGTAACTCTTGCTCTGCTTCAGCTAAATCATAAGGATTTCTTCCGCACTCTACATACATAGCCCATAAAAATGCAATTGAAGCAACTGCAAATGCAGGCATGTGATAACCTACTTCACCTGTTTGAACCAACATTTGGATTTCTGCTAAGTTTGAAGTTTTTGCTAAAAGCATTACAACTAATAAACTTGTCATCATCACAGGTTCAACAAAAACTGCTAACATTTGTTCTCTACTTCCTCCAACTCCGGCAAAAGGGTTACCTGAATCAATTGAAGCTGCACCAAAAATAAATCTTATCATTGCACCAATATAAAGAACAACAAAAATATCAGAAGCATAAGAAGCTACTGTTCCAGCATCATACGCAATTGGAATAACAGCTAATAAAGCCGCTCCACTTCCAAATAAAGTGTATGGTCCATATCTAAATACCCAGTGTGAGCATGAAGGTACTGTTCTTCCTCTTTTAAAAAGTTTAGTAATATCTCTATATGTTTGGAAGACATCAGGCGGACCTTGTCTTGATTGTAATTTTGCTCTTAATTTTCTAGCCATTCCATCAAATAAAGGTGCAAGCATGATGATTACTAATACTTGTAATACCATAAAAAATAAACTCATAACATGCTCCTTATAACATAAAGCTTATGATTAAGAATCCACATAAGCCTAATAAAATATATACAGAATAAGCAGCTGTACTACCATTTTGTAATGCACCAATTTTTTTCACTGAATACATAGTAGTGTTAATTACTGGCTCATAAAAAATTCTCCACCAAATATCTTTTGGTTTATCTGTATAAACTACGGGTGCAAAATAATCTTTAGCTTCAACTGTTGGTTTACTTCTAAATAGCCAATCCATTAATCTTCTTAGATCTCCTGTAAATGGCCCTGCAATCATTTGCATTCTTGAACTATATTTAAATCCACAAGCCCAAGGATCAGTCTCTCTTGGTTTTGTTTTATTTGCTTTTAAAATAATTACTAAAAGGAAAGGAAGAGTCATAGCTCCAACTAATACCATAGTAATTAAAGGAAGTGAAATTTTATTTCCTAAAGTAGAAGCAATAAATCCACCTTCAGGTGTTGCGTTATATCCTCCACTAAATGACGTTACAACTGCCATAATATTCTCAGTTACAACACTAGCTCCCACACCAAAAGCGATACATCCAATAATTAAGATAAACATCCCGATTATCATTGAAAGAGGTGCTTCTTTTGCATTATCCCAGATTTTTTTATCTCTAGGTGTTCCTGCAAAAATAACAGCATATAATTTTAAGTGAATTACAACTAAAACCCCTGTTAATGCTAACGCAATTACAGAAAGTGTAAATACAGTTCTTGGAAGAACTCCCTCACTTAAAGCACCTTGTATCATCCCATGGTAAGTAAACCATTCACTTACAAATCCATTAAGAGGTGGTAAGGCTGCAATACCCATAATACCTATAAACATACCAAATGCTGTAAATGGCATTTTTTTCGCTAATCCACCTAAAACTTCTATTTCTCTTGTATGCGTTCTAAAAAGAACACTTCCCGCAGCTAAGAATAATAAACCTTTAAAAATAGCGTGGTTTACTACATGATAAAGTCCTGCAAGGAAACCAATTGTTGCTAAAACAGGAGAATTTGCTGCAATACCATAAACACCTGTTCCGATACCTAATAAAATAATTCCGATATTTTCAACTGAGTGATAAGCTAATAAAGCTTTGTAATCGTGTTGGATTAAAGCGTATAATACACCTAAAAGTGAAGATAATGCTCCTAAAACAACAATTAATAAACCCCACCACTCTTGTACTGGAAGCCATAAACAAAATTTTATGATTCCGAAAATACCTAATTTAATCATTACACCACTCATTAATGCTGAGATATTTGAAGGTGCTGCTGGGTGAGCTTTTGGAAGCCAAACATGGAATGGAAACATTCCTGCTTTTGAACCAAATCCTACTAAAGCTAATATAAAAATACTACTTGCTAATAATGGTGACATTTCTACAGATGCGAATGAACTAAACTCTAATGAACCTGATTGAGATGCCATTAGTAAGAATGCCGATAAAATACACATTCCACCAAAGTGAGCAACTCCTAAATAGATCATTATCGCTTTTAAATTCTTTTTAGAATCATTAAAACAGATTAAGAATGCAGAAACTACAGTCATAATCTCCCAATAAATCATGAACCAAAATACATCTGAAGCACTAACTACTAATAACATTGATAAAACAAATGCATTAAAAAGGAAAGCCATTACAGCTAAACTACCTTTATCTTCATACTCTTTAGAGTATTGAATTGCATAAATTGAAGAAGCAAATGCTATTAACGAAATCACAAAAGAAAAGAAGTTTCCTACTGGTTCTAATGTGAAGCTTGGACTATATAAAAGTTGCTCGCAGAATACTGTACTGCTTGTTTCTCCTATATTTATTAAAAAATAAAAAACACCAGTTAAAGATGCAGCTGCTGAAATTGAGAAACCAATTTTAGCAGCCGTATTATTTTGTTTATATAAAAAAAGCGAAACAACACAACCTATTACATATAACATATATACTTGTGTCATTTATAATCCTTTATTAATTTTTAGAAAGTGATTCAATAAATGATGATACCGCTTCTTCCGATTTCTTATTTACTAAATTACTCTGATCATCTTTCCCATTTACAAACATTAGAGCCCCTGTTGGACAAACTTGTACACAAGTTGGACCATCTTCTGAACCTGCACATAAATCACATTTTATAGCAATACTTTTTGCACCTGATTCAGACTCTAAGCCTAAATTGTATTTTGGTTCCATAGCATAATTAACAGAAGGCATAATCTCTGCTTCTGCTCTTATTGCTCCAAATGGACATGCAAGAGTACACATTTTACACCCTATACATATCTCTTCATATAATTCAATATTTTCATCACCAATTCTTAATGCTCCAACAGGACAAACGTTTGCACAAGGTGCATCATCACATTGTCTACATTGATTTGGCATTGTTCCACTAGCTGTTCTTGTTACTATTAATCTAGATACTGCAAGCTTTCCTCTTTTATAAGAAGCTTCATAACAACCAGCCATACAAGTTGCACAACCAATACAAACTTTTGGATTAGCAATTACAAATTGATTTACTTTTGAATGAGAGCTCATAACTATCTCCTTACCGTACGATATTGTTCAGAAGGATGCATATGCATATCAGATTCTTGACGAATCGCAAGGAACTCCTCTTCTGAAATCTTTTTAATTGCGGCAATAGTCATTTTTAAAGGATTCATCCCTGATAATGGGTCTGTATCTTCTGCATTTGATAATTCATTTCCATCAGCCTCTGCATAGTGGAAAGTAGTAAAAATAGTTCCATGTCTTAAATCTGGATTTATTCTAACTTTTGCTGCAATTTTTCCTCTTTTATTCTCTACAACTGCATAGCAGTTATCTTGTAAATCTCTAGTTTCTGCAATATCTGGGCTAACTTCAATAGCTGGACCCATAATGTCTGAACCTAACTCTAAAGGTTTACATTCTCTTGTCATTGTTCCTGTATGATAGTGATAAACTTTTCTTCCTGTAGTAAAAAGACAAGGATAAAGTTCATTTACTTTTTCACTTAATGCACCTGAACCAACAGGATACCCTTCTGGAATTTTCATTTTGTCTATTATTTCTTGTTCTAAATTTGTTCTATTATCTTTATCATCTGCATATACAACTGGAACTAATTTAAACTTACCATCTGGTAACATAGATTTATTTCCTTCATACAATACAGGTGTTCCAGGATGGTCTTCTGTAGGGCAAGGCCAAGAAATTCCATCAAGTTTTTTAATTCTCTCATAAGAAATACCACCAAATGATTTTGGGTTTACTTTTCTAACTTCATCCCAAATCTCTTCAGCTTTATAAAAATCAAAACCATTTAATCCAAGTCTTTTAGCAATATTACAATGAACTTTCCAATCTGGTTCTAAACCTTCAATTGGTTCAACTGCTTTAGAGATTAATTGTACTCTTCTTGATGTATTTATAAATGTTCCATCTTTTTCACCCCAAGAGGCAGATGGTAAAACAACATCAGCTTTTTGTGCAGTTTCTGTAAAGAATATATCTTGAACTACTAAAGTTTCAACTATTTCTGTTACTTCAATAAAGTGTTCTGTCCATGGATCACTCATCACTGGATTTTCACCAAATACATAAAGAAGTTTTACTTTTCCTTCTTCAATCTTATGAGGAGCAGAAGTTAATGTATAACCTGGAGTTGGACTAATATCATATCCCCAAATTTTTTTAATATGTGCTCTTACATTTTCATCTGTTACCAATCCATTTGGCACTACATGTGGTAAAGCACCCATATCACAAGAACCTTGAACATTGTTTTGTCCTCTAAGTGGATTTACACCTCCACCTTTTTTTCCTAGGTTTCCTGTTAATAATGCTAAATTTGAAAGTGAGAAAATATTTGAAGTTCCATCAATGAACTGTGTCATACCCATAGTATAACAAATAGCTGCCGTACCCGCTTTTGCGTATAATTCAGCTACTTCAATAACTTTTTCTTTTGGAATTCCAGTTTCATCTTCTACTCTTTGAGGAGTAAAATCTTTTACTGCTTCTTTTACATACTCAAAGCCATGAGTATATTTTTTTACGAAGTTTTTATCAAATAAGTTGTTTTCTATGATATAATTAATGAATGCATTTAACAATGGAATATTGTAACCAACTGGAATTTGTAAAAAGATGTCTGCCTTTTTCGCCATGTCAGTCTCTTTTGGATCGATTACGATCATCTTAGCTCCACGTTCAATTCCTCTTAACATTTGCATAGCAATGATGGGATGACACTCACTTGTATTTGTACCTATTAAAAACAATACATCAGTATGAGTTGCAAACTCTACTAGGTCATTTGTCATGGTCCCGTTTCCTAATGTTTTAGTCAAACCGACTACTGTAGGACCGTGTCATAACCTTGCACAGTGATCTATATTATTAGTTCCTTGTGTTCTTAAAAGTTTTTGAAAAGTATAATTGTCTTCATTTGAGCATCTTGCCGATGAGAATCCCATCAGACTATCTGCACCATATTTTTCAACTGTAGATTTCATTCTTGCCGCTACGAAATCATAAGCCTCATCAAAACTAACTTCAACTAAATCACCCTCTTTAGAAAATTCGCCATTTTTCTTTCTGATCATTGGTTTAGTTAGCCTTCTTGGAGAATGTACATATTCCCATCCATAAAGTCCTTTCAGACATAGTTCGCCGTCATTTACATGATGTCCTTTTGTAGGTTCCGCTTTTACAATCTTGTTATTCTCAACCAATAAATCAAGATTACAACCGGTTCCACAATAAGGACATGTAGTTTGAAACTTTTTCATTTCGACCTCTTTATTATGGTGTAATACTTAAAATAGCCTTATGTTTTAAGACTATAATTAATATTCAAGTAGAATTTTAATATGTTTTTTAAAGCTTGTCTGTCACATGAATGACAGTTCAGTCAAAAGATTTTTTTAAGGAAATTTGTTGTAAATGTCAATTTTAATTGACTTTTACTTTTTTTTTACTAAAATACACATATTGAAACATTTAACATCAAAAAACAGGGAAAAATAATATGCCATTCAGTAGAATAAATATTGACTCAGTAGACCTATCTACGGTACTTTCAGAAGAACAATTCAATGCAATTCCAGTAAAAAAATTCTCAAAAAATAATATTGAATATTCCAATAATAATTTAAATTTATTTGTTTTCAAAAGTGGAAAAGCTAAGGTAAGTATCTATGGTCAAGAAGAAGAATTTGTTCTTTATCATTTAGAAAAAAATAATATTATTATCCCTGTTGAAACCTGTGTTATTGAATTTCTAGAAGAGAGTGAAGTTTATATTATTGATGCAAATAAATTTGAAGATTTTTTTAGAACTCCAAGTTTTGCAACAGCAGTTTTAGCTTCACTTAAATTAAGAGCAGAAATTGAAAGAAAAATTATCCAAATGCTTGTATTTAAGAACTGTAGAACTAGAATATCACATTTCTTAGTTGAGCTAGCTCTTATGCAAAAATATCTAGATGGGAAAGATGATATTACAATTAATCTTGATTTATCAATGCAAGAATTTTCATCATTTATTGGAGCAAAAAGACAAACAGTTTCGACAGTATTCAATGAACTTATTTCTGAAAAAATAATAAAAAAAGTAGGTCACCATAAATACAAAATTCTTGATTGGAGCAAGTTGAGATCATTATAATTTCTTATAATTGATTTTTACCTCTTAAGCATTAAATAATATATATTATGATAAATACAAAAAATTAAATTATTTTAGAATTCATATATCTCATCAGCAAGTTTTTTAACTTGTGATTTAAAATGACTGATTATGACTATTGTCATATTTAGATTTTTTATCATTTTTTCTATTTTTAAAGCCAATTCTTGATTTAATGAAGCAGTAGGTTCATCTAATAATAAAACTTTTGGATTTAATAAAAGTGCCCTTGCTAAAATTAATCTTTGTTGTTGCCCTCCTGATAATCTTGATGCATCGATATTAAGTTTATCTTTTACCTCATCATATAAAAATACTTTTTTTAATACCTCTTCTATATTTTCTTTAATATTTGAAATGTTATGAGCTCTAGCAAAGAAAGCTAGGTTTTCATAAACTGTTAAAGGTAATAGATCAGGATGCTGAGAAACATAAATAATCTCTTTTCTTAAATCGCAAAGTTCTTCTTCTTTTAATGAGTTTAAATCTATATTTTGTCCTTTAAACTTATATAGTATCTCTCCTTCAATTGTAGGGTTTGAATCATATCGTATCATTTGATTTAAACATAACAGTAATGAAGTTTTCCCAATACCACTAGGTCCAGTAATTACAATAATTTTGTTTTCTTTTATATTTAAATTTATATTTTTAAAAATCACTTTTTCTTCAAAACTTAATGATAAATTTTTAATTGTAACCATTAAAACTCCTAAATTTTTTCTGTATTATCTTAGTTAATAAGAATAATATAAGTGCAACAAGTAATAATATTAAAGATGCTGCAAAAGCTTGAGAAAGTTCTTTTTCATCAGCATAATTAGTTGAAAGATAATATATATAAAAAGGAAGAGCTTCGTATCTATCAAAAATAGAAGATGCAATTCCAGCACTTGCTACAGCTCCTGTTAACATTATAACTGCTGTATCTTCACAAGCACGTCCTAGACTTAAAAATACCCCACTTAAAAGCTGTTTTGAACAATAAGGAAGTAAGACTTTAAAAAGATTTTGAGTGGGAGTGAGTCCTAAATTTATTCCAACTTGCCTAATATTTCTAGGAATACTATCTAATGAAAGTCTAGTATTTTGAACTAAATAAGGCATTATAAGTACCCCTAAAGCTAAACTTGATAAAAGTAAAGAAGGCATAAAATTTGCTTGAAACCTATCATGTAAATATATACTTAGAAGTAAAAAAAATAGACCAATTAAAATAGATGGAACTGATGCTAAAAGTTCAAAACATAAATTTACAACTTTTTTGGTAGTTTTTTTTGCATAAATACTAAGATAAATACCTGCACTAAAACCAAAAACTAAAGAAAAACTAAGTGCAAGTGTAATTAACATAAATGTTCCAACGATTGCAGGAAATATTCCATCAAAAACACGTTGTTTTAAAAGTAATGCATCAAGAGGATTGGTATCCGAAAAAATTAAATCTAAAGATATAGAAGAAAAACCTTTATATAAAACAAATCCTAATAATATATATACTAAAGACATAGCTATAAAGGATATAAAAGCAAAAGAAAATTTAAAAATTTTGTATTTAGACTTCATAATGTCTTCTTTGAAGATATTTTATTGATAAAATTAAAATAAAATTTGAACATAAAAGTAAAAAAGCACAAAGAAAAATCGCTTTAAAAGACAATGAACCATAATCATTTGCAAATATAAGTGCTATATGTGAAGTTAAACTTCTTGCAGAATCAAATATTGAACCTGGCATTGATAAAGAGTTTCCTGCTAACATTAATATAATCATCGTATCTCCTACAGCCCTTGCCATTGCTAAAATTACTGCACTAAGCATATGAGGTATAGCATTTTTTAAAATAAATTGATAAAAAAACTCTTCTTTACTTAAACCTAAATGAAAGCATGTGCTTTCATATTTTTTGCTCAGTGTTTTGAAAGAGTCTAGAAATAATAAGCCCATTGTAGGAATTAAAAGTAGACTTAATGTAAGTGAAGCTACTAGTATTGATAATGTTGAACTTTCATTTATATATATACTTATAAAAGGAACAAAAGTAAACAATGCTGCAAAAGCATAGATTACGGTTGGAACTGAAGCCATTAAAAGCATACTCTTTTCTAAAAAAAAATTTATTGCTTTGTATTTATTTAGAAAAATGTATGAACAGATAGAAAAAGAGAAGATAAATGCAATTATTAAGCTTAAAATACTTATTATTAAAGTACCTATAAAAGGTAAAAGAATTCCATATTTTTCTTCTTCTACACTCCAAACTGTACCTAAAAAACTACTTATCTGATTTGAATCAAAAAGATCAAAACACAAATAAGCTAATAATAAAAAAATGCAAAAGACAAGAATACTACTTATTGATGTTATTATAAGTAGTATTCTTGAAAAAATATTATTCATTTACCGCAATAAATCCATATTTTTTAACAATTTTAGCTCCAGTATCACTTCTCATGTAATTTATAAAAGCTTTGGCTAGTGGTTTTGGTGTTCCACTGCTTAAAAGATATAAACCTCGAGCTACTTCATATGATTTTTCATTAATTGTTTTAACGCTTGGTGTTACACCGTTTAAGTTCAACAATTTAATATTATCATCAACTAAACCTAATGAGATTATTCCAATTGCATTTTTATCTTTTGCAATAATTGTTTTCATTGCTGCATTTGATGATATAACCTTAGCACTTGGAACTATCTTTGACTTTTTAAGTGCTTTTTTCCAGAATACTTTTCTTGTAGCACTTGACTCATCTCTTGTATAAAGATTTATTGGTGAATCTTCAAAACCTAACTCTTTAAAGTTTGTAATTTTACCAGAGAAAACATCTTGTAACTGTTGCGTTGAGATATTTGATAAAGGATTGTTTTTATTTACAACAATACCAATACCATCTATTGCAAACCTAAATAGCTTTAAGTCACCTTTTTTTATTTCTGCTTGTGTTGGCGTTCTTCCTGAATTTGCAAGATCAATCATCTTTGAACTTACTTGTTTTATACCAAGACCAGAACCTCCTCCTGCTATTGTAATTGAAATCTCAGGATATGCTCTCATAATATTTTTGATGGCTTCTTTTTCACATTTAATGTGAGCTGTTCCACCCGCTATATTTAAAGAACCGTTTAAACCTTTGAAAGCACCTATGTCTGAAGAAAATGCAGAACCTGCAAGTAATGTTAGGGTAAGTAGTAGTTTTTTCAAAACTCTCTCCTGTAATTTATTTTTTAAATCACGAAGCATAAGTTTTTTAAGTCTTATGTTCAGCTTAAACCTTAAGCCTAATTTTAATTTTTTAGTATACTCCTATAATTATAAAAAGTAAATTAACTTGATTTAAACATAAAAACTACTATTTTGTAATAACTCTATTTCTTCCTTCTCTTTTTGCTTTATATAAAAGAATGTCTGCCTCTTCATAGATTTTATCAATATTATCTATCTTTGCTGAGTTTTTACATACTAATCCCATAGATATAGTTACATAATTACTAGAACTACTATTTATATGTGTAATTTTTAAACTCTCAATATCAGATCTAATACTTTCTGCAAACATTAAAGCCTTCTCTTCTGTATCTGTTTTAAATACAACTCCAAACTCTTCACCTCCAAGTCTAAAAGAGTAATCATCTGCTCTATGCAATGACTCTTTAATAGTATTTGCAACTTTTGAAAGTGTAATATCTCCCATTTTATGTCCATAAGTATCGTTATACTCCTTAAAATGATCAATATCCATTATAATAAAAGCAAGTTGTTTCTCCTCTCTTTTTGCACTATTTATAATTTTTGGAAATAGTTCATCAAAATAACGTCTGTTATAAAGACCTGTAAGTGAATCTGTAATTGATATCTCTTCTATTCTCTTTTTATCAGTAATATCCTCTAGTATGGAACGATATCCAACCTTTATATTATTTTCATCAAATAAAGGTTCTATATATGTGTTAAAATATTTTGAATCTCCATCTTTAGTATAATTTTTGATCTCTCCTTGCCATACATTATCTTGACGAATTGTTTTCCATAGATTATTAAAAAACTCTTTTTTCATATCTGGATGATGCATAACCTTATGAGTTTTATTTAATAAATCTTCCTCCTTGTAGCCTGTAACATTTGTATATGCATTATTTATATGAGTTATTACACCATTTAAATCTGTAGAAATAATTGGAACATATCTATTTATCATCTGTTGTTCTTTTATTACTTTTTTATTTGATATTTCTAATTGATTATTCATCCTTTTAATAGTTCTATTTCTATGTATTATTAAAATCAAAATAATTACAAAAATAACTACTATATAAATGAATCTTTTGTAGTCAAAGGATCTCTCAACTTTAATTGCTATCCATTTACCAACTATTGTTCTAATTTGTTCTTCTTCTATATTATTTAATGCTTTTTGAATAATTGAATTTAAAGCTGGTTCATCTTTTCTTGTAGCAATATTAAACTTTGCATCAAACTCAAGTTTACCTGCTATTTTTAAATCCAGTATTCCACCTTTTTGGATTGCATAAGCAATTGCTGATAAAGCATCAACATAAGCAAATAGTTTTGAATCTTGAACTTGCTTCAAACCATCATTTACATTTTTAACAGTAACTATTTGTACATCTGGATTTTCTTTTTTTAAAAGTTCACCCAAAGCATAGCCTTCTGATATTCCAATTTTACGATTTGATAAATCTGAGCTATCATTAACAAAAAGTTGTTCATTTTTAGTAGCCACTACAACAGCGTCATGGATATAGGGCTTTGTAAAATTCAAATACTCTTGACGTTTTTTAGTCTTTACTGCGATTGAAAGAAGATCACATTTTTTGTTTTTAATACTATTTATGGACTCAGTCCAGTTTTTAGTATCAACTAATTCTATTTTTTTATTAATGTTTTTTGAAATAATTTTTATAATATCTGCGCCTATTCCTTCAAACTTGCCATTTTTATTAATACTTTCATAAGGAGGAAAACTAGGATCAGCACAAAGTCTTATAACTTCTTTCTTTCTTAAATACTCTTTTTCTATTTTTGTTAAGCCTAATTCACCTTTTTTCACATCAAATAAAAACCACTCTCTTTTTAACTCTAAAAGCTTTTGTTCTCCTATATGATTAAGTGCCTTATTAATAATAGATATAGCCTCCGGCCAGTCTTTCCTTACTCCAAATACAAGATCCATTTTTTCATATAATGGTATGGTAAGGTTTAAGTTTGACAATCCCAATTGATTTGCTAAATAAAGAGTCGCTCCATTTCCAAACATAACATCTGCTTCTCCTGTTGCTACGCTATGAAGTAACTTCTCTACACTATCAACTTTTAATATCTTTGATTTCTTAAATCTTGATGCTAATTTCTCATCAACTAGATTACTTTCGTGAATAACAATGACCTTATTATCAAGGTCAGAAAGTTTCTTAATTCGTTTATCATCTTTTTTAGTGATTACCATCTTATGCATTGAAATATATGGCTTTGAAAAATTGAGATAGTGTTTTCTTTTTTCACTTGCTGTACCTGTACTAAGTCCATCAATTCTTTTATGCTCCGCATCTTTTTGTAACTCTTTCCAGCTCCCTAGTTTTAAAGTGAAATTTGCACCTGTAAGATTATTTATCATTGTAAGGACATCTTTATCATATCCTTTAATTCCCTCTTCATTTTCTATAACATAAGGTTTCCAACCTTTATCACTACCTAATACAATTTCTTTATGATTAGATAAAAATATAAGCTCTTCTTTTGTTAAATCAATTTTTTGTGCATATACAGACTGTATAAGTATTAACATTAAAATAACTTTAATTATTTTTTGCATAAGTATCCTTAAATTACATAAATTATTATATCATACAAAACTAATTAAAAAGTCACAGTAATAAAGATTTAGAATATTTTTAGATAATGCTTTAAATTATTTAATTAAGGTAAATAGAATTAGCAAACAGCACCGAAAGTAAAGAAGTAAGTTAGAAGGGTGCTGTTTGTAAATTCTAGTATTTAAATCCTAAAGAAGAAGAGGATTATCTCTCCTTCTTAGTCTTAAAACTAATTCCTAGTCATATGAAGTTTTATCCTCTATAGTTTTCATATATTCAGGATCGTGTTTTTTCCATTCCATTAGTAAAGTACCTTTAAATCTTTTCTTATCTTCTATTAATTTATCAAAAGGTAATCCCGTTATCTCTTGAGCTTGTTCTTTTGAATAAATTTTTGGTGCTTTATAATCAGACACTTCATACTTAGCAAGTATTTTTGCTAATTTAATTCTAGCATTACCAGCTTTTTCTAAAGCAGACCCAAGAATTCTCAAAGTCTCTTCTGGTGCATGAAAAAATGCCGCATGAGAAGCAACTGCATAATCCCATCTCCATTGAGCATGCCTTATATCTTTTAAAATTGGAGCCATTTCTTCTTTTGTTGCACCAACTTCCCAAGCTTTACCAGCTTCTAAGTGTGCAGCAGCGATTTGCTTCATATTTTTCTTATGTAATTCATCTTTTCTTTTCTTTTTTTCATTGATATTAGAAAGTAAAGACTCTTCAGAAGTTCTGTGACAATTCATACAAGAATATTCCATATTATCTAAAGGATTTCCAATATTATGGTCTGTGTATTTAATTCCACCTTCAGATTTATAAGGCATATGACAATCTGCACAAGAAACATTATTCTTACCATGTGCACCTGTTTTCCACATCTCCCAACCTGGATGTTGTGCTTTTAACATTGGAGTTTTAGAAACTTTATGCGTCCAATCTTTAAAATCTATATTGTCATAATATTTTTCCATATCTTCAACAGATGTTCCTTCTGACCAAGGCAATGTTACAACTGCAGCTTTTCCACCTTTTGGATTTTCTTGTTTATCAAAATAATACTCAACATGACATTGTGCACAAACTAAAGATCTCATATCTTGATGTTTAGCATCTGCTAAAGAAGTTTCACCAGCAGCCTTTAAACCATTATCTAAATATTGTCTATTTACTGATAACTCCATTGTCTCTGGGTTATGACAGTCAACACAACCTAGAGGATTAACAATTTCTGTTCCATACTTAGAGAATTTTCCAGTAAAATATTCTAAATCACCTTGTTCATTCATAATTCTTGGCACATCTGGAGATTTACAAGTCCAACATGCACTTGGCATTGGACCAGTTTTTGTATCTTTTGGAGCACCTGTTCTTAATGTATTTCTAATCTCTTCAACCGCATAAAAATGCCCCCTTGGAGAGTTATAATCTTTTGCAAAACCATAACCAGCATAAAGTACAACAAGTTCAGGATATTTTTTTAATAAATCTTCTATATCATCACTATTTTTTGTTTGCTTCCAAGAATCATATTGTCTTGGATAGACTTTTTTATATTCCTCGTTTCTTGTTTCCCATCTATCAATCTTTGGAACAGTATTAATTAATCCTTGTTCCTCCTTTTTTTCATTTATAGATGCAACTAAAGCTGTCATACAACCTATTGCAAGTAATGAACCTGCAAGTAAAGCCTTATATCTTTTCATCTTTTTGTTTCCTTCTCTCTTACTCTATTCTCTCTTTAACACCAATACTATATGGAGTAGATGTTAAACTTCTAACTTTGCCATGAGGTGTATACTTATGGCATGACCAACACTTACGATCTGCATTTAAGCTATTCGTACTACCGCTATGATAATTGTTTGCATTAGATTCCATAGTTTCAGTTAAATCACTATGACATCTAATACAATTTGCTTGTACTCTATTTGCACCATCATCACTTATGTCAATATTATTTTCATAAGTATTCATTGTAAATGCTACAGAGTGATTCCAGCCATCGATGGCTTTTGATTTATATTTTGCTACAACATCACCTACAGGTAAATGACAATCTGCACAAGTTGCAACATTCTTATGAGAACTGTTTGACCAAGTCGCATAAGCTGAGTTCATTGTGTGGCAATTTATACATGCTTTGGGATCACTAGATAGATATGACAACATATTTGATGCATATACAGTGTAACCAAAAAGACCAATAGCGATAAGAAAACTTAAAACTGATCCATAAACAACAATTTTGTTTTTTTCCATACTTAATCCTTTAAATTACACTGAAAGTATAAGGTTATTTTCATGTGTATTTCTTGACGAAAATCAAAGAATCATCATCTGGCAATGCCCTAAAAATGGCATTTTGTGCAAAAAAAGTATAAAGCATTTTTTTTAAATCCAATTACTTATAATAATTAAAAAATCATTTAATAAAAAAGTGCTGATAAAAGCTTTATTTAACAGATTTATTTCCAATAGAAGCTATAAATGTATCAATAAAAAACTAGTCACTAAAAAGTATAAAATAAGTATAAAATAATTTTAAAATTTTTTTTAAAATCTAATAATATTTAAATTCTTTTTGCAAAAGAAATACTAATAAATTTAAATTTATGGATATTATCAATTATTGATTAGATTTAATAATAAAATAAAAAGTTTAAATTGGAGTTTTTTTTAAGTTTTTTAGGTGTTTGGTGTATAAATTTTCTGATATAGAGTTAGTTATTTACTGTTACAACTCTATACCCTACTTTTGAGATATTTTCAATTGAATTTAATGGAAGTTTTTTACGTAAATTTCTTACTAAAGATCTAAGTGCTGCACTACTCATATTATTCTTCCAAACTTCATTTTCTATCTCTTTATATGTCACTATTCTTAAATCATTTTTTAATAATAGTTCCAAGAAATCTCTTTCATGATAATCAAGTCTTACTATTTTTTCATTTACATATAAAACTTGACTATTAAGTTCATAGTAATCTTTCTTATTAAAATGTTTTAATAGTTTAGACTTTTTCTTAGTTATATTCTCTATACAAATCATTAATGCATTTTTTAAATCATTAAAAGAAGCACTATGCTTTAATAAATATTTAGCAATATTTAATTCAACTGCTTTTAGAAGACATTCTACCTCTGTACATTTTGTTAATATAATAACTTGAATATCAGCATCTTCTTGTCGAATTTTCTCTACCAATTCAAGCCCATTTAATATTGGGATTTCAACATCAGAAATTATAATATCTGGTTTACTTCGTTGATATTCTTCATATGCTTTTTCTCCATCAGTTACTATTCTTACATTCATTGACATAAATTCCAAAGCCTCAATCATATTTCTATGACTAATGTCTTCATTCTTAGCATATAATATATTTAAACTTCTTAACATTTTTTTCTCCATTTTATCATCAATTATTTATTAAATATTCACTTTGTTTATAGTGTCACTTATTTGTCACAAAATAAGTATATTTTTTTTTGGTGTCTAATTGGTGGTATTAAAAACAAATCTTAAAATGATTTGTTTTTTTAAATATTCTAGTCTTGTTTGTACTACTATACTTGCTATCTTCATTATATTTCTTTTTTATAAAATCAGTAAATGGCACCATTATTTTTTAAGGAGAAATAAAAGATGCCATTTATAAATTTTATAAAAGTAATTTATTAAAGTTTCAAATATGAAATTAGCAAATGGCACCATTATTTTTTAAGGAGAAATAAAAAGTGCCATTTGTAAATTTAATAGAGGAAAAGAAGAAAAGAAAAACTCTCTTCTTCTTATATTTTATTTAATAGTATCTACACCTTCATTGATATTGTTAATCAAATTAGACTTTTTATCACCACCTTTAGCTCTAAACTCAGCTTTAAACTCATTTTTTATTGGAGCATCTGTAGCAATTGACTGAGGAGCATGACACCCTGTACAATTAAATCTAGTACCAGATAAAGTATTTAATACTTTTGCTGATGTTTTTATATCACTAGTATTTTCAATTATCTTTCCATTTTTAACCATATTACCATTTTTAGCTAATGATGTATCAGGTCTATAATCTGTAAAATGTGACTTTGGTATTGGCGTCGCATTTAATGACTCAGCAACTCCTGGCACATGACATCCTGTACAAGCATTGTTATTTATAGTAATTGGTAACATTCCTTCAACTGCATGAGGAATCATTGGTGGTGCATTCTCAAAAGAACGTGTTATTAATACGCTCTCTCCTGCTGTTTTATTTATATATTCAGTTTTATCAGCTACTGTTTCTGAACCCTCTGTATATAAATCAGTATTCCTTAACCCAATTGATTCTTCACTCATTGTTTGATTTGAGGCACTACATCCCACCAAAAAAACTGTAGCTACTGCAAAAAGTCCTAAAGTCATCTTAGTTAATTTCATTTTCTTCTCCATTTTTTATTTATTATTTATTTAAAATAAGAACATTTATCTGTAATTTATGCTTTATAAACTTTTACCGCACATTTTTTAAAGTCTGTTTGTTTAGACATTGGACACGTATAATCAGCACAAACTTTATTAATAAATACTTTTTCATCAAAGAATGGAACATAAACAAGATTTCTTGAAGGTCTGTTTCTTCCTCTAGTTTCAACTCTAGCTTTTACTTTACCACGTCTAGATTCAACCCAAGCTAACTGACCTTGTTTAACTCCAAACTTCTTAGCAGAGTCAGGATGCATATACACTAATGCCTCAGGAGCAGATCTATAAAGCTCTGGAACTCTCATAGTCATTGTTCCACTGTGCCAATGTTCTAAGATTCTTCCTGTACTCATCCATAATGGGTATTCATTATCTGGCATTTCTGGTGGATCCATATATGGTCTAGCAAAGATTTTCGCTTTATTTTTAAGAGATTTCTTAGCTTTTTCTTTAACACCTAATAAATCACCTTGAGATAATGCTTTTGCTAATGTTCCGTAGAATGCAAAATCAGTACCTGGCTTACCATATTTTTTTGCATATGGGTCATATTTAGTATTAAATCTCCATTGAGTCTCTTTACCATCAACTACTGGCCATTTTAATCCTCTTACTCTGTGGTAAGTATCGAAGTCTGCAAGGTCATGAGCATGTCCTCTACCGAAATCAGCATACTCTTCAAATAGATATTTTTGGATGAAGAAACCATAACCTTTCCATGGTTTACCATCTGAACCTTTTACATTTCTACTATCCCCTAAACACTCTGTATTATCAAAGCCTTTTTGAATTGGGTCATTTAAATCAACTTTAAATGATTTAGCTCTTTCATTTGCAAATAAAACTTCATACATTGTAGTATCTTCTTTGTATCCTAGTTTTTTTGCTTCATTAATTACATCAGGTAATTTACTACCATTTCTTAATGTAGATTCACCCCATAACTCTTTAACAGTAAATCTTTTCATAAATTCAGCCATTTGCCAAATATCAGACATGGCATCACCAGCTGGTAATACTTGTTGTCTCCAATGTTGAGTTCTTCTTTCAGCATTTCCATAAGCTCCCCATTTTTCATAGATCATAGCTGTTGGCAAGATAAGGTCAGATACTTTTGCAGAGATACCGGGATAAGGATCGGAACAAACTATAAAGTTATCCATCTCTCTCGCTGCTTTAATCCAGTGAGATGCAGATGCAGTAGTATGGAACATATTATTTACTTGAATCCAAGTAAATTTTACAAAACCATCTTCTAAATCACGAAATATCTTCATAACATGTTGATTTCCTATTGGATTAAGTGTTCCTGATGGAACCCTCCAACCTTTTTCAGTGATTGCTCTATGCTTAGGATTTTTAACCATCATATCAGCAGGTAATCTGTGTGTAAATGTACCAACTTCTCTAGCAGTACCACATGCAGATGGTTGACCTGTTAATGAGAATGCACCAGAACCTGGTTTAGCTTGTTTGTTAAGTAAGAAGTGAACGTTATAAGCTAATGTATTTACCCAAGTACCTCTTGTATGTTGGTTCATACCCATTGTCCAGAAAGAAACAACTTTTCTTGATTTCTCAATATAAAGATTTGCTAATGCTTTTAACTTCTTTTTAAAAATATTAATATCTTCATCTGGATCACCTTTAGAGATTTTTGCTACATAGTCTAGTGTATAAGGCTCTAAGAATTTTTTATACTCTTCAAAAGAGATTTCCCAGTGTTTTAATCCAGCGGGTTTATTTACCATCTTATCACCAGCTTTATATCCATATGGAGCAAGTGCAGGGGCTTCAGTTTCAGAGACAATTTTTTCCATCTCTTTAACCATTGTTTCTTTCTCTTTATTAGAGTATTTATCCATTGACTTTTCGCCAGCTCTTTTCATACCATAACCCATATTAACAGGACTTGCAGCAAATACAATATGCTCTCTTACAAAATCCCAATCAATAACTTCTGGATTATTAAATACTATTTCATGTGCAATATAATTCCAAAGTGCTAAATCTGAACTTGGAGTAAATATAATTTCCATATCTGCTAAATCAGATGTTCTATGTCTATAAGTTGAAATATTTACAACTTTTACATTTTTAGGATCAGAAAGTTTTCTATCAGTTACCCTTGACCATAGAATTGGGTGCATCTCAGCCATATTAGCTCCCCAACATACTACAGTATCAGTTAACTCAATATCATCATAACAACCAGAAGGCTCATCAATACCAAATGTTTGATAAAAACCAACAACCGCAGATGCCATACAGTGTCTAGCATTTGGATCAATTGCATTTGATCTGAATCCACCCTTCATCATCTTTTGAGCTGCATAACCTTCCATGATAGTGTATTGTCCTGAACCTAATACACTTACACCTTCAGGTCCTGACTCTTTAAGAGCTTTTCTTGCATGAATTTCCATTTCATCAAAAGCTCTTTCCCAAGATACAGGAGCAAATTTACCATTTTTGTCAAATTTACCATCAGCGCCAACTCTTAGTAATGGTTGTTTTATTCTATCCGCACCATACATGATTTTTGCATTGAAGTAACCTTTAATACAGTTAAGACCTCTATTAACTGGAGCTGCAGGGTCACCTTTAACCGCAACAATTTTACCACCTTTAGTAGCTAACATAATTCCACAACCTGTACCACAGAATCTACAAGCTGCCTTGTCCCATCTCCAGCCACCTTCAGCATTTTTAGCTGCTGCTTGCATTTGTGTAGGTACGTTCATCCCTACCGCTGCTGCTGCAGAAGCTGCCGCCGAACTTTTAAGAAATTCTCTTCTCGAAAGTGCCATTTATTTCTCCTTACTTATATTATTAACAATTAGAAAATTTAAAATTTCATAATTTTTGAAAGCCTAAATTTTTCTATACTTAATTGTTTAAAGTACAATGAAAGTTTAAAACTATTTTGATTTTTTGTTTTTGACTAATGTCAAAAGGCACCTAAAAAAGGGAGTTGTAGAGTTTCTATTTTGTGCAAAAAAAATATAAAAAGAAAATTCAAAATATTAAATTGTTTAATTTTGTTATTTTTTTAATATAAATAATTTTACATAAAAATACTATATTCTGCCTACTTATAATTATTATAAAACATAGTAAATGTATTTCAAAATAATTGAGTATATTTTTTAGTAATCTATATTTTCACTTACTTAAAAATATAAAAAAAATATAAAAAGAAATTTGCAAATTTTTTTTCATTTTTCTAAAAAACTTATATTATGCAGAATTGATTAAAAGAAAAAGTCAATTTTTGATGATTTAAATAAAGTAATTGAAGTTTTTTAAGAGATAAACCCTTCTAGGGCTTATTTCTTTTATTAATTTGTAGGTAGTAATTTAACAGGAACGATTTGAAACTCTTCCATGTTCCATACACCATTAGTTACATATGGCTCATTTTCTAGCCACTCATTGATTTCATCATCACTATCGAAATCTACAAAAAGAGTTGATCCTACCATTCGATCTTCTTCAATAAGAGCACCAGCATTTATGATTTTACCTTCAGCTATCATCTTCTTTGCACCCTCAACATGTGCATCTCTTACTTCAAGTCTTTTTTCTAAAGCACCTTCATTATCATATGCGATTACTAAATATTGCATTGGCAACTCCTATTTTTTTATTGAAGGTAGTATATCATTTTAAAATGAAAAACTAATGAGTCAATCATTTTATTATCATTAAATCACTAAAATAGTAACCCTGCATATAATCTGCATTAAACTCTTTAACCATTAAATAATCACTATAGGTTTCTACCCCTTCTATTATTGATTTTTGATTATTTAACCTTATTGTTCTGAGCAAACCTTTTAGATACTCTATATAAGCACTATTCTTTTTGATTTGACCTAAAAATGATTTATCTATTTTTATATATTTACTTCTATTCATAAGAAAGAAAGAGAACATTGATCCATCTTGAGCAAAATCATCAAGAGCAGAATCTATACCTTTATTTTGTAACCAAGAACTAAAGCCATGCATTATTTTAGTACTCTTTTCATCATCACTTCCATTTTCAGTTATCTCTATTACGATATCTTTTTTGCATGATTTTAAAAATAATTCCCAATAGTTTTTTTGTGAAGTTGTATTAACTATATCTGCATCAAAATTCAAAAATAATTTTTTATCATTATCATAGTTATCTATTTGAAGTTGTTTATTTCTTTTTTCAAGTTCAAAAAAAAGTCTATTATTATGATGTAGTTTTCTAAATATCTCTTCAGTACTTATTAGATTCTGATCAATTTCAAACTTTGAAAGTGCCTCATATCCATATATTGAGTCATTTTTTGAATCAATAATC
Source organism: uncultured Campylobacterales bacterium (assembly GCA_947494995.1). GTDB lineage: Bacteria > Campylobacterota > Campylobacteria > Campylobacterales > Arcobacteraceae > Halarcobacter. Next base: position 31,736 of record CANLWY010000004.1, on the reverse strand, counting down.
GGTTCATATTTGGTTTTGTAATCCGCATTTTTAATTAAGTATTTAAATTCTAGTGTATTCATGCTTTAAATACTAGCAAATAAAAACTTAAAGTATTTTAATATCAATTATCAATTTTAAAAAGAAAAATAATTTGTTGCGAATAGAAATGTTAAAGGGTAAATAATTGCATTCATATATCTAAAAATAAAACTCATTTGAATATTTGGTATAATTTCTTCTAAGGGAATATTATCATTTATTTTAGACATAATATTAAGTTTAAAAGCTATATCAAGAAATTTGATTCCTACAATACTTAACATCCAAAAACTATTGTTTTGTAAATATATTACAAGGAAAATTGAGTATATAAAACTAAAATTTAAAAGGAAATATATAAATATACTTGTTCTGTATATTTTGTAGTTGTTTTCTAATAGGCCGTAAAGGGTTTCTGATTTTTGCCAGTTTGATTCAAAAACCTCAATGGTTAAAAAGATTATAAATAGTGAAATAATATCCATAAGTTTACATTAGGGACAAGCCCTAATGTTTTACTCTTCTTCGATATCTTCGAATTTAACTTTTTTGTCTTTGTATAGACCAGTTCCTACTGGAATTGTTCTACCAATTACTACGTTCTCTTTTAGATCTTCTAACATATCCATCTTAGCTGAAATTGCAGCTTCAGTTAATACCTTAGTTGTTTCCTGGAAAGATGCTGCAGAGATAATTGAGTCAGATGTAACAGCTGCTCTTGTAATACCAAGTAATAAAGGTTCTGCAATTGCAGGTTTACCACCAAGCTTGATAATTTTCTCATTCTCTTGCTTAAATCTTTTCTTAGAAACCATATCTCCAATAATAAACTTAGTATCTCCACCATCTAAGATTGAAACCTGTCTTAACATTTGAGATGTAATAACCTCAATATGCTTATCGGCAATATTAACCCCTTGAGATCTATATACTTGTTGTACTTCTGATACAATAAAGTAGTGAAGTGCTTTTTCACCTAAGATTCTTAATACATCATGAGGAGAAGTTTGACCATCAGTTAATGCCTCACCAGCATGAACAAATTCACCTTCATGTACAAGAATTTGCTTAGACTTTTCAACTAAATACTCAGCTTTATTTCCATTTTCATCAGTTACGATGATTCTAGATTTATTTCTTAATGGTTTACCAAATGTAACCATTCCATCAAATGAAGCTAGAACTGCAATATTCTTAGGTCTTCTTGCTTCAAATAATTCAGATACTCTTGGAAGACCTCCAGTAATATCTTTAGATTTTTGAGTTGCTTTTGGTGTTTTACCAATAACATCTGCAATTACAACATCTTGACCTTCACTAACAAATAAAGAAGTTTTTGGATCAAGTGTATATCTAATTAACTCTTTATCTTCAGTTGCAACAACTACTGATGGCTTATAACCTGCAGGAATATACTCATTTACAACAAGTTTAGAAGTTCCAGTTAATTCATCAAATTGCTCTGCAACAGTTACACCAGGAATAATATCTTCAAATGCAATCTTACCTGCTTTTTCAGCAATAGTAGGGTTTGCATATGGATCCCACTCAGCAATAACAACTTGCTCATCAGTTGCTGGGTGTGCAATAGTAGACTCTTTTTCAACTTCAGTATTATCATCTAATTCAACTACTGAACCTCTTGAAATATAGTGTCTTAATGCTTCTCTCTCTTCAGAGTCTACAATAACAGCAAAAACACCTTTTTCTTCAACTTTTTCACCAGCTTTGATATCTTTTCTTCTTTCTAAATAGTCACCAGTTAATTTATAATATTTAACCACACCTTTAGAACCAGATACGATTGTAGACGTAATAGGTGCTCCATCATCAACTCTTAATTCAGATGCATAAGGAATTCTGTTTGGAACATTCCAACCATCTTTAATCATCTCAACGATAGATTCATTCTCTTCAACTTCAATACCATCTCTATGTGGTAAATATAGTTTACCTTCAATTTTACCAGATACACCTGCAAGTTCATTTGCCTTTGCAACATCATTCTTTCTTAGGTAATATTTCTTTTCATCTTTACCATTTGTAATAGTTAAAATTGTTTCTTCATGAATTGTTTCAACTGTAACATTACCTTTAAATGGCGCATTAATTTTTGGTTCAACAAGTAATATACCAGCATTTCTTCTGTTTGCTACTACTTCTTTACCTTCTTTATTAGTATAAGTTTTGATATTGTAGTATCTAATGAAACCTTCTTTATCAGCTCTTAACTCTCTTTCTGTTTGAGTTGCAGATGCAGTACCACCAACGTGGAATGTTCTAAGTGTAAGCTGTGTTCCTGGCTCACCAATAGATTGTGCTGCAACAACCCCTACAGCTTCACCTGGAGTAGCTTTTCTTTGCTCACCAAGGTTAAGACCATAACATTTTGAACATAAACCATGCTCTTCCTTACAAGTTAATGGAGTTCTAATTACCACAGATTTAACTTCAGCTTCTGCAACTACTTTTGCATTCTCTTCAGTAATTAATGTACCTTCTGTAAATAAAATTTCATTTGAAATAGGGTCAATAATATCTTCAGCAATTACTCTACCTGTAATTCTTTCTTCTAATGACTCAATTAATTCATTACCAGAAGAAATATCTGTAATCTCAATACCTTCGTGAGTTCCACAATCTTCAACTGTGATTCTTACGTTTTGAGATACATCGATAAGCTTTCTTGTTAAGTAACCTGCATTGGCAGTCTTAAGAGCTGTATCGGCAAGACCTTTTCTAGCACCGTGAGTAGAAATAAAGTACTCAAGTACATTTAGACCTTCTCTAAAGTTTGAAATAATTGGTGTCTCAATAATAGAACCATCTGGCTTAGCCATAAGACCCCTCATACCTGAAAGCTGTCTAATCTGTGCTGCAGAACCTCTAGCCCCTGAGTCAGCCATCATATAAATTGAGTTAAACCCGTCTTTATCTTGCTCTACTAAACTCATCATCTCTGTTCCAAGAGTATTATTAACTTCTGTCCAAATATCAATAATTTTATTGTATCTTTCTTGCTCAGTTAATAAACCTTGTGAGAACTGCTTTTGAACTTCAATAACTTCTTTTTTAGATTTAGCAATATGTCCAACTTTTGAATCAGGAACTCTAATATCATCAATTGATACAGAGATACCAGCATCTGTTGCATATCTAAAACCTAAGTTTTTAAGGTTATCTAAGAATCTTGGAGTTACTTCATATCCACCATGCTTATAAATATAGTCAACTAAAGTACCAATATCTTTTTTCTTTAAAATCTTATTCCAAAGGTTAGTTGGTACAAACTCTGGTAAAATTTCTTTAATAATTAATCTACCAATAGTTGAATGAATAACTTTTCCATCAACTTTTGTTCTAATTTTTGCGTGTAAATCAACTTGTCCCATATCTAAAGCAATCTTTGCTTCATTTACATCACCAAATAGTTTATGTTGGCCTTTTACACCATCTTTTTCTAATGATAGATAGTAGATACCTAAAATCATATCCTGAGAAGGTACAGCAATTGCTCTACCTGATGCTGGTAAAAGAATATTCATAGATGACATCATAAGAATCTTAGCTTCAGCAATAGCTTCTTGTGATAATGGCACGTGTACCGCCATTTGGTCACCATCGAAGTCGGCGTTGAATGCCGCACAAACTAATGGGTGTAACTGAATAGCTTTACCATCAATTAGAACTGGGTGGAACGCTTGAATCGAAAGTTTGTGAAGAGTTGGAGCTCTGTTCAGTAATACTGGATACTCATCAACAATTTCACTTAAACATTCCCAAACTTCATTTGTTTGTGACTCAATTAATCTCTTAGCTGATTTTAATGTAGTTGCATAACCCTTTTCTTCTAATTTAGCCATTAAGTGTGGTTTAAATAGCTCAAGAGCCATTTTTTTAGGAATACCACATTGGTCCATATTTAAAGAAGGTCCAACAACAATTACAGATCTACCTGAGAAGTCAACCCTTTTACCAAGTAAGTTTTGTCTAAATCTACCTTGCTTACCTTTAATGATTTCAGATAATGATTTAAGAGGTCTTTTATTAGCACCCTTAACTGCATTTGCAGTTTTACCATTATCAAATAAAGCATCAACAGCTTCTTGAAGCATTCTTTTTTCATTTCTAATAATAATTTCAGGAGCATCAAGTTCAGTTAATCTCTTAAGTCTATTATTTCTGTTAATAACTCTTCTATAAAGGTCATTTACATCAGAAACAGCAAACTTACCACCATCAAGAGCAACAAGTGGTCTTAAATCTGGTGGAAGAACTGGTAGTTGAGTCAACATCATCCACTCTGGTCTATTTCCAGAGTTAATAAAGTTTTCTACAACTTTAAGTCTTTTAATAATTGTTTTTCTCTTAGCTTCAGATTTAGTTCCAGCCATCTCATTTTTAAGCTGACCTAATAACTCAATTAAATCTAAAGTTTCTAATAAATCTCTAATTACATCTCCACCCATGTTTGCTTCAAAACCAGTGTGATCAAATAAATCAGAAATTGTTCTATATTGTTCTTCATTTAAGATATCATATTTTAATACTTTCTTAGTCTTTTCATTATCATAATATGCTTCACCTGGCTCAGATACAATATATGCTTCGTAATATAATACTCTTTCTAAATCTTTTAATTTAACACCTAACAAAGTACCAATTCTTGTTGGAAGTGAAGATACCATCCAAATGTGTGCAACAGGAGATACTAAATCAATATGTCCCATTCTGTGTCTTCTAACTTTTGAAGAAGTTACTTCAACACCACATTTTTCACATACAACACCTTTGTATCTCATCTTTTTATATTTACCACAAAGACACTCATAGTCTTTTACTGGTCCGAAGATTTTTGCACAGAAAAGTCCATCTCTTTCAGGTTTTAATGTTCTATAGTTAATAGTTTCTGGCTTCTTTACTTCACCAGAAGACCAAGAAAGAATTTTTTCTGGACTTGCAAGTCTTAATTGGAAGGCCGCAAAATCTTGCGGTCTTTCTAATTCTTTAATTTCAATTGGTTCTAAATTTAATTCGTTATTACTCATTGTCTTCTGCCTCTTCAAAAATCTCTACGTCAAGTCCAAGAGCTTTAAGCTCTTTTGTTAATACGAAGAATGTTTCAGGAACACCTGATCTTGGAACGTTTTCACCATTTGCAATAGCTCTATAAGCTCTTGTTCTACCTTCTACGTCATCCGATTTTGTTGTTAACATCTCTTTAAGAACGTTTGTTGCACCATATGCTTCAAGTGCCCAAACTTCCATTTCTCCGAATCTTTGTCCACCAAATAGTGCTTTACCACCAACTGGCTGTTGTGTTACAAGTGAGTAAGGTCCAGTAGATCTTGCGTGAACTTTTTCATCAACTAAGTGATGAAGTTTCAGCATATACATATAACCTACGTTTACTCTCTCTTTCATTTTATCACCAGTCTTACCATCATATAATGTAGACTTACCATCTGTATCAATTTTTGCTAATTCAAACAGTTTAACAAACTCTTCTTCTTTAACACCATCAAATACTTGAGTTGCAAATCTTACACCTTTTGTCCAGTCTTGACCGTATTGGATTAACTCATCATCTGTTAAGTTATCCATAAACTCTTTACCATTCATAAGTTTTGCAACAGATGCAATTTCACTCATCTTAGCTCTTAATTCTTGGATAAAGTCAGCTTTCTTAGCATCAAAAATATCTTGGATTTGAGCTCCAAGTTTTTTACCTACTAATCCTAAGTGAACTTCTAGAATCTGACCAATATTCATCCTTGATGGTACCCCTAGTGGGTTAAGAATAACATCTACAGTATTACCATCTTCTAGGTATGGCATATCTACTTGAGGAACGATGTTAGAAACGATACCTTTGTTACCGTGTCTACCTGCCATTTTATCCCCAACTTTGATTTTTCTCTTAGTTGCAATATAAACTTTAACTTGCTTGATTACACCTGATGGTAAAATATCATCATGCTCAAGAACAGTTAACTTCTCTTCATGCTCTTCTCTTAAAGTAGATTTTTGCTTAATAAAATAATCTTTAATAGTGTTATACTCTTTTTCTACTTCTTTAGAGAAAGATGCAACAACTTTTTTCATAGCAAATCTATTTACACCAGCAAGAACATCAACAGGAATATTATCTCCTGCTTTATATGTATTACCATCAACTTCTACATCTTTTGATAAAGCAGACTTTGATAATAAATCATTAATTTTTAAGATTTCTTCTCTATCTAGCATTAAAAGTTTATCATGATGTTTTACATCAAGTTCAGCTTTTTCTGCTTCAATCTCTGCTACTGCTCTTTCGTCTTTTTCATATCCTTTTTTAGTGAATACTTTAACATCAACAACTGTACCTTCCATAGAAGTTGCACAGTATAATGATTTATTAATAACGTGACCAGCTTTTTCACCAAAGATTGCTCTTAATAATCTCTCTTCTGGAGTTGGTTTAATTTCACCTTTTGGAGTAACTTTACCTACTAAAATCATTCCTGGTTTAACATATGTTCCAACTTTAACGATACCCGAGTTATCTAAATGAGTAATAGATTCTTCTTTAACACCTGGTAAATCTCTAGTGATCTCTTCATTACCATGTTTAAGCTCTCTACACTCTACTTCTTTTTCATAAATATGAACAGATGTAAATGCATCTTCTTCAATTAATCTTTGAGAAAGAACAATCGCATCCTCATAGTTATATCCATTCCAAGGCATGAAGGCAACCATTGCATTAACACCAACAGCTAACTCACCATTATCCATAGATGGACCATCAGCGATTACTTGACCAGCTTCAACAACAGTTCCCTCTTTAGTAGCAGTTCTTTGTCCAAATGATGTATTGTTATTTGTTCTAACATTTTTGTTTACTTCATAGTGGTCAATGAAAGCACCGTTTTCATCTTCACCTCTTACATAAACATTTTTAGCGTCAGCCTTTTCAATTACTCCACCTCTTTTAGCTTTAATAGCTTCCCATGCATCTCTTGCAACTGTTTTTTCTAAACCAGTTCCAACTACAGGAGCATTAGGTCTTAATAATGGAACAGCTTGTCTCATCATATTCGATCCCATTAAGGCTCTGTTGGCATCATCATGCTCTAAGAATGGAATTAAAGATGCAGCAACACCCATAACCATTTGCGAAGAAATATCAATTAAATCAACTTTATTTCTTTCAACTAAGTAAATTTCACCATCTTGTCTAGCTTCTACAAGTGATTCAACAATTTTTCCATTTTCATCAAGTTTAGTTGAACCTGGAGCAATAATTAATCCCTCTTCTTGAGTTGCAGTATAATAATTAATTTCATCAGTAACTACACCTTCAATAACTTTTTTATATGGAGCTTCAATAAACCCTAAGTTATTTACTTTAGAGAAAGTAGATAGTGTATTAATAAGACCAATATTTTGACCCTCTGGAGTTTCAACTGGACAGATTCTACCATAGTGAGTTGCGTGAACATCCCTTACTTCAAATCCAGCTCTCTCTTTAACAAGACCACCTTCACCAAGTGCAGAAAGTCTTCTTTTATGAGTAACTTCAGATAATGGGTTAGTTTGATCCATAAACTGTGATAACTGACCAGATGTAAAGAACTCTGTAATTGTTGATGTAATCATCTTAGAGTTAACTAAATCATGTGGCATAATATCTTCTAATGTACCAGATAAAGTAGTCATCTTATCTCTAATTGCTTTTTGCATCTTAATTAAACCAGAGTGAAGTTCGTTTGCTAATAACTCACCAATTGCTCTAATTCTTCTGTTTCCTAAGTGATCTCTATCATCAATATGTCCATGCCCAGCCTTAACTTTTACTAAGTATTGAACAGTTTTAATAATATCTTCATAAGTTAGTACAGTTACATATTCAGGAACTGTAACACCAAGCTTATGGTTCATTTTCATTCTACCAACTTTTGTTAAGTCATATCTTTCTGGATCAAAGAATAGTTTCTTAACAAACTCTTTAGCAGCTTCTTTTGTTACAGGCTCACCTGGTCTCATAACTTTATAGATTCTAATTGCTGATAAATCATTTTCATCATCAATTTGTTCAGTTTGCTTTAATAACTTTAAAGATTCTGCATCAGCTTTAAATGCATTGATAATAGAATCATCAACACCTGTTGCTAAGTCATTAGCAATATCAAAATTATCAAAACCTAAATCTAATAGTTTTTTTAATTTTAATTCATCAAGAGATGTAAGTGCATCAAATAATACTTCTCCAGATTCTGGATCAAAGATTGCATTTGCAGTACATCTATCCATTAATAAATCAACAGGATATTCAACTAACTTAAGACCACCTTCAACTAAAGCTTTAGCTTTTCTAGCTGTAAGTCTTTTACCAGCAGCAATGATTAAGTTACCTTTATCATCTTTAATATCAAACTCAACTCTTCCTGTAAAATCCTCTGGGTGGAATTCAGTTAAGAATTTGTTGTTTTTAATTTTAATATTCAAAATTGGATAGAAAAGTTTAATGATATCTTCTTTAGAATAACCAAGTGCTCTAAATAAAATAGTTACAGGAACTTTTCTTCTTTTATTGATTCTTACGTATAACACATCTTTTGCATCATACTCAAAGTATAACCATGAACCTCTATCAGGAATAATTTGACCTGTATAGATTAGTTTATTTCCAGCAGTGTTTGATTCTTCTTCTTTGAAAATAACACCTGGAGATCTGTGTAATTGATTAACAACAACTCTTTCAACACCATTTACAATAAATGACGTTCTATCAGTCATTAATGGAATTTCTCTGATGAATAAAGATTGTTCTTTCATATCTCTAACACCAATTTTTTCACCAGTTTTTTCGTCTAAGTCCCATAACGTAAGTCTAATATTTATTTTTAATGGAATAGAGTATGTAAGACCTCTAACCATTGATTCTCTTACATCATACTTAGGCTTACCTACTTCACTTCCGATATACTCAAGAGTAACTCTGTTTTGAGCATCGTGAATAGGGAAAACAGATTTGAAAACTTTTTCAATACCAGCTTCAGTTCTTTCTTCTTTTCCTATCATTAGGAAATTTTCATATGAATTTTGTTGCAGTTGTAATAAATTTGGAATTTCGATTTGTTGAGGATTTTTTGCAAAATCAACTCTAAGTCTATTACCAGATTTTAAAGAGTTTAACATTGTTGACCTTATAAAAAATGTGGTTTACTTTTTAGCTTTGTATATAAAGCGCAAAAGCATCCTTAAAGGATAGGGTTAAAATTCGTCCTAAATTCTAACCTTAGCCTTCAAAGATGCTAATCTTTATACAAGGCATTAAAGCCTTGTATAACAATATAAAGTGCGGAGAAGAATTATGCTAATTCTACAACAGCTCCAGCACCTTCTAATTCAGCTTTAGCAGCTTCAGCGTCTTCTTTAGAAACACCTTCTTTTACTTTTGCTCCAGCTTCTTCAGCCATAGCTTTTGCTTCTTTTAATCCAAGACCAGTTAATCCTCTGATCGCTTTAATTACATTAATTTTCTTAGCTCCAGCATCTTTTAAGATTACATCGAACTCAGTTTTTTCTTCAGCAGCTTCAGCAGCTCCACCAGCTACAGCACCAGCTACAGCTACAGGTTGTGCAGATACTCCGAATTTTTCTTCAAATTCTTTAACTAATTCTGATAACTCTAATACAGATAAACCAGAGATATATTCTAATACGTCTTCTTTAGAAATTGCCATTTCTTTCTTCCTTATTATTTTTTATTTTATATATTTATTTAATATGTTGCTTTATTAAGCAGCCTCTTCTTCTTTTTTCTTTCTAAGAGCATCAAGCCCAATTGTAAAGTTAGTAAGTGGTGCCATCCAAGTAGCAGCAAGCATACCAAGAAGTTCATCTCTAGATGGTAATTTAGCAAATGCCATAACTGTATCAAGATCAGCAATTTCACCTTCAATGATACCAGACTTGATTGCAAATTTATCTTTATTTGCAGTAGCAAACTTATCAGCAACTTTACAAGCAGAAATTTGATCTTCAGACCATAAGAAAATGTTGTTTCCAGTTAACTCAATATCACCTAACTCAGCATTTTTTACAGAAACTGTAGCCAATGTATTTTTAGCAACTTGAACTTTAACACCAACTTCTTTAGCTTCTTTTCTTAAACCTTCTAATTCTTTGTGAGAAACTCCATTATAGCTACATACTACGATAGCTTGAGACTCTTTGAATTCACCAGTTAAGAAATCAATAACTTCTGATTTTTGTTGTTTAGTCATTTATAATTCTCCTTTCAAAACATCCAACTTCGGCAGGTTTTACAAAATACAGGAGATGTATTTAACCCACTATCTTCAGTTTTTAATGTAGTGTTTTGATAACACTCAAACATGGGGATAAAAACTATCCCCACTATTGAATACTATTCAAATATAAATTATTTAATATCCATTAATTCTAATACATCCATATTAACTGATGGTGACATAGTTAATGAGATAGCTGCATTAGTCATATATCTACCTTTTGCAGTAGAAGGTTTTGCTTTGTTAATTGCTAAAATAAATGCTTCAACATTTTCTTTGATTGCTTCTTCTGAGAAAGAAACTTTTCCAACTGCTGCTTGCATATTACCTTTTTTATCAACTCTATATGAAACTTGACCACCTTTAGCATCGTTAACTGCTTTAGTTACGTCCATAGTTACAGTACCAGTTTTAGGGTTAGGCATTAAACCTTTTGGTCCTAAAATTCTACCTAGTTTACCAACTAGTCCCATACAATCTGGAGTTGCAATTAAAACATCAAAATCAATGTTTCCAGCTTGTACAGATTCTACTAAATCATCATTTCCAACAATATCTGCACCAGCAGCTTTTGCTTCATCCATTTTTGCACCCTTAGCAAATACTGCTACTCTAACAGTTTTACCAGTACCATTTGGAAGTACAACAGCACCTCTAATCATTTGGTCTGCATGTCTTGGGTCAACATTTAAGTTTAATGCAACTTCTACTGATTCATCAAATTTAGCTGATTTTAATTCTTTAACAGTTTTACAAGCTTCTGCTAAAGTGTAATCTTTTTCTTCAATTTTTTCAGCTAACGCTTTATATCTTTTTGAAACTTTTGCCATTTTATTCTCCGCAATTTTTATTTTTTTTGCTACCGCTATTTAAAGCCCAGTGGTCAGGCTAGATTTTAACAGAATCTTATAATTCTGTATCAATTCCCATTGATCTTGCAGAACCAGCAACAATCTTTGCAGCTTGTTCTTTATCATCTGTATTAAGGTCAGCAATTTTCATTTCAACTACTTCCATAATTTGTTCTTTTGTCATCTTTCCTACTTTGTTTTTAAGTGGATTGTCAGAACCTTTTTTAACACCAGAAACTTTTTTAATTAAGTCAGTCATTGGTGGTTGCTTTAACGTAAATGTAAAACTTTTATCAGCATATACTAAAATCTCAACAGGGATTGTAAATCCTGATTTATCTTTAGTTTTTTCATTGAACGCTTTACAGAATTCCATAATGTTAATACCTCTTTGACCTAATGCAGGTCCAACAGGTGGTGATGGATTAGCTGCACCAGCAGGTATTTGAAGTTTTAAGATACCTTCTACTTTTTTAGCCATCGTATTTCCTTTAAATTTTTATTGTTTTTTAATGATTTAGGCATTAGGCAAGAAAACTCTATGGAAGCTAAGTTTTATTGCCTAATGCCTAGTGATATAGAGATTAAACTACTCTCTCTACTTGAGTATAAGTTATTTCAACTGGAGTATTTCTTCCAAAAATTGAAACATTTAATTTTAATATTCCTGAAGCCATATCAAAGTCTTCAACTACACCATTAAAGTTTGCAAATGGACCTTCATTAATTCTAACCATTTCACCTTCATCAAATGAAATTTTTGGTTTAGCAGCAGCTCTATTTTCTACTTTGTCTAAAATTGAATTAATATCTTTTTTAGATAAGGGAGTTGGTTTTTTAGATTCACCAATGAATCTTCCAACTTTTGGCATTGATTGAATTCTATGCCATAAAGCAGTATCTAGGTCAATTTTAGCAAATGCATATGCAGGGTATAAAGGTCTTTCAACAATTGTTTTATTACCTTTTTTTACTTCAATTAGATCTTCAGTTGGAACAAGAACCTCTTCAATTCTTCCATCTGCCATCTCTTCAGCAAGTCTTTCTAATGCTCTTTTTACAGCTAATTCACTTCCTGAGTGTGTTTGTATTGCATACCATTGTTGTGCCATTTAATTTCCTTAGTTCATTATCGCAGATAAGCTTAAAGACATGATTGCATCAATTAATGCTAAAAATAGTGAGATTACAGTTACAACTACAAAAACAGAGATGTAAGCTGATCTAATTTGTTCTTTAATAGGGAAAATTACTTTAAATAGTTCTTCTTTAGCATTTTTATAATATGTTTTAAATTTGTTCACAATCGACTCCAAAAATTTTAAGCTTATAAATTCTTTTAAAAAAAGTCGAAACTACTTTTAAAAAAATTTAGTGGCAGGCCAGGAGGGACTCGAACCCCCAACCATCGGATTTGGAATCCGGCGCTCTACCATTGGAGCTACTGACCTAGTTGAGTTTTGCAGTTACCTGCACAATAAAGGTTAAGTTAAAGTCTTACGACTTTAACTTAACTTCTTTATGAATAGTGTGTTTTTTTAATCTTGGGCTATATTTTTTAATAGCCATTTTTTCTGTATAAGTCTTTGGATTTTTGTAAGTAGTGTAGTTAATATCACCACACTCTTCACATTTAAGTCCAATCTTAATGCTTACTCCGTTACCCATAAGTTATCCTTACTTGATAATTTCAGCAACAACTCCAGCACCAACAGTTCTTCCACCTTCTCTAATAGCGAACTGAGTTCCCTTTTCAAGAGCGATTGGTGCAACTAATGCAACAGTCATTTCAACGTTATCACCTGGCATAACCATTTCAGTACCTTCAGGTAAAGTACAAGAACCAGTAACGTCTGTTGTTCTTACATAAAATTGTGGTCTATACCCTGAGAAGAATGGAGTGTGTCTACCACCTTCCTCTTTAGAAAGGATATATACTTCCCCTCTGAATTCAGTATGTGGAGTAATTGATCCTGGCTTAACAAGAACTTGTCCTCTTTGAACGTCTTCTTTTTTAATACCTCTTAAAAGAATACCTGCATTATCACCAGCTTCAGCGTAATCCATTTCTTTTCTAAACATTTCAATACCAGTTACCGTAGTCTTAACAGTATCTTTTAATCCAACGATTTCAATTTCATCACCTAATCTAACTGTACCTTGAGAGATAGCACCAGTAACAACTGTACCTCTTCCTGAGATAGAGAATACATCTTCTACAGGCATTAAGTAATCTTTTTCAGTAGATCTTTCTGGAGTTGGGATATAAGCGTCAACTTCTGCCATTAATTGGTAGATTTTTTCTGACCACTCACCAGCTGTACCAGCTTTAGCTTCTTCTAATGCTTGGAATGCAGAACCTGCAACGATTGGAGTGTCATCACCTGGGAAATCATACTCAGAAAGTAATTCTCTTACTTCCATTTCAACTAATTCTAACATCTCTTCTTTATCTTCGTCATCTAATTGATCTTCTTTGTTTAAGAATACAACGATGTATGGAACACCAACTTGCTTAGATAATAAGATGTGCTCTCTTGTTTGAGCCATAGGTCCATCAGTTGAAGCAATAACTAAAATAGCACCATCCATTTGAGCAGCACCAGTAATCATGTTTTTAACATAATCGGCGTGACCTGGACAATCTACGTGAGCGTAGTGTCTAGTTTCAGTTTCATACTCAACGTGAGAAGTAGCAATTGTAATTCCTCTTTCTCTTTCTTCTGGAGCGTTATCAATTTGATCGTAATCCATAGTAGCTTGACCATTTTTAAGCCCTAAACACATAGTGATAGCAGCTGTTAATGTAGTTTTACCGTGGTCAACGTGACCAATAGTACCAATATTTACGTGCGGTTTACTTCGCTCGAATTTTTCTTTTGCCATAAAATTCCCCTTAAAAAATTTTGTTTTGGTTATTGCCCTCTGAGTAGATAAGCCCAATGGCTTCTCTATTCAGAGGGGGATTATTTTGTTTTATAATGTACAAAATATCTAGCAAATTCAATGCTAAATTAATTTGTGGTCGCATATTCTACTTAAAGTATGCTAAATATAATATTAATTGGGAGATAAATATAAAAATTTTGTAGAGTTATACAATTTCTTGCGTTATAACTCAGCTCCCAGTAAACAATAAATAAAAAAATGGAGCGGGAAACGAGACTCGAACTCGCGACAATCTGCTTGGAAGGCAGAGGCTCTAGCCAACTGAGCTATTCCCGCACGCATTTACGTGGTGGTGAGAGAAGGATTTGAACCTTCGAAGCCATAGGCGGGAGATTTACAGTCTCCTGGATTTGACCACTCTCCAACCTCACCGTTGAAAAATATTATTGTTCTGGTCAAGCGCTGGTCTTTAAGACTACGCACGACATTAATAAAAATGGAGCTGATGAAGGGAGTCGAACCCCCGACCTGCTGATTACAAATCAGCTGCTCTAGCCAACTGAGCTACATCAGCATCCAGTCAATTTAAGTGGTGGCGCGGGGCAGAATCGAACTGCCGACACAAGGATTTTCAGTCCTTTGCTCTACCGACTGAGCTACCGAGCCGTTACGCTTTTGTATGCGTCCTTCCTAAATTGGAGTGAAATTATATACAGACCTTCATTAAAGTTTGCTTAAACTATTAACAAAGTTTTTAAATTCTTTTCCTCTTACTGCATAAGAAGGAAATTGATCAAGAGAAGATGCCGCAGGAGAAAGTATTGCAACACTGTTTTTATCGTGCTTCGATGCAATATCATAAACTGATTTTTGCAATTTTTTTGACTCACAAAATTTTATATCAAATTTTTTACAATAAGAAGTAATCTTCTCAAAGTTACTTCCTATAGCAAAAATTTCTACATCTAAATCTTTTATATATTTAAACATTGGTTCTAAATTTGCACCCTTATCATCTCCTCCTAGTATTAAATATATCTTTTTATCTATATAAGAGGCTAATGCATTTATTGTTGCATCAATATTTGTTGCTTTTGAATCATTTATCCAAAGTCTATGTTCTTTATCATAAAACTCTTCAACTTTATGCTCATCAACTTTATAAGTATTAATCTTTTTATAATCAACCTCATCAAAGATGATCTTTTTTGAGGCAAGAGCTAAAATTGCATCCAATAAAAAAGGTTCTTTAAAATTGACTTCTTCTTTATCAATTTCAAATATTGAACATAAATCATCGGAGTTCTTATATGTAATCTTATAAGCACTTGTTGGATAATCTTTAAACTCTTCAGGAATAATTGCAATTTCACCCTCAATCATCATGTCTAGAGGTTTTAATTTTGCTTTTCTATACTCTTCATATGAACCATGCCACGAAATATGATCTTCACTTATAGGTAAGAGTATATACAATGAAGGTTTTGCTTTTTTTATATAATGAAAAGTAAAAGAAGATGTTTCTAATATCCATATTGGAGCTTTTTCATCAAGCAATGATATTGCTGTTCCAATATTTCCACCGCATACACTCCCTTTATCTTCCAAGAGATGTTGAATCATTTGGGTTGTTGTAGTTTTTCCATTTGTACCTGATATCCAGATTGAAAAAGGCATAGTATCAGCAAATAGGTCATAATCACTTTGAAGATTTTTAGCTTTTTGTACCATTTCATTATATGGTGGTATACCTGGACTTACAATAGTTATATCATTTGATTCTAAATCATATTTAACAAAATCACTATCATCATATAAGGTAACCTCATCAAACTTCTCTTTTACAGCTTGTGCTGTTCCACCTTTACCAAGAACTCTTATCATTTAATTTCTCCCAAGTTTGAAGATTTATATTATGTACAAAAAAGTAGCTAATACTCTTTATTATAGATTATCTAATTTTAAGACTTAAAAGAGCTACAAGATTTGCCATGAAAGATATAATCCAAAATCTAACAATGATTTTATTCTCTTTCCAACCTTTCTCTTCAAAGTGATGATGTATTGGAGCCATTAAAAAGACTCTCTTTTGTCTTAATTTATATGAACCAACTTGTAATATTACAGATACCGTTTCAATTACAAATATTAGACCAATCAATACAAGTAAAATCTCCGATTTTGCTACAATTGCCATATATCCCATAAATGCTCCTATTGGTAAAGAGCCACTATCTCCCATAAAAACTTGTGCAGGATGACAGTTATACCAAAGGAAAGCTATTAAAGATCCTATCATGGCTGTTCCAATAATAGCTAATTCGCCCGATGTTTTAATATTTGGCAATAAAAGATAAGAAGAAAATATCGCATGACCTGAAACATATACTATTCCAGAAAGTGTAACAAAAGCCATAATAGAAGGAACAGTAGCAAGTCCATCTAAGCCATCAGTTAAATTAACTGCATTTGAAGCAGCAATCATAACTAAAACCCAAAACACAAGTGCAAAAAAGCTCATATCAAAAATAGGATATTTATAAAATGGAGTATATAAAGTAGTTGTATGATTATAAACTATCAATATACCAGCTACTATAGTAGCAGCAAAAAACTGTAGAATCAACTTAGCTTTTGGAGTTAAACCAGCTGAATTTTCATTTTTAGCAATTTTTGAATAATCATCTTTTAATCCAATAAAAGAGAATAACCCTAGTGTTAAAATTGCTCCTACTACATAAAAGTTATTTAATTTTACTGTTAAAAGAGTAGCTATTATTGTTGCAAAAATAAAAACAACACCACCCATTGTAGGTGTTCCAGCTTTCTCCTGATGAGAATCAGGTGCATATTCATAAATTGGTTGAGAGGCGTTTTTTGACCTTGCCCATCTTACAAATTTAGGTAATAAATACATCGTTAAAATAAATGAAATAAAAAATGCTATTCCAGCCCTAACTGAAATATACTGAAAAATATTAATATCTAAGTGTCTATATATCCAATAAAACAAATTTAAACCTTCAAAATGGTATAATCGCGCAGATTATAATACAATATAGGTTTTAAAAGGTTTAAACAATGAGTAAAAAAGCTATCTTAGTTATCACTGATGGTATAGGTCACAACGATTCAACAAATTTTAATGCATTTAAAAATGCAGCAACACCAACGTATGATTATCTATTTGAAAATGTTCCATATTCTTTAATTCATACTTATGGAGAGCATGTAGGACTTCCTGATGGGCAAATGGGTAATTCAGAAGTAGGACATATGACAATTGGTTCAGGAAGAGTTTTATATCAAGATTTAGTAAAAATCAACATTGCACTAAAAGAAAATACGTTAAAAGATAATGAAGTTCTTAAAAATACTATTGAAAACTCTAATAACATACATCTTCTTGGATTAATTAGCGATGGAGGAGTACACTCTCACATAAATCATATTATTGGTCTTGCAAAAATTGCAAAAGAGAATGGAAAAAAAGTATTTATTCATATAATTACAGATGGAAGAGATGTTGCACCTAACTGTGCAAGTAAATATGTACAAGAATTAATTGATATTTGTGATGATAAAATTTCTATTGCTACAATTGCAGGAAGATACTATACTATGGATAGAGATTCAAGATGGGAAAGAGTTCAAAAAGGTCACGATGCAATGGCTTTTGCAAACCCTAAAACAAATAATGATGTTCTATCTATAATAGAAGACTCTTACAAAGAAGAGATATTTGATGAATTTATTGTACCAACTTCTTTTGAAGGATATAATGGATTTGAAGAAAATGATGGAATAATCTTCTGTAATTTTAGATCAGATAGAATGAGAGAGATTTCAAATGCCATTGCAAATAGTGAATTTTCTGAATTTAAAACCTTCAAAGAGTCTTTAAATATTGCAAGTATGACACAATATGACAAAAACCTTCCATTACCAATTTTATTTCCAAAAGAAACACCTAAGAATACTTTAGCAGAAGTAATTTCAAATGCAGGTTTATCTCAACTTCATACAGCAGAAACAGAAAAGTATGCTCACGTTACCTTCTTCTTTAATGGAGGGGTTGAAGAACCAGTATTAAATGAATCAAGAGTTTTAATTCCTTCTCCAAATGTAGCTACATATGATTTAAAACCAGAGATGTCTGCACCAGAAGTTGGTGTAGAAGTAAGAAAAGCAATGGATCTAGGAACTGACTTTATTGTTGTAAACTTTGCAAATGGTGATATGGTTGGACATACAGGTATTTATGAAGCTGGAGTTAAAGCTGTTGAAGCTGTAGATTCTGAATTAGGACAAATTATTGAAAAAGCGCAAGAGTTGGAGTATAACTTAATTTTAACATCAGATCATGGAAACTGTGAAATGATGAAAGATGAAAGTGGCAAAGTTCTTACAAATCATACAGTAGGGGATGTATACTGTTTTATTATGGCAGAGGGCATTGGAGAAGTTAAAACTGGAAGCTTAAATAACATAGCACCTACTGTATTAAAACTTATGCAACTTGATGCACCAGCTGAAATGGATGGAGCTTTAATATAGTGAGTCAAGCTGTAGATATAAAAAAACTACAAATATCAACTAATGAAAAAAAGTTAGTTGATATCTCTTTTAATATAACTCATTCTACAGCCTTAATTGGACAAAGTGGTAGTGGAAAATCTTTAACTTTAAAATCTATTTTAAACCTACTTCCTTCAAATTTAAAAATGATTTTTAATGTAGATTCAAAATTTGAACTTAACTCTTCAAACATTGGATTTATTCCTCAAAATCCTTTTACATCACTTTCACCTATGACAAAAATAAAAAATCAATTTTTCTGTGAAGATAAAAAGAAGAAAAAACTTCTAAAAATTGTAGGTCTTGAAGAGAATTTTTTAAATAGATTCCCAAGTGAGCTAAGTGGAGGACAACTTCAAAGAGTAGTAATTGCAATTGCACTTAGCAATGATATAAAACTTCTACTTCTTGATGAACCTACAACAGCTCTTGATGAAAAATCAAAAAAACTGATATTAAATTTAATACATAAGTTACAAGAGGAATTAAATATATTAATTCTTTTTGTAACTCATGATATAAACTCTATTAAGAGTATTTGTAAAGACATAGTTATAATAAAAAATGGAAAAGTTATAGAAAGAGGAAAAACTATAGAAGTTTTATCTAATCCCCAAACAGCTTACACAAAAGAGCTCATTAACTCTACATTTAAGAATAAAGAATTTAGGAAATAAAGTATGATGAAATATATTTTCACCTTTTTACTATTAGTAATACTTGGTGTTGCAGGTTGGCTTCTAAAACTCTATAATGATATAAGGTTTGATGTAAATAAAGTAATTGAATACAACCCTCCAAAAACAACACAATTTTTTGACAAAAATGGAAAACTAATTGCCAATATTTTTGATAAAGAGCACAGATTATATGTTAAGTATGAAGATATTCCCGCTCGTGTTGTAGAAGCGCTTGTTGCAATTGAAGATACTCAATTTTTTGAACATTATGGTGTTAACCCAGATGCTATTTCAAGAGCAATGATAAAAAATATCAAAGCTGGAGGTTATGCAGAAGGAGCAAGTACTTTAACTCAACAATTAATTAAGCAACTTGTATTAAGTAGTGAAAAAAAATTAATGAGAAAACTAAAAGAAGCTTTACTTGCAATAAGACTTGAAACTATATTAACAAAAGAAGAAATTCTTGAGAGATATCTAAACCAAGTCTATTTTGGTCATAGTTATTATGGGATAAAAACAGCAGCACAAGGATATTTTAGAAAAAACTTATATGAGTTAAATATTAAAGAGATTGCTATTTTAGTGGGCCTTCCAAAAGCACCAAGTTTTTATGCACCAACTAAAAACTTAAAATTTGCATTAACAAGAGCAAATCAAGTTGTAAAAAGAATGCATACACTAGGCTGGATAAATAAAAATGAATATGAATATGCAATAAATTACATCCCTACAGTTTATGATGATACATTAACAAAAAACAAAGCTCCATATATTGTTGATTATGCAATAAAGACCTTACAAAAAGATATAAAAAATATCAGAACAGGAGGATATGAAGTTCACCTTACAATAGATTTAGATGCACAAGAAATTGCACGAGATGCACTTAAATTAGGATATGACAATATTATAAAAAGAGATAAAAAGTTACAAAAAAATAAAAGAAATAATGTTGATAAAAATAAAAAGCCTGTGGAAGAAGGTTATTTTGTAGAAAGTTTAAATGGAGCAATAGTTTCAATAGAAAATTCAACAGGTAAAATATTAGCTTTAGTAGGAGGAACAAACTATAAAGAGTCTTCTTTTAATAGAGCAGTTCAGAGTAAAAGACAACCTGGATCTGCTGCTAAACCTTTTCTTTATCAAACTGCACTTGACTTAGGATATTCACCTGCTTCTGAATTAGTTGATATTGGAAGAACATATGACTACAAAGATAATAAAGGTCAAAAGAAAAAATGGCAACCTAAAAACTATGGAGGAAACTTTAAAGGAGTACTTAGCCTAAGAGAATCTTTAATAAAATCTAGAAATCTTGCAACAATTAATCTTGTTACAGAAGTTGGAATTGCTGATATGTATAAAGGTTTAGAATCATACGGTATTACTGGTATGCCAAGGGATCTATCTATTACACTAGGATCATTTTCAATATCACCACTTAAGCTATCAAAAGCTTATAGTGTATTTTCAAATAATGGTTTACAAGTTACTCCATATATGATTAACTCTATTAAGACAAATACTGGGGATACCATTACTTTTGAACCGGAAACACACTATGTAAATTCTTCTGAACAAACTTTTTTAATGCAATCTATTCTAAAAGATGTTGTAACAAAAGGAACAGGAAGACGTGCCCAAGTTAAAGGTTTAGAACTTGCAGGGAAAACAGGGACCACAAATGATAATATTGATGCATGGTTTTGTGGGTTCTCTCCTACTATTCAAACAATTGTTTATTATGGAAAAGACAATAATACTCCAATGAGAAGAAGTGAAGGGGGAGGAACAACAGCAGCACCAGCCTTTGCACACTTTTATAAAAAATACTTAGAAATCCATCCTGAAATTGATAGAAATTTTAAAGTACCAAAAAATGTGAAATCATCAATTATAAAAGGGAAAAAAGAGTACTATACTGATATTTCACCTCTTCCAGAAATTGAAATTCCAGATGAACCTATTTTTGATGAAGCTTCAGAAGAAGGAGATATAATAGAGTTTTAATATCTATTATATTTTCAAACATAAAAAAAGGCTAGTTCAAATGAACTAGCCTTTTTTATTTTAAAAGTTAAAATACTAACAAGAGTAAGTAGTTTTAAACTCAAATGGAGTTGGTCTAGCTTCATCAGGCCAAACTTGTGTTTCAAATTTATAGTGTTGATATACATCCACCATTTCTTGAGTAAACACTGGTTTTAAGAAGTCATTATCTCTAATTAATGCTTCTAATGAACCTCTTAATGTATGAGGCATTTGAGGAATTTCTCTTTCTCTAATCTCATCTAAAGGCATTTCAAATAAATCTTCATCCATTGGACCAATTGGCTCAATTTTTTTAGCAATACCATCAAGACCAGCCATTAACATTGCAGCAAATGCTAAATAAGGACAAGCAGTTGAATCTGGGAATCTCATCTCAATTCTTGTTGCTTTTTCACCAGCTCCATAAGGAACTCTACAAGAAGCAGATCTATTTTGAGAAGAGTAAGTTAAGATTGAAGGAGCTTCAAATCCTGGAATTAATCTCTTATAAGAGTTTGTTGATGGGTTAGTAAATGCAGCAACAGCTCTTGCGTGTTTAAAGATACCACCTACATAGTGTCTTGCCATATCAGAAAGGTTTCCATATTCACCCTCTTTGTAGAATAAGTTTTTACCATCTTTCCAAATTGATTGATGTACGTGCATACCATTTCCGTTATCACCGAATAATGGCTTAGGCATAAATGTACAAGATTTACCATTTAAGTGTGCAACCATTTTACAAACATACTTGTATTTTTGTACGTTATCTGCAGCTTCAATTAAGTCTCCAAATACGATACCAATTTCACCTTGTGCTTGTGCAACTTCATGGTGTCCTAAAACAACTTCTAATCCAACTTGCTCTAAGATTTGCATCATTTCTGCTCTTAAGTCAACCATTGAATCTGTAGGTTGTACTGGGAAGTAACCACCTTTTGTTCTTGGTCTATGACCAATATTTCCACCTTCGTAATCAGTAGCATCTGACCACTCACCCTCTTCTGAATCAACTCTATAATAAGACTCATTTACAGAATCAATGATTTTAACATCATCAAAAATAAAGAATTCATTTTCTGGTCCAAAATATGCTTCATCTCCAACACCAGATTCACTTAAATGTTCTAATGCTTTTTTAGCAATAGATCTTGGACACTTCTCATACATTTGACCTTTATAAATATCATATACATCACAAAATACAATAATAGTTGAATCAGCAGTAAAAGGATCTAAAAAAGCAGTTCCTACATCAGGTTTTAAAATCATATCCGATTTATTAATTGGTTGCCATGCATCAACTGATGAACCATCAAAAGGCATACCGAAATCTAATTGATCAGTAGTTACAGCACTCATCATATAAGTTAAGTGATGCCACATACCTTTTAAGTCTGTAAATCTAAAATCTACAAACTGAACTTCATTCTCTTCACAATATTTGAAAAACTCTTCAGTATTGTTAACAAATTTACCCATGTTTTAAACTCCTTGAAATTATTATGCAATATTGTATCCAAATAAAAAAAATGTAAGATAAAAAAACTGTATAAAAAATATACAATGAACTATTTTATATAAGCTTTTTAGAAAAAAAATGTTTAAAAAGTTACTAGTTGTTTATCTCTATTTTTGTAAGTAACACATTTAGTAAAACCTATCTTTTTTGCCAATGAAGTTACCTCATCATACATAAACCCTATTTGTGAAGGATCATGGGCATCTGAAGAAAAAGTAATTGGTATATCAAGTTCAAATGCAAGTTCAAGAAGCTCTTTTGAAGGATAAGGCTGATTTATTGGTTTTCTTAATCCAGCAGCATTTATCTCCAAAGTCATATTTGCATTTTTTACAGCTTTTAAAGCAGGATAAGATAAAGATTTTATATCTTTATTAGGAAGATACTTGAACACTTTTATTAAGTCTAAGTGTCCTACTATATCGAAAAGTTTTGATTTAGCAAGTTGTTCAACGACTTCAAAATAGTCAATCCAAATATCATCTATATTCTTTTCTTTGTACTTTCCTATAAACTCTGGATTATCAAAGCCCCAAAGACTTGAATCTTTCTCTTGTATAAAATGAATAGAGCCTATTAAGTAATCAACTTTTGCATTTAAAATCTCATCAAGCATTAAAGAAGTATTTTGCATAAAGTCAACTTCATAAGCAAGTAATATTTCTATATCTTTTTTATACTTCTCTTTTAAAATTAAAACATCTTTTTCATAAGACTCTTTTTGTGTGATATCCATTCTATATTTTGGATCAAAATGCATTGGAGCATGGTCTGAAAATCCAAAAATATCAATTCCTTCAAGAATCGCTTTTTGAACATATTCTTCCATACTTCCAGTTGCATGATTACATAGAGTTGTATGATTATGTAAATCTACTCTTGTTTTTTTCATTAGTTTAAAAGTCCTGCACCTTTAATAGCAGTACTTCTATCTTCAGCATATACTCTCTTACCATCGATAATATCATATTTCCAAATTGGTGCAGCTGCTTTGAAATCTTCAACAAATTCATCAATCATTTCTAAAGCTACTCTTCTTTTAGGAGAGCAAACTGCAGCTATGTATGAACTTTCATGATTTAGAACATCACCTCTTGAATGAGCCATTAAAACAATTGCATTTTTCTCTTTTGCTTTTTCTTGCCAAGAATTAAACCAATTATTTAATATAGGTTCATAAATATCAAAACTTAATCCATCTATACCATTTTCATCTCTAACTACACCATTAAAAGTAATTATTGCACCATAATTAGAGTTTTTAAACTCATCAAACCATTCTGAATTAATTTTATTTACATCAAGTGGACCATCACACAAAATTAATTTATCTTGCATATCACCCACCACATACAGGAGGTAGTAAAGATACTCTATCTCCATCTTTTAACTCAACATCTCTTGAAGAGATTAATGTATCATTTATAGCAACAGCACAAGTTTCTAACCATGTAGAAACTTCTGAATCACTCTTTAAAATACTACTTAATTCATTTAAATTACTAATTTCTACATCCATTGAGTCTTTGTTAATTGGGCCTAAGAATTCAACTTTAACCATTTTAACCCCTTATTTACTAGATTTTTTGTATTATATCAAATTTAATTTAATGTTAGGATGACACAAATCAATGATATTTGCAAAAATAGATTTTATTAACCTATTACCGTTTCATGTGTATATAAAGAAAAGTATTAAATCAAACCAAATAAAGTCAATAATCTCGTACAAAAAATCTTACCCCGCGGACATAAATAGAAAATATAAAAAAAGAAAAGTTGATTCTGCTTTTATATCTTCAATTGCTTCAAGAGGTGAAAAAAGGTTAAACCTAGGTATTATTGCTAAGAAAGATGTTCAATCAGTAATACTTGTTCCAGGGAAACAAAAAGAAGATTTTCAAAGTGAAACTTCAAATGCTTTAGCAAAAATTTTAAAGCTTGAAGGTGAAGTTATAATTGGAGATAAGGCATTAAAGTATTTTCATGAAAATCCAAATAGTGATTTTATAGACCTTGCTCTTGCATGGAGAGAAAAATATAAACTTCCTTTTGTATTCGCAACCTTATGTTATTCAAAAAATGGAAAAATACTAGAGAAGATTATTAAAGGTTTTAATAAAAAACATATTAAAATTCCACAATACATTTTAGAAAACTATTCTAAGAGATCTGGTGTTTCAAAAAAGCATATTTTAGAATATCTTGAAAAAATTGACTATAGTATTAATATACAAGAGAAAAGAGCTTTAAAAAAATTTTTAGCTCTTGCTAAAAAAGAAGGATTATAATGACAATATTTGATTCAGTCATTCTAGGAATAATTGAAGGAATTACAGAATTTTTACCTATTTCATCAACAGGTCACTTAATTGTTGCAAGTGAATTTTTGGGACTTGATCAAAATAATGTAAATAAAGCATATGAAGTAATTATACAGTTTGCAGCAATTCTTGCTGTAGTTTTAAACTATCCATCAAAATTCACCTTTAAACATATTGATTTATGGACAAAAATTTTTATTGCATTTTTACCAATTGCAATCATTGGATTTTTATTCTCAAGCCAAGTTAAAGCAATGTTTTCACTTGAGATTGTTGCTTGGATGTTTATTATAGGTGGTATTGTATTTTTAATAGTAGAAAAGTTTTACGATGAATCAAAACATATTACAGCAGATGTAGAAGATGTTAGCTATAAACAATCTTTATATATAGGTCTTGCACAAATCTTTGCTTTAATTCCTGGTACAAGTAGAGCTGGATCTTCAATTATTGGAGCGATGCTTGTAGGACTTAATAGAAAAGCAAGTGCTGAATTCTCTTTTTTACTTGCTTTTCCTGTAATGTGTGCAACAACAGGATATGATTTACTTAAACACCATGAAGAGTTACTTACAGGTGCAAACTTAATAAATCTACTTGTAGGTTTTGTGGTATCATTTATAATTGCTTTTCTAGCTATAAAACTTTTCTTAAAATTTTTAGAAAACTTTACCTTTGTAGCCTTTGGTATTTATAGAATTGCCTTTGGAATACTACTTCTTACTTTCATCTGATATTAAAGTAACTATAGACTCAACAGCATCACACTGTATTGAGTCTACTAGTTTTTTACTAATTTGAAAATTATCCTTTTTTAATACTTCTATTAAATACTCTTTAGTTAAATCTTTTTCTCTACAAATATAACATAAACCTTTTTCTTCAAGAAATTTTGCATTTGTATATTGATGATCTTTTGCAGCATAAGGATAAGGAATAAACAATGTAGGCAATGAGTTAGCACAAAGTTCCCAAAGAGTAGAAGCACCTGAACGACTCACAGCAAAATCAGCTTCACCCATTTTTACTGCTAGTTCTCTTGTAAAAGCAAAAACATCAGCTTCTATACCCATCTTTTTATACTCAGATTCTACTCTTTTAAAATCACTTTTACCTGTTTGATGGATAATAGTTAAACCTAACTCTTTTAATTTAGGAGCAACTTCTAAAGCGAAATTATTTATAGCATGCGCCCCTTGTGAACCACCAAAAAAAGCAATTGTTTTTAACCCATCTCTTATTCTTGCATTATCAAAAAACTCATCTGAAACAGGATAATCTTTAATAGATGAATTATCATCAAATGATGAAAAAACTCTTGTTGCAAATTTTGAAGTTAATTGGTTTAATCTTCCCATTACCGAATTTTGCTCATGAATATAAAGTTTACATCCCCAAGAAAGAATAGAAGCAAATGTTGCAGGTGCAGCAGAGAAACCACCAACTGATATAACAGTTTTAACCTCATATTTATCAAAAATATCAAAACATTGATTCATGGCTTTGAAAATATTAAATAAAGATGTGATTTTTCCAAAACCTTTTTTATTTACTACGCCTCTTGTCTCTAAAAAGTAGGCTTTTTTTAATCTTTTATCATTTTCAAACCACTCTTTATCTTGACCATTTTCTGAACCAATAAAAATAGGTTTTATTCCTCGTCTTGAATACTCTTCAATAAGTGCATCAGCAACTTTAAGATGTCCACCAGTACCACCACCAGTAATTACTACTCTCATTTTTTATTAACCACCTTTTCTTTTAAATCTACTGATTTACTAATAGAAAGTACAAGTCCTATTGCAATTGCCATAGATAACATTGATGAACCACCATAAGATAAAAATGGCACGGCAATACCTTTAATAGGTATCATTCCAGAGATTCCATATGAATTTATCAAAAATGCTATTATGATCATAAGTGCAATTCCTATAGTAAATAAATGATATATTTTATTCTCAACCCTTCCACTTATTCTAAAGATTCTCAAAACTATAAAAAACATAAGTGAAGTAATCACAATAAGTCCAATTAAACCTATCTCTTCAGTTATTCCTGCTAAAACAAAATCTGTATGTACTTCAGATAAAAATCCAAGTTTAATATCACCTAAACCTATACCTTGTCCAAATACTCCCCCATTATGCATAGCATTTAAAGAGTGAGATACTTGATAAGGTTCTGGAAGCTCTTCAATTCTTAGATAATTGTCTGCCCAAGCAGGAAGAATTGATAAAATCTTGTCTTGAACCATAGCCCACCATGAAAAAATCCTTTGTATTCTATGAGGAGCAGCTAATATAAGTCCAACAAAAGCTAAAATTCCAACAACTCCTAAAGAAACAAATACCTTATAACTTCTATTTGCAAAAATTAAAAGAATAAAAAATATTCCTCCTAGTAATACAACTTGCCCTAAATCCTTTTGTAAAAATGCAATTATAAATACTACTACAAAAAAAGCTAAGAAATATGGAGATAAAAGAACCATCTCTTGTTTTAATCCTATTTTTCTTGGAACTTCAATAAGTCTTCTATGAAAAGACCAAGAAAGAAAATATATAAATCCTATTTTAAAAAACTCCACTGGGGACAAAGAAAAACCTGGAAGCCTTATCCATCTATTTGCACCACCTGAGGCTGTAACCATCGAACTTGGAAGTAAAGGCATAATAGCCATTAATACAAAGAATAATACAAAAAATACCATTCCAATTTTATTTATAACTTTGTCAGGCTCAAACATAGAAAGTATCCACATTATCAAAATTGATAAAGTTCCTACAAAAAGTTGTCTTATAAAAAAATGAAATTTATTATAACCATAATATTCTACGGTATATATTGTAAGTGAGTATGAGAATACTATACTTATTGTAATCAAACAAGATACTAATAGAAATAGTATATAATCTGCTTCATAGCTAGTATTCTTACTAATGTTATTTTTAATTTGATTTTTGTTAGAATGCATTTTTTATTATATTACATTATGGATAAATATGTCTTCAATTTTAGAGGAAAAAAAGAACAAAGTCAAAAAAATTATGCTTTTGTTCTTCTTTATACTTTTTTTACTTTTAATTCTAATAATTTCTATCTTTGATACGATGAACAGTTATAGGAGATTACCATCTCTTGAAACATCTAAAAAAGAGCTATCCGTACGTGGAGATATAATTAGTTCAGATAATTTTAAAATAACAACTTCAAAAAAAATATATAAAGCATCCATTGATACAAGACATCTTGATGAAAATAAAAAAGAACTATTTATTAAACTCTTTTCAATTTATAGTAACATACCATATAAAAAAATTGCAAAAAAAATTGCAAATGTTAAAAAACCTGGTAACCTTGTCCTTTCATACAATATAGATTCAAAAACTGCAAAAAACTTAAAAGAGCTTGGGTTTAAACTAAGACGTTTAAAAGTTTTTAAATCAAGGAAAGTTCCTGGAGGAAAAATATTAAGAGGATTAAGTGTAAATGAAAGTGGTGAAAAAAGAATTTACTCTTATGAAAATACATTAACACCTGTAGTTGGATATATAACTAAATTTGAAACAAAAGCAGGAAAAACAAAAGTAAAAGGGATAAAAGGTTTAGAAAGAAAATTTGATGAATTATTAAATAGTAGTAAAGATGGTGTATTAAGTGGGAATAGAGATGTTTTATCTTATATCTCTTTTGATAAAAACTCTACAATTAAACAAAGAGTTGATGGAGCAAACTTAGTTTTAAATATTCCTCTAAAACTACAAAAAAACAATGAAATGATTTTAGACATGTACAAAAAGAAACTAGGAGCTGAAGAGATTATAGTCTCTATTATGGAAAGTAAAACAGGGAAAATTTTAAGTCTAGCTTCTTCAAATAGATTTAATCCTGAAAAAATCTATCAAAAAGATATTCCTTCATTAAATGTTAATGCAGTAGAGTATCAATTTGAACCAGGTTCAATTGTAAAGCCTATTGCAATATCTTTAGTATTAGACAAAAATAGAATCAAAAAAAATGAACTTTTGTTTGCATATAATACAAAAGGTAAAGCAAATAAAAAAGGTGAATGGCCAAGAGGAAGATATAAACTTGGTCGTTGGTCAATCAAAGATGATCATAGATTCAAAAAGCACTATTTAACTTTGGATGATATTGTAATATTCTCTTCAAATATTGGAACACTTCAATATGCACAAAGATTAAGTGGCCCAGAATTTTATGAAGGTATGAAAAGATTTGGTTTTACAAGAAAAACAGGAATTGATTTACCATATGAAAAAAAAGGAGTAATGCCTAAAGTATGGCAATTCTCTGCTAATGACAAGAAAAAAGAAGATAATGTATATAAAGCTACAGTGTCTTATGGACAAGGAATGACTTCTACTTTTATGCAACTTATGAAAGCTTACTCAGTATTTGATAATGAGGGAGTAATGGTAACTCCAAAAATTCTTTCACACATAGATATAAATGGAGATAAATATAAAGAAGACAAATTACAGAATAAAAGAATTATCTCTAAGAAAACGGCAAAAGAGATTAAACGACTGCTAGTAAAAACTGTTGATAAAGGAACAGGTAAAGCAGCTAGAATTGATGGCCTTATTATTGGAGGGAAGACAGGAACAGCACAAAAAGCAAGACAAGGTAAATACTTAAAAGAGTATATATCTTCATTTTTTGGTTTTGTAAACGATGGTGAAAACTCTTATACTATAGGTGTAACAGTCCTTGATCCTATTTCAACTGGTAAACATTGGTATTATCACTATGCTTCATGGTCAGCTGTGCCTGTATTTAAAGAAGTAATTAACAACTTAGTAAAATTAAACTATCTAACACCAAA
Organism: uncultured Campylobacterales bacterium; assembly: GCA_947494995.1. Classification (GTDB taxonomy): domain Bacteria; phylum Campylobacterota; class Campylobacteria; order Campylobacterales; family Arcobacteraceae; genus Halarcobacter. The sequence goes on along the minus strand of CANLWY010000004.1, from coordinate 1,681 downwards.
AAACGATATAATTACACAAAAAAAATAAAGGATATATATGTTCGGTTTCGGAAGAAAAGAATTAAAAGAGTATAACTATACACAAGAAGAGTTAGCAAAATTTCAATATGCAAAAATAAGTACAGAAAAAGGAACTATTTGGATAAAACTTTTTAATGAAGAAACACCAAATACAGTTTCAAACTTTGCAAGTTTAGCAAATGATGCTTGGTATGATGATTTAAATTTTCATAGAGTAATTGAAGGTTTTATGGCTCAAGGTGGATGTCCAGATGGTACAGGTGCTGGTGGTCCAGATTGGGCAATTGAGTGTGAAACAGACGCACCAAAACAAGTACATAATAAAGGAAGTCTTTCAATGGCTCATGCAGGACCTAATACTGGTGGAAGTCAATTTTTTATCTGTTTCGTAGCTTGTCCTCATTTAGATGGACATCATACAGTTTTTGGTGAAATAGAAGAAAATGATGAAGAGAGCTTTGATGTTCTTGATAGTATAAGACAAAATGATAAAATAATTTCAATTGAAATCTTTGAAAATAAAGATTAATAGACTTAAAACAAAAATCTAAAATTTATTATAAGTAAAAACATCTCCTAAAATTATATAATTTAAATATATGAATTAGGAGGTGTCCTATGAAAACACTAGTTTTATTACTAATATTTACACATACCTTACTCGCATTTCATCTTCATGAAAAAAAAGATGAAACAGATAAAACACCATTTATTGATAGAACATTAAATAAAGTTGAAAATAAACTTGAATATGTTTATGATAAATTAAACTCTTCTTCTAAATATGTCGATGAACTATTAACTAATGAAAAAGACAATCAAATCTATGAAGATAGTTATATTAGAATTGAATACTTCAATAAAATTCAAACTAAAGGAGATAATGACTCTGAACTTGATGTAGATATAAAATTTAAACTACCTAAGCTTAAAAAGAAACTATCTTTCCAATTAACAAATACTGATGATAAAATAAACAAAAAATATTCAGATAGTAATGAAAAATCAATCAATGAAGATAATAAATATAGTGTTGGACTTTTATATGATACTTTTAAAAATAAATATGATTTAAAATTTAAAACAGGTATCAAACTTACATCAGATCCATATCTTTTTGTTCAAGCAAAAGCAGAAAAGAATTTTAAATTGAATTTCAATTCCAGTATTTTAGTCAAAGAGAAAATAAGATACTCAACAAAAGATAAATTTGACAACAATACAAGTTTTGAATACAAATATAACTACAATAGCAAAATCCATATATCAAACTTTTTTGAATATCATATTAATAGTGAAGATAAAATCAACAATTACTATAGCTCAATTAGATTAAATAAGACACCCAGCAAATCAAAATACATAAATTATGTAGCATCATATAGTTCTACTTATGACAGTTCTTACCGTACAAACCAATATAGAGTTTATTCTTCATATAGAAAATATATAAGAAAATGGCTCTATTATGATTTAGTTCCAGAGATACAATGGAATAGAAGTAATGATTTTGATGAAAATTATATATTAAAAATTAATTTAGGAGTATTAATAGCTAAATAAAAAAAGAAAAAAGAAAAAGCTAGGCTAAAAAAAAAGCTTACCGTTAGCAACTTAAAGAAGTTGATAAAGATAAGCTTTAGTAAAAACTCAGAGCTGG
>CANLWY010000003.1 GCA_947494995.1 uncultured Campylobacterales bacterium | reverse complement strand
CAAGTACATTTGCCTTATCTACAGAACAAACTCTTTTATCTCTTTTCATTGCAAGTTCAAATGCTTGTTTACCTATTCTTACAATTTCTGGCTTAGTATAAACCATAGTATTATATGCTTTTTCACCATCATTTGCTCTTGGCTTACCAAAATAGATTCCTCCAATAAGCTCTCTTACGATCATGATATCAACACCCTCAATAATTTCAGGTTTTAAAGTTGATGCATTTACTAGTTCATCATAAATAATTGCTGGTCTTAAGTTTGCATAAACTTCCATAGCTTCTCTAAACTGTAAAAGTCCTGTTTCTGGTCTAAGCTCTCTTGGTAGAGTATCCCATTTTTCTCCACCAATTGCACCAAATAGACAAGCATCAGAAGCTAATACACCAGTTATAGTCTCTTCTGGAAGTGGTTTACCAGTTACATCAATGGCAATACCACCCATTAAGTACTCTTTATACTCTAATGAGAAACCACAAGAGTATGAAACTGCATCTAAAACTTTTATAGCTTCATCTACAATCTCTGGACCAATCCCATCACCTTTAATAATTGAAATATTATACTTTTTCATTTCTAGTTAACTCCCATTTCAGCTTTTGCATAGTTAATTAAACCACCTGTAGCAATAAGCTCTTGCATAAACTCTGGGATTGGAACAAATTTATAATTTTTCCCTCTTGTATTATTAGTTATCTCTCCTGCATCTAAATCAATTGAAATCTCTTCCCCTTCTTTGATTTCTAAAGACTCAGGCAATTCAAAAATTGGTAATCCCATATTAAAAGCATTTCTATAAAAAATTCTTGCAAATGATGGTGCAACTACTGCTGCAACACCTGCTGCTTTTAGTGCAATTGGAGCATGTTCTCTTGATGAACCACATCCAAAGTTCTCGCCAGCAACGATAATATCACCCTTTTGAAGTTTATTAGGAAATTCAGGATCTGCATCTTCCATAACATATTTTGCTAAGTGTTCAGGATCTGAACTATTTAAATATCTTGCAGCAATAATAACATCAGTGTCAATATTCGCTCCAAAATTCCAAACCTTCCCTGTAATTTTACTCATATTATTTTTCCTTATTTAGTCATACTTTTATTAAAAAAAAGTAATCAAAAGTTTTTAAAAGTTAGGCATTTTATCTAAAATTTTAAAAATAACAGATTAAATGTAAAATAATTAATAATTATTTCAACTAGTTTCGGTATAATATCAGACTTATCTTTAACCAAAGAGGAATATCCATTTATGAGCGCAAAAGATTTAAATAAAGATATTGAAACTACTGTAAAAGAGTATAAAGATTCAATACTGACATTTGAAAAACTTATTAAAATCTTTCCAAAAGCTCCATCAGCTGCAAATGTAAAAAAACTTTTAGCTTTTGTTCAACTATATAACGTAACGTTAATTAGTTCTCAAGAACAAGCAAAAAGAATGAATGCTGAAGAGGCTCGGAAAAAAGAAGATTTAATAAAGAAAATGAAAGAGAATGATGATGATGTTTTTGATCTTCTAAAAAGTAAAGAGCTTTTAGAATGGTCAAGATCTGATTCTCCTGTTAGAATGTACCTAAGAGAAATGGGACAAATTCCACTTCTTACAAAAGAAGAAGAGATTGAGATCTCTAAAAAAATCGAGATGGGTGAAGATGTAATTCTTGACGCAATCTGTTATGTACCATACTTAATTGATTTTATTTTAGAGTATAAAGAACCTCTAGTAAATAGAGAAAGAAAAGTTAAAGAACTTTTTAGAAACTTTGATGATGAAGATTCTGATGATTCTGATACAGAAGAAGTTGATGATTCTGCTGATTCAGAAGATGAAGAAGGCTCTAAAAAGAATAAAAAACTTGATAAAAGAGCTGAAACTATTATTGCTTCATTTAAAGTTTTAGAAAAAGCAAAAAAAGATTGGTTAAAATTCCAAGCTAAAGAAGAAGCAAAATCTGATAGTGAAACAGACCTAATGCAATTTAATTTAGCAGTTGCATTTAAAAAGAGAATCTTAAAAGAGGCTCTTTTAGATTTAGGACCTACTTCTAAGCTTATTACAGAAATTGTAAAAGCAATGGAAACTGCACTTAAATCAGAGACTGGATTTGAAACAGAATTAAAAAAATTAGAGTATAAACTGCCTTTATTTAATGATATTTTATTAAAAAATCACCAAAAGATTTTAGATAATATTGTTAATTTATCAAAAGCACAAATTACATCTATGGTTCCTGAAGCAACTATGGTTTCTACTTATATGGAAATCAAAAAGCTTTTCCAAACTGCAGAAGCATCTAAGGGTGGATTTGATTTAGAAGAAGAAGAACTAAAAGATGTTCTTGAGCAAATCAAAAGAGGTAAAAGAATTACTGATGAAGCTAAAACAAGAATGGCTAAGTCAAACCTTAGACTTGTTGTATCTATTGCAAAAAGATATACAAACAGAGGTTTACCATTCCTAGACCTAATCCAAGAAGGGAATATTGGTCTTATGAAAGCCGTTGATAAGTTTGAGTATAAGAAGGGATATAAATTCTCTACTTATGCAACTTGGTGGATTAGACAAGCAATTTCAAGAGCAATTGCAGACCAAGCTAGAACTATTAGAATTCCTATTCACATGATTGAAACGATTAACAGAATCAATAAAATCATTAGAAAAGGTATTCAAGAAAATGGTAAAGAGCCAGATGTGGATGAGATTGCAAAAGAAGTAGGACTTCCAGTTGACAAGGTTAAACAAGTAATTAAGATTACTAAAGAGCCTGTATCACTTGAAGCGCCAATTGGTTCTGATGATGATGGTAAATTTGGAGACTTCGTTCCTGATGAAAAAGCTCCAACTCCAGTTGATAACATTATGAAAGAAGACTTACAAGGTCAAATTGATCAAATTTTAGCGCAGTTAAACGAAAGAGAACAAGCTGTTGTAAGAATGAGATTTGGACTTATGGATGATGCAAGTGATAGAACACTTGAAGAGATTGGGAAAGAGCTTTCAGTTACAAGAGAGAGAGTAAGACAAATCGAATCAAGTGCTATTAAAAAACTAAAACACCCTAAAGTTGGTAAGAACCTTAAAAACTACGTAGAGAGTTAATAGAATATGAATTTCTTTGAAGATTGGGTTGAGCTAGATTTAAATCCTATTATATCTTTCTCATCTTCAGGGAAGATAGTTTATTCAAACCAAGAAGCTCAATTTTTGCTGAGTCGAATTCGGCAAAAAGAGCTTTTTGATTTAGCTTTAAAACATGCACCTCAAACCTTTGGTGTAGATACTACTTATATTGATTTAACTATTAAAAATTATACTTTTTATGCAATAACAGTAAAATATGAAAATGAAGATGAAATTCATATGAAACTTTACAAAAGTGCTATGGTAAAAAAAGATTCTCAATTAAGTACTAAAAATACAAATATTACAAATATTTTTACTTTAGTTGACTTAGCAATATCAGCTAAAAAGATTAAATCAAAAGCTAAATTTATTAAAAACTATGACCCTTCTATCCCAGAATTTAAGATAAATGCAAGTGAATTTATAAAGGTTCTAAACCTTATTTATGATGTATTTGAAACTTCAGAGATGCTAACAACTTCTGTTATATTAAAAATTGGTGAATATATAAAAATAGATGGGAAAAAACACTCTATCATTAGTGTAGAGGTTTTTTCTAGTATCTCTTGTAATACTAATAACTTTAGCTATAAAGATGAAGATGCTTCATTTATAGTAACAAGAGATGAAGATAAGATTACTATTGACCTTCCTCTAATTTTAGAGTAAACTTCGCAATTAAGACAGATAAAGGGACAACAGTAAGTCCTACTAGAAATGGTACTGCTAAAAATATTTTATTATTATTTAAAGCAAAAAAACCAAAAATTAAAAAGCCATATCCTAAAACTCTATAGATAGAGATAAATCCTCCCGCAGAAAAAAGTGTATTTTTTAAAGAGTTCTTTTTTACTTTAGACTTTTCTTCTTTTAAAATCTCTTTTATTTTTTCAGGAGTTAACTCTTCTTCTGAAATTGGCTCTGCTTCAGGAGAATATAGATCAAAAGGGTCGTCTATTTCATCAACCTTATCTCTATCATCTATTTTTAACTCTTTTGAAGCATCATAGTTTGATAGTCTACTATTCACATTTCTTTTATAAGAAAGAAAAGATGCAATAGTAACAAAAAGTGAACCAAAAAATGCAACCTGAGTATTTAAAAGCCAAGTTTTATCATAAAAAAATACTGCATATGCAATTAAGCAAAGGTTTACAATAATAAAAACCTTTGCAAATCCTATAATACTATTTTTATTCGTCATCGTCGTTATAAGACTTATCTCCATGTTTTGCTCTATGTGCATATCTTGGGTCATTTTCCATACCCTCATAAGTCTTCTGTGCTCTTTTATAAGCTTTTTGAATATTAAGACCAGCTGCAGCTACACCCCAAAAAATACCAAGCCATAAAGTCCATTCATATCCTGTCCAAGATTTAAGCCCATAACCAATACCAAAACCAATAGCAATTGCAGCTACAATTGATATACCTAGAGATAAGTTATCAAGTGCTTGCAGTTTTTCCCTATGCTTTGGTGTTAATTCTTCTTTTTTATTTTTCATAATAATCCTATTTTAATAGTATGTACAACAATAATCTGTTATTTCTTCTACTTTGATTTCAAAACTAGAGTTTCCAGGAACCTCAAAACTATCTCCACCTTTAAATGTTTCCCAATTACTTTCCATCCCTGCAAATAATACTTCAACAGTTCCTGAAATAATTTCCATTTTTTCAGGTGCTTTTGTTCCAAAAGTATACTCTCCAGGAAGCATTACTCCTAAAGATTTAATTACACCATTTGCATCAGTATAATTTCTACTTGTTACTCTTCCATCAAAGTAAACATTTGCTTTTTTTAATAGGTCAACACCTTTCTCAATAATATCACTCATCTTTTTCCTTTTATTTTATAAACTCTTCATTACTTCATCAGCAGCTTTAATACACTCATCAATCATTTCATCTGTAATAACTGTTGCTATAAATCCTGCTTCATATTGAGAACAAGCAAAATAAAAACCTTTTTTAATCATTTCATGGTGAAATTTTGCAAATCTTTCAAAATTACAAAAATCTGTTACTTCTTGGAAGTTTCTTGGCATTTCATCTGCAAAAAAGAACCCAAACATAGAACCTCTTGTATCCACTTGAAGTCCTATTCCATTGTTAACTGCAACAACTTTTAATCCATTTACTAATTTTTTAGCTTTTTCATTTAACTTGTCATAAACTTCTGGATTAGCTTTTAACTTCTTAAGTGATACTAAACCTGCTGCCATTGCAACTGGGTTTCCACTTAATGTTCCTGCTTGATATACTGCACCATCTGGAGATAAATGTCCCATAATCTCTTTAGATGAAGCAAAAGCACCTACAGGCATTCCTGCACCAATTACTTTTCCAAATGTAATAATATCAGCCTTTGTATCTACAATACCATGAGCCCCTGTTAAAGAAGCTCTAAATCCAGACATTACTTCATCAAATATAAGTAATGCACCATTCGCATCACAAAGCTCTCTACAAGCTTTTAAGAATTCTAGACTTGCTGGAACTAGTCCCATATTTCCAGCAATAGGCTCAATTATAATACAAGAAATATCATTTGAATCTTCAAAACATTTTTTAAGGTTTTCTATATTGTTATACTCGCAAAGAAGTGTATGTTTTGTTAAATCAGCTGGAACTCCTGGAGAACTTGGTGCTCCAAATGTTGCCATTCCTGATCCAGCTTGAACTAAAAGAGAATCAGAGTGTCCATGATAACATCCTTCAAACTTTACAATATCATTTTTCCCTGTTACACCACGTGCTAATCTAATAGCTGACATAACTGCTTCAGTACCTGAACTTACAAATCTTACTTTGTCTACATTTTCATACATATCAACAATCTCTTGTGCTAATTGCGTTTCAAGAACAGTAGGTGCACCAAAAGATAAACCTTTTTTTGCAGTTGAAATTACAGCTTCTTCAATATCACTGTCACAATGTCCAAAAATAAGTGGTCCCCAAGATTGTACAAAATCTAAATATTTATTTCCATCAATATCAATTAAATATGCGCCCTCACCTCTATCTATAAATGGTGGTGTTCCTCCAACTGATTTAAATGCACGTACTGGTGAATCAACACCACCTGGAATAACTTCTTTAGCTTCTTCATAAGCTTTTATTGATTTTTCAAACATTCTAAGTCCTATAATATTGTTTTTACTAATCTTTTTTAATTAAGGGCAATATTTTACTATAACTTACTTTATATGTAGATACAAAAGTATAAATAACAATTAATAAGTAAAATAAATTTTTTAATAAATAAGCTATAATAATTATTTAGTTTAAGATTACTTTCAATATAATAACCCGAATATTACATTTCTATTTGGAAAAATAATGAACTTAATGACTCACTCAATTTTAGAAAATCTAAATATTATGTATATACATACTGAAGACTTAGAATGTGACTTATTTTATAAATCAATTAAAAATTATTCAATAAACTTATTCCTTTATAAAGAGCATAGTCTTGCCTTAAAAGAGTATAATAAAGAACACATTGATTTAATAATTACAGATATTAATGAAGAAGTTTTTAAATTCATAAATGAGATAAATAGAATTGATATTTATCAATCTATTATAATACTAAGTAATAAAATCAATAATGATTATTTAATGAAAGCATTTGATCTTCATGTTGATAATTATATTAGTAGAGAATTAAGTATAAATATTATTTATGGCAAGTTAGAAGTCATTGTAGATAAATTGCTTAGAAGAAAACAGAATATAAGAAGAAGAACTATTTTACAAAGTATTTTAAATAATCAATCAGGGATAACTCTTCTTACTGATTTTAATACTATATCATTCCATTCGAAATCTTTTTTAGATTTTTTTAATATTAAAGATCTTGAAGAATACTCTTTAATCTATGATTCAGTTCTTGATATATTTTCTACAAAAGAAGACTATCTTTATGCAGATACAAAAGAAGAATTTCTTAAAAGATACGAGCAGTCTAAAGCTATAAAAAAAGTCGTACTTCTTTTAAAAGATAATATTACTCCAAATACTTTTCATATTCATATTGATAAAATAGAAGATCTTGAAGATGAAGATTTATACTTAATCAGTTTGACAAATATAAACATTATGCAAGAACAAAATATTAAAATAACACATAAGGCATATATTGATAATTTAACTGGTATTTATAATCGTAATAAATTTGAAGAATTATTTGAAAACGAACTATCCAAATATAAAAGATATAAACAAGCTTTTTCTATTGCACTATTAGATGTTGACTATTTTAAAAACTTTAATGATAATTATGGTCATCTAATAGGAGATGAAGTCCTAAGAACAATGGCGAAAACAATTGAAACTAATATAAGAGACATTGATACAATTGCAAGGTGGGGAGGAGAAGAGTTTATTTTAATAATGCCATTAACAGATACAAAAGGGGCTAAAATTGTTTGTGAAAACCTTAGAATTAAAATTGCTAAATTAACACACTCTAAAGCAGGTTCTATAACTTGTAGTTTTGGAGTCACTCAAATTCAAGAAAATGACTGTTTACATACTATTTTCAAAAGAGCAGATAAAGCACTCTATGAAGCAAAGAGAAATGGTAAGAATAGAGTTGAAGAAATAGAGTAACCTAGTTCTGATTTAAGGCATAAGTCACTACAATTGCATTATGAAATTAATTGTACTTGCATTTATAATATCACTCTCTTTACATTTATTACTTATTTCAAATATCAAACAGAAAGAAGAGACAAAAGAAAGAGCATCAACTTCAAAAGAGATAAAAAAATCTTCTGTTCATTATGTGAGAATAATGCAAAAACCTATTGCCCAAAAAGTTCAAAAACCAAAAATTAAGAAATCTCCTAAAATAGAAACTAAAAGAATTTATAAAAAAGTTGAAAGAAAGAAAATAGTTCCACAGAAAAAGAAGAGAATTGTTAAGAAGCCTAAAAAAACTATTCCTAAACCTATAAAAAAAGTCACTATAAAACCTACCCCAACAAAACCTATTACAAAACAAGTAATTATCAAGCCTCAAGAAAAAAGAAAAACTATTCCTAAAAAATCTTTAGAGAACTTTTTATTAGCGGATCCTGTACCTTTAGATAGGAATATGCTTGATGATATTACAAAAAGCTATTTAAAACTATATGGAGAAGAGTATAACTCTTTTACAAAAGTTCAAAAAGTATATTTACAAAAAAATCTTAAAAATATAGGAAGAATTACAGAAAAGTACTTAAGATACCCATCAATTGCAGTAAGAACGCGACAACAAGGTATGAATATAGTTCAATTTTATTTACATCCAAATGGAGATATTTCACAATTAGAATTAATAGGTTCTTCTGGATATTCAAGTTTAGATAAAAACTCTATAAAAACAATCGAGATTGCATATAAAGACTATCCAAGACCAAAAACAAAAACAAAAGTCAAAATTTATGTTTATTACAAGTTGTATTAAGTAAAATACGGAAAAATTTTATAATAATTATTAGGCCTCATGATGTTAACAGATAAAATAAGAAACAAAGAAAATGGAATTATTCTTTATGGTATTACTCCTCCAAAAGCAAATCATACAGAAAATGAAATAAAAGAGATAGCACAAAGACATATTGAAAGAATTTCAAAGTTAAATGTTGATGGTTTAGTTCTTTATGATATCCAAGATGAATCAGATAGAACTGATGAAAAAAGACCTTTCCCTTTTATTAAAACACTAAACCCTTGTGAATACTCAAAAAACTATCTCCAAGAATTAAAAACACCAAGAATAGTATATAGAGCTGTAGGAAATTACAATACAGAAACTTTTTCAGAATGGCTTGAGACTACAAAAACAAGTCAAGTTCACTCTGTCTTTGTTGGGGCTGCTTCGCATGAACAAAAGAACCCTTTGACTTTAAAAGATGCATATGAAATTAAAAGAGAAGTAAATGACAATCTATGTCTAGGAGGAATTGCAATTCCTGAAAGACATACAAAAAAGCATGATGAACATCTAAGAGTATTTTCAAAGAAAAATAGCTCTTGTGAATATTTTATTACTCAATGTGTTTATGATTTACATGCTGCAAAAACATTTTTGACAGATTATGCAAAATACGCAAAAGAAAATAACTATGAAATGGTTCCAATTATTTTTACACTAACCCCTTGTGGAAGTGCTAAAACACTTGATTTTATGAAATGGTTAGGGATACATGTTCCAAACTATTTAGAAGAAGATTTAAAAGAATCAGGGGATATTCTTCATGATTCAGTAAAGTTATCAAGAGATATTTTTGAAGAACTATATAAATTTGGGATTAGAAAAGGTATTCCTATTGGATGTAATGTGGAAAGTGTGGCTATTAGAAAAGCTGAAATTGAAGCCTCTATTGAACTTCTTGATGAAATAAAAGATATTATAAAAAAATACACATAATAAAAACTATCCGCTTTTTATTAGGATATAATTAGTTATGGAACTATTATTTTGGATTGGCTTCTTACTAATCTTGGGATATATGTCAAAGCTTTTTTCCGATAAATTTAATATCCCGAATGTAACACTCTATCTTATTATAGGAATGTTACTTAGCCCTGAAATAACTAATGTCCTTCCAAAAAATTTTGTAAAAAACATGGATTGGATTATTGACTTTGCCATTGCAATTATTGCATTTATTATTGGTGGAAGTTTAAAGTTTAAAACTCTAGATCGTTCTAAAGATGTAATAGGATATATAACAGTATTTCAAGCACAAATAGCATTTATAATAACTGCAATTACAGTATATATCTTCTTACCATATTTAATACCAAATGAAACTGAACTTACTAACTTTGTTTTTTATATTACAATTGCACTTTTTTTAGGAGCAATTGCTTCCACAACAGCGCCAACTACAACTCTTGCTGTAATTCATCAATACAAAAGTAGTGGAATAGTTACAAGTGCTTTAATTGCTATTGTTGCAATTGATGATATTTTATCAATTATAAACTATTCTTTAGCATACTCTATAAACATATCAATTCTTGAAGCTTCCACAAAAGAAATGTTTTTTATATTATCAGTAGCTTTTGCAACGATTGCAGCATCTATTTTTTTAGGAATAATATTTGCTTATATTACAATTTGGATTGTAGAAAAAATCAAAAATAAAAGCTTAATAAGCATTTGTATAGGAAATATTTTACTTGTCTATACAATTGCTCATTTTATTCATCTTGAAGCACTTCTTTCCATTATGATTTTTGGTTTAGTTCTTTCAAATAAATCTGACTTTTTTGATAAGATTTTTGATGAGTTAGAAAAAATCTATTTAGATATTATATTTATGCTTTTCTTCATGATTTCAGGAATGCATATAAACCTAGAACAAGTTTCTCATCTTTGGCATATAGCTTTAATCTATGTATTTGCTAGAACTTTTGGTAAACTATTGGGAACATATATAGGTGCAAGAATATCAAATGCAAATAAAAATATAACCCATTATCTTGGATATGCCCTACTTCCACAAGCAGGTGTTGCTTTAGGGCTTGCAATGCTTGTATTAAAAGAGTTCCCACAACATGATATTGCAATTATTGTTTTTAATATAATATTAATTACAACTGTAATACATGAGCTTATTGGACCACTCTTTACTAAATATGCACTAAAAAAATCAAAAGAGATTAATTGATATTTTCAATTTTTTTGAAAGTATCTAAATTTGCAATTAATAAATCAACTAACTCTGGATCAAAATGTTTCCCTTTTTCATCTTGAAAATAAGAAATTACATCTTCAATAGGCCAAGGTTCCTTATAACATCTTTTATGAAGTAATGCATCAAAAACATCTGCAACAGCTGTTATACGACCATAAATATGAATTTCATTACCTTTTAATCCTCTTGGGTATCCTTTCCCATCCCATCTTTCATGATGTTCATAAGCAATGATAGATGCAGCTTGTAAAACTTCTCTTTTTGAATTTGTTAAAATGTTTTTTCCTATATCAGTATGAGTTTTCATAGTCTCTATCTCTTCTGCCGTTAATAAATCAGGTTTTAATAATATAGAATCAGGGATACCAATTTTTCCTACATCATGCATAGGAGAAGCATTTCTAATTAAGGATGCCTCTTTCTCATCAAGTCCAACTTTCAATGCTAATTCATAAGAGATATTTGCGACTCTTCTTACATGATGAGATGCTTCTTTAGAACGTCTTTCAACAGTTTCACCTAAAGTTTCAATAAGTTCTTTTTGAGTATCTATTATCTCTTTATTTAAATAAAGATTATTAAATGCTGTAGAAACATTACTTGAAAAGATTTTTATTAGATTTTTATCAAGTTTATTTAATTTTTCACATCCTGTTAGATAAATTAAATTTGCTTTTCCAATCTCTGTTGGTATATATCCAACAAAAATATCATCTAAAAACAAAGACTCTTTCTTCTCTAAAGCCTCATTAAAAAGCTTTTGTATCTTTTCATCCAAAATATCATTAAGTTTTTTATTTTCATATTTTCCAGTAGATGCTAAAAGTGTAAGTTCATTTTCATCTTTTTCTAAGGAAAAACCATCTTGTGTTACTAAAAAAGAGTGTCCATTTAATCTTAAAATTGATACAATTTGAGTTAATACCCCATCAGAAAAAAGTTCTAAAGAGTTTCTTTTGTAAATATCTTTAGTTGCTTTAAGTATCTTTTCAAGCCCCTTTTTGCTTCTTTGTATTGCTTTTATATCTTTATAAGAGCGTAAAGCACTCATTACTGTTGTATATAATTTTACATCACTTAATTCAGTTTTCTCTTTATAATCATTAATATCATACTCTTGAATTACATCTTTCTCAGGAGCAAAGCCTGGCTGTCCTGTTCTAAGAACAATTCTAAGATTAGTATTTTTCAGTTCATCTCTTATTCTTTTTACAAGATCTAAACCTGCATGATCACTTTCCATAACTACATCTAAAAGTATTACTGCAATGCCTCTCTCTACTTTTAATATATCAAAAGCTTCTTTTGCACTATAAGCACTAATAAATTCAAGTTTTTTATTTTTAAAAATAAAATCATGCAATACTGTTTTCGTAATAGAATGAACTTCTGGCTCATCATCACAAATTAATACTTTCCACTTCTCATCACTAATTAATAAATCTTTAGAAGATCTCTTTTTAGAAAATTTTAATTTTGCCACAGTACAACCTTTATGATTTACTATTTTATTACAAATAATAACAAAGAATATATTAATTATTCATAATACATTATTATTAAATTTTATTCAAAGATTATAATTTATCTAATTAGTGCTATAATTTCTAAATTGTACATATTAGGAAAAATGATGAAAAAATTATTTAACTCTTCGATTTTTCTATTTTATATCTTTGTACTCCTATTTACAGTAATAAATATATTCCTAATTTTTCAAATTGATACAAGCAATTTATTCAATAGTTATACTATGATTTATTTAGCATGGTTTTTAATTATTGTTTTATTAAAACTTATTTCTGACAGAATAGATTTCAAGGAAGATGAAAATGTTTGAGTTAGAACATATAATTTTAATTTTTATTATTTATATGATTATGCTTTTTATGTTAACTTATTATGTTGAAAAAAAAGCAGAAAAACTCAAATCCTCAATGTACAAATATATTTATGCACTTGCCTTTGCTATCTACTGTACTGCATGGACTTACTATGGAAGTGTTGGAAAAGTTTCAAGCGGAGGGATGATATTTCTAGCTGTTTATTTAGGTCCTACACTTGTAGTCTTTTTATGGCCGATTATTTTAAGAAGACTTATTAAAATAAAAGAGCAATATAAAGTTACTAGTTTAGCTGACTTAATTTCTGCTAGATATGATAAGTCAATACTTATTGGTGCATTTGTAAGTTTTGGAGCACTTGTAGGTATTATCCCTTATATTTCAATTCAATTAAAAGCTATTATTCAATCTATTAATATTTTACTAATAGAAGATACTAAAAGTTTTGAAACTGCTAAAACAAATATTGATGATGTAGGACTTATTATTGTTGTGATTATGGCTTTATTTACCATAATATTTGGATTAAGAAAACTTGACCCTTCTGAGCGTCATTTTGGTATGGTATTTGTTGTTGCATTTGAATCTATAATTAAACTTCTTGCCTTACTTATTATTGGGTTCTTTGTTTCATATTTTGTTTTTGATGATATTTCAACAATATTAAATGAAGCTTCAAAACAAGGTATATTTAAAGATATTGGAGTATCTGAAAATAGTGTTGATTATTCAAATTGGATTACAGTCATAATTTTATCTATGTTTGCAGTAATGTTTCTTCCTCGCCAGTTTCATATTAGTGTAGTTGAAAACTCAAATATAAACCATATAAAAACACTGATGTGGTTTTTTCCTTTATATCTTTTTTTAATTACAATATTTACAATACCTATTGCACTTGGTGGTTCTTTATTAGATATAAATCATGAATTAAATGACTTCTACGTATTAACCATACCTATAAGTCAAAATGAATCAGTACTTTCACTAATTGCATTTATTGGTGGTTTTTCAGCTTCTACAAGTATGATTATGATTACTTCTATGGCAATGGCAATAATGGTAAGTAACTATTTTATCTTACCTCTAATTGAATCTATTTCATATCTAAATTTTTTGAAAAAAAGGTTACTATTAGTTAGGTGGATAATAGTAACACTTCTTATTTATTTAAGTTATCTCTTCTATTTATATGTATCAAAAAACAATCTTATTGTAAATATTGGATTGATTTCTTTCACTGCAATATTACAATTTGCTCCAGTTATAATTGCTGGTCTTTTTTGGGAAAAAGCAAATAAACTAGGTGCTTTATCAGCTTTAGTTTCTGGATTTTCAGTTTGGTTTTTTACTCTAATTATTCCACAATTTGCAAAAAGTGAATGGATATCAAGTGATATAATAAACAATGGTTTTTTAGGAATTGAAGCATTAAAACCAACTGCTTTATTTGGATTAACTCAATTTGACTCTATTCCCCATGCAGTTCTTTGGAGTATGTTTTTTAATATAAGTGCACTAATTTTAATATCTCTTATAACAAAATCTACAAAAACAGAGAAAAAAACAGCAAATGACTTTATAAATATTTTAGAGCTAAAAGAGAGCATTGAATACTCTGGGAAACTAGAAAAGAGTATAAAAACAAAAGAGAAACTTGATATTTTTAGAAAAATATTGACTCAATATATTCCTCACTCAAAAGTTGAAACAACAATTGATGAAATTCATAAAAAATTTGAACTTAAAGATAAAGAAAAAATTAATATTATTGAATTATCAAAACTATATAGTCATATAGAATCAATTCTTTCTGGTACTCTAGGTACTGCTGTAGCATATAATGTACTTAAAAAAAGTGATATTTTTACAAAAGAAGAATCAAGTAGTCTTTCAAATATATATTTAAAACTGATAAAAAAGATGAAAATATCACCTGCTGAATTTAGTAAAAAGATTGATTACTTCAAAGAGAAAGAGAAACTTTTAAATGAACATTATGTTCAGCTTGAAGAAAAGATAGTTCAAAGAGATAAAGAGATTGAAGCAAGAAAAGAAGCAGAAGAAGAAATAAAAAATCTAAATGAAAATTTAGAAATAAAAGTTGAAGATAGAACAAAAAAATTAAAAGAAGCAAATTTTGAATTAGAAAAATCTATGAATGAGTTAAAAAGAACACAAGACTCATTAATTGAATCTGAAAAAATGGCAAGTTTAGGTGAACTTGTTGCTGGTGTCGCACATGAGATTAATACTCCTGTTGGTATGTCTTTAACGGGTATCACACACTTTATTTCATCAAGTGAAAAAGTTGCAAAACTTTATGACAAAGAGGAATTAAGTGAAGAAGAGTTTGAAGAATTTATAAAAAACTCTCAAGAATTAGCAAAAAGTATAAATATAAATCTTGAAAAAACAGCTCACTTAGTAAAAAGTTTTAAACAAGTTGCGGTTGACCAATCTAGTGATGGAAAACGTAAATTTCACTTATGTGAATATTTAGACGAAATTTTAATAAGTTTAAATAACGTTACTAAAAAAACAAATATTGATATTAATATAAATTGTAATATAAACCTTCTTCTTAATGGCTACCCAGGTGTTATATCACAAATTATTACAAACCTAATAATGAATACAATTATTCATGCATATGATTCAAAAGAAGAAGGAAAAATAGAAATAACTACAAAAGAAGAAAATGGCTTAATTACATTAATTTATAAAGATTATGGAAAAGGAATAAAAGAAAAATTTATCCAAAAAATATTTAATCCATTTTTTACAACAAATAGAGAGAAAGGTGGTAGTGGACTAGGATTAAGTATTATTTATAATTTAGTTACAACGAAACTAAATGGTAAAATAGAATGTAAAAGTAAAGTAGGAAAAGGAACTACTTTTACAATAGAGTTTCCTAGAGAACTCTAATCAATTCTCCAATAAAAAACTCTGTTCTCATCGCCTGAGGAAAATAGCTCTTTTTCATTGAAAAACTTTATATTTGTTGGAATTGTTTTATGTCCAACTAATCTATTCATCATTTTTTTTGTTTTTACATTAAAAACTTGTAGATGATTCTCTTCTCCACTTGAAAAGGCTGCAATTTCACCCTTTGGACTTAAACCTACACTATAAACTAAAAAATCACTTTTTATATAATATGGTCTTTCATTTTCTTGATAAACAGCAACTCGTCTATCTTGTCCTGCTGTTACAATAGTTCCATTTTTATATGATAATTTATAAATATTATCCACATTTTGAGACTCAAATTTATTTAAAATAGCACCACTCTTTACATCAATTAAAGTAACTCTTCCACTCTCAGAAGAAGAGACCATAGTTTTTTTATCTTCACTTAACATAACATCCGAAAAAGCACTCTCTTCTATATGTTTTCTATATATATTAAAACTGTCACTTGTATCATGTAGAATCATTTCATGGGCAATTGTTCCAAATACAAACTTTCCATCATCAACAAACTTTGCTTTTCTAATGGGTAGTTTATCTTCTGCTTTTATTATCTGCTTTAAATTAAATCCATCATGTAACCAAACTTCTCTAAAACCTTTTAAAGTAGTACTTACAAAAAGGGTCTTACCATTGTGTCTATCTACAGAGATTATCTTAGGAGTTACTTGTTCTCCTTGTAGTGTAAACATTGGAGGAAGTACAATTTCATCAATTTTTTTCTTTTTGAACAAATCAAAAACTTCAATTGTACCAAAATCATTTGCCACATAAAGATTTGAACCATCAAGTACAAAATCATAAACTAAAGCCCTAGTTTCAAGGCTAAAAATAGGTTTTATCTCTTTAGAAAAAAGAGAAATTGTAAATAATAAAAATATGCATATCTTTTTCATAGAAAAGATTATAGCAAAAAAGAGATCTTTAAGATTTGACCTTAGTTAACTTCTTTTTTCTATGAGTATCAAAAATAGTTACACATCAAGTTTTATTTTATTTGATGCAAACTGGTGTATTAACATCTGAATAAGTGTTTGATATGGAATAGAGTTTTCTAAAGCTTTCTTCTTTAATTCATAAATATCATTTTAATTTATTCTTATTGATATAGCTTTTTTCTTTTGATTTTAACTTATATTTCTATTGAAACTTTATTTAATTATATTTTGTAATATCTTTGATTATATTAAAGTTTATTTTTGATATATTAATTTAATGAAAAATATATTTTTAGAAGCAACCTCTCAACACCAATCATCCCTTTTAAAAAAATCAAGACATCAAACACTTTTAAATAAAGATTTAAAAAGAACAAGAAATCTACAATCAAATTTAAGTGTAAAAGCAAATGTACTTAATCAAAATATAGGATTTATAAAAAATAAAATGAATTCAAAAATAAAGATAGATACCTTTAACTTTCAAAAGTATGGATTCTTAGAAGGTAAAGAGAGATATCTAGAAGCTGGTATGAGTGTAACTCCAGAGATTAAAGTTAGTAAAAGACGAGTGATTGAGTTTTTTATTTATCCTATCATCAAGTATCTTGATGAAGGTTTGAGTGTTAGGTAAAAAAAGGGAGAATAATGAAAAGTTATATAATAAAAGGATTTTTAATTATCTTTTTAATAATAAGTATATACTTACTAAATGATACATCTAAAAATATTTTGGAAAAAAAACTATTAAGTGAGTGGAAGAATAATACACATATAAAAATAACTGATTTGATTAAAAAAAATTTTAAACTTGCTTGTATAGTCTATCCATATTCAAGTGAAATAATTAATAATTTAAATTTTAAACAAATAGAAAAAATAAACAATTATTTAAAAAAGAATAAATTTAATCTTCCGGAGGATAAATGGGCATTAACAATATTAAATAATAACAATGAAATAGAAATTTTTATATTTAAAAGGAAAAAAATAGATATTGTGTCAACAAAAGTAGATATAGTTAAAGTTATAGAGTTCAATAACAATGAATGTGTAAATTCAAAAAATGGTTTTTTTTACTTATATAGTAAAAAGAAAAAAAAACATATGATTATAGGAGAATTAAAATGAGTTTTTACAGTGATATATTAAAGGAACAAGTAAAGAGGCATCTAAGATATGCTAATAAAGGTATAAAAGAGACAGGCACTTTTTTTTCAAGCACCTTTTTCTTAGGTAATAAAAGACTATAAAAAACCATTCTTACAAAAGCCTACTTTCCCTAGTTCCCACCGTCCCGTTGAGAATGCACACTATAATTATCACTTAATATTCAACCTAAATATAAATTCCCAAGTAGGAGCTTGGGAACAAAGGTAAAGGTAGATACTCTCTCTATTTTATTGTAGCTAATACAAGTTCACGTAGTGTCTTACATGCAACAGCAGTAGAAACACCACTTGCATCAAATTTTGGACTTAGTTCTACTACATCCATACCTACTACATTTTCAAGTTTTGATAAGTGCCCTATTATCTCCATCATTTGATGAAAATCTATTCCACCTGGTTCAGGTGTGCCAGTACCTGGAAATACCGAAGGGTCTAATACATCTAGGTCTATTGTTATATAAACTGGTTTATTTTTAAGTCGTCTTACACATGATTCTAAAGTATTGTATGTAAACTTCTCTAAATGTGAATGTTTTTTAGCCCACTCAAACTCTTCTTTAAGTCCACTTCTTATACAAAATTGATTTAGCTTACCATCTCCAACTTGGTCATAGATTCTTCTTAAAACAGTTGCATGACTTAAAGACTCACCTAAATACTCTTCTCTTAAATCAGTATGTGCATCAAAATGAATAATATTTAAATCATCATACTTTTTAGAAAGTGCTTTTACGGGAGCTAAAGATACTAAATGTTCTCCTCCAATCATAATAGGAGTTTTCCCAGCATCAATTATCTCTTGAACATGTTCTTGAATCATTCTTAAAGTTTTTTTCTTATCCCCAAAAGGAAGTTCTAAATTTCCATAATCGAAAAGTTTTAAATCTTCTAAATCCTTATCTAAATATGGACTATAAGATTCAAGTCCCCAAGAATCTTCTCTCATAGCACTTGGAGCAAACCTTGTTCCAGGTTTAAAAGAAGTTGTCCCATCAAAAGGAGCCCCAAATAGAACAGCCTTTGACTCTTCAAACTCATTATCAAAACCTATAAAACAACTATTTTCAGCAATCACTTTAATCTCCTTTCAAATCCATAAGAATCCATAAATCTAAATGCCAATAGATTCTCTAAAATTGCAAATAAAACAATAAAATTAATAAATGAGCTCCCACCATAGGAGAACATGGGCAGAGGAAGTCCAACAACTGGTGCATATCCAATTACCATCAAAATGTTAATACTCATATTTAAAAATATCAAAAGACCCAAGCCGGAGGCAAAGGCACGAATTACAAAATCATCATGAAAATAATAATTCAAGGAAAGAAGATGAAGAATCAAAAGAGCATAAACAAAAATCAGTCCAAAGGCTCCTAAAAATCCATATCTTTCAACAAAATAAGCAAAAATAAAATCACTTGTTGCAATAGGCAAAAACTTTAACTGGGTCTGAGTTGCTTCTTGGGTATCTTTTCCAATAAGTCCACCATTTCCAATTGCAATAATTGATTGTTGTACTTGATAACTAGGCTCCTCTGCTAAAAAATCATGTATTCTTTTTTTCTGATAATCTTTAATCAAATTTGTATAAATAAAAGGTGATGCTAATCCAATAGTTATAAAGATTGTTGCCCAAATCTTCCAATTAACTCCTATAATAAATAGTATTCCATAACCAACTAATAAAAGAACTAAAGCTGTTCCTAAATCAGGCTCTTTAGCAATAAGTATAAAAGGTAAGAGAATATAAAAAGACAAATATGCAAAATCTTTTAGGTTATAGCCATTTTTATCAGGTTGCCTATTTTGAATCAAATATCCCATCATTAAAATAAATACTGGTTTAAAGAGTTCACTTGGCTGTATAGTCATACCACCAATTGGCAAAGATAACCATCTTTTTGCACCAAGCCTTGTTTCCCCAAAAAATTCAACCGCTAAAAGAAGAATAATTCCTAACCAATAAAAAAATGGTATCCAACGGATACGTCTACGTATAGGTAAAATAAAGATTATTAAAAAAGCTAATAAAGAGATAGAGAAGTATACTATCTGTTTGTTTGCTAAAGTTCTACTAATTTCACTTATCAAATTATATGAAAGTAAAATTAAAGGTAAAACAAATATTATTAATAAATAGTCAAAATGAGATATAATTCTTTTGTCAAATAAACGCATAATGAAAGAGTACCCAAATATGGATAAAATTTTTATTGTTCAAGAGCCAAATAGATTAGATAAATTTTTAGCATTAAATATAGAGGCTTCAAGAAATCAAATAGAACAACTTATAAAAAAAGAGTATGTCAAAGTAAATGGTAAAACCATTAGTAAGACTGGTCTTAAATTAAAAATCGACCAAGAAGTAGAAGTTCATTTTCCTAAAACTGAATTAAACCCAATAAAAGATGAAGAGTTTGTAAAAAACTCTTTAGAAGATAAAGATGTAAAAATCATTTATGAAGATGAATATATTTTAGTTTTAAATAAACCCTATAACCTAACAGTACATGATGCTCCTAGTGTAAAAGATGCCACTTTAGTTGATTGGTTAAAACTAAAAAAGATATCTCTCTCAACAATTTCAGGAGAAGAAAGACACGGTATAGTTCATAGACTTGACAAAGGAACTAGTGGGGTTATGGTAATTGCAAAAACAAATGAAGCTCACGCTGGACTTGCACGTCAGCTTGAGGATAAATCAATGGGTAGATACTATTTAGCAATCATTGATTTACCCTTAAAAGATGATTTAATTATAGAAAAGCCAATAGCAAGAAATCCTAACAATCGATTAAAGATGGCAATTATTGATAATGGGAAAAATGCAAAATCAGCATTTACAAAACTTGTTTCATCAAATAATGAAAAATATGACTTAATTGCTTGTAAACTTTTTACAGGAAGAACTCATCAAATTAGAGTACATCTAAGTACGATAAATAGGCATATTTTAGGTGATAATTTATATGGATTTAAGGGCGAATTAAATAAAATAAATAGATTTTATTTACATGCATATAATCTATATTTAATTCATCCTATTACAAATGAAAAAATGAGCTTCACAGCTAACTTAAGTGATGATATGCATAACTTTTTAACAAAAAACTTTGATATGGAGAGAGTATATGACAAAATTGATGAAACTAACATCATTAGCAGCTTTAATTCTTTTAGTTAGTGGTTGTTCAACTAAAGGAAGCTTATCACAACCAAAAATGCCAAAAATTGATGAAACTTTAGAAGTAGTTGACTCAGCATCAATTAGATCTATTGCTGATATGAATGCTGTTGCATTTGAATGGAGAAAAGTTGATGACCCAAGAGTTGTTGGATACCATTTCTATAGAGCAAATATGTCAAAAGATGCTTCAAAACTTAAACTAATTGATACAATAGAAAATAGATACACTACACACTATGTTGATGAAGACCTTGAACCAAATACGCAATATGTTTACAAAATTTCTGCTGCTACAAAAGGAGAAGTTGAATCAAGGACTACAAATGATTACGTAGTTTCTACACTTCCAAGAATGGAAGGAGTAAGTTTTATTCAGGCAATTTCAAATCTTCCAAGACAAATCAAAATTATATGGAGACCTCACTCTAACGAAAGAGTAGAGGCTTATAAAATTCATAGAAGTACTCCTGCTTCAGCAAATGAGTGGGAAAAGATTGCTACAGTTGATGGAAGACTACAAGCTGAATATATTGATTTAGATTTAAAAGACAATGTACTTTATAACTATAAAGTTACAGCTGTAACATTTGATGGATTAGAGACACAATCAAGCATAATTGTAAAAGCCCAAACGAAACCACTTCCTGAAGGTATTTTAGGATTAAATGTAAGTAAAAACTTACCAAAAAAGATTTCTCTAAATTGGCAAGCTTCTGCTTCTTCTGATGTATTAAAATATAACGTTTATAGAAGTACAGGTTCAAACGACTATTTTGATAAAATCAAAACACTTAATTCAAATACTTTAAATTATGAAGATATTATTAATGAAGATGGAAAAGTTTATTTTTATAAAATAAGTTCAGTGGATAAAGATGGTTTAGAAAGTGACCTAAATATCAACTCAGTTATGGGAACAACACTTGGAATATTAAACAAACCTATAATCACCCTAGCTAATATCCAAGGTCAAAAAGCAATTTTAAAATGGCAAGCTGGAGATAAAAGAGCTGTTTCGTATATTGTTCATAAAACAATTAAAGAAAGCTTCTTTAAAATAAAAACAATTAAATACAAAGATATCACGGATTTAAAATTTATTGATTCTGATATTGCAAGAGGAATTGAGTATAACTATGCTATTCAATCTGTAGATGAGTTTGGAATTTTGTCTCCATTAACAACAAAAACAGAACTTGTTTTACCAAAATTAAAAGAGTTAAACTAAATATATGCCTCACATAGTTTTTGATAAATATAATAAAAAATTAGTAACGCCTTCAAAAAATGGGGACGTTACTTTCAACTTTGTAGCTAAATCATACAATTTTACTACAAAGATGAGAAAACCAGAATATAGAGTTTGTGTTGAAAAAGAGAATAAAGAGTTTCTTTTAACTTTAAAAGAGAAAGAAGAAAAACATCTTTTGAAAGCTGATAAAGTAACAAGAGTTACTCCTGTTCAGCTTGTAAAAGATGCTTTAAACTCTTATGCAAATGAAGTTGAAGCTAATATAGTATTTTCAAATACTCAAAATTTCAATCAAAAAATCAAACCTACTCAAGAGTATTTAAAAGATATTGATTACTTTATAAATGATTTTAAAACAGATAAAGAGATTTGGATAGAAATAGGCTTTGGAAGCGGTAGACATCTTCTACACCAAGCAAAAGAGAATCCACATATACAATTTATTGGACTTGAAATTCATACTCCATCAATAGAACAACTATTAAAGCAGATAAAAATACAAGAGCTTGATAACATTTTAGTTGTAAACTATGATGCAAGACTTTTTATGGAGTTTATAAACTCAAATAAAGTAGGAAGAATTTTTGTTCATTTCCCAGTACCTTGGGATAAAAAACCACATAGAAGAATCTATTCAAATGCTTTTATAAATGAAGCTCTTAGAGTTCTAAAACTTAATGGAACTCTTGAACTTAGAACTGATAGTAGAAAATATTTTGATTACTGCACAGACCTTCTTACAAATCTAAATTCTGGAAGAATTACAATTGATATAAATAAAGATTTAAAAGTATCTAGTAAATATGAAGATAGATGGAAAAGACAAGGTAAAAATATCTATGATGTTATTTTAGAATGTAATCAAGAAGATGAAGACATTAACTTAGATTATGACTTTACATTTGATGAAGAAATAGAGTTTGATGAAAGTATAAAAACACTTTGTACAAAAGCTGTAGTAAAAGAGGACTATTTTATTCATGTTGAAGATTTATTTACAATAGATGATAAAGAAAACTCTGGTCTTATTCAAGTAACATTTGGAAGTTTTGATAGACCTTTAAGTAAATATATTTTAGTTCAAAATAAAAAAGCTAAATATTTTCAAGACTTGCCTCTTCCTACAAGTGCAAATATAAAAGCACATAACAAATTAAAAGAGATGCTAAAGAAATGATAACTGCAAAAAATATATACCTTTCATACGATGAGAATAAATACATAATCAAAAAAGGAAACTTTTCTATTCGTGAAAAAGAGTTTATATTTATTGGAGGAACAAGTGGTAGTGGTAAATCTACACTATTAAAATCATTTTATGGAGAGATCCCTTTAAAACATGGAAGTCTAAATATTGCAGACCAAGAAGTTTATGGAATAAAAGGAAAACCTCTTAGACGTCTTAGAAAAGATATTGGTATTATTTTTCAAGACTATAAACTTATAAAAGAGTGGACGATAGAAGAGAATATAATGATTCCTCTTAAAATCAATGGTTATTCACATGATGTTTCAAAAGAACAAGCAACTAAACTATTAGCACACGTAAAACTTGAACACAGACAAGGATATTATCCAAATGAACTAAGTGGTGGGGAGCAACAAAGAGTTGCCGTAGCACGTGCACTTGCACATAATCCAAAAATTATAATTGCAGATGAACCTACAGGGAACCTTGATGACTACTCTGCTGATGTTGTATGGAACTTATTGAAAGGTGCCAATGAACAATTAGGAATAACAGTAGTAGTCGTAACTCACAGAGTTCCAAAAAACTTTGGTATTAGATTTAGACAATTATCAATTGAAGATGGGATAATCTATGAAGTTTCTTAAAAATACCTTTGCCTTTATTATTCCATTAACTGCAATGTTAATATCATTTATAATATATCTTTTTTCATCAAATATATTAGAGAACTATAAAAGAACTATAGCAAACGATTACTCTATAGTTGTAATTACAAATACTCCTTTAATAAAAGAGAATATTACAAAACTTGCAGGAATAGATGTAGAAAAAATCATTACATTAGAAAATAATAGGATAATCAATAATATTAAATCAAATCTATCAAAATCATCGATTGATTTACTAAAGAGAAAACTACCTCACTTTTATAAAATAAAATTAGAAATTTTTCCAACAACAA
The DNA here is from genome assembly GCA_947494995.1 of uncultured Campylobacterales bacterium. Lineage (GTDB taxonomy): Bacteria > Campylobacterota > Campylobacteria > Campylobacterales > Arcobacteraceae > Halarcobacter. The sequence continues at coordinate 280,271 of CANLWY010000003.1, read as the reverse complement.
GTGAATTGGAAACTATAAAAAACCAACTTTATCAAAATAAAAATATTAGAAAAGTAGAGATTTTCTCTAAAAACCATAATAGTGTATATCTACTATTACTACTTCTTAGTCAAATAAGTTTAATACTATTTTCAATCATTGTTATCTTTGCTATTATAATGATTTCAAAGCAGATTAGAATATGGTTCTTTGAACATCATGAAAAAATCACAATCTTAAAACTTCATGGGGCATCAATTCTATATAGTTCATCTACAATTTTAAAATATGCTATATTTAGTTCATTTATATCTTTTGGAGTTGTTTCTGGAATATTTGTCTATCTAATTGATAATATTGGCATTTTATTACCAAATGATTTAGAAGATATTGTCATGGTAACTCTAACTTTGAATAATTCTTTAATAAAAATATTTTTACTATCTTTTGGTATCTCAATTCTTACAATACTTGGTGTATTGTTAAAATATAAAATTAAATATGATTAAATATATTATTATACTACTATTTGTCCTTAGCTCTGTGAATGCATCAACAAAGAGTATTGAAAAGAAGATTCAAACTAATAAACAAAATTTAAAAAAAAGTGAATCTGCACAAAAGAAGGCCGATTTACAAATTAAAATATTAGCAAAACAAATTACAAATCAAAATAGAGAATTAACAAAGCTTGAAAAAGATATAACTACTATAAATAGTGATATAAAAAAACATGAAAAACAATTGGGAGAAGCAAAAAGAGCATTAAACTCTTTACAAAAAAACTCAAAAACACTAATAAAAGAAAAAAAACAGAATGAAAAACAAATAGTAAAAGTTATAATTGAAGATTTTTCTTCTTCAATTGCTTTAAAGCTTGCAGACGAAAGTTCTTTAAATGAATTGATTGATTCTGAAATTTATACTATTTTATCTCAAAGTTCAAAAGATGAGATTTTAAAACTAAATACAAGCTATGAACTTTTAACTCAAAATAAAAAAGAGAATCAAAGTAGAATTAAAAAGATTAGTAAATATATAGAAAAAAGAAAAAAAAGAAAAAATGAACTAAACTCTTTAAAAAAGAAATACTCAAAATCTTTAGTTTCATTGGAAACAAAACACAAAGAGTATCAGAATCAATTAAAAAAGACTCTAACTAAACAAAACTCTTTAAAACAGCTTCTTGGAAAGCTTAATATTCTAAAAAAAGAAGAGTTAGAAAAACAAAGAATTGCAAGAATAAAAAAAGCAAAAAAATTAGCTGCACTAAAAAAGAAAAAAGCTAGAGAAGCACAAAGAAAAAAGCAAAAAAGTAAAAAAGGTAGTTCTAAAAAAGAGAATTTCAATGTTGAAGAAAGCAGAAATGAGAAGTATGCAAAAGATATTGATTTAGATGTTAGAATGATTGGATCATCTACTTCTGGAGTAAAAATATCTAGATATAAGGGTAGAAAAACCATTGCGCCACTTGATTCTTTTAAAGTTGTTAAAAAATTTGGAAAATATTTTGACCCGGTATATAAAATTCAACTATTTAATGAATCAATTGTCTTAAAAACAAAAAAACCTCAAGCAAAAGTAAAATCAATATTTAATGGTAAAATTGTTTACGCAAAAAAAGATGCAGGAATGCTTGAAAATGTTGTAATTATAGCTCATAAAAATGGTTTACATACAATATATTCACACCTTGATAAAATTTCTCCATCTCTAAAAGTTGGTAGATGGATTAAAAAAGGATATGTAGTTGGACGTGTAAATAATACGCTTACTTTTCAAGCTACTAAAAATGAAATGCATATAAATCCTAAAGATCTTTTTAGAATATAAAAATAATGTTTATTTTCCCCTGTAAAAACAATGATTTAATATAAATAATTAAGTAAGTTTTAAATAAAATATCTTCATAAGGATATTTCATGAAGAAAAACATTGTACTTATTACTACAGTAATGATACTTATCTTATCTATTATAATCACATTTTTAAGTCTTTATAACCTAAGAGCCTCAGGAATTAAGTCTGCAATACATAATGCACAATCTATATCAGAAGTAGTGAAAAGTGGTCTTACATCGCATATGATAAATAATAATATGCATCAAGTTGATACTTTTATTCAATCTGTTTCAAATATGAAAAATGTAGATAAGTTGTGGTTAGTTAGGAGTGAAAATGTTAATAATCAATTTAATAAAGAATCTTACAACACTCCTAGAGATAGTTTAGATGAGATAGTTTTACAAACAGGGAAAATGAGATATGAAGTATCTGAAAGTATTACAAAAAGTTCTGTTCGTGTTACAATTCCTTATAATGCTTTAGCGGAGAAAGGAATAGATTGTCTAAAATGCCATAATGTAAAAAGTGGAGATACTTTAGGAGCTGTATCCTTAGAACTTGATATTAGTATTTTAAAAGAGATTGGTATTGAATCTCTATATATAATTATGCTTATAATTCTAATTACTATAATAATGTTTTTAATTTTAAGTAAGAAATTTTTAACTCCTTATTCTTTACTATTTTCACTATTTAAAACAAATATGAAAGAAGCTTCAGTTGGAGACTTTAAAAAAATTGATACTCCAATAGGTTTATCAGGAGAAATGGTTGAATTAACAAACGATTATAATAGTTTAATGTCAACTTTTAAAGATACTACAGAAGATATTGATAAAAAACTTCAAGGTTTTGTAGGCTACCATGTTTCTAATAAAGTAAGAAACCCATTAAAAGACTCAAAAGATATTATTAGTAAGCTTTCTAATCTTTATCAATTTAAAAAACAAGTTGAAAAAGATGATACAAAAGAAGAAATATACAAAAGACTATCAGAAGTTTTACTCTATAGATTCAATATTGAAAACTTTACCTTTATAGAAATTAATATGTTGCAACATAAAATGAAAAAAGTTGTAGAACATGGTGATTCTTTCTATTGTAAAGAAACCTTATGTAACTCCCCTGAACTTTGTAGAAGTGCAAGAACAAAAAGTGATGTATATTCAATAAATCATCATAATACGTGCCAGTACTTTGAAAAAGAAGATAAATTTTATTACTGTTTTAATGTAAACATAGCAAAAAGTTTATATCTTATTATACATTGTGTTGTTAATTCAGATAAAGAGTTAGAAAAACTAAAAGAGAAATCAATATTTATAAAGAGTTATTTAAAAGAAGCAACTCCTGCATTAGAAGTGAAACTTCTATTAAATGCACTAAAAGAATCAGCATTTAGAGATGGATTGACAGGTCTTTATAATAGAAAATTCTTAGATGAACATTCTAAAAAGCTAATTCCACAAGCTATGAGAGAAGAGTTTAATATTGGTGTTTTAATGCTTGATATGGACCATTTTAAAGCAGTTAATGATGAATATGGTCACGATATTGGAGATAAAGTATTAAAAGAACTTGCAAGAATTTTAGATGAAACAGTTAGAGAATCAGATTTAGTAATTAGATATGGAGGAGAAGAGTTTATAGTACTTCTAGTAGGTGTAAATACAGAAGAAGATGCCATGCATGTTGCTAAAAAAATTGGTACTAGAGTTAGAGAAAATGAAATTGACGTTTATGCAGGAGCAAAACTTAAAAAAACAGTTAGCTTAGGTTTATCTATGTTTCCACAAGATGGAAAGTCTCTAGATATTGTACTTAAAAATGCAGATATTGCTTTATATGAAGCTAAAAGTAGTGGTAGAGATAAAGTAGTTAGATTTAATGAAGAACAAGTATCTAGTATAGATCTATTTTAATAAAAAAGAGAAGCAAAAATTGCTTCTCTTCTAAGTTTTAGTGTAAGTCAGCGTTTAATTTAACTTCTCTTGTTGATCTCATTGCAATAATTTGACCACTTACAGAATTTTGTCTAAAGTGAACTCCATTTACACCTTGGAAGTCCATACCTCTCATAAGCTCTTTAATCTCTTTATCTGGATTAATCTCTTTTAGAGCAGCTACTGCTTTTTCAGAAAGAGTGATTTTTGTACCAGGTAAGATTGTAACACCTGCATCTAAAATACAACCATCCCCAATAGCTGTACCAGTACAAGAGTTTGCTCCAAGAAGTGTGTTTGATCCAATTGAAACTGGAACACCATCAGTTCCTGAAAGAACACCAAGAATAGAAGCTCCTCCACCAACATCTGAACCTGCGCCAACAACTGCTGAAGAAGAAATTCTACCTTCTACCATTACAACACCTTCAGTTCCTGCATTGAAGTTAATATATGCTGCACCTGGCATTACAGTAGTTCCTGCTGCTAATTGAGCACCAAATCTAACTTTTGAAGTCTCTAAGATTCTTGTATTATCAGCTGGAATTACATGAGATAAGAATCTTGGGAATTTATCTACCATTGTAATCTCTGGATATCTTCCAGTTAACTTTAGAGATACTTCATTTTCTCTTAACCAATCTAACTCTACAGGCTCATTTCCAACCCACGCACAATTATGTAATGCACCAAAGATACCATTTAAATTTAGGCTTCTTAAGGCAGCTTTCCCTGTTGATAATGCATATAGTTTTAAATAAGCAGCTTCAACAGACTCTACAGCCTCATCAGCAAAAATAAATACAACTTTATAATCATCAGCTGTAAATCCCGAATCAATTGGTAAAGATGCAAGTTGAGATACAACTTGAACATTTTTATGCTCTTGCCCTTTTGCTTCTGGAATATATGGTCTAAATGCTTCAATTGCATTAGTTAAAAACTCATCAGATACTTCCGCAACTAATTCTGACTTTGATGTATCAATTTCAACACCTGCTTCTTTTAATGCATTTAAGAAAACGGCTGCAGAACCATAATTTTCTTCCCAATTTACTACAGGATATGTAGCTTGTAAAATTTTATCTGCGTTTAGTTGTCCTCTATCAACTCTTGCAATACCAAATCCAATTGGATTTTTATACCAAGATTGCGCTTGAATCTCTTCAACTTTTGCTTTAAAATCATCTTTTGTAAATGCCATTACTCTTCCTTAAAAAATTTTCGGGATTATACACTCTTTTGACATAAAAAGCGATAAAATAGTTAGTAAGTAGTGTCCATGTCAATAGATGCCATATCTGAAGTAATAGAGTGTAAAGCTATTAAAAGAGCTTTTACATTTTGTGATCGTAAAACTATTTCATATCTAAATTTATTTGCCATTTTAAATATTGCACATTGTCCAAAACCAACAACTTCGATATCTTTATTTTGTTTTAAAATGTATACATATTTATCTAACTCATCTTTTACTTTTAAACCATTTGTATGCGCAAAAATAACCTTTGCCATTTTTAAATATGGAGGATAAAGTCCTTCTCTAAACTCTAGTTCACTTTCTAAAAACTCTTGATAATCACACTCTTTCAGATAATAATCAAAAAAATCTTCATTTTGAGTTTGAATTATAACTTCACCCTCTCCTTTTCTTCCACTTCTTCCTGCAATTTGAATAAGTAAAGATAAAGCTCGCTCACGTGCTTTATAAGAGTTCATATTTAAAACAGAATCTATTCCCAATACAACTGCAAGTTTTACATTATGATAATCATGACCCTTTGAAAGCATCTGTGTTCCAACTAAAATATCTATTTTATTTTTATTAAAATCATTTAACACCGCTTTTAATTTAGTATCAGTTTTTATCTCATCTCTATCAAATCTTTTGATAACTTTATTGGGGAAAAGCTCATTTAATTGAGTCTCTATTTCAGCTGTACCAACTCTTAAATTATGAATTATTCCATTATTACATGAGGGGCAAGTCTCAGGTATTTGCTGGGCATATCCACAGTAGTGACACTTTAAAGCTAAATCATTTTTATGTAAACTCATAGAAACAGAACAATAAGGACATTGAACTGATTTACCACAAGAAGTACATATTTGATACTTAAAATTTGCTCTTGTTGGTAAAAATACAATTACTTGATTTCCATTATTTAAAGTTTTTGAAATTCTATTTATAATTTTAGGAGATAACTCCTGTGAAGAATCATCAAAATCAATACTCTTTTTTGTCTCAAAAAAAGTTTCTTTTAATCTATAGAAAGGAAGCTTCATGAAAGATGCACTTGAAGCTGTAGCACTTCCTAAAATAAGTTGTAAATCATATTTCTTTGAAATATACAAAGATAAATCTTTTGCATTGTATCTTGGTTTAGAATCACTTTTATAAGATTCATCATGCTCTTCATCAACAATTATCAACTTCAAATCACTAAAAGGTAGAAAAAGAGCTGATCTTGCGCCAGCAACTAATTTTACTGTTCCTTTATATATTCCATCTAAAATAGCTTCTTTTTTCTTTTTTGTAACTTTTGAATGCCAGATTGCAACTGCATCTGCAAATACTACTTCAAGCCTTTTTTGCATTTGAGGAGTAAGTGAAATTTCAGGCATAAGTAAAACTGCATTGGATCCTTGATTTAAAACTTTTTCAATAGTTTTTATATATATTTCTGTTTTACCACTTCCAGTATTTGCAAAAAGAAGTGCTTGTTTTTTATCTTCACAAAAATGATAAGCTTTTTCTTGCTCCTTAGATAGTTCTATATTTGAAATAAACTCTTGACTTTCATTCATATTTGATATTGTTTTATCAAAAGGAGTATAAACACTTAATGCTTCTCCTAAAGAACAAACATAATATTGTGAAATAAAACTTGCAATTTCTAACATTTTTCCATCATAAAAAAATGTTGTTGCTTCATCAATAAAAACACATTTGAACTCTGGTTTTCCTACACTTTTAAGAATAACTGCTTCTGTTAATTTTTTTCTTCTTCCAAGAGTTACTAAAACTTTTTGTCCTATTTCTAAACTATCTTCACTTTGATAAGTTAGTGGGGATAAAGGAGATTTTAAAAAAGCTACTTCATAGTAATTCATTCATACTCTTTACATAAAGAAATATCACTTTTACAAACAAAAAAATTCTCTTCATAATTAAACTCTAGAAAACTATTATTTGATATAAAAATTTTATAGCTATTTTGTGAAGTTTTTATCCATGTTGCTAACTCTTTTTTATAAGTATTTGTAGAGATAAGTGGAAAATCTAATATATTTTTAAAAAGTTCAGAACCTTCAACATTAGAAGTTGCATCATCTAAAACTATATAGTCACTACTATTTAAAAGTGTATTTGAAGTTTTCTGTTTAGATATTGCATTTCTTATAAGGGCTATATCTGATTTAACTTTTGTTTTATTCGTAAATGCTATTGAAGCTTTTGTTTTCAAAACAATAAAAGAAGCTACTATAGAAATAACTACAATAACAATAATTAATTCAAATAAAGAAAAAGCTTTTTTCATAAGCTCTATAATTTTGGAATTTTATTTGAGATTTGTTCTAAATCTTCTTTAAAAATAGTAAACTCTTGAGCAATTCTTATATATGCAGCTAGTAAATCTTTAGTATCTATATTCTTACTTGTATCAATATATTTTGTAATCTCTTCTTTTATTCTTTCATCTACAACGATTGTATAGGCCATATTATTTATATGAAAAGTTATCTTATTTTCCAATATGTTTAGCCTCAATAAAGGTAAGTGTACTATCAATTCTCAAAAGCATATCCTGATTATTTCTTTCTAATTCATCATTTCTATTTTTTAAGTCATCCAAATCTTGACGTAAGTTTTGGTTCTCTTTTTTCAAGAGCTCATATTCATGTATTAACTTATCAATTTTCATATTTACTTTTTCGATGATTTCCATAGATGACATTTTATCTAATTTAACCTAGAAAAATTATTTAAATATTCAAATTAGTTAATTATTTATCTTCAATAAAGAGTTTTCCTTGGTGATACTGTGCAGCAACACCTTTTCCCCATTGAGAACAAAACTCTAAATTTTGTGGTGACAATTTAAAACTATCATTAATTTTTGACACCAATGCTTTCTCTTTTAAATCAAACTTATCATCTGCATGAATAAGTATCATCAACTCTAAAACAACAATTTTTTGACTTTTTTTTGTTTTAAAATCTTTAAGTGTATCTTTTAAAGAAAACTCATCTAAATCAAAATATTCATCATTCTCAATACCCATTTCGGCACAATATTCTAAAATAATTTCTTGTTCTTTTTCACCATAATCATTATCAATTCGTGCTAAGTAGTGTGCAAGTTGTAAAAAAGAGAATTTCTCTCTTGGTGCTAATTTCATTAAAAGCATTTAAGTCCTAAATAATTGTTTATATTTATAGTTGTAATTATAATAGAAAAAAGTTAATCATATATAAATGCACTATTAAAAATCACTCATCCAAATTTAATATTATTTGGCAAGTACAACCTTTACCTTTATTAAAAAGATTAAAGATACCTTTTTCATGTTCTTCTATTAGAAGCTTTGACATATACAAGCCAAGTCCAGTATCATTACGTTCTTCTTTCGTACTAAAATAAGGAATAAATACCTTTTCTTTTATTTCATCTGATAATCCACCAGCTTCATCTTCAATTGAAATTAGTAATTTCTTCTCTTTTTTTTCTGTTTTTAACTTTATAACTCTATTTTCTATTTCATTTTTTTCATATGCTTCTATAGAGTTTTCAATTATATGCATTAATATTTGTTCAAGTTCACTTTTATAAACATTTACTTTTATATCTTTATCTATCTCATTAATTATTGTAATATGACTACTTTCAACTCTTTTACTTAAAAGTGTAATTACATTCTTAAATAATTCACCTAATGAAACATCACTTTTCAAACTACTAGGCTTATAATGGGTAATAAAATCATCGATCTGTTTTGATAATAATTGTGTTGTATTTACAATATTATTTGATAACTCCCTAAATACATCTTTATCAATACTATCTAACTCAATATCAACAATAAGATTATTTGCATTAACAGAGATAATACTTAAAGGTTGTCGCCATTGATGTGCTAACATATTTAACAAATTTGAGTGCTGAGCTATTCTATTTTGATATTGGAGTTGTTTATCTTTTTTTCTAAGTTCTACTATGTTTTCTTGTACTTTTTCTTCTAAAATCTTTTCATGTTCTTTTATTTTTTTCAATTCTTCATAAGATCTTAAAGATGAGATAACTGATGAATTTAATTTAATAGAGGTTAATTCTGTTTTTTCTTTATAATCATTTATATCATAGTCAATTATGATTTTCTCTTCAGGATAGATACCAGGTTGTCCAGTTCTTAAAATTATCCTTACTAATAGATTTTTTAATTCTTCTCTAATATATTTAACTAATATTAGACCTGCATCATCTTTTTCCATAACAATATCAAGTAAAATAAGTGAAAAATCAATGCCTTGATTTAAAAGCTCTTTTGTTTCATCTATATTATAAGCACTATAAAATTTTATTTTATTATTTTTATATGTAAAGTTTTTTAATACTAATTTTGTAACGCTATGTATACTCTCATCATCGTCAACAATTAGTACATTCCAAAAATTATTATCTTTTTGTTTACCTATCTCTTCTTTAAATATCATAAAAGAACTCGCTTCATTATCAATTTAACAATAACTTATTATAGCGCAATTTATTCCATTATTTAAATTCCAAAAAGAATATATCAATTTAGTTTTAATATTTTAAATTATAAATAAATATTATAACGAATGATATTTTCATAAAATTTATCCCTAAATTCATATGATAATTCAAGTTCAAAACTATCATTATCAACCCATTCATAAAACTTTATTTGGGGCTTTTCAATATCTTTAAAGCTATAGCTTTTATCCTTAAAAAAAACATTCCAAATCTCTTTTTTAAATCTCTTTTTTATTCTTTTAAATTTGCTTGAATTTTTTTTTGAAAAAATTTCTATTGTTTGCAAATTGTTCATTTTCAATACATCAATAACCAAGAAATTTTTATCAGAAGAGAGATGAGAACTATAATCTAAACCATGAGAAGTTAATATATATTCTTTTGTTTCATCTACTACAAAAAGAATACCATCTCTATTCTCTATCTTCATTTCTTTTGTATTAATCTCTTGAGGTTTTATAAACTTTGAACTATTTTCTTTTTTTTGATTTATACTATTTGAATTTGCATTATTCTTAAGAGTACTTGCTCTGTCTTGATTCCCTGAACATCCTATAAAAAAAACCAAACAACTTAATAATAAAATAAACCTAAAATATCCTATTTTCTCCATAAGATCTCCTTGATGTCACTTTTTCTAACATTTCCAACTTTATCATAAACTTTTATAAAATAAAAGTACTTTCTATTGCTAGACAAACTTTTATTTATATAACTAGTTCCTTCTTTAAATCCTGAAACATTAGTATATTTAGGATTTTCTAGACTACTTCTAAAAACTTCAAATCCATTATAGTCTTTATCATTTACAGTAAAATTTATTTCTAAATTTTTACCTTTTAAAGAATAATTTATTTTTTCAATTTTTGGAGCAATTAAGTCTAAACTTTTAATTAGCATATGTTTCTCTTTTAAGGACTCATTACCACTTTTATCAACAGCTGTAACAATATATTTTCTTAAACCATTGTATTTAGAGTTCTTTAATTCAAAGTAAGTTACCTTTAGAGGTTTCTTATTTAGTTTTATAAGATTCTTTCCATCTTGAGTATATATATTATAATGACTTAAATCATAATCGTATACTTCTTGCCAATCAAATACTATTTTTTCTGCATATGTTTTATACTTTTTTATAGAAGGTTGATTAGGAGCTATTACATCAGGTAGCTTAACTTTTACAATATTTGAACTTGGACTTTCATTACGTTTTTTATCAATTGCAGTTACCTTATAGTAATAATAAAACCTACTATGTGCTTTTGGTTTGATATGAGTATAACTGTTTGTTTTGATATCATTTTTTTCAATTAAAGACCACTCTTTTTGATCTTTTTGCATTGATACATAAACTTTATAAGCAAGAGAACTTTTTTCTTTTACCTCATCCCAAGAAAGAATTACTTTACCCTCTTTTGTACTAAATTTTAAGTTCTTTGGAGCTTTAGGAGCAGATACATCCCTTGCATAAGATAGTATCTTTCTTGAAGGAGCTGACTCTCCATGCATAGTAACAGCTGTTACATAATAATATGAGTTCTCATTAATTTTAAAATCTCTATGTATATAATAGTTCTTTTTTACAAGCTTTTTATTTAACTTTTTATATTTACCATTATACTGTTGATTATTATATATATTAAAACCTAAAGCATCTTTTCTCTTTTCCCATTTTATTGTTTTTTTAGTATCTGTATTATAAACAGAAACATTTGATAATGGTTTTGCTTTTCTATTAATTGTTCTTTTTACTTTTACTGTCTGTGATTCAAAAAGCTCTTCTCCAAAAAAATCTAGTTTTCTAATTTTATAACTTGCATTCTGATTCTCTTTTAGTGTTGTATCTAAAAATAACTCTTTTTTTCTTCCTTCTTCAAGCATTGGAACATATATTGAGTTTTTATTTATTCTTCTAAACCTAGATTCATTATCTAACTTTCTATATATATTAAAAAAAGACTCTTCTCTACCATTATCCCAAAAAAGTTTAACTCCCATATTGTCAACCTCTGCATCTAGCCACGCAATAGAATCAAAAGGCTTACTATTTTTATTTATAGTAATTTCTTTTTGGGAAAGAAGTTTATCATTTTGAAATAACTCAATTCTATATTTATAAACTTCTAAACTTTTTATCTCATTATCTTCATAAAATTGACCAAGATTTTTAGCATATTCATTATCTTGCATAAATCTCAATATTCTAAAACCTGATATACTCTTTTGTGCTAAGGTAGCTTTTAACTGTTCATCTATACTCTTAACATTTTTAAAAGGATAGATAGAAAAAATATAATCTTCTGAAAAACCATCTTTCTTAAGTTCTTTAAATGCTTTTGCTTTTACTGTAGATATTAACTTCTCTTTTTCATTATTTGCAGTTTTATATATTTTATAAGTATTTAAATTTGAATACTTCTGTGGTATCCATTTTAATTGAACTTTATTCTCTTTAATTTTAAAAAAAAGTCCTATATTATTTGATACTTCATTTGCATTTATAAAACTTAATATAAAAAATAGAGATACTATAATTTTTATCATCTTATTCCCCCTAAATTTAATCCATTTAATTGTCCATTTAAACCAGGATTTACAATATTTCCTCCTAAAGGACTACTTCCCAATCCACTTGGATTTCCTCCAAATATAATATCATCAACTGACTGCATTGGATTAAAAGACTCATTCGCCTCAAATAGACTATCATTTGATACTATAGAAGAATTTTCTGTATCATAAGTTTCAATAGTTTTAATCTCAACATCTTTGGAAATACCAGTGCTTTCTCCATCTATATAATATGTAATCTGTAGATTCTCTATATTTGAAAATGCTCCAAGGGTAGTATCATAAAATACTTCTTTAGAATAATTTGTCATTCTTGTTGAATTAACTACTCTATCTTCAATATTATCCAAACCAGGTGTAAAAGTACTATTACCTGAATTCTCAGCACCATATTGAGCTTGTACTGCAAGTACACGACCATTACTTTTAACTTTATAAGTTAGCTTTGCACTTATAACTCCATGATGAGCATAAATCTGTTCTAGTCCATCATCAATTATTAACTTGTATTTGTTAAGATATCTTTCATGTCTTGATAATTTTACACTAGGGGTAATAGTATGATGCATATCTTCAAATCTTGCAGGATCTGCTGTTTGTACACTCTCATTTTCAATACCAAACTTAGAAGAATATACAATTCCACTTGTACCTCTATCTTTTATCATTATTGTATAATCACTTTTAGTATGACAAGTAACAACAGGTTCTCTATCATTAAGTGATTTTATTATATTCCTTTCTCTACGAATACTTTTTGACTTACTTACTTGTGTAGTACTATCTACACTAGTTCCAGATTCTGAATTTTGTTCTTCATATGGTTCACCTAATAATTTAAAGTTATTAAATGGATTATAATAATTGCCATGTATATCACTTATATGAGTTTTTCTTCTCTCACCTGTTATTTCATTAATACAATAGAATTCTGCTTTTAATGGTTCATCAGGTACAAATGATAGATAAGATAGTTCATTATCAGGTCTTTGGACTAAAGAAACCTGCCCTGCAACATTTTGATATTTATCATCAACAAGCTCTACCGTGTACGCTCTTAAATGATTTATCACCCAATCTTGGTTTTTCTTTAAGATATCATATATATCTTTTTTATAGAACATTTTAATACGTAAAGTATCCCTTAAGTTTCCTTGAAAATTTCTTGGTTCTACATGATCTATGAGCTCATCAAATTTGATTTTATACTCTTCTTGAGTTCTAAACTTATTTTTAATATCTTCAGAGACTAGATATCTTTTAGTACCATCTTCTCTAATATCATATAAAGTAGCTCTACCTTTTAACGTATATAATCTGTTTCTTGATAAAGGTCTTTGAGGAAGATACTGTCTGACTGTTTCTTCAATTTGACTACTTCTTAACTCAATTTCTTTATTATTATGATTATCAATTAGTTTTATATTTTCTAATTCTAATTTATAATTTATAGCTCTATTATTTTCCTGAGATTCAACAATTACTCCATCATTTCTAAAGGCTGTCATAATTTGCAGTTTTGGTAGGATAGGAACATCAGTATTAGCATATGTTCCACTTAATAATACAAGCTTTTGTTTTTGTCCACTTGTACTTTTAGGTTTTTTCCCAATATATGTTGAAAATGATGCCCTACCATAATAAGGTATTTTTACATATGCTTTTACATACATATAAGTTGGACTTGGCGTTCTAAGTCTTATTTTTAAACCTGCACCTAGGGTACCACTCCATACACTTCCATATCCTGCAGTTAAAGAAGCATCAGCTTCTACACCTAAATCCATATAAAAAGGATTATATTGAATCAAACCATCAGCACCTAAATATAGCTTAAGTCTTATATATGGATTTGGTCCCCAGATATCTAGTTCTAACTTTTTATCCATATCATAACTTAATCCAAAAGCTAATCTTCTAGTATCAACCATAAAGTAACCTTTAGGTCCAATATCAAATATTGTTAATTCTATTGGTCCTAAAGGTGAAGATACATTAAATCCACTTACTTCATTACTTGTTCCAATATATACATGTTTTTCACTTGGATCAAAAAGAATATCAGCTTTTCCTATTAATCCTATCTTTTGATACATAATATTAGCTCTATTAATTTTTACATGTAAAACAGTAGGACTTGAGCCCATTGTTATTTCACCTGAAACCATTAAATTCTCATCAGGGCTACTTTTTGGAGATAAAATATAGTTTTTTCCACTTAAAGTTATTTGTTTGCTACCTATATCAACGGTTAAATCAAAATTTCCATGCCAAGTAAAACCTAAATCAGGTGTCCCAAGAATAGAACTTAGACTTACAACAACTCCACCACTAGTAGATGGTAAATACTGTCCATTTGAATATGTCATATTATATGCAACTCCACCGCCTAGAGTATATGCGTTTATTGGTCCCATTGGTATTCCTGAAGCCCCTAAGCCACCTGATGCCTTTGCCATCCAATAAGAAGTTCCTGATTTTTCTCCAATTTTAAACTCCCCTTTTGCAGTTATTACATCTGCAAGTCTTAATTGTAAAGGTTGTTTAGTTCCAAAATATGTTCCATATAAATCATCACTTCCCCAGGCAATTGTACCTCCAAAGAATAATGCAGGTAAATTTATCAATACTCCTATTTCATCAACTGTATATTTTCCATCACTATAAAGCTTTACTCCACCTGTTGCTTTTGTAATACCTAAAGATAAAGATCCATCTACATCAATAAAGAACTTAGATGATTCAAAACCAATTGAAGCATTATTTAAAGATAAAGGAATTCCACCTAAATCTATATTCGCACCACTTACATTTGGTAAATTAGCAGATAATCCATCTATACTAACTCCATTTGATGATATTTTTAAACCTGAAAAATCTATATTGTTACCAAATTTAACTACCTCATTTATTGCTTTTAGATTACCACCTAAACTTAGATAAAAGTCTGAATCAAAACTTGGAGATATTCCAAACTTATTAAAGTTAAACTGTGCAAAATTTGGGATAGTAAACTCTTTTGCATTTGATGTTGCAGAGATTGAGTTTATTCCATTTTCATCAAGTGTAGAATCTAAACTTAAATCAAAAGTTTTTGTTGAACCTAAGAAATTAGATTTATTATAAAGTAATCCAAAAGATCCTGATATATTATCATAGAAACCTACACTAGCACTTTTTAATTTTAGTCCGCTAATAAAAGTATCTATAGGTCTTGTTGGATTATAAAGAATATCTCCTTGTAAGCCTGATGAATTAATTACAAAATTACTAAGAGCTACATTTAAGCTATCTATACCTTCATATCCAAACTTTCCATTAAGTCCAAGATTTAAACTCTCATCTTCTAAGCTTAAACTTCCAGATAAATCTTTAAACAAAAATTTTGATATTGACATATTATATGGAGCACTATATGATAAGGTTTTATTTGCATAGGATAAACCTAGATGAGCCATTTGTTCTTGTGTAGAATCAAATATAGCACTTAAATCTAAATATCCACCAATATCACTTATAGATATAGGTATCTGTTTACTTGTATCAATACTCACACCAATTGAAGACAATGATATTTTTGCTTTATTATTTAATATAGCATACTCTTTTGCTTCACTCCATGAACTTGAAATTGTTCCTTTAAATCCAGTTTTAGAAATATCAAAACCTGAAAAAGCTACATCATCAATACCTAGACTTTTTAATATATCAACTTGAACTGCTGCATTCCCATCAAAACTAACACTATACTCACTTCCTACTTTTGAAATAGTTCCTGAAATACCTGACAATTCTAAGCTATTTCCTTCATAAGTAAAAGACAAAGTTTGTTCTGTACTAAAAGTATACCCTTCGCTTGAATATAATATTTCAATAGGATTCACACTATTTTTAAATAAAAGTCCAAAGTTTAAAGTACCAGCAGCACTTCCTATACTAACACCTGAACTTCCTACTGTTGCATTTGCATCATTTAAAACTAAAGAAACATCATCTGTATCTAATGTTCCTTGTGTTGTAGGACTACCCATATCATATATTACATATTGTGCATTTATACCTTCTAAAATAAGATTCCAATCAATTCCATTTTTTGAAATAGTAGCATCATCAATTTTTATAGAATCTACACTTACACTTGCAGGTAGAGACATATTATAGTTAGTAAAATCTGCAATAGCATCAAATGTAATAACAGGGTTTATAAGTTCATTTAAATTGATACTTCCAGATATAGCTTCTGCTCGTGCGACTCCATTTGAATCACTTATTAAATTATAGGTATTACTTAAACTCCAAGAAAAGACACCTTCATTTATAATATTTTTAGCATCTTGTGGAATTTTTTCTATTTTTGATAGTCCTGTTTTTTTTGTTTCTGATAAACCTCTTTTACCTTCTCCTACAAAAGTATTTACTTTTTTATATGTATTTTGAAGTGAAACTATTTCTCCCTCTAATAAATCTCCAAAATCTATACTTCCATTTATATTTTTTATTCCAAAAATTAATCCACTGTTGTCATATCCAAATTTAAATTCAGGTGTAACAGCATTATTAAATATAAGTTTTACTCTTTTTTCACTCCAGATATCAATAGATTCCATATTTGCGCTAAGGGATGCATTAAAGCCACTTTTACTTATATTTGCATCTATTAAGTCAATATCACCAAATGTATTTAACCAAGAGATATAAGAAGATAGATTTACTTTTCCATTTATTAATAGTTTAGGATCTTTTAAATCTTCTAAACTTAATGTTCCTTCTAAGTGTTTTAATAAAATTTCAGTTTGAGCAAGCGTTTTTTCTTGTGTCTGTAAAGACCAAGATAAAACTCCATCACTTAAAGTCTGAATTTCTGTTCTCGCATCTTTTATTAAAGTACCAAAATCAATATCACCATGTAAGTTCTTAACTCCCACTTTTAAGCCTGAGCTATTTATCGCTAAATTAAAAGTAGGATAGTTTTCTTTATCAAATACAATCTTTACATTTTTCTCTACATAAACTGGAATATCGTCAATTTGGGCACTAAAACTTCCTTCAAACCCAGTTTTTGAAATTATTGCATTTGAAATTGATGCTGCTCTTACATACTTAAATATATCTGAATATGAATCTATTTGAGCATTTGCATTTAAAGATATTTTAGGATTAGATAAAGATGAGAAATCTAATGTTCCACCTAAAGTATCTAAAATCATTTGTTGTTTATATAGAGGATAAGTTCCTTCTAAATCCCAAGTAAATACTCTACTACTTTCAACTATCTCTTGTGAGTCATTATATATATCTTCAACTAACTCTTGTGACTTTTTTATACTTGCTAATGCTCCACCTAATAAATCACCAAAATCTAAATTTCCATCAATATTTGAAAACCCTATATCAAAACTATTATTTGTAAGTTCAAATTCTAAAGTTGGATTCTGATTAAAAAGAAGTTTTACATTTTTTTCTTTCCATATATCTAAATTTTCCATATCAATAGAAGTTGAAGCTTTAAAACCATTTTTAGACACAATTGCATTATTAATTATTGCACTATTTATTTTTGAAAATCCATTTTTATATGAACTTAAATCAAGTTGTGAATTAAGAATAATTTTAGGGTTTGATAAATCTATAAAATCAACTTTTCCGCTTAATTGTGATAGCTTAGCTTTAGAGCTTGAAACAATATTTTTTTTACCTTCTAAACTCCACTCATAAATATTAACTGTTTCATTTTCTACTTCATTTTCAAGTTTTGTTAAATTTGCAATTGCTCCATTAAGTAACTCTCCAAATTTAAGTTTTGCTCCTGAGATATCAAGTCCAAACTCAACACCATTTGAGACTTTTATATCTATTTTTGGATTAGAATCAAAAGCTAATTTTACATCTCTTTCTTTCCAAATATCTATACCAGATAATTCTAAACTAGCACTTGCACTAAATCCTTTTTTTGAAATTTTTGCATTTATGATATTTAATTCATTCATATTAGGAAGCAGATTATCAAAGCCACTTAAAAGAGCTTTTGTATCAAAACTAATTGTAGGGTTTTTTAAATCACTTAAATCAAATGTAGATACAAAATCTTGAAGCTTAACTTTATCATCAATAAGTTTTAGATCATCAGCTGAATCAAGTACAAGATTATACATACTCTTTTTGTCTTTCATACTTTTTAAAATAGCTTGGGTTTCAGGTATTAATGTACCAAAATCTATTTTTGCATCAAAGTTATCAAATCCAATATCATAACTTCCAGTACTATTAATAGATAATCTTGCTGTTGGTATTTCATCACCTAAAAATACTAGTTTTACTTCTTTGTCTTTCCAAATATCAAGGTCATTTAACAATATTCCTAAACCTATATTAAGTCCATTTTTTGATATTTCTGCATCTTCTATTGATGCGCTTGTAATTGTAGAAAATATTCCACCTAAATTTTTTAAATCTGCATTTGCATTTAAGATAATTTTTGGATTACTTAAACTGCTTAAATCTATCTCTCCATACATTTGTTTTAATGTAAGATTAATATCATCTCTTAGTTGTTTACTTGAATCTAAAGTCCATGAATATACCGTTTGAATATCACCTTCTATATCTGATACAATAGGTGTTATTGAAGCTTTTGCATTTTGAAGTAAATTACCAAAATCTAATTGCATATTAGAACTTGTAATACCTATATCAAAGCCTCTACTATCAACAACAAGATTTAACTTAGTTTTATCTAAAAATCTTAATTTTACATTCTCTTCACTCCAAATATTTATATCTGGAATAGTGGCATCAATACTTGTAAAAAAACCATACTTTGAAATTGATGCATCTTTTATAACAATAGAATCCAAACTACTAAAAGTATTACTCATACTACTTAGGTTTGCATTAGCATCAAAAACAATCTTTGGATTCATTAAATCTGATAAATCTAGTTTTCCGACAATACTTGAAAGTTCTAGTGATGAATTTGCAATAAGTTCTGTTTTTTTATTATGACTCCACTGGTAAACACCATCAATTTTTTTACCTAAACTATCTTTTGCAAACTCTAAACTTTTTTTTGTAGAGTTTAAAAAATTACCAAAATTTAATTGGGCATTTAAATCTACAATTTTAGAAGAAAATCCGTTTATTAAGTTATATGAGAGGTTTAATTTAAAACTATAAAAATCTAAAGATACATTTTGTTCAGCCCAGATATCAAGTTTTTTAACATCCTTATATTCTATATCTCCTTTTATTCCTTGAAGATTAAAAGATAAGGCATCAAAAGGAATACTATCTATGCTAGATAAAAAATCATTATCTAAAAAGTTTATACTTCCAACAATTTTATTATTTTCAATATTAGGAGAGAACGTCATACTATCTACATTTAAAGAAATATCAGCAATTGATATATTAAAAGCTTCTTGATATTCTATTATACCTTCTGTGATAATATTTTCATTAAACGATAGATTTTCAAAATTTACATCTAAGTTTGGATCTAAATCAAGATTTTGAAGCCATGGAATAAATATCTTTCCACTACCTGAAAGCTTTCCATTATTATGTTGAATATTTACACTTGGTCTTAAAGTAAAGCCTGCAATTGTAAACTCATCAGCAATAGTTATTGATTCATTTGTTTTATTAGTATTATCTATTGTAGTTTTTTGAGCAAGTCTTAATGAAAACTCATAAACCTGTCCAAATATAGGCTCAAAAGAATAGCTCCAATCTTCATGTCCAGAAGCTTTTTGCCAAGATTTTCCACCGTTTGTTGTTATTTCAACAAATATATCTTCTATGTTTTGATTATCATTTAAAGGTTCAAGAAGCCCTTGTATTACTACTTTTCCATTTTCTAAATCTTCTGGATAAAATTCAATTTTTCTTTGCTCTAAACTATCAAACTCTCTACTATTTATTGTAATATCATCAATAAAACCTATCTCTTCTAGATTTTGAGTATTTCCAAAAAGTGAAATACTCAAACAAAGTAAAATTAATATTTTTTTTAACACAAGAACTCCTTTTTAGAGTAAGATTATTTAAAAATTGTATACATATGATAGCTTTGCAATATGTTCATTGTAACTATTGTCACTATCATTTTCTGTATCATAATCACGCTTCTCTAACAGTAATCTGGCCGTTTGTTTACCTTTATCATCTAGACGATATGTTGTTCTAAATTGATATGTAGAATTTACTGAATCATTAGAACCATCTCTATAAGTATTTTTAGATATATATGCTAAATCCATAGATAGTTTTTTACTATATTGGTATCCTGCATCTAACTTAAGCCCATATCTTTCTTGATTGTTCCCATTTTGATTAAGGTTTTGAGCATCAACTGTTGCAGTAAAACGATAAGAACTCTCTTCCCCTAATTTTTTCTTATAACCGAAGATTCCTCTAATATTATTTATTATTTGAGAAGAGTCAGAATTATTTGAGTCATGCAAGTTTGAATAGTCATATCCTAATCCATATCTAAAGCCATCAGTAGTTCTATAATTACCCATTACACCTACTGTATACTGATTTGTTTTTGTACCTCTTCCTTGAACATCTTTATTTGTAAACTTAAAATCAATATTTGTTCTTTTAATTGATTCTGGTTTATATAAAAATTGTAAAGACTCATAATAAGTATTTTCAGTGTCATCTAATGAACCATCAAGATTATCTCTACTAAATTTTAAGTTTAATTTACTAGTTAATTGTTTGCTGCTTTTCCATGTAGTTGAATTCTCAATTTTTTCATTATCAGCATTTGCTGAACCTGCTGCTGATATAAAATCTGAAGATATTCTTTGATACATAAAATTACTTTTTACAGAAGAAAGGACTGGTCTTGTAAGAAGTCTTAACCTTATTGCACTTTCTGTATCATAGTCTTTACTACCTCTTAAATCGTCAGTACTATGAGAAATAGCAGCTCTTCCTTTTAGAGTAATATATTTATTAAATCTCCATTTAGTATTTATACCTAGGGTTGTACCTTTTTTTCCTGCAGCCGTTAAATTATAACCACTATGAAGGTCATCTTTTAATGTTGCTAAACTTAAGGTTATCTCTTTTGCTCTTTCATAAGTATATTTAGATTCAAAAGCAGCTAAATAAGTATCAAGACCTTCATTTTCTGTTGTCTGATAAGTTTCTCTCCACTGAGCTTTTCTAATACCAGTAATAAACTTATAATCCCACTTATCTTTCTTCTTATCACTTTTATATTCTGTTTTCAAACCTTTTACTGAACCGCCATAAACATATGGATTCATAGAAGCTGCTACATCACCTACTTCGTGCGTCCACACTTTATTAGTGTAGTATCCTTTAAAAGATAAAAGATGGGAATCATTCTTTTGAATACGATCATCATTTGTAGCTCGGACTCTAGCTTCAATTCCTGCATTACCTTTATATAATGGACCATGATATTTTACATCTAGCTCATGAGATTGAGTAAACCCTTCTCTACTATTTTGTCCGTTCTCAACATCAATCTTTTGTAAATAACCACTAAGGCGTCCTTCTAACTTCCACTCATTTTCTTGTTTAAAACTTGATGCCCATGCTGTACTTACTAAGCCAACTAAAATTAAATTTGTATATTTCATGATTAAACTTAAGGCATTGCATACGTATTGTTAGATTCATCTTCTTCTTCGATTTCAGAGTTAGGATCAATCTCAAATACTGAATAGCCAGGGCCACAGTCACCATTAAACATTACATTAGCACTTTCTCCCGCTGCTAAACTACCCTTATATTCAATATCTCCATATACCATACCAGTTAGAGGAGCTACTCTTATATAATCTGAAGGTACAGCCTCAGCATCACCTATATTACTAATAACAATTGTATGAGGGTCAACCATACTTGGACCACAGATTACATTACTAATTATCAAATCTGGTAATTCATCATCAACAGGAGTAACTGTATCTCCATCATCATTCTGAACGACATCAAGTTCTTGTCCCGCAATTTGAGGAACTTCTTCTTTCCACTCAGATAAAGAGTTACCCCAAAGATGATTACCTGCAAGTTCAATTAATTTATATTTACCATTTATTTCATCAAATAAAAATCTTGAGTATCCTCTTTGAGTAAGTTGTTTTTTTCCATCATTTGTTTCATATCGTTTTTCCCACTTAACATATAAAAATCTTTTTACACCATCAGATGTGATTTTATCAATCCATGTATCAACAGTTATAATTTCATACTTTCTAAAATCTTCATCTATTGCTTCAGAGAAAGTCATGAAATCTTGTATAAAACGCTCTTCAGAAATGAGATCAAAAAATGCAGTTGAATCTTCCTCTTCATAATACTGCATCAGTTCACTAAATACAATTTTAACTTTATCATCTCTTGATTGATCAAGGACAATAATATCTTTGTCATAATCACTACTTGCAAACAAACTACATATTAGTGCTACAAGTACTACTAACTTCTTCATTTCAATCCTTTTTTTAATATAAGAAAATATATTAAAAAGACGTTGCAGAAGTGTTGCAAAAGATAATAAAATTAGGGATTAGTTTTTAAAAAGTTTTATTTAAATATTAATTCTATATCCAATAGAGGGGATAGTTTCTATAAACTTATATTTCATTTTTGAACGAAGTCTACTTACAAGTGCTCTTCTTGTACTTTCATTTGGCAACTTATCTGGCCAAATTTCATTTTCCATTTCATATATAGAAACAATTGAGTTTTTAGATTTTATTAAAAGATTTATAAGTTGCACCTCTCTTTTAGTAAGGTGTATATATTCTGAACAACAAATTAGCTGGGAGTTTAAAGTATCATAACTAAACTCTTCATCAAAAATAAGATCTCCTCTTTTCATAACCTGAGATATAATATTTTTTTCATACTTAAATGCTGCAATTTTCAAAGAAGCAAACAACTCTTTTTTATTAAAAGGTTTAATCAAATAACCCGTAGGATTTGTCTTTATTGCTCTTTCAATGGTCTCTTCATCACTAAATGCTGTTAAATAAACAATTGAACAATTTAATTCATTTAATATTTTTGATGCTGTATCTATACCATCAATTTCCCCTTTAATTTTTATATCCATTAAAATAATATGTGGTTTATAATCAAGTGCTAAATCATATGCACTTTGCCCATTGTTAGCGATTCCTACAACATCAAACATTAAAGAACTAAGATAACTCTCTATCTCCATAGAAACAATTGATTCATCTTCGACAATTAAAACTGGGATTTTCATATTTTAAACCTTATTATATATTCACATTTATCAATTGTATTATTTTCAATTTCTCCAGATAATTGATCTGAAACTAGACTATTTACTAATCTTAAACCCAAGGAAGTATTTGATATATTCTCTTTTTTATATCCTAAACCATTATCAGCAATTTTTAAATAAAAATGTTCATCTTTTTTAACTAACATAATCTCAATTTTATTACATGAAGAAGCATGTTTTATACTATTTGAAACAAGTTCATTAATTATGATACCTACATAAACAGACTCTCTTAAAGGAATTTTTTCATCTACATTAATACAATATTCTATTAAATTGTTATCATATGAAGTACTAATATCTTCACATAAACTATAAATATACTCATACATATCAATCTCTTCAATATTATCATTTAAGTAGAGTATTTCATGAGTTTTGGAAATAGACTTAATCCTATTTTCTAATTTTTGGAACTGTTCTTTTAATATCTCTTCATCAAATTTTTCACCTTGAAGTCTTATAATAGAAAGCATAATCTGCAAATTGTTTTTAACTCTATGATGTAACTCTTTATAAAGGTTATTAAGCGTTTTTGTTCTACTAGTTACTTGATTTTCGATAATTGTATTTCTTGTGTGTAATTCTTCTAATAGTTTTTTATCAACATCATTTTTTTCTTTTTGTAAAATATTTAATTTATCAACAAAAGCCAAAAGAAGGAAAAGTGCCTCAAACACTGTACAAAATAAAACTAAACTTGGAACATGATACATAACAGAATAAATACCTAAAGCATCAATTATCGAAAGAAAAAAACCAACTAATAAAAAACTCCAACCAACAATAAAAAATCGTGCTTGTTTATTACCTTTTTTATAAACATAAATTGCAGCATAATAATTGAATATAATAAAAATTAAACCTGTTAAAACAGTTACTTCAGGATAATAAAACTTTGGAGTTGCTAAAAAGATTATCTGCAAAATAACAGCAAAAATTAAAACTTTATATATATTATCAATATATTTATATGTTTTTGTTTTCAAAAATTTTCTTGCAAATAGTATACCAGTAATTATTACTGCACCAACTTTTGGCACTACTAATAGATTATCTATATAAGTAAACTCTTTAGGCATATATAAGGGTAAAAAGCCAACATAAGTTAATTGTTGAAATAGCAAGATTACTATATATAGAGTATAAAAAAGATAACTTGTATCTTTTGTGTAAATATATAAAACTAATGCATAAGCCGAAAAAGCAACTATCATCCCAACAGATAAAACTATCAAAAACTGCTTAAACTTATCACTTTTAATAAAGTTCTCTTCATTAGTCAAATTAATTGAAAACTGAAGAGAAGTCGTAGTGTTTTCAACTTTTAAATAGTAAATATTCTTTGTATTTGAATCAATGTTAAGAAAAAAAGAAGGATTTATATTAGTTCTATCTTCTGTAATATTTAACATTCCACTTTTAAAAAAAGTATTATCGGGTGAATAAAGAATTATCTCTTCAAGTAAAGGATTGTCAATTTCTAAAATATACTTTTCTTTTTTTTGTGATTTATTAAAAATCTCTATTTTTACCCACAATACAATTTTGTCATTAAAGCCAAAATTTAAATGATTTGAAGATATATCTTTAAAGGGCTTACTTTTAACACTTTCAATATTTGTATTATTTTTATCTATAAATAGTGATATTTTTTCAATACTTGTGTTATTTTCTGCAAAACAAAGTGTATTGAAAAATATAAATAACAGAAAGAAAAAACTTGTTTTTTTCATTAAATTTCTTTAGTATAATAATACTGTATTATATAATTTAATTCATCACAAAATGGTTAAAATAAGAAATAAAAAAAGGGAACTAAAAAAGTTCCCTTAATATTTTTTAAACTCTTAAATAGCTTTTAGCCACCTAAATATTTTTTTCTAATTTCGTCAGAATCTATTAGTTTTGAAGCTTCATCTTCAAGTGCTACTTCACCATTTTCTAAAACATATGCATAATCAGAAATTTCAAGTGCAGCAAAGGCATTTTGTTCAACTAAAAGAATTGTAATTCCCTCATCTCTTAATTTTGTAATTGTTTCAAAAAGTTCACCAACAATTTTTGGAGCTAGTCCTAATGATGGTTCATCTAACATTAAAAGTTTAGGGTTTGACATTAATGCTCTTGCAATTGCAAGCATTTGTTGCTCACCACCAGACATTGTTCCTGCTAATTGACCTTTTTTTGCAACTAATCTAGGAAAGATTTTGAACATTCTTTCTTGGTATTCTTCATATAACTCATCATTGTTAAAAGCACCCATTCTCATGTTCTCTTCAATAGTTAAGTTCTGAAAACATCTTCTTCCTTCTGGAACTAATGAAATACCCTCTTTTATGATTTTATGAGTCTTATGAGTAGAGATATCTAACTCATTAAAAGTTATAGTACCTTTTTTCTTAACATCATTTACAATTGATTGTAAAGTTGAAGTCTTTCCTGCACCATTTGATCCAATCATCGATACAATTTGACCAGCTTTTACCTCAAAATTAACTCCTTTTACGGCTTTTATTAAACCATAAAATACTTCTAAATTATTTACTTTAAGCATGTTTAAAATCTCCAAGGTAAGCTTTAATTACTTCTTCATCTTGAATAGCATCTTTAATATGACCTTCAAATATTGTTTTACCATAGTCAAGTACCATTACTCTGTCACAAAGTTTATTTACAAACTTCATATCATGTTCAATTAATAAAATTGTAACATCAAACTCGTCTCTAATCTTAAAGAAAAGCTCTGCTAACTCTGTAGTCTCTTGAGGGTTCATACCAGCTGCTGGTTCATCTAAAAGTAAAAGTTGAGGAGAAGCTGCAAGTGCACGTGCTATCTCTACTTTTCTTTGTTGACCATAAGAGAGTGATGTTGCCATCTCTTCTGCATACTCAGCTATTCCAAGAACTTCCATAATCTCATAAGCTCTTTTTCTAACTCTTCTTTCTTCATTAAAAAATCTTGGAAGTCTAAAAACTGCTTCTAAATAAGTATATTCAGCTTGATAATCAAATCCAATTAAAATATTGTCTAAAACTGTCATAGATGTAAAAAGTCTGATATTTTGGAATGTTCTTGCAATTCCTCTATGAACAATTTTATGAGGTTTTATACCATCAATTCTTTGTCCATGAAATTTAATTGCACCTTCTGTAGGCTCATAATTTCCTGTAATAATATTAAACATTGTAGTCTTACCCGCACCATTTGGACCAATAAGACCATATATCTCTTTTGCATTTACGTGAAAAGTAGTGTCATTGATTGCTGTAACACCACCAAACTTTTTTGTTACGTTACATACTTCTAAAATCATTTGTCACCCTTTTTCTTTTTCTTAAAGAAATCAAATAGTTCTTTTTTACCTGTTAATCCTTCTCTTGCAAATAGCATTACAACAATTAAGATTAAAGAGAATACAACCATTCTCATTCCTGGTAACCCTTCTGTTTGGAATCCTAAGATATTCATTGGCTCGTCTAAGAATCTCATCCATTCTAATCCTGCCATTACAAAAATTGTTCCTAAGATTGCTCCTGTAGTAGAACCAAGTCCACCAAGTACAATAATAATCAGTAATTGGAATGTTAAGAAGAATGTAAATAAATCTGGAGAAATTGATGTTAATAAAGCAGCTAATAATCCACCACCAATACCTTCAAAGAAAGCAGAAGTAGTAAACGCTAAAGTTTTTATTTTAAATGTATTTACACCCATTGCAATTGCTGCATCTTCATCATCTCTTACTGCTTTCATTGCTCTTCCATATTTAGAATAGATAATATTTAAAATAGCTACAGTTGTAGCAATTGCAATACCACCTGTCCAATAAAGATTTGAAAACTCTGGAATATCATTAATACCTAAAGAACCATTTGTAACCTCTGGATTATTAATAGCTAAAATCTTAATAATAAAACCAAACCCTAAAGTTACAATAGCAAGATAATCTCCCCTAACTCTAAATACAGGGAAAGATAAAGCAAGTGCAACTAAAGCTGAAAAAATACCAGCAATTAGTAAAGCCCATATAAACTCAGACTGTAAAGCTAAAACCCACTCAGCAGGATCTTCAATATCATACTGATAAAGCATTGTATCGGCATCAACAATTAAGATTGCCGTTACATATGCTCCAATTGCCACAAATCCATTTGGTTCAAGTGAGAACTGACCTGTAACACCATTAATAAGGTTGTATGAAACTGCTAATATGATAAAAATACATACATTGTTGATGATTCTAACTGTATACTCATCAAATGCAACTTGTGCGTAATAAGTAAACCAAATAGCTGTAATTATAAGTGCAAGATTTATTAATCTCTGTTTTGTAAAAATTGAATCTTGTACCATAATTAGAACCTACTCTTTTCTAAATCTTCACCCATAATTCCTGTAGGCTTAAATAAAAGTACAAAAATTAAGAAAATAAATGCAAAGGCATCTTTATAACCACCAAGTTCTGGCCAAAATGCAATAACAACAACTTCAGTAAATCCAATAATAAATCCACCTAAAACAGCCCCTGTAACAGAACCAATACCACCAACAACAGCAGCAGCAAAAGCTTTAAGCCCAACAAGAACTCCCATCATAGGTTCAACTGAAGGATAATTAACAACCCAAAAAATACCACCAACAGCAGCTAAAGCAGAACCAAGTGCAAATACAATAGAGATAATCATATTTGCGTCAATTCCCATTAAATTTACAGTCTTAATATCAAAAGATAAAGCTCTAATAGCCATCCCATATTTTGTTTTATATAATACATATAAAATTGATAATAATAATCCTAAAGTCACAACAGGAACAGCAATAGAAGAAACTGAAAATGTAACTCCAGCTACATTAAAAATTTGTTCCATGTAATCTGGGACAGGGAATGCTCGAGGTACTCCACCTGCAAATACAGTAAATGAATTTTCCAAGAAAAAAGAAATACCAATTGCTGTAATAAGAAGCGAGATTTTTGGAGCCTCTCTTAAAGGTTTATATGCAATTTTGTCAGTAAACATACCTAAAGATGCAGATAATGCAACTGCTAAAAATACTGCCACTGGAAAAGGTAATCCAAATACTGCAATACATGAATAACCTATAAAGGCACCAACCATCATTATATCCCCATGTGCAAAGTTAATAAGTCTTAGCACCCCATATACCATCGTATAACCTATTGCAATCAATGCATACATAGACCCCAGCGAGAATCCATTTACCATTTGTTGCATAAACGTCATTAAATCCATTAAATCTCCCAAGTTTTTTAAAAGTAAACTTTTTTACCATAAAAAAAGAAACATTTCTTACTTTTCTTATGGCAAAAAAAAAGTCTAGCAAATTTTGCTAGACTTTTAATTGTTTCGTATCAATTACGGATTTACAGTAGCTTTAAAGCCTGCTTTTCCATTTTTAATCTCTTTAATAACAGCAGATCTTGTAGCATTACCTTCATTGTTAATTGTAATTGCTCCAGATACACCATCAAACTTAGTAGTTTTTTTAATTTCATTATTTACACAAACTGAATCACTTGGGTCTTCACATCTATTCATTGCCGCAACCATTACGTTATATGTATCAGCACCTAATGCAGTAAATGAATTCATCTCTTTCTTTCCAGTCTCTTTTTCATGGAATGCAACGAAATCAGCAGATGTTTTTGATGGAGGATTTGTATAATCGAAGAAGTCAGTAAACATGTAACCTTCAACAGACTCTCCACCTAGGTCAATAAATGTTTGGTTTGCAACACCATCACCTGAGAACATTGGTTTAGTTAAACCTAATTGCTTAGATTGTCTAGCAATCATTGATGCTTCTGGGTGATATAATGGTAAGAACATAAAGTCTGGGTTCATCTTTTTAATTTGAGAAACAACAGCTTTAAAGTCTTTATCCCCTGAAGTAACTTTAATTTTCTTTAAGATTTTTCCACCATTTGCTTTAAATGCTTTTTGGAAAGCTTTAGCTAATCCTAAAGAGTAAACTTGTGCTTGGTCAACTACAACTACAGCACTTTTATACCCTTGCTCTTTTGCATAGTTAGCAACAACTTCACCTTGAAAAGAGTCAGTAAAACATACTCTATTTGCATAAGTTCTTTTTGCTGTTAATTTATCATTTGTAGCAACAGAAGCAATAACTGGAACTTTTTTCTTATCTGCAATTGCAATTGCTTGAGCAGTATTTGTAGAAGTTAATGCACCTAAAATACCTGTAACTTTATCAGAAGAAATTAATCTTGTAGTAGCATTAGCAGTCTCAACCTTATCCCCTTTGTTGTCAACTAATACTAATTTAATCGTGTCCCCATTTGCTAATTTTGGTTGTAATTTATTAGCTAATTCTAATCCCAAATAAGTAACTTGACCATATGCTGCTAATGGACCTGACATAGGCATAACTGCACCAATTTTAACTTCTTTTGCCATTGCAACACCACAAGTTAATGCAGATGCAAGTGCTAAGCTTAATACTTTTTTCATTTATACTCCTTGAAAATTTATACAAGATGTTAGCATAACAAAACATAAAGTTTTTATAAATTTTGAATAAATTGTATATAAATTATAGTAATTATGTATGAAAAGTGTGTTATAAAGTTACTATTCCATATCCAAAGACATCAGGTACATTTCCTCACTATTTATAAGAATAAATATAAACTTCAAAAAAACACTATGTTTTTTCCTATTTTTGTCAATAAATATACTTAATTTTATTCTAAATTAGAGTTTTTATGGGGTAAGTTATTAACTTTAACTATAACGTCATTTAGTATCTATCTTTTCCAGTAATTTGAGATGTAAATCTTGTCATAATAGGGAGTTTGAATGAATTAATAACATTTTATACTACATTTATAAAAAAAATATACTACAATGTGTTTTTATATATGATTTTAATTTAATTGCAATTCTTATTATTCCCTCTATTAAAATTGCTTCATTGAAAAGTGATTTCAATTTAGAAAGTACCATTTTATGATTAAAATAATAAGAATTTTTAATTATAAAATTGTAATAATTATATATTCATTTCCGATATAAGAGATTTAATGATAATAGATATAATAATAAACATAGTTGTTTATACTTTAAAGGTTTTAATGTTTTTTTATGATTTAATTAACACAATAGAAGATTTTGCAAAAGAGAGTAAGATTATTTTTCCAATTATTCTTTCTGTTATAGCAGCAGTGATATTTTGGTTTATATTTTCCTATTTACCAACAAATAAAAGAAAGAAAAAATTAAGACCCATTATTGAATTTGATTTAGTGTGTTTAAATCAAGCTTTAACAAATATATTTCAAACTATTATAGGGAAGAGTCCTTATTTTGACGAAAATATATATAGTGGGAATTTAACTAAAAAAGATTTTTATATAGCTTTACAAAACAAATGTTTAACAGAGTATGACTTATATGATACTAATGTATCAAGCCATTATGAAATTATAGGTTTAAAACTTGCAGAGAAATTTGAAAACGCAAATAATATAATTAATAAAATATTAATATACAATGAATTTGTTGAAGCAGAAGAACTTTTATTATTGAATGAAATAAGCCATAAAATAAAAATATGTTATATAAATGAGAAAATAATAAACTATCATATCATAGATATAGAAAATGGTAATCGTCCTACTATTTCAAACTTATGTTCTAAGTATCAAAGATTTTATGATTTATATGAATTATATAAAGAACTTAATGAAATCACATTTAAGAATGATTATTATGATAATTACAATGTTGCACTTTTTCAAAATATAAAATATCTCTATAATACAGAGAAATATAAAGAATGTAAAAAAGTTATCAAAAAAAGATTCAATGAGAATAAAAAACTTAGACACCACTATTCAGTTATATATCATTTTGAATTGTTGTGTAATTTAAAACTAAATAAAATTGATTATAAAAAACTTGAAAAGGTTTTAAAAGAAAGACATTTTGCAGGTGGTTTAGTTTATTTAGAAGAATCAATTGAAGTATTAGAAAATGATAGAAAGTTTCTTAAACTTGTGAATAAATATTATCAAGAAGAAGAAATAAATAATGCACTTACCGAATTAAAAGAAGTATTAAAAGAAAGAGAAAAATATACTGAAACAAATACTGAAATCAGTAAATATATGGAAGAATTAGATACAAGTCTAAAAGATATTAATTGGAATTAATAAAAATTAAATCTTAAACCTTTTTTACCAATTCTAGTAAGTAAAAAATATATACTATATATAAATATTCTAGCTTTTTTATAATGACACTTCATAACGAATAAGAATTTTCTAAACACTAAATCTATTTGTAAAAATTGTTATTCAACCGTTTGTTCAAATTCCTTAATTTCATATATTGGAATAATTTTAAATATATTTGTATCTTTGTCCAATAAAAATACAAAATTTGAATTTGATGTAATATATTTATATTTACTATAATCAATGGAAGCATCATTGAATACTAAGTTATAAGGATTCTTATAATCATCACTTCTTATATTATCTACTATAGAAAAAACATTATATAATAGTACAGTTAGATATATAACCGATACTATTAGAAAATTCATAACTAGAGATTTATTTTTTATGTACTTCCAGAATGGCAACTGATTCAATATAAAAATAAAAAGAGCAAAACTTAAGGGAAAAAGACTTAAATAACTAAATTTTCCAAATAATAAATAGTCTACAAATAAAATCACTAAAGAGAAAATGGCAATCTCTTTAAACTTACTAATTAATGTTTTTCCTTCTATATTAAACTGCTTTTCAAAAATAGATTGTTTTAAACTATCTATATAACCTAAAAAATAAGATAATGTACCAATTAGAGAAAAAAACAAAGTATACATAATAACTTCTATACTTGTTGCAATGTAATCGCTTATTGAATAAAAGTCAGTTATATTTAAACCTAAAGAATAAAACAAAATTTTGTTATGTAATATTCCACTTATAAGAAAAAATGTTGAAAATAATGTTAGTAACAATATAACTATAGATGAAGATATTTCAATTGGTTTTATTATTTTTAACTTTTCTTTTTCAAATATAATGTTATTTAGTTTTCTTGACTCTTTCAAAAATATTTTTGTATCCGTTTTAATTTTATTGTATATTTTTCTAACTTCTTTAAAATCTTCAATTTCTTTAACATCAGAAACATATTCCATCGCTTTTTCTAAATGCTCTTTCTGTTTTTCCTTATTGTTAAATCTAAAATAAGCCTTCAATCTATTTAAATCAGATAATGTCTTTTTTATCCATTCATCATTTAAAATAACTTCTTCTAACTTTTGTAATTTTTTTAAATTAACATTTTCTTTTTCATATTCTAAATTAAAAATCAATTTGCACGCTATATTTGAAGCAAGCTCATTACTTTTTGATAACTTCATTTTAGGAAACAGTTTTATACTTTCTAAATAGCATTTTCGATGGGTTGCTTCTAAATACTTTTCTTCAATTTTTTTAAAATACTTGTAAATAAGACTGGCAATAAAAATGCCTACTTTTTCTAAAATGTTGTTTTGTTTGTCTTTCATTTGGCTCATTTTATTTTTAATGATAATTTTACCATAATTATATATATTAAAATTATGATATAAAAAAATATTATATGTATGTTTTTAAAAGTTTAGAAGTAAGAAATACAAGGTAATTAAAAAAATATACTACAAATATAGTAAAAATATACTACATTTTAAAGATATTTTTCACTTTTAGTTTCAACAAAGCCCTATTTTAAGGGCTTGTAGGCTATTCCATTTCAAGGGACATTAAGTACATATCCTCACCATCAATCACTTTTAATTGATTTGATTCACATTTAGGACATACAAATTCATGATTCTCTAAAGTAGACTCTTCATCACAGGATAGACAGGCTACGACAATTTTTTGGTGATTTACTATAAACTCTGCTCCATCACAAACCGTTTTCTCTTTAAAAGTATCAAAAGCTGTTTGTAATAAATCTGGTTCAACCCCTGATAAGATACCAATTTTTACTACTAATTTTTTAACTCTACTTGCATTATTTTGTTTAACATGTTCTTCACAACTTTCTAATAATGATTGAACAATTGAATACTCATGCATTTTATAATTCCTTTAATCTTTTTAAACTCTCTTCATGCTCTTTTTTGTATATAAATTCATTTCTTAAAGTATGAAAAGAACTTTTCTCATCCCAAAACTCAGGATACATTCTTTTTAATTCTTCTTCTTTTAAACTCTCTATCTTTTCTTCATTATCAAAAATAAAATCTTTTTTATCATCAATGAAGTCCTCATACTTATCTTCATCTAGTATCAATTTTTTACAAAAATTTTCTAAATCTTCTGCATAAGTGCTATCTTCAAATACCTCATTAAGCATTCCAATTCTTTTTGCTTTATTACTTCCTATAGGAATACATTTGTTTAATATTTCATCAGCAATATTCTTTTCTACTCTTTTATAAAAAGAGTATGTATGATATTCACTTCCACTTAATCCCATAGTTTTATAATGTGGATTTAAAACCACGCCACTTCTTGCAACAACATAATCACAAGCCAAACCTAAAAAAACTCCACCTGCTCCTGCATTTTTACTAAAAGAAGCTACTGTTATAATATCTTCTGCATATATTATTGATTTTACGACATCATTCATTGCATTAATATTACTCCAACCATCTTCACCTTGTTTCTTTGAATCTTCTAGTATATTTAGATGTATACCATTTGAAAAAAACTCTTCTCCACCCATCAAAACTAAAACTTTGCACTCTTCTTTTAGATAATCAATTGCATATTTAAGTCTTATTGCTTGTTCTGAGTTCATAGCTCCATTATGAAAATCAAAATGTAAATATGCAATATCATCACATCTATCTACATATATTTCATGGAAAGTATTTTTTTCATCTTCATGGATAAGTGATATTCTCTCTTCTTTTATACCTTTTATTTTATCTTTTAAAACATAAGTTGCTGGAAGTTTAAATCGACCCTCTTCTTTTAAATGACTAATCCATACTGCACCATCAATTGTACCTATACAAATAGCTCCATCTCTTTTTGCTAAAATATCTTTTGGATTACCTTTAAAAAAATCTTCTTTCGTAACTCCATACATAAGGCACTCTATTCCAAAAAAATTCTCTTTTATACCAGGATAAGAATCACTCATATTAATTTTTTTGATTATTGTGTCAGTATTATCTTTTTGCCAATCTATTTTTCTATCATCTTGAGTCAATCTTGGATGAATATCGTTTAAGATTTGAGGTATTGGTTCAAAATTTTTATTTTCTAGATTTTTAAGTAAGAGCTTTAAAGCAATAGAGCTTGTATCGCAAACTTCATTTCTATAGTGCGAACCTTTGCTAGCATTTCTCATAATAAAATTTGAAGAAGCGTAAATATCTCCACCATCAAGCTCTTCATTAGCTTTTAGAATAACAACACCCCACTCTTTTACTTTATTGTTTATAGCATGGTCTAAAGATTGATGTCCTCTATCTCCAATAATTCCTGGATGAAGTATAAAAGTTGGATAGTTTTCATATATATCTTTTGAAAGATACTCTTTTAAAAAGGGACAGAAAATAATATCTGGATTAATATTTTTTATATCCTCTAATAAATTTTCTTCCCTTGACAGACAAATGCTTACTTCATGTTCTAACTCTTTTAATTCACAATATACTCTTTGAGATAAAGAATTAAAAGAAGAGATTAGAAGTAAGACTTTCATTTTTTTAATTAACAAATTCTTGGAAGTAATTCACCTGTTGGTAACTCTAAAAACCTTTTTGTTCCCCAAGCAGAGTTTAAAACAACTCTTCCAATATGTTCTTGGCTTACTTTTCCAATAATTGCAGCTGTTTCATTTGTCTGCTTTAAAACTTCTAAAGCTTTATTGGCATCCTCTTTTGCAATTGCAAGAACAAATGTACCTTCATTTGCTAAAGACATTGCTTCAAATCCAAGTAGTTCACAAATACCATTTACCTCATCTGAAATAGGAACACTAGCTTCTTCTACTTCAACACAAATATTTGATTGTTTCGCCCACTCATTCAATACAGCACTTACTCCACCTCTTGTGGCATCTCTAAGTGCAGTAATCTTAACACCCGATTCAATTAAAGCTTTTACTTGTGGATATAAAGAAGCACAATCAGATTTTAGGTTAGTATTCATATCAATACCTTCCCTTGCAGCAAAAATAGTTGCACCATGTGCCCCAACATCTCTACTAACTAAAATCACATCCTCACTAGTAATAGAGTTTGAACTAATACCTTTATATTCTATCTCACCAACACCCGTTGTATTTATAAAGATTTTATCAACACTTCCTCTTGGAACTACCTTCGTATCACCACTAACTACAACTGCACCATTTACTTCAAGCTCTTGTTTCATACTTTTTACAATCTTATCTAAAGTTCTTCTATCAAGCCCTTCTTCAATAATTACTGAACAAGTAAGATACTTAGGTTTTGCACCCATCATTGCAAGGTCATTACAAGTTCCACAAACTGCTAGTTTTCCAATGTCTGCACCATTAAAAAAAAGTGGACTTACTGTAAAACTATCAGTAGAAAATGCTAACTGTCCATTATGAATAACAGCTGCATCTTCACTCTTTTCTAAAATATCATTTTTAAAGGCTTTATAAAAAACTTTTGATATAAGTTCATTATTCTCTTGTCCCCCATTTCCATGGGCTAATGTTATTGTTTTCATTTTTTTCTTTCAATTTTAATTCTCTTAAATTTATAAGAGATTACCATATTTATAATAAGCTGCACATGCACCTTCACTTGACACCATACAAGATCCTATAGGAGTGCTAGGTTTACATGCTGTTCCAAAGATTGTACACTCAGGAGGACTTGCCATTCCTCTTAAAATATCTCCACAAATACATAGTTTGTGGTCTTCTATTTCAGCTATTGGTAATATATCTTTGTAAATAACTTCTGCATCATATTTAGCATAGTCATTTCTTAGTTTCAATCCAGAATCTTTTATATTTCCTAAACCTCTCCATTTAAACAGAGATATTTTTTCAAAATAAGTATCTATAAGCTCTTGTGCTTTTTTATTTCCATCATATGAAACTAATCTTTTATACTCAATTTCCAGTTCACATCTATTTTCAATAAACTGTTTTACTATCATAGAGATTGATTGCATTACATCAACAGGTTCAAATCCAGCTACAACCACTGGTTTATTATAATCTCTAGGAAACTCTTCATAAATCTTACTTCCACTAATAACAGATACATGAGAAGGTCCTAAAAAGGCATCAATTTGATGATTATATGAATCAACATGTTCATCTCTACTATCAATAAGTTCTTTCATAACTTCTGGAACTGTTACGTGATTTATATGAAATAAGATATTTTCAATATTTGTTTTTTTAACAACATCTATTAAAGCTGCTGTCATAGGAGTAGTTGTTTCAAATCCTATTGCAAAGAAGATAATCTTCTTACTTGGGTTCTCTTTTGCAATTTTTAGACAATCCATTGGAGAGTAAACAAATCTTACATCTGCACCTTTAGACCTTGCATCTTGTAAACTTCCATTTGAACCTGGAACTTTAATCATATCTCCAAGTGTTACTAAAATAACATCTTCTTGCATACTTAAAACATAAGCATGGTCAATTCTCTCTTTAGGCATAATACAAACAGGACATCCTGGACCATGAATAAAGTTTATGTTTTCAGGTAAAAGTTGTGGAATACCATACTTCATAATAGTATGCGTATGACCTCCACAAACTTCCATAATATTTATTGGTCTTTCAAGGCTTTTTGCATCTTCATCAATAATTTTTTTAAAGGCTTTTATTGTATCAGGGTCTCTAAACCCATCATATAAATCCTTTAATTGTAATTCAGACATTTTCCTAACCTCTATTTGGACAGGCATCATCTTCAAGTATAGCTTGGCGCCTGTCTTCTTCTTCCATTTTTTCAATTATTTCAGCATAAATTTTTAGACTTTCTAAAGCATCCTCTTCATCAATCTTATTCATTGCAAAACCAATATGAATAAGGACATAATCTCCAACGACAACAGGTTGATCTATTAAATCAAGATTTGCTTTTCTTTCTACACCCATAGTATCAACTGTAGCTACATTATTCTCTTCATCTATATGAGTGATTTTTGAAGGTATTGATAAACACATACTTCTATCTCATCTTTCTTTTAAAATTTATCCAATCAACAACAGCTTTTATGCTATCTTCATCTTTAGTTGATACTTCTAAAATATCTACATTTGGTTTTAGTTTTCTTGCAGTCTCTTTCTCTTTTTCAATATCATACTCAAAATATGGAAGTAAATCTGTTTTTGTAAACAGAATTAAATCAGCTGCTCTAAACATAACTGGGTATTTAGCGATTTTATCTTCACCTTCAGGAATTGAAACTAATACAACATTTAAATGTGTCCCAACATCATATGAAGCAGGACAAACTAGATTCCCTACATTTTCAACAAAACATACATCTAAATCATCTAAAGGCATATCATGTAAACCCTTATGAACCATAAATGCATCTAAGTGACAGGCAGACCCTGTTTGAATCTGTACAGCTTTTATATCTTTAGCAATTAATCTATCTGCATCTCTATTTGTTTCTAAGTCACCTTCTACTACACCATATTTAAAATCTGCAATATCAGACATATGTTCTAATAACGTTGTCTTTCCACTTCCTGGGCTTGACATTAAATTAATACCTAAAACCTTATTTTTATCAAAGTGAGCCCTATTGTGAGCTGCCTCATGATCATTTTTGTCTAATATTTTTTTAATTACTGAAATTGTCTTACTATCATTTAACTGTGGGTTATGATGTAAAGTATCATGAGCTGCTTGGTGAGAAGCAGAGTCTCCATGAGAATGGTCATGGTCGTGATGATGATCTGTTATACTACATCCGCAATCTGTACACATATTTATATCTCCTATTCAATTTGTATTATTCTGAATTATTATTCATTTTAATAGAGTCTATTCAATAAAAACTGAATTAAACCTAATAATGAAGTGCACTTATGTATCTTTAGCACTAAAATATTTTCCTAGTGCCCTTTGCCCCATAATTTAAAATATATTTGCACAGAGATAATTAACACACTTATAATTTTACTTTTAATAAAATGTCAAAAAAACTATTAGGACGTTTATTATGGCTGGTATTTTAGGGTATTTAACTGTTTTAGCAGATGATATTTCTACTTTGGCAGGTAAAACTGTTGCAAGTGCTTCAAAATCACTTGCAGTTTCACTTGATGACATAGGTATTTTATTTGATGATATTGTAACATATACAAAACTTGCAGGAGTAAAGTCCTCAGGTATCTTAGTTGATGATCTTGCAGCTATTGCATCTTTTACAAATGAAACTACCTCAGATATACTTAAAAAAGAGCTTGAAAAAGCAAACTCTTTAGAAGAATTAAAACAAAATATTAAAAACCTTGATGAAAAATCTCAACAAGAGATTTTAAATGAACTTGAATCAATCAAAGAAAATGCAATTAAAACTGCACAAAAAAATGCCGCAAAAAGAGAGCTTCCAATTGTTTATAAAATTGCAAAAGGAAGTTTCAAAAATAAGTTTATAATTGTTCCTGTTGTATTAATTTTAAGTGTAATTGCTCCATGGCTAATTGCTCCTGCTCTTATATTAGGAGGTATCTATTTAGCATATGAAGGTGTTGAAGTTATCTTGGAAAAGTTTTTTCATCATAAACATGAAAATAAAAGAGATAAAGAAGAAAAACCTCTAACAAATGAAGAATTTGAAGAACAAAAAATAAAAAGTGCTATAAAAACTGATTTTATTTTATCTTTTGAAATTATTGTTATAACTCTAAGTCTTTTAGCTCAGTCTGATTTTGTTTTAAAACTTTCTGTTTTAGTTGTAGTTGCCATATTAACAACAATTGGAGTATATGGAATTGTAGCACTTATTATAAAACTCGATGACATAGGTTTTTATCTACAAGAAAAACAATCAAGCTCATCTCAAGCTTTTGGAACAGCTTTAGTAAGCTCTATGCCTATTGTTATAAAAACAATTTCAGTTATTGGAACAGTTGCCATGTTAGCAGTTGGAGGAGGAATAATTGCCCATGAAACTCATGCTTTACAATTTTTAGATGAAACTATTCAATCCCTTGGAAGTATTTCATGGATAGCTTCTTTTATATCAGAAATTTTATTTGGTATGATTATTGGATTTATTGCAGTTAAAGTTCTACCTTTTTTAACTCCTATTATTAAAAAATTTAAAAAATAGTATATAATAAGGGCATGGAAATAAAACTATGTCCCTATTGTAAAAGTAAACGACTCTATACTCTAAAAAACAATTACAAAAAATGCAGTTTCTGTAATAAAAAATTCTCACCTAAAAAAATAGAAACAGACTATACTATTATAGAGTTTTTTTG
Organism: uncultured Campylobacterales bacterium; assembly: GCA_947494995.1. Lineage (GTDB taxonomy): Bacteria > Campylobacterota > Campylobacteria > Campylobacterales > Arcobacteraceae > Halarcobacter. The sequence goes on along the minus strand of CANLWY010000003.1, from coordinate 240,339 downwards.
TAACAATATAAATGCAAACAAATGTGCAAAAATACTAGATATCAACTATAGAACTGTTCAAAATAGATATACTCTTTTTAGAAAACTTATTACAAATTTTCTAGAAGAAGAGCATTATGCTTCAATTCAAGATAATAGCTCTTATGAAGAGTATTACTACTTTACAAATAGAGAAAAAAAGAATAAGAAAAAATCACTTTATGATGCCATTAATATCTTAGGTTTTTATTCAAATAGAAGAATTTTTACTTTACTAATGCCAAAACTACCAACATATGATAATGAAGAAGATTCAAAAAGCTTTGAAAAATATTTAAAATGGCACAAAATTCATTCACAAAACTCATATACTACTCCCTTATACGTTTTTTGGAAATATTTAGAAGAAAACCTTAAAAAATATAAAGGGGTAGATAAAGAAAACTTCTTTTTTTACTTAAAAGAGTGTGAATTTAAATTTAATTATTTGCAAAATAAACAAATTGAGATATTAAAAGAAATTTACTATAAATAAAAGTTTTTTTGTTATATTTTATATAATTTAATTACACAAGTTTTATTTAATAAACTATTCTTATAATTTATTTAGTGGTTATATCACTTTTAAACAATGTTACTTTATAATTAAAATATATATTTTCCCTTATTTAAAGGATTTTGCATGTCTAATGAAAATAAAATTTTAAATCTTATAAAACTTGCACCATCTCTAATTATTTTTATTACTATTATTACTACATATCTTATTATCAGTATTACAAATAAAAACTTTGATAGATTTATTAAAGAGATTGAACAAGAACTGATAAGTGAAAAAAAACATCTTATAAAAAGAGAAGTTGAACGAGCATATAACTATATTGATTTAGATAATGTTCAAACTAGAAGTAAAATCAAAGCAAATCTAAAACAAAGAGTTTATGAAGCCTATGCAATTGTTCAATCTATATATGAAAATAATTTAGATAAATCAAAAGATGAAGTTAAAAAGCTTGTTTCTAATGCACTTAGAAAAATACGTTTTAACAATGAAAGAGGTTATTTTTTTATATATGAACTTAATGGCACAAATATCATGCATCCTGTCCTACCTAAACTTGAAGGTACTTCACTTTGGAATATTCAAGATAAAAAAGGCACATATATAGCACAAGAACTAAGAGATATAGTAGTTAAAAACAAAGAAGGATTTCTTACTTGGTGGTGGACAAAACCAAAAAATAAAAAAGAAGAGTTTGAAAAAATAGGTTTTGCAAAACTTTTTGAACCATATAATTGGTATATTGGGACAGGAGAATATGTAGCAGATTTTGAAGAATCCCTACAAAAAGAGCTTCTTCAAAAGATTAATAAAATTAAGTTTGGTAAAAATGGTTATATTTTTATTCTTGATAATAAAGGTACAACATTAGCACATATCAATAGAAAATATCTAGGAATGAGTCTAAAAGAAAATGATAAAGATAGAATTAATCGTATAAAAAAATTAATTGACTTAGCAAACAAAGAAGCTAGTTATACCACATATAAAAATACAAATCCAAGTACAAATAAAATTACAAATAAAATCTCTTATGTAAAGAAGTATAGCCCCTGGGGATGGACAATTGGTGCAGGAGTATATATTAATGACCTTGAAGATGAAATAAACAAAAAAAGAGTGACTTTAATAAAAAACAATAATACTCAATTAATGCAAATAATATTATTTAGTTTATTACTATTTAGTATTTTTATTATTGCTTCAATATATTTTACAAATATAATTAAAAAAAGATTTTTGGGATATAAAAATACAGTAAAAAAACAAACTGCACAATTAAAAACTTTAAATGAAAATCTTGAAACTAAAGTTCTTGAAAGAACAAAAGAGTTAGAAAGTATAAATCAAAAACTCCAAGATACAATAAAAGATTTAAGTAAAACAAAAAAAGATTTAATTCTATCTCAAAAAATGGCAACATTGGGTGAACTTGTGTCTTCAATAACTCATGAAATCAACACTCCCTTAGGTATAAGTATAACTTCAAACTCACATATAGCAGAGATAACTAAAAAAACTGAAAAATTATATTTAGCTAATAATATGACGGAAGATGATTTTAAATCATGTATAAGTGATTTAAAAGAGTTATCAAGAATCATTGAAATCAACTTAGAAAATTGTGTAAAACAAGTAAAAAATTTTAAAGATATTGCAGTTGACCAAGCCCTAGAAGAGAAAAAAAAGTTTAAACTAAATAGCTACTTAAATGAAATTCTTTTAGCACTTAAAAGTAAAACAAAAAAACTAGACTTAGAGATAAATATAAAGATTGAAAAAGAGATAATACTTAACTCTTATCCAAATTATATTTTTCAAATTTTTACCAATCTTATAAATAACTCAATAATGCATGGTTTTGAAAAAGACAAAAAAGGAATAATAAATATAAGTATTAATGAAAAAGATAATTTTGTAAAAATCTGTTATTCTGATAATGGCAAAGGTATACCAGAAGATATTCAAGATGAAATTTTTAGAGAATACTTTACAACAAAAAAAGGGAACGGTGGAACAGGACTAGGACTTCATATTATAAAGAAAATTGTAACTGAAAAGTTAAATGGAAAAATTAAACTTTCTAAAGATAAAAAAGAGGGAGTTACATTTCTTATTGAAATACCAAAAAACATTTAAAATAATTTTTATTTTATTATGTATTATGTTAAAATAAATAAAAGGAACTAAAAGACTATGAAACTTAAAGCAAAAATTATTTTTATAGTAATATTCATTTATCTTTTTGTAAACATTATCTTTGCATTTTACTACACCTCGGGTATTGAAAAAAGTTCCACAGAAAAATTAAATAAAAAAACTGAAAATATTCATCATATTTTAAAAAAGGTTACCCCTACTCCTTTATATGAAAAAGATATATCAAAACTCAAAAGAAATTTAAACTTTTTTTTAAATACTCCAGAAATAGTCTATATCCATCTTAAAGAAACTAATGGAAATATTAATATAGACCTAGGAAATAAAAAAATTGAAAAAAATGCTCATATATCAAAAGTAACAAATGTAATTTATGAAAATAAAAAAATTGGAATTATAACTGTATACTATTCAAAAAAAGCTATTGAAAATGAGATCTCAAATGCATTCTTACAAATTGCTATTTTCTATCTTATTGCAACTATTTTTGTATCTTTAGCCTTATACTTTTTTATGAAAAAACTTCTAACTCCTATTTCACAACTACGTATTCAAGCTACTAAAATAGCTAATGGAGATTTAGAAAAAGATATTCCTATAAAAACTGATGATGAGATTGGAGAACTTGCAAAACAGTTTGATATTATGAGAAATACTTTAAAAGAGAGAATCCAAACAATTGATTCTCAAAACCATAAGATGAGAGATTTTAATAAAAAGCTTGAAGTTCAAGTAACACAAAGAACAAAAGAGTTAGTTGAACAAACAAATATGTTTGAAACCTTGGTAAATGCTATTCCTGATTTAGTATGGATGAAAGATGAAGAAGGAATCTTTTTACATTGTAATAAAAGATTTACGGAATTCTATGGAGCAAGTAGAGAAGAAATAGTTGGAAAGACTGATTATCATTTTGTAGAAAAGAAACTTGCAGACTTTTTTAGAATGCATGATAATAAAGCTATGAAAGCAAATACTCCTTTAATGAATTATGAGATTATACCTTTTGCATCTGACGGTCATGAGGAGTATACTCAAACAATTAAAACTGTTGTAAAAGATCAAGAAGGTACTATTTTAGGGGTATTAGGAGTAGGAAGAAACTTTACAAAAGAGCAAGCACAAAAAGAAGAGCTTGAAGCAGCAATAAGAAATCTAAAAATTACACAAAATAAACTTATTGAAGCAGAAAAAATGTCAAGTTTAGGAGTTCTTGTATCTGGAATAGCTCATGAAATAAATACTCCTGTAGGAATTGGACTTACAGGAATAACTCACTTCTTAGAACTAACAAAAAAAATAAATGAAGATTATGAAAAACAGAATATGTCGCAAGATGAATTTGAAACCTACATTTCCACTGCAAAAGAGGTTGCACTCTTAATTAACTCAAACTTACAAAAAACAGCGCAACTTATTAAAAACTTCAAAAAAATATCATTTGATCAATCGAGTGAAGAGATAAGAAAGATAGAGTTAAAAGCTTATATAGATGAAATACTCTTTAGTATAAATAACATTACTAAAAAAACTAAGTTAAAAATAGAAAATCTATGTGAAGAGAATATAAATATAAATACTTATCCAGGTGCAATTTCTCAAATTATTACAAACTTAATAATTAATTCAATAAGACATGGTTTTGAGAAAAATCAAGAAGGAACAATAACAATCTTTGCAACACAAGAAGAGCAAATAATACGATTAGTTTATAAAGATAGTGGGAAAGGGATAGAAAAAGATATTCTACCAAAAATATTTGATCCTTTTTTCACTACAAACAGAGAAAAAGGTGGAACAGGACTTGGATTAAATATCATATACAATATCATATCAAATACTCTACATGGTACAATAAAATGTAATAGTGAAAAGAATAATGGTGTAGAGTTTATTATTTTATTCCAAGAAAATGAAAAGAATGACAAAATAGAAAAGGAAACTTTATGGCAAATATGAATTTTTTTAAAAATAAAAAAGATAAAAATATTAGTAATAACAAATGGAAAGTACTTATAGCTGATGATGAACAAGATGTACATACTCTTACAAAAACTGTATTAAAAGAGTTTGAATATAAAGGTAAAGGTATTGAGTTTATTAGTACATATAATGAAGAAGACACTATTACAACTCTAAAAGAGAATAAAGATATAGCAATGATTTTATTAGACGTAGTAATGGATAGTGATGATAGCGGATTAAAAGTTGCAAAAAGAATTAGAGAAGAATTAAAAAACAACTTTATTCAAATTATTTTAAGAACAGGACAACCTGGATCAGCTCCTGAAAGTGATGTTGTAGTGAACTATTCAATAAATGATTATAAAGAGAAAACAGAACTTACTTCTAAAAAACTTATTACAACTATTATTACAGCATTAAGATCATATAAAACACTAAAATCTCTTGAAGCAAGTAAAAGAGGTCTTCAACAAATAATTGATGCTTCAGAAAATCTTTTTGATGACTCTTCAAGTAAACTTTTTACCCAAGGAATATTAACCCAAATTATTTCCCTTTTAAAACTAAACCATGATGCAGTCTTAGTTGAACATATTGATAGTCTTACAATTCAAAAGGATAATGAAGAGTTCTCTATTATTAATAGTGCTGGTACATTTGAAGGTATTGATAAATTTGAACAGCTTAGTGAAGATATACAAAACTTAATTGCTCAAGCTATAAAAACAGGAAAGAGTATCTTTAAAGATAATATTTGTTTAGGATATTTAGAATTAGAACCTAATCGTTCAAATATAATATACATCTCAAACTATGAAAAATTAAAACAAATAGACAAAAACCTAATAGAAGTATTTTTTAAACATACAACTATTTCATTAAACAATTTAAAATTAAATGAAGAGATGTTTACAACACAAAAAAAACTAATAGAAGTGTTAGGACAAGTTGTAGAAAAAAGATATGTTGATGATCCAAATCACATTAAAAGAGTTGCTGAAATGTCATATCTTTTGGCTAAACATATTGAACTAGATGAAGAACAAGCAAAAACATTGAAAATTGTTTCTCCAATGCATGATGTAGGTAAAATTGGAATTTCTGATGCAATTTTATTGAAACCAGGTAAGCTTACAAAAGAAGAGTTTGAAGAGATGAAAGAGCATACAACTATTGGATATAACATTTTAAAAGACACTCAAAAAGAGACTCTAAATATAGCTGCTACTGTTGCATATGAACATCATGAAAAATGGGATGGCACAGGTTATCCAAGAGGATTAAAAGGGGAAGAGATATCAATATATGGAAGAATAACTGCAATTGTAGATGTTCTTGATGCACTTGCAAATAAACGTTGTTATAAAGATGCTTGGGTTGCAGAAGATATCAAAAACTATATAACTGAAATGTCAGGAACGCAATTTGATCCAAATCTAGTTGAAAAAATGATTGAGAACTTTGATTCATATATTGAGATTCAAGATAAATATTAAAATGTATAGAGTATTAAAAATCTTTGTTATATTCTTTTTATTTTTTAATTTATATCTTTTTGCAAAAGATAAAAAAAAGATATTAATACTTCATTCATACCATCAATCTTTAAAATGGTCTACGGATATAAATAAAGGAATAAACTCTATTTTAACAAATGAAGATAAACAATATGAGTTTTATTATGAATATATGGATACAAAAAGATTTGTAGATAAAAGACATTTTGAAAATCTTTTTAATCTTTACTCTAATAAATATCAAATAATGAATCTTGATTTAATAATTGCTTCTGATCATCATGCTTTTAATTTTTTAAAAAAATATAAAGATAGTCTATTTTCGGATGTTCCTATTATAATATCTGGCATAAACTATTTAAAAAAAGAAGATATTGAACATTTAAATAATTTCATTGGTATAAATGAACAATCGGACATAAAAGAAAATTATGACTTAATCATAAAACTACACCCAAATGTAAAAAAAATATATACTATTATAGAGACTACTACTACAGGTGAAACTATAAAGCAAGAAGCTAGAAGAGTAATTAAAAATTATAAAAATAAAAATATTGAATTTGAGATTATTGATGATAAAAACTATAATGATTTAAAATCTTTTGTAAAAAACCTACCTAAAGATAGTGTTATTTTGTTAACAATATATTTCAGAGATAAAGATGGCAATTTTTTTACATATTATGATATTTCAAGGATGATAAGTAAAAACTCAATGGCTCCTCTTTATGGACTATGGGATTTTAACTTAGACAATGGAATAATTGGAGGTTATTTAATTAGTGCATATTTTCAAGGAATCAGTGCTGCAAAAAAAGCAAAAAAAATTCTTGAAGGTACAAATATAAAAGATATTCCAAATCAATATAAAAGCCCAAATAACTATATGTTTGACTATAAACAAATTAAAAGATATAAAATAAATGAAAAACTTATTCCAAAAAATAGTTATATCATAAATAAAAAAATATCTTTTTATGAAAACTACAAAACAGAAATAATATCTATAATAGTCATATTTATAATACTAATTATCTTTATTATCCTTCTTTTAATAAATATAACAAAAAGAAAAAAAGCAGAGATAAGGATAAAAAAACAACTAAAATTTCAACAAGAATTAATTGATAATGTAAACACTCCAATATATTATAAAAATAAAGAAAAAGTTTTTATAGGCTGTAATAAAGCATTTGAAAAATTGATTAATAAAAAAAGTAAAGAAATTATAGGTAATACTACATATAACTTATTCTCTAAAAAGAATGCTGATTTCTTTACAAAAATGGATGATAAGCTATTGAAAAATCAATCATTACAAAAATTTGAAACTAGTTATGAATTTGAAGATAGAGTATCTATGGATGCAATATTATATAAAAATGTCTTTTTTGATGAAGGGGAAGTCGTTGGTATAATTGGAGTGATTTTTGATATTACTGAACTTAAAAAAGTATCAAATGATTTAGAAGAATTAAATAGAAATCTTGAAGAAGAAGTGAAATTACGAACAATTGAACTTAAAAGAACAAATGAAGAGTTAGAAGACTCAAATGAAGAACTTCAAACGATGATTCATAATCTAAAGACAACTCAAGATAAACTTATTGAATCAGAAAAAATGGCATCTTTAGGCTCTCTAGTTGCAGGAGTTGCCCATGAAATCAATACTCCTATTGGCATTGGACTTACTGGAATTACACACTTTATAGAAGAGTCTTCAACACTTAATAATGATTATAAAAATGAAGAAATGACAGAAGAAAAGTTTAATAAATTCTTAGAAAACACAGATGAATTATCACAATTAATTAAAAAGAACCTTGAAAGAACTGCGCAATTAGTAAAAAGCTTTAAACAAGTTGCAGTTGACCAAACAAGTGATATTAAAAGAGAAGTAAATCTAAAAGAGTATATTTCAGAAGTTTTATTTAGTTTAAATAATATTACTAAAAAAACTAATATTGATATAAATGTAATGGGTAATGATAATATAAAAATTGAAACATATCCTGGTTCTATCTCTCAAATTATTACAAATCTAATAATAAACTCTATTAGGCATGGTTTTAAGGAAAAAGAGAAAGGCATAATCAATATAGAAATTACCTATGAAAATGAAAAAATCAGATTAATATATACTGATTCTGGAAGAGGAATAAAAAAAGAAAATCTAAATAAAATCTTTGACCCTTTCTTTACTACAAATAGGGAAGAAGGTGGAACAGGATTAGGCTTAAATATAATTTACAATATAATTACTACAACTTTACAAGGGACTATTGAGTGTAATAGTGAAGAAAATAAAGGTGTAGAATTTATTATCTCATTCAATGCAAAAAACTTATCATAACTATAAGCAACTAATACTAAATAATCTTTAAGGAAATTAAGAGTGAATATGTAAGATAATATTACATATGTTTTTATAAAAGGTAGTATATGAGACTTTTTTTTAAGATATTGTTAATTTTATTTATTACAATTATCATATCTTTTATAATTTATGCTTCAACAATAATTGAAAAAGAGAAACAAAGAACTGAAAAAAATCTAACAGAAAAAATAGAATATAATGAAAAGGTCTATCTCTCTTCAGTTTCTGCACTTTTATTTGAATTTAACAAAGAGACATTAGACATAATTATAAAATCTATATATACAGACAAAGAGATTGTTAAAATTGAATTAAAAGATAAAAGTGATATAGTAAATATTACTTTAGATAAAAAATACATTAAAACACCTGATATCCTAAAAAGTGAAATTCAACTAATTTATAATGAACAAAGTCTAGGTACCCTTAATATATTTTATACAAAAAAATTTGTTAATGAACATATAGATGAGTATAGAAACAGTATTTTACTTTTCTCTATTCTTCTAATTTTAATTCTATTAATTACACTATATATTTTTATAAAAAAATTTACAGAGTCACTTGCTTTATTAACAAATGCTGCTGATAAAATCTCTTCTGGTGATTTATCTCAAAAGATTATTATTCAATCAAACGATGAAATTGGTCAATTATCAAATAAGTTTGAAATTATGAGAACATCCTTGAAAGATAGAATAGAAGTAAATGAAAAACAATCTCAAAAACTTGATTTATTAAATAAAAATCTTGAAAAAAAAGTTGAAAATAGAACAGTAGAACTAAAAAGAGCAAACGAAGAATTAGAAGACTCAAATGAAGAACTACAAACAATGGTTTATAACCTAAAGACAACTCAAGATAAACTTATTGAATCAGAAAAAATGGCATCTTTAGGCTCTCTAGTTGCAGGAGTTGCCCATGAAATCAATACTCCTATTGGCATTGGACTTACAGGTATAACTCACTTTATAGAAGAATCCTCAAAGCTTAATAATGCTTATAAAAACGAAGAAATGACAGAAGAAAAGTTTAATAAATTCTTAGAAAACACAGATGAATTATCACAATTAATTAAAAAGAACCTTGAAAGAACTGCGCAATTAGTAAAAAGCTTTAAACAAGTTGCAGTTGACCAAACAAGTGATATTAAAAGAGAAGTAAATCTAAAAGAGTATATTTCAGAAGTTTTATTTAGTTTAAATAATATTACAAAAAAAACAAATATTGATATAAGTATAGTTAGCAATGAGGATATAGTAATTGAAACATATCCTGGTTCCATCTCTCAAATTATTACAAATCTAATAATAAACTCTATTAGGCATGGTTTTAAGGAAAAAGAGAAAGGCATAATCAATATAGAAATTACCTATGAAAATGAAAAAATCAGATTAATATATACTGATTCTGGAAGAGGAATAAAAAAAGAAAATCTAAATAAAATCTTTGACCCTTTCTTTACTACAAATAGGGAAGAAGGTGGAACAGGATTAGGCTTAAATATAATTTACAATATAATTACTACAACTTTACAAGGGACTATTGAGTGTAATAGTGAAGAAAATAAAGGTGTAGAATTTATTATCTCATTTAAAGCATAAGAGCATTAAATAAATTTTAATTTCAGATCTAGTCTAACTAGCTAAAAAAAATCATTTTAATATTCTATATAATATTAAAATTTTTATCTAATGAAACTATAAATAAAATAGACTATAATTTCACAAAATTTTTAAGGAAAAAGAATGTTCAGTAATGCATTAGGAAGATTTAGAGTTATTTCAGCAATGGAAGGACTGTCTTATTTAATTTTAGTTTTTATTGCAATGCCTATTAAATACCTAGGGGATAATCCAATTTATGTAAAATATGTTGGTATGGCTCATGGAGTTTTATTTATAATTTTTATGATTTCACTATTTGAAACAAAAAGAAAAGAGTCTTGGGATACAGGTTTTATGTTCCAACTTTTTGTACTTTCACTAATACCTTTTGGAGCATTTATAATAGAAAAAAAAGTTACTCCTCAAAAATATAACGTTGTGAAATAGAAACTAGTTTTCTATTTCATAAAACTAAACTATCTTGTCATTTTTTTAACAAAAACAACAACAAATAAAGCTAATATAAAACCTCCTAATAAAGCTTCTATTGAGGTAAATACTTTGGATATTCCAACGGGTGTTATATCTCCATACCCCAAAGTAGTAAATGTAACAATACTAAAATATAATGAATTAAAAAAAACATTTATATTTTCAGACAAACTATTATCTATTGAAAAAGAAATAGTATTTCCTAAATAACTAATTCCTGAAAAGAAGAAAAGAAAAGAAAAAAGCAGAATTACAAGCATACTTATTGATACAATTCTTAATGGTCTTTCTCCATAACCACATGATATTTCAACTATCTTTGACAGTAATCTTTTTAAAGAATATGCTGGCATCTGTTTTCTTCTCATTTTCATCTCTTTTTGAAAAAACAAACCTGCTGTTTCAAATAAACCGTCAGCTTCCATAGTACGTCTTAAACTTCTATAGATTTCTTCTGCTTGCTGATAATAATCTATCATTTCCTCTCTTGATTTTGCTTCTTTAGCTTTTCTTTCTTGAATAACCTCTTTGTCCCAAATTACATTTTCTAATTTTGCATGTTTAAAATTACAGCCTAGAAGATTACAGTTTGTTAAATTAGCAAAATGTAAATTTGCATTTTCAAAATTTACTTTCATTAAAGATGAGCCTGAGAAATCTACTTTAAAACAGTGTGAATTTTTTAAATTTGCTTTATAGAAGTCGCTATTATTTAGTTTATATCCAGTTGAAGAACCATGGTTTACTAAATTTATATTTTCAAGATTTGTTGAAGACAAATCAAAACCTTCAATAGGTATTGAAGTTTTTACTCTCTCTTCTAAAAGAGAAACTATATCTTTTGATTTTTTAAGTGTTCCATCTCTCCATGGTGTATCATTTAGTGAGTTTTTCAAAATAAACTCCTAGACATTTTTATATAATTATATACTATTTAGAACTTATTAAATAATAAATATAAAAACTAAATATTAAAATAAGCTTGACCTAAAGATATTCCTGAATCATTTAATGGTACTTTTCTACTAAAATATACCTCTTTTTTTTCAAGTTTTTTAAGCGTTAATTCTAGCAAGGTTTTATTTTGAAATACTCCACCAGTTAGGATAATTGGTAAATCTTTATATTCTTTTGATATCTGAAGTATAATCTCTACAAGAGTATTTATAAACTTACTTGAAATAAGTGTTAAATCTTCTTCTTTAACTATTTCTCTTATTATATTTGCAAAATCAATCTCTTTATCTACTATTTCAAAAGAATAACTATCTTTTATTTCCTTATCATAAGCCATTTCTATTTGAAGTCCTGTTTCTCCTTCATAACTTTGAGTATGAGCAATTCCAGAAAGTGATGCAATTGCATCAAATATACGTCCAGCAGAACTTGTAAGTGGAGAGTTTAATCCTTTACTCCACATTGTATGCATTAGTTTAATTTCATTTTGCGTAAAAGCCTTAACTGTTTCACTATTTAAAGATAAAACCTCTTCTAATGAAAATATATCAAAAAGAAGAGATAGTGCAACTCTTTTAGGCTCTTTTACTGCTTTTTCCCCACCTAATAGTTTAAAATATTTAAAATGATTTACCCTTTCATAAGAGTTTTTATCTCCTACAAAAACTTCACCACCCCAAATATTACCATCATCGCCATAACCTGTTCCATCAAAACAAAAAGCTAATACTTTTTTATCTAAATTATATTCTGCCATGCAAGAAAGCATATGAGCATAATGATGTTGTATTTGCACTAATTCAATATTTTGCATTTTTGCCCATTTAGTGCTCTCATATGAAGGGTGTTTATCACAAACAATTAAATCAGGAACAAAATCATAAAATCTTTTAAAAGTCTCTATTGTTCTTGTAAAGTACTCAACAGAAGTTATACTTCCTAAATCGCCTATATAAGGAGATAAAATCAAATTATCATCAAAACACAAACTTATAGTTGATTTTTGATTAGCCCCTAGAGCAAGTATTTTTTTATCACTCTTTTTATTTAATTTTAAAGATGTAGGAGCATAACCTCTTGCATTTCTTAATACAGAAATATTTTTATCTACAACTTGTACAACTGAGTCATCACAAGCATTTACAATATCTCTATTAAAATCTAATACATAATCTACTACATTTCCAAGTTTATCTATTAATTCATCTTTAAATCTTATTATTGGTTCATCTGAGAGATTTGCACTTGTTGCAACTATTGGATTGTCAAGATACTTAAATAAAATCATATGTAAAGGAGTATAAGCAATAAAACACCCTAAGCGATCAATATTTGGAGCTACAAACTTACTTAATCCACTCTTTTTAGACTTTATAAGAGTTATAGGTTTCTCTTTAGAATTTACTATTTTCTCTTCTTCTTTACTTAAAACAGTAAATTTTTTTACCTCTGCTAAATCTTTAAACATTACAGCAAAAGGTTTTGTAGGTCTATTTTTTCTCTGTCTTAATTTTTTAATAGCTTCATCATTTGTAGCATCACAAACTAAATGAAATCCACCTAAACCTTTAAGGACAACTATTTCACCCATTTTAATTTTATTAGCTAACTCTTTTATTGCTTTAATATCAGTGCTTAATTCTTTATTGTTAATATCATATAAAGCAATTTTTGGACCACATACTTCGCATGAAACAGGTTGAGCATGATATCTTCTATCAAGAGGGTTTTTATACTCACTTTCACATTTTTCACACATAATAAAATTTTTCATAGAAGTATTACATCTATCATAAGGAACTGTTTCAATAATTGAATATCTAGGTCCACAGTTTGTGCAGTTTGTTAAAGCATACTCAAATCTAAAATTCTCTTCATCATTAATATCATCAATACAATCTTTACATATAGCCATATCAGGACTAATAATAGTTGATTTATTTGAAGTGTTTTGGCTCTCGATTATTTCAAAAGATAGAAACCCTTCCTCTTCTTTTTCCTCTATATCTATTGAATCAATCTTTGCAAGAGGAGGAGGAGAGTTTCTTAATGTATTAATAAAAGTTTCAATAGAGGAAATCTTCCCTTCTAAAACTATATTAACACCTCTGTCATCATTATTTACCCATCCATTAAGATCATTTGACAATGCAAGATTATATACATATGGTCTAAATCCTACACCTTGAACTATACCTTTTACTTCTATTTTACAGCTATTCATATTCTCTACTTAATTACAGTTTTTTGAGTGATACTTAATTCTGTCTTTTTATCAAGTTTACTATCAATAATCTTTTTAATCTTTTTATACTCAATTTGACTTACTTTTTTATCACTTATTACTTGTAAATCTATTTTCAAAATATTATCTTCATTTTTTAAATCAATTATATTTAAATATACTATCTTGTCTTCAAGTTTTACATATGTTATTTTATCTAATTTATTCAAATATTCTTTTTTAGTAACTAGTTTATCAAAAGATGAAAGTAAAGGTATAGTGATTAATATAAGCATAATAGCCGTATAAAAAAGTCCCTTTTTAGCTTTTTTAATAGGAGAGTAACCTAATACAATAAAAGTAATAGCTGCACTAAGAGTTATTCCAACTAAGTTAGTAATAAAAAGTAAAAATGATCCATAAATCATCTCAAAATCACCAAATCCAATCCCAATACCTGTAACACTTAAAGGAGGAACTAATGCAACAGCAATAGCAACTCCAGCAAGTGATTTAGCAATCTCTTCTTTTGAACTAGCATATGCACCAGCAATACCAGAAAATATAGCTACAAAAAGATCAAGTAGATTTGGATGAAGTCTACTTTGCATTTCATTTGTTATATCATGTAAAGGTATCAAATTAGTAAATATAGCAGATACAAATAAAGCCATCAAAACACCAATTGCTAATGTCTTAATACTTTGTATTATCAAAAAGTCATTTGCTCTAATTAATCCCATAGAAAGGGAGATAATAGGAGACATTAAAGGAGCTAATATCATTGCTCCAATAATTACAGGACTTGAATTTGCAAAAAGTCCTGTTGTAGCAACAAGTGTACTTAAAATCATTAAAGTCAAAAATATCGATGAAAACTTTGCACTATTTTTCAAACTCAAAAATAGTTCTTTAAAGTCTTCTTCACTAGCTTTTTTAAATAAAGGTAACTTTTCTGTTAAAAGTAGATCATTCAATTCTCCTTTTGGTAAAGAGTTAATTTTTATACTATCTTTTCCTTCATTTTTATTTGTATCATTTTGTAGTTTTTGTTTTAAACCTCTACCTAAATGCAAACATATACTATCTTTTAAAACTTCAATATCTAAATCATTCGTTTTTTCAATATGAATAGAATCAACTATACAATCAAAAGGCTCTTCAGATTTTATATTTAAAGATGAACTTTTTATAAAACCTAAACTATTAGGCAAAGAAAAAAGTGTTATTCTATGATAAAAAAAGATTATCAACAGATACCAAATATAAGATATTAGGGAACTTGGAGAAAGAATAAATGCATTTAACTTACCATCATGTAAAGATAAATCATCTTTTAAAGCAGATTTATCATTTTTTACAGAATGTTCAACTATAACAATTCCTGAAGCTACTGTTTTTAAACTGTGATCTTTTGAAGTAGTTAAGGTATAAGGCTTGAAACTTATGTTTTTTAAATTTTTTACAAAATTTTTTAAACTATTTATATAGCTCTTTTCTACACAACAATCAATGCCATGCATGTCACCTATCTCTACTTTATTAAAAGCTACCGTTTCATTGCAAAGTAAAACATCAATACAAGAGAATAACTCTTTATCAAAAGCATCATCTATTGCTTCATTTAAATTTTTAGATATAGAATAATTAGATATAGCAGAAGAACAATCTTTATTAGGAAGAATCCCAATTTTTATATTTGAATTTAAATGTTTTTTGAAAAAAGTTCTTATTTCACTGTCATTTAAATAGAGTAAATAAAGAGCATCTAAATCATTGAAGCTTTCTAAGTAATTAGCTTCAATAAAATCTATACTATATTTCTCTTTTAAGTAACTTGATATTTCTTCTTTATTTTCAAGCTTTTTATTTCTTAGTAAATATACTTTTTGATACAAAAAAAGTCCTTTTCATCAATCATTTCAAAAGTATATAGAAACATATCTTAATTACTTAAAATTAAAAATATTATTTTTGAATAGGAAAATCTTTATTATAGTATTGTTTTAAATTTTTATTAAAAGTTTTTGTCACTTGTTTATTAAAAAATTCATCTGCAATTAAATCACCACTAAATGAAATTCCATCTAATGAAAAAGATTCATTAACTTCATCACATAAATCACTCAGGAAATATATAAGACTCTCTACATAACCTAAAGATAAAGTTTTTTCATCAACACCAGCTAATTTAAAACTAATTCCACTTCTAATAAATTTTGTAAGAAGAAACTCTTTATTGAAGATTTTTTCATTCTCTTCTAGTTTATAATCTATTCTAGGACCTTTTTGAAGTAATGCACCACTTGCTTTTTCAAAAATATTATCTATTCCTAAAACTGCTGAAGCAATTTTCCATAAAGAATCAATAGAGTTTGCTTTTAATGTTGACATATCAAAGTTAATTGCTTTTTCAAAATCTTCAGGGAACTTCTCTTTATAGTTTTCTATAAGTCTTTTTCCACTATCTGATTGCATAATTTCATCGAAAATTGTATTTACACTTTCTGGAAGTTTAAATGTTAAAACATCTAACATTCCATCTAGTTTTGGAGAGTATAAAGTAATTGTATCATCATATTTTGATGAAATAAAAATATTTAAAATTGATTCTTCATATAATTCATTTTCATCTACTAAAACTAAAAATTGTGATTTAGACTTTTCATCAAACTTATTATATACATCATCAAGTCTCTTATCGTAATCCCCATTTTCTAATAAGAAAATCTTATTTTCAGTCAAAGATATTTTTACACTTTGTGTTTCTTCTTCGAAATCTAATTCAAGATCAAAACTATCAGACTTTTCATAAACTAGAAAATCTATTTCAAGCTTTTGTAACTCTTTTGATAAAAGATATAAAAAACTGTTCCATGCTGAACTAACATTTATTTTATTAACACTACAGTTATTTTGTGATTGATATATTGTATTTACATTAAAATCTAATGATGGTTTTTCTAGACTTAATAAAAAAGCTGACTTCTGTTTTGAACCAACAACTAAAGTTGAAAGTTTTTCTAAATTTGTACAAAGTATTTTTTCATTCTCTTTTTTTATTTTATCAAGCTTTGAAAAAACATAATCATTTATTCTAATTTTTTTATTTTGCGCAATTTTTGAAGCTAGAACTTTAAAAAGTTCTTCATAGTTTTTGTATTCTAAAAGTTCTTTTCCATCAAAAACTTCAAGATTGTTGACACTACAAGTTGTACCACATATACTACAATTTAAAAAAGGATCATAAAGGTGACTCGATCCTTCCTCTTCTATAAGGGTTAAACATTTTGTACAATATGATTTCTTTAAACTATTAGGAGCAAACTGATAGTCTATTTCAGGAATCTGTGGTACAACTTCTACTGTGAAATCTTTCAAAAAGATAGACATAGGAATCTCTTGAGATAACTCATTTGATACTTTTATAAGTCTATCGTCTTCATCTTCAATATATAAGAAGATATAATTCTCTTCTCTATTTATTTTATAAACAATATTTTTTTCTTTTAAAATATTATCTATAATAGTTTCAAACTTACTATTACTTGAACTATAGTCAAATTTATACTCTAGGACCATTTATAATATCCCTTTTAAATGATATTTGTGCCATCTTTTCAATGGTCATTTCTGCATTTTTTATTTCTACTTCTACACCTAAATCTTTAATTGCATTTAATAATGTATGTTCCATTGTAGGTATAGCCTTTATTATTTCACTACTTAATTCAAAAGTAGTATCATCAGCTACTCTTTTAGGAATAATTCCTAAAACATCTGTACTTGGTAGATCTCCATTCATCTTAATCATATTAAGAGTTTGAAGCATTTCAACCTCATGGGCGCTTCCTTGCCAGTCAACTTCAGCTGGTGCATTTAAGTAATCAAAGAAATAAACATCACCAGGTTTAGAGTTAAGAGCATCTATACAATCTATAACAAAAACTTTATCATATTTAACGATAAGTGGAATTAGCCTTTGGGCTAAAGTTCCACCATCTACAATACTAATAGTATGTTCTTTTGAATTAAACTCATATTTTTCATCCATATAATGAATAAAATGAGCTCCAATTCCTTCATCTTGGAATAGGATATTTCCTATTCCTAATATTAAAATATTCATTAATCTTTATTCTTTTTACTTTTTTTAATCCATCTATATCCAGAAATAATAGAATCCATTGCTCCACTTTTTCCATATACAGAGTTGAATACTGCAAGATAGATATGAACTGGTAAGAAAATAATGAATACCCACATAAAAATATGGTGTAATTCTCTAACCCAAGCAAGTCCACCTAACATAACTTCAATTGGTCTTAAAATATCAAATAAAAGACCACCCAATCCTTCATGATATACATGAATATAAAGGATTAATCCAGTTAATGAAATCATAAAAATAGAAATATATACACCTAAGTATGCAACAAATTGCAGTGGATTATATACACCTTTTCCATGAGGGTGTTTACTAATTAATAGATAATACCCTATTTGTTGAATCCATATTTTTGGATTAATAAAATCCCAAAAAGAGTTTCTTTCTAATTTACTTTGTTTATCAAAGATAAACAAATAAGCTTTTCCTATTGTTACAGCAATTAGTAAAAATCCAAAAATAATGTGCCATGATCTAAACAATGCGTTTAGAAAATTAACTGGCTCACCACCACTATGAGCAGGAGCTATAAATGGAAATGCAATATAAAACCCTGTTGCGGTTAATATAACAATTGCTAAAGCTCTTACCCAGTGAGTAATTCTAAGCCAAACAGAAAACTCATAATGTTTTTTAATCATAATATGCTCCTAACAGCTGCTTCCATAAATAGGATCTACTTTATACGTACCTAAATCATTCCCTTTAGTATCCATAACATGAACTGCACAAGCAATACAAGGGTCAAATGAGTGAATAACTCTAATAATTTCAAGTGGTTGAGAAATATCTTGAACTTTCATACCAACTAAATTTGATTCATATGGACCTTTTAATCCTTTTGCATCTTCTGGACCAGCATTCCATGTTGAAGGAACTACAGCTTGATAATTCTCAATAACACCATTTTTAATTCTAACCCAGTGAGATAACATACCTCTTGGAACATCACCAATAAATCTTCCTTTATACTCTTTATTTTTATCAATTTTATAAGGAGCACAAGTATCTTGATCTACTTTTAAATTCTCAATTAATGTATTAAATGCTTCTAGTCCATTATCTATAATAGCTTTAGTTTGAAGTGCTCTTGCAGCAGTTCTTCCTAAAGTTGTAAATAATGCCCCTACAGGTAAACCAGTTTCAGCTAAGAACTCATCAACAATCTTAACAATTCTCTTGTTACCTTTAGCATATGATACTAATACAGCTGCAAGAGGTCCAACCTCCATTGCTTTACCATCATATCTTGGTGACTTAATCCAAGAGTATTTACCTTTTGTATCAATAACTTTTGATTTAATATCATTTCCATCAGGACCAACAGTCATCATATCAGTCATTCCTGTATAGTTAGGATTTGTTTTACCATCATATGGATGTAAAGGCTCATCATCTTTATACCAAGAGTGAGTTGCTTCTTCAGTAATTAAGTCTTCATTAATTTCATGAACTTTTGTAAGGTCACCATTTAAAATAATCCCTGAATCAAAAAGGTACTCAGTTCTATTTAATGGCATATCTTGATGTGCCATAAAGTTCATTGTTCCAGCTTGTGCAGTAACGCTTGGTTCATGAATATATGCTCCACCAGCCATTTTAATATCTGCAATATATGCATTTTCAATGAAA
The DNA here is from genome assembly GCA_947494995.1 of uncultured Campylobacterales bacterium. Taxonomy (GTDB): domain Bacteria; phylum Campylobacterota; class Campylobacteria; order Campylobacterales; family Arcobacteraceae; genus Halarcobacter. Next base: position 220,696 of record CANLWY010000003.1, on the reverse strand, counting down.
TCTGCAACTTCTTTATACTTAACTAAATACTCACCCATTCTTGAAGGATCTAAAAGATCCATAACACAAGTTACACCACCAACAGTTAAACTTTGAGGGTGTGGTTGTTTACCACCAAACATTGCCATAAGTTGTGCAGCTGTTCTTTGTACTTCTAATGCTTTTAAGTAGTGAGAAGCAACAATAAGATTCTGCTCAGGAGTTAGTCTAAATGTAGAATGTCCCCAATAAGCATTTGCAAAAGGTCCTAATTGTCCCTTATCAACAAAAGCTTTTAACTTATCTTTAACTTTAAGTAAATCTGCTTCACCTGCAGCTACTGGATACTTAGCATACTTGAAAGCTTCTTTTGCTGCTAGTGCTGGATCTGCTTTTAATGCAGCAGTAATATCACACCAATCTAATCCATGTAAATGATAAAAGTGAACAGGATGATCATGCATAAATAAAGCTTGATTCATTAATCCTCTTGTTAACTTTGCATTTAAAGGAGGAACAATACCAAGAGCATCTTCAACAGCTTCAATTCCTGCTCTATAGTGTGAATAAGTACAAACACCACAAATTCTTTGCATTAAAAAACCTGCATCTCTAGGATCTCTATTTTTAACAATAGTCTCTAATCCTCTCCAAAGTGTAGATGAAGAGAAGGCATTTTGAATTACGTTGTTTTCATCAACCTCAACCTCAATTCTTAAGTGTCCTTCAATTCTAGTAATTGGGTCTACGATTACTCTTTTATTTGCCATTTTAGTGCTCCTCGTCTTCTTTTGGGTTTTTAAATTTTGAAATTGCTGCGTGTGCTGCTATACCGATACCTGTAACAGCTAATAATCCTACACCAACTCTATCTGCTGTTGCATCTGCACCTAAGCCACCAAATACAGTATTATATAATCTATCAGCAACAGGTTCTTCAAATGGTCCCATAGTATCCCAGAAATCTGGTTCAGTACAACCAATACAACCATGACCTGCCTGAATTGGCCAAGACATATGTTGATTAAATTTATTTTTAGAACAGTTACTAAAAGTATATGGTCCTTTACAACCTACTTTATATAAACAGTAACCTTTTTTTGCACCTTCATCACCAAACTCTTCTACGAACTCACCAGCATCAAATCTACCTCTTCTTTCACATAAATCGTGAATTCTAAGTCCATATGCCCATTTTGGTCTATTGTATGCATCAAGAGATGGAAGAGTTCCATAAAGAATATAATGTAATAAAGTACCAACAATATTCTTTTCACTTGGAGGACAACCTGGTACATTGATAACTGGTTTATCAGTTACTTTACTTAATGCCACAGCTCCTGTTGGGTTTGGCATTGCAGCTTGTACTCCACCAAAAGAAGAACAGGTACCAATAGCAAAAATTGCTTTTGCATGCTCAGATGCTAACTTAGCACTGTGTTCACCTGTATGTCCATGTCCACCAATTGTAAGGTAGAAACTATTTTCACCTTGAGGAATACCACCCTCAACCATTAATATATAGTTACCTTTATACTTTTCAATAGCATGCTCAAGATTATTCTCTGCTTGCCAACCTGCTGCTGCCATTAAAGTTTCATGATACTCTAAAGAGATATAATCAAAAATTAAAGAATCAATTGTAGGAGCATCAGTTCTTAATAATGATTCAGAACATCCTGTACACTCTGCCATATGTAACCAAATAATTGGTAACCTGTCACTTAATTCTGCTGCTTTCGCAACTAATGGAGTAAAGTTACCTGGTAATGCTAACATTGCAGTTACAGCAGTCGCCCACTTCATAAAATCTCTTCTACTTACACCTTTCTCTTCTAAAAGCGACGGGATAGATTTTTTCTCATCCATCCTTGGAAGTTTTTCAAGCTTTTCTAATCTTTGAGAGAGCCGTTCAAATAAACTTAAATCTTTCACACTATTTCCTTTCTTAATTATAGAATATGTACCCATTTATATAAAACTACATATATAAATGAATACATATTCACTTTCTAATTGTATTCTAATACAAACTTGGTCACATTTTCTTGACCTAGCTCAAGTGAATGAACATATGTTCGTCCTTCTTGATAAAATAATACAAGAGTAAAGCTTAATCGAATATAAATATTTGCTTATTTTGAGATATTAATATTACTTATTAATATAATGTGTCGGAAATGTGACATAAAGCATGTTTCCGAGATTCTATCGAAACTCAAATACATACTTTATACACAATTTAAAAAGTAGTGTTTTATTAAAAAAATTAATAATCCAGAGGATATTCTTTAGGTATTAAAATATTTAAATTTTTTAGTTCTTTTGTTACTTTTTGAAGCATAATTGAGTTAGAAAACATATTCCCACATAGTATTAGGTCAAAAGATTTTAACTCTTTATTTATATCATTAACCCTATTAGAAATAAAGTCAACTAAACTCTCATAAAAAGAGTATGCAATCATAGTATCTTCAACGCCTGCCATCTTGTAACTCATAGAACTTTGAATTATTCTTCTATAATCTAAATAATTTTTATTATCAATTTTTACAACATTCATATCAATTTGAAGTCCACTCTTTGCATTTGATAAAAGTGCAATATCTTCAAACTCTTTATGATCCTTCATTCCTAAGACATATGCCAAAAGATTTAGAATTGATTCAAAGCCATCCGCATCTTTGTCATGAAACTCTTTCTTAAAATATTCTGGGAATTTTGTTTTATAATTATCAATTAACCTTTGAGTATTTTCATCAATTGATTTTATGTCTTCTAAACAATTATCAATACTATTAATTACATTTGGTATATGAATAATCTCTTTTTCTCCAACAGTAGGAAGATTTACTTTTATAGAAGATTCATCACTTTCATAAGAGAAATATACTCCTATAGTAGGAACAAGTCTTTTATTATATTGTGCAATTACAGATTTAAACACAGAACCATACTCTTCAAAATAATCTGCACTAGAATTTACTTTTCTATCTAAGGTATAATCATATTTAGGAAATAAACCTTTTTCTCCATGAACTACAATATTTTGATTATTATTATATGTAACTTTTAAACCATCTTGATAAACTTCATCATTAACATAAAGAAGATAATTAATACCTTCATCTTTTAGCGCATTTGCGAAAAGAACGGTCTCTTTATCGTCTGCAATCTTTGCATAAATAAATTTTGTATTTGAAAACTCATTATTTACATTTTGAAGCAATTTAAATCTTAATTTTACAAGAGGTCTTTCTATTGAACAAAGAAGTTGCAAATCTTTTTGTGAAATTTCAACTAAATCTGAAATAACATTTATATTTGTAATTAAAAGTTTTACTTCATGTCCTTTAAATTCAAACTCTTCTCTTAACTTTTTATTCGGTAAAAAGAAATCTTTTAAACCATTATGAGTTTCAAATCGAGAGATTCCTCCCTCTTTTATCTTATTTAAATCATTTGAAAAATCTATATTATTCTCTTTTAATATTTTTCTAATCTCTTTATTTGTAAGTAAAGATAAGTTTATTTTTACATCTTTATCTTCAATCTCTTCATAAGCATCAAAATCAAAGTTCTCAATAACTTTTGCACCTGACAAAAAAATAGATAAAGGAAGGTTTTGTTCTAAAAGAGTAAAAAACTCTTCTAATTTTTCTTGTTCATCATTACAGATGATTAATATAAACCCTTTATACATTGCTGTATTTGCTTTCACTTGTGACTCTTCAATTAAATCATCAATTATATGTTTAAAATAAAAGTTCGTACTATTAAAATCTATTTTATATATTAATTCCATGTCGTATCTTCCTCATTTGGGATTCTGCTTAAATGCTCACCGTTATAACTTCCAATAAGTTCTTGTGCAACCTGTTTTACACTTTTATTATCAACTCTTTTTGCCTTTACACCAATTGATACAATCTCTTTAATCCCTTGTGTAATAAAATCTTCAAATTTATCTTCAATAGTTTGTGTAAGTCCAATTTCTACAGATACAATATCTTCTGGAACAATACCAATAATTACAACATTTGCATGAGAGTCTAAAACAGATACTATCTCTAACATCTCAACTATTTCAACTTCATGGGCTGTTTTCCTATATTGTCCCATACCTAAAAGAACATCTGAGGGAAGTCTATATAAACTTCCTACTTCATCCTCTATTGAAACCGTATCCATTATAATCACATTATCATACTCTTGAAAATATGTCATTAGTTTGAAACCTAATGTTCCACCTTCAATAATCTCTAAATCACCTTCAAACTCATAGTTTGCTTCCATATATTTTGATGCCAAAATACCTACACTCTCATCTTTAAAAAGAAGATTTCCAACACCAACAACAATATTTTTCATTAAAATTCCTAAAACTTATTAAATAAAAACTTATTTAAACTAATATTCTAACTTAAATAAACTTTTATAAAAAAATAGGCTATAACTAAAAGCTATAGCCTACACTAAAATGTAACCAAACGACTATTTTTCGTTCTTTTCCACTTCACCTTTTGATTCAACAATCTCTTTATTAACAAATTTAGTTCCACCAAATACAATATTAATGTCTCCCTCTCTCCAGAAGACAGTTCTCCATATTTGATAATAAATATGACACATAACCCACATAAGAAGTAAATACATTGCTGTATGGTGAGCAATTCTAACTCCCATATTTCCACCAAATACATCTAAAGTCCAATCAGTCATTAAATGTAACATCCAAGGCCACCAATCACCAATTGAACTAGTACCAGATGCTAAACCATGTACATAAAGTTGAAGGCCTGTTAATAACATAAACACTAATAGAACATGAAATAATGTAAAGAACATGATGTTATAAGAATCAGAGTGTTCACTATCAAATTTCTTTCTTCTATTAAAAGTAATCAAATTAAAAAATACTTCACAAAACTCAATAAAATTTTTCTTTGTTGGCAATATTTTCTTATATGGTTTTTCAAATCTAGAAAATAGATATAAATAACCAATTAAAATTGCTGATACATCAAAAATTATTGCAGCAATAAAATGTCCCCATCTATTCCATGCCATCACATACTTATCTACTGCAGGATCTGCAATAAATGTTTGATAATATGGATGTCCTATATATAGCCCGGTTGCAACTGCTACAATCATACAAATCGCATTCGTCCAGTGAATGGTTCGCATGATTGGAGTCATTCTCTCAACCCGCTTCATTTTAGGCACGGCTTCCTCCTACTGGGTCTACTTTATAAACTGCCAGTTCTTTACCTCTTGTATCTATAATATGAACTGCACAGGCAATACAAGGGTCAAAACTATGTACTGTTCTAATAATCTCTAATGGTTGGTCAGGATCAACTACAGGTGTTCCAACTAAAGAAGCCTCATAAGCTCCCATTCTCTCTTTGTAGTCTTTTGGAGCTGCATTCCAAGTTGATGGAACAACGGCTTGATAGTTTTCCACTTTTCCATCTTTAATCTTAACCCAGTGACCTAAACTACCTCTTGGAGCTTCAGCCATACCATAACCTTTAGCATCTTTTGAAACTTTATCAAAATCAAACTCTGTCCAAGTCGATAAATCTCCATGGGCAACATTTGATGCTAACTCGTCACACCACTCAATGATTACTTCACACATTAATTCTGTTTCAATCGCACGAGCTGCTGTTCTACCTACAGTTGAGAACAATACTTCAATTGGTAAATTACCTTTCTTTAAAAACTCAGTTACATATTTAGTAATTCTTTTATCACCTTTTGCTACACCTATTACCATTCTAGCTAATGGACCAACTTCCATTCTCTCATCATCATATAAAGGAGATTTAATCCAAGAGTATTTTTTCTTTGTATCAAGATAAGCGATATTATCTTCTTTTTTAGCAAACCCAGTATAGTTTGGATGCGTTACACCATCATATGGGTGAAGATTTGTATTACCATCATACCAAGCATGAGTTACATCTTCAGTAATTTTAGATTGGTCTAGGTCAAACACTTTTGTAATATCTTTATTTAATACAACTCCACTTGGGAAAAGTTTTGCAGAATCATAAAATGGTAAATCATCAAGATTAAAATCACCATAAGACATGAAGTTTCCTAAACCTCCACCAATTCCAGCTAAAGCTTCATCAGAATACATTGTTCCTGCCATATAAATATCAGGAAGATAAGCTTGTTTTGTAAACTTTTCAGCCATTTCGATGATATCTTTAAACTCAGCAATTCTTGCTGGATTTTTTAAATCTTGAACACATGTTACACCGCCAACAACAATTGATTGAGGATGAGGATTTTTACCACCAAAGATCGCTTGTGCTTTAGCAACTTTTCTTTGTAATTCTAATGCTTCTAAATAGTGATGAAGACCTATTAAATTTTGCTCAGGAGTTAATTTATATGCTTTACTTCCCCAGTAAGCATTTCCAAAAATACCAAGTCTTCCTTGTTTTACATATTTTGTAACTCTCTCTTGTACTGCTGCAAATTCATCTTCACTAGCTTTCCATGCTCTTTGTCCATGAACTCTTGCCCATTTTTGTGCTTCTTCAACAGTCTTTTTTGGATCAGCTTCTAGTGCCTTTGTAATATCAACAAAGTCAAGCGCATGAAGATGATAAAAATGTACAATGTGGTCATGTAGATATAAAGCACCTTGCATTAAATTTCTAACTAGTCTTGCATTTTTTGGAATTGTCACATTAAATGCATGTTCAACAGCCTCAATTGACCTTTGATAATGAGTACCAGTACAAACACCACAAATTCTCATAGCTAAAAGACCACAGTCTCTAGGGTCTCTACCTTTTAAAATCTCTTCAATACCTCTAAACATTGTTGAAGAACTGTAAGCTTCTTGAATAACATTATTATCATCAATTACTGCTTCAATTCTAAGATGTCCTTCAATTCTTGTGATTGGATCTATTACTACATGTTTACTCATTACTCTTCTCCATCCTCTTTATGTACTGTTCTTTTTCCTACTGCCGCACTTGCAACTGCATGTACACCAATACCAATTGCTGTTGCAGTTAATAATCCAAGTCCAAACTCATCAACTGTTTTTTCAACTCCACCAGTTGGAGCTTTGATATTTGCATCCGCCATTGGTCTTTCATAAGCATATTTATCCCAAAAATCTGGCTCTGAACATCCAATACAACCACGACCAACACCAATAGGCCAGTTTGCTCCATCGTTATATCTTACAATTGAACAGTTATTAAATGTCATAGGACCTTTACATCCTACCTTATATAGACAAAAGTTATTTTCTGCTCCAACATCACCCCACTCTTCTACAAACTCACCTGCATCAAAGTGAGCTCTTCTTTCACAGTTATCATGAATTCTATAACCAAATGCAAACTTTGGTCTTAATAAAGAATCTAGCTCAGGAATCTGTCCTGTTAAAACATAGTGTAAAACTACACCAACCATATTTGCTGGATTTGCTGGACAGGCAGGAATATTAACAATTGGCTTACCTTTTACTAAATCCATAACACCAACTGCACCTGTTGGATTTGGAGCAGCAGCAGGAATACCACCAAATGTAGCACATGTTCCAACAGCTACAACTGCAGCTGCATCTTTAGAAAGTCTTTCTAAGTTTTCTTGAAAAGTCTCTCCACTTGCACCAATTGTTCCATATCCACCATTCATACCAGTTGGTATTGCACCTTCTACAAATAGTAAGTACTTATTTTTAAAGTGATGTATTGCATCTTCAAGTTGTTCTTCAGCCTGATGACCAGAAGCTGCTTGTAAAGTATGATGGAACTCTAAACTTAAAACATCAAAAAGTAAATCATCAACTGTTGGTGTTGAAGATCTAAGTAAAGCTTCAGAGTTACCTGCACAATCTTGTAACTCAATCCAAATTACAGGAACTCTATTCATAAGCTCTGTTGCCTCTGCAACAAGAGGAGTAAAAATAGGAGGTAACATAAGTGTTGCAGTTGTAGCACTAGCCCACTTCATGAAATCTCTTCTATTTACACCTTCACTTTCAACTACCGCCATCAAATCAATATCTTTTAGTGCGGGTTGTTTTCTTAATGCAGCTAACCTCTCTTTTGACTTTTCAAAAAGATTGTTATAGTAAGCATCACCTTTATTTGTATCAACTCTTGCAGAATTTTGAGTAAAAAACTTTTTTACCATATCTTGAGAATCAACCATGCATATCTCCTTCCCTATTTTTATTAAATGAACATTCATTTATTAATAATGGAAAATTATCCTTTGAGCACTTAAGTAAAACTTACATTAAAGAACTAACCTTTCGGACTTAGCAGCAGTAAGGTAGCAGTAAAATAGCATTGTAATTTATAGTTACATTTTTATGGGCATTGAAAGTTTTTTGGTAAAATATTTTTTACTAAAAAAAGAGGGAAATCTCTTTTTTTAGATTATTTTTAAATTTTTTAGTTGTTACAAAGTGAAACAAATATTAATTAATGGGTTGTACAGACAGAACAAACATCAAAACTTCTAAGAACTATTTTTGCTTTTTCTATTGAAGAAGTTCCAATAATTGCTTTTTGCGCTATTGATGGATTTAATTTATTTCCTGGACCTAAATTCCAAACTGTAGGAGTAATTATATTATAAGAATTGATTTTCCCATCTTTTAGTGAAAGCTTATGATATAAAGAACCTCGACAAGCTTCAACAACAGCTGTTCCTTGGGCATCTTTGATTTCAGATAAAGCTATTTTAGGTTTGATAAAAGAGTCTTCTCCTATATCTATATCTTTTATTAAGTCTTTTGTCTCATATAAAAGATATGCTAATTCATCCATTCTAGCAATAACTCTTGTAAAAACAGAATCATCATACTTTTTATGTATATCTCTTACAAATTTCCTATTTGAGATAATCGCTCTTGAAAGAGGACCTACTTCATAAAAGTTATCTGCATAAGAAACAGTTTTTGCCCAACCGAAAGCATCTTTTGTATCTTTTTGCTTATCTATATTATAAGTATATTCTGTATTTTCACAAATTCTTTCAAAATCAAGTTTATGGGTTAATCTTTTTTTACTTTTTCCAGACTTAAAAAGAGTTGATTCCCCTAAAACAATATGTTGGTTATGACCTTTTCCAATATCTTCTAGTTTATGTTCAAAAGAGAGTTCTATAAAATCCTTTAAATTTGAACCTACTTTCTCTAAATCATCAACAGAAGAAAAAGATAAATAGTTTTCAAAATCTATCCCTGCAAAATCATTTTCAAAAAAATCAATTGCAGTATCTAAGTAGTTTTGCATTGAAGCTAAATCAAGTAGAGTTGGGTCACTTACAACTCCTCCGGGAAGCATATAGGAAGTATGTGGCCATTGACCACCAATTATGGCAAGAGATTTAATAGTTTCACTAGCTACACTTGACGCTCTTAACCAATTTTTACCTTTTAAAGGTGCATACTCTTGAAGATCATCACTTGATAGTTTAACAATATCTGGCATTATAAACATATAAAACCATTTTATATGAGAGTCAATTATCTCAATATTTAAGCCTATTTCTCTTAAAAGTTTAGCCTTATTAGTAACTTCTAACTCTTCACCAATATTCTTATATATATTCTCTAAGGCATCAACAGTTGCTTTAAGATGAGCTTGACCACAAATTCCACAAATTCTCGGTGTATAAACTAAAGTATCTAAAGCAGATTTTCCCTCTAACATATACTCAAAACCTCTAAAATTTAAAAATTCAATTCTTGCATCATCTATTATTTTATCTTTCCAAGAGCAAACAAGTTTTGCTTCCCCTTCTATTCTCTCAACCAAATCAACTGTTTTCATATTTACCTCTCATGGCAGAGATTCTATCATAAATCCTTTAAGATTGTTATCAATATTTTCTATTATAATTTAAGAATGAAAAAAATACTATTTGCAAGCTTTCTTTTAAGTAATCTAATTTATGCATCAACTTTAAATGACCTAAAAATCACAGATGAAGACTTTATAAAAATATCCCACTCTTCTCAAAAAAACTTTGTATTTGATAGAATAAATGAACTAATGCTTTTAAAAAAATCTTTAAAAAATGTAGATGATGATTTTACAAAACTAAACTCTGTAAATGATTTTTTTAATGAATATGAATATGTAGATGATAAAAAAATATATAACAAGGCTGATTACTGGGCAACTAGAAAAGAGTTTATATTTAAAGGTGCTGGGGATTGTGAAGATTTTGTAATTGCTAAATTTTTTACTCTTTTAGAACTTGGTATTGAAGAATCAAAACTATCTATTCTACATGGAATTCATAATAATATTTACCATTTAGTATTAGCTTATCAAGAAGACTCTTTTTCTGATGTATTTATTCTTGATAGTATAAATAAGAGAATTTTACCCTTAACTGTAAGAAATGATTTCTTAACACTTTATACACTTGAAACAATTGATTTAAAAAATAGCGCATATGAAAAAACAGATATACAATATTTAAGTAACTATAAATGGACAGAAATATATTTGAAGTCTAAAGAATCAGTCAATTAGTTTTTTATTTAATCTATCTATTTTAAAAGTTTTCGCAATTCCAGTTAAAGAGAGATATGCTCTTTTAGGAACGGCTAAAGGAACTTCATCAGGAATACCTATATTTTTCTTAGTTTCAAACATATTATCCCTTGGAAAATCAAACTCTGTACATCCAATACAAGGCATGCCTACTCTTGTTTTTGTATTTACTTCATTCCAAAGTATTCTATTACAACTAGAATGAGTCATAGGACCTCTACAGCCTTGAGAATAAAATAGACATCCTTCTTTTTCTCCAAAACTATGAGCTTCAACTTTCCATTCAAAATACTCATTTCTAGTACATCCATGATGTGCTAAATCATAATATAACTCTTTTGGTCGTCCCTCATCATCTAATTGCATTTTTCCATACTCTTTTAAAGAAAAAAGAGTTTGAAAAATCCACTCAGGATGTACTGGACAACCAGTAAGATTTACAATAGGATGTTTTAAAATGTATAAATTCTCACTATCTAATGAATCTTGAATACCTCTAATATCCTCATTCTGTTCAAACCTAGCATGAAGTCCTCCATATGAAGCACAAGAACCAACAGCAATTAAATAATTTGTTTTTTTTACTAATTTATTAAATAGTTTATGAATAGATTGATTAGAAAGTGAATAAAACCTTTCATTTGAAGTGATTGCACCTTCAACTAGTAAAAAATCTATTTTTTTATTTGTTTTTAGTATCTCTTCTAAAGTGATATCAGTAGTTAAAGAGGGATGATATATTAAATCGAAGCTATTTAAAAATAGCTTCATTCTATTATCATTTGCACTTAAAAGGGAATGAGTATTCCCGTTACAAGTAATAGCTTGAAACCAAACTATTGTTGGTTTTTTATTACCCATCATACTTTAAAGCTCTATAAATGTTATCAGCAACATCATCACTATACTCTAAAATATCTTTTTCAAGAACTTTTTCTCCACTTAAGAAAGCAAAACCTCCTAAAGCCCCCATAAACATAGCAAAGGCTGGGAAAAAATCTTGTTGTCTAAACTCTTTTTTTGATGCACCATCATCAAGTAAAATCATTACTTCAGTTACAAATTCACTTACACATAAGAAACCTTCACAACCTTCTTGAAAAACTTCTCTATTTGACAAATAAACTCTTAAAAAATATTCAATAACTTCAGGAGACTTCTTTACACTTTCCATATATTTTCTGGTAAAAACAAATATTTTCTCTTTTGATGAAATTTCCATTTGATTTATTTCTCTTAACTCTACAGCTAAAACATTTGTTGAGTATTTTATAGCATATTTTGCTAGTTCTTCTTTTGATTTAAAATAGTTATACATATTACCAACACTCATCTTCATCGATTTTGCAATATCAGGGATAGTTGTATTATAAAAACCATTTTTTGAAAAAAGTTTCAGTGAATTTTCTATTATCGTATTTTTCTTTTCTTCTTTTGCAGACATCTTCTATCCTTCATAGATGTTTTAATAATTAATTATAGTATTATGAAAGTTAATTGTAAATGAATATTCATACCCACATAAAAAATAAACTCTTTTTTACTTGATTTAAAAAAAAAATAACTGTATAATTCTTAATATTCAAAGGATTAAAAATGAAGAAGGTTTTTCTCTTTTTAATACTCTTTCTTACAATTTTAAACTCTAAAGATATAAAAATAGGCATGAGTACTGCACTTAGTGGACCAGCAGAATGTCTGGGTTTCAATATGTATTCAGGTTTAAATCTAGCATTTAAAGAAGAAAACAATAAAAATAATAATTTCAAATATAAAATTTTATTACGTGATGATAGTTATGAACCACTTAAAGCAGCCAAAAATGTTAGAGATTTAATAGATAAAGAGAATGTACTTGCTATTATTGGAAATGTAGGTACACCAACAGCAAATGTTACTATTCCTATAATAAATGAAAAGAAAAAACTTTTTTTTGGTGCTTTAACAGGAGCTTCTATTTTAAGAGAAAAAAATAGTTTTATATTTAATTATAGAGCTTCCTATGCACAAGAGACTGCTTTTATGATTCAAGGACTTTTAGAAAATGGCATAAAACCCGAAGAGATTGCTTTTTTTACCCAAAATGATAGTTATGGAGATGAAGGCTTTTTTGGAGCAACTAATGAATTAAAAAAAAGAGGCTTTTTTAAAATATTTAATTTAGCTCATGGAAGATACGAAAGAAATACACTAAATATTGAAGAAGGCTATATCTCAATTTTGGATTCAATAATTAAACCAAAAGCAATTATAATTGTAGGAGCATATAAACCTGTTGCAAAGTTTATAAAACTTGCAAGAAAAGATTTTCCAAATACACTTTTTTTAAATGTATCTTTTGTAGGAAGTACTGCTTTAAAAAAAGAGCTTGGGAAAGACAGTAAAAATGTAATAATTACTCAAGTTGTACCAAACTACACTTCAGAACTACCTATTGTTAAACAATATAATTCAAGTCTTAAAAAATTTTCAAAAGAATTAAAACCAAGTTTTATATCTTTAGAAGGATATATTGTAGGAAAACTTTTTATACGTCAAATAAATAAAATAAAAAACTCAAGTATTAATTCAAATACTCTTATTAATAGTTTTAATAACATTGACAAATTTGATATTGGACTAAACTTTATGTCTTCATACGACAAAGAAAATCATCAATATAGCAATAATATATGGGTAACGAAAATAGAAGAGAATAAATTTTCTCCTTTTTCTTGGAATGAAATCCAAAGGTAAAAGTGATGAAATTTCTAGATAAGCTAAGTATTAAACAAATTGTAAAACTTGGTGTTCTTATTGTTTCTATTGCTGTAATATCTTTCATTATTGCAACCTTTTATTTAATTAATATTCTAAATCTAGATCAACAAACAATCAAACAAGTAATTAAACTTGAAGAACATAATAAAAGTGTCGTAAATACAATAGAAGAATTAAACTATATTAATTACAGGATTTTATTATCTAAAAATGAAGAAAATTTAAGAAAACTAGAACCTTTGCTTTTTGAAAAAAAGAGTAGAGAAGAAAAAAGTTTAATTAATATAAAAGGGGAACTTCAAAAAAAATATAATAAGAATATCCGTAATATAAATAATCTTGTTAACAAACAAACTCATATACAAAAACAAATATACCAAATATCAAAACAAAATATTTTTTATAAAAAAGAAATGAAAAAAGATATATCTTTAATAAATGAAAAAACTGATACTATAATAAAAATTACTAATAGTATTTCAGGTAAACTATCTTTATCAAACAAAAGATTAAAGCTTGAAATAAATAGTCAAATGCATAGGGTTGATGATTTAACTATTGAACGAATCAAAAAACTTTTCTCTTTAAAAAATGAAAGAGTTCTAACCTTATCTAATCAGATGGATAAAGGGATATTAAGACTTTATAATCTACCAAAAGAAATCCTTTTTGTTAAAAATATTGATGAACTTAATGATATTAGAGCAAATAAACTCTTTCAAACAATTAGAAACTTTGATAACACTCTTGACCTGCTAAGAAGAAAAGACTTAAAAAACAAAAAGTCCTATGAAGAAATCAGTCTAAAGTTTCTTGAAATAAAAAATATAATTTCCTACCTTTTAGATGCAAAGGGAAATATGTTTTTATTAGAGAAAGAATTAAATAAACTAAGAAATCAAAGAGAAATTATTAATAAACAACTTCATCAAAAAAATAGAAATATAATTAGTATTGCTGAAAAAATACAATTTAATCTTATTGAAAACTCTGAAAAGGTTATGAAAAGATCTATAGTCATAGTTTTACTAACAAGTATAATTTTTGCTGTTCTTATTTTTATAGTTGTAAAAACTCTACTCTCAAGAATTAATACTCCATTAGAAAATATTACGGAATTTTTAAAGAATCTAAAAATTAATAAAAAAGGTTTAGAACAAAAACTTCAAATAAATTATAATGATGAATTTACTCAACTATCAATGGCTTTTAATGTATTAACAAAAACAATATCTAAAAATATGTATGAAATACAGAAGCTTAATGAAGATCTAGAGCAAAGAGTATATGAAAGAACAGAAGAACTTGAAGAAGCTAATGAAGAACTTCAAACATCTATATACAACTTAAAACATACTCAAGATAAACTTATAGAATCAGAAAAAATGGCAAGTCTTGGTGGCTTGGTTGCTGGTGTTGCCCATGAAATAAATACCCCTGTAGGAATAGGTCTTACTAGTGCTACACACTTTTTGGATATTACAAGAGAAATCAAAAAATCTTATGAAGAAGATACCATGTCTCAAGATGTATTTGAAGAGTACTTAGAGAGTGCAAAAGATTTAGCTACACTTATTAACTCAAACTTAAATAAAACTGCCCATCTTGTAAGAAGTTTTAAACAAATTGCAGTTGACCAAACAAGTGAAATTAAAAGAAAAATCAATTTAAAAGAGTATATACATGAAATTATCTATTCTCTTGGAAGTATTACAAAAAAACTAGATTTAGAGATTCATGTTTTATGTGATGAAAAACTAGAGATAAATACATACCCAGGTGACTTAAATCAAATCATTACAAATCTTGTAATAAACTCTATTAAACATGGATTTAAAGATTTAAAAAAAGGCACAATTAGAATAGAGATACAAACTATAAAAAACAAAATCCAAATTAATTATAAAGATAATGGACAAGGAATATCAAAAAAGAATATACATAAAATATTTGAACCGTTTTTTACTACTAATAGAGAAGGTGGAGGAAGTGGGCTTGGATTGAATGTTATTTATAATATTCTTGTAAAAAAACTAAATGGAACAATTGTTTGTCGAAGTGAAGAAGGGAAAGGAGTAACTTTTACAATAAACTTTCCAATAGAATAAAACAAAGAGGAAAACCTCTTTGTTTAAAGAAACTATCTAGAAGTAACTAGAGTAGTTAAATGATCTGTAGATACTTGGTGGAAGTTTAAGTATTTATAAACTCCATCTTTATTATCTTCAGTAATTTTCTTAGGTACAATTTCCATATACTCTTCTTTAGTTGGAAGTCTTCCAAGAAGTGCTGTTACTGCTGCAACCTCTGCTGAACCTAAATAAACTTGAGAACCTTTTCCAAGTCTATTATCAAAGTTTCTAGTTGAAGTTGAGAATACTGCTGCACCTTCAGATACTTGCGCTTGGTTACCCATACATAAAGAACAACCAGGGATCTCTAATCTAGCACCTGCTGCTGCAAATGTAGCATAGTATCCTTCTTCAGTTAATTGAGCTTCATCCATTTTTGTTGGTGGTGCAACCCATAATTTAGTAGGAACTTCACCCTCACCTTTAAGAACTTCACCTAAAGCTCTGAATAATCCAATGTTAGTCATACAAGAACCAACGAATACTTCGTCAATTTTGTGAATTCGGTTATCATCAGCTAAGATGTTTGTTAAAGTATCAACATCATCTGGATCATTAGGACAAGCTAAGATTGGCTCAGTGATTGTATTTAAGTCGATTTCGATAACTGCTTTATATTCAGCATCTGCATCTGGTTGTAATAACTCAGGATTCTTTAACCATTCTTTCATTTTATCAGCTCTTCTTTGAAGAGTTCTAGCATCTTCATAACCTTCTTCAATCATTTTTTCAATTAAAGCGATATTTGAAGATAAGTACTCAATAATTGGTTCTTTATCTAATTGAACAGAACAAGCTGCTGCTGATCTTTCTGCTGCTGAATCTGATAACTCAAATGCTTGCTCAACTTTAAGATCTGGTAAACCTGCGATTTCAATAATTGTACCAGCAAAAACATTCTGTTTATTTTTCTTAGGAACAGTTAATAATCCATCTTGAATTGCTTGGTAAGGAATAGCATTTACTAAATCTCTTAAAGTGATTCCTGGTTGCATTTCACCTTTGAATTTAACTAAAACAGACTCAGGCATAGTTAATGGCATTGCACCAGTAACACCTGCGAATGCAATAAGACCAGAACCAGCTGGGAATGAAATACCAATTGGGAATCTAGTATGAGAATCTCCACCAGTACCTACTGTATCTGGTAAACATAATCTATTTAACCAAGAGTGAATAACACCATCACCTGGCTTAAGTGTAACACCACCTCTAGAGTTGATGAAATCAGGTAAAGTATGTCTTAATTTAATATCTGCTGGTTTTGGGTAAGCAGCTGTGTGACAAAATGATTGCATAACCATATCAGCACCAAAAGATAATGCCGCAAGTTCTTTAATCTCATCTCTTGTCATTGGTCCAGTTGTATCTTGTGATCCAACAGTTGTAGCGATTGGTTCAACATACATACCAGGTTTAATACCTTCAACTCCACAAGCTCTACCAACCATTTTTTGTGCTTGAGTAAATCCTTTACCATTATCTGCTGGTTGCTCAGGAGCAACGAACATATCAGATGCACCTAATCCTAATGCTTCTCTAGCTTTTGTAGTTAATGCTTTACCAATAATTAATGGTATTCTACCACCAGCTCTCATTTCATCTGTTAATGTGTTTGGAGCTAAGTTGAATTCAGATACAACTTCACCATTTTTAGTAATTTGTCCTGCATATGGTTTAACAACAATTTCATCACCAGTCTCTAAGTTGTCAACTGGAGCTTGGATTGGTAAACATCCTGAATCTTCTGCAGTATTGAAGAAAATTGGAGCAATAATTGGACCAATTACAACACCACCTGTTCTTTTATTTGGAACACCTGGAATATCTCTACCCATGTGCCATTGAACAGAGTTAATACCTGATTTTCTTGAAGAACCAGTACCAACAACATCACCAACGTATGCTAATGGATTACCTTTCTTTCTTAACTCTTCCATTGTTTCAAGAGGTTTTTCCATTCTTGATTGTAACATTGCAGTAGCATGTAATGGAATGTCTGGTCTAGTAAATGCAACAGTTGCAGGAGATAAATCATCTGTATTTGTTTCACCAGGAATTTTGTAAACAGTTAATTTGATTTCTTCTTCTAAAGCTGGCTTATTTGTAAACCACTCAGCATTTGCCCAAGACTCAATAATTTCTTTAGCTTTTGCATTTCCACCATCAGCTAAATCTTTTACATCATTGAATGCATCATAGATAAGAATAGTATTCTTTAATTGAGTAGATGCAACTTCAGCAACTTCTTCAACTTTTAATGCATCAATAAGTGGAGTAACATTGAATCCACCCATCATTGTTCCTAAAATCTCTACAGCTTCAGTTTTAGTAATAACTGAACATGCAACATTTCCTTGAACAACGTCATTTAAGAATGCAGCTTTTACATATGCAGCATCATCAACACCTGGGTTGATTTTATTTTTGAATAATTCTAAACAATAATCTGCTTCTTCTACAGAATCTGCTTTTAATAACTCAACTAGCTGGGCAGTTTGCTCAGCAGTTAATGCTAACGGTGGTAAACCACCTTCGTTTTGTCTTTCTTCAGTATGTGCTTTATAAGTAGCTAATAGACTCATATACATCTCCTAATAAATTTGTAGCTTTAGTATAGCATAATGTTCTTAATGGTAAATGTACAGTTTTTGTAAAGTAGTATACAATTTTTTATTATGATAATAAAAGTTACAAAAAGTAATAAAAAACTTCCTTATATCAGACAAAAGGTCTGTGTTCTCTGCATTTTTTTATATTTTGAAGGATTAAAGAGAACTAATACTTTAAAAGTCTATATAGATTTTTCATTTTCAAAATGTACAATTTTAGTACATTAATTTCAAAAATGTACACATTATAATTTTTAGCTTAAATTATTAAATTAATTGAAGAGTTTATTATTTATATTTATTCTTTAATTTAAAATATTCATCATAATATTTTTTTAACTCTTCTAAGTCCTTATTTTCAAGCCAGGTAAGTTTATCAAATTTTAAAAGTTTTGATATTTGATCTCCTCCTTCAAGTTGTTGAATATCTTTACTTAAACGAATAAAAGACTCTTTCCCTATTTTATTTGCATTTTTTGAGAATACACCAATAAATGGAAGATGAATTTTTTTTGATTTTTTAATTACTTCAACTTTTTTCTTTATAGAAGGGTTTAGTTCTATCATATTATCCCAAACACCTTTAGATACAATAGAGGCATCTGTTTTTTTAAAATAAACATTAAGTACATTTCTTGATTCCTTATCAGTATACGATACATCTTTTAATAAATCCAAATATGTTTTTCTACTAGATAATAATGAATTTTTATTAAGCCAATTTAATGATGCAATATCCTCAGCCTTTAAAGTTAAATTTTTACCTTTTAAATCTTTAAAATCTTTAATGTTTAAAGACTTGTGTGAAATCAAATATAATTGTTTTAATTTAACATCATTGTATAACAAGGTCCAATAATTTGTTGAAATAGAGTCTATTTCTTCTTTATTTTCAAAGAAAAAATCTAAATTTAAAACTATCATATCTAGATCATTTTCTTTATAGTCTTTATATAATGATTTAGAATCAGGATAATATTTAACATCAACTTTTCCATTATCAATAATTGCTATTTCATTTAGCCATTTAGTTAAATAACTACGTGCATCCTTAAAGTTTGAAAGAATTGTTCCTTTATACAGAAAACCAAATTTTACATTATATGTATAGTTTTCATTTGCATATAAAAAAGTAGATAAAATAAAAAAAATTATATATTTCACTAAAAACCTCATTATTAATAATATATTGATTATTTTATCATAATATACTTTTATTTCATTACTAAGATAAGCTTTTATCTTTTTATAATTATGAAATCCTTTAATTTTATGTTATAAGTATAAATATTATAATTTTAAACTTAAATTTTGAACGTAATAAAATTATTTCTTTTTAGATTTTATTATAATGTTAAAATTACATAGATGGTTATAAAGGAGGAAATAATGTTCTCATATAACTTTAAAACTTATAATGAATTGTTTGACTTTATAGTTGGTAACTATACAAATAAAACTTTTTTAAACTATTTACAAAATGGTGAATATAAATCTATTAGTGTAGATGAGTTTAATCAAAAAGTAATTTGTCTTGCAATTACCCTAAAAAAAATGGGTATAAAAAAACATGATACAGTTGCAATTTTTGCAAAATCATCTCCTTTTTGGTTGATATTTGATTTTGCAATTCATAAAATAGGTGCAATCTCTGTTCCAATTTTTGATAATATTTCAACACAAAACTTAAACTTTCAAATTCAAGACTCAAGAATAAGATATGTTTTTATTGATTCCCAAGAAAGAATTGATGATATAAAAAATCATGTGACATTTATTACCCACAACTTTTGTATCAAAGAAGAAGGTTTTTATAACCTTGATGACATATTTATGATGGAAGCTGTAAAATGTGATATTTTAGACTTAGAACAAAATGTTCCTAATGAAAATGACATATTCTCAATCATATATACAAGTGGAAATACAGGGACTCCAAAAGGAGTTATGCTAACACATAAGAATATCATAAATCAAATACATGATGTAAACTCTTTTTTCCCTTTACCTCAAAGTGAAGTGATATTATCTTTACTTCCTCTAGCTCATATTTTTGAGAGAATGGTAATGAGTTTTTATCTTAATCGTGGAGTATCAATCTATTTCGTAGATGAAATAACAAATGTTAGTAATCTTCTTAAAGTAGTTCAACCAACTATGATGACAGCAGTTCCAAGACTATTAGAAAAGATATATTTTAAAATTAAAATTAATATTGATAATAAACCTTTTATATCTAAATTTATTGCAAAAAAAGCATTTGAATATGCACAAAATAAAGAGATGAAAAAAGATTCAATATTTTTT
The DNA here is from genome assembly GCA_947494995.1 of uncultured Campylobacterales bacterium. Lineage (GTDB taxonomy): Bacteria > Campylobacterota > Campylobacteria > Campylobacterales > Arcobacteraceae > Halarcobacter. The sequence continues at coordinate 200,344 of CANLWY010000003.1, read as the reverse complement.
AAAATATATGACAAAATAGTATACAGTAAACTAAGAGATATTTTTGGAGGAAGATTGGATACTCTTGTTAGTGGTGGAGCACCATTAAACAAGGAGATCGCACAATTTTTTGTAAATATTGGGATTCCTATTTTTCAAGGATATGGACTCACAGAAAGTTCTCCTGTAATTTCAACTAATTATCCACAAAACAATAAAATAGGTTCAAGTGGGAAAACTATTCCTAGTGTAGAAGTAAAAATAGTAAATGATGAACTTCTTGCACGTGGCCCATCAATTATGAAAGGATATTTAAACAACAAAGAACTTACTTTTCAAACGATAGATAAAGATGGTTGGCTTCATACAGGAGATCTAGCTTGCATAGATGATGATGGATATATATTTATAAAATCAAGAAAAAAAGATATATATAAACTATCTACAGGAAACTATGTATCTACAATTCCAATAGAACAAGAATTATCAAAAAATAGATTTGTAGAGTTTGCAACAGTTATTGCAAATAATCAAAAATATGTAACTACTCTTCTTTTTGTAGATAAAGATATTTATAATAATGACAATGAGAATAAAAACTTTACACTTGAAGAGTACTACAATCAAAAAAGAGTTCATGACTCAATTAAAAAAGATATAGAAAAAATAAATGAAAAATTAAATGAATGGGAAAAAGTTGTTCAATATACAATTATAACAACAGATATCTCCATTGAAGGAGGAGAATTAACCCCTTCAATGAAAATCTGTCGAAGTGTTATTGAAAAAAAATATGAAGAATTAATTAATAAAATGTACTAGGAGTTTATCATGAAAAGAAGAATCGCTGTAATTGATGGATTAAGAAGTCCTATTGCAAAGGCTAATGGTAAACTAAATAGTGTAAGTGCAGATAACTTAGGTGCAATAATTGCAAAAGAGTTGGTACTTAGAAATAAATTTGACTATGAAGAATTTGATGAAGTTATAATTGGAAATGTAGCTCAACCTGGAAATGCGGCAAACATTGCAAGAGTTCTTGCAATAAAAGCTGGTTTTCCACAAAGTACAATAGCATACACTGTTCATAGAAACTGTGCCTCTGGGATGCAAGCTCTCTCTTCTTCTATTGAGAAAATAGAAACTAATCAAGGAGAGCTTTATCTAGCAGGAGGAGTTGAATCCATGAGTAATATTCCCCTATTTTATAATGATCAATTTAAAAACTTTTTAACAAAACTTACCTATGCAAAATCCACAAGTGAGAAAATAAAAATTCTTGCAAGTTTTAGACCAAACTTTCTAAAACCTATAATTGGTCTTCTTGCTGGACTTACAGATCCTATTTCTGGAAAGATCATGGGAATAACAGCTGAGAATCTTGCAAATGAGTTTAATATATCTAGAAAAGCACAAGATGAATACGCTTTAAATTCTCATCTAAAAGCACAAAAAGCAATTGAAAGTGGAATATTTAAAGAGGAAATTCATCCTATTATGACAAAGGAGTCTTCAATCATTGATGATGATGGAGTTAGATTTGATCAAACAATTCAAGCCTTAGAAAAATTACGAACAATATTTGATAGAAATGGAACTGTTACAGCAGGTAATTCATCACAAGTATCAGATGGTGCGGCAATAATGATTTTAACAACAGAAGAGAAAGCAAAACAGATGGGAATTGAACCACTAGGTTTTATAAGTAACTACTCCTATGCAGGTCTTGAAGCTTCAAGAATGGGTTTAGGTCCAGTATTTGCTACAAAAAAACTATTTGATAAAACAGGTTTAGTCTTAGACGATATTGATTTAATTGAATTAAATGAAGCTTTCTCAGCACAAGTAATAGCAAATCTAGAAGCTTTTAAATCAGAAAAATTCTTCAAAAAAGAGTTTGGTACTTCTGCTTTAGGAGAGATTAATACAGATATATTAAATGTAAATGGAGGAGCTATTGCTTTAGGTCATCCAGTAGGTATGAGTGGAGCAAGAATTGTTCTTCATACACTTAAAGAGCTAAAAAGAAGAAATTTAAAAACGGGACTTGCCACACTATGTATTGGTGGTGGACAAGGTGCTTCATTTTTATTGGAGGTGTAAAATGGCAAATTTAGATTTACAAATAGAAAACGGTATTGCAACAATTACATTTAATCTAGTAAAAGAAAAAGTAAATAAACTATCTTTTAAAGTCTTAAATGAATTAGATAAAACTTTAAATGAAATAAAAGAGATTAACTCTATAGAAGCCCTTGTAATTGATAGTTCAAAAGAGAATATCTTTATTGCTGGAGCTGATATCAAAGAGATTGAAGCTTTTAAAACAGAAGAAGAAGTCTATTCACAAATAATTAAAGGTGATAAAATTTTTGAGAAGCTTGAAAATCTTCCTTTTCCTACAATTGCATACATTAACGGAGCATGCATGGGTGGAGGATTGGAGTTAGCCCTAGCTTGTGATTATAGAGTAGCAACAACAAATGTAAAAACAAAACTTGCTTTTCCAGAAATTAAACTTGGTTTTTTCCCAGGTCTTGGAGGAACACAACGAGCCCCTAAAGTAATTGGTCTTATTAATAGCCTTGATATGATACTTACAGGAAAAAATCTAGATGCTAAAAAAGCTTTAAGAGTTGGATTAGTAGATGAAATATTTGATAATGGACAAAAGAAGTTTAAACTATTAGCATTTATTCAAAAAGCTATTGATAAGAAAATAAAAAGAAAAAAACTAGGCTTTATTAACAATCTTTTACAAAGTAATTGGCTTACAAAAGAGATTGTTTATTATAAAACTTTAAAAACTATTGAAAAAAAAGTTAATAGAGATTTCAATGCACCATATATGGCTTTAGAAGTAATCAAACAAACATTTGACAAAGAGTATGAAGAGGGTATTGAAATAGAAGCAAGAGCATTTTCTAAACTTGCTTCAACAAAAGAATCAAAATATATGATTGAACTTTTCTTTATGTTTGAAAAATTTAATAAAGCTTTTACAAAAACAGATAAACCTATTTCAAATGTCACTGTTATTGGTAATGGAGTTATGGGAAAAGGTATTATTTGGTTATTTACAAAGTTTTTAAATGAAGTTAGAGTAAAGGTACGAAAATTAGAACAAGTAAGCTCAATTATAAAAAGTGTTGCAAAACTTTATGATTCAAGTCTTAGAAGAAGGTCAATGACTAAAAACCAAGTTGAGTTTAAACTAAATAAAATCTCTTATACAGATAAGTATAATGGAATGCAAAATATTGAATTAGCATTAGAAGCAATTATAGAAGATGAAAAAGCAAAAAAAGATACTTTTTCAGAACTTGAAAAAGTTTTAGACAAAGACTCAATAATTGCAACTAATACCTCATCAATTTCTATAGAAAAACTTTCTTCTGAACTTGTAAACAAAAAAAACTTTGTTGGAGTTCACTTTTTTAATCCTGTAAATATGATGCCTCTTGTTGAGATTATACCAGCTTCTAAAACAAGTAAAAAAACTATCAATAGAGTCACAGAGCTTCTTGTTTCATGTGGTAAAACTCCAATAGTTGTAGGAGACTGTGCAGGATTTATTGTAAATAGAATTTTACTTCCTTATTTAAATGAAGCTGCATTTATTTTAGAAGAAGGCTCACATGTCAAAAAAATTGATAAAGTATTAAAAGAATTTGGTATGCCTATGGGACCATTTACCCTTGCTGATACTGTAGGTATTGATATAGGATACAAGGTATCAAAAATATTAAATGATGCATATGGAGATAGAATGCCTATAGCACCTATTGTAAAAAGAGTTTACGAAGACTTAAAACTACTTGGCGTAAAAAGTGGTAAAGGTTTTTATATACATAAAGGAAAATTAAAAAAAGTAAACTATGAAGTTTCTGAACCTTTTAATATGAATAGACAGTTTAGTGATGAGCAGATTATCCAAAGGTGTATCTATATTATGATAAATGAAGCTTCTAGATGTTTAGAAGAAGGGGTTGTCGAAGATGCACAAGTCATCAACTTTGCACTTATTGCAGGTGCAGGATTCCCTCCTTATAAAGGAGGTATTTTAAATTATGCAAATGATGTTGGATTAGAGAATGTCTTAAATAATTTAAATAACTTAAAAGCAAGATATGGAAAACGTTTTGAACCAAGTGATTTATTAAAAAAATTAGTAAAAGAGAAAAAAGATTTTAAAACAGGAGAAGAATTATGGAAACTTTAGTATTTTTGATGCTTTTATTAGCATTAGGATTTTATTCCTTCCCAATTAAATTTGGCTTGATTATAGCAGCTGTTTATGCCTTTGTGTTTTTTGATATATCATTTTTCTTTTGGCCATTAATAATTGCTATTGGTCTAATTCTTAGTGTAAAAAGCTTGCGAATTAAATTTATAACTACTAAGTTAGTTAACTTTATAAATAAAAATGGATTAATGCCTAAAATCTCCCCTACAGAAGAAGCAGCCCTTCAAGCTGGAACAAACTGGGTTGAGTCAAACTTCTTTGAGGCAAAAGTTGATTTTGATGAAATAAGTTCTGAGAAAATAACTAAACTTACAGAAGAAGAACAAGCTTTCTTAGATAATGAAGTAAATGAACTTTGTGAGATGACAACGGATTGGCAAATCTTTCAAGATAGAGACTTAAGCCCTGAAGTTTGGCAGTTTATAAAAGAGAAAAAATTCTTTGGTATGATTATTCCAAAAGAGTATGGGGGATTAGGGTTTTCGGCAACTGCTCATTCACATATTATTGAAAGACTTGTATCAAGATCACAAGTTTTAGCTATTACAGTTATGGTTCCAAACTCACTTGGACCTGCAGAACTTATACTAAAACATGGTACGTCAGCTCAAAAAGACAAATATCTAGAAGATTTAGCAAATGGTAAACTTGTTCCTTGCTTTGGTCTTACTGAACCAAATGCAGGTAGTGATGCAACCTCTTTAACATCAAATGGTGTTTTATTTAAAGATGAGGATGGAAAAACTAAAATAAGATTAAATTTTGAAAAAAGGTATATCACTTTAGGAAATGTAGCAACCCTTATAGGACTTGCATTTAGACTATATGACCCAGAACATCTATTAGGAGAAAAAGAGGACTTGGGTATTACCTTTGGACTTGTAAACCCAAAATTAAAAGGTGTTGATAACTCTAAAAGACATGACCCATTAGGAATTCCTTTTGTAAACTCTCCTTTATATGGAAAAGATGTAGTTATTGACCTTGAAGATATTATTGGAGAAAAAGAAGGTATTGGACATGGTTGGCAAATGCTTGTTGAGTCTTTATCTATTGGTCGTGGTATTTCACTTCCAAGTGTAAGTCTAGGAGGTAGTAAATTAGCACTAAATGTTGTGTCTTCATACTCAAATATTAGAGAACAATTTGGTTTATCTATCTCTAAATTTGAAGGAGTAGAAGAGAAAATTGCAAAAGTTGCAGCCTTTACTTATATGTTAAATGCAAGTAGAAATTATACTCTTGATGCAATCGACAATGGGCAAAAACCTGGTGTTGTAAACTCAATTATGAAGTATCATGCAACTGAGAAGTTTAGAGAAGTTATAAATGACTCTATGGACGTCTTAGGAGGAAGTGCAATTATAAGAGGTGAGAAAAACTTACTTGCTCATGCATACTTTGCATTACCAATTTCAATTACTGTTGAAGGTGCAAATATCTTAACACGTAATCTTATGCAGTTTGGACAAGGATTAATAAAATCTCACCCATATATCTTAAAACAGATAAACGCACTAAAAGATAACAATGTAATAGGTTTTGATGATGCCTTTTTCTCTCATGTAGGACTTGCTACCTCTGCTTCTTGTAAATCAATTGTCTATTATCTAACACGAGGTTTCTTTATTCGAACAAAAGGAGATTTTCAAAGATATAAACAAAAACTTGTCTGGGTAAGTGCAGACTTTACCTTTTTGACAAATTTAGCTCTTGCAGTAATTGGTCCAGCTCTTAAAAAAAGAGAGAATATCAGTGCAAGATTTGGAGATATTCTTTCATACTCATATTTAATAACTGCTACATTAAGAGAGTATGAAAAAAATCAAAATAAAGAGCATAGAGTATTAGTTGATTATATTTGCCATTATTGCTTTAATCAAATCCAAATAGCAAGAGAAGATATTTTTAATAATATAGGAATTCTTAGAATGTTTATTCCTTTTATTAAACTAAATGCTATTGGAATAAAATCAGGAGATAAACTAAATGCACAAATTGTTAAAAGTTTGAAAAATATAGATAACTTAAAAGAACTAAGCTCAAATATCTTTATATCTACTAAAAAACGAGATAAATTTAATAAACTTCAAGAAGCAAATAGATTAAACCTAGAATGTGAAACTATTTTCTCAAGAATTAAATTTGCAATAAAAGAAAAAACAATTGAAAAAGGAAGTATTGAACAAATTATTGAAAATGCATTAAAAAAAGAGATTATAAATGAGGCTGAATCTAAAAAACTTCTAAAGGCATATAAAACAAAACAAGAAGTTATATCAGTTGACTCATTTAAAGTAAGAACATATAAAAACTTACGTTAAAAGGATAAGGTATGAGAAAAGATTTGTTAACAAACTCTACGGGTATAGTGTTAAATATTTTAGAAAAAGTATTAGATGCTAATATTGAAATAAAAGGAATAGAAAATATTCCAAAAGATAACCCTAGAATTTTTGTAGCAAATCACTTTACAAGAATGGAAGCAATGATTGTTCCCTATGCTATGTATGAAATTACAGGAAAAAAAGTGGGGGTTATTGCTGATGATGGGCTTTTTAAAACATACTTTGGTTCTTTTTTAGAAGAGATAGGAGCAATGCCAAAATCCCAACCCCATAGAAACAATATCATGATAGGAGACCTACTTACAGGATGTAAAGATTGGATGATATTTCCAGAAGGAAGAATGGTAAAAGCAAAAGATATAAGTAAAGAAGGAAATCACTATTGTGTTAAGATAGATGGAGTTTGTCAAAAGGTTCATACAGGATCTTCCTTTTTTGCACTAAATTCTCAACTTTTAAGGGAAGATTATTTTTCAAAAAAAATAAAAAACCTCACAAAATTTCAAAGAAAATATTTTATTAAAGAGTGTAAAGATATAGAAGAAGATGAGACAATGATTGTTCCAATAAATATCACTTATTCCAATTTGCGAACAGGAAAAAACTTTTTAACAGATATGGCGGCAAAATTTCTTGATAATATAGGAGAACATTTTTTAGAAGAGTTAGAAATAGAAGGGAATATTGTATTAAACTCTAAAATTACTATTCAAATATTAAAACCTATGAGTACTAAAAAGATTTTAAAAGAGTGCTATAAAAAAGAGCCAAACCATATAAAAGTCATCAATAGATTTAGATATGAATTAACCCATGACTTTATGACTAGAATATATGAACATCTAACAGTAAACTTTGATCATGTTTTTGCATTGACTCTTTTTTTACTTTCAAAAGACAAAGTTAATAAAAACTACTTTAAAAGAGTTTTATATCTAGCTTGTAATGAAATTAAGAAGAACTGTTTACTTTTTGACGAAGACTTAGAAAAAGATATTATTAAACTTGTCTCATATGAAAGATATGAACCCTTTGAAAATATACTTTCTGTTGCAATAAAAGATGGTCTCATTGAAGATGAAGAGAATAACTACATTATAAATAAAGAGGCATTATTAAATTCATATACTCATCATACAATAAGATTAAAAAATATTATAAGAGTGATTTTAAATGAAATTTTAATTATTGAAAAAGTTTATGTGATTGTAAAATCTCTTGTAGACTTAAAAAAGAAAGAGATAGATAAAAAACTTCTTGAACTATTGAAAATAGAAGAAATATATGAATATGAAAATGACTACATTAAATATATAAATGATGATGAAATAAAACCTAGAGAAATTGGTATTCCATATAGTTATGAAAGAAAAGGAAATGACACTTGTATAATAACACTCCATGGATTTTCTTCCTCTCCTAAAGAAGTAAAACAACTATCTACTTATCTTTTTGAAAAAGATTTTGATGTTTATGCACCTAGATTACGTGGACATGGAACAAGTCCAAAAGACTTAAAAGATACAAAATGGCAAGACTGGTATTTAAGTCTTAGTCGAGCAATTACAATTGCAACACTAAAATATAAAAAAGTTTATATCATTGGATTTTCAACTGGTGGATTATTAGCACTTTTAAGTACAAAGAAGTGTTATACACAAATTCAAGGAATTGTTTGTATAAATGCAGCACTACACCTAAATGATATAAGAATAAAAACCCTACTTCCGGCTGTCTCATTTTGGAATGATATTGTTGAAGCTGTAAATGCAAAAAGTTATGTAAAAGAGTATATTGAAAACAATTCAGAAAACCCAGAAGTAAACTATAATAAACATTATGTAGATTCAATTGAACAATTAAATCTATTGATGAATAAAACAAGAAAGAATCTTCCAAAAATTCAAACACCAACTTTTATAATTCAAGCAAAAAATGACCCAGTAGTAAATCCTAGTTCTGCATATGAAATATATGAAAAAATTAAATCTGAAAAAAAGAGAATATTAATATTAGATTTAGATAATCATATTATTATACGTGGAGAAAAAACAAAAGAACTATTTGAGAAAATACTAGACTTTTTAAAAAAATAAGGTTGAATAAAATGCTTAAGGCACTTGAAGAAAAACTACACAATGAAATACCTATGACAAAATATATGCAACTAAAAGTTGACTCTATGGATGAAGAGTACTTAATTACAACTGCACCATTAGAACCAAATATAAATGACAAAGGGACAGGTTTTGCAGGAAGCTTAAGCACACTTGTTACCATATCTGCCTGGAGTTCATGCTATTTAGAAGTTAAAAAACTTGGGTTTGAAAAAAGTATGATTGCAATTATAAAAAGTGATACAGCTTATAGAGCACCTATTACAAAAGAATTAACTTGTAGAACAACTCTACCTACTAAAGTACAAATAGAGACTCTTCAAAAAAAACTAAAAGAAAAAGGTAGTGGTTCATTAAAAATCAAATCACAAATAATCGAAAATGGAAAAATATGTGTTGATTTTGAAGGGGTTTATGTGATTAAGATTTAACAAAGAACTTTGTTAAAACTTTCATATACTCTTTTGAACTTATTATTGAACCTGCAATTATAAATCCACATGCTAAAGCAATTGCTGTTGTCATTGATGCAACACCCATAAATACTAAAATAAGTGTTGATAAAAGTGGAGCTAAATATGATAAAGAACCAAGTATCTTTATATCTCCATTTTTAACTGCAAAATCCCATAAATAAAAAGCTCCACCAACTGGTCCAAGACCTAACATAATCGAAGCTAAAACTTGAGTTGAACTTGGAATAACTGTCTGCTCTAAAGCTAAATGAGCTAATAATGATAAAAAAGCAGTTAATAAACAAAAGCCTGTTACAGCATAAGTAGGAATAGCTTTTAAAGTTTTTGAAATAACTGAATATGAAGACCAAATAAATGCAGCAATTAAAGCTGATATATAACCAAAAGTATACTCTTCTTCAAACTCTAATTTTCCACCTTTAGATACTAATAAAAAAGCACCAATCAAAGCTAAAAAAGTTCCCAAAACATGATACCACTTTAACTTTTCATTTGGCAAAAATGCTGAAAATATAACAATCAATAAAGGCCATAAATAGTTTAGAAGATTTGCCTCAACAGCAGGAGCATTTTTAATTGCAACAAAATAAAAAAAGTGATAACCAAAAAGTCCATATACACCAATAAAATAGACTTTTAGTGGTATTTTAAATAAATCTTTTATACTCTTCTTTTGTTTTTTTAACATTACCAAGCCAATAAATGATGCTATAAAAAATGATATTGTTAAAAGTTGAAAAGGTGGTATTGAACCTGATAAAACTGTAAATAAAGCTAAGGACGACCATAATAAAATAGTAAATAGTCCAAAAATATTACCTTTCATATGTGTATTATTCAAATACAATATCCTTAGAAATAGTTTGATTTCTTCCATTCTCTTTTGAACTATATAAAAGAGTATCTATTTCATCATAGATAAGTGTACTATCTATATCTTTTGTTACTTTTTTAAGATTTCCTAAACCAACAGAAATTGTTAGGTATTTTGAGACTGTATTATTACACGCTTTAATTTTTAAAGACTCTACTTTTTGTCTTAGGTCTTCTATAAAACTTACTGCATCATTGGAATTATTTACATCAAATAAAACTCCAAACTCTTCACCACCTAATCTAAAGACATAATCATTTGGTCTATGAAGTGTTTCTTTTAATAATTTAGATACCTCTTTTAATGCAATATCTCCTGCATGATGTCCATAACAATCATTATAATCTTTAAAATAGTCTATATCTAACAAAGCAAAAGAAAAATGATGTTTATGTCTATCTAAAAGACTTATTTTCTTTTCAAATATTTCTTGAAAATATCTTCTATTATATAAGTTTGTTAAACAATCAGTAATACTTAAACCACTCAATTCTTTATTCTTCTCATCTAAATCATCTAGAACTTTTTTATAATCACTTACGTCTAACATTACACCAACAAGGCCTAAAACTTCACCGTCTAAAACAAAGGTAGACTTATAAAAGTGATAATCCCTATGTAAGCCATCAGAACACTTTACTTTCCCTTCATAAAACTGTTCACCTGGTTTATCAAAAAGGACTTGATCTTTTTCATAATAGATATCTGCATATTTTTTAGGAATAACATGGGGAAGTTCATATAAGGTTTTACCAATTATCTCTTCTTTTGGTATTCCTAAAATTATCTTAGAGAATGCATCATTACAGTGTTGATAAACTCCATTTATATCTTTATAAAACATAGGATTTGGTATTGTATTAAATAGCATTTTTAAAAAAGAATTATTAACTTTCATATCTTTTTCCAAAGATTTTTTAATTTCAAGCTCAGCTTCTAATAATTTTATTTTTAACTCTAACTCTTCATATGTTGGATTACTATTCATTATTTTACCTCTATTAAAACTATAATCTAAAAGGAATAAATTTCTGTTTAATATATTCAATTAACTATATCTTAAATGCAAAATTATATTTATAAAAACATTTAGATATACTTTCAAAAAAATTTAGGAATTTATAATGTCAAATATTGAAAAACTAACAATACTTTTAAAAGAAGAGTTTTTACCCGAACTTGAAGAGAGTTTAAGTGAACTTGCAAAATACACACAATCTTGGAAAGCAACAGAAGAAGATAAAGAAGAGTTTGAAGAACTAAAAGAAATGAAATCATATTTTGATAACGTAATGAAAGACCTATCAAACAATAATCTTGATGAAGATGCAGCTTCACAAATCCTAGAGATATTAGAAGAAATAAGATTAGACTAATATTATAAATAGATTTTTCACTTTTTTTATACAACAAATGTGCTATAATCCCAGTATGAATAAACTAATTATATTGCTAATAACTCCATTTTTTTGTTTAAATATTTTTGCTCAAACAATAGAAGCAAAATATAATATTACCTATGGAGACTTCCTTGATTTAGGAATTGCTACAACTACATTAGAGGTAAAAGAAAACAAGTACTCTATTATAATGAAAGCACAGACTACTGGTATGTCAAAATATTTAACAAATAATAGAGTTGAAATATATGAAAGCCATGGTGAAGTTATAAATAATGAATTTATTCCAACAGAATTTATTAAAATAAAAAAAGATGACAATAAAAAAAGAGTAAGAACATATACTTTTAAACATAAAGAAAAAAAGGTTTTAGTTCATGATTTAAAAACTGGAAATGAAAAAATTCTAAATGCTGAACTAAGTCATGAACTCAAAGAATTCCATAAAGAAAAAAACTATGATTTAAAATATTATGCTTCAAATGATATTCTTTCACTATTTTTTAATTTAAGAAAAAAACTTATCAACTTTGAAAATGGTAAAGAGCATACACTAAATGCGGTGGGAGCAAATAAAACAAAAGGTTTAATCAATATTTTAATGCCATCAACAAAAGATTTAGAAAAAATAAATACTTATTTAAAAACAGATGACAAATCAAAATTTACAGCATTTATAAACCAAAGAATCTTCCAAAGTAAAAGAGGAGAACTTCTAATATCTTTAAATAAAGAAGGCTTTTGCTCTTATGCAGTATTAAGAGATGTACTTCTTTTTGGAGATATTGTTGGGGAATTGATTGAATTTAAAATAAAAGCTTAAAAGGAAAAAGATTATGGAACAAAGAGGAATCCTATTCATAGGTAAAAAGTTTTCTAAATATATTTTAGCACTATGTACCATATTTATTTTTATAGGCTGTACCCATAAAGCACCTGTAACAAATAGAAGCCAAATGATTTTAATGTCTCACTCACAAGAGATGGCACTAGGAGAACAATCATATAAACAAGCCTTATCAAAAGCAAAAGTTATAAGAGGGACAAGAGATGCCAATAGAATTAAAAGCATTGGATATAAAATTGCAAAAGTTGTAAATAGAAACGACTATAAATGGGAATTCAATCTTGTTAAAGATAAAGCCAAAAATGCCTTTTGTCTTCCAGGAGGAAAAGTAGTTGTTTATACAGGAATTTTAGAAGTTGCAAAAAATGATGATCAATTAGCAACTGTTATTGCCCATGAAATTGCCCATGCTCTTGCACGTCATGGGGCTGAAAGAGTAAGTACAGGAATGGTTGCCCAAGGGGCACAAGTTTTAGGAAATATCTTAATAGGTTCAAAAGCTCCTCACCTTTCAAAAACATTTAATATCGCCTATGGATTAGGTGCTCAATATGGAGTTTTACTTCCATATGGAAGACTACAAGAAACAGAAGCAGATGAAATAGGAATATATCTTATGCATGAAGCTGGATACAATGTCTATGAAGCTCTAAACTTCTGGCAAAATATGAGTGAAGGTAAAAAACAAGGTAGTGAATTTTTCTCAACTCATCCAAGTTCAGATACAAGAATTAAAGATATTAAAAAAGTGATTGCAAAAATAGAAAAAACAAAAAGACAAACACTAAATAGAAAAACAACTCCTTCTAAAGATACAAAAAATCCTAGTTTAGGGAAAAGAGTATATTAAGAAGATAAAACAGAGTTTTAAAACTCTGTTTTATGCCATATTTGTAAATACTGCTTGAACATCATCATCGTCTTCAAGCTTTTCAAGTAGTTTACCTATCTCTTCTTGTTGTTCTTCTGTAAACTCTTGAGGATTATTTGAGATTCTCTCTAATTTAGCTTTAGTAAGTTCAATTCCTATATCTTCAAAAGCTTTATTTAAAGCTCCAAAGTCTTTATAATCAGCAGTAACTAAAACAATCCCCTCTTCTTCTTCAATCTCTTCAAGACCTGCATCAATTAATTCTAACTCTAACTCTTCTAAATCCATATCTTCAGTTTTATTAAATTCAAAAAGTGCTTTTCTATCAAACATAAACTCTAATGAACCAGTTGGTGCCATAGAACCACCATTTTTATTAAAGTGCATTTTTACATTTGCTACTGTTCTCGTATTGTTATCTGTTGCAGTTTCAACAAAGATTAAAACACCATGAGGACCTTTTCCTTCAAAGTTTACATCTGTATAGTTTGCTGCATCTTTTCCAGTTGCTCTTTTAATTGCCGCTTCAACATTTGATTTTGGCATATTTTCAGCTTTTGCATTAAGAATTGCTGTTCTTAAAGCTGAGTTTGTTTCAGGATCTGCTCCTCCAGCTTTTGCTGCAATCTCAATTGATTTTGCTAATTTAGGGAAAACTCTTGACATTGCTCCCCATCTTTTCATCTTCGCTGCTTTTCTATACTCAAAGGCTCTACCCATAAATAACTCCAATTATTTCATATGTTTTTCGGGATTATACCAAGTTTGTAATTAAGATACAAAAACAAGAAAATTTGCTATGATAACAAAATGAAAAAGTTTATTATTATCCTAATCACATTTATACTATCATTGGAAGCTCTTGAAGTAAACACAAAAGAAATTAAAAATGCAAATACTTTTTTAATCACACTTGGTGAAAAAAACATATCTGATGCAAAATTAACTATTGATAAACACAATATTGATTTTTTTGAAAAACCTTCAAAAGATGGTTTATATGCTCTAGTTCCAATTTCTTACTATAAAGAAAGAAAAGATTATAGAGTTATAATTTCATATATAAAAGATGGAAAAAAAATCTTTAAAGGCCTTTCTATAAAAGTCATTGATGGAAAATATAAAAGTGAAGTTATAAACGTATCAAAAGGAAAAGTCAGCCTAAGTAAAAAAAATAAAAAACGTACAAAAAAAGAGTATGCAAGTGCTATGAAGGTTTATAATAAAACAGCTAAAAACTTATATCTAAATGGTAAGTTTATTAAACCTTTAAACTCTAAGATCACTAGTTCTTTTGGTAAAAAAAGGGTCTATAATGGAATCTTAAGCTCTTATCATAGTGGTACAGATTATAAAGCTGCGGTAGGAACTCCTATACAAGCTGTAAATGATGGAATAATAACTATTGCAGAAGATAGATTTTATGCAGGGAATTCAATTGTAATAGATCATGGACAAGGAATTTACTCTTGTTATTTTCACTTAGATAAAATGAACTATAAGGTAGGTCAAAGTATTAAAAAAGGAGATGTTCTTGGACTAAGTGGAGATTCAGGAAGAGTAACTGGACCACATTTACATTTTTCTATGAGACTACATGGAATACAGGTAGACCCGTTACAGTTGATTGACTTACTTAATAATAAACTTTTATATTAAGGTATTTTTACGCAAATCTTAAGTAATATATATAGTTTCACACAATAAAAAACACAAAGGGCTATAAAAGAAATGAAAAATTTCATTATTTTTGTTTTTATAATCGTCACATTTAATGCATGTAGCGTTACAAGTCACTATAAAGTTAATTCAAATCTAGAGTTTGAACCTATACCTGAAAATGAGAAAAAAACTTATGTATATTTTGGGAAAGAACAATTTGTAAAAGTAATTGAAAATAGGCCAGAAACAGATGCAGAAGATGATTTCTCTGATGAATTTACAGAAGATGAAGAAGTTTTTGATCCATTAGAAGGATACAATAGAATTATGACTTCATTTAATGACTTTTTATACACAACTCTTTTAGACCCTATTGCAAAAGGTTATTCAAATGTCGTTCCAGAACCTGCAAGGGTTGGAATATCTAACTTTTTTGACAATATCACATTTCCTATACGATTTGTGAATAATATTTTACAATTCAAATTTGATTACGCTGCAGAAGAGACAGGAAGATTTTTTATAAACTCAACTGTTGGAGTATTAGGTTTTATGGATCCAGCTGTAGAAAAATTTGGATTAAAACCAAGAAATGAAGATTTTGGACAAACATTGGGATATTATGGGATGGGAGAAGGTTTCCATGTCGTAATGCCACTATTA
This sequence comes from uncultured Campylobacterales bacterium, assembly GCA_947494995.1. Classification (GTDB taxonomy): domain Bacteria; phylum Campylobacterota; class Campylobacteria; order Campylobacterales; family Arcobacteraceae; genus Halarcobacter. The sequence continues at coordinate 184,861 of CANLWY010000003.1, read as the reverse complement.
GGACCATCAAATTTAAGAGATAGAATTGGTTCATTTATTGATGGAAAAGCTTATCTATTTGGATATGAGACTATCTATTCAAATAAGATAATTGATTCTTATGGAGAGTCAGTTGGTGTAGGTTTATATAAAACATTAAATAGTACATCTTTAAACCTAGGACAATACCAAAACCTTAAAAAAGATGCAATAGACTTATATCCTTTTTTAAGAGAAATATATACACAAAATAGAGAAAAACAGATTAAGGAATAAAAGTGTTTAAATTAATAGTTTCAGTATTTTTACTTTTTAGTACATTTTCATATGCAATAACGCAAATGGAAATAAAACCAGAAATGAGTAATAAAATAGACAAAGTTTTAATGATACTAAAAGATTCAAAAGTTGAAAAATCAAAAAAAGTTGAAGAAATCATATCAATTATGGATCCAGTATTTGATTATACTTTAATGTCTAGACTATCTTTAGGTAAAAAATGGAAAAGTATTTCACCTAGTCAAAAAAATGAATTCACATATCTTTTTACTCAAAAACTAAAAGATTCATATGTTGAAAAACTTGACTTATATACTGATGAACTAGTAAGGGTTTTAGGAACAGAACAAACTAAAAGAACAAGAATTCTTTTAAAAACTCAACTTATTGGAAAAGAAGAAAAGATTGATATTAATTATAAATTCTACAAAAAGAAGAATGAAGATACTTGGCTTATCTATGATATTGATTTATTAGGTGTTAGTATTATTCAAACATATAGAAAACAGTTTTCAGGATTTTTAAAAGACAAATCTTTTAATGATTTACTTGTTCATCTAAAAGCAAAAAAACAAGCCGAACAAAAAAAATAAGACCTTATGATAAAAAAGTTTTATGATTCTTATATTTTAAAACACCCAATAAAAGTTCTTTTTCTACTTTTATTGGGTGTTTGCTTTTTAGGATATTATTCAACAAAACTTGAAATTGATGCCTCATCTGAAACTCTACTTTTGGATGATGACAAAGACCTGAAATTTGCAAGGGAAGTTGGGAAGAGATACTATACTCCTGATTATCTTGTTATTACGTATAAACCTGAAGAAGGTCTTCTTTCAAGAAATAGTTTAAATAATTTAAAAAAGCTAAGTAATGATCTATTAAAACTTGAAAAAGTAGACTCTGTAACTTCTATTTTAAATGTTCCCCTACTTCAATCTCCAATACAAGAACTTACTAAACTTGTTGATGGAGTTAGAACTCTTGAAAAAAATGAAGTTGATAAAACACTTGTAAAAAAAGAGTTTTTAGAATCAGAATTATATAAAAATAGTCTAGTCAGTGAAGACTTTACAACTACTGCAGTTTTAGTAAACCTTAAAGGTGATGAAAGATATTTTGAACTTTTAGAAAAAAGAAATAGTTTAAAAACAAAAAAAAGAGAGAATACTGCTTCAAAAGAAGAGCTTGATGAACTTAAAAAAACTATCTTAGAATTCAAAACATATAGAGATATTCAAAGAGTAAAAAATCATGACAACATCGTAGCAATTAGAGCAATTATAGAGAACTATAGAGATAATGCAGATCTATTTTTAGGTGGGGTAGGTATGATTGCTGATGATATTATAGGTTTTGTAAAAAACGACCTTCTTATCTACGGTTCAACACTTATTTTACTTCTCATTTTAATATTATGGATTATTTTTAGACAAACTGTTTGGATTATACTTCCTGTTATAATATGTAGCTTATCTGTAGTAAGTACAACAGGTACTTTAGGTCTATTTGGATGGGAAGTAACGGTTATATCTTCAAACTTTATTGCTTTACAATTAATTATTACCATATCAATAGTGTTACACCTTATTGTAAGATATAGAGAACTAAGTGCAAAATATACAAAATCAAGTCAATATAAACTAGTAATTAATACTATTTTATCAAAACTAAACCCATCATTTTTTGCAATAATTACAACTATTGCAGGTTTTGGTTCACTTGTACTTTCAGGGATACAACCTGTTAAAAACTTAGGTTGGATGATGAGTGCAGGTATTGCAATATCTCTTTTAATTGCATTTATAATTTTTCCAGCACTTTTAATTATGATTAAAAGAGTAAATGCTACAAAAGAGTCAAAATTTAAACTTGGAATTATAAAGTTAAGTTCGAACTTAGTAGAAAAAAAGGGCTTATCTATTATTGTAGGTTCAATTCTTGTCGTAATTTTTTCTTTAACAGGAGCTTCAAAACTCTTAGTTGAAAATAGTTTTATAAACTACTTTAAAGAATCAACAGAGATTTACAAGGGAATGCAAGTTATTGATGAACAACTAGGAGGGACAACACCTCTTGATGTTATTTTAACTTTTAATTCTCAAAAAGAAGAGATAGAACTACCTGTAAAAGAAGAAGATGCAGAAGATGAATTTGATGATTTTGAAAATGAGTTCGAAGAATCAGCGAATGATGAACAATATTGGTTTTCAGAAGATAAGATGAATACTATCATAAAAGTTCATAACTATTTAGAATCAATTCCTGAAGTAGGAAAAGTATCATCTCTAGCAACTTTACTTAAAACAGGTAAAATACTAAATAAAGACAAAGACTTAGATGGCTTTATTCTAGCCCTACTTTATAATAAACTTCCATTAGAATATAAACAAATTATTTTAACTCCATATATAAATATTGAACATAACCAAGCAAGAATTAGTATGAGAATAATTGACTCTAATCCAGAGCTTAGAAGAGATGAATTAATAAAGAAACTAAATAAAGAACTTAATGTAATTATCAAAGATTCTAGTGTTGAGTTTAGATTATCAAATCTTATGATTCTCTACAATAATATGCTTCAATCACTTTTTGATTCACAAATTAAAACTTTAGGGTTTGTAGTAGCTATTTTGTTTATTATGTTTTTAGTTTTATTTAGGTCATTTAAAATTGCTTTTATTGCAATATTAGCGAATATTGTTCCTATCTCAATTATCTTTGGAATCATGGGATGGCTTTCAATTCCTTTAGATATTATGACAATTACAATTGCAGCTATTTCTATTGGTATTGGAGTTGATGATACAATTCACTATATACATAGATTCCATGAAGAGTACAAAAAAGACCATAACTATATTCTTGCAATGAAACGTTCTCATGAATCTATAGGATATGCTATGACATATACTTCACTTGTAGTTATAGTTGGTTTTTCAATTTTAGTCTTATCAAATCTTATTCCAACAATCTACTTTGGACTTTTAACAGTAGTTGTTATGATAACTATTTTGGCATCTGCCCTACTATTACTTCCAAAACTTTTAATAATATTTAAACCTTATGGAACTAAGGTAAAATCTCATGCTTAATATTGCCATATATTGTGGCTCAACATTTGGAAATGAGAAAATTTATGAAGAAAAAGCAAAAGAGATTATAAGGTTCTTAAGTACAAAAGACATCTCTATTGTTTATGGAGGAAGTAAATCTGGACTTATGGGAACAATATCTTATGAAGCAATAAATTTAAATATGCATGTACAAGGTGTAATTACACATAATTTAGCAAATAAAGAGATAGAAAATAAAACAATTTCTAAACTTTATAAAGTAGATAATATAAGAGATAGAAAGCAAAAGATGGAAGAATTAGCAGATGCTTTTATAGCTCTTCCAGGAGGATATGGAACACTCGAAGAGATTTCAGAAGTATTTACCTCAATACAAATAGGTATACATACAAAACCATGTGCTCTTTATAATTTAAATGGGTACTACGATAAATTAATAGAGTTTTTACAATCTTGTGTAAATAATGGATTTATTAAACAACTACATTTAGATGCTTTAATTGTAAGTGATGATATTGAAGATATATATAAACAAATCTTAAGATATAAAGCTCCCAAAAATAAATGGGAAATTTCATAAAATATTAACCTTTTATTAACTTTTTGTTACTCACCTATTAATAATAATCCCTTATAATTATAATGATAAATAAGTAACTGCGAACTACTTATTAAAAATTTTTGCGAATATATCTCCTAAAAAACAGAACCTTTTTTAAGGCTCTGTTTTTTTTTGTAACACTTTTGAAAATTGTTTGTTTATTATTCTTTATTATCACATTAATTACACATAAAAATCATATAATTGTATAACAGATTAAGTTCTACTAAATCTTTTAATTATTAGAGAAGGTTATAATACTTTATGAAACAACTTGATAGTACTCAAAAAGAACTATTATTAACAAACCTAGATGAAAAAGGCAAACTATCTTGCTTAAAAGCATTTAAAGTTGCAAGACTTATTGGCGCTAAACCAAAAGAGATGGATGGCATCACAAAATCAATGAATATTAAAATTACAAACTGTGAACTAGGTGTTTTTGGAAAACTTAACTTTACAGAAATGGATAATAAGATATATGATAAACTTTCTCAAAATTTTAATCAAGGGAAAAAAGTTGATTGTGAAGTTGCTTGGTACTCAGCAAGAGATAAAGGTCTTAGTCTTAAAAAAGTAGGTTCTACAATTAACAGCTCAGATATTCAAGTAAGACATTGTCAACTTGGTTGCTTCTATGATGAAGAGTTTGAGAAATATGATGATGCATAAGTTTTTTGAAAAAATTTATTCTTTTTGATAATGATGGTGTTTTAGTTGAGACAGAGCACCTATACTTTGAAGCAAATGTAAAAGCCCTTAAAAAGTTTTTTAATATAGACTTAAAATTTGAAACATATATGGAAATTATGGCAAGAGGTGGAACGGCTTGGGAATTAGCTCAGAAAGTAGGAATAAAAGAAAAAGAAATTTCACTTGCAAGAGATCAAAGAGATCTTTATTACCAAGACTACTTACAAACAAGAGACATTGAAATACCCAAAATTAAACAAATACTAAAAAAACTCTCAAAAAAATATAAAATGGCAATCATTACAACTTCAAGAAGAGTAGATTTTGATTTGATTCATAAAAATAGAGGCATTGTAGATTTTATGGAATTTACTCTTTGCGTAGAAGAGTATAAAAGAGCAAAACCCTACCCTGACCCATATTTAGCAGGTTTAGAAAAATTTGATGCTAAAAAAGAAGAAGCCATCGTTGTTGAAGATTCTCAAAGAGGGTTAAGCTCAGCTTATAATGCAAATATTGAGTGTGTAATTGTAAAAAATGAATTTACAAAAACACATGACTTCTCAAAAGCTTCATATTTTATTAATAATCTGCAAGAGTTAGAAAAACTACTATCTACTCTTTAAATATTTTTTTAATCTTTTTATTCCCTCTTTCATATGCTTTATATCTCTTGTATATGCAAATCTAAGATATTGGTTTGTTCTATTTGAACCAAAATCAATACCAGGAGTTGTAGCTATATGAATGTTTTCTAATAACTCTTTTGCAAAAGCAAAACTATCATCTGTATATTTTGAAACATCTGCCCATAAATAAAAAGCTCCATCTGGTTTTGCATCTATTTCAAATATATCATTTAACTCTTTATATAAATAATCTCTTCTTTTTTTAAACTTATTTTTTATAGTCTCTAAAAACTCATAATCAAAAGCTTCTAAAGCAGCATATTGAGAAAGTGTTGGTGCAGAGATAAAAACATTTTGAGCTATAATTTCAGCTTCCCTTGCTAAATGTTTTGGAACAATCAGCCATCCTAATCTCAACCCAGGCATACAATAATATTTGGAAAAACCATTAATTACAAATACACTTTTACTAAATTCTAGTGCAGAACTTGCATCTTTTTCATATACTAAACCATGATAAAGTTCATCTGAAATAAAAGAGATTCCATTATCATCACAATAGTTTATAATCTCTTTCAAGTTTTTATTTTTATAGATATTTCCTGTTGGATTAGAAGGAGATGATATTTGCAAGGCATCTATTTTCTCTTTTTTTAGATGCTCAATATTTAGCTGATAATCACAAGACTTATCAATTTTCATAAAAACGGGATCAATATCAAGCATATGTGCAAAGTTTTTATAACAGGGATAAGAAGGGTCACTAAGACCAAGTCTACCTTTTTGTTTTAAGGTTAAAGTATATGCAACCAAAAAAGCGCCAGAAGTACCAGGAGTTAATAATACTTGAGAAGAATCAATCTTAACCCCATAAGTTTTTTTGTAATGCTTAACAATTTTTTCTCTAAGTTCTAATAAACCTAGTGACTCTGTATATGAAAACTTATCATCTTTAAGGGCTTTTTTTAGTCTTTTTTTAACCTTTTTACTTGGAGTTAAATCAGGTTGTCCTATCTCAAAATGAATTGTATCATCATATTTTAATGCATCTCTTACTATATCCATAACAATAAAAGAGCTCATATTTTTATATCTCATTAATTATCCTATATTTTCAAAAGGGGATAATTATATCAAAATTGTGATTAGTAAAGTTTTGAAAAAGGAACAATGGGGCTAACTAAAGCGAAGGAGAAGAAATAAATACTTTTTATTAACCCTCATTGTAGTGTTTGGCTGTGTGTTTTACATCAATTTTTTAATGTAATAACAGTTTATCAATTTACTCTTAAAGAGTTTTACGCTTAAAAAACAAATAGGATAATTTTAGTCTTATTTAAGATTAAATGATAATTTTTATTCTCTAATTTGTATCTTATAATTTGTTTTACTAAAAAATTGGCAAGAATTTGTTAATATTTCACATAAAAACCTAAGGACTATCATGCAATATTTTGGAATAATAGAGACTAAATACGAAGAGATTTTTTTAACATCAAGCTTTTTATATTTTAATAGAGAAGATGAAGAGATTTCAGTAAAAGAATTAAAACAAAAAATAAAAACAAATAAAGACAGAAAGAAAAATATAGCAGGGACTATCTTTTTATATAATCCTGTAGTAACACCTGTTGGATTTGATTCAAATAAATTTCTTTTAGAACAAGATTTTAACAGTTTTGATGAATATATTGAGCTAAAGTGTGAGAACTATATTACTACTTTTAAACAGGCTCTTCAAGAAAACTATGAAGGTAAATTAGTAGAAATTAAAAATCTATTCAACCTAAATGAAGAGAATATTGATGCTTCACAACTTCTAATGAAATTTAATTCAGATTTAGAAACATATAATTCTACTCAAAATACTGAGTTTGATAGGGATATTATGTACTTTGATGCACAAGAATTTGTTCCAAGTGGAAAGTTTGTCTTTTTTGCATGGGGTGAAAAAATTAACTCAAAAGAGTTTCCTTATATAGATACTTATGCAAGAACAATCTTTGATAGAGTTGTACAAATGGGTAAAAAAGTTTCTTTTGTTTATAAAAAAGAGAAAACTTTAGAGTGGAGTAAAGAGCATCTTCAATTTGCGTCTCCTTTACAAGCCAATAAATATAAACATGCAATATCTCATTCTATAAAAAAATCCTTTGAACAAGTACCTCCAATACCAGTTGCATATGAGTAGTATATTGTATTTTACATATGGTTATGATAGAATATTTTTAGATTTTATTGCTGAAGGATTAGTATGAACGTATATGAATACGCTATGAAAGTTGAAAAAGAAGGAGAAGCGTACTATAGAGAAATGGCAGCAGCAGCAACAAATGCTGGACTGAAAAAAATTTTTACTATGTTAGCAGATGAAGAAGTAAAGCATTATAATGTCTTTAAGAATATGATGAATAATGAAGATATGAATTTAGATGATTTACATTTACTTACAGATACAAAAACAATATTTCAAACTCTTGCAGAAGAAAAAAATAATGTAAACTTTGACATTGACCAAATTCAATTTTATAAAGAAGCTATGGCAAGAGAAGATGATGCACATGATTTCTATGCGAATAAAGCAGATGAAATAAAAGATGAAAAACAAAAAGAGATCTTTGTACAAATTGCCAAAGAAGAAGAGAAACATAAAAGAGTATTAGAAGAAATAATTGCATTTCTAGAAGAACCTGCTGACTGGGTTGCAAGTGCAGAATTTTAAGTTCTAACTTTTTAATTTTTAATCTATTTAAAGCCTATAAAACTCATACTATAAAATATGGTATGAGTTTGAAAAAAAGATTTTTGATTTAATATTAGAACATATAATAGTTTATTAAAAAGAGGCTAGTTTTCTTATAATCGCTTTTGCTTCTTGTTCTTCAAAAAAGATATTGTTATGAAGTTCTTTACTTGCAAGTTTTAAAAACTCTATCTTTTTTTGATTTAACAAATCTTTGTCTTTTTCGTATTTTGATATAAGCATTAACATCTCATATTCATATTTTTTTATAAGTTCATCTTTTTTTAGGGCACTTGGTTTATGATTTCGATTTGTTCTTCTTAAAAGAAAGAAAATAAGAAAACCTAGAAGTAAAAATACAACAATAAAAATTGGACTTAATTCTGCCATATTTTTACTCCTAAATCTTTATTTCTGTGCCGGAACAGATGTTGGTATTATTACAGGTCTTTTATTTAATGACTTTGCTTCAAGAGCAATTGACTCTGCTCTTTTTGCAATAGCTAATGCCTCTTCAACCATCTTTCTATTTTCAGTTTCTACTTTAATATTATCCATTCTTTGAATTAGTGTTCTATACTCCATATGTCCTAGAACATCTAATACACCCGGAGATTTAGAAATAAACTCAATATACTCTGGATTTCTCCAGTTTTCTGTTAACTTCTCATCTAAATAAACTTTATAAGATGATTCTATTTCAGTAGTATTTGCAATAAATGCTAAGTCTAAATCAAGATCATCTTTTTTATTAAAATATAAATCATGTAGTTGTTGTAAATAAGGTGCTAATTTAAGAGTTGAAATATAATCATATACTTTTAGTTTTTCTTCTTTTTCAAGTAAATAATCTAAAATATTAATAGATACTTCTTTTTCTCCACTTGTAAATAACTCTTCCATTTTAAGTGAACAGTTTTCAAAAACTTGCTTAGACTCTTTTTCATCTAGTTTTTCAATAAACTTATAAAGATCAATATTATATCCATAAGAGAACTTATTCATAGTTCTAAGCATTGGAGTAATTATTGATTCTGGTTTATCTAAACTATTTGCATATTTAACAATTGCATTAACATTTTCAACTTCATTTTCTGTAAAATATACATTTTCATAATAGTATGCAATCTCTTCAGCTAAATTAACATCTAAAAGTTCGCATGATTTACACTCATAAAACTCAGTTAATTCTTGATTTTTATATTTTTTTGATCCATTAGCAAGCTTACTATATTTATCAGATATTTCTAAATACTTTTCAATTTTTTCACCAATACTCATATTTGCTAAAAGCTTTGATGTCCTAAATAGAATATGATCTTTACTTGCATTTAATACATCAGCAACCTTTAAACCTCTTTTTGGAAGTTCATCAACTAAAGCTGTAATTTTTTGATTATATTCATCATAACTTTGACAATCTTGGATTTTATCAACAAGCTTAATTGCGCTGTTTACTTTCATTGATCTTCTGATTAAAAAATAGATAACTAAAACAAATAAAACAATTATACCAAGAGCAATCAAACTCTCTTCTGGGGCATTTTTATAGATTTCTAATATATTATATTGTGACTCTTTGGCCATAGACAAAAATTCAGTAACTGACATTGTATTCCTTTTTTTGCTAAACTAAGGCTTATAGTATACTGAAATATTGCTTTTATTTATTTGTAGGATAGAGGCTTTATAAAATAGTTTAAAAAAATGAGTAATTTTAGAAGTTTTTATAAAAAGCCCCTTGAAAAAAGGGCTTTATTTTACTTTTTATCGAAGATTTCTTCTAATACAGAAGCTTCTACTTCTCCAACATATTTTTCAATAAATTGTCCATCAGGGCCAAAAAGAAAAGACTCAGGAAACATCTTAACTTCATCAAAAGCTTGTGCTATTCTGTAGTTTTCATCCATTCCTACAGTAACAGGAAAGTTCATTCCAAATCTCTTCATAAACTCTTCTAACTCTTTTGGACCTTTACCTTTTTCAACTAATATACCAATAATTTGAAGTCTATCTCCGTACTTTTTTTGAAGTTCAACAAGTATTGGCATCTCTTTTATACAAGGTGCACACCAAGTTGCCCAGAAATTAAGTAACACAAACTTTCCATTTAACTCTTTTGAAGTTAATATTTCATTATCAACATTGAATTTTATAGTTTTTCCCTCTGTTGTTGTAAGGTTATAATTTTTATTACCTTGAACTTTCAACTCTTTAAAACTTCCTTCATCTTCTACAATTGTTGTTGCTTCTTCTCCACAACCTGTTAAAAGAATTGTTGCTAAAATTGAACTAAAAATTAACAAAAATTTTTTCATTTTACTTTTCCTTATTATTTATATATTTCTGATTCTACTAAATCTACAAACTCTTGATAAGATAGAGTTTCTAGCTTTTTGCCATTAACAAAAAAAGATGGCGTTCCTCTAACACCTAATGTTGTTGCATCTTTTCTATCAAGTTCTAACATTTTATCAATATTTATTGAAGAAACATCTTTTTTTAATTGTTCAATATCCAAGTCTTCTATATTAGGTAAAAAAGTCCACAAAATTTTTGGGTTTGGATTTTGCTTATCTGCCCATGCAGGTTGGTATTTATAAACTAAAGCTTGCACCTCTTTATATTTATTTTGTTTTCTTGAGGCTTCTAATATCTTTATTACGTATTTTGAGTTTTTATGATTATCAAGATATCTAACAACTAAAGATATATCATCATAATTATCTTTATAAATATTATAAATAGCAGGATAAAAAGCTCTACAAGAGGGACACTCGGGATCTGTAAACTCAGTAATAACTACATTTTTTTTATTATTACCAAACTTCACAGAGTGTTCTCTTACAAAAGGAGCACCATTTTCATTGTTCTGTGCTAATTTTTCTATTTTTTCCTGCTTCTCACTTTTAAAAAACATTGCTGCAATAATAAATATTGAAAGAACAACAATTATTGAAGTAATGACTGTTTTTTTATTTTGCATTACTTAGCAGCCTTTTTTTGTCCAATAACTAATAAAACTACAATTAAAGAGTATGCAAAAAGTGATAAAAATGGGATATTAATAAAACCAAAATATTCAAAATACTCTGTTGAGCAAGGAATTCCTTGTTTACAAGGTGTTGCACTTTCTGGAATAATTCCCCACATTAAAAGGTTATGATAAAAGGCAAAGAAAAGTCCTGTTAAAACAACAGGCATAGAATACTTAAATATTTTATCATCAGGATATAATAGGTTAATTAAAAAAATCAACACTAAAGGATACATAAAGATTCTTTGGTACCAACATAAAGAACAAGGTACAAACTCCATAATCTCACTAAAAAATAGTGAACCTAAAGTAGCAATACTAGCAACTAAAAAACAACCCAGTATAATGGTTGAACTGATTAAATTCTTATTCATGATTATCCTAAAAAAATTTTTAGATTGTATCAAAATCTTGTGGAGTATGTGTGGATTAAACTCTTATTTTTCTATACTCTTTTTTAATCTTTAAAGCCAATTGATGTACTGCCATAGCATAATAGTTACTTCTATTATATAAAGTAATAGCGTAAAAATTACTTGTACCATACCAAAGCTCATCATGTTTATATCTATTTAATTTAACAAGATGCACTTTTCTTGGATAATAAAACTTACCTTTTTTTGGCTTTATTCCTTTTAACCTTGACCTTTTGTATTTATACTTAAATCCTGTTTTTAATCTATTGAATCTTTTGCCTTGATAAGAGACCCTTGTAGCAACTGGAACTTTTCTATTCCAACCAGATTTTTTAAAATAGTTAGCAATACTTCCTATAGCATCAACTTCATTATATAAGTCTATAACCCCATCATTATTAAAGTCTATTGCAAGCTTTTTAAAATTACTTGGCATAAATTGAGCAAGTCCTATAGCTCCAGCAAATGAGCCATAGATAGATTTTGGATTTTGTTTATTTTTTTTAGCAAGTTTTAAAAAAGCTTTTAATTCACTTTTAAAAAACTTATTTCTTCGATTCTCTTCAAAAGCCAAAGTTGTAAGAGCATCAAACACAGGATAGTTTCCAGTAAACTCTCCATAATAACTCTCTACACCAATAATTGCAGTTATATATTCAGGTTGAACTCCAAAAATTCTATAAGCTTTTTCAAGATGCTTTTTATTTCGTTTCATAAAATCAGCGCCTAAATTAACTCTTCTGTCATCCAAAAGTTTTTTTTCGTATCTATCCCAACTACCATGTTTTTTGTTCTTTATTTCAAAATCTTTTCTTTTTGGCTTTAGATAATATTTTAAAGAAGATTCTTGAAATTTAACTTTTGAAAATAGTTTATGAAGCTCTTTTTTATCAAAGCCATGATTTTTTTCTAAATCATTGATAAATACTTTTACATAAGGATTTCTATTATAGTTTTTATTATATGCTAAAGAAGGGATGCATAAAAGAATTAATAATACTAATTTAAATAATATACTCGTTTTCATAAGAAAACAATATCTAAATTTTTTAAAAAATTATATAAAAAATTATAGTTTTTTCTTTAAATTTAGATTAAAATTATTTAATAAAAATTGAAGAAAAAGTTTTATAAACTTGACTAAGATACAATTTTTTAGATAAAAAAAGGATATGTCATGAAAAAATTTCTATCACTACTGTTAGTTTCATTAATTGCGATTAGTTTTACAGCATGTGCCAATTCTCAAAAAGTGCAACCTAAAAACATTGACAAAAACAATGTAAGCGACACTTCAATGGAAGAAGCAGATCAAACTGATCCAACACTAATTGAAGGAAATCTTGAAAAAAATGATTTCAAAAACTAAGAGATTTATCTCTTAGTTAATCTTTTCTAATAGAAGTTGCAGTTAAAAAAATATAATATTTTCCAGTAAGAGTTACCCTAAACTTTTTTTGTTGTAAATATTTTTTACAAAAATAAGCGTCCTTAAAAAGGATACTCATCTCTGAAAATGAATAATTAGGTGCTTTTGCACCATATACTAACTCTCCATCTATCCATCTACAATTAGGAAAGCCTAATATCATTGCACCATCTTTTTTTAAATATTTTTGAACTATATGCATAAATATTTTATTAAAATCTAAATTACTACTTTGAAGTGTTCCTATAGATATAATTAAATCAAAATCCCCTAAATCTAAAGAATCCAAACTATTTATATCATAAGCAATAAACTTTACATTGGGATCATCTTTAAACTTTTTATTTGCTTCTTCTATAGCTGAGACACAATAATCAATACCAAGAAAATCAATACTTGAAAAGTCTTTATAATACTCTTTTATAAGTTCAAACTCTTCACCACTATTAACTCCTAAATTTAAAACTCTTTTTCTTTTTTTTAAATTTACATTTTCTAAAGTTTGTAGATAGGATAAACAAACTTCAGGTTCTTCGTTTTTATTGATTAATGAGAAAGTTGAAGTCCTTCCATATTTTTCTTCTTTTTGAACATCTTCTTTATGAAAGCTTTGCTCTTTTTGAAGTTTCTCAAAACTTATTTCTATAGTATACTTAGAAACTATTTTAGGAGTTAAAACTCTACAAAAAAGCTTTGTAGCCAAATCATTCCATGCTTTGTAGCTTCTATAAATAAACTCTTTATCTTCTATTTCTATTTTTGTTCCTGCATAGGTTGAACTATAAAGGTCAGGGTTTAACACTTCAAAAGAGACTTTTTTCTCTTTTTTTAATTCTTCTTTTAAAACTTTAGTAATGTAAAACATTGATTGACTATAGAATTTATTCATAATTTATTATCTTTTTAATTAATTATAACATATCTTTTTTTATTAAAAAATCAGTCTATTTCAAAAATATTTTGTCATATATCTGACAGTTTAATCTTATTATTTATTGTAAAATGCTATTCTAATGCTACGCTTAAAAAATAAAATTACCCAGGTACAAGTATGATATTTAAAAAAGAGAAACAAATATTAAAAATTATTAAATATACTCCACCTATATTTATAATTGTCATTTCATTAGTTTTTATTATTATTCAGTTTATTGAAAGAAACAATAATTTTGAAGAAAAAAAACTCGCTATTAAAAGTGAATTCTTACATGAAAATAAGCTTGATATTAAACAAAGAGTATATAATGTACATCACTACTTAAAAAATGAAATCAGAGAAAATAAAAAAGCCTTAAGAAAATCATTAAGAGCAAGAATAAACAATGCACACACTATTGCGAACTCTATATATGAAAACAATAAGAACTTAGATGAAGAATTAATTAAAAAACTTATAATTGATGCTCTAAAAAATATTAAATTCTATGAAAGTAGAGGTTACTTTTTTATATATGATAAAAAAGGAAGATCTATATTTCACCCTCATATGAAGAATCATATGGGGAAAAACCAACTAAACTTTCAAAATTCAAGAAATGAGTACGTAATAAGAGACTTCGTATCATTATTGGAAAATAAAAACCTCTCTATGCATGAATGGTATTGGCAAGATCCAACTAACCTTGGAAAAGAAAAGAAAAAAATTGGTGTAATTAAAAGTTTTGAACCTTTTGATTGGATTATCGGAACAGGTGAATATATAGAAGACTTCAATAAAGTTGTACAAAAAAAAGCTTTACGCCATTTAAATAAAAGAGTTTATGGGGATAGTGGATATATATTTGTTATTAACTATAATGGTATTTACTTAAATCACTTGAATAAGAATTTTATTGGTCAACATGCATATAAAAACAATGACACACAAGAAATAGAAAAAGTAATTGATGATTTGATTGATATATCAAAAAAAGGTGAAGGATATTATTCTTACATTCAAAACCAGAAACCAAATACTAATCAAACAGTCAAAAAAATCAGTTTTGTAAAAGGACTAGAAGAATGGTCTTGGATGATTGGAACAGGGTTTTATGAAGATGATTTAGAAAAAACAATATTAGAAAGAAAAGAACACCTTAATAAAAAATTTAAAGAATATGTGCATAAAACAATAAATATTACAATTTTCCTTACACTTTTCTTACTTATTTTTTCAATTTATTTTTCAAAAATCTTACAAGAAAAATTTAATAATTATAAAGTTGAAATTCAAAACCATCTTTTAAACAATGCAAAACAACAAGCTATGATGTCTCAACAATCAAAAATGGCAGCAATGGGAGAGATGATAGGAAATATTGCACACCAATGGAGGCAACCTCTTTCATTTATTACAACAACTGCAACAGGGATAAGACTACAAAAAGATTTAGATGTTTTAAATGATAATTTCCTTAAAGAAGGACTGGATGGAATAAATAAACAAGCCCAGTTCTTATCAAGTACGATTGATGACTTTAGAAACTTTTTCAAACAAGATAAAGAGAAAAATAAATTTAAAATATGTGACAGTATAGAAAAAGCAATAACCTTAGTTTATCCACAATTTCACAATATGGAAATAGAAATTATTAAGAACATAGAAGATATATCAATAGAAAACTATGAAAATGAATTTCTACAAGTAATTATTAATATCTTAAACAATGCAAGAGATGAATTTACCAAAAAAGACAAACACTTTAAAAAGATGATTTTTATTCATGTAATGAAAAATAAAGACCAAGTACAAATAAGAATAAAAGATAATGCAGGTGGAGTTCCAAAAGATATTATAGAAAGAATTTTTGAACCTTATTTTACAACAAAACATCAAACTCAAGGAACAGGAATAGGCCTATATATGTCTAGAGAGATAATTGTTAAAAATATGAAAGGTAATATTAAAGTGATTAATTCAAACTATTCATATAATAACTTAAATCATAGAGGTGCACTTTTTGAAATTACACTTCCATTATCAAACTAATTTATAACTTGTTATTGATTTGTAGCTTTTAAATGCTATAATTATTTTATGAAAGATAAAGTATATGTATTAGATACCAACATTATTCTACAAAATGTTCAAAATTTAAAGAAAATATCTGATGATAGCACTAACACTATTGTTATACCAGAAACAGTCTTATTAGAATTAGAAGATAAAAAGAAACTTACAAATGAGTTAGGTTATTATTCAAGAGAATTTGCGCGTTTGTTAGCAAATATGAAGATTAAAGAGGTCGATTATAAATTAGGATTTAAAGTTGTTAAACTTTTTAATGATGACTTAACACTTCATATTATCTCAAAAGATGTATATGAATCTGAAATTGAACAAACTCATATTAGTGAGAGCAATGATAAAAGAATCATAGAAGTTGCAGCCATTGCACAAGATTACTATAAAGGTGCTCAAACACTATTTTTATCCCTTGATGTTTATGCAAGAACCTTTGCTTTATTTAAGGGAATAAAATCTGAGACCTTACATGATGATAAATCTACTGTACCAAAGTTTAAGTTTCTAAAAAAAATAGCGCTTGACTCTTCTTTGTTTAATTCTTTAGAGGGAGCAGAAATTTTAAAGTTCGATAAAGAGTACTCTTTGGAAAACTTTTGTTATGCCTTTGAGAGTGAAGATGGTAATTCAGAGTATGCTGTAATTATAAATGAAAGAATACATGTCTTAAATGAAACAGACTTCAAAGCTCTACAGGTACGTCCAGTAAACTTAAAACAAAAACTTTTTATGAAAGCAATTCTATCTGATATGTTTGAACTTTTAGTAATTGATGCTAAAGCTGGTTCTGGGAAAACCCTAATGTCAATTGTAAGTGCTATGAGACTTATTGATTTAGGACACTATGATAAAATTGTTTATGTAAGAAACTCTATTGAATCACTTGATAAAGGTGCAGATATAGGTTATCTAGCAGGAAATGAAGAGAAATTTAGAATCTATAATATGGCACTTCAAGATACATTAGAATTCATAGCAAAAAAACATCTAAAAAAGAGTGAAAATAGAGAAAATAAAGAATCAATTGAATCTAAAATAGCAGAGCTTGAATCTAAATACTGTATAGAAACTTTATGGCCAGGAGAAGCTAGAGGAAGAACCTTATCTGAATCAATAGTTATTATGGATGAATGGCAAAACTCATCTGAAAAAACAACCCAGCTAATTCTTAGTAGACTTGATGAGTCTTGCATGGCAATAGTAATTGGTTCAAACAGACAAATAGATAATTTATACTTAAATAAATATAATAATGGACTAACAACACTACTTAAACAAACAAGAAAAAAACATCCAGAAATATCTATGTTTGCAATAGAACTTGAGAAAGCTGTAAGAGGTAAATTTGCAGAGTTTACTGAAAGAATATTTGAAAAAAGAGGAAAGTAAACTCTTAAAATATATTACAAATTGAAATATTTTTTATCACAGTTTTAAATTTTTACTAAAATAACATTATAAAAAAAGAAAAGGTTTATAATGTCTATTTTAGGGAAATGTCCATATTGCGACTCAAATGTGGTTTCAAAAAAAATAAACGTACAAGGAAAACAAATAAAACTATACTCTTGTGAGAACTCAAAAAAGCAGTACGATGAGAGTGAACAATATGTTTTTACAGCTGATTCCACTTGTAGATTTAGAGTATATTCAAATGCCTTTTTAAAATGGAATAAAAGAAGTTTTAGTGAATATGAAATGAAAAAACTTTTACAAGAAGGTCAAGTAACTGTAAGACTGCATGGTAGACGTGGAACTGGCGAATATTTTAAATATGCAATTACAGATGAAGAGTACGGAATATCAATTTTATGGGATGAAGAGGTTGAAGAAAAAGTTTCTTAAACCTCTTTTATTAAATTAGTCTTCTCTTGAAGTAGTTTCTAATAAGTGATATCCAAACTGAGTTTGAACTGGTCCATGAACTACATTGATTTCATCATTGAAAACAACTTTATCAAACTCTGGTACCATCTGACCTTGACCAAAAGAACCTAAATCTCCACCTTGTGCTCCTGATGGACACTGTGAATACTCTTTTGCAATCTCTGCAAAATCTTCACCATTTGCAATTCTTGTTTTTAATTCATTACATAACTCTTCTGATTCTACTAATAAGTGTCTAGCTGTTGCTGTTGCCATATTTTTGTTTCCTTTTAAATGTCCCATTTAAAAGGGACCTAATTTTTTATGTCTACTTTTTAGCGTTAGAATAAATCCAACTAAAAGTAACAAAATCCTAAAGAGAACAACGAGTTGTTCTTAATAAAATTTTGTGAAATCTTATCATAATTACTTTTCAAAGACTTTAAAAGATTTACCTTTTATTTTTCCTTTATTAAGTCCATTTATAGCTTTTTTAATAACTTGCTTTTTAACAGCTACATATGATACAAACTCTAAAATATCTATTTTCCCAATATCATTTTTATCTAAGCCTACTCCAGCAGTTAAAGCTCCTAAAATATCACCTGCTCGCACCTTTTGTTTCTTCCCACCTAAAATAAATACAGTTCTATAATCTGCATCTATTTTGTAAGATAAGGCATCTTCAATCTTTTGAAAATCTTCGTAAACAATATCATCAAACTTCTCTTCAATAACATCGGTTTTCCATGCTTCTTCTTTTGATACTAAAGTAACTGATAAACCATTTTTCCCTGCTCTTGCTGTTCTTCCAATTCTATGAGTATGTACCATCTCATCTCGAGCAATATCATAATTTATAACTAAATCAATATCATCAATGTGAAGCCCTCTTGAAGCAACATCTGTTGCAATCATTATTGGATATGACTTATTAGAGAAAAGAATAATTGTTTCATCTCTTTCTCTTTGATCTAAATCAGAATGCAATGTTAAAATATCTAAACCACTGTCCATTAAATCTTGAGTTAACTCATCACACTTAATCTTAGTATTACAAAAAATCAAAACTGATCTTGCTTTATTTGAAGAGATTAAAGCTGGAATAAATGAAGTTTTATAATCTTCTTCTACCTTATAAAACCTTTGATTTATAACATCTTTTTCATGTACTGACTGACACTGAATAAAACTTGGATTATTTAAAACATTACTGGATAACTCTTCAATATTTTTTTCATAAGTTGCAGAGAATAGTAAAGTTTGTCTTTTCTTAGGGATATTTTCTACAATCTTTAAAATATCATCATAAAATCCCATATCAAGCATCTTATCCGCTTCATCAAAAATTAACATATTAACATCAGGAAAGTCCACCTTTGTTTCATGTATATGTTGCAAAATTCGCCCTGGTGTTCCTACAACAATATGTGCTCCATGATTTAAAGAAGCAACTTGTGGTTTAAAAGGAACTCCACCACAAAGAGTTAATACTTTTACATTGTGAATATGACGGCTAAGTTTTCTAATTTCTCCAGCAATCTGATTTGCAAGTTCTCTTGTAGGAGCTAAAACTAAAGATTGGATTCTATATTTTTTTACATCAAGATTTTGAACAATAGGTAAAGAAAAAGCTACTGTCTTTCCAGATCCTGTTTTTGCTTGAGCAATCACATCTTTTTTATCTAAGATATCTTTTAAAGACAAAGATTGAATCTCTGTCATATCAATAAAATCTAAAGAGTTTAAATTTTTTAAAAACTCTTTATCTAAGGGTAAGTCACTAAATTTTTTTAACATAATAAGAAACACCAAATACAATAGTTAAAATAACAGCAACACCATAATACTTATACTCTTCAGCATAGGTTAAAATCAACTCTCCCATCATATAACTTGCATAACCAACAACAATAGTCCAAAGAGCTGTTGCAAAAATATTATAAATAGTAAATTTTTTATATGAATATTTTGTAAGTCCCATAGCAAGAGGAATTAAAGTTTTTATTCCATAAATATATTTCTGAAAGAAAACAACTGTTGAACCATATCTTCTCATCCAAAGATGAGCTAAGGCAACTTTTCTTCCATACTTTTTCATTGTATCTTTTGCATAGATCTTATTTGTTCGTGCCATATAAAATAAAAATTGATCACCTAAGAAATTTGAAGTTCCAGCAACCATCATAGTTATAGCTAAATTTAAATCTCCTGCATATGATAAAACACCTGCTACAACAAGACCAACAAAACCACCACCAAATGAATATAAAAATAGAGCTATATAGCCCCAGTCTTTTATTATCTCTTCCAATTTAAACCCTAATATTAAAATATTCTAAAGCTTCAAGAACATCATCATCTTCAATATCTAATAAATCATCTTCAATTTTTAAACTAATCTTTTTGATAATAAACTCTTCTACTTTAATTCTTACATCTTCTATATCATTAACTAAAACAAACCCATTAAACTGTATTTTATTATCATAGAAAACTAAAATACCTTCACAATTTGATTCAATATAACTTGAAATCTCTCTATATGAAATATCACAAGCAGTTGCATGCCATCCAATATCCTCAAGCCTCTTATCCTCAAAAAGCTCAACACCATCTGTTTGATGATCAAAATACAACATTCTTGGTTGATTTAAAAAAATTATTTCCTGCCAAGCCATAAGTGGTTTTATTGTCAAATCAGTCCCATTAACTTCTGGTTTATAATCTTTAAATAGATTTAGAATAATTGATTTTGAGTCCTGTAAAAGATTCGTCTTCTTTTGTGCACTTAACTTAAATACTAAAGGTATCTTTAAATCACAGCTTTCATCAAAATAGATATTTCCATTTATATCTATTTCTATTTCTTTATTTAAAGATAATGCATTTAATATTTTTGTAATATCAATTTTAACTTCTAACTCTTTTATATCAACTTGTTTCAAATATACCCTTTAAAATGTAAGTGAGATTTTAACAAAATATCTTTAAAAAGAGGGTTGTTATACAGTTTGTATACTTTAAATAAGGAAATTTTAAAATTTTTAAAAAATTAATATTTTTATTAATAAAACTTCACATTTCTTAAGATTAAATTATATATACTAGATAAATTATTCAAGAAAAAGGTAATAAATGTCCCTCTTTCAAAGGTTTTGTAAATACTTTTATAGAAACCATACAAAAACCATTTATATAATAGACATTCTTTACATGAAAGATATTAATGCTATTTATGGATTTGAAAATGGAGATTTTGTTCTATCTCAACTTCTTAAGCTTTTAAAAACAGAAATAAAAAATCAAATACTTCTTAATATGAATAAAAGAGTTTGTATTGAAGTAAAAAACTCACATGTAGATGTATTTACAGTAACAATTTTTGAAGAGTTAAACGAAATGGAAGTTATGGAAGTTAAAAATATTATTTTTAATAATATTGTCACTTCACAATTTAGACTACTTGATTCAAAAGTTACTATTGATATTGATGTTACAATTGGTTGTTCAAAAGGTTTTGATAAAGAGTTACAAGTTTATGCAGAAAAAGCTTTACACAATGCAAAAATGAACTATATTCATTTTATGTATTATGATGCAAAACTATATAAAAATCAATTTGTAAATGAAGAACTATTAGCTACTTTACATAGAAATATTAAAGAAAATCTTGTGGAACCATTTTTTCAACCTATTCAAAGTAATAAAACATCTGAAATAATAAAATATGAAGCTCTTATGAGACTATATGATAAAAATGGAAATATAATAATGCCTCAAGTTTTTCTAGGTAAATCTAGGAAATATCGACTTTTTAATAAACTAATGGAAATTTTAATATTAAAAGTACTTGACTATATAAAAAAATATAAAATCTATGTAAGTATAAATCTTGACTATAACGATATTTTAAACCCATCAATGAAAAACCTTATAATAAATAATATTAAAGATTCAGATATTGGTAAGTTCCTTACTGTAGAAATATTAGAAAGTAAAAAAATCAGTAACTTTTATTTAGTTAATGACTTTATCAATGACCTAAAAGCATACAATGTTAAAATTGCAATCGATGATTTTGGAAGTGGATTCTCAAATTATGAACATATTTTAAATATTAACACTGATTACATAAAACTTGATGGAAGTTTAATAAAAAAAATAGATGAAGATGTATATTATAACCTTGTCAAAAGTATTGTTCTATTTTGTAAAGAACAAAATATAAAAGTAGTTGCAGAATTTGTAAGTGATCTTAAAATATTAAGATATGTTAAATCACTCGATATAGACTACTCTCAAGGCTACTATATAGGAAGGCCTGAAAAGATTGACAAGTTACTGGAGGAGAAAAATGAAAACTAAACTAAAAGAAATTACAGATTCAACTATAGATGAACTTCTTTGCAATGATATAATTCTACCTTCAAACTATTTTCAATGTTTTGACAAACATGCAAAAACAGTTGAAATAGACTTAGAGAATGAATCTTTTGAAAAAGAACTAAATGAGTTAATACTAGATGAGTTTAATACAATAAACTCATATGTAAACAATGCAATAAGAACAATTGATACCGTAGCAGAAGTAACCCAAGAAGCACAAGATGCAATAAAAGAAAATAATGCACTTCTTTTAAAAAATCTATATGTACAAATCAATGATTTAAAAAAAGAGTTACTTGATATAACAGATAATGTATACAAAGACTATTTAACAAAAGTTTATAATAAAAAATGGCTTTATCACAAATATTTAGATACTAATATAAATTACAAAAACAATGCAACTATTATATTAGTTGATGTCGCAGATTTTGAATATATAGCAAAAACATACAATAAACTGATTTCTAATAACCTTCTAATTTATATTGCACACTATTTAAAAAACAAACTAAAAGAAGAGAGTTTAGATTACCAAATATCAAGATACTTAACAAATAAATTTATTATTACACTAAAAGAAGAAGATTTAGTTCAGATAGAAACAATAATGAGTACAATTTCAAGTGTTCTTTATGGAACTACACTAAAAAGTAATTCAGGAGTAATGATAAAACCAACTTTTGACTACTCTGTTGTAAAAGTTAAAAAAAATGAATCATTTCATGAGTCATTAAATGTTTTAATCAAAAACATTGATGCAATTAGGAGAAAATAGAGTAAAAATCTCTTAATTTATTTTGAGCAGATTTTATATCTATTTCCTCAAACTTTACGATACTTCCTATTTTCATTTGCGCCAATTTAAAACAATCTATATTTAAAACAGTACCAATTTTTGGATAACCACCTATAGTCTGTCTCTCTTTTAAAAGAATTATTGGTTTTCCATCTTTTGGTATTTGAATACTCCCAAAAGCTATTCCTTCAGAAATAATTCCAGATAAAGAAGAAGTAATTGATTCTCCATCTAATTTACATGCCATTCTATTAAAATCCGGTGTTATTATATATTTTGAATTAAAGAACTTTGCTTTTTCCTTATCTGAAAAACTATTTTCTTGATAAGAAAGAATTACTCTTAAAGTAAGTTCTTCTTCATAGTTTGGTAAATTCTTTTCTTGCCATCTATTATTTATCTGTTTATTTGATTTTTTATAAGCTAAGATATCCCCATTTTTAATCTGCCTTCCATCTAATCCACCTAAAGACTCTTTTATTGTTGTAGAGTTACTTCCAAACTCCTTAGGAACTAAAAAACCACCTTTTAATGCTAAATATACTCTTTGCCCCTTATAAATTTTCCCTATTTTTAAAATATCACCTTTTTTAATAGAATAGCTTTGCCAAGTTTTTTTTAACTCTTCATTTATAAAAAATTCACAATATGCACCAGTTATAGAAATCACAGTGTTTTCATTTGCTTTTAATTCTACATTTGAAAAAGTTATCTCTAAAATATTTGTATCTAAACAATTATCTAAAAGTTTATGTGCCGCTAATGCTGCATACTCATCCATATAGCCAGAATTTGTAACTCCTAAATGAGTATATGAAAATCTTCCTCTATCTTGAAGAGTAGTAAAAACTCCTGCTTTAACTACTTCAAAGCTCAAAGCTTCCCCCCTTGTTTAAAAAACTCTTCTTTTGAAATAGGATTAAATTTTATTTTTGACTCAATAGTTACAGCAGATAAACTATCTAAAGTTTTATCAAATAGTTCAAAAGTAGTTTTTCCTAAAATATTCCAACCTCCAGGGCTAGTTTGTGGATATACTGCTGTTTGACTATCTGCAATAGATACACTCCCTTTAGGTACTTTTTTTCTTGGTGCCTCAAGTCTTGGCGTTATAATTCTTTCATCAACACTAGCCATATAAGCAAAGCCTGGTAAGAAGCCAATGGCATATACATCATAAAGTTTTGAACTATGAATTTCAATAACCTCTTTTATAGATAGTTTTGCTCTTGAAGCTACTCTTTGTAAGTCGAAACCAACCTCTTCACCATAGTAAACATCAATAGTTACAAGATTTATCTTCTTTTCTTCTTTTGTATCTATATTTTTTAATTTTTTTTCCAAAAACTCTTTAATAGATTCAAAATCAAATTTAAAAATATCATAAGTAATTAATATTGAAGTATAAGAAGGAACAACTTCAATAAAACTATTCTCTTCTTTTAATACTTTATAAGCAGCCTTTACCTTTAAGGAGCTTTCCTTTGAAATAACTTCATCAAAATAGATAATTACAGAATCTACAGAGGCTATTTGAATATTCATCAATAAAGAACTTTTCTTAATGCTTTTATAAACTCAAGAGCATGAGCCCCATCTCCATGAACACAAATTGTATCAGTACGCAAATAGAGTTTCTCTCCATTTATACTCTCAAAAAAACCATTCTCTTTTAAAGTTTGTACCCTTTGCATAACTTCAAACTCATCTTCAATAGTTGCATTTTCCTTTATTCTTGATACTAATGACCCATCATCATTATAATTTCGATCAGCAAACACTTCATACAAAAGACCTACTCCATACAGTTTCGCAGTATATTCATAAGCTTCATTATCTTGCTTTGAAAGAACCATTAACCTAATGTTTTTATCAAAAGAAGAAATAGCACTTAGAATTGCTTTAAAAATATTTTCATCTCTCATCATGTCATTATATAAAGCACCATGAGGTTTTACATAAGCAACTGCTGTACCATGAGCTTTACAAAAAGCATTTAAAGCTCCTAATTGATATAAAACTATTGATTTAATCTCTTCAAGAGAACATAGAATTGACCTTCTCCCAAATCCTACTAAATCTTGATAAGAAGGGTGAGCTCCAATTGTTACATTGTGTTTCTTTGCTAACTCAACAGACCTATTCATAGTAATACTATCAGAAGCATGAAAACCACAAGCTAGATTTGCTAAATGAATATAAGGCATAATCTCTTCATCTTGCCCCATTTTCCAAATACCAAAACTCTCACCCATATCACAGTTTAATCTAATCATCTCATTACCTTGCATATAAATAATTGCCTTTATTTTATCATATTTACTATTTAATCATTTGATTAGGTAGATAATGTACAATTTCTGGGAAAAAAGTAATCGCCATTACTGTTATAATCATCATAATAAAAAATGGTAGTGTAGCTTTTAAAATTGTCTCAATTTTTTCATCAGATATACTTTGTATTACAAAGAGTGAAAAACCAACAGGTGGTGTTATTTGAGCCATCTCAACCATAAATACTAAAAATACACCAAACCATAAAGGATCAAATCCAGCTAATACTACAATTGGTAAGACAATTGGTAAAGTCATTACTACAATAGAAACCGCTTCTAAAATCATTCCTAAAATAATATACATAATACCAATAAGTAAAATTAACATTAATGGTGATAATCCAAGCCCTGTAATAAACTCACTCATTGCTCTTGCAATTCCTAAAAATCCAATAACTTGAGATAAGAAAACAGCTCCAGCAATAATAAATCCAATCATCACAGATGTTCTAACTGTATTTAAAATAGCATTTTTTAACACTTCTAAATTTATTGCTTTAAAATACGTAGCTAAAAGTAATGAGCCCAATACACCTAATGCAGCAGCTTCAGTTGGAGTTGCAAAACCTCCATAAATAGAACCTAATACAACAGAAATCAATAAGAAAATCGGAGCTAAATCTTTTAAAGAATGAAGCTTATCTGCCCAAGTAAATGTCTCTTCAACATCAGGTAAAACAGATGGATCAACTTTTGCTTTATACATAATATAAAAGGAGTATAAAGAAGCCATTAGAAGTCCAGGTAAAATTCCTGCAACAAATAGTTTTCCAATAGAGACATCAGACATTACACCGTAAATAATCATAATCAAAGATGGAGGAATTAAAAAACCAAGAGTACCAGAACCTGCGAGTGATCCCATAGCTAAATCTTTAGAATAACCTCTTTTCTTTAACTCATCTAAAGTGATTTTCCCAACTGTTGCAGTTGTTGCCGCAGATGAACCAGAAACAGCAGCAAACAACGAACAAGCAGCAACATTTACATGAAGTAAACCACCTGGTATATATGCAAGCCATGGTTTTAGACCATTTAAAAGTTTTGTTGAAATAGAAGATTTATATAAAATCTCACCCATTAAAATAAACATAGGTAAAGCAGCTAAAGACCAAGAGTTCATTGCATCATATAAAGAAGATGCTAATAAATCTCCAATTTTATCATAAACAGAAAGTACAGGAGGAAGATTATGATCATAAAGAAGCATTCCAATAATTCCTGTTAAGATAAGAGAAACTCCAATCCATAAAGAAGATAAAAGTAATATAAACATAAATGCAATTAAAATTATTGATAAGATTAGTGGATCAGCTATCATTTGAAAATCCTTTGAAAATAAAAAGAACAACGGCTAAGATGAAAATTGTAATCCCTACAGGCATTGCTAGTTGAGTTAAATATAATGGTGTTTCTGAAACATTTTCAGATAACATCTCTAAGGAATAAGAATCATAGGTAAAAAGTATTGTTCTATAAAGAGCAAAAGCTAATACTCCCAATGTTATAACTGCTGCAAAAATATCAATTTTTCTATTTATCTTTTTTGATAATCTTGAAGTAATTATATTAATTCTAATATGTGAATCTTTAGAAAAGGCATATCCTAAACTTAAAAAAATTGAAGCTAAATATAAATACCCACTATACTCATCTGCAATCATGGTTGAAATATCGAAAAACGATCTTAAAAAGATTTCTGTCAAAATCAATAAAACTAATGAAATTAAAATAAATCCAGCAAGATAAGCTGAGTACTTACTCAGCTTATCTATAAAATTTGATACGACATTCATCTTAATTACTTTCTATACTCTTTGAATATAGCTTTAATATCAGAATTTGCACCATCTAAATATTTAGTTAACAATTTATTAGCAATTACATCTAGCTCTTTTTTTAATTCAGGTGAAGCTTCAGTAATTTTAATACCATTTTTAGCTAATTCTTCTAAAGCTGTTTTCTCTTCTACTCTAACTGCTTGCCATTGAGATTTTTCAATTTCTGAAGCTGCTTTAGTAAGAGCTTCTTTTTGATTTTTATCTAAAGAATTCCAATAATCTAAATTAATAGTTACTGCTTGTAAAGGGTATGCATAATTAATTTTTGTATAGTTACTTAATACTTCCCAAAACTTACCATCTTTCCCTGATGATGATGAAGTAACAACTGAATCAACCATACCTGTTCTTAAAGAAGAGTATACCTCACCCCATGGTAATGCAACAGCAGAACCTCCAGCCATATTTACGAATGCAGCTGAGTTTTTATCATAAGTTCTTGTCTTTACACCTTTAAAATCATTTATAGACGTTAACTCTTTTTTAGAATAAAAACCTGATGCTGGCCAAGTAACAGAATAAAGTAACTTTTGATTCCATTTTCTAGCAGTTTTTTCGTAAGCAGGTTTTGCTAATTGATATAATTTAAAAGCGTCATCATACGAGTTTGCAATAAATGGTAATGCAGATACACCAAATACTTTACCTCCACCAGAAGTAAAAGGAATAAACATATCAGTCATAGCAACAGTTCCATCTTTAACAGCTTTTAAAGGATTTCCTTTAATAAGTGCTGATCCTGGGTGAACTGTAATATTTACAGAACCTTTCGTATAATCTTTAACTAAAGAAGCAAATTCTTGAGCACCTTTTGTATGAAAATTATTTGCTCCATACTTTGCATTTAAGTCCATTTTGATATTACCAGCTAATACTGAAGCTGCTAATCCGGCAATTAATAAACCTTGTTTTAACATTTATACTCTCCTTAAAATTTAATACTTAGAGAATATCAGTTCCAAGTGAGTTTACGGTGAGTTTTTTATTTACTTATAAAATTTTCTAATTTATAACCAGTTTGTGGGATATTCTGTATTAATTCAAGAGGAAGCTTTTGTCTTAGCTCTTTTATAAAAGTTTTTAAGGCACTCATACTCATAGATTTGTCTTTCCAAATATACTCTTCTATTTGAGAATAAGTTAATACTTGACTTCTATTTTCATATAAAAGATTTAAAAACTCCTTTTCTCTCTTTCTAAGAGTTACAATTTTATCTTTAAAGTAGAGTTCATAGCTTTTAACATCGAAGTAACAATCCTTTGTAAATATCAAATTCTTAGTTAACCTATCTCCTAGTCCTTTAATAATACCATCTAAAAGATTATCAGCATATACTGGCTTTAGAATATAATGATTAATATGTAAATTAATTAAATCTAAAAGATACTCTTCATTAGAATATGCTGTTACCATTATAATAACAGTGTTCAAGTCATTTTCTCTAATTTTTGAAACCATATCAATACCGTTTTTGCTTGGCATTTCTATATCACTTAAAATAATATCTGGTTTATATTCACAATATAAATCATAACCATCTTCACCATTACTAGCTTCTAATACATCTTCAAAATAGTATTTTAATGTATTCACTAATCTTTTTCTTATACCATCTTCATCTTCGACACATAAAATTGTATAATTCTTAAACTGTTCTAATAAATTATTATCCATTGTCCATCTCCACAACTACTTTAAAAAGTGCACCTTTATGTGTATTCTCAACACTTAGTTCACCATTCATATTTTTTTCAATAATCATTTTTGCCATATAAAGTCCCAAACCTGTACCTTTTGAACTCTCTTTTGTTGTAAAATATGGTTCAAAAATTAAATCCAAATGTTCTTCCTTTATACCACCAGCATTATCCTCAACAGTAATAACGACATCTTTTTTATCAACATCTACTATAACGTCAATTCTTGGATTTTCTATTTCTCTTTGATTTAAAATATCTTTTGCATTTGAAATAAGATTTAACATAACTTGAGCAAACTCTCTCTCATATCCATTTACTATAGAATTACATTTTACTCTTTTATTTAATTTAATGTTATAACTCTTTATTGAAGCTCCTGCTAAAGAAATAGCTTCATTACAAGCATCATCCACATAAAACTTTATCTTCTTTTTATCTGGTTTAAAAAAGTTTCTAAAATCATCTATTGTATGAGACATAAACTGTATTAATTTATTTGATTCTTCAACTGTTTCACGAATCAATTTATCATCTACTTTTTTAAACTTATTTGCTGTTTCAAGTTCCATCAATATTCCAGAGACTTCACTCAAAGGTTGTCTCCACTGATGAGCAATCATTGATAGCATAGCTCCCATTCTTGCTAGTCTTGACTGGTGTAGCATTGCCCTATCTTTTTTCTTTGCTTCACTTAGTGCTTTTTCAATTCTTTTTTCTAAGTTTTTATTTATATCTTGAAGTTCTAACTCTTTTTTCTCTACATTCTCTTTATAATCAGCTAATACTAAATTGATTTTTTTTGACATAATAAAAGATACAACCCCAATAAGTACAATAATTAATATTGAGACAAGTAATACTTGCCTAATATATTTATCAATTCTTTTTTCCAAAAGCTTTTTACTCTCATGTATTGATTTTTCTATATCATCTACATAAAGCCCTGCACCTATAACCCAGTTATATTTTTTATAAAGTTTAAAAAAACCAAGTTTTTTAGAAGGATGAACTTCTTTAGGTTTTTCCCAATAATACTCAATAAAAACTCCATTTGGTTTTGCTACAGTTTCATTAATAAACTGTTTTGTAATAAGTGTTCCCATTGCATCTTTTAAGCCAATATCATAGGTACCAATACTTTTTTGTCGAAAAGGGTGTGCTCTTAAATAATAACTTGAATCATGAATCCAAATGTAACCATGCTTTTCATATCTTATTGTTTCAATATAATCAATAAGCTCTTGTTTTAACTCTTGCTCACTTAACTTTTTATTTTTTTTTACATAATGTTCAATATAGTTAATTACGTAATCAATCTCTTTTTTTAGTATATTTTTTTGTTTTTGAATATACTCTTCTTCTACTCTAAAACTCTCTTCTTCAAAATATTTATTTTGATTTTTTACAAAAAAATATATTGTAAAGAATGCAGCTAAAAAAACAGTAAGTACGGGGGTTAATATAATAAGTTTTGAAATGTTTTTTTCACTAAACAATTATTACTCCTATTCCTTTTATACTACAGTTTTTAAGTGAGTAAAAAGTGAGTTTTATTTTTAAAAAAAATTATTAACTATTGAAATCTTACTATCTATAAGATAAAAAAAATTATAATATATAAAATCAAACATGATTTGAATATACATTTTATCATTTATTAGGAGGAAATCATGAATGCTTCAGAAATAATTTGCAAAAAAACCATTACTGATGACTTTAAAAAAGGAAAACAACTATTAAAAGATTTAGAGCATAGTATAACTATTTTTGGAAGTGCTAGAACACCACAAACAGATAAATATTCTATGTTAGCACAAAAACTATCTTTTAAACTAGCAAAAAAAGGAATAAATATTATCACAGGTGGTGGAGATGGTATTATGCAAGCAGCTAATAGAGGAGCTTATAAAGCTAATAATGCACACTCTATTGGACTTAATATTGAATTACCATTTGAACAATCAGGAAACCCATATACAACAAAAGACTTAACCTTTAACTACTTTTTTTCAAGAAAGTATATGCTTGTAAAATACTCAAAAGCATGTGTAGTCTTTCCAGGTGGATTTGGGACATTAGATGAGATGTTTGAAGTTTTAACACTAACACAAACAGGTAAAATGAATGGATTTAAAATCTATCTTGTAGGTGAGGATTATTGGAAATACCTTTTAAAATTTATGAAAAAATCTTTATATAAAGAAGGAATGATAGATAAAGAGGATTTAGATATTATCACACTTACAGATGATATTAAATTAATAGAAAAAGAGATACTAAAACTAGTTTCTTAACCAGAGAAGAGAGCTTTTAAAAGCTCTCCCACTCATCATCATTATCATTTTGTGCAGATATTACTTTAGTATTTAAACTTGCTGGTTTTACTCCAGATTTAACATCTACTTTTATCTCTTTTTTTACTTCTTGAGTTTGAATAGTTGAATTTTCAATACTATTTGAAGACTCTATTTTTACTATTTTTGCACTCTCTTTACCAATAAACT
The DNA here is from genome assembly GCA_947494995.1 of uncultured Campylobacterales bacterium. Lineage (GTDB taxonomy): Bacteria > Campylobacterota > Campylobacteria > Campylobacterales > Arcobacteraceae > Halarcobacter. The sequence goes on along the minus strand of CANLWY010000003.1, from coordinate 153,535 downwards.
CTTTACTTTGTGCATCAGATACAATCTCTTTTGCAATAGTATCTGTTTCTATTGCAATATCATTTGTTCTTGCTGCTGTTGAAGCATTCTCTTGCGTTTGTCTATCAAGCATATTTATTGCATCATTAATTTGAGTAATTCCTGACTGTTGTTCTTTACTTGCAATTGAAACCTCATCAATTCTTTTAGTTACGGCTTGAATATTTTCAAGTAAAGAAGAGTAACCTTCAATCATCTTATCACTTGTAAACTTCCCTTCTGATGCTTTTTGTGTTGCAGCTTCAACTAACTCTTTTATCTCCTTAGCAGCTTGGGCTGATCTACTTGCAAGATTTCTTACCTCACCTGCAACTACGGCAAAACCTTTTCCAGCTTCTCCTGCTGTTGCTGCTTCTACAGCAGCATTTAATGAAAGAATATTTGTCTGAAAAGCAATTTGATCAATTATAGAAATAGATTCATTGATTAATGTTACTTGCTCTGTAATTTCATCCATTGCTTTTGTTGTATTTGAAGCTTGTTCTTGTCCACTTTTTGCAGAAGAGTTTAACTCATTTGCATAATTGTTCATTTCTGCAATACTCTCTGAGCTACTAACTACAGTACTCGTTATCTCTTCTAATGCAGCAGCAGTTTGTTCTAAAGAACCAGCTGCACTATTTGAAGCATCATTTAAAGATTTAACATTTACTAATAATATATCAGAAGATTTATCTAAAGTAAGTCCAACCTCTAAAGATTTTTTTAAAAGTTGTGATATGCTAGAACCTAATTCATTTACTCCAAGAGACAATCTTTCTAAATGAGCTTTTTTACCCTCCGTAGATACTTTTTCCCTATAATCAGAGTTTGAATATTGATTTATCACATCTAAAATATCATCAATATTTTTTTCCAAATTAATACTCATATTATTTATAATTGAACTTAACTCATTTAATGCAGGATTCGATGACTTTTTATTTATCTTAGAACTAAAGTCACCTTTCTCATACTCTTTAAGTGTTTCAATAGAATTCTTAATTAAAAGCTTATCCTCTTCTATATCATTTTCTATAGCTTTGATTTGAGTATTTACAACCTTTGCCATTTGAGATACTTCATCATCTCCTTTTTCTTTTAAAGGAATTACTTGGTCAATCTCTCTATTTAAATATTTAAAGAAACCAAATAAATCATCTCTAAACTGAGTAATACTCTTAATAATATTTATTGCATTAATATATGATAAAATACTTATTAAAAGAACAAAAACAATTCCTATAATAAGAACTGTTTTCTCAATACTTTTAATTTTTTCTTCTGCTGAAGTACTTACTTCTTTAACTAATACTTTTAATAACTCTTCACTTTTGTGAACTGACTTTCTCATTTTTCCTTGAAGTCCAAGTTTACTAGTTAAACCTATCTCTTCTTCAGCCTTTACAAGAGTTAAAAACTCTTTCTTATAGGTTGTTAGATTTCTTTTAATTTCATCATTTATTAAAGTATCATTTAAAAGTAAGTTATCTATTTTTTTATTAAACTTATCTATGTATTTTGTATCTCTTCTAAGCATAAAATCTTTCTCTTGTTTTCTTAAATCATAAACAATTGAAAGAAGTTCATGATTTTTAGAACTTTTTGCACCCTCTTGTACTTTATGAACAGATTTTCTTAAGCTTCCATAAAGACCAACTTTTTCATTTAAACCTATCTCTTTTTGTTTTTCTACAAATAGTTTAAAATTCTGCTTATATATATCTATAAATTGATCAAACTCTTTAACTTTACTATTATCAATATCATTATCTTCTAAGTTTTCAATTAGTTTTTTAGCATCTTCATGAAGTAATTCTACTTTCTTTTCAAACCTATTTACATACTTTATATCTTTTCTTAGTATAAAATCTTTTTCATCTCGTCTTAGCATAAGCATATCAGATTTTAGAGTTTCAGTTAATATTCTTCCTACTTCTAAATTCGCAACTTTCACTAAAGAAGAAAAAGAAAACCACAAAAGAAATATTAAACCAACTATACTAATAATAGCTGATAAAAGAAGTCTTGTCTTTATCGTCAACTTATTTAACATTAAATGTTCCTTATTGTTAGAATCACTATATAACACTTAAATATCATATAGTTAAATATCTAAATATCTTAACACTTGTTTTTATAAAAATAACTAAAATTTTCCACTAATAATAAAGTTTCAAATAAATTTATGTTTTTTTCATATAAATTTTATTATCTAATATTGATACATATGGTATTTTTTATTCTCTTTTGCTTTTCTCTCTTCTATTACTTTATATGTATCTATTGCTTTTTGCTTTAATTCTTCATTAATTTCTTTTGAGTTATATTCATTTAAAATCACTTCTAAAACTAAAATATATACTATACAGTTAACTCTTTCTAACTCTTCATTTTTCATTAATCTATCTAAATCAATTGCATAAACAGCTTCTTGAAAAGTATAAAACAATCTTTGAGAAACATCTTCAAGCCTATATGAATATCCTAAAATTGTTAGAAAATTCTCTTCATACTCTTTATCTAAAGAATCTACTTTTATTCTTCTTGCAAAATTTTCAATCTCTTTATTGTATGTTAATGCTATATCTTTAGACTCTACAACCTTTGTTTTAAACTGATGTAAAAAATCTGAAATCTCTTTTATCATTTTGACCTACTTTTATTTTTTCACAATTATTATATAAAATATATATAAAATTACTTACTTTTATGTGAATTCTCATATAATAATAAAAATTCTTACTAGGAAAAAATATGAAGAAGATTTCAATTGTAGCATCAATGGTTTTATGCACAACACTAAGTTTTGGTTTCGATTTAAACCAAATTACAAAAAGTGTAATGGATAATGTTACAAAGCCATCAAGTACAAGTTCTACAGATTCAAAAACAGGAATAAGTGATTCAACTGTTTCAAGTGGATTAAAAGAGGCTTTAAAAGTTGGAGTTGATTATGCCGTAAAAAATTTAGGTGCCAATAATGGATATTTAAATAACTCACTTGTTAAAATTCCTCTACCTGAAAACTTACAAAAAGTAGAAGGTCTTATTAGAAAAGCAGGTGGAGATAAAATTGCAGATGATTTAGTAAACTCTATGAATAGTGCCGCTACAAATGCAGCACCAGAAACTGCTGAAATCTTTGTAGATGCAATTGACAAAATGTCTTTAGAAGATGCACAAAAGATTTTGAATGGTGGAGAAAATGCAGCAACAAACTATTTTAAAGAAAATACTACAAGCTCATTAAAGAAACTAATTACCCCAATTATTCAAAAAACAATGAAAGAGAATCAAGTAGCTGGTTATTATGATACTTTTAATACGTATTATAAACAATATGGAAAAGGTCTAGTTGATAATAGTTCGGTTGGGAATCTTGCAAAAAGTTTTGGAGTTGACTCATATCTTCCAAGTAGTTCAGACCAGAATTTAGATAAATATGTAACAGATAAAGCTATTGATGGTCTATTTAAGATGATTGGTAGTAAAGAAGCATCAATTAGATCAAATCCAGTTGAACAAACAACTTCTATTTTAAAACAAGTATTTGGTAAATAAAAGGTTTTTCCTTTTATTTGCTATAAAGATATTGATATTCCAATTCTTGGAACTATTTCAATTCTTTCTCTTTGAAAATAATGATTTATAAGATTCTTTTGAACTAAACTATCTCTATAGTCTCCAATAAATCTTTTTTTAGATAAATATCTATTTTCATATTCTGGTTTAAAACTCTTTAATACTTCTGTATAAAGTCTTCCATAATAATCTAAAATAAATTTATCACTATTTCCTGCATAAATATATATCATACTTAAGTAAGAGTCCCCATTTATTCTAAAGGTTTTAAAGTTATATCCACTAATATCAAAACTCTCTACTGTTTCTATACTGTTTAAATTTAACGCATACCTTAAATTAGTTTCAAAATGACTACTTGCAAGTCCTGTCCAAGAACAGTTATTCTCTAAGTCAATTGACTCAATAAAGATATTCCCATATTTTAAATTTCTATCTAAAAGAGTATAAGAGTCTAATACACATAAAGAAGTATACCTTTGAACAATAGGATTATTAAGTCTTATAGAAATAGAGGAATCTTTATCTTTACCTAAAGTTAAAACTCTATTGTCTATACTATATACAGAACTTCTCATTGAACATCCTATAAAAAAAGCAAATATTACTATTAAGAAAAAAAATTGTTTAACCATCTTGTGAACCAAAAAAACCCTTTAACCAATTCTCTTTAACCATTGATATATTAAAATTTATATCACCTTTTTCTTCATTATCAAATCTATATTCATATTTTCCATCAAGCCTAAATAATAAATTTTTATATAAATCACCTTTTGTATCTAATATAATTACATCACTACTTACACTGTAAATATATATCATATGTAAAATAAAAGAATCATCAAGTTTATATATTTTGAAAGTATAGGTTCCTATCTCTTTTTTTTCTAAAACCTCGATATCCCCAATATTTAGTTTTTCTTTAAAAAAACCTTCAAATAATGAGAGTGCCTGTCCATTCCATTGTGTATTTACATCAACTTTTATATATTCAAGGAAAATATCTTTTGTGTTCAAAGTATATGCTTCAAAAATATATGAATCATGACGTGTTTTTATTTCATAATCAACAAGTTCATATTCATAAAATTCGTCATTTCTTAGTTTAAAGTAAAGTTGATTATTTTCAAATTTAAAACTTGGAATTGAAGCTTTTGCTATAAAATTTATTATTTTTTTAAAAAAACTCATTTATTATATTCCTATTGATTTATATCTTTAACTCTATCATAAAAAGCCCTAGTTTTCAAAGTAAATATGTTATTATTTTAATTGAAAAATCAAGAAAGGTTAGTATGCCAACTAAAAGTGAAACTTTAGTGTTAATAAACTTTATACAAAAATTACAAAATCAAGAGACTATCCAACAGGAAAGCAATTAATCCTTATAAAAAAAATTATATTATAAAGGATTAATCATGCAAACTTCAAAATCAAAAATTGAAATTAAAAACTTTTTTTTACTAACTTTAGGTGCGATACTAATTGCTGTATCAGTAGTGTTATTTTTTAAACCAAATAACTTTACAACAGGAGGAACTCCTGGTCTTGCGATATTACTACATCATTTGACAAGCTTTTCAATAGGCTCAATGATTATTGCTATAAATATACCTCTTTTACTATTTGGGATTAAATCTCTAGGAAAAATGTTTGCTATAAAAACTATAATTACAATTGTTCTAATATCTTTTTTTACAGATGTTTTTTCATATATTAACCTTACAATTCCAACAAATAATATACTTTTAGCATCTATATTTGGCGGTGCTATTATAGGCTTTGGTGTAGGTTTTATTATAAAAGGAAACTCTAGTGCAGGAGGTTCTACAATTGTTGCTAAAATTGTCTGTTCAAAATCACATATAAAACCTGCACAAGTTATTTTAATAATAGATGTATTAATTGTAATTTGCTCAATCTATGTTTTTAAAGATATAGAAAAGGCTTTATATAGTATTATAAGTATATATATTACTTCAAAAGCAATTGATGTTATTCTAACAGGAACACTTAGTACAAAAGTCATTCATATAGCATCAAATAAAGCTCAAACTTTAAGTGTAGAAATTTCACAAAACTTAAATATTGAGGGAACAATTTTAAAAGGTTCTGGATTTCATCAAGAAAAAGAAAAAGAGATTATCCTCTTAGTTTTAGATGTAAAAAAACTATCAATCTTGAAAGAGATAATAAATGAACATGACAAAGAGGCTTTTATGATAGTAATGGAGGCTTCAGAAATGCTTGGACGTGGGCATTAGTTTAAAGATTCTTTAAAAAAAATCATTTATACAATAGTAATTGTATAAATTAATTTTTAGAATGTAATATTACAAAAATAGAAATCAAAAGGTATATAAAAAATGAAAATAGCTATTCCAGTAAAAGATGAAAACTTAATATTCTTTCCAAATGCCGGTCACACACCAAAGTTTGCAATATATCAAATGAGTGGAACAGGTGTATTTAAATCATTTGTTTTAGAAAATATCAAAAACAATCCTAGAACAGATATTGACCATGACCACCCAGAAGATGACCATCAATGTAATCATGATCATGATGATGCAGATCATATCGAACAACATAATAAAATGGGAAGAGTTTTAACTGATTGTAACTATATAGTTGTAAAAAAAGCATGTAAAAATACAGCTAAGTCTTTTACATCTGTAGGTATTAAGTTGGTTAAATATAATGGAGATTCATTTCAAACAGGTGATATTTTAAAAGAACTATCAGGGAAATTTATCTAATAACTCCTTTTAAAAGGAGTTATTAAATCTCTCTTTATCTTTTATAACTTGTGCAGAAGAAACTATATTTGAGATTAAATCTTCATGTGAGCTTGAAAACTTGTCTATAATCTTTATACAAACATTTAAAAGCTCTTTTTCTTCATTTAATTGACTTAATATTATTGTTTTATTATGTAGAGCAAGAGCTACTTGAATTAAAATTTTTCCACTAAAATTCTCAAATCTGTTTATAACTTCATCATAATTTTTTAAAGCCTCATTGTTTTTATGCATATCTTTTAATCTACTTGCTTTATTTACATAAGACTTAGCTACAAACTCTAAAATATTTTCATTTGAACTTTTTTCAAATTTTGAGATTAAATAATCATAAGAACTAATTGATTTTTCATATTCTTCATACTTACCATATATAAGTGCAATATTATAACAAGCCTCTACAACTTGTTCTAAGATATGTTCATTTTCACTATTTTCAAAATTCTTTACTAACTCTTTATAAACTGCTATTGAGTTTTTTTGTTCTTCTAGTTCACTTATGCAAATAGCTTTATTTAAATAAGCTTTTACTAAAACTATCTCTAACTCTGTTGAAGTATCTATAATATATTTTTCAATAAGCTTATTATATGTATCTAACTCTTTTTTATACTCTTTTTGCTTTGCAAAAATAAGTGCTTTGTTATAATATGCATATGCAAGGAACTTTATTATAGTTTCATCTTTTGCAGTATCAAATCTATCTATGATTTCATCATAGCTTTCTACAACTTCATCATCTTTTTTTAGATTTGTAAGTACAGTAGCTTCCCCCATAAGAGCATAAAAAACATCAATATCATTTTGAGCTGTTTCAAGTAGCTTTGGAATAAGAAATAAAGAGTCTTCAAACTCTCTATTTTGAACCCTTAAATTAAATTCATTATATAACTTTTCAAAATTTAAATTATCATCTAAGAAACTCAAGATATAACCTTTTTATTTAATTTACATATATAATTTTATTACTTTTTCTTTGTGATATCTATTAAAGACTAAAAGATAAATTATTTATCTAATCTTTAATAAAGGTTTTAACTATTTGCAAAAGAAGTTAAACTATCACCTTCTAGTCTATAACCTATCCATTCATCTTGAGATTTTGCTCCAAGACTTTCATAGAACTCTCTTGATGGAGTATTCCAATCTAAACAAGACCACTCAAATCTTCCACAATTTTCACTAAGTGCTTTTTTTGCTAGGTATTTAAGCATAGCTTTTCCGGCTCCAACACCTCTTTTTGTTTCACTTACATATAAATCTTCTAAATAAATTCCATTTTTTCCAAGCCATGTAGAGTAGTTATAAAAATATACTGCATAACCAATAGCAACTCCATCCAATTCACAAATAAGAGCTTTTACTGTTGAGTTTTCTCCAAAAATTGCTTCTTTTGTCTCTTCAACATTTGTTTTTACTTCATGTTCAGCTTTTTCATATACAGCTAATTCAATAATAAAGTCTAAAATAATTTGAGTATCGCTTGCAACTGCATCTCTAATAAGTAGTGACATATATATCCTTTAGTAATAATATTTATTAAAAAAGTGAATATAACAAGATAGTCTTAAATTTATATAAATAAGCTACTTAAAAAAGTAGCTTATTGTAATGGATACAGAATAATTGCTAAGGCTGTAAAACCAAGAGCAATTCTAATAATAGCCTTTCTTTCATCATTTACTAAAGCATTTGATAATAACCAAAGACCAAGTGCTATTTTAATAAATGAAAAAGATGCAAGCATAAACTGAGTATCTGGTTTAATTAAATATGGATTTAAAATAAATGCTATTGGAACAATATATAAACCAACACCTAATTTCATAGCTTTTCCTGCAACACCTAACCAATTTGTCTGTGCAATACCAGAAGCAATAAATACAGTTCCACAAACAGGAGGTGTAATCGTTGATAAAAGGGCAAACCAGAAAATAAACAGGTGTGCTTGAATTGCACTTAGACCATAATCTTGCAGTATTGGACCTGCAATTGATACACAAATAATATATGCTGCTGTTGTTGGAACTTCCATTCCTAAAATAAGACAAGCTAAAGCAGTTAAAAGAAGTGCTAAATATAACTCTCCATTTGATAAAAACAAAATAGCTGAAGTAATTTTAACTCCAATTCCAGTTACATTTAAAACACCAATAATAATACCTGCACAAATAATAACTGATGCTATAGTTGCAATTTGTCTAGAAGCAATGATACAACCATCTAAAAACTTAAAGAAAAACTCTTTAAATGAAACTTCCCAATCTCTATTTACTAAAAGTAAAACTACAGATGCAAAAATAGCTAAAGCAGCTGAGAATTGAGGAGTTTTTCCTACAACTAATAGTGCATATAAAAGAATCCCAAAAGGAATAACAAAAAATGGACTAAGTCTTAAAACAATATCTAGTTTTGGAATATCTTCATCACTCATAGCAATTAGTTTATATTTTTTTGCAAATACGTCTATTCCAATCCAAACCGTTAAGAAAAATAGTATTGCAGGAAAAATTGCAGCTGCCATAATAGAAGAGTATTTAACTCCAAGTAACTCAGCCATAATAAACGCCCCAGCTCCCATAAGAGGTGGCATAATTTGTCCTCCCGTACTAGCAACTGCTTCTGTAGCACCTGCTAGTGAAGGTGGGTATTTTAATCTTTTCATAGTTGGAATTGTAAAGGCCCCTGTTGAGGCTACATTTGCAGAAGCTGAACCAGAAATAGAACCAAAAAAAGCAGAAGCTAAAACAGATACTTTTGCAGCTCCTCCTCTTAGTCTTCCAGCAATTTTTGTTGAAAGAGACATAAAGGCATTTCCACCTTCTCCAATACCAACAAAAGCCCCTAAAATTACAAATACAGCAACAATATTTACAGAGATTCCTGTTAAACTTCCATAAATACCGCCTTCAGCAATAACCAGTGTCCCTAAAAAACTATCTAGTGGAATTTCTTGATGTCCAAAATCTCCTGGCATATGATGTCCCAAAAGTCCATATGTAAGTGCTATTAACGCAGTAAGAGGAAGTGCTAGTTTAACAGCACGTCTTGCCATTTCTAATACTGCTAAAAGCAAACTTATTGCTACAAAATATTGTAAAGGTCCTTCTAAAGAACCATACTGCTCTTCTAAATCCATATAATTAGTAACTATAAAGTAAGAGGAGTATAAAGCACAAGCTAATAGTATATATCCAAGATATTTACTTAACTTAGATTCATTTTCTCCAACAGTTAATAAAAATATCCAAGGAAGAACTAAAGCTAAATGCACTGGACGACTAATAAGATTTGGCATAAGACCTGTAAAAATTAAGTAAATATGAAATCCAACGGTAAATAAGGCTAGGGCTGCAACTATCGGATATTTGATCGATAGTTGCCTTTTTCTTGTCTCTTGCATGAATTATCTTTTATTTAAGACTCTCTGGAATAGTTGCGTTTACTTCAGAATAATACTTTAATGCACCTTTATGAAGTTTTGTTTTAAACATATCAAGGTTTTTAAATGTAATAGCTTTCCACCAAATGTTTTGTTTTTCTAAAGCTTTCTTAGATTCCCAAAATGCTTTTGTAAGCTTATAAGCTGTCTCTTCACTCATATTTGTTGTTGAATAAACTCCAACAGGTAAAGTTGTAGTTGCAATATCAGTATCAATTCCAGAATAAGTTCCTGCTGGAATAACTAACTTATCTCTTTTTGTTAAAGCAATTTGCTCATCACTCATAGATAGAAGTTTTATCTTAGCACTTGCAGCTGCCTCAATAACATTTGGTGCAGGGTATGAACCCGAAGTTGCAAATCCATCAATTTGACCATTTTTAAGTGCGGCAACTGCTCCTGAAAGCTCAGCTCCAACTAACTTTACATCGTCTTTTAATCCAAATAAACCAATATATTTTTTAGCTTCCCTAGCTCCAAAACTTCCTTTTCCAATAAGTAAAGACTTCCCTTTTAAATCTTCAAACTTTTCAACCCCTGAATCAGCTCTTACAACCATATGCATAGTTAAATAAGGAATAGGAAATAAAGACCTAACCTTTTCATAATCTGCTGGATTGTCATTTTTAAACATTGCTTTTTTTGCTTTTGCTAGTTTAATTAAAACAGGAGGCGTAGTAAATACGTAATTTCCTTTTCTCTTTCTAACTTCTTTAACATTTTGAACAGATCCCTGACTCTCTTCAATTGTCATTCTTAAATCTTTATTTGTAGCTTTACTTACATTTTCCCCAATTTGTACAGCCATTTGATAGTATGACGAAGAAGACTTCGCTGCTTTTAAAGTAACTCTTTCTCCCGCATTTGCAGTTACAGCAATAGCACATATTGTTACTGCTGATAATATTTTTGATAGTTTCATTTTCTCTCCTATTAAAATTTGCATAAATTATAACGAGAATTTTTTAAACTATCTTTGTTTCAAGTGAATACTTATTCATAAATGCTATTTATTTTTTATAATCTTATTTTTCTTAAATAGTCACTTATTATAGGCATATAATCTTTTCTACATACCAAATGAGTATCTAAAGGTGTATTTATTTTAGTTAATTTTACCTTATTGAGATATCCATATTTTTCAACAATACTTTTAGATAATAGTGTTACACCATACCCCGCTTTTACACTTCCTAACATCAATTCATAATTTTGTAATGCTATTGTTTTAAACTCTTCACTTTTATTTTCTTTTACATACTCTTGCAAGTATAAACAATATGCACAAGTATCTCTATAGACAAGCACACTGTTTTGAGGTTTTTTATCTTTTGGTTCAATATAATATATCTCATCTTCAAAAGTATTTAGAATCTCTAAGTCTTTATGTTTTGGTTTTCCATTTATAAAAGCTATATCTATTTTATAATCTAGTAACTCTTTTACTAGATTTAAAGTACTATTGATTTCTAACTCTATTTTCATATCATTAAAATCTTTGTTTAACTTTTCCATAATTGGAATTAGCCTTATAGTTGCGTTTGATTGTGTTGAGCCTATTTTTAACATTTCTTGATAATCAATATTTCTCATATGTATCTGTACTTCTTCGACTTTTTTGATTATCTCTATTGCGTATGGATAGAGTTTCTCTCCCTCATTGCTTAAAACTACTCCTCTATTTGTTCTATGAAATAGTGAGTATCCTAAGTTTTTTTCTAACTGCTTAATACGCAAAGTTACATTTGACTGAGTAAAACCCAACTGCTTTGCAGCAGATGAAATACTATTTACTTTGGCAACAGTTACAAAAACTTTCAATAAATTTGTATCCAAAATAATATCCTTTAAAAATCTATAGTGTCTACAACTAAAGTACAAGCTATAATAAAAAGCAAGATCTTTAGTATCTTTATATAAAACTTTGCATCAATTATCTTCTTGATTTTAAGACCAAAAAACAATCCAAGAGCTACTAAAATAAAACTCATAGCTGATAACTCAACTGCTGTTTTAGTAAATGCCCCATAATAAACAAACACAGCAATCTGACCTATCTTTGTAAATAAAAAACAAAGATTTGACAACTGAATAGTGTCTTTTTTAGAATATTTCATCTCTAAAGTATAAATAATAGTAAGAGGTGCTACAACATTTGTAAGTCCTGATACTAAGCCACCAATTATTCCTAAACCATAAGTAGAAGACTTTGGATAAGATGATATAAAACTAGCTCGTATTTTCACAATAGATTGTAAAAGATAAATAAAAATAATAAGTGCTAAAAGAAGCTTAAAATACTCAGAGTTAAAGTATATAAGTAAATATGTACCTACACAAGCACCAATAACCATAAGAAAGATGATAAACCAAAACTTCTTAAGTGCTTCAAAAAACATACCTTCACTCAAAATACTAACAAGATTTACAATCATAGTAGGAACAAGAATATAAGTAATAGCAGTCTGAATATCAGTAGACATAGCAACCGCAGGAGTTGCAATCATACCAAAACCAAAACCAATACTTCCATGAATCAAAGAAGAAACAAACAAAACCAATGCAAAGATAATAAGAAAATCTATATCCATATGACAACCTTTAATATTACATATAACTATGTGTAATACCTAAAAGCATTACTAAAGATTATAGCTGAATATTATAAAAAGTTCATGAAAATATTTAATTTAGTCTTTATGATTAAAGTGAGCTTGTAATATTATGTATATCAGATTTTAAAGGTTTTATTCTAGTAGTCATAATATCCCAAGTTTCATCAGCATCAATACCAAAATAGTTCTAAGCAACAATATTTCTAAAGTATTTAGTATTTCTAAGTCATTATTTTTAAATTTTCCATCTACAAAGTTAGGTCTATTTTATAATTTAGAATAGTTTTTAATTAACTTTTGATAACACTTTCTTTTAACTACCAATCAGTAAACCTAACACTTTCATTGTCAAACATTAAACAAGAAGTACCACTAGTTCCTACTCTAGGATTATAACTTGGTTTTATATATTTTATTACTTTCCAACCTGTTGCATCACATACTTTAACATCTCTAAGATAACCAGTAAATACTGCTGTTAACCGTCTATTACGATCTCTTCCATTTTTTAAAAATTCTTTTGCTTGAGTTTTATTCATTTTAAGCAATATGTTATTTATGTCTAAATTATTGAATATCAAGTATACTGGCGAGAAAGCTGAATTATACCTTTTTAATTCAATAGCTAAACGAGCTGCTCCTTCAGTAAAAAGTTTTATAGGGAAACCACCTTTTTCAAAATCATACTTTCCAAATTTAGAAGTTGCCGTAAATGTTAATTTTTGATTCATATATTTATTTTTAGCTTTTTTTGCATCATGAATTAATTTATTATAATATTCTAACTGTAAGTCTCCGAAAGTAAGTTCATTCTTATAGTTTTGTCTAAATAATTTTTCATTTTGTTTTTTTAAATATCTATAGCCAAGGTGCATTTTATTCTTATTTGCTTCTTCCATATGATGTAGTATACCAACTATAGAAAGATCAGTTACAATTTTTGTTTCATTATCATTTCCTTTACTAAATAATGATGTCATTATAAAAAAGCTCAGTAAAAAAATTTTATACATAGATGTCCTTTAAAATTATTTTTAAATCATATCATTTATTATATTAAAATAATCTTATTTTATTATTTATTATTAACTAAGTTTTGTGAATATTTATTAAATTTCTAGGGGATATTTGAGTTTCTCCAACGTTAAATGTTTGAAATAACGTTGGAGAATTATTTTTATTAAAGAGCTTTTGCAGTAATTCTTGATAATCTTTGTGCAAACGCTACTGCATCAGTAATTTCCATACCTTCAGATAGTTTTGCTTGGTCTAATAATACCCATGATACATCAGAAACTAGTGCATCATCTGATAAACCGTTTAACTTAGTTACGATTTCATGGTCTGGGTTGATTTCTAAGATTGGTGCAGAGTCTGGCATCTCTTGTCCCATAGCTTTCATCATTTGAGCCATTTGTTGCATTTGTGCATCACCTGCATCTTTTACTACACAAGATGGAGATTCTGAAAGTCTGTTTGTAACTCGAACAGCCGAAACTGATTCACCTAAAATATCTTTGATTTTTTTCGTGATATCTTCAAACTTCTCTTCAACTTCTTTTTTCTCTTCTTCAGACTGCTCTACTTTTGGAGCTTCACAAGAAGTAATATCTTTAAATTCCCACTCTTTATATGCACCATACATTGGAGTAATGATTTCATCAATCTCTTTATCATCTAAGATAAGAACTTCTATATCATTCTTTTTGTATGCTTCTAATAATGGAGAGTTTCTAAGAACATTTTCATTTTCACCAACGATATAGTAAATAGCTTTTTGCTCAGTATCTGCACTATCTTTGTATGCTGCTAATGAAGTCATTTTCCCATTTTCAGTTTTAGAAGATTTGAATCTAATTAGCTCTAAAAGTGTCTCTTTATTTGTGAAGTCTTGGTATGCACCCTCTTTAAGTGGTCTATTATATTGCTCAATAAATGCTGCATATTTTTCTTCATCTTTAGAAAGCTTTTTAATTTCTGAAAGGATCTTTTTAACAGAACCTTGCTTGATATTTGCCATTACTCTGTTTTCTTGTAAAATTTCTCTTGATACGTTTAGTGGTAAATCTTCAGAATCAATAATACCTCTTACAAATCTAAGGTAAGTTGGTAATAACTCTTTTTCATCATCAGTAATAAATACTCTTTTTACATAAAGCTTAACACCTGGTTGGTAGTCAGCTCTATACATATCCATTGGAGCAATTGAAGGAATATAGAAAAGTGTTGTATACTCATTTACACCCTCAGCTTTTGTATGAATAACAGCCATTGGGTCTTGTGAATCATGAGAAATAGACTTATAGAAATCATTATAGTCTTCAGCTTTTAGCTTAGCTTTTGGCTGAGTCCATAAAGCTGTAGCTTCATTGATTTTTTCATGTCTTTTTTCAGTTGTTTTTTTAGCTTCTTTTCCTGCTTTTTCATCTTCTTCGCTTAACTCTTCTGTTACTTCTTCTGAGTAGTTTAAGAAAATTGGGTATGCAATATGATTAGAGTATTTTCCAACAATAGTTGAAATTCTTTCTTTTGATGCAAATTCTGATGCTTCTTCATCTTTTAGTTTGATGTAAATAACTGTACCGTTTGACTCTTTTGTAACAGGAGTTAAATCAAATTCACCTGTTCCATCAGAAGACCATTTGTATGCTTGCTCTTCACCTGCTTTTTTAGAGATAACATCTACATGAGAAGCTACCATAAATACAGAATAAAAACCAACACCAAATTGACCAATAAGGTTTGAATCTTTTTTAGCATCACCAGTCATAGCTTCAACAAATGATTTTGTTCCTGATTTTGCAATAGTACCAATAGAAGCAATTAAATCTGCTTCATTCATACCTACACCATTATCAACGATAGTTAAAGATTTGTCTGCTTCATCGAAAGAGATATTAATCTCTCCAGACCAATCTACAAATGCATCTTTTAAATTATCATCTGTAAGTTTTAAGTAATTTAATTTATCAATAGCATCACTTGAATTTGATACTAACTCTCTAATAAAAATCTCTTTATTTGAATATAAAGAGTGTGTCATTAAGTGTAGAAGTTGTCCAACTTCTGTTTGAAATTGATGTTTTGCCATCTGAATTTCTCCTATAAATTTTTAATATTTTTGTAATGAAATTTTATCACAACTTTATAAAAGGAAGCTAAAGTTTTTACATTTTTTAGCACTTTTTAGTTTTAAGTGCTAAATTTACTACATAATTAATAAACAAAGATTCTATACAATACAAAACAATATTAAAACTCAAGGATAAATAATGAAAAACAAAATCTTTAACCTAAAAACGCTCTATTATCTATTAACCCTTATTATTGCTGTTTTAGTTGGGCTAATGGGAGGATATGTAGATATTATACATACACAAGCAGTAATAGATGCAAGCACTCATCTAGGATACCCTTTGTACTTTTTTACTCTTCTAGGGGTATTTAAAATTCTAGGAGCAATTGCACTATTTTTTCCAAAAAAATTTGATCAATTAAAAAACATTGCTTATGTAGGGTTTGGCTTTGATTTTATTTTTGCTTCATTTTCACACTTTAGTGTAGGTGATCCAATAATAAAGATTATAACTCCTCTGATATTTTTAGTTATATTAATAGCTTCATATACTTTAAAAGAGAAACTTTTTAATAAGGCTTAGAATAGTTCCTATTAGGTAAGAGAAGTTTGTTTCTCCTGACTTCTCTTCTTAATCTTTTTCTTTTTTTAGAGTATCTTTGCTCTTTTTGATTCTTATAGTCTACTCTTTTTTCTTTCCATGTTTTCTCTTTTTTTATATATTTTTTTAAAAACTTATCGTAATACTTTAAAACAGTTGAACTATTTTGTTCTCTTTTCTTTAAAATATACCTCTCTCTTTGGATAGAGAGGTATTCATAACTATTTATAAATCTATCTCTTTTTCTTTGTACCACTTCATAGGCACTAAAGTTTTTATCTAAAATAGAAGCTAAATAACTATCAATTCTTCTAGAGAGTTTTATAAGATTTAAATGTATTTTTGTTCCAAATGCAAAATCAATAATATTTAGTATCTTTCTAAATATATATGTCACAATAGAATAAAAAGATTTTATTATCCAAAACTTTTCTATATAGTTTATTAACTTTACTACAAAAAATATCTGTATTATTGAAGTAAAAACAAAAACTGTTAAACCAAAAACCAAAGTGATAAATTTTCCTAAAAAGAGAATCAATACATAAAATATCTTCTGTAAAATTCCTATTAAAATCTTTCCTAAATATGATGTTAAAAAATAGTAAAAAAAACTACCTCCCACAAATAAAGATACAAAAGCCAATACTTTTTTAACTACTGTTGTATTTTTTATCTCTTCAAGTTTTAATTCAACAACTTCTATTAGATTTCTTTTAAACCTTTTTAAAGAGTGCTTTTTAAAATAAAGTGTCACTTGGTCAATCAAAAATCTTTTAAAGATAACCCAAAAAATTGAGACAAAAAGCTTTTTATACCCTACTTTTTTAACTAAACTTAGAAATGTTTTTTTAGCAACTACAGACTTTGTGGCAGCCTTCCCTACAACAGCAACCGTTCCCACATCTATTACTAAAATATTTTCAATAAAAAATATTCCTATTTCATCCCAATATCTATATATGATTGAACAAAAAACTAAAAACAAAATAGTTTTAAAGATTTTAGTTCTACTCTTTTTATTAATTTGCATATTTTTTAAAGCTTTTGAAAAACTCATTTATTTTTTGATAGATTCTAGTATTTTTTAATTTATCTACATAAATCTTTACATACTTTTTTCCTATAAGCAGTTTTGTTTTAATATTTCTTTTTATTCTATTGATTCTAATTCTAAGATACCTTATAAAAGGAATTTTAAATATCTTTTTTATTCCAATACTATTTAATACTATATTTAAAGTTGAGAGTATTTTCCCAATGATTATAGATAACAATTTGAAAAAACTGTTTTTAATAATAAAAGGCAGAATATAAATCATCAAACCAGAACTTATTATTAAAAAAGCAATGATTAGTAAAAATGTTTTTTCATTTATTTTATCAACTTCATTTTTTAACCAAAAATAGAGTTTAGAAGAGTAAAGTTTCTCTTTTAGTTTTAAAATTACATCTTTCAAAAACTTAATATGAAGAAGAATCCAGTTAAAAACTTTTTCTAAAACTTCATAAATAAAAAATATTACATATAAAAAAATTGATATTATAAATCTCATTTAATACTCCAAAGAAGTTATTTTAATATAATAGAAGTGCAAAGTAGATAAAATATCTGCCTAGTAAAGGAAATAATAATGAATAAAGATAAATTTATAGAAGATTTAAACGATATATACGAATTTTTAGACTTTCAAAAAAGTTCAGTAAATAAATTAATAGAACATCTTGAAAACAATGAACTTGAGAAATTAACAATTATAGATGATTTTGCAAAAACACTTGAACTAGAAATGAGTGAAGATTTAAGATTAGCACTTGTAACAAGAGTTGTAAACTTAAGAGATGACTCCTTGGTTCAAGTTCTAAAGAAAAGAGAGTTTAGTGAAGATAAAATTATAGAACTACAAGAAAAGGCATACTGCTTTGTTAGAGACTTTTGGCATGAAAAACACAAAGGTACAGTTGATTATATAAAACACAATAACTTATTAACACCATTTTATCAAGCTGTATTTGAAGGTGTTTATAATGTAGGACTTAAAATGTCATCTTGGCAAAGTTCTTGGACAGCACATATTATAAATGGTATCAATAAAGAACTTCTAAATATGTTTGATGGTGACGATGCAAAAGTGATGGAATACTTAGAAAAACATCATCTTTTTGACTTAGGACATAACAATATTTTAGCAGATAGATCATACTCTGCACTTGTAAAACATAATGCAGATGAATACAAATCAAAGGCATATATTGAAGCTTTCAAAGTTCAAACAACAGCTGTTATTGATGAACTAGAAGATTTTGAAGAGGCTTTAATCGAAATAGAAGATGAAGTATTTGGTCAAAAATGGGATTATATTTTATATATTCAAAGTTTGATAAAAGCCTTTTCAGAAAATAAAACTCACCTACTTGTTGAAAAATGGGCTGATGTTGATAGAGCTTGGATGAAGATTAAAACACCTATTCAAATAGGACATCCACTTGAGTACTATGAAGACCATTTTAGAAAAGCTGTAGCTTTAGAATGGGACATAAGACTTACAAACCCTGAATTTGCTCAAAATGATAATAGAGTAAATAAAATCAAATCTGCTTTTGCAAAGGTTTTTGACAATATAGAAAAAACAAAAGAGTATCAAGCTATCTATGATTTTTCATTAAAATCTCTTGACAAAGTACAGCTATATATTGGTCGTCCTGCACTGTTTTTTGGAGCAGAATTCAATGGACTTTTTTCAGCTCAAGTTGTACCAAATGATGAAATAGTCTCAAAAGAAGAAGGTAAAAAAATATTTGCATTTTCTGATGAAATACTTCAAAGTTCAAGAGCTAAACCATTTTTAAAACTTTCACGAGAAATCTTTGGACAAGAATTACTAACAGAAGATAGAACTTTCCTTTTCAATGAAACAAAAGCATGGCATCAAGTTTATGATATAACTACTATTGGTCACGAATTTGGGCATATTCTATGGTGTGATGAAGAAACAGAAACACTTATGAATAAAACTGGTAACTTCAAAAATATTGAAGAGTTTAAAGCTACTACAGGAGGTCTTGTATCTTTCTTCTTAGATGAAACTAATGACGAAAAAGATTTAGAGAAACAAGTTCTTATAGATACAATTAAAAGAGCTGTAGGACTTATAGGATGGATGGAAGTTGATGAAGTACAACCATATTATTGTGAAGGGCTTATTCATTTAAATGCTCTGTTTGATTCTAAGATTTTAGATTGGGATGAAGAAAAACTACTTATTGATATCTCAGATAATAAATATGAAGAGCTTAAAAAATGGTATATTGTAAACTATACAGCTTTAGCAAAACACTATTTAGATAAAAAAGATGCAACAGAATACTTAAATCAGTTTGCAGTTAAAGAAGATAAATACTTTATGCCAGTAAATAGCAAAATTAACTCTTTTGTAAAACACTACTTCAAAAGATACCAAGAGATTGGTCAAGAGTTAGATACTGAAGATAAAAAAGAAACCTATAAAAAATAAGAGATTTTTAATCTCTTATTTAAAATATTTATTATACAAATCCTGAGTAATTTCTTCCTCTTTTAACTGCATTAATGACAAGTAAAACTTATATGCAATACTGTTCTTATCAATTATCGTTGGAAAATTTTTAATTGAAACTATTTTCGTTTTATCAAAACTTAAATTCTCTTTTTCAGAAAAGAGTTTAGACCTCTTTGAAAACCCCATATTCATAGGAATAAACTCTTTATTTATTGCATTATAATGAATCTTTAATCCTATGTCTTCATAACTTTTTAAATTGTTAGATTTTTTATAAAAGTCCACAATTTCAATATCTGCAATATTAAAATCACCTCTATTATACTTTATGCCTTTAATAATTGTACTCATAGATAGTTTACTTAGTTTTGTAATACGTATATTAGGATAAAGAGAACTCCATTCAAGTTTACTACTTCCTGGCTCAACTATTAATACTCCTTTAACTTCACTCATATGATTTATCTCTTTTTGAGTGCTCTTAGAAACCAAGACTTCTTTTGTTTGAAGTCCATTCGGTAAAAAGTACAAATACTTAGTTCTTTTTTGAGAAAAAGAAGAACCAGGATAAAAATCTACAGTTCCTTGTTCAAGTGCGTTATGAAGTCTTTTTTTAGGAAGTCTTTTAACCTCTAGTCTATATCCAATTCTTTTAGCTGCTCTTTCAAAAAGCTCTAAATATAAACCAGAATTATCATTTTTATTTCCAATCAAAGGAGGTTTAGCCATATCTTTATAACCCATTATAATTACTTTTTCATGATCATTGGCATATAAAAGGCTACTAGTGATAAATATTTTCAAGATGATAAATTTAAGTATAGATTTCATACTTCTTGCCTTTAGGTAAAGTCTTAATAATCCACTTATAATAATGTAATATATTAATATTAGTGAATAAATATAATAAGTAAATAAAAAATCTAAATTAACTTATAAATTTTCTTATAAATATCAAATAAACTTTGTAGGATTTCAAAAAATTAATAGGTAATACAAATGCAATTTAACATAACACCAGCAGTAATTAATCAACAAGTACCAGTAAACCTTCCTAGTCCAAAATTTTTAGAACATCTTGGAGAAGAAAGAATGAGAAAAATGGTTTCAGACCATTATGATTTATTAAGACAAAGTAATATAAGTGGTCTTTTCCCTCCAACAGATGAAGGCTTTGAGATGGCAAAGAAACACTCAGCAGATTTCTTTATCCAAATTTGTGGAGGGCCTAGCTACTTTAATCAAAGTAGAGGTGCTCCAATGATGAGAGCAAGACATGGTTCTTTTAAAATTACAGTAGAAGCTAGAAGAATTTGGCTTGAATCATATATTATGGTTTTAAGTCAACTTGATATGCCAGATGAGTTAAAAGAGTCTTTCTGGAATTATATTGATATCTTCTCTATGTGGATGATTAACTCAACTGATTAAAATTCTAAAAATTAAAATAAGAGGTTTTAATCTCTTATTTTAATACTAGGACTAATCTCTTCCCACCCTTCCATTAACTCTTTTTGTAAGATAAATCTATCTTTAGAACTTGCTATATCATTGTACTCATATGGAGTTATTACCATAAGCCCACCTTTTAAAATAGATGTAAAAGTATTTGTCTCAAGTTTTGAATCACCAAAAATAGAGAACTTAAATTTAAATCCACTTATGTCATGGAAAGTAGAATCTGTTCTTACTAGATGTTTATACTTATTAAAAATTAGAGCATCAAGTAATACCTTCTTACCATCATGGCTTAAATCAACTCTATTAACTTTCCCTATTTGAACATTTTTATAATAAATTGGTGCATCCTCATTTACACTTGAAGGATGAAGGGATACTACTTTTAATACTATTCCTTCTTCTGATTTTCTTATATCATTTACTGAGTCAAGTCCCAAAAATGTACTTTTTAGAGCTTTATTTTCTGTAGTTATTACACCAATATCTACAGGCATAATAGTTGAGCCTAGATTATCTATCTCATTTAAAGATATTTTTGGCTTTTTCAAATAAAAAATAGTTCCTTTTCTAGCAAACTTTTCAAAATCTTTAAATACCTGAACTTTAACAATAACCTTATTTTTTAAAGATAGAGATATATCTGTAACCTTTCCTATATCTACACCCTTATAAACAAGCTTTGAAAACTCTGTTTTTAATCCCTCTACATTATCAAACTTCAAGGTAAGAGTATTTGACACATTCTTCATAATATCTTTTGAAGAGAATATCATATGTCTTGAAAAACTCTTATTCATATTATTATCCAATTCTATTGAGCCATTTAAAAGTGATGAAAAGTTATCTACTTCAAATAAAACTCCACTAAGGCTTGCATCAAGCTTTACTGCACTTTTTTTATAAAATCTACTTCTTTTAGTAATATATTTTTTATATTTAGAATAAATAAATATCTTCACTTTTGAATATTTTTCATTAAAGGTTACTAATTTTACAAAACCTATTTCCTGATTTTTATAATTTATAATTTCATTTTCATTTATCTTAAAACTATTATCAAAATATGCTGTTATATAGGAACCTTCTGTCTGAATTTTTCTTAACTCCTCTACATCTTTGTATGAATTATAAAGAGTAAAACTTCTTTTCTTTGATTTAGTACCTCTTTTAATATCTACAATAGAAATAGCCCCATCTAAAAGTGGTTTTAATCCAGAATAGTTAATATTTAAATTCAAGTTTTCAAGTTCTACAAGCTTTGAACTCATATCATAAAAAAGCGTTCTATCGTTTATAAGGTTTCTGTATTTATTTTTAATAAGTGCTTTTATTTTAACTTTTTTATAATCATTTGTTAAAGAGTAATCAAGAACCTCTCCTACTTCAATATTTTTAAAATATATTTTTGCTTTTTTTGTAATTGAATTTAAGTTTTTAGAATAAAGAGTGATTATTAAATCATCACTTGGAGATACTTCAACTGCTTTTTCTATCTCAAAGAAGTATGCTTGTTCACCTTTTTTATAATCTATTGAGATATAATTTCCAGTTACAACTGTACTTAAATTTTTTATACCATCAAGACCTACTTCTACTTCTTCAAGATGAAGTTTACTATTTGTTGTAAGAAGATATTTATAGTTTTCATAAACATAAGCTTTAGCAATAACATCATCAGTTCCAAGATGAAGCTCTTTAACTTGACCTACTTCAATACCTTTATACATAATTGAAGTTCCTTTACCAATACCTTCTGCTGTAGGAAACTTGATATTTAAAAAGACTTTTTTTCTTAATTCATCCTCTTTCTCAAAAAGCACATAGTATCTATTTTTTGACATTTTCTTAGCACTTTTATTTGGTGTTTGTACTGTGATCCCACCTACTAGTGCGGAGTATAAAGAACTCAACTCAACTTGCATTCCTCCTGCTCCAAAGTTTACTTTTAAAGCTTTGTTCATCACAAAAGAAGAACTATCATTTACAAGGTGATTATATCTATCATAAATATATGCTTTTAAATATACATTTTCATCTTTAAACTCTTTTGATACAATCTCCCCTATTTGAAATTTATTATAAAAAATTGGAGTTTCAACCTCTACTAAATCTGCTCTTGTAGAAAGAATAGATACATAATATCCCTTTTCATCTAGAATGGATGTTGGTTTACTATCAAGTCCTATAAACTCATACTTTGGTTTTACATTTTTAAACTCTTCTATTGATTTAATAGTTGGACTAATTTCAATTTTATTTCCACTTAAAATAGTTCCAAGTCCAGATACTTTTGTTAAAGAGATTGTTGGTTTTCTTATCCAAAAACTAGCACCTTCACTTGCAACATATTTAGCTACATCACTATTTACTAAAACATTTACCTTTACAGAATTTAAATCATTTATCTCAATTTTTGTAACTTTTCCAAGTTGTAAACCTCTATATTCTAAAGGTGTTTGCCCTTCTTTAAGTCCTTCTGCACTTTTAAAGATAATTGAGATATTAGTACCTTTTTTAGAATAGCTTTCATATGCTACCCAAGCTAAAATTGCCATTACAATTAAAGGTAAAACCCAAACAAAAGAGATAGACTTCTTCTCTTTTACTTCTGCTTTATATACTATTGTTTCTAAGTTTTTATTATCTTCTTGGCTCATCCCAAATTATCCTCGTATCAAATCTATGTGCAGCAATCATTGTTAGAACTACAACAAGAGCAAAGGAGGTAGCTGCTATTCCACCTTTGATATTAAATATTTCACTAAGCTGCACTACTGAAGCTAAAATAGCTACCACATAAATATCTATCATCGACCATTTTCCTATTGCTTCAATAAAATAAAAAACTCTAAGTTTTGTTTTATTCTTCATTTTTATATTTATACTTAAAGACAAAAATATAAAAAGTAATCCCAAAAGTTTTATAAGAGGTATTATAACACTAGCAGTCAAAATTACTAAAGCTATAAAATAATCCCCATGCTCTAAAAAAGAGATAACACCTTCCATAATTGTACTTCCCGTTGAAATACCAAACTGAGTAACTTCCATCATAGGATAAATCATAGCAGGAATAAAAAGAATACAAGCTGTAAGTACAAGTGCAAGAGAAACTTGAAGGGAGTTTTTAACTCTACGTCTTACTGTATGTCCACATCTTTGACACTTAAACTCTGAAAAGTCTTCTTTTTCATACAATTCATGACAATTTCTACAAGATATTAAAACCATTTTCTAATCCAAAACTGATTTAATATCAAATCTTTTATTTGACATATAAAACATAAAAATATAGGCTAACATAATATAAAAACCTATATCAAATCTTGTGTTTGAAACCATTCCAATAAGCTTTATATAGGTTACAATAATACTTACTATAAAAACCTCAATAAAACCCCAAGTTTTAAAAAACTTAAAACCATCAAAAAGTACTCTTTTAGGGAAAGGTTTCCTTTTCATTTTATTTTGTATAAAAGCAAAAATTATCACAAAAGAGTTTAATAAAGGGGCTACAATAATTGTAAAAAAGACAAGAGCTGATACAAAAATAAAATCTTGTTCTAATAAAATCAAAAAGCTATTAAAAAGTGTAGCCTTTAACTCTACTCCAGAAAAAGATAGTGTTATTAAAGGATATATATTTAAAAGTATAAAAAGAAGTATTGCTGTAATTGCATAA
The DNA here is from genome assembly GCA_947494995.1 of uncultured Campylobacterales bacterium. Taxonomy (GTDB): domain Bacteria; phylum Campylobacterota; class Campylobacteria; order Campylobacterales; family Arcobacteraceae; genus Halarcobacter. Next base: position 128,712 of record CANLWY010000003.1, on the reverse strand, counting down.
TATAAAGAGTCTAAAGAGTGCTTATTATCATGTGTTAGCTTACTAGAACATCTAGGACATTTAATTTTCTGCTTTTTTGTAAATTTCTGTTTCTCTATAAAAAGACCACAATGAAAACACTCTACTATATTATTCAATTAAGATACTCTATTTCTTCCACTTCGTTTAGCAGTTTGTAATGATTCTCTTGCAGAAAGAATTAACTCATCCATTTGAGCAAAATGAACTGGTAACATTGAAGATACTCCAATTGAGATGGTAAGAACTGTTGAAGCAATAGAATTATAATGAGGTATGTTTAAGGATTTTACTGATTGTACACATTTATTAGCGACTGCTTTAGGTTCTTTAGTATTTGGTAAAAGGATGTAAAATTCATCCCCTTGAAATCTTGAAATCAAATCACTTGCTCTATTGCAGTGATTCACTAAAATATTTGCAACAAGTTTTAGACACTCATTTCCCTCTTCTCTTCCATAAATATCATTAAAAGCTTTAAATTCATCTATATTTACAATAATCAAAGAGATATCTTGCTTCTCTCTTATTGCTCGTTTAAACTCTTCATCAAACCTTTCCATAAAATGCTTTTTATTTGAAACCTGTGTTAATGGATCTATATGAGCATGTATCTTTAAAGTCTCATTTTCATATTGAAGTTCATTTGTTCTTTGTTTTACTTGCTTTTCTAAATAAACATTTTTATAAAATCTAAAAAATATTATAAGAGATACTAAAATTAGAGATAAAACAATTAATGAAATAATCTTTATGCTAAAAGTTTCACTATTTGAACTATTATTAGAATAAAAATAATCAATATATGTAGTAAATAAAATATATATTATTAGTGCAAAAGAGAGAAAGGTAGTAAAATTACAAAAAGCAACTCTATTTTTCATAAAAACCTCAAAAAATATTTAAAGTTATTTTACTGTTTTTATTTAAAAAAGTCTATAAACTTATCTTCCAATAGCCAAAGCATATAAAACTTGAGAATAAACTCCTAAAAATTCGCAAACCTCATCATCATAATAAGCTCCTATCCCACTACACTCTATTCCTAAATAATTAGAAGACAAATAGAGTCTTTGTCCTATTATTCCCGCCTTTTGGTACATTGCTTGATAGTTTTTAGAGTTTGACAATATAAAAAAAGTAACAGCAGAAGAACTTCCCAAGTCTTGTTCTAAACATAAATATCCAGCTTTTTTAATAAAATCGCCTTCTTTTATATATTTACCATTTTTAATAACTCCTAAAGGCATATCTTTCACTCTATTTATTACGCAGTATATATCTAGTTTTTCATTGCAGTCTGAAGATATAGCTTGATTTAAAATATCCATTATCGAATCAAACTCTACTTTTGATATAGCTTGTTTTGAGAATTCTCTTATTGACCTTCTTTTAAAAACAACTTGTTTATAAAAACTTTTTTCAAAGCTAAAACTTGAACTTTTCTCTTCCTCTTCATAATCAAAAATATTTAAAGAGTCTTTATAAGCTTTTTCAATCATTTCATTTTTTTCAAATACAAAACATCCATCAACTGTAGGTAAAGATAAATCTTGCTTGTTTACTTTCTCTTTTGTACTACTTGATAAGAGAACTGCAGCTGTAAAAAACTCTTTATCATCAAAGCTAAAAGCTTTATTTAACTTCTCTTTATCAAAGTTATAAACTATCTTATAATTTTTGTCATGTAAATAAGAAGATGATTCTATTGTCCCTAAAATATGTCCTGCATCTAAAAGGCAATATCTAAAAGCTCTATTTTTATATTTCCAAGAACTTCTATAATAGACTGATGAGATTAGAAAGATAAAACCATTTTCTTTTGTCTCTTTTTCAAAATATGGTTCTAATCCAGCATCTTGAATTTCTTGTAGTAATATAATAGAAGAACTTCTTATATCAAAGTGATATATTCCATCTTGAAGAGTTTTATTTCCTCTACTTTGAAAATATATTTCATTTGGATATAGTGCTCCTGCACTTGGATTGATTCTAAGGTAATACTCTACTCCAGGATAAGTTTTTTTTGCACTTACTCCAGCAATATAGTAGATAAAACTATGCTCAGGATTTTCTAAATTTAGTTCTATTCTCTTGAATTCATTTGGATAAGATTTGAAAGCACTTGGTTGATTATCCCAATCAAGTCTATTTGGGAAGTTTCTTACAGAATAATAAGAGTGCTTAGTTTTCATATGATATTCAAAAAAATCACTAAACTCTTGCACTCTTCTTTATCCTTTTTATACTATTTTTTACTTACATCAATTCCTGGAGCTTCTTTTGTTCCTATATAATCATCAACTTGACTACCACTTTTAATAAAAGTTAAAACCGCTCCAACTAAAAGACAAAATAAAACTACATAAATAACTGTTCTTTTTTTATCTTTAGATTCTGTTCCATTATAATCATCAATTTTCTCTAAAGATAACTCATCATCCATATTACTTTTCATAATTAACTCCTAAAATAGTCCCTGTTTTTTAGGGTTTTGTTATTCTACTCTTATATATTACCATTAGAGTGTTAACTATTAGTTAATTTTACAACAATGAAACCATCATCTGATTTACAGTAACTGCAATCTCTTTTATATCTTTATTTTCTTTAGACATAAAACTATCTAAATTATCTCTTACTTTATAAAAAGTCTCCTTTTCATTTGTTACATAGTTTGAGAAAGCAACTTCTGGCTCTTCATTTACTCTTTGAAAATTTAATATTTTTTTAGTGTAATGAACAACAATAAACTCAATAAATTGCAATACTTGATTTCTTAAGACCATATCATTTCTCGAACTTATTTTAATTCTATTTAATGAAACAATAATCTCTAAAATATTAAACTCATGAATTAATGAATAGAATAAGATAACAACATCATTGAAAGAGTGATTTGTATTTGTCTTAATAACAATTGCTGGTACTGCAAATCTTAAATAATCAATAACACTAAAGAATTGATTAAACTCTTCATCCCCTTCAATAAGCTCTGAAATAGTCTGTTTGTGCACTTGTCCAAGAAGAGCAAACAATTCACTTTTATGATCTAAAATATGTGCTGCATCAAGCTGATTCTTTTTAAGATATTTTACCATCCATCTCGTACTTGCATAGAGTGTATATTCTAATTTATTGATTAATCTATACTGTTTCTCTGCATCCATCACATAATCTTGTGAATAGATTTTTTCTCTTATATCTTTAGCTCCAAACAATTGTTTTGCTACTAAATATGATTTAATTTTTAGTAAATATCTATCTAGTCCTAACTTTTCATAATCACTTACAAAAGTACAACCTTGTGCATTGATAATAACATCTGCCATTTTTGTAGCAATAATTTCTCTTTTTAAAGGGTGATTTAAAAGCTCTTTCTCATATGCACCAACAAATGATTTTGGAAAATATCTATATAAAAACTGTACAGCAAATTGTTCATCAACTAATGTTGATTCTAAAAGTATCTTCTTTAAAAATATTTTTGAATAAGATAATAGTGAAGATAAAACTGGTCTTACAATAGAACCATCCATATTTATAATATCTTGGATATTCTCATTTTTTGGGATAAAGAAAGATGCCCTTGAAAAGGCTACAACATTATTTTCAAGAACTTCAATAACTTTTATAAAATCATTCAAATATCTTCGTGAAAATCTCTCATCAATAGAGATCGCTAAAGACTGATTATAGTTACTTTGAAGTACTAAGTTTACAACCTGTTCTGTTAATGAGTGTAGAGTACCTTTTTTTTCTTCTTCACACATATTTTGATTAACACCTATAGTATTTAATAAAATTTTTAAGTTTACTTCGTGGTCTGAAGTATCAACTCCCCCTGCATTATCAATACCATCAATATTTATCTTTCCACCTGTAAGAGCATACTCAATTCTAGCTCTTTGAGTAAAACCTAAATTTCCACCTTCACTTACAATTCTAGCTCTTATTTCATTTGCATCAACTCTTACTGCTTCATTTTGTTTATCACCAATATCAATTGAATTTTCGTCACTTGCTTTTACATAAGTTCCAACTCCACCATTAAAAAGCATATCTACATTCATAGTAAGAAGTAGTCTACACAACTCCTCACCACTTAGAACTTTTTTCTTTGTATTTATAAGTTTTTTAATTTCTGGTGTTAATTCTATCTCTTTATCACTTCTTCTGAATACTCCACCACCTTTTGATATTGCTTTTTGATTATAATGGCTCCATCCAGACTCTTTTGCTTCAAAAAGTCTTTTTCTCTCTTTATAACTTTTATCTAAATCAGGATTTGGGTCAATAAAAATCTCTTTATGACCAATTGCCGCCAAGAGTTTAAATTTATCTGATTCGATGAGTCCATTTCCAAAAACATCTCCACTCATTGAACCAATTCCCATGATAGAAACTGGATCTTTATAAATATCAATTCCCTCTTCTATAAAAAACCTTTTTGTAGACATAATTGAACCACGAGCTGTAATACCTAAATCTTTATGTCCATAACCATTTGAACCTCCACTAGCAAAAGCATCGCCAAGCCAATATCCTCTTTCTATGGCAATACTATTTGCAACATCACTCATAGAAGCTGTTCCTTTATCAGCAGCAACTACAAAATATGGATCATCACCATCATAAGAGACTACATTTTCATCTTTTACAACTTTTCCATTTACCATATTATCAACTAAATCAAGGTTAGCATTTATATACATTGAATATACTTCTTGAAAGTAGTCTTTATTGATGGTTGATGAATTCTTATTAATTACAAATCCACCTTTTGAACCATCTGGAATGATAATAGAGTTTTTACCCTCTTGAGTAATCATTAAAGATTTTACCTCTTGTCTATAATCATCATGTCTATCAGACCATCGTAATCCACCTCTTGAAATATTACTCATTCTTAGGTGAACACCATAAAAATCTTGATGATAAATAAAGTTTTCTAAATTTGGTTGAAGTCCTTTTAAGTTTTCGCCAAACTTTTGTGTATCTATTTTAAAAGAGATAGCCTCTGCATTTAAGTAATAATTTGTTCTTAATAAAGATTGTAAAAAAGATAAAGTAAGCTTTAAAATTCTATCATCTATAATCTGAGGAATCATCTTAATTAAATCTTCTATTTGATTTTCTAAAGAAGTTAACTTCTCTTTTCTCTTTGTGATTTTAGGTTCAAACTTTGTTCTAAAATAATCTACAAAAAGATCAGTGATTGCATGATGATTTACTAGAGTATTTAATATTGTTGCAGAATTTATTGTCAAAACTGCTTGATCAATATACTCAATAAATGCTCTAACAAGAGATATTTTACGTAGATTAAAATTCTGATTTAATACTAAAGAAAAAGCCTTTGAATGAATTAAAGACGGATCTTTAATACATCTTACTATTACCTCTTCTAAATTATCTCTTGCATTCTCTATTCTTTGAAGGTCACCATCAGTTTCAACATATAGATTAAACCTTGATACATATATTAATTCTTTGCCATTTCTTATATTATATGTTACTTCATCAATAATCATAAATCCAATATCATGTAAAATAGGAGTAATAGAGGATAAATAAAGCTGATAAGTAGAATATATTTTTATACTCTTTCTTGTATCACTATCTACAATTTGAGTAACTATAATATCCTTAAGCACTTGATTGAACAATTCATGTGAGATTTCTAAATCTTTTGGAGTTAATAGTTGCGAACATATCGCATTCATATCTGAAGAAGTAGTATCTTGCATAAGATCTCCTTTAGTTATTATTTTTGAATAACTAATACTACTCTTTAAATATTAAGAGTTCGTTAAATTAATATTTACATATTTTGATTAATTTAAGCAATAATTTCAAAAGATATTGTATTTAAAAGCTTTTCTAGATCTTGTGGTTTTACTTCAATATCAAGGCCACGCTTACCTCCACTTACAAAAATAGTATCATAATTAAAAGCTGATTTATTTATAACTGTTCTTAATCTTTTTTTTTGACCTAAGGGAGATATCCCTCCAAGTAAATAACCTGTAACCTTCTGTGCTTCTTGTTTATCTGCCATTTTTGCACTCTTGACTTTTAATGCCAAGGCAATATTTTTTAAAGACATTGAACAGTTTACAGGTATAATTCCCACTGCTAATTCTTTTGGATTTAACTCCACTAAAAGTGTTTTAAAAACTCTATTTTGATCAAAATTTAACTTTAAAGCAGCTTCTTCACCATAATTAGTGCAAGCTGGATCATGATCATATTTATGAATTTTAAAATCACATCTATTTTTTTTCAGTAAATTTATTGCTGGTGTCATATTAAATTAAACTCTTCTATTATTTTTTCCTCGCCATTTACAATTATAGCAATTTTATGTAAACCTTTATGATATTTTCTTGTAGTTATAGCTTTAAAACTTTGATATTTTTTAAAACTTTTACTATTTGTTTTTATCTGGTTTTGACTTATCATAAAAACTTTTCTCGATAGAGTTCCATTTGCTTTTTGAAAATCTATTGCATACTCTAATCTAATACTTCCTAGACTCTTTTTTGAAGTTTTTAAATCAAAAAAGAAATTTAAGTTCTCTCCTTCTTTTACCTCTTTACTACAAATAAAACTCTCTATAGAAAAAGATTTGTCTGCTTTATAGCCAAAAAGTTCTAAAACAGTTTTTTCACCTGCTTTTAATAATGTTCTTGAAGCATGTTTACATATCCAGTCAAGCTCTTTTGTTTTCCCAATATTCTTTTTTATAAACTCTATTAATATATGAGGATTATCTTTAGAAATATCATTTAGATTATTTGCCACAGATTTTCTTACATATTCACTTTCATCATTTTTTAAAAGTTCAATTATTTCTAATACTTTACTTGGATCTTTTTTATATTTAGGAAGTGCAATTGCCCAAGGAAGTCTTGGACGAGACCCTTCACTTGCAAGTCTTCGAATATGCAAATTCTTACTTTTTGCCCATTTTTTCATCTGAAGTATTGTTTTATCTTCATATTTTAAAATAAACTGTCTTATTGCAAACTCTGAACTTGAATTTATAGTAAACTCTTCCAAAGCTTTAATTGAATTATCAAAATCATCAAGTCCAAATACTTCTACAAAATCTTGAAAAATCATAGATTGAAGTCCCATTGAATCATTATAAGAGAGTTCTTTTTTAACTTTTATAAGAATATCTACTTGTTTTTCATATTCCATATGCAAAAACTCATTAAAAGCAAAACTTATCAATCTCATTCTCTCTTTTAATTCTAAATTTTCCCACTTATCATTAAAAATATAGTTTATAAACTTTTCTATATCAAACTCTAAATACTCTTTTTTTATATTTTTTGATAAATCAGTTATATACTCTTTAGTAAAAACATTTTTTAATAATTCTGCCATTTAGTATCCTAATTTTTATTTCTATTATTTAGATTTACAGTCAAGAAAAAGATTTAAGAAAGAAAAAAAGCAACCTTTATGGTTGCTTTTTATTTATGCAAATGCAGGTTCTAAGAAAGGAATTACTTGTTTCTTTCTTGATAAACATTTATTTAACCAAACAGAACCTTCTTCTAGTTTTGTATCAAATGCTTTTTCAAAGATTGAAGTATCTTCTGAAGCTACTAATACCTCAGAACCTTCTTTCATAATATCAGTTAATAGTAAACAAGCAGTATGTAAACCATTCTCTACTCTTAAAGCCTCTAAATCAACTTTTAACTCTTCTTTAATATTATCAAAAATTGATACATCAATTACTTCAAGTTGACCAATACCAACAGCTGAACCATGCATATCAAAAGGCTTATAATCTCTTAAAATTAACTCTCTTACTGGAACACCTTCAACAGCAGATTTTACTTTAAACATCTCCATTCCAAGAGCTTTAAAATCTTCAATTCCAGCTATTTTTGCTAACTCTCTTACAATTTTTGTATCAATCTTTGTACAAGTTGGAGATTTGAAAATAACAGTATCTGATAAAATAGCGCATAGCATAATTCCTGCAATATTTGCAGGGATTTCTACACCATGATAATCATACATCTCTTTTACAATTGTATTAGTACATCCAACAGGTCTAATCCAACACTCTAATGGAGTTGAAGTAGTTAAATCTCCTAATTTGTGGTGATCTACTATACCAACAATTGTTGCTTCTTCAATATCAGCAGGGGCTTGACCTTTATCTGAATAGTCAGTAATATAAATCTCTTCACCAGCAAATTCTGTTTTAAGCTCTGGAGCTTCAAATCCAAATCTATCTAAAATAAATTGTGTTTCAGGGTTAACATCACCTTGTCTTGCAGGTGTTGCTTCACGTCCAATTTTATTTAAAAGGTAAGCCAATGAAATAGCTGAACAGATTGAATCTGAATCAGGAGTTGTATGTCCACATGTATAAATCATAATTAATTTTCCTATTACTTAATTTTTTCGTGATTTTACCTAAAAAATAGTTATTTTACTTTTAAATAGTTATTTAAAATAAATTTTAAACATTTAATAAAAATTAATATAAAAATAATAATTCACTGCTATAATTAATACTTGAATAGGCGATGTTTTAATATTCCTTAGAGTGAAAATAATATTATCGTTTATAAAAAAACTATTTTGGATTCTTTTTAATGAAAGACAGTAATTTAATTTTTGCAGAAGAAAGTAATATAGAAAACAATAAAAATGACTCATTTTGGTCTGTTTTAATTGTTGATGATGATTATGAAGTTCATGCTGTAACAAAACTTGCCCTACACGATTTTGAATTTGATAATAAAAAATTAAAACTTGTTTCTGCTTTTAGTGAAAAAGAAGCAAAAGAGATTTTATCAAATAACTCAAACTTTTCATTTGTAATTTTAGATATAGTTATGGAATCAAATGATGCGGGATTAAATATTGTTGATTTTATAAGAAACCATTTGAACAATAATCTAATTAGAATAATCATAAGAACTGGTCAACCTGGATATGCTCCTGAAGAAGAAATTATCAATAAATATGATATTAATGACTATAAAGAAAAAACAGAGCTTACAACTACAAAACTTTATACAACAACAAGAACAGCTCTTTGCCAATATAAACAGTTAAGTGAATTAGAGCGTAAAAAAAATGAACTTTACCAGACTTTAATAACTGATCCTGTTACAAACCTTTTTTCAAGAGAAAAACTATATCAAGATTTAAAGAAATTTGAAGAGCTAGGATTAATTTTAATTGATATTGATTCTTTTAGTACTATTAATAATGCCTATGGATATCCTGTAGGAGATGTAATTTTAAAAGATATAGCAACTATTTTAAAAACTTCTGACCTTGGGACTAACTTAATTTATAGAGTTGAATCAGATAATTTTGTTTTACTTTTTGAAAATAAATCTGACCAATTTTTATTAGATACTGCGTTAAAAATAAAAAATAAATTATCTACGTATCCTTTTGGGATTGATGAGTTAACTCTTTTAATAAATGTTAGTATTGGAATTGCAAACTATCCAAACAATAATCTACTACAAAAGTCAGAAATTGCGGTATATGCATCTAGACAAAAACAGGATAACAAAATTGAACTCTATTCAGAAGAATTAAACGCAATTAAAATCATAAACAATAATCTTCTTTGGTCAAAAAGATTAACAAAAGCCATTGATTCAAATAATGTAATTGCATACTTTCAACCAATAATTGAAATAGAAACAGAAAAAATAGTAAAATATGAATCCCTTGTAAGACTTGTTTATGAAGATACTATATATTCTCCATTTCACTTCTTAGGTGCAGCTAGAAATGCTGGTTTACTTACTAAGATCACTAAAATAGTATTTGAACAAGCTTGTAAAAAATTTATGAATAATAATCTTGATTTTTCTGTAAACTTAACAGATCATGATTTAATGGAAAAAGATTTAGAAAAAACTTTACTAAACTATTGCAATACTTATAAAATCGAACCAAAAAGAGTCTCTCTTGAGATACTTGAAGAAAAAAGTATTAGCACAAATATTCAAGCTATAAAAAACCTAAATAAACTTAGAGAAGTAGGATTCCAATTAAGTATTGATGATTTTGGAGTAGAATATTCAAACTTTTCTCAACTTAAATCATTGAAAGTTGATAGTGTTAAAATTGATGGAAGCTTCATAAAAGACATTATTACAAATAAAAACTCAAGATATATTACAGAATCTATTTTATCATATACAAAAAATATACAAGTAAAAACAATTGCTGAATTTGTCCATTCAAAAGAAGTTTTTAATGAAGTTAAACACTTAGGTGTAGATTATGCCCAAGGCTACTATTTTGGGGAACCAAAGAAAGACCTAATTGATAATGAATAGTTTTATAAAAAAAATATTTATCTTAATATTTCTATTAGTAACTACTGCTTTTGGAACTAGTAATATTAAAATCACTATTATTGAAAGAATCACTCAATTCATACAATGGCCAAAGCTTGAAGATAAATTTGTTATTGGAATTTATCAAAATGAACAATTAAAAGATAAAATGAAAATTGTTTTAAAAGATAAAAAGATACAAAAGCTTCCTATTGAAGTCTTTAATATTAAAAACCATCAAGATAAAAGATTAAGTAGAATAAATCTACTCTATTTTACAAAAGAATCATCTTCTAATGTTGATAAAATATTTAAAAAAATAAAAGGAAAACCTGTACTTATAATTACAGATTTTCCTGATGATGTTTACAACGGCATGCACCTTGGTTTATATTATCAAAATAGAAAAATTAAATTTGTAATAAATCAAGAGAGTTTGGAAAATGCCAAATTAAAAGCAAGTTATAAAATTTTAAAACTTTCAAAAATTGTAAAAGAGGCTAAATAGTATGAAAAATTTAAGCCTCTCTATAAAAACAAAACTTGTAATAATTCTAATTACAATTAGTTCAACAATTGTAATTGGTGTTACATATTTTAATTTCATTGCAAATGTAAAACTTGAAAAAAACAATTTTATTCAAAACTCTATTATTCAAGCAAACTTATTTGCAGACTTTACTGTTTCTGCATTAGTTTTTGATGATTATGATGGTGTTAAAGAAAGTTTACAAAAACTTGAAAATGATAAGAATGTATTAAGAGTTGTCGTTTTTAACAATGAAAAAGAGATATTTGCTCAATATAACCCTTCTCTTATTAGAAAACCTATTGAAGTTAATTTAAATAAAATCTCTTTAGAGTCAGAAACAAACGAGTTCTTAAAATATGGAACACTAAAGTTTAGTATTCCCCTAAAACATCAAGACGAAATTTATGGCATACTTTATATGGAAAAATCCACACAAATTATTACAGAATTATTGATGAAAGTTTTTAATGAAGTTATCTTTTTTACCTTAGCTTTATTATTAGTAATTTATATTATATCAATTTTTTTAAGTAACTATCTATTAAGTCCTATACTTTCTCTTGCCTCAACAGCAGAAGATATTGCTTCTTCTCAAAATTATGCTACAAGGGTAAATTATAATTCAAAAAATGAAATAGGCTCTTTATATAAAGCCTTTAACATGCTTTTAAAAGATACGGAGAATCTTACTAATAACCTTGAAAAACAAGTTGAAATAAGAACTCAAGAGTTAGAAAAAAGTTTATATGATTTAAAACAAACCCAACAAAAACTTATTGAATCTGAAAAAATGTCAGCATTAGGAAACCTTGTAAGTGGTATTGCACATGAAGTAAATACTCCGCTTGGAAATGCAATTACAGGAAGTTCGATTATAATAAAAGAAACAGAGAGTTTAATAAGTGATTATGAAAATGAAACACTTACAAAATCTACAATGGAAAAAAGATTATCAGTTTTAAACGATACTTCAAAACTATTATTAAAAAGTTTAAACTATGCCTCTGGATTAATAAAGAGTTTTAAACAAATTTCTGTAGACCAAGTTACAAATGATATAAGAGTCTTTGATATAAAAAACTATATTCAAGAGATATTTTTAACAAATCATAATAAACTTAAACTTCTTCCAGTTAAGGTAATAATTGAAGGGGAGAATATTAAAATAAAAAACTCTCCAGGTGTTATTGCTCAAATTTTCAATAATCTTATTCAAAATTCAATTATTCATGGATTTGAAGATATAAAAAAAGAAGCACAAATTATTGTAATCATAAAAGAAGAAGATAACAACTTAATTCTTGAATATGAAGATAATGGAAATGGAATAAAAGAAGATATTATAGATAAAATATATGAACCTTTTGTAACTACAAAAAGAAATACGGGAGGAACTGGACTAGGACTAAACATAGTTTATAACTTAGTTCATCAAAAACTAAAAGGAACATTAGATATGCAATCAGAAAAAAATTTAGGAACAAAATTTATTATAGTTATACCAAAAGAAAGTTCATTTAAGGAGAAAACATGAAACATAGTATCTTAATTCTTTTAACATCAGTTAATTTACTATTTGCACAACATACAGATCAACATGATTTAGATACCTTATCTCTTGAAGAGTTAATGGATATAAAAATCTACTCAGCAACAAAAAGCTACCAAAGAGTAGAAGAGATTCCTGCAAATATTACTGTTTTAACTAGAAAAGATATTGAAAAATATAACTATACTACACTTGATGAACTTCTTAAAAATATTCCTGGTTTATTCATTATTGACGATACTGAACACTTTCAAATAGGTTCAAGGGGAAGTTTAGGCTCTTCTTTTAAACTAATGATAAATAACAACTCTATCTCTCCTTTAAGAGTTCCTAGAGGAGGAACTTCAAATAGAAATTTCTTTGCAACTCCTATTAAAGCAATAGATAGAATAGAGATTATAAAAGGTCCACAAGCAGTTACTTATGGAAGTAATTCAATGTATGGTTCAATAAATATTATTACAAATGATTTCAATGAAGGGAACATAATATCTCTTTCAAAAGGAAATAACAAGCAATCAAAAGTATTTGCAAGAATAAGTAAAGCTCAAGAAAATGGAGGTTTTACTTTAAATACAAGCTTTTACCAAACAGATGGAATTAAAGGAGATTTAAGTGATGCTTTTAATCCAAACTATTTTGCAAGTAGAGGTTCAAAAGCAAATAAATCTTTAGATGGACTACTTGAAAATGAGTATAAAACCCTTGATTTTTCACATAGATATAAAAATTTAACAACAGATATAACTTATTCTAAAACTAATTATGGAACATATATAGAACCAACATATAGAGATGGAAATGAAGTTGAACAAGAAGAAAAAACTATATCTTTAACATATGAAGATGAACTAAATGATAAACTATCATACAAAATCAATTTTATTACCTCGCAAAAAAATTATGATATTAATCAATTTAATATTTTAAGTAACCCTCTGGCTAAAGTAAATAACCATGCAGAAGATAAAAGACATCAACTAGATATGCATCTTAACTACGCAGTAAATGATAAAATAAAATTTCTTTTGGGCGCAACATATGAAGACTTTGATTATTCATTAGAATCAACACTATATACTATTGCTAATAAAAGAGATTACTCTTTTAAAACAAAAGATCTTTACTCAAAAATTCAGTATAAATTTTCTGATAAATTTGAGTTTAATAGTGGAATTAGATACACAAAAAGAGATAAATTTGGAATCGATTTTAAAGAAGATAATGATTTAAGTAATCCTCATTATGATAATCATATCTACGGAATAATTCCTAAAAGATCTGATTACTTACCAGAATTTAGTGCCATTTATCATATAAATGCAAATAATCATTTAAAATTTCTACATGGGAAAGCAAATCAACTTACCTACTCTAGTATTGAAAAATATGAAGAGATTAAAAGTAGTGAAATAAACTATATGTACATCTCTAAAAACTATCAAATCAACTCTTCTATTTTTTATAACAAGGGAAGAAATATAAGTTTATTTACCCAAAGTGGAACAAACCTACCTACTACTTATGTAGGAGATAAGATCACAAGAGGTTTAGAGTTTGCCTTAACCTATAAACCAAACCATAATTTAGATATATTTTCAAGTATAACTTTACAAAATACAAAACATAAAGTAAAAAATAGTTCTAAAAACTATTCCCCAGATTTTTCTCCTAAAGTTTTATCTAAAATAGGAATGTCTTATAAAAATGATACTACAAGATATTCAATATATGCAAACTATATAGGTAAAATGAAAGCACCAATTAACAATTCAAATGAAAGAATAGGTGAAGAGACTAATCATAATATAACTCTTAATGCAAATATTAACTATAAAATTAAGAAAAATCTATCTTTAAACTTCAATGTAACAAACTTATTAGATAGGGATAATAGAATCCCAGCAGGTTCAACTTTAACAAGTTTTCAAAAAGGAGCCTTTACAAAAGGCAGAGAGTTTTTATTTACTTTAGAATATAAGTTCTAAATAGAGATAAGGGGATTATCCCTCATCTTTAATTATTAAAATCCGCCCCAACCAAACCAAGCAGTAAACTCTAAAATATTGCTAGCAGCAGATAATACAGTTGAAATTAATTCGTTCATTTTTTATCCTTTATTATTAAGTTATTAATTCTATTATATATGTGTAAAAGTTAATAATAACTTAAAAAATAACAAATTTTAAAGATTTGTTCTATATTAAAGTGTTATAATATTTTCTATAATTAAAAAGGAATATTATGATTAGCAAAAATTTACAAAAAGAGTTAATAGTACAATTAAATAAAGAGTTTCACTCAGCATATATTTATCTTGGTATGAGTGCATACTGTTCTAAAGAGGGTTTTAATGGTGCAGCATCTTGGTTTTTAATTCAGTATCAAGAAGAAGTAGCGCATGGAATGAAAATGTTTAAATATCTTGAAGATCAAGGAGCAGAAATTACACTTCCAGATATCAAAAGTGTAAAAGTTGAATATAAATCACTTCTAGATGTATTTAGAAAATCATTAGCTCATGAACAATTTATGACAAAAAATTTAAACAATCTATCTGACATAGCAATGAAAGAGAAAGATCATGCAACATATAACTTACTGCAATGGTATGTAACTGAACAAGTTGAAGAAGAAGCAACAGTAGGTGAAATTATTGATCATATTAAACTTGTGGGAGATAATGGATATGGACTTTATACAATAGATAAAGAGTTAGCTTCTAGAAATTTTGTAGACCCAACACAAGAGTAAGAGCTTTAAGCCTTACTCTTGTGTAATTAAGATTATAAATCTTTTAATAGTTTTTTTAACCACTTTTGAGCTTCTTTAACATCTTCAAATCTTTGTGATTTTGCAACTTGATCTTGTCCTTCATAAAATCTTACTCTGATTCCATCTTCTACATGATCAATTTTTGTTCTCGTGATTTTACTCATGTTTAAATAAACTCTGTCATTAAGTTGTACGAACATTTTGTTTCCTTATTTTTTTCTTAGTATATCTAAAATATACTTTTTGTTCAAAAGCTTTTAATCTTTGATTAAAAACTCACCTACACTTCTATTTTTTATAAGTTTTGATGCTTCTACAACAACTCCATGCATAGATAAATAGATCCCATCTTTAACATCTGCACTTAAAAAGCCTAAAGCTTGGGAAAAATTCATAGTTGCTTCAACTTCATCAATACTCATAGGAACCATAGCTCCTGTAAAAACAATCTTTTTATTTTTTACTTGTTTTTTTAAAAAAGTTGAAGTTAAATCTATTGTATCCGTTCCATGAATTATAATTATTTTATCATTTACACTTTTATTCACAACATCTACAATCGTTTGCCGATCGTTATCATCCATATCTAAACTATCTTTTGAAATAATGTTTTTAATCTCAAACTCTATATTGTGACAAGAAGAAATTATCTTCTCTAAAGCTATATTATCATTGGGAACTTCCAATTCACCTTTTATGGGATTATATCTTTTGTTAAATGTTCCACCAGTATTTATAATAGTAATTTTCATATATACCTTCCTTTGATTACTTTTATTTTATTCATATCCTTTTAATTAGCTAATGTATATCCTTCTTGAGGAACATTTTTTATTATATTAAAAGGAAGTTTTGCTCGAAGCTCTTTTATAAAAGATTTTAAGGCATGAGAAGTCATTTCTTTTTCTATCCAAAGCTCTTCTTCAATCATATCGTAAGTAACAATAGCACCTTTTTTTTCATACAGAAGTTGCAAAAATTCTTTTTCTCTTTTCCTTAAAATAACTGCTTCTTCATCTTTATATAAAAGTTCTCTTTTTTCTAAATCTAGTACTAAATCTTTAGCTAAAGTTATAGGTTCTAAACTTTTATTTAGATACTTTAAAAGTGCTTGATTTAATTTTTTTAGATTTAAAGGTTTTAATATAAAATGATTTATATTCAAGTTTATCAAATCAATTAAATACTCTTCATTTGAATACGCTGTAAGCATTATAATTGTAGTTTGATGATCGTGTTCTCTAACTTTTTTAACAAACTCTACACCATCGCAGTTCTGCATTTGTATATCTGATAAAATTATCTTCGGTCTATACTCTTGATATATTTCATAGGCCTCTTCTCCATCACTTGCTTCATAGACTTCATCAAAATAGTATCTTAAAGTTTCTACAATAACTTCTCTAATACCTTCTTCATCTTCAACACATAAAATCGGTATATTTTTTAATTCTTCTAATAAATTTTCATTCATTTTTTCTCTTTTAAGCATCTAGTACTATTTCAAAAACAGCACCATCTTCATCATTTTTAACACTTAACTCTCCTGCCATATTCTTTTCAATAATATGCTTTGAAATATAAAGCCCTAAGCCAGTTCCTGAATCTTTTGTTGAAAAGTAAGGATCAAATAGAGTATCTAAATATTCTTCTTTTATCCCACCTGCATTATCTTTAATAGTTACTATACTCTTATCATTTTTTCTATCAATAGTTAGATAAATTTTTGGACCTTTTATCTTTCTTTCTATTAGAATATCTTTTGCATTTCCTATAATATTTAAAACCACTTGAGAGAAATCTGTTGGATAGCCATAAGCCTCACTATTCTCTTTTACTTCTAAAATAAATTCTATTCCTAAATCTTTTAATGTAGCATCAATAATTCCATATGCCCTAATACAAGACTCTTTTATAAGAAAACTCTCTTTTTTCTTATCTGGCTTATAAAAATTTCTAAAATCATCAATAGTATTTGACATAAATTCAATCAACTTATCACTTCTCTCAATAGAGTGCAAAATATGTTTATCATTTACTTTTTTAAATCTTGTTGCTGTTTCAAGCTCCATTAAAACCCCTGAAAGTTCTGTTAAAGGTTGTCTCCATTGATGAGCAATCATAGAAATCATTCCTCCAAGCCTTGCTAACTTTGATTGTCTTAGAATAGCTTTATCTTTCTCTTTTGCTTCTTGAATACCAAGTTCTACTTTTGAAGCCAAGTTTTTATTTAAATTCTCAAGTTTTTCTTCTTTTAATTGAACTTGACTTTTATATTTTTTTACTACATCACCAATAATAGAGATCATTAAAAAAGAGAAAAGAGCCATAAAAATTAATACTGAAATAGTCATGACAAGAATAAATCTTTTAAACTTTTTATCTTTTTCTTTATGTAAATTAATTCTTTCTTCTATTATAGAATCTATTTGTTTTTGTGTTATATTATTTTTTAAAGTATAAACTTTTTTATACTCTTCAATCTCTACTTGTAAACTCTCATTGGAAAGCTTCAAATGATAAGAAACAGTAAAAAAAGATATAAAAATTATACTTAAAAAAGGAATTGCAATGGTAAAAAAAGGTATCCCTTCTTTATTGAACATATTAAAGCCCTTATACATATTTAACCTTTATGATGTCCAATTTTTACTTAATAAGCAAAAAGCATAATAAAAACTTACACTTTTGCTTTTTCTTTCTCATCGTTAATATTATTAACAATCTCTTTCCAGACTTCTTTATCTATTTTAAATTCCACATAATCATTATACTTTAAGACTGGTTTTTTACCCTCTTTAAGTTGTCTATCATAACCTTTAATAAGTTGTAATACTGGTTTATATAAAATTGCAATTACAACTAAATTAATTACGGCTAATAATCCCATAGATAAATCTGCAAAAGAAAATACTGAAGATAGATTTTGAAATGATCCCCAAATAATTAAAGCAACTACAATTACTCTAAAAATTGCAAAAATTGTTCTATTTCCTTTTACAAAAAAGTTAAGTGAATTTTCTGCTAAATAATAGTTATATAACATTGAAGAAAATCCAAAAAGTAATAGTGCTATCGTTACAAAATAACCACCAAATGGTCCAATATGTTCAATCAATGCATTTTGAGTTAATAATACTCCTTGAATACCTTCTACTCCTGGTTGATAAATTCCAGATAAAAGAATTATAAACGCAGTACAAGAACATAAAATAATAGTATCAATAAATACAGAAAAAGATTGTACTATTCCTTGTTGAACAGGGTGAGCTACATAAGCAACTGCTGCTACATTTGGTGCAGAACCAAGACCTGCCTCATTTGAAAACATTCCTCTTTTAGCACCTTGTAATATAACAGCTCCAATACCTCCACCAATAGCAGAACTTGGATTAAATGCTTCATTTATAATCATTCCAACCAAAGATGGAACTTCTGAGATATTTAAAGCAATCACTACAACAGCAATAAGAAGATATCCAACAGCCATTATAGGAACAATCACTTCTGAAAATTTTGTTATTCTTTTAATTCCACCAAAAATAGCTAAAGCAAAAAGAAAAGTTATTATAATACCACTGATCCAACTAGGAACAGAAAATGTAGATTCAAAAGAAGTAGTGATAATATATGATTGTGTAGCATTAAAAGCAAAACCAAAGGTAATCATTATAAGAACAGAGATAATAACACCAATCCATCTTTGCCCTAAAGCTTTTGTTACGTAATAAGCTGGACCACCTCGATAAACACAAGAATCCTCTGCATCTTTTTCTTTATACAGTTGAGCTAAAGAACACTCAAAAAAACTTGTACTCATACCAATAAGTCCAATAATCCACATCCAGAAAACTGCTCCTGGTCCACCAAGTGTAATAGCAACTGCAACTCCTGCAATATTACCACCACCAACACGACCAGCAACACTTAACATTAGTGCTTGAAAAGAACTGATATGTCCTTGTTTGTCATGAACAGTATCCCTTAGGATATTGAACATTTTAAAAAAATATCTAAACTGTACAAACTTAGAGCTAACTGTAAAAAATATACCTAATAAAGGTAATAAATATATTAAAATATTGCCCCAAATTAGGTTGTTCAAAAAACTATTGATTTCACCTAACATGATTTTCTCCTTTTAATAAAAAAGCAGTTTATCATACTAAAGAGGGTTTAAAGTGTGATTTATGGTTTTCTATTTTATGGGAATTGTTATTAAAAACTTTGCACCTCTATAGCTTTTCCCTTTATATTCAAACTCAATATTCTTGACACTTAATTCACCTTTCATTCTCTCATTAATAATCTTATATGACATAAAAAGTCCTAATCCAGTGCCTTTATATTGATGTTTTGTAGTAAAGTATGGTTCAAAAACTTTTCCAATAATTTTTTCATCAATTCCATTTGCATTATCATATATTTCTATAGATAGTTTTTCATTCTCTTTTTTTGTTGAAATAAAAATATATCTATCTTTATTTTGAGTTATATCGTGGGCATCTTTTGCATTATAAATTATATTCATTATAACTTGTGTAAGTTCATTTGAATAACCACTAATGATAATCTCATTTTTTAAATCTAGAACTAATTTGATAAATGTAGCTTTTAAAGGACCTTCAAGAATAGAAAAAGCTTTATTTATATTCTTGTTTACATCAAATGACTTCTTAACACTATTCTCTTGCATATAGTCTCGAAAACTATCTATTGTATCAGATAAGTATAAAGTTGTATCCATTATATTATTTAAAGTTCTATCTAGAATTTCATCATTAAGCACACCCATCTCTTTTTCAAGCTTTAATCCACTAACAGAAGTACTTATTCCACTTAAAGGTTGTCTCCACTGGTGAGCAATATTTCTTATCATTTCACCTAAAAAAGCCATCTTTGTTTGCTCTAACAAAATTGATTCTTTTTCAAGATTATCTTTTTCTAACTCTTTACTATATTCATCAAGTTTTTGCTTTAATTTTTTTACCTCTAGATATCTTCTAATTGAATATAAAAATCCTCCAAAAGAGCCAACAAATAGAATTAAAATAAATTCATCTAATTCATATTCTTCATACTCTTCTACAAACTCAATTAAGAGTTCAAAGCCATCATAATAAGTTAAAGTATGAGCTATTATAAAAACTACTAAAAATATTAAAATTGCATCTTTTATTGAGGTATCAAGTTTTTTCATGAATTGATTATACTTTAATCTAGATAAAATATAATAATTACTTTAATGATGAAGTTTCCATAGTATAATCCCTTTTAATTTCAGCAATTCTTATTCTATAATCTTTAAAAATAGATTCTCGTCCTTCTTTTTGTGCTGACATATGTTCAAGGTTTTTTTTCCAAGCTAATAGATGTTTTTCTTCTTCCCAAAAAGAGAGAGAAAGAAGTTTTCTTTCATTTACCAAAGATTCAAATCTTTCAATAGAGATAAAGCCAGGCATAGTTACAAGTTGTTTTTTTAACTTAGCTGCTATATTTAAATACTGATCTTTTTTTCCCTCAGATATTTCAACTTCAAAAATTACTGCATACACTTAATTGCCTTTTCTTATATTACTTATTGTTTTCCCACCTATTGCATAATTATCAGTTGATACTTCATCAATCGTTACTACACAAGTCTTTTCACCACGTCCAAAAACCTCTACAAAAACATCTGTTAATTTTTTTGCTAATTCCTCTTTTTGTTCTACTGTTGCCCCTCCATCTTCATGTGTCATTTTTACATTTATTATTGGCATTTTTTTAATCTCCTTATAATTTTTTTTGTTCTTCTGTCATAATTGTTTTAGAAAAAAGTAGTAATAAAACTCCTCCTAAAACAATCAATGCTGTTAAATACAGAGCATAATCATAATTTCCATATTTCTCAATAAAATATATAGAATAAAGAGGTCCTACGACTTGCCCAGTTCCATATGAAGTTGTAACAGCTCCCATTAATATAACAGGATTACTTCCTGCTAATTTTCCACTAAGATTCATAAATAATCCAACAAGTCCTACAAAAGTTCCACCAAATAAAATACCACTTAATAAATTCATATAGATATTTGATGTCATTGCTGGTATTAAAATACTTATCATTTGTACTAATAGTGCAATTATAATAATATTTACACTCCCATAATTATGTGCTAGTCTAAGCCATATAATACAAGAAGGAATTCCAGCAAGACCAACTAGTGTCCACGTAAGATTTCCATAACCTTCTAAACCTTTAAGAGAGTTGATAATATCAGGTAAAAAGGTTCCTTGAACAACAAATCCAACTCCTTCAGTAAAGTAAGCACAAATAATTAATATTACAAAAGGCGTAAATAAAGCTTTATTAAACTTATGTTTCACAACATTTGTTTTAACTTTTTTATCAAATGATAAAATATAAATTGAATAAATAGATAAAAGAGAACCAACAAAAACAAGGACTAACCAAGAATCTTTCCAATCCCCTCCACTACTTAAAACTACTCTACTTATTAAATCAGTTATTAATATTGAAAATCCTATTCCAGAGAAATGGAAACCCATAGCTTTTGTTTTATTCTCAAAAGATAGTTTACTCATAACAATAGCAGAACCTACAACAAAAGCCATTGCTGCTGCAAAACCTGCTACAATCCTACCTATAACCCAAACTATTTCATTTTCTGTTATTCCTAGGATGACAGTAGTTGCAATTGATAAAACAATACCTATTCTAAAAAATATTACTTTCTGGTTTATATCTTTTATAAACATAGAAAAAATTGAACCACTTAAATATCCTGCAAAATTAACAGAGGCTAAAATCCCTGCAAAAGTAACAGTCAAAAAACCTTCTAACATAGGAGGTAAAAGTGAAGTAAATGCAAATCTTGCAACTCCTATTCCAATGATTACTGCAATAATCCCAGCTATTAAAATAGAGATATTATTGTTTCTATCTAATAAATTAAAATGCATGAATCACTTCCCTTTTTTTTAAAGATTATGTATAATATCACTAAAAGTGATAGTGTGTCAAATATAAAATCGTGATAAGTGATATAAGGAAAAGTGATATGGATTCAAATCTACTAAAAGTTTTTGTAGCAGTAGCAAACAATAAAAGTATATCTTTAGGAGCACAGGAGCTTGGTTTTGCCCAATCAAATGTAACTTCAAGAATAAAACAACTTGAAAAATCTATAGGATTACCTTTATTTCATCGTGTTCCTAAAGGTGTACTTTTAACACAAGAAGGAGAAAAACTTTATAGACATGCAATTGAAATAGTAAGAAGAGTTGAAACAGCAATACTAGATATGCAAAACCTAGACCAACAAAAAAAATTAATTGTAGGTTCAACAGACTGTAATGCAGCAGTTAGAATATCACCTTTTTTAATAAAACTTCATGAAGATTTTCCAAATATGCAGCTAGAACTTCTAACTGGTACTACAAGAGATATGATGAAAATGATTTTAGATTATAAAGTAGATATTGCTTTTGTAAGTGGAGATCCAAAACATGAAGATTTAATAGTTTTACAAAAATATGAAGAAGAAATAGCAATACTAGAACCAAAAGAAGGAAAATGCCAAAATGTAGTTTTATCATTTAAAAAAGGTTGCGCATATGATGAATTTTTAAAAAACTATTATATACAAAAAGGAGAAATAATAGAAAAATCACTTGCCTTTGGAAGCTTAGAGACAATATTAGCTTGCGTAAAATCAGGTATGGGTAAAACTTTGCTACCAACAAATCTAGTTGAAAAACTAGGATTCAAAGATGATTTAAAAATTACAAAACTAGACAAAAAAACAGCGTATATTCCTACTTGTTTGGTTTGTAGAAAAGATTATATACCCAAAATAGCTAATTATCTAAAAGAGCTAGAGTTTTAACTTTACTTTACTAACTTATTAAATTTACTCTCAATACAAACACTTATATCTGTTGTAATAAATTTACCTTCATAAAACAATGAAAATATTGTAGCAGGTGTTGGTGAGTTTTGAGCCTTTTCTAAACTATCTATTTTGTTTATCTCTAATGATATCTTCTTCTTTTTACATAGTTCTACAAGAGATTCATTAATATAATACTCACTATAAGGACATCCATTTGAAAAATAAACCACACATCCTTTAGTGCTAATATCTTGCTTGTGTACACTATCCTTAAAACTTGGATTTATAGCACTTTTTTTAAGTTTTAAAACTAAGAGTACAAAACCATCACTTGTTTCATCTACTACTTCAAAACCTTGTTTTAATAACCATTTAGTATCACTCATAAAATGAAATTTCTTTTTACCTACAATAGTTACTAAACCATCAATAGAGTTTTCTTTACACCTTATTATTGCATTTTCAAGAAGTTTTTTTCCATGTCCTTGCTTTTTATATTTTCCACTAACCCAAAAGCATCCAATATAAAGATAATTAGCTTCATTTACAGGAACCCAAGCATCTTTTAAAGGTACTGTTTCCATAAAAACCTTTGCTCTTTCATCTAACCTTTCAAAAACAAAACCTTTTTCAAACTGAGAGTTTAACCAATGTTTCTTTGCCTCATAACCATCTTTACACTTTTTATCTGAAAAAGCACAACATATATGTTCATTAAAAATATTTTCTGAATTTAATTTTATGTAAGACATGATAAATCCTTAATTGAAATATTCAATTATATCCATATAAAAATAAATTACATTACTTTTTATTACTTATCTATAACATACTCCTCAACTACCCAATTTGCAAAAGGAATTGAACAAGTAAATGCTGGACTTACAGCATTTAATACATGAACTGAATTTTTATCAGATTCTACAACAAAATCTTGTACTAGCTCTAATGTTTTTTTATTTAAAAGCTGTGCTCTAATTCCTGGTGTACTCCATTGATCAAAACCTACATTATCCATATTTTGAGTTAAGTCTTTTGCTAAAGCTTTTAAATAAGCAAAACAATACTTTTGAATTTCTGTAAATGCTAATTCTCTAAATCCAAAAGCATTTGTAAGAAATAGTTTTGTTTCATAATATATAATTTGGAAAAACTCTTTTATATTAAAATTTGAAAAGCCTTTATAATTTTCTCTCCAAAAAGCAGGAATTGCAGTTGGTCCTATTTTTGCTTCATTATCAACTGTAAGAGTAAAATGAACTCCTAAAAATGGATTATCAAGATTTGGTACAGGATAAATATTTGTCTTTAATTGTGCTTTATTTTCATGATCTTTTAAATATATTCCTTTAAAAGGAATAATTACATAATCTTTTGAAAAACCAAAATCATTTGCAATTTTATCTGCGTAAAGACCTGCGCAGTTTATTATTTTTTTAGATATAAACTCACCCTTTGATGTAATAATTTTATTACCTTCACTAGATTCATACTTACAATCTAAAATAAGTTCTACCCCAATCTCCTTACAAACCTTTGCAAACTCTCGAGTAACCTCACTTGGATTTACAGTTGCTGTAGAAGGGCATAAAAGCGCTTTTTCATGTGTTCTTACATTAGGATATAACTCTTCAAGTCTCTTTTCATCAAGCCAAATAAGCTCTACTCCATTTACATCGCCTCTTCTTTTTAACTCTTCTAAACCTTTTAGTTCAGATTCATTTTGAGCTACTACAACTTTTTGACACTCATTTACTTTTAGACCTCTGTTTTTACAAAACTCTTTTAAAGCAGCATTTCCTTCTTTTGTAAACTTTGCTTTTAATGAATCAGCAGTATAATAAAACCCTGCATGTAATACACCTGAATTCCTACCACTACTATGCAAAGCAACTTCTTTCTCTTTTTCTAATACTAAAATTTTTGATTCAGGGAATCTTTCTTTTAAATTTTTAGCAATATTAAGTCCAATAATTCCAGCCCCAATTATTAGATAATCATACATTTTAACATCCTACTTTTTATTTATTCCAATTTTTATTCTATCTACATTTTTACAGTAGATATCCCTACTCTTTCTAACTCATATACTTTTGGCATATTTTTTTTCTTCTTTTGAAAGCATCTTATGAAGTACCATAGATACAGCAAAAATTCCAAATCCTACAATATGAGTGTTTTGTACAACTCCAAAGAAACTCTCCATATCAAAAATACTATCAGTTGTAAGAAGTAACACTGCTGCAACGGCAAATACTAATCTTTCTAAAATACTCATTTTTCTATCCCAATATCCTTCCATTACGATAGAAAAGCACATTATTCCAAATAATGCAAAACCAAATATTTCAAACCTTTCAAACCAAGTACCATTTACAAGTGGAGTAAAAGCAAATAGAAGTGGAATAATATACATTCCCTTTCCTACTTTCCAAGAAGTTAAACCAGTAGCCATAGGTGGTGTTTTTGCAATAGCTGCTGCTGCAAATGCTGCTAAACACACAGGAGGAGTAAGGTTTGAATCTTGTGATAACCAGAATATTATCAAATGCGCTGATAATAAGTACATAGTTACCTCAGGAATCTGAATACCTGCATTTACAAGTGCTGCCATTTCAGGACTAAGCATTAGACCAACTAGTGCAGGTGCAGATAATACTGATAATACAACATAAGAAGCTGTAACAGGTAATCCCATACCTAAAATAAGTGAAGCTATTGCAACTAAAATAATAGCTATTAAAAGTGAATTTCCTGACCATTCCATGATTAACTGTGAAAAAGTAATACCAATACCAGAGATGTTGATAATACCAACAATGATACCAACAGCAATTAACAGTACACCTGTTACAATCATATTTTTACTTCCAAGAGCCAAAGCTTCTAGTATCTCTTTTATTCCCATTCTTTTATTTTTTGTAAGATAAGAAGCTAATACAATAGTTACAATTGCAATTCCTGCTGAATACGTAGGGGTAAACCCATAAATCAATAATCCAACTAAAGTTGATAAGGGAATAATAAAATGAAAACCTTCTCTTAAAATAGGTAAGATTTTCACATCAGATTTTTCACCTCTTACATTGTGCTCTTTTGCATGAATATTAATATAAAATGCAATTGATGCAAAATATAAAATTGCAGGTAAAACAGATACTGAGATAATAGTTACAAAAGGAATATGTGTCATCTGAGCCATAATAAAAGCCCCTGCACCCATAATAGGAGGCATAATTTGTCCTCCTGTGCTTGCTGCTGCTTCCACAGCTGCTGCAAACTTTGATTTGAAACCTGCTTTTTGCATCATAGGAATTGTAATAGATCCAGTAGATACTGTATTTGCAACAGCTGAACCTGAAATAGTACCCATCATAGCAGATGATATAACAGCAACATGTCCAGTTCCACCGGTATATCTTCCTGCAACTGCATTGGCAACATCAACAATAAAATCCCCTGCTCCTGATTTTAATAAAAAAGCTGCAAATAAAATAAACATAAATACATATGTTGAAGATATTGTAGCAATTGGACCAAATAAACCTTCATTTGTATAGAACATTCTATATAAAAATCTTTCAGGGCTCATACCAGCAAAAGCAAATACACCTTCAAAGTGTTGTCCTAAAAACAGTAAGTAAGCAATACAAAAAACAATAATACCTGGTATTACATATCCTGTAGATTTTCTAACCATCTCAATTGCTAAAATAATAGTTAGAGATGCAATTACTAAATCACTTGTTCTCATTTGTCCATTAGCAACAGCATAAAGACTCTCTTCAAATGCCATCATATAAAAAAATGTCACTAAAGAACCTACTGCAAAAATTAAATTTACTATAGATACTTCATTATCATTTTTATTTGCTTCAAAAGTTAAAAACCCAAGTGAAGCTAAAAGAGCAAAATGTGCTGAGTTAAACCAAAGGTCACTCAAACCACCCCAAATATTTATCCCAAAGTGAAATAGTGAGATAAAAATTGCGTAAACAAAAGTAATCTCTTTAAAATATTTAATCTTAATCATTATTCATCCCTCAAATTAATTCAATAAGAATATAAACTACATAAACAATTGGAAATCACTTATATAGTTTATAAAATAGTAAGTTTTAAAAGGAGTGTAAACTCCTTTTAAATTTATATTATTTAGCTATTAAAGAAGCTGGAATGTTAATTCCCTTTTCTTTATAGAATTTTGCCGCACCTGGGTGTAGAGGCATTGGAAGTCCTGCAATTGCTTTTTCTAAAGACATTGCTTTTGTAGCTTTATGTACTGTATTTAAGAATGGTAAGTTCTCATAAATAGTTTTTGTTAATAAATATACTGTCTCTTCTGAAGTATCTTTTGTTACAACTAATAAGTTTGGTTGTGCAATTGTATTGATATCTTTATTTTGACCTGGATATGTTCCAGCTTTAATTGTAAATGGAGTCCATACAGGATAGTTATCATTAATTGCTTTTAAATTATTTGCATCAAAATCTAATACTCTAATTTTGTCATTACCAATAGAAGCAAATGCATTTGTAACAGCAGATGTTGGTGGTCCTGATGGAGTATTCATCCCTTGAACTTTTCCATCTTGAAGTGCAGTTGAACTTGGAGTATACCCTAGATATTGGATATTCATTTTATCAAATTCTATTCCAAGTGAACTCATAATTGTTTCAGCAGAAACTCTTGAACCTGAAGATCTTCCACCAATAGAAAACCTCTCACCATAAAGATTTTTTAAATCCATTACGTTTCCAGTTTTTGCAAAATCTTTTTTAACAGTAAATTGCTCAACATTTTGCCATAACATAGATACTGATCTTAGATTTTTCTTTGCTTGACCTTCATATTTAGCTTTACCTTGCCAAGCCATTGAACCAAATAGACCTTGTAAAATTGCAAAATCAACTTCGCCTTTTTCTAACATATCTACATTTTCCCCAGAACCTGCAGATGTAATAGCTGAAAAAGTAAGTTTATTTTTCTTTGCTAATTTTAAAGATGCAATAGTTGCAATCCCAACTCCCACTGGATAATAAGTTCCACCTGTACTTGCAGTAGCAATAACATATTTTTGCTCAGCTTTCTTTGCACTTGCAACAGTAACTAATGATGCTGCAACTAAAGATGAAACAGCTAGTTTTTTAAGTAAGTTTAATTTCATTGTAATCTCCCTTTTTGTTTTACAATGAAAGTATAACATAGATTTTTCCAAATTGTTTCAAAATTGTTTCAAAATATGAAATTTATTTAGAAACTCCCATTTTTTGGGTATATTTTTTACTCAACAATATATCCTAAACCTTTTTTTGAAACAATGAAGTCATTTTTGGCAATTTTATCTTTTACTCTTTTAATAACAGTACGAAGTGTTGCATCTGAAGTATTAGTGTCATCCCAAACTGCTTTTTTAAGTGTTTCATTTGTATTAATTTCACCTTTTTTTACAATCATTGCATCAACTAGTAGAGTCTCTTTTTTAGATAAGTTTACAATCTCTTTTCCATCGTATAATAGTTTTTTTGATTTGTCATATGTATATATAGAATTTATTTTAACTGGTTTATCATCTACAGTTATAGGAACTATTTGTGCTGTTTCCAAAATAGACTTTTTGACTTTTTTTAGTATTTGCATAATATTCTCTACAACAAGTGGTTTTACAAAATAGCTTATTACATTTAAATTTATTGACCTAAAAAGATACTCTTCATCTTTATATGCTGATACTATAATAAACTTTTGTTCTTCTCTAATCTGTGCTATCTCTTCAAGCATAGTTAGTCCATCTTTTTGTGGCATTTGAATATCAGTAACTATTACATCAAAAAACTTGTTTTTTTCTTTGTTTTTTAGAAACTTATCAAAGCCTTTTTGTCCATTTGAGGCAACTTCAACCTCATCAAAAACTGTATCTAAATAAAAAGCTAATATCTCTCTTGCATCTTCTTCATCTTCTACTAATAAAGCTCTTGTAACTCTTTGGTTCATTACTTCTCCTCACTATATAAAGGTAATCTTATCATAAAAAACACACCATCTTTTATATTACAAACTTCAATTTTACCTTTAATATTTGTTTCAATAATTGACTTCGTCATATATAAACCTATTCCTGTCCCTTGAGATTCAAACTTTGTTGTAAAATATGGTTCAAAAACTCTTGATATTACTTCTTCTTTTATCTCTCCACCATTGTTTTCAATCTTTATATTAACAAGGTTTTCGCAGCTTTCAACATCTATTTTTACATAAGCTTCGAATTTATGTTTTTCTCTTTTTTGTTTTATTGCATCTATAGCATTACTTAATATATTTAAAAAGGCTTGTTTTAACTCATTTTCAAAACTTAAAACTTCCACATCTTCAATATTTTCAATCAACTCAATATTTTCATTTTTTAGTTGAGCTTTAATTATCTCTATTGTAGAACTAAGAGCATGTTCTACTGTAAAATAAGTTTTTTGTTTTGAAGGTCTATAAAAATTTCTAAAATCATCAATTGTCTGAGACATATACTGTATTTGAGTAAATGATTTATCAAAATACTTATTTACCATCACTTCATTTGAATTTTCATTTTTATAATTATCTTTTAAAAACTGTAAAAACAAAGATACATTATTAAGTGGCTGTCTCCATTGATGTGCAATATTTCCAAGCATCTCACCCATGGCTGCTAACTTACTTTGTTGAATCAGAATTCTATCTTTCCTTCTATTCTTTTCTAATTCATCTTCTACTTTTAGTTTTAACTCTTGTTCACTTAGTTTAATCTTTGTAATATCATTTATATATCCATAAAAATTTACCACATTTCCAGAATGGTCTTTTAAAAGTAAGGTTCTACAAGATATCCATCTTATCTCATTTGCCGCATTTAATGCTCTACAAACAAAGGTAAAATCACTTAGATCTTGACTAAGGGCTGCATTTAATGCAACTTTTACAATATTTATATCCTCTTTATAGATTAAGTCTAAAAAGTTCATTTCGCCATTTTCAAATATCTGTTTATTGTATCCATAGTTTTTAATGGCATTTGAAATATATTTTATACTAAGACTATCATCATTAAATAGTTTAAAAAGGACAATTTTGCCATCTTCAACAAGAAGTTCTACATCTAAAAGCTCTTTTTTAAGACGCTTGTTTTTATCAATATCCATTGACATCATAAGCATTCTTTTATGTCCAGTATCTTTATCTAAAAAGAGTCTTCCACGTCCAAGTATCCACTTAAAACCATCATTTTTAGTTTTTAGTCTATACTCACACATAAAATCATCTCTTTTATTTGCAAAGATTTCTTCAAAAATAGTTTCAACTTGTGGTTTTTCATTTTTATGGATTAGTGCAAACCAATCTGAAAACTTCTTAACCTCTCCTTCTTCATATCCTGATATTTCAAGCCATTTATCAGAAAAATAAATCTCTTCTGTTTCAAAATCAATATCCCATAAACCATCGTTTGAAGCAATAATTGCCAACTCAAATCTATTCTTCCAGTGTGTTAAAGAATCTGTTCTATCTTGAAGTTCTTTATTATACCTATCCAAAATCTTTCTTGTAAGATTTGAAAAAAGAAGTGAAAACAGTATAAACAAAGCTCCTATTAAAACAATATAAGAACTTATCGTTATAAATAAAGAATGATATTTATCTTTTATACTTTTTTCATCTATAAAGACATTTTTATCATATTCAATAGAGAATAAAAATTTAAACTTGTTATTATACAAAGAATAATTATTAAAGGCTTTATTGGTTTCTTCATTTGAACCATAATATCTCAAAATATCATATTTCATACTATTATACTCTTTAGAAAGAAGAACATTTAGATTATCATACTTTTTATTGCCATTGAAATTATAAGTAAGTTTTGTAATCATATCAAAAAACCAAATAGAGAAATCTTCCGATTTATCTAAATTATCAATCTCATCTATTATCAAATTTTTAGTGATAAAGCGAATATTTTCTAACTTTGAAAAAGTTCCTATATAATACTCTTTACCATCAATTTTAAGTAAATCAAAAAAACTAAGTCTAAGTGCACCAGTAAGGTCATTTTTCCACTCTTGAAGGTTATATCTTCCTTGTGAATAGATATACTGTAAAACTATCTTTTTATAAGTATCATCATATTTACCAAAGATTAGTTTTGAAAGAAAAACTATTTTATCGTGTCCATAAACAATATTTGATTTCTTTTTCTCAAAAAGTACAATATCTACACCATTTTCATTTTCATATTTTTCCAAAAATTCAACTGTACTATCAAACCTCAAAGCCTTATGGTTGTTATCTAAACTTCCTATTATCTTATAAGTATGCTCTTGTAAAACCTTATTTATCTTTGATAACTCATTATCAAGCCTTTGATTTATTTTTGATGAAAAATCAAAAAGAATCTCTTTTTTATCAAACTCATTATGCAAAAGCTCTTTTTGAAAAATCAAGTCCAATTCACGATTTTGTTTAGCTTCTATAATCACATAAGTAATAAATATTGAAACAATAGAAAGAATAAGAATAAATGTCAAAGGAATAACTCTAAATATATTTTGAATATATTCTAAGTCGTAGATTTTTTTTTGCTTTTTTGAATCCATACAATATCTTAACGAAAAACTTACAAAAAAGTCAAAATTGTTTCAAATATGTTTTATTTTTGTTTTAAATTTACTTTCAAGCTTCAAGGAGTATTCTGATACAATAATATCTTAAATTATTAAGGAATATCTATGTGGAAATGGCTTCAAAAAAGTAAATCTGTAAAAAAAGAGCTTTTTAGTTTTAAAAATGAACCCTTAACAAAACTATCAATTTTTTTAATCATCATTCTTGATATTTTTATCTTATCAAATGTAATTCTAGGAATAGAAGGAGAAACAAATAAAGCACCAAAAACCTATCAATACTATCCCTATGAATGTACTAAGCATTTTAAAGAAATAAAAACTAACTATAATGACTTCATCTCTTATGATTCTTATATACAACTTCATAACAAAAGTTCTATTTGTAATAAACTTGAAGAAAAAACAAATGTTTTTGTAAAAACAAAAATCTTTAAAACAAATCTTGATAAAACAAGAAAACTAAAAGATGAAATAAGACAAAACAATAATAGACTTGAACAAATAAGAAAACAATACAATACAAGACTATTTGAGCAAATTGCAAAAATGCAAAACAATAAAGTCTTAAATGAAGCAAAAGTTGAATTTGATGCACTAAATCAAGATAATAAAAAACTACAAGAAGAGTTAGATTCTATTACAGAAGTTACAAATTTAGAAGGCTATAAAGAGTATAAGCAGTATATTGAAAACAATAAAGAACTATTTAATAAAGAGAAAAAAAGCTATACCTTTTGGCAACCATTTAAAGAGTATGGATATATGCTTTTATTTATTGTTCCTTTACTTCTATTTTTTGGATTTTTCTATTTAAGAACTAAAAAGAAAGAATTAAAAGGTCAAGAGTATAATCCTGTAATAAAAATCATAACTACACATATATCTTTTATACTATTACTCCCAATAGTTGGGTATTCCTTATCACTTATTTACCATGTTATTCCAAAAACTTTATTAAAAAATTTTATTGAGTTTTTAGTTAGTATTGGATTAGTCTCTTTATTAAACTATTTATCAATTGTACTTATAGTTCTGTTTTTCGGAGGATTAATTTATTATATTCAAAAAAGAACAGCAAGACTAAAACAAGAAAAAATTGTTAAAAAAGATTTTCCAAAACTTATCTCATTTTCCCAATGTTTTAAGTGTGAAAGAAAAATAGATTACAATAAAGAGTATTGCCCATTTTGTGGAATAAAGTTAAAAGAAGAGTGCAAAAGTTGCGGAAATGCTACAACTAGACATGAACCATACTGTTCAACTTGTGGAGCTAAGAAAGAGGATTAACTCTCTTAGCCTTTAGAGTAGTTTCAACTCCTTGCTCTGGATGTTCTGGAATTAAAAAAGATAGAGCAAATGACAGGAATGCAATACTTGCTCCAATAATAAATACAAGAGAATGTGAATATAACCATACAAGACCTAAAAGTACTGGTAAAAATACAGCTGCTATATGATTTATTGTAAATGAAACAGCACTAGCACTTGCAATATCTTTTGGATCTGCAATCTTTTGAAAATATGTCTTAAGAGCAATAGCCATTGCAAACAAAACATGGTCAATAACAAATAAAAAATACGCAAAATATAAATTGTCTACAAAAGCATAAGAGATAAATACTAACATCAAACCAATATACTCTACTTTTAAAGTAACTCTTTCTCCAAATCTTGTAATAAACTTACCAATTTTTGGAGCAAAATAGATAGTCAAAATTGAGTTTACAAAAAGAAGTACTACCATATTATGAATATCTACACCAAATTTTTCAACTAGTAAAAATCCTGCAAATACAACAAATATCTGACGTCTAGCACCTGCAAAAAAAGTTAATACATAAAAAAGCCAATACTCTTTTTTTAGTACTAATTTTTTTTCTTGAACAACCTCATCTTTAAAATGTTCAAATCCTATCCACGCTAAAATACCTGTAAGAAGTGTAATTCCACCAAAAAATGCATACACATATTTATACTCAACAGAATAAAACTTCATCATAATATAGATAATCATAAAAGCTAAAAGAGCTGTAAATGATTTTGCAGCTGTTATCTTTCCTAAAACTATAGGAGCTTTTTCTTTAGATAGCCATTGCAAAGACAATGATTGATTTAGCGTTTCTAAATAGTGAAAACCTATAGACATAATCACCGTTGTAATATAAAGGCCAATTGCACTAGGAAAGTACCCAGTAACCATAACACCAAGACCTAACAGAATCATAGAGATATAAGCTAATCTTTGTTGAGCAACAAAGATTATTGCAAGAACTACAGTAAAGGCTAAAAAACCAGGTATTTCTCTAAGACTTTGAAGTATTCCAATCTGACTTCCATCAAAAGAAGCTACTTCTATTACAAAGTTGTTAAGTAAACTCATCCAAGCTGAAAATGAAAATACCATTGATATAGACATAACATAAAGTAAGGCTTCACGTGATTTAAATATATTTTTAATCATTAAAATACTTTTTAATAAATTTTTCGAATACTATCACTAATGAATAAAAAAGTCAAATACAATAAAATGATATAATACATATAAAAAGACGATACAAAATAAGGATCAAAATGCAAGCACCTTTTTATATGACAGTCGTAACAATATATTTTATTATACTTCCATTTTTATTAGCTTCAAGTATTTTTCAAGCAGTTAAAAAAAGATATAAATTGCACATAAAGTCTCAAGTTGCTATTTTTATCTTAACCTTTATCATTATATTATATTTCGAAATTATGATTAGAATAGAAGGCGGTTTTTTATACTATAAACAGTATAGCGGTACATCAGAATCTTTTATGCTTATTTATTTAATTATTCATATACTTATCGCTATAGTAGGCGTTATACTTTGGGCTTACTTGATTTTTTCTTCAATTAAAGCATATAAACATAAGAATCTTGATAATAAAAGACATAAACTATTAGGGAAAATAGTTTTTTCTCTTATTACGATCTCATCTATTATGGGTACAGGAATGTATTTTATGCTCTTTGAGTAAAATATTACATTAAAAACTGAATTATCAAAGGTAAGAATATAGCAGTTAAAACTCCTGTTAGTCCCATAGCAAGAGCAGAAAAAGCAGCTGCTTTTTCTGATATTTCAAAAGCCCTTGCAGTTCCTATTCCGTGAGATATTACTCCAAGAGCAAAACCTTTTGAAGTATCATGTTTTATCTTCATAATTTTAAAAATAAATGTCCCTAAAAGTGCGCCAATAATTCCAGTTATTAACACAAATCCAACTGCAAGAGAAGGAATTGCACCTATTTGTTCAGATGTAATAATTGCAATTGGAGCTGTAATAGATTTTGTTGTCATTGATAAAATAGTTGGCAACTGCGCATCTAAAGCCCATAATAATCCAACAGCAAATATAATTGAAAAACTTCCAGCTATAAGTAGTGTCAAAACAATTGGCATAAAAAGTGTCTTTATAAATTTTAAATTCCTATACAAAGGTAAAGCTAATGCAACAGTAGCAGGACCTAAGAAGAAGTGTATAATCTCAACACCCTTAAAATACTCTTCATATGAAGCTCCTGAAATTAAAAGTACAGACATTATAATCACATATGAGATTATGATAGGTTGTAATAAAGTATGTTTATCAAACTTTTCATAAACTATTATTCCAATTTTAAAAGCACCTAGAGTTAAAAGTAACCATAATAAAGGAGTTGTTGTTATATATTCAACTAAAGCATCAAAATTCATCCTCTATTCTCCTTTTTTATTGTTAAATAATCCATAAGTTTTGCGCAAAATGCAAGTGCAACTATAGTTCCAAGAACTAAAGAGATAGTTATAGCCCAAAACTCTTTTGAAATAATATCTGCTTGTGTAACAATTCCCATTGCAGCAGGAATAAAAAGCATAGGCAAATATCTTAGATGAACATTTACTGCACTATCCAAGCTTGGAAAGCTTCCTTTTCTTATCATTAAAAAAACTAAAAGAAGTACCATTCCTATAACAGGTCCTGGCACTAATAGTTCAAAAAGTATAGCTATACATTCCCCTAAAAATTGAAAAAATAAAAGTGTGATTATTCCTTTTAACATTTATAAACCTTTAATAAAAAATGAATTATAGTTATTTATAGACAGATTGTCAATATTTGTGATTTTATAGACTTTTTATTTACAATATCTACTTTATCTCTTTTAACCATTTATAAACAGCAGCTCTTGAAACTTCTAATGCTTTACAAAGGTAAGGTATAACATTTCTTATAGAAAAGATTCCTTCTTTATGAAGATGAATTACTAACTCTTTTTTCTCTTTAGTTTTTAGATTTTCCAAAATAAGATTGTTTTCATTTAGATATTTATTTATTGTATTATGAGTATGAACTTTCCAATCTTGTGAAAATAGCATTTGAGGTTGATTCTCTTCTTCTATATTTAACAATACTTTCAAAGACTCATACATATTTTCAAAAACTTCTGCTTTAAAGTTTATACAGATTATTCCAATAGGGTTTTTCTTTATATCTCTTATAATTGTAGATACAGTTTTAAGCTTAGTTCCATCAATATTTACTTTACTATAGGGTCCTATAATATCGCTACTTACAGAACTTAAATCCTTAGGATCACTTATCATATCATCACCAGCTACTCTTTTTGAAAAAGAGTTTACAATATGAGCTACCTTTCTAGACTCCAAATCGTGTAAAACCACCTCAACATTTGGATAAAAAAGTTTTCCTATAGATTCACATAAAGGAATAAAAGTTTTTAGTTGTTCATTCATAGAGTGAATAATACAATAAAAGAAGTTAAACTTAAAATATAGATATTTTGTCTATATTGTTAATTTATATTGACATTAAGTCTATTTAATGATATGATTCATCCTACTAAAAAATAAAAAAGGGAAAATATGTTAAAAAGAGTACTTGTAACAGGTGGAAACAAAGGAATTGGCTTAGCTTTAGTAAAAAAGTTTTTAGAAGCAGATTATGATATAGTTGTTGTTGCTAGAGATTTCTCAGATTTTCCATATAGGGACAATGAAAAAGTAACTACTATAGAGTATGATTTATCAAATATAGAAAACTTATCAGAACTAGCTAAAGAAGTAGGTGAAATAGATACTTTAGTTAATAATGCAGGTTTTTTACAACCAAAATATACATACGATAACTATCCAAAAAAAGCAAAAGAAAAGATTATGAATGTTGATCTTCATGCTCCAGTTGAACTTATGACACTTTTTTCGGAAGATATGAAAAAAAGAGGATATGGAAGAATTGTAAATAACACTTCTATTGCAGGACAAGTAGGTCATCCTGATATTTGGTATGGAATTGCAAAAGCAGGAGTAATCAATGCTACAAAAATATTCGCTAAACTATTAGGAAGTGATGGTATTATTGTAAATTGTATTGCAGCAAGTCCTGTAGATACTGATATGCAAAAAGATAATAGTGAAGAAAGAAAAGCTGAATTTAAAAAGTTAGTTCCTAGCGGAAGATTTGCAAAGCCTGAAGAAGCAGCAGAAGTTATGTTTTGGTTAGCAACTTCTTGCCCAGAATATGTAAATGGAGCAACAATAGATTTTAATAATGGTTCATATGTAAGATAGGTTATAACCTATCTTACATTATTATCCTAAAAGTATTAATTCTTTTTTATTGCCTCAAGAATATCACTTGGTTCACTTCTTTTTGTATAATCTTCATCAATATATGAAAATATTATCTCTTTGTTTTTATTGATAACATAAGTTGCAGGCATAGGTAAATCATATGTTTCATCATTATTTGAAGCAGGAATATCAATTCCAAACTCTTTATAAATAGGCTTTAACTCATCAGCTAATGAAAATACAAGACCAACCTTTTTTGCTACTTTATTTCCAATATCACTTAATACTTCAAACTCTAACTCATTTTTTTCTTTTGTACTTAAAGAGTTATCAGGTGTTTGAGGTGAAACAGCTATTAAAGAAGTATTTAAAGCTTTTAAATCATCAAGAATTTCTTGCAATGCTTTTAATTCCAAATTACAATACGGACACCAGCCACCTCTATAAAAGTTAACAACTAAAAATTCATTATTTTTAAAATAGTCATGTAGTTTAACACTATGTCCATCTATATTAAATAATTCAACATTTTCAAATTTATCCCCTACTTTTAATGCATTTTTACTAATACTTTCATCTTGTAACTTTTTTGTAGCAGCCAACATTATCTCTTGAATTTCAATAGGAGCTTTCTTTTTAAAAGTTCCTTCTTGATACTCTTTTATAGCATCTATTAGTCTTGACATTTTTTTTCCTTTATTTGTAATATTATAGAATAATCATTCTATAATATATAAAAAAAATTATCTTATCATTGATAAGATATTTTTTATGATAGTATCACTATCTTCTTTTGAATGATTGTACTTTCCGTAGACATGAAAACCATGAATAAAAGTGATTATTATCATTGCCATTGATCTTGCGTCACCGCTAAATTCACCCATTTCTTTTGCTTGGGAAAGATTTATTTCCATTTGAGCACAAATATTATCAAAATACTCTTTGGGTATATTATAAGTTTCATCATTCATAAAATCTTTTTCTCTCATTGTATTTGAGAAAAGACACCCTTTAAAATTATCGCTAAACATAAATGTTTGAAAGAAAACTTCAATACCTTTTTTTCCAGAATTTTCTCTTAAAACAGTCAACTTAGAAGCTGACCTTTTTGAATAATAGTTTTCAAGAGCATCTCTAAAAAGTCCTTCTTTATCCTTAAATAAAGAGTACATAGTTCTACGATTTAGTCCTGTATATGAAACTAGTTCAGCCATAGATACACCTTCATATCCTTTTTGCCAAAATATTTCCATTGCACTGTCAAGTACTTTATCTAAATCATATTCTACAGGTCTTGCCATGTTTCAAACTCCATTTGAAAGATTATAGAACACTTATTCTAAAATGTCAAGACTTTTTTAATTAAATATTTTAATTTGTAAAAAAATCTATTGTTTTATTTGATTATATCAACTAAAAAAGCACCTCTAAAATCACCTGCTTTATAATTTATAGCCATATCTTGAGGGTATTTTTTAGAGACTATTTCATAAGCTTCTTTATTTATTGTTTTAGAATCACCATGGCAGTTTAAACACTTTGCCATCATTATTATTGGTTTATATACTTGATAATGATTTTCTGATTTTTGTTTCACTACCATTCCAATTCTTTCATTGTTATTAAATTTTCTTTGAATTTCTTTAAGAACCAATAGCTGTTCATCAGTAGCCATATTTTGCATGTTTCTTGGTTTATCAGTTATTCTTTTAACAGATACACCTTCATCTAAATTTTTTGATACCTCATTGTATAAATCATCTGTATGAGCAGAACAGAATGTTGCCGCATTTGAAAGTCCACCTTCTCTTACTTTTGCTTTTAGTGTTTGCATAAAAGCTCCACCAACAACTCTTATAGCCTTTCTAGCTTCAAACTTTACTTCTTCTTCACTTAGAACCTTTTTAGGTGCTTCTTGTGGCTGAGTATTAGAACATGCACTAAATAAAAGTGCAGTACTTATTATTGTTAAAATTAATTTCATTTTCATTTGCATATCATATCCTTATGCAAATTATAATAAAAAGTTAATTTTATTTACATTAGATTTTAAATAAAAAGTTCAAAAATTAGTTTTATTGCAAGAGCTGACAATAAAAGTTTTAAAGCAAACATGAATTTTTTGCCATCTATTTTATCTCTTAGTTTGGTTCCAGCCCAAGATCCAGCAACTGCACCAATAATCATAGTAGTTAAAATTCCTATATAATCAAAGAAAACGAAGCCAAAAAATATAAATACTATAACTTTTAAAAGATGAGTTATACTTTTAAGTACTGCTGCAGTAGCAACAACAGTATGTTTATCATTGTAGTCTTTTACAAGTAGTGTTGTTGCAATTGGCCCAGTTGCCCCAACTATAATAGATAAACCACTTTGAAAAAAACCTATTAAAACATAACTTTCAAACCGTTCTATCTTTTTATTAAACTTATTACTCCAAAGAGATAAAAGAATATATAAGCCAATAAATAAAGGAACATACTCAAGTGAGACAAAATATAAAATTACAGCAAAAAAAGAGACTCCTAAAAGAGAACCAAAAAGAAATTTTGGTATTACTTCTACCTTTACATCCTTCCAGCCAAAAAAGGCACGACTAACATTACTTGATAACTGAGTTAATCCATGAACAGGTACTAATGCATTTAAAGGAAGAAACGATGGTAAAATAGTAATAAGAATTAAACCTCCACCAAGTCCTACCACTCCTGCAATAGTTGATGTTAAAAATGAGATTATTCCTAATAATATTTCGTCTGGCATTTAATATCTTTGTGAAAATTTAGTATAAAATACCAAATTTTCACTTATTATGCAAGAATATTATTTAAAATGTTTTTCTAACTCTTCATTAACTATGCTCATGTGCATTAGATTTGGTCCACCACCCATTAATACTGTTAACATACAACTATCTAAAATCTCTTCTTTTGTAGCTCCTGCACTTACAGCTCCTGCAATATGTGCAGCAATACACCATTCACATTTACTATTTACGCCTAAAGCAATAAGTATAAGTTCTTTAGTTTTTAAATCAAGAGATTTTGCCTCTTTTACAATATTTGCAAACTGCATAAAACTATCAATTGCCTCTTTTCTATGAGATGCAACCTTTGTAACTATACTATTTACTTCTTCCAATCTACCCATTTTTATTTTCCTTTTGATATAATCTAATTTCATGCATATTATGTAAATTGTAAAGTGACACTTTACATAATTTCATATAAAAACTAAATTAAGGAAAACTATGCAATATAGCATGTCTCAATTAGTAAAAATAACTGGGGTACCTAAATCTACCATCTTATACTATATAAAAGAAGGTCTATTACCTCAAGCAGAAAAAATAAAACCAAATGTTCATAAATATAATCAAGAGCATGTAGATTTATTAAAATATATTAAATATATGCAAACAGACTTAAATTGTTCTATTTCCCAACTAAAAGAAATTATGCAAAACGATGATCATAAATTGACAAGTTCAAAATCAATGCTAATACCTTTAGTAGATGCATATATGGGAATAAACAATGATAAAACAACATATACAAAAGAACAAATTATTGAAATAACTGAAATTGATGAGTCTATATTAGATGAGTTAATTGAAAAAAAGGTAATTGTTTTATTAAAAGATGAAGAGTATACAAAAAAAGAACTCTCTTTAATAAACTTAATCACAGAATATAAGAAACTCAATATTGATTACTCAATATTAATTGAGTATGCTACACTTGCACAAGAAATGGTAAGTATTGAAAGAAAAATGCAAAATCTATTTTGCGGAAAAATTGAAAATGTTAACAACAAAGAGATTTGGCACCTGATATTTGAAACATTTTTTACCTCAAAACAGTATATTTTAAATCAACATTCTTATTTATCATTTATTGAAAAATTTAAAAAAGAGTTATAATGACGATGGATATTTATCAAATTATTGGATTTATAGGTATGCTTTTTATTGTATGGGCATACTTTTTATTGCAAGTTGAAAAACAGACTGTAACTTCATTCTATTACCAGATTTTAAACCTAATTGGTGCAATATTACTACTTATATCACTTTTTGTACATTTTAATCTAGGTTCATTTATTATTGAAGTTTTTTGGATAATAATCACCTTATATGGAATGTATAAAAATTTAAGAGGAAAAAAGAATGAAAACACTACTACTTAGTCTAATATTTATCTCATCAGCATTTGCAAACTATGCATATAATTATGGTCAAGAAAAAGGTCAAATAGATATGCATGGAGGAAAAGGAGATAAACTAACTCCAAAAAGTGCCTTTGGTGTAG
Source organism: uncultured Campylobacterales bacterium (assembly GCA_947494995.1). Lineage (GTDB taxonomy): Bacteria > Campylobacterota > Campylobacteria > Campylobacterales > Arcobacteraceae > Halarcobacter. Next base: position 87,024 of record CANLWY010000003.1, on the reverse strand, counting down.
GATCAGCTTTAGGATCAGTTCTAAATAAAAAAGGCTCAGAAAAAGAGATAAAAAATGAAGATAAGAAATTTATAGAAATTGATAATATAGAAAAAATAGAAACTAAGGAAACAAAATAAATGGCAAATTATAAATTCGTTTCATGGAACGTAAATGGTATTAGAGCAGTTGATAAAAAAGAAGCATTAAAATGGGTGGATGAAGCCCAAATAGATATTCTTGGAATTCAAGAAACAAAATCAACAAAAGAACAAATTCCAGAAACTATATTTGATAGAAACTACAACACTCTATTTGCTTCTCAATCAGCAATAAAAGGAAGAAGTGGAACAGCACTTTTTACAGACTTTGATACTACATTTGAGTGTAACTGTCCTAGTGTTGATGTACTAGACGAAGGAAGAATAAATGAAGTTCATTTTACTCTGGGAGATAAAGATATTGCATTTTTCAATGTATATTTTCCAAATGGTCAATCAAAAGAAGAGAGACTAGTTTATAAAATGGAGTTTTACGACAGATTTTTAGAGTATTGTGAAGATCTAAAAAAAGAGGGAAAATCTATTATTGTATGTGGTGACGTAAATACAGCTCACAAAGAAATAGACCTTGCACGTCCAAAAGCAAATGAAAAGACTTCTGGATTTTTACCGATGGAAAGAGATTGGATTACTAAGTTTTTAGAACATGGATATATTGATACTCTAAGACATGTACATGGAGATATTAAAGATAAATATAGCTGGTGGTCGTATAGAGCAAATGCAAGAGCAAATAACGTTGGCTGGAGAATTGACTACTTCTATGTAAGTGAAGATTTAAAAGACAATATCAAAGATGCTTATATTTTAGATGAAATTATGGGAAGTGACCACTGCCCTATTGCTCTTGAAATAGAACTATAGGAGTTAGATTTGGAAGACTTAGACTTTCTTAAAAAAGAGACCTTCTCGTCTGAAGAGTATAAAAAGATGGTAAAAGACTTCCAAGAAAAAGATAACCCTACTGGCTGGTTTGATAAAATCTACCAAAGTGCAAATGGCGATTATACAGAAGTTTTTTGGGCTGATTTAGAACCAAGCCCTTATTTAGTCTCTTGGTTAAAAGAAGAGAAAATAAACAAGGAGAAAAAAACAGCAATAGTTATAGGCTGTGGAGTTGGAGATGATGCAGAAGCTTTAAGCTCTTTTGGCTTTAAAGTAACTGCATTTGATATCTCACCAACAGCAATAGATCTTTGCAAAAAAAGATTCCCTAACTCAAAAGTAAACTATTTAGTCGAAGATTTATTTAATTATCCAAAAAATTGGTTTGAAAACTTTGATATAGTTTATGAATGCAACACTATCCAAGTACTACCAAACCAATATAGAAAAAAAGCAAGAGAGGCTATGAGTTCTTTGATTACACCTAATGGATATATCTTAGTATCTTGTAGAAGTAGAGAAGAAAATACTATGGAAGATGTTATCCCCCTACCTCTAGCTAAATCAGAAATGGATGAGTTTGTAAATTTAGATAATCTAAAAGAAATAAGCTTTTTAGCCTATGATGATACACAAGAGCCACCAGTACCACACTATTTTGGAATATATCAAAAATAAATAGGATTATTTTATAAAACCTATCTTATCTGATTCTTTATCATCACTATTCATCAGTTGATTTAAAACATCTATGATTCTTATATCAGTTTCTTCACCTGATGTAACTCTTTTTTCTATTTCATCTATCTTTTTGGCTAATTCATCATAGGTTAAAGCGAATCTTCTTAGTTCTACAAATGTACGCATAATTCTAATACTAATATCTACTGCTGTTTTACTTTTTAATACTGCACTTAGCATTGCGACACCCTGTTCTGTAAAAGCATAAGGTAAGCTACCACCAAGATGCTGCTTTGAAGGTATCACATTTTGTGATACCATTGAATTAACCTCACTTTCTGAAAGTTGAAACATAAAATCGTTTGGAAATCTCTCAATATTTCTTTTTACTGCTTGTTTTAAAGCTCTTGTCTCAACATTATATAAAATAGCTAAATCTCTATCCAACATAACATTCTGTCCTCTTATCTCATATATCTTCGAATTAATATTCTCTATTTGTAAGCTTTTCATAATATACTCCATCTTTTTTGAAGTATTTTAATATATTTTTTGATTATGTTTTAAAAGTATGGCATATTGTAATATTTTGTGATGCAAATATGGAACAAGTTTATTTATATACCATACAGATAGCACTTTATTTAATACTTCTTCCATCATTAGGTTATCAGTCTCTTCCTCTATAACATTTGTTCTATCTAAATCAAAAATTAGTATTTAAAATGAAAAAAAAGATATTGCAAGATATTTGGATATAGATAGAAAGACGCTATATAACTGGCAAAAAAACAAACCAAACCTTTATAAAATAGTTACAAAAGGATTGGCTTTTAATGAAATGCTTGAGGAGTCTGCGAAGAACTTAAAGAAATAGAAAAAAAGTTAGAGAGGTAATAATTTATATCTTAAAGTAAACCCGGTAAATACTTTTGTATTAAAGATAAATGAACATGTATCTTTGTTCCTATTACTATTCCTTCTCTATTATGCCTTTTTGGTTCATAACCTATTGTTATTGCAGATAATAATGGTTTTCTTATAATATCAATATTTGAAGAAGCAGGTATTCTTATTTCTTTTGATCTAAAAATACCTCCACCACTCATTCCAGTTAATTTTGGAGTTTTTTGTTTTATTCCATTTATAATATTATAAGACTCATAAGCAAGTGCAATATGTAATTCTTTATCTAATTTTTTGTATAAAGAATAATCTTTCAATTTTAATTTAATTGATGGAAATGCTTGAGCTTTTCCATAAGATTGATTTCCTATAGCATATGATTTTTTTATTCTATAACCTGCAATAATATGAATATCATTATTATCATCATTTTCAGATAAATCTAAATCCTTATAACTTAGTGCTTGTTCCTTTATATCTTTTGGTAAATCTACTGTAACGGGGAAAACGCTTGCATCAATAGGATCGTATTGATGTTTACCAGTTTTATCTCGTGCTGTACTAAATCTATCTCCTCCAAAAGTTAAAAGCTTTCTGCCTTTTCCTAGTCCAATTGATAATGGGTCATCTCCTATTTCATCAAATACATGTGATGCTGAAAATATAAAAAATTTAGATTTAATATTTATTAAAACACCTGTACCAATATGTTCTGGCTTATTATTTTTTAAAACCGCATAGATGGGAAGAGTTGATTTCTCTAATTCTAAAGTAGAATCTAAAGCTTCATAACATTTTATTTTATATAAATCAAATATAGGATCTGTATAGTCAATTTTCTGTTTCATATTAATTCCAATTATCAGTTAGAACCATTGTTTCACTTTTTGGTTCAAAACCATAATCAATCTTTCCAATATCAATTACTACAGGAACTTGTGCAGATAGTCCAGCAACAATACATGACCCCGTAGGCAATATTGGTAAGTAATCAAAAGAAACTTTATCTAAATATGAAATAGTCTTTTCAACTGCTAGAATATCATTATTATTTATTAATCTATGTAAAAAGTAATTATGTAATTGAGATAAAATAGTAGATGATATATCAGATGGTCTTTGGCTAGCAATAGTTAAAAAAACGCCAAATTTTCTACCCTCTTTGATAATTTCTTCAAAAGTTTCTAATCTATAATCTTTCCAAGTTTCACTTTCTCTATCTGAATTTTTCGACATGATATTATGTGCTTCATCAACTATTATATTTAAATATTTTGTTTTATCACCTAGTTTTTTTTGTTTATCATATATTTGCTTTGCAATCAAAAGTGGTAAAACTTTTTTCATCTCAATATTAACATTCTTTAAAGATATTACATTCCAAATATTTTCATTTGAACCCTCATCTCTTTCAGGAATAAAAATAACTTTTTCTAAATCATCAAACTTTTTATTTGCTCTTTTTAATAAAGGTGAAATATGTTCTGAATTTAAATTATGTACAGTAACTTCAAAATAATAGTTTAAAATAATTCTTAATTTAATTGTTTCCAGATAATTTATATTATTCCATTCTATGTTGTTCACTTTGTTATAAACAACTCTTTCAAAATCCTCTACTTGATTGTTTGCATAATAACTACCATAATAATAAGTATCACTCATAGAATGAAATTTCAAACTTGATTCAAAATCATAAATAATTTCATTTAAATTCACCAAATTATCAAATGAATTATCTAAAGCATCTAAAAACTCTAAAATTATCCCCTTCGTAATTTTTTTTTCAATCATTTTCTTTAGATTTTGAATAATTAAAAATCTAACTCCATCTATATTATGAATTCGATTATCATAAAACTTGTTTTTAATTGCCCTCTTTAAAAAAGGAGTTTGAGTTTTTTCTGTTGATTCTAAAAAAATAGACCAAAAACTAATATCATTAATCTCTTTTTTTAAGATTGGGAATCTATCATTAGGACTACTTGTTGATAAATTATAAGTTTGTTTAAAAGTACTCTCAATAATTACTCTATCTTCTTCGTTAGAATTTGTATTCAAATATTCTCCATTAAAATCAAAAAGATAGTATTTCGCATTTTCTCTAAACTTATCATTGTTTTTATAATTTGATAAAAGTGTATTATAAAGTTTTGCTAAAGTATATGATTTACCACTACCTGTATTACCAAATATTCCGATATGACTTGCAAATAAACTATTTGTACCAAAACTAATACTTTGTCCCCTTTCAAGAGATAAACTACCTATTTCTAATTCATCATCACCATCTTTTATAAAATTATGCACTTGATTAAATTCTTCGTTTTCTAAAAGATAACATTCATTATAAACTAATGGTAATTCTTTAATACCTCTTTCAAATTTTTTACCTTTGAAAAAACCAAGTAAGCTAACATTTAAAATTCTATTAATTTTATCTTTATCACTTTTATAGTTTTTAGTTGAATTTAATTTATCCTCTTTAATAGATTCCCCTTCAACTTTTGCAATAATTTTGGTAAAACCTTTTAAAATTTTTATATATCCACCAACTGAAACATTTTTTAATAATTCACCTTGATATAATATATGTGAGGAATTTTTTGTTTTATCTACACTAATTTGAATCTTCCTACCATCTATTGAGATCACTTGTCCAATTTTAAATATTGAATCTTTTATTACTTGATTATTATTCATCTTATCCCTCTAAAATACTCTTTTTTAAAGACTTAAATATTCTACTATTTACTTCTTCAAAATTATATTTAAATTCTTCTGCTCCACTTATAGAATGGGTTTTAGGAGAAATAATTTTGACATTATTATTTTTAATTAAAGGAATAAGAGATGTATTTAAATTATCTCTTGTATTATTACTATATGCCACTATATAAATAATAAGTGTTGGATTTGAGTTTGCAACCCTTATCGTTAAATCTCGTATATGTTCATCAGCAAATGAAAAACCTAATACAAATAAAATACTATTATCCTTCTCTAATTCATTTGAATATATTCTAAGAAGTTCATAATATGTTTCATTTAAAATTGTATGCCTGAATTTATCTTTTGTAGGATTAACAATATTTAGCTTTTCATATTGCCTTTTAAATCTTCTAATTTCACTTGCATTATATGTTACACTTGTTGCTTTTGATTCTAAATCATCAATTGTATCATCATTATCAACTTCTATCAATGTATCATCTGAAATTGTTACATCAGAGACTTTTTTAATTAATTGTAAAGTTGGAGAAAACAAGATACTATCATCTACTTTTTTCCAAGTTAACGAACCATGAATCTTATAAATATTAAATACTGGTATTTCCGAAATATTTTCAAAATGTAAGCTTCTTTTGAATAATGACTTTTTAAAATTGCTTAAATCAAATTTTGGTTTAAAATTACCTATAAAACCATCATTAAATTCAAACCCTTTGTCTTCTAAAGATTTTTCTAAACATATATCAATATTTGTTGTAAAAATATTAATTTGTTTACTTAATAATGTGCTCTTTCTTTCAAGTAATATTTTATTAAAAATCTCAAAGAAAGTTTTATAATTATTCATTAATATATCAGTAGTACTGTCATTATCTAATATGTTAAGATTTTTTTCAATAACTCCATCAAAATATTTTTTATATAACGATACTTTTACAATATTTTTAATCTCTTCATCTTCTATATTTTCAGATTCTGTTAATAATACTTCTATACTTCCTAAAGTCCTTAAATAGTCAGCTGACATACCAGAACCTATTAAGAAATTTATATTACTATCCTGAATGATATCTTTAAGTTTTTCAATATTCATTTAATTCTCCCCAAAACGATATTATAGCTCTTCTTCGTCACAAATCACGTCACAATTTTCAAATCAATTTCAGTTTGTCTATTTTAATCTATTTAATAAAACAAAAGAAGCTATATCCATCTTTGAAAAAGCAAACCATTTTTTACCTAAGTCTTTTAAACTTGCTCCTACATGATAAAGTTCCTTTTCATCTATTATCAAAAATCTATCGTGCGAGTTTTTGAAAGTTCTTAGTGTGATATTGTTGTATTGAGTATTGTATTTTTCTAGGTCTAGTTTTAGTTGTTTTGTTATTGTGTGAGTGTAGATAGTTACTTTTATATTTGGTACTTTTGAAAAGATAGTTAGTGTTGTATCATCCACATAATTGTCGATTAGGATTATAGATTGTTTTGCTTCTCTTATAAGATTTGATACAAAGGCATATGCATCAAAAACTTGTCCATCGTAAAATATTCCTTGAGTTGGTTTTAGAGTCTTATCTTCTATTTGATTTGATATATTTTGAACTTTATCTTTTAGGAAGTTTACATCATTTTCTAAACTTACAAACCTTTCATTTGTAATTTTTTCAGAGTTGATTACAAAACCATTTTGAATATAGGATTTTAGAACTGTAATAGCCCATTGTCTAAATCTTACACCTCTTTGAGATTTTACTCTATATCCAATAGATATTATTACATCAAGATTATAATATTCTATATCTCTTTTGACTTCTCGTCCACCTTCATTTTGAACTATCGCAAATTTTGAGACAGTTGAAACTTTGTCTAGTTCTCCTTCTCTAAAAACATTGTTAATATGTTTACCAATAGTTTTTAAATCTCTTCCAAACAACTCTGACAATTGACTTCTATTTAACCATACTGTTTCATTTTCTACTGATACGTTTAACTCTAATTCACCTTCATTATATATAACTATATTTTCCATAAAATACTCCAATTTATATTGGGTGTATTTTAATATATTTTTTGATTATGTTTAAAAAATATTACAGAATGAAATATAAAAACTACTTTTTAATATCTCCTACAAATTCGTAGTAGTTATTATGAAGAATATCTTTTAGACTATTGTTCATTTTTTTCAACTTTTTAATTGTTTTTATTCTTAGGGTTGTTTCCCAGATAAAATAGATTATTTTTATTGACTCTTTATCAAAGTTTTTAGACTTTTTATTTATAGTATAAATTAGTCTTTTATCATCATCTATGATATGAAAAGCTAACCATTTAATTAGAAAGAACAAAATCCTTTCACTTTGATTGTCATTTTTATACTTCTCTTTTATTTCCATAATTTTTGGAAGAAAGTTTGAATGACCTTTTTTATGTGATAAAAGGATATCTTCTGATTTGATATATTTTTCTAATATCTTCTCTTCTGAATTAAAGTGATACTGTGTATATGAAATTAGTTCATCAACAGTATTATTCATATCATACTCTTTGTCTTCTACAAAGTAATATGTTAGCTCATTTATTAAATTGACCATTTTTCTATGTTGTTCATCAATTTCTTTTATTCCAGTTTCAAAACTCTTAGTCCAAGGGAAAATATCATTTTTTCTCATATCTATTCCTATAATTGGTCATTTATTCACTAACAAGTATACTTAAGACAATTAAAGCATTTTTCTTGACTTAGGTCAAGAGAGTATAAAATATAATAAAAAAATTTAAAGTTTAAATAATATTAAGCTTTTAGTATAATTTTTTTCAAATAATAAATTTTATCTTTAAATTTAATAAATTTGTAATATAATATATTTTTTCAAAGGTATAGTTATGGATAATTTAAAAGATTTAAAGATTTTATATATTGATGATGAAGAGTTTATCAGAGAAGATGCCGTTGAGTATCTTAGATTTCATTGTGATAATGTATATGAAGCATGTAATGGATTAGATGGTCTAGAAAAATATAAAGAATTAAAACCTGATATTATCATCACTGATATTAAAATGCCTAAATTAAATGGTATTGAGATGATAAAAGAAATACGAAAAAATGATAAAACTACCAAAATCATTATTGCTACTGCTTTTTTAGAGACTGAATATTTGATTGAAGCTATTGAGCTTGGACTTATTAAATATCTTGTAAAACCTATAATGGAAGATACTCTACTACCTGTACTTGAGAGCTGTACAGAAGATGTTGTAAAAGAGTCTTCAATTTTTAATATTTTTGGTGGATATAAATTTGATATATTAAACCAAACACTCTTTTTAGATAAAGAACAAATAGCACTTACAAAAAAAGAGTTACTATTTTTAGAACTTCTTATTAAAAACTCTAATCGTGCAGTAAAATATGACGAGTTTATATCTTATGTTTGGGATGATTATGCTAGTGATGATGCCTTAAGGTCAATGGCTAGAGAACTTAGAAAAAAGATGACAAAAGAAAGTATCAAAAACATATCTGGTATTGGATACCAAATTAATTTAATTGGAAAAGAAGATGAATAAGTTTTTATTAACTTTTTTAGTTTTTACTTCATTTTCCTTTGCCATGGAACCCATTCAAGCACTACCTGAGAAAATGCTATATGACAAACAAAAAGCACTTTTAGGAAAGAAACTCTATTTTGACCCAATATTATCAAAAGATAATACAGTCTCATGTGCTACTTGTCATAACTTAGAGCTGGGTGGAGTTGATAATCTTCAATTCTCTTTTGGAATAAAAGGACAGATAGGAATAATAAATACCCCAACAGTACTAAATGCTATTTACAATTTTAGGCAAATGTGGGATGGAAGAGTAAAAACCTTAGCTCACCAAGTACAGTTTCCTATTACAAACAGTAAAGAGATGGGAAATAACTTTAATAACTTAATTAAAAAACTATCAAAGAATAGCCAATACAATAAAGAGTTTAATAAGCTTTATAAAGATGGAATAAGTAAAGAAACCATAGGTGATGCCCTTGAAGAGTTTCAAAAAACACTAGTAACTCCAAGTGCTTTTGATGAGTATTTAAGAGGAGACGAAAATGCCCTTACGCAAAATCAAAAAAAAGGCTATGAACTTTTTAATAAAAAAGGTTGTGTCTCTTGCCACAATGGGGTAAACATAGGTGGTGGACTTTATGCACAACTAGGACTTACAGACGAAAAAGTAGCAAATGAAATAATGGGAAGAACTCCTAACGAAGAGTATAAAGAAGGATACAATCCAGACTTTGGCTTATATAATATCACAAAAAATGACTTTGATAAATTTTATTTTAAGGTTCCTAGCTTAAGAAACGTGGCTCTTACTCATCCTTATTTACACAATGGAAAAGTAAAGACTTTAAAAGAAGCCATAAGTTTAATTGCAAAGGCGCAACTAGGTTTAGACTTAACAAAAGAAGAAATTTTTTTAATTGAAGAGTTTCTAAAATCCTTAAATGGTAAGGTAACAATTATTCAATGAAAGAGTATCTAATAAAAAACAACATCTATATAGTTTTTTTAATTCTACTTACACTATTTTTTTTAATGATTTACACTATCGTACTTCATAAGAAAAATACACAAATATTTTTTAATCATAATGATAAAATAAATACTATCTTAGCATTAAACAACAAGCTTAATAGCTATATTTTAGGAAATAGTGCTGTAAATAACTTTGATACTTTAAACAAAGATATAAATAAGAGTTTACAAGCTATTGAAAAACTAAAAAAAGACTCCTTTGAAGCAAAGTTTCAAAGCTCTTATATAGAAACCCTAGATAAATTATACTCACTATTTAATCAAAAAATCATCTGGCTAGAGAGATTCAAAGCAAGAAGAGCAACAAATAAACAAAATATCTCTATTATTTTAGATAGGTCTCACCATGAATTATCACAGTTTGATTTAGAGACAAAAATCAAACTTCACAATATAAGAATAGATTTACTAGAAAAGATTGAACAAAATAGACTTTATGATGTGGATATTATCAAACAATATAATCTAGACCTAGAGAATAACTTTTTAATCAACTTTGCAAATAAAGTGAAAACTTTACAAAAAAGTATAAACTTTCAATTAAAATATCAAGATGTAGCTATGAACAGTAATATTGATGAACTACTTAGTGAAGCTAAGAATTTACTTTTAAATCAAAGAAAAACAGCACAACATAGTGTTTATATTACTTCAAATGTCTTATATGTACTTGTTACTATATTTTTAATTCTATTCACCCTATCATATAGAAAACTACAACGGTCACAAAAGCAACTGCAACATCTAACATATCAAAGTAAACTTGCTTCCATGGGAGAGATGATAGGGAATATTGCCCACCAATGGAGACAACCTTTAACACATATATCATATATTTTAATGAATATAAAAACAGCCTATGAAAAAGACAAATTAAGTCCCCAGTATTTTGAAAAGAAAACAAAACTTGCAAATGCACAAATAAAATATCTTTCAAATACAATTGATGATTTTAGAGATTTTTTTAAAAATACAAACCAAAAAGAAGAGTTTGATTTAAGTGAAGCTATTAAAGAGGTATCAAACCTTTTAAAAGGAAGTTTTAAAGCCCATCAAATAAACGTAGAATTTGATTTAGATGAAAATATTCAAGTAAAAGCATATAGAGGTGAATTTTTACAAGTTCTATTTAATATTTTTAACAATGCAAAAGATGAATTTATAAAAAAAGATATTGAAAATCCAATACTAAACATAAAAACATCAATAAAAAAAGAGAAAATAAAAATAGAGATAAAAGATAATGCAGGTGGCATAAAAAAAGAGTTACTTGAAAAGATATTTGAACCATATTTTACTACAAAAGATAAAGGCTTAGGAATAGGACTTTATATGTCTAAAATCATTATAGAAAAAAGCGATGGAAAACTAGAAGTACAAAATATCAAGAGTGGGGCTTCATTTATTATTATATTTAAAAAGTAACATTTTACTTTCAGAAACTTTTTATTTTCTCATAATTTCTACATTTTTTTCTCATATACTACATTTACAGAACAACTATTAAAGGAGAAGAAAATGAAAAAAGCAATGATTTTTTCATCAATTTTATTTGCAGGAGTAAGTGCTTTTGCAATGAGTGATGCAGCTTTATTAAAAAAAGCTGACAAGGCAGGATTAAAAGCTATCCCAACAAGTCAATCAGAGATATTAAAACTTGTTGATAATCCTAAAAATCCAATCACAGATGCTAAAGTTGAACTTGGTAAAAAACTTTATTTTGATCCAAGACTTTCAAAAAGTGGTCTTATTTCATGTAATACCTGTCATAACTTAGGAATGGGTGGAGTAGATGGAGTTGGAGCTGCAGTTGGTCACAAATGGACACCAAACCCAGCACACTTAAACTCACCTACAGTATATAACTCAGTATTAAATAAAGCTCAATTTTGGGATGGAAGGGATCCACACTTAGAAGCTCAAGCTCAAGGACCAATTCAAGCAGGACCTGAAATGGCTGCTCCAAAAGGTTTAGTTGAAAAAAGAGTTCTATCTATGCCTACATATGTAGAAGAGTTTAAAAAAGCTTATGGTGATGATGCAAAAATTGATTTTGGACTTATTACTGAAACTATTGCTGTTTTTGAAAGAACACTTATTACACCTTCAAGATATGATGCATTTTTAAATGGTAATATGAATGCACTTACTAAGAAAGAGAAGGAAGGCTTAAACGTATTTATAGATAAAGGTTGTGCATCTTGCCACAATGATATAGGTCTAGGTGGAACGATGATGCCATTTGATGCTAAAAAATATGACCTTAATGTAGGTGGATTTACGGGTACAAAAGATGGAATGGTTAAAACTCCAACACTAAGAAATATTGAAGAAACTGCTCCTTATTTTCATAATGGAAATGTATGGACTTTAAAACATGCTGTAAAACTTATGGGTGATATTCAGCTTAGTATGAAAATCTCAGATAAAGATACTGATAAAATTGTAACTTTCTTAAACTCTTTAACTGGTAAAAAACCTGAAATAACTTACCCTATTCTTCCAGTTATTACTGAAAGTACTCCAAAACCAGACATGAACTAAAATTTCTAGGGACTTTCCCTAGAAATTATCACACTTTTATCTATATTTTAATTAAAATAGTAATATTTTATTGACATTAATCATAAAAACCTGTATTATTGTTCATTATATTTTAAACAAGGAGCAATTTATGGCAAAGAAAAAAGAAGAAGAGAAAAAGAAAAAAGCAAAAAAAGCTGTTGCTAAAAAAGTAGCTAAAAAGGCAACAAAGAAAAAAGAAAAAACTAAAAAAGAAGCAAAAAAAATAGCTAAGAAAAAAGTAGTTAAAAAAGACAAGAAAAAACAAAATAAAAAGAAGAAAGCTGACAAAAAAAAGAAAGCTAAAAAGTGTGATAAGAAAAAATGTTCAAAAAAGAAAGCTAAAAAGAAATCTAAAAAATAGTTTTTAAAAACCTCTTAAAAAATGTGGTCGAAGAAGAGTATCATCTTCTAAGGCCATATTCAAAACTTTAAGTAATTTATCTTTATCTTTTGGAAGTGTTCCTTTAAGAGGAAGTGCATTTGAAGCATGATTTGATCTAAAAATTATTGACTTCTTTGGATTTATTAAAGAGATAAACCTCTTTTGTTCAGCTAACATCTCTTCATCTGTACAAAAAATAAATTCACTGTTTTTATCTTCAAACCTTTTAAAAAAATTATCTTCTTTTGTAGAAGAAAGTCCTAATTGTAATGTTGACAAATAGTTTATATGTTCACACTCATTTATAAGCTTTGCACTGTCTTCAATATGTTGTTTAGATAGTTTTTTACCCCCTAGACCTAAAATAACAGTAACAGATATTTTCATATTTGCATTTGTAGCCTTATTTAAACCTTCAATCATTTTTGATGGTCTCATTGGCTTATTTATATATTTCAACAACTCATGATTTCCAGATTCAATTCCATAATAAATAAGACTTAAACCATTTTCTCTTAAAAGTTCTAACTCTGCTTGTGATTTTTCTAATAAATTATATGGACTTGCATAAGAGCTTACTCTTTGAAGTTTTGGAAACCTTTGTTTTAAATATTGAAGTATTTCAATAAGAAAATCAGTATCACAAGCTAAAGCATCTCCATCAGCTAAAAAAACTCTTCTTGCATCAGAATAAACAGACATATCTCTTATATCTCTTTTTATATCTTCCATAGAGCGAACTTTGAATCTTTTTGTTTCATACATAGAACAAAAGGCACATTTATTAAAACTGCACCCAAGTGAAACTTGAATAATTATAGAATTAGCTTCCGCAGGTGGTCTATAGACTGGCTCGTGATAATCAATCATGACAATCGCAATTTTTCATTTTTTCTATAAGATACTTTTGAGAAGTTTTAACAGATAAATACCTTACAATAAGTAAAAATAAAACTACTCCTGAAATAATCATAATATTGTAATTTAAAGGAGAAGCAAAAAGTGCATCAATAGAGTCAATATTCTCTTCATTTATCTTTACAACATTAACAATCAATTCTCTTAATGCAAGAATAATAAAGGCATCCACAAGAATAGAAAGAACTACTCTTTGTTCTCTAATATAGTTTAATACAGCTCTTACTATTTCTAGAAAAATGATGAAATATAGCATGTAAATAATTGCATCCATTAATCTATCCATTATTAATGCAATAATAAATAGAAATGAAGCTAAGCCTACTTCTATATAAAACTTATCTTTAAAAAACCTCGAAATATTCATTCTTATCCTTAAGCTATTGTTGCTTTAATATTTAACCATGAGCTAGGAATCTGGTTTAAACTTTTATCTGGTTGTGCCATAAAAATCATTGTTGAAACCATTGCTCTTGAACTTGAATCTCCCCCTGCTCTTGCATTACACACTAACATATCCTTAAGGTTATCATACTTACATAACAAATGAATTACACCTTCAAATCCACCACTTATATCACAAGCAGGTCCAAATCCTCTAATTGCTTCAAAAGTATCATCAGTTTTTGAAGCTACCCCACTATAAATAAATGATTGAATCTTTGTATCAAACTTATCTTTTAGTTCTAAAATTGCCTCTTCAATTACTTTTCCTTCTAAAACTTCTAATAAAAGTATTGCAAAAAATCTTGAAGCTACTATTGCTTCTTTTGAATTATGTGTTGAAGATACAAGGGTCTCTACATTTGATAAAAACTCTTCTTTTGTCTTTGATACAAGTAATAAAGGAGCAATTCTTCCTATTACTGATAAATCAGTTGAAGAACTTCCTGTTGGTGTTTTTTCGTCATTTATGTTCTCTAATGTTTCTCTTGTAGCACCGTCAATATAACCATTATATATATCCATTTTGTTTTTCCAAAACTCAATATATTCTAGAACATCAAAACTCTCTTTATTTTGTAAATATTGATACAACCAAAATGCTTGATCTCCAATATGTGTAAAATCTCCAGCAACTTTTCCTTTATGCCAAATTGCCTTTGGTGCATTTAGTTCATTCCAGTCAAAATCTATTTGCTCCAACTGTTTCTCATCATATATCCAATGTGCTCCTAAAGAGTAAGAGTCTGCAACAAGAGAACTTAATACTAATTCTTTTACTATTCTTTGATCAAACATTTTTAAGCCTTATTTATTTTTATTTGGTCTTTCTATTTCATATCCAAAATTTATGATTTTACTCTCATTTGGTTTTAATTTTAAATCAAAATAGATTTTACCATTTTTATCAAACTTATTTTCCTTTGATTTTCCAATTAGTTTAACTTTTATATCTTCATGTTTAGAAACAGGAACCCTTTCAAGAAGAGTTAGACTTTGAATCTTACTACTATTATTAGTAATTTTATACTCCCAGATTTTTTGAGTTTTTAATTTATTCATACTAAAGAAAGGTTCTTCTTTCATATCTTTTACTAACTCTTTTTTAACATCAATAAATCTATTTGTTCCAAAATGGATTTCACTTTCCTTATCTTTTTGTATCTCTTTTAAAGAGTTTCTACCAATATATGTGCCATCTAAAAAAAGTTTTGCATTTAAAACACCATAAAGCTTTTTAGATATGAAATCTACTTTATAAAAAGCTTGAGCAGAAGAGTATCCATCTATTTCTAAACTATCATTTGCTTTATACTCATCTTTTGCAAAAGTAACTTCCGTTTTCTTTCCACTTAAAAGCGTTATATTTGAAGCTTTAAAAAATGATTTTGTTGTATCTTCTACATATGCAAAAGTTGGTCTTGGTGCAGCTTTTAGTCTTGCCATTTTTTTCATTGGCATTGCAGCATCCATCATCATAACTTCTTCTTGTGCATAGGCTACTGATTTTGGATTATAAACATCTAAATATTTTGGATAAAACTTATTTGGTTTTAATTGATTAGAAAAATTATATGTATAAAGATTTATATCAATATTTTTAAAGTCTACTCCACTTGATTGAGTTAAAAAACTAGAGTTTTTAATATCTATTTTTTTATCTTTTGAATCATAGTTGATTTCATAAAATCCATTTCTTGATAAGTTATAAATTGGATATGAAATTAAAACATCACTATTACAACTTACATCAAAGTCTAACTTTGTAAACTTACTATTTGCTCTTTTTTTGATTAACTGTTTTAACTCTTCATTGTCCTCTTTTATATATTTTTGTAGAGCAAATATAGAATTATGATTTGCCAAAATCTCTTTTTTTAAGAACTCTGATGTATTTTTTAAAGAGTTAGAATTAGCAATATTTGTGATAGAAGTTTTTTCTAAAAATGATATATTGCTTTGTAAAGCTTTTATCTCATTATGTTTTGCATTTATTTTTCCTTTTAACTCTTCAATTTTAATACTTAAATCATCATTTTCAAAGTTTACATGTTCTATATCACTACTATTTACTTTACAACCTTCTTTTAATAGAAATCTAACATCTTCAAGTCTTACTTGACCTATTAAATCCACACTTTTTGAAGCTAGATTTATTTTTTGATTTACAAAAGTTTTATTTGTAAAAATATCTATACTTTTTATCTCTGTACTTGCAAAAAGTGATCCTGTTACTGCTAACAATAAAGCAATTTTCTTCATAACTATCTCCAGTTTTTATAATTTGTAAATGATGGAAACTGTCCTTTAAACTCTTCTTCATCAAAAGAGAATACAAAAGAATCCATATATTTGTTTAACAATTCATATGCATCTTGAAGCTCCTGAAACTTTTCATGACTACCATTTGGCATATCGGGATGTAGTTCTTTAGATAATTTCAAATACTTCTTTTTCAAATCTTTTTTCGAAGTTCTAATAAGTATTCCAAAAAGGTCAACAGCCTTCTCAAACTCTTCATAATCCATCATTCTTCCTAATATTTTTCTAAATAATTGTATATAATCTGTGAATTAATCATACTTTATAATTATTAAAGTAATATAAAAGAAAAGCTTTCGGAGAAAAAAATGATACATACTCTTTATTATGTTTATGATCCAATGTGTGCGTGGTGTTATGCTTTTGCACCAACATTTGAAGAAATAAAAAGTAAACTATCTTCAAATATAAAAATTGTACATGTACCAGGAGGACTAGCTCCACATTCAAATAAACCAATGCCAGATGAAATGAGAGAAAAGATAGAAACAATCTGGTATGACATAGAACAAAGAGTTGGAACAAAGTTTAACCACGAGTTTTGGATAAGTTGTACTCCAAGACGTTCAACTTATCTTTCTTGTCAAGCAACACTTGCTGCAAAAAAACAAAAAAAAGAAGAAGAGATGATATCTGCCATTCAACAAGCTTATTATCAAAGAGCTATGAATCCAAGTGATGAGAGTACTATGATTAAACTAGCAGAAGAATTAAACTTAGATATTGAACAGTTTAAAAATGATCTATATAGTGAAGAGACTATTACTCTGTTTAATGAAAAATTGAACCTAAGAAGAAAACTAGGATTAAATAGTTTTCCATCATTGGCTATTAAATATAAAAAAGAGATTTACCCAATAAATATAAAGTATAATGAACCAGACTATATTTTAAAACAAATAAAAAATCTTACAGAAAATGTATACTTTTAAACTACAGTCCCTATTCTATATATTTATTAAACTCTTTTGGTAAAACAATACTATACTTTTCTAGGTTATCTTTTCTAAAAACGATACTAGGACGTCCTTTTTGATAAAAGAATGCACCAACAGCATTAGGAAGATTTTTAAAAGCTAAGTACGTTGTCGCAAAAACAAGAATCTCTTTATCACAACTTGGAAGTTCTTCTGTTTTAGTAAAGATAATATCAGCTTCACCACAATTTTTTGTATGATTTAAATGTTCTGATATTTTTGTACTATATAAACTTCTTATATCATTTGTATAAATATTTATCTTCTCTTTTTTTACTAAAGAGTGAGATATTTTATCAATAATTTTTGCGGCAACTTCAATTTCACCACAAAAGAGCTGAGACAATAATAAAGTTAGAGTTAGAATAATCTTTTTCAAAATCTATACTCCATTGTAAACCAGAACTTACGAGTAGCAGTTGAAATTGGTCCTAAATCTTTTGGTGAATCACTATAAACTGTATTTATAGCTTTATTAAAAATATTTTCACCCTTTATTGATATTGATAAATCTTTAGTTGGGTTGTATGTAATTGCACTATTAAAGTCATAACCTGCTTTTAAACCTTCATATCCATCTCTATATATCAATTCATTATAGAAATCAAAATTTTCATATGTATTTAAAAATCTAATATATCCACCATAAACAGTATCTTTTTCATCACTTACTCTATTATCTGTATTCATTACAAAAAAGTTTGTATCTACTCTATTTAAACTATCAAAATTGTAAGTATTTTTAAAAGATATACCTTGTTTATAATAAGGCTCCGACATAGTTCCAGAACCATTAAGCTTATTAGTCTGTTTCATTTTAAACAGATTAATTCCATATTCATAAGATTTGTTTTTCCAATTTACCTCAATATTTAGAGAATCATCTCTTTGAGGTTTAAGACCTTTGTCTAAACTTAGTCTTGTATAATAGTTTGGATCAAAACGTGACTCAGTTGAAACTAAAAATGTTTTAAAATTGAAGTTTTCATCCGAATATATATATCCTAATCTATAAAGAGAAAGTTTTTGTTTCTCTAAACCGCCATTTGGTTTTACATAATCACGTTTAACTGCAGCAATAATAGCTTGATTATCATTTATAGAATAAGTATCTTCTAAAAATATTCCATATAATTTTTCACTTGTATAGTTAAAAAGATTAGGTGCTAAGTTTGAGTTAATATCAATTTCACCTAAAGGAACTTTTGTAGTTGTAAATGTAGCTGGTGGTATAAAAACTGGCACTGTAGCAATTACATTTGAAATTTTTATCTCTTTAAATTGAAAATCTTTTTTTCTATATTGTAAACCAAAGAGTAAATCATGGTTTCCTATACTCTCTTTATATTTTAAGACAGCACTGATTTGTTTCTCTTTTTGTTTTGCAAGATAAGATTCAAATGTAGCTGGTATAGGGTTACCTGCAACATCAACAGTTAAAGAACCTAAAAAAGGAGAATCTGCTTGTTTTGTTTTTGACTTATCCTCTATGTAATCTAAAGACAAAGATAATTTTTCATCAAAATATGTAGAATACCATCCTAAAAGATTATAAGAAGCATCAGTATTATTAACTGTAGGAGATCCATCACCCCCTGCAATACCATCCATAAATAAATCTGATTTACCTTCTATTCTATTATATTCTATTCTATTTGTATCATTTTGTAGTGAAAGAAAAATATGTGTACTCTCTTTATCCCTTGATAAGTCACTATTTTCATGTTTTATTTTATTTTCTTTCGTATTTTTTTTGTTTATATAAGCATAATATGAAAAGTCATTTAAAATATCGGCATATGAAACACTATGTTCACTCGAATTATGAGAAGATATACTAGTTTTAAGTTGTCCACCAACTTCTCTATTTGGATCTTTTGTATATAGTCTTACAACCATACTTGCAGGTTCTACTCCAAACTCAAAAGATGTAACACCTGTATAAATTTCTACATGATCAATATATGCCAAATCATATTTAGAAATTATTCCTAATGAGTTACCATAAAAAGGAGAGATTATCTCTCTTTCATTTATATAAACTCTTGCATCTGAACTAACATTTGGAAACTTGTCATCTAAATCAGTATAACCTAATCTATTTTCATTGTATCTGTAAAAAGGAATACTTTTTAAAAGCTCAGATAGAGATTTTACTTGCATTCTTTCTAAATCTTGCCTTGTATAGACAATTACATTTCCAGCAGCTTCTTTTTTTGTTTTTTTTGATAAATCACTCTCTTTTGCGTAAATATCTAGTAAGGTATCAATATCTTCAGGGTTACTACCTGCATTTAAAGTAGAGAAAGAAACAAAAAAAAGAAAAATAAGTTTTAAACTCAAGCGTATCATTACAACTCTTTTAATAAATTAATTGAAGAATTATATCAAAAGTAAATAAAAAGTAAATGAAAAGTAAACAAATTATATAAAAAGTAATTTTGAGGAGAGTTATATCTTTTTAGATAAAGAGGTAATTTAATTCCTCTTTATCTATATAATAACTATTACTTCATTAATGGATCAGTAAGACCTAAAGTATACATACCAATTAAACCTAAAATACCAGCAATTAAACAATAATAAATTGTAGGAATCACTGTTCTTCTTAGAGTTTCACCCTCTTGGTCAAGAAGTCCAACTGTAGCTGATGCTGCAACAACATTGTGAATTGCAATCATATTACCAGCTGCTGCTCCAACTGCTTGAAGAGCCACCATAAATGCTGTTGAGATTGTAAGTGCGTCTGCAACACCATACTGGAATTGTGCTAACATCATATTTGATACAGTATTTGAACCTGCAATAAATGCACCTAATGCACCAACCATTGGAGCAAATAGTGGATAAATATCACCAACTGAATTTGCAACAAAATTTGCCATTGCAACAGGCATAGAATCAAGTCCTGCTTCATTAACACCAGAATTAATTAAGATTCTTACTAATGGAATAGTAAATACAAGAACAAACCCTGCACCAATCATAACTTTAGATGATTCACCAATAGCAGCTTTCATTTCTTTAAACTCCATTCTATGTAAGAAATAAGTTAAAAATACAACAAATACTAAGATACCACCTGGTAAGTAAAGTGGTACAATAGAGTAACCTAAACCTTCACCTAAAATATCTTTAAATGGGATAACCCAACCTTTAACAAATGCTTTAGCTTCATCACTTACTCTTGTAATTACAAGAATAACTGCAACTAAAAGATATGGAATCCAAGCTCTTGTTAGAGACATATCTACCTTAGAAGACATTGCATCTAATTTAACTTCAAATTTAGATACCCAGTGAACTGGCCACTCTTCTTTTGGAGCAAAATCCCAAGAGTTCTTAGGAAGTAAGAAACCTGCACGTGCTGCGGGAACAACAATTGCTAATCCAATTAATGCACCAATTAGTGATGGGAATTCTGCACCTAAGAAAATACCTGTTAAAGCATAAGGAATAGTAAATGCTAAACCACCAAAAATTGCAAATGGTATAATTGATAAACCTTCCGTCCAAGATTTATTTTTACCAAAGAATCTAGTCATCATCATAATCATGAATAGAGGGATTAGTGTACCTGTAATAGCATGTACAACTGCAACCTCAGATGTGATTATCTGTAAATAAACGTCCCAATTAGAACCTAAACCTTCTAAAGTTTTTGCAATTCCTTCAGAATCTAACCCTTTATTAACACCAATTAAAATTGGAGTACCAACTGCTCCAAAAGATACTGGAGTTGATTGAATCATCATACCAATCATAACTGCTGCCATTGCAGGGAATCCTATTGCAACCATAAGTGGAGCTGCAATTGCTGCTGGTGTACCAAATCCAGAAGCACCTTCAATAAAAGAACCAAATAACCAAGCAATAATAATTACTTGAACCCTTCTATCTGGACTTATATTATTAAAACCTTCTCTAATAACTTTAATTGCACCAGAATGCTTAAGTGTATTAAGCAATAAAATTGCACCAAAAATAATCCACAATACAGCCACTGTAATAAGTAGACCTTGAATTGTTGAAGCTAACACTCTGTTAAATGTAACTTCCCAAACATATAATGCCACTGCCGTTGTAACAACATAAACAATTGGCATTGCTTTTTTTGCTGGTAATCTAAAACCAACTAATAGAATTGCTGCAACAAAAATTGGAAGTGCAGCAAAAAAGGCTTGTGTACCTATTTCCATATTTTACTCCTTCTTTCGATGCTTTAATCATAAACGAAAAAAATGAAAATGGTATGATAAATTATCATATGACCATTTTTTATGCATCAATTTTGTCATATGTTACATTTACTACACAAAAAAATCACAATAAAAGCTTATACTTTAAAATAAGATACTATAATATTAGACTAAAAAATTTAAGGTTTTACAATATATGACACAACTTATTAATTCTCTTATTAAATGGGGAATCTTTTTTGGTATTCTTTATTTAATATTTACAAATTTTGGAACTTTTTTAATTATAATATTCATTCTAATAGCTATTGGATACTATGCTGCATATCAATTTAAAAAGAAATTTCAACAAAATGCAGGAGCATTTAAATTTACTTTCAATGGTCAAGACTTTAACCCAGGAGGACAATCGGGTGGTTTTAATCACAATGATTTTGACTTCGAACAGTTCCAACAACAGTTTAGACAAGGAAACTATAATGCTCCTCCACAATTTGGAGAAGTACAAAAAGCAAAAGAGTTCTTTGGATTTACAGATACCCCTACAAAAGATGCTATAAAAAGAAAATATAAAGAACTTGCAAGAAAATATCATCCAGATATAAATGACCATGGGGATGAACTAATGCAACAACTTAATCATTATAAGGATGTATTAATGAAAGCTTATGGTGATCAATAAGTAAACTCATGTTTTTAAAAAAGCTAAACCTATTTTTCTTATCAACAATAATTTTAGGTTCAGTTTTTTTGCTTTACTCTTGGTATGAAGATTATCAATTTAAAAATAACCCCTTAAATAAAGAGATTCAAAAAAAGATCTATCAAAAACATAGATACCTTGAAAACTTAGCATACAAAAAATTTGGAATAAAAAGAAAAATACCTGTAAAAATTTCGGATAAAATACCTTCTAGACTTTTTGGAGCTGCAACATATTCAAAAAGTGGTCAGATTACAATATTTTTAAATAAAAAACGTTTTCAAGAGAGTATTCCTTATATGATTGATGATGTATTACCTCATGAATATGCCCATGCTTTAATGTTTATTATGGGAAACTTTTCAGATGAAAATGGTGGGCATTCAAAAAAATGGCAAAATATCTGTAAAGAACTAAATGGTTTAAAATGTGATAGATTTGTAAATAATAATGATATCATTATGGGGAAAACAAACTTTTTCTAAAATCAACAAAAGGTGAAAAATGATATATAGACTATTTCTAATACTCTTAACAACTACCTTTTTAATTGCAAAGGATACAAATATGAGAATATATGACTTTAATGTTACAACAATTGATGGGCAAGAAGTTTCTATGTCAAAATATAAAGGAAAAGTTCTTTTGATTGTAAATGTAGCTAGTAAATGTGGCTTCACAAAACAGTATGAAGGACTTGAAAAGTTATATGATAAATATAAAGATGATGGCTTTATGATTTTAGGATTTCCTTCTAATCAATTTTCAAATCAAGAACCTGGAACAAATAAAGAGATTAAAGAGTTTTGTTCTTTAACATATGGTGTAAACTTTGATATGTTTGAAAAAGTTGATGTAAATGGCGAAAATGCAATACCTTTATACAAACATTTAAAAAAAGAAGTAAGAGGATTTGCTGGAACACAGAGTATTAAATGGAACTTTACAAAATTTTTAGTTGACCCAAATGGAAAAGTTATAGAAAGGTATGGTTCAATTACAAAACCTAAAGAGTTAGAAAAAGAGATAAAAAGATTATTAGGACTTTAAAACAAAGACAACTGTCCTAAGTCCTTCTTCTCAACTTTTTCAATTGCTTTTCTCTCATCAAATAAAACCTTATTTACCTCATCAGTAACTTCATAAATATCTAACTTTTCACTTGGGTATATTTGAAATAAACTATTTACATCCTTCAAATTCTCACCATAAAGCCAAGTGGCAAAATCTTGTTTCTCTAAAACCACAGGCATACGATGATGTATTTTTCCTAACTTCTCGTTTGCATCACAAGTTATGAGTGCAACTGTAACTATATTCATATTTAATTCACTATCAAACCATTCATCCCAAATACCTGCAAGTGCTAAATATTCGTTCTTAATATCTTTTACAAAATATGGTATCTTTTCTTTGTCTTCTACTTCCCATTCATAAAAACCATTTATAGGAATAATACAACGTCTAAATTTGTAAGACTCTCTAAATGTAATCTTCTCAAATATAGATTCACTTCTTGCATTTATATTCATTGAGCTTTTATCTTTTGCCCAAGAAGGTAAATATCCAAAATGAGTATAAAGATAATTACCATTATTCAAAAGTGCAGGGATTGGAAGTGTTGGAGGAATATTATATTTAATATTTAAAGATTGAACCATATCATTTTTTATAAGTTCTAAAGTATCTTCCTTAAAAGACTTATCATCAAAAATAGCTAAACGTCCTGGCATCCATTTCCTTAAAAAAATTTTTAAACTATATCAAAACCTTTTTTAAATATCATTGCAAAATGAACTTGGAAGAAAAACTACAACAACTACCTAATGAAGCTGGTGTTTACCAATACTTTGATAAAAATGGAAAATTACTATATATTGGAAAAGCAAAAGTTTTAAAAAATAGAGTTAAATCCTACTTTAAATTTACTCCTAAACTACAACCTTCTGATAAATTAGGTCCTAGAATTTATAAAATGGTTAGTGAAGTTGTAAGCTGTGAATGGATAGTTGTACCAAATGAACATGATGCATTAATCTTAGAAAACTCTCTAATAAAACAACTTAAACCTAAATATAATATTCTTCTTCGTGATGATAAAACATATCCATATATCTATATAAACCATGATGAAGATTTTCCTAGACTTGAAATCACTAGACGAGTATTAAAAGAGAAAAATATAAAATATTTTGGTCCCTATTCTACAGGAGCAAGAGATATTCTTGATTCAATTTATGAGATTGTTCCACTAGTACAAAAAAAATCTTGTATAAAAGGAAAAGAGGCTTGTCTTTTTTATCAAATTAAAAAATGCCATGCACCTTGCGAAGGGAAAATTACAAAAGAAGACTATTCAAAACTTATTGATGAAGCATTAGCTTATATATATAATAAAAACAAACTAATCTCAAAACTCACATCTAAAATGGAAGAATATAGTATAGATTTTAGATTTGAAGAGGCAATGAAATTAAGAGATAGAATAAAAACAATAGAAAAATCTCAAATTCAAACAGGTATGGATTTAGCAACAAATGAAAACTTGGATTTATTTGCTATAGAGACTAAAGAGAATAAAGCTGTTCTTGTAAGAATGTTTTTTAGAGATGGAAAACTTGCATCGAGTAACCATGACTATATAAAACCAAATGCAGATGTTATAACTATTGATATAAATGAAGCTTTCAAAAGAGCAATAATAAACTACTATGATAATGACATTCCTGTTCTTCCAGATGAAATTTTAATATCAAGTGAAATAGAAGATAAAAAAGATATTGAAGAATTTATAAAGAAAAAATTTTCTAAAACTATCTCTATTACAACCCCAAAAAGAGGAAAGAAAAAAGAGATAATACAAGTAGCTTTAAATAACTGTAATGAACTACTAAGACTCTCTACTATTAAAACCACCTCTATATATGATGAAATAAAAAATCTATTTAACCTTGATAAAACACCAAATAGATTTGAATGTTTTGATAACTCACATATGATGGGACAAGCAACTGTTGGTGCTATGGTTACTTGGGAAGAGAAATTTATTAAATCTGATTTTAGACACTATAACCTTGAAGCAAAAGATGAGTATGCACAAATGAAAGAGACTCTTATAAGAAGAGTAGAGAGTTTTGAAAAAAACCCTGCTCCAGATGTTTGGGTTATTGATGGGGGAGAGACACTTTTAAAACTTGCCATTGATATTAGAAACTCTTCTGGGGTAAACTTAGACATTATTGCTATTGCTAAAGAGAAACTTGATTTTAAAGCCCATAGAGCTAAAGGTAGTGCCAAAGATATCATTTTTTATGAAAAAGAAGAAACTATTCAAAGAGTTGAACTTCTTCCTACAGATAAACGACTACAATTTATTCAAAGACTAAGAGATGAAGCACATAGATTTGCAATTACATTTCATAAAAAACAAAAAAGAAAAGAAGATACAAAAATCTCACTTCTTCAAATAAAAGGAATAGGTGAAGCAAAAGTAAAAAAACTTCTACTCTATTTTGGCTCTTTTGAAAATATTAAAAATGCAAAAAAAGAAGAATTAAAAGATGTTCTAAACGAAAAAGATGCTATTCTTCTATTCGAATATTTTAAAAATTTAGAAGGCTAAACTCTTTGGCAAAAATTATTTTAAACAAATCTAATTATTTTCACAATCTAAAAATCATATCAGAACAAGCAGGTTCAATTGAAAAAGTTGCAGTTGTATTAAAAGATAATGCATATGGTCATGGATTAGTAGAGATTTCTAGTATGGCAAAAGAGTTTGGAATAAAAAATGCTGTAGTAAGGACAGTAGCGGAAGCAAAGCTCATTGAGACATTTTTTGATCAAATCTTAATTCTAGCTGATAGTAAAAAAAAGAGTTATTCACATTCTTTTCACATTGTTATTAACAGTTTAGATGATATAGCAAAGTTACCCAAGAATACGAATGTTCAGCTAAAAGTGGATACAGGAATGCATAGAAATGGAGTTAGCTTAAAAGAGCTAGAAGAGGCTATTCATGGTATCTACGAAAAAAAACTAAATCTTACAGGTGTTCTAACACACTATAAAAGTGCTGATGAACTCACATGTGATTTCTTTTGGCAAAGAGCATTATTTAATCAAGTAAAAAAAGAGGTGATGGGAATATGTGAAAAACTTTTTTTACCTATTCCTAAGTTTCATTCTGCTAACTCGTCTGCTTTATTTAGATTTAAGAATTTTGATGAAGACCTAGTAAGAGTTGGTATTGCACAGTACGGGTATCTTGAAACAAATACCATTTTTGATAATCCAAAATTAAAACCTGTAATGTCACTTTGGGCTAGTAAAATTTCAACCCGAACTATTAAAAAAAATCAAAAAGTTGGCTATGGTGGAAAATATTTAGCAAAAAAAGATATGAAAGTTTCAACATATGATGTTGGATATGGAGATGGCTTTTTAAGACTTAACGGAGAAACAAAATATACAACACCAAAAGGATATGAAATTTTAGGAAGAGTTTCAATGGATAATATCTCTATAGATTGTGAAGATGATGAAGTTTGTATCTTTAATGATGTTAAAAAACTTGCAAAAATCCACAATACAATTAGCTATGAAATAACAACAACCCTACTTCCTACTATTAAAAAAGAGATAAAATGATAAAAAAAATCATTGCATCAAGTATACTAATTAGTTCTTTAAATGCAATGACTTATAAGGATGCAAAAGAGATAGAAGAGAATTATGGAGTAATGAAGGCTCTAAGTATGTACAAAACTCTATCTAAACAAAATGATGTAGATTCTATGTTAAGACTTGCACAAATCTATTCAAGTGGTAAATATATTCAGAAGAACCTTACAAAATCCTATGAACTGTTAAAAAAAGCAAGTTCTCTAAACCATCATAAATCATCTTTCTATTTAGGGAAGTTATATTTATCTAAAAAATCACCTTATTATAACTTGACAGAGGCTTACAATACTTTTATAAAATCAGCAAATGCTGGTTATGCACCATCTCAAAATATAATAGGTCAATTTTTAGTAAATGGTATTGTTGTAGAAAAAGATTACAAAATGGCTGTTAAATATTTTGAAAGAGCCTCTAAACAAGATTATATTGATGCGCAATGTAACTTAGCTCTTATGTATGCTAGTGGGAAAGGAGTCTTTCCAAACTTTGGAAGAGCTAATCAATTTGCAAAAAAAGGTTTAGAACTTGGAAATAAAAGATGCAAAAAAGTCTGGAATGATTTTAATTTAAGTAAATATGATAAAGACAAAGGTTGGAAGTTTAATTTTTATACAAAACCTTAAAAGGCTCTAAGAAGAGCCCTTTGTTTTACTTATTTATGAATCTCATTTTTACCTCTAAACTCTTTAGAATCTGCATTTTGAACAATTTTCTTAGAGATATCTGAGTTACTTATTGCAATATCATAAGTTTCACTAACTGCATTTGCAATATTTTGAGTCTGTTTATCCTGACTTGCAACAGAATCATTTATTTGTTGAATCCCCGCTTGTTGCTCCCTTGATGAAGTTTCAACTCCACTAATAAGCTCTATTGTTTTTACAATATTTTCATTTAACTCGTTATAACCTTTTATCATATTTTCCGCAATATGTTTACCATCAGAAGCTTTTTCATTTGCAGACTCAACAATATCTTTAATCTCTTTTGCTGCTTCTGCTGATCTTGATGCAAGGTTTCTTACCTCTTGTGCAACAACTGCAAACCCTTTTCCTGCTTCTCCTGCGGTTGCAGCTTCCACTGCTGCATTTAATGATAATATATTTGTCTGGAAAGCAATTTGATCAATTACTGAAATTGATTCATTAATTAACGAAACTTCTTCGTTTATTTCATCCATTGAAAGCATAGTTTTATTTGCTTGTTCTTGCCCAAACGATGTTTTACTATTTAATTCTTTTGCATAATTTGACATTAAATTAATAGATTCATTGTTACTTACAATTGTACTTGTAATCTCTTCAAGCGCAGCAGAAGTCTCTTCTAATGATGCAGCTGCATGATTTGCAGATTCATTTACAGTTTTAACATTTGACAATAATACATCTGAAGAGGAATCTAATGTCAATCCCGTTTTTTTATTGTCAACTAGCATTTCAGTAACAGCATCTCCAAGATTGTTTACTCCTGTTCCTAATCTACTTAAATGTGCTTTTAATGAACTAGTATCAACTTTATTTAAATAATTATAAGATGAATATTCTTCTAAGACTTTTAAAACATTTTGAATGTTTCTTTCTAAATTATCTCCCATTGTATCAAGAAGAGATGTCAATTCATTTAAAGCTTTATCAGAAACATCTAAATTTACCCTTTTTGATAAATCACCCTCTTCAAAATCTTTTAACACTTCAATTGTTTTAGCAATTACAATTTTTTCCTCTTCAACCCCTACTTTTACTTTTTCAATATTATTATTAACAATTTTTGCCATTTCACCTATTTCGCCACCATTATCTTTAAGTAAAATAGCCTCATCTTTCTCTTTATTTACATATTTAAAGAAATTTAATAGTCCATCATTAAACTCTTTTAATGAATGAGTAATCCCTCTTAATATAATAAATGAAAATAAAACAAGTGAAACAATAACAAATACTGTTAATCCTAAAACTAAATAAAAGTTACTATTTGAAGTATTATATTGCTCATTAATAGTTATTAATAACTCTTCAGCAAGATAATCATCTATCTTTTTAAGTAAATTAATCTTTTTAGTAATAGTTTGAAACCAATAAGTTGACTCTACACTAAATAAACTATTATTTAATTTGTTTAATGCTTTTACAGCAGGTCCATCACTAACTTTTACAAGCTTATCTAGTTCTTTAACTGTCAAATTCTCTTCAACTGCCTTTACAACTTTTGGCAAGCCATTATGATAAGCAGAAAAAGCTTTTTCTACATCATTCAATAAAGAAAGTTCTTCTTGAGTTACCCCGTCTAATGATCTATACTCTTTAGTTTTATTCAGTAAATCTTGATATAAAGTTTCTACTTTTTTTGAGTGTTTCTCTTTTCCTCTTATTACATAGTTTTTAAAATTATGTATTAAGCCTCCATATCCTACTATTTCTTTCATATCAGATACAATGGCATGTTTATAAGTTGAGAAAAGTAAAGTATCTCTAATTTTATTTACCTCATCAACGTGTTTGCCTACTAAAGTCTTTTTATAAAATGCTTCTGCATCTTTTGAAGAATACTTTAAGAAATTGTTCATAAAAGAGTTTTGTGCAGCGATTAAATTATTAAGTTTAATCTTCATTCCACTAGCAAAATTATCTCTTGCTAAAGTATTTGTTCCAACAGCTCTTTCAATACCTGCTCTTTCTTTACTTAATAAAAAATTTGAATAAGCAACTAACTGTTTTGTAACTGTAGGATTTATAGAAATTTTAGAGATTTCTATTACAACATCTAAATACTTTGTATTCATATTTGTATAGAAACCAATAGCCTTAGGTGTAGTAATATTTAAAGCTGTAACTTGTTTTCTTATACTCTCTATTTTTGAAATATCTTGCATTGCAACTGATAAAGAATTGTACATTTCAGAACTAATTGATTCTATTTTATTTAAAGATAGAAAACTTTTCAAATCTTTTAATCTACTATTGGTTAATGCTCTTTGAGAAGGAAGAGTATCAGCAAATTTTTTACCTTTACTTCCTAAATATCCTGCTGTCATGCCTCTTTCTTTTTGTGTTTCATGGACTAGTGCAGAAATTTTGGTAGAGAGTGTTACTCCAACTTTTAAATCAGAAAGTTTATTAATATCATTTAAATCAGAATTAATGGATCTAAATGCAACTAGAACAATAATTATTGTAGGAAAAACTACAAGCATTATTAATTTTGATTTAATTGATAGTTTTTTTAACATATCTAATCCTTTTGAATAAGTTTTACTAAAAAATTATTTTAGTTAATGAATATATATTTAATATCTGATTTTTTAAATACTATTATATTTTAAGGAGTTTTGTCAACGTAGATATAGAAACTCTATATTATTTCTCTAAGAAAAACACTAATTGTTTCATTAAGTAATAAATAAATAATCATTAATGGTTATTTATTTGCTTTATTTTAAGGATATAAGGTTTAATAAAAAGTAGATATCTACAATAATATCCGCTTTTTATTTTATTAACAATTTAGACTCTAGATTTTATAAATTCATCCATTTCAGAAACTATTTCTGTAATTGTTCTTTCTCCATTAATTTTTTTAAGAAGCTCTTTATTGGTATAAAACTCTTGAATTTGTTTTAATGGTTCAGTATAAACTTTCATTCTATTATTAAACACTTCGACATTATCATCAGTTCCTCTTGCCCGTCCTAGTACTCTCTCACGTGCAACTTCCTCAGAAACTTCAACTTCAATAGTATTTATCAATCTTACTTCATCATCATTATTCAAATATTTATCTAATTCAGTCATTTGTTCTATTGATCTTGGATATCCATCAATAATAACAACATCTGTAGGAGCTTTTTTTATTGCACCAACAATTGTTTCAATAACAATCTCAATAGGTACAATATTCCCTTTAGAAACATAAGAGTCAATAACTACACCTCTTTGAGAACCACTTGCAATTTCTGCTCTTAACATATCACCTGTTGAATAGTGTGTAATTGTTTTATGTCTTTCTGCAATTAATTCTGCATCAGTAGTTTTTCCAGAACCTGGGGCTCCAATGATTAAAAAAAGTTTTTTCATTTTAAGTTTCCTTATTTACTTTTACTTTAAAAAAAAAGAGAGAGATTTTATCTAAATCTCTCTATAGTTCTGATGAGACAATTATATAAGTAACTGTAAAACTTTTATTCATTCTCTTCTTTATATTGTTCTTCAAAATCTTCAAATAAATATTCAACTATTGACTCATAAATATCTTCTTCTATATTCTCAGCTTTAAAACTATCACCTTTTTTATATGTGATTGCCATCTTTACTAACTCTTTATCTCTTAAAGCTGTTACATCTTCACTAATTGAAATAGCTGTTCTTACAAAATCTATATCTTTAATTTTATCAATATTAATAGTTATTGTAAAGTTAATATAATCTTCTGTTTGAGTTTTTATTCCAAGTTTTTTAAGCTCTTCTTCTATCTTTTTCTCTATTCTAGTTTCAAGCTCTTTTGAGATAATCTCTTTTTTATTTAAAACTTTTACATTTAACTCTTTTACATTCTCTAAAGAAAAAGGAGTTACTGCAAAAAGATATATTGAAGATAAAAGTAATAGTATTAGCTTTTTCATTTTAGACTAACCTTATCTAAAATTTTTTTGAACTCTTTTTTACTTTTATAACCTAAGACTTTTAAAATAACTGTCTCATCTTTTGGATTAATAAAAAAGATACTTGGAACTACTTTTATCTCATATTTTGCTGGATAGTTTTTTAATTCTTGATCAACAGATAATGCAATAAAATTCTCTTTAATAAAATTTGCAATATTATTTTTACTTAAAGTTTGCCTTTCCATTTTTCTACACCAAG
Source organism: uncultured Campylobacterales bacterium (assembly GCA_947494995.1). GTDB lineage: Bacteria > Campylobacterota > Campylobacteria > Campylobacterales > Arcobacteraceae > Halarcobacter. Next base: position 55,136 of record CANLWY010000003.1, on the reverse strand, counting down.
GACAGCTTTTTGTACTTCCTACCATCATTAATTGTTTATTCTCTTTTTTTGCTTTTTCTAAAGCTACTAAATAGTTTGTTTCATAAGCCATTTTTTCAATAAATTTATTTGAACTTGCATTTAATGAAACAAGTAAAAATAAAAAAACAAATATGTATTTCATCTCTATCCTTTAACTTTGCATTCCTGAGCCTGCTGTTTTTCTTCTTTGATAATATTTTTTATCAATAACTATATTCTTTTGTTTTTCTTTTCTTGCCCTATCTTTTTCAACAAAAATTGGTTTTCTAGTCTCTGGATCCATTTCTGTATAATACATCACAGCAGAGTATGTTCCAGGAGTTGGAGTGAATACTTGAGCTTGCTCAGGATTCATTTTTAACTCATGAGTTGTAAACTGTTTTAACTCATGCATATCCTTTTCTTCACATCCTGGATGTGCTGCAATTAAATAGTAAGTTAAGAACTGCTTCTTTCCAGCTTCTTTATTTAATCTATCATACATCTTTTTAAACTCTATAAGTGGTTGTTTTCCTGGTTTTCCCATAAGTTTTAAAACCCTATCAGATGTATGCTCAGGAGCCACTTTCATTTGCCCTGAAATGTGATGGTCTACTAACTCTTTTAAATATGTATATCCATGTTTTTTATCTGCAGGAATAAAATCATATCGTAAACCTGAAGCAACAAAAGCTTTTTTTACACCAGGAACTTTTCTAATATCTCGTAATAGGTTAATACTTCTGCTATGATCAACTTTCATTACCTTACAAAGTCTATCAAAATCAACACATCGTATATCATCACAGGTACCTTTTTTAAGCTTTTTCCCACACTCATAACCATACATATTTGCAGTTGGTCCTCCAACATCAGAGATAATTCCTTTAAAGTCTTTCATTTTTGTAAAATGTTTTGCTTCATCTAAAATATTCTTTTCACTTCTTGTTCGTATTGTTCTTCCTTGATGAACTCCAATAGCACAGAAGTTACACTCTCCCCAACATCCATGATGTGTTTGAATAGAAAACTTTACTGTTTCTAAACACTTTACTTTCCCTTCAGGTTTATGATATGGATGCAAATCTCTTTCAAAACTATAAGAAGCCACTTCATCCATCTCTTTTTCATCTAAATAATCACAAGGTGGATTTTGAATAGCATACCTTGTATCTACTTTTTGACAAAGTCCTTTTGCATTTATTGGGTCATTATTTTGGTAAAAATGATCAAATAAATCAATATATTTCTCTTTGTTATCTAAACACTCTTGATGAGATGGAAGTTGAATATAATCATCAACTGGTTCTTTTGATATATAACAAACTCCTCTAACCTTCTTAGGATCTTCACCATTTGCTAAAGCTAATGAAAACTCTCTTATTGCCATTTCTCCCATACCATAAATAAGATAATCTGCTTTTGCATCAAATAATACTGGTTTTCTTAATTTATTTGTCCAAAAATCATAATGAGTTACTCTTCTTAAACTAGCTTCTATACCACCTAAAACAATTGGTACTGTATTTTTAAAATGTCTTCTTATTAAATTTGTATAAACAAGAGTTGCCCTATCAGGTCTTTTATCATTTTTTCCACCAGGAGTATAATCATCAGAGTTTCTAAATTTTTTTGTTGCTGTATAGTTTGAAACCATTGAATCAATACTTCCACCGCTAACACCCCAATAAAGTTTAGGCTCACCTAATCTTGTAATATCTCCATTCTTTATATTTGGTTGCCCTATAATTCCTACTTTAAAGCCTAAAGCTTCAAGTATTCTTCCAACAACTGCAACGCCAATAAATGGAGAGTCAATATAAGCATCTCCACTTACTAAAATTACATCACACTGTTCCCAACCAAGGGACTCCATCTCTTTTTTTGTTGTAGGTAAAAACATTTAACTTCTTTTATTTTTTCGTAATTTTGCCCAAATAGCTTTAACTTCTTATATAATTTTTAAACTACTAAATAGTTCTAAAAATTCGTAATCCCTCTTATTAGAGAAAACATATTTATTTTCCAATTTCTATCATATATATCAATTTCTACAATCTTTCCATTAATATGACCACTAAAAGACTGAGCAATGGTATAATCACTATCTTTTGCAATAATTATATGCTTTATATGCTCACGCTTTACAAATCTTATAACTTTCGATACTTCATTAATATGAAGTCTTCTATTTTCTCTATGATAAATATCTAATCTATATCTTTTTGCAAAATAATCTAACTGATTGTTAAAAGCAAAAAAACCATATAGATTACTATTATCTATTCTTTTTTTCAGTTCTAAATAGATTGTATCAAGTTCATCTAAAAAAAGTTCATAATTTTCTTTAAAAAAAGCCCGATTATAAAACTGAATTTTAACTAACTGCTCATATATCCTCTTTGCAAAATCTCTTGCTAATAAAGGGTCCATCCATACAAAAGGGTTCATCTTTCCATTTTCAAGTTTTAAATTTCCTATGCCTTTTGTAATATCTATAACTTTTAATTTTTTATTCTTCTTTTTGAAAAGTTTCAAAATCTCTTCTTCTTCGGGAAGATTTAAAACAAAATAGTATTTAGAACTTGATAATTTATTTATAAGCCTCTTGTTAGAAAATTCAAAATCATGACTCTTTGAAAATACACTTCTAATATAAAATTCATTTCCAGCAATTTTTTTTATAAAATACTCTTGTACTGGATGAGTTACTGTAATAATACTCTTTGAAAAAGCAGTAGAAAAAAGAAGAGATAATATGAATAGAGTTTTATACATATTCATCTCTCCTTATAGATATTAATTATTAAGCTTCGATTTTTCTAATTCTAAGACTTAACTCTTTTAATTGTTCTGCATCAACTTCAGAAGGTGCTTGAGTTAATAAACATTGAGCTTTTTGAGTTTTAGGGAATGCAATTACATCTCTAATTGAATCTGTACCAGCAAGTAACATAATCATTCTATCTAGACCCATTGCAAAACCACCATGAGATGGTGCTCCATATTGAAGTGCATCAAGTAAGAATCCAAATTTTTCTCTTTGTTCTTCTTGTGAGATACCCATTAAATCAAAGACTTTAGCTTGAATATCTTCTTTATGAATTCTAATTGAACCACCACCAAGCTCAGTACCGTTTAATACAATATCATAAGCGATTGATTCAATAGCCTCTAAATCAGAAGTATCTTCTAATGATTTTGGCATTGTAAATGGATGGTGAAGTGCTTTCATTTTTCCATCTTCAACTTCGAACATTGGGAAATCAACAACCCATAAGAACTCATATGCATCAGCAGGAATAATTTCCATAGTCTCTGCAAGATAAAGTCTAAATCTACCCATATAATCCCATACAGTTTTTTTATCACCTGCACCAAAGAATACTACATCACCAACTTCAAGTTCTGTAACTTTTACAATCTCTTCTAAATCAGTTTCAGAGAAGAATTTAGTTAAAGGACCTTTAAGACCTTCTTCTTTCATTTGGAAGTAACCAAGACCTTTAGCTCCAAATTTTCTTACGTAATCTTCAAAACCTTTCATCTGTCTTTTTGAGAAAATATTATCTCCATTTGGACATTTAAGTGCTTTGATTCTGTTATTCTTTTTATCTTTTGCAATATCAGCAAAAATTTCATTTGTAGAATTTGCAAAGATATCAATTACATCTACAAGAGGCATTTCAAATCTTGTATCAGGTTTATCAGAACCATAAGTTTCCATTGCATCCCAATACTTCATTCTTGGGAAAGTTTCAGGAACTGTTTTACCACATTTTGTAAATACATCATAAATTAATTTTTCAGCAACTTTGATTACATCTTCTTGGTCACAAAAAGACATTTCAACATCAATTTGTGTAAATTCAGGTTGTCTATCAGCTCTTAAATCTTCATCTCTAAAACATTTTGCAATTTGGAAATACTTATCAAATCCAGATACCATTAATAGCTGTTTAAATAACTGTGGAGATTGTGGAAGAGCATAAAACTCACCACCATGAACTCTTGATGGCACTAAATAATCTCTAGCTCCCTCTGGAGTAGATTTAGTTAGAATTGGAGTTTCAACATCTAAGAAACCTAACTCATCAAGTGTATTTCTAACTTGAATTGCAGCTTTAGATCTTAATTGAAAAATATCAAACATTTTTTCTGATCTTAACTCTAAAAATCTATTTCTTAACTTAATTTCATCATTTACTTTTTCATCATTTAAATCAAAAGGCATTGGCTTAGACTTATTTTCAATTACAAGATTATCTAAAATAATTTCAATTTTACCAGTCTTTAAATTTGGGTTTTCTAATCCTTCACCTCTAGCTCTTACTTTACCAGTTGCAACTAAAACAAACTCGTCTCTTACAGTTTCTGCAATTTCTAATGCTTCTTTACAATCAGCTGGATCAGCTACAAGTTGAACAATTCCACCTTTATCTCTTAAATCTATAAATATAATTCCACCGTGATCTCTTCTACTGTTAACCCAACCAGCAACAGTTACTGTTTCACCAATGTTATTTTCGTTTACGTCTGTACAATAATGCGTTCTCAAATTTGACTCCGTCTTTTATTTCTTTTTATTTAAATATTCGCGATTATATCTAAAAATTACTTAATTCATAAGTAGTTTTTGAAAACCATAAGCAGTACCTTGATATAAACTAGGTTCATACTCTACTTGGTTATCAATTACTTGTGTTCTAATGTACTCAGATTCATTATCATTTAATAAATAGTTTACTCCAACTAAAGAAGAATAATCAACCCAATTATAAGTAATATTTGCTCCTAAAAGTCTTGAATAATCTTCTATAAAACCATCAACTTCGTCTATAGAGTTTGCAACAAAAAAGTTTTCTCTATCTCTTGGTTGGGTTAATTTTACTAGCAGAGGATTATAGTTTAATTGAGTAGATAAAATTTTTGAAGGGTAAACTTCATAAGCCGTTAATTGAGACATGATTATTGATGATTTTACAATTGGAGTATTTAAAATAATTGTATTACCTATCATCCTTTTATCTTCCATTAGATGTTTAAATCTATTTGTTTTTCTTTCTATCTCTTTTATTATTCCAGGATTCATAAATGAGTTTTCATACTTTTCTCTTAATTTATTTCCCAAAAATGACTTTATATAAAACATTGTATTTCTATCATTAGAAAAGTTTTGAAGAAGATCTAACTGTTTAGAATAAGAGATTCCTCCAAAAATAAAATTAGGATTTTCAGTATAAACTTCAGATTTATTTATTAAAGGAAAATAAAATCTTGCTTGTTTAGTTTCTTCAATAGTATTTAACGTTTCAAAACCATTTTGTGTAAACATTGCAATTACTTTTGTGAAACCTTTTTCATTTAATAGGTTCACTTGATTTAAAATACTTTCTACATCTTCATTATAAGTATCAAAAGTCTCTATTTCAAACTTTTTATCACTATAAATTAAAAAAGCACTAATTGTACTTAAAGTTGATTTTGCATATTTACCTACAATTTTTGAAGGATAAATAACAGCAATCCTGTTTAATCCATCATCTTCAATAATTATAGGTTCTGGTTCGACTACAATAGGTTCTATCTCTGGTTCAACAACAGTAGGTTCAGGTTTTACGATAGGATCTTTTGGCTTTACACCAGTATCTTTTGGTATTACAACTTCTTTAGGTCCACAACCTATAAATATAAAAAATGAGATTAATACTAATAATAAATTTTTCAATTTGACTCCAGAATAGATTTTATTTTTAACATATCTTGAAAAGTATCTTTTTTTGAAGAGGGGTTTCTAAGTAAAAAACTCACACTATGTGTTGGAATTACACTATAGTTTCTAAAACTTGTAAGTTGTCCTCTTATTTGATTAAAGGAACTTGATGTATCATTTAATAAATATTGATAAACTTTTTCTCCAAAAGTAACTATTAATTTTGGATTTACAAGTTCAATTTGCTTATAAAGATATGAACTACAAGAACTAAAATGAGAAGCATTTATCCCATTTAAACTTCTACATTTAACTAGATTTGTTATATATACATCCTCCTTTTTCAAAGGAAGTACATTCTCTATCATCTTTACAAGCTGTTCTCCTGTTTTTCCTACGAAAAAACTTTTTAATTCATCTTCACTTGCAGTTGGCTCATCAGCAATTAACATTAATGAGGCATTTATATTACCCTCACCAAAAAGAACATTTCTTCTTGATTTTGACAGTTCACATAAATAGCAATTTTCAGCTAAACTTTCTAACTCTTTAATATCATTTGGTAAAGAGCTACTATTTAACTCCTTATTGGATATTTTAACCACCTCATGATAATCATAACCTATTGATTTTAAAAAGTTTAATTGATATAAAATTCTATTTTTTACTGCTTTTGTCATATGAAATTGTACAAAAAAACTACTTTTGTAATAATTTGTCCCATTTATTTGTACATATTTGATATAATTATTGACATTTGTTTAAATTATTTGTACAATACAATTTACACAAGGAAGAGAGATGACATCACCAAGTTTTAGAAAACTAGAAGCTGATTTAGAAGTAAATAAAACAACACTTCATAATTGGAAAAAAAATAGACCGAAGCTCTATGAATTTATTATTGAATCATATAAAGATAGAGAACTTTTAAAAAAACACTTAGAATTTATGATTGAGCAAAAAAGATTTATCGAAAGTGAAATTGATTTGACAAAAACAAGAGTTTCCTAAAGTAGCTAAAGTTATGGAGTTTAACTAATTAACTAACGCGCGGCATAGTTTATTAGTAGTCTCCATAATTTTGTCTATTTTATGATATCTCCATTATCCAAAATAATCATATTTCTACCATCATATTTAGCTTTATAAAGTAGTTTATCTGCACTTTTTATAGTATCTTCATAGGAAGTATAGATATTTCTAAAAGCAACCCCCGCAGAAAATTGAATATCAAGTTTTATGTCCTTATATACAAACTTATTATTACTTACTATATTTCTTACTCTTTTTAAATAGTTTTTAACTTCAATTATATTTTTATAATGAATAATACAAATGAACTCTTCACCACCATATCTTGAAATAACATCTTCACTACGCGTAAGTTTATTTAATATTGAAGCAAATGTAGCTAAAACCTTATCACCACAATCATGTCCGTAACAGTCATTAACCTTCTTAAAATGATCTATATCATAAAAAACAATTGCATACTTTGTATCAAAAATACTATATTCATTTTCAACTCTTTCAACTTCTATAGAGTATGCACGTCTTGTAAGAACCCCGGTTAAAAAGTCTATTGACTTTTCTTCTTCTGCTTTATCTAAATTCTCTTTTAATTTTTCAATCTCCATATATAAAGAATTGTTATCTTCTTTTGATGTTAAAATCTTTTTATTACTTTTTTTAAGCACTTTTTCAAAAGACTCTATTCCTTTAATTAGTTTTTCATGTAATATTGCCATGTGTTTTGAAGAAGAATTTGATAACTCAATTGTTTTTATTTCATCTTTTAAATCTAATACTCTATCCATAGTTAAACTATTTTCTTTAATTATTTTTTTAAGTAGCTTACCTAAAAAAATAATTAATTTTTTAACATCATTGCTCTTTTCATTGAAAACAAGTTTATCTTTTTTAATTCTTAAATCATTATAACGTCTTAAATTTCTTGATGTTTCACTATCAAACAGATCATTTGGATTTAATGAAAGTTCTTTACATATTTCATCAATTTCTATTTTTAACTCTTTATATAAAGATGGAGACATAAAATAAGAAAGATTTGATAAAAAATACTTTATTTCATCCTCATCAACTCTTTGTTTTAATATCCGAGATAGCTCTTTATATGATTCTTTTTTAGAATTGAGTTTTTTTCTCTCACTTTTACATAGAGACTCTTTAATATCATCAAACTCTACTCTTTCTTCAACAAGAAGTTCATGTTTTCTACTTAATTTATAAAACTCTCTTTCATAGTTTTCAGGAGTTGCTAATAGATTTTTGTCTTTAAGGTTTTTTAATGCAGTTTCTACTAATTGGTTTATGTCTTTCATATAATATGTACTTTAAGAATATTTTACACATTATATCATAGAAAAAAGAAGAAGATAATATAGTAATTATATTATCTTCCTAAAGATTATTTATATCTGTGAGTAATTCTACCCTTATCTAATGAATAAGGAGTAATTTCTACCTTTACTTTATCACCTGGTAAAATTTTAATGTAGTGCATTCTCATTTTTCCTGAGATATGACATAATACCACATGACCATTATCTAATTCAACTCTAAACATTGCATTTGGTAAAGCTTCAATTACTTTACCATCAATTACAATTACATCATCTTTTGCCACTTTTTCTCCTAGTTTACTCTTCTACTTGACTTAAAATAACTGCTTTTCCATCAATAACAGCAACTGTATGCTCATAATGACTACCTCTAAATCCATCTTCAGAAACAACATCCCACTCATTATCTAAAATAACTGGTTCTCGTCCCTGTTGACAAATCATAGGCTCTAAACAAAATACCATTCCGTTTTTAATTTTTGGACCAGACTTAATATTTGGTGCATCAACATAGTTTGGAATTTCTGGTTCACCATGGGGTTTTTTACCTATTCCATGACCACAAAATCTTACTAATGGTTGATAACCTCTATCAACGATAAAATTTTCAATCGCTTTTGAAAGCTCTTTAAATCTCATACCCTCGTGAATAATATCAATAGCATGATACAAAGCATCTTTAGAACAAGCAATTAATTCTTCATCTTCTTTTGATATTTGTCCTATAGGCATAGTAATTGCTGCATCACCATACCAACCATCAATTTCACTACCTATATCAAGACCTAAAATATCACCCTCTTTAAGTACAACATCTGTAGGAATACCATGAATAATTACTTCATTTAATGAAGTACATACTGCGGCTGGGAATCCATATAATCCTTTAAAAGATGGTCTAGCACCTAAGTTACGCAAATAGGCTTCACCCATTGCATCAACTTCTTTTAAAGTCATTCCAGCTTTTACATTTTCTTGAAGATATTTTAAAGTCTTCGCAACAGCCTGTCCGGCTGTGCGAAGTTTTTGAATTTCGTTAGGTTTTCTTAAAGGAATAGCCATAAGCTTTTATAGCCCAACTGCACTTAATGTATCATATTTATTCATGTACTGTTGTGCTTCGATTTTTCTCATTGTATCAATTGCAACTTGTACAACAATAAGTACTGCAACCCCTCCAAAATAGAAAGGTACTCCCATTGCTTTTACTAAAAGCCATGGAACAGTTGAAATAAGACCTAAGTAAGTAGCTCCCCAGAAAGTTAATCTACTTGCTGTTTCATTTAAAAACTCAGCTGTACTTGCTCCTGGTCTAACACCTGGAATAAATCCACCTTGTTTTTTTAAGTTTTCTGAAATATCTTTTGCATTAAAAGTAATTGATGCATAAAAGAATGCAAAGAAAACTACAAATAAAAACATAAATACATTAAATGTATATGATGTAGGACTTAAGTAATCTGCAACAACTAATAAATATTCATTTTGACTACCTTGTAATACAGTAGCAGGGAACATTAAAATTGCAGATGCGAAAATTGCTGGAATTACACCTGATAAGTTTACCTTAATAGGAATATAATTCATAACTCTTTTCTTTTGGTTTTGCATCATTACTTTTCTTGAGTAAGATACAGGAACCCTTCTTTCACCTAATTCAACATAAATAATAGCTCCAACTGTTGCTAAAATAATAACTAAAATAGCAATTACAGTTAAGAAATTCATTTGTCCATTGTTAACTAAATCAACAGTACCACCAATTGCACTTGGAATTGCAGAAACAATACCAGCGAAGATAATTAATGAAATACCATTACCAATACCTTTTTGTGTGATTTGTTCACCAATCCACATAAGAAGCATTGTACCAGTTAACATAGAAATAGAAGATACCGCTATAAATGTATCCATATCTATTGAAATTGCGCTTTGTCCGTTTTGACCAGTTAGTGAATTAAGACCCATTGATACACCAATAGACTGAATAAGTGTAATTACAATTGTTGTGTATCTGATGATTTGCATATATTTTTGCATACCATCTCGTTCTTTTTTCATTTTACCAAGTGCAGGGAAAGTTGCGGCTAGAAGCTCCATAATAATTGAAGCTGTAATATAAGGCATAATACCTAGTGAAATAATAGACAGTCTTTCAACTGCATTACCACTAAACATATTTACAAGACCTAATGCATTATTTGCATTTGAATCGAAGAATTCTTTAACTACGTCTATATTTACTCCAGGTACTGGCACGTATGCCAGTAACCTGTAAAGTAAAATGAAACCTAATGTAATAAGAATCTTATTTATTAGATCTTTACTCATAATTAGTTTCCAGTAGTTGTTACGTTTTCGTCTTTAATCTTAGATACTAAATCTTTTGCAGTTGATCCAACTAATTTAACCTTTGTAACCCTTCTAGAAAGTTTATACACAGATTTAATAGTTTCAACTGTAATTTCTTCAAGCTCAGCAACTTGCTTAACTTTATCTACATTAATCGAATAAGGTTTTGCAACTCTTGAAAAGAATCCAACTTTTGGAAGTCTCTTTTGTAATGGCTGTTGACCACCTTCGAAACCTCTTTTAATTTTGTATCCTGATCTAGATTTTTGACCTTTATTACCTCTTGTAGAAGTCTTACCCATTCCTGAACCTTGACCTCTACCAACTCTTTTAGTATTTTTTGTACTACCAGTTGCTGGTTGTAAATTATCTAATGCCATCTAATTATCCTTTAATTCTTGCTAATGCTTCTACTGTAGCTTGTACAAGGTTGTTTGGATTATTTGAACCTAAAGATTTTGCAATAATATCTTTAACTCCAGAAAGCTCAAGAACTGGTCTTGCCGCACCACCTGCGATAAGTCCTGTACCTTCAGATGCTGGTTTTAAAAGAATTTTACTTGCGTTATATTTATGCTCAATATCATGTGCAATTGTAGTACCATGAATATTAACTTTTACTAAAGACTTGAATGCGTCATCTAAAGCTTTCTTAATTGCATCAGGAACCTCTTTAGCTTTACCTGTACCAAATCCAACTGTACCGTTTTTATCTCCAACAACAACTAAAGCTGTAAATCTGAATCTTCTACCACCCTTTACAACTTTTGTTACTCTTCCGATTTTAACGATTGCTTCTTGAAAATCTTCTCTATTTACTGCTGCCATCATTAACCCTTATAATTTGATACCATTATCTCTTAGTGCGTCAGCGAAAGCTGCAACAACACCATGATAAAGGTATCCATTTCTATCAAATACTACTGTTTCAACACCAGCAGCTTTTAAGTTTTCAGCGAAAGTAACTGCTACTTTTACTGCATTTTCTTTGTTAGCGCTTAATCCTAATGCTTTAGAATTAACCGATGCTAAAGTAACACCATCAACATCATTAATTGCTTGTGCAGATAAATATCTGTTTGATTTAAATACTGTTACTCTTGGTGTTTCAGCAGTACCGCTGATATTTCCTCTAACTCTTCTTTTTCTGATTGCTCTTAAAGAGTTCTTTTTTGCTATATCTTTTGCTCTACTCATTTTTTCACACCTTACTTAGCAGTTTTACCGGCTTTTCTAACGATATGCTCGTCAGTATACTTAACACCTTTACCTTTATATGGTTCTGGTTTTCTGTAGCCTCTAATAATTGCAGCAGCTTGACCAACTTGTTGTTTGTCAGCACCTTTTACGTGAATAATGTTTTTCTCAACTGAAATCTCTAATCCCTCAGCAATTTCATAATTGATTGGGTGAGAGTATCCTAATTGTAGTTCTAAAACTTTACCTTTAACAGCAGCTCTATAACCAACACCATTGATTTCTAAAGATTTTTGAAAACCTTTATCTAAACCTTCAATAGCGTTATTTAATAATGCTCTATAAGTTCCCCAGAAAGCTTGAGATTCTTTAGTTTCTCCAACTTTTCCTAAAACTACATTGTTATCAGCAATTTCAACAGAAACTCTTCCATGTGTTTCAACAGAAGAAGTTTTATTACCTTTTTTTACATCAATTACTGTACCATTTACTGATACTTCAATCCCTGAAGGGATTGCGATAGGTTTTTTTCCAATTCTAGACATTACACTCTCCTACCATACTGTACATAGTACTTCACCACCAACGTTAGCAGCGTGTGCTTCATCGTTAGCGATTACACCTTTGTTTGTAGAAACAATGATTGTACCATATCCGTTTTTGAAAGATTTTATTTCAGAAGCGTTTTTATAAACTCTTCTTCCTGGTGTAGAAACTCTTTTAATTTCATTAATTACTGAGTTTTCATTATCATCATATTTAAGTGTAACTTGAATAGTTTTCTTGTTATTCTCACCATCAATTACCTTAAAAGATTCTATGTACTCTTTTTGTTGTAATACGTTTAAAACACCAACTACTGTATTAGAATGTAATAATGTTGCAACTTCTAATTTTCTCATTGCAGCATTTCTAATTCTTGTTAAAGCATCTGCGATTATATCATTCATCATAGCTTTTTATTCTCCTACCAACTAGATTTTTTAACGCCAGGAAGTAATCCCTCGTTAGCCATTTTTCTTAAACAAACTCTACAAAGACCGAAATCTCTATAAACTGAATGTGGTCTACCACATACTGAACATCTTGTATATGCTCTAGAAGAGAACTTAGGAGTTCTCTTTTGTTTTGCAATCATAGATTTCTTTGCCATTACGCTCTTCCTTTAGTAAATGGTACTCCAACAAGCTCTAATAATCTAAATGCTTCTTGATCATTATCAGCTGTTGTTGAAATTGAAATATTCATACCGTGTGTTTTAATGATGTTGTCATATACAACTTCTGGGAACATTAATTGCTCATCTAATCCAAAGTTGAAGTTTCCTCTACCATCAAAACCATTTCTATTTAGACCTCTAAAGTCCTTTACTCTTGGTAATGCGATTGAACAAAGTTTATCTAAGAAAGTGTACATTTGCTCACCTCTTAAAGTAACTTTAACACCTACAGGCATTGCTTCTCTTACTTTAAAACCAGCAACTGATTTCTTAGCAATTACTTTAACTGCTTTTTGACCAGCAATTAAAGAGATAGTATCTTGAATGTTTTGCATTAATTTACTATCTTTCATAGCTTCACCAGCACCTACAGAGATAACAACTTTGTCTAACCTTGCAGTTAACATTTTGTTTTTTGGGAACTCTGACTCTAAAGCTGGTTTGATTTCTGAGTTATATCTTTCAAATAATCTTGCTGCCATCTTACTCACCTTCTACTTTTGCTACATTTGAGATATCAATAGGCATCTCTTTGTTTACAAAACCACCTTCTGGGTTTTTCTCTTGATCAGGTTTAACTGTTTTTTTAGCAACTTTACAATCTTTAACGATTACTTGTGCTTTAGATGGGATAACAGCTAAAACTTCACCAGTTTTACCTTTGTCATCACCAGCGATAATTTTTACAGTATCACCTTTTTTAATCTTTAATTTAACAGCCATATTATAATACCTCCGGAGCAAGTGAAACAATTTTCATGAAACCTGAGTATCTAACTTCTCTAGCTACAGGTCCAAAAATTCTTGTTCCAATTGGTTCTTTTTTTGCATCAAGGATTACTGCAGCGTTATCGTCGAATCTGATTAAAGAACCATTTTCTCTTTGAACTTCTTTATGAGTTCTAACAACAACAGCCTTAACAACAGCACCTTTTTTAACTTTACCAGTTGGTAAAGCTTTCTTAACTGAAGCAACAATAACGTCACCAACAGAAGCATATCTTCTCTTAGATCCACCAAGAACTTTGATACACATGATCTCTTTTGCACCAGTGTTATCAGCTACGTTTAATCTAGTAAAACTTTGAATCATTATTTAACTCCTGTAGCTACAATTGTCTTTAATCTAAAAGATTTAGTTTTTGATAATGGTCTACACTCAATAGCAACAACAGTGTCACCAACGTTTAACTCATTTCTTTCATCATGAACTAAATATTTCTTAAATCTTTTTACAGTCTTGTGATATCTTGGGTGAATAACTTGTCTTGTAACTAATACAGAAGCAGTTTTATCACCTGATTTTTTTACCACTACACCTTGAATCTCTCTTTTATGTGTACTCATACTTTGGATCCTTAGTTAGCTTTTGCTGCAGTAATAGCTGTTTGAATTTGTGCGATATCTTTTTTCGCAACTTTTAATTCAGATGTATTAGTTAACTGCATAGTTTTTAGCTTAGCTTTTAATTCAAAAAGAAGCACCTTTTTCTCTTTTAATAACGTGTTTAGTTCTTCTAAACTCTTATCTTTTAAATCAGAATAAATCATTTTCGCTATCTCTTGTTACAATTTTTGTTTTAAATGGTAATTTATGTTGCGCTAGAGCTAAAGCTTCTCTAGAAAGCGCTTCATCAACACCTGCCATCTCGAAACAAATTCTACCTGGCTTGATATTCATAACCCATTTGTCAATAGCACCTTTACCTTTACCCATTCTTGTTTCTAATGGTTTAGCAGTAAGAGGCTTATCAGGGAATACCATAATCCATACTTTTGCTTGTCTTTTAACTTTTCTAGTCATAGCAATTCTGGCAGCTTCGATTTGTCTTGAATCAATTCTTCCGTGCTCAACAGCTTTAATACCAATTTCACCGTAAGCTAGAGAGTTACCTCTAGAAGCCTTACCTCTATTTCTACCTTTTTGGTATTTTCTATATTTCATTCTTTTAGGCATTAACATAATTACTTACCTCTTCTCTTTTGTGGTCTTCTTTTTTGTGGTTTTGAAGCTGTGTCTTTTTCAGTTGGGATACCTTTTGCAAGTACCTCACCTTTGAAGATCCAAACTTTAATACCAATACAACCATAAGTTGTGTGAGCTTCAGCGAAACCGTAATCAATTCTAGCTCTTAAAGTATGTAAAGGAACTCTACCTTCTAAGTACCACTCAGTTCTAGCCATTTCAGCTCCACCAAGTCTACCAGAAACAGATACTTTAATACCTTTTGCACCAGATTTAAGAGCATTTTGCATAACTCTTTTCATAGCTCTTCTAAATGCAACTCTTCTTTCTAATTGTTGAGCAACATTCTCAGCAGCTAATTGACCAGAAAGTTGAGGCTTTCTCTCTTCTTTAATGTTAACTGCGATTTCTTTACCAACTAATGCAGAAAGATTGTTTTTAAGTTTCTCAACGTCTGCACCTTTTTTACCAATGATGATACCAGGTCTAGCAGCAACGATAGTAACTCTTACTTTCTTTGCAGTTCTTTCTACGATAGTTTGAGCAACACCAGCATAGTAAAGCTCTTTCTTAACGTATTTTCTGATTTTGTCATCTTCAGCAACGTTTGCAGGCATGTTAGAGAATTTTGGAAACCATCTAGATTCCCAGTTTCTATTGATACCTAATCTTAAACCTATTGGATTAACTTTTTGACCCATTACTTGTCTCCTTCTGATGCAGCAGCAACTTCAATCATGATATGCGCAGTTGGTTTATGTTTTGGTGATGCACTACCTCTTGCTCTTGGAGTGAATCTTTTTAGAACTGGACCTTTATCTACTCTAGCAGATGTAATAACAGCATCTTCTGGCTCTAAACCAGCATTTGCTACAGCTGATGCGATAACTTTAGAGATAACTCCAGCAGCTTTGTTAGGAGTAAATTCTAATGATGCGATTGCATACTCAGCGTTCATACCTTGAACTTCTCTTGCAATAAGTCTAGCTTTTGTAGGAGAAAGTCTAATAAATTTTAATATTGCTTTACCCATCATTACACCTTTCTTTGCACAGAACCTTTGTGCCCTTTAAAAGTTCTAGTTGGAGCAAATTCACCTAACTTGTATCCAACATGATTTTCTGTAATATTTACTGGTACAAAGTTTCTACCGTTATGCACATTAAATGTTAAACCAATCATATCAGGTAAAACCATTGATCTTCTAGACCAAGTTTTAATTGGTTTCTTATCATTAGCTTCTACAGCTTTGATAACTTTCTTCATTAAGTGTGCGTCTACAAATGGACCTTTTTTTATTGATCTTGCCATCTTAAACCCTTACTTCTTTCTTCTTGAAATGATTAATTTATCACTAGCTTTTTTCTTTCTAGTTTTATAACCTTTAGTTGGCATACCCCATGGAGTAACTGGGTGTCTACCCGAGTTAGTTTTACCTTCACCACCACCGTGTGGGTGATCAATAGGGTTCATCGCAGAACCTCTAGTTTGAGGTCTTTTACCTAAGTGTCTTTGTCTACCAGCTTTTCCAACAACCATGTTAGAGAAGTCTTCGTTTCCAACGATACCTACAGTTGCAATACATACACCTAAGATTTTTCTCATTTCACCAGAAGGAAGTCTCATAATTACATATTTGTCTTCTCTACCCATGATTTGAGCATATCCACCAGCAGATCTTGCAATTTGTCCACCTTTACCTGGTTTCATCTCAATGTTATGAACCATTGTACCAACAGGGATGTTGATAAGTCTCATTGCGTTACCTGGTAAGATATCAAGTCCAGACTCAGCTGCTTGTACTTTATCACCAACTTTTAATCCAGAAGGTTGTAAGATATATCTTTTATCTCCATCTGCATAAGTAACTAAACAAATTCTACAGTTTCTATATGGGTCGTACTCAATAGTTGATACTGTTCCCTCAACACCAAATTTGTTTCTTTTGAAATCAATAATTCTATATAATTTCTTAACACCTGCTTCTTTGTGTCTAGAAGTAATTCTACCGTTATTATTTCTACCAGCATTTGCTTTAACTTTTACAAGTAAAGATCTAACTGTTGGTTTTGAAGTAATATCAGAAGTATCCATAACAGACATGAATCTTCTAGCAGGAGTTATTGGTCTAAATTTTTTAATTGCCATCTATAATCTCCTTAAGCTGATAAGTTCGCAATTTCTGCGTCTTCTGGTAATGTTACATAAAACTTTTTGAAGTCTGGTCTTTTTCCAGGTCTTCCTCTAAATCTTTTAACTTTACCGTTTTGTCTTAAAGAGTTAACTTTTAATGGAGTTACTCCGAAATACTCTTTAAATACTTCTTTTAAACCGTTTTTAGTCATTCTTGGACTAGTTTGAACAACGATTACACCGTTTTCTTGAAGCTCGATTGTCTTTTCTGTATATAATATTGCTTTAATATCTGTAATATCTGCCATCTTACGCCTCTTTTGTTAATGATTCAAGTACTGATTTTTCAACAAGCACTGAGTGATATGCAGCTACAATGTATGCATTAATCTCTTGTTTTTCAATCATGTAACAATTTTTAATGTTTCTAAACGCTAAGTAAGTTTTCTCATCAATTGTATCAACAATAACAAGAGTATCTCTTTGGTTTAATTCATTAATAATTGAAACCGCATCTTTAGTCTTACCAGATTCAACTTTAATTGAATCAGCTACAAATAAAGAACCTTTTTCAGCTTGAGCGTTAATAGCAAAATTTAATGCTAATGCTTTTTGCTTTTTATTAATTTTTTGGTTGTAGTTTCTTTTAGTTGGTCCAAAAATTTGTCCACCACCTACAAATAAAGGTGATCTCTTAGAACCCCATCTAGCACCACCAGAACCTTTTTGAGCTTTAGGTTTTTTACCACCACCGCTAACTTCTGTTCTGTTTTTTACTCTAGCAGTATTTGCTCTTTGAGCAGCTAAGTATGATTTTACATAAAGATATAAGTTATGTGAGTTAATGTCTTTGAAAGACTCTGGTAACTCATTTGTGTTAACTACTGTACTCATTTAGCAATCCTTACTCTTCCTAATCTACCATTTGATCCAGAAACTGAACCTTTTACAACTAATATACCAGTTTCTGCGTCAAATGAAACTACATCATTTTTTACAGATACATTTGTATTTCCGTATTGTCCTGGCATTTTCTTACCTGGCATTACTCTACCTGGCCACTCACAGTTACCAATAGAACCTGTTCTTCTACCCATTCTGTGTCCGTGTGATGCTCTACCACCAGCGAAGTTCCATCTTTTAACTCCACCTTGAAAACCTCTACCTTTAGTTTTAAAAGTTGATCTTAAAACAGCAGCTTCAGCTAAAACAGAAACATCTAAGTCACCAGCTTCAGTATTTGCTACAGTTAATGTTGCAAATCTATTAAACTCTTTACTTAAACCATATTTCTTTTGTTGACCTTCAATAGCTTTGTTGAATTTCTTCCCAGAGCTATATGAACAAAGTGCCACACCCTCATTTACGTCACAAACTTTAGTTTCAAGAACTTTTAAAAGTGTAACAGGTGTTGCAGGAACTGAAACAGTTCTACTCATACCGATTTTTTCTACGATAAATTCCATCTAATTACCCTTTCTTTTTATTCTTGACCCATTGATCTAACTTCAACATCAACTTCAGGAGCTAAGTCAAGTTTCATTAATGAATCAACTGTATCAGGAGTTGCTGCAATGATATCAATCATTCTAGCGTGTACTCTGATTTCGAATTGCTCTCTCGAATCTTTGTTTACGTGAGGACCTTTAAGAACCGTATACTTTCTGATCTTTGTTGGAAGAGGAATAGGACCTCTCAACTCAGCACCAGTTCTTTTAACAGCTTCAACAATTGAAGCAACACTTCTGTCTAAAACTCTATGATCGTAAGCTTTAAGCTTTAATCTAATTTTTTCCATGTTTTTCCTTTAAAGAACTCGTTAGACGTACCATAAAAGCACTCTAACCACATTTAGTGGACGCGGATTATAACTTAAATTTAATTAAATGTCAAGAGTTATGGTATTTGTAGCGTTTATTTGTAAATATTTTATCCTTTTAAAAAGGATAAGTATATCAAAAAGGAATATATATTAAGTAAAATGCAAGTTTTCCAATCTTTTTTATATGAACAAACTTTCAATATATATTCTTTACTTGTTTTATATTACATCAATACATATAAGTTACTTGCTTTTACAAACAAAACTAAAACTTTGTTAACACTCCAGATACTATTTCATAACTTCTACTCCATTTATATAGTTACTAATAAAAACATCTTTAACTTTTTTCTCCATCTTATATCTCTCTTTACTTGTTTATACAATTCCTATACAACCTCACTACCATTATAAAAGAGTAAGAATCTGCCTTTTATATTTGACAACAGTTCTGCTAATTCTCCATGCTCTTTTAATCCAAATCCTCCTGTATTCTTATAATATGATTCTATGTTTAAATATAGAGAGTCTATATAAAAGAATGTATCTTCTTTATTATAAATATCAATCTATTTAATTTAGCTCAGATTAACGATAAAATAGTTAATATCACATTGAATAAAAGGATTGGCAATATGATAGAAAAAACGCATTTTATATCAGAAGATAATGGATATAAAAAATATAACCATTTTGAAATTAGTAAAGAACTAGAATCAATTTTAGCTGAAGATTACTATTTATACGATAGTGATAAGTTTAGTAAACAAGAGTTGATTGAAGAACTATATAAAAAGAACTTTATTAATAAATATGATAAGGAAACACAAAAAGAAGTTTTTGACTTATATATAGATAATAACGAATTTAAGAAAAAAGCACAATTTGTTTATTCTCTTATTGATTATGATAAATACTCAAACTTTGTTTTAGAGAACCCAGAATTAGAAAACCCAGGTGATTTAACAATTAAGTACTCTATTTTAGATTCTGAAGGTGTTAAAGTACAAATATACCATATTAGTATAATAGACATCTCTTTTGTATTTTAAGGATAAACAATGAATGAAATAAAAGAAAATTTATTAGAAATAGTTAATGAAACTATGATACCGGAAGTAGAAGCTTATTTAGAAGACTTAAATAAACTTATTGAGAACAATGAAGCACAAGAAGATGATATGGAAGCAATTAGAGATATGGAGTCTTTTTTAGTAGAACTAGAAAATATTGTTTTAGCTATCAATGAAGATAAAATGAATGATGATGAAGCAAATGAAATATATCAAAGAGTTTTAAATCTTATAGAAGAGAGTAAAAGTCACTAAAAAGACACTATAAATTTGATATACTTTTCCTATGGAAAATTTAAAACTAAACTCATACTATGATGTTATTATCGTAGGTTCTGGACCTGCTGGACTAGGTGCGGCTTTCAAAGTAGCAGAAAACTCAAATAAATCTGTACTTTTAATTGAAAAGAAAAAGATTAGTTCAGGAGGTCTTAGGAACGACTGTAAACAGAACTATACATATCCAGTAGGATTTCCTTTAGAACACTGGGAAGAAGAGGAAGCTAAGATTTTACTGGAAGAAGTAAAAGAACACCTCAAACCTAAAATGGAAAAAAGGCTCGACATAGAAAAATATGTAAAAAGAGCCAAAAAACTTAATGTAGATATATTAGCAATTGACCAAGCTCATGTTGGAACTGACAAATCTGGTGAACTGATTAAAGGTTTAATAAAACAACTAAAAGATATGAATGTGACAGTAGCACTTGAAACTGAAGTTAAAGAACTAGTTGCTAACAAAAAAGAGATGATATTAGCAAATGATGAGATAATTGCTTTTGATAATATTATACTTGGTCCTGGTCGAGCTGATTATGACTGGATGCAAGAGCAGATGGATAAACTAGGAGTTACATATAAAGACAATGTAGTAGATATTGGGATAAGAGTAGAGATGAAAGAAGAAAACTACTCTATTGTAAAAGACTACTATGACCCTAAAATTCTATTTCCAAATAAAGTTAGAACTTTTTGTACAAACTCAGGATGCGCTCATATAGTAAGAGAAAAATACAAAGGCTATTACTCTGTAAATGGACACTCTTTATCAAAAGAAAAAAAAGCAAACAATCTAGTTAACTTTGCAATGTTAAAAACTATTAGATTAACTGAACCTGTTGTAAGTGGTCAACAGTTTGGTAAAATCTTAGGTGAGATGGTAATGCAACTTTCTGGTGGTTCAGTTATTAAACAAAGAGTCGGAGATTTTAGATTAGGTCAAAGAAGTAAAAAAGAGACTTTTGATGATGATCTATATGATTTTAAAGCAACACTTTCAAACGCTGTTGCTGCTGATTTATCACTTAGTATGCCTGCAAAAATTTTAAGGGATATTTGGAGTGCACTTAAGAAGCTTGATTCTATAGTTCCAGGAGTATTACATCCATCAACAATACTTTATTATCCAGAAATAAAAACTTACTCAAATAAACCGCAGTTTTTAAATAAAAACTTTATGGTAAAAGAAGGATACTACATAATAGGAGATGGAGCAGGAACATCAAGAGGTATTACAGCGGCTTGGGCCTCTGGGATTAGAGCGGCAAATGATATTTTGCAAGAGAAGTAAAGCTACTTCTCTTTTGATTAATATTTAGCAGCTGTGATTACTAACTCTACTAAAGTATTATGACTTGCCATATTTGCTTGTACACAAGATCTAGCTGCTTTATCATCTTGGGGAATCCACTCTTTATAAACTTCATTAAAAGCCTCAAAATCTCTATAAATATCTTTTAAAAATATCTCTACTCTTAGAAGTTTAGATTTATCAGTTCCAGCTTCTTTAAATCTTTCATCTGCAATTTCTAAAGCACGTCTTACTTGAACTTTTATATCTAACTCTTTATCATCAGATACAATTCCTGCAAAATAAACTGTTCCATTATACTCTACTATTCTACTCATTTTTTCATTTACTACTTTTCTAATAATCATCCATATTCCTAATAAAATTTTTTAAATAAAGTATATCATTTGAAAATATTATTTTGTTTAAATACTCTATTTTATTTAAAATATTATGGTATAATTGAGATATGAAAAGGAGTTTATCATGCAAATAGCACCTGTAGATTCGATATATTCAGCATATGAACCATATGATATATCTGCAGATAATATTGCAATAAACAATGCAAATAATGGTAGTGAAGGAGAGTCTCTTTCAGTAAATACCATAAATGGAGTTGAAGCAACAGCTACAGCTGTGGCAATAAATCCTATTCCTCAAGAGAGTGTTGAACTTCAAGAACTACAAGAAGATATTGTTTCTATTTTTGATGACTTAAAAGAAGGAAGTATTTCAAGAGAAGGTTTTTCAAATGCTTTAGAAGAACTTGGTATAAATATACCTTTAAACTCAAATGAATCTTTTTCAAGTAATGACCCAAAAAATCAATCTATTCAAGACTTAACCTCAGCATTAATTGAATCTGTGAAAGGTAATTCAAACGGAGAAATAGAACTATCACAATATGCTTCTATTATGGATAGAATAAATCAAGAAACACAAACACCTGAAGTAAATGAACAACTTCAAGCTTATACTCAAAACTTAAGAAACTAAATCATTTTAAGATAGACCTCTTCTGAGACTATATCTTTATTGTCTTTTACCCTATCTAAATATACTTTTCCTTTTAAATGGTCATATTCATGTTGAAATATTCTAGCAATAAAATCCTCAAAAACTACTCTTTTTAGAGTTCCTTTTCTAGAAGTATATTCAACTTCTATTTTTTTATATCTTGAGACTTGCGCTCTTATACCAGGAATTGATAAACAACCTTCCATTCCTTTTTCTTTTTCTTTTGATTTAGAAATGATTTTGGGGTTTATTAAAACTTCATTTTCCATAAGTGGAGCATTTGGATATCGCTCATTTGGATGAGATGATATTACAAGGATTTGATAGGATTCAAAGATTTGTGGAGCAGCTAAACCTACTCCTTTACTTTTTTTAACACAATAAATCATCTTTTCAATAATAGCATTTATCTCTTTTGAGTTTATATCTTTTACTTTTTTTGCTTTTTGTCTTAAAACTTTCTCACCTAATTTTGCAATAGTACAATTTTTATTAAATAACATCTAATCCCTTTTTTAGATTTTATTTATTGTACAAGATTGTTAATAATCTAAGCCTTTTATAATAGCTTGAATTTGTCGTCTATGAACAAAAGTATGAATAAAAGTAAAAGTTGCCCAATCTTTATTGTTGAACTCTACAAACCAAGGATGAGCCTTAGTTGTCTTTGATATATTCTTAGGATGATTTTCAATAAATGAAAAATATTTATTCATAGTTAAAAAGAACTTTTCATTTTCATCATTCGTATTTAATGAAGGTTTTACATCTTCTATTTTTATCTCCTTATCTATAGCTTGTTCTTTAGATAAGGTATCTATAACAAACATCATAGCACCAGTAACTATAGTCAAATGTTCAAGTGCCATATTTATCGAATAATCTTTACTATGTTCTTCAATTCCAAAAACTCTATTAATTTCTACTCTCTTTTGTAATTTTTCTTCTGGTATTTCTTTTATTAAATCACTTATTAACTTTACTTCTTTTTTTAGTAACTTTAAAGAGTTATTCCAACCAAAAAAAACTCTTGAAAGGGGTATTAACATATGTTTTATAAATAGTCTTTCAAAACTTGGTAGTCCAGCTCCTGCTTTTGCATTTTTCATAATAACTCCTTTTATTTATTTTCATTATAAAATATAAAAACTTAATTTTAGAGTAATTACTCTAAATATTAAAGTAAAAGCTCTAATATGTTACTATACACTATGATAAAAAAGAAAATAAATACAAAAGAAAAAATAAAACAGTGTGCCTTAAAACTGTTTAATGAACATGACACTTCAACAATAACTACAAATCATATTGCAAAAGAAGCAGGTATTTCTCCTGGTAATTTATATTATCACTTTAAAAACAAAGAAGAGATAGTTTTAAGTCTATACAAAGACCTATCAGAAGTTTACTCTTCACAAAAGAGCTTTGATATATTACAAATATCATCTAACCCTATAGAACAACTACATAAAAACTTTGACATGATTGGTATTCTTTTTTATGAGTATCGTTTCTTACTAAGAGACTCTATAGTACTTATGGCTTCAAATAAAGAGTTAAAAGAGCTTTTTGTAAAAAATCAAGAAAAAAGAATAAAGCAGATACAAGGTACTTTAGAGTTTTTATTAAAAGAAGAGATTCTAATATCCTCTGTTAAAGAGAATATAGAAAAAAGAGCTAAGTTAAATTGGTTTATTGCTTCTTATTGGCAAACTTTTACTTCTACTACTGGGGATGTAACAAAAGAGTCTATAGAGGAAGCAAAAGAAGTTTTTTTTGAGTTTATGATTTATCCTAACCTTACTTCAAAAGGGAAAAGATTATTGATAAAAACCAGAAAACAGTAATATATCATCTGATTTTGCATTAGACTTATCATTTACTACTAAATCTGTGATGATATTTCCTATTGCTGGGGCGAAGGTCATTCCTAGCCATCCTAGTCCCATGGCGTATGTTAGGTTTTTATATTGTTCATCTCTTCCTATTAGTGGAATGTCATTTGGTGTTAGTGGTCTAAAGCCTGTCCATGTTACTTCGTTTTTCATTTCAAAGTCTATATTATATTCAAAGAAGTTTTTCTTAATACTATCTATTTGTTTTTGTACTACTCTTGTATCTTCACTTCCTAGTTCTAGTTTTGAAGTAAGTCTTACATTGTCACGTCTAGGAGTATATACTATGAAAAGATCATTAAATAGTGTTGATGTTTTGGGTTGTAACTCTTTTGGCATTTCAAAAGTGATACTATAACCTTTTGCAGGTGTCATCATTAGAGGTTTTTTTCTTATATCTGCAAGTAGTGTTTGATAACCTGTTGACATTATAAAATGTTCTGCTTCATAGAAGTTTCTATTTTCTGATAGGATATACTTTACTTTGTCATCTTTAAAACTTATATGTTCTATCTTTTCATTTAATATAAACTCAACACCAGACTCTTCAAGGTGTCTTTTTAATTCACACATTACCCTTTTAGAATCATAGTGGGCATTTTTCTTAAAAAGCATTGCTCCTTTTATTTTATCAGTAGCACTTGGAAGATACTCTTTTATCTCATTTTGTTCTAATATTTTAAATCTATCTTTATCTACATAGTTATATTTTTTTAGCTTCTCTTCATATGTTTTCTCTTCTGTAAAAACTGACAACATTCCATTATGATGAAAATCAAAATCTAGATTATCATCTTTTATCATCTCTTTATATAGATCAATAGATATTTCACCATATTTTTCAAAAAGCATCATTGTTTTTTTAGTACGCTTTTCATTTGCACTAAGTACAAACTTTAAAAGCCATTTATAAAGATTCATATCTAAAGTTGGATGTACTATAGCAGGAGATTGATTTTTAAGCATTAGTTTTAAAGTGTTAGTTACAACACCAGGATAAGATAAAGGGGTTTTATCAAAAGCTGATAAAAGTCCAGCATTTCCAAATGATGTAGAGTTAGTAATATCTCCTTCATCAATAACGGTTACTTCTCTTCCACTTTTTTGTAAAAAATAAGCAGTCATTAATCCTACTATTCCACCACCAATGATTATTACATCTTTTTTCATTAGTACATCCTTTCTATTTTGCGTATGATACTATTTATGGTTTTTATTTTTATAAAGTTTCTAAAGATATTTTTTTAAATAAAGTATTTTGAAGAATTCTCTTTAAGTGTTTCATATATTTTATCAAAATCTACAGGATAAACTCTAACATTTCCAATAGAACTGATAAAATTTGTATCTCCAAGCCAACGAGGAAGTACATGATAATGAACATGTTCAGCAATTCCAGCACCAGCTGCTTTACTTAAATTCATACCTATATTTACACCTTCGGCATTTAATACTTCTTTTAACATTTTAGTTGCTTGTTTCACTCTTAATGACATCTCTAACCAAACTTCATCATCAAGTTCTTCTATTTTATCTGTATGAATATTAGGTATTATCATCATATGTCCTGGTGAATAAGGATACTTATTCATAACAACATAACAATTCTTATCTCTAAAAAGAACTCCTAACTTTTCATCATCTGAAGGATTATTATAAATATGACAAAATACACAACCTTCAATTCTTTCTTCTGTTACGTATTCAAATCTCCAAGGAGCATATAATCTTTCCACTTCAATTCCTTCTTTTATTTCTATATAAAGTTTGGTGCATCATTTGCAAAAAGGATTAAATCTCCTGCTTTTGTTTTTTCAGCTAAAGTATCTTGTAAGTTTGATTTATCTTTTAATATAAATAGTTTATTTTCATCAATATTTGCACTTAAAAGATGAGTATTTAAACTTCCCGTAATAATCGCATAATCAAACTTATCGTTTATCTCATTTGCAAGTAAAATATTTGCCTCAGAAGTTGATTCAACTAATCCAGGTGTAACTATTACCTTTCGTCCTTCATGATTTGTACAAATATTGATTGCTTCAAGCATACCTTCTAAGTTTCCATTAAAACTATCATCTACAATAATCTTTCCACCTGCTTCAATTTTTTGTAGTCTATGTTCTACTTGAGGTAAATCTTTTAGAGCAATTTTTATCTCATCAATACTCATACCAAGTTCATGGGCTACTAACACAACAGCTGTTAAGTTTATGGCATTGAAACTTCCAAGGATTGGCGCATGGAAATGTTCTTGTTTACCATTTATAATAATATCAAACCAAATTCCATCAAGGTTTGACATTGTTACATTTAGATTATCAGGAAATTTTGTGATAGTATCATACTCCTTCATAGGAACTGATTCATGAACAAAACCTCTTTTCATCTTTGGAGATTGAAGAATTTCCATTTTTGTATGAATAATATTATCTAAGGTTTTAAAATACTCTATATGTTGTTCTCCAACACTTCCTAAAATACAATATTCTGGTTCCAAAAAGTGAGTAATCTCTGCAATATCACCCTTCTCTCTAGCTCCTGCTTCTGCAATATAAATCTGAGTATCAAGAGGTAAATCTCTATTTACATCTAATACAATCCCTCCAATAGTATTTACAGACCTTGGAGTTTTATATACTTTATATTTTCCTTTTAATACTTGATAAAGATAGTTTTTAATTGATGTTTTTCCATATGATGCAGTAATTGCAATTGTTTTTAAGCCAGGAACAGTTTCAAGTCTTTGTTTTGCTTTATGTTTAAATGAGGCAAAGAACATTTTCTCTAAAAGATATGAAATTCCATATGCAATAAATAAAGGAATAAAAATTGCTGTAGCATGACAAACTTCAGAAGCTAAGCAAAGAGAAATAATAGCAAAATTAGTAAATAGAAGTATTGCTAAAAACCTTTTAACACGTCCAGTTAAAACCAATGGCTTATCAAGTTTTCTATTCCATAAGATGAAACTAGTCAAATAAAGTAAATAAAAATATATAGAAAAATAGATATCAGGCAATAGATAAAATAAAACAATTGGTGCAAGAAAATAAGTTATGTGCCATTGCCATTTATGATGTTTTAAGACTACTCTTTCTAACCTATAGTTATACCATTGTAGATTTGTAATCAAATACCAACCTAAAGCCATTATCATAATAATATGTGTAAAAATATTAAAATATTCCATTATTTAATTCCATCTTCAATTTTTTTTGCAATATCTTCTGCATGTTGTAAAAAAAAGTAGTGATCAGACTTATATGATTCAAAACTACTATTTTTGATCAAACTATTTATCTTTTTTCCAGAAGGTAAAGTTGTTGCAGTATCCTTTTCCCCCCAAAAAATCATAGCATTTTTTTCATAAGATTTAAAGTTTTGAGTAAAATCTTCATCTACAACATTTTTAAAAGTTGCATACATTTCTTCATTCATCTTATTGACATCTTTACTTCTAAACATTTTTGTAATTTTTCCAAGACCTAAAGAGTTGAAAATTTTTGCCATAGTAATTTTTAGTTTCACCTCAAAAGGTTTCTCTTCTATTATTCCCGCTGTACTAAGCAAAATGAGATTTTCTGGATTTATAAGAGTTGCTACTTTACCCCCAAAAGAGTGTCCTACAATAGCAACTGTATTTGAGCTAATAATTTTTAGAAAATGTTCTATGGTTTTTGCATATTCTTTAGTAGTAAGTACGTATTCATTTGAACTTTTACCAAAACCTGGCATATCAATATATATATGTCTATAATCTTTTAAAAAAGGAGAAAAAGCTTGTTTCATTATCTCTTTATTTGAGCCCCAACCATGTAAAAAAACTATATCTTGTTTTTGTTTTGGATTCCAAACTGTATATGAAATATCAAAGCTTTTACTATCATCACAAATAATACTCTTTAAAGCCAAATTATTTACCCTTAGATGCTTGAATTTTATTTACATACTCATATGTAATTTTAATATCTTTTTCTTTTGGTAAAGATTTAGCCAATGAAGTTAATACTGAATTAAAGTCCTCAAACAGATAGTTTGCCATAGAACCAGGGATCGGATTAATTTCATTTAAATATACTTCTTCATCTTGAATAAATAAATCACATCTAATTAAAGAGCCTTCAAAAGTATTATTATATACTTTTTTGAAACTCTCTTTTACTTTTTCTTGCATTTGAGGTGATAAATCAGCTTTCAAAGCAGTTGATGTTCTAGCAAAATCTAAATACTTTTTATCAAAATCTAAGAACTCAGCTTTTTGTGGCTCTTCAATAATTGAGAATACAAATTCACCATTTATCTTAGTACCTGCTAGATTATACTCTTTAATTCCAGCAATAAATGGCTCTATAATTATTGCATCATCAAACTCAAAAGCAACATCTAATGCATACTCTAATTCTTCTTGTGTTTTAACAATTGATACACCAATAGAACTTCCTAAAGTAACAGGCTTAATAATAACAGGAAATTGAACTACATTTACAGGGTCTTCTTTTGTATAATATTTATATTGAATTGTTTTAACCCCTGCACTTTGGGCATAACCTTTTGTTAAAAATTTATTAAAAGCAACAGAACATGCACCTTTTCTAGGTCCTATGTATGGAAGATTGTTAAATTCAAAAAGTGAAGCAATTAATCCATCTTCTCCATCACCACCATGGGTAATATTTAAAAAAACATCCACATCTAATGATTTTTCTCCAAACATAGCTTTTTTTACAAAACCATCTTTCTTTAGGGTTAACGTATCACACTTTTTATATTCACCAGAGCTAAATAGCTTTGATTTAATTGTATTAGTTGGAATATGATAAAACTCTCTATCTTGATCTAAAAAAATATAAACTAATTCATCTTTTAAAACATCTTTCATAGAAATAGCACTTACTATTGAAATCTCATGTTCATAAGATTTTCCACCAAAAACAATACCTATTTTCAAATCATTCTCCTGTTGTTATATATAAATCTATTTTTGTAATTGTTTAAGTGCCTCACGAACAAGGTCACTTGTATTTGTAGCTTTACAGCTTTTTAAAACTTTTGATACAATATCTTTTTTAAATCCTAAAGACTCTAAGGCTAAGGAAGCTTCAAGAGTTGAAGAAGCACTTCCTTCTATACCTTCTTCTTCACCATCAATAATGAAGCCTGAAAGTTCTACTAAAATCCTACTTGCACCTTTTGGTCCAATACCAGGAACTCTTTTTAACATCGATACATCATTTGCACTAACAATTTGAGAGAAAGAGCTTGGAGTAAAAGTAGAACAAATTGCAAGTGCAACTTTAGGCCCTACACCATTTATCTTTATAACCGTGTCAAAAAGTTTCTTTTCATTTGGATCTAAAAAGCCATATAAGGTTTGTGAGTCTTCTCTAATAATGTGAGTTGTAAATAACTTGATTTTGTCATCAATAATTTTTGAACTACAATTTACAGAAACAAAGATTTCGTATATAATTCCATTAACATTGACATTTAATAACGTCGGTTCTTTTTTTTCTATTGTTCCTAAAATGCCTACAATCATACTTTTCTCACAAATTTCAATATATATTTAGTTTTTAATTAATAATAAATAGATTAGATTATATAATAATTCAACTTAATCCATGGGGTAAATAATTATGCTTGATTTAATAACAAAAAAAATAAGTAACAAGATCATCTTTTCTTTATTTCTGTTAATGTCAACTTCTAGTTTAATAGTAACATACATTACAACACAGCAAGTAAAAGATGACTCAATTACTGTAACAAAAGACAATCTAGAAATGCTAAACTCAGCAATGTTTCAAAGTCTAAGAAATGCTATGAGCACAGGAGACCCTGTACAAATTAAAAAAGCTGAAAAAGAAGCCAGTGAAATAAAAGGTGTAAAAAACTTAAATATTGCAAAGAGTCAACCTCTTATTGATATGTATTCTCCGGGGACTAAATTTACAAAAGACAAAGATATTATTTACTCATTCAAAACAAAAAAAGACCAACTTATTGAAACAGATAATGATAATGGTCATAATCTTAGAATGATTAAACCTATGATTGCGCATAAAGACTGTCTTTTATGTCATGCTAATCAAGCAGAGGGTGATGTTATTGGAGTAATGGACTTAACATTTTCTCTTGATGAATCTGATGAAAGAATTTCTGATTTAGTAGTTGAAATCTTACTTCTATCTACAATATTTGGTTGGATTACAATTGGTTTAATCTTTATAATTGTAAAAAGAGCTACAAGTCCTATTAATAACTTGAAAGAAGGATTTGAAAATCTATTAAACTCAAATGATTCAAATATTAAACTTGAAGTAACTTCTAAAGATGAAATATGTGAAGTTGCAACTCTATTCAATAAATATATGGATAAAGTAAATGAAGGCTTGAAACAAGATGAAAAAGTTATAGAAGAGGCAAATGATATTTTAGAAAAAACAGGAAATGGTTTCTATGTTTATCAAGTAAAATCAACAGCAGCAAATCCTTATGTTGAAGATTTAAAAAATAAACTAAATACAATGATAATTAGTACAAAAGAGACTTTAGACAAAATCAATATTACATTAAGAAACTATTCTGAATCAAAATTTGACTACAAAATTGATGACAAAGGTATTTATGGAGACTTAGGTTCATTAACTGCTGGTATTAAACTTGTAGGAAATAATACATCAGAAATCTTAGCCATGATTATGAATACAGGGGATTCTTTAGAAAAAAACACACAAACTCTTTCAACTGCTTCAAATAATCTATCTACATCTTCAAATCAACAAGCAGCTTCTTTAGAAGAGACTGCTGCAGCTTTAGAACAAATTACTGCAAATATACAAGGGAATACTAAAGCCTCAACAGAAATGGCAAAACTTGCAGAGCAAGTAACACAATCAGCAAATAATGGACAAACACTTGCTAACAGGACTGCTGTTGCAATGGATCATATTAACAATGAAGTAAGCTCAATAAATGAAGCAATTGAAGTTATTGACCAAATTGCTTTCCAAACAAATATTCTATCTCTTAATGCAGCAGTTGAAGCTGCCACAGCTGGAGAAGCAGGTAAAGGATTTGCTGTTGTTGCACAAGAAGTAAGAAATCTTGCATCTAGATCTGCTGAAGCAGCTAAAGAGATAAAAGAAATTGTTGAAAAAGCAACAAGTAAAGCGAATGATGGTAAAAAAATATCAGATGATATGATATCAGGTTATGATGAATTAAATTCTAATATCAATTCTACAATTGAAAAAATTGAATATGTAGCAACTGCTTCAAAAGAACAAGAAAGAGGTATCACTCAAATCAATGATGCAGTTAGTACTTTAGATCAAGCAACACAACAAAATGCACAAGTTGCAAATCAGATTTCTACTATGTCTACACAAATTGCTGATATGTCAAGCTCTCTTGTAACAGCTGCTGCTAGAGCAGATTTCTTACAAGATGCAAGAGAAGAAGTATGTAATGTTGATTTAGTTTATGATACAGCAAAACTTAAAGTTGATGTACTAAGACTTAAAGATGAAGTTTATTCAAGATTAGGAAACTATGAAGCATGGCATGTTTCAAAAAACAACTCACTTGAAGCTTGGATTACAAACTATATAGAGACAAATCCAAATGCAAATATGAATTCAATTGATGATGTTAGAAAACTAAATGAAAACTTACATAAAAATCTACAAGAGTTAGTCGATACAAATGCAAGTAAAGAAAATAATGAGGTAATAAATAAAAAAGCCAAAAGTGTAGAAATTGAAGCACTTAGAATATTTGGTACATTAAATGCATTGAAAAAAGATGTATGTAAAAAATAAAAAGGAATTTTTCCTTTTTATTTAAATTAAGTCATACTTTTAATTAAAGCCTCTAATTCATCTTCTGATAAAGAGTCTTCCACATCACCCTTTGATATAGATTTAGCTGAATCTGCAATATTATAAGAACTTGAATCTATATTGTTTTTTTCACAAACATAATTTACAACTCTTTCTATCTTTTGTCTATGTAAATCCTGATGTTGTAAAAGTCCAAAAGAGCTAGAAATCACCTCTTCAATTTTATTTGATTCATGTATTGGAATATCAAGATTATTTAATGTATCTCCAATTTTTTCTAGGTTCTCATAAATTGTAATAGAATTCATTTCTGACTCTTTTATTACATCACAAAGCTCTCTAATCAACTCTTCGTATGTCATATTTTTTCCTTAAATTACATCTTGAAATAGTTTAACCTATTTTAACTTAAGTAAATAACAAAATGAAGTATGAATTTATAGTATTTTTCTTTAGTGAATAACTTCCGCTATAAATTCTGTTGCATAAGAACCTTTGGGAAGATAAAATTGTAATTCCATCCAATTCTTATCTTCTTTATAGTTTGTTTCAATCTCTTGAGGAAATACCCAAGCAAATCTTCTAGCTCCATCTTCTTTCATTTGAACATCAAACTCTTTTTCAAGCTCTTGTGCTAAACCTTCAGATTTTTTTACTCTCTTACCACATAAAAGACCAGTTGGAACTCTATCAAGTTTAAAAAACTTTTCTGATTCTTCTTCCATGTTTTCTACATGAAAAATTCTTCCATAAGGATAATGACTCATTAAGTCTCCACTCATTATCTTTAAAGGATGAGCTTGCTTTTTCATCTGTTTAACCACATCAAGAGGTAGATTTAATTTTTCATAAATCTCTTTTGCTTCAAAGGCATCAATCAATTTAGATATTTCAATTCTTTTTGAAAGCCAAGAATTAAAAAGAAAACTTTGATAAGCATTTACATACATCTGTTTTAATTTTCTATTCTTCTCTTTAAGCTCTCCTTTTACGATTGCTTCACCTTTTTTATAGTTATTTCCCTCAATTCCAAATCTTTGAAATCCAAAATAGTTTGGCATTCCAAAAGTTGCAATTTTTGAAACTGCTTCTTCAATTTTTTTTGCATCTAAAGGAGTAACTCTTTTAAGTCTAATAAAAAATTTATTTCCTTTTAAATGCCCTACTCTAACTTTATTATTATGTTTTGTAGTTTCAAGTATCTTAATATTTTCATGACTAAATTTTTCTAATTTCTCTTCACATGACTTTGGAACAGAAATATGTTGCATTGTCATTGCATTTTTATCTTTTAATCCTGCATATCCAATATCTCTACTTTTACATCCAAGTTGTTCTGAAAAAACTTGAACTGCATCCCAAGTTGTTAAATCTTTTTTTCTAAACTTTATAATAAGATGTTCACCTTCACCTGAAAATTCATAAAGTGGAACCTCTGTTACAACAAAATCATCTCTATTTTGTTTAAAAAGAACATCAATTTTTGAATGATTTAAATATCTTTGTAATTTATCCAATGTTTTTTACCTTTTGTTATATTAAAAATGATGACTTCTACAAGTACATCTATATTTACCTTTTATTGCTTTTGCAAATATATTTAGTTTTACACCATGTTTTTTAGCTATTTTTTCTATTTTAATTCTATCTTTTTTAGAGAATGAAAAAAGAAGCTCGTACTCTTCTCCAGAACAACCTATATTATTAGGAATATCATAAAAAAATTCAAAGCCTTTTTTACTTTGCTTAGACATTCTTTCTAATTCAAAAAAGAGTCCATCAGAAATATCCATAGAAGCACTCACATATTTTGAAGCTTCAAAAAAGAAGTTTCCATTTAATTTAGGCTCAATAAATTTTGACTTTTTTGAAATTTTTCCACCATTTAATAGTGTTTCTAAATCTTTTTTACAAGTTCCTAAATCACCTGTAAAACATAAATAGTCATCTTTTTTAATTCCACTTCTAAGTATTGCATTTTTAGTTTTTGAAATAATTGTCACAGAAATATCAAGTTTTGAATTTGAAATAGTATCTCCACCAATTATCTCAATTCCATACTCTTTAGCAACATTTAAAAAGCCTGAAGCTAATTCTTTTATATCTTTTTTAGAATACTC
The DNA here is from genome assembly GCA_947494995.1 of uncultured Campylobacterales bacterium. GTDB lineage: Bacteria > Campylobacterota > Campylobacteria > Campylobacterales > Arcobacteraceae > Halarcobacter. The sequence goes on along the minus strand of CANLWY010000003.1, from coordinate 20,844 downwards.
TTTTGGAATAGCAACAGTTAAAAGAGCATATCTTGGTTTTGCATTCATTGCTATTGCATCTGAAATATTAACAAGCATTGCTTTTCTAGCAATCTGTTTTAAAGAAAACCACTCTTTTTTAAAATGTACATTTTCAAAAAAAGCATCATTACTATATACAAACTCGCCTATAACAGCCCCATCATCACCAATGATTTTTGAATTTTTATTAAACTGCTTTATAAAAAAATCTTCTTTATTCTCTTTACTCATAACGCGAATAGTACCATAAAAGTACTTTGTTTTCTGATTGTTAACTTAAAAACTCTATTTAGGATAAAAATTATCCTAAACTCTTTAACAGTTTTTAGATATAATACGGCCACAATTTAAATTAGGAGAACACACACATGCCAAAAATTAACAAATATGTTGATATCGATACTGTTGAAAGAGAAGCAAAAAAAGATTTAATTGATAGACACTCACCATTTATCCACTGTGCAGAAACTGCAAAGCAAGGTGAGCCATTTGAAGTAACTGTAAAAATGGGTAACGAATATACTCATCCAGATGATTTTGATCACTTCATTGAATCTGTTTCTTTATTTAACGCAGAAACATTATTAGCAAAAGCTACATATGTACCAGGAACTCTAGGAAATGTTAAAGCACACAATACTACAACATTTACTATTATCCCAACTAGTAAAAAATTAAACTTAGTAGCTCATGGTTACTGTACTAAGCATGGTATCTGGGAATCAACTCCTGTTACTGTTGCTGTAGAAGCATAATTTATATATACTAACTTATTAAAGAAGGTAAAAGCAAAAAGCTTTTACCTTTTTTTAACTATCATTAAAATTTCAAGAACAATATAAAATAAAAATTTAACAAGATTTATAAAAAAATAGACTTTATTTAAGAGTAGAAACAAAAAATTAGAGTTTTAAGATAAAGAGTTAAACTCCTTATCTTTTATTTGTATTTTGCTTTTTCAAAAGAGCAGCAATAATCAACAAGTGAGCTAACTCTTAATTTATATTTTGAGTTTTGAGCAATTTGAATACTTGCAGGAGCTACATATTCAACCCAATCTTCTGCTGGTAACATTACTTCTAAAACGCCTGAGTTAATATCAATAATTGCCTTATTTACAGTATTTAATTCATACTCACCTTCTAACATAATACCTAGTGTCTTTTTACTACCATCTTCAAAAGTAATACTTCTACTTGTAATATTTCCACCATATAAAATATTTGCCTCTTTAGCAATACTAATGTTAGTGAACTCCATAAATTTTCCCTTTAGTAAAATAAATTATGACAATAGTTTACCATAAGTTTTATTTGAAGCAAGTTTCTATTTTTAATTTGTTATAATTTTTTTTCAAATTTTTTAAATAGAAAGTTTAATGCAAGGCTACATAATAGATATCAAAGCAGTTAAAGAAGATGACTTAATTGTCTCAATTTTAACTGAAAATCACGTTTACACTACATATAGATTTTATGGGGCTAGACACTCTAATATAAATATTGGTTATAAAATTGATTTTGAATTAGAAACAAACCTAAAAAGCTCAATCCCTAGACTAAAAGATGTTATGCAACTTGGTTTTCAATGGATTTTTGATAGTGAGAAACTCTATTGTTGGCAAAGATTTATTAAACTTTTTTATCCTCATTTAAAAGATGTAGAAGAGATAGATGATTTTTATTTCAAACTTCTAGATAAACTAGCTCATAAGATGATAAAACAAAATCCCAAACGTGCAATTTGCAAAAGTTATTTAAAACTACTAAATCAAGAGGGAAGACTTCATTCTGACTTTCATTGTCTTTTATGTGAACAAGAAATTACTAATGAGATTTCTTTAGTAAGAGGTTTTATGCCTGTTCATCCAAATTGTACCTATAGTAAACCCTTTGAATTTAAAAAAATTGAAGAACTATTTAAAGAAAAAACTCTTATTTCTTTTGAAGATGATGAGATAGAGTATTTATGGTCTATAATTCTTCAAGGCTTATAAGTTTAGAAATTATATAATAGTAATATTTTATTCTAGGATTTATTATGTTTATATTTGAGAAAAATGATGCATCTAATTATTTAGATATGGAAGGCGAAGATTTAGTAGTTCAAACCCTTTTAAATAAATATGAAATAAGTACCCAAACCTCTTTTTTATATAATCTACAAGATGACTATCAATCTCTTATTGACTATATAAGTGATTTATATATTGAAAATAAAACTATTCCTAATGACATAATTCAAGAACTTATCACAAATAAAAATTTTAAGATCTATTTACTGTTAGTAATCAAAGAAAAAATGACAAACATTTTATCTAATACAGCAACTATAGTTTTTAAAGAAGTTATTACTATAGTAAACTTGCTCTCATTTGGAAAAAAATTTGAAATATTTGAAAGTTATAACCTATATAACTTAGAACAATTAAGACTTCTTTTTAGAGAATTTGAAGAAAGATTAAAAGAATTAAAAAAAATAGATGAAGAAGATTTTTTAATAACCTTCAATCAATATATTGTATTAATAGAAGTTGTAAATGAATTATGTACAATTAATTCAACAGATGTTCTAAGAAAAAAAACAATAAATCCTATAGTCGATACCATTAGTGAAACTATAAATATCGTAAAGTTTAATATTCAATTAGAAGAGACACAAATAAATACTCTAAACAATATTTTAGGAAAACTTCTTTTCTATTACTCTCATATACCTTATATAAATGCAACAAATAAAGATGCCCAATATTTAATAGATGAATTTAAATTTAACTTTGAAAAAATTTGTGATGGATACCAACTTTCTAAAAACACTGGATTTGGAGCAGAACCGAATATAGAAGAGTATTATAAAATATTTTTAAACTCAGTTACAACACTATTATCTACACTAATCTATAAACTTGAAACAACTTATGATTATGATGAATATAATCAGCTAAATAAATTTGAAGAGATATTTATTTTATATAAAGAAGTAATTACACATAGTGGTTTTCCATTAATCAATAGTGTTAAAGAATTTAAAAATGAACTTCTTAAAAATTATAGTTACATATATAATGGTTTTATTCAAAATGACAACTATCATTCTATTATAGATGATTTTTTAAAAAAACCTGATTTTAACAGCTCGAATATGCATATAATACATTCTCTTGTACTATTCTCATCAGATATTGAGGATTCTAAATTAATAGAAGTTTTAAAAATACTAATTTCACTTGGAAAGTTCAATAACGATTACCATGAGTTTTACAAACTTAATGTTTGTGATGTAATTATAAACAAATTTACATATGCTCATGACAAAAAAATAGACGATAGTTTAATTAATGATATTATTAAATATATTGGAAAAAATAAAGTTGCATCTCATTTGATGTCAACTTATTCTAAAATATATCTATCATTATCTGTATACTATTCATTCTATGAAGATTTCAATTCTATTGAAAAATCAAAGCTATTCTATTTTGATTACGTAAGTATAAATGGTAAAGAGCTTTTAGAAAATGAATACTCAAATTTAAATAGAGATATTTTGTTAAACCATGGGAAAAGATACATTATGAATATGGAACTAGAAAACCTTGTTGTTTCAGATGCAAAATGTGTTGAAATTGGACAAAAAAGACTTGTTAAATTTTTTAAAGAGCAAGAGATTAACTTAAAATATAAGATAAATCAAAAACTTTCTAATATAATCACTGAAATTTTTACAGATGATAGTTTAAATGATGATTTGTTAAATAAACATATTGAAAATTTTATTTCTGTAGATATTTTTCATGGACTTGCTTTTTCATCAGTTAAAGGTTTATGTGAAAAAGAGTGTTCACTTATTGATTTAGGATATGAAAGAATAGATATTCCTCTAATTGATGGATATACATTAAAAATGGCATATTCAATTGTATATAAACAAATTTTTGAAAACATCTTTGAAAGCAATAAAGATTACATTAAACAAAATATCATCAACTTAATTATCAGTTATATTAAAAGTATTCCTATTTATATTGATCCTGTAACAGAATTATACAATATAGATAAACTTCGAACAGAACTTATAAAAAAAGATGATGAAGAGTTTATTATAATTGAACTTTATATAAATAATATGTTAGAACTTAATAGAAGATATGGTTATAAAAAAGTAAATGAACTCTTTAAAAGTTATGCTAAACAAATTAATAGTTTTGTCGAACTATATAGGTTTTATGGTCCTAAACTTGCTTTCATACTAAACAAGGATGAAGATTACAAATCAATAATTGAGAAAATTAAAGAGATTAAAATAAGCTATAAAGAAAATACTATTGAACCTTTATTAACAATTTCAGTTTCATGGGGTAATAAGGAAAACATTCTAGAGAAATCTTCACATACAATGAGTCTAGCTCATAGTAGTGAAGAAAGATATTATGAGTTTAAATAATTAAGACTTTAAAGTCTTAATTACTCATCTAAAAGTCTATCTTCTAACTTCTCAATAGCAGCTTCAAGATTTTTTACATCTAAATTATATTGTTTTGCTTTTGCAATTCCCTTTTGAATATTCTCTTCACTAAAAGCATCAGTTACATTACAAATTGTCTTGATAACATCAAGTATTTCTGTTTGCTCTTTATATTTGTCATCACATTTTTCAATATCATCTACAAACTCAATAACATTGATTAAGTTATCACTTAATTTCCAATACTTGAAAATCTTTGAAGTAATTTCCGAAGTTGTCATCCCCGTAATTTCTTTTTCTGCTTCTGCTAAAGTTTTTCCTGAAGCAATTAATTCTTGAAATTCTTCTGTTTTTCCATCGCTTTCAATTACATCAGCTAAAATGAATTTTCCTGCTTCTTGTAAAAGAGAGGGTAATACTAACTCTTCTTTTAAATCAAAAGAAACTTTACTTATCCACATAGAGGTAAGAGTTGTTGCTAAATTTGAAGCTCTCATAAAATCATCACTATTTATTCTATAAGGAGATAGGTTTGTTTTTAAAAGATTTTGAACTGTCCCTCCAATTGCAATAGAAATAGTAAAATTAATTCCTAAAAGATTAATAGCTTTGCTTGCAGATTCAACTTTACTTCTAAATCCAAACATAGCTGAATTAGATACTTTTAAAAGAGTAGATACAATAAGAGCATCTTTTTCTACTATTTTTAATAATTCATAAGCTTCTTTTTCACTTTGTTGTCTAAACTCTTCTATTTCAATTATAGTCTTTGGTAATGGAGGTAAAGACTCAATTTTTTCAATAATATTTTCGTTCACTATAAAACTCCTATTGCAAAATAATAACAAATTATATCAAATGTTTTATTATATTATGTATTAAACCTAAAGTGCATTACATCTCCGTCTTGAACAACGTAATCTTTTCCTTCAAGTCTTAGTTTACCTGCTTCTTTACACTTTGATTCTCCACCAAATGATACAAAGTCTTCATAAGAGATAACCTCAGCTTTAATAAACCCTTTTTCAAAATCATTATGAATCACTGCTGCTGCTTGAGGTGCTTTTGTTTCTTTCTTAATAGTCCAAGCTCTAACTTCCATTTTCCCAGCTGTAAAATAAGATTGTAAACCTAATTTATCAAATGCCTTATGAATAATCTGTTCTAATCCTGATTCCTCAACACCTAAGTCAGTCAGAAGTTCTTTGGCTTCATCATCATCCATACCAACTAATTCTTCTTCAATCTTTGCACAAAGTGTAATAACATCTGCATTTACAGACTCTGCATGAGATTTTAAAATCTCAACATATTCATTTGTACCTTCCATTAAAGAATCTTCATCCATATTTGCACCATAAATCACATCTTTATTTGATAAGAATCTTAATTCTTTATCCATTAAAATAAATAATTCATTTTCAATATCATCAAAAGTTTTAACAGGTTGTAACTCTTCTAAATGTTTAAGTAAAGCTTGTGCAACAACTAACATTGAAGCTGCTTCCTTTGAACCTTTTGATTGTTTTTTTAATTTTTCAACTTTCTTTTCACATTGAGTAATATCAGCATAGATAAGTTCAGTTTCAATAATTTCAATATCTCTAATTGGATTAACATCTCCCTCAACGTGAGTAACATTTCCATCATCAAAACATCTTACCATATGTAAAATCACTTCAACTTCTCTAATATTTGATAAAAATTGATTACCTAAACCTTCACCTTTTGAAGCTCCTCTTACAAGTCCTGCAATATCAACAAAATCAATTGTTGAGTGTTGAATCTTATCAGGGTCAACAATTTTTGCTAACTCATCTAATCTCTTATCAGGAACTGGTACAACTGCTTTATTTGGTTCAATTGTACAGAAAGGATAATTTTGTGCTTCTGCATTTTGTGCTTTCGTTAACGCGTTGAATGTTGTTGATTTACCAACATTAGGAAGTCCTACTATACCTACACCTAATCCCATTTATAACCTTTTTATTATATTTTTAATGCGCGATTATACTCAAATTTTAATTAAGATTCAAACTAATAATTCAAGATATATCCACTACCATAAATACTTTGGATAATATCAACAGGTAACTTCTTTCTTAGTCTTTTAACAAGGTTTCTAATACTTGCATCATTTACATCACTGTCATTATCCCAAACATATTCTGAAATTTGAAGAGGTTTTACAATTTGATTTTTATTATTTAATAAAAGTTCAAATAGTATTCTTTCATTCTTTGTTAAATCAACAATTTTACTTCTATAGAAAAACAATCTTTTAGTCTTGTCCCAATAACATGTTCTTGAAACATATACTTTTTCATCTTCATCAGATACTTTTGATTTATCTATTCTTTCTAATGTAGATTCAATAACACTTTTAAACTCATTTCTATTTATAGGTTTTATTAAATAATCAACCAAGTTTAATTTAACTGCTTCAAATAAATACTCTTTATTTGAATGTGCACTTAACACAATAATTGGGGTGTCTTCATCTGTTTTTCTAATTGTTTTAGCAACTTCTAATCCATTTATTTCTGGCATTGTTATATCAAGTAGTAAAACATCAGGCTTTTTATCTTTATAGATAGTTAAAGCCTCTTTTCCATCATCTGCCTCATAAATATCTGAAAAATAATTCTCTAAGTAAAGAACATAATTTTTTCTAACACTTACATCATCCTCTGCATACAAAACAGAATATCTTTTCTCCATTTTTTCTCCTTAAACTATTATTTTTTAATCTAAATACATTTTTAATATTTATATAAAAGAGTTGAAAGTTTTAGTAATATTAATATGATTTTCATAGTTTAAATTATAGCTATTAATAATTTAATAAGGTATAAAACAAATGTTACATTTCAAAAAGAAGAGAAAAGCCTCTCTTCTTTATTTTACTTGACAACTTAGATGTGTTTCAATTATCTTCCTATCTAAATAAGTTTGATCAGATTGGATTTCATCTATTGATACAGTTGATGTTCCTGCTTTTCTTAATACAACTCCTGTTGCTAGATTTGCAAACTCTACAGAACTAATTATCTCATTATTCCCTGCAAGAGCATACCCCATAGAAGCTAGTAAAGTATCCCCAGCTCCTGTAATATCATACACTTCTAAAGGAACAGTTGGAAGAACTGATAACTTATCATTTGAGTTTAATACAGCAACTCCCTCTTCTGAAAGTGTAATAATAGACTCTTGTGTTTTATACTTTTTCTTCATCTCTTTTAAAGCATCTAAAAGTCTGTCGTTATTATCAATATCTATATCAGTTGCACTTGCAGCTTCACTTTTATTAGGAATAATTAAATATGCGCCTTCATATTTAGAATAATCATTCCCAAATGGATCAACTATTGTCTTAACATTATGTTTATTTGCATAAGTAATAATTTTTTGAGTAAAATCATTTGTTAATACACCTTTACCATAATCTGCTAATAAAATCACATCATATGCTTTGATTTTTTCTTGAAGTTTAGAATAAAGTTTTTTAACATTGTCAAAAGATATATTATTTGTACTTTCATGATCAAATCTAAAAACTTGTTGATTATTTGACATAAGTCTTGTTTTTTTAGATGTTTTTCTTCCTTTTTGCTCTAAAAGAAAAGATTTTGTTTCTAACTCATCTAACATATGTTTTAGAAGTTTTGCATTATCATCATTTCCAACAACAGACATTACAGAAACTTTTGCACCTAAAGAACTTAAATTTCTAATAACATTTCCTGCTCCACCTAAAACATCAATTTCGTCTTCAATATCCATTACAGCAACTGGTGCATCAAGAGCAACTCTATTACAATTCCCAACTAAATAGGCATCTATCATTAAATCACCAATTACTAATACTTTTGGTTTCACATCTGTTTTAATCATCTCACATCCTAAATTTAAATTTTTATTTAATATTTTTTAAAAACTCTAGAGTCATTCTAACTCCAGCACCACTTGCTCCATATGGATTATATCCCCAAGGTTTTTCAACATATGCAGGTCCTGCAATATCATGATGAATCCATTTATCTTTGTTCTCTTCATAAATAAAATTGTCTAAAAATAGTCCAGCAGTTAAGGCTCCTCCATATCTAGTATTTGCTAAATTGCTAATATCTGCAATTTCTGATTTTATTGTTTTTCTTAAAAATCTATTAAAAGGTAATGAAGTTGCATATTCTCCAGACTCTAAAGCATGTGAAACAACTTCTCTTTTTAAACTAGCACTATTACCCATTATACCACTTGTATATTGACCAACACCAACAACACAAGCACCTGTTAAAGTTGCATAATCAAAGATGTAATCAATACCCTCAATCTCATCTTGAGCATAACATAAACAATCAGCAAGAACAAGTCTTCCTTCTGCATCAGTATTTCTTACTTCAATAGTCTTACCATTTTTTGCCACTAAAATATCATCAGGCTTATAAGCATCTCCACCTATCATATTCTCAACTGCACCTACTATACCATGAATCTCAATTGGTAAGTCTAACTTAGCAACGGCACTCATTATTCCTAAAACAGCACATCCACCACTTTTATCACATTTCATAGTAACCATAAAGTCTGCTGGCTTTAAAGATAAACCACCTGAATCATAAGTTAAACCTTTCCCTACAAGAACAACTTTTTTCTTAGCATTTTTAGGTTTATAAGTTAAATGAATAAGTTTAGACTCATTTACAGAAGCCCTACCCACATTTAACATTGCATTCATTCCATTCTTTTCTAAATACTCTTCACCTTTTATTTTACAATCCAAGTTTGACTCTTTTGCTATTTTTTTTGCAATATTAGCCATTATCTCAGGATAGAAATCTGCTGGTGCTGTATTTACCATATCTCTTGTTTTATTTACTGCTTTTGCAATCTCTTTTGATATGTTAAATGTATTCTCTAACTCTTCAGTGATTTTTTCAACACAAATATTTAATTCTTGTTTTGTTTTCTTTTTCTTATTTGATTTATAATTATCAAAACTATAAGAACCAAGAATAGTTCCTTCAACTAAAGCTTTTAAATTTAATTCTTGTAAATTGATTTTTGCACTTTTAAATTTTGTAGAATTAAATTTTTTAATTGCTGTTGAAATTGCAATGGCAATTGATTCATAATCACAATCTTCACAGCCTACATAGATTCTCCCAATCTCTGGTAGTAAAATCACCGATTCATCTTTTTCTTCAAAACCTAAACTTTCTAAAATATCTTTATCTTTTGTATTTTCAATATCATCTGTAATTATTATTTCTAATTCTGATTTTAGTTTTTCAAAATCACTTTCAACTAAATTAATTTTCAAATTACTCTCCTCTTTCTTTCTTCTTAGTAACTTTATGGAAATAATATAAAATACTACCTCCAATTAAAACTCCAAATGGAGCAGCGTAATACCAATGTTCTTTTGCCCACTTAAGTACTTCTAAAATCTCTTCACCAAAATACCATGTAGGAACAATTGTAATTGCAGCCCAACACCATGCTGAAATAAGATTAATAAAGGCAAAAGTCTTTGCACTATATCTAGTAAGTCCTATTGATATTGGAATAATAGTTCTCATTCCATACATATATCTTTGAACAAAAATAATAGGCCATCCATATTTAACTAACAATAGATGAGCTAATGCAAACTTTCTTCTTTGACCTTTAAAGTTTTTATGAACATAAGACTTATTAAATCGTCCTGTGTAAAAATATATCTGATCTCCTACAAAACCACCAATACCAGCAACAAAAATTGCCATATAAAGATTCATTGAACCTTCGTGGGTCATAAGTCCAGCCATAATTAAACCTAATTCACCCTCTAAAATACTCCAAGCAAATAAGATTATATATCCATATGTTTGCAAAAGATAAATAAATTTATTTTCAAAACCTTCTACGGGTGCTTGATAAAGGTTATAACCTAAAAATGTAATAAAAAATAATACAGCTAGAAAAAGTATTTTTCCGGAATGATTTTGTAATTTAGCAAACATAAAATTTCCTAATCAAAATGTAAAATATCTCTTGCTTGAACCATATCTTTATCACCACGACCGGATAAACAAATCACTACAGTTTTACCTTTTAATTTATCTTGTGCTTTTTTAAGATATGCAACAGCATGTGAAGATTCAAAAGCTGGGATTATTCCCTCTTTTTGTGATAACCAAACAAAAGCATCTAAAGCTTCTTTGTCTGTTATTGAATCATATTCAACTGTTTTATTATCTTTATGAAATGAGTGTTCAGGTCCTATTCCTGGATAATCAAGTCCAGCTGAAATTGAGTGTGCTTCTAAAACCTGTCCATCTTCATCTTGAAGTAAATATGAACATTGACCATGTAAAACACCAGGACTTCCTTTTTCTAAAGAACATCCATGTTTATCTGTATCAAGTCCTAATCCACCAGCTTCTATACCAATACAAGTAGTATCTTTATCTTCTAAAAAATGAGAAAACATACCAATGGCATTTGAACCACCACCAATACACGCAAGTACATAATCTGGTAGTTTTTCTTCTTTTTCTAAAAATTGAGCTCTAGCTTCCCAACCAATAATTGCTTGGAAATCTCTAACCATTACAGGATAAGGATGAGGACCTGCAACTGTACCAATTATATAAAAAGTATCTCTTGCATTTGTCACCCAGTATCTAATAGCATCATTCATTGCATCTTTTAAAGTTTTAGAACCACTTTGAACAGCAATTACTTTAGCTCCCAAAAGTTTCATCCTAAATACATTAAGTTCTTGTCTTTCAACATCTTTTGCACCCATGAAAACTGTACATTCTAAACCAAGAAGAGCAGCAATAGTTGCCGTTGCAACACCGTGTTGTCCTGCACCAGTTTCTGCAATTACCTTTGTTTTTCCAAGTTTCTTGGCTAATAATCCTTGAGCAATTACATTATTTACTTTATGTGCTCCTGTATGATTTAAATCTTCTCTTTTTAAATAAACTTTTGCACCAATTTCCTCTGAAATACTTTGAGCAAAATATAAAGGAGTTTGTCTTCCTACATAATCTTTTAATAGACTATTTACTTCTGTCCAAAACTCTTTATCAAATCTATATTTTTTATAATTTTCTTCAAGCTCTTTTAAAATTGGCATTAAAGTTTCAGGAACATATCTACCCCCAAATTCTCCAAAATGACCATTTACATCTGGGTCAAAACTTGATGGTTTTGGTATATAAAATTCTTCTTTCATTTCTCTTCTTTTTAAATTTCTAAAATTGAATAAATAGGTGCATGCTCTTTTACTTTTTTTGCACCATTTAAAAATGTTAAATTAAGTAAAAAACATACCTCAACTAAATCTGCGTTAACATGCTTAATAAGCTTTGATGCTGCATTTGCTGTCCCACCCGTTGCTAATAAATCATCAATTAAAAGTACTCTAGGGTTTTTCTTTGGAAATGCATCAAGATGAATTTCAACTTCATCATAACCATACTCTAATTCATACTTTTCACATACTGTTGTTGCAGGAAGTTTTCCTTTTTTTCTTACAGGAACAAAGCCTATACCCAATCTGTCAGCTAAGGCTGCTCCAAAAATAAAACCTCTTGAATCAATTCCAGCTACATAATCTAAATTATAAGATTTGTATCTATCTTCTAAATGATTCATCAATGTTTGATATGCTACTTTATTATTTAATAGTGTTGTAATATCTTTAAATACGATTCCTTCTTTTGGGAAATCTTTTATATCTCTAATGGAATTTTCAATTAATTTTCTATCTGCTTGACTTAAGCTCATAAACTTCTTCTTTCTTTTTAATTTCATCTATCATAAGGCTAAATATTTTAGCTAAATATTTATTATGATTGCATAATAATTACTCATTTATAATATTTTTAATATCTTTAATACTATCACATACAAAATCAGCAAAAGAAGCTTTTTCATCAAATTTATGTCCAGATTTAACTTGAATAGAATTCTTTATATTGGCATTTTTGGCACACTGGATATCAGCATTTTTATCACCGATCAACCATGATTTCGTTAAGTCAATTTCATGATTTTTTAAAATATTATCTATCATTCCTGTCTTTGGTTTACGGCAAAGGCAGTCATCATTTGGACCATGGGGACAAAATTCAATTTGAGAAATTTCAATAGAGTTTTTAGCAAACTCTTCTTGCATCCATGAAGTAAGAGTATTAAAATCATCAATACTATAATATCCTCTAGCTATGCCTGATTGATTTGTAATTATAAAAAGTTTGTAACCCAATTTTTGTAAGTACTGTAGAGAAGGAAAAAGTCCATCAATAAACTCAAACTCTTCTATTTTGTAGGTATAATCTTTCTCAACATTTATTACACCATCTCTATCTAGGAAAATTGCTTTTTGCATCTATAAAACCTTCTATTATTTTATAGATGCATTGTAGCAAAATTAAATTAAATCAATATCTTGTGTTTTTACTCCAATATCATCTAGAGCCTCACATACATCTCCTGCTGTACTAGTAACAGTAATTGAAATAACATCTGTTTTAACTTCCAACTCTATACAAGCATTTGAACCATCATTAAATGTAATTTTCGTATCAGTTATTAGCCAGTTTTTTTCATTTAGGGTAATGGCATCAGATATTTTATTAACCCTTCTATTTACTAAATAGTGACTTTGTATGGAAGTTGTAGCGTTTACTATATCTCGTTGAATAGTTGAAGCTAAAGCAGAATCTCTTGTATTCATATATTTTGGTATTGCAAAAGATGCAATAATACCAATGACAACAATAGCAAAAATAAGCTCTAGAAGAGAGAAACCTTTTTTCATAATTTTATTCCTTATAAATAATTTTATGAATTATAGTATTAGGTTTCTTAAATTATAATAATAAATAAATTTATTAGTTATTTTATAATATATCTGGTACGTCTATTTGAGTCTCTTTTGATGTATCTGCAATTGATTCAAAAACTACTTCAATTGGAGCATCATTCGCATTCTCTTTATCAATAAATCTAGTTAATTGTTTCTGAAAATCAAGTTTTACTGTTCCAATTGGTCCATTTCTTTGTTTACCAATTATTACTTCTGCTTCTTCTACTGGTTTATTTACGAATGTAGATTTATACTCTTCACCTTTATCTTTTGCTTCTTTCTCTTTTCTTGCTTCATCTCTCTCTTTATATACATCATCTCTATATACAAACATAATAATATCAGCATCCTGTTCAATAGCCCCAGACTCTCTTAAGTCTGATAACATTGGTCTTTTATCTGGTCTATTTTCAAGTCCCCTATTTAACTGTGAAAGTGCGATAATAGGGATTTTCATCTCCCGTGCAAGCATTTTTAGACCCCTTGAGATATCAGAAACTTCTTGGTGTCTATCTTTATTTCCTACACCTTGCATAAGTTGAAGATAATCAATAATAACAAGTGAAATTTTATTATCTTCATTTTGAGCTAATTTTCTAACTCTTGCTCTTAACTGATTAATATTAACTGAACCACCATCATCAACAAAAAGTTTTTTTGTATTTAAATCTTCAAAAGCAGCCGTTAAATTTGACCATTGGTTATCGTCCATATCACCTTTTCTAAGATTTTGTAAAGGTATAGATGTTTTTGCAGCTAGCATTCTTAACATAAGTTGCTCAGCAGGCATTTCTAAAGAAAAGAATATAACCCCTTTTCCTGCTTCTACATTTTTTAGTGCCATATTTAAAACCAAAGCTGTTTTACCCATTGCAGGTCTTGCTGCAATAATTATTAAATCACCTTCATTGAAACCTGTAGTTCTTTTATCTAAATCATAAAAACCTGTTGTTTCACCAATTAAGTGTTTATTCCCCATCTCTTTCATTTTTTTAATATAAGAAAGAGTATCTCCTGTAATATCTTCCATCTCTTTTAATTCAGAAGTAGCACTATCAGTTGAGATTTTATATAGTTCACCTTGAACAACATCTAAAGCATCATTGGCTGTTACTTCATCTTCTAAAGAGACTTTTTTAATAGTAGTAGCAAGAGTAGTTAACTCTCTTTTTACAGAACCATCTTTAATTTCACGTACATAAGCAATAGTATTTGTGATTGGGTTTGCTGATAGAATTTCAAGAAGGATAGAGTCATCAACTTCTTTTGAATCAATTCTTTTTCTAATAAACTCTTCATCTATAGGCATATCACCTTGGTGGAGATTAACCATTACCTCAAAAATTTTCTGATGAGCAGGAAGATAAAAGTCTTTTGGCTTTAATATACCTAATACGTCTTCTATTTCCTCTGGGTTAAAAAGTATTGAACTTAGAACTGCTCTTTCAATATTTATACTATATACACTATCCATTGATTCTCCAAATTAATTAAGGCAAGGATTATATCTAAATAGTATTTATCTTCAAGTTAACCTGACTTAATTCAAAAGAACTAATCAGTTTTTTTAGCTTCTTCTTCTACTTCTTGCAAAAATCTATCTAAAAGTTTATCTGTTGGAAGTTTAGCTATTGTTTCACCTTTTTTAATTATAAGCCCTGTTCCCTTTCCGTATGCAATTGCAACATCAGCTGATTTTGCTTCACCTAAAGCATTTACAACACATCCCATTACAGATACATTTAAAGGTGTTTTAATATGTTTTGTTTTCTCTTCAACTTCTGCAACAGCAGATACTAAATCAGCTTCAATTCTTCCACAAGTGGGACAAGAGATAATATTTAAACCTTCTTTTGTAAGTCCAGCATCTTTTAAAATAGCTCGACCTACTTCAATCTCTTTTTCAAGCTCACCTGTAATTGAAATTCTCATAGTATCTCCGATACCATCAAGCAACAGACTTCCAAGTGCTATTGAAGATTTTATAGTAGAATGAAAAAGTGTTCCTGCTTCAGTAACACCTAAATGAAAAGGATAATTATTCATTGGTCTTAACATTCTATAGGCTTCAACTGTTCTTTGAACGTCAGAAGCTTTTAGAGAAATTTTAATATCTTCAAAACCTAAATCTTCTAGATATTTAATATTATAATCAGCACTTTCAACCATTCCTTTAGGAGTTTGTCCATATTTATTCTCAAACTCTTTTTCTAAAGAACCACAATTTACTCCAATTCTAATCGGTAAATTTCTCTCTTTGCAAGCTTTTACAACTTCCGCCACTCTTTGTTTATTTCCAATATTTCCAGGATTTAATCTGATACAATCTACAGACTCTGCTGCGATTAAAGCAAGTTTGTGGTTAAAGTGAATATCAGCAACTAAGGGTAAAGAAGTTTGTGCTTTTATCTCTTTTAATGCATTTGCTGCTGCCATATCTGGTACAGCAACTCTTACAATATCAGCTCCAGCAAAATGTAAAGCCTTTATTTGTTCAACTGTTGCCTTTACATCAGAAGTTTTGCTATAAGTCATAGATTGGACTGAAATTGGAGCATCTCCACCAATTGCAACATCACCTACATATATTTTTTTAGTTGGGTATCTTTTTACATTATTCATAATCTGCGAATTTTATCCAAAAAAGTTTAATAAAGAGTAAAAAAAAATTAATTAATTTTTTACACTTTACTTTTTTTAAAAATAATTTTCTATTTTTATGTAAAAGTAAATAAAATTATCTTATAATTTTACTATCTCAAGTACGAGGGAATAGTATGAGCATTAAAAACTTCACTATAAAAACATTATTATTTGTTCTTATATCATCTATAATATATAATATTTCCAACCACTACATAAAAAAAGAAGAAAAATCCCAACTTAGACAAAAATATCAAACAATAACAACTCATATGAAAAAAAATCTTTCTACTTTAATAAAAGATAAAAAAAATGCAACTTTAGCAGTAGCAATTCTAGCAGCAAAAGATACCAATCTTAAAAAAGCACTACTCTCAAACAACAACTCAAATATAAACCTTCAAACTTTCTCTTTAGAACTTAGAAAAAAAACAGAATTTAAAAATGTCTGGTTTCAAATATTAGACAAAGAAGGGAAAAGTTTTTATAGAAGTTGGACTAAAGATAGCAAAGATTCATTAACTTTTAGACCAGATGTTGTAAATATCCTAAAAGAAAAACAAGTACAAACCTCTATTAGTGTTGGAAGATATGACATGACATTTAAATCAATGGTTCCTATTTTTCATAAAGGAGAACTACTTGGTATCTTTGAAGTTATAACTCACTTTAACTCTATTTCAAGAATTTTAGAGCTTGATAGGGTTGATTCTGTAATCTTTGCACATAAAAAATACAAAAATAAAATCAAATATCCATTTACAAAAAAATTTCTAGGAGACTATTATATTGCAAATTTAAATGCTAAAGATTATCTTATTGAACTAATTGAAAAAGAAGGTTTGGAAGAACTACTTAAAACAAAAAATTATACTGTAATTAATGAAAATCTATTGACAACATATGAAATAATTGAATTAGATAAAAAAACCATAGGATATGTGTTTTTAGCAAAAAAAATAAAAGATATTGATATAAGTAGTATAAAAATATTTAAAAAGAACTCTTTATTTTATGTCTTTTTTTCAATTATTATTTTTGCTATTTTATTTACTGCAATAAACTACTTTTTTTATTTAAAAAAAATAAAACTTCAAGAAAAAAAGAATCAAACAATTCTTGATTCTCAAAAAAATATAATTTTAATTACTGATGGGAGAAATTTAAAAAATGCAAATCGACAATTACTTGAATTTTTTGACATATATTCATCTTTGAAAGAGTTTAAAAAAGATTATGCTTGTGTATGTGAAACTTTTAAAGATATAAATGATAGTGATTATGTAACAAATATAGATTATGATGGAAGGAACTGGGCTGAATATATTCTAGATAATCCAAATAAAAAATTTAAAGCAGCAATAGAAAAAAACAATATACTTCATCATTTTGTACTTAATGTAACTTTAACACAGTTTGCTGGAGAAAATGACCCGTATATAATTGTTACACTTACAGATATTAGTCATGAAATGGAACAAAATGAAAAATTAAAATCTTTAAATGACAATCTTGAACTCTTAGTTGACACAAAGACAAAAGAACTAAAACAACTAAATGAATCTCTTGAAGAAAAAGTCTTACTTGAAATATCTAAAAGTAAAGAAAAAGATAGACTACTTTTCCAACAAAATAAAATGGCAGCAATGGGAGAAATGTTAAGTAATATTGCACACCAGTGGAGACAACCTTTAAGTTCTATATCAACAGCAGCAAGTGGTATGCAACTTCGAAGAGAATTAAATGTTTTAACTCAAGAAGAAATAGCAGATTCTTGTGAATTTATATTAAATAACTCTCAATATTTATCTCAAACAATTGAAGACTTTAAAAACTTTTTCAAACAAGATAAAGATAAACAACTATTTTCAATAAAAGATTCAATTTCAGAGAACTTAGCTCTATTAAAAGATAAGTTAAAACATGACAATATTAAAGTTATTATTAATATAAATGATAAGTTAGAATTTTTTGGATTTAAAAATGAATTTCAACAATCAATTCTAAATATACTTAATAATTCAATTGATGCTTTTAATTCTAAAAATGTAAAAACAAAAAGATTAATAATAATTAACTATGAAGAAGATTCACTATCTATAAAAGATAGTGCATTAGGTATTGATGAAAAAATTATTCACAAAATATTTGAACCTTATTTTACTACAAAACATCAAAGTTTAGGTACAGGAATAGGACTTTATATGACACAAGAAATACTAACAAAACACATGAATTGTTCACTAAAAGTAAAAAATTGTTCTTTTGAATTTGAGAATGAAAAACATAATGGAATTAACTTTATAATTAAATTAAATCAACAAAAAGATAATAAAAATAGCCATTAAACTTTAATTTTGAAAACCTTCGATATAATTGCGCCATATTATATAAAGGATTTATATGCAAAATTTACATATTTTTGACATTGTAATCGTAAGTTTAAGTGTCTTACTTGGGTTAAAAGGGATTTTAAGAGGCTTCATAAAAGAAGTTTTTGCACTTGCTGGTATAGTGGGAGGTATCTTTGTTGGTACAAGACTTGCTCCTGAAATAGGAAAAGAGATTGCTCCAATTCTAGCTTTAGAAAACCAAGCAACAATAAATATAGTTGGTCTTATTATTGGACTTGTAGCTTTTTGGGCAGTACTTTATGTAATTGGGATTATTATTAGTAAAATATTCTCTGCAAGTGGACTTGGTATATTTGATAGAATTATGGGATTTATTTTTGGTACAGCAAAAATATTTTTAATTTTCTCTATTACTATTTTCCTTCTTTTTCAAGTAAATTCATTTAAAAGTTTATTAACTAAACATGTAGGAGGAGCAGTAACTTTTCCAATACTACTTGATATAGGTTCAAATATTGCAAAGATTGATTTTATTGAATTAGCAAAAAAAGTTGAAGAGAAAGTTGCACCTACTAAAAAAGAAGATGTTATTGAAGAAGATCCTGACTTAATAGAAAAGAAGAGTTTCTCAAAAGAAGTATCTGATACAGTAAAAGAGATAAAACAAACTACAGTACAATCAGGAACAATTGTAGTAGATACAGTGAAAAAAGCAGTAAATGAAAAAGTTGAAGAAATAGCAGACTCTATAAAAGAGACTTCAAACTTAACACAAGAAGAATTAGAAAAAACAGAAGAAGCTATTAAAGATGAAGCTTCTAAAATGACAGAAGAAATTAATAAAGGAAATTAATATTGTTTGAGAACAAATATATACAGCAAAGAATAGATAAAGCAAATCTATTAAGAGAAAAAGGAATAAATCCTTATTCAAATGATAGTGCAAGAAATACAACAATTTCAAAATACCTAAATGTAAATAGTGATCTTTTCCAAACAGAAGAGAAAAGAGATGAAAATAGAAATTATACAGTTGCAGGAAGAATTAAATTTTTTAGACTTATGGGAAAAGCATCTTTTCTTAAGATAGAAGATGAAAGTGGTATCCTACAAATTTATGTAGCAAGAGATAATTTACCAGAAGGTTTTTATAATGAAACTTTCAAAAAAACAATTGAAGTTGGTGATATTATTGAAGTAAGTGGATATCCTTTTATTACAGGAAAAGGTGAATTGTCACTTCACGTTGATGGATTAAAAGTATTAACAAAAGCAATTTCTCCACTACCTGAAAAATTCCATGGAATTACTGATAAAGAGCTAAGATATAGACAAAGATACTTAGACCTAATTATGAATTCTGAAGTTAGAAAAACTTTTCATATTAGATCAAAAGTAATCTCTTTAACTAGAAGATTTTTTGAAAACAAAGGTTTTTTAGAAGTTGAGACTCCAATGATGCACCCTATTGCAGGTGGAGCAAATGCAAAACCATTTGTTACTCACCACAATGCTTTAAGTATTGATAGATACTTAAGAATTGCACCTGAGTTATACTTAAAAAGATGTATTGTTGGTGGATTTGAAGCTGTATTTGAAATAAATAGATGCTTTAGAAATGAAGGTATGGATGCTACGCATAACCCTGAGTTTACTTCTATTGAGTTCTATTGGGCATATAAAACATATAAAGATTTAATTGAGCTTACTAAAGAGTATTTTGAATACCTATTTGAACATTTAGAATTACCAACAACTTTACCTTATGGGGATTTAGAAATTGATTTTACTAAGTTTTCTGAAATTCCATTAATTGAATCTCTTACAACTATTGGAGGTGTTCCAGCAGATGTAACAGAAGATAAAGATAAAATTATTGCATATTTAAAAGCTAATAATATTGATGTAAATGAAAAAATGAACTTAGGTCAACTTCAAGGTGAATTATTTGACGAGTATGTTGAAGATAAACTAATTAATCCAACATTTATTACAGAGTACCCAGTTGAAATCTCTCCACTTGCTAGAAGAAGTGATGAGAAACCACACTTAACAGATAGATTTGAGCTATTTATAGCAGGTAAAGAGATTGCAAATGCATTCTCAGAACTTAATGATCCACTTGATCAACTTGAAAGATTTGAAGGTCAAATGGAAGCAAAAGAGTCTGGAGGAGATGATGAAGCTCACGAGATGGATGAAGACTTTGTAAATGCCTTATCATATGGTATGGCACCAACTGCTGGTCAAGGAATTGGTATAGATAGACTTGTAATGATGCTAACTAACCAACACTCTATTAGAGATGTATTATTATTCCCAGCAATGAAACCAATTAAAAATGAAATAAACCTTCATGAAGATGAAGACGAAGAAAAATAAGTAAAACTTAGGAGAAACAATGAGCTACATAAGCAAGGCAAACTTAGAGAGTGCAGATAAAGAGATATTTGATATCATAGAGAATGAATTAGAGAGACAAACAGACCACCTAGA
>CANLWY010000002.1 GCA_947494995.1 uncultured Campylobacterales bacterium | reverse complement strand
GTTAAAGAAGAATTAAAGCAGTTAGCTCGTGGGTTTGTTATTTATAATCAGGCTACTTACTAGGATTTATAAACTTTTAGGCGTTTGCCTAAAGGTTTATTTAGTTGAAGCTTCTAATTTAGCTTTTATTATATTTACTTCACCACTATTATTTAAAAAGTTTTCTTCTTCATTTTTTACTTCATCATAGTTTTTTTCAAATAAAGTTTTAAAGTTTTTAAAGATCTCTATAATTTCAGGGGAAGTATACTCTTGAGGTTTTGGATTTAAAATTCTATTAATAGTTTCTAAAATGGCATTGAAATCAAATGGTTCATTTCCTTGTGTAGGAATCAATTCACCATTTTCCCAATGAAATGATTTAGGAAGAGTAATTAATGCCATTACATTAAAAGCCTCATTTTCATCCATTTCATTTAAAGTTTGAACATAAGCTTTTTTCTCACTTTCTGGCATATTTGTAGGAATAATTGTTGTGGTTCTTGCAGTTCCATCCATTACAATTCCATCATTATTAAAATCATATTTTTCATAATGATGTAGAAGTAAATTATAGGCTCCTTCATTTGTAAGTTTACCTACATTTATTTCATCAGCAAGACGACTATAGTTCTGTACAGTTGATAATTGCTCTTTTGAAAGGGAGTTTAAAAACTCTTTTGCATTTGAAAGATTTATCTTCTCTTCTTTTGCACTATTATAGATATCTTCAAAGTCATTTTTATAAGGTTCTCTAACTTTTAAAAAAACAGAGTGCATTTTTAACTCTTTTGATATAGCAACATGTTCTTCATAAGAATTAGATGTAATCATAGATAGCCCTTTGTTTTAATTGTAATCATTTTTCATAATAAATTCAAGCAAAATTATAACTATTTTATAGATTTAAAACAATATAGCAATATATGGATTGAAAATTAACGATTTTAACTTTATAATTACAGAATATTAAAAAAAGGTTTAAAGTATGGATACTTTATTAACAGAGAGTGAAAACTATAAAAAGATTGAAAAAGTTATAAAGTATATGGATGAAAACTTTAAAGAACAACCTTCAATTGATACTATTGCTTCATATGTTGGAATGAGTAAATATCATTTTATTCGAGTATTTAAAGAGTATGTAGGTGTAACTCCTATGCAGTTTTTACAATCCATTACTTTAAATTATGCAAAAGAGCATCTCAAAGAATCCAAGTCCATACTTGATAGTGCTTTAGATATGGGGCTTTCAAGTCCAAGTAGACTTCATGATTTATTTGTAAATATCATTGGTGTTACCCCAAAAGAGTATAAAGAATTAGGGAAGAATGTAAAAATCACTTATGGTATAGGAGCAACTCCTTTTGGCGAAGCATTAATAGCATTTACAAAAAGAGGTGTCTCCTATTTAGGGTTTATTGATAACAATAAAGAAGCTATTTTTCAAAGGTTTAAAGAAATTTGGGCAAAGGCTGATTTAATAGAAGATACTAAAAAAGCCCAAGAGTTCTTAGATAGTATTTTTGTTGATAAGAAAAAGTTTGACCTTTATGTAAAAGGAACAAATTTTCAAATAAACGTTTGGAAAGCACTTCTAAATGTACCAAATGGTGCAATTGCTTCTTATCAAGATATAGCAAATAGTATAAACAAACCAAAAGCAGTACGTGCAGTAGCCTCAGCAATTGGTTCAAATCATATTGGGTATTTAATTCCATGTCATAGGGTTCTTGCTAAAAGTGGAGCTATGAGTGGCTATAGATGGGGCGTTGAAAGAAAGAAAATCTTAGTTGCTTATGAGGCTTTAAAAAATGAGAATTAAGCAATATTTGGATTGTATTAAATAGTTTTTATTGATATACTTTGCATACTTTGAAAAAAGGAATAACAGTGAATTATCAAAACAAAAATTTATGTAAAATCAGAACTATAACAACTTTTTTAACACTAACATTTGATAAATCAAAGTGGGAAGAAGAGATTTTAAAGGCTTGCACTTTCTGTAATGAATTATCACAAAAATTTAATAAACAAGATTATGAAGTTCAATCAATAAGAATTGTTACAAATGCCTTTGGAGAGTATTTAGATACTACATCAATAGAGTCTGTAAAAGCTGATTTAGAGGTTCTAAGTTCTATGTTAAACTCTTTTGCAAAAGAAGGTCTTAGAATAAGATTTGCAATAGGTGAAGCTAAAACTTCAAAAGAGATAGAGTATATTCCAGAGCTTATAAAAGAGTTTGGTGACCTTTGTAATATCTGTGTGAATGTTCCAAAAAATGAGTTTGATATTTTAGATAATGATTTAATTGACAGATGTAGTAAAACTGTACAAAAAATATCACAAATAACACCAAGGGGTGAAGGTAATTTTAATTTTACTGTAAACTTTAATTGTAAACCTTATATTCCATATTTCCCTGCTTCATATCATGATAGTAAATTAGAAAATTCATATGTTATAGGATTTGAAACACCTGATTTGTTAGTGCATGTTCTTGAAGAGTTTAATAAGATAAATAAAATTACAAATCATCAAGAACTATTTTCAAAATATTATGAAATTATGAGTGAAGCTTTACAATATCATGTTGATGAAATGAAAATAATTTTAGATTCATATGAAAATGATAATTTCAAGTTTGTAGGAATAGATAGTTCAGCAGCACCTTCAAAAAACTGCTCATCTATGGCAAAAATTTTTGAATTACTTGGAGTAGAATATTTTGGGGCAAGTGGTAGTGTAGAGGTATCTTCACTGCTTACAAAAGTATTTAAAGGTGTAAATGGAGTTCCTCTAGTTGGATTTTCAGGTCTTATGTTGGCAGTTATTGAAGATTTAGGATTAGCCCAAGGAACAATAAAAAATCAATATGATATTAGAAGTTTACTAACATATAGTGCTGTTTGTGGAATAGGTCTTGATACCGTTCCAATTGCAGGAGATACATCATTGGAAAAGATTTCTGCCCTTATGAGAGATACAGGAACTTATGCGTTTAGGTTAAATAAACCTTTAACTGTACGTCTTTTCCCATATCCACAAAAAAATGCAGGAGATATTACAGAATACGAAAGTGATGATTTATGTAATTGTGCAATATTAGCAGTACCATAACTTTTTCTCCATATTAACTCCACACTTAATTTGTTAAAATAATAAACTTTTTTAAGTGGAGAAATAGTTATGCAAAATAAAAAATCAGTCGTAATTTCAATAATTGTATTAATTGCAATTTTTGTAGGTGGTGGATTATATTACAAAAATAGTCAATCTGAAAAAATGATACAAATGTCAAAAGAACAAGCTCAACTTTTCCAAAGACCTTACTCTTTTGTAAAAGGTGATAAAAATGCAAAAGTACAACTTGTAGAGTTTTTTGATCCAGCATGTGAAACTTGTGCTGATTTTCATTTTAGATTAAAAGATTATTTAAAAGATAAGAAAGATATAAAAGTAGTTCTAAGATATGCTCCTTTTCATCAAAACTCAAACTATGCTGTTAAGATGTTAGAAGGTGCTAGAGCGCAAGGTCTGTTTATGGAAACTTTAGAGTTTATGTTCTCAACTCAAAGATATTGGATAGAGCATCATGTTGTTAATCCTCAAATGCTTTGGAGAATACTTCCAAAAGTAAAAGGTCTTGATATGGAAAAACTTGGAAAGTTTATGAATGATCCTGAAGTAGACAAGATAATTGAACAAGATTTAGCAGATGCAGAGACTTTAAAAGCTGACAAAACACCAGCATTTTTTGTAAATGGTAAACCATTACAACAGTTTGGTTGGAAAACTTTAACAGATTTAATTGAATCTCATAGATAGAAAAAGAAAAGTGTGATTTAATCTTTTAAATCACACTTTCCAAACTTACATTTTAAAAATTTAATTAATATATAAATAAAATATAAAACAATAACTACCTCGAAAACTTTATATAAAACTTCCATCTGAAACCTTTTTTAATCTATTTTTTTTAAGCCACTCTTCTTGAAGATTTTTCATTTTTTTATCTGATGTTCTTTTTTTGTATTTATAAGATACAGTTTGGGTATTATCATCAGCTTTATATTGATAATCTAAATGTAAGGGTGCCATATCTATTGCTTTTTTTGCTCTAGTTGCTGCAACATAATAAATATTTAGTTCTTCTGTTGCTTGAGTAAATGACATTTTACTTTTTTGATTTGTTAACTCTTTTTTACTAATAAAATCGTTTGCCATTATTACTTGTTCATACTCTAAACCTTTTGATTTATGAGTTGTAGTAAATATAATATCGGCTTCATCTTTTTTTGTTGTTAATTTCTCTTTTATTTTTTTGTTTATTTCAAATATATTATCGCCATAAGCATTTATAAATTTAATTACATTTAAAAAGTCTTGATTTTTAGTCTCTTTTGAAAACTGTTCAAGTTCATATATTGATTCAAACTCTTTTATTTCACTCATAGTTATTCTATCAAATTTTTTTTCTTTTAAATAAAATATTGAATAAACTGTTTGATTCATAAAGGAGTATGAACTATATCCACCTTCAAAATATATCTTTTTATCATCATGAATTAAATGTACAATTTCTTGAATAAGACCAAATGTTGACCTTGCAATTACACAATAAGGTTTATCCAAGTCTATAGCATTTCTACCGGTTTTGGTTTCCCCTTCAATTCCTGAAATAGTTAAAAGCTTATTTGAGTTAAGAGCATAAAGTTCATTTAGCCCATTTTGCAGGTTTTTTGCAAATTTATTTGCAAACCTAAAACTTTTTGATAAATTATATTGGGGTAAATCAATTTTTGATAAAGCATTTGTTGCATATCTAAAAGAGTATATTTGTTGAAATGAATCACCAATATAAATTCTTCTACACTTTTGCGCTTCTACAATTCCTATCATTACATCAGATATATCTTGTGCTTCATCTACTAGAATTAAATCATATTCTAAACTCGTACAAAGTTTTTTATTTAAATAAAACATTTTTAAATAAAAATCATGAGTAGCTTCAATTTTTTTATTCTTCATCGAAGAGAGCATATATTTTAAATGAGCTAATACTCTAGTGGGATCTTTTTCTAAAAGTTTAGTAGTATTTGTACCTAAATCGCTTTGAGTTTTATATTTTTCCAAAAGAGTATCATCTAAAGCAATTAATGATGAGTTACAGTAAAAATTAACCAAGTCTTTTATTAAAGCAATATATTCAGCTATAGGAAAATAGTTTGTTCTTTGGTTTTCATTTCTTTCATATTCGCATAAAGAGTGTTCAATAACTTGTATCTTTAAATCATTACATAGATTATATTGAAAAGCTTGTGTTTTATTGAAAGCTAAGGCATGAACAGTACTGATTTTCATATGAGATAAATTATACTCTTTTAGTTTTTCCTGAATTGATACTTGCAAAGATTTATTATATGCAAGATATAAAATTTTTAAATGAGAGTTGTTTTTAGCATACTCTAAAAGTGTTGTTGTTTTACCACTTCCTGCAACTGCATTTATTTTAAAAGAGTCTTCTTTCGCATTTATAATATCTGTTTGTTCTTTGGTTAAAGTCATGGGCGGAATTTTATCTTAAAATATTTAAAATAAGCTATTAAAAAATCTTACAATTAAAGATATTTACTTTATAATTAAATTTAGCATTTACAAATCCAAGGAACATTATGGAATATAAAATATCAAACGCTTTTATAAGTGCAAGTATAAAAGATTTTGGTGCTGAACTTTGCAGTCTAAAAAGAAACGCTGTAAATACAGAATACATTTGGCAAGGTGATGAGAAATATTGGGCAAGGCACTCTCCTGTTTTGTTTCCAATAGTGGGAAAACTCCTTGATGATGAATATCTTTATAAAGATAAGACTTATAAAATGAATCAACATGGTTTTGCAAGAGATAATCTTTTTGAGGTTTTAGAGCAGAAAAAAAACTATATATGTTTTAAATTAGAACAAAATGATGAAACTCTTAAACAGTTTCCTTTCAGATTTAGATTATATATTTATTATACTCTTTTAGAAAACTGTCTTAAAGTATCATATAAGATTGTAAATAAATCAAAAGAAACAATGCCTTTTTCAATAGGTGGACATCCTGCTTTTAACTGGCCTTTAGAAGGTGAAAGAAAAAACGATTCTTATTTTAAATTTAGAGATACAGACTCTTTACTTAGAGTTCCTCTTACAAAAGATGGTGTTTTAAATAAAAAAGAAAATATCTCTTTAGATGAAGGAAAACTTTATCTAAATAAGAAAGTTTTTAAAGATGATGCTTTGGTAATAAAAGACTTAAAAGATAAAACAGTTCTATTTGAAAATACTCAAAATGATAAATTTATAAAAATAGAGTTTAATGGTTTTAAATATTTAGGACTTTGGTCTAAACCAACAGGTGCACCATTTATCTGTATAGAACCATGGAATGGTATTGCAGATATAATAGGACATAATAAAAAAATTGAAGATAAAAAAGCTATGAAATTCTTAGAACCTGAAGAGGTTTTTGAGTGTAGTTATAATATAGAGATTTAAAATCTTATAAATATTTAGTTTTTTAAAATCTATTTCCAGATTAAAATAAAAAAAGTTATTAAGTTTTACTCTAATAATGTTATAATTTATTAAAGTTTAAGTTAAGGAGGAGAAGATGTTTAAGAGAAGTATTATTGTAGCATTTGTGGCTATGTTGTTTCCTGTATTGTTGTTTTCAGAAATGAATCCTAATTTAAAAATGAGCCCTGCTATGGAGAAGTTAAAAGTTAAGCCTATTGAAATTGATAGAAAGTTATTAATAAAAAAGCTTAATTATGTAAAGAAATTCACTTATCTAAAAGATAGTGAATGGAAGTATAGAATAGATTTAGAAAACCCAAAAAATATAAAGCTTAAAGCTATAGTTTATGGAGTTTATCCTAATAACAATACAAAAAAATTAGAAGAGTTTAAAACTTCAAATAAAAGTATTGAAAAAAGATTTAATTTTACTACAAGTTATAAGGCTTTAAAAGTAGATCTTTTTGAACCAAATATCACTGCAAATAATCAAAACTTTAATGTTAGTTATAAAAAAGTAGATACAAAGTATGTTTCAATGCCTAATATTAAAGCTGAAATTATTTCCTTGTCTTATAGTAAATCTCCTAAATCTTGGACTTATTCTGTAAAGAACACATCTGCTTTCCCAATGGAATTTAATATCCATTTCTCTGAATTTGAAGGAGATCTTCAACATAAGTTAAATACTGTAAATACTCCAACAATAGGCGTTAATAAGGTGTATACAAAAAATGGAACCCCTGGATATTATAGAAGTGGGAATAGATTTGAGGTCTCAGTTTTAAATAATACAGGTGTACCAATAGCTAAAAAATCTATAGCTATTGAATAGTTAATTTAGTTAGTAAAGCAAAGATGCTTTACTAACTGTTATATTTAAGCAATTAGAAGTTTTTCTAAATCATCTTTTGCATTTGTTGTAAGTGTAAGATTGAATGTTTCACTTAAGAAATTATAGATATCTTCATTTACAAATTGCGGAGGTTTTGGTCCAAGATAGATATTTTTAACACCTAAAGAGAATAGGGCAAGTAAAATAATTACTGCTTTTTGTTCCATCCAAGATAATACAATAGAGATTGGTAAATCATTGATTGGAGTATCTAATGCTGCACTTACTGCTTTTGCAATTTCTACTGCTCCATTCGAGTCATTACATTGACCTAAGTCTAAATATCTTGGGATTCCTGTTCCTTCAATTTCTCCAAAATCAATATCATTAAATCTAAATTTACCACAACTTGAAGTAATAATTACACAATCTTTTGGTAAGTTTTGAGTTAATTCTCTATAATACTCTCCACCACGTCCTGGTGCATCACAACCAGCTACAACAAAGAATTGTTTAATTTTTCCTTGCTCAACTGCTTCTAAAATTTGTGGTGCCAATGTTAAGATTGTTTTATAGTGATGACCTGTAACTAAAGTCTCTTCTGAATCAAAACCATCAGCATCTTCACACTCTAAAGTTCTTGCAATTAGTTCATCAAAATTATCGTCTTCAATTTGAGTAGCACCTTCTACTCCAACTATTTTATATGTAAATAGTCTATCTAAATAGTCACAATCTTTTTTAGGAGGAACAATACAGTTTGTATTTACTACAAATGTTCCTGGGAATGTTTCCATTAATTTTGCTTGATCAAACCAAGCTTTTCCTATATTTCCTTTTAGGTGAGGGTATTTTCTAAGTTCTGGGTAACCGTGAGCTGGTAGCATTTCAGAGTGAGTGTATACATTTATACCTTTACCTTCAGTTGCTATTAATAGTTTTTCAAACATCTCTAAGTTGTGACCTGAAACTAAAATTGCTTTTCCTTCTACTTTGTTTTGAGGAACTGTAACTGGTGTTGGAATACCAAACTTATTAGTGTGAGAATTTGAAAGGTGATCCATAACTTTAACACCTGCTTCTCCAACTTTCATAAGTTGATTAATATGATCTTGGAAATTAAAGTTTACATTTGTAAGTGTAAAATATAGTGTTTCACTCATAACATCATCAACTTCTTTAGTTAAAGTTGGGTCTAATTCATTTAAATGTTCTCTATAAGCTGATAATCCTTTTAATCCAAATACCATAATATCTTGTAGTCTTGCAAGGTTTTCATCTTTTCCACATGTACCAACAGTAGCACCTGTACTTCCACAACCATTTTTTTGACTCATTTCACATTGATAACAAAACATACTCATTTTTTCTAATCCTTCGTAATAAAAATTTGATGAGATTTTAATAGAACAAGAAAATATTTACATTGATATTTGTCAATAATATTACAAGCTTACAAAATTTATTCAAACTTGTAATAAAAACTAATTAAAAGCCTAAAATAAGGCTTTTTTTAGTTGTTTTTTGTTATTTTATAGTTTATTTTAATTTATGGATTTTTTATGATTGTAAATATTACCTTACCAAATAATGTTTCATATGATATTACGATTGATACTCTAAAAGAGTTATCATTTGATAGAAAAGTTGTTATTGTAACTAACCCTACTGTTAGTGGTCTTCACTTAGAGTATTTAAAAAATAAAATCTCTGCAAAAGAGTTATCTGTTGTTACTATTCCTGATGGAGAAGAGTATAAACATATTAAAACTATTGAAGATATTTTAGAACACTGTTTTGAAAACAAATTAAATAGAAGTTCTCTTTTAATAGCTTTTGGTGGTGGAGTTATCGGTGATATGACTGGGTTTGCTGCTTCAATTTATCAAAGAGGAATTGATTTTGTTCAAGTCCCTACAACACTACTTTCTCAAGTAGATGCAAGTGTTGGTGGTAAAACTGGAATAAACAATAAGTTTGGTAAAAACCTTGTTGGTGCATTTCATCAACCAATTGCAGTTCATATTGACCCATTTTTCTTAAGTACTTTACCAAAAAGAGAGTTTGGAGCAGGAATTGCTGAAATAGTTAAGATGGCAGTAACTTTCAACAAAGATTTTTTTGAATGGCTTGAACAAAATGATCTAAATGATGAAGAAAATATAAAAGTAGCAATTGCCAAATCTGTTGAAACTAAAGCTTGGGTTGTTTCTCAAGATGAGAAAGAAAAAGGTTTAAGAGCTGCATTAAATTATGGACATACCTTTGGACATGTAATTGAAAATGAAACAAATTATGATACATATTTACATGGTGAAGCTGTTGGTATTGGAATGACAATGGCAAATGCATTAGCTGTAAAAATTGGAAATATGAGTGAAGAAGATGCAAGAAGAGTAAAACATTTATTAGAAAAATATGATATACCAACTACATATAAAATAGAAGATGTGGAAGATTTTTATGAACATTTCTTTTTAGATAAAAAATCATTAGATAATAAGATTAAGTTTATTATTCCAAAGGGTATTGGTGATTGTGAAATCACTGATAAAGTTTTAAAAGATGATGTTATTGAAATATTAAAAGGTTTTTAGAGTGAATATATTTTTAAAAAGTTTATTGTTTACAGCACTGCTTTTTAGTTCTTCTTTTTCAGAAGATAAAAGTTTAGAAAATAAAGAAGTTATATCAAATAATTTAGAAGATATAAAAAAGATTGAAAAGCAAAGAGAAAAGCTTGAAAATCAAAGAAAAGAGTTTGAAAGAAAAGCTAGAATTGAAGCAGAAAAAGTAAAAAAAGAGACAGAAGCTTTAGTTAAAAAGCAAAAAGAAGAAGAATTAAAAAGAAAACAAGAAGAAGAACAAAGAGCTCAAAGACAAATAAAAATAAATAACTTGTTAAAAAGAATATCTTCACTTGATAGTAAATTAAAAGATAATATTTTATTAAAAAGATATAGTAATTATGATGCATATAGAAAAATTTCTACTGAATTAGCAGAATTAAAAAAAGGATTAACCCAAACAAAGGGAAAAACTGAAGATCAGGTTTATCATCTGAATAATAAAATTAGAATTAAAGAGAATGAGCTTGAGTTAATTGCAGAATATAAAGGTTCACCAATTGGTTCTTTAATAGATCCTCCTGAAATAGAAAAATATGAAGTTATTACGAATCCTTTTGGAATAATCAATGCTCTTTCATATATTAAAAAACTTGAAAACAATAAGAAAGAGTTCACCTCTGTAGAAACTAGAATTTCTAAAATAACAAACCTTTTAGATGAAAAACTATTTGTATATTTAGAACTTTATAATATTGATCAAAGACCAGAATATAAAGACATAATTGAGTTTTTAGATAAAGAGAAAAAAGATTTTAATATGGTTTTAGAGATTGTATCAACAACAGAAGAGGTTTATACAAGAAAAATTGAACAGGTTATTTTAGAAACAAAATCACAAATTTCTGAACAAATTGAAAAAATATTTAATATAGGACTTATTATTTTAGTACTTTTTGTTATAACTTTTTTAATAAAAATGGCATTAAAGAAGTATTTTTCACAAAATGAAAACTATTATATGACAAACAAAATCATTAACTTTACTGTAGTATTTATGGTTTTAATGGTACTTCTATTTTCTTATATTGATAATGTATCTTACATTGTTACAATCTTAGGATTTGCATCTGCGGGTATTGCAATTGCTCTTAGAGATTGGTTTATGTCAATTTTTGGATGGCTTGTAATTGTAACTTCTGGTTCAATTCATGTAGGTGATAGAATAAAAGTAACAAGAGATGGACAAGAGGTTGTTGGAGATGTTCTTGATATTTCATTATTTAAAATCACTATTAGAGAAGATATTACATATACTTCATATACGGTAAATAGAAGAACAGGAAGAATCTTTTTCATTCCAAATAACTATGTATTTACAGAGATGATTTCTAACTATACTCATTCAGGACTTAGAACAGTATGGGATGGGATTGATATTACAATTACTTTTGATTCAAATCATAAAAAAGCACAACATATTGCAAAAGAGATATTAAAGCATTATTCAAAAGGTTATACAGATATTACAAGAAAACAGCTTTCTAAAATGAGAAGTAAATATCAGTTAAGAGCAACTGGTGTTGAACCTAGAGTATTTACTTTTGTAGAGCCTCATGGTATTGTTATTTCATCATGGTATTTAACTAATTCTTATTCAGCTTTAGTTCTTAGAAGTACTATGTCTCCTGAGATTTTAGAAGCCTTTATGAAAGAAGATGATATTCATATTGCATACCCAACACAACAAATCAATATTAATCAAACTGAAAATCATTATGGTCCTTCAAGACGTCCTATACCAAAAGAGCTTGAAGATGAAATCATTTCAAGATAAGTTGAGGGATTAAGATTAATGCAGTTTTCAACAAATAAACAAAAGGTATTTTTTAAAACTTTTGGGTGTAGAACTAATGTTTTTGATACTCAAGTTATGATGAGTAATCTAAAAGATTTTGAAGTAACTCAAAATGAGAAGGAAGCGGATATTGTAGTAATAAACTCTTGTACTGTAACAAATAGTGCAGATAGTACAGCAAGGGGATATATAAACTCTTTAAATAGATTTGATAAACCTCCAAGAGTGGTATTTACTGGATGTGGAGTTTGGACAAAAGGTGAGAATCTTTTTAAAGAGAAAAAAGTTGATTCTTTATTTGGACATTCTGAAAAAGAAAATATTAATGAACTTCTTCAAAATGAAGAGAGATTTTTTAATGCAGGTGATTTAGAACATATTGATGATACTATTGTTGAAGAGTTTATAGGAAAGAGTAGAGCTTTTATTAAAATTCAAGAAGGGTGTGATTTTAGATGTTCATACTGTATTATTCCTTATGTAAGAGGTGATGCAAGGTCTTATAAAGAGGACAAAATATTAGAGCAAATCACTACTTTAGCTGCAAATGGTTTTGGTGAGTTTATATTAACTGGAACAAATGTAGGTTCATATGGTAAGAAACAGCATACCTCTTTAGCAAAACTTCTTAAAAAAATGTCAATGATAAAAGGTGTTAGAAGAATAAGACTAGGTTCTGTTGAACCAATTCAAATTGATGATGAATTTAAAGAGATTATCAATGAGCCTTTTATGGCAAAACATTTACATATAGCACTTCAACATACTTCAAAAGAGATGTTAAAGATTATGAATAGAAGGAATAAGGTTCTATCTGATTTAGAACTTTTTGAATTCTTACGTGATAATGGATATGCTCTTGGAACTGATTTTATAGTAGGACATCCAGGTGAAAGTGATAAACTTTGGAAAGAAGCAGTTGAAAATCTGCATAGATTTCCATTAACTCATGTACATGCTTTTACTTATTCTAAAAGAGATGGAACTCCAAGTGCAACTATGAAAGGTGAAATCAGAGGTGATATTGCAAAATTGCGATATAACGAATTGACTT
Source organism: uncultured Campylobacterales bacterium (assembly GCA_947494995.1). Classification (GTDB taxonomy): domain Bacteria; phylum Campylobacterota; class Campylobacteria; order Campylobacterales; family Arcobacteraceae; genus Halarcobacter. The sequence continues at coordinate 409,082 of CANLWY010000002.1, read as the reverse complement.
CAATAATAGAAGAGAAAAATTACCAATTTAGAAAGAACAATACTAAACCTTTAGAGGTTTTAATTGAATCTAATAAAGATGGAAAGTATATAGGTTTAGATCAACACTTTAATTCAATTGAAATTGATAGTTCAGTTGATTTAGTAGGAGATTGGATTTTCATAGAAGATTACGAAGCAAGGCAGGATAAAAATGTCGCAAAATTCAAATAAAAAATTAGATAAAAATATGAGATTAATGGCTCTTTCAGCCATTGTTCTATTAGTACTTTTTGTATATACACTTTATAAAAGTAGTGACCATATTCAAACAGACTCATACTATTTTGGAATAATATTCTTACTTTTTCTTTTATCGTTTGCAGTATTTGCAAGAATGAAACAAGATAAAATTCAAAAGTTTTTAAATAAGAATAAAGAACAAAATACTTCTTTTTCGTCAGAACTTCAAACAGCTCAACAAAATACAGAGGATTTAAACTCTAATATAAATGCAGTTTCTTCAAATACAACTTTTAATGATGTTGCAGGAATATCTGCTGTAAAAGGTGAACTTGAAGAGATAGTAGATTTTTTAAATGAGCCATCAAAATATATGAAGCATGGAGTAAAGCTTCCTAAAGGTGTACTTTTAGTAGGCCCTCCAGGAGTTGGTAAAACTCTTATTGCAAGAGCAGTTGCAGGAGAAGCTGATGTCCCATTTTTTTATCAAAGTGGAGCTTCTTTTGTACAAATATATGTTGGAATGGGTGCAAAAAAAGTTAGAGAGCTATTTACAAAGGCAAAGGCAAGTGCACCTGCTATCGTATTTATTGATGAGATAGATGCAATTGGTAAAAAAAGAGGTGGAAAGACAAATGATGAAAGAGAATCTACATTAAATGAGCTTTTAACGCAAATGGATGGTTTTGATGGAGAGTCTGGAGTAATTGTTATTGCTGCAACAAATAAGATTGAAGTTCTTGATGAAGCACTTCTTCGAGCAGGAAGGTTTGATAGGCGAGTGTTTATAAACTTACCAAATATTGAAGATAGAAAGAAGATATTAGAGTTATATTTAAAAGGTAAGCATTTTGAATTTGATGTTGATAAACTTGCTCTTGAAACTTCAGGTTTTTCTTCCGCAGCCCTTTCAACTTTAATTAATGAAGCCCTTTTAAATATGATTAAAAGAGATGCTAAAGTTTTAGAACTTGATGATATTGAAGTTGCAAAGAAAAAAGTTGAATTTGGTAAAAAAGAAGCTGTTTTATTAAATGAAGAACAAAAAGAGATATTAGCAATTTATCAAGCAAGTAAAGCCTATGTAACAAAATCTAAAGTAGCTTTATTTGATGAAGGAGTTTCAAAACTTGATTCAGTTTACCCTTCGTATAATGAATTACTTGAAAACATAAAAAGGTATCTATCAGGAAGTATAGGTGTTGAAGTAATTAAAAATGAAAAATATGCAATAAATAGTAAAGATTTAGAACAAGCCTATTCTTTAGCTTATAGTATTGTTGAAGATTATAAAATGGCAAAGGATGCTGATAGTTTAATTGAAGATATTAGTAATGAATTAAGATCTAAACTTTCTCATAATGCAACAGATATAAATAGGCTAAAAAATATAATGTTAAAAAATGAGGTTATAACTGCAGATGACATCTAACTATTTCTCTGGTTTTTGTTTATCAAAAGAACAAGAACTTTTTTATGATTATTTAATTGAAAATGATTTAACTGTAAATGGATTTTCATATGGAGCAATAAAAGCTTTTAAATATGTTTATGAAACAGAGAAAAGAGTGGATACTTTACAACTTTTTTCTCCTGCATTTTTTCAAACACAAGATAAAAAGTTTAAAAGAATGCAATTGATGTTTTTTAAAAAAGATGCAAATGAATATTGTAAAAATTTTTTAGAAAATATAGCTTATCCATCAGATAAAAATATGGATAAGTATTTTACGCAAGGTAGTCAAGAAGAGCTTGAGGAACTTCTAAACTACACTTGGGAAAAAGAAAAACTGCAAAGTTTGGTTGATAGAGGAACTAAAATAGAAGTATATTTAGGAAGTAAAGATAAGATTATTGAAGCACATAAAGCAATTGATTTTTTTAAAAATTATGCAACAGTATATTTTATTAAAGAAGCTTCACACACATTACAATTAAAAAAGGATATAAATGAGTAAAGAAATTGCAAAAATAGGAATTATAACAGCCTCAGATAGAGCAAGTAAAGGAATTTATGAAGATATCTCAGGTAAAGCAATTGAAGATACTATGAATGATTATTTAACTTCACCTTGGGAAGCAGTATATAGATGTATTGAAGATGACCAAAAAACTATTGAAGATACATTAAAAGATTTAGTTGATAATGAAGGGTGTTGTTTAGTTGTGACAACTGGTGGTACAGGACCAGCAAAAAGAGATGTAACTCCTGAAGCTACAGAAGCAGTTTGTGATAGAATGATGCCAGGTTTCGGAGAACTTATGAGAGCAGAATCTTTAAAATTTGTTCCCACAGCTATTTTATCTAGACAAACAGCAGGGCTTAGAGGGAGTTCATTAATTGTAAATCTTCCAGGTAAACCAAAATCAATTAGAGAGTGCTTAGATGCAGTTTTCCCTGCAATTCCATATTGTATTGATTTGATGGAAGGACCTTTCTTAGAGTGTAATGAAGAGGTTATTAAACCTTTCAGACCAAAGAAAAAGTAGTAAAAATGTATGAAATATGTATCTTCCATAAGGAAGGTATATATTTTTATAAAAAAATCAAAAAAACATCAATCTTTTAAATAGATATTAATAAAATAGAGTTTGTTTTTATAAAACATTTCATATAGTTATAATAAGAAATAAAAACAAAGGATCTATTATGAAGGGAATTTTTCTTTCATTGCTTTTAGCTCTAGCTACTTTTTTTATAGCTGGACTTGCTTTCAATTCACAACACTCAACACTTCTTGCTGTTATTGTTTTTCTTGTGACACTTTGGACTAATGAAGCCTTACCTTTAGGAATCGTATCTTTACTTCCTATTATACTTTTCCCTAGTCTAGATATCATAAGTACAAATGCAACTGTTGCAAACTATTCTAAGTCAATTATATTTTTATTTTTAGGTGGTTTTATGTTAGCTATTGCTACACAAAAAACAAACTTACATAAATATATATCAAATAAGTTGTTAACACTTTTCCCTAATACGCCAAGGGGAGTTTTATTCTCATTAGCTATAACATCAGCATTTTTAAGTTCATTAATTTCAAATACAACTACTGCACTTCTATTAATACCCATAGCAATGTTTTTAACTGATGAAATCAAATTAAAAATGAGACTTGTTTTAGCTATTGCTTATGGAGCAAGTATTGGTGGTATTGTTACTCCTATTGGTACTCCACCAAATCTAATTTTACTTGGTTTTATGGAGACAAGTGGAATTGAGGCAATTCCTTTTGTAAAATGGATAATTCTTACAGCACCTTTAGCTTTTATAATGTTGTTAATAATTCCTTTTATTTTATCTCTTGGGGTTCAAAATATGAAATTTGAAGTAGGGATAAATGAAACAGATAGAAAGCTAACTGGCGAACAAAGAAGATTGTTGTATATACTATTTTCTCTTATTGTTTTTCTACTTGTAAACTCAAAAATAGAGCCATATTATTCTGGGCTTGGTATAAATGAAAAGGGAATTTTATTAGGATATGGACTTTTAATGTTTTTACCTAAAATAGGTTTTTTAACTTGGGATGATACTAAAAAGATTCCATATGAAATCATTTTCTTATTTGGTGCAGGTTTTTCTATTGCAGCAGCCTTTTCTTCAACGGGTCTTGCAAAAGAAGTTGCAACTTATTTACTTGCATTAACAGATTTACCAGTTGTATTGTTGATAATATTAGTGGCTTCATTGATTACTTTTACAACAGAGATTACATCAAATACAGCTTTAATATCAATTGCTCTACCAATTATTTACTCTTTAAATCAAGTAGCAAATATTGATATTACATTGATTTTATTTGTTGCAACTATTTGTGCCTCATATGCCTTTATGCTTCCAATTGCAACCCCACCAAATGCAATTGCCATGAGTAGTGGGGCTGTAAAAGTTAAAGATATGGCAAGATATGGTATTTTCTTTAATATAATAGGTATAATACTTATTACTACAGTTGCTTTAGTTTATTGGCAATATTTTTTATAAAAACTATTTATACTTTATTGGGACTCTAAATTCGATATCAAATTCGTCTTTAGGGTCTAGATAATTATTCTTATAATATAAGACACTAGCTGAACTATTTAATGCTTCAAATTCACTACTTGGAAGCCATTCATAATATATTTTTTTGTAAAGAGTTAAGGCATCTTCACAAATACCTTGAAATTTTATTGTTGCATACAAACCTGCATTAATATTGCAAATACCTATATCCCCTTTTGCTTCTATTTTCTCTTCTTTTAAATCTATACAAGCATTATATCTATACTCTTCTAACTCTGTAATATCAGGATTACTATGATGTACAGCCATCATCGTGGGGTTTTTGATATTGTAATATTCTTCTAATAAGTATAAAAACTTTTGCCACATATTTTTTATAGTTTTATCAAAACCTTGATGTCTCATATAAGCAATATCTATGCTTGGAAGTTTTTTTATTTCTATTTTAGAAAAATCTACATCTTTCTCTTTTAAATCATATTCACTTGATTTATAGTTTCTATATTCTCCTTTTCTCCATTGTATAGGAGTAAAAGTATAATATTTCTTGAATTCATTTGTAAATGTTGCAGATGATTTAAAACCACAATTATAAGCTATATTAGTAACTGTAGATTGAGGATTAAAAACCAATAAATTAGCAGCCCATTGGACTCTTAACTCTTTTATATAATTATTTACACTTTTCCCTGTGACTTCTTTAAAAATTCTTTGGAAGTGATATGGAGAATAAGAAGAAATTTTTGCTAAGTCTTCTATTAAAAGTTTCGAAGATAGGTTTCTATAAATGTAATACTGTACTTCGTTTATTCTTTCTTTATGTTCTTGTCTCGTCTCTTTTTTTTTCATAAGGGATAATATCATATTTTATAAGAGTTAAGCCTTGTTGGCCTAAAAATGTAAATAAAAATAGCACGATTTAATAAAAAACTTAATAGAAAAGAAAAAGACAAAGGACTTTTATAATCATATACTCTAGTAAAGGAGTTAAAATGAAAACACTATTTATTTTGTTAGTATTTTTTAGTTTAGCATTTTCTGTAAAGGTGATAAATACAAAAGAAAACTTTAAAGGCAAGAATAAAAAAAATGTTCAGTTGATTTTTTCAAAAATGTATAAACATAAATTTAATACATTTTAAAAAGTAAAGTAAAAACTTTACTTTTTAAACAAACTCACTTAAGAAAACTCTTTTATTTCCATCTTTTTTTATTTGTGAAAAATTATCAAGATAATCTAAGTAAGTAATTAGATATTTTCTACTTAAAGGATATCTCTCTTTAAAGTTAGCAATTTCTATATATCCATCTTCTTTTATAATGTTTTTCATTTCAGCAACAATATTTGATAGATTTTGTGCATGTATAAAAAGGTTATGTTGCATCCTAATTACTGCTTTTTTAGCACAAAGAGCTTTTAAAATATCATCCCCTGTTTTTCTATCCAAGTCCATCTCATCATAGATATTATATGGAGCTGTTGGAGTAAGACCTTCTTTTTCTAACCTTGTTAAAATAACATCTTCTAAAGATGTTTTGAAATCAATTTTTATATTTGCATTCTTATATAGATTTCCATCTTTTTCTAAGAAATTTTCTTCAAATAACTCATCAAGAACTAGTTGAATAAAGTTTTCACTTGCCCATTTTATACGTAAAGCAATAGAAGTATTTGAGAGTAGGGCAAATTGATTTTTAGTATAGATATCTTTTATAGTATTTTTTATTAGTTCTCTTGTCTGTATAGGATATAAAACAAGAGCATTTTCATCAATAAATGTATTTTCCAAGGCTTTAGCACGTTCAAGCGCTTCTTCATGACTTAATGCAAACCTTTGAGCAGAAGATATAAGACCTAAACCTTTTTTATGAGCTTTTAATAATATTTCATATGCTTTAGGAATATTTTCTTCTTCTAAAGCTATTAGAAGTTCAAGTTTTTGACTTTTTTTCATAGGATCAACAATTGGATTTAATACTATACCACCAGCAATTGTATCATTTCCAAGTCGTATAATAAGTTTTTCTTTATATATTGAAAATACTGATTCTGAGAGTTTTAAAATAGCAAATCCAGAATCTAGAGCTGTTTCATTGTTAAAAAGTAAAACTTTCCCCTCAACTTTTTTTGAACCAATAAATATCGAGTAGTTTTGATTATGTTTTAATTTTTTATCTTTTAAAGTTTTAAAAGATATATCAATTGTATCAAATCCTCTTAAATATCCTTTTTTAGATATTAGAAAACCTTTTTTTATTTGTGAGGATTTAATACCACTTAGGTTTATGGCTGTTCTATTTGAAATATTAGCTTCTTCTAAATCATTTCCATGTACTTGAAGATTTTTGATTTTTGCTTCTTTTTTAATATCACAAATAAAGACTTTGTCATTTGTTTTAATAGGTTTTCCTAAAACTGTTCCTGTTACAATAGTTCCAGCTCCAGCTGTTGAGAAAATTCTATCTACATAATATCTAAAGAAGTTTTCTTCAACTTTTGTATTTGCATTAAGAGAAAATAGTTTATCTTTTAGTATATCTATTGAATCTTGATCATAGATAGAAACAGCAGTTGTAAATAGAATATTGAAATTAAACTCCTTTACAAAAGCTTCAATTTCTTCAATTATACTTGCTAATTCTGTTTCTTCTACTAGATCTTTTTTTGTAATAGTTAAGATTGCATTTTTAACTCCTAGAAGACTTAGTATTTGTAAGTGTTCTATTGTCTGTGGCATGATTCGTTCACTAGCACTTACAACTATCATAACACAATCAAAAGAAAAAGCTCCTGCAATCATATTTTTAACTAATTTTTCATGTCCTGGAACATCAATAAAAGCAATATTTTGTTTACCATTTGAAAGGTTAGAAAAACTCAAGTCTATTGTAATACCTCTTTGCTTTTCTTCTTTAGTAGTATCTCCCTCAAAACCATTTAATGCTTTAACTAAAGCTGTTTTCCCGTGGTCAATATGTCCGCAAGTTCCTATAATATAGTTATTCATTTACAAATCTCTTTCATAGTTTCTTCAATTAGTTTAATTTCATTTTTTTGTACTGTTCTAAAATCCAGTAAAAATTTCTCATTTTCAATACGACCAATTATATTTTTAGCTCTAAATAGTGTTTCTATTTTATTTGGCTTATAGTTTTTAAACTCTATACTTAAAGCAATGGTAGGAATTTTTCTATTAGGGGTAGTTCCTCCGCCAATTACTGTTTTAGTCTCAATTATCTCTGTTTTACAAAACTCTTTTATAGATTCTTGTAATTTATTTGCATTTTCTTTTAATTCATCTGTTGATTTAAAAAGCATTTTTAAAGTGGGAATATCATCAATTTGTCCTAAAAGAATTGATTTAATATTTTCTTCTAAAATTGCTAAAGTTAGCTTATCAACTCTTAACATTCTTAAAAGTTGGTTTCTCTTTAGTTGTTCAATATATTTTTTCTTTCCAACAATTATTCCTGCTTGTACAGAACCTAAAAGTTTATCTCCAGAAAAACTTAAAAGAGAAGGTTTGTGTTCCATATATTTTAGAACAGAAGGTTCACTCGTATTTAAACCATAAGGCAAATCAACTAAATGACCACTTCCCATATCATAATAATCAATAATATCATTATTATTAGCAAGTTTTACAATATCTTCAAAAGCTACTTCTGAAGAAAAGCCTTCTATAGAGTAGTTTGATTTATGAACTTTCATTAACATAGATGTATTTTCATTTATTGCATTTTCATAATCTCTTAGATGGGTTTTATTTGTAGTTCCAATCTCTTTTAGAAAAGCACCTGAACTACTCATAACGTCTGGAACTCTAAAACTACCACCAATTTCAACAAGTTCACCACGACTTACTACAACTTCTTTATTTTTTGCAAAAGTATTAAGAATTAGAAATACAGCACTTGCATTATTGTTTACAATTAAAACATCTTCACAATTTAAAACTTCACAAATAACTTTTGAAATATGAGAGTATCTTTCGCCTCTCTTTCCTTCTTCTAAGTTATATTCTAAATTGTTGTATGAAGTAGCAACAGTTTTAGCTCTATTAAAAGCTTTTTCATCAATTAAACTTCTTCCTAAATTTGTATGAACAATTACACCTGTTGCATTTATAACTTTTTGTAAAGAGGGGTCTACAATTTTTTGATACTCCTCTTTTACTTTTAAAATTAAGTCATTTTCTTCAAAAGAATCAATTTTATTATCTAAAATATCTTTTCTTAAAGTTTGAATTACACTTTTTGAAATAGAAGTAATTAAAGACGCAGATAAGCCTTCAAAAGCCTTGTTTGAAACAAATTTATCTACTTTTGGAATAGATTTTAGTAAAACCATTTATACCCTTTTAGAGTTTTTTAATATTTTTATTGTAGAATTTCAATCTACAAAATTTGGGGGGTATGTGACCCTGGTGGGCACCGCAGGCTTCAACCCTGATCGGCGGTTTTTGTGTAAACGCCGCGGTAGGTTCAATTCCTACACCTTCTCGCCAAATTAGTAAATCATTATTGGACTAACACCTCTAGGAATAACTTCTCCCATAATTGTTGCGTATCCAAATGTTAAATCTTCTACTCTTTTTACATACTCTTTTGCATCTTCAGGATCCATTGCAATTAAAAGTCCCCCTGATGTTTGAGCATCACAATACATTTCATAACATTTATCAGTAGGACACATTATAGTAGTCTTATCTTCTAAATATTTCATATTTCTTTTTGTCCCACCAGGAACTATTCCTTGTGCTCTTAGTTCTTCCGCCTCTTTTATAACTGGAACTATTCCACAGTGAATAGCAAAAGAGTTAAAAGGTCCAACTGATTCTAAAGCATGACCTAAAAGGCCAAAGCCTGTTATATCAGTACAAGCACTTACATCATACTCTCTTAGTATTTTTGATGGAAGATAGTTTAATGCTTCCATAACTTTTATTGCTTCATTTCTTGCAGAATCACTTATTAAGTCTCTTTTTATAGCAGTTGTTAAAATACCCATTCCTAATGGTTTTGTTAAAACTAATACATGACCTATTTTAGCTGTATTATTTCTAAGTATTTTTTTTGGATGTACTAGTCCTGTAACTGATAATCCATAATACATTTCAGGAGATTCAATTGTATGTCCTCCCATTAAAAGTCCGCCACACTCTTGGATTTTTTCATTTCCACCTCTAAGCATCTCTCTTAAAGCATCAGTAGTTCCATGATTTTTTCTATCATACCCTACAATGTTTAGGGCAGTTTTTACATCTGCTCCCATTGCAAAAACATCAGAAAGTGAGTTTGCCGCTGCGATTTTTCCATATAAATATGGGTCATCCACAACTGGTGTAATAAAATCAAGCGTTTGAACCATTGCTTCTTCATCATTTAATCTATAAACTGAAGCATCATCACTATTTTCAAATCCTACAAGCACTCTGTCATCACATGGTACTAAGCTAATAATTGTTTGTTTAAGATCCCCCGGACCCATTTTAGCTGCTCACCCTGCTGCTTGAACGAATTTGGTTAATTTATATTCGTTATTCATTTTATCCTCTAATATATTGAATTATGAAAAGTGTAAATAAGTAGTTAAATTGAAGTTAAACATTTATGTACACCTAGTTCCATAGGTAATGTAATATAATTTTAGTGTAACTTTAGTATAACCTTTATAAAACAAAGAACAATTTTCAACATTTTTTTCTTTTAAGAAAACTTTTATTAAATATCTATTATAGTTTTAAACTATAAGCACAGGTTAAGATTATAACCTGAAAAAATTACTGCTTTAAATGGTCTAAGGTTTAGACATACATGATTTAAAGATACTTCTTCTTATACTCTTTTTTTTCATGTATAAATTAAAATTATAAATATAAAGGAAAAAACTATGGGTGTAGAAGAACACAGAAAATTACTTTCGGATATTGGTGTGGATGTTGATAGACATTCACAAATGATGAGCATGGGATTAGAATCTTATCAAAATCAGTTCATGACACAGGAAAATAGACCTGAAGGGATGAAGTATTTTGATTGGTTTATGAGTGAGATTCAAGGTCAAAGAATTGCGGAGATCAATCAATTAAGAGCAGAAAAAAAACCTGCTATTGGAACATTTTGTATTTTTGTTCCAGAAGAGATTATTGTTGGTGCTGGAGGCGCATGTTTTGGTCTATGTGGAGGAAGCCCAGCAACAATTCCTGATGCAGAAACTGAATTACCAAGAAATATCTGCCCACTTATTAAATCTGCTCATGGATTTAAACTTCAAAAAACTTGTGCATACACACAAAGCTCTGATTTTATTTATGGAGAAACTACTTGTGAAGCAAAGAAAAAGACTTGGGAAATATTAGATAAACATCATCCTGTACATGTAATGAATATACCACATATGAAAAGAGAAAAAGATTTAAAAATGTGGAAAGAAGAGATTGTTGAGTTTAAAGAGCATATTGAAGAAGTAGCAGGAAAAAAACTCTCTTTAGATGAAATGTTAGAAGGAACAAAAATCATAAATGAAAAAAGAAAAGCTATGCAAAGGCTTGATAATTTAAGAGGTATGAACCCTGATGTTGTTCCTATTAGTGGTAAAGATGCTCTATTTGTAAATCAAATGGGCTTTTTAGATGATCCAAGAAGATATACTGAAAAAGTAAATGAACTTTGTGATGAATTAGAAAAAAGAGTTGAAGAAAAAGTATCTGTATTTGATGAGGATACAGCAAGACTTATGGTTTTAGGAACTCCAATTGCTCCTCCAAACTGGAAGCTTCATACTGCTGTTGAAGGTTCAGGTGGAGCAATTATCAATGAAGAGTCTTGCATAGGACATAGATATTTTAAAGATAATGTAGATTTAGAAAAAATCAAGACTGAAGATGAGTTGATGACTGAGTTAATGAAAAGGTATAGTGCTGTAGATTGTGCATGTTTTACACCAAATACACCAAGAATTGATAAGATTCTTCAAATGTATAAAGATAGAAAAGCAGATGGAGTTATCTACTATACACTCTCTTTTTGTCATACTTACAATGTAGAGTCTCATTTAGTTACTACTGCTTTAGAAGAAGCAGGAATTCCTTGCTTAGTAATAGAATCAGACTACTCTCCAGAAGATGCAGGTCAGATTAAAACTAGAGTTGAGGCATTCTTAGAGAGTATCTCTTTTAAGAAGAAAGCTAAAAGTTTTCAAAACAAAAATTAATGTTTTGGGGAGTTGATGTTGGTTCCACATATACTAAAATATGTGGGATCAATGAAAAAAAAGAGATAGTTGATATGAAAACCATACCAACTATAGTAAACCAAGATGAAATAGTAAAAGACTATTTAAAAAACAAAGATGTAAAAATGCTTGTATCTACTGGATATGGAAGACATATGATAGAAGATACCTTCTCTTGTCCTATAATAAGTGAGATAAAAGCCCATGCAAAAGGAGCTCACTTTTTTAATGATAAAGCCCAAATGGTAATTGATTTAGGTGGACAAGATAGTAAAGTTATAATGTTGGATAGTTTTGGTGGTTTTATTGATTTTAAGATGAATGATAAATGTGCAGCTGGAACTGGAAAGTTTCTTGAAATTGCTTCTAGTAGAATGGGACTTTCACTTGATGAATTTTCAAAAGTTGGCTTTGAAGCAAATAAAGAATTATCAATATCAAGTATGTGTGCAGTTTTTGCAGAATCAGAGGTAATATCTTTGATTGCAAAAAAAGAGAGTGCTGCAAATATTTGTTATGCAGTTCATGAATCAATTGCATCAAGGTTAGCTTCTATGGCAAGGAAGTTTGCGATTAAAAGTGATGTTATCCTTTTTACAGGAGGAGGGGCATTGAATAGTTTTTTAGTTGAGCTTTTATCTCAAAAGTTAGAAAAAAAAGTTCTTCCTACATTAAATCCACAATTAACAGGTGCTATAGGTGCTGCTCTTTGTGGACATGAGGTGTATTAAGAGTTTTAGTTTAAATCAACAGAATAAATCTGTTGATTTAAAACTTATAATGTGACAATTTCTTCTGTTAGTAAATTTTTTATAGTATCCATTGCATTTCCTGCTTCTCCTATAACTAGCTTCTCTCTTATATTATAGAAGTCTAAACATGTTCCACAAGAGAAGATTTTTACACCTTTTTCTTCAATGGTTTTGAAGATTTTTATAATTTCATTATCGTTTGTTGTTGTTAAAAGAACAGCACTATTAACACAAATAATAGTTTTTGGTAATACTTCTTGTTGGCTTATTGCCTCTAAAAAACCTTTTACTAGGATAGACCCTAGCTCTCCTTCTCCAATTTTATCTGATTTTAAAAATAGAGTTTTTCCTGCCGTTTGCATTTTTTTCCTTTTGTATAGCTATTCCATAGCCTTTAAATAATTCACACGAAATATTTTACATATTTTAAAGTTAATAGGAGGTAAATAGAATAACTCTTTTTAAGAAAGTTTTTATTAATAGTTTATTATAGTTTCATTATACAAAGCATCAACCTAAGGTTTAGGTTAGACATAATAGATATGCAAGACTTTTATGACTACACATGCTTCAAAAAAAATTTTGGAGTTCAAATTGAAAAAACTACTACTATCAGCACTTTTCTGTGCTTCTACGATGTTTGCACAAACATTTACGTTTACGGCTATTCCTGATCAGGATGAAACAAAGTTAAAAGAGAGATTCTCTTTATTAGCAAATCACTTATCTAAAGAGTTAAAAATAGATGTAAAGTTCGTACCAGTTAAATCTTACTCTGCTTCAATTGCAGCATTTAGAAACAACCAAGTACAATTAGCATGGTTTGGTGGATTATCAGGTGTTAAAGCTAGATTAATCGTTCCAGGTTCAGTTGCAATTGCACAAGGTGTTGAAGATCCTAACTTCCACTCATTTTTAATTGCTCATAGTTCAACTGGTTTAGAAAAAAGTGATACTATTCCTGCAGGTGTAGAAGGTAAAACATTTACATTTGGTTCAAAAGGTTCTACTTCTGGAAGATTAATGCCTGAGTATTTTATTACTAAGCAATTTGGAAAAACTCCAAATGAAGTTTTCAAAAAAGTTGGATTCTCAGGAAACCACTCTAAAACAATTGCATTAGTTCAAAGTGGTGCTTATGAAGTAGGGGCTACAAACTATAAAGTATGGAAAAAAGAGCTTAAAGCTGGAAAAATTGATCCTTCAAAAGTTAAGATTATCTACCAAACTCCTGGATACCCAGATTATAACTTCACTGTAAGAGGTGATTTAGATAAGCAGTTTGGTGAAGGTTTTACTAAGAAACTTCAAACAGCAATCATTAATATCAAAGACGAGAAAATCTTAAATGCTTTCCCAAGATCAGGGTTTATCAAAGCAACAAATGAAGATTTTGCACCAATCTTAGATACTGCAAGAAAATTAGGTCTTGTTGACTAAGGATTGAAGATGGCTTTTAATTTTGAAAATGAAACAATTTCATATGACAACTTAATAGCTATTGATACCTTAACTTTAAATATCCAAAAGGGCGAAAAGGTTGCCCTTTTAGGAAAAAGTGGAAGTGGTAAATCAACACTTCTAAAAAGAATGTATGAGCTACAACATGCAAGAAGTTCGTACATTCCACAAGAACTTGGACTTGTAAATAATCTTTCAGTTTTTCATAATGTTTATATCTCACAACTTGATTCAAACTCTTTATTTTACAATTTAAGAAATTTAGTTAAGCCAGCTAAAAAAGAGATAAATGGTATTACAAATGTTTTAAATGAACTTTTATTAGAAGATAAAATATTTGTAAAATCACATAATCTATCTGGTGGACAAAAACAGCGTGTAGCAATTGCCAGAGCCCTTTATGAAGAAAAAAATATCCTTCTTGCAGATGAACCAATTTCTGCACTTGATGAGTTCTTATCAAAAAAAGTTATGTGTAAATTAACTTCTTCTTTTGAAACAGTTATTTGCACTATGCATAATGTAGATTTAGCTTTAGATAATTTTGATAGAGTAGTTGGTTTAAAAGGTGGTAAATTACTTTTAGATAAAAGATGTGAAGATATTACTACACAGGATAGAGAAGCCTTATATAATGCTACAAAGTAAAAGTTTAAATGTAAGCTTACTTTTTTTTGGTATTGCTTTTGTCTCTTTCATCTTTGCAGATTTTTCAACCTCTACTCAAGAACCTTTTTTAGAGTTAAAGAACTTTGCCTTTTCAATTATAAATATAGATATAACAACTATTCCAGCACTTATACCTGCACTTTTTACAACAATATCAATTGCCGTAGTTGCAATGTTTTTTTCTGTAATAATTGGTTTTATACTTGCAATATTTTTTGAAAATTTTTTTGTAAGAGTTACATTGGCTTTTACAAGAGCAATTCATGAACTTTTTTGGGCACTAATTTTTTTACAAATATTTGGCTTAAATACCTTAACAGCACTTTTAGCAATAATTCTTCCTTATAGTGCAATTTTGGCTAAAGTATATGCTGAAATTCTTCAAGAACATGATACTTTCCCTACTGAATTAAAAGGAAAGTCATTAATTTCATATTATATATATACCAAAATTCCTGATGCTTTTCCTCACTTAGTTGCATATACTTTGTATAGGTTTGAGTGTGCATTAAGATCAACTGCGATTTTAGGTTTTATTGGGATTACTACTTTAGGATATTATCTTTCATCTTCATTTATGCAAGGATATTATCATGAAGTTTGGCTTTTATTGATTCTTTTTTATATAGTAATTGCAACAATAAGGTTTTGGCTAACAAAATATAGTGTTAGTTTTGTAGTTTTAGCTTCATTTTTTTATTTAGATGATTTTGGAAATATAAGTATTGATAACTTTATTAGGTTTGTTACTAGTGATATTATTCCATATCCTATTAGAGCAGATAAAGGTTTTGAAGCAACAATAGAGTGGTTTTCTAAAATCTTTTCAAATGAGATAGTTCCAGGGGTTTTTAATACAGTTTTATTAACTCAAATTTCACTTGTCTTAACAGCATTTTTAGCTCTTATTGCATTTCCTTTGATTTCTCAAAAGTTTGTTCCAAATAGATTTTTAAGAGTTCTTTCTCATATATTTCTAGTAATTTTACGTTCAACTCCTGAGTATATCTTGGCATATCTATTTTTACAAATCTTTGGACCATCAATGCTTCCTGCTGCTCTTGCTCTTATGCTTCACAATGGTGCAATTATAAGCTTTTTGATGGGACAACAAGTAAATCAATTAGATTTACGTTTAGATGTAACAAAAAAGAAAAATGAGTTGTATCTCTTTGAAGTGTTACCAAGAATATACTCTCAAGTTTTGGCTTTCCTTTTCTACAGATGGGAAATTATAATGAGAGAATCAGCAATCTTGGGAATTTTAGGTGTGGCAACACTTGGTTTTTATATAGATTCTGCAATAGCTGATTTTAGACTTGATAAAATGATGCTTCTACTTTTTGTGACAGCTTTATTAAATATTACTATAGATATTATTTCTAGAAAAGCTAGAAATTATTTACGTATTGAAAAATCAATTACTTCTTGTGGTTGCGATTTAAAATAAATTTTTAAACTCTATAAAACTTTGACATATTTTTTGACAAGAAATATGTAAAATCTTCAAAACTTTTAACTGATTTTGAAAAAACTATAGCTCAATCTTTAGTTAATAGTCTTTAGAAATTAAAAAAAAGGCTTCCTATGCATGTTTTGTGGAGAAAATTATTTGGTCATTTAGGAGTATTTAAAAAAATGCTTCTTGTAGCTACAATTTCACTATTTTCATTATTGATATTAAGTTCAATATTACTCTTTGAACAAAAAGACATAATGATGGATGAAAAAAGAGCAAAATTAAAAAATTTAGTTGAATTATCATACTCACTAGTAAATAAAGAATATGAAGATTTCAAAAGTGGTAAAATTTCAGAAAAAGAGGCTAAAACACGAGCAGCTGAGGCAATAAAAGCCCTTCGGTATAGTGGAGATAATTATATCTGGATAAATGATGATACTAATCCTTATCCAAAAATGATTATGCATCCTATGTCTTTATCATTAAATGGAAAAGTATTAGATAGTAATAACTATAATAAAGTAATTAGTTTAGAGTTTGGAGATAATAGTGCAAAAACTATAGAAGTTTCAAATAAAAACTTGTTTGTTTCTACTGTAGAAGTTACAAATGAGAGTGATTCTGGTTACATAAAATATCTTTGGGCTAAATCTTCTTCAAGTGAATTATACGAAAAACTATCATATGTAAAAAAGTTTAATGAATGGGGTTGGATTTTAGGTTCAGGTATTTATATTGATGACGTAATGAATCAATTTATGCAAACAGCAAAAAAAGTTATTTTACTAATTTTTATTATTATTTTAGTCTTATTATCTATATTTTATATGATTACGACTGAAATAGTTTCTAAAGTAAAGTTTATAAATGATGGATTGGAATCTTTTTTTGCTTATTTAAATAGAGAAAAAAATGATATTGAAATAAAAGAAATAGTGTGTAAGGATGAATTTGGTGATATGTCAAGACTTATTAATTCAAATATTCAAAAAGCACAAAATGGGATAAAAGAAGATAGGGCATTAATTGATGAAACTATAAATGTATTAGGAGAGTTTGAACAAGGAGATTTATGTCAACGACTTAATATGAATGTTTCTAATCCTGCTATGATGCAATTAAAAGAAGTAGTTAATAAAATGGCTAATAATCTAGAAAACAATATTGATGGTGTATTAACTGTGTTAGAAGAGTATACTCATTTTAACTATCTTGAAAAAGTAAATACAAATGGAATAAAAGAAGACTTATTAAAATTAGCGGATGGAGTAAATAGTTTAGGGGATTCAATTACTTCAATGTTAATTGAAAATAAATCAAATGGTCTTACCTTGGATAAAAGTTCTGAAATACTTTTATCAAATGTAAATGTTTTAAATTCAAACTCTACTGAAGCAGCATCTTCATTAGAAGAGACAGCAGCATCTTTAGAGCAAATAACTAGTAATATTAGAGAAAACACTCAAGCTATTGGAAAAATGGCAAAGTTATCTAATAGCGTAACCACATCTTCAAATGAGGGTGAAAAGTTAGCTAGTCATACTGCAAGTGCTATGGAAGATATAAATGAACAAGTATCTTCTATTAATGAGGCAATTGGAGTAATTGATCAAATTGCCTTCCAAACAAATATTCTTTCACTTAATGCAGCAGTTGAAGCAGCTACAGCAGGTGAAGCAGGAAAAGGTTTTGCTGTTGTTGCACAAGAAGTACGAAATTTAGCTGCAAGATCAGCAGAAGCTGCAAAAGAGATAAAAGATTTAGTTGAAACTGCTACCTCTAAAGCAAATGAAGGTAAAAGTATTGCAAGTGATATGATTGATGGATATGAAACTTTAAATAATAGTATCACACAAACAATGGATTTAATTTCAAATGTAGAGATGTCAAGTAAAGAACAGTTATCGGGTATTGAACAGATTAATGATGCAATAGCACAACTTGATCAACAAACACAAAAAAATGCAGAGGTTGCATATCAAACAAAAGATATTGCCATTTCTACAGATTCAATAGCTAAATTAGTAGTTGAAAGTGCAAACGAAAAAGAGTTTAATGGTAAAAATGATGTAAAAGCAAAAGAGCTTAATAATTCAATTAATGAAGTTATAAAAAATGAAAAAGTCTTAAAAGTTTCAAAAAAGACTTCTATTAACAACACAAGTTTTTCTGATGAGAGTGAGGGTGCGTGGGAGAGTTTTTAAAACTCTCTCCTCTTAAATGATTATTTCGTTTAATTTAGTATCTCTAACTTCATCAAGTTTAAAACAAGCATTAGCAACTTTTCTTGGACTTTCATCTTTATATTTTTCAACTATTTTTTTGATAGTTTTCATCTCTTCTTTATCAAAAAGTGTTTCATCAAACTCTTCTTCCATTTTAATAAATCTTAGTTCTATAAATTTATCATGTGTATGTATTTCGATATCAAGATAGTCAAGAAGTTCTTGAATCAAAAATAGTCTTTCGTCATCTTCTTCTAAATCTTCACCATTTGCAATAATATCAAAAATTTCAGATAATACACTAGGTTCAGGGTTTCTTTTATCTTTTATATACTCTTCACCAAATAGTTTCTCTCCAGTTGCTTTTTGATGGCTGTAATCCATTAAAAAAAATAAGATAGATAGCTTTCTATCATTTAGTTGCGTGACGTTCTCATCTAACATGTATAGAATAACATTTGCGATTTTTGTAATATCAAGTTTCAAAAAAATCCTTTTTATTTGTTAAGTGGAATAATATCCAGTTATTGATTAATTAGATATTTATCTTTTCTATTATACTATACCCCCCTATAGTATATAAAAGGAATAAATTATGGCATATTGTTGTGATGTAGAAAGAAAAAAATTAAAAAATAGAATAGCAAGAATCTCAGGACAGATAAAAGCAATAGAATCAAAACTTAAAGATGAAGATTATCATTTAGAAGAAGATCCATATGAGATGGTAAAACAATTAACAGCAGTAAAAGGTGCTGTAAATGGAATGATAACATCTTATGTGGAGCATTTTGCAAAAGGTCATTTTATTGAAAATATTCAAAAAGGTGATTCAATACAAGCTCAAGCTGAAGTAGATAATTTTTTAGAGATTATAAAAGTAGTTGGAAAGTAGTATAAAATGCATAGTTGTAAAATAGGATTAAACTCACACAAACCAAAAATAAAAGTGCATTCACATTGTCATAGTCACAATCATGAACATGGACATGATCATCATCACCATGATCATCGAACACAAGATAAAAAAGTTTTAAAAATAGCACTTGTTATTACTTTTGTGACAATGATAGCTGAGTTTATATTTGGATTTTTATCAAATTCATTGGCACTTATTTCAGATGCAATTCATATGTTTACTCACTCTTTTGCATTGATTATTTCACTTGTAGCAATTATAATTGCTAGTAAAAAAGCTCCTATAAATAAAACTTTTGGATACTATCGTATAGAAGTTTTAGCAGCTTTTGTAAATGGTATTACAATTATCCTTTCAATATTTTGGATTATATATGAAGCAGTTGAGAGATATTTTAATCCTAGTGAAATCGATTTAAAAACAGCTGGTATTGTTGCAATTATTGGTTTAGTTGTTAATATTGTTACTGGTGTAATACTAATGCAAGGAGATAAAGAGAATGTAAATTTAAAATCTGCTTTTGTTCATATGTTAACTGATGCACTCTCTTCTGTTGCAATTATTATTGGATATGTTGTTATTTATTATACCTCTTGGTATTTTATTGATATATTACTTGCCGTTCTTGTTGCTTTAGTAATTGCAAAGTGGGCATATCAAGTATTAAAAGATTCTACTAATACATTGATGGAAAGTTCTCCTGTAAATATAGAAGAGGTAAAAGAGTATATTCAAGAAAAGCATTCTAAAGTTTTAGATATCCATGATATACATATTTGGGAGATAACTCAAGACATGTATAATATGACAGCTCATCTTTTAATAGATAAAAAAGATATAGAAGAGTATGAATCTATTTTAAGTGAAGTAAACTACTCTTTGGAGCATAAGTATTCTATTGTCCATACAACATTACAATTTGAATTCACTAGATAGTTTATAAACTATCTAGTGCTTCTTGATCAAACTTATAAGTTTTATGTGCTGTTTTAACTAGAATTTTTTTCTCTGCAAGTTCTTTAAAAAGTTTAATTAAAGTTGGTTTTGAAATAGAAATCCCGTCCATAATATCACTATATGATGCTATTAAATGATTTTCTTTATCTAAGTTACCAATTATATAGTTTACTACTGCAACTTGCTTACTGTCTGTAATAGCGGAGATAGTTTTAATTATATTTGAGTGTTTTAGTATTTCCTGTTCTTGGATAATAGGAAATAGAATATCATGTAAAGTATTTAAAAGTTCTTTTATATTTATTGGTTTTACAATATAGTTTTCAACCTTTAGTTTTATAGCATCGAGTAAGTATTTTGTATCTGTATGTGCTGTTGTAAGTATAGTTGGAATATTTACGTTCATATCTTCTTTAATACTTCTTAGAAAATCAATTCCATTTTCATTTTCAAGTAGTATATCAGAGATTATCACATCTATTTTTTCTTTTTCAAGAATTTCTAAAGCCTCCTTAGAAGTATTTACTGCATATACTTTTTTTACAAAATCATCTAATATATCTTTAGTATGTGTTAAAAGTGATTTATCATCTTCTAAGTATAATATATTAAATTCATTTAATATATTTAAATTTCTTTCATTCATTTGTGTCCTTCTTCTCCAGTGGAATATCAATTATAAAAAGAGCTCCAAACTCTAATTCCTCACCATCTATTTTATTGTAAACATTCTTACACTTTATATTACCATGCATATGTTTCTCTACAATTTGTTTAGACATATATAATCCTATTCCCGTTCCTGCACTTTTATATTTTGTTGTGTAATATGGTTCAAAGACTTGAGGAATTATATCTTTGTCAATTCCTCCACCATTATCATATATACTTATTCTTGCATTATTGTTATGTTTTTTTATAACTATTTTTATAACTTTGTGTTCTTTTCTAGCTTTTAAGGCATCTTTAGAGTTTGAAATCATATTTAACACTACATGGGATAATTCATTGTAAAAACCATATATTTCTAAATCATTTAGTACCATTAGATTTAGTTTTATATTCTCTTTTAGTAAAATATATTTTGATAGTTCAATAGAGTGCTCTACACAATGTCTTAATTTAAATTTAGTCTTATCTTTATTTGGACTAAAAAAGTTTTGAAAATCTTCTAGGGTATTAGACATATTTTCTGCAAGAAGAACAGCATCTTTAGTCTTTTGTTCAACAAATTCAGATGATAACTTCCCTAGCTCCATTTTTGTTTGGAAAGATTGAATAATCATCATTAACGATCCTAATGGTTGTCTCCATTGATGAGCAATGTTTCCTAACATCTCTCCAAGAGAAGCTAGTTTTGATTGTTGGAACATTATTAAATCTTTTTTTCTTGAATTGGCAACCTCTTTTTTAATTTTAAATTCAAGATAGTCATTTAATTCTTGAAGCTCTTTAGTCTTTTCATTTACAGCATCCTCTAGTCCAAAGTGAAGTTTTCTAAAGTTGTTAATCACTAAAATAGATAAAAATATAGATGATAAAAACACAAATATTATTGAAAAGTTAAGTACAGTTGTAAGGGTACTAAAAACTTTTTGAGTTTCTCTTTTCTCTTCAATTGCCATATTTAAATCATAATTTGTTAAATTTGTTATATAAATGTTAACAGAATTAATTTCAAAGTATATTCTTTCAATTAATGGTACTGCTTCATCAAATCTATCTCTTTCTAATAGGAATACAATTCTATTTATTTTTCTATGTAACTCTTTTATCTTTTTATTTATATTAACAATAATGTTTTTTTGTAATACATCATTATTAGTGTAATTATTTATGGCAAAAAAATCATTTAGCATTTTAGTAATAAAAGATTTTTCATAATTTGAATCAAGAGAGTTTTTTTTATAGTTTTTCCAGTTTTTGTTTATTAGTTGTTGTCCTAAAGAGATAATATCTTTTGATTGTTTTATTGTCATAATCTCTTGTTGTATATCATAAAAGGTATCATAAATATTTATTTTATATGTATCTTTAATATTCTCTAACTTGATAATAGGCTTGGTTCTTTTTTCAAAAAGAATATCAAAATCATTTTTTAATGTATATATTGATATTTGAGAAAGTATAATTATCGATATCATACCACCAGCAATGATAAAAATAAGGAAAGAGGTCTTATATGAAAAAGGTAGATTATCAAGATATGATAAAATCTTCTTAATTTGCATAGTTTATCTCTTCAAATTTAGAATTTTTATACTCAAATAGATAAACCTTGTTTAATAATTGAGAATTTTTATAATTTAATGTTATTCCTTTTAGTGTATCTTCAGGGATTTTTCTTAATTCATCTAGAAACTTAGTTCTTGTAATTGTGCCATTTATATTGCTTAATGCTTTAACTATAGCTTTAGCAGCTAAGAAAGATTCTAAAGAAATAAAACCAAGAGGTTCATTCGGGAAAAACTTTGTCATAAGAAATCGATACTCTCTAATAACATCAATACTATAGTTATTATAACTTGGAACAACTTGCGAGAAAATCAAATTTTTAGTATCAAAATCAAGCTCTTTTATCATTTGATTTGCATCTCCAAAAGAGATATTACAAAAAATTACATCTTTCAAGCTTTCGTCTTCTTTTGCTTTTTTTATAAGTAAAGCATTCGCTTTATATGCTCCCACCATAATAATTGCTTCTGGTTCATTATCTTTAATCTCTGAAAAAGCATGTCTTATAGATAAGGTATTTCTTTTATACATTCCTTCTCCATGAAGTTTTAGACCCCTTTTCTTTAATGAATTCATTAATGATATGTAACCATCTTCACCATAATGGTCATTTTGATAAAAAAGTGCAAATTTTTTTATGCCTTTTACTTCATTTAAATAGCCAACCGTATTATCAATCTCTTCAGCGTAAGAGCTTCTAAAGTTAATAAAGTTATCTTTATTTGTATTTCTTAAAAATGAAGCACCAGTAAAAGGTGCAATAAAAGGAATATCTGTTCTCTCTATAATAGGTACAATATTTTTTACTGTAGGAGTACCAACAAATCCAAATAAAGCAAAAAGTTTTTTGTTTTGTATTAGTTTGTCCATATTATCGTGAGTTAATTCTGGTTCATATTTGTCATCCAATGAAATTAATTTGATTTTTCTATCATCACTTAATATTTTAGTTTCATTTACATATTTAAAATATGCAGTTGCACCTGTATAAACACTTTTCCCCCATGTCTTCATAATACCTGTTTTAGGCAATGAAGAACCAAGTATTAAAGTTTTATCATTAAAGACTTGTTCTTTGAGTTTAATATAAGATAAAAAGATGACTACTAAAAAGATGAGTAAGTATTTAAACAAAAGATCCCCTTGAAAAAATTATTATATCACAAAAAATATTTTAGAAACGAGTCCTCATTTTTTTTAAATGTCACGCTTTTGTCACTTTATTATAAGAAAAGTTAATAAAATAACAGTGAATTGGTATTCAGATTTAAGATATAAATAAATTTAATAGGAAATTTTGAAAATTAATTTTTAAATAAAAATTAAAAATAAAAATTAAAAGTTTATCTTATGAAAAACCATAATATGCTAGAAATGAATATTTAAAAAAGTTCGATTTTTTAGGTAATCTGAAAAAATAGTTAAAGTTTTTTTATAAAAAAGTAATTTAATATTTACCGAAAAAACAGATCTTGTTTTTTACAATAAAGTGCCAAGATATAAACCTATCTGGGCTTTTATAAAGATGTTTAAGTTTTGTTTAAAGTATATGCACATACAATACGGTAAATAAAATTTTACCTAAAATGATTAATCAAGCTTTTGATTAATACTAGGTATTTTTTTAAAGGAAATATTAATGAAAGATAATAAAATAAGTAAAGCTCGTGCTTTATATTATGCAATGTTTTCAAGATTTTTTGTTTTTTCAACTAATACAAAAAGATATTTTGAATTAGTTGAACTTATAAATGTATTAAAAAATAATCCTTTGGATACTTCAACAAAAGCTGCATTTGATGAGCTCTCAGCTACTTTAAAACTTGATTCTAATATCAAGTTTATGAATGAGTTCGATGATATTTTTCATTCTCCAGAAACTAAAACTATTAGAACTACTGCTTCTTATTATCATGAAAATGTTGAGTCAGGTAAAAAAAGAGTTGAAATGCAAAACTTTTTGGCAAAAACAAAAATTAGAAGAGATGAAAAAAAATATTTTGATTATGAAGATCATATAGGTTTTATCTTTAGTATATTAAGTGAATTGTGTGAGTTAGAGTCTGAAGGAAATAGTGAGTATTCAAATACTATACATTGTATTTTTGAACAAATATTAAATCAATTTGTAGATGAATTTTCAAAAGAACTTTATGAGCATGAAAGTGCAGATATATTCAAAAATGTTGTAATTCTATTAAAAGCATTTATTGAATTTGAAAGAATTTATTTAGAAGTTTCAAAACCTGCATTTATAAAGAAAACAAAAACAGTAGAGACTGTTGAAGTTATTTCTGAAGAAGAGAAAGCAAGGCGAGCAAGAAATAAAGCAATGAAAGCTAATGGACCAAAGAAAAAAGAAGAGAAAGAAGTTTTTGTTACTTTCGATGTAGAGAGTGATATTTAATCACTCTTTACATGGAGATTTAAATAAGTCAAGTTTCTTGATTTATTTAAGTCTCTATGAGGGGCTAAAAAAAAATAAAGGAGACAACTATGCAAAAAAGTAGAAGAGATTTTGCTAAAAAAAGTGCAATAGTTGTGGGTGCAACCGCTGTGGGTTCTACCGTATTAGCTGCTGCTAATACTTCTGCTTATAAAGCAGAATCAAATGGAGTTGTTGTTGGTAATTCTAATAAAAAAGAGATTATCTACAAGAAAACTAAAGCTTGGGAAGATTATTACAAACAAGCTTTATAATTAATGTAAAAGGAATTTTGTATGTCAAAAAGTACATATGAAGCACTGCAGGCAAAAGTAGGGAGAAGATCATTTTTAAAAATGACTGCTATTGCAACTGCTGCGGGTGCTACAAGTGTCTTGGCAAATGATGGTGTAACTAGAGAGGCAACGGCTGAGGAAGTAAAAAATCCTTTCCCTGGTTCTAAAGAAGTTAAAACTGTCTGTACTGCGTGTTCTGTTGGATGCGGTATTATTGCTGAAGTTCAAAACGGTGTTTGGGTAAGACAAGAAGTTGCTCAAGATCATCCAATTTCACTTGGAGGTCATTGTTGTAAAGGTGCTGATATGATTGATATGGTTAGGTCTGAAGTTAGACTTAAGCATCCAATGGTAAAAGAAGGCGGAAAATGGAAAAGATTATCTTGGGACGATGCTTTAGATAGAATCGCGAACAAGTTAAATGAACAGCACAAATCAGTTGGTGCTGAGTCAGCAATGTTCCTTGGATCTGCTAAAATGAGTACAGAGCAAGCTTACTATTTTAGAAAGTTTGCAGCAATGTATGGGACAAACAATATAGATCACCAAGCTAGAATTTGACATAGTGCTACAGTCGCCGGAGTGGCGAATACATGGGGTTACGGTGCTATGACTAACTCACTTGGAGATATCCAAAACGCGAAAGCAATTATTATATTCGGAGCAAATCCTGCGGTTAATCACCCAGTAGGTTTCGGACATTTTTTAAAAGCAAAAGAGAGAAACAACGCAAAAATTATTGTTGTTGATCCAGTTTATACTAAGACTGCTGCAAAAGCAGATCATTTTTGTAGATTAAGACCTGGAACTGATATTCCTTTTATGTATGGAATGTTACATATCATTTTCAAAAATGGATGGCATAATAAGTCTTTCATTAATGATAGAGTTTATGGTATGGATGAGATTATGGAAGAAGCTAAAAAGTGGACTCCTGAAAAAGTAGAAGATGTTACGGGTGTACCTGCAGATAAACTAATGCAAATTACAGAAGTTTATGCTAAATCTACGCCAGGAACTCTTATTTGGGCAATGGGTCTAACTCAACATACAGTTGGGTCATCTAATACAAGACTTGCACCAATTTTACAATTAGCTCTAGGAAACATGGGTGAAGAAGGTGGTGGAACAAACATCTTAAGAGGTCATGATAATGTTCAGGGTGCAACAGATATGTGTTGTCTATCTCATACATTACCAGGTTATTATGGTTTATCTGACGGTTCATGGAAATACTTCGCAAAATCATGGGGAGTAGATTATGAGTGGCTTAAAGGTAGATTTAAAACAAAAGACTGGATGAATAAAAAAGGTTTTACATTATCTAGATGGTGGGCCGGAGTTTTAGATGGTAAAGATGGAAATGATAAAATTTCTAATGGTGGAACTAATCTAAAATCTCTTTTTGTAATGGGTAACGGTATTACTTCAGTTGCTCAACAAGCAAAAATCAAAGAAGGTTTAGATAATTTAGAAATGCTAGTGCTTTGTGATCCTTTTGTAAATGAAGCAGCAGTTTTAACAGATAAACAAGACGATGTATTTATTTTACCTTCAGCAACTCAATTTGAAACAAGTGGTTCTGTTACGGCTACAAATAGATCTGTACAATGGAGAACAAAAGTTGTTGAGCCAATGTATGAATCTAAAACAGACCATGAAATCTTATTTGCATTAGCAAAAAGATTAGGTTTTTATGACGAATACACAGCGGGTATGAAAGTTAAAGAAAATAAAAAAGATTTCACATGGCCAGAAGATGCAACAGATGAAATTGCTAGAATCATTAAAACTATTGGTTTAACTGGTTGGACAGCAAAAAGAATTAAAAAGCATACAGAAAATTGGCATATGTTTGATCAAGTTACTGGTCGTGGATACGGTGCTATGAAAGGTGAATATTATGGATTACCTTGGCCTGTATGGACAGAAACTCATGGTGGAAGTCCAATCCTTTATAACATTAATAAAACTGTTAAAGATGGAGGAATGGGATTCAGAAATAGATTTGGTTTAGAACATGATGGTGTATCTCAATTAGCAGGTTTAGGAAGTGCTCCTAAAAAATCTTCTAATAAAAATGGATATCCAGAAATCACAAGAGATAACATTGAAGAAGTTCTTGGAATCAAATTAACTGATGACGAAAAGTCAAGAATTGGTAAAAACTGGAAAGTTGATACATCAAATATTATTGCTGAAAAATGTATGGAAAGAGGAATCGCTCCATACGGAAATGCAAAAGCAAGAGCAAAAGTATGGACATTCCCTGACCAAATTCCTTTACATAGAGAGCCATTACACTCTCCAAGACAAGATTTAGTTAAGAAGTATCCAAACTATGCTGATAAAGCAAACCATTATAGAGTTGATACTCAATATATTTCTAAACAAAATGAAAAAGATTGGTCAAAAGAGTTCCCAATTAACTTAGTTACAGGAAGACTTGTAAATATGAATGGTGCTGGTATGGAAAATAGAGCATCTAAATATCTTGCAGCATTAAGTCCTGAAATGTTCTGTGATATTCATCCAGATCTTGCAGGAAGATATGGTATTAGAGATGGTTCTATGATGTGGATTCACTCTCCTGAAGGAACTAAGATTAAGGTTAAGGCTAAATACTCACTTAGTGTTACAGAAGATAGAATTTTCTTACCGTTCCACTTTGCAGGTGTTTTCCAAGGGGAAGATATATCGCACAAATACCCATCAGGCACAAAGCCTTATGCTATAGGTGAAAGTGCAAATACAGTTACAAACTACGGTTACGACATCATCACTCAGATTCCTGAGACAAAAGGTGGATTATGTCGAATCGAGTTTGCATAAGGGGTAGATAATGGGTAATAGTGAAAATGCTAGATTAAAATTTTATTGTGATGAAAATAGATGTATTGCTTGTGATGGTTGTTCAATCGCTTGTGCAGAAGCACATGAACTACCAGCAGGAATAAACAGAAGAAAAGTAATCACATTAAATGAAGGTGTTGAAGATTTAGAATACTCTTTATCAATTGCTTGTATGCATTGTAGTGATGCACCTTGTGAAAAAGTTTGTCCAGTAGATTGTTTCTATATAAGACAAGATGGAATTGTACTTCATGATAAAGAAACGTGTATTGGTTGTGCATATTGCTTATATGCTTGTCCTTTTGGAGCACCTCAATTTACACAAGATGGAGCATTTGGTACAAAAGGTTCTATGGATAAATGTACTATGTGTGCAGGTGGACCACTTGAAACAAATAGTCATGAAGAAAGAGAACTATACGGACAAAACAGAATCTCTGAAGGAAAAGTTCCAGTTTGTGCAGCAATGTGTTCTACTAAAGCTTTACTTGTTGGAGATTCTATGGAAGTATCGAATATTTATAGAAAAAGAGTATTATCTGCAGGACATGGCGTAATGGCTCAACCTCTTGGTTGGAACGTAGCCTATGGAGATAAATAAGGTATAGAGATGAAAAATAAATATATAATTCTTTCTCTTTTAGTACTATCATCATTAGCCCTAGGGGCTAATTTTGATAGTGCAATTTGGGGTAAAGAACTAGTACCTAATATATTAAACTACGATAAAGAAGGTACTTTACGGTTAGGGCACTATTTTACACTTTTACAAAGTGAATACTTTCAAATACTATTTTTTGGAGTATTAGTAGGAGTTCCTGTTGTATTTTTTATTCATTATTTGATTATTGGACCAATGGTCTTTTCTCATGATAGAAAAAAAATATACGTATTTACACTTTTTAACAGAATTGTACACACAATAGCTGCAATTGCATTTATCTTATTAATACCAACAGGTGTAATAATGATGTTTGGTGACACTTTAGGTGGTGGTACTTTTGTAAGGGTTTCAAAAGAAATTCATGCTATTGCAACACTATTATTTATAGTTAGTGTATTTCCTATGTTTTTTATGTGGGCAAGATGGATGTTTATACATTGGGATGATATTAAATGGTTAATGATTGTTGGTGGATATTTAAATAAAAATAAAAAGCCTGTTCCTGCTGGAAAGTTTAATGCTGGACAAAAAACATGGTTTTGGTTAGCTACTCTAGGTGGAGTAGTAATGATTGCTACTGGAGCAATTATGTACTTCCAAGACTTTAAGTTAGCTATATTAGCAGAATATGGAGTTTCACAAATAGATCTATTAAGAGCAAGTGCAATAATACATAATGTGCTAGGACTTGCAGTTTTAGCCTTATTTATCACTCATGTTTACATGTCTGTTTTCGCAATTAAAGGTGCAATTCATTCTATTATAACTGGATATAAAGAAGAAGAAGAATTAGAAGTTCTTCATAGCTCTTTTTATAAGAAACTAAAAAAACAAAATAAAATATAAAGCTTTCTCCAAAAGGAGAAAGTCTTTATCCTTCATAACAAATAACTACGTATTAAAATAAAAAAATCTCTAAATGATAATCACTATAAAAAAGTAAATAATATTTTACCAAAAAGTAACACTTTTCTAAAATATGGTAAAAGAATTTTAACTTTTTAAGTTCTAATAAAGTTTTGTACTAATAAAATATGGTAAAAGAAATTTTACCAAAAGGCATATACTATGCAAGAATTCATATACTACAATCCGAATGGCATTGACTTTCCTCTTCCTGAATCAATCCTTGTTACTGACAAACTAATAGATAATCCTGATTTTGATTATATTGTATCAAATACAAAAGGAATAAGATCCGAGATTATCGCAGATGAGATAGATTTTTATATTAATAATTCTAAAGATCCTCTATCATCAAAAATAAAAAATGTAGAAAAACTTTACGAAATGAATGCAATTAGATTTGACTTGGCTAAAGATATTGTATTTAGACAAGAAGTTTCTAATAAAGTATTATTAGTTTGTGATAATGAGCAAAAGAAAGAGATATTAAGACAGATGGTTCCTGATGAGTTTGATCTTTTTCAAATTCCAGAATCAATAATAAAAGATATCAATGGTCATATTGGAAATCTAACAGTAAAAGTAGATGATGATGGAAAAGATGTTGATTTAAAAGTAGATCAAATTATTTGGTTTGATGAAAAAGAGTTAGGAATGAAACAAAGTGGTTGTTTTGATCCTTTAAAATCTTCAATTGATGATGTTTTAGCAGAAGTTAGATTGAATATTACAAACTATGAATATAAAAAGTTTACTACTTATGACAAAACAATTTGTCAATATCATGAAAGAAGAGAAGAAATCTGTGGAAAGTGTGCAGAAGTTTGTCCTACTGTTGCAATTGTAAAAGATGATGAACAAAAACATTTAGAGTTTTCTCAAATAGATTGTCATGGTTGTGGAGGATGTGTTTCTGTCTGTCCATCAGGGGCAATTGATTATGCACCATCTAATAAAGATGCAATCTCAGAGATGGCAAGACTTTATAAAAATCAAATTGCATTAGTTGTACCAGAAAAAATGTCACTTAAAGGTTTAAATATTGAGTTAAAAGAGGATGTTTTACCTTTTGCAATAGAAGGTGAAAAGTTTTTACATGAAGCAACACTTTTAACACTTCTTCAAGAATCAGGAGCTCAAGTAGTTTTTTATACTGATTTCTTATCAAAAGGTACAACAGATTCAATTAATATATTAAATCAAATCTATCAAAAAAAATATGGTAAAGATGCCATTATAGTTGCAATGGATGAAAATGAACTAGTACAATCTTTAAAAGAAGCCTGTTTCATTGAAGGTTCAGCATATTCTACAAATCACGTTGATGCAAAGAAAAGAGAAATTTTTGCAATTAGATTAGCGGCACTTGTAGGAAATGAAGATCTAGGAACAGTAACTACTGGGGAACATGTACATTATGCAAAGGTAAATGTAAATGAAGATAAATGTACTCTTTGTCTTTCATGTGTAGGAGCTTGTAATGTAAATGCAATTACTGCACATGCAGATGATAATAGTTTAAGATTAAATCCGTCTTTATGTACATCATGTGGATATTGTGAGGTTTCATGTCCTGAAGCAGACTGTATAACTATAGAAAGAGATGTAATACATTTAAGTCCAGCATGGTTCCAAGATGAGATATTAGCACAAGATGAGCTTTTTGCTTGTGTTGAGTGTGGAAAAGAGTTTGCTACAACAAAAGCTATTGAAAAAATTGCTTCAATTATGGCTCCAATGTTCAAAGCTGATCCAATTAAAGAGAGAACGTTGTATTGTTGTGAAGACTGTAAGCCAAAAATTATGATGACATCATATATGGCAGACAAATCAAACTATAATAACCCAACTGTTGGCTAATTAGGAGAATAAACATGCAAGATCAATCATTAATGAAAGCAAGATCAATTTATTATAATTTATTTTCTAAATTTTTTGTTTATTCAAAAGATGTAGCAGTATATTTGGAGTTAGTAAATATATTAAAATTACTTGAACAAAACCCATTAGATAATACAACAAAAGAAGCAATAACTAGAATTTTAAGTAAATTAGATCCTACTTCAAATATTGCATTAGTTCAAGAATATGATGATATTTTTAACAATCCTGAAACAAAAAATATAAGAACAACAGCTTCTTATTATGATGAAGGTATTGAATCTGGTAAAAAAAGAGTTGAAATGCTTCAATTCCTTGCAAAAACAAAAATTAGAAGAAATGAAAAAGAGTTTGTAGAGTATGAAGATTCAGTAGGTTTTATTTTGACTTTAATGGCAGAATTGAATGAACTTATTGTAAATGGTGAAGAAGAGTATAAAAATACACAGCATTGTATCTTTGCCGAAATATTAAATGATTTCATTGAAGAGTTTTCAAAAGAAGTTTATGAGCATGAAAAGGCAGATATCTTTAGAGATGTAATTATTGTATTAAAAGCATTTATGGATTTTGAAAGACTTTATCTTGAAGTTTCAAAACCAACTCCTAAAGAGGAAGTTAAAATTGAAACTCCTGCTTGTGAGATTATCTCAGATGAAGAAAAAGAGAGAAGAGCAAGAAATAAAGCTTTAAAGGCGCAAGGTCCTAAAACTGAAGAAGCAAACCCTGAAAAAATTGAATATGATGTAGAATCAGAAGTTTAAGTAATAAAGCCCTTTTTGGGGGCTTTAAAAAGTATACAACTTTTATTTGTATGTTTTTTAAAGTCTCAATGGTGACTCATGGGACTTAATTTCTATAAGGAGAACAGTCATGCAACAAAGCAGAAGAGATTTTGCCAAAAAAACAGCAATTGTTGCAGCAGGAGCTGCTGTAGCTGGTTCAGCTACTGCTGTAATGGCTGGAACAAGTAACGATAAGGTTGATACTTTATCTAATGGTGTGGTAGTAGGTAAATCAAATAAAAAAGAGATTACTTACAAAAAAACAGAAACGTGGGCTGCGTATTATAAGAACGCGGTATAACAAGGAGCAAACGTATGTCAGCAAATACATATGAAACTCTAAATGCAAAAGTAGGTAGACGGTCATTTATGAAAATGGCTGCTGTTGCTAGTGCATTTGGTGTTACATCATCTTTTGCTAGCACTAAAGTAACTAGAGAAGCTACGGCTGAGGAAGTAAAAAATCCTTTCCCTGGTTCTAAAATGGTTAAATCAATTTGTACAGCATGTTCAGTTGGTTGTGGTGTTATCGCAGAAGTTCAAAATGGTGTTTGGGTAAGACAGGAAGTGGCAACAGATCACCCAGTATCTTTAGGAGGGCACTGTTGTAAAGGTGCCGATATGATTGATATGGTTAGATCTGAGGTTAGATTAAAACATCCAATGGTTAAAAAAGGTGGAAAATGGCAAAGAATTTCTTGGGATGAAGCATTAGACGGTATCGCTAATAAGCTTGAAAGCCTAAGAAAAACTTCTGGACCAGATTCAGCAATGTTTTTAGGATCAGCAAAATTTAATACAGAGCAATCGTATTATTTTAGAAAATTTGCTGCAATGTTTGGAACTAATAATATAGATCACCAAGCTAGAATTTGACATAGCTCAACAGTTGCCGGTGTGGCAAATACATGGGGTTATGGTGCTATGACAAATTCACTAGGAGATATCCAGAATACTGAATCAATCATTATTTTTGGAGCAAATCCTGCGGTAAATCATCCAGTTGGATTCCAACACTTTTTAAAAGCAAAAGAAAGAAACAATGCAAAAATAATCGTTGTAGATCCTAGATTTACAAAAACTGCAGCAAAAGCTGATTATTATGCACAAATTAGACCAGGTACTGATATTCCATTTATGTATGGAATGTTAAATATTATCTTTGAAAATGGATGGGAAGATAAGTCTTTTATCAAAGATAGAGTATATGGTATTGATGAAATTAGAGAAGAGGCTAAAAAATGGCCAATTGAAAGAGTTGCTGATGTTACAGGTGTAGAAGCTGAGTTAATTATTCAAATTACTAAGCACTATGCACAAAGTAGACCAGGAACACTTGTATGGGCTATGGGTCTAACTCAACATAATAACGGTTCTTCAAATACTAGACTTGCACCAATTGTTCAACTTGTTCTTGGAAACATGGGAATTGAAGGTGGAGGAACAAATATCTTAAGAGGGCACGATAACGTTCAAGGTGCTACTGATATGTGTTGTTTATCTCACTCTTTACCAGGTTATTATGGATTAAGTGATGGTTCATGGAAATATTTCGCAAAATCTTGGGGAGTAGACTATGAATGGCTAAAAGGAAGATTTAAAGATCCTTCTTGGATGAACAAAAAAGGTTTTACACTTGCTAGATGGTGGGCTGGAGTACTTGGAGGAAATCCAGGTGAAGATAAAATCCACAATGCAGGTACAAACTTAAAAGCATTATTTGTTATGGCGAATGGTATAACTTCAACTTCTTTACAAATGAAAGTAAAAGAAGCTCTTGATAATCTTGAAATTGCAGTATTCTGTGATCCTTTTGTAAATGAAGGTGCGATTATTACTGATAAACAAGATGATGTGTATATTTTACCAGCAGCAACACAATTTGAAACATCAGGAAGTGTTACAGCTACAAATAGATCTGCACAGTGGAGAGACAAAGTTATTGAACCTATGTATGAATCTAAAACTGACCATGATATTATGTTTGAACTAGCTAAAAGACTTGGATTCTATGATGAATTAACAGCAGGTATGAAGATTAGAGAAAACAAAAAAGATTTCAAATGGCCAGAAGACGCAACAGATGAAATAGCTAGAACAATCAAAACTATTGGTTTAACTGGTTGGACAGCTGAAAGACTTAAAAAACACCAACAAAACTGGCATATGTTCGATGAAGTATCTATGAGAGGATACGGAGAAATGACTGGTGAGTATTATGGATTACCATGGCCTTGTTGGACTGAAGGTCACTCAGGATCGCCTATTTTATATAACATCAACAGAAGTGTTGCTGAAGGTGGTATGGGATTCAGAAATAGATTTGGATTAGAACATAATGGTGTATCTCAATTAGCAGGGAAAGGAAGTGCTCCTAAAGGTTCTGCTAATAAAGATGGTTATCCAGAGATTACTAGAGATAATATTGAAGAAGTTCTTGGAATCAAGCTGACTGAAGAAGAGAAAAAGAAAATTGGTAAAAACTGGAAAGTTGATACATCAAATATTATTGCTGAAAAATGTATGGAGAGAGGTATTGCTCCTTATGGAAATGCTAAAGCTAGAGCTATTGTATGGACATTTGCAGATCAAATTCCATTACATAGAGAACCTTTACACTCTCCAAGAACAGACTTGGTTAAAAGTTATCCAAGTTTTGCAGACAAGGAAAATCACTATAGAGTTGATACTAAATATGTATCAGAACAAACTAAGAAAGATTGGGCAAAAGAGTTCCCAATTAACCTTGTAACAGGTAGACTTGTAAATATGAATGGTGCTGGTATTGAAAATAGAGCATCTAAATATCTTGCTGCGTTAACGCCTGATATGTTCTGCGATATTAATCCAGATTTAGCTGGAAGACATGGTATTAGAAATGGTGAGATGATGTGGATTCATTCACCAAATGGTACTAAGATTAAAGTAAAAGCTAAGTATTCTCATGGTGTAAGTCCAGATAGAGTATTCCTTCCATTCCACTTCTCAGGTGTTATGCAAGGTGAAGATTTATCACATAAATATCCAGAGGGAACACTTCCTTATGCTGTAGGTGATAATGCGAACATTGTAACTAACTATGGTTATGACATTGTTACACAAATTCCAGAAACTAAAGGTGGAATTTGTAGAGTTGAAAGAGCTTAGGAGTAAAGTATGAGTAGTGGACCAGATTTTTCAAGAATGAAATTTTACTGTGACGAAAACAGATGCATCCATTGTGATGGTTGTTCTGTTGCTTGTGCGGAAGCTCACGAGTTACCTGTTGGCGTTAACAGAAGAAAAGTTGTAACAATTAATGAAGGTAAACAAGGTAAAGAGTTCTCTTTATCTGTTGCTTGTATGCATTGTACTGATGCACCTTGCGAACAAGTTTGTCCAGTTGATTGTTTTTATATCAGAGAAGACGGTATCGTATTACACGATAAAAAAACATGTATAGGTTGTGCATATTGTTTATATGCTTGTCCTTTTGGAGCACCTCAGTTTCCAAAAGATGGAGCATTTAATACAAAAGGTGTTATGGATAAATGTACAATGTGTGCAGGTGGACCATCTGAGACTAACTCTCATGAAGAGAGAGAGCTTTATGGACAAAACAGAATCTCTGAAGGAAAAGTTCCAGTTTGTGCTGCTATGTGTTCTACAAAAGCACTATTAGTTGGTGATGCTGAAGAAGTTTCTAATATTTATAGAAAAAGGGTAATGTCAGCAGGACATGGGGTACAATCAATGCCTTATGGATGGGACAAAGCATATGGAAAATAAAGCACAGAAAAAAGGTTTTTTTAACGAATATATGCCATATATTATTGTAGCAGGGCTTTTTGCCTTGCTTACATATTGGTACTTTTGGTTAGCAACAATTGCTGACCTTACGTATATATGGCAATATGTTTTAAAAATGTTTACTTTGGACTTTACAGGACAATTAATTCCTTATAATGAGTTAACTAGATTGGAACAAGGTTATGTTTCAATTTATGGACCTCAATATGAGGCAATTGCACCTGAAGTTATTAGAGCATTTGAAGAGAGACAACACCTTTTACCTTATGTATTTTTAGCAGAGTTTTGTATTTTTACAGTAATGTTGATAGCTCAAGGTGGAAGAAAAGGTCCTAAAACAAGAAAAGATTCTGAAATGATTGAAGTACACTCATTATTTCAAAGAATTGCAGTTTTAGGAAACATTTTAATTATGTTATATCTTTTTATTACTGGTTTTTCAATTACATTTGGAAATATTGTAGGTGGAGGAGCAATAGGTTTCTTCATGAGAGAGACCCATGAAATTGTTGGTCTGTTTTGGATTCCAATGTGGTTATTAATTACAGTAATTGCATTTAAAGATCATAAACATTTTAAAAGATTAAGTCCTAAGTGGGGAAAAATCTTCTTAAAAGGTCTATATACACATGGACAAAGAATTAACTATTTAGCTTTTGTTGCTTTTGGTTTTGTTCTTATCTTTAGTGGATTTTGGCTTTGGTTTTTAAGTATGGATGTATTTGCATTTGCAGATGCAATTCAATATAGAAGATTGATTCTATTTGGACACTTTATGGGAAGTGCTGTTATTACATTTTTCGTAGGTGAAACAATCTACTCTTATGTAGTAGCAATAAGAGGTTATTTACCTGGTTTAATTACTGGAAAATATCCAAAAGAGTATCTAGAAGAATTTCATCCAGAAGTTCTTGATGGAGTATAAAAATAGTTTATCCCTAATATAGGGATAAACTATTTTTTAGTATACTTAAATATGCAGATTTTGCATAATTAAAAAAAGTATTAAAATATGCAAAAAATGCATATTAGAAAAGGCAAAAATTATATGGATAATACAAAATACTTAAAAAAGATTATTATTGATAAGTATTCTGGTGGAGAACTTATAGAAAAAGATGATGTAGTTATTGATGAGTCACGAATTAATATATATCTAAATGGTGAAAAAACAATTTCAATGATGTGTATTCCTAAGGATCAAGAAGCTCATGCAATTGGTTTTTTGATGAGTGAGAATGTAATATCAAAAGTAGATGATATTAAAAATATAGAAATTAAAGAAGATGGATTAGAAGTATATATTGAAGCAGAAGTTGATGAAAATATGCTTCAAAACTTATATAAAGAGAAAACACTAACTTCTGGTTGTGGTGGTGGTGTTACTGGAAATATTGCAGGAAATGTAGAAGTTCCTTTTAATCAAATAGCAATGAGTACTAAACCAGAGACTATATTAAGTGAAATAAAACAGTTTTATGATGATAGTGAACTTTATTTACTAACAGGTTGTGTACACAAAGCAATGCTATATTTAGAAGATGGAACGACTGTTACAGCAGAAGATATTGGAAGACATAATGCTATTGATAAAGTTGTTGGTAAATGTAAATTAAAAGGTTTAGATACAACAAAATCAGTATTATTTGTATCAGGAAGACTTAGTTCGGAGATGGTAGTAAAAGGAGTTATGCATAGAATTCCAATTATTGTATCAAGAACTGCACCTACTCACCTTGGAGTAAAAACAGCACATACTCATGGAATCACATTAATTGGTTTTGCAAGAGGTAGAAAAATGAATATATATACTCATGCAGGAAGAATTGACGCTTAGATGAATAAAAGGTTTGATAAGAGAGTTGTATTAGATGAAACTCAAAAAGAGCTTATTTTAATGAATTTAGATAATGATGGAACATTGTCTTGTTTAAAAGCTTTTAAAGTCTCTAGATTGATTGGGGTTAAACCAATACAAATGTCAGAAGTGTGTGAAAGTATAAATATCAAAATCAGTAATTGTGAGCTTGGAGTTTTTGGAAAAATCAAGTTTCAAGATGCTGAAACAACAATCTATAATAAGATAAAGCAAAACTTTACTCAAAATAGAGATATTACTTGTAAGACACTTTGGTATATTGCACAGCAGAGTAGTCTAAGAAGAGTTGGAAATACTGTAAAAAATAGTGATACTGAAGTTACTTATTGTCAACTTGGATGTTTTAAAGAAAGGAAGGGTCATCGTGAAATCAAAAGTTAAAATCTGGATTGAAGATAATGAAGGAAACCTAGTATTTGGAGGAGGAAAAACTCAAATATTAGAGTTAATTGATGAAACAGGTTCAATCTCAGAAGCATCAAAAAGAGCAGGAATGAACTATAAAAAAGCTTGGTCACATATAAAAATACTTCAAGAGTATATTGATGATGAGTTGGTAATAGTAAGTAAAGGAAGAAATTCAGGTGGAACTAAACTTACTGCAAAAGCAAAAGAGTTGGTAGAAAACTTCAAAATATTGAAAAAAGAAGTGAAAGAGTTTAATGACAAAAGATTTAAAGAACTCTTTGAAAATGAGGAAAAAATGATTAATTGTAGCAAGGGAAAAGAGAATGATTAAGTTAAATTCATTGCAATACCCAAATGTGTTAGAGCTTGATTTTGATGAAAAAATTACTATGCAACCATTAAAAGATAATTTTTTTATCGAAGAAAGAATATTAAAATTTGCATCAAAATTTAACTTTAAAAACCTAAAAACTTTTTCACTTTCTAAAGATGGAATATTAGGTTTAATGCTAAGTCTAAAAGGAAGAATTTTAGTAAGTCTAGGTGAGAGTGAAGCAATTGTTCAAGCAGCAAAAAGTTATAAAGAATTAGGTTTTGATTTGGAGTTTATTCCTTTAGAAAAAGAGGGTACTTTAAAGTACGAAAAAATATCAAAATGTGACTATATATTTTGTTCTTCTTATGTAATGGATACATATGTAAAAGTTGATTTACAAAAAGTAAAAGAGTTAAGTTCTGCAACATTAATTTCAAATATAAGTGCGACATTAAACCCTAGTATTAGTGATATGGTAATTTTAGATTCTTATAAACTAACTGGATACTCTTTAGGCTCAATACTCTTATACAATGATGTCTTAGATGAAGCTGTTACTTCTGAGATTGATACAGTATCTATTTTCCAAATTGAAAAAGCAATTGAAAAAGTTACTGTAAAAACAGAGTATAAAAGTCTGTTTGTGGAAACTCTTAATGAGGAGTTTAATGATAACATTTTTTATTTTGTAAAGCCTAATGAGTGTTTAGAGTATACACTTCATTTTGGACTTAAAGGTATAAAAGCCAGAGAGATTATAAGAACTTTATCATTAACTTCAATATTTGTAACAAATGGAGAAGGATGCTCTTTAGGTTTATCAAAACCTTCTAGAATTTTGCAAGAGATGGGTTATAAAGAGATTGAATCAAGATGGGCTTTGAGTTTAAATTTTAGTGAAGATTTAAGTGAAGAAACTATTAAAAAAGTTGTAAAAACTTTAGGTAAAAAATATAGACAAATTATTGCTTTAAATAGCTAGGAGAAATTTATGGTAAAGACATTTTTAGATTTTAATATTGCAGTTGAAAAGTCACTTGAAAATGCAAAAACAATTAGTTCAATTGAAGAAGTAAATATAGAAGATTCTTTAGGAAGAGTTATCTCTAAAGACATAATATGTATTAAGAATCTACCTTCTTTTAATAACTCTGCAATGGATGGTTTTGCTATTAAAGCTAGTGATGCAGGAAAGAGTTTAAAAGTAAAAAAAATAATTTTTGCAGGAGATAGTGTAGAAGCTTGTTTAGAAGAGAATGAATGTTATAAAATCATGACTGGAGCAAAAGTTCCAAGTGATGCAGATACTATTATTCCTATTGAAGATGTAATATCTTTTGAAGATAATGTTGCAACATTTAAAGAAGAAGTGAAGAAAGGTTCTTGTCTTAGAGTAAAAGGAGAAGAGAAAGCCTTAGATGATATTTTATTTAAAAAAGGTGAAGTAATAAATTCTTCTACTGTTGCTGTTTTAGCTTCACAAGGTATTACAAAACTTGAAGTATATAAAAAGCTTAGTATTGCTGTAGTATCAACTGGAAATGAACTTAAAGAGCCTTGGGAAGAAGCAAGCGAAGATGAAATATACAATTGTAACTCTTATGCTTTAATTACTCTTTTAAAAGAGAAGGGCTTTGATTCTAATTATATGAATGTAGTACCAGATAGTTTAGAAAAGTCAATTGAGTTTGTAAGTTCTTTAAAAGAGTATGATGTGATTATCACAACAGGTGGTATTTCTATGGGGGATGCTGACTTTGTAGGTCAAGCTTTTTTAGAAAATGGTTTAGAGACTATTTTTCATGGGGTAAACATAAAACCAGGACGACCAATTATGATGGGAAGAATGGATAAAACTTTTGTAATGTGTTTGCCAGGAAATCCACTTACAGCAATGGTTAATATGCATCTTTTTGCAATTCCTGTATTGAATAAAATTCAAGGAAGTTGTGAAATCTATCATGACATAACGTATGCAAAAAATATTGAACAATTTAAAACAAAAACAGGCCGAGTAAATGTAGTACTTGGAACTTGTAAAAAAGGAGAATATACGGTAACAAAAAAGAATAAATATGGTTCAGGAATGATTACTGTACTTGATGAAAGTAATAGTATTGTTGTCACAGACGAGTCTAAAGCACAAATTGATGTAGGAGAGAGCGTCAAAGTGATTAGTTTTAATTGTTCTTATTTAAAAGAACAGGCAAATATATTTAATTAACGTATTATAAAGTATTATGAAGGAGAAATAATATGAAAAAGACATTAGTAACATTAGGATTATCGGCAATTTTAGCGTCATCACTTATGGCAAAAGATGCATTAATGATGGCTACAACAACAAGTACAGAC
The DNA here is from genome assembly GCA_947494995.1 of uncultured Campylobacterales bacterium. Classification (GTDB taxonomy): domain Bacteria; phylum Campylobacterota; class Campylobacteria; order Campylobacterales; family Arcobacteraceae; genus Halarcobacter. The sequence continues at coordinate 368,378 of CANLWY010000002.1, read as the reverse complement.
AACACTGGATTATTAGATTATTTAGCACCTAAGTTTGAAAAAGATACAGGTGTAACTTTAAAGTGGGTTGCTACAGGTACTGGTAAAGCTCTTAAAATGGGTGGAAATTGTGATGTTGATATTCTTTTTGTTCATGCACCAGCTTCTGAAAAGAAGTTTATTGCAACTGGATTTGGAACTGATAGACAACAAGTTATGTACAACGACTTTATTATCATTGGAGATAAAAAAGACCCTGCAATGGTAAGTGGTATGGCACCAAGTCCTGCTTTACAACAAATAAAAGACAAAAAAGCTAATTTCTTCTCAAGAGGAGATAATTCAGGAACTAATAAAAAAGAACTTTCTTTATGGAAAAATGCAAATGTTGATGCAAAATCTGAATCTTCTTGGTATGTTCAAACAGGACAAGGTATGTTAAGAACTATTAATATGGCTGCTGAAAAAACTGGATATACAATGACTGATAGAGGAACTTGGATTAAATATATGTCTCAAAAGGGTGATAAAAATACAATGAAAGTAGTTGTTGAAGGTGATAAATCATTATTTAACCAATACTCAGTTGTATCTATTAATAAAGAAAAATGTTCAAATGTAAAACCAGAACTTGCAAAAAAGTTTACTAACTGGGTTGTAAGTCCTGAAACTCAAAAAGTAATTGCAGATTTTAGATTATTAGGTCAAGCATTATTTATTCCAAACGCTGGAAAATAAGGGTTAAATAAAGAATGAATTTATTTACCAATGGTTTTAATGAGGCTATAGATCTACTTGTATCAGGTAATGAATCTGTTTATTCAGCAATTACTACTACGATAACAGTATCTTCTTGGTCTTTACTTATTAGTTTGATTATTGGACTACCTTTGGGATTTTTCCTTGGTTATTATAATTTCCCAGGTAAACCAATTGTTAGAACTATTGTTGATACCTTGTTGGCTCTTCCAACTGTTGTTATTGGACTTATTGCTTATACGATGTTATCGCAAGCTGGGCCATTTGGTAGTTTTGGTATTCTTTTTACTCAAAAAGCGATAATAATAGGACAAATAGTTTTAGGACTACCTATTATTATTGCATTAACTGCAACACAAGTTGAAGCTGTAGATAAACGTTTATATACTTCTTTAAAGGGACTTGGTGCTTCATCTAAACAGATTCTTATAGCAACACTTGTTGAAGCTAGATTTGGATTGATGACAGCTGCTATGACTGCATATGGAAGAATTATTACAGAAATTGGTATTTCTATGATGGTTGGTGGAAATATTAAATATCATACAAGAACAGTAACAACTGCAATTGCTTTAGAGACTGGAAAAGGTGAGTTTGTAACAGGTATTGCTTTAGGTTTAGTACTGTTTGTAGTTGCTTTATCTGTAAATATTGCTTTATCTATGTTAAAAAGGAGATGGACACAGTGAGTAAACTTTATGAGTTAAGAAATGTTGAACAACATTATGATGGTAGAAAAGTATTAAATATAAGTAATCTATCTTTAGAAGAGGGGCAAATTATTGGTTTTTTTGGACCAAATGGTAGTGGAAAATCAACTCTTTTTTCTCTTCTTTCTTTTGTAAATAGACCAACTTTTGGAACAGTAGAGTTTAATGGTATAGATAATTCAAAAATTGATAATGAAATAAAACAAAGTGTAGTAATGGTACCTCAAAATCCTTACTTACTTAAAAGAACAGTTTTTGAAAATATCGCTTATGGTTTAAAAATAAGAAACCGTACAGTTAATCTAGGTGAAAAAGTCTTAGAAGCTTTGTCTTTAGTAGGACTTGATGAATCTTTTAGTAAAAGAAAATGGAGTCAACTTTCAGGAGGAGAAGCACAAAGAGTTGCTCTTGCAGCAAGACTTATTCTTCATCCAAAAGTATTGATTTTAGATGAGCCTACAACAGGTGTTGATACAAACTCTGCACAGCTTATAAAAGAAGCAATATTAAGTGCAAAGCAAAAATGGAATACTACAATTTTAATCTCAAGTCATGATCATAACTGGTTAAACAATATATGTGATAAAAAGGTAGCACTATTTCAAGGAAATTTAGTAGAAAGTGGTAGTGTAAATTTACTTTTCGCACCTTGGGAAAAAGATGAAGATGGAAATCTTATGAAAATTTTTCTTGATGGACAGTGTTTAACTATAGAGAATAGTAAATCTAAAAAAAGAGATTCTGTAGTAATGATTGATTCTGATGCTATAACTATTTGTAGAAATGATTGTGAGGATATGTTTACAAAGAATACGATGATTGGAGTAGTATCTTCAATTCAACAGCAACACTCAATAGAGTTTCTTTTAGTTGAGTTTACAATTGGTGGAATTAGCTTTAATTGCAGAGTTACAAGAGAAACTATGCAAGAACAAAGGTTTTTACCCTCTGATAGAATATACGTAAATATAGATACCTCTAAAGCTTGTTGGATTTAATATGAGACTAAAAGTTAAACTATGGATTGAAAACGAAGATGAAAATTTAGTTTTTGGTGATGGTAAGAATTTAGTTTTACAATATTTAGATTCAACAAGTTCTATTGAAGAAACAGCAAAAGAGCTTAAAATGAGTGAAGAGAATGTTTTTAAACATTTGCAAATTCTTGAGGATAACAATAAAGAAGAGATGATTCTTAGAACTCAAAGCTTGAAAAAAAACTCAAAAGCTTCTTATCGACTTACAGCAGAAGCGAGAGAAATCCTTCAGACTTATCAAATATACCAATATGATGTTAAAAAATTTGCCCAAGAAAAGTTTGAAGAGTTTAGAGAAAATTATAAAATAACTACTACCAAATAATCCTTATACTTTTTTATTATTTATTTGAAAATTAATAACTAATTAATATATTTAATGATAATATTTTGCCATATTTTTATATGAATATATAGCAAAATTGATAATAAAAACAGTTGGAAGAGTAGTAACTCTATCTGAAAAACTAATCTCAATAGTACCAAAAAATTCACTACGATAGTAAAATTAAATGTATTAAATCAAGATATAGGATTTTCTTTCTCTCTTTTAACTTCAAAAATAAGGAAAAAGAATTAATATGATTAAAGATTCAAAAAGACTACTATTTTTAATAGTGCTAATAGAAGGATTTATTTCAATAGGTGTAGAGATATTTGCAATTAGGCAAGTTGTACCTTATGTAGGGTCTAATATATTAAATACTTCTATAATCATTGGAGTGTTTTTACTGTTCTTATCTTTTGGTTACTATAAGGGTGGAACTATTGTAAAAGATTTTGAGAAAATTCTACTTAATAATTTAATAAACAGTTCTATTTTGGTTAGTCTTGGTTTATCTAGTTTGTATCTTAGTTGGCACTTTAGTTTATTTGAAAATATTGGTAATATTTATGGGCTTATAGCTTTTGTTTTTTTAGTGGTTGCACCTATAACTTACTTGTTGGGGCAGACAATACCAATTATCACTAATTTTATTAAATATAATGATAACTCTAAAATAAACGGAACTCTTTTGTTTTTATCAACAGTTGGTTCTTTTGTAGGTTCTATTCTTACAAGTACTGTTTTACTTAATTATCTTGGTGTTCAAAATACATTACTAGTATATGTTTTTATGTTATGTATATTGATTTTTATATTACAAAAGTATATTAACTTAAATAAAATCTATTTTTATTCAAGAGTAGCGTTGATATTTTTAATAACACTTATTGTGAATTTTAGAGATATTTATGGATATTCAAATGAGTACTCAAATGTTAATTTATATGAAGACAAGAATAAGGTTAGATATCTCAATATTAACAACTCTTTCTCTAGTTCATTTAATCCAGTAACAAAAAACTCTAATTTCAAATATATTTTAAAGATGCAAGACTATATAAAGAGTATTGATGAAAAGAAATCAAAAAATATTTTGGTTATTGGGGCAGGTGGCTTTACTATTTCATTAAATGATAAAATCAATAAATATACATATATAGATATAGATGAGGATTTAAAGGATTTTTCTGAAAAATATTTATTAAAACAAAAAATAAATGGTAAGTTTTTAGTAGATGATATAAGATATCATTTCACAAAAGATAAAACCAAGTATGATATTATTGTTCTTGATGCATTTTCAAATAATATCACGATACCTACATTTCTTTTAACTCAAAACTTCTTTAATCAAATTGATAAACATCTAAATACTGATGCAATTCTTTTAATTAACTTTATTGGTTCACCAAAATTTAAAAATGCATATAGTAGGCACTTTAATCAAACAGTTAATACATTATTCAATTGTACAGTAGAACCATTGGAATATAACATATCAAGGACTAATATAATCTATTCTTGTGTATCAAAAATTGATAATGTTGTATATACAGATAATAAAATAAATGTCTTAGAATTGGCAACAAAAAAATAAATCTTAGAAAAACTTAAAGAAAGGAATAAAAATTGAGAAAAATATTAGTTGTATTGCTTTTAGCAATATTTAGTTATTCACAGGAGAATATAATAGACCCTTCTGAATTGGAAAAAGTTAAATACGTAAATAGTGTTATGAAAGTCTATAGTCAGACACTATCGTGGAAACATCCTAACAAATGGAAAGGAGCATATAGAAATGAGTCAAAAAATGCTTTTATAATGGAGTTTATTCCAAAAGAGCAGGAACTAGAAACATGGAAAGATATGTTGACTATTCAAAGTTTTAAGAATCTTGCCCAAAGAGAAGATTTAACAGCTAATCATATAAAACTATCACTAGTAAACAATATGAAAAATATCTCTTCTTCACAATTAGTATTTAAAGAGTTGTCAGATGTAGAAATATATGAATATACAGGAGTTATGTTTCTTTTAGGATTGAAAAAAATACCAAACAATATAACTGCTGGACTGCCAAAAGGTGTTAGTGAACTAGGGTTATACTTAGTAATAAAAGGAAAAGAAGACTTTTATATCATGCATCGTTCATGGAAAAGAGATGCAATGATAAATGATAAACTTCCTTTTTCTAAAGAAGAGTTAAAAGAGTGGATTAATATTTTTAAAGAGATAGAGTTATATTAGTAAAGTTAGATTTAAATATTCAAAAGTGTTAGAAGTAAGTTTTTTATCTATTTATTTTTAGATAGATAATTTAATAAATAAAAATGTAAAGGAGAAAAAGTGGGATTTGTAAATGAGTATGTATCTGAAAAAGATATAGAAAAGTATGGAATAAGAGAATTACATCAACATTATTCAAGATTAGCAAAAGATAGATATGCTTTACGAGAAGGATTAATGGATGAAAAGCCGTGGATGGTAGATAGGGAGAGAAATTTATGGTTTATGCTACTTGGAATTGGAACTGAAGATGATAATCCCCCAATGAATACAGGTGAAGATTATTATGTACTTCATTACAAGGGGGAGAATATAGAAGTAATTATGCATGAAAATAATAAAGAAGGGAGTAAAAATATAAATAAAAAACCTTTTCGTATGAGATGGGATATTTTATCTATAAACAAACCTGAGTCACTTAAAGAACTTTCAAAAGAGGAAATAATTGAATTTATTAAAGAAGCTATGATTGCACGAGGTTATGAGTTTTTGGGAAAACAACTTTCCGAAATTAATGTTGAAGTTAAATATTTAAGAGGTGAAAAGTAATGGCATATACTATAGAAAAAGCAAATGAAGAAATACAGAAACAGATAGGGTTAATTATAAAGGCATTATAAGAAGACTAGGACCAATAGGTACAGCCATAGGATTTATAATAGCTACAAATGAAGCAAGTGAAGCATATCAGATAAAGGGGACTGTCACCTTTTCTCCTTTTCTCTAGACGTATCAAATATACCAATATGATGTTAAAAAATTTGCCCAAGAAAAGTTTGAGTTATATTTTAATTAAACTATGAGATTTTTTTAACTTAAAAAACTATATAATCCAAATAATGAAACTATTAGACGAACACTATTTAAAAATAAGTATTTTTATACTTCTTTGTATTACGACTTTATCTTTATATCCTGCTGATAAACTGCCTGATGTGCCTGGAACTGATAAGACACATCATTTTATTGCATATGCTGCACTAGCATTTCCTGTTGCTTTTAGATTACCAAAAAATTGGATATTTCTTATGCTTTTCTTCTTGTTTTGTAGTGGTATGATTGAATTGATTCAACCATATGTAAATCGTTATGGAGAATGGCTAGATATGTTAGCAAACAGTTTAGGTCTTGTTATAGGTACAGTTTTAGGTATTTTTACTAAAAAACTACTTTCTAACTAACGCTAGTCCTGCACCTAAGCTTATAAATAGACTTCCTATTACTTTTCCAAAATATTTAGATAAGGAAGTTTTATTAAATGCATCTTTTATAAAATAAGCACTAACAGAATAAATCATCATACAAATAAATGCTATAATCCCAAGAATTAGTACAAGTAAAGAGTAGTGTAGTAAGTTATTTTGTCCTTCATTTATAAACTGAGGGAATAGTGCTGTGAAAAATACTAGTGCTTTTGGATTTGATGCTGCTACTATAAAAGCTTCTGTAAATAGTTTTTTTAGTTTTACATCTTCTTTTTTTGGGCTATTTTGACTCTCTATATGAAATGGTGTTTTAAATAGTTTTATTCCTAAATAGATTAGGTATAAAGCACCTGCATATTTTATTATCATAAAAAGTGTAGTAGATGTAGTTAGAACTATTCCTAGTCCTGTAACAGCTATAGTTGCCTGTATCATTGAAGCTGTAGTATTTCCTAAAGCTGTAGCAATAGATATTTTTGTTCCATATTTTAGTCCATGTGTTAGTGCTAAAAGCATACTAGGGCCAGGGATAATTGATGCTACAAATACAGTTATAATATACAAGACCCAAAATTCTAAAACATTTTCCATTTATTTCCTTTATAGGTATAGTACCAAAAATACGATGGGTATTAAGAAACCTACCGCTGTTAGTCCTATTTCTCTATATTTGATTTTCTTTTTAACAAACATCATAATAAAAGCTGTAATAGCAAGAATCAAAAGCCCAATGGCATATAAATCAGCTATATAAGTCCAAAGTTTTTTTGGATGATTTAGGTGTAAAAAATTTGATTCAAAAAGTAAAAAACGTCTTTTAGAAATTGTTTGTTCTACTTCACCTGTTTTTAGATTGACATTTATTTTATTATCTACTAGAAAGATATTTAGTTTATTTTCTCTTGGTTGGTGATAGTTTTTAAACTCTTGTGTTGCACCAACTTTCTTTAAAACTTCTAAAACTTCTTCTTTTGTAAGAATAACAGATTTTCTCTCAACTTTCCCTATATTTTGACTTTGTTTTGTAATCTCATAAGAAGGATTCCAGTCATCAATATGATTAACAGCAACACCTGATATTGCATAGAGTATAGTTAATCCTATACATAAATATCCAATATCACGATGAAGTACAAAATTTATCTTTTTTAAATTCATAAATTACTCTGATATAATTGCACCAGATACTCTAATTCTATAACTAGGTTCATTTTGCTTATATTTTTTATGTTTTGCTTCATTCCCTTTATAATGCTTTTTTTCATAAGCATCTAAATTTGCTGAATCTTCTACTACACCTTCAACTTTTGCAACTTTTCCATATGCACTCATAGGGAAAACAATTACTCCATCTAAAACTTTGATTTTAATCTCTTGAAAGTTTTTGTCACTTGCAATACTCATCCAGCATCCTCTTGCTTCACATACACCAGTAATCATTCCTTCTATAAGAACTTTTTTCCCTTCAAACTCTTCAGGTTTTGCCAAAATTTCTGATACTTTTGTAATATTTGTTAAAGAAATACCTTCTCCATAAACTTTATCTTTTGCAAAAAGATTTGAACTTAAAGCTACTAATAGAGCTAATGTAATAGATAATATTCTCATATTTTTCTCCATAAATTAATTTAAAATAATAATAGCAAATTATAAATTAAATTTAATGTAATATTAATATTACTTATTAAAAATAGTTTTGTTTTGTTATAATTGTCTAGTTAAAAGGATTACAAATGAATGTAGAAATTTATTATTGTGGAAAATGAACATATTCGTCAAGAGCTTCTAGGGTAGAAGAGGAAATAAGGGAGAGCTTCCCTGAGTCGAATATTAAAATACAAAAAAATGCACAGATTGATTTTAAGGTATTTGTAGATGAAAAACTTATCTACGATAAAAATATCACGCAAGAATTTCCAAGAATTTTTGAAATTACTAAGCGTATTAAAGAGTTAAATCTTTAACTAAAATGAAGCAAATATTATTTACAACAGTTTTTGTGTATATGGGTATATCTTTAATTATGTATATTTCTCAGAGAAATTTACTATATTTTCCTACTTCTTATACCAAAATAGAGGGTACTAAAGAGGTTTATTTTGAATCCAATTCCTATAGACTTCAAGGCTGGGTTGTAAATAAAGGACAAGAAAAAGCTTTAATCTATTATGGTGGAAATGCGGAAAATATTGAGCAAAATATTGATTTTTTTAAAAAGCAATTTATGGATAGAACCGTTTATCTAATCAACTATAGAGGTTATGGAAAAAGTGAGGGAAATCCTACCCAAGATAATCTTTTTAAAGATGCTTTAAATATCTTTGATAATATTAAAACAGAATATAAAACAGTTTCTCTTATGGGCAGAAGTCTTGGCTCAGGAGTTGCAAGTTATGTAGCTTCACAAAGAGAGATTGAAAAGTTAGTATTAGTAACTCCTTTTGATAGTATTTTAAATGTTGCAAAAGATGCATATATGCTTTTACCTGTTAGTTTATTGTTAAAAGATAAATTTGAGTCTATTAACTATGTACAAAATATAAATGCCAAGACTTTGATAGTATATGGAGCAAAAGATGAAGTTATCAATTCTCAAAGAACAGAAAATCTAATAAAGGCATTTAAAAAAGATCATTTGGATATTATTTTAATTCAAAATGCAAATCATAATGATATCACTTTATTTAATGAATACACGGATAGTTTAGCTAACTTTTTAAATCAATAATTGATTGAAACCAAATACCTGAAAAGGTATTTATAGCTGCTTCTATCTCTTCTTCTTTTAATCCACCAAACCCCATCATTAGAGCTTGCCATTTATCACTTGTACGTTCTTTTGCATAATATAGTTTTATTTTTTCTTTTTTAGCTAATAAATCTAACTTTTCCCAGTCCATTGGAACTTTTGGATTTATCAAAATTGCCAAACCTGCGCCTTGGGATTCTATTTTTATTGTATTTGATAGAGTATCTTTTAGACACTTTTTCATAAGATTATGTTTTTTTTTATTTAGTGTTCTTATTTTACGTAAATGTCTATCCCAATGTCCATCTTCAATAAATTTCTCTAAAACTTTTTGTGTTGTTATACAAACTCTTGAAGCTCTATATTCATAAAAGTTTTTAAACTTTTCAAGAACTGTTTTTGGTAAAACCATATAAGCAACTCTTATTGCAGGAGATAGGGATTTTGAAAAAGTACCTATATAAATAACCCTGTCATTTTTGTCAAGTCCTTGTAAAGAGGGAATAGGTCTATTTTCATAATTTAATTCACTATCATAATCATCTTCTATAATATATCCATTTCTTTCTTCTGCCCATTCTAAAAGCTTTTGTCTTTTTGATATGGGCATTGTTATACCAGTTGGATATTGATGAGAAGGAGTAATATATACAAGTTTTGATTTGGACTCTTTTAATAGTTTTAAATCTATGCCATCTTTTGTAAGAGGGATGTCTTTTATTTTATAGTTATTGGAGTCAAAAACTTTTCTAGCTATATGATAACCTGGAGATTCTATTGCAAAACTTTTATACTCATCTTTTAAAAGTCGAGATATTAATCCCATAGAGTCTGCAAAACTATTACAAATAACTATTTGCTTAGCATAACATTTTACACCTCTTGATTTTATAAGATAAGAGGCTATTTGTTCACGTAGTCCTAACTCTCCTTGTCCTTCTTGATACATACCAAAATCTATTGAGTCATCAATCACTTTTGAATATATTCTTTTCCACAATTTTAAAGGAAATGAATCTTTTGATAATCTTGCAGGAAAAAAATCATATAGTATCTCTTCTTTTTTTTCTTCATTGTATGTATGTTTTTTCTCTTCAAACTCTTTATACAACATATCAGTTACTATATAGCCACTTCTAGGAATACTATCTACAAAACCTTCTACTACAAGTTGAGAATAGGCAGTTTCTACAGTATTTTTACTTAAATTGTAAGTAGAACATATTTTTCTAATAGAAGGAATTTTCTCTCCCACTTTATAATTTTCTACAATATCTTTTTTCATTTGTGTATAGAGTTGAACACATAAAGGTTTTTTCGCTGCTTGGTCAATTAAATACATATCTGTCCCCATAAATCTTAAACAATTTGGCACTTGTCATAAGTACAGTTATCTGATATAGTACTCAAAAAACTTAAAAAGGAAATAAAATGAATATAGGTATTTATATTTATGAAGAAGCAGAAGTTTTAGATTTTTCTGGTCCTTTTGAAGTCTTTTCTGTGGCTTCAAGATTTTTGCAAGAAGATGAAAAATTTAATGTATTTTTACTTAGTGAAAAGGAAAAAACGATTATTGCTAGAGGTGGATATAGAGTTAATACACATTTTACTTTTGAAGATCATCCTTCATTAGATGTTTTAGTTGTAGTTGGTGGAGTTCATATCCATGAGTTAAAAAAGAGTTCAGTTATTAAATGGATTGAAGAAGAGTCTAAAAAAGTAAAACTTATAGCTTCCGTGTGTACAGGTGCTTTCCTTTTAGCTGAAGCTAATGTTATAACAAACCATAAAGTTACAACTCATTGGGAAGATATATCTGATTTAAAAAATGATTATCCTTTACTTGATGTTGTTGAAGATGTAAGATGGGTTGATGAAGGAGATATTGTAACATCAGCAGGTATTTCAGCAGGAATCGATATGAGTTTGCATTTAGTATCTAAAATAAAAGATGAAGAATTAGCTTTAAAAGTAGCAAGAAAAATGCAGTTTGATTGGAGTAGAAATAATTAAGATGAAAAAAGCTTTTGAGATAAGAAATGAAGAGATGATAAAAGAGGTTTTAGATTATGTTGAATTTGGTAATTTAGCTCTTTGTATGGATAATAAGCCTTATTCTTTACCAATTAATTTTGTTGAACAAGATGGAAATATCTATTTTCATGGTGCAAAAAAGGGTAAAAAAATATCTATAATGGAATCAAATCCTTATGGTTCTTTTAATGTAGTTGAGCCTATATCTTTTCTTCCCTCTTACTTTTCAAATGATAAAGGAGATGCTAGTCCTGCTACACATCTTTATAAGTCTGTTATAATTGATGGACAAATTGAGTTTGTGGAAGATTATAATGAAAAGATAAAAGCTTTAACTTCTTTGATGGAAAAATATCAAAAAGAGGGTGGTTATAAATCTTTAGATGATGAGATGTATCAAAAAATTGTAAATGCAACTTGTATTTATAAGTTAGTAAAAAAAGAGATAAGTGCAAAGTTTTATTTAGGGCAACACTTTAATGAAAAAAGATATAAAAGAGTTTGTGAACATTTAGAGCAAAGAGGAAGAAAAAAAGATTTAGAAACCTTAGAATTAATTAAGCAGTTTCATAATTAGGAGAATAGATGAATGAACAAATAAAACATTATGAAGATAAATTAAAATATGAAATAGACTCTTGGGACTTAAGTGAATCAATAAAGTTTTCAGATGAAATTATTGTAATTGATACAAGAAGTAAAGAAGCTTATGATAAAGAAAGAATACCTGATTCAATAAATATTCCTCATAGAATAATGAATGATGAAACAACAAAAGATATGCCAAGAGATAGATTATATGTAACTTATTGTGATGGAATAGGGTGTAATGCTTCTACAAAAGGTGCTTTAAATATGACTACTTTAGGGTTTAGAGTAAAAGAGTTAATAGGTGGTTTAGATTGGTGGATTAGAGATGGCTATGGAACTGAAGGTGAAAATGCTAGAGAAGCAAAAAACTTCATCTGTGGTTGTTAAATAAAAAAAGGCTAGTCAAAATTGACTAACCTTTTTATAAGTTTGAAGCTAATTCTTCTTCTACGAAATTTCAGCTATACTCTTCTGTTAATTTGTTATAAAATTTAACATATTCAGTATCACCTGTATCTCTAGCTTTCATAGCAGGTCTTGGGTGTTCGTTTAAGTGTCCAGTAATAACGTATGGTACACTTGGTCCCCAATCAAGCTCTTTTTCTAAAGGAGCAATATACTCTTCAATAAATTTTAATATTGGTAAAAATTTATATTTTGGATTCTTTAAGAAACCAACTAATAATTCCATTGAACAGTTTCCTGCTCCTCTTCCTAATCCTGAAACAGTAACATCAAGATAGCTTGTCCCATAAATCATAGCTTCAAGTGTATTTGCATATGCAAGAGTTAAGTTATTGTGTGCATGAATACCAACTTTTTTGCCAGCAGGTTTTGCATAACTTAAGTATTTTTCTGTAAGTTTATTAATTTGTTCTGGATAGAAAGAACCAAAACTATCTGCAATATAGATAATATCAACATTTGTTTTTGATAGCTGCTCTAATACTTGATTTAATTCATCATCAAATGATTTTGAAATAGCCATTACATTACATGTTGTTTCATAACCTTTTGCATGAAAGTCTTCAATTAATTCAATAGCTTCTGGAAGCTGATGAATATAAGTTGCTACTCTAATCATATCAACAACACTATCATCTCTATGAGGAATTTCTTCTTTAATAGTTCTTCCCACATCTGCCATAGTTGCAATTTTTAAATTAGTGTCATTTTCTCCAACAATTCTTCTAATATCTTCTTCTTTACAGAAGTTCCAACAACCATACTCATCTTCACTCATAACAGTAGGAGATACATTTTTCCCAATTTCCATGTAATCAATACCTGCTGCTACACACATCTCATAATGTGCTTTTACAAATGCATCTGAAAAATGGTAGTTATTTACTAATCCACCATCTCTAATAGTACAGTCAAATACTTTTAAGTCTTCTCTTACTGAAAGAATCGATCCCTCTTTTTCTAACATAACTTCTTCCTAGTTTTTAATAATTTAAATCTCTTTATATAAAAGTCTAATATAATACCAAAAAAGACTAAAAAATATATTAATTAAGTATTTATAATAGGTTTATAGCATTTTAGATATAATCCGCGAATGCAAGATATATTTAAAAAATTAGATTTATTAGATTATATTGATTCTTTTTCAAAACTTTTTTCACGAGAAAAATCGATTATTTTGGAAGGCGATATTAATCTTCATTATAGACTTATAAAAGAGCTTTCAAACTTTGAGTTTAAGGAGCCACCAAAGGTAGAGAACCTCGATAGAGCTTTAATGCATATCCAAAAACAAGGTATTTTAAAAGTATATGAAATTTATGAGTTTGTAAAAATTGTAAATTACTTTAACTACCTAAAACGTTTTAATTTTGAGGGTAAACTACAAGAGTGGATTGATAGAATTATTGTGCCTAGTGATATTTCAAAAGTATTGGGCTATTTTGATGAAAAATCAAATTTAAAAACTGGTGTAAATGAAGATTATGATGCAATTAAAGATGCAATATACAAGAATAAACAGGAGATAAAGCAAGGGCTTTATAAAATAATCAACGCTAGTAAGCTTAGGTCTTATCTAGTAGATTCTCAAGTTCATTATATAAATGGTGAAGAGTGTCTACTTGTTCGTGGAGGTTTTAATCATGTATTAAAAGCTTCTGTTATAGATAGATCAAACTCTGGGTTTTTTTATGTAGTACCACATAGTGTAAGCTCTTTAAAACAAAAACAGAGTGATTTACTTAATAAACAAGAAGAAATTTTATTAAAAGTATGTAAAGAAGTAAGTTCATTGTTTGAAAAAAACTTACTTTTTTTAAAGTTTATAAATAAGGAATTTGATAGGTTTGACCATTATCAAGCAAGACTGTTTTTTGCAAAAATAGGGGATAAAAACTTTATTTTACCATCTAAAAAAAATAGTAATAAGCTTGTAGCTTTTAAGCATCCAGCTTTACATGAAGCAAAACCAATAACAATAGATTTTTCTAAATCTGTAGTTATGATTACTGGTGTAAATGCAGGTGGTAAAACAATGATGTTAAAATCAATTTTATCAGCTGTTTTAATGTCTAAATATCTTTTACCTTATAATGCACATAAAGATACTCAAATAGGTACTTTTAAAGAGATAACAGCAGTATTAGATGATCCTCAAAGTGTAAAAAATGATATTTCAACATTTGCAGGAAGAATGGTAGAGTTTTCTAATCTTTTTTCTTCAAAAAATGCAATTGTTGGAGTAGATGAAATTGAATTAGGTACTGACTCTGATGAGGCTGCAAGTTTATTTAAGGTGATTATTGAAGAGTTAATTCAAAAAGATATTAAGATTATTATTACAACTCACCATAAAAGACTAGCTGCTTTAATGGCTTCAAATAAAGATGTCGAGTTAGTTGCTGCACTTTATGATGAAGAGAATCAAAGACCTACGTATGAGTTTTTACAAGGTACTATTGGAAAATCATATGCTTTTGAAACAGCAACAAGATATGGAATTCCTCAAAATGTAATTAAAAAAGCAAAAGTAGTTTATGGGGAAGATAAAGATAAGTTAAATGAACTTATTGAGAGAAGTTCAGCTTTAGAAATAGAGTATAAACAGAAGATTGAAGAATTAAACTATGAGATTGCAGAGAATCAACGATTAAATAGAAACTTAAAAGAAGAAAAAGAGAATTTAGATGAGCATATTTATCAAGAGAAATCAAAACTTCATAGAGAGTATAAAGATGCTAGAGATGAAGCAAAAAAAGCTATTAAAGCAAAAGTTGCAAAGGGACATCATCATCTAAATGTATCTCACTCTAAAGCTCAATCAATAAAAACAGAAAAAGTAAAAGAAGTAGAAACCTTTAAAGTAGGTGATAGGGTAAAATATAGAACTTCAAAAGGTGAGATTGTTTCTATAAAAGGTAAAAAAGCCTTTATTGAAAATGAGATGGGAATGAAGTTACAGGTTTTATTATCAGACTTACAAAGAAGTGGAAACCCTCCAAAAGTTAAACCTAAACCAAAAAGTACTGTAACTGTTCAAAAACCAGATTCAGGACATGTAAAATTAGATTTACATGGGCAAAGAGCTGATGAAGCTATAGAAAATTTAGATAAGTTTTTATCTGATGCTCTAATTGCAGGTTTTGATGAAATTTTAGTTTATCATGGAATAGGAACAGGAAAGTTAAGTTATGCAGTAAAACAGTTTTTAGATAAGCATCCTAAGGTTAAAGGCTATACTGATGCCCATCCAAGCCAAGGTGGCTTTGGGGCTAAAGTTATTACTTTATAGTAGAGACAATTGAAGAGTAAAACTTTACTCTTCGATTGTTATAAATGATTGTACAACACAATCCATACGTTCAGGGATATCACTTGTATCCATTTTCATATAGTCTGTTTGTATCTTATAAATTTGTTTTTTGTCAAGTTTAAATTCAACTACAAGATATCCTGCATAAAGCTTTGCCTTAGAACTTTTTTTGCCTTTATCTTCTTTATCATTTTCATATATATAATAGTCTATTAAAACCTTTTTATCTAAATTTTTAAGCTCTTTTAGATAAGGCTTTATGCTATTTTCAAAAAAACTATTTGCTTTATCAATAGTAATATGATTTAAAATTTGAGACTTCATATATTTAGATTTTTCAATTCTTGATTTAATAGTGTAGTTTCCAGTTTTTAAAAGTGTTATAGCATCTTTTGCCAAGTTTTTATTTGAAATTTTTTCAAAAGTAATTGTTTTTTCTTGACAAGAGACTCTTTTTTTCTTTTTTGAATTAGTTTTTTCTATATTTGTGATTATCCCATATGCAAAAAACAGGACAATAGCTAAGGGAATAAGATAAAATATTTTCTTCATAAAATTTCCTATTTAAAATAAATTTTACGAATAATATCTTATCTATAATTATAAGTAAATTAAATAATTAATATATAATTTAATCTTATAATTCTATTTTGTACTAACTCCTAATTCAAAGATTACCCATTTGTTGTCATTTTTATCTTGTTTTGCAATTTCTTCTATAATTATTGCTTCTTTTGAGACTTTTTTATCAATTAATAGGTATTTCATGATTTTTGATACTCTTTGTTTTGTCATGTCTATTAGTTCTTTATCACTTACCTTTTGTCTTAAAGTTAGGAAATTTCTAAGATACTCTACATAGGCATCATTATCAAACTCTTTTTTCCCATCTTTATCTTTTGTAATAAATGATTTTTCAACATCATCTATATCTTTAACTCCATCTAAGTCATCATATATATCTTCTAAAGCTTCTTTGTATTCATCTCCTTCAGGGATTTTATCCATCTCTTTTATTAAGAACTGCTCAAACTTTATATTTTGTAGAGCAATTTTGTCTTTGGTTGGATTATAGACAGGTTTTATCTTAATTGCTAGTTTTGGTTTTTTTGCAAGTATTTTTGCGATATTGTCTAAAGACTCTTTTTCAGAAGCTAGTATATCACTTTCCCCAAACTCAAACTCTAAGCTTTTCATTTGGTCTTCATCTACACCTAGCATAGCTCCAAGAAGTGCAAAAGGTGATGTTATAGCTTTTGTAATAAGATTAAAGAAAACTTTCCATACAATAGGAGCTATTGAAAACTGAGGATCATCTACATTTCCACTTACAGGAAGGTCTATATCTATAACACCATTAGTATCTTCTAAAAGAGCAATTGCTAGTTCAAGTGGTAGATTTACAGCATCAAGACTTTCGATGTTTTTACCTAGTTTAATATCACTTATTATAACTGAGTTTGAGGCTTTTAAATCTGATTTTTTAATATTATATTTTAAATCAAGATTTAACTTTCCACTCTCTATTTCTCTTCCTACAAACTTTCCTGTATATGGAGTGAAGTTTTTAATTGCAATATTTTTAAATAAAAGGTTCGTATCAGTTAATAGTTTAATATCATTTATATCAACTGTACCTGTAATCTTTGTATATCCATACTCATCAACTTTTCCTTCAAGTTGTAGTTTTGTTGGTTTTGAACTACTTGAGTGAAGTCTTGAGAAGTTTCCATTAAGTTCTGTAATATCTGTTTTAAATGGTATAGGAAGATTTTTGTCTTCAAAAGTCATTTTCATATTTTTTATTTTAACAGGACCTATATCAAAGTCAAAGTCACTTTTCTTTTTGTTTTTAGTAGTTTTTGTAACTTTTTTATTTTCATCTATTTTAACTGGTTTTATCTCTTCTTTTGGTTTAGGGGCTTGCTTTCCTAAAGTAACCGAAATATATGGCTTATTTATACTTGAACTTACAATTTTTAGTTTATTCTTTTTATTTGATATTTTTCTTACGTTTACATAGATGTTTTTTGCTACTATATCTGTCTTTGCTTTTTTATCTTTTATTCTAATATCTGGTTCATATAGGTTTACTTTTGAGATATATAATGAATCTTTGTAGTTATTAATACCGTTTAGTTTTAGTGATATCCTTTTTGCAATTATATTTTTATCATTTTTATTATCAATCATATAAATTGATGGTTTTGTTAGACTTAAATATGCTACTTTTAGTCTCTCTTTTATTAAACTTGTATCTGTTGCAATCAGATTGATATTTTTAGTTGTAATATCAAGTTTGTTTTTTAAATCATTAAACTTAACTGATGGTGTTTTTAGTTTTGCTTTCTTTAGTTTTACATTTGAACCATTGAGATTTAGGGCTTGTGTTTCAAGAGATAGAGAGTTTGTAACTATTTTTAAAGAGTTTTTATAATCTCTTACAAAAATAGAAGGATTTTTAACAATTATATTATCAATTGAAATTTGATCTTTTACTTTTTCTATGTTTGAAATATTTGCAGTTGTTGTTTTTGTAAATACTTGAAGTTTATTTTTATTATCTTTAAATGTAAGTTTTGGAACAGTAATATTTACTTTATTTAGATTTATTTTCTCTTTTTCTTGAAGTAGTTTATTTAAAGCAACTTTTATTGACTTTGTTTGTACTGATGTTTTGTTTTTATTGTCATTGAATGATATATTATTAGTATTTATATCAATATTATCAAGAGTTATTTTCTCACCGTTTAAATTAAAACTTGTAAGCTTTAGGTTTTGAGTGCTCGTTTTAAGAGAGATTGAGTTTTTCAAATCTTTTAAATTGACTCCCATATTTTTAAGATTTAAACTATTTAAATCAATTATTCCATTTTTTGAAGTAAGGTTGTTTATATTTATTTCAATATCTTTTGTTAAAACATCTAGCTTATTTTTTTCATCTTTAAATGATATTGATGGTTTAAAAAGTGCTAAATTCTCTAGTGTAAAATCGTTTCCATTTAATTTAAAGTTACTCATATCTATATTTATGTTTTTTGTATTTAGAAAAAGAGTATTTGAGAGGTCATTAAAACTTACATTTGAGTTTTCAACATTGAATTTTTTTAATATTACTTTCCAAGGGTTTTGATTTGATGAAGGAGTATTTTGTTGTACAATTTTTGGTTCTTTTACTTCCTTTGTACTATTTTGAACTTCAATATTAGTTTTCTCTTCTTCCATCTCTTTTAAATCTTTTTTTGGTTCAACATTTTTTATAAGATTTGTAAAGTTTAAAGTTCCATTTTTATCAACAATTGCTTTTGTATTTAAATCATTTAAGAAAATAGAATCAATAGTAACAATATTTTCAGGATAGTTTAGATTTAAGTTTTCTATAGAAAAGTTTTTAAGGGATAAAATAGAGTTTTCATTTTGTTTTAAATCTAAATTATTTAAATCTAAATATGTTTTATCTACTGCAATTTTTAGTTTATCTGTTGCATCAACTTGGTATCCAAATTTTAAGTTAAGGTATGTGTCATTACTTAAATCAAAATTTAGCATCTCTTTTTTATATGTCAAAAAGTGATTTGGTCTAAAGTTTTTAAGTTCTACATTTCCATGCATTTTAAAAGGGTCTAGTCTTAGTCCACCTTTAATAATAAGTTCACTGTTTTTATTAATAAGAATTCTTAGATTATGTGAAGCTAGAGTGTTTCTATATGTTCCTATATCGTAGAAAGTATAGTTTAGTTTGTCAATATCAAGTTTAAAAGGCTTTTCATTTGGTATAAGTTTTGTAAATTTAATTCTTGCATTATCTAATATAGTTTTATAAATTTGAAATTTTACATCAGACTTTTTATCCGATTCTTTTTCTTCTTCTTTTTGTGATTCTACTTTCTCTTTTACAAGCTTTTGTAAGTTTAAGGTACCATCTTCATACTCAATAACATTTATAAATGGTTTGACTAGCTCTAGGTTACTAAAGCTTATATGTTGTTCATCAATTGATTTAAAAATAGAAAAATCAACAAAAAGTTTATCTACACTAAAAGTTGTCTCTTTTTCATTAAATATTTTTAGTTTATGTGCTGTAAATTTGAGTAAAAAGGGGTTGAAATCAATTTTTTCTAAACTACTGTTTTGTGTCAAGTTTTCATTAAGAGCTTTCTCTATTTGAGGTTTAGCTATTTTAGGAACTGCTACAAATCCAATGATTGCATAAATTGCAATTAAGGATGAAAATATTAATAATAAACTATTCTTTTTCATAAGTAACCCTTTTAGTTATTCTTTTTATTATAGCAAAATAAAATAACACTTTGGATATAATCGCGGATATAAAAGGAATTAAATGACAGTTATAGAATTATTTCAAAAATTATTAAGATTTAAATCAGTTACACCAGATGATGATGGAGCATTTGATTTTATTGAAGAGTATTTAGGGGATACTTGGAGTTGTATTTCTGTAGATATGGAAGGTGTTAAAAATAGATTTTATTACAAAAAATTTAATGATAATCCTCAACACCTATGTTTTGCAGGACATATAGATGTAGTACCTCCAGGACAAGGATGGGATGTTGACCCATTTGCTGCAGATATTATTGATGGAGTTATTACAGCACGTGGAACTCAAGATATGAAAAGTGGTGATGCAGCATTTTTATATGCATGTAAGCACGCAGAAAATTTCGATGGTACTTTAAGTATTCTTATGACTTCTGATGAAGAAGGTGAGGGAACTTACGGAACTATCAAAATGCTTGAGCATTTAAAAGAGATAGATTTTATCCCTCAATACGCAGTAGTAGCAGAGCCAACTTGTGAAGATGTGTTTGGCGATGCTATTAAAGTAGGAAGACGTGGAAGTATCAATGGATATATTACTATCAAAGGTAAGCAAGGTCATGCCGCTTATCCTGAAAAGTGTATAAACCCCGTACATAATTTTGCTCATGTTTTACCAAAAATTGCAGGACATAACTTAGACAATGGTGATGAGTACTTCGCACCTTCTAAGATGGTAATCACTGATATTAGAGGTGGAATGGAAGTTACAAATGTAACTCCAAATGAGTTAAAACTAATGTTTAATGTAAGAAATTCTACAAATACTACAAGAGAGTCTGTAGAAGAGTTCATCCATCAAAACCTAGAGGGACTAGAGTATGACTTTAGAACTACTCAAGGTTCTTTCCCCTTTGTAACTAACAAAGAATCAAAAGTGGTACGTGCAATGGAAGACTCAATTCAAAAAGTAACTGGAATAACTACTAAGCACTCAACAGCTGGTGGTACATCTGATGCTAGATACTTTGGAAGCTTTGGAATCGAAGCTATCGAGTTTGGAGTAATCAATGATACAATTCACTCAGTAGGTGAAAGAACAACAGTAAAAGAAGTAGAAGATTTAACTGCTGTTTATGTGGATTTAATTAAAAACTTCTAAAAACTAACTATATAAAAGCTTTGGATTTTCCAAAGCTTTTATTTCTTATTTAATTAATCTGTAAAAAATGATAAAGTTAGTTTACATTTTAAAGAAAACTACAATAAATGATAAGTAACTTTATCATTTTACTAAAAAAAGAAGAATATGAACATAGAAAAACTAAAAGATTATGAAGTAGAGTTTTTAGAACAATACCCTGAAGGCTTTGATGATAAGAACTTCTTTGCTACTATGAAAAGCTTCAATCCTTTCAAACTTGAAGAATTTGCAAAAGATGTATTAAAAAAAGAGAACTTTCAAAATCCTAGCTTAGTAGTTGAAGGTTTTTTAAAAGTTATAAATAAGTCTGTATTTGTATCTGTTTATGACAAGATGAAACTAAGAGATATGATAAGCTCACTAAACTCTTATGAGAAAGATATGTTAAGTATCGAGATATATGAGCTTTTATATGGAAATAAAAAAGAAGGTTTTGAAGGTTTAGTAGCGTTCTTAGCCCAGTACAAACTTGCTAAATGGACTATAGTAAGTGTTGTTCCTTATACTATTAAAAGACATGATGAGTACTTTATTAAGCCAACTACTACAAAAAATATTATCAAAACTTTTGAGCTTGAGGGTTTAACTTATAAACCAAAACCTAGTTTTGAGTTTTATGAAAAGTATACTAAATATCTTGATAAAATGAAATCAAGTATTGATAAATCTCTTAGCCCTGACAATGTAGGATTTACAGCATTTTTAAAAGTAGCTATGGATACTTACGAAGATAAATAAAGTTATCAAGTACCCTTCTAATATAATAGATGTCTTTGGAGTAATATATTTTATTCGTAAAATTTTTGTAATATCATTTGTACAAATTTAAATTTCTCACTTTTATCATAGTTTATTGATTTTTCATTCATAAATCCATGAAGTGCAATACTTTTTTTTAATTCTAAATTCTTTTTTAATCTTAATTCTTCTATGATTTTATCTAGATTAAAATGCAACTCTTTTTTAGGAAAAACTACTGTTGTCTCTACTTTTGGGATTATATCTAAATGATTTCGTATTTGAGAAGGATAAAAGCAAATTATCTTGGATGAGAAATTAAAACTTGACAATCTCCACGCAATGCTAGCTCCAATACTAAAACCAATAATAATATCAGGATCTAATTCAACAGCTCTTTTATAAGCTAATTGAAAATAGTTTTCATGTCCAGATTCTTTTATAAAGTTATTATATAAAAGTTTTTCGTCTTTTATTGATTCATCAATTTCATAAGGTTCTAGAATTATGCTATCTTTTGTTAAGAGTTCAGATGGTATTGCCTTTTCCCCAAATATATCTGTAAGTATTAATATTTTCATTGCTTATTTTAACTTGTTTTACCTTTTACAAATAGAAAATGTAAATTTTTTAAAATCACTTAAAAATGCTAATTGAAGTTACATCAATGTATAAGGTCAAATAGTTTAAAATGCATTTATAATATAAAGGATGATATATGGATGCACTAGAGTATGTAAAATTAAATCTCAAAGATGATTCTATAATTTCAGATGATGTAGTTCTTGCTAGATTTTGTACAGTTCAAAGCAATTATAAACATAGCTCTTATGTATCAAGTAATCTTTTAAATATTGTATATAAGGGTAAGAAAATACTTCACACAAAAGATGGGAATATTGAGATAAAAGAGGGAGAGGCGTTTTTTATCACAAAGGGTGAATATATAATGAGTGAAGTCATAGGTGAAGATGATTATGAGTGTATGCTTATCTTTTTTGATCATGATAAAGCTAGAAAACTAATCTCAGATTTGCCTTTTAAACTAAACAACAATAACTCAAACAATACTCAAAATGTATTTAAGTTTGAAGTAGGGGATTCTTTACAAAATACTATTGATACTTTAAAAAACTATCTAGAAGACAAACCGAAGTTTAGTGATGAGCTAATCACTTTAAAACTAAAAGAGTTAATTTTTTTAGTTCTTGGGACAAATCTTAAAGACAATTTTGTAAGATTTTGTCAAAACCTTACTTTAGATAAAACAGATTTAAAAAGTTTTATGGAAAATAATTATGAGAAGAATCTTACTATTGAAGAGTATGCAAAACTTAGTGGTAGAAGTCTTAGTGGTTTTAAAAGTGAGTTTAAAAACATATTTGACGATACACCTATGAAATGGATTATAAAGAAAAGAGTACAAAAAGCAGATTTTCTTATAAATGAACTTGGTTATGATGTTGGTACTGCTGCAATTGATGTGGGATTTAAAACTCATTCTCACTTTACAAGAGTATATAAACAACACTTTAATAAAACACCTACCTTTACAGATAAATAGTTAAACCTAAGAGATAAACAAAAAATATTTTTTACGGATATACTTTTCCTACATTAAAATTAAAGGAAATAATATGAAAAGAGTATTTTTAAGTTTATCATTATTAGCTACAATTAGTTTGGCTGATTCAAAAGTAATTGAAGGTTTTAGCTCACCTGAGAGTGTAATAATCAAAGATAAAAATGTATATGTTTCAAATGTAGGAGTAAAATTAGAGCCCACTACAAAAGATGGTGATGGATTCATATCAAAACTAGATGAAGATGGAAATATCATAGAGTTGAAGTTTATTAATGGTCTTGATGCTCCAAAAGGTATGGGGATTATAAAAAATACACTTTATATTGCAGATGTTGATACCTTAAAAGCTTATAACTTGACTACAAAAAAAGAGGTTTTTTCTTTAGTTTTTAAAGGTATTAAGTTTTTAAATGACATTACAGTAAAAGATGATAAGACTTTATTTGTAAGTTCTAGTGATGCAAATGCCATCTATGAAGTAAATTTAGATAAAAAAGATTATACGAAAGTAGTAGACTTTAATGCTGCAAATGGACTTCACTATGAAGATGGAGCATTATACGCAGCAGAGCTTGGAAGTTCAAGTGAAAAAATGTTTGATGCAAAAGGTAAGTTATACAGAATTGATTTAAAAAATAAAAGTTTAAATCTTTTATCATCTTTTGAAGGTATTTTAGATGGTGTTCAAAAAGTTGGAGATAAAGTTTATGTAAGTGACTGGGTAAATTTTAAAAATTCAGGAGTTATTAGAATCTATGATACAAAAACAAAAAAAGAGAGTGTTTTAGGAACACAGTTGTTACATGGAGCAGCTGACTTTATAATTGATGAAAAAACAAATAGATTATACATTCCTCAAATGATTGCAGGAAAGGTATCTATTGTAGATTTAAAATAGGAGGATAATACAATGCCATATATAAAATTTGAATCAGGTGAGTTATCAGAAGAAGTAAAAGAAAGGTTAATCAAAGAGTTAACAGATGTAAGTGCAGATATAACAGGTATCCCAAAAGAACTATTTTTTGTGGTAATTGATGAAAAAGATGATACAAGCATTGCAATTGGTGGTAAAACTGTAAAACAGTTAAAAGAAGAACTTGCTAAATAGATACTTTTTACATTTGTTTTTTTGATATAAGATAGAATAAACTATCTTATAACAAGAGTTTCGATATGATACGAAATTGAAACTAGTTTAAAGGATTTAAATGGATCAATTACCTAATTGTCCTAAATGTAATGGAGAATACACCTATGAAGATGGAAGTTTACTAATCTGCCCAGAATGTGCTCATGAGTGGTCATTAGATGAATCTTCGCAAGAAGATGAAGAGTTTACAGTAAAAGACTCAAATGGAGCAATTCTTAGAAGTGGTGATGATGTAACTGTGATTAAAGATTTAAAAGTAAAAGGAAGTTCATCCGTAGTAAAGGTTGGTACAAAAATTAAAAATATAAGACTTGTAGAAAGTGCAGATGATCATAATATTGACTGTAAAATTTCAGGAGTAGGTGCTATTAAAATTACACCTAAGTATGTTAAAAAATCTTAGATTAAGTAGTTTTATATAAAAGGAAGAAAATGAATACTGCAGTTAGAATAATAGATAAATTGATGTTATCAGGGTTAAGTACAATTACAAACAATGAAAATGAGATGAATCCAGAAAGTGCTAAAATTATGCAATTATGGGAAGATTATCAAGATAAAAATATACTTGGTTCAACTTTTAATAAAAGTAAAAAGTTTGATATGTATGGAGTATATTCTGATTATACTTCGGATGTCACTGGTGATTACAAAGTAACTGTAGGTGTGGAAGTTACAAAACCTAAAAATGCAATAGTAGTTGAGAATCAAAGATATCTAGTATTTTCAAAAGAGGGTGAACTTCCAGATATTGTTGTTGATTGTTGGCAAGATATTTGGGCATATTTTGAAGAAGATTCAGAATATGAAAGAGCTTACACAGTTGATTTTGAAAAATATTCAAAAGAAAACAGCATAGAGATTTATATATCAATTAAATAAAAATATGCAATTTGATAAGGATATGACTTCACCTCTTTCCTCTTTGTTTTTAGATGTAAGAGAACTTATATTAAAAGAAATTGGTGAAGATGTATCTGAGAAGTATTCTGAAAATATAACTTCTTTCTTATCAAAAGAGGGTGGTTTTTGTTATCTTAAAACATACTCTTCTTATGTGCATATTGGCTGGTTTAGAGGTGCAAACTTAGAAGATAAATATAATTTACTATATGGGAATGGTAAAACAATAAGAGCTCATAAATTAACAAAACTTGATAAGAAAAATATTGAAGCTATTAAATATTATATAAGTGAAACTAGAGTTTTCTTAATTGAACATAATGAACTTAAAAAAATGAAAAAAAGTAGATAAGTAGAGATTTTATGAAATTGATACAGTGAGTGGTTTATTTAACCACTACACCATAACTTTGTAGCATTTCTGCCCAAGAAACTTTGTTTCCATTTTTATCAAATACAGAAGGAGTTCCTCTTACACCTAGTCTTCCTGCAACTACCATTTGCTCTGCTAAATGTTTTTCTAACTTCTCAAGTTCTGCTTTATCAATTTTTCTATTTATAAACTCTTTAGAACTAGCAGTTGTTGTAGTCATTGCTTTTACTTTATCTTCATAAGATTTTTGACTCATAATAAAAACTGAAATATCTTTTGCATCTTTATGAAAATCTAAAGGGTAAAAAAATACTCTAATTTTAACTTTATCTTCAATTTGGTGAAAATAAGATTCAAACTGCTTACAATATGGACATTCAGGGTCTGTAAATAAAACATATTCATCTTTCCCTTTACCAAATGTAAATGCTTCTTTTCCTAAAGTAGGAGCTAAATCAACAGGTACTTCTAAAGGTCTTCCGTTTTCTGTACTAATAACATCTCCAGCAATTAAATATTTTTTGTCTTTACTTAAAAATACTTGGTCTGATTTTCCTCTAACTGTTACGTTTAACATATAAAGACTTCCTGCGTCATATCCTTGTTTTATTTTAACTTGTGCACCTTGAAAAAGTTTAAGAGATTCCATCTCTTTAATCTCTTTATCTGAAATTTTAGTTGCTGCATTTGCAAAAGATACTAAAGCAAGTGCAACGAAAATTGTCTTAAAAAGTTTAAGCATATTTTTTCCTATTAATAAATTTTGTAACATAATACAGTTTTTATGTTTAGAAATCGTGAAGTTAGTAATTATTTTTCACAAATGTTAGTTTCACAGATATTTTCTGGAGTTATCTTACCGTATGTTTCTACATAATCTATTCCCCATTTATACATCTCTTTTAATACGGGTTCAAGTTTTTTACCTGATTTAGTTAGTGAGTATACAACTTTTGGAGGAACTTCAGCAAATACTTCTCTATGAATAATATTTTTCTCTTCTAGTTCTTTTAGTTTGATTGTAAGTGTCTTTTGAGTAATTTCACTAATTACTTCATGAAGTTCTTTAAATCTTTTATCAGAATCTAACAAATGCCAAATAATAGCTAGTTTCCATCTATCATTGAAAATATCTAGTGTTACTGATACAGAACATCTATACTCTTTATCATTTATAATATACATATAATTATCCTTTTTCTATAAGAAATTATATCATAAGTAAACTTTAATCATATTACTTACCTAAAGTAAAGTAAGATTACTTTAAGTCTGTTATGAATATAATTTACAAAATGGTTTGAAAGGATAGTAAATGAAGAACGTATTAATTATAAATGGACATCAAGTTTGGGAGGGTATTTCAGAAGGTGGTCTTACAAATGAATATATTAATTCAGCTAAAAATCATCTTTTAGATAATGAATATGAAGTAAAAATATCACATCCTGATAAAGGGTATGACATAAAAGAAGAATTAGAAAAATGGAATTGGGCAGATTTTATTCTTCTTCAATACCCAGTTTATTGGATGGGTTTACCTTGGCTTACAAAAAAATATATAGATGAAATAGCTATGGCTGGTGGTAATACAGTAACCTATGTAAATGATGGTAGAAGTAAAAATGACAGTTCAAAAAAATATGGAAGTGGTGGACTTATGCTTAAAAAGAGGTATATGTTAAGTCTTACATATAACTGCCCAACTTCAGAGTTTGATAACAAAGATGGCTTTTTTGAAGGATTAAGTGTAGATGAAGTAAACTATTCAGTACATAAAATTTTTCAGTTTTGTGGAGCACAAAAAACGGAAACATATTCAGTTCATGATATATTTAAAGGTGATTTAAATCTAGAGTCTGAATTGAAAAAATTTACAAATATATTAGAAAATAATTTAAAAGGATAATTATGGACAAAACATTTATGGAAGCTATGGACTTTAGACATGCTTGTAAAATTTTTGATGAAAATAAAAAAATCTCAAAAGAAGATTTAGAGTTTATTTTAGAAGCAGGAAGAAAGTCTCCTTCTTCATTTGGTATGGAGCCTTGGAAGTTTTTAGTTATTACAAATGATGAAGTAAGAGAAAAGATTAAACCTCTTTGTTGGAATCAACCTCAAATTACTACTTGTTCTCATTTAGTTTTATATCTTGCAGCAATTGAAGATGTAAAACCAGAATCAGGAGTTCCTAAAAGAAAGTTTGCAAGAAGAACAATGCCAGAAGAGAAGTATGAGTTTTATTTAAATCTTTATTCTGAACATTTATCTGATACTTTATCAACAGATGAAAAAACTTTAGCTTGGACAGCAAGACAAAACTATATTGCAGCTGGAAATATGATGACAGCAGCCGCAATAAAAGGAATAGATTCTTGTCCTATAGAAGGTTTTGAAAAAGAGAAGCTTGAAGAGGCTTTAAATATTGATACATCAAAATATCAATTAGCTGTAATTGTACCTTTTGGATATAGACTAAATGAACAATCAAGTCAACTTAGAGAAAAACTAGAAGATGTAGTAGAATACATCGATTAAATATAAACAACTATAAAAGTCAAAATGAAATAAGTTTCATTTTGACTATTCTTAAAATCTATATATAGATTTTAAATTTACTTGCTAAAACTTCTTAATAGTGCTAAAATTTAAAATATCACTTCTTTATAAAGGAGTTAATATGTTAGTTTTAGAAATAGATGATATAAAAAAGATTATTAATAAAATAGGGTTTAAAGAGTATTTCTTTAAACTGATTTCTACTATAGAAGATGATTATAAAGCTTGGGATGAGTTTGATAAAATGCCTCGTGTTGCTACACATGTTGATGGTGGAGTAATAGAGCTTATGCCAGTATCAAATAAATCTTTATACTCTTTTAAATATGTAAATGGACATCCAAAGAATCCTAATAAAAGTAATAAACTAACAGTTATGGCAACAGGACAGTTATCTCTTGTAGAGACAGGAGAGCCTTTGTTATTTTCAGAGATGACACTTTTAACAGCTCTACGTACTGCGGCAACGTCTGCCTTAGCTGCAAAATATCTTGCAAGAAAAGATTCTAAGGTTCTAGCTCTTATTGGAACAGGAGCTCAAGCAGAGTTTCAATATTTAGTCTTTTCTTATTTATTTGATATAAAAGAAGTAAGATATTTTGATATAGATAATAAAGCAATGGAAAAGTTTGAAAAAAATCTAAAAAATCATAATATAAGATTTATTCCTTGTTTAAACTCAAAGGAGTGTGTAGAGGGTGCTGATATTATTACAACATGTACAGCAGATAAAAAATATCAAACTATATTGAGTTCAGATATGATTAAAAAGGATGTATTTATTAATGCTTTAGGAGGAGATTGTCCAGGGAAGACAGAACTTCAAAAAGAGTTAGTAGAACAATCACATGTAGTTGTTGAGTATTTAAGCCAATCTAAAATAGAGGGAGAAATACAGCATATGGGTAAAAACTATATATGTCCAGAGCTTCATGAAGTTATAGGTAAGAAAATTGATTTGAATGTATCAAAAGATGGAACTATAATATTTGATTCCGTTGGTTTTGCTTTACAAGACTATTCAGTTCTTAGATTAACATATAAACTTGCTAATGAACTAAATATAGGAAAAGAGCTAAATCTAATTCCACAAATAGATGATGTAAAAGATTTATACTCTTTAATTAAGGAGTAGTCAATGAAAGATGCTTCAAGATTTATAAAAATTGTTCAAGTTTATTCTGATATAGCAGGAAGAAGAAAGGGTGCAGGACTTGGAATAGATGCACTTATGAACTCTTGTAAAGAACAAGGTTCTAGATATTTCAAAAAATACTCTTCAGAGGTGATTTTGGATGAGAATTCAAGTTTTTTAAATAATACTTCTTATAAATATGCAAAGTATATTGATAAGGTTTCTTTAGTAATAGAACGTGTTGCAAGTAGAATAAAAGACTTAAGAGAAGAAAACTTTTTTCCTATTGTCTTATCTGGTGATCATGCAAGTAGTGCAGGGACAATGCATGGACTTAAAATGGCTCACCCTAATGATGAGATAGGAGTAGTCTATATAGATGCTCATGCTGATATACACTCTCCTTATACTAGCTCATCTGGAAATATGCATGGAATGCCACTAGCTATTGTAACAGCTCAAGATAATATTGAGAGTAAAATAAACAATCCAACTATTGAAGAACAAAGACATTGGGAGAGACTAAAAGGATTGTCAGGAATTGAACCTTCTATAAAGCCAGAAAATATAGTTTTTTGTGCATTAAGAGATTATGAAAGAGCAGAAGATGAATTAATAAATAGAAACTCTATGTCTAAATATACTGCAAAAGATATAACCTATAAAGGAGTTAAGACAGTAGTTGAAGAGATATTTAAAAAGTTAAATCACTGTAAATATATTTATGTATCTTTTGATGTAGATAGTATAGACCCAATATACTTGCCTGGGACTGGTACTCCAAGTGAGTATGGGCTTAGTTTTGATCAAGCATTACAATTAAATATGCAAATTTTAAAAAATGAAAAGGTTTGTTGTTGGGAGATTACAGAGATTAATCCAAAATATGATGAAAACAATAGGGGAACTACTGCTATTTTTAATATATTAGAGTTAGTTACAAAGATGCTAATTAAGAATTACTAATAAACTTTCTATAAAGAGAAGTGAAAAGTACTATTGTAAATAAAGTGATTCCAATAATCTCAAAAAAGTTTTGAACACCAACTTTAGATACTAGAGGATGAAAAACAATAGGTGAGAAAAATTGGCCTATAAAAAGAAAACTTGTAAGGTATGCAGAGGATTTAACTCTTTTTTCAAAAGTAGTTTTACTTAACATCCATGCTGTAACATTTGTCATCATTATTCCTCCACCAAAACCAAGAAGTGGCGTAACAAAATAAAAGAAGTAAATATTTTTAACTAAACCGATTCCAGTAAAACCACATGCAATTATAAATAGTGCAATTAAATAGATAGTTGAGAAGTTATATTTTTTCTTTAATTTTGAGAATGTAATTGCCCCAAAAGCATTTGATAAAAAAGCTATAGCAATAATTGAACCTGCTATCTTACCACTTCCTCCAAAGTGATCAATTATTAAGAAAGGAACTTGAGTTGGTAGAATAAAAAAAATCAGCATATAAAAAAAAGCTAAAAAATAGATTCCCAAAAGATTTGTAGGAATTATATCTTCTTCTTTTTGTTCTATTTGTTCTTTGGGTACTTCATATAGAAAGTATATTGCCATTGGAAGAAGAATTAACCCTATTAAATAAATACCAAAAGGAAGTCTCCAATCCATATCTGATAAAAAACCACCAGCAAGTACAAAAGATACTCCTCCTATGGACATAAAAGCACTTTGATATCCCATAAACTTATGTCTTGCTTCTCCTTGAAAATAATCACCTACTAAAGATGTAGATACTATCATTAGTGTAGCAACGGCTACCCCAAATAGCGCTCGTGATAATAAAAAAGCTTCTATTTGTTCTAAATATAGTCCTGCACTTCCAGTAATAGCAAAAATCAATAAGGCAATAGTAGCTGATTTCTTTTTCCCTACTTTAAAAACAAAATGTCCTAAAAAAGGAGCTAATATAGCAATGATAAAAGAAGGAAGTGTAAGCATTAGTCTTGAATAGAATTCAATATTTTCAATATCTCTAAAGTAGTCTTGAAATCTAGGTAAGGCTGTTACTATAGCAACATTTGACATCATTGTTGTCATAGATAGAAAAAGTAAGGTTATTATTGCTGTTTTTTTTATTTGAAAGCCTTTCTACATCATAGTAGTTTCATCATGAAACTTTACTACTCTTATGATATAATTCCGCTTACAAAAATAAAAGGCATTAGAATAATGAGCAACAATGAGGTTAAAACTCAAAAATTTATAGTTAAATTTTTCCCAGAAATTATGATAAAAGGAAAATCTGCAAAAAGACAGATGGTTGATCAACTTTTTGGAAATTTAGAAAAAATATTAAAAAGAATAGATGAAGATATAAAATTAAAAAAGTTTTATGACAAAATTGAGGTTGTTTGTTCTGTTGAGGTAGTTGTTGAGGTAAGATTAAAACTATTAGAAACTTCAGGAGTAGAACAGGTTTTAGAAGCAATCCAAATTGATAATATGTTAACTTTAGATGATATTAAAGTTGCAGTAAATGAAAGAATGCATAAAGAAATAGAGGGTAAAACTTTTGTTGTAAGAGCAAAAAGATCTGGTACTCATGATTTTAAATCTACAAATATAGAGCAGACTGTTGGTGGATATATGTTAGCTCACAATGATACAAAGGGTGTTGATTTAAAAACTCCAGAGATTACAATAAATATTGAACTTCTAAACAATCAGCTAAATATTATTACTCATAAATATAAAGGATTATCAGGGTTTCCTTTAGGTACTCAAGGAGATATCTTGTCTTTGATGTCTGGTGGATTTGATTCTACAATAGCAAGTTATCTTATGATGAAAAGAGGAGTGAAAACTCACTTTATTTTCTTTAACCTTGGTGGAACAGCTCATGAAATTGGTGTAAAACAAGTTGCATTTTATCTATGGAATAAATATGGTTCTTCTCATAATGTATCATTTATTACAGTTCCTTTTGAAGACGTTGTTACAGAGATATTTAAGTCAACAAATGAGTCATATATGGGAGTAACTCTTAAAAGACTTATGCTTATGGCAAGTGAAAAAATTGCAGATGAAATGGGAATTGATGCTTTAGTAACAGGTGAAAGTGTAGCTCAAGTATCATCTCAAACACTTAGAAACTTAGCTTTAATTGATCAAGCATGTAATAAATTAGTATTAAGACCACTTGCAACAATGAATAAACCTGAAATCATTGATCTTTCAGCTCAAATAGGAACAAAAAGATTTGCTGAGACAATGCCTGAGTATTGTGGTGTAATTTCTAAAAATCCTGTAACTCATGGTTCTTATAAGAAAATGGAAAAAGAGGCTTTAAAGTTTGATTATTCTGTTTTAGATAAGGCAGTAGAAGATGCAGTTAAAACTGATGTAAAAGATATTGTAGACCAAATAGAAGATATTGGTGAAGTTGATATTATAAATGATTTATCAAGTGGTGAGTATACAGTTATAGATATTAGACAAGGAGATGCTTGTATTGAAGCTTCTTGTGAGGTTTTAAAGATACCATTTTATAATCTAAAAAATGAGTTTAAAAAACTTCCTCAGGATAAAGAGTATCTTTTTTATTGTGATAAAGGAATACTAAGTCAGCTTCATGCTCAGTATTTAATAGATTCTGAAAACTATAAAAACATAAAGGTTTATAGACCATAGAGAGTTTACCAAACTCTCTTTTGGATAATTAATTCTGTCACTATTTCTTTTCCTTAATTATGATACAATTTTAAGCAAATCTTTTTAGGAGAGTTTTTATGATTCAAGTTAATGAACGAAAAATTAATCAGACACCAAGATTTTTTATGGTTCTTTCAGTTCCACTAATTCTTTTTTTATTATTACTTTTAGGGTATAACAGTTTTATTCCACTTAAAGTTGAAATGCACTCAATTTTTATTATTTTTTTAATCTTAGTGATATTTGTATTTTTTATTTCTCATAATGCTTGGTACTCTTTTGCAAATTTTAAAAATGAACTACCAAATGTTTTAGAAAAAGTTGATAGTTATCTACTCAATAATCAATTGATTATTGCACAAAAGAAAAAAGCATATGGAAATATTGAACCTTTTTTTCAAAATCATATAAGAGCTATTAGAAATGACAATTTTGCGAATATAGCTGCATCAATATTTCCAACACTTGGTATTTTAGGAACCTTTACTGCAATAGCTATATCAATGCCTGATTTTTCTGTTGAATCAAAAGAGGCTTTAGAAAGTGAAATTACTGTACTTTTAAGTGGTGTAGGAACAGCTTTCTATGCTTCAATTTATGGTATTTTTTTATCTATTTGGTGGGTCTTTTTTGAAAAAAGAGGATTAACCAAGATACAAAATGAATTAGATGAGATAAAGTTTCAATACAGAGATTTAATATGGGATAAAGATGAAATAGAACTTCATAGAATTTTAGAGAACCAAGAACAAAATCAAAGGTTCTTAGAAAAGATAGAAAATGTAGTTACTCCTGAATATATAACATCTTTAGATAATATTGCAAAAGCAAAACTATCACATATTGAGAATCTTGAGGAAGAGTATAGGCAAAGTGAACAAAGAATTGCTAAAAGTTATATTTCTCTTACAAAAGTTTTTGAAGAAACTACAAAAAAACAAGAAAAGCTTTTAGAAGGTTTTGAAAAAATTCAAGTTTCTATAGAGTCATCTAATCGATCTTTTGAAAACTCAATAGATGAACAGCAAAAAAACTCAAAAGCTGTTAAATCAGAGATTTATTCTGTATTATCTTCCTTTGAACTTGTTTCAAGTGATTTAAAAAATTTAGGAAAAGAGCTTTTAAGCGGAAATATAAATGGAAAGTAAAAATAGTAATACTAACTTTTGGATTTCTTATGCTGATTTAATGGCAGGACTTCTTTTTGTATTTATTCTTTTAATTGGAGCAATTATTGTTAAATACTCTTTATTACAAACAGAATCAGACAAACTAGAAGAAAACTTAGAAAAAGAGCATCTTGCTTTGATACAAAGAGATGAAAGAATAAAAAAAATAGTTGATGATTTAGAAGAGACCAAGAAGGATTTAAAAAATAGACTTTTAGAAAATGAAAAATTACAAATTGACTTAAATAATAAAGAGAGTGAAGTAAAAAGCTTTCTTCTTTCAAATAATCAATTAAAAGAGAAAGTAAAAAGTTTAGATGAAAAGAAAAAAGAGCTTCTGGAT
The DNA here is from genome assembly GCA_947494995.1 of uncultured Campylobacterales bacterium. Lineage (GTDB taxonomy): Bacteria > Campylobacterota > Campylobacteria > Campylobacterales > Arcobacteraceae > Halarcobacter. The sequence goes on along the minus strand of CANLWY010000002.1, from coordinate 333,800 downwards.
AGTATTAATGCTCTTGATAATCAATTAAAAAACAAAGATGAAAGAATATTTTCTTTTGAAAATAGATTAAATAAAATTTCTTTAGAAAAAGAGCAACTACAAGATAGTTTGCAAAAGTTAGACACTTTATCAAAAGAGAAAGAAGAAAAGTTAAATAAGTTATTAGAAGATGTTCTATTAAAAGAGACTTTGATTAGTTCTTTTGAAAAGAAAACAAAATTATTAAACGATGAAATGATAGTTATGCAAGAACAATTAAAACATTCTAAAAATGAGCATGAAGTTATGGCTCAAAATCTTGCAGCAACAAAACAGAAAATCAAAAGTTTTACGGGTATAAAAATAAAGGTTATTAGTCAACTTAAAGATAAACTTGGAAAATCAATACAAATTGATCCTAAAAATGGAAGCTTAAGACTCTCTTCAAAGGTTTTATTTGATGAAGGAGAGTTTGAATTAAAACAGAGTTCACAAGAGGTTTTAAAGGTTGCTGTTTATGATTATTTTAAAACTATTTTAGACAATGATGAAATAAACAGACATATTGATAAAATAGTAATTGAAGGACATACAAACTCAAAAGGAAACTATCTTTATAATTTAGAGCTTTCTCAAAAAAGAGCATACTCTGTGATGGATTTTTTATTAACACTTGATTTTAAAAGAAAAGAGAAACTTAAAAAATTGATTGCTGCAAGTGGTAGATCATTTTTAGACCCTGTCTTTACAAATGAGGGGAAAGAAGACCAAGATGCTTCAAGAAGAATAGAAATTAAACTTAGTCTTAAAAATGAAGAGGCAATAAAAGAGATTTCTAATCTCTTAGAGTAGACTATAACTGTAAAGGTACAGTTATAGTAAACTCAGCCCCTTCATAATTCACATCTTCATATACATATCTACTGTTTCTAACTCTAACTTTACCATTCATAGTATCATGTATTATTTTGTATACTACATTTAAACCAAGTCCTACACCATGGGCTTGATGTTTGGTAGTAAAATATGGCTCAAATATTTTATTTAAATGTTCTGTTTTAATTCCACCAGCATTATCTTTAATTTTGATAATAGCGTTGTTTTCTTCTCTAGTTGTTGTAATAAAAACATACTTATTCCCTTCATAAGTATCTAAAGCCTCTTTTGCATTTACAAAGATATTCATAAGCGCTTGAAGAAGAGAGTTTGGAAGACTTATTGGTTTAACATTATCTTCTAGGTATGTAACGACATTAATATTATTTTCATCAATCAAGAAAGCTTCTGTTTGAATGCATTTATCAATTAGTTCTGATAAATCAAACTCTACAAGTTTATCTTTATTCGTAAAGTCTCTAAAAGTTTCAATTGTATTTGATAGTTCATCTGTTGTTTTCATAATCATCTTTAAGTTAGAATGATTATCCTCTTCAGTTGCAAACCCCAATTCTAGATTTAATTGCATACCCGAAGCACAAGTTGAAATTACTGATAAAGGTTGTCTCCATTGATGGGCAATATTTCCAATCATTTCACCTAATGCAGCCATTTTACTTTGTTCTACAAGTTCTAATTGTTGTTTTTGAATTTTTTCTTTTAATTTCATCTCTTTTTGTAATGCAGCATAAAGGTTTTCATTTACTTGTTCTAATTGTTTTGTTTTTAAAATAATTTCTATATACAGTTTTAGTTTATTGATAAACTGGTGGTTTTCTATTGGTTTAGTTAGATAGTCAACAGCACCGATTTCAAAACCTTTTTGTTTAAACTCTTCTTCTTTAAATGCCGCAGTTAAAAATATAATAGGGATATTTTGTGTTTTAGGATTTGTTTTAAGGTATTTAGCAGTATCAAATCCATCAAGCCCAGGCATTTGTATATCAAGTATAATAATATCAACGTCATTTGTATATGAAATTTTTAAAGCTTCTTCTCCACTCTCAGCTAATAGAAGTTCTACATCTTCAAGAAATTCATGAATTAAGTATTGTAGAGATACTCTATTGGCTTCAACGTCATCTACAATTAATATCTTTATTTCATCTTTCATTTTTTCCTCTTATATATTTTATTTATTTTATCAATTGCTTTATAGTGATTATTATTCTCTAGTGATTCACTTTCTCCTAAAACTAAAAAACCATAATTATCTAATGAATTTTTAAAAAGTTTAAATATTTTTTCTTTTAGTTCTGTATCAAAATAGATAATTACATTTCTACAAAAAATTAATTGAAAATCATTGATTTTTGCATCTAGTGCAAGATTATGCCTAAAAAAAAGTATTCTTTCTTTTAAGTCGTTATTTATTTCCACAAAATCATCATGATCATCAAAGTATTTACTAAAACTTTCATCACCACCTGCTTGATAGTAGTGTTTTAAAAATAGATTATAGTTCTCTTTAGAGTATAAGCCATTTTTTGCGTTTTTTAAGATTACATCATTGATATCAGTTGCATAAATTAAACTTTTATCTAATAATCCTAACTCTTTTAAGAAAATTGCTATAGAGTAGGGCTCTTCACCACTACTACAACCTGCACACCATATTTTTATATCCATAAAACTATCTAGTTTTGGAAGTATCTCTTTTTTTAAGATTTTAAATACTTCAGGGTTTCTAAAGAAAGTTGTAATATTTACTGAAATATTTAAAAATAAGTCTTTGAAAATTGACTTATTTGTTAAAACAATTTTTTCAAACTCCATAAAGTTTTTTGGTCTTAAGGTACTATAAAACAGGTGTACTCTTCTTCTAACATGACTTAAACTATATCCAGTATAATCATATCCATAAATTTTATATATTTTTATTAGGAACTTTTCTAAATCTTCATTTGTAAAAAAATCATTTTCAATAGAACGTAAAATATACTCATTTATCTCTTCCATTGAAAATATATGATCATATTTTTCTGTTTTGATTGCATTGTCAAGCATAGGCGTTGCTTTACATTCAATAGGGGTTTCTATAATAATAGTTGACCCATTTTTTTCTAATAGTTCTAAACTATCACTTCCATCTGCTCCATATCCACAAACTAAAACAGCTAATAATGTATTTTTATACTCGTTTGATAGAGATTCAAAAGTAGTACTAATAGATGGTTTTGAAAAGTTTCTTTTTGCTTCATCTGTTAAGAAAATAAAACCACCCGCAACAATCATATGACGTCCTGGTGGCGCTGTATATATAGTTGCAGGTTCAATTTTCATATCAGACTTTGCTTCAACAACTTTGTAGTGTTCTGTATGTGATTGAAGTATCGTACTTAAAGAACTAATACTATCTGCTTTTTGATGCATAACTATAAATACTGAGATTTCAGATTTAGGAAGTTCTTTTATAATTGCAATAAACTTTTTAAGGCTTCCTGCACTTCCTCCAATTGTTAAATATTCTAAATTTAAAGATTTTACTTTATTACTATAGTTATCTTTAAAATGTAGTTCAAAACCTAGATTCATTAAATAGCTTTTTAGTGTAGACTCATTTGTAAAAATAGAGACTTTATTTTTTAATTTATTTAGTTTTATAACTACTTCTTTAGGAAGCATTTGTATATTTAAAAAGCTTATTTCAAAGAATGACTCTTTATCTAAAAGGTTTAGAAACTCTTTTATTTGTGAGGGTTTATCTAATTCTTCTATTATAACTTTTGTTTTATCTTCAAACTCTTGTGCAATCATATTCATTTATGTTTTTTATTACTCCAAACTTTAATTAAGTTACCTAAGATATTTATATCTATAGGTTTAGATAGATAATCATCTGCTCCTAATTGGATACATTTCTCTCTATCTTCTTTCATAGCTTTTGCCGTTACTGCAATTATTGGAATATCTTTAATATTTTTATTCTCTCTTATTTTTTCCATTGCCTCGTAACCATTCATTATAGGCATCATTATATCCATTAATATTAAATCAATTTTAATATCACGTTCTTCTTGAAGAAAATCTAAAGCTTCTTGACCATTAAACGCTGTAAAAGTTGTGGCATTAAACTCTTTTAATGCAGCATCTAATACAAAGATATTTTTTATATCATCATCAACTATTAATATATTTGTTCCTTCTAGGTCAATACTTTCAAAGATTTCATGTGATTCTTCATCATTATCTTGCTCGTCTCTATGTAAGAATAAGTTTATTTCATTTAATATTCTTTCATTTGAATTAGCTGTTTTAATAATAATACTATTACTATATTCTTGAAGTTTTATTTTATCTTCATTACTTAAATCTCTTCCTGTATAGATAATAATAGGAAGTTTTGGATGTGTATTTTTAATAAACTCACAAACTTCATAACCACTTCCATCCATTAATCCTAAATCAACAACTACTGTGTCATATTTTTCTTTTTTAACTTCAATAATAGCTTCTGAGGCAGTTTTAACACCTTTTATATTTACTCCAACTCCCACAAGTTCAATTAATGCTTCTCTATGTACTTTATCATCTTCTACAATAAGCAAATCTTTAATCTGTTTTTCTTGGAAGTTATCAATAGATGAAATTACATTATTAATATCTCCATCAAATACAGGCTTTTGCAAGTAACCAATAGCTCCTAATTCTAGAGTTTCATTGTTTTTATCTTTTGATGAAATTACATGAACTGGAATATGTCTTGTTCTAGAGTTAGATTTTAATTCTTTAAGAACATCTACCCCATCCATATCTGGAAGTGTTAAATCAAGTAGAATACCTTTTATTTTGTGTTTTTTAATTAACTCTAAACCTGATGTAGCTGTTAATGCTACAAGTGCAAAGTTTCCATCTTTTTTAATCTCTTCATATACAACTTCTGCAAACATCTTATCATCATCAATAATTAAGTATGCTTCATCATCATTATTCATAATTTTTCTATCATCACTTACATTTTCAAGAATAGGTACATTTTTTTTAGGAACAATTATTTCAGTCTTTTTTTCTGGCGTTTCAATTGGTTTTGTAAATAGTTGTTCTATATCATCACTTTGAAGATTTGGTAATACAACACTAAATGCACTACCTTCGCCTTCTTCTGATTCAATTTCTATATAACCACCAAGAAGTTTAGCTAATTCTCTACTAATAGATAGGCCAAGACCAGTTCCTCCGAATTCTCTACTTGTACCTCCCTCAGCTTGTGTGAAGGCTTTAAATATCACTTCTTGTTTGTCTTTTGCAATACCAATTCCTGTGTCAATTACAGAAATTTTAAAGTCTTTATCTTCTGATGGAGCAATTTTTATAGTAATTGAACCATCTTTCGTAAATTTAAATGCATTGGAAATAAGATTTCTTACAATTTGAGAAATTCTATCTTTGTCATTTGATATTTTTCCTTTATATTCATCAATAATATTAAGCTTTAGACCTTTGTCAATTGCTGTAAATTCAAAGATATCTTTCATTTGTTCAAGTAGATCTTTACTCTCAAAATTATCAATAATTACTTGCATTTTTCCTGATTCAACTTTTGAAAGATCTAAAATATCATTAATAAGTCTTAATAACTCATTCCCCGATTCAAATATTGTTTTCGCTTTTTTTATATCATTGTCAGATAGTGTTTGTTTAGAGTTTTTCTGTAGTAATGAAGATAAAAGAATAATAGAATTAAGAGGTGTTCTAAGTTCATGTGACATATTTGCTAAGAATTCAGATTTATATTTACCTGATTGTTCTAGCTCATTTGCTTTCTTTTCAATCTCTTGTTTAGTATCTTCTAGTTTTTGGTTTTGAAGTTTTAAATTTTGTTCTGAGATTTTAAGCTGCTGCTGTTGTTCTTCCATGTTTGCATTAGCTTCCTCAAGTTGCTGCTGTTGTTCTTCCATATTTGCATTAGCTTCTTCAAGTTGTTGCTGTTGCTCTTCCATATAAGCATTTGCTTCTTCAAGTTTTTGCTGGTTTACTTCAAGCTGTTTATTTGCTTTTTTTGTATTTTCTAATAACTCTTTTACTTTTTTATCTTGGAAAGCATTTTGTAGTGCAAGGCATACAATTCTATTTGTTGCTTCAAAGAATTTAATCCTTTTTTCATCAATTTCTTCAAAGGAACCTATCTCAATAACACCAAATAGTTTATCATTATATACTAAAGGAAAAGTATATGTATTAAATGCAGATTGTGTAATAGTCCCTGTTGTAATTAAACCCTCATCTTTTTTAATATTTTTTAGTAATATTGGTTTTTTTTGAAATGCAACTTGTCCAATAATTCCTTCTTTTAAAGAAAATTTATTTGAAAGTTCATCTCTAATAACATGTGCATAGCTTGCATATTGTAATAATTTCTCTTCCTCTTCATCAAATATGTAAAATACACCAACTCCTGCATTTATATGAGTTGATATATAGTCAATAGATTTGTCACTTACCTTTTGTATATCTTTTTCATTTATAAGAATTTGATTAAGTTGACTTACTCCATCTTTTATCCATTCTTCAATATTCTTTTGATCCATTGTATCTTTTACTTTTTCAATACCATTATTAACAGCATTGCTCATAGTTCCAATTTCATCATTTGATTTATGTTCTAAAAGTTTTACTTCTTTTGTTTCTGCATTTAAGTATTTAAAGAAGTTTAATAGCCCAAGCTGAAATGTTTCAAGAGGTCTAAAAATAGTTCTTTTTGCAATATATAAAATGATAAAAGTTAAAATTATAACTGTTAATAGAATAGTGATTATATTTAGTATAATAGTATTAACTATATTCTCTTTTGAAACTGCTTTCATACTATTTACAGATGTTTCAATATTATCAACATAAGCACCTGTTCCAATAATCCAGTCCCAAGGTTGAAATTTTATTACATAAGAAAATTTAGAGACAATCTTTTCTGATCCTGGTTTGTATGTTTTATATCTAATAAGACCTTCTTGTTTTGCACTAGATGTAATTTTTGCCATCTCTTTAAAAATGTATACGCCATCAATATCTTTATAGTCTTCTAAAATTTGACCTACTAAGTTTTTTTGAGTAGGATGCATTAACATTTTAGGCTGAGAATCATTTATCCAAAAGTATCCATCTTTACCAAACTTTATAGTTTCAATAGTTTTTAAAGCCTCTTCTTTATATTTATTAGTTAAATGAGGTTCTTTTAATGCTTTTTCATGGAACCTTTTTACTACCTTTATAGCTATTTGAACATTATTTTGCAGCTCTTTTTCTTTTGATAAGAAAGCCTCTTCTTCAAAGTGTTCTGTTAAGGTATGTGATGTCTTATTAAGGGCACTACTTGATTCTATAAGTACAATCATAGATACTATTAAAATTGAACTTATTACTAAGGATATTAATTTTGCTTTAATGGATAAACTTTTCATCTTCTCACTCTATATAAAATTATTTTTATATTATCATAATTTATTAAAGTCTAAAATTAAGTAATTATTTATATCAGAGATAGTGAGTCGAAAAGTTATTTTTTAAATGTCAATTTTTATCTAACTAGAAATATAGTTTCTTTTCGATATAATCGCGCCATAATAAAATACGGAGTTTAGAATTATGGTTCAAACAGTAAACCTTAAAAAAGCATTTGGTTCAAGAGTGTTATTTCAAGATATAAATTTAAAATTAGATACAGGGAAAAGATATGGTCTTATTGGTGCAAATGGTGCTGGTAAATCTACATTCTTAAAAATCCTTTCAGGTGAAGAAGAAGCAACAGAGGGAGAAGTACAAGTTCAAAATGGTAAAAAAGTTGGAACATTAAGTCAAAACCAATTTGCATTTGAGGAGTACTCTTTATTTGATACAGTTCTTTTAGGAAATAAAAGACTTTATGATGCAATAAAAGAGAAAGAAGAATTATATATGAGTCCAGAGTTTACTGATGAAGTAAATAATAGACTTGCTGAGCTTGAAATTGTTTGTGTTGAGGAAGATCCAACTTATGAGTATGATGTAAAGATTACAAAAATCTTAGAAGATTTAGGTTTCCCTTCATCACAACAAACTGATTTAATGTCAACATTAACTGGTGGAGATAAATTCAAAGTTTTACTTGCACAGGTTTTATATCCAAAACCAGATGTATTGTTTTTAGATGAGCCTACGAATAACCTTGATATTGCAACAATTGGTTGGTTAGAGAATCAATTACAACATCATGATGGTACTATGGTTGTAATTTCTCACGATAGACACTTTTTAAATGCTGTTTGTACACATATCTTAGATGTTGATTATAAACAAATTAGAGAGTTTACTGGTACATATGATGATTGGTATATTGCTTCTACAGTTCTTGCTAAGCAACAACAAGCTGATATGAATAAGAAACAAAAAGAGAAAGAAGAATTAGAAAAATTTATTGCTAGATTCTCTGCAAATGCTTCAAAAGCAAAACAAGCAACTTCAAGACAAAAACAACTTGATAAACTTGATGTTGGAGCAATTCAAATCTCAAGTAGAAGAGATCCATCTATTATCTTCAGACAAAAAAGGGAAGTTGGTAAAGAGTTGCTATCTGTTAAGAATGTATCTAAATCATTTGATGGAGAAGTAGTATTAAATGATGTTTCATTTGCACTTGAAAAAGGTGACAAAATCGCTTTAATTGGACCAAATGGTATTGGTAAAACTACTTTATGTGAAATTATTGTTGAAAATCTAAAAGCAGATTCAGGTGAGATTCACTGGGGTGCAACTATTCAAAATGGATATTTCCCTCAGAATGCAACAGACTTAATCTCAGGAGATATGACTCTTTATGATTGGTTAAGAAGCTTTGATAGAGATGCTGATATTTCTGAAATTAGAAACTGCTTAGGAAGAATGTTATTTAACGGTCAAGAGCAAGAAAAACAAGTATCTGCTTGTTCTGGTGGAGAAAAACATAGAATGTGGCTTTCTAAAATCATGCTTGAGCAACCAAATTTTATGGTACTTGATGAGCCAACAAATCACTTAGACCTTGAAGCTATTATTGCACTAGGAGAGGGATTACTTGAGTATCCTGGTTCTGTTATTTGTGTATCACACGATAGGGAATTACTTGATGCTTATGCAAATAGAATTATTGAAATTCAAGAAGATGGTTCTATTGTAGACTTTAAAGGTTCTTACGAAGAGTACATTGAGAGTAAAGAAGAGGCATAAGCCTTTTCTTTTTAAGTGAGATTAAGTGTCTAATTTTGAACTTTTAATATAGTCATCTACAGAATCAAAAACCATATAATCTGTAACCTTATCCCAAGCAACAGCACATTTTTTACCTTCTGCCCAGTCATTATTAGTTACTCCTTTTGGAATAGTTCCAACTAAGAATAGTTTCTCATGTTGTAATTCAAACTTTGGGTTATCTATTTCATATATATCATTTCCAATACTACAAGACACAAATTTGTTTAAGAAATATGAATCCATATCAACTTTTTCCATTATTTTCTCTCCTCTTTTACATATCTATTAAACTGATATTTTTTAGTATCAAAAAAATATGTAGTTTGTTCATTAATTAAAACTCTTTTACCAATTAGAAGCATTGCTCCTTTAGGCATATAGATTTTAACATTTCTATTTGATTTTAATTTAACTATTAAAAATTTACTTGGACCAGTATCTGATTCTAAAGCACCATTACTAATACTTACTCCTTCAAGCTGAATAGTTGATTTTGGTAATTGTCGTATCGAAAATAATAGTAATAGTCCAATTATAAAAACAATTACAAAAATTTTAAAAAGAGTATCTTTTCACATAATTAATTATTCCTATATAGCTTATAAATATGAATTATTATATCATTTTATAATAAAAAAATATATTTATAATATAGAGTTACATGATATTAAAAAAAGAACAAGAGGAAAGTAATATTTGTTGAGACTTTAGAGTATTTGATAATAGATATAAAAAATAAAAGAAAAGACTATGCTTTTCTTTTATCCTTTTGGATGTAATTGTTTTGTTGCCATTCTAATCTCTCTTCTTTTAATGGCATCGTTATATCTTCTTTTCTCATCTTCTGTTTTAATTTCAAGTTTTGGCACAGGTGAAGGATTTCCTTCTTCATCCATTGCAACCATTGTAAAGTAACATACATTTGTATTTTTTAATGTATGGTCTTTAATATCTTCTGAAATAACTTTTATACCTACTTCCATTGATGTTCTTCCTGTATAGTTTACAGAAGCATGGAAAGTAACTAGAGAACCAACTTTAATTGGATTTTTGAATAAAACCATATCAACAGAGAGTGTAACTGCATACATCCCAGAATATCTTGCCGCACATGCATATGCTACATGGTCTAACATTTTTAGAATTTCTCCACCATGTACATTTTTACCTGAAAAGTTTGCTTTGTCTGGTGTCATTAACATTGTCATTGTTACTGACTTTTCACCTTTAAATACACTATCCATAATTGTAGCCTTTAATTTGAACTAAAACAATTATAAAATATTTAACTAAAAAGCTTAAGTATATTTATTAAAATTGATTATAATATATTAAAAAGATAGTGAATGGTAACATTTATTCTACAAAAGCAATGATTAAATCATTGCTTTCATTTCTTCTTCTGTAAGTGTAGTAACTTTTAGGTCTATGGCTTTATCATATTTACTTCCTGCATCTTCTCCATAGATAAGAAAGTCAGTTTTTTTAGATACAGAAGAGCTAACTTTTGCTCCAAGAGCTTCAAGCTCTTTTTTGATTAATCCTCTTGATTGACTCATGGTCCCTGTAAGAACAACTGTTTTATCTTTGAAAGCATTCTCCAAAACTTCAACTTTTTCTTCAACAAGTGGTTTAATAATATCAAGTAGTTTTAGAACTAGTTCTTTATTTACATGCATAAAGTCAACAAATGATTTAGCCATTTGTTCTCCAATTCCATCAAGAGCAATAAGAGAGTCTAAATCAATACTTACTACTTCTAATCCAAACTCTAAACAGATTTGTTTTGAAGCTACTTCTCCTATATGTTCAATTCCTAATGCATTTATTACTCTATGGAGTTCTGTTCCTTTTGTATTTTCTATTGATTTTAAAAGATTATTTATTTTTTTCTCTTTAAATCCTTCTAAATCACTTAAGTTTTCATATTCTAAAGAGTATAAATCTAAAATATCGTATATCTTTTTCTCTTTTACTAACTGCTCAACTATTTTAATTCCTAAACCATCAATATTCATGCAGTTTTTAGAAGCAAAGTAGATTATTGAGTTTGTTACAATAGATGGGCAGTCAAGATTTTGACACTTGATTAAAGTACCTTCATCATGTAGTTCAGAATTACACTCTGGGCAATTTGTTGGTCTAGCTACTTCTTTTTGTGTTCCATCTCTTCTATCATGAAAAACTTTTGTGATCTTTGGAATTATATCTCCACTTTTGATGATAATTACTTCATCTCCAATTCTTAAATCAAGTCTTTCAATTTCGTCATAGTTATGTAAAGAAGCACGTTCAACTGTACTTCCATCAATATGAGTTGGTTCTACAACTGCAACAGGTGTAATAACTCCAGTTCGACCTACTTGTTGAATAATATCTATTATTTTTGTAGTCTTTTCTACTGCTGGAAATTTATATGCACAAGACCATCTAGGAAATTTTACTGTATATCCTAACTCTTCTTGTGTCTCTATATCATTGATTTTTACAACCATTCCATCAAGCATCATCTCAATAGAGTCTCTTGAAGCAATTATTTTATGATAAGTCTCTTCTATTCCTTCAACACTTGAAGTTATAGTTTGAAGTGGTGGAGTTGCAAAACCTAAAGAGTAGATATATTTCATCATATCAGATGTTTTAGTAAACTCTAAAGAGTTTTCTCCCACACCCCATACATTGAAAAATAGTTTTCTTGAAGCTGTTACACTAGGGTCTAACTGTCTTAAGCTTCCTGAGGCTGCATTTCTAGGGTTTGCAAATAGAGCTTCATCATTTTTTGCTCTTTGTTCATTTATTTTCTCAAAATCAGCTTTTTTTATAACAATTTCACCTCTAATTTCTAAAAGTGATTTCTCTTCAATTTGAAGAGGAATAGAGTGTATTGTTTTAACATTGTTTGTAACATCTTCTCCAACACTTCCATCACCTCTAGTAATTGCTTGTTTTAGCAAACCATTTTCATAAATAAGATTTAAACTAGCTCCATCAAATTTTGGTTCACACATAAACTCTAAATTTGTATTTACTTTTTTAGCTCTATTTATCCAATCAATTAATTCTTGTGTATCAAATACGTCCTCTTGCGACCACATTCTTGAAAGGTGTGAAGCTTTTACAAAACCATCTAAAACAAAGCCACCGACTCTTTTATTTGGCGAGTTTGGATGTGATTGTTCAGGATGCATTTGTTCAAAAGCTAAACACTCTCTAGCTAATTTATCATACTCTTCGTCACTTGCTTGTGGGTTATCCTCCACATAATAAGCATGTGCCCATTTTATTAGTTTTTCTACATTTATATCGTATAAGTTTTTTGTCATTTTTTCTCTTTAAAATTTTTGTAAAATATCAACTCTAAATGGTTTTGAAAGTGTTAGCTTACTGCTTCCAAAACTTTCATATTTCTCTTTTACTTTTTTCTTTATATTCTCATTCATATCATGGTCGTTATAAGTTAAATTCATTTGTTTTTTTTCAAAGTCTTCAAAGCTTTTATATGTAATCTCACTTTGAAAGAAAAACTCTCTAAAAAGTTTAAACTCTTCATCTTCAACAGATTTTTTTATAGCTTCAAAAGCATCTATTCTTACTTGCTCCTCATCATGGAAGATTGCTATAAGTTCATTTTGTTTACCTTGAAATAATGGTTCACTGATATAAACTAAACCATTTGGTTTTAGAATTCTTTTAATTTCACATAAGGCTTGGGGCATTAGTTCTTTTGGAATGTGATGAAAGGATTTAAACATAAAGATAATATCAATAGAGTTATCTTCTCTATCAATATTTTGAGCCCCACAAAGTTTAAACTCAATATTATCTATATTAAGTTTTAAATTCTTTTTATGTTGTATTTCATCAACTTCACATGCAATAATTTCTCTTCCAAAACCATTTGAAGCAATTTTTTTTGTCATTGTTGCATCTCCGCAACCAAGTTCTAGAATTTTTTTGTCATTTAAGTTTAGTGTTTCTATTAAATATATTTCATCAATAGTTTGTGAAATGTTTTTCTCAAGTAGTTTCAAAGTTTTCCTTTAAAAAAAAGAATTATACAGAAATTGATATAAATCCCTTATTTAGATGTCTTTATTAAAAAATATAAAATAATTATTAAGAATATATTTTTATTGTTAAATTTGTGACATGTTTTGTGACATGCTTCTGATAAAATAATTTCATTGGGAAAAAAGGAAAGTGAGATGATTAATTTTTTAAAAAGATTTTTTAAAGATGTAAAAGCTAAAGAAAATGAAGAATCCAGATATATTGATGAAATATTAAGTCATAATAGAAATACAATTAATATTGATAGAAAATCAAAAAAAAGTGAAGAAAAGGGAAAACAGAAGGAGAAAATAGAGTATTACAAAGAGAGTATAAATAGTACAATTGCACTTGATGATGAAGAGTATTTCTTAAAATTAAAGAAGATAGAAGATAAGAAGAAATGTTTTGAAAACAATCGAAAAAAAAGGCAAAGAGAGTTTCATCAAAAAAACAAATTAAAAGGTATTGAGTTTGAGTTAAAGACGGGGAAAATTTATGAAAGGAAAGGATATCACGTTCTATATAATGGAATTGAAAATGGTAAAAGGGATAAAGGAATAGATCTAATCTGTGTAAATGAAAATGAGGTTCTATTGATACAATGCAAAAACTATACAAAAGAAAAATCAATAAATCATGTAAAAATAAAAGAGTTTCATAGTAATGCAATGATACACATTGAAAAACATGGTATAAATAAAAACCAAGTAAAATTAAAATATGCAGTACCTTGCAAAAAAGTATTTGACAATTCTGCAATTAAAATATTTAGAGATGACATTTATAATTGCAGATATGAAATAATATAAGGAAATCAATTAAAAAAGTTGCTATAATTATGTTTTATGGAGGATAAATGAGTTACGAAGAGATTTTTATTTTAGGTTGGCAATTAAACCTAATTATGTTTTTTATAAATTTTACTTTAGCTCTTAGAACAATGAGTTCAAAAACTAAAGAACAACTTTATGAAGAGAATAAAATATTAACAGAACTTAAAGAAGAGTTTGATAAATATTATCCTTATAGGAAATATGAAACTATGGCTACTTATCTTGTTCCTTTTACTGCTTTTTTTAGAATGGGATATAGATTCTTAGAGATGATATCTTTTTTTGGTAAAAATAGAGATTGTACGATGTTTGATTATATGATTTATAAATATCAATCAGATATTGATCTTGCAAAAAATAGATTAAAGTAGAATGGAAATTTTTTGTAAGAAAAATCATATAAATAATGATAGTCTAATAAAAGAGTCCAAAGGCTTAGAGCTTTTAGAGGAAATACTTTTATCTTCAAATAGTAGTATTAAAATACCTAGAGTTTACTCTGTAGATAGAAAAGAATTAAAAATAGAAAAAATTGATTCTAAAATTTCAACTTCACAACATATGAAGAGGCTTGGAATTGAACTAGCAAAACTACACAAAATAGAATTTCCTGATTTTGGACTAAGTTATGATAATTATATTGGATTGAATCTTCAAAAAAATATTTTAACTGATAATTGGGGAGAGTTTTTCTTTACTTATAGGCTTGATTTTCAAGTTCAAATGATAAAAAACAAAAATATAAAAGATGAATTTGAGATTATTTTAAAGAAGTATAAAAAAAGGCTTATTGATTTTTTTAATGATACTACAAAACATGCTTCTTTAGTTCATGGTGATTTATGGTCAGGAAATGTACTTTTTGATCAAGATAGTATCTATTTAATTGACCCAGCGGTATATTATGGGGATAGAGAAGTTGATATTGCAATGACACATATGTTTGGAGGTTTTTCAAATGATTTTTATGAAAATTATAATTTAAACTATCCATTATCTTATGAATATGAAACAAAAGAAATTCTTTATAATCTTTATCACTATCTAAATCATTATAATTTATTTGGAAACTCATACCTAAGCTCTTGTATTAGAGGATTTGAATTTATAAATAAAATCTAATAATAAAAATAATACTTTTATGTAACCACCGTGTAATAGTCATTAGTTAAACTTCAAAAAAATTAATAATTTTGGAGATTAAGATGAATAATCTTTTACTAAAAAATAAAATCTTAGTTATTTTACTACTTCCTATTATAACTATTTTTATCCTTTCAGGCAACGTTTTATATAACAAAATTTCTGAACAAAACTCTATAGAGAGAACAAAAGAGTATTTAACATTTACAAAAAGACTAAATGACCTTTTGACTGGATTACAACAAGAAAGAGAATATAGTTTAGTATATTCATTAAGTTATGGAAAAGAGTATAAAAGTGAATTCTTTTCACAAAAAGATAAAACTGATAGAAGTATTAGTAATCTGAAAGAGTACTTGACAAATTTTAATGTAGACAACTATTTTAATGAATTAAAACAAAAGATTACACCTTTAAATAAAGAGCTTATTAAAATAAACTCTTTTAGAAATAAAACAGAGGCTATTTCTAATAGTGATGAGCAGATTATAGAGTATTATACAAATTTAATAAATATGATTTTCTATTTTATAGATGATATTTTAAGTTACAGTAATAATGGAAAGATATCTAAACAACTTCAAGCTTATATATCAATTATCCATCTTACTGAAGAGGCTGAAAAAGAGAGAAGAGTATTAAGAGAGATTTTTAATAAAGGATCTATTTCTAACAGTGACTACTATAAATTTAGTTCTACTGTAGCTTCTCAAGAGACACTATTAAAGTTATTTAAAAAAGTAGCTACAAAAGAACAACTAGAGATTTATACAAAAAAATTAAATTGTGATACTTGTAACGAAGTAGAAGGTTTTAGAAATATTGTTTTTAATAAAAGTAAAAAAAATCAAATTATTTCAAGTATTCAGGAATTAGCTGGTTTTGGAGGTTTAATTCATAATTTCAAGGATTATGTAGTTAAAGGAGATACTAAATATTCAAGTAAAATCCAAAAGTACCACTCTTCAATATCTAGAAATATAAATAAATATAGAAGAATAAAAGGTACTACAAAAGAAGAAAAAAGCTTATTAAAAAAAGTAAAGAGAGTTTTTGATAACTATTTAGGAAGTTCACTTGATGTGATGGACTATAAAGCACAGCAAAAAACAATAGAGGAAATAGACTCTTTAATTATGATTGACGATTCAGTTGCTTTAAATGCTTTAAAACAACTAAAGAAGAATATATATGGAGCTGATTCTAAGAAATGGTTTGAAGTATCTTCTAAAAGAATAGAGTTTTTTAATAAACTTGATGAAATGTTAGTAGAAAACATAAAAAAGTTCATTGATAAAAAAAACAATGAGATTAATTTCCAACTTATTTTTGTAGTTTCTCTAATAGTAGTAATGTTAGTTTTAGTATTTACAATTAGTACACTTATGACTAGAAGAATTACACAGTCAATTAAGACATTTAAACAAGGATTGGAGTATTTTTTCCAATATGTAATAAGAGAAAAAGAGTACATCAAACCTATGGAAGTAAAAGGAACTGATGAGTTTGCTCAAATGACTAGTAATATGAATGAACAAGTTCAAAAGATAGAGAAGTTTATTGAACAAGATAAAAAAGTAGTTGCAGAAATTTCTGATGTTGTAGTAAAAATATCAAATGGCTTCTTTGAATACTCTATTCATGAAAAAGGTGCAACAAGTGAAGTTGAGTCCTTAAGAGAGATTATTAATAAAATGATTTTCTATACAAAAAATAAGATTAACAATATAAATTTAGTCCTTGATA
The DNA here is from genome assembly GCA_947494995.1 of uncultured Campylobacterales bacterium. Lineage (GTDB taxonomy): Bacteria > Campylobacterota > Campylobacteria > Campylobacterales > Arcobacteraceae > Halarcobacter. Next base: position 316,908 of record CANLWY010000002.1, on the reverse strand, counting down.
ATTATGCAAGTGGGAAATATGATTATAGATTAAGTGATGAGAAAAAGGTTGGAATGTATGGTGATTTTGGAACACTATCAACAGGCTCAATACTTCTTGGACAAGCTATTTCTCAGTTAATTGCAATGATTACAAATGCAGGGAAAGAGTTAGAAATAAATACAGAGACATTAACTCAATCCTCGCAGCATTTAGCTAATAGCTCTACAAAACAAGCTGCATCTCTAGAGGAGACAGCTGCTTCAATCGAACAAATTACTGGAAATATGAAATCAAGTAGTAAAGATGTAGAGCAGATGTTAATGATTGCAGATGAGTTAAATAGTAGTGCAGTGAGTGGAAATGAATTAGCAACTAAGACATCTACTTCTATGGATGAAATAAATGAAAAAGTAAGTGCAATTAGTGAAGCAATTTCAGTGATTGATCAAATTGCATTTCAAACAAATATCTTATCATTAAATGCTGCAGTTGAAGCTGCAACTGCAGGTGAAGCTGGAAAAGGTTTTGCCGTTGTTGCTCAAGAAGTAAGAACTCTAGCAAGTAGATCAGCAGAAGCAGCAAATCAGATTAAGAAACTTGTTGAAGATGCAAGTTCTAAATCAAATGAAGGAAAAGAGATTGCAACTAATATGATTAATGGTTATGAAACTCTATCTTCAAAAATTGTTGATACAAAAGATATTATTGATAATGTAACAACAGCAATAAGAGAACAGGAGAGTGGAGTGGTTCAAATTAATGATGCAATTAATCTTTTAGATAAGATGACTCAAAATAATGCTTCTACTTCTGCTAATATTGATGATTTAGCAAAAGAGGTTGCAAATCTTTCAAATAGATTATTAGGTATTACACAAAAGGCACAAATTAATCCTAAATATTATGATATGGTTGATGATATTGATTTAATTCAAGATATATCAAAATATAAAAATGATCATATTAATTTCAAAAAAGAGTGTTTTAAAGATTTAGATAGTTTTGATTCATTTAGTATCAAAGATTCAAGTTCATGTAATTTAGGTACTTGGACAAGTAGATTGGAAAATGATAATAGAGCATTTACAAGAACAAATGAGTGGAATATTTTAAAGCAGACACATGAAAAAGTTCATGAAAAGATACAAAATTATATAGATTTAAATGCAAGAAAAGCAGATAATAAAGTTTTAAAAGAGACTGCAAAAGATATTGAAGATGCTACAGAAAGAGTATTTGGTTGTTTAAATGATATTGCAGTAGTAAATAATAGACTTATAAAATAATACAAAGGCGATTAAGCCTTTGTAATTTTTAACTCTGGTATAGACTAAATAGTTCTCCATTTAGCTGGTCCAGTTGTGTGTATTGAGTTACCCTCGGTATCAACTGCAACTGTAACAGGCATATCTTTTACTTCAAATTCGTAAATAGCTTCCATTCCCATCTCTTCAAAGGCTAAAGTCTTAGCACCTTTGATTGATTGAGCAATAAGGTAAGCAGCTCCACCCGTTGCAATTAAGTATGTAGATTCATACTCTTTGATTAAATCGATAGTTGGTTGCTTTCTTTCCGCTTTACCAATCATACCCATGATACCAATTTCCATCATGTCTTTAGTAAATTTATCCATCCTTGTAGAAGTTGTTGGTCCCGCAGGTCCTACTACTTCATCTCCTACTGGATCAACTGGTCCTACATAGTAGATAAATCTGTCTTTTAAGTCAACACCATTTGGAAGTGGCTTACCAGCATTTTTGTACTCAACAATTTTCTTGTGAGCAGCGTCTCTTGCTGTTAAAATTTTACCTGATAATAATAATGTATCACCAGATTTGTACTCTTTTAATTTTTCTTTAGTTAAATCTTCAATATTTACTTTTTTAACTGTATCCATTGGGATTTCTAAATCTGGCCAAATATCTAAATCTGGTTTTTCAAATTTAGCTGGTCCATCACCTTTTAATTCAAAGTGAATATGTCTAGTTGCTGCACAGTTTGGAATCATAGCAACTGGTAATGATGCCGCGTGACATGGATAATCTAAAATCTTAACATCTAAAACAGTTGTTAAACCACCTAGACCTTGTGCTCCAATTCCGATTTTATTAATATCTTCGTATAGTCTAAGTCTTAATTCTTCTAGTGCATTTTGAGGACCTCTCTCTTTTAATTCATGGATATCAACATGACCCATTAGAGACTCTTTTGCTAAAAGCATTGATTTTTCAGGATTACCACCAATACCAATTCCTAAAATACCTGGAGGGCACCATCCTGCTCCCATTTGTTCAACATTTGACATTACCCAGTCATAAACGCTATCTGATGGATTTAATACTGCAAATTTAGATTTGTTTTCACTACCTCCACCTTTTGCTGCAACTGTAATATCAATTACATCAGAGTTTGCATCAACACTATAGTGGATAACTGCTGGTGTATTGTCTTTTGTATTTTTTCTCTCTCCTGCTGGATCACTAACAACAGAGAATCTAAGTGTATTATCTGGATCAGTATAACCTTTTGCTACACCTGCATTTAATACATCTTCTAAATCTCTACTAATATCTAAGTCTGCTTTTAAACCTACTTTTACAAAGATATTTACGCTTCCTGTATCTTGGCAAAGTGGTCTATGTCCCATAGCACACATTTTTGAGTTGATTAAGATTTGTCCAATAGCATTTTTAGCTGATTCACTTTGCTCTTTTTCATATGCTTCTACCATTCCTTTAACGAAATCTTCTGGATGATAAAACGATATATATTGACAAGCGTCAGCTATACTATTAATAATATCTTGTTCTGTAATTTTTCCCATTCTTGCAATCCTTTTGTAAATTGAAATTAGGAGATTATAGCTAATTTGAGATTATTAAAAAGAATAAACAGATATAAATTTTATTTATGAAGCTCTGGTGGTTACACAATTTCTCATTTATGCAAGTTTTAGTTTAATAGTAACTTTTGCACCAGTGTAGTTTTTACCCTCAAAATCAAAGTTAGAGTTATTAATATTAATAGTTCCTTTCATATGTTTTGTAATAATCTCTTCAGTCATATAAAGACCAATCCCTGTACCCTGTGATTGGTGCTTGGTTGTGAAATATGGTTCAAATATATGTTCAATGATTTTTTCATCTATACCACCAGCTGTATCTTTTATAGTTATATATACAAAACCCTCTTTTTCAAAACTATCTATGAGAATAAGTTTTCTCAATTTTTCTTTTTTTATAAATTCATCTTTTGAGTTTGTTATAATATTTATTATTACTTGAACTAATTCATTTTTAAGTCCATAGATTTTTGAATCTCCTATAGTATTGATTATCTCTATACCATTGTTTTTAAATTGAGACTTTAATATATTTAAAGAAACATTGATTGGTTCAATAATACAAAATTCTTCTTTTTCTTTATTTTTAGAGAAAAAGTTTCTAAAGTCATCAATTGTTTTTGATAAATATTGTGTTGAATCATTTATATACTCAATACTCTTATAAAGATCTTCATCCTCTAGTATATTTAAATCTTTTTTTAGTTTAATCCCTGTTGCTGCTGTTGAGATCATTGAAAGTGGTTGTCTCCATTGATGTGCAATATTTGCTATCATGTTTCCAATAGCTGCCATTTTTGATTGGTGTGCAATCATATCATGTTGCTGTGTGATTTTTTCAAGATTACTTTTGATTTCATTTTGATATGCTTTAAATCTTTTTTGTAAAAGAGTTGAGACTTGCATTGATACAAATAGTAATAAAGTAGTTAAACCTATAGTTATAATAGCTATTTGTTTTAAATTTTCTTTAAATTTATCTTCAAGAAGCTCTTTTTTTCTTAATACAACATCTTTTATATCATCTTCATAAAAACCTTTTCCTATGAACCATTGCCATTTTTCAAAACCTCTTACATAGCTTGTTTTTATGATGGGTAAATCTAATCCTGGTTTTCTAGTTTGCACATAGCTTATATAACCTTTTCCATTGTTTCTTGATATTTCAATTGCATCTAGAATTGTTTGATGACTTCTTGTATCTTTTGCTTCAAGTGCATTTAATCCAATTATACTTTTTCTTATGTGACTTAAGTATTTCCCGTTAAAGTCTATTACAAAAATATATTCTTTGTTTGGATAAGATAGATTTTGTATATAATCTAATATATCTTTTTTTATATCATTTTCAAAGTCTTCAATATATTCTCCTGTACCAATAAACCAGTTATAAGGTTCGAAATGCTTATTGAAGCCAAGTTTTTTATATTGGTTCTTCATATCTGAGGGTTTATGATACCACCAAGTTAAAAAACCTTCTTTCTCTTTTTTTACTTGCTCAACTATGTCTCTAGTTAAAAAATTGCCTTTACCATCTTTAAAGTTATAAAAACTTTTTCCCTCAAGATGTTTAGCAACAGGTAGTAAAATACATTCATAATCAAAAGAGTAGATAAAAAAATATCCTCTTTTATTGTTAAATCGTATATTTCTTAGTGCATCTTTTATCATTTTCATAACAATTTTTTTATCTAAATGTTTATTTTCATTGTAAATATTTGTAGCTATTGTATGTGCTTCATAAACTCTTTGTTTTAAAGACTCTTTTAATTTTGTTTCTGTAGATTTTTGTTCTTTTGCAATATAGTTATAAACGCTATCTACTTGATTTTTAATTAATTGTTTATTTCTTTGAATATGTTCAGATTCAATAAGTTTTTTTTCATTATTATAAACAGCTTGATTGTTTATATATAATGAGAATGATAATATTAAAGATAATAATAAAATAAGAGTGACAGGCCCATATTTTATTATTTTTACAATTATTTTTTCATTTTTACTATTCAACATATTTTCTTATAGAGTAGGATAATTCAATTATAGCATATTAAACTAGTTCTCTTCTAAAGATTTTATTATAAAATTATTTAAATCTATAAGAAAAGTATTCGTAATGCTATTTAGTGCTCTTACAAGACCCTGTGCATCGTTTGTTTCAGTTTTCTTATTATATGTAAAACTTTTAAAATATACTTTTTCTGTTTTGTTATTAATTAAATAAATTCTTATGGAAAAGTCAGCATATGAACTATTTCTTGAAAAAGTATGTTTAAAATCAACTAATTGACTAATCAATTTATAGTCATTATCGACTTTAATATTTGATGTAGTTATATATTTATAAGAGTTTTTATTTACAAGATAATTTGCAATAACTTGTTGTAGCATTTTCGAAGGTTTATCACTCCATTTACTAAGTGCATATTTTTCTTGCTCAAAACTCTCTTTAGAGTAATTTATAGCTTTTGTATTTATACTATTTATAGCTTTTGGTTCAAGTACATGAATTGTTTTATCAATATATTTTGATTTTTTAATATCTTGTTTTAATGAAAGAGTATATGTTTGATATGAAGGAATCTCTTTTGTTATAGAAATACAACCACTAAAAAATAGGGTACCTAAAATTATTGTTATTGTTGTTTTTATCATTATTCTTGTTCTCCTGGACCATATTTAACTTCTCTTGTTTTAAATATCATATCTCCACCGTTTGAACTAAACTCTTCAACTGTAGTATCTATTTTATTTAAAGTAGCCTCTAAATCATCAAGTACCTTATCAATACCTTGAGTTGATTTAGCTGTTTTTCTTAAATCTTCTATTAAAAGTTTTACATCTTTGTTTATAGTACTATTTATATCTTTACTTAGGATATTAAAGTTTTGAGATAAAGAATCGATTTTTTTGATAGTATTTTTTATATCTTTTTTTACAACGCTATTTATACTACTTGTCATGCTATCTACATTTTTAAGGGTTTTTACTAACTCTTTTTCAATTAGGTTATTTACATTTAACATTACTTCATCTAAGCTTTTTGTTGAATTATTAGTATTTTTAAGAATTTGCTCAATATTTTGCATATTTTTATCACTAAGTAAAACTTCAAATCTTTTTAATACAGTTTCTATTTGTGATGTTATATTTCCTGCACTTGAAGTTAGTTTATCAATAAATGATTTCTTTAGTGGAATAATTGAAAAAGAGCCTTTTTTAGGTACTAGTAATTCAGCTTCTTGAGTACCCCCTTCAATTTCAATAATTTTATTTCCGGTTACACCTTGTGATTGAATAATAGCGTAAGAGTTTGTTTTTATAACATTTGGATTTGTTATTTTAAGGATTACCTCTATTTGCTCAAGATTATTAGGATCAATACCTATATCTTTTACAGTTCCAATATCTAAACCTTTATACTCAACCATAGAGTTTTTATTTAATCCAGCAATTGATGTTTTACTATATAGACGAAACTCTTTTGCATTTATCTCTTCAACATCATATCTTGCTAACCATAATATGAAAATAACCATTGCTATTGCAAAAATTAAAACAAATAGACCAACTATTGTATATCTAGCCTTATTTTCCAAAATTTTCCTTTGATAGTTTTAAAAACCTATTAATTGTATCATTATTTGCATTTACAGCATCCTTATATGTTCCTATAATTTCCAACTTTCCATTTGATAGTATCAAGAATCTATCTAACACATTTTTAATTGTATTTAATTCATGGGTAATCATAACAACTGTAAGTCCTAACATATCTCTTAACTCTGAAATCAATGTATCAAAAGCCTTTGCACTTGCTGGGTCTAAACCAGAAGTTGGTTCATCTAAAAATACAATATCTGGATCAAGGGCTAAAGAACGTGCTAAGGCAACTCTTTTTTTCATACCACCACTAAGCTCTTCTGGATAAAGTTTTCCAACTCTTGAATCAAGACCAACCATTTTTAGTTTTGTATAGGCAATATCTTCTATTAAATCTTGAGGAAGTTTAGTGTTTTCTTTTAACATAATACCAATATTTTCAATTACATTAAGTGAAGAAAATAGGGCTCCAAACTGGAATAAAACACCCCAATTTCTTTTTATATGCTCCCTTTGTGATTGTTTTAGTGTTTTTATATTTTGTCCTAAAATATCTATTTCACCTTTTTGTATGGCATCTAACATTATAATTTGTCTTAAAAGTACAGTTTTCCCGCTACCACTACCACCAAGTATTCCAAAAATTTCCCCTTTTTTTATATCAAAGGAGATATTATCATGAACTACTTTTTCACCAAAAGATGTCGAAATATTTCTAACTTGTATCATCTTAAAACCCTAATTGTATAGAAAGTAATGAAATAAGAGCATTTACTATTATAAGCCAAAAAATTGAATCAACAACAGCTTTTGTAGTATATTTACCAATATCTGTACCACTTTTTACTTGTAATCCTCTATAACATCCAACAATAGCAATTAAAATACCAAATAAAGGAGCTTTACAAATACCAAGTAGAATATGCCTAATCTCTACATATTCATAGATTCTATCTATAAACTGGGTATATGAAACTCCTAAATGATATTTAACAATTACCATTTCTCCTAAAAGTGAAGCCATATCTGCAAAGAATACAATCAAAGGAAGTACAATAACAAGCGCAATAATTCTAGGGATAATCAAAAATATATCAATATCAAGTCCCATAGTTCTCATAGCACTAATCTCTTCCGTTATTTTCATAGTTCCTATTTGTGCTGTATAAGAAGAGGCACTTCTTCCTGCAATAATAACAGCAGCTAAAAATGGTGCTATTTCTCTAAACATAGACATAGTAGACATCTCAACAACTATAATAGAAGCACCAAATTTTCCAAGCTGTTCTGCTCCTTGATATGCTGTTACAAAACCAACAAGAAATAAAGCAAGAGCAACAATAGGAATAATTGGAATTGCAGCAATTTCTATTTGATTTACAATTGCTTTAAATCGAATTTTAGAAGGATGTAATAAAAGATAAAAAAAGTATGTAACTAGTCTCCCTATAAAGTATAAAAAGTTTTTAAAGTTATTAGAAGTTTCAAATACATCTTTTCCAATACGTTCTAAGAAAAAAGGTTTTTGTTCTATTAGTGCATCTTTATGTACATAGTTGTTTTTATAAAGATGAAGCATCTTTTTATGCTTAGAAGAGATATTTTCTATATTTACTTTAATACTGTTTCTTTCATAAAGTATTATATATTTTATAATTAAGATGATTCCAGATGAATCAATCTCTTCTAAATTTTTGAAATCAAATGTTATCTCATCTTTAGTATTAGTATTTTTATAAAATTTATTTAACTCTTTAATTTGAGGAGTTAAATTATGGTATTCCCATGAATCATTAATTTCAAATATATTCATTTATAATCCTAGATTGAATCAACAATCTCTTTTACTATTTTTGATAAATTTTCTACTGATTTAATTTCTACCCTTTCTCTATTTGAGTGAGGATTAAAAATGTTTGGTCCAATTGAAGCTATCTTCATCTCTGGAAATTTATCTTTAAAAATAGCACATTCAAGACCTGCATGTATTGCTTCAAGTGAAGCAGATTTGTCATGTTTTTTATAAGTCTCTAATATCTTATTTGTAAACTCATTTATGTCTGGTTTCCAAGCTGGATATTTACCATCAGTTTTCACTTCAAACCCAAACTTTCTAAGTAGGGCAATAGTCTCTTTTTTCAATAAATTTAATTCATCATTTGACATAGAACGAGCACTTAATTGGATCTCAATATCATCTATATTTGTAGATATTTTTGCAAGATTTATTGAGTTTAATACAACTCTTAGGTTTTTATCATAAGCTCTAACTCCATTAGCAAATGTATAAATGAAATCTATAATATCACTATTCCAAATATTTAAATGTTCGCTTTTAGTCTCTATTTTTCTTATACAAATATTTTCATGAGGAATATTCTCTGGATAAGATTTAAGGGCTATTATTGCTTTTACATTAACTGGTATTGAGTTTATTCTCTCTCCACCATTTATATCTAATAAAAGACCATCATTTTCTTTTATAGTTTGTGCTATAAGTTTGATTCCATTATCTACATTTAGATGTATATCAACACCACTATGACCACCTGGAAGTTTTGATATTTCTACTTCATATAACCCATAGTTTCCATCGTTTTTAATAATAGATTTTGTAGGATTTTTAGCAAAAAAATCTACTCCACCTGCACATCCAATACAAATTTCACCTTCCTCTTCACTATCAATATTTAGCATATATTGTGCATTTAATTCAAGCTCTAAATTGTTTGCACCAATTAGCCCTATCTCTTCATCAGAAGTAAATAAAAATTCACAATCATATCCTTGTGTCATCAAAGAAAGCATATATGAACAGCCAATACCATTGTCTGCACCAAGAGTAGAGTTTTCGGCCTTTAAAAATCCATCTTCTTCAATAATTTTTGGAATGGTTCCATCAACTAAACATACAATATCATAATGGTTTTGTATACAAAGTTTGGCATTTGAATTAGCTTTTTTACATAAAATATTATTGTATTTATCAACTAAACATTCATAATCGTATTTTTGGCAGAAGTTTTTAATATAGTTTATAAAAGGTTCATATGTTCCACTACACCTTGAAATTTGAGTTATTTCTTTAAATAGTTCAATCACATTATTCACTAATAGCCTTTTTTACGTAGATTATAACCATATTTCTATAAAATTATTGCTTATAATTTAAGCTTTTTATAAAAAGATTATATTAATATTGTATCTATCAAAAATAGGGGATTTTAGATGATTATTGATTATAAAGATGTAAATGATTTAAATAGATATAAAATCATGTCAGATACAGTTGTTCCAAGACCAATTGCATGGATAGTAACAGAAGATGAAGGTGTGATAAATGCAGCACCTTTTTCATATTTTGTGCCACTATCAAGTAATCCAGCGGTAGTAATTGTATCAATTGGTCAAAAAGAAGAGGGTGTTCCAAAAGATAGTCTACACAATATTTTAAAGCATAAGAAAGCAACAATTTGTTTTGTAAATAAAGATAATACAGAAGATGTTAAAAAATGTGCAAATATGTTAGATAAAGAGCAAAGTGAGATTGATGAATACAATATTGAGGTGCAGAAAGTATTAGAAGATTTTCCTCCTATGATTAGTTCTACTCAAACAGCTCTATTTTGTGATTTTTATCAACAAGTTGATATACCAGGAAAAACAACACCAATTATTTTAGAAGTTAAGAAGCAGTTTTTAGAAGATGGAAGATTAACAGAAAGAATGCATGTTAATGTAGAAAATGTAGGTAGAAGTGGAGCTTATTTTAAGGCAATGGTAGACTTATAACAAACTTTTAACTTATATAAAAGTCTCACAATTTATGTGAGGCTTTTTTTATTTCTAAATACTTTCACAATGTTATAACAATTTGAACTAATATTAAGTTTATTTTTGTATACTTTCTTTCCAATAAAACAGATAGGAAATTAATGAGAATTACAATAACAAATGACGAATTTAGTTCACTTCAGAAGATACTAGTTCAAAACGATATAACTTTATATGATAGGATGAATGAAGAGTTTAAAAAATCTGCTTTATCTCGTACTCAAAAGAAGGTTAAAGCAACAACAAAAGCAAATAATGTAAAAAGAAAAAAGAGTCAAGAAGCAGTGACAAATGCCGTTAATATATTAAGATTTGAACATAAAAAAATTACAGTTTATAGTGTAGCAAAGACTGCACAGATTAGTTACAATACTGCAAAAAAATACGAAGATTTTATTTTAGCTCAAGCTTCATAATTGAAGTTTCAAAATGTTATAACATTTTATTTAAGGAAAAAGAGAGAAGGTATATTCTCTCTTTTTTTTATTCTACAACTTGATGTAATTTAGAACATTTACTTAAGAAAGTATCCATCCCACACATATCATTGTACATATCATCAAATGAGTGAAAGTGTGCATCATAGATATATACAAAGATTTCGTCACCTTTTTGTAAAAAGTGAGTTTTACCAAACTCTGCATATGCTGTAGCACCCGCAGCTATTAGTAAGCCTTTTGCATCTTTAGCGTGTTTAGTAAATTGAGTTAACTCTTCTAAAGGTCCTAAATCTTCTTGAGTATTTAACTTTTCTATCATCCAATCTTTTAATTGAGTGAAAAAATAGCTATATGATTTAACTGCTGATGTTGTACCATAGTCATGTACAATTCCATCTCTTTTAATAAATGAAGCAATATGATATCTATTTAAAATACCTTCTTCAGTAAAATTATCAATCTCTATACAATCTCTTGAAACACCCTTTGTATTTACACCCCAGTTTTTCTTTGTACTTAGTTTATTACCATCTTGAATTCTAATTGAAAAATCGTTACAAGCAGTAAAATATTTTGGAGTAATATCTACAATCTTATCATTTTCATAAACAAAGTCACAAATAAGAGCAACTTCTGCCTCAACTTGTAAGTTATCATCTTCTCTATCATGAGTTTTAATTATTTCATCACAAATAGGGTATGTCCCTAAAAAAGAGTCATGTTCTGGAATATAAAAAGGAAACATTCCTTTTGGAGCATCTTTCTCTTTTGTTTCAATTACAGAGAATTCATCTGCTTCTCCAGCTTCTCCTAAATGGTTTGCAAAGTTTCCTGCAACACCAAATCCTAAATAATCTTTTAATTCTTCTAAATTTAAATGATGTTTATTCATTTTTATGCCTTTTAATTTTTTATAAAATATTTGACAATTGATTTTTTTGTTTTGAATGTTTTTTGTGAGGTTAAATTGAGTTGTTTAAAGGTAGTTAAATATATATTGTCTTTTTAAAATCTACCTGGGGTAACTCATCTCACATAAGTTGGCGACCTTGACTAGTTGCTTTTTCATTTTTGTCCTTTGTTTTAAGTTTAGATAAGAAGTTTCCTTCTTATCTAAAAAGTTATTTTTAATCTTTTTCTTAAATATTAAGAGAAAAATCTTGTATTTACATCATCCATTAATTTAGCACCAGAGAAGTGAGCTCTTTGTACTAATTCCCAGAAATATCTGTAAGTTGCTCTATCGTGTAACTCACCATCGTACTGGATTGGTCCCCACTCAGCATCTTGTGCAAGTAAAAGAATGTTTTGTGCAGCTTCTAACTCAGTAAAGTCTGGTTTCATTGCATCAACGATAGCTTGTACTTGTGTTGGGTAAATTGACCACATTCTCATGAATCCGAACTCATTTCTAGCTCTTTCAGCATCTTTATAAGTTTGGTATGGGTTTTTAAGGTCAAGTGTTACGTTGTGTGCTGGAATAACATGGTTTTGGATTGCAGCTTGAGCAACTTTTGCTTTAGCAGCTCCAATTAATCTGTGATCAAATTGACCAGGAGATCTCATGTTAGATGCTGGAATAGCACCTTGGTAACCAGATACGAAGTCCATTAATCCAAAGTCTAATACTTGAAGCCATGGTAATGTAGCAGTTTTTTCTACATCTTGTAATGCACCATGAGTTTCAATTAAGATATGAATTGGAATCTCTCTTGAAATACCAGCTTCTTTAGCTACTTTTTGAATATATTCGATTTGTGTTTTAGCATCTTCATAAGAAGTTGATTTTGGTAATGTAATATATGCTAATTTCTCACCAGCACCAGGAACTAAAATATCAACATCTTGTCTCCAATCTGGGTGAGAGAAATCGTGGATTCTTGTTCCAGCCATACCATATTTGTTTGCTTCAGAGTTAACAACTCTAACAATCATTTCAGCATGTTCAACTTCTTTTCCAGTTTCAGCTCCATCTTCACAATCACAAGTAATATCAAAAACAGGTCCAAGCTTTTCTTGCATTTGGAAACCTTTTAAGATTAGCTTTTCGCTACCTGCAAAGTGCTCACAAGTTGGAATAATTGGTAATGATTTACCAGATTCAAATAGTGCTTCGTTTGGGTGTGTCATATTTATATCCTTTTTAAAATTTAATTTTTATGTTTTTATTTAGCTGTTTTCTTTTTAGGAATAACAACTGTGTAATCTAAATCAAGTACTACATTTGGTAGGTACTTACCATCATCGCCTTTTGGATTGATAATCTCAAAAGATTTTTGGTTTTTAACCGCAATAGTTCTTAGTCTTAATAATCCAATATCATCTCTTTTTGTATCAATCGTATCAATAACTTCAGTATATGCATAGATTGTATCTCCTGCATATGTTGGGTTTGAATGAGCTCCACTATTAATAGCATACATCCATTGTGCATTTTGTAAACCATTAAATGAAATTGCTCTTGCTATAGAGATTACGATACCACCATACATTAATCTCTCTCCCATAGGAGTAGATTTCATCATATGGTCGTTGAAGTGAACCTTAGCATTGTTTTGATATAACTTTGTTGCTAAAGTATGGTCACTATTATCAATAGTAATACCTTCTGGGTGATTTAATCTTTCCCCAACTTCATAATCTTCAAAGAAGAATTTTCCACCAGTTGCATCAGTGTCAACACACTTGATTTCTGGTAAATTAATTTCATCTAAAATAGGAGTTGATTCTGAAAAAGTAGGAATCTCTTTAATACCTGTTAAAGTTTCCTTATCTTTTTTGTGAACCATAACCCATCTTTTGAAGTTTAATACTTCCTCACCATTTTGGTTTACACCAATAGAATGAACATATACAACTCCAGATTTACCATTTGAATTCTCTTTTAATCCAATAACAGTTGAAGTCATAGAAACTGTATCTCCAATAAAAACTGGATTAGGGAATGCAATTTCTGCATAACCTAAGTTTGCAATTGCATTTAAAGAGATATCTTGTACCGACTTACCAAAAGTTAAGTGGAACATCAAAGTATCATCAATTGGTCTTTTCTCATATCCCATCTCTTGTGCTACTACATCAGATGAGTGTAAAGCAAATCTAGAACCAGTAAAAGCGATGTATAAAGATACATCACCTTCACTTACTGTTCTTGGAAGTGGGTGAACAATTTTTTGACCGATTGAGAAATCTTCGAAAAAGTTTCCTACATTAATTTTAGACATTCTTCTTCCTTACTTATTAAATAGGTTTTGACCTAAAGATTTGTATGTATCATAAAGTGTAATCATTTTCTTAGCCCAAGTAATTCTTACTTTATCTACAAGTTTATCTTTATATTGGATAACCTCTTTACCATCTTTTTCTGCTTCTTCATATTTAGCAATCATCTCTTCATAATCTTGTACTTCTTTTTGAGTTGGAGTAAAGATATCATTGATATATTCAACTTGAACAGGGTGAATAAGTGCTTTACCATCAAATCCTAAGTTAAATGCATCTTTTGTAGAATCTTCACAAGCAAACTCATCATGTACATCATTGTGAGGTCCATCAATTACAGTTTTACCATATGCTTTTGCAGATAATGCAATTCTCGCTAGGTAATTGAACATTGCTTTTTGACCTTTTTTAATGTCAATTTGAAGTCTATTTGCTAAGTTGTTTGAACCAACAACAATAACCTCAGTTTTCTTAGATGCTGCACAAATATCTGGTGAGTTAAGAATCGCTAATGGAGTCTCAATCATAACCATCATTGTTAAGTTAGGATCAGTATCATTAATTAACTTTTCAGCTTCTAATACTTGCTCAACAGTTTCAATTTCTGAGAATAATATCCCATCAACTTCAATCTCACGTGCAAGTTCTAAATCTTTTGCTAAGTCTTCAGTTCCAACGTTGTTAACTCTTAAAATTCTTTCAGACTCACCAAATTTTGATCCCTCTTCAGCATAAACTTCTTTGATAACATTTCTTGCTGTATCCTTTTGTTCTTGTAAAATTGCTTCAAGATCAAATACAACAGTATCTGCAAGAACAGTTTTTGCTTTCTTAACATACTTTTTGTTGTATGCAGGAACAAACATCATAGATCTTCTTGCTTTATATTCTACAAGCTCTTCACCAGATTCAATTGAATGGTATTGTTCATGTAATTGTTTTACAAGTTGTTTTCTTAGAACTTTACCATTCTTAGTTCTTGGATAATCTTTCATTCCAAAAATCTGTTTTGGTGCTTTATATTTAGCTAAGTTATCTTGAGAATATTTAAGAATTTCAGCTTCTTTCTCTTCAGATAACTCTTCTTGTCCAACAACAGCGATTGCAACGATAACTTTATCTTTACCAATCTCTAAACCAAATGCAACACAATCAGCTACATCTTCATGAGTTTTTACAACTCTTTCGATTTCGTGTGGAGATACTCTAAATCCAAAAGTGTTGATAATATCATCTTTTCTACCTATAAACCAGATATATCCATCTTTGTCTCTTTTTGCATAGTCACCTGTAAAGAACCAACCATCATGCCTAGCTTTAGCTGTCTCTTCTTCAAGTTGCCAATACTCTAAGAATAATCCTGGATCATCTTCACCAATACAAATCATACCTTCTTCTTCTAGTCCAACTTCTTCTAAAGTATTAGGATCTAAAAGTTTTACTGTGTGTCCTGGTTGAACAAATCCAGCAGAACCAGGTCTAATTGGATTGTTTTTAGAGTGTGAAATATAGTATGAACACTCAGACATACCAATTGCTTCAAAGATATCTTGTTTGAATCTATCTTGCCATAAACCAATCATCTCATCTGATAAATGCTCACCTGCAGACATACAATATCTTAATGAAGGACAATCTTCAATTGTAAAATCAGTTTTTTGAACAATTTGTCTATAAATTGTTGGAACCCCAATAAAAATAGTACATTTATGTTTTTTAATTAACTCAATCCAAGTTCCAGCATCATTTGCACCTTCATATGCAATAACTGTATGACCATTGTATAATGGATCCATAAGAGCAGAACCTAATACATATGTCCAGTTAAATTTACCAGAGTGCATGATTCTATCATTCTCTTTAAAATCAAACCAATACTCAGTTGCAGGAGTTCTACCGATTAAAGATCTGTGAGAGTGTAATACACCTTTTGGATATCCAGTAGTACCAGAAGTATATACTAAATATGCAGGCTCACCAGACTTTGATGGGTAGTGGTTTGGAGTTTTATCAGTATCTGCTAAAATTTGATTTAAAGCGAATACTTGCATTCCTTTAGGAATATTATATCCTTCAACACTATCAGTACCAGCAACAATAATTGTTTTTAAGTTATCTAGGTTTTCTAAGTATGGAGTTAAGTTCTCAAACATAGTTGCAGACATAACGATTGCTCTTGCTTGAGAGTCTTCTGCTAAATACTTAACTTCAGAACCAGATAAAAGTGTTGATGTAGGAACAGCAATAATTCCAGCTTTAATAGCTCCAAAAAACGAAATAGGGTATGCTAAAGAGTTCTTTAAACAAACTAATACTCTATCTCTAGCTTCGAAACCTAAACCTTGTAAAAAGTTACAAACTTGGTCAGATTTCTCTGCTAAATCTTTATAAGAAATTTCATCTGTACCTAATTTATCATCTTCAATAATCATAGCTGTACTATTCTCTTTTGGCCCACCTACGTGTGCTGATGTACAAGCTACTCCAAGATTTAAAAATTCAGGTACTTCAATTTTCATATTTGAACTCATAATTTTCTGCTCCTAATTAGATTTGACCGTAAGGCCAGTTTTCTTTAAATGTATGTAAAGGCATTCTGTTTAATACAGTAATTGCGAATTCATAATCTTCTTGACTTAAACTATTAAGTGCATTTGCTCTTAAAATATTTTGTAAAGACTTACCAAACATTGGTGGATCTAGCATTTCACCTTCATATCTAATTGCTCCTGATAATAGTGCATCTGTTTCAATAGCAGCTTTTAAGATATCAACATCTTTTGCAATCTCTTTTGGAGATGGTGTAAATGCAACTTTACAAACATTGATGTGATTTGGTGTAATAACTTGCTTACCAGTAAGACCCATTGCATACTCTCTTTGTGCATGAGCATAAACATGTCTTGAAGCATCATCACCATGTAAATCTAACCATCTTCTAATATCTTTTTTCTCAACACAAGAGTCTGGTAATGAGTTTGGTGTAAGTAAAACTTCAACTCCACCAATAACACCTTTACCGTTTATTCTTGCTTCCATAGTAAGAATATTAAAGAATGTTTCTAATTCATCAATCCATCCCTCAGGAGTGATCTTATAAGACATTGCTTTAGAGAAATCGTGAATACCAAATACTAAGTGATTTACTGTTGAAAACTGCATAAGTTTGTCAGCAATCTTTAGTGACTTTGGATGCTCAATAATTGGTTGAATCTCTAAGTTTGCACCAATTGATACTAACCATGAAGATAAATCTCTAATCTCAGCTGAACCATAAACTTCTCCAGCTTTAGCTAAAACGATTGCATCAATATATTGATGAACTTGTTTTAACATTTTTAAATCTTCTTCGTACTCTTCCGTTCTAAAAGGATTTATTCTAATAGCAATTTGGAAATCTCTTTCTGGGAACTTTGGAAGTTCTTGAATTAAAAGCTCTCTTGACATTGCTTTTTGTCTACAACCATCCTCTAAGTCAAATAATACTGTATGTGCTTTTGTTTTATAAGCGTGTTTTTGTAATCTTAACTTAGCTTGCTCCATACTTTCATATGTACCATCTAATGGATTGAACTTGATTGGTGGGTAGTAAATCTGAATACCTGGCCATTTCCCACCAAGTACTGGACTTAAATCATCGTTAGCTGTTAATTTTGATAAATCTACAAAAGATGAAGTCATAATTTTTTCCTCTTAATTTAATTAGTTTTGTGTATATTTTTTACAAATACATTTTTCTGACAAGGGAATTAATCCATATATAAAATAAGTTAAAACATAAGTTTATAAACTAATTTAAAAATTAAGAAAAATTTTATAAACTCCGTAGGTACGATAAAATAGAGTCTGTATAGAATGAGAATATGATAGTTTCACATTGTGAGAAAAATTTTTTAGATTATCTTATTATATAAAATATTTTTTTTCAAATTTATGAATAACTATTTATTCTTTTTGATTTTTTGTAACATAAAGGTGCATATTTCTTATATCTTTAACAAAAAAATGGTAAAATTCTGAAATCTAAATATAAAGTAAATTAAATTGCAAACTCCAAATAAATCTTTTTCAAAAGGTCTTCATGTTTTAAAAGAGGTTATGCGTTCAGATAAACCTCTAACTGCAAATGTATTATGTCAAAGACTACATATAGATAAAAGTACAATGTCAAGATTAGTTACTACTTTAATGGCAGAAGAGTTCATAGAGTATAAAGGTGATACTAAAGAGATTGTTCTTAGTGATATTTTAAGAAAAATTGTTCATAAAGAAGATAGAGATAAAATTGTTTTAAAAACTCAGACTTTACTTGATGATATTTTTTATATTACAAATGAAGCTGCATATCTTGCTGTTGTGGATAACAATCAGTCTTTGTATTTAAATCAAATTGATAAATCAACAAGAGTTATAAAAACAAGAGACTCTATTGGGTTTCACTCTCCACTTCATGTAAATGCTTTTGGAAAAGTTCTTTTAGCTTTTTCAGATGAAGTAGATATTGATAATCTTGAACTTAAAAAGTTTACTTCAAATACTATTACAAGTATAAGTAAGCTAAAAAAAGAGATTGAACTAATCAAACAAAGAGGTTACGCAATAGGCAGTGAAGAGTATGAGTTTGGACTAAAATCTGTTGCTGTTCCATATTTTAATAAAAAAAATGAATTCCAAGGAGCGTTAGGTGCTTCTGGACTATCTGTAAGACTAGAAGACGAAACACTTCATAAATTTGGACAAGAGATTTTTAAAGCTGTTCATGGTCATATGTAAAACTATTTTTAGTTTTACATCTCTTTTTCTAATTTAACTATCTTTTTCTTTCTAGGTAAAATTCTATATTAAATAAAAATAATTTCAAAACATTTTTATAATCCAACTAATTATATGTAAAGATAATAAATAGTATTATTCTGACTTTATTTAAAATCACTCTTAAGATAAAAGGAAAAAAATGAACAGACTAAAAAAACTAATTTTAACTATGTTGTTACTTTGTAGTACAAGTACTTTTGCAAATACTGGTGGAGGTGGATTTGACGACCCTGTTAAGCTTTTCAAGTTTTATGTAGATTTAGCAGATAAAGCCATGAAATATAGGCAAAAGCATGGAGACTATAATCCAGCACATATAAAAAAACTTACTCCTCATGTTTATGCAGCTGATAAAAAGTATTATTCCTCAGCAAGAGGTAAACTATCGACTCATGAATCATATGTAAATAAACGGAAAAGAGATGGGAAGAGAAAAGGATACCCTCTTATTGTTGAAATAAAACAATTAAAACCAAGCTTTGAATATGGTAGTAAAGATATATTAAATATTCCATATAAATACTATAGATATCAGCAACAAACAAGAAGTAAACCTAGACTATTTAAAGCCAGAGCAAAAAAAATAGGAAATAAAGTTAAATGGTATGTTTACCATTAAAAAGGTAAGAAAAGGAAAAAAAGGGGACAGTCCCCTTTTCCCTTTTTTACTCTTCTATCTTTTGGTTTTCAAATCAATTATTTTACCATCTCGTAGTACGGTAACTTTTACCTTACTCATATCCTCTATAAAATAGAGTATTCTTTTTATATCTGATATACTTTTTACTTCTTTTTCATTGATTTTAAGAATTTTATCTTTCTTTTTTATTTCAATTTTTTTGCCAAAAGAGTCTTCTACTACTCTTAGGACTGTTAAATTATTGCTATTTTCAAGTGCAACACCTATTTTTTTCTCTTTTGGAAGGATTGTATTTGATCTGTTTGTTAGTACAATATCTCCTATTTTAGTATTATGTGGGTTATTTATAATTACTTGAAAAGCTAAGTTATTTCTTCTAAATACCCTTGATACAATACCATGATGTCTTTCAATATGTCCAGAACCAGCGATTACAACAACTGTTTTATTTGGATTTTTTTCTATATACTGATGGATGTTTTCTGCCATTGTTTCATCCCATACTAATTGTGATTGGTAAAAGTTATCAATATTCATTGTACTTTTTCCATGAGCAGGTATATGTTCTTTAAAAACAGCTTCTAAACTCTTTTTATAGGCTATATCAGATTGGTCAATCTCTTTTGGTACTATCTTTTTTTGTTCTTCATTTAGTGAAAGTAGGCTGTTTTTTGATACTTGTTTATTGATACTTCTATCTATATTTAGAGCTACTAAAGGTATTTTATTTTCTTTTGCATAGTCTATAATTGGTTTATAAAGGTTATAGTCATATTTCCATCTTTTGTAGTATTCTGTGTTTTTTAAAAACTCATCTAATGTTGTTTTTCCTGCTATATACTCATCTAAATCTTTTTGAAAAGGTTTTTGAAACATCTCCATTGCAATAGCAATATTTTTGCCATTTTCATAAAGGGCTTTTATTACTCTTAGTTGATTTAAGTGATCAGAAAGATTGTCATGGGATTCTCCCACATAGATTATCCTTTTATCTTTTATCTCTTCATATATATCTTTTAGAGTATTTTTCTTTACTACTTTAGTCATAACTGGTATTTTGTTAAGTTTGATATTGATTCCATTTTGTGTTTTAGGACTTATCTTTTTTGTCTCATCTTTTGATAAGATGATTTGTGAATATTTTGAGAAGTGCTTTAACATCATAAAGTATCTTTTTTTAAATTCTGCAAAATTTAGTACAGCCATAGCTTTTTTGTCATTGTAAATATGTGGTTTTACTATTAAGTATGAATTGTTTTTATCTATTTTTATATCTGGATAAAACTGCTTGAGTACTTCGTTTGAAGCATCTAAAAAGACAACACTATTCTCTTTGATATCTTTAAATTTCAAATGGGAACTTTGGATAATTTTTGCTTTTGGTAGAACTCTTTTTACTAAGTTGTATTTTTCTAAATCTTTTGTATCTACTACTGCGATTAGCTCTTTTTCAACTAGTAAAGATGATATTGCCTTGAAGCTTTCTTGTTTTGAAAGCTTTCTAAAAAGGTCATAGTTTCTATCAATAGTAAACTCTAATACTTCCGAAGGAAGATTTATTTTTATTTCTTGTTTTGCTTTTGTAATAGGAACTATTTTATTTAACTTTTCATCATAAGTACTAATCTCTAAGGGTAAGTCAAATTTATAATAATCTTTTTCATTTTGTATTAAATCAAAACTTAACCAGTAGCCATCTTTGTCGTATGAACTTTTTAGATTTTCAAGATAAAAATCTATTTTCCCTTTTTTGTAAAACCATTGAGTGAAGAACTCATTTAAATCTTCTTTTGTGTTTTGGTCGAAGAATAGGGCAATATCTTTTAGATTTGCTTCTTTAAATCTATACTCTTTATAAAACTTTTTAATTAGAGTATTAAATTTTTCTTCACCAATTTTCTTTTCTAACATATGAAAAACAAAGGCAAGTTTTGAGTAACCTATCATTGATGATGCTTTATTGTATCTGTGCGTAAAAACTCTTATAGGAAACTCATTGTGAGCATTTACAAAAGTATTGTACTGGTTTAATACAATTTTTCTGTTTTCTACATCTGTATTATTTAATTTTTTGTAGTAATCATCTGCTAAAAATGTTGTAAGACCTTCAACCCAGTTTCCTTTTTCAAAGTTGTTGAAAACTGAGTTACCAAAATATTGGTGTAGTATTTCATGTCCTAAAGATTGATTTAAAATATAATCTTTGTCTAAAAGTCTTGAACCAATCAGTGTAAAGGTTGGCATTGAATAGCCTGTTTGATAATGATTTTCAACTATTTTAAACTCTTTGTATGGAAACTCTCCAACTTTTCTTTCATAAAGTTTTATGTATTCAATAGTTTTGTTCATATATTTTTTTACTAAAGCTTCATCATCTCTTAGAAAGTAAGTTTTGATAGCTATGTTTTTATATTTTTTAATTCTGATTACAAAATCTTTTGAAGCTAAAAAGTTAAAATTATCTATCTCTTTATTTGTATTTTCATAAACAGTTTTATACTCTTTTGCTAAGTTTGTTTTTATATTGTACTTACATCTTGATTCTAAAGTAGGGTACCAATTATTAAGTAAATAAATAAACTCTTTATCTAAGTTTTTTATCTCTTTTGTGTATTTAAAAGATAGTTTATTAGCTCCATTGTTTAGCTTTTGTTCAATCTCTTTTTTGTTTTCAATATTGAATTTTTCAATATCCAAAAGAAGAGATTTCTGTTTATCTTCAATATTTGTTGATACATTTATATTTTTGTTTTGAAAGTCGAAGTTTACATCAAGGTTATAGGTACATTGCCCAAAAAGTAGTGTTGAACTTGAAAGGCTTAAAAGTAGTAGTTTAAATTTGTCCATAATATACTCCTGTAAAAAAGAGTATATTATAAAATTGTTGAGATTACGTGGACAATATTAGTCTAAAAGAGTCTCATCTTCAGCATTTGATAAATACTCGTGAGCTAAATAAGAACTTCTAGCATATGGAGTTGAGTGAACATATGAAAAACCAAGCTCTTTTGCTAGTTTTTTATATCTATCAAACTGTTCAGGTTTTACAAACTCTTTTACCTTTTCATAATCTCCACTTGGAGCTAGATATTGACCAATACTTAAAAAGTCACACCCAACTTCTCTTAGGTCTTTAAATACTTGAACCATCTCTTCTTCAGTTTCTCCAAGACCAACCATAAGGGCTGATTTAGTTTTAACTTTTTTTCCACCTAATTCTTTCATCTTTCTAAGAACTTCTAATGACCTTTCATAAGAAGCATTTCTTCTAATATGATATAAAGATGGAACTGTTTCAATATTGTGTCCTAGAATAACAGCACCACTATCAACTACTGTTTGAATAGCTTCTTCTTTTCCTTGAAAATCAGGTACTAAGATTTCAACTTGAGTTCCTGGAGATTTCTTTAAGATATTTTGAGTAACTCTATAAAACTGTTGTGCTCCGCCATCTTTTAAATCATCTCTAGCAGGAGATGTAATAACAACAAATTTAAGTCCAAGTTTGATTACTGAATCTGTAACACCCTCTACTTCAGCAATATCAACTTCTGTTGGTTTACCTGTATGTACATTACAGTATGTACATCTTCTTGTACAGATATTTCCAAGAATTAGAAATGTTGCATTTTTTTTAGCATAACACTCAGATATATTTGGACATTTTGCTTCTTGACAGATTGTATGTAATCCATGTTCTCCTAGAAGTGCTTCCATCTCTTTTTGTGCGTGTGGAACAAGTTTTTTTCTAAGCCATTCTGGTTTTTTAAATTCTACTTTCTTTTTAGGCTCAGTTGTAAAATCAACTCTTGATTTAGTTTGACTTGTTGCTATAGTCATATTTTTCCTTTAATAAGTTGTTTTTTAAATTTTTTTCTTCATTTGTTAGTTCTGAATTGATTAATTCAACATCAAAACTATCATTAAATGCTTCAACCATGAGTTCTATCGCTTCATCAAACTCAATATTTACATTTATATCCTCTAAACTCAAACCAATTTTTTTATCAATATTGTTAATATTAGATGTTACAATAGGTATCGAACCATGTTGAAAAATTGCTTTTTTTGTTCTTCTTTGTGCATTCCCACCAATTTTTTGTCCATTTACAAGAATATCATAAGCTTCAAACCCAACTTGGCAATACTCACTTTTTGATAGTATGATATTTTCATCATCTTTTGCATAACATACATTTAGGTTTAATTTTCTATAAAACTCTAAAATAAAAGAACATATATTTTCATAAGATTCTTTTATATTATAATCTTTTAATAAAGGAGTAGGAATTATTAAAGAGTATGATAAATCATGACCATGAAAAAGTATACCACCACCGGTAATTCTTTTTGCTGTTTTCTTCTCTTTATTAGATAAAAAACTGTAGTCTTTAATATCTTGAGAGATACCTATAGTAAGGCTATCTTTATCCCAAGTATATAATCTAAAAATTGGCAAATCATCACTTTTAAATGATTTTAATAAAGCTTCGTCTATAGCCATATTTTCTTTTGCAGAGTTTTGATTTGAAATAATAACTCTAAATTTACTATTTTGATTTATCAAACTATTAAAAATCCTTATGGTATTATAATATCTTATAAATAAAGTTGGAAATTAGAAATAAAATAACTAATTTCTATCGCGTTTTTTTCATTATAATTTCATTTGTATATATCTAAACTTAAACTAAAATGTATAAAAATTTATTTTAAGAATAATTTAACGAAAAGAAAGTATCATATGTTCAGAATTCGTCTTTTTGGTACGAATAGCTACATAGTTTTTACATAATGAACATATGTTCAGTAGAAATGTAAAAAATAATTCTGTAAATTAAGAAAATTTTAAGTAAGGAAGAATAAATGTCAGATTTAAACTTAAACGACATAGATCCAGCAGAAACTCTTGAGTGGATTGATGCGTTAGATGCAGTTTTAGAAGAGGAAGGGCCTAAGAGAGCTCACTTTTTATTAGAGAAGCTAATTGATAAAGCTAGGAGAAGTGGTACTTACTTACCATTTAAAGCTACAACTGCATATTTAAATAGTATCGATGTTGAAAATGAACCAAAGATGCCAGGTAATAGAGACTTAGAAAGAAAAATTAGATCTATTATTAGATGGAACGCAACTGTTATGGTTCAAAGAGCTTCTAAAAAGAACTTAGAACTAGGTGGACATATCGCTTCTTTTCAATCATCAGCTACATTATATGATGTTGGATTCAATCACTTTTTTAGAGCACCAAATGAAAAAGATGGTGGAGATTTAGTTTTTTATCAAGGACATATTGCTCCAGGTATTTATGCAAGATCATTTGTTGAAGGAAGAATTACTGAAGCTCAGATGGATAACTTTAGACAAGAAGCTTTACAAGATGGACTTTCATCTTATCCACACCCTAAGCTTATGCCTAACTATTGGCAATTCCCTACTGTATCAATGGGATTAGGACCTATACAAGCAATTTATCAAGCAAGATTTTTAAAATACTTAACTGATAGAGGTATTAAAGATTGTTCTGAACAAAAAGTATATTGTTATATGGGTGATGGCGAGTGTGATGAGCCAGAATCTCTTGGTGCAATTGGACTTGCAGGTAGAGAAGGCTTAGATAATTTAGTATTTGTTATTAACTGTAACTTACAAAGACTTGATGGACCTGTAAGAGGTAATGGTAAAATTATCCAAGAACTTGAAGGAAACTTTAGAGGAAATGGATGGAGAGTTCTTAAAGTTGTATGGGGTAGACATTGGGATGAGCTTTTAAGAAAAGATACATCTGGTAAATTACTTCAATTAATGGAAGAGACTGTAGACGGTGAGTACCAAAACTTTAAACAAAAAGGTGGAGCTTATACAAGAGAGAACTTCTTTAATAAGTATCCTGAGACAGCAAAACTAGTTGAAAATATGTCAGATGATGAGATTTGGAGACTAAATAGAGGTGGTCATGACCCTGTAAAAGTTTATGCAGCATATAAAGCAGCACAAGAAACTAAAGATAGACCAATTGTAATCTTAGCTAAAACAGTAAAAGGTTATGGAATGGGTGATGCTGCTGAAGGTAAAAATATTGCTCATGGTGTTAAAAAAGTAGATACTGCTTCTTTAAGACAATTTAGAGATAGATTTGATATTCCAGTATCTGATGAAGATTTAGAGGACTTCCCTTACTATGTTCCTGCAGAAGATTCAGAAGAGATGAAATATATGAAAGCAAGAAGAGAAGAGCTTAATGGATTCTTACCTCAAAGAAGAGATAAGTTTACTCAAAAATTAGAAATTCCTGCTTTAGAAAAATTTGATGCAGTTATAAAAGGTAGTGGAGATAGAGAAATCTCTACAACTATGGCTTTTGTAAGAATTTTAAATGCTCTTGTAAAAGATAAAAAAATTGGAAAAAGAATTGTTCCAATTGTTCCTGATGAAGCTAGAACATTTGGTATGGAAGGTATGTTTAGACAAATTGGTATTTATGCACATGAAGGTCAAAAATATATTCCTCAAGATAGAGACCAAGTTGCTTTCTATAAAGAAGATAAAAAAGGTCAAGTACTTCAAGAAGGTATCAATGAATTAGGTGCTATGGGTTCTTGGGTTGCAGCTGCAACTTCTTACTCTGTAAATGATTGTCCAATGATTCCATTCTATATTTTCTACTCAATGTTTGGATTCCAAAGAACTGGAGATATTTGTTGGGCAGCGGGTGACCAAATGGCAAGAGGTTTTTTAGTTGGAGGAACATCTGGTAGAACAACATTAAATGGTGAAGGTCTACAACACGAAGATGGTCATTCACATATTATTGCAAATACAATTCCAAATTGTGTAACTTATGACCCAACATATGGATATGAGTTAGCTGTTGTAGTTCAAGATGGTATTGAAAGAATGTATGGTGAGAAACAAGAAGATGTATTCTACTATATTACTACATTAAATGAGAACTATAAACAACCAGCTATGCCAGAGGGTGCAGAAGAAGGTATTAAAAAAGGTATCTATAAATTAAAATCTGTAGAAGCTAAAAATGATTATAAAGTTAAATTACTTGGTTCTGGTTCAATCTTCCAACAAGTATTAGCTGCTGCTGATGTACTTGCAGATGAGTATGGAATTGCATCTGATATTTTCTCAGTAACTTCTTATAATGAGTTAACAAGAGAAGCACAAGATGTTGATAGAGCTAACTTACTTGATATTGAAGGTGAAGACAAAGTTCCTTACGTAGATCAAGTGCTTGGAAATGATGAAGAGAATATCATTATCTCTACAACAGATTATATGAAAGCATACTCTGAACAGTTAGTTCCATTTGTAAAAGGACAATTTAAAGCACTTGGTACTGATGGATTTGGTAGATCAGATTCAAGAGCAAACTTAAGAAAATTCTTTGAAGTAGATGCTGACTTTATTGTATTTACTACATTAGCTGAGTTAGCAGATGCTGGTAAAGTTGAAAAGTCTGTAGTTGCAGATGCTATGAAAAAATATGGAATTGATGCAAATAAAATCAATCCATTAAAAGCATAAGGAGTAAGAAGTGAGTACATTAGTAGATATTTTTATTCCTGATTTAGGAGCTGATACTGACGTTGATTTAATTGAAGTAATGGTTTCTGTTGGTGATACAGTTGAAGAAGAAGATGGTTTAATCACACTTGAAACAGAAAAAGCATCTATGGATGTTCCTACTACTCATAGTGGTATTGTAAAGGAGATACTTGTTAAAGAGGGTGATAAAGTAAATACTGGTGATTTAATTGCAAGAGTTGAAGTTGCTGAAGAGTCTTCTGCTCCTGTAGTTGAAGAAAAGGTAGAAGAAGTTGCCTCTGTTCAAGAAGTTGCAGTAGAACAATCTGTTGCATCATCTGATCTTGGTGCTCCAATGGATTTAAAATCTGCAGAAGCAGAACTTCAAGCAATTTCTGCAGCGGGTGCAGAAATCTCTTGTCAGTTTGTAAATGAGCAAACAATTTGTTCTGTTGTTGAAGAAGTATATGTTCCAGATTTGGGAGCAGATACAGATGTTGATTTAATTGATGTAATGGTTGAAGTTGGTGATTCTGTTGAGTTAGATGATGGACTAATTACTTTAGAGACTGAAAAAGCATCTATGGATGTTCCAGCACCTTTTGGTGGTGAGATTTTAGATATAATTGTAAAAGCTGGAGATAAGGTTAATAGTGGAGACTTAATTGCAAAAATGGTTAAAACTGTTGTTATGGAAAATAAACTTCCAACTCCTGTTTCTTCTCCTGTTACTGAATCGAAAGAAGAGTCAAAACCAGCTCCTGTATCTGTTCAAGAAGTTGCAGCAGTTACAGCTCCTGAAGCTACTTCTGTATTAACACAAAAATCTAAGAAAATCTATGCTTCTCCATCTGTAAGAAAAATTGCAAGAGAGTTTGGTGTTGATTTAGGTTTTGTAAAAGGTACTGGTAGAAAAGGAAGAATTCTTAAAGATGATATTAAAGCATATGTAAAAGAGCAATTATCTAAACCTGCTGTTGCAGCTGCAGGAACAGGAACTGGTCTTGGATTTAACTTTCCTGAGCTTAAAGAGATTGATTTCTCACAATTTGGAGATGTTGAAACTGTTGAGCTTACAAGAATTCAAAAAATCTCTGGACCATCATTACATAGAAATGCAGTGTCTATGCCTCACGTAACACAATTTGATGAAGCAGATATTACTGAGATGGAAAAATTTAGAAAAGAGCAAAATGCAATTGCAGATGGATTTAAATTATCTCCACTAGTATTTGTATTAAAAGCCGTAGCTAAAGCTTTAGAAATTCATCCAAGATTTAACTCATCATTAAGTCCTGATGGTCAAAGTTTAGTTATGAAAAAATATTTCCATATTGCAGTTGCAGTTGATACTCCAAATGGATTAGTTGTACCTGTAATTAGAGACGTAGATAAAAAAGGTTTCAAACAAATTGCTGAAGAGTTAAAAGAAGTTTCAATTAGAGCAAGAGATGGTAAACTTAAATCACAAGATATGCAAGGTGCTTGCTTTACGATTTCTTCATTAGGTGGTATTGGTGGTACTAAGTTTACACCAATTATCAATGCTCCTGAAGTTGCAATTTTAGGATTGTCAAAATCTGAAATGAAGCCGGTTTGGGATGGAGAAAACTTTGTTCCAAGACTTACTTTACCATTATCATTATCTTATGATCATAAAGTTATTGATGGTGCAGATGGTGCAAGATTTACAACTACAATATCTAAGCTTTTAAGCGATATTAGATTATTAAGCCTATAAGGAGTTAAAGTGAGTACATTAGTTGATATTCTGATTCCTGATTTAGGTGCAGACAAAGATGTAGATTTAATAGAAGTTATGGTTGAAGTTGGTGAAGAAGTAGAAGTAGAAGATGGACTTATTACTTTAGAGACTGAAAAAGCTTCAATGGATGTTCCAACTACACATGCAGGAGTTATCAAAGAGATCCTTGTAAAAGTTGGAGATAAAGTAAACTCTGGTGATTTAATTGCTAGAGTTGAAGTTGCAGGTGCAAGTTCAGAAGAACCAAAAAAAGATGAAGTTAAAACTGCACCAGTGTCATCTGGTGTAACAGCTGCACAAGCTCCAACAAATGTTGAAGTAAGTGCAAATGCAAAAGAAGTAAAAGGGCAAGTACTTGTAATTGGTGCTGGACCTGGTGGTTATTCTGCTGCATTTAGATGTGCTGATTTGGGTTTAGATACAGTTTTAGTTGAAAGACATGATACTTTAGGTGGAGTTTGTTTAAATGTTGGATGTATTCCTTCAAAAGCTTTACTTCACGTTGCTAAAGTAATTGAAGAAGCTGAGCATATTGAACATGCTGGTATTTCATTTGCAAAACCAACAATTGATTTACCTGGAGTTGCAGCATATAAAGCAGGAGTTGTAAAAAGACTTACTGATGGCTTATCTGCAATGGCTAAGATGAGAAAGGTAACTGTAGTACAAGGTCATGCAAGTTTTATTGATAATAATTCTGTAATTGTTAATCATTCTAAAGATGATGGACAAACAAAAGTTACTTTTGATAATTGTATTATTGCAGCAGGTTCTCAAAGTTCAAAAATGTCATTTATTCCACATGAAGATCCAAGAATTTGGGATTCTACAAATGCTCTTGAAGTGAAAGAAGTTCCAAAAAGATTACTTATTATGGGTGGTGGAATCATCGGTCTTGAAATGGGTACAGTTTATGAGAAACTTGGAAGTAAAGTTGATGTTGTAATTAGAGGTAATCAAGTTATGACAGGAACTGATAAAGATATTGTAAAAGTTTATCAAAAAGCAAATGCTAAAAGATTTAACTTTATGTTTAAAACTCAAGCTCAAGCAATTATTCCTAAACAAGATGGTATCTATGTAGAATTTAAAGGTGATAATGCACCTGATGGACCTCAAATGTATGATGCAGTACTTGTTGCAATGGGTAGAACTCCAAATGGACTTAAAATAGGTCTTGAAAACACTGGTGTAGAAGTAGACGAGTGGGGATTCATTAATGTTGATAAGCAAATGAAAACAAAAGTTCCTAATATATTTGCTATTGGAGATATTATTGGTGGCCCAATGTTAGCACACAAAGCAGTACATGAAGGTCATGTTGCAGCAGAAGTTATTGCTGGACATAAAGTATTCTTTGAGCCTAAACAAATTCCAGGAATTGCTTATACATTCCCAGAAATAGCAACAGCTGGTCTTAGTGAAATAGAAGCAAAAGAACAAGGTATTAACTATGAAGTTGCCTCTTTCCCTTGGTCAGCTTCAGGTAGAGCATTAGCAGCAGATGTTGCAGATGCAGGTATGACAAAACTTATCTTTGATAAAGATACACATCAACTTATTGGTGGTGCTATTGTTGGAGATAACGCTGGTGAATTACTTGGTGAAATTTCACTTGCACTTGAGATGGATTGTGATGCAGAGGATATTGGATTAACTATACATGCGCACCCAACACTACATGAATCAGTAGGAATGTGTGCAGAAATTTTCCATGGAAGTATTACAGATTTACCTAATCCAAAAGCAGTTAAGAAAAAATAATTAAACTATAAAGGAATTTAAGTTCCTTTATAGAAATATGGACGTTTAAGATGCATTTATTTAGTAATAAGTATCAAAAGAGTAGTTTTTTTTACTCTTTAAGTTTGTCTTTTATATATTTGCCTTTAGTATTAAGTATTTTACAGACAAATATGTTTATCCCTAATGGATTTAGTAATTTCTTTGTATTTACAGTATTCTCCATCGTTTTTGTAACAACTATAAATTATAAAATACTTTTAACCAAAAAGAGTGTTAGCTCTTTCTCAAACTTTTTATTAACTCCTTTAAATATTTTTATCATGTTTTTATTAGCTTTTCTTCTTCCTTTTGAAATGAGAATAAATAGTTTTTTATTTTCTATGGTTTTTTTAGGAATTCCTTGGGTAATCTTCTTTTTGTGGATTTGGAAAAAACATAAAAAGGCTTTAGTTTTAAAGAAAGAAAGTCTTACTTAAATATATGGTAAAATTAATTTTTAGAAATTTTATACTATAAGGCGGTTTTGTGTCTATCTTTGCTCTACAGTCATTAGCTGGTGGTTTTCTTGATGAAGATCTTGTACATTTTAATAAAAAATTTGATGATTGGTGTATACAATTTGAAAGTTATGATGATGCAATGGATATTGTACAAACTCTTGAAAACGAAGAGGCAATAGATATTGTTGAAATCACCCCTTTAAGCTATCCAAAATATTTTTTCACCTCTTTACAAGGTACTATTTACACAACAAGACAGATTGAAGATAAAATTATCTGTGTTGTAGAACCGTATATGGGATCTAGTTATAAGATTGCTATTTGTGACCTTAAGACAAAAAAAGTTAGGTTAACAAAAACTAGTTATAAGACCATTCCAAGTATTGAAAATGCTTTTGCTAGTTTTAGTGATGTCTAATTTAGATATTCTTTTTTAATAACTTTTAATTCTTTGTTCATATATGTTATTATTCCAAAATATAAATAAAATTAAATAACTATAGGCTTTATAGCCACAAACTAGGAACTAATATTGATACAACTATCTAATATATCAAAACATTTTGGAGAAAAAGAGCTTTTCTCAAACTTAGATTTTAGGATGAATCACGGAAATAGAGTAGGTCTAGTAGGACGTAATGGAAGTGGAAAGTCTACACTTTTTAAACTTATACTAGCTGAAGAGAGTCCTGATGATGGTGAGATATCTATTCCTAAGGGTTATAAAATTGGAGCACTTAAGCAGCATTTAGAATTTAGTGAAAAAACATTAAGAGATGAAACTGCATTGGCTTTAAATGAAGAAGATAAGTTCTCTATTTATAAAGTAGAGAAGATGTTATTTGGTCTTGGTTTTACACAAGATGATTTAGAAAAAGATCCCTTATCTTTCTCTGGAGGATATCAAATTAGAATTAATCTTGCAAAACTTTTAATCTCTGAACCCAATTTGTTACTCTTAGATGAGCCTACTAACTATCTTGATATTTTGTCATTAAGATGGTTAAGAAGCTTTTTAAACTCTTTTGATGGTGAAGTTATACTTATAACTCACGATAGAGATTTTATGGATAGTATTACAACGCATACAATGGGAATTGTTAGAAAAACACTCTCTTTGATTCCAGGAAACACACACAAATTTTATGAACAGTTAGCACTAAATGATGAACATTATGAAAAACAAAGAGCTTCACAAGATAGAAAAAGAAAAGAGTTAGAAGATTTTATTGCTAAAAATAAAGTAAGAGCATCAACAGCAGCTCAAGCGCAATCAAAGATGAAGCTTTTAGATAAAATGGAGGATATGGATTCTTTAATTGATGATGGAACTTTAGAGTTTGACTTTAATTTTAAAGATACCCCTGCAAAGGTTCTATTGGACGTAAATGATCTTAGCTTTGGATACAAAAGTAATAATATACTATTTGAAAATATCTCTTTTGCACTTAAAAAAGGCGAAACTCTAGGAATAATTGGAAAAAATGGTAAAGGAAAATCAACACTTCTTAATACAATAGCAGGGGAATTAAAGCAAATAACAGGAGATATAAACTTTCATGGTACAACTTCTTTTGCACATTTTGGGCAAACAAATATAGCTCATTTAAATCCTAATAATACAATTATGGATGAAATTTATCTTGCAAATTCAAAGTTAAGTGAAGCTACTGTTAGAGGCATTTGTGGTTCTATGATGTTTTCAGGTGATGATGCAAAGAAAAAGGTTTCATTACTTTCTGGTGGCGAAAAAAGTAGGGTGATGTTAGGTCAGATATTAGCTCAAGATGTAAATTTACTATTTCTAGATGAGCCTACAAATCACCTTGATATGCAATCAATAGATTCTTTAACAAAAGCAATTAAAAACTTTAATGGGTCTTGTATTATTGTAACTCACTCAGAAGCACTTTTAAGAGCTGTTTGTGATAGATTGATAGTGTTTGCAAAAGAAGGAGCACAATACTTTGATGGAAGCTATGATGAGTTCTTAATAAAAATAGGTTGGGATGAAGAAGAAGTAGAAGAAAAAGTAAAAACAGAACCAAAGGTAAATAAAAAAGAGAATACAAAACAAAGAAAAGCTTTAGTTAGTGAAAGAAATAAATTAACATCACCTCTAAAAAAAGAAGTTGAAAAATTAGAGAATAAAATCATTGAAATTGAAGATTTAATAGAAAAAGAACAAGCAGAACTTATTCAAGCTTCAAACTCAGGAGATAATAGTAAAGTTATAGAGTTATCTAAAATAGTAAGAGAAAATGAAAATTTAGTTGAAGAATTATTTGAAAAACTTGAAGAGACTCAAATTAAACTTGATGATATTAATAATGAATATGAAGAAAAGATACAAGGGCTTTAAAGTTTTAGGATGAAAACCAGATATAAAAATAGTGAGAAAGAGTATAAGGTTAAATTTAAAGAGGGTTTGTCTATTGTTTCTTCAATGATTAAAGATAAATCAAAGAAATCAAAACCTAAAAAGAATCAAATACCAATAAAAGAGTTAACAACAAATGATTTAGAAGAGATGCCTGATTATAGTGTTGTAAGATTTTGTCATTCTACTTTATTATTTAAGATAGAAAAGGAATTTATATTAACTGATCCTATTTTCTCTAAACGAGCTTCCCCTTTTGATTATATGGGCCCTAAGAGATTTCATAAGAATCCTATAGAGATAGAAGACTTACCTTTCATAAACTCTGTAATTATTTCCCATGATCATTATGATCATTTAGATAAAAAGAGTATAAAGAAGTTAATAAATAAAACAGGGACTTTTTACACAAGTTTAAAAGTAGGGCAGCATCTAATAAAATTTGGTGTACCAAAGAAAAAGATTGTAGAGCTTAATTGGTGGGAAAATATAATAAAAGAAAAAATTAAATTTATTTGCACTCCTGCACAACACTTTTCAGGAAGAACACTTACAGATAGAAATAAAACATTATGGTCATCTTGGGTAATTAAGTCTCCTAAAGGAAGTTTTTACTTTGGAGCAGATGGTGGCTACTTTAAAGGCTTTAAAGAAATTGCTTCTTGTTGTGGACCTTTTGATATGGTATTTTTAGAAGTGGGTGCTTATAATAGAAAATGGAGGGATATTCATATGATGCCAGAAGATACTATTAAAGCTCATAAGGATTTAAAGTCTAAGGTATTATTCCCAATACATAATGGTACATTTGATTTATCTTTACACTCTTGGGATGAACCTTTTGAGAAAATAAGTAAATTAGCAGAAGAGAGTAATATTGATATTAGATTTCCAATTATGGGTGAAGTTATATCATTGTTAAATTATACTAAAACAGAGTATTGGTGGAAAGCTAAATAAAATTCTGTTATTTAGCTTTTTTTATACATCTTACTCCATATTTATCTGCTTTGTAGTACCAAGTGTCTCTACCTTGTACAAAGTAAAAAGGATATGCAGCATGTTTATTACCTTTTACTTCATCACTTGTCCAGTATGAAACTGATAATTCAAAACCATCAACATCAGAAGCTCTATCATTTGCGTACCAAATTGTTTGAAATACTTTTTTTGAAGGTAAAATTGCACCTATATTTTTACAATATTTTATGGCATCATGCCAATTCATTCTTTTTGGTGCTTCTTCTAGCCAAATTGTTTGGGCAAAAAGTGAACTTGTTAACATAGCACTTATTAAAACTAATTTTTTCATTTATATTCCTTATAATCCAAACAGTTCATTTGTAAAACCGTTATACCACTCTTTTGCAGAATTAAAACTTTCAATTGAAAGTTCTGAAGTTTCACTATTAACTAGCATTTTATTTTCAAATTTATAGTTATGACTAACCCAAGCACCTTTTTTATCAGTAACTATTGAATAACAAATATTGCCAGGAAGGTTTTTCCTATAATCAAATGTTTCTTTATTTATTCTTGCGTTAATATCTTTTGCTAACACATAAGCACAGGAGCTTGCCATTTGTCCTGATTTTGGGAAAGGATATTCTCCTTGAGCATCACCTATTACGTATACATTTTCATCACTTACTGTTTGATAAGTAGGTTGTTTTAGTTTAACCCAACCTTGTGTATACATATCTATTTTGGCTTTTTTATATAGTTTATTTGCTCTATTTGGGGGAATAATTGAAGCCTCTTCAAAAGGAATCTCTTTTATAATATATTTATCTTTCTTTTCATCAAAACTTTTTGTATAAATCTTTTTTTCTTCAAAATTTATATCTTTGAATTTTGTTAAAGGTTGATATTCTATAAAGTCCTTATACTCAGTATTAAAGGCCTCTAAATAGACTTTTGATTTTGAAGCAGGTTTTGCTCTTGGGTCTACAAGTATTACTTTTCCATTAATTTTATTTTTCTTAAAATAGTTTGCAATCATACAAGCTCTTTCATATGGAGCAGGGGGACACTTATAAGAAGATTTTGGTAAAGATAATACAAAGTTTCCACCTTTGAAGTTTTCAACCATTCTTTTTAGTTTTATTAATTCACTTCCTGGTTTAAGGGCTGCAGGAGCTTTTAAAGCAGTCTCTTTTGCTTTTTGTTTATCTCGTCTAAATAATTTTTTATAGTTATAGTCTATTCCTAAAGTCATTACTAGAAAATCATACTTTATTGTTTGGTTTTCTGTAATAACTTCTTTTTCTTCTCTTTTTATATCAAGGATAGTTTCATTTATAAAATTATATTTATGTTTTATAACAGTACTATTGTAATCAAAACATAAATCTTTATATTCAATATCTGTAACTTCACCTATCCAAGCATTTGATAATGGGCATGAAACAAAAAGAGGGTTTTTTTCAATAAGGGTTACATTTAATTTTGGATTTAGTTCTTTTAAGAATTTTGCAGTACTTAATCCTGCAAAACCACCACCAAGAATTAAAACATTAGATTTATTTAAAATATCTTTTGAGTTTAATGTTGCTTCAATATTAGTTGTCACTAACATTGAAGCTGTAATAGCAGAAAGTTTAAGAAAATCTCTTCTTTTCATTTTATGAAACACCATTATCTTTTAAAAATTTTTGCCAATCTTTAGTATCATACTTTCCTTCATGAAGACCTTTAACAAACTTCATAAAAGTAATCATTTGAGTTGGATAAGCATATCCAGGAACTTGAAAAATTTTATTCCAATGTTTATCAAATATTACTATATTTGGAGTAGACTTTGCAACAAATGCCATTCTAAGAGTTGTTGTTGTCTCTTTTTTCTTTGTTTTACCTACAATATAGTCTTGTTCTTTTTCTCTATTGATTAAGTAAATATTAAATTCCCCTGCAAGTTCATTCATCTCTTTGTTTTCTTTAAAATCTTTTTTTAGAAGATCACAATATGGACAAGTATCACTTTCAAAGATAAACATTACACCTTTACCATTTGCAACAAGATTACTGCCTTCTTGAAAAAGTGTTTGTTCTTTTTGCATTTCTATTTTTTTAGCTGTTGGTACAACTTCTTTCCCATCTTTTGATGCAAAGGTATAAACTACCATCAACACCATAAGAGTAAGAGTAGGGATTAATATTTTCATCATTATTCAGCCTTTTTTTTAGTTACATCAATTCCATTTGCCACATAAAAGTCTCTTAGTGCCTGATACACTTCCCCATTTTTTCTATCTTTACCTTTCCATTTTCCTTGTGCCATAAAGTCCATAGTAACTAAAAACTGTTTTTCAGGCATATAACCAGGTACTACAATAACAGCTTTTGCATTTAAATCTGTAAAGATAATAGTAGGTGTTGCTTCAATACCATAAACCATTAACATAGTTTTAGTATCAACATCCATTAATTCCCCTTCATGGAACTGTTTATGTCTTAAATTCTCATGTGCTTTAAAATAGTATGAAGAGAAATCTTCTTTAATTCTCTTTTGAAGTTCAGGAGAGTTTGTAATATCTGCTTTTAATCTATCAGAATATGGATCAGTATTTGTTCCAAACACCATAATCATTTGTTTTCCCTCTGGTGCAATTTTAGCAACATCTTTAAATACTTCTTGAACTACTGCTTCATATTTTGTATATGTTACAGGTTTTTCTTTCTTTTCAACCTTAATTTTAACTTCTTCATTCTTTTTAACAGAAGGAGTTTCAACATTTGTATTTGTTGTTTTTTGTTCAACTACTTGAGCCTCAGAACTTGTTTTTTCTCCACAACCTGTAAATAAAATTGATGCAGTAATAACTGAAGCAATTGAAATCTTTGATAATAGTTTATAATTCATTTTTTTCCTTTTGTTAAGATTATTCTTAATAATATTAAATATGTTGATTCGATATTAACATAATTAAAAATAATTAAGTGTTAAAAAAGGGGCAAGATGCCCCTTTCTTTTACTTAAAATCTAAATAATTACTTTGCAGCTTTATTTATAATTTCATGCATTTTGTTGATGTGTTCATTTACATCAAGTTTTTTGTTACTGTCTAGTTTTTTCCATAGCTCGTCATTGTTCATATTTTGATGACAACCCATACATAAACCAGTTTTCTCCATGTTTTCTCTCATGTCTTGATCAAGAGGTCTTGATGCAGGCCAGTGAGTTCCAACTGTTTGTAACTGTTTACCATCTCTAGTAACAACTTGAGACCAGTCATAATCCATTCCAGGAATACCTTTCATTTGAACTGTTTTGTTTTCAGGAATATACTCACCAGTTCTAAGGTCTTGAAGATCCATATATAGATCTTTCCCTTGTCCAGTCATAAATTGACCATCTTGAATACCATATCCTAAAGTTTTAGGATTTGAGTGACAAGATTCACAAGATCTAGCTTTTCTTCCAGATGTGTGAGGTTGTACTGGAGACATGTCCGTACCAGCAACCATTTTACCATCGTGAGAAGGTACTCTTGCTTGTTTATTCAGGATTAATGTTTTACCATCTGGTCCAATTACTGTAAATGTTACTTGACAACCAGGCATAATTGGAGTTACAAGTCCTTCACCATTAATACCTAAGATTGGATCTTCCCATCTTAAATAAGATCTAGTTTCACTTGGTTTACCAAATAATTTCTTACCTTTTGTTCCAAGAACAGACTCTGAAGTTTCACCATTTTTAAAGTTTGTAGATCCAGACGCAATCCAGTCAGTTTTAGACTTTCCTGGCGTATAATCAACTTTAATGTGACAACCATAACACTGAGGTGCCCAATCAGAGTGACAAGAATAACATTCTAGTTTATCCATGTGTGCTTGGATTTTACCCATAGCAACATCTGCATCTTTTGATTTCCAAGATGAAGTTTTAGCTTTATATTTTAATAAAGGAACTTCTAAATCTTTTCCAGATGCTAAGTGAGCGATAACTTTCTCTTCACCTTTTACTTTAACAACATTTCCTAATGGGTTACCTCTAGTAGATAGTAAATATCCAGCTTGTGGATCATATACTGTACCTTGAGTCATCCAGTATGGTAGTTCATTAGCCATACCTCTTGGTCCCTCAGGTGTTTCAATACCAAAGTTTTCACCATAACCAATTTGTAATTCCCATGGATATTTGTCGTTTGTACCGTGACAATCAGCACACTCAATTTCAACTTGTCCTAAAGTAGTACCAAATAATGTACCATCACCATGCATATCAACTGAAGTGTGACAATCTTGACAAGTCATACCAGCTTCAAAGTGTAGGTCTTCTTTGATATGTTTATATCTCTTACCGTGAGATTTAGATTGTGATTTTCCACCTGCTTGTAATGGTGAACCATATGGTTGCTCCATTAAACCAACATAAGAAACTCCAATTCTTTTACCTCTATTGTGACAAGAGTTACAAGTTTCTGGGTGAATACCACTAAACTCTAAACCAGATGGAGTTTTAACTTTAGCTTCTCTTGAACCTTGCATCATGTGAACTAACATATGACCGTGCTCAGACTTGTCAATTGTTGGATCTCCACCTTCATAGATACCTTCATTTCCATAAGGCATATGACATGCAGAACATCCCATACCTCTCCAGTCACCTCTTCCTTTTCTACCTCTAACACCGATGTGACATCTTTGACAATCAGCTCTTTGGTATGTAATAGAAGCCATATATCCAATCTCTTCCTCAGATTTACCAACAAAATCTTCTGGTCCAGTTGGAGGTAATGGAAGTTGTTTCAACTCAGTAGGGAATTGGTCAGGGTATTTATCGATCATTTTAACCATATAATCTTTATATACCTTTGTTCCCCAAGCTGGAGTTTTTCCATCTTCATCTTTTACATCATAGTTTGCGAACTGAACTTTTTTAGTTTTTTCACTTCCCCATGCATGTAAGTTACCTTGAATTTTACCAGCTTCAGTCATCATTAATGACTTCATAGTATTTTTTACAGTATCTGAGTGACAGATACCACATGTTTTGTCTGCAATCCAGATTGAACCTGGATCTCTAACAAACTCTGACAGACCACCAGCGTGTGCTTTTGGAGCACCTTTGTGCGCACCAGCTACTGTTCCGTCTTCTGGGTTACCACCGTGACATACCACACAACCAGCAGTATCTCCCATAGTATGACCCATAGCGATGATTTGTTGCATCATGTCAGATTTTTGGTCTCTAATAGACTCAATACCTTTGTGACATTTGATACAAGAATCCCCACCTTCAACAGGTGCCATTTCAGCTTTTCCTTTTGTGTGCTCAGCACCAAAAGCAAAAGTTGAAAAGAACACTGTTAAACAGGCGATAAAAGCAATTCTAAACATAGAGCTTTTCATCTTCTTCTCCTTATAGTTTGTTGGGAACACACCCAACTGTTTATGAATTGTATCAGAGGAAAGTGCTTCTAAAGTGCCAGAGCTAAAAAAGAATAATTATTTATCAAATTTTAGTAAAATTTAAGTTTTAA
Organism: uncultured Campylobacterales bacterium; assembly: GCA_947494995.1. GTDB lineage: Bacteria > Campylobacterota > Campylobacteria > Campylobacterales > Arcobacteraceae > Halarcobacter. The sequence continues at coordinate 277,112 of CANLWY010000002.1, read as the reverse complement.
GATTGATTTTAATCAATTTATATTATTTTACAATCTGTTAGAATAAAAAAAGATGCATGAAAGGAAAACTATGAAAAGAGTAGTATTTAGTATTTTGTTATTTACTTCTTCTCTTTTTGCTTTAAACAATTGGCAAGAAGGCTTAATATGGCAAAATGAGTTTAATGATGGAATACAAGTTGCAAACTATAAGAAAAAGCCTATTTTCTTATTTTTAGATTCTAGGACATGTTTTTATTGCCCTAAATTAAAAGCAGAAGTTTTATCACATCCAAAGTTTCAAGAAAAAATAAAAAAATATTTTACACCTGTGTATTTAGATAATTCAACAGATTATGATTCTGATGTAGCAAATACAGGACAAGTTCCTGCACGGTTGAGTCTTTCTATGACTCCAGCTATATATTTTATGGGGCCAAATGAAGAGATGCTTTCAAGGCGTGGAAAAAAACATATGATTATATATGGAATGTGGAATCTTGAACAGATGCTAGAATGGATGGATGATGCAATTAAGAAGTTTGAGAAACTATATGGAGAGAAATATGATTTTAAGAAATAGTTTAATATTTTTAATTCTAACTCTAATTTTTCTAAATCCTTTATATGGGGCAAAGATAAGAGGTGAGTATGCAACAAAGAATTTAGTTGGACAAGAATATTATTTGAAAAACTGTTCTGCATGCCATGGTGAAGGTAATAGAGGAGGTAATATGGCCTCTATAAGAGAATGGAAAATGATGTTTGATAATAGTGCTGATGAGTTAATATATTTACATGAGGAAGATGAAAGTTCAAAAGAGCTTGTTAAGTATTTGAAAGGAGAAGTTTTTAAAGAACAAAGTAAATTGATGTTAGAATTCTTACAAGAGTTTGCTTATGACTCTGAACATATTCCAACATGTAATTAAAGGAAACTATGAAAATATTATTATTAGAAGATGATGATTTTATTTGCCAGCAAGTAAAAAACTACTTTGAATTAAACGATCATAAAGTTGATTATTACAATGATGGGCAGAGTCTAATAGATAATGCTGATTTAAGTATTTATGATGTGTTTTTATTAGATATTAATACTCCAGTTAAAAATGGTATTGAGACCTTAACAGAAATTAGAAAAGATAGTACAACTCCTGCTATATATTTAACAGCAATGAATGATCTTGATCATGTAAAAAAAGGATATGCTGCAGGTTGTAATGATTATGTAAGAAAACCTTTTATCTTTGAAGAACTCGAGCTTAGAATTAATCAACTAATTCATAAAAATTGTATGGATAGAGTCAAATTATCTAATGATTACTGTTTTGATTTGTGTAATATGGAACTTTATTATAAAAAAGATGAATTGGTTTCTTTAAATACACAAGAAAAAGAACTTTTATATCTCCTTGTAAAAAATCTTGGAAGTCCCATAAGTCCTGAAATTATTATAGATTATGTTTGGGAAGATAAAGAGGTTTGTAATAACACTTTAAGAACAAAGATTAAAAAGCTAAGATCTAAACTTAATGAAAATATTATAGTTAATATTAGAAATGTCGGATATAAGATAGAAAAGTATGATTGAAGTAGAAAAATTATCAAAACAACATAAGAAATTTGGGTTTAAATTATTTTTATCCTATATTACATTTACACTACTTCTTATTACTTCAATTACTATAATACATATTTATTTATCAGAAGATTTAAAGCTTCATAAATTTGAAAGAGAAGTTACTTTACAAAGTGATGAAAAGAAAAAAGAGTTTGATAGTTTTTTTAAAAAAAGAGGTGATGCAATTTTAGCAATTGCTAGAAATGAATATTTTGAAAGATTTGTTGAAGATGGTTCTTATAACTATTATATTGATCTTCTTTTTCTTACTCTAATGGAAGCAAACAAAGAGTATATGCAAATGCGTTTTATTGATAAAAATGGGATGGAAAAACTTAGATTTGAGAGAGAAAAAAAGTCATATGAACCCTATAAAACCCTTAAGCTTCAAGATAAATCAAGTAGATATTATTTTAAAAATGCAAGTTTAATTAATAAGGGCTCTGTATGGTTTTCTCCTATTGATTTAAATATTGAACATGGGAAAGTTGAAAAACCAAATAAATCTGTTGTAAGAGTAGCAACTCCAATCTATATTAATGATAAGTTTGAAGGTATCTTAATTATAAATATTTTTATGAAAGATCTTTTTGAAAGTATTACAAAATCAGTAATATATGATATTTATATAAGTGATAGTGCAGGGTATTATGTGAGACATAAAAATAGTAAGTATAATTGGTCTTTATATAATACAAAATATAGATTAGATCATGATTTTGAAGATAATATTGTATATCAAATTCAAAGTGATGCCACTATAGGAAGGGTTTTAACTAATAATATCTATGTTCAACCTTTAAGTTTAGGAAATCAAAGATTTAATATGATCTTAGTAGAAACAGATAAATCAAAAAAAGAGGTTGAAGAGAATAATAATAAGATGATTATTGCTATTTTAATCTTTTCATTTTTTATGTCTATAATATTTAGTATAATTTTTTCAAATCCATTAAAACATATGTATGAAATTGTTGTTACACAGGCTGAGAAACTTCATGATTTAGCAACAAATTTAGATAAAAAAGTACAAGTAGAAACTTTAAAGAATGCAAAAAAAGATAGGTTATTACAAAACCAGAGTAAGCTAGCAGAATTAGGGGATATGATAGGTAATATTGCTCATCAATGGAGACATCCATTAACACGTCTTTCATTGACTTTACAAAATTTAAAAGCCTTTCATAATAAAGGCAAATTAAATGATGATCTATTAAATGAGTCTTTAAATACTTCTCTTTATCAAATAGAATTCATGTCAAATACTATTGATAATTTTAAGGATTTTTATAAAAAAGATACAAATAAAAAAGAGTTTTATATTATTGATGCATATGAATCTATTCTAAATATTATTGGTCCAATGCTTGAACATAAAAATATTCAAATTGAAATAAATGATAAAAATAATGCAACTATATATGGAAATAAAAATGAGTTTTCACAAGTACTAATGAATTTAATAGTTAATGCAAAAGATGCTTTTGATGAAAATAGTATAGAAAATCCTAAAATTAGTATAAATATTAAAAAAATTGCAGAAAAAATAGAAATATCTGTGCAAGACAATGCTGGAGGGATACCTAAGCATATAATAAATAGTATTTTTGATCCTTATTTTACAACCAAAAGAGAGAAGGGTACAGGAATAGGTCTTTATTTATCAAAAGCTATTATTGAAGAGAGAATGAAAGGTAAAATCAAAGTAGAGAATAAAAATTTAGGTGCTTTGTTTACTATTTATATCTAAGAAAAAGTTTTTTCTTCTTTTAGTTTATTTATAATAGAAGATAGTGTATTTAATAAATCTCTATAATCAACAGGTTTTTGTAAAAATTTAAATATTCCAATATCTATAAGTTTTAGTAGTTTTGCTGATTCAGTATGTGCAGATATTACTAGAATTAGTTGTTTAGGGTTTTTCTCTATAACTTTTTGACAAAAATCAATACCATCAAGCTTTGGCATACTTAAATCAGTAATGATTAAATCATAATACTTATTATTCTCTTTTTTGTAATCTATATACTTATTTAATGCATCTAAACCATCAGTTTCAACATCAATTTTTGTAAAAAAATTTTCTAATAATTTTAATAGTTGAATTCTGACATCATAATTGTCTTCTACAAAAAGAACATTAAGTTTATGACTAAAGTTTAATAACTCTTTTAAATCATTGGACATATTTTTTCCTAACTATTTTTAATAGGAATTTCTATTATGAAGGTTGCACCATCTTTTTCATTTAGAACCTTCAGATTACCATTACAGTGCTCATTTACAATAATTTTACTCATATAGAGTCCCAATCCTGTACCATTTTTTTGATTTTTTGTTGAAAAATATGGATCAAATACTTTTTCAATAATGTTTTTATCTATTCCACCTGCATTATCACTTATTTTAATTGTAGCAATAGAGTCATTATTTAAAGAGGTTTCTATATGTATTTTTTTATTAAGGATATTTTTTTCTATTAATGCATCTTCTGCATTTTTTAATATATTTAATATCACTTGTTGTAGTTCTGAAGGATAAGAGTATATTTTAATATCTTTTTTTATATCTTTTGTAAGAACTATTGTGTTTGCTTCAAGCGAAGTTTTTATAATATATAAAGATTTATCAATAATCTTTTTAAGATCAAATTCAATTTTTGCTTTATCTGTTTTAAAAAAGTTTCTAAAATCATCAATTGTAGAAGATAAATACTGTGAGTATTCAGAAATAAGTTTTAGTTCATTATCAAAAAGTTTTTTATCCATTTTTTCTTCAAGCATCATTTTTATAATAAGATTATTTGTTGTTGCTGATATAGCTGAAAGAGGTTGCCTCCATTGATGCGCAATCATAGAAATCATCTCTCCCATTTGTGCTAGTCTGCTTTGTTGAACTAATTGTTGTGTATTAATTTCATTTTTCTTTATCTCTTCTTGAACTTTTTTTTCAAGGTTAACATTTAAGTCTTCAAGTTTTTGTTCAAGTATTTTTCTATTTGAAATATCTCTGACTACTGTATGTAAAACAGTATTATTTTCAATTTCAATTGATGTTAATACAATTTCTACCCATATTGTATTAGCTTCAGCATCTTTAAAAACCCATTCAAAGTTCGTAACTCCTTCTTTTAGTGCTTTTAAAATTTGTATATGTGCTTTTTCCTGTGATAGTTCTCCATTTGGTTGTTTTATAGGAGATATATCTAGAAAATTTTTATTTATTATGTCTGATTCTTTATATTTTAAAATCTTACAGATTGCTTCATTACAGTTAATAAAAATATTATCTTTAATTAATATTACTCCATCTGCTGATTTGCTATATAATCTTTCAAAGAGAAATTTTTGTTTTGCTAATTCTTGAGTCTTTTTCTCAATTTCATCATTTGCAATTTTCAAGTTTTTATTTAATTTATCAAGTACATAATGTCTGTATGAGAAAACTGATATAAATATAATTAGAACAGCTAATATTTCCCAAAAATATGCATAGTCAAAAACAGTTTCATATGATGTAGATGTCCATCTGTTAAATATCTCACGGTGTTCTGTTTGGGATAGACTATTTAAAGATTTATTTAATATATTTAAAAGAGTCTTATTATCTTTATGAACTGCCATGTTAACTGTATATGGCATATTTGTATATCTTGATATATATAAGTTTTTTAATCCATAGTTGGACATATAATATGTCGCAATAGGTAGAGGTTCTAATGCAAAATAAGCCTTACCTAAACTAACTGCTTCAAGTGATTCCCTATTACTCTTTGTATATAGTATATTAAGGTCTGGATTTGTTGATTGAAGAAGAGGAATTAATTTAGAGTCTTCTTTTTTTGCAATAGTTTTATTAAGTACATTATCTAAACTAGAAACTACAGGTTTGTTTTTTTGTGTTATTATGGCCAGTTTATAGTTTAAGTAGGTATTGGTAGTATTTGCAAAATCTATAATATCTCCACTATTTGTTACAGCAGATATAAAGTCACATTTATTTTGTTTTAAATAACTCTTAGCTTCTTCCCATGATGAAGTACTTACGGGAACAAATTGTGCATTAGTTATTCTTGAAATTTTATCAAGTAAATCAATAGTAATACCTTGAAACATACCATTTTCTTCAAACTCTATAGGTTTAATATCTACTTGATTACACATCTTAAATACTTTTTGTTTTTCAATATAGCTATTTTCTTCTGTTGTAAGAAAGTTTTTAGAACTTGAAGCAAGAATATCTTTTGTACCAAACCATTTTCTTTTTAATTCAAGTATCTCAGCATCTGTTACACTTTTTTGTGCTTTTTCAAAGATATCTCTTAATATTTTTTTCTTTTTAGTGGTTCCAATTCTAATTAAACTTACCATTCTATTATCATCAACAAAATTTGTAGGGGATACTCCTGATAAGTTATTTAATGTAATTACATAATCAATAACGTTTTTCTTACCAATTGTTGCATCCGCTTTACCTAATGAGAGTATTTTTAATGCTTCTAAAGAGTCTTTTACAAGTATTTGTTTTATATTTGGATAATATTTAGCAATAGCCTTTTGTGCAAAAAAACCTTTAGGCATAACTATTGTTTTACCTTCAAGTTTTTCTAAAGAGTCTAAATGTTCATTTCCATTTTTTACATATATAGCATTTGCTGCAGTATGAAATATTGAAGTAAAAGCTATAGTTTTTGCTCTCTCTTCATTTTTTGATATATTAATAATTGCATCAATCTCATCATCTTGTAACATTTGCATAAACTCATCCCAAGATGGTCCTGTAACATAATTAGCTTCTGCATTTAGTTTTTTTAATAAGAGGCTCATATAATCAATAGAAAAACCTTTTGGTTTATAGTTTTCAAAATAGTTATATGGAGGCCAGTTTAATTCATTATGAAGTCGTAAGGGAGTATTTTTTTCTAAAAACTCTTTTTCTTCTTTTGTTAAAGATATAGTTTCATTTGCAAATATTGATATGGTAAAGATAAGTATAACTATAAGACTATGGATTGTTTTTTTCATGATACTCTTTTTAGAAAATTATATCTAAATAATATATTAAAATTTATTTTTTATAAAGATTTTTTGTATTTGAGTTTATACCCATGCCCGTAGATTGATTCAAATAATTCATAGTTTAATTTTTGTTTTAGTCTTGACATTAAGTTTCTTACTCTTTTATTATTTGAGTTATAATCCATAAATATAAAAGATTCAATTTCATCATAAGTTTTAAGAGAGCCTTTTGATTTAATAAAAAGAGAAAATAGTTTAATCTCTGATTTTGTAAGTTTTATTACATCTTCATTTTTATAAAGCATTGATTCTTGTTCGTTCCAAATATAATCATCATCAAGATGAATGATATGTTCATTTCCATTCTTAAACTTATTTTTTTCAATTATATTCATTAAAGAGTTAGATATTTGGTCAATATTATATGGTTTTAAAATATAGCCATCTATACCTGCATCTATAGTTTTTATAAAATAGTCAGTATTACTATGGGCAGAAAAGATAAGTATAGGTATATTAGTATCTAGTTCTCTTATTGATTTTATCATAGAGATACCATCTTTTACAGGCATTTCTATATCTGTGATAATTAAGTCAAAAGCAGAAGATTCATATTTATTATTTTTCTTAAATAGATTTAATCCTTCTTCTCCATTTGTAGCAACTGCAATGTTAGAGAAAAATACTTTTAGCATCTTAATAGTTTGATCCCTTACATCACTATTATCTTCAATATATAAAATGTGTAGTTTACTTGTAATATCAATAATTTTATGTAATTTATCTTGATTCATTAGAATATAGCCTCTTATTATTAAAACTATTATATTGAATTATTGTTTTAAAATAAATAAAAAAATGATATTTTGTTGTTAAGTGAGACTATAATGTCATTTTGTAGCAGATTTTTTATAACTAAGCCGAATAATTGGCTTAGTTATAAATTAAATATTTTATTTTGTTTTATTATTAATCATATCTTTAAGGTCTCTATTTTTATATGCAAGAGCAATTGTTACAAAAACAGCTGCTGTTACATAATATACCCACATAGGAACAGGAACAGGATCTCCTGTAGCATATGAGTGCATTCCAGATAAATAGAAGTTAACTCCAAAATATGTCATTAGAATTGTAGCAAAAGCTAATAAAGCACAAGTATTAAATACAAAAGGATTGTTAAGAGCTTTTACAAATCTTAAGTGAAGAACAAGTGTATAAGTTACAATTGCAACATAAGACCATGTCTCTTTTGGATCCCATCCCCAATATCTACCCCAAGATTCATTTGCCCAAACACCACCAAGGAAGTTACCAATTACAATACAAGCAAGTCCAATAATTAATGAGATTTCACTAATTGCAGTAATGTATTTAATAGTATCATCTAAATGAGGTCTATTTTTTCTAAAAATAAACATAATTAAAGCCATAAATCCTAAGATTGCACTAAGTCCAAAGAATCCATAAGATGCTGTTAATACTGATACGTGAATAGTTAGCCAGTATGATTTAAGTACAGGAACTAAGTTTGTAATTTGTGGATCAATTGATGTTAAGTGAGCTGTAAACATAAAAATAGCTGCAACAATAACACCTGCACTAAGAGCTAAAAGTGATTTTCTAAAGAAAATAACTGCTGCAAAAACTGCTGACCATGAAATATATAGAAGTGACTCATATGTATCTGACCATGGAGCATGTCCTGAAACAACCCATCTAAATCCCATACCAAAAGTATGTGCTGCAAAAAGTAGGGCAAGTATTATAAAGAATACAAAAGTTGTTTTCTTTGGTTGGATTTTTGGATTAAATACAACAATAAATGCAACAATTAACATTACAAAACCTAAGAAAAGATAAGCAAGTGTTAATTTAGGAAAAATATTAAGTTTATTGAAAGCAATTTCATTATCAATTTGTGATTGACTTGGTATAACATCTTTACCAACTTGGCTTTGATATTTTTTAATCATGATAATAAATTTATTTGATAAAGCCCATTCTTCTTGCACAACAGAATTAATGAAACCTCTAATAAGAGATTCAATAGCTTTTTGGTTTTCACCTTGGAACATTTTTATTGCATCAAGAGGGTTATACCATTTGTTATTGTCATTTACACCAGTTTGAGGGAACATTCTAAATAGATTTCCATTATAAACCATAAAAGCGATGTTTAGTTTTTCATCAAGTTTAATAATATCTTTCTCAAATGTTCCTCTTTCATTTGGTTTTGCCATAAATGCTTTTTGCGCGTGGTCAGATAAAATATATTTACCATCTTTGAAAACCTCAGAGAAAGCAATATATTTTCTACTTTTATCTATATTTAAAATCTTTTTTAATTTAGGAGTTTTGATTTTAATCATTGCTACATTTCGCCAAATTTCAGGTCTTGTAAGCATTCCTAGAATAATTTGGTCAGAGTTCATCCCAAAAAGTTTACCTTTACCTGATAGTTTACTTACAACTTCATGATTTAAAGTATTTAATGGCTTCATTCTTCCACCATTACTTTGCACAACGATCTCAGAAAATTTATCAGCTGTTTCAATTGAATTATCTTTAAAAGTCTTTAGATATGTATCCATGTCATTTTGTGAAGTTTTAAATTGAAGACCATGATTATTGTTATTTTCAGCAGCTTCAAGTGTACCTGTACTACATGCAAGTAAAACAGCAGCAATAAAGGCTGTGGCACTTCTTGAACTTACATATTTTGTAAGTTTCCAGAATCTTGATTTCTTATCAAAAAAGTTTAAAATTAAACCAAGTGTTAATAAAAAGTATCCTAAGTATGTAGGCCATTTCCCAGGGTCATTATTTACTGAAAGAATCGTACCTCTTTCATCTTGGTCATAAGAACTTTGGAAAAATAAAAAGTTTCCTTGGTGTAATGTTCTATTCATAAAAATCCTATAATCATAACTTGTTCCATCATTATTGTTTACTGTAACTTCTGAAGCATAAGATGATGGAGCCATAGAACCTGGATATCTATCTAATTGGAAGTCTCTTAATTCAATAGTAAAAGGAAGTTGTAATGTCTTTGAACCATACTCTACAGTTACAACAGTATCTCCAAAGTCTTCAATTTTCGCAGCACCTTTTTGACCTCTTTTCCCTGGTAGTCTAATAGTTTTAGTTTCACCATTAAGAGTTAAATCTACTGTCAAAATACCCATTTCAGCTTGCCCTTTTTTACTAACCAGGTAATCCACATATTTAACATTTAAATTTTTGTCACTAAAGCTTACATCATAATCAAAATCATTTATGATACCACCAATTTTAGGTATAAGTCCAATTGAAGTATCACCTTCCATTCCTTTTTTAAGACCTGCTGCGGCAAACTCTAATTGATACTCTTTATAGTAGCTCGCATTCTCTTGCTTGATTTTAATTTGTAGATATGGTTCAAGTGAAATCATTCTATTTTCAGTGTTACCTTCTCTAATATGAATAATTCCTTCATATCCAATATATCTAGTAACTCCAGCACCTATAAGTATTACTACAAACGAAAGATGAAAAATAAATCTTGCTTTGTTTTTCCACATTTTGTATTTATAGATAATACCTGCTAAATTGATTGTTGTTAGAACTAAAGCAGCCTCATACCAAAAATGATTATAGACTAGAACTCTTGCTGTTGATGTTCCGTAATCATTCTCAATAAAGGTAGCAACTCCTGCACCTACTGCCAAAATGACAAATAAAATAAGCGTTGTCTTAAAGGAAAATAAGACATCTGTGACTTTTTTCAATTCATATCCTTTTTGTATAAAGAAAAATTTTTAGATTATACTTTTTATATATGAACTTTACGTGTAGTTTTCTTCACGATGAATACAAATTCATATAGTTTTTAAATTTTAATTAAAAAAATTTATTAATTCCTTGATTGAAATCATTTAAAACCTTTTTTTTAATAAATAGTCATTATAATTGCATTTATGGAACTAGAAGAATTAAAAAAGAAAAAAGATGACTGTAGGTCTTGGAAAAATGTTGAACCTTGGTATAATCAATTACAAAAAATATTTGATTTAGAAAAAGCAAATTTAAAAGTTGATTATGGTGATTGGTTTACAATAGGATGTCGTGAGAATTTAACAGATCAAGAATATGCATTAATTGAAGAGACTGCCAAAAAGTTAATTCCATGGAGAAAAGGTCCTTTTAATATATTTGGATTACAGATTGATTCAGAGTGGCAAAGTAATATTAAATATAATCTTATAAGACCACATTTTAACCTTAAAGATAAAGTTGTAGCAGATATAGGGTGCAATAATGGATACTATATGTTTAGAATGCTTGAGGACAAACCAAAAAGATTAATTGGTTTTGATCCATCACCTTTAACTTTACATCAATTTGAATTTGTAAATCATTTTGTAAAATCAGAGATAATCTATGAAATGCTAGGGGTTGAACATCTAGAGTATTATAATCACAAGTTTGATTTTATTTTTATGTTAGGTGTTTTATATCATAGACCAGATCCCGTAGGTACTTTAAAATCATTAGCACGTGGACTTAATTCAAAAGGTGAAATCTTGATAGATACTTTTATGATTGATGGGGAAGAAGAAATTTGTTTAACACCAAACAAAAGATATTCAAAAATTCCAAATATTTATTTTATACCAACAATTAAAGCCTTAGAAAATTGGTTAAGTAGGGCAGGTTTTGAAAATATTGAAGTAATCGCTACAACAACAACTACTAATGAAGAACAAAGAAAAACACCGTGGTCTTTTGATCAAAGCTTAGAGGATTTTTTAGATCCAGAAGATAATAGTAAAACTATTGAGGGATATCCTGCTCCAAAAAGAGTTTATATGAAAGCTAGAAAAATACAATAGGTTTTAAAATAAATCTATTGTATCTTCAGCACTTAAATCTTTATATTTGAAGAGTTCACTTCTTCCTTTGTTTTTTGCTTCATATAGAGCAATGTCAGAGTTTTTTATTGTCTTATCAATAGTATCTTCACTATTATATGTTTCATAAACATCGATCCCAATACAAATGGTTTTTTGTAAAGTATGACCATCTTCATGCACTTGTACCTTGACTTTTGAAAAATCTTCTATAATATTTTTTGCAATTTTCTCTATTTCTGCTTCATTATTGGAGCTTAACATGGAGATTAAAAACTCATCTCCTGATAATCTTGCTACCATATCAAACTCAGAGATATTTGTATGTATAACTTTTGCAAGTTCAACTAAGACTTGATCCCCAATATCGTGATCAAATTCATCAACAACTGCTTTAAAATGATCTATACCTATCATTAAAAAATAAATATTTTTATACTCTTTTTTTGATAAAGAGATTTGTTTATTTAAGTTTTCAATTAAGTAGTGTCTGTTATAAACTTTTGTTACAGAATCCAATGATAGGGATTCAATAAAGTTCTTTTTGATTATCCCATTTTGAAGAATAGGTGAAATCTGAAATAATGCAGCTTCTATAATATTATATTGATCTGAAAGTATTTCATAGTGAACTTTTGATGTTGCACTAAAAGATACTATAGCATTTAAGTTTGTATGGGTATTAACAATAAAAAAGAATGATAAATTATCATCTAAATAAAACTCATCACCTTCTATAAATACATTTTCTCTACTATTTCTTTCTATATCAAAAAGTGCAAAAGTTACATTGTCTACATTAAAATTTGTATGCAACCAAAGGTAAATATCTTCTGCCATCTGTTTTATATTTGATGAGTATTGTAATTGGTCATATAATTTGTAGATTTTTTCTAATGCTATATAGGCATCTTTATTATTTGCAGATTCTTTGATAAGTTCTAGAATATTATTTTTCATACTATACCTTAAAATAATTCAATAGTGTCATCCTCTTTTTTAAACTTAAAGAGTTGACCTCTACCTTTGTTTTTAGCTTCATATAAAGCTATGTCTGAAGACCTGAAGATTTCATCAATCTTATCTGCATCGTCAGGATATATTGATATTCCTGTGCAGATTGTTTTCATAAGAGTTTGATTTGTCTCTTCATTAACAACAACTTTTACATCTTTAAAATTATTTATTATTTTATCTGCAACTATTATAGCATTATTTTCATTAGAAATGTTATGAAGTATTACTAAGAATTCATCTGATTCAATTCTTGCAACTATATCTGAGTTTCTAACTGTCTCTTCTAAACTTTTTGCAAGTACTTTTAGAACTTTGTCTCCAATTGCATAATCAAACTCATCGATAACTGCTTTAAAATGATCAATACCTACTTTTAAAAAAGCAATTTTTTTATCTTCTCTTTGTGATAAAGGAAGGGTCGTTTTTAAGTATTCATCAATATACTGTCTATTATAAAGACCAGTAAGAGAGTCTTTTAAAGTCATGTCAAAAATTTTAAACTCTAAATATTTATTAAATACTGTTTGAGAGATAAGTTTGAATGTTGTTTTAATTAATTGAAAACAAGAGTTGATATTTTCTTCTTCTCTTATATAAAAAAAGATTCTTATAACAAGCTCATCTTTATCATTTAAAAGTACTGAGAAGTTTTTTTCTTTTAAATCTTTTTCATCTTCAAAATTTTTGAAAATTGTATTATTTCTAATTGTAATAGATATTTTATCTATTGCAAAATCTTTTTTTAAATAAGAAGATAGATATTCAAAAATACCATCAAGGTTTTTTATTCCAATTAAATGGTCATTTAATGCAACTATAGTTTGAAAGTTATATGTATTGAAATTTGTTAATTCATTCATATATAAACCTATAAATAGTTTTTCCAGTTCTCTAAAGATGACCTTTCTGCATTTAAAGTAGTTGATGGTCCATGTCCAGGATATATTCTAATATTTTTATCCCATGCTAAAATTTTATCGATACTTTTTTTCATATTTTCAGGACTAGAAAAAGGAAAATCTGTTCGTCCTATTGATCCACTAAATATGAAGTCTCCTGAAAATAAGTTATCTCCAATTTCAATTGCAGAACAACCAGGAGTGTGACCTGGGAAAAAGTGAAATTTAACTTTAACTCCATCAAAATCGAACTCTTGGTCATGTTCCACTAGAACATCAGCATATGATGGTGTCATTCCAAAGCCATAAGGATCTTTTTCTAACATAAAATTATCATCTTTAGGTGTATATATTTTAAGATTTAAATCATCACTTACTTCTTTGTTTGACCAAACATGATCAAAGTGTCCATGTGTATTTAATATGGCAACAGGATTTTTTACATTATGTTTAACCCATCTCGTTGCTCCAACGCCAGGATCAATAATAAAATCTTTATTATCTACTGTTACAATATAACAATTTGTTTGATAATCTCCCATTGGTTGTATTTTTATACTCATATAATTTTCCCTATTAGTTTTAATAATCAATTAGTTATTATAGTATATAAAATATCAGCTGTAAGGAAGGTTATGAATTATTATTATTTATTGGAAAAAGTCATAAAAGTGTCACAACCAAAAGAAAAAGTTAAAAAATTTAAAGAGTTTTATACCCATTTTCTAGATGAAAATCTTACTTTTGAAGAGAATTATTTACCCTATGAAATGATTGAACCTTCATATGAAAACGTATTAAAAATTGTTCCTCCTCAAAAAATAAATAAAAGAAAATATGTAAATACAAAAGAGGGCAAAGTAAATTTATTACATACAATTGCTCATATTGAATATTCTGCTATAGATTTGGCTTTAGATGCTGCTTTAAGGTTTCAGAATATGCCAAAAAAATATTATGAAGATTGGTTAGAAGTTGCAAATGATGAAGTAAGACATTTTGAAATGATTGAAAAGCTTTTGCATGAACTAGACTCTTTTTATGGAGATATTGAAGTTCATACAAATCTTTTTGAAGCTATGAAAAAAACTCCAGATTTATTGTCTAGAATGGCTGTTGTTCCTAGATATTTAGAAGCAAATGGCTTAGAACAGAATCCAAAAATTATGGATAAATTAAATTCTAATCCAGATGAATTTAATAAAAAAATTCTTAAGGCTTTAAATACTATTTTAGAAGAAGAAATTGACCATGTAACAAAGGGTGATAGGTGGTTTAAATATGAATGCGATAATTTAAAGTTAGAACCAGAAACTACTTATCTTGAAATTCTTGAAAAGATATACCCCGGAAGTACAAAAAAAAGATATGATATAAATTTTGAAGCAAGAAAACAAGCAGGATTTTCTTGTGATGAATTAAAGTTTTTATCTAAACAAAAGGATTGTAATTAATAGAAAGGTTTGATCATGTTAACTTCAAATATAGATGAACTATTATTAAAGAGTCAAGTAAATACCAAAATAAAGGAAAAGTTTGACGATGACCCCTTTATAAACTCATTGATTGATACAAAAATAGATGGCTCTAAGAGTAGAACGGCTTCTTTTACTTATGAAAATATAAAAGGAATAAGTTTTGAGGAGATAGAAACTCTATTTTTAACAATTGAAGATAAAGAAAAAGCAAAAAACTTAAGACTTGCGACAATGTTTACAGAAGATGATCATTTAGGTCAAGCTTTATTTAATACAGTTCTAGGTCTAAATTTCAGTATGCAGAATAGTTATTTATATGAAACTTATGAAGATAAACATAATTTCCTTAATTCAATATCTAATAAAAATCGTTCTCTTTCAGAACTTTTGCACTCTTCTGTGTCAAAAAGATATGAATTAAGTAAAATAGGCAAAGTTACAGATGTAATCCCACAAGAGTATTTAAATGAAATTCTTTTAGAAGTAAATTCATTTAATTTCTTATCTGCAATATCAAATAGTTCAAGGGATTTATATGGAAGATATAAAAATAAAGATGATGACTACTCA
Organism: uncultured Campylobacterales bacterium; assembly: GCA_947494995.1. GTDB lineage: Bacteria > Campylobacterota > Campylobacteria > Campylobacterales > Arcobacteraceae > Halarcobacter. Next base: position 261,635 of record CANLWY010000002.1, on the reverse strand, counting down.
TTTTTATATAATGATTATAGTTTAAAGTACCAAGAGCTTATTTATAAATATGAAGATAGCAAATCTTTTGAAAGAGGTTTATTAAATCAATATAGATAAAAGAGGTAAGACCTCTTTTATCTTAAAATCTTGCATTTGGAATAGGGTGGTTTTCTACTACAAAATCAATATCTTTATCACCTCTTCCTGAAAGGTTTACTAGTATAGTTTTATCTTTAGGTAATGTTTTAGCTAGTTTCATTGCAAATCCAACTGCATGAGCAGATTCAAGTGCTGGGATAATACCTTCAAGTTGAGATAATTTATAAAAAGCATCAACTGCCTCTTGATCATTACAAAGGCCAACTTGAGTTCTTCCAATATCTTTTAAATGTGCTTGTTCTGGTCCTACTGATGGATAATCAATACCCGAACCAATTGAGTATACAGGAGCTGGTTCTCCTTTTTCATCTTTTAACATAATAGAGTTAAACCCATGCATCACTCCTTCTTCACCATAAGTTAGAGTTGCGGCATGACTTCCTAGTTCTTCTCCAATACCCATTGGCTCAACACCATATAGATTTACATCTTCTTCATCAATAAATGCTGAGAAAATACCCATGGCATTTGAACCTCCACCAACACATGCAACTATATTATCTGGAAGTGCACCTTCTTCATGTTCAGAAAATTGCTCTTTTGATTCAAAGCCTATTACACTTTGGAAGTCTCTTACCATCATTGGGAAGGGGTGTGGTCCTACAACAGAACCTATACAATATATTGCTGAATCTGCTTGTGATACATAGCTTTCAAAAGCTGAGTCTACAGCCTCTTTTAATGTTTTAAGTCCATGTGTAGCGGGAATTACTTTTGCACCTAAAATTTTCATTCTTACTACATTTGGATGCTCTTTTTCAATATCAACTTCTCCCATATGAATTTCACACTCTAATCCAAAATAAGCAGCAGCTGTAGCTAGTGCCACACCATGTTGTCCTGCACCAGTTTCAGCAATAACTTTTTTAAATCCCATATGTTTTGCTAAAATAACCTCTGCCATACAATGGTTTAGTTTATGTGCTCCTGAGTGATTTAAGTCTTCTCTTTTTAAATATATTTTTGCTCCACCACAATATTCTGTTAGGTTTTTTGCAAAAGAGATAGGTGTAGGTCTTCCTTGATAATGTTTTCGTACATACTTTAACTCTTCAATAAACTCTTTTGAGTTTTTTATTTCATTATATGCTTTTGTAATATCTGCAAAAGGCTTTTCTAGCATAGGAGGAATAAAAGAACCTCCAAATTTACCAAAGTAACCATCTTCGTTTGGATGATTTTCTAAATAATTTGACATATAAGTCTCCCCTTCTTGTAATACTTATTTTATAATTAGAATTTCTTATAAATTTGGAAAAATTATATTCTATAAGTTGTTAAATAAAACTAAAGATTGAAAGCTTTTCTAATTTATATAGGAATTATTATCGTAACTTTTGTACATTTTTCATAATCATTAAAACTACAATTTTCTATAGTTATATTTCCACCAATACTATCAGTTAAAATATTATGTGTCATATAAAGTCCTAGTCCAGTACCTTGTGATTGGTGTTTAGTTGTAAAATAAGGTTCAAAAACTTTACTTAAAATCTCTTTTTCTATACCTCCACCATTATCAACTATTTCTATAAATATATTTTCCTCTTTTTTATATGCTTTAATATTGATATATCTTTCATCTTCTTTTATATTTTTTAAGGCATCTTTTGAATTAGATAAAATATTTAATAAGACTTGATTAAGTTCATTTTCAAAATTATCTATTATGACATTTTCTAAATTTTTCTCTACAGTGATAAACCCATTCACAAAAGAAGCTTTCATAATTGATAAAACCTTTTCTATAGAACGAGCTATATTAAACTCTTTTCTTACTTTATTATCTTTAATATAGTTTTTAAAATCATCTATGGTTTGAGATAAAAATTGAGTAGTTTCAGTAATTTTGTCAAGTGAATCATAAAAAGTTTCATCTGTTAGCTGATCAAACTCTTTTTGTAATCTTAATCCTGAAGCAGCTGTTGATATTGAACTTAATGGTTGTCTCCATTGATGGGCAATATTTCCAATCATTTCTCCTAGACTTGCCATTTTAGACTGTTGTAACATTATTTCTTCTTTATTTTTTAGTTCAGTTAGATTTACTATTGAGATTAAGTGTGAAGGTTTATTATCGAAATCTATAGTTTGACCTTTTAAAAGAACTGGTATCTCACTATTCTTTTTTGAAATAGCACTTATTTCATACGATTGTATAGTAGATAAATGTGAGCATAAATTTTCAATATCTTCTGCCTTGAAAACTTTTGATATATCATTTCCTATTAGTTCACTTTTTGTTGAGTATCCAAGTATTTTTAAGGTTTCACTATTTAATTCTTTGATTTTTTTATCTCTAATAATTAAAATTCCAGCAATATTTAAATCAATTACTTTTTTGAAGTTTCTTACCGAGTTTTCAGATTTTTCATTTGCAAGTTTTAGTTTTTTTTGATATTGCACTAATTGTCTATTTTTATATATAATAAAAAAAAGAACTATTATAAAGAAGAGAATAATTTTCCATAATAATGAATAGTCAGTTTTATTAACAAATTTTGTGTCTAACCATTTATTGTAAATACTATCTTTTTTTTCATGACTTATTTTATTTAAAACTTTATTAACTATATTTTGTAATATTTTATAATCATCTCTCATCATAAAACTTACTTCGAACTCTAAACCCGTTTGTCCTGAAATCTTTATATTTGTAAAAGCATTGGTTTTTATTTGATAAGAAAGTACAGGCATAATATCAACATATGCGTAAGCATTTGAATTTGATACTTGCTCTAATCCTTCTTTAGCATTTTTCACAAAAAGAAAATCTATATTTGGATATTTCTCTTCAAGCAGTTTATGGGCTGTGTAGTTTTTACCTACAGCAATCTTTTTATCAATGATTTTATTTATATTTGAGATATAATTTTCATCTTGTAAAGTTGCAATTCCTATTGGTGCTTTTAGATAAGTATTTGAAAATATTGAAAAATCTTCTCTATCTTTTGTTTTACTTGTAGAGAAAATAATATCAATTTCTTTTGCTTTTAATTTATTTAGAAGTTCTTCAAAGTTATCAAAAGTATGAAATTTAACTTTTAAATTAGCTTTATTCATAACCTCTTTAAAGTAATCAACTCCTATTCCATCTAATTTATTGTCATTATTTATGAAGCTTATTGGTGCCCATTTGTTAAGAGTTCCAACTCTAATAGTCTCTTTTTCAATAAAATTATTCTCTTTTTGCGTAAATTCAATTTCATTTGTTATATTAATCCATTTATCATTTAAGGCTTTTTTTTCTTCTTTAGTAATACTATCTATTGCTTTTTCAAAAAGATTATGTAATGTATGTTCATTTTTTGAAATCCCCATATATAAACTATTTTTCAAACCTTTAATCTTGAAGTCACTAATAATTTTTAAATCGCCATAATAGTCTTTATTTATATAATATGATGACAAAATAGTATTTTGAATAGTTGCATCAATAAAATTATTCTTAAGTGCATCGAATACATCTTCAAGTGTTTCAAATTCAATAACATTTACTTCGGGATGATTTTCTCTAAGTTTTGTTGTAGAATTCCATGTTTTAACCATACCTACTTTTTTGTTTTTTAAATCATCATTATTTATAATATTTGTAGTTGAAGTTCTTGTAACAATTGAAAAGTGTTGTATAAAGTATGATTGTGTAAATTTTAAAAATTCTTCTCTTTTTTTACTATAACTTATAACAGGAAGGATATCAATCTCTCCTTTTTTAAACTTTTCCATAAGTTTAGGCCATTCATCAGTTACAAATATGGGTTTCAAGTCTAATCTAGATAAAACAAGTTTAATATAATCAATACTATAACCTTTTGCCTCTCCTTGTTCATTATAATCAAAAGGAAACCAATTAAATTCATTAGCAATTGTAATTGTTTTTTTATTTTCTAGGTATACTTTTTCTGCAATTGTTAAGTCAATTATTCCTTTTGATGCTTCAATTAAGGCTTTTCCTTCAATCCATTTTTTAGTAATTATATTTTTTTCTTCTTCTGTAACAGAATCAAGTGATCTTTCTAGAATATCTTTAAGTATAGATAAATCTTTTCTAGTAGCCATGTATTGCTCATTCCACTCATAATTAAAGTGAAATTTTGCACTTATATTTGAAATAGAATATTTACTTGTTAAATAGTTTAATAAAGCGATGTTTTCAACCATAAAATCAGCTTTATTTGTGATTATTGCATCTATTGCTTCTAGGGTATCTTTTACATAATAAAGTTTTACAGAGGGATATTCTTTTGTTAAAATTTCTGCATTTATATATCCTCTTACTACAGCTGCTGTTTTATTTTTAATATCTTCTTTTGATTTTATATCTTTGTTTGTATCCTTTACAAAAATATAGTCTCTAGTTTTAATGTAAGGTTTTGTAAAGTTTAAAAACTCTTCACGTGCTTTTGTTTTTGATATACAGGGAAGTAAATCAATTTTACCATTTTTTGATTTCTCAAGAAGGTTTTCCCATGAATCTATTACATAATTAAATTTTAATCCACTCTTTTGTGCAATTAAATCAAGATAATCTCTTGCTACACCTTTGTATTCACCATTTTCAACAAAATCAAAAGGAGGCCAATCTTTTTCAACACCAACATTGATAATAGGATGATTTCTTAAAAAGTTTTGTTCTTTATCCTTTAAATGTATATGTGTAAAACTAACGTCAGCAAATAAAAAAGAGGAAAAGGACAGAATTAGAAATAATAATTTACTTAGTGTGTTCATAGATACAACCTTATTTCGCATAATTATAGCAAAATAAGATTGTAAGTAATTTAAAATAATTTTTTTAAGAGAACCATTTTTTAACTTTTTCGAACATTCCTTCAAAGTTTGATTCATGAGGTTTACTTTCTAAACCAAAACTCTCTTGAAGTTTTTCTAAAAGTTCTTTTTGTTCAGTGTTTAATTTTTTAGGATATTTAATTTTAACTTGAACTATTAAATCACCATTACCATACCCTTGTACAGATTTAACACCTTCACCTTTAAATTTAAATTGTTCCTTATCTTTTGTTCCTGCTGGAATCTTTAAGTCAAGTTCTCCTCTAAGTCCTGGAATTTTAATCTCTGCTCCAAGTGCAACTTGTGTGAAGAAAATAGGAACTTCAATATAAATATCATCATCATGTCTAACATAATGAGAATCTTCTTTAACTCTTATTTGTAAATATAAATCACCTCTTTGTCCATTTGGTGCTATATTACCTTTATTTGATACTCTAATTCTATTTCCATCGTTTACACCTTCAGGGATAGATACTTCAAATTTATCTTTTATCTCTTTATAACCTGTTGCATTACATGTATTACATTTACTTGTAGCAGCTTGTCCTGAACCATTACAGTGAGGACATGTTTGTGCAAAGGTCATAAATCCTTGTCTCATATGAACTTGTCCTTGTCCATTACAGTGAGGACAAGTACTTAACTTACCATTTTTAGCCCCAGTTCCTTTACAGTCTTTACAAGCATCTTTATATGTATAGCTAACTTCTTTTTTACATCCAAAAATTGCCTCATTAAATTCAACAACTAATTCAACTGCAATATCTAAATTATAGTTATAACTTTTTCTTTCACGTTTTCTAGAACCACCATTGAATCCTCCAAAACCTGAACCTCCAAACATTTCCTCAAAGATTGAACTTAAATCATCAAATCCACCTCCAGAGAATCCTCCACCTTGACCATGTCCTTCAAGACCTGCTTTTCCATATCTATCATAGATTTGTCTTTTTTGATCATCACTTAAAACTTGATATGCTTCATTCACAGCTTTAAACTTCTCTTCTGCTTCTTTATCATCAGGGTTTTTATCCGGATGATACTTCATAGCCATTTTTCTGTAAGCTTTCTTGATAGTACTTTTATCACTATCTTTAGTAACCTCTAATAATTCATAATAATCAAATTCAGTCAATTACTAACTCCTAAATATTATTTTTCGCGATTTTATCTAAAAAACTATTAAGGTTTGATATAATCCGCCTTATGAAAAAAGGTTTAGAAAAGTTCTATGATTTAGTTGATGCATTTGAGTCTCTACCAACTATTGGTAAGAAATCTGCATTGAGACTTGCATATCATATAGTAATGAATGATAGTTATTCTGGTATTAAAATTGCACATTCAATTGAGAATGCATTAAAAAACATTAAGAAATGTAGTAAATGCGGCTCAATGAGTGAACATGAAATATGTGAAGTTTGTTTAGATGAATATAGACAAAGAGATAAAATGTGTATTGTGCAAAGTGCGAAAGATATATTTATAATAGAAGAGTCTAAGCAGTTTGATGGACTTTATTTTGTTATTGAAGAGTTAAGTCCTGACAATGTGGACAGATTAGAAAGTTTTGTTCATGAGAATTCAGTAAAAGATATTCTTTTTGCACTTACTCCATCATTATCAAATGATGCTTTTATTTTATATATTGAAGATAAATTAAAAGATAAAAGTATAAATTTTACTAAAATAGCTCAAGGAGTACCAACTGGTGTAAGCTTGGAGAATGTTGATATTTTATCTTTATCAAAAGCTATACAAAGTAAAGTCGGTATTTAGGCAAGTTGGGTAGAATACTTTCATGAATCAAAGAATTGTCTGTCAAAAATGTAAATTTTATTATGTCACTTGGGAACAAAATAAACCCCATGGTTGCAAAGCATATGGTTTTAAATCTAAAACAATCCCATCTCAAGTAGTAAAAAATAGTAGTGGAATAGATTGCTCTTTTTATGAATTAAAGAATAATAAATGAAAAATCTAATTTTAAAAAACTATATACACTTATATGAAAAGAATAAAATTACTCTAATTAAATATTGGGTAAGTGATAAAAAAGTACTTTCTTTACTTAGAAAATATGATATTGAAATAGAATTATTTATAAAAAAATATGCACTAGGTGTGATTAATTATTATATAGATGTAGTAAAAGAGTATCAAGAGATTGGCGCTTGTCCTTCAATGAATGAATTAATTCTTTTTTTAAAAGAGAAAAATATATCTAGTTCTGAACTTTTTACCTTATGTATAGGTTTTAAAAACTCATTACTTGAATACACCTATGATTTAAAGATTACAAATCTTCAAATAGAAAAAGAGTTAAATTATATTTTTGATAAAAATTTTGCTGGGGTTTTAGAAAAATATACTGAATCTATAAAAGATGTTGAAAAAAAACTTTTAAAATCATCAGATATTGTTGATAAATATGTAATTATGTCAAGAACAGATCTTCAAGGAAATATTATAAGGGTATCGGAAGCATTTTGTAATATTTCAGGATATAGTAAGGATGAATTAATAGGAAAATCTCATGATATTATCAGACACACTGATATGAAAAAAGAGTTTTTCAAAGAATTATGGAATACAATATCTTCTAATGAGACTTGGCATGGAGAAATAAAAAATCTTAGTAAAGATAATAAGTCATATTGGCTAGAGACTACAATAACACCCACTCTTAATGAGAATGGCGAAATTCTATTTTTTGACGCAATAAGTCAAGATATAAGTTCAAGAAAAGAGCTTGAAGACCAACAGACTATTTTAATAGAACAATCAAAAGCTGCTGCAATGGGTGAGATGATTTCAATGATTGCACATCAATGGAGACAACCTCTTCAAGCTGTATCAGTTTTAATACAAAAATTACCTATAACAAAAGCAATTGAAGGTTCAATTTCAGAAGAGTTATTAGATCAAGTTGTAGATGGAATTGGAATACAACTTAATTATATGAGTAAAACAATTGATGATTTTAGAGACTTCTTTTTACCAGATAAAGCAAAAGAAAATATTCTTGTAAGTGAAGTTATTAATAAATCTTTAGAGTTTGTCTCTTTTATGCTTAAGGCAAGTTCAATTGAAGTTAATATTGATATAAAAAAAGATATAACAATCTTAGTTCATGTAAATGAACTAGTACAAGTTTTAATAAATTTAATAAAAAATGCAAAAGATGTAATTGAAGAAAAAAATGCTATAGGTTTAAGAAATATAAATATAGCTTCATATGAAGATAAGGATCATATAATAATTGAGATAGAAGACAATGGAGGGGGAATCCCTAATAATATTATAAATAAAATATTTGAACCATACTTCTCAACTAAGTCTGATAAAAATGGAACAGGACTTGGGCTTTATATGAGTAAGACTATTATTGATAAACACTGTAATGGATTATTAAGTGTTGATAATACAGATCTTGGCGCAAAATTTCAAATCAAACTTCCTATTTCATAAATAAAGTGAATTTACTGTAAAATAAATGCTTTAATGAAGAATTCACAGGAGTAATAATTTGTTATATAAAGATTTAAAAGATAGTATAAAATCTTTAGGATTTCTTACAATAGAAGATTTTGTACACTATATTGGAGTAACTCCATCAGATATTTTAGAATGGGAAACAAAGGATGAAGTACCGTATACTGTTTCTCTTATTATTCATCTATTAAAAGGTGATAAAGATTTACCAAATAGTCAAGCTTTAGATAGTCTTGTTGAAGAGTGTTTACCGTTAGCTGAACTTTTAGAAGAGGCTTCTTCTTTCCCTCATAAACTTGAAGAGATGTTTTTATTACAAAAAGAATTAAATGATTCTACTAATGGTAAAAACTGGGAATTAGGACAAAATAAATTTGGTAAAGAGATTAATTGGCTTAGATGTATACATATGGAAGTTGCAGAATTAATTGATTCTACTCCTTGGAAACATTGGAAAAATATAAATGCATCACCTGATATGAATAATATTCATGTAGAGTTAGTTGATATTTGGCACTTTTTAATGTCATATATTTTACAAGAAACAAATGTACCTAAGGCTGTATCATTAGTAAATACACATTGTATTTATGAAGCTTCGGAAAACGTTGATGTAAAACTTATGGTTAAAGAATCAGAAAAACTTTCGTATATCTCTTTAGCAATAGAAACAGGAAATATGCCATCGTTTTCTGGAATAGAAAGATTTATAGATCAATTTTTTAGATGTTGTAAAATTTCAGGCTTATCATTTACATGGCTTCAAAAACTTTATATTGGTAAAAACTGCTTAAATAAATTTAGACAAGATCATGGGTATAAAGAAGGAACTTATATAAAAGTTTGGAATGGTGATGAAGATAATGTAATTATGGTAAAAGTTTTAGAAGAGATGGAAAATGTTAGCTTTGATGAACTTTATTCAAAATTAGAAGAGAATTACCCTGCATAAGAGATCTTATCTCTTATGCAAAAATATACAAACTAAAAAATAAATTTCTTTTTTAATCTAAAAAAAGTTTTTACTGTTATAAATTGTATATAGATAAATGGAAGCATTAATAAAAAATATGCTAATGAGTACTTTTCAACGATTCCATTATATGTTAGTCCAAAGTTAATAAAAAACATACCAAATACCATGAAAGCTACACCTGGACAAATAAGTGAAAAAGATACTGATGATCTATTTTCATTTGAGTAAATATATTTATTAAAATATCCATTCATTTTCATGATTTTATACCCTAAAATGCCAAATATTACTTGTATTGAAACAATTATTGAAGTAAGTGTAAAAAGTGAAGATTTTGCCATATTTGAATCAAAGTTATGATCAAGCCCAAAAGATACTCTAATCATCATGATTCCTAAAAGTGTAAGAATAGGCAATATAATCCACATTGAAGGAGAAGCTTCTACTGCAATTCCTTGTTCAAACATATTTTTAAAGCCCATCGTAATTTTAATTATTAATAGTAATATTGCAAATGAACCAAAAAATAAGGCACCAAAAATACCTATTGCATTAACCGTTATATTATGACTCATTGCTCCTGGTGCAGCAAATCCTACCGCAACCATTGATAGTGCAAAAATTGAAATCATTTGAGAAAGATTATTGTTTTTTGTAAAATCAAAATCTCCTGTTATAAGTAATCTTGAAAAATATTCAAAAGTAATCTTTAGTGCAAAATATCCTGCAATAGTAAATCCCATTAAAGCAAAAGGGAACATATATTCAACAACAGACCAAAGATTTGGAACAAAAACTGCCCCTAAAACGAAACATACATTTATTGTCATTGCATATGTTAAAGGAATAGTCATTAAGGTAATCTCTGCATTAGATTTTATTAATGTTTTATAAGCATCACTTTTTTTGTACATATTAAATTGTTTTGTATTCCAAATAAGTAATTTAAAGTGAAAAAAAGCAAACACAATAATAAATACTAAAGAGAAAGCAATTATAAAAGAAAGCCATGTTCCTTCCATAAGTTTTGGAAATATATGATTGAAAGTTGCCATTGGTGTGTCTTTATGTGGAACAAGAAACATTAAATACATAAAGAATGAGACTGAAAGCCCACCAGAACCTAATGATGATAAAAAACACATGGGGTTAAATTTTTCTCTAAGTTCCATATTTATCCTTTTATTTTATTTATTTTTTCCAAATAATACATTAAAATAGATTAAAATTCCATAAGCATTAAAATAAGAATAACTTATAATAAAAAATAATCTTTTTATGGTTTAAGGGCATAGTTGTTAATATTTCATATGTATAAAATTTCTGTAAATAAAGAATTGTTCAAAGATATTCAATTTAAGAAAACCCATCTTTTAGAAAAAGAGACATCTAAATATTGGAAAAAAGAGCTTCTTGAACCAAAAATTGAGAATGATAAAATTAAATATAGTATAAAACAAATTGATAAACTAATAATTACAAATGGCTTACACCAAGATAACCCTCAGCTTACAATAGAATGTGAAAAAGTTGACTATTCCTTTAAAAAAGATATTTTTGAATTTCATTTAGGAAAAATATTAGAACAAAAGAATACAGATTTAGAAGAGAATTATAAAGATGCTTTAATTGAAGAACTTTTAAGAGAGAAAGCTGAACTTGAAGATACTATGTATCGAGATCATCTTACTAATGTTTATAATAGAAGAAAGATGGAAAATGATTTAAATCTGTTTATAAATCAGAATAATTCAAACCTTTTATGTGCTATATTTGTAGATGCAGATAGATTTAAAGGAATAAATGACAATTTTGGACATGATGCAGGAGATAGGGCACTTGTATATCTTGGACAAAAGCTTCAAAAACATGCGAAACTTTTAAATGGTGAGGTATATAGATATGGAGGTGAAGAGTTTATTATTCTTTGTTTTCTGCATAAAGGTGAGTTAATATCTAAATTAAATGATTTAAGGACAGATATTAAATTACAAAGAATCCATCATAAAATAAGAGATATCTCAATAACAGTTAGTATGGGTGTTGCTTTTTACAGCGAAGCAAAAAATAAAGATGAAATGATTAAAAAAGCTGATAATGGAGTTTATAAAGCTAAAAATAATGGAAGAGATAGAATAGAGTTTGGATAAAAGAGTAGTTTAAAAATACTACTCTTTTATATTTTGATTACTTTAAACCTAGTTTATCTGCAAGTGCAGTGATATTTGCTTCACTTAATCCCTTAACTTGAGGAATCATAACACCTTTCATTGGTCCACCGTAAGAACCATCTTGATAACCTTTCATTGAAGCAATAAAATCTGCTTTTGACATATCTTTAATAACTTTTGATTTACCTAAGGCAACTTTTTCACCATTTGCTCCATGACAACCAATACATTTTGCATATGGATTAGCAAATGCTGCACATGCTAAAATTGAAGTTAAAAGTAAAATTTTTTTCATAGGGTTTCCTTTTTTTAATTATAGATAGTAATTTTAGTATATTTTATCTTGAAATAAAGTTATTAAGTAGTTAGTATTCCTAGATTTAGGAATTTTATAGAGTTATTAGATAAGAAAACTAGGAGAAAAACTCCTAGCCCTTATAATTATTTTGCAATTTTGTTTGCAATCTCTTCAATTTGTGCATCAGTTAAAGGAGCAACTTGTCCTTTCATAAGACCTTTCATTGGTCCACCATAAGAACCATCCTTATATCCCTTCATTGCTGCAATAAAATCTGCTTTAGTCATATCTTTGATAACTTTTGATTTACCTAATGCAACTTTTTCACCATTTGCCCCGTGACAACCAATACATTTTGCATATGGGTTAGCAAACGCTGCACATGCCAAAATTGAAGTTAAAAGTAAAATTTTTTTCATTTAGAATCCTTTTTTAATAATTATAAGAAATTATAGATAAAAATAGTGGAAAAAAAGTAGACTTAGGTCAAGAATTTTAAAAAAATTAGTTTTTTTATGTAGTACTTTTACTTAAGTACTACATAATATTTAGTTTAATGAGTCTAGTAGTTCAGCTTTTAACTCTTCTTTGTTAATTTTACTTTTATCACTAGGAATTAAAGGAAGAGATTTTTTATAAATTATTTTATTTGGTAACATATAAGAAGCAAGATGTTTTTTTAGTTCAAAACTAATCTCTTTTGGAGCAAGTTCACTTCTTGAACTATAAACCATAACAATCTCTTCTTCTATTTCATCATTTGGTACTGAAAAGATTGCGCACTGTTCTATTGCAGGAAGATTTTTTGCCACTACAGATTCTACTTCAAAAGGACTCACTCTAAATCCTCTTGTTTTAATCATATCATCTTGTCTTGAAACAAAATAGAAGTAACCTTCTTCATCTTTATATACATAATCACCTGTAGCAACAACAACTTCATCTCTAAGTTGTCCTTCAATATTGATTACATCTTTTAAGATTTCAATAGATTTAAATCGTTCAGATGTTTCAACAGGTGCATTCCAAAATCCTTTATAAATATATCCACCTCTATGAATAAGTTCTCCAACTTCTCTTACTCCGCACTCTTTCCCTTCTTCATTGATAACATACAATTCAACATCAGGAATTGGTCTACCAATTGATTCGGGTCTAATCCATATTTGAGAAGGTTCAAGGAAAGTAGATCTAAATGCTTCTGTTAATCCATGCATTGAGTAGAAATTAGCGTCAGGGAAGTACTTATCTAAATCTTTTAACATTTTTCTTGTAACATTTCCACCTGAAGAGGTAAGAACTCTAACTTTTGATAGAAGTTCAGCACTTGGTAATCTATATTCATCTTCATCAAACATTGATGAAATATTTATTGGCATTAGAGCAACTACTGTAACTTCATCATTTATTAGGTGATTGAAAAAGTCACCAGCTAAAATAAATCTATGTAGTGCTAAAGTTGCTCTTTTATATAATGAACAGAAAATTTGGTTCAATCCATAATCTAGGTTGAAAATAAGAGTACCTGATAAAATATCGTCTTCTTTTAAATTTAAATAAGAAGATACAACCCTTGCAGAGTCAATTAAGTTTCTATGAGAAATTACAATTCCTTTTGGTTTTCCTGTAATCCCAAAAGAGTAAGTAATAACTGCATTGTCATGTCCATTTACTTGACATGAATAAGGTTTATTATAATATTTAAAAATTTCTTCAAAAGAGGCGATATCTTTATGTGCAGTTTCATAAGAGATTACATGACCATTAAAATTAATCTCTTCTATTGATTCTAATTTTAATTTATCAGTAATAATACATTTGATATCACAATCATTAATTATATATTCAACTTGTTCACTCTTAAGTAGCTTTGTAAGTGGTATAAGTACATAATCGGTAGATAAAATAGCTAGTATTGCTATAACTTGATCTATTCCTTTATTTGAGTATATTCCAATTCTACTTCCTTTTGGAAGGTCTAACTCTTTTAAATAAAAGGCTACTTGATTAACTTTTGTTAAAAGGTCTTTATATGTAATATTCTTTTCATTAAATTTAATAGCAACTTTATCTGAATGTGAAATTGCTGCTTCTTCTATTAATCCTCTAATACAATTAATTGACATGCTATTTTTCCTTTTATTTATTCATTCCAAGTGTCCAAATATCATAGTTATTATCTAATACAATAGTTGGATTATGTTCTGAGTTTAAGATTTTTTTATAGAAAAATGATACTATATCTTCTATTTCCTCTTGCTTCAATACTTTTGTTATTCCACCAGTAAATACAACAGAATTAAGAGCTAAAAGTTTTAAATTTACATAAGCTTTTCTATATGTTGATACCTTACAAAGTACTAAAAATATAGCAAGTTGCATTAAAACTCTTGTTGCTTTTTCACTTTGTTCTTCAAAAATATTTTCTGTTACTTTAAGGTGAGCTAATAGTTCGTAAACAAATTCATTGTTTTTTGCTGCAAAGATTAATGATTCTTTAGATTTATAAACACCAAGCTTTTTAAATACTAATCTATCATACTCATTTTCAGTTACCATATTTTCATCTACTAAGTCTTTTGAGTAGTGAATATCAGTAGTAGCCCCTCCAATATCTATTAAAATATATGGGTTTGCAACAGAAAACTTACTATCTATCATAGGTAGAGTTTTATTTACAATATATGGTGTAGAGTAGATTTGATTTGATGTAATATCATATAGATGTTTGATATCCTCTTTACCCATAATATCTGCTTGATAGAGGTTTGTTAAATACTCTTTTAGGTTTTCTTCTTCTACATGAAGTCTATTTGTAATGATATTTGGTAAAACAACTAGGTTTTCAATATTTTCACTTAAATAAGGAGTGTTTTTTTCGCTTCCCACATAAACTATATTTGAGTAGTTAATCTTATTTAGATAATCAAATAGTTTTTGATCAAAGATATTTGAAACAGAGTCTATCCCCCCTACAACAATTACAACATCAATTAAATCACTTGGAATAGAAGTTTGTTCTATATCTTTATATAAAACAGTATCAATAATATTTATTCCTGAATTAAAAGCAATATTAGTTGCATATTTTAATGAAAAAGAGCTTGTAATACCAATAATTAAGGTACTTAAACCTCCATTTGCAGAGGAACAAACAAAAACATCATCTTTTTGATAGTTATGAATAATATCCCCACATTTATATGTTAGATCATCAAAAATATCTTTATTAAAGTCTCTAAAGTGTTGCTGTACTCCATAAGCTGTACATACTTTAAAATATGTACTTCCTACGTCTATTAATAGTTTTTCATTTATTTCACTCATTGCATAATCCCTATATCATGAATAATATCATTTACTATTGATGTTGTATCTTTTGTTAAATCACATTGAGCTTTCTCATACTCAAAACATCTATCAGGAATAGGAACCTTTCCTCTATCTATTATTCTAATATTTTTATTTTTATCTCTAATTGTAATCATATTGTTATGATTGATTATATGTGGAGAGAATGGTACATCTATAGTCCCATTTTTAATTGAATTAAACACTTTTCTCCATAAAGTATCTGCTGGATCATTAAACACAGCTTCCATAATAGCCATAACCTCAGCTGTTAAAATCTCTTCTTCTTCTTCATCAACAATATTAGGAAGACCATTTAAGATTCTAAGAGTATATTGAGTATTTGCAACAGTTTCTGCATTTGCTTCTTTTGTAGGAATCCCTGAAGCTTCTTGTTTTGTTTTTGTAATGATTTTATTTGCACCAACCATAGACGCAATAACTGTAGACATATTAATTAATTGTCCAGCAAAGTTTGGATCCATTGGGAAAGCACCCATCCATTGGTGATATACCAGATGAATATCTGCATCAGTAACACCAATTTCATTAGCATAATACTTTGCAAGTTTTTTAATAACAGCTCCCATTACAATATCTTGGTTCATTGAACCAGTTTGAGAGAAAGATACAGAGAATGATTTTACACCTTCTTCAAGTGATAAAAGCATTTCAAGTAATTGAATAACAATAGTAATACATGGTGGTACTAAAGTAGCAGTTAGTGGACCAAAAGATTCTCTGTTTATTGGTTCATTTAATTTTGAGTAGTTTGCACAAACTCTCTCTACGTATTTCCAGTATAAAAATGCTTTATCTAATGGAAAGTTTTTAGAGTAAGGTAGTAAATAAGTAATTGGACCACCTTCAATCTCAAAAATACCTGAAGCAATTGCTGTTTCAATAAGTAGTCTTGCATCAGGTGTACCATGTCTTAAAGAGATTGGCTTATTAAAGTGAGTCATCATTTTTCTAGTAGTTCTATAACCATGATTTACTAGAGGATAACCATTTAACATATCAACCTCAGACTCTTCTGATAATCTAAGCATCTTTTTTGCTGTTGCATAATCATTTAATCTTGTATTTGAATCAATAGTACATGGTAGAACATCTACGTTTGCTTTATCAAAAAACTCATAAAGAGCAAACATCTTATCATATGTAGGAAAACCACCTCTTGGTTGTACTAGCATTTTATCTTTTGTTTTAAAGTTATAAGAGATAAATAGGTCTTTAGAAGCATTCTTTACAAACTCTTCAACCTCTGCAAAATCAAAATTATCTACATATTCATTGTTTAAAATAATATTTCGTTCTTCTTGTAGTAAACTCATTAAGCATTTCTCTCTTTCATAAACTTTTCAAGTTCATCAAGACCTGTATTTAAATCAACTTGGTGAAATACTAAGTCAAAACCATAGTTCTTAAATCTAGGAACAATATCATCTGCTGTTCCCGTTCCAACAACTAGGTTTCCACCTATCATAAATACTACATCATCTAAAAGGTTTCCATATTTAGCTTTTAGAATTTTTACTTCTCTACACCAACCTTCTGCTTCACCATTTAGTGAAGATATTAATAATATATCCGCATTTGTTTCTATCACTGCATCAACGAACTCTTCTAAATAAGTATTAACTCCCAAATTAAATACTTCAAATCCTCTTGCTTGTAGTGAAAGATCAATAAGTCTATTTGCTACAACGTGAATATCGTTGCCAACAACTCCTGTTACTACTTTCATTTGTTTTACCTATGTATTTTGTTTCTTTATAAAGGGCAAATAGTCTATCTAAAGTTTGGTTAGAAGTTTATTAGAGGGTTTTATTGTAGTTATATTTAATGATATTATATATTTTTTCTTTTTCTTTTGGTAAGATATAAACTTTTTCTCCATCATATTCAAAATATCTATTTTTTTGAAGAAACAAGTTTATACAATCTTTGGCTTTATACTCTATGCAAGATAGATTTTTCAACTCTTTTTTATACTCAAAAAGTCTATAGTTATTACTATTTAATTTATTTGTTGGATATATTGTTTGCTCAACTGACTTATAAAATTGTCCATTTTTCAAGTAATAATATGATTGCTTGAGTTCATTTGTTTTTGGTTTATATGTAACTATATAATTGTTATTTAGTTCTTCAAATGAAATCCCTGAAATATTTCCAATCTCTAGGGTTTCAGAGTAACATAAACATACACTTAATAAAGATAAAAAAGTTGTTTTCTTCATATTATTTTCCTATTCTAATCTCAAAAGAAGCACCATTGTTTATATTTGAAACTTTAATTTCGCCATTGCAATGTTTTTCTACAATAATTTTACACATATAAAGTCCTAATCCAGTTCCGTTTTTAGCATCTTTTGTAGAAAAGTATGGATCAAAAATTTTATTTATAATATCTTCATCAATCCCACCGGCATTGTCACTTATAGTTAGTATTTGATATTTATCAAAATCTTCATAGTTTATAAGTACTGTAGGATTAATAATTGTTTCATTTTCACTAAAAGCATCTTTTGAGTTATTAAATATATTTAAAATAACTTGTAAAAGTTCATTTTTATAAGCATACATTTTTTCAAGCTCTTTTTGATTATTTATAATTTTAATATCTCTATTTTCAAATGGCTTTTCAATCATTTTTAAAGCAATAGTTATTATATCACTTAAGTTTATTAATTCTTTTTTCTTATCAGGCTTAAAAAAGTTTCTAAAGTCATCAATAGTTCCTGACATATACTTTAAATATCTATCAATGTCAGAAATCTTATCTTCAAAAACTTCTGCTTCATATTTCCCAATATTTATTCTAAACTGTAAGTTTGATACAACAGCTGCTATTGAAGATAAGGGTTGTCTCCATTGATGTGCGATCATTGATATCATTTCTCCCATTGCAGCCATTCTAGATTGTTCTAAAAGAAAAGTCTCTTTTTCTTTAAATTCTGTTAAATTTAAGATAAATACCATCTTGTAATTTTTATTATTCTCTTTTATATCTTTGATTTTTATAATAGCTGGAATGATTTCTCCACTTTTTGATATAAGTGATACTTCCTCATATACTTCATTGTTATATTCTAAATATTTTTGAGAGATATTTGGTATTAAAATACCTGTCGCTAGTTTTCCAATTAAACTATCTTTTGATTTATAGTGTAAAATATCTAGCATAGCGTTATTTACATTAATTATAAAACCATCTTCAATAATAAGTATACCTTCTATTGTATTTTCAAAAAAAGAGTCAAAAACTATATTTTCCATTAATCAGTCCATGTAAATAAATTATCTTTGTAGTATAATTTATTAATTCTTTTTAGGAGATAAAATGGTTGATTATATACAACTTGAAGAGTATGCAAAAGGGATTTCTGTACTTTTTGTAGAAGATGATGAAGATATTATAAAAGAAACAAGTGAACTTCTAGAGCTTGTTTTTAGTGAAATTGATGTTGCTAGAGATGGGGAAGAAGGACTTGAAAAATTTAACTCTTATAAAAAGAAGAATGATAAGTTTTATGATTTAGTTATTACAGATATTCAAATGCCAAATATGAATGGTATAGAACTTACAAAACTAATCTATGAACAGAATAAAGAACAACTTTTGATTGTACTATCTGCTCACAGTGAATCAAACTATTTATTAGAACTTGTAAATATTGGTATTTCTCATTTTATTCTAAAACCTTTAGAATATAACTCTTTTATACATGTTTTATATACAAAACTTAAAGAGTTTCAAGAGAATAGTATTAAAAATAATGAAAAAATCCCAAGTGTTGAAATAGTTTTAAGTAATGATTTAAAATGGAATAAAGAGATAAAACAAATATTAATGAATGAAATTATTGTCAAATTAACAAAAAAAGAATTATTACTTATTGAAATACTTCTTAAGTACCATGAGAAAACACATACAGTAGAAGAAATTTTAAATTTTATTTGGTCAGATGATGAAAATATAGCACCTGACATTGCAAATTTAAAAAATATAATTTCAAGACTTAGAAAGAAATTACCTTCTTTAGATATAGAAAATGTTTATGGATTTGGGTATAGAATTAATATAAAGTAACAAAATAATACTATTCTGATACGCTTTCTTATTATACTTAGATAATAAAGGAGGTGTGTTATGTTAACTGCACCAAATAATTCAAAAAATTTTACAGTATTGTATGTGGAAGATGAAAAAGTAATTAGAACAAATGTTGAAAGTTGCTTATCATATATTTTTAATGTTGTTGTTGCAAAAAATGGAAAAGAGGGATTAGAACTTTTTAAAGATAATAATATTGATTTAATAATTACTGATATAAATATGCCTTTAAAAAATGGAATAGAGATGCTAGAAGATATAAAAAATGAAAATCCAAATGTACCTTGTATTATAACGTCTGCATTTGATATGGAGGCTATGGATAAAATAGATTCAAAAGTATCTTGTCAATATATGCTAAAACCTTTTGATGTTAGAGACCTATTAAATAACTCTTTAAAAATATTAGAGCTTGATTAAAACAAGGTTTTTAAAACCTTGTTTTAAGAATATTCATTTTTATATTTTACATAACGTCCTGCATGTGTAATTAAACCATCTACATCTTCTTGTGTTAATTCTTTTACAACTTTTGCTGGACTTCCCATTATTAAAGATCTTGGAGGAAACTTTTTCCCAGAAGTTACTAGTGAATTTGCTCCAACAATTGAACCTTCCCCAATTACAGCATCATCCAAAATAGTTGCACTCATACCTATTAGACAGTTATTTTCTATTGTACAACCATGTAACATTACTTTATGACCAACTGTTACATTGTCCCCTAAAGTGGTTTTTGTATTAGTATCAAGATGAATCATAGATAAATCTTGAATATTTGTATTTTTACCAATTTTAATACTATTTACATCACCTCTTACTACACAACCAAACCAAATAGATGAATTTTCTCCTAATTCTACTCTTCCTATTACGTCTGCACTAGGTGCAACCCAAGCAGTAGGATCAATTTTTGGATACCACTCTTTAAATTTCATAATCATATTTAACTCCCTAGTTAAAAATTTAAGGGGTTAATTATATCTTGTAGGCATTAAAAAAAGCTAATGTTCTATAACTTATGTAGGTGAATATTTTATTATAACAGGTTCTGAATAATTAGGTACATCATCATATGTAAATATTGCATAAAACTTAGTTATATCTTTTGCTCCAAAATCATCATAAGTATAGTTATCTGTTCCTGCATATAATTTTTGTCCATCTTGATTTGAAATAGGTACTCTATAAGCATTTTTAATTACTTTAACTCCTTTAAAGCCTGTACATGTAGGTGCTTCCCATGTTAGTTTTATCTTACCACTATCTTGACTTAGTTTTACATTTGATACTTTATTTACAGGGAATCTTCTTCTTGGAATATATTCTAAAATTAATTTAGGACATAATAATTGATCTTTAATCTCCCATGATACTTTTGTGTCTTTAATTGTTTTTCTTGAAGATGTGGGTTTTAATACAAAAGCTACATCACTTCTATCTTTTAATTTTTGATTTAATGTATTTTCTGCATAAGTGTCAAAAGTAAAATATTGAGTTTGATTGTTCTTAAGTTCTATAGCACTAACATCAAAACCTATATTTTGAATGATTTCCCTATTTTCAATACTTTTATAGTCTTGATCAATTTTTTCATCTACAAAATCAAGATGGAATCTAATATCTTCTTTTATGTATATTTTTGTAGAGTTTAGTTCAAAATATGCTTTTGTTATTATGGTGTCATCATAAGGAGGCATTGATGAAAGATTAAATTCAAATGTAGAGTATATCTTTTTCCCTTCTTTATCGAAACCAGCATTTACTTCATCGGATTTTACCTTATTTTTAGAAACAGTGTACACCGCTTTAGGAAAAAGCTCAACTACTGTTGGCTTTAAAGTGTAGGTAAGTTCAAGTCTTGGTCTATATGAAAGTCCATATCCAAATTTTCCATATCCAATATCCCATTGCATCATTTGAGTAGTTCTTCCAACTTTAAGCTCTTTTGGACCTTCAACTCTTAAAACTACTTTACCTGTTTTTGTTGCAACCTCTTGTAAATAGGTACATTCAATTCCTGAAAGTTTCCAACTTCTCCAAATTCCTTGTGTTAGTTGGTGTGATTCAGTAGGTCTTCCTATATATTTAAGAAGTTTTGCATTAGACACATCATTAAAATTTGTTATATCAATTTCATACTCTGGGTCAATTATACCAACATTCCATTCTCCATATTTTTCAATAGTGGTAGAGACTCTGTTTATTGGATATAAATTAAATGAGGCATACTTAATTAATGCATTTTTAGGAAGAGATTTCATTTCAATTGTAATAATTGCATAAGAAACTCCTTTATTATTATCAACTCCAACAAATAATGAGTTTATTCCAAAATGTTTAGCATTATTATTTATATTTTCAGCTATATAGCCAGTGGTTTTTGAGTCAGCATAATATGTTCTACTAAACTCATCATAAGCAGGAGTTGTTCTACTTCTTATTTGTGGATAAAAAGGCGATTTTTCTAAAGTTTTATTATTTACTGCTCTTATATTGTAGTAGTAGGTTTTATTACTTTGTAAATTTATATCACAAAACTCTAAAGCTTGTACTTTTGCAATTAAATTTGATTCATTACAAAAGTTTTTATCTTTTTTACTTCTGTATATTTCAAAGAATATATTTTTATTTGTTTTATATGACCATTTTAAATTCATATGGTTTGAACCAATTTCTGTTACTTCAAAGGAGTCTACTCTTTTTACAGAATTACTTTTTGAATAATTAGGAGTCTCTTTTAATGCAACAAGAAGTGCTGGAATATGCTCTCTTAAGTGCTCATCCATATCATCTAAATAATCAGATATATTTCTTGTTCCTACTTCAACAACTGTAGAAATTATTCCTTTTGAGTGATAATACTCTCTACCACTACCTGAAATTAGTTTTTTAGGAGGTTTTCCCTGATGTATTCCATACTCTCTCCCAGAGATTTTTCTAATCTCTTCAGCCATATTTGCACATAAGGTATTCATATCTGTAGTATCAATGGTATCTTCATGTCTAAAATCATGTGCTGGGAAAAATACATTTCCCTGAGAGTGATAATCAAGGGCAATGGTAATATTCTTATGTGACTCAACAAAATCTCTTAATGCTTGAGTCTCTGGTTCAGAAAAAGGCTCTGGACCACCATAGACATTAGAGTTAGGAAGTGTAGACTTTACATAACCTATAGGAAAATTTCTATTTAAATCTACTCCAAAAGTACCATCTATATTCGATCTTCTATTTTTTCTCCAAAAGGTAAAATAGTTTCTTGAGTATTCATATCCATCAGGGTTTGCACATGGTACTATATAAATAGTTGCATTTGTCAAATATAATTGTATATTAGGATCAATACTTAGATTTTCAAGTACATATTTTGTAAACTCTATAGCTAATTCATGTCCAACCCATTCTCTTGCATGTAAAGTTCCTGTAAAAAATAGAGCGGGTTTATTATCCGCATTTTTTATGTCATTAGAAAGTGTAATTAGACTAATCTCTCTTTTTTCCCAGGTTTTACCTATAGATTCTACTTTTAAGTTTTTAGGGTATTTTTCTTGTAGTTCATTAAATATTTGTCTGGATTCATCATATGACCGGTAAAGCTGTTTCATAATTATTCTCCAGTTTTTAATCTTGACTTTAATTGATTTAATTTATTTTTTCCAATACCATCTAATAGTATCAATTCATTTAAATTTAGAATTTGTTCATTTTCCTCTTTATAATCAATAATTGTTTTTGCTAGTTTTGGACCAATACCTTTAACTTTTGTAAGTATTGAAATATCAGCTTTATTAATATCTATTCTCATATCACATATATTATGGTCCCATGTTTCTAATAGTTGTTCATCTATTGATTCAAGTTCTAATAAATCAGAGGAATCAGTAATGATATTCTCTTGAAGATATTGTTGTATTTCTAAAGCTAGTCCTTCTTCCATTGCATGAAAAGTCATTAAATCAGTTAAGGAAGCAGTATTTAA
Organism: uncultured Campylobacterales bacterium; assembly: GCA_947494995.1. Taxonomy (GTDB): domain Bacteria; phylum Campylobacterota; class Campylobacteria; order Campylobacterales; family Arcobacteraceae; genus Halarcobacter. The sequence continues at coordinate 238,304 of CANLWY010000002.1, read as the reverse complement.
ATTGATTTTAATTGATTCAAAGTTATCCCTATTTGGTTTTTTATTTAGTTCATCTTTTATTGGAATCTCATTTGGTATTATATTCTCAGGAATATCATTGGGATTAGTAGAAAGGGTTTTTTCCATGTCAAAACTCTCTTTTAGATCATTTAGATACCAAGTTCCATCATATGAGGGTTTATATTTACCAAAAGCAATATGTCTCATTGTTCTAAGAAGAGCGGGATCCATTTTACCCAGTTCTTCCCATGAAAATAGGGGAATATGTGGTTTAGAAAACTCACCATTTGAAAAATCCCACATTAAATATTTACATATCCAATCTCTAATATATGGAAAAGCAGCAAATGCAGTGGCACATTCTAAAATATAAGCTTTGTTTGTTTTTGCATCAATGGCAATATCACAAGCCCAATATTCTGCTTTTGCTGCTTTACTAGCTTCTACTGCAAGTTCTAATGCATTCATTGGAACATTTTCATATGACATTGAACCACCTTGACTTGTATTAGTAATCCAATCTCCTTCTTTTGCATATCTCCAAAAAGCACATATTGGCTTATGTCCTATTAACATTACTCTAATATCTCCTGAATATTTTAAGTCAATTGCTTTTTGCATATAAATAGGGTTATATTTTTTTTCTTCTATTATTTTTTGTGCTTCTTTATAGTTATTTACTTTATGCACATAATATCCACCATAATTTGATGGACCGTAACTTCTTTTTATTATTTGCGGATAAGATGCCTTATCCTTTAAATAATTTAAAGCATTTTGTTTATTATAAAAAATCTTTGTTTTGGGTGTAGATAGATTAAATTTATCACAAAATAAAGAAACATTTTCTTTTGATTTATTGGAAAATTGTGTTTCTAAAGAGGGAACAAATCTTACATCTGGTAATTCTTTAGCGATTTCAACAAAAGTATCATATGCAGTAGCTGGAATATTTCCAATTAAAATATCAATTTTTTTTCTTTTAACTTCTTTTATAAATCTTTTTTTATCATTCCCCCAGTGATAAGTAACACTATCAATTTTATCAGGCCAAGCTTTGAAGTTGGAGTGATCAAAAAATCTTAAAACATAATCTAAATATAAAAAACCTAATTTTGGTAATTTGTTCATACTGCTTCCTTGTAGTTATCTTTTGTTTTTTTATCAATTAATTCGGTAATTAATTCTACTTTTTTATTATTAAAGTTCAAGCCCATTTTTTCTTGTTCTGGTGTTGCAAAGGCAGGTATTCCATTTACTTCCAAAACAATGTACTCTTCTAGTTCTCTATCATATATAATATCAACACCTGCAATATCTGCTCCAGTAATTTGTGCTGCTTTAATAGCTAAATTGATTACTTGATCATTAGGTTCTCTCAAAAATATTTGACCTCCACTAGTAACATTAGTTCTCCAGTCATCTTTACTAGCTTTTCTTCCATAACAAGATACATATTTTCCATCAACAATATCTACTCTGTAATCTGTATTGTCATAATTAACAAACTTTTCAACATAAAAATATTTAGAGTTTATATTATTTAAAAAAGGTATAAGCATATCTAGCGTTGAATGATTTTCAATTTTAGTAAGACCAACTCCACCCCAACAATCAGTTGGCTTATAAACCATTTTTCCCCATTGCCTAATAATCGATTGTAGTTTATGTGTATCTTCACAATGACAAAGTTTGTAATTAGCAGTTTTAATACCATATTTATTTAATATAAAAGTAGTTTGAAATTTATCTTCTGTAAGTTCAAATGCTTCATAAGTATTAATCGTAGGAATAATACGACTTAAGGCTTTATATAAATAAGTTTGGTATTGAGTCTGTTCTCCTGCGTTGTATGAAAAAAACAAATCAAGTTCATCTAAATATGTATCTTTATGAATAATATAACCATCTTTTGAAATAGCATCTCTTAAGTTAATATTATTTATAACATCAATTTCCCTATCTCTTAACATAGAAATTAATTTATTTTGAATAATTATTCCACCACCATTTTGATAAAGCCACATTCCAATTTTTCTTTTAGTCATGATATTACTCCTGCTTTGTTTGATAGTAATCTAAAATTTTTGTCATCATTTCAATTCTTTGTTCAAAAGAACTTTTTAATGCTCTCTCTTTTTTTGTATGATCTCCATCCCCATATGGACCAAAACCATCAAGAGTTATTACACCACAATTTGATACTATATTTGCATCACTTACTCCACCTCTTTTTTCAGTAAAAATCTTTTGATTTAAAAGTTTTTCAAAAAATTTTATTAATTCAAGTTGTTTTTCATTCTCCTCCATAACATCTCTTTGTATTATTCCTTGAGCGGAAGATAGAGTACCTTTAATATATGATGCTAATGTAATCTCTTCTACTGATCTTTCAACTCTTCTTTGTTCACTTTTTTTATCAAATCTATATTCCATTAACATTTCAAAATGTGGTGAAACAGTATTAATTCCAATGCCACCTTCACATTTCCCAACATTAACAATTGTCCCTTCTTCTAAATTTATTAAGTTTGAATATTTTTGAAGTTTTATAGCTCCTTCAAGATTTGCGTTTCGTCCTTTTTCATAAGAAGTTCCTGCATGTGCTGCTTTTCCTTCTATTTTAATAATATATCTTCCAACACCTTTTCTTGATGTAACTAATTCTAAGTTTTTTCCTGCTGCTTCAAAAACAAAACAATAATCATAATCTAAAGCAATCTTTGATGTTATTTCTTTTGAGTCATCACTTCCTGTCTCTTCATCAGAAACAAGTAAAAAATCAATATTATAAATTTTCTTATTTTTATTAAAAATATTTCTTAATGATTGTAAAGCAATTATATTTCCACCTTTCATATCACAAACACCAGGACCATAAACCCATTTATCATCTTCTCTAAATCCCTCAAAATAACCTTTAGGAAAAACTGTATCATTGTGACCAAGAAGTAAAATTTTAATTCCTTTTTTTCTTAATGATTTAAAAAGTAAGTGATCTCCAATAAGTTCCCTTTTAAAAGACTTTCTTTTTAAGCCAAGCTCTTCGATCCACATAGACATAAGTTTTCCAACTTCATCAACGCCATGTTTATTCTGAGTATGGGAATTTATATTAACAATTTTTTTTAAATCCTGTAAATAATGCATATTTACTCCATTAGTAGCATAGTTACTTTATATTTCTAAATAAATTGTAACATAAAAATATGATTTTTAAATATTATAAATAACATTATTTATTCTAAAAATAAAATTATTAAAAAAAGTATATAGAAAAGTAACAAAATTAGATTATATTTGAAAATATAATTTTAAATAGTGGAGGGAGGTAAAGAATCAAGATTAACTTGATTCTTTATAAAAGATTATAATTTGATATTATAAGTGGTAGTATTTTTTATTTTCACCAGAGATGATGAATCTTAATGCATTAAGTCTAATAAATCCTTGAGCATCTTTTTGATTATATACTTCATCTTCTTCAAATGTTGAGTGAGCTTCAGAGAATAAAGATTTTTCAGATTCTCTTCCAACAACTATAACATTACCTTTGTAAAGTTTTAGTTTTACTGTACCTTCTACATTTTCTTGAGTTTTATCAATAGCTGATTGAAGCATTTCTCTCTCAGGAGAGAACCAGTATCCTTGATAGATTAATTTAGCATATTTAGGCATTAACTCATCTTTTAAGTGCATTGCTTCTCTATCAACAGTAATTGATTCGATAGCTCTGTGAGCTTTTAGCATAATAGTTCCACCTGGAGTTTCATAACAACCTCTAGCTTTCATACCAACATATCTATTTTCAACAATATCAATTCTTCCAATACCGTGCTTGTTTCCATAATTATTTAAAGTTTCTAGAATTGTTGCAGGAGACATTTCTTCACCATTGATTGCAACTGGATCACCATTTTTATATGAAATAGTAATATACTCAGCCTCATTAGGAGCTTCTTCTAGAGAGTTAGTCCATAACCACATTGACTCTTCAGGCTCTGCATTTGGATCTTCTAATGATAAACCTTCATAAGAGATGTGAAGTAAATTTGCATCCATTGAATATGGAGAAATAGCTGGGTTACCATCTTCATCAATATGTTTTTGATCAATTTCAATACCATGCTCAGCGGCATAAGCTAGTAATTTTTCTCTTGAGTTTAAATCCCATTCTCTCCAAGGAGCAATTACAGTAATATCTGGGTTTAATCCTAAATATCCAAGTTCAAATCTAACTTGGTCATTTCCTTTACCAGTAGCACCATGTGATACTGCATCTGCACCCATTTTATTAGCAATTTCAATTTGCTTTTTAGCAATAAGTGGTCTTGCAATAGAAGTACCTAATAAATATTCACCTTCGTAAATAGCATTTGCTCTAAACATTGGGAATACATAATCTTTAACAAACTCTTCTTTAATATCTAAAATAAAAATATTTTCTGGTTTAATTCCACAAGCTAAAGCTTTCTCTCTTGCTGGTTCAACTTCTTCACCTTGACCTAAGTCTGCTGTAAAAGTAATAACTTCTGCATTATATTCATCTTGTAGCCATTTTAAAATAGTAGAAGTGTCTAATCCACCACTGTAGGCTAGAACAACTTTTTTAACTTCTTTTTTACTCATAACATTTCCTATGATTCTCATAAATTTTAAGGGATATATTTTATCTAAAATAAGCTATAATCTTGTTTATGAGAATAGACAAATATTTAAATGCTGTAAATATAACAAAAAGAAGAGCTGTAGCAGAAGACATGCTAGAGCATAAAGTTGTATTTATAAATGGACTTGCTGTTAAAAAAGCAAAAGAGGTAAAAGTTGGAGATATTATAGAGATAAAATATCTTGAAAAAAGTGATAAGTTTAAGGTTTTACAAATACCTACTACAAAATCAACACCAAAGTCAAAAATGGCTGAATATGTTGAAAAAATTGAAGGATAAATGATATGTTTAATATGGCAAAATTAAAATTTGATGATATATTTGAAAACAGACTACCGGAAGATGAAGTAAGAGAGTATTTGATAGAACTTTACGAAAGAGGTGAAACAGCCGCAGAAATAGCTGCAGCAGCATCAGCAATGAGAGATCATCTTATTCCTCTTCCTATTCATTATGATTTAAAAAAAGAGTTAATAGACAACTGTGGTACAGGTGGAGATAAATCAAACTCTTTTAATATTTCAACAACTGTATCAATACTATTATCTGCTTGTGGCTCTTATGTCGCAAAACATGGGAATAGGTCAATTACAAGTAAATCTGGAAGTGCAGATATGCTTGAAGCCTTAGGATTAAATCTTGATATATCACTTGAAAGCTCTGCAAAAATGCTAGAAGATGCAGGTTTTTGTTTTATGTTTGCACAAAAACATCACCCAGCAATGAAATATATTATGCCAATAAGAAAAAGTATTCCACATAGAACTATTTTTAATATTTTAGGACCTTTATCAAACCCTGCAACAGTTTCTAAGCAACTTATTGGTGTATTTGATAAAATGTATATAAACAAAATTGCAACTGCTTTAGAACTTTTAGATACAAAAAAAGCAATTGTTGTTTCATCAAATGACGGAATGGATGAAATCTCTATATCAGATATTTCTTATGCAACATCACTTGATAATGGTAAAATAGAAGACTTTATAATTGACCCACAAGAGTATGGATTTAAATTAGCACCTAAAGAAGAAATTGTTGGTGGTGATGCAATTGAAAATGCAGCTACAACAAAAGCAATTTTATCAAATGAAGTAAAAGGTGCAAAATTAGATATTGTTTTAATTAATGCAGCAACAGCACTTGTTGTAGACAATAAAGCAAGAGATATTAAAGAGGGAATTGAAATTGCAAGGGATGCAATTGAGAGTGGGAAAGCAAAAGCAAAATTAGAAGAGTTAATCTCTATCTCTTCAAAACTTAATTAGGATTTTTATTGAAATTATTTTTAATAGGCTTAGAAGAAGTCGATACTGTAGTAAAAGAATTAAAAAAGAAGTTAAAAAAATTTGACAATGAGTGTATAGTAATTTTAAGAGGTGATTTAGCAAGTGGTAAAACAACTTTTGTGAAAAATTTTGTAAAATCACTTGGAGATAAAGAGTTAGTTACATCTCCAACTTTTTCATTACAATCTGTTTATAATAACAATATTTTCCACTATGATGTATATAATAAATCACTTGATGAGTTTATTGCATTAGGAATGTTAGAAGAGTTTGAAAAAGAAGGTATCCATTTTGTAGAGTGGGGTGATGAAAAACTAGAAGGGTTATTAAAATCATATGGATTTAATGTTATGCTTCTTGAAATAGAAAAAAAAGATGATAAAAGGCAATATATTTTAAATGGATAATAAAAGTAAACTAAGAATTGAAAATATTACAAAAAGTATTAAAAAAACAGAGATTTTACATGGTATCTCATTAGAAGTAAATTCTGGAGAAATTGTTGGATTATTAGGACCAAACGGAGCTGGTAAAACTACAACTTTTTATACAGTTTGTGGACTTGTAAGTCCTAGTAGTGGAAATGTATTTTTTGATGAAGATGATATAACAAAACTGCCTTTACATCAAAGAGCTTTAAAAGGAATAGGGTACTTACCACAAGAGTCATCTATTTTTAAAGACCTTTCTGTAGAAGATAACCTAATGTTAGCAGCTCAAATTGTAACTAAAGATAAAAAAGAACAACACAAAAGAGTAGAAGATTTATTAGAGGTATTTAATATCGAGCCAATTAGACAAAGAAAAGGAGTTTCTTTATCTGGTGGTGAAAGAAGAAGAACAGAGATAGCAAGAGCCTTGGTATCTAAACCAAAATTTTTACTTCTTGATGAACCATTTGCTGGAGTTGACCCAATTGCTGTTAAAGATATTCAAGAAATTATTCATGAACTTACAAAAATTGGTATTGGAGTTTTAATTACAGACCACAATGTTAGAGAGACTCTACAAATATGTGATAGAGCATATGTAATGAAAAGTGGTTCTTTATTAGCTTCAGGAAATGCTGAAGATATAAAAAGTGATGGAAGTGTTAGAGAACACTACTTAGGAGAAAGCTTTAGTTTCTAATTAGAAACTACTTGATTCTTCCCATTGCTTTTTGCAATATATAATGCTTTATCAACTTTTTGTAAAATAGACACTTCATCGTCTTCTTTTTCAAGTTTAGAAACACCAAAACTTGCAGTTATTTGACTAGGAATTTTTGGTGATTCATATTTTTCAATAGCTACTCTAATTTTTTCAGCTACTAATTTTGCGCCTTCAAGTTCAGTTTGAGGCAGTAAAACTAAGAATTCTTCTCCTCCCCATCTTACAATAGTATCATGTTCTCTTACACTATTTAATACAATTTCAGCAAGAGCTTTTAATACTTCATCCCCTGTAGCATGTCCAAAGTTATCATTAAAGTCTTTAAAGTTATCAATATCAAAAATAATTACAGATAAAGCATTGTCATATCTTTTATCACGTTTAATCTCTTTTATAAAAATTTCATTGAATTTTTGTCTATTAAAAAGGCCTGTTAAATGATCATGTGTTGCTTGATACTCTAAAAGATTTGATTTTTCTTTAAGTTCAGTAATATCAGTAAAAGATACCACATAATGCTCACCTTTGTTTTCGTAATCATCTACATTTACTGTAAATACTTTGTCTTCTCCTTGAGGAGTTTTCATTTTTACAACTCTATCTACTTCATTTAGTTCTAATATTTCCAATAACCAGTTATATCCCTTATCAAGTGACTTTTTGTTAAACAAACCACCTTCTTCTTCAAATTTTGAAATGATTGAAATCTTTTTTTCTAAAAAATCATCCAATGAATGAACATTAAAGAACTCTAAGAATTTTTTATTTACTTCGATTATTTGTTCAAGATTTGTTAAGAATACAATGTTATCTTGAGCATCTAAGATAGATTTAGTTTGTCTTGTAGCTTCTTCAACTTTATTTTCAAGATTAATATTTATATTTTCTAGTTGTTTTCTTAAGAAAATTGGTTCTACTGCTTTTATCATGCTCTCAATTAAGTGATATAAGTCTATAGGTTTCATTGCATAAGCACTTACATTTACATCAATTGCTTTTTTAAGAAAATTTGGGTCACTATGTGCACTTGTAATAACAATTGGTATTTCTTTATCTGTTTTTCTAATTTCTGCACACATTTCTAGTCCGCCCATTTTAGGCATGTTAATATCAGTTAATATAAGGTTTATATCTGGATTCTCTTGAAATTTTTCTAATCCCTCTTTCCCATTTTCTGCAACGATTACTTTATTAACAATTGTACTGATAGTTTTACTTGTAAACTCTCTAACATCTTGTTCATCTTCTACATATAAAACATTAATATTCTTTAGAATTTCTTTATTCATAATTTATTAAATAAACCTTTATAATTGTATTTCTTCTATTTATTATACCAAAAATAATTTTATATTGTAGAATAAAGTTATAAAATTATTCACTAAAAATTCTTAATGCATTTTTTAAATCTTCTTCTGTATCAATACCAAATGAGTTTGAATGAACTTTAACCATTGCAATTTTTGCACCATTATCTATAGCTCTTAATTGTTCAAGTTTTTCAATTTGTTCTAATTTTGATGGATTTAAAGAGCAAAATTCATTTAAAGATTTTTTTGTAAAACCATAAATACCTAAATGTCCATTATATGAAGAACTATCATAATGATCCCTATGATAAGGAACTTTAGCTCTTGAAAAATAAATAGCATTTGAGTGCTCATCAAGAATTACTTTTACATGATTGGGATCATCAGCAAGTTCAGAACTAATCTCTTTATAGCAAGAAGTAATCATAATATCTTCTTTTTCATCTCTTATCTTTTCTACTCTATTAATTATTGCTTTAATAACTTCTGGCTCAATGAAAGGTTCATCTCCCTGAACATTTATTATTATTTCATTTTCTGGAAGATTTAGAAGATTTACAGCCTCATTAATTCTATCTGTTCCACTTTGATGTTCACTTGAAGTCATAACTGCTTCAAATCCATGACTGTTTGCTAAAGTAATAACTTCTTTAGAATCAGTAGCAATTACAACTTTATCTAAAGAACTAACTTGTTTTGCTGTTTTAATTACCATTGGTAAACCTAAAATATCAACTAATATTTTATTTGCAAATCTACTAGAGTTTAGTCTTGCTGGTATTATTATCATTATTATTTATCCTCTTTTTCTATTGGTATTGAAATTTTTATTGTTGCACCTGTATTATTGTTTTGTGCTGTTATTACTCCTTGAAGTTGAATAGAAACAATTATCTTGCTTGTATATAAGCCTAGTCCAACTCCATGTTTTTGTTCTTTTGTTGAGAAATAAGGTTCGAATATTTTATGAATTATTTCTTCTTCAATTCCCTTACCATTATCACTTATTTCGAAAATTAACTTATCATCAACATGATATTGTGTTATTTTAATAACTGCATTTTCTATAGAGTTTCTAATAATTGCTTCTTTTGAATTTCTTAAAGTATTAATTAAAACGGTTGATATCTCATTTTCATAAGATATAAATTCAAAGTTTTCTTCTATATCTTTAACAATGTCAATATTAGTAGAGTCTAACTCTTTCTTAAATATCTCTAAAGATTTATCAACAATATTTTTAGGAGTAGTAAAAGCTTTTTTCTTTTTAGGATCTAAAAAACCTTGGAAACTTTCAATAGTATTTGATAGCTCTTTGGCTTCTTTTTTTATTTTTTCTAAAGTTGAAATTGTTTCATCAACAGTTGGATTATTATCCATTGAATAATCAAGTTCAAGTTTTTGAGCTTGTATTGATATTAGATTTAAGGGTTGTCTCCATTCATGAGAAAGCTTTTGAAGAGTTTCTGTCATAATTGCAAGCTTTGACTGCTGAACTAATAAATTATCTTTCTCTTCAATTTCCTCTTTTGCAGTATTTATCTGATTTAACAGCATTGAAGATTCATCATTTAAATTAATTTCATTTGTAATATCAAACATCAAAGATGTATATCCTGTAACATCTCCATATTTATTAAACATTGGCTTTATTTTCATATTTATCCAAAAAGCAGAACCATCTTTTTTAATGTTTTTTACTTTTCCACTCCATTCTTGAAGATTTTCTAAAGACTTGCTTATATTTTTATATATGATTGGGTCTGTATCTTTGTGGGCTAAAGAGGAAAAGTTTTTCCCTATAATATCACTTTGTTTATATGCTGAAAGTTTTAAAAATGCTGAACTTACTTTCGTAATGTGACCATGAAGGTCTGTATGCATAGAAATTACATAATCATTTAAAATCTCATCATCAGATACTTGGGCTGTAATATCTTTTGTATTTATTACAAAAAGATTTTTATTTAGCATAGAAGAAATTGTAATTTTTAAATATACTTTTTTTTCATCTTTTCTAATACAAACAATATCTATTTCAGCTTTGTATTTTTTATCTTTATCTTTTACAATAAGTAGTTCTAAAAAGTTTCTTTTAAATCTCTCTTCCATTAAAGATATAAAGTTTTTTTCAATCAATTCCTCTTTTGAAAAGCCTAAAATAGGCATAAAAGCATTGTTTACGTAGATGAATTTTGTTGATTTATCAATAATTCCAATCCCATCCCAAGAGTTATTAATTATTTCTTGTAGTTCGTGATTATTTCTTTTTAATTTTTCAATATCTTCTAAAGACAATATAAAACCTTATTTTTAAGTGATATTATTATAATATAAAATCTTTAAACAAGAGCAATTTAATATATGAAAGATTTATTATTATGAAAAAAACTATTACAGTAATAGACACATTTGGATTTTTATTTAGAGCATATTATGCACTTCCTCCTTTAAAAGCAAAATCAGGAGAAAATGCAGGTTTCCCAACAGGACTTTTAACAGGTTTTATGAATTTTGTTTCAAATATTGGTAAAGATTTTCAAACAGATTATATAGTTTTTGCATTAGATGCAAAGGGTGACACTTTTAGAAGTGAAATTTATAATGAATATAAGTCTCATAGACCTGATGTTCCTGAGGATTTATTAAAACAACTTCCTGTTGCGATTGAATGGATAGAGAAAATGGGTTTTCAAACAGCTATGTTAACAGGTTATGAAGCAGATGATATTATTGCTTCAATCGCCCATGATGCTAAACAAAAGGATTTAGAAGTTAGAATTGTTTCTCATGATAAAGACCTTTATCAATTAATTGATGACGAAAAAGGAGTATATCTTTTTGATCCAATTAAAAAGTCAATTGTAAATGAAGAGAAATGTTTTGAAAAATTTGGTGTTACACCAATACAGTTTACAGATTATCAGTCTCTTTTAGGTGATAGTGCAGATAACGTTCCAGGTGTAAAAGGAGTTGGAGCAAAAACTGCAGAAGCTTTAATTAAACAGTATGGATCTTTGGAAGGAATTTATGAAAACCTAGAAAATATAGAAAAACCACGATGGCAAAAACTTCTTACAGAAGGTAAGGAAATGGCTTATATCTCTAAACAGCTTGTAACACTTAACCTTGAGTGCCACTGTATGGCAGATATTGCTACTTATATTTTACCACAAGAAAATCCTATTTTAAAAATTGCAGACACTCTTTTAGATTATGATTTAAATAGAATTGTTGATAGAGTAAACAAAGAGGGTTTAAACTACAAAACAAAAATTCCTGAGAAAACGGCAAAAGAAGAAGAAAAAGTAGAATATACTCTCCTTAATGATGAGAAAGAACTTCTTTCTTTAGTTAACTCAATTCCAAATGATACAATAGTTGCCTTTGATACAGAAACAACAGACCTAGATGTAAAAAACGCCTCTTTAGTTGGTTTTTCATTTAGTTTTGAAAAAAACAAAGCCTATTATGTACCAATAGGTCATTTTTATTTAGGTGCTCCTGAACAAATAAATATTGAAGTGGCAAGAAAAGCTATAACTATTTTAAATGATAAAAAGTTGGTTTTACAAAACTTTAAGTATGACTTCTCAATAATAAAAAACTCTTTAGATTTTGAATTAAAACTATATGCCGATACGATGATATTAGCTTGGCTTTTAGACTCAAGTTCAAAAATAGGTTTGGATGCCTTAGCAGATAAATATTTTGATCATAAAATGATTGCTTTTAAAGATGTAGTAAAAAAAGGTGAAAACTTTTCTAATGTAGATATCAATGAAGCTTGTAATTATGCTGCTGAAGATGCACTTTATACATTAAAAATATATTATGCACTATTAGAAGAATTTAAAGAAAAAGAGTGTGAACATTTAGTACAGATTGCACATGATATAGAGTTTGACTTTATATATGTCTTAGCAAATATGGAAAAAAATGGAATCAAAGTAGATGTAAATAGATTAAAAGAGTTAAAAGAAACAAACTCTATACATATACAAGAATTAACATCTAAGATATATGAACAATCAGGAGTTGAATTTAATATTAATTCTCCTAAACAATTAGGTTCTATACTTTTTGAGACCTTAAAACTACCTCCATCAAAAAAGACAAAGAGTGGATATAGTACAAATGAGGTTGTTTTACAAAAATTAAAAGATTCTCATGAAATAATTCCTTTACTTCTTCAATATAGAGAAGCATTTAAACTACAATCTACATATATTGAGCCTTTACTTGATTTAGGATTAAAAGAAGAAGATAACAGAATTTATACATCATTTTTACAAACAGGAACTGCAACAGGAAGATTAAGTTCAAAAAATCCTAACTTACAAAATATTCCAGTAAGAAGTTCTGCAGGAGCTCAAATTAGAGCAGCTTTTATTCCAAGAGAGGGTTATAAGTTAGTAGGTATTGATTATTCACAAATAGAGTTAAGACTATTAGCACACTTTTCTCAAGATAAAGCTTTAGTTGAAGCTTTTAAGGAAAACAAAGATATCCATAGACAAACAGCTGTAAAAATATTTGGTGAAGAAGAAGCTGATTCAAAAAGATCAATTGCAAAATCAATAAACTTTGGACTTCTATATGGTATGGGAAGTAGAAAATTAGGAGATACTTTGGGAATACCAGCAAAAGAAGCTAAAAAATATATTGATGCTTATTTTGAAAATTTTGTTAGTGTAAAAGATTATCTAAAATCTATAGAAGAGAAAGCTTTAACTGATGGATATGTTGAAACACTGATAAAAAGAAGAAGACTTTTTGATTTTGATTCAGCAAATGCTATGATGAAAGCAGCCTTTTTAAGAGAGTCTGTTAATACACTTTTTCAAGGAACTGCAGCTGATTTAATTAAATTATCAATGATTAAGATATTTAAAGAATATCAAAATAATAATGATATAAAGATGTTACTTCAAATTCATGATGAATTAATATTTGAGATAAAAGAATCAGAAATTGATAAAATAACTAAAAATATAGTTGAAATTATGGAAGATATCTATAAACTTAATGTACCTTTAAGAGTGTCAAAAAGTGTTGGTCTTAGTTGGCAAGTGCTGAAATAAAGAGCATATGTATAAATTTTTTATTTTTTAATAATTTTATTTTGACATTTTCATTTTATTTGGTTAAAATACTTTTTATAAATAATTAATATAAAGAGTGTACCATGCTTAAAACATTAAAAAACATTAGAAAACTTTATAATGCAAAATTACTATTTGTTAGTAATGATAATGCAGTTAAAAGTACAATAGAAAATGAGTTTGATGATTACTTCAAAGAATTAACTTTAGTTAGAAGTTCTGATGAAGCAGTATCTTTAATAAATGAAAACAACTATGACATGGTGATTATTGATACTGATGTTGATGCAAAAGATTTTGATGATGTTTGTACAAATATCTCAGCTGCTGCTCCAACACTACCTAAAATCATTATTTCAGATAAAGATAACAATGAGGATATAGTAACAGCTATTAACACTAGTGCATATACGTTCTTAACAAAACCTTTAAGGTCAAAAGATATAAAACTTGCAGTTATCATGTGTCTTAATCAAACAAAAAGAGGAGATAAGATAGAGTTCCAAAATGGAATCTATTTTGACGAATATAGAGATCAGTTCTTTAAATCTGGTGGAAGTTTAATTGACTTTACAAGATTAGAAAAAGGCTTCTTAAAATTATTGATTTCTAAAAAAGGTGAAATTGTTGATTATGATATGATTAAAAATGTTGTATGGAAAGGCAAAAACATGTCAATCTATACAATGAGGAATATTGTAAATAAAGTTAGACAAAAAACTTATTATGAAATTATCAGAAATCATTCAAATAAAGGTTATATAATAGACGAAGTACAAAAATAGTACTTTGTTTATTAGAATATCTTATTAAGAAGAGATATGGAAGAAATCATTGTATCAAAAGAAGAGCTAATAGAAAAGTTTGACAACCAAGAGGTTATTGATACAGGAAAAGGCTGGATGATGGGTGATGTTGAGATAGAAATAATCGCACTTCATGAAGTAGACCCTAAATTTCTACAAGATATTACAAATGCAAAATTTTATAAACTAATACCAAAAGAGGGGAAATAAATAATGTCACACTGTCCATACTGTGGTAAAAAGATTGCTATGAGTAAAGCTTTTTGCTCAAGGAACTGTAAGGAAAACTATTTTCAGCTTATTGCAATTCAAGTTCCAAAACCATTTTTGAAAAGAATTTTCGTTTTCAGTACGCCTGAAGAGAGGGAAGTAGAAATAGAGAATTTTGCAAATAGACATGGTTGGAGAATAGATTTACTGCAAAAGAAAATTGATGAATTAGCAGTAGAATATGGATACATTGAATCAAACTAACGAGGATACTTTTTCTAGCAGTATTCTAAAACAAGCAACACTATTATATCTTGAGGATGATGAAGTTATCAGAAGTGAAACTTTATCGATCTTTGAAAAATTATTCAAAAAAGTTTATACCGCAGAAGATGGGAAAATAGGTTTAGAACTTTATAATACACATAAGAATGAAATAGACATTGTATTAACTGATATAAACATGCCAAATATGGATGGTATTCAGTTTATGGCAGAAGTAAGAACACAAGACTTTGAATTGCCAATATTAATTGTTACAGCATTTAATGATATAAATCAGCTAATAAAAGCAATAAAATTGAATGTAACAGATTACATAATAAAACCTATGCAATTAAACTCTACATTAAAAATTTTGAATAAAATACTTACTCATCGATTTAATTTAAAATTAATAAATAAGCAGCAGAATGAACTTGGTATCTATAAAGAAATTATAGATAAAGAAAATCTAGTAAGTGAGACTGATTTAAAAGGTATCATAACATATGCAAACGATATTTTTTGTGAAGTTTCAGGATATAAAAGAGAAGAACTTATTGGCCAAAATCATAATATCGTAAGACATCCTGATGTTTCACCAAAAATATATGCAGAAATGTGGGAAACTATACAAAATAAAAAGCTTTGGAAAGGTAAATTAAAAAACCTTTCAAAAGATGGAGCAGCTTATTATGTAAAATCTACTGTATTTCCTATTTTAGATGAAGATGGGAATATTGAAAAATATGTTGCTAGTAGATTTTTAGTTACAGAAGATGAAACAGAAAAGCACAAATTAAAAAAATATATAATGCATCAAAAGTCTCAACAAGTAAAACATGAAAAACAGTTAAAAGAAGAGTTTGATGATGCTGTTCATTATGCAAAAATGCAAAAAGATCAACAAGTCGCAAAATTTATTCATGAATTAAATGAGCAAATAAAAAACTTAAGAGTAAAACATTCAGACGATAGAGGAAGAATTCTCACTTTAGAAAATAGTTTAAAAGAGGCTTTAAATAAAAATGATGATCTTCAAATGAGTTATCAAGAAAGAATATCTAAACTTCATAAAACAGCTGTTCTTGCTGTTGAAGAGTATCAAAAAATCAAAAAAAGAAGTGATATAGTAAACGAAAAATATGAAAAAGCTCAAGAGGGAATAAAAACTTTTCAAGGCTATATTGATGAGTATAGAGAAAAGATTAAAAACTTAGAAGATGTAATTGATGCATATGAACAAAAGTTTGGACATATAAGTAAATAGTTTTTATTTACTTATTGTCTTTTTTATTTACAATAAATAGTAATGAAATACTCATTATTGCGAAAATTCCAGAAATCAACATTCCCATTGTTAGCCAACCACCATATAGGAAACCTAATTGAATATCAGGTTCTCTAAAAAATTCAGCAATTATTCTAGCTAAAGAGTAAAGAATCCCATAATATATAGCTAATTGACCATTAAAGGTTTTTCTGTTTCTTATGGCAAATAGTATTATAAATACTAAAACACCTTCTAAAAAAGCTTCATAAAGTTGAGAAGGGTGTCTTAAAACACCATCAACATAAATTGCCCAAGGAAGATCAGTTTCTCTTCCTATAAGCTCTTGATTAAAGAAGTTTCCAATTCTTCCAAATACATATCCCGCAGAAATACCAAGAACAGCAATATCAGCTAAAAACCAAAATGACACTTTATTTTTTCTACAAAATAGAATTGAAGCAATTAAAAATCCAATAAAAGCTCCATGATAACTCATTCCTGAGATACCAACAAACTCTCCATTGAAAAAAGGATTAAATATATCCCATGGATGAGTTAAATAATACATAGCATTAGGGTCGTAAAAAATAATATAACCTATTCTTGCACCTAAAATTACACCAATTTCTGCCCACCAAATATAAGAATCAAATAAGTCATTAGATATGGGAAGTTTGTCATGTTTAATAAACCATTTTGCGACAAAGATTGCAGAAAGTAGGGCAAGAGCATACATAATTCCATACCAGTGAACTGATATGGAACCAATATTAAAGGCTACTGGATCAAAATTAGAATAAATATTCTGCCAAAATTCCATACTCTAATCTAAAGCCTCAGCGATCAATTCAATTGGATTTTTAAATTGAACATCAACATCTGCTTGATGTAGTGAGTTTGAAATCTGCATTCTACAGGCAGAACATTCAGCACTTACAATTTGAGCTTTAGTCTCTTTAATCATTGCAGCTTTTGGAGCACCAGCAGCTTTAGCAAACTCATACTTTTCACTTTGCATTGTAACACCACCAAAACCACAACATCTATTTGAGTCACTCATTTCTGTTAAAACATAATTTTGTTTTAGTAAGTTTCTTGGTTCTTGCCAAACACCTTGCATTTTCTTAGCATGACATGGATCATGATAAGTTACTAATTGATCTATTTGTTTATTAGATTGTGCAAGTAAATCTTTTAGCTCTGTGTTATTTTCAAGCCATTTTGTAGCCATAAATACTTTTTTAGCTATTTTACTCGCTCTTTCTTTCCATTCTGGCTGATTGTGCAAATAATGTTCCCAATCTTGGTTAATCATTGCAGAACATGTTGCTTCTGGAACAATAACTGCATCAACATCATCAATCCATGTTTCAAAATACTCAATATTCTCTTTTATTAAATAATCAACTGTATCAAAAGCACCTGTAAAATATGCAGGAGCTCCACAGCATTTCTGTTTTTTAGGAATTAAAATATCAAGTTCAAGTCTTTTAAGAATTTTAACTAAAGAATCTCCTGTATTTGTGTAAGTATAATTACTCATACAACCAATAAAAATAGCAACTTTATTCTTTTTATTCTCTTCTACTTTTTTATGTTTTGCAAATATATTTTCAGGATATTTATTTAAAAAACTTCTCATATCTGCAAATGGTAAAGCTCTATCTTTTTTGACAATAGGTAAAGAAAATCTTGGAAGTGCTGTTTGTTTCTTTTTATCAAGTTTAAGTGCACATGTTTGAAATACCCATCCAAGTCTAGATAGCATATCCATAGTTTTTCTATGTCTTAATAGCCAGAAAAACATTCTTTTATACCAAGCAATACCATATTTTTGAGCAATATCTGATCTTACTTGTTCAATAATCATATCTGTTGGTAAGTCATTAGGACATACTTCAACACAGTTTGTACATAAGAAACATGACTCAAAAATATCTTTTGCATTTTGATCAAGTTCTAATTCATCCCTTTTATAAGCACCAAGTAAATCAATAAAACCTCTTGGAGATGTTGTTTCATCTTGATTTATATTAAAAATAGTACATACAGGCTTACATTTACCACATTTAACACAATCATCACTTATTTCTGTATAATCAAATTTATCTAAAATATTCATTATATTGTTTTACTAAACCTTCTTTTATTTTCTGGAACTTTTTTAAGGTATGCATCAAATGGCATACAAATATTTCTAATTAACATTGTTCCCGTTTGAGAAACAGAGATTTTATCATTTTCAATGGAAACTAAATCTGCTTCAATAAACTCATCTAAAGCTTTTATATCCTCTTTAAAGTAGTCATAAAAATCTATTTTAAAGTTTTCTTCAACTCTTTTAATATTTAATGAAAAGTTACTCATAAGTTCCATAATAACGTATTGTCTTAAGATATCATCTTCACTTAATCTATAACCTTTAAAAATAGGAAGTTCTCCATTGTCAATAGCAGCTTCATACTGTTTTAAATCTTTAAAGTTTTGCGCATAATAGTCAACACCATTCCCAATTGATGTTACACCAATACCGATTAAGTCTGCTCCACCTTTTGTAGTATATCCCTGGAAGTTTCTATGTAATTCACCTTTTTCAATTGCTTTGAATAATTCATCTTCAGGCTTTGCAAAGTGATCCATCCCCACCATGTTGTAGCCATTTGAAGTAAAGAATTCAATAGTATCTTTAAGTATTTCTAGCTTTTCAGATGGTGGTGCAAAAGTTGACTCATCAAATTTTCTCATTGTTTTCATAAGCCAAGGAACATGAGCATAGTTAAATACTGCTAATCTATCAGGATTTAATTTGATTATCTGTTCAATTGTTTCATGAAATGTTTGTCTATTTTGATGAGGAAGACCATAGATAAGGTCAATATTAATAGATTTTATTCCAGCTTCTCTTGCTATATTCATAACATTTTGAGTTGTTTCATATGGCTGAATTCTATGAATTGTTTTTTGAACTTCTTCATTTAAATCTTGAACACCAAAACTAAGTCTATTAAATCCACCAGCTTTAAGTACATCCATATGTTCTTTTGTAAAGAATCTAGGATCAACTTCACAAGATATTTCTGCATCATCCGAGAAATTAGGAAATGTCTTTTTTAACATAGAAATAACTTCTTGCATTTGCTCAGGAGAGAAAAATGTTGGTGTTCCTCCACCAAAGTGCATTTGAGTTACTACTCTATTTGTATTTAGATGTTCTTTTAAAATATTTAATTCTTTTTGTAAATACTCTAAATACTTAACTTTTTTGTCCTCTTTTGAGGTAAAAATTACATTACAACCACAAAAATAACAGGCACTTCTACAAAAAGGTAAATGAATATAAAGAGATAGATTCCTATCATCACTTTGACTATTATAATACTCTTTTAAATCCTCTTGGCTAAACTGTTCTGTAAACTCTGGAGCTGTCGGGTAAGAAGTATATCTAGGTCCCGGCTTTGAATACTTCTCAAACTTTTTAAAATCAATCATTTTTTGCTTCTTATTATATTATTTCTTTAATTGTTTATTCAACCAAACCATTACACCTTTTTGTGCGTGTAGTCTGTTTTCTGCCTCTTCAAATACTAAACTTCTATCACCTTCAATTACTTCTTCACTTACTTCATATCCTCTGTAAGCTGGTAAACAGTGTAAGAACATAGCATTTTTGGCACCTAGGTTCATCATTGCTTCATCAACAATATAACCACCAAAATCTTTTAATCTTTTTTCTTTTTCTTCTTCTTGTCCCATGGATACCCAAGTATCTGTTGTAATTATTGTTGCATCTTTACAAGCTTCTTTTGGGTCATTTCCAATAATAATCTTTGCTCCAGACTCTTTTGCAAACTCTTTAGCATCATTTAAAATATCTTCATTTACTTCATAACCTTTTGGAGTTGCAATTCTTAATTCAAATCCAAGTTTTGAAGCTAACATTAACCAAGAATGAGCAAGATTATTTCCATCTCCCACATATGAAACTACTAAATCTTTATCTAAGCCTGCTTCTTGGATAGTCAAATAATCAGCCATAAGTTGTACAGGATGATACTCATTTGTAAGACCATTTATTACAGGAACTTTAGAATATTTAGCAAATTCATCAATCTTTGTTTGTTCAAAAGTTCTAATCATCACCATATCAACCATAGAAGATACTACTCTAGAAGTATCACTCATAGGCTCTCCTCGACCAAGCTGAATGTCATTTGAAGATAAAAACAAACCAACTCCACCTAGTTGATAAATTCCTACTTCAAAACTAACTCTAGTTCTAGTACTACTTTTTTCAAAAATCATACCTAAAGTATTTTTTGGCATATAGTCCTTAAAAACTTTGTTTTTAGTTTCAGTTTTAATCTGATGAGCTAATTCTAAAATTTCTAGAATCTCTTCTTTTGTATAATCTTTTAATGTTAAAAAATGTCTCATATGGTATCCTTCTATTTAAAAAACAATTATTATATAGCAATTTTACTTAACAGTAAATCACTTTTTTTTAGGCATTTGCGCTAAATATTCTTTATATTGTAACTTATCTAGTTTTTCAATCTTTGCTTCTACTTCTTGTCTCATTTCTATTTTAAAGTTTTCAACTTTTTCTTGAATTACTTTATCACTTGAACCAATAATTTGAGCAGCTAAAATACCAGCATTTTTTGCACCATTTACAGCAACTGTAGCAACTGGAACACCACCTGGCATTTGAACAATTGATAATAAAGAATCCATTCCCTCTAAGTTTGAACCTCTAACTGGTACACCAACAACAGGAAGTGCTGTAATAGCAGCAACCATTCCAGGTAAATGTGCTGCACCACCTGCACCAGCAACAATAACCTTTAGTCCTCTTTCAACAGCTGTTGATGCATATTCATTTAATCTATCAACCGTTCTATGAGCAGAAACAATAGTTACCTCATATTCAATTCCAAATTTTTCACACATATCTGCTGCTGCACTCATAACAGGAAGGTCTGAATCACTTCCCATGATAATTCCAACTAATGGTTTATTTAATGATTGACTCATACTTTTTTGCTTCCTTTAATTTTTAAAATCTCTTTTGCTTTATTCGCTTTATTTAATGCTTCATCAATGTTATCGTCTAATACTGTAACATGTCCCATTTTTCTAAATGGCTTTGTAAATGACTTTCCATAAAAGTGAAAAGATAGTTCAGGTATTTCTAAAGCATCATGAATTCCATCAATAAATGGCTCACCTTCATACCCTAGTTCACCCAATAAATTTATCATTACTGCTGGAGAAATTAGTTTTGTAGAACCTAATGGTAGGTTTGTTACTGCTCTAATGATTTGCTCAAATTGTGAAGTTGCACATGCTTCAACAGTATAGTGACCTGAGTTATGTGGTCTTGGAGCAATTTCATTTACTTGAACTTTACCAGATTTTGTAAGAAATAATTCAACTCCAAAGATCCCTACACCATCAAGTGCTTCAATTGATTTTACAGAAACTTCAACAGCTTTTTCTTCAATATCTTTAGAAATATTTGCAGGAGCCATTACTGAATCACAGATATTAACTCTTTCATCAAATAGCATTTCTACTACTGGATAACATTTAATTTCACCTTCAATATTTCTTGCAACAATAATTGCTAACTCTTTATCAATATCAACCATCTCTTCTATAAAAGATTCTGTTTGAATAGCTTTTGTCTCTACATCTTCTTGACTTTTTAATACTTGAACACCTTGCCCATCGTATCCACCAAGTTTAGCTTTTTGAACAACTGGAAAACCAAAAGATGCTAAATCTTCTACACTTTTTACATCTTTGTATTTTGGAACAGCAATGCCTTTCTCATCTAATAGTTTTTTTTGCTCATATTTATTTTGAATTAACTCCATTACGTATGGAGATGGATGAATATTATGTCCATGATCATATAATTCTTTTAAAATAGTAGTATCAACATGTTCTAACTCAAAAGTTGTCACATGACTCTCTTGAACTAATTGTTCTAACTTCTCTTTATCATAAAAACCACCCATAATATGTTTATCAGATACTTGTGCAGCAGGGCAATTAAAAGTTGGGTCTAAAATTGTTACATGAAATCCCATCTTTTTAGCTTTTTGAGACATAATTTTCCCTAACTGTCCACCACCAATAATTCCTAATTTTAAATTAGAATAGTTAAAATCTTTATCCATTTCTTCTCTTTCTTATAAAATTTAAATAAGTAACATTACATCACTAATAATACATTTACCACCGTATTTTCTAATAAAAGACAAAATACTTTCTTCCATATTTAAATATTTTTCTTCTTCACAAACAGTAAATACATAATTGTTACTAAAAACATCAGTTACATCATCAGCTGTCTTTAGTCCATGACCTCCACAGCCTTCTATATCCTTAATTATTGTATATCCAGTAATATCATGTTTTCTTAAAAGATCTACTAGTCTATTTATATATACAGACTCAATAATTATTTCTACTTTTTTCATATTTTTCATATTTCTATCCCCACAAACTATTTATAAAGAAGTAGTATAAAGGTATTCCTAGTGAAATATTAAAAGGGAAAGTAATAGCTAAACTAAGTGGCAAATAAATACCTGGATTAGCTTGTGGTACTGATAGTCTCATAGCAGCTGGTACAGCAATATATGAAGCACTACCACTTAATAATGCTAAAAGAAAAGCATCCCCTTTTGAAAGTTCAAAGAAATATCCTAAACCAACTGCAATTGAAGCATTAAATATTGGCATAACGATTGCAAAAATTATTAAAAAAGATCCAACTTTTTTAAGCTCATATATCTTTCTTGCGGCAACAAGTCCCATATCTAATAAGAAGAAAGCAAGAAAACCTTTAAATAAGGTTCCAAATAAAGGTTCCATTGAATCCCAACCTTTTTCTCCTGTTGACATTCCAATAATTAAAGCACCAATAAGTAAAAATACAGAAGGGTTTAAAAATGCTTCCCTTAAAATCTCTTTCCAATCAGTCTTTTCATTTTCATTATCTTTTGCAAATAGTGCAGCAAAAACAAGACCAATTACAATTGCAGGTGATTCCATAAGTGTCATCGCTGCAACCATATATCCACCGTACTCTACACCAATTGTTTGAAGATATGTAATACCAGTAATAAATGTAACTGCACTAATAGAACCAAAAGTAGCTGCAATTGCAACAGCATTATAAGTATCAAGCTTAGTCTTTAGTATAAAGTAACTATAAATTGGTACTAATATGGCCATAAACATAGCAAGAAGTAAAGCTTTTGCAACATTAAAATCTAATCCACTTTTAGATAATTCATATCCACCATGTAAACCAATCGCAATAAGTAGATATAAAGAAAATAGTTTTGGTAAGGGTTGTGGTATTGATAAATCTGATTTTAAAAATACTGCTAACATACCAAGAAAAAAGAATAAAATAGGAGGATTTAAAATATTTTGTAATATTAAATTTATATCCATTTATGCCATTCCTAATTTATGATTTATTTAAAAATTAGATATTATATCCAAAACTAACTTTTTATTGATTAAATTTTTGATTTTTTTATATAAGAAAACAAAATTATATTTATTATTAAAAATTATTTATACTATTCAATCCTTGCATTTGTGACATATTTGTGACTTTTCATATTATTATTTTTTAAGAGAAATACCTCTATTATTCGCTTATTAAAAGGATGTATATGTTAGAAAATATTTTAAAAAGAGATGGCTCTTATAAGAAGTTTCATGACTTTAAAATTAAAGATGCAATCAAGAAAGCTTTTAAGAGTGTACATGTTACTTATGATTCCGTTGTATACTTAAATGTTTTAGAAGAATTAAACAAAAAAAGAGTTGTAGCAGTTGAAGATGTTCAAGATTTAATTGAGAATGAATTATTTAAAGCAAGATACTTTGATGTAATGAAATCTTTTATGTTATACAGACATATGCATAAGATGCAAAGAGAGCAAGTATTAGGATTAAATGATGATACTACATATATTAATTCAACACAAACAATCGAAGAGTATATCAACGGTACAGATTGGAGAATAAAAGCAAACTCAAATACGGGATATTCTCATGCAGGACTTATTAATAACAGTGCAGGAAAAGTTATAGCGAACTATTGGTTAGATAAAATCTACTCAAAAGAAGAGGGACATGCTCATAGAAATGCAGATTATCATATACATGACTTAGATTGTCTTAGTGGATATTGTGCAGGTTGGAGTCTTAGAGTTCTATTAGACGAAGGTTTTAATGGGGTAAGAGGTAGAGTAGAAAGTACTGCACCTAACCATTTTAGAGAAGCATTAGGTCAAATGGCTAACTTCTTAGGAATCTTACAAAGTGAATGGGCTGGGGCTCAAGCATTTTCTTCTTTTGATACATATCTAGCGCCATACGTTTTCAAAGACAAATTATCATATACAGAAGTAAAGAAAAATATCAAAAGTTTTATCTATAATTTAAATGTTCCTGCACGTTGGGGGCAGAGTCCTTTTACAAATGTTACTATTGATTGGACTGTCCCTCAAGATTTAAAAGATCAAATTCCAACAAGAAACCAAGAACACCTTCTAAAAAATATTGAAGATGAAGAGTTATTGGAAAAAGCTAAAGAAAAAGGTTTTGATTCATTAACTGATATGACATATAAAGCTTTTCAAAAACAAATGAATATGATTAATAAAGCTTTTTATGAAGTTATGACAGAAGGTGACAAAACAGGACAACCATTTACATTTCCAATTCCAACAGTAAATTTAACTGAAGATTTTGATTGGCATGGAGAGAATACAGATTTATTATTTGAAAACACAGCAAAAATCGGGTCTTCATATTTTCAAAACTTTATTGGAAGTCAATATACAAAAGATGAAAATGGAAATTTAATCCCAAATGATGATGCATATAAACCTGGACATGTTAGATCAATGTGTTGTAGATTACAATTAGACCTAAGAGAGCTTCTTAAAAGAGGTGGAGGACTTTTTGGTTCTGCTGAAATGACAGGAAGTATTGGTGTTGTTACAATAAATATGGCAAGACTTGGATACCTTTATAGAGGGAATAAAGAAGAGTTATTTAAAAGATTAGAAGAATTAATGGACTTAGCAAAATCTACTTTAGAGAAAAAAAGAGTATTTGTTAACGATTTATATGAAAGAGGACTATTCCCTTATACAAAAAGATATCTTCCAGGATTTAATAACCATTTCTCAACGATTGGTGTTAATGGTATTAATGAAATGATTGTAAACTTTACAGAAAAAGAGTTTGATATTTCTAAACAAAAAGGTATGGAGTTTGCAAAAGAGATTTTGGATTTTATGAGAGATAAAATGGTTCATTATCAAGAAGAGACAGGAAATCTATACAACCTTGAAGCTACGCCAGCAGAAGGAACTACATATAGATTTGCAAAAGAAGATAAGAAAAGATTTAACGATATCTTACAAGCAGGGTTTGGAAAGAATATTTTCTATACAAATTCATCTCAACTTCCTGTAGACTTTACAGATGATGTATTTGAGGCTCTTGATTTACAAGACGATTTACAAGGAAAATATACAGGAGGTACTGTATTACACCTTTATATGAGAGAGAAAATAACTTCAACAGAAGCTTGTAGAAAATTAATTAAAAATGTTATATCAAATTATACTCTACCATATATTACTCTTTCTCCTGTATTCTCTATTTGTCCTAAACATGGATATATTAATGGAGAGTATGAGTTTTGTCCAAAATGTGACGAAGAAATTTTAAATGAACAACTTAATGAAAAGGATAACAATGAAAAACTTAGAGCATGACAAGTTAAAAGAAAAAAGAACTAGATGTATTGTATACACTAGAGTTATGGGTTACCATAGACCCGTTGAAAGCTTTAATATAGGAAAAAAAGGTGAACACCAACAAAGAGTGAAATTCCTTGAAAAAGATAATTTATAATATAACACCTTTTACAACGACAGATTACAAAGATAACTTAGCTTGTATTGTTTGGTTTAATTCCTGCAATATGAGATGTCAATACTGTTATAATCCAGAGATTGTTAATTCACAAGCTGGATTATACACAGTAGAAGACTTATACTCATTTTTAAAAAAAAGAGTAGGACTTTTAGAAGCCGTTGTTTTAAGTGGTGGAGAGGCTACAATTCATAACTTAACTTCAATCTGTGAAGAGATTAAGAAACTTGATTTTAAAATTAAACTAGATACTAATGGTGCAAATCCAAAAGAACTGAAAAAACTACTTAATGAAAATCTACTTGATTATGTTGCCATAGATTTTAAAGCAACAAAAGAAAAATTTAAAGAGATTACAAAATCAAATCATTATGAAGACTTTTTAAAATCACTAAATCTTTTAAAAAATAGTGATATTGAGTATGAGGTTAGAACAACTCTACACAATGATTTATTAGATGAAAAAGATATTAATGATATGCAAAATGTTTTAATTTCAAATGGATATAATAAAGATTACTATATCCAAAACTTCTTGGAGACAGAAGCAAATTTATCAGGATTAAAGTATTCTGAGGCTTATTTTGATAAATCAAAGTTAACAGATGACTTAAATATTGTTTGGAGAAATTAAATTATTTATTAATAATGTAACCTTGTCCAGCAATATTTTTAATCAACTCTTTTGATGTTTTTACTCTAAACCTTTTTATAAAAGTTCTTAGTCTTTCATCTGAGACTTCCTCATCCCATAGTTCTTTTTTAATTTTTTCTGAAGATACAATATCGTTTCTATTTACTAAAAGTAAAGATATAAATTTCTTTTCCCTTTTAGTAATATTTATTAACTTCTTATCTTCAAAAAGATTACTTGTATTATTATCAAAACAGAAGTGTTCATTTAAACATATAATTCTATTTTTATTTAATTTTTTTGCTAAGAATATTAGATATTCTAAAACATCTTCAGGATCAAAGGGTTTAATAAAATATTTTGTAATCCCTATATCAATAGCCTTAAGAAGTTTCTCTTTTTCAGAAAATGCACTTAACACAATAATAGGTATATTCTCATCAAGCTTTTTAATCTCTTTTGTCATATCTAAACCATCAAGTTTTGGCATCATAATATCAGTAATTACAATATCAGGAGTTACACTTTTAAACTTTTCAATCCCTTCTAGTCCATCATTAGCAACTGTAAATGAATAAAAATATTCAGAGAGGGCATCTTTTAATAGTTTTGAGATATTAACCTCATCTTCAACAAATAGAATTTTTAACTCTTTTAATAACTCTTCATCTTTCAAATCTTATCTCCTAAAGGAATTTTAATTGTAAACTCTAAACCATCATTTAAATTTCTTACTGAAACTTGTCCATCAAGACTCTTTTCTATAATCATTTTGGACATAAAAAGACCAAGTCCTGTTCCATTACTTTGATGTTTTGTTGTAAAGTAGGGCTCAAATATTTTATCTAAAATATTTGGTTCTGCTCCACCTGCATTATCTAAATACTTAATAATAGCAAACTCTGTATTTTCAGTTACTGAGATTAAAACTCTTTTTTCTTTTATTTTATTAACATTAAAAGCTTCTGATGAATTTTGTATGAGGTTTATAATTACTTGAGAAAGTTCATTTAATACCCCAAAAACCTCAATCTGTTCAAACTCTTTGTCTACTACTATACTCTCTTTTTGAAGAAGTTTTCTAGTTATAACAAGAGAATCTTTAATAGCACTATTTAATAAAAACTTCTCTTTTTCTTTATTTGGATTAAAAAAGTTTGAAAAGTCATCAATAGTTTGAGACATATTAGCAATTATTTCTAGAGATTCTTTATAGTTTTCATCTAGTTTCGCTAAATCTTTACCTCTTGCACTTTTTTTAATATTAAATAAAGATAGACTAAGCTCTGTAAGAGGTTGTCTCCATTGGTGGGCAATATTTGCTAACATTTGACCAAGACTTGCCATTCTTGATTGCCAAAAAAGCATTTTTTGTTTCTCTTTATTTTTTGCTACTTCTTCTTCAACTCTTTGTTCTAGGGTTTGATTTAATTCAATAAGTTGAGCTGTTTGTTCTTCTACTCGATGTTCTAAAGTTTTATTTAAAAATTCTAATTCTTTATCTTTTTTTTCTAAAGTCTTTTTTAGTTCAACCTCTTTTGTTACATCATAACGAATTGCAATAAATTCTTTAATATTATCATTTTCATCTAATATTGGTGTAATTGTTGTATTAAGATATACTGTAGAACCATTTTTACATAGATTTTTTGCAGTTGTTTTATATGGTTTTTTTGAAAGAATTGTGTTCCAAAGAGATTTGAAAACCTCTTTTGAAACATCAGGGTGTCTTATAATGTTATGGTTCTTACCAATAAGCTCTTCTTTTGTATATCCTGAGATTTTACAAAACTCCTCGTTTACAAAAGTAATTACTCCATTTATATCTGTTTTTGAAACTATATTAGAGTTTTCAATGGCTTCTTGATAAGTTTGTCCCATATGTTATCTTTTATTTAATATTTCACAAGCCTCTTTTGCATGATAAGTAATAATTAAATCTGCTCCAGCTCTTTTAAATCCAATTAAAGTCTCTAACATAACTCTTTCATAATCAATAAGTCCAGCAGCTCCTGCATGTTTAAGCATAGCATACTCACCACTTACATTATATGCACAAATTGGAAGATTTGACTCATTTCTAATATCTCTAATAACATCCATAAATGCTAAAGCTGGTTTAACCATTAAGATATCAGCACCTTGCTTTTCATCTTCTAAAGATTCTTCAAGTGCTTCTAATCTATTTGCAGGATTCATTTGATATGTTCTTCTATCTCCAAAAGAAGGACTTGATTCTGCAACATCTCTAAATGGGCCATAATAAGCAGATGCAAATTTCGTTGAATATGCCATTATAGGAAGATCTTTGTAACCATTTGAATCTAAAGCATCTCTTAATGCTTCAATAATACCATCCATCATACCAGAAGGTGCAATCATATCTACACCAGCTTTTGCATGAACTATTGCTTGTTGCTTAGAAATTTCTAGTGTTTTGTCATTATCTACAGTTTCAGTTTTAGGATCTAAAATTCCACAATGACCATGGTCTGTATATTCGCAGAAACATAAATCAGTAACAATAAACATATCAGGAAATTTTGCTTTTATTGCTTTAATAGTTCTAGCAATAATACTCTCCTCACACAAACACTCACTACCTACAGAGTCTTTTACATCAGGAATTGCAAATAAAATAATTGAATTTAATCCTATAGTTCTGATGTATTCACACTCTTTAATAATTTCATCTATACTCATCTGGAAAACACCAGGCATAGACTCAATCTCTTTTTTAATATTTTCACCTTCTCTTACAAATAATGGATATATAAAATCATCTTTTGTTAATGTTGTCTCTTGTACTAGATTTCTTAGAGTCTCATTAATTCTTAATCTTCTAAATCTTTTAAACATAATATTTACCTTTGTTTGCTATAATCTCGGGTATTTTAACAATTTAAGGTTTAAAAAGATATGAATATAGAAAAATCAACTATTGCTAATTTACCTACAAAATATGGAAAATTTAAGATAAGAGCATATAAACAAGATCATCAAGAGCATTTAGCAATTATGAGTGATAATTTTGATAAAATTGAAGCACCTTATGTAAGAGTTCACTCAGAATGTTTAACAGGAGATGCTTTAGGTAGTTTAAAGTGTGATTGTCAAAACCAACTAGATTTAGCTCTTAAATTTATTGCAGCTCATGGTGGATTAGTGATTTATCACAGACAAGAAGGAAGAAACATTGGACTTCTTAATAAAATCAATGCCTATGCCTTACAAGATCAAGGTAGAAATACAATTGAAGCTAATTTAGAGCTTGGTTTTGGAGAAGATGACAGAGATTACTCTGTTGTAGAAGAAGTTTTTAAAGATTGTAATTTAAAGAAAATTAAACTTATTACAAATAATCCAAAGAAAATAGCTTATGTTGAATCTTTAGGAATAGATATTGTTGAAAGAATACCAGCAATAACAAAAATTAATAAGTTTAATAAAGATTATGTAAATACAAAAAAAGAACAAATGGGACATATGTTTTAATGAATTTAAACAATGAACTAAAAGATTTTAACCTAGATGAAGAGTTTACTAAACGATGTGAAGTCTTTATTTCCTTATTACAACAATGGGGAAAGGTTCACAATCTAAGTGGAAGATTAACTAAAGAAGACATAGAAGAGAATATTTTAGATTCTATATACCCTTTAAAATTTATTACAGAGTATGAAAGCTTTGCAGATATAGGAACAGGAGCAGGTTATCCAGGTCTAATTTTAGCAATGGCTAACTCAAAAGCAAAATGTTATTTGATTGAACCAAGAGTAAAAAGAGTTGCTTTTTTAAATTTTGTAAAAAACTCTTTAGGACTTGAAAATGTAGAGGTAATAGGAAGTAGAGTAGAGGAAGTTAAAGATTTAAAAGTGGATTTAATTACTTCAAGAGCAGTAACAAATACAAAACTTTTACTTGATATTACACAGAATATTGCAAATGATAATAGTGCATACCTTTTTTATAAAGGTTCACTTTTAGAAGAAGAGATAAACGAAGCAGAACTTAATAATTATAAAATAGTAAATAGAAAAGATAGAAACTATCTTTATATAGAAGGAAGTAAATGATTTTAAAATTTTTAGCAGCAGCAGTTGTACTTTTCTTAATATATATTGTCCTATTTAAAAAAGATAGGGAAAAAAATGTTAAAAAGAAAGACGAGAAAATAGAAGATATTATGGTTGAGTGCCCTACATGTAGTACTTTTGTATCTAAGAAAGAAGCAATCTTAAGCAATGGACACTATTATTGCTCAAAAGACTGCTTACTTAATAAGTAAGGATAAAATATGATTTTAATCGGTGATAATTTAATTCCCCACAAAACTTTTTCGTATGTAGATTCTATCATGGAGATAGAACATACTGAGCCTAATTCAACACTTATATTTAATTATGATGAGAACTTACTTGTATATTGTAGAAAACATCAATTAAGTAATGCTGTAATAGTATCAAATATAAAAGAAGCAATCTATTGCAATGCCTTGAATTCTAAATATATAATTTGTGATAAAAAACTAGCTAAAAGTGTACAGAAGATTGCTGAAAACTATGTATTTGATGCAAAGATATTAGCAATAATAGAAAACAATGATGAAATAGAAAAAATTGCATTAAGTGAAATTGATGGAGTAATTTACTCTTCATTACTTAATAAGTGATTTTTAGATAATATATTAACTTTTTAAAAAGATAGAGAATAAAATGAAAGAAATTTTAGACGTAATTGTAGTGATTTTATTTGCCTTTATGGTTTTTATGTTTATTAGAGGATTTAATAAACAGCAAATAGATAAATATACAAAAAAACTTGAAGAAAATGAAGAAAAGAAGAATCAAAGTAAGGACACAGTAGATGAATAAACCATTATTAATAGAGATTGGTGTTGAAGAACTACCAGCAATTCCATTTTTAAAAGAGTTATCAAATATAGAAAAGAAATGGGCTGATATTTTAGAGAATAATAGATTATTATGTGATTTTGAATTTTATTATACACCAAGAAGATTAGTATTATGGCATAAGCAATTCCAAGTAAAACAAGAAGATTCTGTTCAGGAGATGTTTGGAGCACCAGTAAAAATTGCATTTAAAGATGGTGAACCAACAGGAGCTGCACTTGGATTTGCTAAAAAATGTGGTGTTAGTGTAGATGAACTTGATAGAGTTGACCAAGGAAGAGGAGAGGTTCTATACTTTAAAAAAGAAGTAATTGGAACAGCTTCAAAAGAGCTTTTAAATGATATGGTTAATGAGTTCATCAATTCACTTAATTTTGGTAAATCTATGAGATGGGCTTCAAGAACTGATAGCTTTATTAGACCTATTAGAAGCTTAGCAATTCTTTTAGGAGAAGAGCAGGTTGAGGCTGAACTTTTTGGCGTAAAATCTTCAAATCTATCATTTGCGCATAGAATGGTTTCTTATGAGCCATTTGCTTTTGATTCTACAAACTACTTTGATAAAATAAAAGAAAATGGTGTAATTCTTTTCCCTGATGAAAGAAGAGAACTAATTTTAAATCAAATGAAAGAGATTGAATCTTCAAATGGTGTTAAAATTGAACTTGACCAAGAGTTACTTGATGAAGTAGTTGCTATTACTGAGTATCCAACTGCATTAATTGGAAAATTTGATGAAGAGTTTTTAGAACTTCCAGAAGAGGTTATTGTAACTTCTATGAAAGAGCATCAAAGATATTTTGCAGTTTATAAAAATGGTGAACTAACAAATAATTTTATCGTTGTATCAAACTCAAAAACAGAGGACTTTACACAAATTATTGCAGGAAATGAAAAAGTTCTTAGACCAAGACTTGCCGATGGTATGTTCTTCTGGAAAAATGATATTAAAAATGGACTTTCAAATGAAGGACTTAAAAAGTTAACATTTGTTGAAGGTTTAGGTTCTATGTATGAAAAATGTGAAAGAGAGGCTAAAATAGCTTCATACTTAAGTAATATTTTCAATGTAGAACAAAAAGAACTTGTAGAAAAAGCTGTAATGCTTTCAAAAGCAGATTTAATGTCTGAAATGGTATTTGAATTTACTGAACTTCAAGGACTTATGGGATATTACTATGCAAAACTTGCAGGTGAAGATGAACTAGTATATACAGCACTTAAAGAACAGTACCTACCAGATGGAGAAAATTCAGATTTACCATCAAATAAATTCTCTTCAATCATTGCACTTTCATATAAACTTGATAACTTAATGGGGCTATTTTCTGTTGGAAAAATTCCTTCTGGTTCAAAAGACCCATTTGGACTTAGACGTGCAGCAGCAGGTATTGTTAAAATTGCAATGGAACATAAACTTCCAGTTGATTTAGAACAAATAATTGATGCACTAGCTGATAACTATAAAGGTCTTGATAAAACACAATTAGTTGAGTTTTTCAATGAAAGACTATTTAAAATCTTTGAAGTTAACCCATCTGTATTAAAAGCGGTGTTAGGTTCAGGAGAAACTGATATTTATAAAATCTCTCAAAAACTATGTGCTCTTAACCCAATTGTACAAAGTGATAACTTCAAAGAGTATGTAGCAACATTTAAAAGAGTTGCAAATATCATAAAAGATATTGATGTAAATTCAGAGCTTACAATTGACGAGACTTTACTAGAAGATGAAGCAGAGAAAATACTAGTTTCAAAATTTAATGAAGTTACGTCAAAAGAGTATGTAGCATATGATGAAGAACTTGAAGCTTTATTTGCTTTAAAACCGCAACTAGATAACTTCTTTGACAATGTGTTTGTAAATCATGAAAATGAAGCTATCAAAACAAATAGAAAAAATATGATTGGTTTAGTATATCAAGCATTTAGAAAAATTGCTGATATTAAAGAAATCACTATCTAAATAGAACAAAGTAGGGCACTTGTCCTACTTTTTATAAAATTACTTTTCTTTTCCTACTTTTCTTTAAACTAATATTTTGTAGAATTTGGTTAATTTTTTAAAAAAGGATAATTTAATGAAAACAATAATTATTTCATTTTTAGTTGCAATGATTGCCTTTAGTGGTTGTTCATCTACTTGGAAAGGTGCTAAAAAAGATTCTGAAAAAAATTGGGAAACTACAAAAGATACAAGTAAAAAAGCCTGGAAAGCCACAAAAGAGGGTGCACAAGATGCTTATGATGCAACAAAAGAAGCTATTAATGATGCAACATCATCAGATGATAAAAAATAAGGAAAAAATTTGAAAAAACAAATATTAGCAACTACTTTACTTTTAAGTGCAACACTATTTATAACAGGTTGTGAAGAAAAGCAAAATAAAATAAATAGGTATATACAAAACTGGACAGGGGTTAATGGTGTAATTGAAGTTTATGCTGGTGAAAAACTTGTTAAGAGGTTCATGAAGATTGATAAATTATCTACAGCTATGGCTACAGAAGGAAATATTTCAAGAAATTATAGATATGGATATGGTTACTTAGATAGTAATCAAAATTTTAAAATTGATGAAGGTGAAAAAAAAGTATATTTTGAAGTATCAGATTATTCAACATATATATTCTTTGAAGATCCAGCAACTGGAAGAAAATAACTAGATAAAATAGAATTACTTTACTATATTTTTCTTAAAGTAATTCTATTTCTCCCACCTTTTTTACTTTCATATAAAGATTCATCTGCATTTTTAATCATCTCATTAAGTGTATTACCTATTCCATAACAAATTCCAATTGAAACAGTAAACTTAATCTCAAGTTCTTCATACTTAATAGAGTTGTTCTCAATAGTTAATCTTAATTTTTCAAATAACTTTTGAGTATCTTCATAAGAGATGTCTTCTAATAATATACAAAATTCTTCTCCTCCAAATCTTGCAACTAAATCAGAACCACGCATTGTTTCTTTTAGAATTTCTGCACATCTTTTTAGTGAAAAGTCTCCTACATCGTGTCCGTATGTATCATTAATAGTTTTAAATCTATCTATATCTAAAACTGCAATGACAATATCATTTTTCGCTCTTTTAGTTTTATCAAAAATATTTTGAGCTGTTTTAAAAAAGTATCTTCTATTATATAAATTTGTTAAAAAATCTTTAAATGCCATCATTCGATTCTCTTCAAATAAATCTAATAAATCTAATATAGCATTTACTCTAGTAATCACTTCTGTTCTTGAATATGACTTATTTATATAATCATTCGCACCTAATTTAATAAACTCTGTTATTACTTCAGACTCTTCATTTGAACTTAATGCAATAATACCTAGCTGATCTTTATCATATTCTTCTCTTAATTTAGATACTAATTCCATACCATCCATTTTTGGCATATTATAATCTGTAAGAACTAAAGAGAATCTCTTTTCACTACTATTCAAAATATCTAAAGCTTCAACTCCATTTGTAGCAACTTCAACATTTAACTTCATATCAATTAAAATTTGTTTTAGCATATTTCTTTGAACATTAGAATCATCAACAATTAAAACATTTGTATCATAGTTATTTAAAACTCTTTTTATAGTAAAAATAGAATCTTTAATGCCTTTTTTCCCATCTTTTACAATAAAATCTAATGTAGTGTATTGAAGTAGTTTATCTTTCATAGTTCTATCATACTTTCCTGTTAAAATTACTGTAGGTATCTTTTTTGAAAGGGTATAGTTAGCCATATCACCATCATTACAATCAGGTAGATTTAAATCAATTATAGCGGCATTTATACTGTTTTTATTGTTTGCTATACACTTAATGCCTTCTTTGTAAGAACTTGCTTCTAAAACTTCTAGGTCTTCATAATTTTTTAATTTATCGATGATTACAGATAAGATAAATTTATCATCATCTACTATTAATAACTTCTTCTTCATAATTCATTCTTTTTATTTACTAAAACTTATTTTACAAAAATGTAACGAAATTGTAAATACTTACTAAAAAGATACTGTAAAAATAAGTTTTTGATTTATAGATTAAATAACAAAAATGAAACAGAACCAAAAAGTATTAAAATATTTTAAAATAGAAAAAACATTTAAATATATGCAGTTAATAGAACATTCAATTATAAAAAATGTTCTGTTTCATTATTGCTTCGCTAAAATGGAGCTGATGAAGGGAGTTGAACCCCCGACCTGCTGATTACAAATCAGCTGCTCTAGCCAACTGAGCTACATCAGCGTATAAAATAGAAAATCCTCATCTAGTGATAAAAAGTTTTAAACACTGTAAAAAGAGGGGGATTTCTTTGAATAAAAAATTGAAGTCTATCCAGCAGACGATTTCTGCTTTTTAATGGTGTCAAGAGAGAGACTTGAACTCTCGACCTCCGGCTTATGAGACCAGCGCTCTAGCCAGCTGAGCTACCTTGACATAAGACTTCATTTTTTAAATTGGTTGCGGAAGCAGGATTTGAACCTACGACCTTCGGGTTATGAGCCCGACGAGCTACCGGGCTGCTCTATTCCGCGTCCAGTAATCTTAAAAAGTGGATGGGGTAGCAGGATTCGAACCTGCGCATACCAGTACCAAAAACTGGTGCCTTACCGCTTGGCGATACCCCAACTTTTTAAGTGCCGAAATTATAGTTAAAAAATTTAAACTTGTCAAGGGTTTTTAGAAAGAATTTTGAAATTTCTGATATAATGTCATCAAATCAAAAAAATTCTATAAAAAGAAAGAAATATGAACGCAATACAAAGAGTAAAAGAAGCAATTGAAGAAATTCAAAAAGGTAACATGGTTATCATGCTTGATGATGAAGATAGAGAAAATGAGGGTGATTTAGTTTATGCTGCACCTTTAAGTACTCCAGAAAAAGTAAACTTTATGGCAAGTCATGCAAAAGGTTTAATTTGTGTATCTGTTACAAAAGATACAGCAAATAGGTTAGAACTAAACCCAATGGTAGCTTCTAACACTTCTTCTTATGAAACAGCATTTACAGTTTCAGTTGATGCAGCAGATGCTGCAACTGGAATTAGTGCAGGAGAAAGAGATGATACAATTAAAATTTTAGCAAACCCTATTGCAAAAGCTGTAGAACTTGTACGTCCAGGACATATATTTCCTCTAATAGCAAAAGATGGTGGAGTATTAGTTAGAACAGGACATACAGAAGGTTCTGTTGATTTATGTAAACTTGCAGGGCTTAGTGGAGAAGCTGTAATTTGTGAAATCATGAAAGAAGATGGAACAATGGCAAGAAGAGATGACTTAGATATTTTTGCTCAAAAACATAACATGAAACAAATATATATATCTGACTTAGTTGAATATAGATTATCTCATGAAAAACTTGTTGAAGAAGTTTCAACAGAAGAAATAGAATTTTTTAGTTCTAATGTAATAAAACGAGAGTTTAAAGATCATTTAGGGCAAATACATACTGTAATTCAATTCGGTGAACAAAATGATATAGCTCATGTAAAATTTCATACAGTTATCCCTGATATAAAACTATTTTTAAATGATGAAAAACTTCAATCAATGTTAAAAACAATTAATTTTCTTCAGGCAAAAGGTGGATTATTAATATTTTTGACTGATGATATAGCAAATAAAGAGTCTCAAAAAGATTATGGTATTGGAGCACAAATACTAAACTCTTTAGATGTTAAAAAAATTAAACTTATGTCAAGTGGTGGTAAACACTCATTTATAGGTTTAAATGGATTTGGATTAGAGATTATTGAAGAAATTCAAATTGAGTGCTAATAGAAAATAAGAGATTATAAATCTCTTATTTTTTAAGGCATAAAAAAAGGGAGTGGATTATTTCCACTCCCTTTTTTATTTTCTATATCTGAAATATTAAAGTTTAGGTCCTGCTGACGTAAAGTCATAGTCACTTTCTAAAGTTAAATACTTTTTAGCATAATTTTCATTATACATTCCTGCTAATTTAATTGCAGTTTCATCATAAGACTCTTTATCTTCCCAAGTATTTCTTGGATTTAATACTTTTGTTTCTACACCGTCTAATGATTTTGGAATTTGAAGATTGAAAATAGGTAAAGTTTCAAATTCTGAATTATTAATAGAACCATCTAAAATACCATTAATACAAGCTCTTGTATTTTTAATACTCATTCTAGAACCAATTCCATAAGGACCACCTGTCCACCCTGTGTTTACAAGATATACATTTACTCCATGTTTATCAATCTTATTTCCTAATAATTCAGCATAAACTGTTGGGTTAAGAGGTAAGAATGCTTCACCAAAACAAGAAGAGAATGTAGCAACAGGTTCAGTAATACCTCTTTCAGTACCTGCAACTTTTGCAGTATATCCACTTAAGAAATAATACATTGCTTGTCTTTTATCAAGTTTAGCAACAGGAGGTAATACACCAAATGCATCAGCACATAAGAAAATGATATTTTCTGGATGACCACCTCTCATATCAGGAGTATGGTTTTCAATATGATCAATTGGATAAGAAACTCTTGTATTTTCAGTTTTTGAACCATCTGTATAATCAACAACACCATCTTCATCAGAAACAACATTTTCTAATATTGCACCTTCTCTAATAGCACCAAAAATTTCTGGTTCTGATTCAGCATCAAGGTTAATTACTTTTGCGTAACATCCACCTTCAAAGTTGAATACACCTTCATCATCCCAACCATGCTCATCATCTCCAATTAAAGCTCTATTTGGATCTGTTGATAAAGTTGTTTTCCCTGTTCCTGAAAGTCCAAAGAATAGGGCAGTATCACCATCTTTACCAATGTTTGCAGAACAGTGCATAGAAAGTTTACCTTCTAAAGGTAACCAATAATTCATCATAGAGAAAATACCTTTTTTCATCTCACCAGCATACCAAGTACCACCAATAAGAGCTATATTTTCTTCTACATTAAATACAACGAAAACCTCTGAATTTAAACCATGACTTGCATATGCCATATCAACAGTTTTACAAGAGTTATAAACAGTAAATTCAGGTTCAAAATTTTCTAAATCTTCCTTTGAAGGAACAATAAACATATTTTGAACAAAGTGTGCTTGCCATGCAACTTCTGTAATAAATCTTACTGATTTTCTACTATCTAAAGATGCACCACAATATAAATCTGTAACATATAAATCTTTATTACTTAACTGTTTCTTTGATGTAACTTCTAAATCTTCAAAAACCTCTTTTGAAACTTTAAAGTTAATATCACCCCATGCGATATACTTATTTGATGGATCTTGATTTACAAAAAACTTATCTCTTGGACTTCTTCCAGTAAAAATTCCGGTATCAATCATTAATGCACCAGTTGAAGAAACTTTTGCTCCTTCATTCTCAACTGCATGTTTTCTTAATGTTTCTATATCCAGGTTTCTATACACAGTACCTACGTTTTCAAGTCCTAGTGTATCTTTGATTTCAGACATTTTCTCTTTTCCCTAATTTAAATTAAAATATTGATAATAATACACCGGCAGCCACGGCAGAGCCAATAACTCCAGCAACATTTGGACCCATCGCATGCATTAATAATACATTTGACTTATCATAATCTTGTCCAACTTTACTAACAACTCTTGCAGCCATTGGAACAGCTGACACCCCAGCAGCACCAATTAAAGGATTGATCTTCGAATCCTCATCAGCAAATTTGTTCATAATTTTAGCCATAATAACACCAGCCGCAGTACCTGCAGCAAATGCAATAAGACCAATTGCCATAATTCCTAATGTTTCAACAACTAAGAATTTATCAGCCGCTAATTTTGAACCAACTCCTAAACCTAGGAAAATAGTTACAATATTAATTAACGAATTCTGCATTGTATCAGAAAGTCTCTCAACAGCACCTGATTGTTTGAAGAAATTTCCTAAACAAAATGCTCCGATCAGTGGAGTCGACTCTGGAAGGAATAAAATTGCTAAGAAAAGAATAACAATTGGCAATATTAAATTCTCTATTCTATTAACTTTTCTAAGTTTTGGCATTTTAATTTTTCTTTCTGCCTCAGTTGTTAAAGCTTTCATAATTGGAGGCTGAATTACAGGAACAAGTGCCATATATGAATAAGCTGCAACTGCAATTGCACCTAAGAGATGAGGAGCTAAAGCATTTGCAATAAAGATTGATGTTGGACCATCTGCTCCACCAATAATTGAAATAGCACTTGCATCTTGTAAACTAAATCCAATAGCAACGGCTCCAACTAGTGAACCAAAGATACCAAATTGTGCAGCTGCTCCTAAAATTGCTGATTTAGGATTTGCTAATAATGGTGTAAAGTCCGTCATTGCACCAACACCCATAAAGATTAGTAATGGGAAAAATCCATTAGCAATACCCATATTATAAATAATACCAAGCATACCAGTCTCACCACCAATTCCTGCAAGTGGTATATTAGCTAGAATACCACCAAATGCGATAGGCATCAATAGTAAAGGCTCAAAACCTTTTGCAATAGCTAAATAAAATAGTATTAAACACACTGCAAACATTATTAATCTTCCCCATGTTTGCTCAAAGTGCGTCATTGGTCTTGCATCTTCTGCATGTGCTTCATCAGTCATTACTTTATCACTAGGGTTTGTAAATGCATAAACACCCGTAGTATGATAGAAAGACTCTAGTAGTTGACCTAGAGATTTTGATTCATATTCTTGCTTTTCAGGAGCTTCAGCAGGGGCAGAACCCGCTGCAAAAGAGTTTACACTGAAAATTGCAAAAAATATAATTAGCATAGATGCCATTAATTTTTTATTCATTAATTATTCTCCGAAACTTTTAATTTCATTTAACAATTAGCTAATAGAAGCTATTGCTTGACCTTCTTCAACAGCGTCACCAGCATTTGCTAAAATTGCAGAAACTGTACCTGAACAAGGTGCTTCAACATCGATTTCCATCTTCATTGCTTCTAAAATAGCAATTATCTCACCTTTTTCTACTTTGTCACCAACTTTTACATTCATTTTCCAAAGGTTACCTGCAACTGTTGCAGGAACATCTGCTCCACCCGCAGGTGCAGCCGCTGCAGGAGCTGAATCAGCTGCTGCTGGTGTAACTTGAATATCAGCATTTCCTTCTGCTACTGTTACGTTAAATTTTTGTCCATCTACTACTACTGTATAGTTTCCAGTTGCGTTATTCATACCTTTATTTTCTCCTAAATTACATTCTTTATCATTTTCACAAGTTGAATCATCAACTTTTCTCACATTTAATGGGCTTTCACCTTTTAAGAAAGCAATACCTTTTTCATCACAAGCAGCTGCAATAAAAATATTCTCTTCAGAAGTTTCAATTCCTTCTTCTTTTAATCTATTTTCCCAATAAGACATTGTTTTCTTCTCATCCCTGTCAGCAATATCTAATGGGTTCTCAGTTGTAGGCTCTAATTTTAATTTTTCTGAAGCCAATGAAACAATTTCTGAGTCTGGAGAAACCGGAGTTTTACCAAAATATCCAAGAACCATTTTTCCATATCCTGGAGCAATTTGTTTCCAAGGTCCAAACATTACATTTGCATATGCTTGTTGCCAATAAAATTGAGAAACAGGTGTAACTGATGTACCATATCCACCTTTTTCTACAACTTCTCTCATAGCTTTAATTACTTCTGGAAATTTGTCTAAAGTTCCATTATCTCTCATCATTTGAGTGTTAGCAGTTAATGCTCCACCTGGCATAGGTGAGAAAGGAATTAAAGGTGATACTTGTGTTGCCTCTGGAGGCATAAAGTAATCTTTTAATTGATCTTTTAATACTTCTTGATATTTAAGTACTTTTTCAATCTCTAAACCACCTAAATCGTAGTTCATTCCCTTTACAGCATGCATCATTGTAAGTATATCAGGTTGACTTGTTCCACCAGATACAGGATCTGCTGCTAAATCAATACCATCTGCTCCAGCATCTAAAGCTGCTAAATAACAAGCAACAGAAACACCAGCAGTTTCATGTGTATGAAGTCTAATATGAGTATCTTCACCAACTAGTTTTCTAGCCATCTTAATAGTATCAAAAATTTTTTGAGGTGAAGATGTACCAGAAGCATCTTTAAAACAGATAGAATCATGAGGAACTCCACTGTCTAATATTTGTCTAAGTGTTTTTTCATAAAAAGGTACATCATGTGCGCCTTCACATCCTGGAGGTAAATCCATTAATGTAACAACAACTTCATGATTTAAACCGTACTTTTTAATACATTCAGCAGAATATTCTAAATTTTGAACATCATTAAGAGCATCAAAGTTTCTAATAGTTGTAACACCATGTTTTGCAAACATTTTTGCATGCATTTCAACAAGTTCCCTAGATCCCGTATCTAACATTACAGTGTTAATTCCTCTTGCTAATGTTTGCAAGTTAGCATCAGGACCAACGATTTCTCTAAATCTATCCATCATCTCAAAAGCATTCTCTTGTAAGTAGAAGAATAAAGATTGAAATCTTGCTCCTCCACCAAACTCAAAGTGAGTTATCCCAGCATCTTTCGCAGCTTCTACAGCAGGAAAGAAGTCATCCATTAAAACTCTACCTCCAAAGACAGACTGAAATCCGTCTCTAAAAGTAGTATCCATGACATCAATATATTTTTTAGCCATATAAATTAACCTTTTAGATTTTTGTGATGTTGAACAGCAGCTACAACAGCAGCTATTTTATTTGTAGTGTTACTTGAAGCATTAGACTTCGGCTTTACAGGATCTGTTTTTTTATCTGGAAAATATTTTCCAATAAGTTTAGCCTGAAATTTCAGAGCATAAACCATAACAGTTAAGAATGTAACAACAATTCCCATTCCTAAAACCATAAATTTAAGTGCTTCAACAGTTAAGTTAGTTTCCATATTACTCCCCGTGGTTACCATCGTGTAATTAGTAATACTATTTTATATAAAATTTGCTTTAGTAAAATTTAGAACATATGTTCTTTTGACTTAAATTTTGTAATTTGATATTTTATTTGTTTTTTACAGTATTTTATTGCCAAAATCTAATAAAAATTCATCGACTTTGTTTAAAACTTTTATTACATTGTTTGCTGCTTTTTCAATTTTTGCTGACATTTTATATCCCTTCAATCTAAAAATATGTCAAATTTTATAATATTTTTTCAAAACTATTGAAAAATATTGCAAATTGTAATATAATTCTAAAAAAGGAGTTCTTATGTTAGTTGTAAGTGAAATAATTGAAAAACTAAAAGACATTCTAAGTAAAGATGGTAAAAATGGAAAGATATTCGATAAAGATGTAGCTAATGCATTAGATTTAAGTCAGGTAAATTTTGCAACTATGAAGAATAGAGGGAAGATACCTTTTTCAAATATATTAGACTTCTGTGCAAAAAAAAAGATATCAATCAACTGGTTACTTTATAATCAAAACCCAGGTTCTCTTGTAGATTCTACTGATAAATACTGGATTAGATACTATCCTGAGGTTAGTGTTAGTGCAGGAGGTGGTGCCTATGAAAATGATGATTCTTATGAAAGTCTTGAAGTTCCTCCATACTTTATAAATATGTTGGGAGGAAAAGAAAACCTTAAAAACGTTGATGCAATAAATGTAGTAGGGGACTCTATGGAACCAACACTAAACAGTGATAACATCATATTTATAGATAAAACCCGAACTGATGTTGCAAGAGATGGTATCTATGCCTT
Organism: uncultured Campylobacterales bacterium; assembly: GCA_947494995.1. Lineage (GTDB taxonomy): Bacteria > Campylobacterota > Campylobacteria > Campylobacterales > Arcobacteraceae > Halarcobacter. The sequence continues at coordinate 194,977 of CANLWY010000002.1, read as the reverse complement.
TACTACAACACATGGATTATTTGTAAAAAGAATACAAAGAAGAGTAGATGGAAAACTAGATGTTATATCAGATAATAAAGACTATCCGATACAAATCTTAGATAAAAGTGAAGTTTTTATTGTAGGTAAAGTGGTTAGCTCTTTTGGAATGATTTATTAATTAATATTTATATTAAAGAAGGTTCATTATTTTGTTTAGATATTTGTTCATAAAGTTCATCATAGCTAACACCAATAAAATAAACAGCATTGAAGGTAACCTTCTTTAAATGATCCTTTAATTCTTCTAATGAATTAATAAATGTATAGTCGATATTTCTATTATCATCTATATTAGAAGTAGTTATATACAAAATCTTTGCATATTTGTATTTATTTTCTAAATACTGAACTTCACTTAAAACTAAATCATCATTATCTTGTGCCAATAAGAACTTATCTGATCTTCCAAAATCTATGTGATTGATGAGTTTATCTACAAAAATTGGCTTTAAATTATTAAACTTTTTTAACTTATTTAAATCAGCATCAAAGCCCAAATAAGAGTATACATCCAAAAACTCTGTGACATATAAACTTGAAATCTTTAATTTTGCAAAATACTTATCTTGATAAGAGAATGTTGTTTCAAAAATAGAGTGTTCAACAAGGTTGTTTATATCATACTCTTTAGTATTAAAATCAAAGTTTACAGGATATATAGAATCGAGAATTTTTTGATTAGAACATATTATTGTGTCATTTTCATCTAAATCATCTAGTATTTTAAAAAATTTAGATAAATCCTTAGGAACAATCTTTATATTTGTATGTACTGTAGGTTTTCTTAAAATTTTAAATAAATCATATGTTACATCATTACAATAAAAAGCAGTAAGTCTTTTATTTGAAAGAAGATATCTTACAAGTTTTATAATTGTATTCTCTAAAGATTCAACAAAAATCCAAGCAATCTCTTTATCACTAAGCTCAATTTCTTTATTTGTAACTAAAGCAAAGGCTCCATTTTCTATAGCTAATGGAATATCCTCTTCATTTTGTACAATAAACAAATCTCCTTCTCTTACTTTTCTAGGATTTGTTTTTACAGAGTATATAAAAGAGATTGATGGATGATTTAGTAATCTTCCATCAATAATATCAAGAATAGATGAAATCTGCACTAGCTTATTTTAGTTCCAATTTTTTTAGGTGCTTCTGGTCTTATTAAAGATAAACCATTTTCATCTTTTGCAGCCATAAGCATTCCTTCACTTAGCATTCCCATAAGTTTTGCAGGTTTAAGATTTGCAACTACACAAGCTTGTGTTCCAACTAAATCTGCTGCATTATAAAACTCTTTGATTCCAGCTAAAATTTGTCTGTTTTTTCCTTCACCTAAATCAACTTGTAATTTTAAAAGTTTTTTAGATTTTGGAACTTCTTCAGCTTCTACAATTGTTCCTACTTTTAAAGTAGTTTCAAAAAACTTATCAATTGTAATTAAATTGTCAACTTCTTCATTTTTTTCTTCTTTCTTTGCTTCTGCTTTTTGCTCAGGCTCAGCTTTTGAAACTTCGGCAGGTTTTGATTGCTCTAGAAGAATTTCTTCAATTCTTGGGAAAAGTTGCTCTACTTTAGTAATAGTAGTATCAGCTAATAACTCTTTATTTTTAAGAAATTTAGTGTAATTCTCTGTTGTAATTTCAATTCCTAAAGATGCCGCAATTTTAGAAATTTTTTCTGGCATAACAGAATCTAAAAGTAGAGCTACTCTTGCCATGATATTAGTAATAAGTGCTACTAATGCCATTGCTTCATCTTCTTTACCTTCTTTCATCTTAGCCCAAGGCTCATAATCACCAATTGCTTTATTTGCAATTGTTAATACTTTCCAAATATCTTCTAAGTATCTATTAATTTGCATTTTGTATAAGTAGTCTTCTACATTATCTAAAATAGCTTCTACTTCTTCTAGTTCTTTTTTATGAAACTTCTCTACATCTTGTGAAGTAACTTTAAAATCAAAATATTTCCCTGACATACCAGAGATTCTATTTAATAAGTTTCCTAAGTCATTTCCTAAATCAGAATTAATTCTATCCATTAATGCTTTTTGAGAAAAGTCACCATCTTGTCCAAAAGGAACTTCTCTTAACATGAAATATCTAAATGCATCTAAGCCATAAGCATCTGCTACTTCTTTAGGATTTACAACATTTCCTTTTGATTTAGACATTTTTTCACCATCTCTAGTCCACCATCCATGAGCTGCAATATGCTTTGGTAAAGGTAAGTCTAAAGACATTAAAAATGCTGGCCAATAAATTGAGTGAAATCTTAAAATATCTTTTCCAACTAAATGAGAAGTTGCAGGCCAAAACTCCATATTCTCTTCATCTTTTCCATATCCTAATGCAGTAACATAATTCATTAAAGCATCTAACCAAACATACATTACATGTTCTGGTTCATTCATAGATTCAGGTAGTTTTACACCCCAATCAAATGAAGTTCTAGAAATAGATAAATCTCTTAATCCACCTTTTACAAAGTTAACAATTTCGTTTTTCTTTGCTCTTGGTAAAATACAATCTTCATTTTGCTCATACCATTCAATTAGTTTATCTTCATATTTAGATAATTTAAAGAAATAACTCTCTTCTTTTACTATAGAAGTAGGTCTTCCACAATCGGGACAAAATTGTTCATCAATTAACTGTTTTTCAGTAAAGAATGTCTCACATGATACACAATAAAAACCTTCATAGTCACCTTTATAGATATCACCTTTATTGAACATTGTTTCAAAAGCTTTTTGAACACCAATCTTATGTTCAGTATCAGTAGTTCTAATAAATTTATCATATGAAATATCAAAATCATCCCATAAAGCTCTAAACTTTCCAGATACTTCATCAGCATACTCTTGTGCTGTTCGGCCTCTTTGTTCAGCACTTTGTGCAATCTTTTGTCCATGTTCATCTGTACCAGTTAAGAAAAATGTCTTTGCTCCTGTTAGTCTTGAATATCTTGCTAACATATCTGCAATAATTGTAGTATAAGCGTGACCAATGTGTGCAACATCATTCACATAATAAATTGGAGTAGTAATATAAACATTCTTACAACTATTTTCCATAAAATTACCTCTTTATAATATTTTAATTAAAATTCAAATCCACCGCCAGAGCCTTTATTCATAGACTCATAAACAGCAATTACATATTTTTTTCTAAGTTCACAATCAAAAAACTTTTCACAAGGATTACATGATTTTAAATTGTTTGAAACTTGACAACTTTTAAGCTCTTCAAGCTTAATATCTAGTTTTTTATCCCATTCATCGTTTTCTTGATTACTCTGCATGTTCTTTATAAACTTCTATTACTCTATTTACTTCATCTTCTGAACCAAAGAAACATGGTGTCGTGTCATGAATATGAGTAGTTTCAATTTCTAAAACTCTTCCAAATCCATCAGTTGCAGCACCACCAGCAAATTCATAAGCTAATGCAAAAGGGAAAACCTCAAAAAGTTGTCTTAACTTTCCTTTTGGTTTATCTGTAGTTCCAGGATAAGAGAAAAGTCCTCCACCTTTTAATAAGATTTGATGTAAATCAGGAACCATACCACCTGAATACCTTAAATAGTACCCATCATCATACATAGACTTTAATAACTTTTTATGATGTTCAGGCCAACACATTTGAGTAGAACCAGTAGCATTTAAAATACCTTTTTTATTCATTTTAATATCTTGAGTAAAGTTAAATTGACCATTAAAAAGTCTATACATTTTTACGCAATTATCAGCTGCTATAACCATCTCAATTCTTGGTCCAAAAACAACATAAATAGAGGCTATAATATTTTCTGCTGTAAAATCATCTTTATAGATTCCATAAATAGAACCTACAGAAAGATTTACATCAACTAATGATGAGCCATCCAATGGATCATATGCAATTAAATACTCGCCATCTTCATTTAAAGGCACTATAGCCTCTTGCTCTTCACTTACAATTGCTTTTATAGAAGGGATCGTTTTAAAAATATTTTCAATTACAATATCACTTGCAATATCAAGTTTTAATTGAGTATCACCAGTAGAGTTTTCTTGTTCACTCTTCCCAGTATCACCTAGGTCTATGATTTTTTTAATCTCAATACTTGCAACTTCAATTGCTTCTATTATCTCTTTCATTAAACTCTCTTTGCATGGTTTTCAATCCAAGAAACAATTTCCTCGGGATTGTTTAAATCTAATTTATCAATATTAGATGGAATATCATCTGATTTTATAGTCTCATCATGAGCTATTGCATCAGTAACAGTAAAATAAGATTCATCAAGTTTATTTCTAAAAACTGATACTCTAGGCAACGGTAAAGTTTTTAATCCTTCAACTAATAGATAATCAAAGTTTCCAAAAAGATTAATCATTTCATCTATTGTAGAGCTTTCTTGTTTAAACAAGGTAGTCCTTGAAGGACTTACCACCGCAACATCTGCACCTGTTTGTGTAAACTTGTCACTATCTTTACCAGGTTTATCAAATCGCGCTTTATCCTTTGGATCATGCTTAACAATACATACTTTGAAACCTTTTGATTGTAAGATAGTTGATACCTTTACAACAAGAGTTGTTTTCCCACTATTTGAAGGTCCACTAAAAGCCACTGCTAGTTTTTTATATTTCTTATTCATAGGGGTGATTTTATCCAAATGATGGTTAAAGAAACTTTAGTGTAGAATACCACCTATCAATTACTTGGAGATATTTTTATGAAAAAAAGCTATCTATTTTTTATTAGCATTTTAGCATTATCACTAACAGGTTGTGGTCCAAAAACTACTGCTTTAAATCATTTTGAAAATGATCCTATTAGTGCAGCTGCAATTCAATATACAAAAAAAAGAGATATAATTTACAAAAAAGAGCCTGCAGCAATGATATTTGCTACATATTTAAATAAAATTGATAAAAAATATGAATCAGAAAAATTAGACAGTTTTATAATAGGCGTTCATATAGTAAATAGAGACAATCAAAATCTTAAAGAAAATAGGTTTAAACTACTTATAAATAATAAAAAACCTAAAAATATTGTAGAACTAGATAAAAACTCTGAGTTCGTAAAAAAAATTCCTTTAAAAAACTCTTGGGCCAAATATTATTTAGTACATTCTGGAAATAAAGATGAATCTCAAAATTTAAATATTAAGCTTATTCACCCTGTTTTTGGTCAGACAAGTTTAAACTTTGAGAAATAGAGATTAAAGAGATTTTCTCTTTTTTCTTTTTAACTAAACTATTATAATATAAAACATAATAAAGCATAAACTCTTTTTTTATCTCTTTTTTTTCATTTAGTATTAACTCTAAAGAGAAAAAAGGTTCATAACTATTTTTTGTAAAAGAATCATTACTTAATTTTTTATTTATAAACTCAGTCTCTGAATCAAAAGCTAAAGATAGAGATAAAGGATCTTTAAAACTTTTTTCAAGACTATTTAGATGGATATTTGCAAACTTTATACTATGTTCATCTAAAAATTGATCTTCTAAATTGTACTCAAGCTCTAAAGCACTTGAAAGTGTTTTTATTATAGAAGGTTTCAACTGAAGAATTCCTACTTCAAAATCATTTGATATTTTCTTAGATTCAAAATTTGATTTGGTTTTTGCAATTGCATAAAGTAGGGCAACTCTATTTATATCATACTCTTTTAATTGTAAGTCAAAGAGTTCTATTTGTTGTAAAAAAGAACTATAATCTATATCTTTTTCTAAAGTTTCATTTGCAAAATATGAATAAAAATTTATATCCGAACTATTTGCTAACTCTTCTAAAATTGAACTCTCTTTTAAAATTTGATACTGCCAAAACTTGATTTTGTCTAAAAGTTTTATATCTTGAGTCTTTAAAACGGCATTATTTAAATACTTATTAGCTTCATTAATATCATTTAATCTAATAGCATTTAAAGCTAAGAGAAAAGAGGAATTGAAATTAAGTTCACTATCATCTAATCCATGTAAAGATTTATGAAGCATATCTAGTTTTGGATTTGTTAAAGTTACTTGTAAAAATTCATTAAATTTTTTCTTATCTACAAATATCTTATTAAAAGTTCTTTTAGGTAATTTATAATTAAAATACTTGGTTCTAAACTCTTCATTTACATTTAAATAGATATGATAAAACTCATCTTTTCTTTGAACAATTAGTTTTGTAAAAGGAATAGATGAGGATACAACTTTTAATTTTTTTACAAAAGTAGGGTACTTTTGTGAAGTTTTTTGTTTAATTAAGTCTAAATCTATTGCAGATAAAGTTGACATCTCTTTTATTGAAAGACCTGATACAATACAATCGGCATAAGATTCAACCAACTCTTTTGTATCCATATTCATACATTGTGCAACTGCTAAAGTTTCATCATGTTCATACTGTTTTGCAAAATTAAAAAAGAGTTTATCGCTCATTTTATCTATTAATGAGAGTATTTCAAAAGCTTGATTTGAAGTAATATCACCTTTTAAATACTCATTTATATAAAAATCTCTAGTGTTGTCTTTTTTTAATGTTTTTAAATAATTCATATCTAAAGGAGCTTTAGATTTTTGAATATTTGAAACATCAACCTCTACTACTTCATTTGAAAATACTAAAGTAGTTAAACAAAAAGGTAATAGAAGTTTTTTCATTTTTACATTCCTAAAAATAGTCTTCCTAAGAATGTTTCAAGGAAGATTAGAACAAAGATTACAATAAGTGGCGCTAAATCCATACCTCCAAATACTGTTGGTACAAATCTTCTTACAAGTGCATAAGCAGGTTCTGTTAATCTATAAAGCATTTGTACAATTGGGTTATAAGGATCAGGCTTAACCCATGTTAAAAGCGCTGATATAATAATTACCCACTTATAAAGTGAAACAACAGTTAATATAACAGTAAATATTGAACCAATTAATGCGTCTATCATTTTATAATCTCCCCTAAATAGTTTTTAATTAAAGGATATATCTTACAAAGTTCAGGTCCATTATTTTGTCCTGTTAAGATATATCTTAATGGTTTGGAGAACTCTTCTTCTTTTAAAGCAGTTTTCTCAGTAATGTATTTTTTTAATTCTTCAAAATCATTAATAAAAGGTGCGGTTTTAAGAGATTTTTTTATCTTCTCAAACTCTTCTTCAAAACCTTCACAAGTTGTTTTTGAAGCAAAGAAAAGAGATATCTTAGATTTAATTTCATTAATAGTATTAGCTTCTTCTAAAAATAGTTTAGCAAGTTTTCCTATATCAGAATCTGCAAAACCCAAAATCTTTGAAAGTCTCATTTCATCAATATCTTCAAGATGTTTTTTATTTATAGTTTTTAATTTTTTTATATCAAAAGATAAATTATCCTCTGAAATTTTTGTAATATCAAACCATTTAATCGCTTCTTCTAAACTAAAAAAATCACTTGGAGTTTCATTTCCTACAACAACAAGATAGTTTGCAATTGCACTTGGCAAGAAACCTTCTTCTATAAGCCACTTCACAGAAGAATTATCTTCATTAATATCAGGAATTGAAATATACTCAATTTTCTTATCATAATTTAATGCATTTCTTACATGAATCTGTTTTGCGGAAGCTGATTCATTCTCATTTGAAATAACAGTTGAAACGTTTGTAATCATATCATCAACAGCACTCGCATATGTTTGAACAGGTGTTTTTTCATGATTTAAAATAACAAAAGAATCAAAGTTAAAAGGTTTTTTATTTTTTTCTGGTCTTTTAATTCTAACAGTAAAAGGCGCATTACAATTTAATACTGTTTCATCTGATAAAGTTGAACAAAAATCATCATACTCATCAAGTTCAGATAGTTTTTCTTCCGAACAAAAACAGGCAAATGCTTTCTTTTGTGACATTAACTGCATTGCTAATTTTTGATGATATTTAAAGTTTTCACTTTGATAAACACAATTTAAATAATCAATAGAAAAAAGACTTAACATTTCTAAAATCTCTTTCTCTTTTCCTTCAATATTATTCTCTTTTTGAATATCATCAATTCTAATTAGCAAAGCTTCGTCTTGTTGCTTTGATAATATATAACTAAAAATAGCAAGTCTCAACTCGCTAAGGCTCATATCCTTAGTAGGACTAATCGAATATCTTATCAAACTATTTCCTTACAATTGAAAATGATAAATTTTTAATCTCATTATGAGATTTTATATATTTGTTTAAAGCTTCTAATTTAAGATTTTCTATTTGTTCTAACTCTATTTCTGTATGGTTTTGCTCTAAACCTCTGTAATATAAAGTAAATGCTCTATTTAATCTTTGAGATAGTGTTTCTGTTCTTAAAGGTTCACTTCCTAATAAAAACTTTTTAGCTGACTCTAATTCATCTTCAGTAACACCATTTTTTACAAACTCTTTTACAATAGTTTGAACTAACTCTTTTGCTTCATCAGCACTTTCAAGTTTTGTTTGTAAATATCCTGTAAAATAAGAGTGCGATTTATTCATTGATACATATCCATAAGCAGAATAAGCTAAACCTCTTTTAACTCTAATCTCTTCCATAAGTCTTGAACCAAATCCACTTCCACCTAAAATAAAAGAAGCAACTTTTGCCATATACGCATCTTTATCTTTAACATCAGCCTCAAATGGACTTCCAAAGTATATATAAGCTTGTTCCGTCTCTTTTAAAACAGTTTTTGTTTTATTTTCATTTGTAATTGATATTTTTTCAAAACTATTTTTATTTTTTGCTTGAAGAGTATCTATTGCATCTTCAATTTTAGGGATGATTTCATCATATTTAAAATCTCCGCCAACAACAACTATTAAGTTGTTTAAATCCAGTGCTTTATTTAAGAACTTCTTTACATCTTTTAACTCAATATTTGAAATTGTTTCAATTGAACCTGATGATGGATTTTCTAAAGCAGTACCTTTAAAAATAAGCTTTTTTAAATTCTTACTTGCAATATAATCGTAATCATTCTCTTTTCTTTTTAAAGAACCAACTTTTATTGTTTTTAATTTATTTAAAACTTTTTCATCATAATTTGGATCTTTTAAAAGATCTTTTAAAAGATTTAATGCTTTAGTATGTACATCTTTAATAGAAGATAACTCTATTACAAAAGTTTCAAAACCTGTATTTGCATGTAAAGAGATAGCCGAATTTTCAAGCTTTTGAGCAAATTTTGTTGTCCCTAACTTTTTTGTACCTTCATTTAAAAGTTTAGCAGAAATTGAAGCTAATCCACTATTACTTTTATCTTGGATGTAACCACTATTTGTAAAAACTAATTGAAGATTTAAAATTGGAAGATTTTTATTTTGTTCAAAAACTACAGGTACTTTTAAACCTTTTATATCTAGATGCTTTATAGTAGCAGCCATTAAAATTCCTTGTAAACATAAAAATATTGTTATTGATTTGAAAATTGTTTTCATCGTAGATATTAAAACCTTTCTAATATCTCATATGCTGTATTTCTTTTTGCAGGATTTTCTCCCACATCTTTGATTAATTGAATCATTTCATCTTGGTTCATGCAATTTGTAGCTCCAGCAGCAGCCACAACATTTTCTTCCATCATAGTTGAACCTAAATCATTTGCTCCAAATTTAAGAGCCATTTGACCTATATATGAACCTTGAGTTACCCATGAACTTTGAATATTTGGAAAATTATCTAAGTAGATTCTTGAAACAGCTAACAGCCTTAAATATCTATTTGATGATTGAGCTTTTAAATCAGGTATTTCTTCTTTTAACTGTGTGTTTGCACTTTGAAAAGACCACATAATAAAGGCTCTAAAACCTCCAGTTTCATCTTGAAGCTTTCTAATCATTTCCCAGTGTTCAATTATCTCTTCATCTGTTTCAACTGTACCAAACATCATCGTTGCAGTTGTTTTCATACCAATTGAGTGTGCTAATCTATGAATTTCTATCCACTCTTGGGCATCTATTTTCTTAGGTGCTATTATATCTCTAACTCTGTCTGAAAGAATTTCTGCACCAGCACCAGGAATAGAACTCAAACCTTTAGCTTGTAATCTTTTTAGAACTTCTAGTTTAGAAATTTTTGATACCCTAGCAATATAAGAAATCTCAATTGCTGAAAAAGAGTGTAGGGTGATTTGAGGAAATTTAGTATGAATATGTTCAACTAACTCTTCATAGTAATCAATTTTAAGATTTGGATGAACTCCACCTTGCATAAGAATTTGTGTTCCACCAATAGCAAGTAACTCTTCAATTTTTTTATCAATTTCATCAAATGACAAAACATATGAATCATCATCTCTTTTATGTCTGTAAAAAGCACAAAACTTACAATCAACCCAACAAACATTTGTATAGTTTATATTTCTATCTACTACAAAAGTAGTAACTTTATTAGGGTGAAGTTGAGTTTTCTTTTTAGTCGCTAATTCTCCGAGCTCTACTAAAGAGGCATTTTGAATTAAATCCAAAGCCTCCACATTAGTAATTCGTCTGTTTGTTATATCTATTTTTTTAGTCATTAGAATGTAGACCCTAAAGAGAATTCAAAGCTTGATGTATCATCACCTGGCTCATCATCAAGTGGATGTGCAAAAATCAACTGTAAAGGTCCAAACGGTGATATCCACTCAAGTAAGGCACCTGTAGAAGATCTTTTTACATCTGATAAATTGTCTTTTCCAATCATTCCATAATCATAGAAAAGTCCCCATCTCATTTTTGCACTTGGAAGTAATGGTAAACTAAATTCTACAGAAGCTGCTGCCATGTTTTTCCACGGTTCTTCTCTTTCTCCTGTATCTCTACTTGGTCCAAATGCATACGATTTATAACCTCTTAAAGATTTTGTACCACCTAAATATAAAGAATCCCCTTGATTTATTTGTCCATTATCAACTAAGAATTTCGCTTGTAATTTAGTTCTTAAAACCCAGTCTAAATCATATTTATCTTCTAAAGAGTAAAAATATTTAAAATATGATGAACTCTTAATATATTCTGAATCTCCACCAAGACCAGCATACTCTAATGAACTTCCTATTCTAAAACCTTCAGTAGGGAAGTAATAATCATTTGTATTGTCAAATCTAATAAAAGGAGTTAGAGAACTTGTTACATAGTCTTCATCTTGATACCGTTTTTTAGGATCAACATAATATTTTTCACCTTGTTTTTCTGATACATAATCATAACTTTCTCTAATAAAGTCAAGTCTATATCTTATACCAGCTCTAAGGTTTCTAATTATTTCACGACCAACACCTACAGAGAAACCTTTAGTCTTTTTATCTAATTCATAGTAATCATTTTCAATTTCAGAAGAATCAGAATGAATATCTAGATCTCCACTATATTTACTATCTCTTATTGCTGGATTTGTAAGTTTTAAAGATAAATCAGATTTTCTTTTTGATAAGTCTGTAGAGATTGATAAAGCAATACCTGAACCAAAAAGATTCTTTTCATTGATTGCTGCATTTACCATAAAACCATCATAAGAACCATATCCACCACCAAGGATAATATTTCCAGTTGGAGCTTCTTTTACTTCTACAAGTAAATCCATTTTATCAGAAGAAACTCTTTTTTGTTTTATAGTTACATCTTCAAAAAATCCACTTCTTTTTAATCTATTTTTTGAATCATTAAAATCAGTTAAGTTAAATAAATCTCCAGGAGCTAAAAATACATTTCTTCTAATAACTCTATCTAATGTTCTACTATTACCAGAAATTTTTACATCATTTATATATACTTTGTCTCCAGGAATTACATTAAAGATAATATCTGCTGTACCTGTTTTTTCATCTTTTTTAATATCATATCTTACTTGAGTAAAGGCATAACCTAAATCAGCAACTAAATTTTTAATATATTTACTATCTTTTCTTAGTTTTTTAATATTAAAAACCCTGTCTTTTTTAAGCTTTAATTCTGGATATATCTCTTTAGGATCAACTATTTCAGCATTTAAATATATTGTAATACTGTTTGTTTTATATTGAATACCTTCTTCTATATAAAAATCTAAATCAGCTTGATTTGATGCAAAATCCACCTCTAAAAAAGGATCTTTTACTTTTGCATCTAAATATCCATGTTCAAAATAAAGATCTTGTATTCTTTTACTATCATACTGTAATTGGTCTGCATTTAATTCACCACTATTTTGAGTAATGAACCAAGAAGCAAATTCCTCTTTTTTATTTGCAGTAATCTTTTCAAAATCACTCTCTTCTAAGCTGTCAGAACCAAAATAATTAACTTTTTTAATAACTATTTCATCACCTTTATTTACATTAAAGATAACAGAAACAGCATTTTCATTTAGGTTGTCAATCTCAACTTCTACAACAGAGTTTATATAGCCTTCTCTTTCAAGCTCTTTTAATAAAGCCTCTTTAGCATTTTTAACTCTTTTAGTTGAATACATGTTTCCACGTTGAATACCTATTTGTTTCTTAAGTATCTCGATATCATCCTCTCTACTTTTATACCCTTCTATATCAACATTTGCGATTGACGGTTTCTCTTTAAATAAAAACTTTAATTTTCCATTATCACTAGAAACAGAGATATCATCAAAATAGTTAAACGAATAAAACTCTTTAATGGCTTTATTAACCTTTGAAATATCTAGTTCTTCTCCAACTCTAATCCCAAGTGTATCGTTTGCAATATTTGTTGAAATCTTTGTTAAATTAATATACTCAATTGAAGTAATTTGCTCAGCTTGAAGTGTTGCCGCTAAAGCCAATGATAATAAGACACTCTTCTTTTTCACAGTAATCCTTATTCCTTTTATTTTAAAGCTAGAATATATCTAAATAAACTTTATAGGATGGTTAAGATATAATCACATCTTCAAAATATATTATTAAAGGTTTTAAAATTGAATATAGGTATTGTAGGTCTTGGACTTATGGGTGGTTCACTAGCAAAAGCAGTAAGAAAATATGGAATTGCTAAGAATGTATATGGATACGCTAGGACACCAAAAACAATAGAAGAAATAAAAGAATTAAATTTAGTTGATGAATTAATGTCTCTTAATGAATTAAAAGAAAAATCAGATGTATTAATATTAGCTATTCCTGTAGATTCAATTATTTCTATGATGGATGATTTAAAAGATATTAAAAATGATACAACTATTATAGATATGGGTTCAACTAAAGAGATTATTGTAGAAAATATTCCTACAGAAATAAGAAAAAACTTTGTAGCTGCTCACCCTATGACAGGAACAGAAAAGTTTGGACCAAAAGCAGCAATGGATGGTTTATATGAAGGAAAAGCAGTTGTTCTTTGTAATTTAGATGATAATGATGCACTTCATAAAGAAAGAGCTATTAAAATATTTCATGAAATAGGAATGAGACTTATTTTTATGGACTCTCATGAACATGATATTCATGCTTGTTATATGTCTCACTTACCACATGCTATCTCATTTTCATTGGCAAATACAGTAATGAACCATGAGGACCCAAGGTCTATTATAGGTTTAGCAGCTGGTGGATTTAAAGATATGAGTAGGGTGGCAAAGTCAAGTCCAGATATGTGGACAGATATTTTTAGACAAAATAGAAAAAATCTTCTTGAATCAATTGAACTTTTTGAAAATCATATGAAGACAGTAAAAAATATGATTGATAACGAAGAGTATGAAGATTTAAAAGCTTGGATGAAAAAAGCTAACTCACTTCACGAAATATTGTAAGCATTTTTATGCTTACAATATCTAAGCTTTTTTTATAAAATCTTGTACTTTTATTGCTTGAAAGTGCTCTTTTACATCATGACATCTAATAATTGAAGCTCCATTATTAATAGCTTCTAAATGAATTGCTAAAGTTCCAGGAAGTCTTTGTTCTATACTTGAAGGAACAATCATATCAATCATTGATTTTCTACTAGCTCCTATTAAAAGTTCACAATCAAAATGATTAAAATACTCCAGATTTTTTAAAAGCTTTAAATTATGTTCTAATGTTTTTCCAAAACCAATCCCAACATCTAAAACAATATCTTCAATTCCAAAAGATTTTGCTTTTTTAATTCTTTGTTTGAAAAACTTATCAATATCTAAAACAACATCATCATACTTTGGGTTCTCTTGCATGTTTTCTGGATTTTTTTGCATATGCATAATCACTACTTGTGCTTTATATGAAGCTGCAACTTTGCATACCTCATCATTAGATAAGCCTGTAATATCATTTACGATTTTAAAGCCCTTATCCAGTGCATATCTTAAAACCTCTGGCTCATATGAATCAAGAGAAAATTTAACTTTCTCATAAAGTTTTTGTTCAAAAACTAAATCAATAATTGGCTTAACTCTCTTTAACTCTTCTTGGGCTGATACAGATATACTTCCTGGGCGACTAGAAACTCCACCAATATCTATAATATTAGCTCCATCTTCAATCATTTGTTCAATTGCAAGAATTGCATTTGAACCTTCAAATCTACTTCCTTTAAAAAAAGAGTCTTCATTAGCGTTAATTACGCCCATTATTTTTGTTTGCACTTCTTATACTCTCTTTCTATTTAGAAGTGTTAAAAAAAGTGTTGTTAATACATTTATTGGTCTTGAGTTTAGCTCTATAAGTTTTATAGATTTAGAAAATACATCTAGTTCACTTTGAGTAAGTTTCATTTTTTGTGAATTTACTTTAAAAAAAGTTGATTCTACTATAGCTTTTGCTTCACTTTTTGATATTCTTTGATTATCTTTTAAAAAAGCATAGACAGCTTTTAAGTCCATATTTAAAATATCTAAACCTATTTCATCTTTTTTTATATATGTTTTAAAAAACTTATGAGGTATTCTTGAAAAAATTGTTGGCAAAATTGATGATTTTGAGTTTGTAATAATTATGAAAACTATGTTTGAAGGAGGCTCCTCTAAAACTTTAAGTAACGAATTTTGAGCTTCTAATCTAAAACTCTTCCCACAAAGAAAAATATACTTCTTCTCATTTGAAGAAATATATGCTTCTTTGATTGCAGCATTTGCTTGAGCTAATAAAAACTCGTCTTTCTCTTCATTCTTAATTACTCTTATTGTATGTTTAGAGTAAAAAGGTAGTAAAGAGTTTAAAGCCTGTTCTATATCACTAACAATTAATATATGAGCAGATTCTATTTTTCTATCAATCATACAATATACTCTTAATCCTAATGTTCTACATTTATCTCAGCAAAAAGAGAAGCACTAAGAGTTTTATCATATAGTCTAAACATTTGAAGAAGTTTCATGTCTAAAGCTTCATCACTAGTCTTTAAATTAAAGGCATCTTGAATCTCTTCATCAAAAACCCAAAGAAAAGAATTTTTTGAAAATTTAGCAAGATTAGCTCTTACGTCGTTACTTTTCCCAATATACCAAAAGCAGTATCCATTTGGGAAAGAAATATTTAACATATCTTTTATAAATGTAATATCATCTTCTGTTTTTACATCATCTAAATCTTTATAAAACGATTTAAAATTATAAAAAGGCAAAAAAGGACGATTCTGTTTTTGTGAATTAAGATGAGTTAAAATATATTTTAAAAACCAATCTCTTTCACTATCAGTAACAATAAGAACAGAACATCCTTTTTCAAAGATATTTACTATTGATTTTGATACTAAAGGAACCCACTCATATTTTTTCTCTTCAAGCCAAGGAGATATCAGTCTATCTTCCCTAATAGTATCAACAGTCCAATTTAAAAATTCTTGCACATCTTTACCTATTTTTTTATTTATCTAAGTTATATGCTTCGTGTAGCGCTCTTACAGCTAACTCTGCATATTTTTCTTCAACAATCATTGAAACTTTGATCTCAGATGTAGAGATAATTCTTATATTAATATTTTCATTTGCTAAAGCAGTAAATGCTTTTGAAGCAACTCCAGAGTGTGACTTCATACCAACACCTACAATTGATACTTTACAAATTTTTTCATTGTAATCAACTTTTTCTACATCTTCTTGGAAAGTATCCATTACTTCTTTACAAATTTCCCAGTCAGTTGTTGGGATTGTAAAATCTAAATCAGTTTTACCATCTACACCAACAGTTTGTACAATCATATCTACATTTATATTTGCATCAGCAAGTGCTGTGAAAATAGATGCTGCAATGCCAGGTCTATCTGTAACTCCATACATACCAACTCTTACTTGATTTTTATCTAATGCGATACCACTTACAACTGGTTTTTCCATAATATTCTCTTCCTTAGTTATTAATGTACCTTCAACTTCTGGCGTAAAGCTGCTTCTAGATACTAAATTTACATTCAATTTTTTCGCCATCTCTACAGATCTATTCTGTAATACTTTTGCTCCTAATGAAGCTAACTCTAACATCTCATCATAAGATATTTTATCAAGCTTCTTAGCTTTTGGCTCAATTCTAGGGTCTGTAGTATATATACCATCAACATCAGTATAAATTTCACATACATCAGCTTCAATAGCCCCAGCAATTGCAACAGCAGTTAAATCTGAACCACCTCTACCTAAAGTTGATACTCTACCACCATCAATAGTTACTCCTTGGAATCCAGCAACAATAATTACCTTCCCCTCAGATATAGTATTTCTCATGTTTTCAGTATTTATTGATTCTATTCTAGCTTTTGTATGTGCATTATCTGTAATAATTCCTGCTTCTCTACCACTCATTGAAGTAGTAGGATAACCTTGCTCATTTAATGCTATAGAAAGTAGGGCAGAAGTAACTCTCTCCCCTGAACTTAATAACATATCAACTTCTCTAGGATTTGGATTCTTTGAAAAGTTTTGAGAATACTCAATTAATTTATTTGTTTCACCACTCATAGCTGAGACTACAGCTATTACATCATGACCTTCATCTTTTATTTTTTTAATTATGTTCGCGACATTTTGAATTCTTTCAAGTGTACCTACACTTGTGCCACCAAATTTTAAAACCTTTAACATCTTTTTAAATATAACCTTCTTTTCTAAAATATTTCAATACTTGCTTATACACTGTTCTTTTAAAAAACGTAATGTAATCATAAATATTTTTTGTTGGCACAAACTTATATTCACTAAATTCTGGTATTTCTGTAGCGATATCTACTTTTGCACCTTTTTTTAACTTAACCAAATAGTACTTTTGTATTTGTCCATCAAATGGATACATCTTTTTTGCAATTGCAGGAGGGAAATCATAACTTACCCACTCAGGATATTCTGCTATTATTTCAATCTCTCTTGTACCAATTTCCTCTTCAAGTTCCCTATATAAAGCCTCTTTAGCACTCTCTCCGTCATCAATTCCACCTTGAGGAAATTGCCAAGCATTTTCAACATCAGTTCTTGACGCAATAAAAATTTCACATTTTTCAGGATATTTAGCTGATAATACAATAGCTGCTACATTTGGTCTGTAGTTTTTCGTATCTTTTGTCAATTCTTCTTTTTCTTTATCAGTCATAAATAATATTTCCCTTATAATAAGCCTGATATTATAATTTAACTAGGATTAAAAATTGCTTTTATATATACATATTCCATTTTGCGATAGTAAATGCCACTATTGCGCTTTCAACTCCTATACAGATAGGTTTCACTTAAAACAAGAGTATATGAAAGCATTAGCAAAACAATTGCAAAATGATTTAAAAACCCATTTAAAAGATGATGAAAAGTTAGAAACTATATTTTTAGGAGGAGGAACTCCAAGTACAATCAAGATTGAAGAGTACAAACAGTTATTTGATATTTTAGATAAATACATCACAAAAGATACTGAAATTACTACAGAATGCAACCCAAACTCAGCAACAGAAAAATGGCTTCAAGGTATGAAAGATTACGGAGTAAAAAGAATCAGCTTTGGGGTACAAAGTTTTGATGATGAAAAGCTAAAAAAGTTAGGTCGTGCGCATAATACTAAAGGGGCTATAAGTGCTATACAAAGAGCCAAATGTATAGGTTTTGATAGGATTAACTGTGATATAATATACGGGGTAGCAGGTGATACTTATGATAGTATGTTAAAGGATTTTGATACTGCTTTTAGCCTTCCAATTACACATATAAGTGCTTACTCTTTGACTATAGAAGAAGGAACAAAATTCTTCAATAAATCGTCAGTAAAAATAGATGATGAAGAGCTTTCATATAAAATATTTGACTATATAAATAAAAACGGTTTTCATCAATATGAAATATCAAATTTTGCAAAATCAAAAGAAGAAGAGTCAAAACACAACTACGGATACTGGCAACATAAAAACTATCTAGGAGTTGGAGCAGGAGCTGTAGGTTTTGTAGACAATACAAGATACTATCCAAATAAAGGAATAGAAGAGTATATACAAAGTCCAACAAAATATGACTATGAAGAGATAAGTAACGAAGATAAAAAGGTAGAGCAAGTACTTTTAGGTTTTAGATGTTCTTTAGGAGTAGATAAGTCACTATTTACTAAAGAAGAGTTAAAAAGAGTGGGTCATCTAGTAGAAGAAAACAAACTATTTCAAAATGATACAACAATTATTAATAGGAACTTTTTATTAGCAGATGAACTGGCACTTTATGTTTTAGAGTAAAGTAAAATTTTGGTCTCCTTGTACTTATTTATACTTTTGATAAAGATTCAATATGCTTGGCAATATTATAATAAAGTATTATATACCATAACGACAATACTACTATTTCAAAAAGAGTTGTTGGTATAGTCTCTTGTTCAGAAAATGTAAAATTCCAATAGCAAATAAGTATTATCATAACAGGTATTAAATAAACTAAAAATCTAATACCAATTACAAAACTAATAGTAATGTATCTATTCGCAAAGTTTTTACCGTTTGCCCCTCCATTTTTTTTGTATATGTATATTGTACCTATTATGGGTATTAATACATTCATAAATGATAATAAGTATGTCAATAAGTTAACTTCCTCGTAAGGTATATATGCCGTAATTTCTGTTCCAAGCGTATATAAGAAGATAGTTAAAATAATATATGGCAACAATGATTTATCATCAAATCTATTATTTATAAGGTCATCTTTGAGTAATTCTATTTTCCAAAAATACATGTAAAGTCCTTTGAATATATCAATGAATATAATAATTTTACATATTTTATATCCAATAAATCATAACAACAATATAAAATATCAAACAAATTTATCATATATTAGTCAAAGCTTTACTATAATATCTACTTTTATTAAAGGAAATAAAATTTATGACAATAAAAGATTGTGTTAGAACGTATTCACAAAAACTTAAATCAGTAACTCATATACCTGCAAAAGAAGTTGAGATGATGATAGGTCACATCTTGGGTAAAAATATTATTTGGCTTCATTTACATGCAAACAATGAGTTCACTCAAACAAAAGAACTAGAAAAACTAGTAAATAAAAGAGCAACAAACTATCCACTTGAATACATATTAAATAAAGCCTCATTTTATGGAGAGACTTTTTTAGTAAAAGAGGGTGTTTTAATCCCTAGACCTGAAACAGAATTTTTGATTGAAAATGCAGTTCAAATTTTCAAAGACAAAAAAGAAACAATCAATATAATAGAAATAGGTACAGGAAGTGGTATTATCTCTGTGATGCTTGCATTATTACTTAAAGATGTAAAAATCATTGCAGTTGATATAAATGAAAAAGCTCTAGAACTAGCACGTCAAAATGCAAAAAAGCATAATGTTGAAGATAAAATAGAGTTTAGACTTTCAAACCTTTATGAAAATGTTCCAGAAACAGATATTCATATGACTATCTCAAACCCTCCATATATAGCAGATGATTACAAACTTCCTCTAAATGTAAAGTTTGAACCTTCTAATGCTCTTTTTGGTGGAACTGTTGGAGATGAGTTATTAAAAGATATCATAAAAGATACAAATAAAAAAATGATACCTCATTTACTTTGTGAAATGGGTTATGACCAAAAGAAACCTTTAGAAAACTATTTTAAAGAGTTTGATATAAAAGAATATAGTTTTTATCAAGACTATGAAAAGTTTGATAGAGGCTTTACAGTAAAATTTAATAAATAAAACAGGAGATTAATTAAAATGTCATTTAAAGAATTTAATTTAGACAATATTGAAAACAGTAAAAACGATTTAGAACAACTTTTATCAAGTAGTAAAGAGCAAATAGAAGAACTTTTAAAAATAGAAGAAAAAACATATAAAAATTTTGTGAAACCTTTTGAAGAGATAGGGGAGGGCATTAGTGATTTTGTAACTCCAATCTTTCATATAGATTCAGTTAAAAACTCAGAAATAACGCAAAAAGTTTACGAAGAGTGCTTACCTTTAATCTCAAACTATCAAACTGAGATAAGTCAAAATGATAATATTTATAGATCTTTAAAAGATATACAAGATAAGAATAAAAGCTCATTAAATGATATACAATTAAAAGTATTAGAAAATGAAATTAGAGACTTCAAATTAAGTGGTTGTCATTTAAATAACGAAAAAAAAGAAAGACTAAAAGAGTTAAATTTAACTCTTAGTGAACTATCACATAAGTTTTCTCAAAACCTTTTAAATGCTACAAATGCCTATGAAATGATTATTGATGATTTTGAAGATGTAAAAGAGATACCAGCTTCAGATTTAGAATTAGCAAAATTTGAAGAAGAGGGTAAAACAAAATATAAGTTTACACTTCAAATGCCATCGTATTTAGCATATATTACATATGGTACAAACAGAGAGAAAAGAGAAGAGATTTATAAAGCATATTGTACAAGAGCTCCTGAAAATGGAAAAATCATAGAGGAGATACTAAAACTAAAAGATGAAATGGTAAAAATCTTAGGTTTTGAAAACTATGCTTCATACTCTCTTGCTACAAAAATGGCTAAAAAAGAGGAAGATGTTGTATCTTTCCTTGAAGAGCTTGCTAGTAAAGGTAAAAATAGGGCAATTGAAGAGTTAGAAGAGGTAAAAGAGTATGCTTCAAAAGATGGTATTGATGATGTTCAAAGCTATGATTTAGCATACTACTCTGAAAAACTAAAAAAAGAAAAATACGATATAGATCAAGAATTTTATAGACCATATTTTGAACAAACTTCAGTTTTAAATGGTTTCTTTGACTTTTTAAATGAAGTATTTAATATCAAATTTACTCAAGCAAATGCTAAATCTTGGGATGAGAAAGCAAGAGTATACGATATAAGTGAAGATGGAAAGACAATTGCTAGAATCTTTATTGACTTAGAAGCTAGAAAAGAGAAAAGAGGGGGTGCATGGATGAATAACTGGCACTCTTACTATATAGATAGTAAAGGAGAAGAACAACTTCCAACAGCTTATATAGTATGTAACTTTCCTCCATCAACTGAATCAACACCATCACTTCTAAGACATGATGATGTAGTTACCCTATTTCATGAGATGGGACATGCTTTACATCATCTATTATCAAAGGTTCCAGAAGCTTTAGTTAGTGGTATTTCTGGCGTTACTTGGGATACTGTTGAATTTCCATCACAATTCTTAGAGTATTTTGCTTATGATAAAGAGGTTTTAAAACTATTTGCAAAACATCATGAGACTGGAAAAGTATTAAGTAATGAAGCAATAGATAGAATTATCAATGCTAAGAACTTTCAATCTTCTCTTGCAATGCTAAGACAAGTTGAGTTTGCATTATTTGATTTTAAACTATATCAAAGACTATATACTAGTGAAGAAGAAGTACAAAATTTACTTGATGATATTAGAAAAGAGTATGCAGCAATAATTCCTCCATCATATAATAAGTTTCAAAACGGATTTTCTCATATTTTTGCAGGTGGATATGCCGCAGGATATTACTCATATAAGTGGGCAGAAGTTTTAAGTGCTGATGCTTTTTATATGTTTATTAACTCTGGTCAAGTGTTAAACAAAGAGCTTGCTGTTAAATACAAAACCACTATATTACAAAACGGTGGTTCAAAAGATATGGACGAGCTTTTCTTTGATTTGGCACAAAGAGAACCAAGTGTTGATTCTTTACTAAAAATTGATGGAATTATTAGCTAATTTTTGCAATAATATGACTTTTATAATATATGATAATATTTAAGGACTAAATTCATGACAAATACTGAGACTATCACGAAACTAAATGAAGCTCTAGAAAAGTTAATAACTGGATATGAAGAGTTACAAAACTCTTATGATGAATTACAAAATGAAAATGATAAATTAAATAATGAAGTTAGTAATTTAAAAGATAAAATTTCTTCACTTGAAGATGAGAATAGAGATTTAGAAGACAATGTAAATGTACTTCAAGACAGTACAGAAAAAGACTCTTCAAACATCAACTCAATGCTTGATAAAATTGAAGGACTTTTAAGTAAGAAAACTCATCCAGCTTCTCCTCAAGCACAAAACTTTACAAAACAAGAAGATAACAAAATAGAAAATAATAAACTTGAAGAGAAGAAAAAAGAAGAAGAAAAAAAAGATGTTAGAGAATCTATAGAAGAGATAGTTATTGAAAAAGAAGAACACCCTGACTCTTCTGAAAACAAAATAGACCTAAATAGAATGGCCTCTTTATTAAATGGATTTAATAATTAATATATGATTCTACTTTTAAACAAGAATTCTTTATACTCAACCTTTGGAGTTGATAGTTTTGATTTATTAGATCAAAGTATCAATAGTATGGCTCCTTCAATGGTTGAGTACTATTTATCTGATCTTTCAAGTGGTAATGATGATGCCTATTTAAATAAAAGAAATATCCAAAATAGTATAAGTATAGGAGACTATTCTATATACTTAGATTATGATGATGAAATATATTTAGAAATAGAAGATACTCAAAGTGATGACATTGAGACAGCATCACTATGGTAAATTCACCACTAATCCATTAAGTTTGTAGTAGCTCTTAATCTATCTTTATCAAAATGCGTATATATTCTTGAAGTATTGATATCTGCGTGTCCAAGTGCTTCTTGTACAAGTATTAAATCATGATGCTTTTGATAAAGTAGGGTAGCAAAAGAGTGTCTTAACATATGAGCCCCATTTTTCTCTTTTCTTATTCCTGCACTAATAAGTATGTTTTCAACAATACGGCTAACATAAGCTTGTGTTAACCTATTTCCTTTTTTATTACAAACTAATAAATCATCATTGCAAATACGCATATTTAACCAATTTTGTAAATCATTTTCTATTATTGAAGCCTTTATCATTACAACTCTTGGTTTATTTCCTTTTCCTTTTACTTGTAATATATAAACATCATCTTCTTTAAATATATCTCTCATTTTTAGATTTAACATCTCAGAAACTCTTATTCCTGTATAAATTATCATTTTGATGATAAGTCTATTTCTATAAGCAGTTTCAGGTGTAAATTCAAAAGAATTGATTGCTTTTAAAAACCTATCTATTTCATCTTTATTCATATGTGCAGGAAGTTTTGTACCTGATTTACCAGATAAACCACCCCAATTTTTTAGCTCTATTTTAAACTGATATGAAGTACCATCAGAGTTCTCATTTTGTTTATCAATATATGAAAACAATGCAAGTAGGGCAATTCTATGATTCTTTTTAGAAGCATCAGACAAACCACTAGTTGAACTTGCTAGAAAATCACTTAAAAGTTCCTCATCTATCTCTTTCATTGAAGCTAAACCTAAATTCTTTAAGAATTCATATAGTTTAGCTAAAGGATTAAAATAAGTATTTACTCCAGCTAAACCAATATTTCTTGCTGATTTTACTAAAGTTTTTAATTCATCAATAGATTTAGTTCCTCGTACAAGATCTTGAATAATTTGAGCAAGTCTATCTTTATCATTTACATTTGAGTTAGAGAGTGTTGTAAGTTTATTTCTTATAAGTCTTTCAATCCAAAAAAGAAGTGTTTTATCAAAAGAGTTACAAAAATCTAAATCATATCGCATATATGGCCTTTAAGTACTAAATCTATTAAATATTGTATTATAGTTAAATTTATATTAATTAGTATTGAAAACTATAATTTTCAAACTTTTATATATCTACCTAGAGAGAAGATAAGATATTTAATCTATCTATTATCTTCTTTTCCCAGAACTAAACTCAATTATATGTTTTGCAATATCATCTAAATGAACAATATCTTTTATTGCACCTTTTTTAATTGCTTTTGCTGGCATTCCAAATACTACACAACTCTCTTCATTTTGTGCAACAGTATAAGCTCCATTATCAAACATCTCTTTCATAGCAATTGAACCGTCATCTCCCATACCTGTCATCATAATAGCCATTGCAGTTGAACCAACTGTATTATTTACTGATCTAAAAAGGACATCTACACTTGGTCTATGATGAGAAACTTTGATTGTATCAAGAAGTCTTGTCTTATATACTCCCCCTGCACCTCTTTCTATAGTTAAGTGCATATTTCCAGGGGCTAAATAAGCATGACCATTTTCTAATACCATTCCATCTTTTGCTTCATGAACTGTTAACACAGAATTATCATTTAATCTATCTGCAAACGATTTTGAAAAACCATAAGGTATGTGTTGTGTTATTAATATAGGAGGTAGGTTATTTGTTAAATTCTTAAAGACCCTTAAAAGTGATTCAACACCACCTGTTGATGAACCTATTGCAATTACTCTCTTTCCTCCTAATACAGCAGGGTTAGATTTAATTACTTCATCAGGATGATTTTTCTTATCTATTTCAGTACTTCTCTTTGAAACTACTTGCTTTAAAGGCTTTGGTTTTTTTAAGGTATATCTTTTAAGTAAAAATGTTAAATTTAATAAACTATCTTTAATTCTTTCTGCAAATGCAGCCATAGACTCACCAGTTTCTGGCTTATGTATAAACCCTACTGCACCATCATCAAAAATATCATTTCCTCTTTCGCCCTCACCTGAAATAACAACTGCAGGCATAGGATGTAACCTCATAAGGTTTCTTAAGAATGTTACACCATTCATTTTTGGCATGTTTATATCAATTGTAACTAAATCAGGTTCATACTGTTTAATTTTTTCCCTTGCATCGTATGCATCAATTGCTTCTGCAATTACTTCAAATTCATCAATGCTATTAATCATATCCTTAATAATTCTTCTCATAGAAGGAGAATCATCAATTACTAATACAGTATACATATTTTACCCTGCTCCTTTTTAGAAAAGTTCAATTTCCATCTCAGGTTCTGCTTCTTTTTCATCAGCACCAAATAAATCAACACCACCAACATACTCTTTGATAACTGGTGCTTTTGTAATCTCTGTTTGAAGAGCTTTCTCTTCATTAAGAATTTTATTGTCAGTTTCACTTTTCTGAGTAACTTTAATAAAAGTTTGAAACTCTTCCGCTAGCAGAATAAGTCTACCATGTTCTCCACGAGTATGTTCACTAACTAATTTAAACCCCTCTGATTTACAAAAATCCTTAGCAAATTCTACATTTCTATGCCCTATTGTATTTGAAGACATATTTAATTGCATAATATCTGCTCCACCGGAAATTTTGGCAGTCATATTTTGTTTACTACACCCTAATTTATACATCTCATTTAACATAGCTTCAACAGAGTAAAGTCCATATTTCATATCATCATTTGTACTATTTGTTGTTGGCAATAAAAAATGATTCATTGCTTTAACTTTACTAACATTATCATAAAACATTATTGCTACACATGAACCTAATAGTGTTTTAAAGGCAATATTGTCAATATCTTTACCAACAGCAAACTCACCACCAATTATAGTATGAGTATTATATCCTTTTGTTTTTTGAGTAAATCTTGAAATTGAAGCTTTTTCTATACTTCCATCTTTATGTCCAATTACAATCAATGTAATTCCTTTGTCTTAATAAAAACATTTTGACCAACTCTACTAACATAGTTTATTAAATCCTGTGGATTTTCTGAATGTCCTAAATATAAAGTACCACCCATTTTTAAATGAGAGAATAGTTTTTTAAGTATTTTATTTTGGTCTTCACTTGAAAAATAGATCAATACATTTCTACAAAAAATCACATCAAAATAGTTCCTTTCATAAGGGTAGGTTGAATCATTTAAATTCATTACTTGAAAAGTACACATTTTTTGTAATTCTGGTTTCACTTTAATTAAAATCTCTTCTGAAGCAAGAGTTTTTTTAACTCTTCTTTTAAAGTATTTTTGAGGTTTTATCCATTCAGGAAACTCTTTTGATGATTTAGAAAATCTATAAACACCATTCGCAGCATATTGAAGAACATTTGTATCAATATCTGTTGCTAGAATTGAAGCACTTATATTTCTTCCAAGCTCTTCATTTGCTTCCAGTACAGTCATTGCCATAGAGTATGGTTCTTCTCCTGTAGAAGAAGCTGAACAATACATTTTAATAGGACTACCTGATTTTGCAAACTCTGGTAAAACTCTATCTTTTAAATCTGTAAAATGAAAATCTTCTCTAAAGAAGTGTGTTTTATTTGTAGTAAAAGAGTTTATAAATTCCATTTGATATAGACCATCATTTTCAATTACTTCCAATAAATGTTCTATATCACCCGTATATTTTGTATCTCTTTTCAGTTTATGTAAACGATTTGAAATCATAATATCTTTATTCTCTGCAAGGGTAATACCTGTCAGAGAATAAAGTATAGTTTTTACTCTTTCGTGTAAAGCGTTATTATCTAGCATCTAACTCCTATGAAGCTCTTTGTGTCGATGTCATATCTTTTTCAATCTTTATTTGAGCATTGATAATTCCTAATACATCAAGAATTAGTCCAATACTACCATCACCTCTAACTGTTGCAGCTCCAATTCCTTCAACACTTCTAAAGTTTTTATCTAAAGGTTTTACAACCACTTGATGTTGATTTAAGAACTCATCAATAGAAATAGCAACTTTTGTATTTCCTGATTTTACAACAATTAACATTCCATCTTCAAGATTTTCAAATGTTGGCTCTACTCCAAATAATTGATGTAATCTTACAACAGGAATAAATTCTTCTCTAAGCATTAATAAATCTTGTGAACCATCACCAATCTTTTTAATCATATCAGATGTTGGTTGTAACGATTCAACAATTGAACTTAAAGGTAATATATATTTTTGATCTCCAACTGCAATATCAAGACCATCAAGAATTGCAAGAGTAAGTGGTAGCATAATAGTAATTATTGTACCCTCACCTAGTTTTGTATCAAGTTTAATTGCTCCACCAAGTTTATGGATATTTGTTTTAACAACATCCATTCCAACTCCACGACCTGAAATATCAGTTACTTCATCAGCAGTTGAAACACCAGCTCCAAATACTAACATAGCTTTTTCACTATCACTCATAGTGTTGTATTGATTTTCATCAATTTGCCCTTGGTCTAAAGCTTTAAGAGCAACTTTTGTAGCATCAATACCTTTACCATCATCTTCAATAGTAATAATCATCTGACCATTTGCTTGTTCTGCTGAAATAATAATTGAACCTACTTCATCTTTTCCACTTGCAGTTCTTACATCAGGTGTTTCAAGACCATGATCAAGAGAGTTTCTAATAATATGCATTAATGGATCTGTTAAGCCTTCAATCATTGCTTTATCAATTTCAACACCATCACCAAAGTGTTTAAATTCAACTTTTTTCCCAAGTTTTTTAGAAATATCTCTTACAACTTTTGGAAATTTTGAATAAATAGATTCCATTGGTACCATTCTGATACTCATTATTGAATCTTGCATATCTCTAATATGTCTTTCAAGTAATTCAAGTCTTTCTAATACAGCATTTCTAGTTTTAGTCTCTTCAATAGATGTTGAAAACTGAGTTAACATTGCATTTGTTATTACTAGATCACCAACATTATTCATAAGTAAGTCTATTTTATCTAGATTTACTCTAATATTATTAGAAGCTGAAGATTTTTTACTTGTTTCTTTTTCTTCTTTTGGTGCTCTTTTTTTAGCAGGTGTTGCTTTTGTAGCAACTGGTGTAGAAGCAGGAGTTACAACTGGTGTTTCTACAGTTGGTTCAATCTTTTCTTCAACTTTTTCAACAGGCTTTTCAAGCTCTTCTTTTTGATCTTCATTATTTGCTACAATTTCCGTATCAGGAGTAATCTCTGGCATTTCATCAAAGAATCCAAAGTCATCACTCTCATCATGTTCAATTACTGGAGTTTCAGCTGTTTCAGACTTTTTATCTAATTCTTCATCAAAAAAACCATATTTTCCATCTTCACTACCTATTTCATCATCTTTGAAAAACCCATATGATACATTATAACTATTTTCATCTATATCATTATCATAAAAACCTATATCCTTTTTCTCTTCAACTACTTCAACTGCTTGAACAACAGGTGTTTCTTCTTGAATAGAAGGAGGAGTTTCTCCATTTATATAAGCTCTAATATCAATTAAAAGTTCAGTAGTCATCTCAGAGAAAGTCTCTCGTGTTAACTCTTCAGCAACTTCTAAATCTAAAAGCTCTTTCATAACATCTAAGCCATCAATTAAAGTCTCTGCCATTTCTGGTATAAACTCTATTTCATGATTTCTAAGCTTATCCATCATATTTTCAACATCATGAGTGAACTCAGCAAACAATGTAAGTTCAACTGATGCACCACTTCCTTTTAATGTATGTACATCCCTAAAGAGTTGTCCCATTTCATCATCAGTCAATGAACCATTATTTTCAGCCTCTAATAGTACATTATCTGCAGATTCAAAAAGCTCTTCAGCTTCTTCTACAAACATCTCTCTATATTTAGAAATATCAAAACCAGACATGTTAAAACCTTTTTATCTACTTAATACTATATTAACTGCTTTTAGTAATTGTTCTGGTACAAATGGTTTTACAATCCATCCTGTTGCACCTGCAGCCTTTCCTTTTGCTTTCATTTCATCACTTCGTTCAGTTGTTAAAACTAAAATTGGTCTACTTGCATATGTAGGAAGCTTTCTTAATTCACCAATTAGTGTTAAACCATCCATATTTGGCATATTTACATCAGTAATAATTAAATCAAATGTTGCAGCTTTCGCTTTTTCTAAACCATCTACACCATCAACTGCTTCAGTTACATCAGTATAACCACCTTCGTTAAGTGCATAATTAAGCATATCTCTTAACATTGTAGAGTCATCAACAATTAAAAGCTTAGCCATAAAAACCCCTTGTTTTTTATATAAAAATATTATTTTTACTATCTTAACTAAAGAAATATTAATTTAAGTTTAGTAATTAAAACTATTCTAGCAAATTATTAGTTAGATTTAGATTTGATAAAATGGTAGTTTGTACAAGTTATTTATATTTATTTTATAAATTATTTAAATTTTGAGGAGGAGAGTAGACAGACTTCATTAAAATATGAAGTCTGCTAATTAATATTATAATGAACTAGAAGCTAGTTCTATTCTATCTTTTTTAACTTTTAATACTTTAATCTCAACTGAGTCATCAACTTTTAGAACATCTTCTACTTTTTTAACTCTTTCTTTTGAAATTTTAGAGATATGTAAAAGACCTTCTCCACCTTTTGGAAGTTCAACAAAAGCACCAAAATCAGCAATTCTAACTACTTTTCCAGTTAAAACTTCATCTACTTGATATAGTTTTTCAAAATCTATATGTTTTTTATGATTATTATCTCTTCTTGCTGGAGCATTATTTGAGATAGTTTTAATATGCTCACAAGCATCTAAAACATTCTGTTTATTTTCACCTGAAACTTTTACATTACCAGTATCTCTATCTAAATCAATTGATACAGAGAATTTTTCAATAATCTCTTTAATAGTAGCACCTGCTTTTCCAATAACAACCATAAATTTACTTGGATCAATTGCAAATTGTTCAATTAATGGTAAAGCTTCACTTGGAACAATCTCTTCAGCAGCTTCTTCCATAATTCCTAAAATATGTTCTCTTCCTTCTTTTGCTTGAAGTAAAGCTTCTTTTAGAACAGATAACTCAATACCACCCAATTTGATATCCATTTGAAGTGCAGTAATACCTTCACTTGTACCAGCTACTTTAAAGTCCATATCTCCATCATGATCCTCTAATCCCATGATATCTGTTAGAACTGAATAATTTTCACCTTCAACAACCATACCCATTGCAACACCTGCAACAAGATTTGAAACTGGTACACCTGCTGCTTTAAGAGCTAATGAACCACCACAAACAGTTGCCATAGAAGAAGAACCATTTGATTCTAAAATTTCAGATACTAATCTAACTGTTTCAGAGTAGTCTTTATCAATAGTTGCTTCTAAAGCTTTTTTTGCAAGATTACCATGTCCAAGTTCTCGTCTACCAACACCAAACATTGGTTTTGCTTCACCTACAGAAAAACCAGGGAAGTTATAATGAACCATAAAGTTTTCAGTTCTTGTAGATTTCTCTGTTAAAACTTCATACATTTGTCCATCTTTTGAACCAGCAAGTGTTCCCACAACTAATGCTTGTGTTTCACCTCTAGTAAATAAACAAGAAGAGTGAGCAGAAGGTAAAATATTTGTATCTACTTCAATAGGTCTTACATCTCTAAGCCCTCTTCCATCAGCTCTAACTTTTTCATTAACAATCATTTGTCTAACAGCTTCTCTTTTTACAATTGATACTGCTTCATAAATTGTAGAAAATTCAATCTCTTTTTCTTCACAATACTCATTTGCTGCAATTGCTTTTGCTACATCTTTAAGCTCAGTAGCTCTTTCAGATTTAGCAAGTTTTTTAATTGCATTTTTAATATCATCAATAAAGTTTTCTCTTACATAATTAATAACAGATTCTTCAATAGTAAATTCAACTAACTCTACATCTGCCATCTCTTTAGAAACTGATTCAAATCCAGTCTCATAAGTTTCATTTGCTTCTTTTAAAGCTTCTTGTGCAACACCAATTGCTTCAACAAGCTCTTCTTCAGTCATTTCATTTGTTTTATGTAGTTTAGAGAATGCTTCAATATCAACTTCTACCATTTCTTCTGAAGAAATAGATTTCATTTCAATCATAAGTAGCTCTTCTTTAGAACCTGCTACATATAAATCTAAAGTTGACTCAAGTAAATCTTCAGTAGAAGGATTAACTACATATTCTCCATTTATTTTACCAACTCTTACACCAGCAACTGACTTTTTAATCGGAAGATTTGAAGTATATAAAGCTGCACTTGCAGCATTTAAAGCTAAAGCTTGTAAATCAACTTTTTTATCAGCACTTAATACTATTACAGTAACTGTCGTAGGGTAAACATAACCTTTAGGGAAAAGTGGTCTTAAACTTCTATCAATAACTCTTGAAGTTAAAGTTTCAAATTCACTTGGTTTTGCTTCTCTTTTAATAAATCCACCAGGAAGTTTTGCAGCAGCATATGTTTTTTCAACATACTGAACTGTTAAAGGAGTAAAGTCCTCAGATACAGGATTATCAAATTCACTTACAACTGTGGCTAAGACAACAGCATTTCCTAATTTCGCTAATACAGATCCATTAGCTTGTTTGGCAACTTTCCCAAACTCATATATTTCTTGTTTTCCATTTAATTCAAATTCACATACTGTTGACATTCAGTTTTTCCTTTTCCTTT
Source organism: uncultured Campylobacterales bacterium (assembly GCA_947494995.1). GTDB lineage: Bacteria > Campylobacterota > Campylobacteria > Campylobacterales > Arcobacteraceae > Halarcobacter. Next base: position 163,347 of record CANLWY010000002.1, on the reverse strand, counting down.
TTAATTTCTTCGTAACTTATCTCTTCTAGTTCATCATAATAAAAATCTATACTTATAAAATGATCTAAATTTTTCACATAATACAAATCATCAGCAATTGATTCTATCGTATTAATACTTGCAGTTGGCAATATAGGAATTGCCACAGATACAGATTTTGCTCCTAGATTAATTGCTGTTTTAATACAAGCCATCATTGTAAGACTTGTATTTAAACCTTCATCTATAAGTAAAACATTTTTATTTTTTAAATCGCAAAGATTACATCCCTTTCTAAATTTACTAACACAAGATGATAGTTCATTCTCATAGATATATTTAGATTTTGAAAAAACAAAATCTAAACTAATATCAAAAGCTTTTACTAGCTCTTCATGAATTACAACCTCTTCAGTCTCTGTAACAATGGCTATTTCACACTCTTCATTATTTGGAGAGTATATTTTTCTTGAAAGCATAATATCAAGTTTTGCATCAAGTTCATCTGCAATAATCTTTGCAACTGGATATCCATTGTAAGAAGTTGATATAACTATCCAATCCTCTAACTTCATTTTATTTATAGGTAAAATATCTATTAGCCTATAAGCTGCAACATCTCTATTTTTAAAAAATATTCCGTCTGGAGTCATTAATCTTTCTCAATCTCATATTCATGCATAACACCACCAAGGGGCTTTAATAATAACTCTAAATAGATTATATCTTGCTCAGTAGGATCACCATCGACAGTTGAAGAAGCTTCAATCTCTTTCTCATATCTTAAATCTAAATTCCAACAAGCATCAGTAATTGAGAATTTATACCCTAGTTTATTTCTTATTTTTTCTTCAATATTATAATTTGTATAAAAACCAAAAGAGTATCTATTTGAAAGCTTATACTTTGCATCAAACTGATAAGATTCTAAGTCTTCTAAACCTGAATTAGGGGTCTCTTTTGACATATAATGACCCAGTTTCATATAAAAATTTTCATATGTTAAAGTAAAAGAAGATGAACTTTCAATTAATTTATCATCTTGATGATTATATACAAGTCTATTTTTCAAAGAACCTAATATGTAGTTATAAGTAATCTCATTTTCCATATTTTGAAACTTTGCATTATCATAAGTATCATATAAAATAGATTGAGTTAATTTATGGTTTATTATTTGTTTTAAACTATCTCTATCATATAAAGAATGATTTATTCCTAAATTTATACTATCTGAACTTTTTGTAACAGGAAATGAACTTAATGCTGAATTAGTAGATGTAACTTTATATAAATCACCCTCTTCTTTTATATTTTCAGATTTTGTAAAATCTGCACTTAAATTCATTGTATGTAAATAATCTTCATATGGTTTAATCAAATCTGTACTTAATGAAAGTATAGTATTTGATTCAGCATATGTAGCATCTTCAAATTTTGTAGTTCCAGTGTTTGAATATTCAAACTTATTAAAAGAGAACTCTTGTTTAGCTATAAAATGGATATAATCATCAAAAAATGAAAAAGAGTAAGAGAAAGGAACACTAAACTCATATTGGTTTGCAGATACACCTTCTCTTCTTTTATGATGAGTATACTTTAAATCCGTTGAGTATAATAATCTATCTGAAATTAAAGGTCTTGAATAAGTATGTGCCTGAAGTTTTGGTAATTCTTGAAGTGTTGCTGCATTTGATTCTTGCTTAGTATCAATATAATACCTAAAATACGAACCTAAATAATAACTTGGTGTATCATATACATAGTTAATTTTTGATTCAATATATCTTTGGGAATCATCTTTATGACTACTATCTTCTAAGGTTCTATATTCAATATCATTTAAATAGTTTATATCTACAAAAAGTCCATCTTTATGCTCTTTTCTTTTTCCAGTAAAAAGATTGTATCTTTTATAGTTTACATCAACACCATAATGTTCTTCATTTCGTAATTCAAAGTCCTCTTGATACTCTTTTTGTTCATTAAAATATCCTGCACTTATTTTTAATACTGAATCAATACTATCTGCATATCTTAAATATGCATACATACCAGAACCTCTTTTAGCTCTATATTGAGGAATTAATTCAATATCATAATTGTCAGCTGGAGCAATAAATAGTGGCTGAGAATAAGTTCCACCCTCACTTCTTGAATAACCAATTCTTGGTATTAAAAGACCTGTTCTTCTTCTTGTATCAGTAGAAAACCCTAAATAAGGAAGATAAAGAAGAGGTGTATCTTTCAAATAAAGTCTTGGATTATAAATATTTATCCACTTATCTTTTGTATCATAATCTGCACTTGATACTCGAATACTCCAATCTGGGTCTACACAGTCACAGCTTGATAATAGTGCTTGATCAAGGTAGATTTTATCGTTCTTTTTATCTGAATCTTTTGAGTTTATCCAAATTGAGTTTGTCTCTTCAAAATACATATTTGGTTTTTGATATAAATCATCGGTATTTACATCTAAAAAGGCATAATCACTCTTTGTTTGAACATTATTATTCTTTAAAATCATAACATCATCAAAAAGTTCAAAAGTTCCTTTTTTCTTATCATATATGATTTTTTGAGCTGTAATATAGTATGTAGGTGAGAAGATTACAACATTTCCAGTAGCAATCATAATATTGTCTTCAGCTGTTACATTATTTGCTATTACTTGAAACTTTTCAGTTTCCGCATGTAAAGATATTACTAAAAGAAGTGTTGCAAGAAATTTTTTAAGCATTTATTACTAATGTCCTTCCTATTTTATCATGAAATGTTTGTCTTCCTTCTGTAAAAAAAGCAACAAGAAAACCAATATAAACAAAATATTCACTAACAAGTCTTCCTATTGATCTAGTAATTGAAGTTTTTAAAGAAACTCTACCAAAATCATAGAAATCTATTACTTTTATTTTTAAAATGATTTTCCCAATTGTTGCACCATAGTACCATACAAAGAAAGACTGATAAATAAACTTAATTACTAAAACAGGAACAACTAATGAAGCCAAAGCAATTGCAAGTTGGTCAACGTCCATTGCATTTGTGACAAGCTTATCCCAAAAAACTACATATACTAAAATAGTTACTAAGATTTCATCAATTAAAAATGAAAAAAAACGTCTTAAAACTGAAGCTAATTCTAAATTATTTGTATTCATACTTAAATATTAACTTATTGTTATTTTAAAGCTTGATAAGCGATATCTGTTCTACATTTTTTACCAGCAAAATGAACTTGCCCACATAAAGCATAAGCTCTATCTCTTGCTCTCTTAATAGAATCTCCAAAACCTACACAAAGAAGAACTCTTCCTCCTGTTGCAAGCAGTTTGTCACCATCTTTTGAGACACCTGCATAAGAGATATGTGTATTGTTTAAAATATCTTCATCAACAATTTCATCAACAATAATTTCTGCTGGTTCACTAGAACCATAAGGATAGTTAGCACTTGCCATTACAACAGCAACACCAAACTCATCTTTGATTTTAATATCTAATTTATCTAACTGTTTAGTAGCACCTTTATAAAATAGTTCAGAAACTGGCGTTTCTAATAAAGGCATTAAAATTTCACACTCTGGGTCACCAAATCTTACATTGTATTCTAAAATAATTGGTTCACCATTTACAACCATTACACCAATAAATAGTACACCTTCAAAAGGAGCACCCTCTTTTTTCATACCTTCTAAGGTTGGCTTTATAACTCTCTCTTCAACTTTTTTGTAAATATCTTCATTTACTAAAGGAGTTGGAGCATATGCACCCATACCACCAGTATTTGGTCCTGTATCACCATCACCTATTCTTTTATGATCTTGAGCTGCTGGCAATACTTTATAGTTTTCACCATCACAAATTGCAAAAATAGATAACTCATATCCATCTAAAAATTCTTCAACAACAATTGAAGTTCCAGCATCACCAAAAGAAGTTCCAGCTAACATATCAGATGCTGCTTCTTTTGCTTCATCTTTAGATTGAGCAATAATTACACCCTTTCCGCCACATAAACCATCTGCTTTTACAACAATTGGAGCAGTCATAGTATCAATAAAGTCATGTGCTTCTTTTTCATTTGTAGTTTCTATAAACGCTGCTGTTGGTATATTATATTTCTTTAAAATATTTTTCATATAAACTTTAGAACCTTCTAACTGCGCAGCAGCTTTACTTGGTCCAAATACAGTTAAGTCATTTGCTTTAAAAATATCAACAACACCATCTACTAGTGGAGCTTCTGGTCCAACAATTGTTAAATCAATAGAGTTCTCTTTAGCCCATTGCGCTAACTCTTCATAATCTTTTATATTAATATTAGTTCCTAAATTGTCAGTTGCCCCATTACCAGGCATAAAAAATAGATTATGTTCTTGCTCTTCTTTAGATATAGCTAAGCCTATAGAGTATTCTCTTCCACCACTACCAAGAATTAAAATGTTCACTAGATTGTCCTTAAAATTGAGTAATAAATAAAAAATCCAAGTAGTCGTTAACCATCAAAATGGCCCACATAAGCCAACGTTAGCAGGTAAGAATTACATTTAAGGAACAGAAATGCCAAAGGCAAACGTTCAACACCACGTAAATTACAATTACCCACAAAAATATAGTATCGGACCCTCAACAATGGAAATCCCGTACTACTTAGATATCATTAATTTTATCTAATTATCTTTAAATAAAACATTAAAAAGTAACCATCTTTGCAAGTTTTATACACTCTTCTATAGAAGTTTTAGAACTTATTTCATACTTTATTTCTTTTGGAATATATTTTGCAGTTGTTTTTCCTATAGCAATTGCTTTTAAGCTATTGTTCCAAGTAAAGTTTTCAAAAAAACAATTAACACTAGAAGGAGAAGTAAATATAATAATTGAATTATTTTCAATCTCTGTTGTTATTTTATCATTACAAACTGTTTTATAAGTAATAAGTTCATCTACGTCAATGTTATTATCATTTAGTATTTGAACTAAATTAGAGACTACACTCTTTGCTCTTATGTATACAACCTTCTTATTTTTTAATTTCTCAATTAACTCTTTTGCAAAATCATTTCCATGTCCACTTGAACCTATAAACTCAACTTTTCCACCACACTTCCCAATAACCTTTGCTGTTTTAGGTGCAATTGCAAAACAAGGGATACTCTTCCACTGTTCATTAAAACTATCTAAAGAATAAACTGCATTTTTTGAAGTGATTAATAATGCATCATATTTAGATAGGTCAAGCTTATTTTCTATATACTCAATTTTGAAAACCTCTAAATTTTCTACACCCTCATATTTTTGATTATTTAATAAATATATCTTATTCATTTTTTAAAGTTTTTTCCTCATATGCTCTTTTTTGGATACAGTTTACTGCTCCATCAATATTATTATAAATATTTGTATTTTTAAAGACTTTATTAGTGTCTATATTTAAAACTTTTCTTTTATCTGCATGTCTTAAAAGAAGTATAACATTTATATTTTTCTCTTTTAATTTATTTATTATCTCTTCAATCATAAAAATTGCAGAGATATCTAAAAAAGAGACTTTTAGGCAATCTAAAACTATAAATCTTGTTGAAGGTTTAATTTTATCAATTTTTCTATCTAAAACTGAAGCAGTTCCAAAAAATAAAGAGCCATCAATTTTTAATATTTGTATCTCTTTATTTTCAACATCAATATCAAAACTAACTCTATTTATAGCATTTGTTGTTTGCATTCTTGTATTTTTTGAAATTCTATAAATTGCAAGAATTGAAGCAAAAGTTATTCCTGCTCCAACAGCCATAATTAAATCTACAAAAACAGTTAATAAAAATACTGTAATCATAATTAGTAAATCATGTTTTGAAACTTTTCTTAAAATATTCAAAAACTTGTAATCTAAAATATCAAAACCTACTTTTATTAATATACCTGAAAGAACTGACAAGGGAATTAACGAAGCTAAAGGGGCTAAAAATAAAACTATAAGTAAAAGCATAAGAGAATGAACCATACCTGATATTCTTGTAGTTCCTCCACTTTTTATATTTATTACCGTTCTCATAGTTGCTCCAGCTCCTGGAATTGCACCAACTAAAGAACAAAGTGTATTTCCTATTCCTTGTGCTATAAGCTCTTTATTAGGCTTATGTTTTGTCTTAGTCATAGAGTCTGCAACTAATGATGTCAATAAAGTATCAATAGAACCTAATAAAGCTAAGGTAATAGCTAAAGTAATAATAGTATCCAATTGTAAAATATCAAATCTTGTAGGTAAGGTAAATTCTGGCAAACTCATAGGAATCTCTCCTATAGTAGGAACATTAAAATCCATAAAAATTGTAAAATATGTAACAAAAACTAAGGCAATTAAAGCAGCAGGAACATATTTTGTTATAATTTTTGGAGTAAGAAACATAATAGCTAATGTAATATAAGCTAAAATCAATGACTCATCATGAGCTAAATGTAAAGTATTCCCTAAATTTACAACTGTCTCCATAACAGTTCCATAAGAATCAACACCTAAAAAAGGGTTTATTTGTAGAATTATTATAATAACTCCTATTCCACTCATAAAACCAGAAATGACTGGATATGGAATATATTTAACCCACTTCCCTATTTTTACAAGACCTAAAGAGATTTGAATTAAACCTGCTAAAAAGATTACAGTAATCACAGATTGAAAATCATTTTGAAATGAAACTATAGCAGTTGCCGTTATAACTGTCATAGGACCCGTTGGTCCTGAGATTTGAGTGGAGGTGCCACCAAAAAGTGAAGCAAAAAATCCTAAGATGATTGCTCCATATAATCCAGCAGTTGCACCTGCTCCACTTGCAACACCAAAAGCTAATGCTAAAGGTAAAGCCACAACTGCAGCAGTAACACCACCAAAGATATCATTTTTTAGAGTATTAACTTTTATCAAAACAGATATCCTCCTAAAGGATTAAAATTCTTCTATTTCTTCCTCTTTAAACTCTCTTTCACCTTTTTTTCTTGTTACTACATGAATAGGTGTACCTTCAAAGTTTATATTATCTCTTAAGAAGTTTATCAAATATCTTTTATAAGAGAAGTGTAAAAGCCTAGGTTTATTCATAATCAATGCAATTCTAGGAGGTTTTGTTTCAAATTGTGTCGAAAAGTAGATTCTAAGATAATTTCCAGCAGGACTTGGAAGAGCATGTCGCATAACTGCTTTTTCAATAACTCTATTAAGCTCTGAAGTTGGAATTCTTTGAGCATAATTATCATAAATCTCTACAAGTTTATCTTTTAATCTATCAATACTTCTACCTGTTTTTGCAGAAACTGCAATAATAGGAGCAAAATATAAAAACTTAAACTTAGATCTAACCTTCTCTTCAATTATATCAAAGTCATCTCTATTCTCATCCCATTTATTTAAAACAACAATAGTTCCTAGTCCATATTCATCAACTAATCCAGCAATTTTTTCATCTAAATCAACAAGTTCTTCAGAAGCATCAAGAACTACAAGTGCTAAGTTTGCTTTCTCTAGCATCTCTTTTGTTCTCATTAAAGCAAATTTTTCAATTCCTTCAATTCGCCCACGTCTTCTTAAACCCGCAGTATCAACAAAAGTAATATTTTTATCTTTATATTCAAAAGATTCATCTACTGGATCAATAGTTGTTCCAGCTATTGGAGATACAACTGAACGTTCTGCTCCTACAAGCGCATTTAGGATTGAAGACTTTCCTACATTAACACGACCTATAATAGCTACTCTAATTTCACCATCATCTTGAAAATCTGCTTGTTCATTAATATCTTCAATTGGATCTAAAAAATCTTCTAAATAATCGTCATCATCCTCTTCAATAACTAACTCTTCTTCCTCTACTCTTGGAGGAAGTTGTGCCCAAATCCATTCAAAAAGTGATTTTGTTCCTCTGTTATGAGATACAGAGATTCCAAATAGACTATCTTGGTCTATTCCAAATTCATAAAAAGACCAAAGTCTTTCATCTTTCTCTTTGTCATTATCAATTTTATTTACAACTAATGCTAACTTCTTACCTAAATCTTGAAGCTCATAAAATAGTTCTTTATCTTTATCATCAGGTATTTTTTTACCATCTACCATAAAAAGTATTATATCAGCCTCTTTTGCAGTTTCAATTGCTTTTCTTTTTACATTTGAAAATATTGCATCATTAGTTTCATCAATACCACCTGTGTCAAGCATTAGAGCATCTCTGTCTATAATCTCAACTTCATGTCTTCTTATATCTCTAGTTGTACCAGCTAAGTCAGAAACAATAGCTATTCTTTTTTTTGCAATTCTATTAAAAAGTGATGATTTACCAACATTTGGTTGACCAATAAGTGCAATTTTTTTAAGTTCTGTATTCATTAAAGTGTTTTCCTATAAAATTAAAAAAGGTATTAGCTAAAAAGCTAATACCTTTGTATATTTGAAAATATACTATTAGTATAATCCAAATTTTCCTTCATCAGAAGATTTATATAATACTCTCATATTATCATCTTTATCATAGAATACTTTAAATTGAGCATCAGAACCTTTTAAATCCTCTAATGCTTCTTCAATATCTATTGGTTTGTAAGAAGTTAATCTTACTGGGAAAATTTCAGAATCTAACTTTTCTAATTCGTTTGCAATTTCATCTTCCATTTCAGCTGCTGTAACTTCTGTAAGCTTAGTAGCTTTATGAGCAGTGATTTTGTCATGATGTCTTCTTAAAACCTTAGAAACTCTATCTACTGCAATATCAATTGCAGAATATAAATCTTTATCTTTTTGTTTTACAACTACTGTATCTAAGTGAGCAATATTTAAAGTAAATTCAAATGTAAATGCTTTTCTACCGTTTTTTTCTTCTTGCGAGATAATTGAGTTTACAGATATAATATCTAAATTATATTTTTTAAAAATCTCTACCGAACTATTAATATAATCTTTAATTGGTTCAGTTAATTCTATGTGTCTTCCTACAATACTTGTATTCATAACATACTCCTTTGCTTATTATAATAAAGATATTTTAACATAATAAAAATAAAAGGAGGATTTATATCTTGTAGTTTTAAAAAATAATTTAATAAAAAGATTTTTTAGTATTTAAAGAAACCGCTAAATTAAAATTTCACGGTTCCCTTTTGCATTTGGTTCTGATAGTACACCAGTCTTTTCTAGCTGTTCTACAATAGTAGCTGCTCTGTTATATCCGATTCTTAATTTTCTTTGAATATAAGAAATTGAAGTTTTTTTATCATTTAAAACAACATCTCTTGCATCTTCATACATTTCATCTAAATCCCCTAAATCAGAGTTTTCACTTGAAGTACCAGAAGATGAATTTGCTTTATCTTTTACAAAATTCATATCATATTCAACTTCTCTTTGCTCTTTTAAAAAATCTACCACAGACTCTATTTCTGTTTCCATAGACCACGGAGCATGAATTCTAACTAGCCCAGACATTCCAGGAGGTGTAAATAACATATCTCCACGTCCTAGAAGTGATTCAGCACCTAAAGAATCTAAAATAATTTTTGAATCTACCTTCTGTCCTACTTTATAAGACAATCTACTTGGAAGATTTGCTTTAATAAGACCGGTTACAACATCTACTGATGGTCTTTGAGTTGCAACTATTAAGTGAATACCAGAAGCTCTTGCCATTTGTGCAAGTCTTGCAATTGATAATTCAACATCTTTTCCACTTGTCATCATTAAATCTGCTAATTCATCAATTACAACTACTATATAAGGAATCTTATCAAAGCCCTCTTTTTTTGCTTTTTCATTATAAGATTCAATATTTTTAGTTTTTGTTTGAGACATAAGAGTATAACGTCTCTCCATTTCTCCAACCATATTTGATAAAGCATTGATCGCATCTGTTGGCTTTGTAATTACAGGAGTTAAAAGATGAGGTATTTCATTATACATAGAAAACTCTAACATCTTTGGATCAATCATTACAAGTCTTAAATTATCTGGAGAGTTCTTATATAAAAGTGATAAAATCATTGCATTAATACCAACAGACTTTCCAGAACCAGTTGTACCAGCTATTAGTAAATGTGGAAGCTTTTTAAGATCTGTTACAAAAGGTTTTCCAACTATATCTTTACCTAAAATCATTGTTAAAGGAGATTTTGCATTTTGGAAGATTTCACTCTCTAAAAGCTCTTTTATATAAATCGTTTGCATATCATCATTTGGAACTTCAATACCTACAACATCTTTTCCAGGGATTGGAGCTTGAATTCTAATTGTTTGAGCCTTAAGAGCCATTGCTAAATCATCTTGTAAATTAAGAATCTTAGAAACTTTTACATTAGGAGCTGGTTTAAACTCAAAAGTTGTAACTACAGGACCAGTATAAGTTCTTACTACATCACCTTCAATTTTAAACATAAGAAGTTTTTCTAATAAATCTTCTATTTTTTTATCTATTTGTGATTCAGAAATCTTTGACTTCTTTTCTTTTGGAGCTGATTGAAAAAAATTAGTTGAAGGAAGTTCAAAATCCTTTGGTTTTTCTGTTTTTCCTAATTCTATTTCATCAAGTAGTTTTTTATTCTCTTCTAATTCATCTACTATAACACCATGTGAAGCTAAATTCTCCTCACTATTTTCTAATATAGCATCTTCTATATCTTCAATTATTGGTTCAAGAGAAGAAACATCTTCCTTTATATTCTCTGATTGTTCAAGATTTATAATATTTAAATCATCAACTTCTATTTGAGTAATACTACTCTCTTGTGAATCTTCAATAACAATTTCAGCTATATTACCCTCTTCTTTTACTGTTACAGTTTCAACTGGTTTTTTCTCTGTTTTTTTAATTCTTTTTTGTCTTTTTTTATTTTCTATTCTTTTTAGGTTATTTAAACTATCAGTTTTTTTAAACTTTGGTACAAGTTTTTTAGGGTCAAGCTTAATATTAGAATCCTCAAAAAGAATCAAAGAAGAGATTATAGCTCCTATTAATACAAATATCCATAAGCCTGCAAGTCCAATAAATGGGAACATGGCATCTATTATAAAATTACCTATATCGCCACTATATATACCTTTTTGTACTACTAAAGATTGAAAAGTTAATAATGTAATCAACAATAATAAAACAGCAGTTACCTTTACTGTAAAATCTTTCCAATCAAACTGCTCTTTAAAATTGATTATATATAAAGGATATAAAAATAAAAACAGATATACATAAGATAGTAAACCAAAATTTTTATGGGAAAAACCAGCAAAAAGTGAGCCTATTTGTCCCACACTAGTTTTATCTCCTATAAAAGTAGCATATTCAAAATATATAATTATAAAAAGAAAAATTAGAGATGATATTTTTTTAACTATTTTAAAGCCTTTATTTTAATAATTTTGCAATTTTACCTTGAAGTTTTAACCAAGATCTATGTTCCATTAAAGGGAAACCTGCCCATTGTTTTTTAGGTTCACTTATTGTTTTTGTAACTCCACCACGAGCGGCAATTGTAGTAAAAGGAGCAATTTCGAGATGTCCTGCGGCTGCACTTTGTCCACCCATTATTACATATTCATGAAGTGTAGTAGAGCCTGAAAGTCCAACTTGACCAGTTAAGATACAACCATGACCTAATTTACAATTATGTGCAATATGAATTAAATTATCTAATCGGCAACCATCAGAGATTATGGTAGATTTAAAAACAGCTCTATCAATAGAACAGTTTCCACCAATTTCAACATCATTTCCTATAATAACATTTCCATTTTGGTAGATTTTTATATATTTTCCAGTTTTTGTATTAGCAAAACCAAATCCGTCACTTCCAATAACAGTCCCCGCATGAATTATACAATCATTTCCTATCTTACAATCTCTATAGACAGTTACATTTGGATATATTATAGTATTATCACCTATATTTACATTATCACCAATAAAAGCACCAGCCATAATAGTACAGTCTGAACCAATGATTGAATCTTTTCCTAAATATACATTATCTTGTATTATTGTATCTTCACCAACTATACACTCTTCACCTTCTTTTTCCACTACATTAGGAGCAAAAAGTTTAGATGCATATGCTAGTTTTAAATATGGTTCTTCACATATTAAGGCAATTGTACCACTTGGAACTTGCGTTGCAAACTCCTCTTTTACTAATACCGCTGCTGCTTTTGTATTTTTTAAATCATTTATATATTTTTTATTTTCTAAAAATGTTAGTTCGTTTTCGTTTGAGTCAATAAGTGTATTTAATCCTGAAATTTCAATTGTACTTTCACAATCAATTTCTAAAGCTTTTGCTACCTCTTCAAGTTTCAAAATCTATCCTTCAATTCGATAAAAAAGATAAGAGAAAACTCTCTTATCTTTCCATAGCTACTACACCACTTTTTACTACTTCAAGTGGCTTAAACTTTTTATTCATAATATTCGTAAAGTTTGCAATTCTATATGGTTCATCTGTTGCAGAAATTACAATGGCATCTTCTGTAACATTTTGAATATGTCCATTATAAGCCTTAGCAATAACTTCAATGTCACTAAGAGGCTGGTCAATTGGTATTTTAATTAAAACTGTCTCTTTTTCTATAACATCTCTATGTTCGTTAACTCTTAATACAGGTATTAACTTATTCAATTGCTTAACAATCTGGTCAATAACTCTTTTATCTCCAGTTGTTACAATAGTCATTCTAGAGTATTCAGTACCAGAAATTGGAGCTACAGTTAAAGAATCAATATTATATCCTCTAGCTGAAAACAGACCAACAATTCTTGATAAAACATTGTGTTCATTTATAACAATTACAGAGATAACCTGTCTTGTTGTTTCTGTATCATAATAGTGGTTAAAATTATTCATTGCTATCTCCTAAAAGTGTCATCTCATTTAATGCATGTCCATTTGGAACCATTGGTAATACAATCTCGTCTCTTGCAACAACAACATCAATCATTGCTACTTTTTTCTTCTCAATTGCATCATTCAACGCTGCATCAAATTCAGCTTTAGTAGATACTCTATATCCAACTCCTCCAAAAGATTCTGAAAGCATTTTAAAGTCTGGTTGCATAGACAAATCAGTCTCAGAAAGTCTGTTTTCATAGAATAGTGTTTGCCACTGTCTTACCATTCCAAGATAATTATTATTTAAAACAATATTAATTACTGGTAGATTTGATTCTACACAAGTCATAAGCTCTTGAATATTCATTAAAATTGAACCATCACCAGTAAAGTTTATAGATACCTTATCTGTGTTTCCACGTGCAACACCCATTGCTCCTGGAAGTCCAAATCCCATAGTTCCTAATCCACCTGAAGTATTAAACTGTCTTGGAAAAGAGAATGGGTAAAATTGTGCTGTCCACATTTGGTGCTGTCCAACATCTGTAGAGATAATCGCATTTTCACCTAATAACTGTCCAACTCTTTCAATAACCCACTGAGGCTTGATAGTTGCATCAGAATCGTTATATCTTAAAGGCTCTTTTTCTCTATAATCTTTAAGTAACGATACCCAGTTAGTATAATCATTAAATTCAATATCTTTTGCAGATTCAATCATCCCTTCAACTGTGACCTTAAGGTCTCCAACTATTGGAAAGTTTGTATCTACAAGTTTTGCAATTGAAGCAGGATCAATATCAACATGAATTACCTTTGCTTTTTTAGCAAATTCATCTAATCTTCCTGTAACCCTATCATCAAATCTTGCACCTAATGAAATCATACAATCAGTATCATGAGCTGCCATATTTGCAGCAAATTCTCCATGCATTCCAAGCATTCCAATTAATAACTCATGATCATGACCCATAACTCCTCTAGCCATAAGAGTCTCTACTACTGGAATATTTGCTTTTTCTGCAAACTCTCTAATCTCATATGCACAATTAGATAATATTGCTCCACCACCAACATAAAGTAATGGTTTTTTTGCTTTTGCAATAGCATCCATTGCTTTTTTTAATTGTCTTTTATTATATTTTACTGTTGGCTTATATGTTGGTATATTAACTTCTTTTGGATATTCAAAATTTGCAACTTCTGCTGTAATATCTTTTGGAATATCAATATGCACTGGACCTGGTCGTCCACTATTTGCTATATGAAATGCCTCTTTTATAATTCTTGGTAAATCCTCAATTTTATTTACTAAATAGTTATGCTTTGTACATGGTCTTGAAATACCTACTGCATCAATCTCTTGGAAACCATCAGTTCCAATAATTGTAGTTGGAACCTGTCCCGAGATAACAACTAATGGAATTGAATCCATATATGCATCAGCTAAACCTGTAACAGCATTAGTAAATCCTGGTCCTGAAGTTACAATTGCAACACCTACCTTCCCTGTAGATTTTGCGTACCCTTCAGCAGCATGAATCGCAGCTTGCTCATGTCTTGTTAAAATATGTTGAAAAAAACTCTGTTTATAAATTTCGTCATAGACATTCATAATAGCGCCACCAGGGTATCCAAATACTACATCTACCCCTTCCTCTTTTAATGATTCAGTAACCATTTTTGCGCCAGTTATTCTCATTGTCTCTCCCTATCTTAAATTAGTCAGATATTCTACAGAAGTTATCATTAATACTATCTTTAACATGACTATATTCAGTAGTTCACTTAACTTTAAATTAATCTTAAGTTTTGTAAAATGATTATAGAAATGTATATTAAAAGGTTTTAAAATGGATGTAAATAGTATTAATAACAATATAACTTCCTTGAACAATGTTCCCAATCAACAATTAGGACGTTCAGAGTCAACACAAGGGATTGAGAACAACGATCAATTTTTAAAACTTTCAATAAATGAATATAATCAAAAAAGAGATGAACTTTCTGCTTCATTACAAGCTTTTAATGAAGGTATTGGTATCTCTATAACCGCACAAAATGGCTTACAAAAAGAGCAAGAACATTTACAAAATATACATGATAGATTAATTCAAGTAAAAGATGAACAAAACTTACAAGATAAAAATCAAATAAAAAATGAACTAAACCAACAACTTTTGGGATTTAGAGAAGAAGCATTTAGAACAACATACAATAAAGAAAATCTATTATCAATTGATGATTATGAAGAAAACTTATCAATTGATATTTCTACAAAAGAAGCCTATTTCTCTATAGATAAACCAAATACTCCTGAAGTTGCATCACAAATAGGACAAGAAATTTCTAGAAATGATTTAAATACAGAAGAAGGGTTAGATTTAACCTTACAAGGTATTGAAAATGGAATAGGACATCTTCAAAATATTCAAGCACAGTTTCAAAACTTAAATCAAAACCTTCAAGAGAGTGCTAGAACATCTATTCAAGAACAAAGAGATTTATCTAATCAAAATAGAGCAAACAAACAATTTGATTTTCCTAAAGAAGTAACTGATTTTACAAAAACTAACGTAACTGCAAACGCTGGCTATCTAGCTGCTTCTCAAGCAAATATTGTTCAAGAACAAACTGTTAGATTAGTAGGAACAAAATAATAAATCATTATCTTAGAAGACAATGATTTATTGCAACACCTTCTCTTAATCCATCATCTAAAACAATAGATTTCTTTTTTTCAAGAACTTCAAAAATTGACCTATAAATATAAATTCCTACTTCAATAAACTCAACTCTTCCACGACCTACAAGTTTTGTAATAGTATCATTTGATGAGTTTCTAAAGATTTCTAAAGAGTCTTCTAAATCTTTTAGATTTACAATCGTTCCATTTACAGCATCTTTATCATAATGAAAGAAGTCTTGACCAAGTTTTATTGCAGCTATTGTAGTTGGAGTTCCTGCAGTTGCAACAAAGGTATACTCTTTTAAATCTAAATTTAGTTCATCTAAAAAAGCTTTTATATCTATTTTATGAGACTCTAATTCCTGAACTAAATCTTTATAATCTAAATGTTTCTGAGTTAAGGTAACTATTCCAAAATTGAAGCTATAAGATTTAAACTTATCCTCAGTATTTACAATAATTTCTGTTGAACCCCCACCTATATCAAGAAGAATAAACTTTGAAGAATCAATTTTCTCTCTTTTTAGAGCATATTTAACAGCAAGTAGAGTTAATCTAGCCTCTTCTTTGCCATCAATTATTTTAAATCTAGCACCCGTTCTTTGCTCAAATTCTTGCAAAACATCTTGACTATTGTTAGCAAGTCTCATAGCAGCAGTTGTTACACAAACTGCATCTTTTGGTTCATATCCTAATTGAATAGAAGATTGATTTATTGCATTAACAACTCTATCTTGTGCCTCTTTTGAAATATCACCAGTTTCATTTAAACCATCTGCCATGCCTGTAACTTCATTATATTCATCAATAATTTCATTATTTAGGCAATCGTATATTAAGACTCTAAAAGAGTTAGAGCCTAAATCTATTGTAGTAACTCTATTCATATTATGGATGAGGAATTTTTATTTTTGAGTTTAAAAGATATCCAATAACTATCATTAAAATAAGAACCACATTTTCATTCATAATTCCAGTTAACCAAACTAAATAAACTAGCCATAATAGAATAGCTCCTAAAGGTGTAGGAACTCCTGTAAAGTATTTTGCTACTTCACCCTCTTGGGCATCTATATTAAACTGTATTAATCGTCTAAGTCCTGAAATTACATAATAAATAAATGCAAAAGCAACTAATGGAGTAAAAAGCATTAACTCTTTTCCATCAATAACTGCAAAATAGATAAACATAGTTGGTACTATAACAAATGATAAAAAGTCTGCAAAAGAGTCAAGTTGAATACCAAACTCTGTTGAAAGATTATACTTTCTTGCAATTTTTCCATCAACAATATCAAAAGCTCCTGCTAACCATGCAAAAAGTGCAGCAGCAAAAAAGCCGTCATGTGTTAAAAAATATATTGCTAACATACCTGCTGCAATATTAAAAAATGTTGCTAAATTAGCTAAATTAAAGTGACTGTTTTTATTAAATAAAAATGTCATTATTCCCCTTCTTTATAGATAGTAAACTGATTTCTTCCGTTTTGTTTTGACTTATATAAACACTCATCAGCTACTTTGTATAGTTTATTACAAGATACATATGAATTAGCTTCATAAATCACCGCCCCTATTGATATTGTAACAACCTCAGATATTTTACTATTTTTATGCTCAATATTTAATGACTCAATATTTTTATTTACATCAGCCAAGCAGTCTTTTAAAATATCTTCATCAATATCAAATAAAATAACTCCAAACTCTTCACCACCAAGTCTAAATACATACTCATACTCTCTATTAAAATAATTTTTTAAAGATGAAGCTACTAATTTAAGAGTTGTGTCCCCCATGTCATGTCCATAGGTATCGTTATATTGTTTAAAAAAATCGATATCCAGCATTATAAAAGCACTTTTCCATTTGTTTGCGTTCGAAATAAAAGGCATATTATCAAAAATTTTATCAAAGTACTTACGATTATAAAGCTGTGTCATTGAGTCTGTTATAGAATCAAGTTTATATTTTTTTGTAAGAATTTTAAGTTGATTATCTTTTTTTATAATTGAGTATATAATCAAAGATATAAAAACAAAAGATACAAATAATAGAATAATCATATTATAAAAAAGATAATCTTTCATAGAAGTATATTCCTCTAAAAAAGCTTGTCTTTTTTTATATGCAACTGTTTTTTCATGTTCTTTTAAAAAGTCTATCTCTTTTATAACATTTTTATATTGAGATATTTTTGTTTTATAATTAAGTGAGTTTTTTACATCTACACTTATTTTTTCAACTATTTTTCTCTCTTCAATATCTTTATAAGCATTATCATAATAAGTCCACTCTTTTTTTATTTCCTCAAAAAAAGGATCTCTATCACATCTTTTATAGGTTCTCATACATTTTATTAAATCTTTATATGATTCTTCCAAAGTATGTAGTTTTAATACAGGAATATAGTTTCCAAAATAAATATAATCGATTCTCTTTTTCAATTTATCAATTTGAGAATTGAACATAAAACTTGAAGTAAGTAAGGATAAAAGAATAATCAAACTCAAAGCACCAAGCTTAAAACTTGTATTTTTATAAAACTCTTTATTTATTTTTATTTTCATAGTTGAGATTATATCAAATTTTATATAAAAAAAATTATTTAAAAGCTTAACTTTATCTTAATGATGTTTTAGATAAAATCGCGCTTTTTAAGAAAGGTTAAGTTTTGTTAAATATTAAAAATACATTTATTGGACAATCAATAAAAAGTGATGTTCTATCAGGTATAGTAGTTGCTATTGCACTTGTTCCTGAAGCTATTGCTTTTTCAATAATTGCAGGTGTTTCCCCTCTAGTTGGATTATATACTGCATTTATTTTAGGTTTAATTACTGCAATTATTGGTGGTAAAGCAGGTATGATTTCTGGAGCTACAGGAGCCGTTGCTGTTGTACTTGTAGGACTTGGAATTAAAGTAAAAGAATCACTTCCTCCAAATATGTTAGAACAATTAACTGCGAATGGTGAACTTGCAACATATATTCTACAGTATATTTTACTTGCAACTATTTTAGCAGGAGTTCTTCAGGTATTAGTTGGTGTTTTTAAACTTGGAAAACTAATTAGACTTGTACCCCAACCTGCAATGTATGGATTTGTAAATGGTCTTGCAATTGTTATTGCTTTAGCACAAATCCCTTTATTTGAAGGTGAAAACTGGATAATGTATGTACTTGTTATTGCTACAATGATTATTGTTAAATTCTTTCCAAAAGTTTCAAATGCTATTCCATCTGGTTTAGTTGCCATTGTTGTTATCTCTGCTATTGTTATTGGAATGGATTTAGACACAAAAAGAGTTGGTGATTTAGCAGATATTTCAGGAAACTTACCAAGTTTTGCAATGCCAACACTTCATATCAATTTTGATTCAATTTTAACAGTACTTCCATACTCTATTTTAGTAGCTCTTGTAGGTCTTATTGAATCTCTTCTTACACTTTCTGTACTAGATGAAATGGGTGGAAAAAGAGGAAGTGGAAACCAAGAATGTATTGCTCAAGGATCTGGAAATATTGTTTGTGGTTTCTTTGGTGGTATGGCAGGTTGTGCTATGATTGGACAATCTATAATCAACTTCTCTAACGGTGGTTGGGGAAGACTATCAGCACTTACTGCTGCTCTTCTTTTAATCTCTTTTGTTGTTGCTCTATCTCCTTATATTGCAATGATTCCTGTTGCTGTATTAGTTGGTATCATGTTTATGGTTTCAATTGGTACATTTGAGTGGGAAAGTGGAAATAGAATTAGATATATGCCAAACTCAGATAAGTTTGTTTTAGTTGCTGTTACAATTATCACAATCTTTGCTGACCTTGCAATTGCTGTTATTACTGGTATTATCATATCTGCACTTGTTTTTGCTTGGAATCACTCAAAAGTTAGATCTAGAACTTACAGAGAAGATGACAATACAAAAGTATATGAGTTTGATGGACCACTTTTCTTTGGTTCAACAACTTCATTTTTTGAACTTTTTGATACGAAACATGATCCAGAAAATATTATTTTAGACTTTAAAGATGCGAGAGTTATGGATATTTCTGGAGTTGAGGCTATTGATAACATTACAAAAAAATATGCTTCGCAAGATAAAAAGCTTGTTATTAGACACTTAAGTGAGGATTGTAAAAGAATTCTTAAAGATGCAGGACCATTTTGTACTTATGAAGAAGATGATCCAAAATATAAAGTAGCTATAAACTACTAACTTTTCAAGGGACAAAACCTCCTTTGTCCCTTTCTTTACATTTACTACTTTTATTGTTATAATAAATAAGAACAATAAAATAGGTATAACTAAGAAATAAATAACTTTTTTACATTTACTTATTTTAAATTATATATGGTTAATACAAGGAGCTAAAAATGCAAATTACTAATAACCTAGATGGTATGCTTCATGCACAAATGCAAGTAAACCAATCAGCACAAAATATTGCACAAGTTGCAAATACTATAGGAGATCCTGAACTTCAAGAAGTAAGTCAAGACTTAGTAGATGCAATTGTAAGCCAAGTTCCTCAAACTATATCATATGAAGCAAATGCAAAAGGAATAGAGACACAACAAGCAGTTGCTGATGTTTTATTAAATATAAAGGCTTAAAATAAATGAACAAAATAAATATTGTTTGCCCACACTGTAAAAAAGTAAATTCAATACCAAAAAAAGATTCTTATAGCAAAGCCAATTGCGGAAGCTGTAAAAACTCTTTACTTGATACAACTCCAATAGAGCTAGATGATGCAAATTTTGACCATGTGATTGTAAACTCGGAAATTCCAGTAATAGTTGACTTTTGGGCACCTTGGTGTGGTCCATGTAAAATGTTTGCCCCTATTTTTAATGAAGTATCACAAAGGTATCCATTAAAAGCTCTATTTGCAAAAGTAAATACAGAAGTTCAACAAAATTTAGGTGCAAAATATGGTATTAGATCAATTCCAACATTAGTTATCTATAAAAATGGAACAGAATTAAAAAGAGTTAGTGGAGCTTTAGATCCACTAAAACTATCTAATTTAGTAAATGAGAACTTATAGACCACACTTATTTGAATAAGTTGGATGAGTCATATTCTCAGGCTTTAAGTATTCATCTAACTGTTCTTTACTTAAAAGTTCTCTTTCTAAAACTATATCATAAACACTTCTATTTGTATTTAAAGCCTCTTTTGCCACTGAAGTAGCATTATGATACCCAATATATGGATTTAAAGCTGTAACTAATCCAATTGACCTTAAAACAAGTTCCTTACATCTATCTTCATTTGCAGTTATTCCATCTACACACTTAAAGGCTAAGGTTTCAAAAGCATTACACATCATAGAAACTGATTGAAAAAGGTTATAAGCAATAATTGGTTCAAATACATTTAATTGTAACTGCCCTCCTTCACTTGCAAGAGAAATAGTTGTATCATAACCAATTACTTGAAAAGCAACTTGATTTACAACTTCTGGAATAACTGGATTTACTTTCCCTGGCATTATTGAAGAACCTGGTTGTAGCTTTGGAAGATTGATTTCATTGAATCCTGTTCTAGGACCTGAACTTAAAAGTCTTAGGTCATTACAGATTTTAGATATTTTTGTTGCAATTGATTTTAATACTCCCGATACTTGTACAAAGGTTGATGTATCTTGAGTAGCTTTTACTAAGTCACAAGCTGTAGTAAAGGGTCTATTTGTAACCTCTTCTAGTTTCTCTTTTACTAAGGCTGCATATTTTGAATCAGTATTTATTCCTGTACCAATTGCAGTACCTCCTAGATTCATCTGGCTAACTAAGGTTTTTATCATTTCAATTACTTCAATATCATCATCAATCATTAGTGCAAAAGATTGAAACTCTTGACCTAGCGTCATAGGTACAGCATCTTGAAGTTGAGTTCTACCCATTTTGATAACACTTTCAAACTCTTTTGCTTTATTCGAAAAGGAATCCCTCAATAGTTTCATTTTGTTTTGAAGTTTACAAAGGTATTCATATAAAGCAAGTCTTACCGCAGTTGGATAAACATCATTTGTTGATTGGGACATATTTACATGGTTATTTGGATGGATAATCTCATATTGACCTTTTTTATAACCTTTAAGTTCTAAGGCTATATTTGTGATTACCTCATTTGCATTCATATTAGTTGAAGTTCCTGCTCCCCCTTGAATAACATCAACAATAAACTGTTTATGATACTTTTTTGCAAAAATTTCATCACAAGCAGAACATATAGCAGTACAAATATCTTCATCTATTAAGCCAAGCTCAAGATTTGCCAAAGCTGATGCTTTTTTAACTTGTGCTAAAGCAATAATAAGTTTAGGAAAATTTGATAAAGGAACACCTGAGATATTAAAGTTCTCTTTTGCTCTTAGTGTCTGAATACCATAATAGTACTTATTTGAAATCTCTTTTTCACCTAATAAATCAGACTCTACTCTTTTTTTAAGCTTTTTTGTTTTCATAAACATCCCTTTATATTAATAATCAA
Organism: uncultured Campylobacterales bacterium; assembly: GCA_947494995.1. Classification (GTDB taxonomy): domain Bacteria; phylum Campylobacterota; class Campylobacteria; order Campylobacterales; family Arcobacteraceae; genus Halarcobacter. Next base: position 141,317 of record CANLWY010000002.1, on the reverse strand, counting down.
TTATAACAGTTTTAAATTAAATTCTAAAGGATGTTGATCCTTATAGTTGAAAAGTATCTATTCTAAGATTTTCTAAAATTGTATTTTTTAAATCTTCTTCTATATTATATTCCTCTGCTAATTTATTAAACTCTTTAAAAACTTTTATTGTTTTATTTAATACTTCAAAAGATTTTTTTTCAGATAGATTACAATATTTTCCAAAAGCAATAATGTCTTCAAGTGCAAAATCATCTTGTTTACCATTTAATTTGATTTGATGAACACTTGTCCATTTTCCACTAGGGTCATAAGAATATGTCATATCAAAAGCAGGAGATAAACTCCATTGTCCTGATCTATCCATAAGAAAACCAAAGTTTTTTGTATGGTCATCTTGATTTCTTCCAATTATATTAAATACTGCCCTTCTAAAAAGTTCGGTAACACTATCTTGTCCTAAACCCATCTGTCTAATAGTTAAAATTAATTGTTCATATGAATAAGCACCTGTTTCATCCCTATGAGCATGAGTCATTCCACACCAAGATACATAATGAAGTTTATCTTTTGCTACACCTTTTTCTCTATCTATTCTATCAAATCTTTCAATTAGAAAATGAAAATCCTCATTCTCTTCAATATAAGTGGTTTCAGGCATATCTATTCCACACTCTTTTGCAAAAAGTGAATATATATATTCTACTCTTGTCATTCCCTTTGGGTCTTTGTTATCTCTATCACTATTTGAACTACTATCAAATTTTAATAAATAATATTTACACTTTTTTCTTTGGTTAACTGTTCCATCATATAAATTTCCATCTTTGTCAATTGCCACTAAAGCTTTTGACCTTGCCCCTCCTGCACTAGAACCTATTCTTAAAAGATTTATAGCTGCTTTTCTATCTGATTTTTCCAACTTACTTGAAAACTGCTCTTTTTTTGTCAAAACAAGTTCTGCAAGTTCTGATAACTTTTGTAAATCGAGCTTTGTAGTTTTATTATTATCTAACTTTATAGCTGGTCTAAACTCTAGGGCTCCCATTGCTCTATTTCCCACATAAAGTAATCTATCCAATGCAGTAATATCTGATAAAACCATACCTTTTGATGCAAAGTATTGGTCTATTAACTGTGTTCCAAATTTATCAGGTAAAGCATCTGCAATGAAACCAGCTAAACCGTGAAATGTTCTTTTACTTATATAATCAAAGGTGTGAATATTTTCTTTTGTTGAAACTTTTAAAGGAGAAATTTCAACACCCATTTTTATGAAATTTTTGTCATACTCAAATGTAGATACTTCTGTTTGTTCTGATTCATAAGCAATAGCACCAATTTTGGTACCCCATAAATAAACATCTACCATATCATTCATTATTCATCACCCCATTTTGGACGATCAGTTGTTTTTTTATCACTACTTCTAATTCTCTTTGGAAGCTCACTATTATTGCCTAAAGGGCTAAAAGGCTCTTTAAACTCTATAATGTTCTGAAGTTTTTCTAATTCTCCTAATCCTCTTAATATTTGGACTAAAGTAACAACTCGTATATTTGTATTTTTATTAATAAAGTTACTATAAGTTTGAGAGACATGACCACCCTTATTTGCTAATTCTTCAGAACTAACCTTTTTGGATAACCTTTTCTTTTCTAAGTTTTGAGATATAAACTCAAGTATTTGTTCATCATTCATATTATTTAAATCCATACCCAACCTTTACTATAACTATTATTATATTTAAAGCCTATTTTATAGCTTTACTATAACAATAATTATAGTTAAAAAAGATTAGTGTGTCAAACTATATGAAAGGAACTACTATTTATTAATTTTTATAAAGTTAAAAAACTCTTTCATTTGAGTTTCATTGAAAACTGTTATATCATTTTCAATTAAAAGTTTTGCAGTTAAACCTTGTCCTTCAACTAACTTTTCTGAGAAAGTACCATCATAAATCTCTTTATTTCCACATGATGGAGATTTTGATTTTAGTAATGCTACTTTAATATCTTCACTTTGACATAAGTCTAAAGCTTTTTTTGCTCCTAGAAGAAAGTTGATTGTTACATCTTGTTTATCTGCTGTTTCTACTTTAAAAGGCTTTGAAGAGCTTGTTACTTCTGCTGGTTCTCTTGGAGTTGGAAGTCCGCCACTAACTTCTGGACAAAAAGAGTAGATTTCATTGTCGCATAATAAATCCATAAATCGTTCTTTTTGAGAAAAAGTAAAAGAAGAGTTATACGCTATTGACGAATTATCTCCATCATATCTTACATTTTCACCCAGAAGGCAAGAAGAGATTAAAATTTTCATATATTAATCTCTATCTAAAAGTTCTTTTGTAAAGAATGTTGAAGGTTGAATATTATTAAAAGCTGCTTTCATAGAGATAAACATTTGAGGATTCTCTTCTTCAAGTTTTGCCAATAACTCTTTCGTCTTTGCTCTAGCATGAGGCATTTTCACATCAAATCTCATACCAGGACAAGCTTCATCACCAATTACTCTAAGTTCATTTGTATCAGCAAAGGCTCTTAATTGTCTCTCTCTACAGAAAATAAGTGGTCTAATAACCTCTAAGCCATTTTCAGCCTTATAAATTGGTGGCATTGATCTTAACATTCCACTATATAAAAAGTTCATAAAAAATGATTCCATAGCATCATCTAAATGATGTCCTAGAGCAACTTTATTGTATCCTTGCTCTAAAGCAGCAGAGTATAAATAACCTCTTCTCATTCTTGAAAAGAAAGAACAAAAAGATGAATTCTTTCTAATCTTTTCTCCTGCAAGTTCAAAGATCTCTGTATCTATTATTTCGTGGTCTATTCCATGTTCTTTACAATGATCAGCTAAAAACTGAACTTGCTCACCCATACCATATGTAATAGTTACAGCCTTAAACTCAAAATCAAAAGGAGTAACACTTTGTAATCTTTTAAGTGCATGTATTAAAGTTGTTGAATCTTTTCCACCAGAAAAACCAACTAAAACTTTATCACCCTCTTTTATTAAGCCATACTCGGCATTTGTTTTACCAACTAATTTAGATATTTTTTTACTTAATTCTACCAAAATTATCTATCCTATATATTTTTTCGCGATTATACCATAATTTTATAAAATAAAATCAGCTCTTAATTAGTTTTCTTAACAATCACTACACACTATTAGTTTATAATTCTATTAAAGGAATAAACTATGGGGAAAACCAATTTTTGATAATCTTCCTAGCTTTCTTTATAATTCTATTTGCAAAGGAGTATAACTTTGAGACAAAAATCAATTGAATTAATATTATAGAACTTTATACCTCTCAAAGTTGTTGCTCTAGTCCCCATGCAGATAGATGATTATCAAATTTAAAAATTCATTCCCAACTTTTCTCCGAGTTTATTCCTCTTATTTTTTATATGTAATATGAATCATCAAATATAATTCATATATTTTACAAGCTATAGCAGGATATCTTTAAAATTAACTCTGTTTTTAGAAAAATTGAATATAATTTCAAACTAATTTAATTAATAAAGATTTTATAAATGACTCAAGAAGAAGTACAAGAATTTAAAGTTACAATAGCAAAAACAATTATGCCTATTGTTCAAAATATGAGAGAAGAACAAATTAAAAATATCATTCAAATAGTAGAGAAAGATAACCCTGAACTACCAAAAGGTTTTGGAAATATGCTTTTTGAACAAATACTAATCATGAAAAGTACAGGAAGAGTTAGTCTACACGACTCTTTATAGTTCTAATAGATACTTAAAACTACAAACACAAATCTAAAATAAATAAAAAATAAGAAGAGAAACTCTTCTTATTTTTATATCTTAATTAATACCTCTAGCACCAATATTTCCATATCTGTGATAAGAGTGAGATACAGACTGCTCTGCAAAATAGTTAAGAAGTTCTAATCTTCCTTCTAACATAGGTTTTTGACGAACAATAAATGTTACACTCTTAGCTGCTTCTTCAAATACTAAAGCAGGAACTTTTGAAATATCAGAATAAATCACCCTTTCATAATTTGAAAGTGTTTTTACAAATTCTTCATTAGATTGTTCAATAACAGCATCTCTATTTGTAAATAATTCATCTTTTCCATCTTCTAAGAAAGTACTTACTTCTTCATTATTATCAATTGAAACTTTAAAATGTACATTTGAAACTCTTGCTGCAAGTATTCTTGATACTGCTTCAAAAATAGAATCATCAGAAGAAACTCTAATTAAAACATTCTTTAAAGGAACATATCTAAAGTGATTGTCTTCACCTCTTACTTCGCAATAATCCTTCTCTTGAGAGAACTCATTTTCATAATTTTCATAATATGATTGTAGTGCAAGTTCTAACTTTTCAAACTCTTCTGCATTTCCTTTAGAGTTTTTGCATCTTTCAATAAATTTTGATAGGTTTGTTGCATATTTTTTAGAAACTTTAGGAGCTGATTTCTCTTTGAAATCAACAAACTGAGTAATATAGTTGAAAATACCAACTTTTCTACCTGCACCAATTGCAGATTTACCCATACCACCAAATGGTTGTCTAAGAACAATTGCTCCTGTTGTACCTCTATTTACATAAAGATTTCCAGCTTTTAAGTTTGCTTTCCAATACTCAACTTCTCTTTCATCAAGTGATTCAATTCCTGAAGTTAAACCATATCCTGTAGAGTTTACAATATTAACTGCATGTTCTAAATCATCTGCTTTCATTACAGCTAATACTGGTCCAAATAACTCATTCATATGAATAAAGTTACCCTCTTCAACTCCCCATTTAATTGCAGGTTTTAACATATACTCATTATCATCTGCATATTCTGGTTTTAGAACCCACTCTTCTTTTCCTTCAAACTCGGAAATAGCTTTTTTAAGGTTTCCAGAAACAGGGTTTGCTAATGTTCCAATTCTATTTCCAAAATCCCATACCGAACCAACACTCATAGATTTCGCAGTATCTACTAACGCTTTTCTAAAATCTTTGTCATTATAAACTTCATTTTCAAGTACTAATAGTGAAGTAGCAGAACATTTTTGTCCTGAGTTACCAAAAGCACTTTGACATACATTTTTAACAGCTTGTTCTCTATCTGCCATATTTGTTACAATAGTTGCATCTTTTCCACCAGTCTCTGCTGTTAAGAATAAATCTGGTCTAGTTTCAAGCATATTATATGCAGTATCTTCTCCACCTGTCAAGATTACAAAGTCTACATCTTTATTTCCAATTAAATGCTCTCCTGCAAGGGCACCTGGGCAAGGTGTAAATTGTAATACATTTTTAGAAACTCCTGCATCCCAGAAGCATTTGCACATCTCATATGCTGTTAAAGCTGCAACTGAAGCTGGTTTGATAATAACTGTATTACCAGCTGCAAGTGCCGCTGCAATTCCACCTAAAGGAATAGCAACAGGGAAGTTCCAAGGTGGGACAACAACACCTACACCTTTTCCTGTAAACTCTAAATTCTCATACTTTTCAAAATATTGTGCTGAATAAGGGTAGAACTCTAAGAAATCCACTGATTCAGATACTTCAACATCAGTCTCAGTAAATACCTTACCAACTTCTGCTGCTGCAATACCTATTAAATCATCTCTTCTTTCACGTACCTTTATAGCAACTTGTTTTAATACTTCATGTCTTTGTTTGTGAGTTTTAGATCTCCAACCATCAACATCAGCACGTGCTACTTCAACTGCTTTTTTTAGATCTTCTGCCGTTGCATTTGCAAACTTTCCAGCTAAAACACCATCTTTTAATTGTGATTTATCAATAGCTTCTACAATTTTTCTTTCAACAGTTATATCTTCTCCTGCAATTACAACTGGAGCAACTTCATGTTCAGTATCAACTGAAAATTTCCATTTCTTTGTAATACCTCTTGCCCATTCTTGGTTAGCAGGTAAAACAAAATCTGTATCAGCTTCTGCATGATACTCACCATTATCATAAGCTGAATTTGAAAAATTATCCCATTTTTCTTCAAGTCTGTTTTGTTGTCTTTTAGCACCAACAAATGAAGTTTTTTCTGCTTCAAAAGATTCTACAAATAATCTTTTTTGCATATTCCAATCAGGAGAGCCAACAGTTAATCCAAACGAATATCTAATAAAGTTATTAGGACCTGTATTTTCATCAAGTCTTCTAACTAAATATGCAATTGCATTTGTAAATTGCTCTTTTGCAGCTGTTGGAGCATAAAGGATAACCTCTTTTGAAATCTCTTTAATAGCTAATCTTGCCGCTTCACTCATTCCTTCAAGCATCTCTAAAGTATGATATTTTGATACATCATTATCATCAGCTAATTGTGTTGCATAAGCTAATTCAAATAAGTTATGAGAAGCTGTTCCTAAATGCACATATGGAGCATTTTCTGGTTGTAATGCATATCTTGCCATTCTTTTATAGTTTGAATCAGTATCAGATTTTTCAGTATAAGTTACCATTTCCCAGTGTTTTTGAGAGGCTTCTGTCTCTTCCATCTCCATGTTAGCACCTTTTACAAGTCTAACTTTAATAGGTGCTCCACCATTTTCTACTCTATTTCTTACCCAAGAAGTTAAATCTTTTTGTACATTAAAAGAGTCAGGAAGATATGCTTGAAGTACAATTCCTGCATAAAAATCTTTAAACTCTTCTTTCTCTAAAGTCTTCTTAAATACTGCAACAGTAATATCTAAATCTCTATACTCTTCCATATCAAGATTTATAAATTTATTTGATTTTGTTCCATCTGGAGCGATATATGGGTGCTTTTTAGCTTGTTTATAAATTCTTGTTAATTTATCAACAAGAACATCAACTGTTTTATCAAAATCTAAAGCATTTATTTGAGAATAAATTGTTGAAATCTTAATAGAAATATAATCAATATTAGGATTTGCTAAAGCTTTTAAGTATTTTTCAATTCTCTCTTCTGCTTCTTCTTCACCAAGAACTACTTCACCAATAAGATTGATATTTACTCTAGTACCTTCACCTTTTCTTTTTACCAAATGGTCATTGAAAGGTTTATCTTCACCTTTAATTACAACTGTTCTTGTATCTTCTCTGATTTGATTAACAAATAATGGTACTGAAAGTTGAGGTATATATTTTCCAATGTTTTGGAAAAGGAATAAAAGCATTCTATCTTGTGTAGTAAAAAAATGTGCCATTCCATGTTTTTCAAGCAAAAAGCAAATTTGGTCTGCAATTCTAGCAGGGCTTTCAGCCCTAAAAGATTGATCCATTAACTCAATCAATAAAGCTTTATCTTTTGGATGCTCAAGCATCTTATTCATCTTTACATAAAACTCTCTATCAAAGTCACTTACAAGCTCAGTTGCTCGATTTTGCCACTTTTCTGCTAAAACTATGGCAGAATTGATAAGTTCTTGTTCGTTTTTCATCTGTCGTCCTTAAAATTAATAGGTTTTTAACTAATTTTTAAGTAGCTTAACAAACAGGCTTCTTATATGTCTGTATTGAGGGGAGCAACCGCCAAGTATGCCCCTCATGCTACTTTTCTTCAATCTATTTTATTATCTAATGTTTTTTTCCTAAATATGCTTCTTGAATTGTTTTTGAATTTAACAGTTCTTCAGCTGTTCCTTCATGCGTAATCTTTCCAACTTCAAGTACATATGCTCTATCAGCAAGCTTTAATGCTGCTTTTGCATTTTGCTCAACAAGTAAAACTGTAACTCCACTTTGAGCAATCTCTTTAACTGCTTTAAAAATCGCTTTAATTAAAATTGGTGCAAGTCCCAATGATGGTTCATCCAAAATTAAAAGTTTTGGTTTAGACATAATTGCCCTACCAATTGCTAACATTTGTTGCTCACCACCTGATAGTGTTCCAGCAAGTTGTTTTCTTCTCTCTTTTAATCTTGGTAAAATGTCATAAATCCACTCTAAAGTCTCTTTATCGTGATCTTTAAGTGTATAAGCACCCATCATTAAATTTTCTTCAACAGTAAGGGTACCAAATACTCTTCTTCCTTCAGGAGAATGAGACATTCCTAAACTTACAATATCATGTGCTTCTGTTTTTGTAATATCATTCTTATCAAAAATGATATTTCCAGATTTTGCTTTTAAAAGTCCAGAGATTGTTTGTAAAGTTGTTGTTTTACCTGCACCATTTGCACCTAAAATCGTAACAACTTCTCCACGTCTTACTGTTAAAGAAATACCTTTAATAGCAGCAATAGCACCATAACTTACTTCTAAGTCTCTAATATCTAATAATATTTCGTGATTTACCATTGCTTACTCCTCGTCTTCATCATCTGAACCAATATAAGCTTCAACAACTCGTGGGTCATCTTGTACAAATGATGGAACCCCTTGAGAAATCTCTTTACCAAAGTTAATAACAGTGATATAATCAGTAAGATTCATTACCATTTCCATATCATGTTCAATCATCATAATACCAATATCCATTTTTGAGATAGATCTTATGATTTCAGTTAACTCTTTAGTTTCATTTTCATTAAGTCCTGCTGCTGGTTCATCTAAAATTAATAGTTCAGGGTTTGCAGCTAATGCTCTTGCCATTTCTACTTTTCTTTGATTACCATATGATAAATCACCTGTTGGAGTTGTTGCAAACTTTGAAAGATTAAAAAATTCCATAAGTTCACCAACTTTTTCCCAAGCAGCTCTTTCATCTTTTTTATAAAACGGAGTATGAACAATTGAGTGATACCATTTTTGCTTTGATTTAGTGTGATATCCAGCCATGATATTCTCTGCAACACTCATCTCTTTAAAAAGTCTAATATTTTGGAAAGTTCTTAATATTCCACGTCCTGCAATTTTGTGAGGTTGCATTCCTGTAATATTTTCACCTTTGTATTTTATAGTTCCTTCTTCAGGAGTATAAATACCAGTTACACAGTTAAATAAAGTAGTTTTACCAGCTCCATTTGGACCTATGATTCCATAGATTTGACCAGGTTTAACTTTGATTGTTAAATCATCAATTGCAACTAAACCATGGAAGAACTTAGATACACCATCTATTTCTAATACATATTCCATTATTTAGCTCCTTTTTCTTTTTTCGGCTTCAAAAATTTTGGAATATTTCCAAAACTTGCAGGCCAAACACCATTTGGTCTTAAAACCATAACTAATACCATTGCAGCACCAAAGATTAAATATCTTGATTCTTTAAATTCTGTAAACAGTTCTGGTAATACAAACATTACAAATGTTCCTATTAATACACCTGGAAGTGATGCTGAACCACCAACAAGTACAATAGCAAAGAACATAACTGATTGCATAAAAGAGAATGACTCAGGAGATACTGCTGAATACTGAATTGCAAATACAGAACCTGCAACACCAGCAATAGCTGCACCTAATGCAAAGGCAAAAAGTTTATAATATGGAACATTGATTCCCATAGATTTTGCTGCAATTTCATCTTTGTTGATGTAATATAAAGCTCTACCATATCTTGAGTTATCAAGATTTCTAATGATTAATAAAGTTATAATCAGTAAACCAAATGCCATATAATAAATTGCTTTATCAGAGAATAATTCATATCCAAAGATTCTAACTACATCAATACCAAAAATACCATTTGGACCACCAGTTAACCCACCTGGGTCATTTGATAATACTTGTTCAAAAATAATATTAAATCCAATTGTTGCAACTAATAAATAATCACCTCTTAAATGAATAATTGGCCCAGCTAAAACAATTGCAATGATTGCAGGAACTATAATTGCAAAAGGAATAGTAGCAATAATCTCAAATCCAAAATGTACATTTAAAATTGCTGTTGTATATGCTCCAATACCAAAGAAAATGGCATGTCCCATATTAAATACACCAGCACGTCCTAAAATAATATCTTGAGAAAATGCAACAATTGCAAATACTAAAAATGTAATACCAATTGATAGCCAAGCAGAATCAACTAAAAACGGAAAAACTGCCATTACAGCAATAAATAAACCAGCTATTAATGTTGTCTTATTCATTATACCTTCTCCGCTGTTTTTTCACCAAGAATACCAGTAGGTCTTACAATTAAAATTATAATTAGTAAAACAAAAGTAAATGTCTCAGCCCATTCTGTTGAAATATATCCTGCAATAAGTGCATTAAATAGTCCTAATAAAAGACCACCAATCATTGCTCCAGGAATATTACCAATACCACCAATAATAGCTGCAATAAAGGCATTTAAACCATATAGCCATCCCATATCAAATGTTAAAGCTCTATAGTATAAACCAATAAATAGTCCACCTATTGCACCAAGCATTGAACCAATAACAAAAATTATCATAATAACTCTGTTTACATTGATACCCATAAGCTTTGCTGCATCTTGATCAATTGCAGTTGCTCTAATTGCTGTACCCATTTTTGTTTTATTAATAAATATAAAAAGTGCTGCCATTAAAACAGCAGATAAAACTAAAATACAAACTTGTGTAAATGTAATAATTACACCACCAAAATTCCAAGTTGTGCTTGGAAGTAAATCAGCAGGGAAGATCTGCATATTTGGTCCCCAAATAAGCATTATTCCATTTTGAATAACTAAAGCTGCACCAAGTGCAGAAACCACAGCACTAAGTCTTGGTGCCGTTCTTAAAGGCCTGTAAGCTAGACGCTCAAGAAGAACACCCACAAAAGCCACAATAATTGCTGTTAACAAAAAGATAATAATAACATTAATAAATGAAGCTGCACTAGCTCCAAATAGTTGTGAAAAAATAGTAAGCCCTACATAAGCAGAAAAGGCAACTAGGTCACCGTGTGCGAAGTTGATTAACTTCATCACACCGTAAACCATTGTATAACCTAAAGCTACTAATGCATATAAACTTCCTATAGTTAAGCCGTTAATTAACTGTTGAAGAAAAATATCCATTACGCCCTACTTTTTAATTATTTGTTATAAGAAACTTTATAACTTCCGTCATTTTGAATTTGGTAAACCATTAATGAAGCACCAACTCTTTCACCATCTTCTCTAATATTAAATGGTCCAGTAATACCAGGGAAATCTTTCATATCATTTCTAATATAATCAGAAATCTTCTTAGTATCAAATGATTTAGTTTTTTCAACACCTTCCATTACTGCTCTTAAACCATCAGCATTAACAACTGCCCAAATTGAAGGAGGCTTCATGTTAAATCTATTTTCATATGCTTTTAAATATTTTTTAGCATTTTCATATGGTAAGATATCTGGAGTAGGCACATTTACTAAATAAACACCTTCAGCAGATTTTCCAGCAAGTTTTAGGAAGTCTGGGTTATCATTTGAATCACCACCAACGAAATCTGCATTGATTCCTAATTGTTGTTGTTGAACTCTAATTAATCCACCATCTGTATAGTATCCTGAGAAGTAAATTACATCAGGATTCATTGCTTTAATTTTTGTTAAAATTGCAGTAAAGTTTTGAGTTCCTGATTTAACTTTTCCTCTAAATGTAACTTTTCCACCAACTTTTTCAATTGAATCAACAACAGAATTAGCTAATCCATTAGAATATGAAGAGTAATCAGATAAAACAACAATGTTTTTATATTTTTTAACATTTACAAAGTAATCTGCTGTAAACTCACCTTGAGCTGAATTTGGAAATGAATTTCTAAAGAAAGTCCAATATTTTCTTTTAATTAAAGAATCAGATGTACCATCAGAAGTTTGTAATACTTTATTTCTGTAATATGTAGTTTGAGCAGCTTCTGTAGCTCCTGATGTATATGAACCAATTACAGCAAATACACCTTCATTTACAAGTTTTTTAGCACAAACAGCTGCTTTTTGAGCTTTTGCTTCATCATCGCAAGTAACAACTTCGATCTTTTTACCTAAAAGACCACCCTCTTTGTTTTTCTCATCTACAATAAGTCTAACAAAGTTATCAATCCCTTGTCCCTCATTTGCATACTTACCTGTAATAGGCGCTTGTACACCAATTTTTACTGTATCAGCTGCAATCATCGAAGATGCAACAACTGCACTAAGTGCTAAAGCACCAGCTAATTTTGTTAACTTCATATATACTCCTTTTTAAAGTTATAATTTACCAATCAATTAGTAAACAAATCAAGCTATTTTTTTAGAATAACTCTCTTTTAAACAATATCCTAAAGATAGTGCTTAAAATAAAGCTATTTATTTAAATCAGGCTCTATTATATAACAACCAACACACCATTCACCAATATTATCAATTAAATTTATTTCCCCACCTTCAAAATTAGATTTTAGATTATCAAATTTTGATACGATATTATCAAATGATTCGATTATTTCATCAAGTCTTTTTTGACTTTTCTTTCTAGCACTATTTGAAATATCAAGGTAAAAAGCAAATACTCCATAATCTAAAGTTGAATCAGATAGATTCTCTCTATCCAACATTTTACACATCTTTTCAACTTCATGTTTATACTCTTCTTGAACATTACGTACACCGTTTTTAATACTCATTACAACCCTTGAAATAGAATCATTATCAGTTTTATGTTCAAACCTTTCATCAAGAGTTAAACACATAACTTCTTGAGTTAAATATTTCTCTTTCATAAAATCTCTAAATGCACTTCTGTCAGGTAGAGAACATCTCAAAATATCTGCAATTGTTGCATCAATAAAAATTTCTGGTGAGTTTTCAAGTTTTGCTATCTCTTGAGAAACATGTATCGTTAAAAACTTAGGAGGAGCATAAGATAAGTAAAGTTCATCAGCTGTCCAATGAGAATAATTAGCCTTTGCAGATCTAATTCCTTTTATTGTTGCATTGATAACTTCTTCTTTACTTGGAAACCTATTCATTATTTACCCTATATAGTTTTCATCAACTTCTTCTAGTATACCACTTTCGTGTAATATATCTTCTATAAGTCTATTTTTTGAAATATTTAATTGATTGGAAAGTATAACTAAAGCATTATCTAATTTTTTATCAATTTTAATAGTTAATTGAGAAATCTCTTTTTTCTCTTTTTTAGTGTGTTTTGTAATAACACTTTTAATAACTGTTCTTGAATTTCTTTGCTTTGCCATTAACATTTTCCCTAATACTTTTTTAGTAGTACTAAAAGTAGTACTAAATTAACATTAACAATTATTTCACAGGGAAAATTAAATGGAACTTAATTTTAGAGTGATTTTTATACATAATATATACAATTTTAGAATAATTTAGCTAAATGCTACGTTAATGCTATTTTGAATGACTATTCATAAAAATTTAAATCTATAGAAAGCTTCTTGATATTTTATTTGAATTTTTTAGAGGTTTGTATAATTAAACCTAAAATGATAAAAGATAAACCAAACAAAGTTGATATATAAATCTTCTCATTTAAGATAAAATAGATAAAAATTAATGAGATAAAAGGTGATATAAAAATAAGGTTTGCAATTTTAGAAGTATTTGTTGCATTTTGCATTGCTTTTAACCAAAAAAGAAATGTAATTCCCATTTCAAATAGTCCTACATAAATTGCTCCTAAAACTCCAGTTATATTAGGGATTACTATTGGTTGAGTAACTAAATAATAAACTATAATTAAAGGAGTTGCAAATAAAAAGTTACAAAAAAGACTTACTACAGGATCAGCTTTAGATTTTGTATTAAAAATCCAATATAAAGCCCATAGTACTGTACTTAATAGACCAAGTAAAACTCCATCAAGATTTGAAAAGTTTAAAGAAAAAGGCTCTCCCTTTGTAGAAATTATCAAAACTCCAAAGTAACAAATAATTCCAGCAATAATATCAGTAAATTTAAGCTTTTGTTTTAAAAAAGGAACTGAAAGATAAGCTAACATCAAAGCCCAAGTATAATTTATAGCCTGAGCTTCTTGTGCTGGAAGTAAATCATAGGCCTTAAAAAGAACTAAATAGTATAAAAATGGATTAATCGCACCTAAAGTTAAAATTAATATTGAGTTCTTTCTTATATAAGATAAAACTTGATCTAATTTCTTTTGAATTATTAAAATTATAAATAAAATAAGTAAAGACGTTAAAGAAGCATATAATACAAGTTGTTCAGGAGATAAGTATTGTAAAGAGTATTTAAAAGCTGTGGCTACAGTAGACCACAAAAAAACTGATATTAAAGCATACTTATATGCATTTGTATCTGACTTAACCACAAAATTCTCCTAAAAAACGGAATTTTATCATAAACTTATCTTATCTTGTATGAATTTGATACTTTTTAGGGTAAATTATTTTTTTTAATTAAGCTTTTTTATATCTTATTATTATACTATTTTCTTATATATTCAAGGAGGAAAAAATGTTTTCTAAAGCTTTAAAACATCTATTTTTAGGCTCTATTTTAGTAAGTTTTGTTTATTCTAACTCAAATGATTTAGATTTAAAAAATGATGGTCTTACTATAGAAGTTGATGAAAAGAAAATTGTTATAAAAAGAGTTTTTAATGATGAGTGTAAGATGATAAATGGTGCTGATCCTGAAAATATTTGGTCAGGGAATTATGTAAAAGAAAGTCTTCCTAAAGCTTGTGTTAAAAAATTTTTAACAACTCCTGGAGCAATTACTCCTATGAAAATAAATGATAAAGTAAAAACAATAGGAGAGATAGAAGTAATAAACTTTATTGAAGACGCACAAGAAGATAAAAATAAACTTCTAATTGATGCTAGAACATCTGATTGGTTTTTACAAATGACAATTCCTAGTGCTGAGAATATCCCTTTTATGCATTTTGATAAGAATAAATACCCTGATGACTTTTATGATGTATTAGAGGCTATTGGTGTAAAAGAAATTTCTAAGGATAAATATGACTTTTCTAACGCAAAAGAATTAGTACTTTTTTGCAATGGCTCTTGGTGTCCACAATCTACCTTTGCAATTAAAAATTTAATAAAAATAGGTTATCCTCAAGAAAAATTAAATTGGTATAGAGGAGGAATGTACTCTTGGAAACTTTTAAACCTAACTACTGTTTCTGAGTAAACTTCTGTCCTAATATAGGACAAAAGTTTACGCTAACTGTAAATCAATATCTTTTACAATTGCTTTATCTAACTTCTCTTTTGAAGCTAGTTCTTTCATAATCTCTATTGCCTCTTTATGAGAAAAAGCTTCTCTAAAAGATTTTTTAGTAGTTAAAGATTGATATATATTTAAAATAGCCATTAATCTATCTTTTAGACTTAAATCTTTTGCAGATAATTTATAAGGATAACCTTTACCATCAATTGTTTCTTGAACCCTTGAAGCCCAGTTTGTAATATCATTAAATCCCATAAGATTATTTAAAATTTTCTTTGTATAGTAAGGATAAGACTTTATTACTTCATATTCATCTGCTGTTAGTTCACTCTGTTTATCTAAAATTCTTTTTGGAATTGCTAGTTTTCCAATATTATGTAAAGATGCTGCTATTAAAAAAGTCTGTTTGTCTTTATGTTCAAACTCATAAAAGTCTGCCATTTTTGAACACTTTTCTAAAAAGTTTTCATTTTCATTATCTAAATTACTAAATATTGATGTATACTCAAGTACCTCTTCAAAAGTTGGTGTAATAGTAAAATCATGTAAAGAACCAAAAATATAGTACAGAATATCATTTTCACTCTGCATATCTAACCAAAAATCAATACTAGAAGCAGTATCTAAAAACTTATCAATTAAATCAGCAGAGAAAAGTACATTTTCACTCTGTTCCAAAAACTCTATAATACCTTTTCTACTCTCTATATCATCACTTGATAAATCAAACTTTTCATCTAAAAGATGAGAAAATGATATAATTTGAGAGAAAAAAGGAATATCATCATCTTTTAAACCAAAAACTCCACTTCCATCAAAATATTCACCTTGATATTTTATCACATCCTTATAGCCACATAAAAACGGTAGTTTATCAACTAAAGTTTGAGCTAATTCAAAATGCTCTTTTGTATATTCACTCTCTTTTCTCAATGCTATATTATGCACTAAACAATAAGCACATAAATCACCCATCTCTTGTGGAGTTAATTTAAACTTTTCTGCTATCTTTAAACTAATATAAGCCACTCTTTTAGAGTGATTTTTTGTCGTTTTATGAATATCTTTTTCTACTAACTCAAGCCCTAAAGAAATTGATAATAAAAAATTATTTAAGTTAAATTGTATCTGTTTTTTCTTATCCATGAAAAATCCTAATTTGTAATTATTTTATTATATAGTTATTTTAATTAATATCAATAAACTTGACTTAATTATCAAGAAAATGGCATATAAATTTCAAAATTTTTTTATAAAAATAATAAAATGAGACAATCAAGAGACACTCTTTTGTTATCATTATTTAATTAAACTTTAAAAAGGAGATTAGTATGAAAACTTTAGAAAGTATCACCATTGGAAAAAAGAATAGTGCATTTGAGATTTCTGCAACATCTTTAGTCTTATCTATAAGTCTTAATTTTGTTATTTGTTCTCTTATCTTTTCATAAAATTGCTTGATTTAAGAAGAAAAGTAAAAATTACTCTTCTTCTATCATTGCAGAAATTGCCTCTACAGATTCATCAGTCATATCTAAATCAATATGCGCAGCACCTTCTACTTTTATTAACTTTACTTTTAAACCTTTTTCTTGTGCTATCTTAAAAAATTTTGTAGTAACTTCTGGCTTCGAAATTTTATCTTCTGTTCCATATACAAATAAATAATTAGTATTTTTATTTGCTTTATCTATAACATTAGCAAAAGAGATAAAACCTTTGCCTTTATTTTCTTTTCTTACTTCATATCTTCCACCTACTAGTGCAATATTCTGAATAAGTTCTGGTTCAAGTGCAGTCAGTGTTGCTCCCATTCTTGCTCCTGCACTATGCCCTACATAAGTTACTATTTTAGCTTCATACTTTTTCTTTAAAGCTTTTACCACTTCCCCTAGAAATAGAACATACTCTTTTGTTGCAGCTTGATTTTTCTTTTCCTTACTTGCAAGTGATAAAAGATTGTTTGTTGAAGATTTTGCATAACCTGGCAATGCAATTGCAATAGTTGTTAAATCAGTATTCATATTCATTGACTCTGCAAAAGGGCCATATCTTCCAAGTGTATTTGAACCTTCATCCCAAACACCGTGAACTAATATCAATATATGATTATTATCATCTCCTTCAAAAGCTCTTGTTTCTATACACTCACCACCTGCAAATATAAATCCTTCTCCCATTGAAGAACATGTGCTTTCATCTATTTTTTTCGCTTCCAGATTTAATGCTAAAAAAAGTGAAGCACTAAAAAGTAACAGTCTATTTCTCATTTTATCTCCCTCTATTTTATTTATAAATATTTAATCATTTTTAAATATATCTGCAATTAAAAGAGAGATATAAATTATAAAAATAAGAAATAAACAAGAGATGCTTACATATAATAAAAAATTATACTAAAGGAGGAGAAAATGCTAAATATAAAAGCTTTGATAACTTCACTGTTTCTATCTATTTCAACAGCAACAATAATACATGCAGTTGAAGTAAAAGATTTGATAGTTGAAGCCAAAAAAGAAGTTAATACAATTGATACAAAAGCACTTGTTAAACTTTTAAAAGAAGAACCTAATCTTCAAATAATTGATGTAAGAAACAAAGAGGAGATAAATAAGGATGGAGGATATATTAAAACAAATAATTATACAAATATTTCAAGAGATAAACTAGAGTTTTTAATTGCAGAATATGCAAAAAAAGATGAAAGATTTGTTGTCCATTGCTTGGATGGAAATAGATCTTTACTTGCTACAAAAACACTGAAAGATATGGGATATAAAAATGTTATTTGGTATAAAGATAGTTTCAATGGTTGGAATAAAGCAGGTTTAAAAACAAGTTCTCTTGACAAGTATCCTAACTCACTACTTTATAATAAGATAGAAAAAATTGCTGATGGTGTTTATACATCGATTGGCATTACTGCTCCATATTGGTATGAATCAACAGCACATAATAATAACCTAGGGTTTATTGTAGGAAATGATTCTGTTTTAGTTTGGAACGCAGGTTCATCATATCTTTTAGCTCAGTCATTTCATAAAGAAATCCAAAAAATTACTGATAAGCCAGTAAAATATGTTGTTCTAGAAAACTCTCAAGGTCACGCAATGCTAGGTTCAAACTATTGGAAAGAACAAGGGGCACAAATAGTTGCCCATGAAATTGCCAAAAAAGAGATAGAACAAAAAGGAGAATGGGTTTTTAATAGACTAAAAAAGGTTTTAAGAGATAAATTTGATGGAACAAAACTAACTTCTGTTGATAAAACCTTTAAAGAGACAATGAGCTTTGATTTAGGAGAAAAAATCGTAGAAACAAAGTATTTTGGATATGCGCATGAACATAGTGATATTGCAATTTGGCTTCCTAAAGAAAAAATACTTTTCGCAGGGGATTTAGCTTTTAATAATAGACTTTTACCTATCTTTGAAATTACAGAAACTGACAAATGGCTTGAAGCATGGGAAAAAGTTGAAGAACTAGGTGCAAATATTGTAATTCCTGGACATGGTGATGTTACAAATATGGCTACAGTTAGAAAATATACTAAAGACTATCTTGTATATCTAAGAACTGAAATAGAAAAGATTTTAGATGAAGATGGTGATTTAACAGAAGCATATGAAATTAATATGGATAAATATAAACATCTAGATACATACAAAGAGCTTGGACGTCAAAACATAGCTAGAACTTTTAAAAGAATGGAGTTTGAATAAATATTTTTGTGACCAAAGCTTCTTGCTTTGGCACAACAAAAAGTTTTAATTAATAGGCAATAACTCCTACATACCCTGCAACTTGTCTCTCAACAAGCTCCACAATACCAGCTTGAACATAAGAAACATCATCAATAAAATCACTCTCCGTCCACTTCATAGTCTCCATTGTATTTCTACAAACTATAAACTCAACATCATATTCCATTAATGAATTAATTCTAGTTAATGATCGTTTATCATAATCTTTTTTTAAAGCTCTAACACCATTTCCGTAAGCAATAACTACTACTTTTAAACTCTCTTCTGGATACTCTTTTAAGATATTATAAATAGTACTTAAGTTGTGGTCAACTTTCTTTAAATCCGAATCATAAAGTTGAATAGCAACTTTTCTTGGCTCATCAAAAGTTGGCTGCGGGTTACTAAATGTAGATTCAGCATATGTAAAAATTGATACAAATAATAAAACTAAAATTTTTTTCACGAATTATCCTTTTTTATGAAGCAACTACTTTTTCAGGTTGCCAGTTTTTTAATAATTTAACTGAAGAATTTTCTTTTATTTCTCCACCCTCAAGGATTCTACAATAAAGTCCTCTACAATCTTGTACTATAATAGGTAAATCATCATCAAATACAGCTAAATGATTACAAATGGTACATGCTTCAGTTATTTGAATTACTGTTTGACCCACTTGAAATATATCTCCAATATGAAAATCGTGCGGATTAAAATCAAAAAGAATATTTTCCCCTAAGCTTCCTAACTCAAGTTTTATACCCTCTTCTTTTGCTAAATCATATGCATACTTCCCTACAATCATAACTGCTTTATTTTCATCAGTTCCTGCGAACTTATCATTTTCAATTCCAAAACCATAAATTAAATTCAAATTATCTACTTTTGGTCTAGGAAGTCCACTTTGTCCCTTTTTAGCACTAAATGTAGCTATTACTTTTCCTAAATCTTTCATTATAAATTTTCCTCTAATATTTTTAAAAAGTCTCTTTTATTCCAAGAACCTGGATATGTACTTATTAATTCACCAGCACTTGTTAATACAAAAAATGTTGGGGTCATACCTTTAAAATGTTTCTTTAAATCAAAAGGTATCTCTTCATGATCAACATCTATTTTTAAAAAGATATAATCTTTATTCATCGTGTTTTGAATCTCTTTTAAAGAAAAAACCTCTTTATCCATTTTCTTACAATAATAGCAAGTCTCAGATGTTGTATAAACAAGTATTTGTTTTCCTTGTTTAACTGCATTTTCTAAAACTTCTTTCTCATTTGTTGTATCAGACACACTTTTTTGTTCATCTGGAAGATTCTTTAACCTATCTTCTTTATAACCCATAAAATAGTAAGCTAATAACTCAGCTTCCTCTTCTGAAATTTTCATAGGCTTCTTTTGCTCATAATACTTTAATGCACTTTGATCACAAATACTATTAGTTAAATCTGGATTCTCTAAATACTCTTGTAAATAAATTGCTATTTCATCTACTCTCATTTCAGGGTCATTGGGGTCACCAATTTTATTTCCACTATCCATAATAGCCCACGCAAGCATATTTTCTGTTGGTATTGTTAGATTTAAAAGCTTGTTTTTTCTTTCAAAAAAATTAATCTTTAATTTATCAAAAGAGATATACTCCTTATGACAAGAAGCACATTTATCTGTAAATAGTTTTTTTCCCTCTTTAAAATCTGCTAATAGATTAACAGACATAAAACAGGCAAAAAAGAATGCAAAACCTTTTTTAATCATTGTCGTCCTTTCAACTCAACAGATATTTTCTATAAAACATCTATTGAATTGAAAGAAGAGAAAACTCTTCTTTCAAAGTGAATCTATACGATTCCTGGATTACCTTTGATACCAACGATATCCGGTGTATCAACTTTAAGGTTTGCAATATGTTTAACATTTTTAAGATATGTCTCAACAGTTTCCCATACTGGTTCACCTGGTGATTTAGCACCAACAGTTGACCAACCCGCAACCTTATAAGATTTACTTGGGTCAAGTTTATGACCATTTTTAGTAAGTGTAATATTTGAAATTCTATTACCCATAGAAGCAGTAGGATCAATTTTATATGAAATACCACCTGTTCTAACCATATCTCCACCTTGTTGATAAAATGGGTCTGGGTTAAATAAATTATCAGCAACATCTTCTAAAATCAATTTAATATCTTTACCAGAAATATCTCTTGCGTAAGTTTCTGGATATGTCATAGCAGTTTGCGTTGCTAAATCATCAAAAGTAATATCTTGACCTGGCATTACTGATGTTCCCCATCTAAATCCTGGAGAAAGTGAAATATCTGCCCCTTTTACATCCATTAAAGCATCACAGATAATTTGGTCCCAAGAACCATTGAAATTACCTCTTCTGAATAATGTATCTTCAGTAGTAGCGATAACTCTATCTAAATCTTTTTTGAATGGAGCTCTCACATCTTCGATATATTTTTTCATTGACGGATCTTCTGGAACTAAATCAGAAAAAATTGGAAGAAGTGTAAACTTGTGGTCAACTACTTTTCCATTTTGAATATCTAAGTCTAATACATTTAAAAATTTACCATTTGAACCTGCGTTACAAACATATGTAACACCACCTTCATTTTTAACAGGATATGCTTCAGGAACACCATCATGTGTATGTCCACCCATAATAAAGTCAATACCAGTTACAACTTCTGCCATTTTCTTATCTGTATCATAACCATTGTGAGATAGTACAATTACTGCATCAGGTTTTTCTTCTTCTCTTACTTCATCAACTAATTCTTGCATTCCATCATCATTGATAGAGAAAGTCCAATCTGGAATAAATCTTTGTGGATTAGCAATAGTTGTATAAGGGAAAGCTTGACCAATAACTGCAACTCTAGCATTACCCATTTTTTTAATAGTATATGGTTTAAATGCATGTCCCGTATCTTCATCATATGCTTCTGCTGTACCTTCAAATAAAGCATCTTCTTTTACCATAACATTCTGAGCTAAGAACTCAGCATTTAAAGCTTTTGCATTTTCAAGTACTTCTTTTGCTTCATATGTAAACTCCCAGTGTCCAACAGCAACATCAACACCAAGTAAATTCATAGCACCAACCATGTCTTTACCTCTAGTTTGAAGTGCAGTCCAAGACCCTTGCCAAGTATCACCACCATCCATTAATAATGTCTTATCTTCACCATAAGACTTTCTTAGGAAATCAACTACAGTTTTAATTTGTGCAAAACCACCTGTTCTACCCATAGCTTCTGCATGTTTTTCAAAATTTACACAAGAATATGCATACTCAAGTCTCTTATTTCCTTTGATTCCATAATAGTCTAATAATCTATCACCTACAATATGTGGTGGCTTACCAAAATTACCATGAAAACCTAAGTTTACACTTGGTTCTCTAAAATATACAGGTAAAAGTTGTGCATGAGAATCTGTCATATGCATAAACCTTGCATTACCAAATGGCTTTAACTTATAGTAATCTTCAAGTTTATTAGTTGTATCAATCATTCTTGTATGTGAATTAGCAAATACAGGAGCAGCTCCTAACACTGCCATCATATAAACAAATTCTCTTCTACTTAATTTACTCATTAATCAATCCCTTTATTTTAATTTAGAAATAAAAAATCTAAACTATTGATCTTCACCAACTACAGTGAATCCAAAAGAAGCCCAAGCTTGCATACCACCTCTATAGTATTTAATCTTTTCTGCTGGATATCCCATATTTAAAAGTGAATACTTTGCATTTTTAACCATTGATGGAGTTTGACCACACCAGTAACCATTACAATATAAAGCTACTGTTTTTGCATTAGAGAAATCAAGTGTTCCATCTTCTTTCTGAACTACTCCCATTTCATCTTCCATCATCTCAATAGAGGTATCTTCTTCATCAAAATTAGTAAATGGAACATTTACTGCTCCTGGTATTCTAAGTTTTGCAAACCATCCTGGCTTTCTTGAGTCAATAATCGCAATATTTTCATCAGTTTGAGCTTTTTTCATATATTCAATGAATTCAATTTCACCTAATGTCTCAACATTTTTAGCTAACTTTATAGGTTGAGGAGTTCCTCTGTTTGTTGTTTCATAAAGTACAGAAATTTTATTCCCTGCTGTTTGATTTCTCATTAATGTAAATTTTTCTTCATTTAAATTCATCTCAATAGATTTAACACCTGGTGAAATAGCAACAAATTTGTCACTTCCTTCTGATGCTAAAATAGTTGTTGAACAAATACTAGCTACTACTGATGCAATTAATACTCTTTTTAGAATTATCATTTTTATCTCTCTCCTTAATTCCCTGTCATATCTAAAGTAAAAAAGCCAAGATATAAAATCTTGACTTTTTAGTAATATAAGTTTCTAGTACTTATATCCATCACCTGGGACAGCTAGTCTCCAAGTAGTTTTTGCTTCTTCGGCTTGTGTTAATGCAGTAATTGCAAACTTACAAGCTCTTGTTGCGGCATAATTAGTCTCTAATTTAGTTTTAGATTTCTTTTTACCTTTAAAGTGCATCGGATTAACTTCTTTTGCACCAGTTTTGATTGCTTCTTCAACAGATATAATCAAATCTGTATTGTTTACGTTTAGTCTTCTAAACTCTAAACCCTTCTCTTTTGCAATTGCATTATATTTTTTTGCTGTAGCAATAACTTTTTCAATACCATTTGCTTTTACATCACAATCTTTTCTTTCATCCATTGCATGAAGAGATGTTGTCAATGTTAATGCTGTAGCAGCTACAACTGTTAAGTTAAGTAATTTTTTCATTTCATCTCTCCTTATTTTCTAAAGTCTGGACCATCAATTTTCATACCATTTGACATATATGCCATAAAGTACAATAATTCTCTCATCTCTTGTGATTCAGCTTTTGGTGGAACCTGACCTTCATCTTTAACACATCCACCCATTCTTCTTTCTAAAGTACCTAGACCATTGTTGTTCTTGTCTTTTGCACCCCATTTAAGTCTATATACGGGAAAGTGTGTAGTATGACCAAGAAGTTGAGATAAAGATTCATTTCTAACTCTTTGTCCTGCACCTTGTACGTGACAGTTTGCACAGTTAAGTTTTAAGTAACCTCTTTGAGTATAATAGTACTCTTTTCCTCTTTCATAAGCATCTGCTGCTGCTTTACTTGCAATTTTAACGTCAACAATTTTTTCTTCATCTGTTGCTGATGCTACAAAGAATGCTTGAAGTGTTGGCATTTTACCTTTTGAAGTATTCCATTTTTTCTCACCATTAGCTTTTAAACAATCATTAATTGCTACAGTAAGAGTTACAACTTCTTTTCTCTTCTCATCAAACATAGGATACATAGATCCAGCAGCTACTGGATCAGGAAAACAGTTAGCAAAAGATTTACCATTAGCAAATTTTTTATTGTATAACTCTTCACCTACCTCAATCCATTCTTCAGTTGGAGGGAACTCTTTAATCTCATCATATGAAGCTTTACCATTCTTAGAAAAAGCATAGTTTCCTAATGCAAAATCTTCATGCTTTAATCCACCAATAATGTTATTTTTTAACTCATCATCTGTAGAGTATGGGAAAAAAGTATTTCTATCTTTTTCAGGATTTTCGAATTTTGCTTCAAAATATTTAATTAAAGCAAGTCTATCTTTTTCAGCTTGTGCATTGAAATCACCTGCATTTAATACTGTAGCAGTTAACGCAATTAATGCTGTTGTCTTAGCAATCTTTAATAACATACATATCTCCTATTATAAGTATCTTATTAATCACTCAAAAGAGTGATTAATTATTTAATTTTCCCTTTATCAGTTCTTGTTGTACCTTTCATATCAACCCAAGTAAACTCTAATTTATCACCTTTTTTAGCTCCAACAGCCTCTGCATTAAATTGAAATTTAAAGTAAGGATTTTTAGATAGGAATTGAGAAGTAGATACTTCATATACTACGTTACCATTAACT
The DNA here is from genome assembly GCA_947494995.1 of uncultured Campylobacterales bacterium. Taxonomy (GTDB): domain Bacteria; phylum Campylobacterota; class Campylobacteria; order Campylobacterales; family Arcobacteraceae; genus Halarcobacter. The sequence continues at coordinate 116,575 of CANLWY010000002.1, read as the reverse complement.
TTTGCAACAATGTAGTTAATCCAGTTTGCTTCTTTCTTTGCTCTTTTTGCTTCTTGGTGAGATAACATCTCATGATTAGCAAGAGCTTTTACAGTTACTACACCTTTTTTTAATTTTGCTTTAATTCTAGTTTTTTTAGTTTTTGCCATTATAAATTCCTTTTTCTTTTTTCTAATATTTTATAAATTTTTTATTTATGTGTGTAAACAGCTGAAATAAATCAACCTCCACATCCACCAATTGTAACTTTAACTTGTTTTGAAGCTTTATATAATTTTCCAGCATCTTCAACAATTGCAAAAACATTTCCAGTCTTTTGCATTTTAATTCTAATAGAGTAATCAATGATTCCACCTTTTGGAACATCAAATACTGCAACTAGAGTTTCTGGGTTAGCATCTTGTAAAATTGCTACTCTTGAACCAGCTTTTGCAGAAACAGTTACAGGAATAACAGCACCATTCTCAGCGATATCTGGAGCTTTTAATTTAACTTTTCCTTCTGAAGTTGCATTTGTTCCAAAAATTTCTTTAATTGCTGTATCAACTTTATCAGCATCCCATGCCTTTGGCTTTTCTGTTCTATAGTTAACTGCGCTTAATGAAGATGGAACAACTGACGCTGCTAATACACCTAAACCTAAACCTAAAAAATTTCTTCTTTTCATCATTGTAATTTCCTTTTATATCTTATTAATTAATAGTTTTTAAAAATGCAACAACTGCTTTAATTTCAGCATCGCTTAACCAACCTGTTTTACCAAATGCAGGCATTTGTGAAACTGGATTAGTTGAATATGGGTTATAAACTTTATCAAATAGAGCTTGTTCTGGCCATACTGATAAATATTGTAACTTTGGTCCCATACTTCCTGGACCATCCAATGTTTTACCATTGATATCATGACATGCAATACAGTTACCAAGAGACTTAGTCATAAAGATTTTTTCACCTTTTTTTACTAAATCATCACCAGCGTAAGAACTTGTTACAGCTAAACCACTTACAGCAGCAGCTAAAACTAAATTTTTGATTAATTTCATACTCTCTCCTTATTTACTCTCGTTAATCATATAATCAACAATCTTTTTGAAGTCTTCTACAGGCATATTCATTGCAGTCCCCATAGGAGGCATTGCATTAATACCATTAATACCATTTTCATAAACAGCATCTATCCCTTTCTCAAGAACTTCTTCCCAAGTAGCTTTATCTCCAGGAACAGGTGCTCCAATAGCTTTATTAGAATGACAAGCTGAACAGTAAGTTGCATAATTTTCAACTACAACTGGATCTGCACCACTTGCACTTGCAGCCTTTGCAGGTTCTTTCCAAGATCTTTCAGTAGATAATGGTTCATTAATATTTTCAGCTAAATCGATTTTTATTCTCAATAATAAATCCTCAGCTTTTTTACCTTTACCAAACTGTTTTTCAAAACAATTACTCATACATCTAGTACCCTTACCATAAATAGTTGGGTCAGATAAAAGTTTTTGCATGTTTTTTGGTCCTTGATGAGGATCTTTTGTATCAACTTCTGGATAGAAACCATTAACATTAGGCATTTCAATTTTATTAAAATTTGCTTTACTTAAAACAAACTCTTCATCAATCTCTTCACCATCAACAGTAATTCCATTTGCAGAAAGTAGAAAAGCTGTAATAGCATAAGTTTCACTATTGCTTAATGTTTTAGGTGCTGTAAAAGGCATAGACTCTTGAATATACCAATACAACGTACTTGCATAAGGCCAATATGAACCAATAGTTTTTAATGCTACATCTGGATTAGGAGGATTATCTGCTGGATTTAGTCTTTGAATATGTAAATCAGCAACATCTCCACCTGCAAGTGTTGGATAACCTTTACCACCTGCACCAAATTCACCATGACACATTGCACATTGTGCATCATAAAGTTCTTCACCCCATTCTACTGAACCCTGTGCAATTTTTGGTTTACCATTTTCCATAACTGGTTTACCATGTTTCATGTCATATTTAGGAAGACCTTCCCCATCCGGTCTAACATCTAAATTCCATACTTTAACTTCAAGTTTAGTAGCTGCTCTACCATTGTTATACTTTACTTTTTGATCATTTACATGATATGGACCATATTTACCATCTTTTGTTGGATACTTAACGGCTCCATCTATAGACATTTCATTTTTTGCAACTAAAGAGGTAGCTAAGATTGCAGATAATCCAAGTCCTGCTAAAACAGAACTAAGCTTTTTTGTGTTTTCTAATTTGAACATTGTTACACACTCCTTCTTTAGTAATTTCCCAAGTTACAATTGCATTTCTGTGATAAACAGACTCAACACCAACAGCAGCAGTTTCTTCATCAATTGTTGGTTGAATATTTCCAAAATCATCTCTAGCTCTTGATGCTAATAATAATGGCTTCCCATCCCATTTCATAATATAAGAAAACCTTGTCCATGATTTAGGTAATACAAGACCTTTTAGTTTTGCTTCTACCCAGTTGTCACCACCATCAAGTGAGATATCAACTCCAGTAATTGTTCCATGACCAGTCCATGCAAGACCATCAATTTCTACCATATCACCTTTTTTAAGATGAGTCCATGGCTTTTCAGGACATGGAGAAGTTATAACAGAATTAACTTCATTTACCCAGAAGTATCTAATAGCTTTACCACCTCTTTGTACCATTGTATACTTAGAAGTCTCTTCTTTAGAGTGCCAAGGCTTATCAGAAATTTCTAATCTTCTTAACCATTTAGTATTTAAGTTACCTTCCCAACCTGGAACAATAAGTCTTACAGGGTAACCTTGTTCAGGTCTTAATGCTTCTCCATTTTGAGCCCAAACTACCATTACATCATCCATTGCTTTTTCAACAGGAATAGTTCTTGGGTTAGAAGCATTGTCGCTTCCTTCTGCTAACATCCAAACAGCATCTTTTTTAAGACCAACATCTTCTAAAATAGTCTTTAACATAACTCCTGTCCATTCAGCCGCACTCATAAGACCTTTTTGAAATTGTAATGAGTTAAATTGAGGTCCTCTCCACTCAGGTGCACCATTTGCTGGACACTCAATAAAATAGATTCTTGATTCCCTTGGATACTTTTTTAAATCATCTAAAGTTAAAACAATATCCTTTTCAACCTGATCCCCACATATCATTAATCTCCACTCTTTTGGATCAACATGAGCTGTCCCACCATGGTCTCTTGTAAAGAAAAGTCCATTGGGAGTAATAATTCCATCTGATTCATGAATTGGACACATTGATACAGAGGCATAATAGTCACCAGATGAAAATATAGGGTGAGTTCTTCTTATATTATTGTGCTCATAAGGTGATGGTATACCATAAAGGTTTTTATCTACAGGGTCTCCCAGTTTCTGACCCCATGGTGCTTCATTTATAATAGCTGGATCATCAGCTTTAACATCAACTGGTGATAATACATTAGCTGCCGCTATTGCACCAACAGAATATGTTGCAGTTTTTCTAAAAAAGTCTCTTCTACTTAACTTCTCTTCAGAGGTATTTGCTAACTCTTTTTCAGAAGTTTTAGTTACTTTTGTCATCGTTCCTCCTTCAAAATATGTTATTTCATAAAAAAGAAAAAATAAATAAATTTTTTTTATAATAATTATAAGTTTCGATAATTTCGCACTTCTAATCATTTTATTTATTTAAACTTATATATAATATAACATGTGGTTATATAAGTATTTATTATATAACGATGGATAAATTATTACTACTTTTTTGACTTAAGTCAATAATTTTACTAGGTTTTTTTTAAAATTTGTCATTTTAATGTCACATGTACACTTTTTGCTACCTTGGTGCTGTTTTAGAACTAAAAAAATGCTTTAAAGTTAGTTTTTTTAATGGCTATGGTAATATTCTTTTAACCTTTTTTGGAGAAATATATGAGAAATTTTATAAATTATGATGAGTCTTTAACTTTGCTATCTAAGTTAAATTTTAAAGGCAGTATTAAGGAAAAACTTTTTTTGACAAACTCTATTGGAAGAGTGCTGGCATCGGACATTATAGCGAATGACAATTCACCAGAGTACCCTACTTCTGCAATGGATGGATATGCAATAAAGTTTGAAGATCAAAAAAATGAAACTATTAAAATAATAGATAAAAATCCTGCTGGTTCAGTAGTTGAATCAATAGTTGAAAATGGTGTATGTATAAAAACCTTTACAGGTTCACTAATGCCTGAAGGTAGTGATACATTAATACCGATAGAAAATGTTGAAGTAAGTGGTGATGAGATTAAAATCACTAAAGAGGTTCCTTTTGGCTTTGCTACTAGAGAAGTAGGAGAAAATTATAAAAAAGATGAAGTACTTATAAAAAAAGGTACAATCATTGGATTTGCTGAAATTGGAGTATTAGCATCACTTAATATTACGCAAGTTCCTGTTTTTGCACAGCCTTCCGTTGCAATTGCAAGTACAGGTAGTGAAATTTTAGACTTAGGTGAAGTTCAAACTAATGACTCTCAAATTAGAAGTTCAAATCATCTAACAATTGAAGCCTTAGCAAAAAAAGCTGGTGCAAATACTATTCAAATGGGTATTGTTGAAGATGATATTGATTCAATTACGGAACTTTTAGAAACAGCTCTTGAAAAAGCAGATATTGTAGTTACAACAGGAGGAGTTTCTGTTGGTGATTATGATTTTGTGCAAGATGTAATAAAAGATAAGTTAAATGCAGAAGTTTTATTTCATGGAGTAACTATTAAACCAGGTATGCATTTACTTGCTGCTATTAAAGATGGCAAACTTATTATTGCTCTTCCAGGTTTTGCATACTCTTCAACAGTATGTGCTATTTTATATCTTCTTCCTATGATATATAAATATGAAGGCTCTAATAAAAAACTTCCAATTGTAAAAGCAAGAATAAATCAAGACTTCCCACTTAAAATGAAAAAAACTATATTTACAGCTTGTAATGTAAAATATGAAGAAAATGAATATAAAATTGATTTTGAAGGTAAAAAGCAAGGAACAAGTGCCATCTTAACAAATATGCTAGGTAGCCCTGCTCTATTAATTCAAAAAGATGATTCAAAAGATATAAAAGCTGGAGAGCTTGTAGATATTTTACTTTTAAATGAATTGAAATAACTGTATGAGTACGCAAAGAGTCTATATATTATTGGCACTTTGTGTGCTCTTTTGGTCTGGTAATTTTATTTTAGGTAGATTTGTAAGTAGTAATATTGAACCTATAGAACTTGCCTTTTTTAGATGGACTTTTACTTTAATATTGTTAAGTCCTGCTCTTTTTATAATTGATATAAAAAAGGTGCTTAGAATCTTTAAAGAGAATTTTATTTTTCTCTCTTTTTTGTCTCTTTTAGGAATTACACTATTTAATACTTTTTTATATATTGCTTTACAGACAACTACAGCAACAAATGCACTTTTAATTAATTCAATTATTCCTATACTGATTTTGTTGTTCTCTTTTTTTATTCTAAAAACACAGATTAGCTTTGTACAAACAATAGGCATCTTACTATCAACATTTGGTGTTGTTTTCTTAGTATTAAAAGGTAACCTTTCAAATATCTCAAGTATAGAGTTCTCAAAAGGTGACTTTTGGGTTATAGTAAGTTCAATTACATGGGCAACATACTCAACAATAGTAAAACTAAAACCAAAAGGATTGAGTCATTTAGAACTTTTTATAGTTATTGTTTTTCTTGGATACCTATTCTTATTGCCTTGGTACTTTTATCAAGGGTACAGTTTAGAAAGAGAGTTAGTTATATTGAAAGATAATTGGTACTTCTTTATATATGTGTCAGTTTTTGCTTCTTTATTATCATTCTATTTCTGGCATATAGGTATTGATGAAATTGGTGCAGATAAAACAGGACAATTTACACATCTAATGCCAATCTTTGGAGCAACATTAGCTTTTATATTTTTAGGTGAAAGACTTGAAGGTTTTCATTTAATAGGTGCATTATTCATTGCCTTTGGAATATATCTATCCCTATTTATAAAAAGTAAAAAATATGAATAAAAAGTTTTTCTATTTTTTATTAATATTATCAATGATTTTTTGGGGTGCATCATGGATAAATGTAAAAATATTAACAGAATATATAAATGAATATGAAGTAATTTTTTTAAGATTAGGACTTTCTGTAATTACTATGATTCCTATACTTTTATATTTAAAATTAGATTTTAAAATAAATCTGAAAGCAATATTTTTAATCACTCTTGCTTCTTTATCATTAATATTATATTCAATATTTTTCTTTATTGGTGTAGAACATGGTACAGCTGGACTGGGAGGTGCACTTGTAACAACACTAATCCCTATAAATACCTTTGTTATATTAGCTCTTTTATACAAAAAAACAATCTCTTTAAAACATTCATTTGCACTTACACTTGGTGCTTTTGGAGTTTTAACAATGTTAAATATATGGCAATTTGATATAAATGAAATTTTTTCAACACAAAACATCTATTTTCTTATAGCCTCTTTACTCTGGCCTATGTTAACAATTATTAGTTCTAAATCAACAAATACAAACCCACTTGTGTTTACATTCTATTTATATCTTATCTCGACACTAATTGTTTATGTTTTCTTTATTGATATTCAAATTATAGAAAAAAGTTTTAGTTTTAATTGGATTTTCTGGGTAAATATATTTTCTCTAAGTGTCTTAGCTACAACATTTGCAACTTCAATTTATTTTATAGGAATTGAAAAGTTAGGAACTAAAAAAGTTAGCTCTTTTATATTTTTAGTTCCAGTTTCTGCCTTAGTTTTAAGCGCCCTATTTTTAGGTGAGAAAATAAGCTTTAATACTCTTCTTGGAACAGTTTGTACAATAACAGCTATTTATATTTTAAATGATCTTAAGCCAAAATATCTGTTTGGGAAATAACTGTTTGATTTCGCCCTTTAGTTTTCGCTTCATAAAGTGCTAAATCAGCTAATTTATATATCTCATTTTTAGATAGTATTGATTCTGGTTTAACTAACTTTATGCCTATTGAAATAGTTAGATAATCACTAATTTGACTATTTTTATGCTCTATTTTTAAATCTTCTATACTCTTTTTTATCATTTGAGCTAAAGTTTTAGCTCCATCTTCATCAATATTTGAAGTAATTACACCAAACTCTTCTCCACCTAATCTAAAAACAAAGTCACTTGCTCTATGTAAAGCATGTTTTATTGTATTTGCAACAGTATATAAAGTTTTATCTCCAGAATCATGTCCATAAGTATCATTATATTGTTTAAAATAGTCTATATCTAAAATAATTAATGCAAAATTTGTATTATCTCTTTTTGATCTTTTAAGTTCTGTTCCAAAAATATCATTAAAGTGTCTTCTATTAAATATTTTTGTTAAATAATCTGTAATTAAAAGTTCTGAAATCTCTTTTTTATCAGTAATATCATTGTAAATTGAGGTATAACCTGTTACTCTTTTATTTTCATCTAAATTTGGAGTAATTGAGTTTTCAACCCAAAAAACGTCTCCATTTTTCTTTACATTTCTATGCTCACCTTTCCAAAGTCTACCTTTTACAATAGTATTCCACAATTCTTTAAAAATATAGCTATCATTATCAGGGTGTTTAAAAATAGAATGTTTTTGACCAATTAATTCTTCTCTATTATATCCTGTAAGTCTACAGTAAGCATCACTAATCTCTAATATATTACCTTTTAAATCAGAAATAGAGATATAAACATTTTCATTTACTATTCTCATATACTGATCAAGACTTCTTTTTGTATTTATAGTTTGTGTAATATCATGTGCTTCACAAAGGATATAAGAAACATTTTTATCATCATCAAAGACAGGAGTTAAACTACAGTCTGATTCAATTCTTTTGCCCTCTTTATTATAATAGATTTTATGATTTTTCAAACAAGAGCCTCTTACTACAGAAAGTATATCATCACGTAATGAATTTCTCTCTTCTTCAGGATAATGACTCCACCAAGGCAATTCCCAATAATATTTTCCTAAAACAGCTTCTTCTTTTATTCCTGCTATATCAAGTGCAGTCTGATTTGCCTTAAGAAGTTTTCCTCTGCTATCTAATAAAAGAATAAAATTAAAAGAGTTATTAAAACTTGAGTCTAAAATATTACTTGTGGCAGTAAATTTATTATATAACTCTTTTTGTTTTGTAATATCAGTTATATATCCATAATAAGAACTAACAAGTCCATCCTCATCACGTATAATTTTTGTAGTATGATTAATCCAGACAATATCATTGCCTTTCATAATTCGATAGGGTTCATAAGTAAACTCTTTTTTATCTGTTTTAGAGATTAAAGAAGCTTGCTCAGTAAACTTTTTTAAATCTACTTTATGAATGAAGTCTTCATGGTAATATTTACCATTTAAAAACTCAATAGAACTTTTCCCATAAATATTTACTACATTATCTGTTACATACTCTAATTCCCATCTGTTTACTTTTTTCTTAAGTATAAAAAATACAGTAGGACTTTCATTTAAATAGTGTAGTATATCTGTCATTCATCCATTCTTTATTTAAATTTAATCGAATATTGTATATTAAAAACTATTACAAGCCTCTAAAGTAGCCTTTTCAAACCCTTTTTTAAACCATGCCATTCTTTGAGCCGAACTTCCATGAGTAAAAGAATCAGGAACAACATATCCCTGTGCTCTTTTTTGCAAAGTATCATCTCCAATTGCACTTGCAGCATTTAAGGCCTCTTCAATATCTCCTTCTTCTAAAGAATTAAATATTTTCTTACTATGATAAGCCCAAAGCCCTGCATAACAATCCGCTTGAAGTTCAACTTTTACTTGTAGTGCATTAGATTTTTTATCGTTTCCAAAACTCTGCTTTGCTTTTTGAACCTTATCTAATGTTCCCACAAGATTTTGTACATGATGTCCTACCTCATGGGCTATTACATATGCGGAAGCAAAATCTCCAGGTGCATTATATTTTTTTGATAACTCATCAAAAAAAGATAAATCTAAATATATCTTTTTATCAGCAGGACAATAAAACGGTCCAGTTTGAGAAGAAGCAAAACCACATCCACTTCTTGTACTTCCTCTAAAAAGCACAAGTTTTGGTTCTTCATAAGTAGCTCCATATTTTTTAAACACTTGTGCCCAAATATCTTCTGTTTGAGCTAAAACAGCAGATACAAACCTTGCACTTCTATCATCAACTTCTTGATTTACTACTTTTGATTGATTTTGAGTTGAAGAACTTGAATCTAATAAAGCTAAAGGATTAAATCCAAAAAAATAAGCAACTACACCTACTACAAGAACAATCCTTCCTATTTTTGTACCTAAAAGCATTTTTATTATAGGAAGTAGCATTGCCATATTTCCACTACGACTTGAACTTCCATAATTTGAAGAAGATCTTCTATCTTCTATATTTGAACTTTCTCTGTTATCTTCCCATTTCATGTACTAACTCCTATAGTAACTTTGCAACACGGACACCTTCTAAGAAACCTTCATATGTTCGTATTTCATAATCTTTGTTTTTCTTTTTATATTTTACTAAAATTGATTTTGCAACTCTTTTAGCATCAGTTTTTATAAGCTCACAATTATTTAAAGGTTTAATCTTTACTAATTCTTTTTCTATTTCATCTGCTGCTTCAACTGCAATTTCTGCATGTTTTTTTAAATATGTTTTCAATATTTCATAATATCTTTGAAACACTTGTCTTGTTCCCTTAGGCGATTTATAATTTTTCGCAATTTTTGGGACATGATAGATTACATTTACTTTTGTCTTAACAGCTGTAATTGAGCAAATACCATCTATTCTTTCTCTTTTATAATAATATTTAATTTTCCAATTTACTGTTCCATGTCTAACTTCTCCAAAAGTAAAAATTGGAGAAGTGTTATCCATACTATCCTCCAACTTGTGTTTGTTTGTTGGATAAATATTATAATACTCATAATTCGTTTCAACTAAAGGTTTAGAAAAAGAAAAACTTATCAATAAAGCCCATAATAACAAAAGCTTCATTTACAACAATTACTTTCTGAACTACAACAAGACTCTTGTTTCTTTGTAAAGAATGGTTTCAATAAATAATAAGCAATAAGTGCCAATAAAATATAAGAAAAAATCCTATTTATAATAGAAATATCTTCCGTATCAGGAGAAATATTTAAAATTTCTAAGTTATCAAAAACTAAATCAAAAATAAAACCAAAAGCTAAAGCCATAATAGAAATAGTTGTAACATAAATCAGTAAAGAAGTTCTTCCAAGCATTTTGTAAACAACACTCATTGTAACAGCACTAGTAGCTGGTCCTGCTGTTAAAAATATAAATGCTGCCCCTCCACTCATTCCTTGTAGCATAAAAGCTGCTGCTATTGGAAGAGAAGCTGTAGCACAAGTATATAAAGGTATCGCAACAAGGAGAATTACAAAATATGTAAGAATCTCATTCTCAAAAAGCAATGAAGAATATTCTCTTGGTACAAAAGTTGTAAATAATGCTCCCAATAAAAGTCCAATAAACAAAGCTTTTACCATATCTTCAAAAAGTGTTTTATAGGCATATGTAAAAACAGCTTTTATAGAAAAACTCTTTTTCTCTTTTGTATCACAACAAGAAGTTGCTGAACTACAACAAGAACTACTCTCTTCTTTTGGTTTATTTACAGTAAAGGCGTGATTATTTGCCATTTGAGCAGTTGAGAAAACCATTGGATTTGGTTTTTCTGGAATTTTATCTTTTGCTTGTATAAAATTTTGAATAAGACCAACAGTAATTGCAATAATTACTGAACTAATAATTCTAAAAATAGTAAATACTAATCCAAAAAATGAAAATGTTGCTAAAATTGAATCAACTCCAGTTATAGGTGTTGAGATTAAAAAACTCTGCACAGCACCTTTACTAGCACCCTCTTTTTTAAGACCTTGAGCAATTGGAATCACAGAACAAGAACAAACAGGAAGAGGTATTCCAAATATTGTTGCCTTTATAACTGATCCTGTTGAGTCTTTACCTAAATTTCTAGCTACAAAATCATCAGAAATAAGTTGTTTTAAAACTCCAGCAAAAAATAGCCCAATAATTATATAGATTGACATTGCATCAATCAGTAAAAAATAATTGTTATAAAAATCTATTAAAATATTCATTTATTCACCTAATAGTTTTTGAGAGTCTATTTTCTTTTTGGCTTTTACACCAAGTTCTATAAACTCTTCACTTCGTCTAAGTAAATTTCCTTTACCTAAAGTTAGTTTATTCATTGTATCATCATAAGCTTTTTGTGTTCTATTTATATTTAAACCTATTGCTTCAATATCTGATACAAAACCTGCAAACTTATCATACATATCCGCTGCTTTTTTTGAAATTAATAAAGCATTTTCATTTTGATGTTCATATCTCCAAATATTCTCTACTGTTCTTAAAGTTGCAAAAAGAGTTGAAGGAGAAACAAGCATAATATTGTTTTCAAAAGCTGTTTTAAAGAGATTATTATCTTCAGAAGCTGCTAACATAAAAGCACCCTCAATAGGTATAAACATTAGTACAAAATCTAAAGTTTTAACTGCATCAATATTTTCATATGATTTAACACTTAAACCTTTTATATGTGCGTAAATTGATTTGATAAGTTCTTTTGTTGCTAAATCTCTTTCCAAATCATTATCAGCTTCTGTATATTTTAAATAAGCTGTTAAAGACACTTTTGAATCAATAACTATATCTTTTTCTTGAGGTAAGTGTACAATAACATCAGGTCTTAATCTTTTGCCATCAATATCAGTATAAGAGCCTTGTGTTGAGTATTCTACTCCCTCACGTAATCCAGTTTGTTCTAATATCTTTGATAAAATAAGCTCACCCCAATCACCTTGGGTTTTATTTTCGCCCTTTAATGCTTTTGTTAAATTTATAGCATCTTGTGAAATTTGATTGTTTAAATCTTTTAAGTTTTTAATCTCAGTTAAAAGAGATGTTCTTTGTTTTGTTTCTTCATTATAAATATCATCAACTCTTTTACCAAAAGAAGTAAGTTGATCTTTAAAAGGAGTTAACATCTGTGTTAAATTTGTAGATGATTTTTTTGCATTCTCTTCAAAAAGTTTATTTGCTAAATTTTCAAACTCTTGTTTTAATCTATCCTTTGAAGACTCTAAAAGTTCAATTTTCTCTTTTAGATTCTCTTCTTTTAAAGTAAATTCACTTTGCATTTGCTCTTTTTTATCTTCAAAAGAGTTTATTAAAGACTTTTTTTCTAAATCTGACTTACTTCTCTCATATGCTAAAGTTTCACCAAAGTTTGCTTCTATTAATTGGATTTTATCTTCAAAAATATCATCTTTTGAAAGTAAATCATCTTCTAGCTTTGTGATATTTTCTTCGTACTTATCAATTAAAGAACTATAAGAATTTTTTGTTAACTCAATTTTTTCTTCTAAAAGATTAATTTTTTGTCGAAGGATTAGCCAAAGAACTAAACCTCCAACAATAAGCCCTATAAGAAGAGCTACAATTGCAATTAAATTCGTATTATCAATCTGCATTTTTGAATATACTATCTTTTAATGCCTCATTGGTATCATCATGAACATCATATCCAAGCTCTTTAAATCTCTCAACTAAAGGAGGATGAGAATAATAAAAGAAAATATATAAAGGATGTGATAAAGGAAATGATTTATTTTCATTTGCAAGTTTCAACAAAGCACTAACTAAATCTTCTTTACTTTGTAAATCAGAACCAAATTCATCTGCGGCATATTCATTATGTCTAGAAATTAATGAAATTAAAGGCATTAAGAAAAACGATAAAATAGGTGAAAATATCAAAAATAGTGTAATGATGGCATAAGGCTCATTTTTTAAAGAAAGACCTAAAAAAATCTCTTCACTAAGATTTCCAAAAATTGCAAAAAATACAAACATTACAACACCCATAATACCGATATTTTTTAAGATGTCTCCATTTTTAAAGTGTCCTAGTTCATGACCTAATACAGCTAAAAGCTCATTATGACTTAATTTTTCAACTAAGGTATCAAATAAAACAACTCTTTTTGTGCTACCAAGTCCTCCAAAATATGCATTTAATCTATTATCTCTTTTACTTGCATCTACAGAAAAAACACCTGAACTTTTAAATCCTACTTGGTCTAAAAGATTCTCAATTTTTGCTTCTAGTTCTTTATCTTTTAAAGACTCAAATTTATCAAACATTTTATCTCTAATTACAGGATAAAGCATATTTATTAAAATTATCACTGCAAAAATAAATACAAATCCCCAAATCCACCAAGCTGAAAAAATACTAATTATCCAAGAAATAGCGGCAATAACAGCAGAACCAAAAACTAAAAACAGAATTCCTGTTTTGATAGTATCTTTAATATAAAGTGCTGGTGTCATATTCGAAAAACCATATTTTTTATCAAGTTTAAATGTTGAATAAAGTTCAAAAGGAAGCCCTAGTAACCAATTTACAATTATAAACAAGTTTACAAAAACTACTGCTTTTAACCAAGCTGATTCAAAACTTGTGATTGAATCTAAAACATTTAGCCCAAACCCAATCCACATAATAAATAAAACAAAACTATAAAAAGATGATGCAATAGCAAGTTTTTCTTTTTCTATAGAGTAGTTTGCAGCCTCTTGATATTTGTCCTTATCTAAAATGATTGCTTTTAAATTTTTTGCATTTTTTACAAAACCAATTTGCATAAATGAAGTATATATAGTAAATAGGAAAAATAGACAATATCCTACAACGAAAATTTCTAACACTAAAAATCCTTTAAATATAATATAAAAGGTATATTTTATCGTTTTAAGCTTGTTGTAAATTGAAGAGTTAAATTAGTCTTCTATATTTTCATCATCTTTTGAAAGAATTACTCTATTTCTACCAGCTCGCTTGGCATCATAAAGGGCTAAATCTGCTCTATGAAGGAGTGTATCTAAGTCAGGATCATTTGAATGAAGTAATGCAACTCCTACACTTACAGTGAATTTTATCCTTTCATCTTTTGCTGTTCTATACTCTAAATTTTCTATCTCAAATCTAATATTTTCAGCAGCTTTTAAAGCACCTCTTTGGGAAGTATTTGGTAAAACTGCTGCAAACTCTTCACCACCAAGTCTTCCAAAAATATCTGAGTTTCTTAAAGTATCTTTTGTTTTTTGAGCCATAAGCCTAATAACATCATCACCTACAGAATGTCCATAAATATCATTTATCATTTTGAATTTATCTATATCAATCATAAGAACAGCTAGTTTTTTATTTTCTCTTCTAGTATATTTAAGCATTGGAGCAGAAGATTCATAGAAACTTCTTCTATTTTTTACTCCAGATAAAGAGTCTGTAGTAGCTAAAATTTCAAGTTTTACATTTATGTCGTTTAATTCTTTAGTTCTTTTTTCAACGGCACTTTCTAAAACTTTTTGATAATCTTTTAGTCTTCTTTCTTGAGCATTTTGCTTAATTGCTTCTAATATGATTAACTCAAAATCTACCCTATCAAACCTTTTTGGAATCATTTGATAAATTGAGGCTTCATTTATAATTCTCTCTAAAGATTCAACAGTTGTAACCTCTTTAAAAAGTATATTTTTAGTATTTGGAGAGTTTTTATGTAATTCAATTATAAAGTCGTCAATTTTCATACCCGAAGTATCAGAACCAATAATAGTGATTAAGATCTCATTACCTGCTATAATATAGTTATAACAGCCTATAAGGGCTTGTTCTGCATTTATATAACTTTCTATTATATAATCACTATCTACAATTCTTGCAATTTTATTATATAAAGAATCAAGTATTTCTACATCACTTTCGATGCACGCAATAACATATTTACTCATTAGTTGTTTAAATCCTATTTCAAATAAAATTAAAATAATATCAGATATTAAATTAAATTATAAAGTAAAAGATTGGTAACAAATCACCAAATGAATTATTTTTAAATTATCCAAAAATTAATAATTGCTTATAAAGCTCTATATAGTTTACTTTTAAGCTTTATTTAATGATTATATCCTTATTGAAAAACTTCTAATATTTCTTTTGGAATTTTAGTAGGTCTATAGTTTTTTAAATATGCCAGCTTTATTTTCGCAGTAAAAAGAAGTTCATCACCCCTAAATATCTCATGAAAAATCTCCAAAGAAGCACTCTTTTGAGATACAACTCTAGAAGTAACATCTAAAACATCTGCAAAAGTAGCTGACTTAATATAATCTGCTTCAACTTTTTTTACAACAAAAAATTCATCTTCATTATGGGGAGATAAACCCTTTTCAAAAAATATATTACTTCTTGCTCTCTCACAAAACTTTAAATAGTTCGCATAATAAACTACACCACCTATATCTGTATCTTCATAAAAAATTCTCAACTTCATTACTGTATATCCCTTTATATCGAATGTTGAATTATATCAGGATTTATATTGTATATCCATATAGGCATAACTTCTTGTTTTTACTTAAGTCATAGAAAATAATAGATTTATAATTATACAGATATAATTCTCTATATTATAAACATTAAAAAGTTCTAAAATGAAAAACAATCAAAACTATACACTTACTTATATTGGTTTAAGTCGTGTTTTATATGTCGTATACTATTTTTTAATCATGTGTTCTATTGGAGGAATTTTTGTACTTTTAATGGAAAATTGGTTTGCAAAACTTCTAGGATTTTTAATTACATTATTTTTGTTATTAACTGTACTTAATGCAATTTTCTTTAAATCCATAGAAATATATGAAAAAAAACTTGTTTTTAACTGGTATTGTTTTAACAGTGAGATTATAGATAATCAAGATTTATTTGTAATGTTAAAACAAGGAATAGGATGGGGAGGTTTATTTTCGATTAAAAATAAACAAAAACCTATTAAGAGCTGGTTATTTATGAATATATCAATATTTCCATTGGATTATGAACACTTAGATGATATTAGAAAAATGTTTATTGATAAAAACTTAGATGTTGGAAAAGATGATGATTGTTGGCCATATAAAATTTTTGCCTAAAATCATGCCCAAAATATTGCATAAATTAGTAAATTACTTAACAATCTCAAACAAAGAAATACTATAAAAAGAACTTTTATAGAAAATTATAGTATGAATCTATTCTCATAATAAATTCTTATCTTCATTACAATAAGTCCCTTTAAATCGAATGTTAAATTATATCAGGATTTACATTTTAATATAATTTTTTATTCACTAATCATTATATTCTTGTTACTGCAAAACCTCTATTTTCTGCCAGACAAACACCCTGCTAAGTCAACAAATTTAGTATTCATCAGTAATTAGATAGTTAATGAAACACCTATGATTTATGATTTAATATGTGTGATATATCAATATTATAAAATACTAAATAGCCTTTAGAATAAGAGCTTTAGATATATACATTTTTAAACAATTTGAATGGGGATATAAAAATCCAAATTAAAATGATTATTTTCTTCTAACAAATGGTTTTTATGATAGATTACATAAGGTGGCAGTGTCTTTGCTTCATATTCACTATTTGGCAACCAATAATTGTAAATATAAACCATCAGTCTAGTTACATCTCCATATATACCTTCATAATGAAAAATAGCACACAATGATTCTTCAATTTCTAGTTTACTAATAGAATTTGTTGCAATAAATATATTGTCTACTTCTAAAGCAGCAATATATTGACAATCTTCATATGGCGTGATAACAGGGTTATCGTGGAATATTCCAATTTGAGTAGCACTATCAAGTTTTTTTTCATAGGAGTAAGCCATCAACTTCTGCCAAGTTTTAGTTACAGATAAATCGTAACCTTTATGTCTAATATAGGCACAAACTTTTTTTGGAGCTACTTTAATAATTGGTGTAAGACTTAAAAAATCCTCGTTAGTAGTAACATCAAATGAGATATTTTTTCTTGAATAATCAATATAACTGCCTTTTTTCCATTGACTGGGTGTATATGCAAATCTATTTTTAAATGCTTTAACAAATGAAGAATGTGAACTATATCCACATTGTTCTCTAATTTCACTGATTGTTGAATAACTATTACTTACAAGTAAATTCGCAGCTTTTTGCAAACGAATAGAAATAATTCTTTCAAATAAATTCTCCCCAGTTTCTTCTTTAAATATTCTATGAAAGTGATATTTACTGACACTGTTTAGTCTTGCTAAATCATCTAAGGTGATATTTGCATCAATATGTTTATAAATATAGGATAAAGACTTATTTACAATATCTGCATGAGTATGTTTAGTATCTTTTTTCATAATTAATTGTATCAAATAACAATTTAAAGCACAAAAAATAGCAATATATAGCATTTAAAATGTAAAATATAATGTAGAATTAATTTTCAAACTTCTCTATAATTATAAAAAAATTAAGGAAATAAAATGAAAGTAGAAAAAATATCAGCATTTTCATATAAGAATAAAGGCGGTAATCCAGCAGGTGTATTATTTAGTGATGAAATGTTAAGTGATAAAGAAATGCTAAAAATTGCAAAAGAAGTTAATTATTCTGAAACAGCTTTTATAGTTAAGCAAGGGAATTCATTTAGAATAAGATATTTTTCTCCTGAAACTGAAATTGCATTTTGTGGTCATGCAACAGTCGCTAGTGGTTATTGTATTGGTGAAAAGTTTGGTGTAGGCACATATAATTTAATTATAAATGACGGAAATATACAAATTGAAGTTGGTAAAAATAATGGAGAGAGCTTTACTAGTATCAGCTCTGTTAAAACACACTCCATAGATGTAGAGGAAAACTTTATTAATAGTATTATTGAATCATTTTCGTTCAACAAAGATGATCTAAATGAAAAATATCCAGTTAAAATTTCATTTTCTGGTAATAATCATTTAATAATCTTTCTTAAAGAGAAACAAAAACTATCAGAGATGAAATATGAATTTGCAAAAGTTAAAAAATTGATGGAACAAGAAAATATTGTTACAATTAGTATCTTATGGGCAGAAAACGAAAACCTATATCACTCAAGAAATGCTTTTGCTTATGGTGGTGTAATAGAAGATTCAGCAACAGGTTCAGCTGCTATTGCATTAGGTGAGTACTTAAGAGATACAGGTTTCAAGAAATCAGGAAATATTGAAATTCTACAAGGTTTTGACATGAAACAACCATCTCAATTATTTGTAAGCTTTAGTAGTGTTCCAAATAGTTCAATAAATGTATCAGGTACAAGCAGGATTATAAAAGAATAATATTAAAAAAACTAAGATAGACCACATATTTTTATTGTGGTCTTTTTATATTCCCATAATTGTCACAACTATTTCTCTTGCACTTCAGAATTTCTATATTCACCCATGCAAATACCTTGCCAAATACCTAATTTTAGCTTTCTATTGCTAATAGGAATCATTACAGAAACTCTTAAAAGTAAGGACTTAATATATCCCGGTATATTATCTATTCATATATAAGTATGAATAACTTATTCAACTATTATATTTTGGTGCTAAACATTCGTATAAAGTCATGAAAGTATGCCCAAACTATGCCTCGAGTTTGAATGATTTTTGCTAAAAATTGAAGAAAACAAGTGCAAACATCTCCATTTTTCGTAGTTTTGTTAAAAAATTAAGTCTATTATATAATCATAATAAACTCTTACCCTCATTACAATAAATCCCTTTAAATCGAATGTTAAATTGTATCAGGATTTATATTGTATACCCATATATATCAATAATAAATATTTTGTTTCTTTATTATAGAGACTATTTTATAAAAGATAAAAGTAAAAAACAGATTACAATTGTAAATGCTAAAGATATTCAAACTTAATAATGTTAAAATGATGAAATTATCAATTTATATATATCCCATTGAAAAGAGTAAATCATGGAAAGTAAAAAAGACAACTGTTACAGTCCTAAATTTTTCACACAAGATACTTGTCCTGTTTGTAAACAAAAAGCTAAAGATGTATCTATAATTACTCTATCTAGTATAATTAAGAAAAAACATCAAAAGGAATTTAAGTCTTTAAATGGTTTCTATTTTTGTAAAACTTCTAACTGTAAAGTAGTTTATTTTAAAGGATTTGAAACAATTAAACAAGATATATTAAATATAGAAGTTGGATTAAAAGACTGGACTAATCCTTCTACTATTTGTTACTGTTTTAATTGGACAAAAGAAAAAATGAATGAACAAATTACCAAAACAGGAGAAACAAATGCTCTTGAAGATATTAAAACAAGAATGAATACTGATAAGTGTGATTGTGAAATCAATAATCCATCAGGAAAATGTTGTTTAAAAGATGTCAAACAAGTAATTAAAGAATTAAAAGAATAGATTCTTTTTTCATTCCATCAAAGCCTCTTTAATTTATATTCTACAACAGTATCAAATTACATATTTTAATTAATTTAATATAATAATCCTCATAATATCTTTCATAATATTTATATTTTTTCAATTATTTATAATAAAGAAATAAAATAATAAATTTAATTTTTTATCTTTGGCTTTTTTTTTAAATAATTAAAAAAATTAATAAATTTTCTTGTATTTATTATCTTTTTTTTATATAATATTTATAACTTATATACACAAATGGGACGTTTAAGTGGAAATCATAAAAGAAATAACAAAAGATGTTTTAACAGAGCTAAGGAAGAATAAACATCTTTCTACCCCAGAGAATTATTTTAAAGAATTTAAAAAACA
The DNA here is from genome assembly GCA_947494995.1 of uncultured Campylobacterales bacterium. Lineage (GTDB taxonomy): Bacteria > Campylobacterota > Campylobacteria > Campylobacterales > Arcobacteraceae > Halarcobacter. The sequence continues at coordinate 96,777 of CANLWY010000002.1, read as the reverse complement.
AGTAAAAATAACAAATACTGAAATTGACGAAATAAATCTTTTTAATGAACTTTTGGAAAAGATTACAGATGATGAGCAAAAATCATTTTATCAAATTGAAAGTTTTAATGACCTCGCACTACTTTTATCTAGAAGAATCCCGAATGATGACTTAAAAAAACTATTATTTATATTAGAAGATATATTAAAACCATCTGTTAATTGCGATATAGAAAAAGAAGTAAATAGCTTTTTAAAAAGTATATCTGATGATCCTCAAAAACTATTTCAAAGAGACTCAATAAAGAAACTAAAAGAGATTACATATAAAAGAATTGATTCGGATAGATTGGTACTAAGACAAAAAACTGATGATATTATTAAAATAATCTCATTACTTAGTAAACAATATGACAAAACATTAATTGAAAGTTCTGACTCTTTAGAAGAGATAACAAAAATAAAAGAAGAACTACAAGCTCTAAATATATCTAATGCATCTCAAAGAGAAATAGGTATTTTACAATCTAATTTAGTGGACTCTCTTTTTAATATTGAAAACTCTATGAAAAAAAGCAATGAGGAACTAGATAAAAATAGAGAAAAATTCGATGAACTTCACAATACTATTGAAAAACTTCAAGAAGAACTAATACAAGTAAAAGAAGAAAAATCAAAAGATTACTTAACAGGAATATTAAATAGAAGATCATTAGAAGATGAAGTAATAAAATTTGAAAAGAAACACTCTATATTTAAAACTAAATATGCGATTATCTTTTTAGATTTAGATAAATTCAAGATAATAAACGATAAACATGGTCACGAATGTGGAGATTTCGTATTAAAAGCTTTTGCAAACCTTTTATCTGAACTTACTAGGCAAGAAGATATTATTGCAAGATATGGTGGAGAAGAGTTTTTTGCTCTTATAAATTATAATAATAAAGATGAGATTAAAAAATATATTTATAGACTAAAAAAGATTATAGAAAAAAACCATTTCAAATATGAAGAGCATAAAATAGTTTTAAAATTTAGTGCAGGTGTGGTTTTTAGAGACAATTATAACTCAATAGATGAAGCAAGAAGGGAAGTAGATAATTTACTTTTGAAGGCAAAAGATGAAGGAAGAGACAGAGTAGTTTTTGATGATGGTACAGAGTTGTCCCCTGTACTTATCTAATCTTCTATCCCATAGGGTATAAAATCTCTTTTTGAATCTTTTCAATTCTACTTAATAATTCATCATCAATTTTAAAATCAAAAGCTGCTAAGGATTCTTCAAGTTGAGAAAACTTTCTAGCACCAATAATAGTTGAAGCAACAAAATCAAAATGTTTTGAATATGCAACTGCTAATGTAACAGAAGAAACTCCATACTCTTCAGCTAATATCATATACTTCTTTGTAGCTTCAATAGTTTTTTCATTTACAAACCTGTCTGTCATAGCTCTAACTCTAGCACTAGAATTATTTTTATATGCAGTAAATCTACACCCTTCAGGAAATAATCCACTATTGTACTTACCACTTAACATACCACCACCAATTGGAGAGTATGGAAGTAGTGAAATATTCTCTCTTCTACAAACATTTGCTAATTCGTCATGAAATCTAGGGTTTAAAAGTGAAAAATTATTTTGAATTGATTCAAATCTTGACAACTTTTCATATTTTGAAATTTCATTTGCTTTTGTAAGTCCATATGCACTATCATTTGAACTCCCTATATATCTTACTTTACCCTCTTTTACAAGTGCATCAAAAGCTTTTATACTCTCTTCTATAGGAACAACTGTATCAGGCCAATGCATTTGATAAAGATCTATATAATCAGTATTAAGTCTTTTTAAACTACCTTCTACAGCTCTTTTAATATGAAAAGAATCAATTGCAGTTAATCCATGCCTTGTACAAGGGACAAACCAACCAGAAGCAGCTCCTGAAACTTTTGTTGCAAGGATTACTGAATCTCTTGGTTTTGTTTGAAGCCATTCCCCTACCCACTTTTCAGTTGTACCTTCATATTTTGTTTTTGGAGGAACAGGATAAATCTCTGCTGTATCATAAAAGTTTATTCCTCTATCATAAGCTTTATCAAGTATTTTAAAGGCTTCTTCTTTTGAAGTAGTAGAACCAAAAGTCATTGTTCCCATACAAATAGGACTTACTCTAAGCCCACTTTTTCCAATATATCTATATTCCATAATAATACCTCATATCTTAAATAAAGTAACATTATAACCCTTTATGAATTTAAAATAGATAATCCCATAAATAAAAAACGTTATTTATTCTTATTTCTCGGGGTTTTTATGTTATTATTTTAGTAGAGATTTGATGAAGGAGACAAAATGAATACCTCAAGCATAAAAGGAAAATTATTATTACTTATCTTTATAAGTACATTTATATCGTTCTGTATATTAGGAGTCTATAATACAAGAAATAGTTATATTACAGAAAGTAATTCTGTAGAACAAAGTAGTTTAAATTTAGCAAAAGGAAGCTCAAAATTCATTAATAGCTACCTACAGTCAAAAATAGATATTGTTGAAGCAATAGCTGACGAATTAAAAGAAGTTGATGCTAATCCTCAAAATGATGTAATGCTAAGAAAACTTGCCCTAGGTACAAAGGCTGGTAAGTTTGTTGATGTATATGTTGGGTTTGAAAAGGATGGATCACTTGTCTTATCTAATAAACAAATCTTAAATATTGAAAAAGATGGTTATGATGCAAGAACAAGACCATGGTATAAAGATGCAATAAAAAAGAAGAAATCTGGAGTATCAAACCCTTATGTTGACGTTTCAACAAAGAAACTTGTAGTTTCAGTTTATACACCTCTTATACAGAATAATAAAATAGTTGGTGTTATTGGTTCTGATATTTTTATTGATACTATTGTAAATAGTATTTTAAATATAGACCTTGATAAAAAAGGTTTTGCATATCTAATAAATGAAAAAGCTGAAATAATCATTCATAAAGATAAAAAGCTACTTAACAAAAAAGATACTCTTTTTACACAGTTAAAAAACAGTGATAAAGCAGGTTTTTCAGAGATAAAAGATAAAAACCTTGAAAAACTTGTCTCTTTTAGTACAATAGAAAATACTAACTGGAAGGTTTTAATACAACTTGATAAAGAGTTAGTATTTGAAGATATTAACAATAATATAATTAAAGAAGCTGTTTTATATATTGTCTTACTTGTTATTATTTTAGGAATACTTTTCTATTCATTATTAAAAATCCTTGCTCCATTAAAAGAGCTACAAAGTGGATTTGACTTCTTCTTTAGATACTTAAAAGGTGAAGAAGATGATATTAAAAAAATCAACCTAAATACAAATGATGAATTTGGAAATATGGCAAAAGTAATAAATACTCAAATGGAAACTATTTCTGAAAACATCAATGAAGATAGAGACTTAATCAATAACGTAAAAGATGTAGTTGCACAAGTAAAAGAAGGAAAACTTGATGTTAAAGTTAACAATTCAACATCTACAAAATCACTAGATGAACTAAAAGATATTATCAATGAAATGATTGAAACAATTAGTAATAATGTTAATAACGATATTAACCCTATTTTATCTCAGCTAAAAGAGTATTCAAACTTAAATTTTGTAGAAACAATTCCAAATGCAAATGGAAATATATCAAAGGGACTAAACAATTTATGTGAAATCATCACACAAATGCTACGAGAAAACAAAGAAAATGGTTTAGCTTTAGAAGATAGCTCAAAAAGTCTACTAGAAAACGTAGATATCTTAAATAAATCTTCAAATGAAACAGCAGTATCTTTAGAAGAAACAGCTGCCGCATTAGAAGAGATAACAGGTACTGTTGTAAGCAATACAAATAGAATAACTGAGATGTCAAACCACTCTAATGAATTATCTAACTCAATTAAAGAAGGTCAAAAATTAGCAAGTTCTACAGTAACTTCAATGGATGAAATCAATGAACAAACACAAGCTATTGCAGAAGCCATTACCGTAATTGATCAAATTGCATTTCAAACAAATATCCTTTCTCTTAATGCTGCTGTTGAAGCAGCTACAGCAGGAGAAGCAGGAAAAGGCTTCGCTGTTGTTGCACAAGAAGTAAGAAACTTAGCAGCAAGATCAGCTGAAGCTGCAAAAGAGATTAAAGATTTAGTTGAAAATGCAACTTTAAAAACTGATAATGGTAAACAAATTGCTGATACTATGATTTCAGGATATGAAAAACTAAATGAAAATATCTCTAAAACAACTGAGGCTATTGTTGATATTTCGGAAGCTTCAAAAGAGCAAAAAACAAGTATTGAACAAATAAATGACGTAATAAATAGATTAGATCAACAATCTCAAAGTAATGCTTCTGTTGCAAATCAAACACATGCAGTAGCTAAAAACACTTCAGGAATTGCATCTAAAATTTTAGAAGCTGTAAATCAAAAGAAGTTTAGAGAAAGCTAAAATTTAAATAAGAGGTCTCCTCTTATTTAAATTAAAAACTACTCCATAATACATATCTCTTTTTTCCTCATATGTAATATTGTTTCCCTTGCAACTTTATAAACCACTATAACTGTAACTAAAGCTAGAAAATAACCTAACATAGCATAAATCAAATTATGTGTTAACTCATACATTAAAAGTGTTGCAAGAGTAATTGCAGCCATAGGAAAGGTAAATGCCCACCAAGAGATAAAAAACTTGATATTTATATAATTTTTATACATAGTAAAAACTAAGATTGTAAAAAAAAGTCCCAGACTATAAAGAATATGTGCAAAAAAGTCTAGGTGCCCTTCTAGTTTTATATATGCTAAAAACCCTATTGCTGGAGGTGCAATCAATATAAAAAGTGTTGGCATAAATTTTGGAGCAAACTGCTTATGAAAAATCACTCTGTTTAAAATTATTGCAAAAAGGATAATCCAAAAGAAAATACCAATAGAAAAAAAGAAATATAAAACAGTTTCTCCTGCAAAACCTGCACCAGCAATTGGAACAATCAGATTTCCAACAATTGGAATAAACCAAGCAGGGTTTGAGTGTTGAACCTCAAGATTATTATTTATCCAAAATTTCATAGTATAAAATGTTAAAAAAATATGTAAACTTGCACCTAATATAAAGAAAATATTAGACAATTCTACAATTGAATTTTTATATATAAGTGATAAAAGAAGCATAGAAATTGATGATGCAGCAAAAAAGTTTATTCTTATTGGATGAGATAACTCTTTTTTTACTTCCTCTTTATACAAAACAAACTTTTTAAAATAGAAATAAACTATAACAAAAAATATAACTGTTGTAGCAAAACTAAAAAATGAAGCTATAAATTGAGGGAAAAACAAAACTTCGTTTAATTTTTTTAAAACTAAAGTTAAGCCTGAAAACCCCATAACAATAGCAAACATCATAATAGGGAAAAACTGTAATCTATTTGATGGAATTGATTTAATCTCTTCTGTATTTATCATTTATTATATCCTTTAAGAAATCTTGTCTTATAATGGCTTGATATAAGGAGAAGTATGGCTAAAAAACCAATAATCGATTTAAAGTCTAAGAATATCACATATGAACAAAATAATCAAACTATAAAACTACTCTCTTTTAAAAAGTCAAATATGACTTTAGATATAGCTATATATGAAAAAGGTGAATTTATCAAAAATAGTAATATAGTCTTTGCCCACTTGCCAAAAAGTGTTAAATCTATTATCAAACCATTATAATAATGGATTATAATAAATTTAACTTGAATATATCATTAAGTAAACTTATATTTATTTCATAAGTTTAAGTTATAATTATTGATTCAAGATAATCGACTTTATAAATCTCTTTTTTTAAAAGTTGTTCATAAATAACTTTTATCATACCTCCATGGGAACAGATTAGAGTCTCTTTATTTTTTGGAAGATCGTTTAAAAAAGAGATTGCTCTACTTTCAAAACTATTTAAACTCTCTTCACATATAAACTTATGCCAAGACTCTTTTGAATCTAAATATTTATTATCAAAACAATCAAGCTTTTCTATCTCTTCAAAGTTTTTTAACTCAAACTCTTTTTTAAACATTACTTCTCTTAATCTACTGTCTGCTTGATATGTAAAGTCTATTAAATCCAAGGTTTGAGTACATCTTTTTAAATCGGAAGAGTAAATTAAATCATATTTTCTACTTTTGATTTCATCTAGTTTAGAGACATCTGTTAAAGTTAAATCGATATCTATATTACTATGCCCTACAAAACGTTTTTGATATTTTTTTGCTAAAGGAGCATGTCTTAAAAGTGTTATAGCCATAAATAACAAACCATAAGTGCTAAAACTAATTCCGTAAACTCTAAGATAGTTCCTAAAGCATCTCCATTTAGAAAACCTACAGTTTTTCTAATAAACTTTGCACTTAAGAAAGCTACTAAAAATGAAGATAGATAAATCAATAAAAAGCTAAAATCTGTAAGTAAAACAATAAAAATAGAAGTAATAAAAACAGATAATAAAAATCTCTTAAAAGAAAATGAGTCTTTTAAAGAACTTAGAAATGATGATTTAAACTCAAAGAAATAGATAATAAATTGAATACAAACTCTACTAATAATCAAAATTGATAAAAACTCTAAAATTAAATTATTGTAAAAAAGATAAGATAAAGCAGAAACTTTTAAAATAACAAAAACTATACTATACAAAAGTCCCATAGCACCAATAGTAGGCTCTTTTATGACCTCATAAGCATCTTTCCCACCATGTTTGGCATATATGGCATCTGCAACATCTGCTATTGCTTCTGTATGAATAAAGCCATATAAAACCATATAAAGACAAGATGCAATAATTGCACCCAAAATAGAAATTGAATTTAAAAATAAGTATATTAAAATCGTAGCTAAGCCTAAAAGTAAACCATTTATAGGTAAAGATAAAACCATAGAGCTTAAAATCTCTTTTTTTGATAAATCGTCACTCTCTTTAAACTTTACAGGAAAAATTGTAAAATAACTTATTGCAAACTTTAATCCAAGATAGAAGTTATTCATTTATAGACTCCATAATTTTTTTAACATCAAGCCTATCTTTTAAGTTTGAGATAAACCCATCTATTTCATTTTGTTTATGCTTAGAAAAATTAAACTCTTTATAGTTTTTATTTACTTCTAAAAAGATTTTATTTCTTAGATTGTCGTTGTCAAATATTGCGTGAACAAAAGTTCCTTTTATATTCTCCTTCTCAAAAGATAAAGGGTATTTTGAACTTTGCCCATGGTGTATTTCAAAACCTTCAATTTCACAAGCAAAAAGATTATAACTTCCTTTTTTTAGGGTTTTATCTTTTTCAAAACAAATCACATCATCAATAAAACTAAAACCTTTTTCAATTGTCTCTTCATCATTTTCGATTAGTTCATTATCTTGTAACTCTTCAAACATCATTTCATAGCCACCACAAAGACCTAAAATCTGTTTTTTATAATTTAAAACTCTATCAAAAAGTCCTACTTCTTTTAACCATCTTAAATCTTTTATCACAAGTTTAGAACCTGGTAAAATTATCATATCAAACTTTTCTAAAGAGATATTTGCTTCAACAAACTCTAATTCTATGTTTTTATCAGCAATCAAAGGCTCAAAGTCATTATAATTGCTCATATATGGATATGCAATCACTCCTACTTTTAATATGCTTTCTTTAGCATTTTGAACATAGTTTTTTAAGCTTTGAGAGTCTTCAAACCCAAGATTAAAAGGAATATACGGCAACACTCCTAAAACAGGAATGTTAAAATCCTCTTCAATAATCCTAACACCTTCGTCAAATAGAGTCATATCTCCTCTAAACTTATTTACAATAACCCCTATTACATTTTTACGTAATTTTTTTGGAAGAAGATGATAAACCCCATAAATAGAAGCAAAAACCCCACCTTTTTCAATATCAGCAACAAGTATTATCTTTGTATTATATTCATCTGCAATAAATATATTAGATAAATCTTTATCCATAAGATTAAGCTCCACTGGACTTCCTGCACCTTCACAAACTACACAATCATATTTAGAGTCAAGATATTCAAAACATCTTTTTACAGCAGGTTTTAACGAGTCTAAATCTCGATAATACTCTCTTACATCTTTGTTCGTTGCAACTTTTCCTTCTACGATAAGTGAAGCAGAGTTTCCACGTCCTGATTTAAGAAGTACAGGATTAAGATGATATGAAGTTTCAACTCCTAAAACACCCGCTTGAAAATATTGAGCAACTGCTATTTCACTTCCATCATCGCAAACAAAAGCGTTGTTTGAAACATTTTGAGCTTTAAAAGGAGCAACTTTTACACCTAAATCTTGCAGTATTTTTGCAATAACAAAAGTGATAGTTGATTTTCCTGCATCACTACTTGTACCGAAGATAGAGATATTTTTCATCTATTTTAACCTATTTTGAAGAGCTAATTTCACTTCATAAACTTCATCACAAAGTGAAGCTAGTTTTTGTCCAATAATACCTGTCAAATCAACAAATTTTCGTGACTCTTTATCAAAAGGAATAACTCCTGAATTTACATCATTTAGTACAAAAACAATGTTTGCCTCTATATCTCTTAATTTTTCAAGCTCTTCTAATAACTCTTCTTCCTCATTTTCTAAAGAGTTTAATATCCACATAGAAACACAATCTATTAAATAAGTATTACCACTTTCTATTTTTGATATAAAATCTTTTGGCTCTTCTATAGTAATAAAACTATCTTCTCTTTGTATTTGATGTTTTAATACTCTATCTTTCATCTCAGTATCATCAAAACTATTATCATATGTAGCTATATAGTATGGTTTAGAACTTGCTATCTCTAATGCTTTTTGTTCAGCAAGTGTTGACTTTCCAGATTTTTGTCCCCCAAAATATAATACTTTCAAACTATTATCCTAAAAAACTTTCTACTTTTTTTATAATCTCTTCTTTTTCTAAACCATTTAGAAGACCATACATAAGTGCTCCACCAGCACCAACACCCTCTTTTGCCTCACCTTCATCATAAAGTTTTAAAGCAGGATGTTTTGATATTGAAAAATCAAAATCTGAATAATAAGCATTAATCTTAAAATCAAGAAGTTCTAAAAGTGCTTTAATATCAGAATTTTCATCTTCATAAACCCACTTTGTAGTACAAAGAGCTAAATTTGAAGTCTCAAATTCACCACCCATTGTTTTTAAAATAGAATTAACAATAAGTAAAACACACGCCATTTGTGTTCCACCAGCTAAAACTAGTTTTATTTTATTATTAAGTCCCAAAATAAATCCAGCATTAAAAATCAACATATTATCAGCAACTTTTCCTAGAATTGTAAATAAATCATCTTCATCTTTTATATTCTTAAGAGCATTTAATATTGTCTCTTCTCTTACTTTATTTGGAACATTTTTAAAAGAGCTACTAAAAAAGTTTTTACACTCATATCCTAAGGCTTGTGCTGTAGCACTTGCTGTTGTTGTACCACTAGGAACAGATTCTCCTAAAATTACATAATCATCTTTACACTCAAAGTGTTGGCCAAACTCTAAAGCCTTTTGAAAAAGTTTCATTGCATCAATATTTGCATCAAGTGCAATTGATCTTGATGGCTTTATTCCAAACTCATGAATATCAAAATAATTTACTTTTGGATGTACTTCTAATCCTAAGTTTAGAAGCTCTATATTTGAATATGGTTTTAAAAGATGTACTGCCCTTGTTATTAAAGCAGGAGTTGGGACACCTTTTGGTGTTTCTGCAATACTCTCTAAGCTTCTAACTTCACCTGTACAAACAAACTCACTATCTAATGTTGGAGTTAAATATATTTTTCCTGGAATTCCAGCTTGTGTAATTCCTTGAATATTTGCAGTTTGAGTATTACTCAAAGCAAATAAAAAAGTAGCACTTTTCCCTCTTAAACTCTCACAAAAATCAACTTTTCCTATAATATTTTTAATCATTAAAATCCCTATATAATCTTTATATCTTTTAAACTCTTTTTCTTTTCCCAATTAAGCTTTAGCAGTTCTGGTTCATCTAAAAACTCATCTACATAACCAACAGTTAAATAAGCTACTAATTTATACTCTTTTTTTATACCAAGTATCTTCTTTACTTTTTTAGGTTTTAAAATAGAAACCCAACCAACTCCTACACCATAAGCTCTTGCCATAAGCCATAAGTTTTGGACTGCACAAACTACACTATATTCTCCCATTTTTTTCTGACTTGTTTGTCCTAATATTTTTCTTTTTGGTTTTTCATAGAAAACAGCTAAGTTTAAATATGATTCTTTTATTCCTTCAAGTTTTAGTTTAGGATAAAGTTCATTATCTTTAAAAATCTTTTTTGCTTTTTTATTCTCTTCTAAAAACTCTTGATAAATCTCTTCTCTTTTATTTTTATCTTTCACAATAACAAATTTCCAAGGCTGAGAGAAACCCACAGAAGGAGCAGAATTTGCTGCGTTTAGTACTTCATCTAAAACTTCATCATCAACTTCTTTATCAATAAACTTATTACCTCTAACATCTCTACGAGAAATCATTATCTCACGTAAAACCTCAATACTAGTATCATCAAATATGTGCATCTAAAATCTCTTTTAATATATCAAATTTTTTAATCATCTCTTTATAATCTTTTGCTTTATTTACTCGTGTATATCGTTGAAGTGCATAATAAAGACAAGCATATAAAATATATGGCTCTATTGTTTTTATAGTAAGTTTTTCATCATAACTAGTTAATGCTTTTTCTAAGAAATCAAATCTAAAATCATGCCCTTTGAAACACCATGAAACAATCATAACAGAAAAGTCAAAATACTTATTTCCATAACAACTTTGCGCAAAATCATATACCCCACTCAAGTTATCATCAATAAACTTTGCATTATCAGGGAATAAATCTCCATGAATAAGTGAATTATTTTCTAAATCAATATCTTTAATAAACTCAAATCTACTTTTAAACTCATCATTTGAAGACTCAACTTGCCTAAGCAACTTTTGAAAATGATATTTATCATAAATATTTTCATTTGTAGGCTTTATAGTATTTACACTATGAAGCTCTTTTAAAAACTTTGATATTTCTTCTATTTGTTTTATATTTATATCTTTTGATATTTTTCCTTTTATAAAAGAAAAAAGCGCAGTGGGTTTGTTTTCATATAAAATGATATTTTTAGATAAAGGATGAGGAACATCTAAATCATCTAAAGTTTTTAAAATAGCTATTTCATTTTCAATATGCTCTTTTGTAGAAGTTTCAAAGATTTTAAAGATATATTTTATTTCGTCTTTAGTAGTTCCAATATAAGTAGAATCAGTAATTCCATTTGCTGTTTCTTGTAAAGAAAGAAACTCTATATTTGTATCTTTTATAAGATTATTGATTTCTTCAAGAGTGAGTTTTGTTAATACACCCAAAAATAAGCCTTTTTATAGTAATATTCTTGAAAATTTTATCGGAATTATATCTAAAATATATAGTGTAAAAGCTTCTAAAAGATACCAAAAAGGAACCATTTAATGAAAATTGCAATTTTATCTGATATACGCTCAAATATTTATGCTTTAAAAGAAGTTCTAAATGATATTAAAAGTAAAGATATAGAGGTTGTTTTAAACCTTGGGGATATGTTTTATGGACCAATTGAGCCAAGAGCTACCTATGGTTTAATTAGAAAAAGTAAATTTATCAATATCTTAGGAGATAATGATAGAAAAATACTTGAAGCTTCTCTAGAACAGCTTGAAGATAACCCCATTTTAAAATATGTTTACAAAGATTTAGGTGAAGATGTTTTATACTGGATTCAAGACTTACCTTTTGAAAAAATTATTGGTGGAACTTATTATATGATTCATGGAACATATTTTGATGATACACAAAGCTTACTGGAAAATGATAAAAAAGAGAAAAGAAGTGATGAAGAGATTATTAAACTAACTGACAATATTGAAGCACCTTTTATTTTTTGTGGAAACTCTATTACTCCAAGCTTTCAAAAATTAAATAGTGGACAAATTGTAATAAACCCTGGATCAGTTGGACTTAAAAAAGAAGCTTCATACACAATATTAACACTAGAAGATAATCAATATAATCTTGAACAAATAAAAGTTGCTTATGATTATAAAGCAGCTGCAAAAAAAGCAAAAGAAAATGGTAAAGATAACTGGCTAGATGAAAGAGTTTAAACACGGTGGAGATATAAACTCATTTGCAAAAAAACTAAACTGTAAAGAAAATGAGATAATCGATTTATCTTCAAATATAAACTTTATAAAACCAAACATTCAAATTGATTTCAATAGTATAAGTATCTCTTCATACCCTGATTATAAGGGACTTTACAAGGCTATTTCAAACCATTATAACATTTTGAATTCTCAAATTGAACTATATAATGGAGGAAGTTCTGCTATCTTTAGATTGTTTGAAAACCTAGGTTTAAAAAGATGTATTATTTACTCTCCAGCTTATTTAGAATATAAAAAAGCTGCAAAAAAATATAACTATAAAATAGAGCTCATAAATAGATTTGAAGATATTTATAAAAAACCTAAAAGAAACTCCCTTGTGATTTTTGTAAATCCTTCTACTCCTGATGGAAAATACTATAATTTAAATAAACTTTTTAAAATATGGGAAAAGCAAAACTGTACACTTCTTATAGATGAAAGTTTTTTAGAATTTTCTCAAAAAAAATCAGCCATAAAATACCTAAAGTCATATGAAAACCTATATATTCTAAAATCTATGACAAAGTTTTATTCAAGTGCAGGTATTAGAGTCGGAACTATAATTTCAACAAAAAAGAACATAAAAAAACTAAGAGAAAAAGAGCCTTTGTGGAAACTCTCAACTTTTGATATGAACTATTTAATAGAGGCTTTAAAAGATAAAAAGTTTAAAAAAACTACAATTAAAAAAAACAAACAAAATAAAAAACTTTTAATAAACCTTTTAAAAAACTACTCTTTTATAGAAAAAGTTTATAAAAGTGATGCAAATTTTTTATTAATAAAACTAAAAAATATAAAGGCTAAAGAGTTACAAAAAGTACTTGAAAAAGAAAAAATCATGATAAGAAACTGCTCAAATTTTGATTTTCTTGATACTTCATACGTACGAATTGCTGTAAAAAGCAAAAGTAGTATCAAGATTCTAAAAAAAGCTTTAAATAGGATATAGATTTGTATTTTGAACTTCTATTTCTAGCATACTTTATTGACTATTTTTTTGGAGAGTTTGAGAAAGTAAAATATCTAAAACACCCTATTATATTAATAGGAAACTTTATCTCTTGGTTTGAAAAAAACTTTTATAAAGACTCAATCTTTAGAGGTTTTTTTCTTACAACATCAACTATTTTCGTAGTAGGATTTTCTGCTTTTATTCTTAGTCTAATTGAAAATATCTATTTCCAAGCCCTTATCGCTTCTTTTACAATCTCATCAAAAATGTTATATGATAGTGTAAAACAAGTTTTAGACTCTTCAAATCCTAAAGAATCAATATCTATGTTAGTAAGTCGTGATACAAAAGATATGAATAATTCTGATATAAATAAAGCTTCAATAGAAACCTATGCAGAAAACTTAAGTGATGGTGTAATTGCTCCTATGTTTTATCTTCTTTTATTTGGAATTGTTGGAGCTTTTATCTACAAAGCTATTAACACCCTTGATTCAATGGTTGGATATAAAAATGAAAAATATGAAAAATTTGGAAAATTTTCTGCAAAACTTGATGATATTGTAAATTTTATACCTTCAAGATTAACAGCTATTTTAATAGCTTTAACTTTTAAATCAACAAAAGCACTTAAAAGCTTCTACTCTTTTGGAAAACTTCATGATAGTCCAAATGCTGGTCATCCAATATCAGCTATGGCTTTATATTTAAAAATAAAACTTGGAGGACCTACTTCTTACTTTGGTAAGATTAAAGATAAACCATATTTTGGAGAAGGAGAAAAGAACATCTCTAAAATAGATGTATTAAAAGCACTAAAATTTAAATCAAAACTAGATTTGCTTTTAGCCTTTTGTGCTCTAGCTTATTTTATCTCTACTTTTTAGTATTTCTTCTAATAAGTAAATATACAAAAAATGGTGCTCCTATAAATGAAGTTACAACACCTATAGGTAAAGAAGAAGCAGTATTTAAATTTCGAGAAATAAAATCAGCAACTACTAAAAAAAGTCCCCCATAAAAAAATACAGGGATTAAAAGTTTATGAGCACTTTGTTTATAAATCAGTTTTATAATATGAGGAATAACAAGCCCCACAAAACCAATAGGTCCAACAAAACTAATACTTATTCCAACAGCAAGTGATATAACTATCAAAAGTGTTAGATTTATTCTATTTACATTTAAACCTTTTAAAAAGGCTGTATCATTTGATATTAAAAGAAGTTTGATTTTTTCTTTAAAAGATAAAACTACAGCTAATAAAATTAAAGAGATACTTGAAACTATTACTGCACTATTAAAGCCTACTACATCTAAACTTCCCAGAGTAAATCTCACAATCGAATAGTTTTCCTGTAAATCACTCATATAAAAAACTAACATAAGCCCTGAAGAGTAGAAAAAAGACAAAGCAATACCAATTAAAAGAATAGAATTAGTTGAAACTACAATAGAACTTTTATTTATCTTCTGTGAAATTAAATATAAAATTATAATAGTAACAAAAGAACCTAAAACTCCTGAAATAGCTAACATAACAGTTGGAAAAAACACAATAGATACAGCTGTAAAAAGTGTAGTTCCACTTGCAATTCCAAGAGTATATGGAGTTATAAGTGCATTTTTAAAGATTGTTTGAAAAATAAGTCCAGATAGACTTAATATGGCTCCTACAAAAAAAGCCAATATAATTCGAGGAACTCTTAAATCCCAGAATATGGTATATGAAGTTGTACTAGAATCAAATACATCCTTATATATAATTGAGGTATCCCCTAAAAAAGGAGCAAAAGCTATAATAAAAAACCCAAAGATATAAAAAAACTTTTTCATAAATTTACTACCAAGTGATTATCTACTATTTTTATACTATCATTGTAAAACTTATTAAGATTTTCCATTTGAAAGAAGTCACTACTTGAACCAAAAAACTTAACTTCCCCATCTTCTAAAAATAGTATTTTATATTTTAGATTATAGGCTAAATCTAAATTATGTGTTATGATAATCTTTTGTTTTAGTGTTACAGACTTAAATATATCAAAAACCTCTTTTACTCTTGATATATCTAAATTTGCAGTAAGCTCATCAAATATTGTAATTTCTGCATTATGAATTAATGCTGAGGCTAACAGTAATAACTGTTGCTCCCCACTACTTAGGTTTACACAATATCTATTCTTTACATTTTCTAACTTTAATATAGTTATAACTTCATCAACTTTCTCTTTACTTACTTTGTTTATAGAAGACATTTCTAAAAACTCTTTTGTAGTAATATATTCATCAAAGATTTCAAGTTTTGGTGGTATATAGTTTATGAACTTTGTTCTTTTTCTCTCTTCTAAACTTGAAATGCTTTGTTCAAAAAGTTTTACTCTATCATTTTGTATTAAGTTACATAAAACCTTTGCAAGTGTTGATTTTCCAGCACCATTTTTACCCAAGATAATAAGATTTTCACCAATATCAAGTTTAAAAGATATCTCTTGTAAAATTGGATTAGTAAAACTGTTTATTTCTAACATCTAACAATATATCCCTATAATCATTTATAAAATGAACTACCCTATTACTAGGTATTCCTGCATACTCTTTATCTATAATATAAACTCTTTTTTCTTTTGCTGCATTAATTGGTAAGCCAAGCCAAGACTTTTTCATATCAAAATGAGAAATTCCTCTCTCTTTTATATATGGAGCCAATAAAATTACAATATCAGGGTTCATTTTTATTATCTTCTCTACATTTACAATAGGTTGAGATAAAGATGATGAAACATATGCATTTTTATTTTCTGAAATTTTCATTATATCATTAAAATAGAGGTTATTTCCTGCTACATAAATAAGTTTGTTTAAGTCTTCTCTAGGGCTAATTACAACCAAGATCTTTTTATTCGCTACTATTCCTTTGATATTCTCTAAACTATTTTCAATACCCTCATTTAACTCTTTTGCCTTTTGTTCTTTATTTAAAAGGGTTCCTATAGATGTAATTGTATTTTTAATTGATTCTAAGTTATTAGTTTTAAAAGTTTTAACATTTAAATTTAGTTTTTTTATATTTGAGATAAGCTCTTTATCATAGTTTTGTGCAAGTATCAATGTTGGTTTAGCAATTAACATTTTCTCTAAAGAGACATTTGCATAACCACCAATTTTAGGTATTTTTTTTGATTCTTCTGGATAATTACAATATTCAGTATTTGCAACAATATCTTTACCATTTCCAAGGGCAAAAACAATTTCATTTATTGAAGGAGAGAGAGTTATTATTCTCTCTCCTGCAAATAAGTTTATAGTAAAAAATATTGTAAGTAGTAAGCTTTTCATTTTAGAAACTATATTTTAATCCTATATATGCACTTCTTGGAGCTGATGAATAAGTATCAACTGTTTGATAGTATTTATCAAAGATATTATCAACTTTTAAATAAACACTTGCTTGACTATTAATTTCATAATTAACTACTGCATTCCATACAGTATATTTTCCTGTTTGAGCAGATTCATTATAAGTACCAAAATCGTACTGAATTCTATCTCCAACATATTCACCATTTACATTAATATGAAAATCTTTAAACCCATAATAATCAACTCCGAATTTAATACTCTGTTTTGCTCTTCTTTGAAGTCTTTTCTTTTCTGCATCTTTTGCATCTGTATATGTATAATTTAAACTCAATAATAAATCATCAAGAACTGCTTTTTTATATCCAACTTCAAGACCTCTAAGTCTTACATCATCATCCATATTGAAGTATTTGTAAGTATTACTATTATATTCAATCATATTATTTATTTTATTATCAAAGTAAGTAAGAGATAAATCTTTGTAAGAAACAGTCAAATCAAAACTTTTTGTTGTTTCAGGTTGTAGGTTTTCAAAACCTGCCCACGCATCATATAACTTATAAAATGTTGGAACATTATATGAAGTACCAATATTAGATGTTACATAAAGGTTTTCGTTATGGTTATATCTAACACCAACTTTTCCTGTTGTTTTATTGTTAAATAAATCATAATTATCATATCTTAAAGACTGAGTAAAAATAAGTTTGTCATACTTAGTACTATTTGTAATAAAAGCACCTCTATTTCTAAGTGTTCTATCTACATCATTTTTATGATTTGATACTTTATAGTCAACTCCCGCTAATATAAAAGAGTCTACATTATATGGGATTTTTGCATTTACTCCATACTCTTTCATATTTCCATCAAACTCTTTTGTATAACCTTTTTCATCATCTCTATCTATTTTTGAATAGTTTGCATAGGCTTTTATATCAGAATATTTATTTTTATTTAAATAAGCAAGAGAACTATAATGGTTTTTAGTCTCTAAAACATAACCTTCACCATCAGCTTTTTGGGCTATTGTTGTTCCCCAAGGGCCATTATCATATTCACTTTTTGCTTTTAATCTATTATGAGATAACTCTATTCTGTTATTACTATTAATGTTATACCCAAATTTTGCATTTATAGTTGTATTTACATATCCATCATCTTCATATTTAGAAACATCATCACCTTTAGGTAATCTTGCTGTAAATCCGTCAGTATCGATTTTTGTTATTCCAAATTTAAAATCGTATTTATCACTCTTATGAGAAATTTTTGCATTAAGTTTTTTTGTTAAAAAAGACCCAACTTCTATATTAACACTTGCACTTGTACCTTTTTTTGCACTTGTTGTAATAATATTAATAACACCAGCATTTGCATCTGCACCCCAAACACCAGATTGTGCCCCTTTAATAATCTCAATTTGCTGAATATCACTTATCATTAAGTGTTCAAATCTAGCTCCACTAATACCTGTAATATCATTGTATCTGATACCATCAATTAGCACTAGAATTCTTTGAGAATCAAAACCTCTCATAAAAACTGAAGTTGCTTTCCCTAAACCACCATTACTAGTTACATTTATTCCTGAGATTGTATTTATTGCTTCTGAAACAGTAGTAAAATGTCTCTCTTCTAATTCTTCTTTTGTAATTACTGCTACATTTGATGTAACATCTTTTATTGACTGTTCCGATTTTGTTGCACTTGTAACTGTAATTGAAGATAACTCTACTGAGTAAAGATTTGTTGCTAATAGTAGTGAAGCAACCACACTTGTAGTTAATTTTTTATTATTCATATTTATTGTTCCCTATTTTTTATTTATATACTATTTGTTGAATATTGTTTGATTGGTTTTAACTGCTTTGCGAATAACAGTTTTGTAATTTTTGGTATATTTTGACTATTTGTTGTAATTATTGCACTAAAATGTGAGTGCATTTTTCTATTTACAGTTGCAGCTAAAACACCAAAAAATGAGAAGTAAGTCTTCTTTTTTGTAATCATTTCAATAACCTCCTTTATAAAAATTTTTGCATTATACTAAAAAAGGTCTAAATTTATTGATTAAATAATAAAAAGTTAAATTATATGTGACAACTAAGAATAGATTTTGTAGGATCAGATATATATTCATAACCTCTATACATAATATATATTCCAAAAAGAATTACTAAGATTGAAGCAATCTTTATAAAAAGATTTCTTAAAGTAATTTGCTTAAAAACTCCAACAAAAAAACCTAAAGAAAACATTGCAGGAAGAGTACTAAGTCCAAATATTAACATAACAATTGCACCCCAAAGAGGAGAACCTGTACTTGCAGCTGTAATTGCAAAAACATATACAAACCCACAAGGAAGAAGACCATTTAACATCCCCAACAGATAAAAACTAGAAAAACTATTCGATCCTATCAAAGCTTTAAAAGTATATTGATATAGTGGTGATTTAGACATAGAGTGTTCTAAAGATGTTAAGAATTTTATTTTTCCACTTAAAGATAAACCAACAAGTATCATTAATAGACCTGTTGTTATAAGAAGTATTCCACTTGTCATATTATCAAAAGTTACAACACCACCAATAAAACCAAAAACAACTCCTAAGATCATATAAGTTGTGATTCTTCCAAAAGAGTAAAGAATATGAGAAATAGACTGCTTTGTTTTTGACCAACCTGAATCTATTTTAGTACTAGAGTAAGCTACAACTATTCCACCACACATACCAATACAATGACCAAAAGAACCAAGAAAAGCGATAGATATGATTGTTAGAATACTTACACTTTCCATTATTTTCCTAAAAGTTGTTTTCTAATAAGTGGATTTGTAAGGTTTTCACCTCTATACATTTTTAAAAGCATCTCTTCAAAAGGTATCATACCTTCCTTTTTCACTTTATAAGCACCAAAACCATAACCCATAGTTGTATTTGAAGTTTTATCATACCAAGCTTTTCTACCATCAATATACTCTTTTGTATCACGTGAATATACCCAAATAACCGCTTTATCTTTAAAATCAATATCTTTATACCATAAAGCTAAACACCCTGTATCATCAAAGAACCAAGTTCTACCTTCAGGAGAGATAGCTTGAGCAGAATCTACTAAAGTTGTTAAAGTCATTCCACATTGAGTGTCTTGATGGTGATTTAGTTTTACTTCAAGAGGTTTATGAGAGTGGTTGCCCTCTTCTATTACAATCATATTTTTCTCTTTTGCCATAGATGCAAATATCATAACAATAATAAATATTAAAACAACAGCTGTTAATATAGGTAAAACTTTTTTCATTATCTTCTTTCCTAAAAATTTTAAGTAATCATATAGAAAATTCATTTAATATTTTCTATAAATAAAAAAAGCTTCACTAAAAAGTGAAGCTTATATTCAAATTTATTCAATTATAGAAAATTAAAATATTAGTAGTAGGAGGTTTTAATTCTCTTTATATGTGTTGAAAGTTTAATATACAAATGTTAATTAAGTGTTAAACAACAATAAAATATAGATACTTGTTATTTTTATACTATTATGATAAGATACTTTTAGATTAAATTATTTCGAGGTTACTATGAAAGATTTAAAACAAATAAAAACATATAGCTTTATAATTTTATCTATCTGGACATTAGTAATTCTTATTTCTTTAATCAATACAATTTCCTATACAAATAAAAAACGTGATGATTTACTTTTAAATCATGCAAAAAATGCTTTTAAAAAAGATATGATGTTTAGACAATGGGTTACTATGCATGGTGGAGTATATGTAACTCCAACAGAAAAGACACCAAGTAATCCTTATCTTTCTCACATTCCAAATAGAGATGTAGTTACAACAAATGGAATGAAACTAACACTTATGAACCCTGCATATACACTAAGAGAACTAATGAATAACTTTTCAGGTATGTATGGACAAAAAGGACATATCACAAGTTTAAAACTACTAAATCCAAATAACAAAGCAGACCCATGGGAAGAAAAGGTTTTAAAAGAGTTTGAAAAAAAAGAGATTACAGAATATTATGAAACTACAACATTAGATGATCAAGAACATTTTAGATTTATGTCTGCAATGAAAATAGAACAAGACTGTTTAAAATGTCATGCTTTTCAAGGGTATAAAGTAGGAGATATACGAGGTGGAGTATCAATATCTATCCCTACAAAAGAATATAATAAAAGAACCTATTTAGAAAATAAAAACACTTTTTTTAACTATCTATTATTCTATATAATAAGTATTATTATTGGATTTCTCTGCTATAGAAAATTAATAAGTTATGTACAAAAACAACAACTCTTAGATCAAAAGCTTCATGAAAAAGAAGAACTCCTACATGAACAATCAAAGATGGCAAGTCTAGGAGAGATGTTAGGTAATATAGCCCATCAATGGCGTCAACCACTTTGTATAATATCTACAGCAGCAAGTGGAGTAAAAGTTCAAAAAGAGTTTGGTAAATTAGATGACAAAAAACTTGACTATACAATGGATGAAATAATTAACACAACAAAATATTTATCTGAAACAATTGATGACTTTAGAGGTTTTATGACAGAAAATAAAAAAGTAGTTACCTTTTATATAAACTCACATCTTGATAAAATTATTTCACTTATGAAAGGCTCTTTAAATTATTCTCATATAGAGATCATAAGAGAAACACCAATAGAGTACTCTCTTGAAGGATGTCCAAATGAATTAACTCAAGCTTTAATAAATATAATAAACAATGCGAAGGATGCTTTTAAAGAAAATAAATTAGAAAAAAGATATATCTTTTTAAAAACAAAAAGAGAAGGAAATAATTTAATTATTATTATAAAAGACACTGCAAAAGGAATACCACAAAACATTATAAATAAAATATTTGAACCATACTTTACAACTAAACACCAATCTCAAGGAACAGGACTTGGATTATATATGACCTATAGAATAATTACAGAAAGCCTAAAAGGTTCAATTTCAGTAAAAAATGTAAATTTTAAATACAAAAATAAAAAATATGATGGTGCAGAATTTACAATTTCAATTCCTTTAAACAATTAAATTATATCTAAAACCGTTCACAAAATTAATCATAAAAACCCTATAATACTCTCTATAAAAACTATAAAGGAATTTTATGCGTCTACTTATGTTTGATATGGATGGAACTTTAATAGATAGTGGAACATCTATAACAAATACAATAAATCATGTAAGAGAAAACCTTGGCTTCAAAAAAATGGAAAAGAACTATATTCTAGAAAAAGTAAATGACCCAGAAATAAATGCTGCACAATTCTTTTATGGTACACCAGACTTTACAGAAGAGCAAAAGGTTCTTTTTGAGGACCATTATAATGCTAACTGTTTAAAAGATTTAGAGCTATATGACGGTATAAAAAAGCTTATGGATGATTTAAGTTCAGATTTTACACTAGCAGTTGCAACAAATGCAAACTCAACTTTTGCAAGAAAAATGCTTGATTATGTGGGTATTGGTAATTATTTTGAGACTATTTTAGGTTATGATTCAGTTGTAAATGCAAAACCACATCCTGAAATGGTGTATAAGATTTTAGATACTCATAATATACAAAAACATAATGCTCAATTAATTGGAGATTCACATAAAGATATAATGGCTGCTTCAAATGCAGGAATTGACTCAGTTCTTGTAAACTGGGGTTTTTCAAATCATGACAAAGATGCTATTGAAACAATAGAAGAATTAGAGAAAAGAATCTTTGATAAGTTTAACTAAACTATATCAAAGCTTCTAAAGTTTTATACTCATTTAAAGCAAAATCATCTGTCATTCCTGAAATATAGTCAATAATAAGTCTAGCTCTATAATACCACTCTTCTAGTTTATATTTAGTCATATCTTCTTTTGATAAAGTTGATATAGAATCCTTATAAGCAACTATATGTTTTGCAGATAGTCTTCTTATTAATCTTTGAGATAAGAAGCATGAGATTCTTTCTCCACAAGTTAACTTTTCAAACTCTTCACTCTCAAGTTTTAAAAGTGTTGCATAATTCTCACAAAGAGATGATAATATTTTTTGACCTTTTAACTCTAAAGTTTGTATATCTTTATTATTATAAATATGCTTAATAGAGATATTTTGTAAAACTTCTACTGCTTTTGTATATTTACTTTGTTTATCATATTCTAAGAGTGCGTTATTAAATTTTCCGTTAAAAACATCTTCATGATTATCTAAAAAGACTTCCGATACATGTTCTACAAGTGCGTGTGTTAGTTTTGCTCTTGTTAAAGTCAAAAATAGATTAAATTGATATGGTTCACTCTCCTTATCTTTTGCTTTTTGATAAAACTGCGCTACAAGTTCTAAAAGATAAGTTTCACCCATCTTTTCACACTCTTCTTTTATAAGAGTATATATATCCTCAAATTTAATTATACCTTTATCTACAGCATCTTCCATATCTGCATTTAAATAACTTATGTCATCAGCTGCTTCCATAATATATGTTATTGGGAATCTACATCCATCTTCCAACCCTAAAGCATCTTTTATCTTTTCAACTATTTCTCTTTCAGAATAATAAAAACCAGGTTTCTTTTTTAAATATGAAAACTCATCATTTTTAGATGGTTTCTCTTCATAAGCACCTCTTGTATACTTTAAGATAGAAGCTATTTGAGAAAAAGATAGATTTAGTCTTTGAAGCTTAGTTACAACTCTAATTGCTTGCGCATTTCCATCAAAATTACATAAATCATTCGATAAAAGTTTTTTAAATTCTTGATTCTTTTCATCAACTTCAACTAATTCATCAAGGATTTTTATTCCTTTTGTTTTCATCCAATTATTTATAGCAACTTCTGCAAAGTGCCCAAAGGGAGGATTACCTATATCATGCAATAAACTTGTCATCTCAGCAGTTGAAATAAAAGCATCACTAAGATTTTCTAAACCAAATTTTCCTTCACATTTTTTTAGAATAGTTTTTGAAATAAATCTTGCTGTTTGAGAAACTTCTAACGAGTGAGTAAGCCTACTTCTAACAGCAGCATTAAGCTCTAGAGGGAAAACTTGTGTTTTCTTTTGAAGACGTCTAAGTGATGGAGCAGAAAGTATTCTTCCCCTATCACTTTCAACAGAGATATTAATATCACTCATAGGATACATTTCTCTATGAAGTGTTAATTTTTTATTGTAATCAATCATCATAAATCTTTACTTTAAATATTTTTGATATTATATTATCTACTAACCAATTAAAGGATAAAAATGTTTGATAAAATTAAATCAATTTTCAAAAAAGAAAAAACCTTTGCTTGTATAGTTTGGGATGGAAAAACTATGAGTTATCCACATTTAACAAAAAAACAGATTGATGAAATAAATAATGACCCTAAATATAAAGGTTGGAGTGTTACATTAAAAAGAGAGGAGAACTAAATCTCCTTCTCTTTTTACCAATTTGGACCTTGTCCTTGTCCCATTCCCATACCTCTTCCACCTTGTTTATTTAAATTTCTTTGATTCATTCTATTCATAAACCTTTTATCTTGATGAATCTTTAATTCTTCTTTTGTGATTATTCCATCAGAATTAGTATCAATATCTGAAAAATCAACGGCATTTCTCATTAATCTTCCTTCTTGATACTTTTGCTCTATTCTTTGCTTTTTAATCACATTAAACTCTTTTACGGTAATGACATTGTTATTATCTTTATCATAAGTTGAAAATGGTAAAGGACCTCTTGTTGGTAATGTTTCAGCAACCAAAAAAGTTGCACCAGTTACTATCAAACCTGCTAAAATTAATTTTAAAGCTTTCATCACGTCCTCCTTATCTTTACTTATAGTAATTATATAACTAATTTTTTAACTGTATTTTAACTCCATATTAATACATCTTTAATATAAACTAAAAACTAAATTAATCTATATTGAATAGGTATGGTTATTGTTATATTTTTTTGTACAGATGGAAAATATTTTGATGCTTCATTAATGGCTTTTATGGTTGATTTTCTAAGAAGTCTATGTCCTTCCAAGGCTACTATATTTATAACCGTACCATCTTTTTTTAATAAAAATCTAACTCTAACATCACCTTGTATATTCATTCTTCTTGCTCTTTTAGAGTACTTTATCTGAGATTGGATATGTTTTTTAATTAATGCTAAGTTTCTTCTCAAAAAAGCTTTTTTATACTCTTCTCTTGACTCTTTTTTTACAGAAGGTTTATATATCTCTGTTGATACTGTTTTTTCTACTTTTTCTTTAATAGTTTTTTTTAATTCAACTTGTTTAACAATTTTCTTTTGTTTTATTTTTACTTTTTTAATAGTTTTTTTATTTCTTTTCTTTACTACTTTTTTTGATTTAGATTTGACTATTCTCTTAGACTCTTTTATTAATTCTTTTTTTATTTCCTGTTTCTTTATAGGTTTTTCAAGTTTTTTTTCTATAGATTCGATTGCTTTTTTCTTTTTAGGCTTTATTATTTTTACATAATTTAAAGATACTTCTTTCTTTTTTTCATTCTTGATTGAAGGAGTATTAAAGGGTATGGCAAATAAAAAAACAACTGCAAGTGCAGTATAAATAAAAGTTGTTAAAAAAAAGGAAGCTAAATATCTCATTGTTTTATTGTCACTATTGATATATTTTCGAAGCCATTCTCTTTTAATAAATCAAATAAAGATACAAAAACATCAAATTTTGAGTCTTTATCACTATTTATCAGGATTGGATTATCTTTTTTAAACAATTTTAATCTCTTTTCAATCTGCTCTTTTAAAACTAAGTTTTTACCAAGATATATTGAACCATCTTTTTTAATATAAAAAGTTATCTCTCTTTCTAGTTTCTTATCTTCAGCACATAAAGCTTTAGGTAAAGATACAGGAATTACTCCTTTTGCTATAAAAGTTGATGTCATTAGTACTATTGCTAATAGTACTAATAAAACATCAATAAATGGTATTACATTTATAGAATCAAACTTCTTGATTTTCATATTTACTTTCCAAAATTTCTGTATACCTTACTAAAATATTATAAAAAACCATAGATATAATTGCAACGACAAGTCCAATTGCTGTTGCTTTTAATGCTAATGCTAAAGATGCCATAATTTTTGTTGCAACAATATCTCCTTCACTCATAGTTAAAAAGGTAAGCATAATTGCTAATACTGTTCCTAATAGTCCTATATATGGGGAGTTTGAAGCTATAGTTCCTATAAAAGTAAGATTTTTTGTTAATGCTACATCTAACTGTTTTTTATTTTTATACTTATTTACATCAAGTTTTCTATAAAAAAATAGTCTTTCAAAAAAAAGCATTACTGCAATAAAACTCATAACTCCAAGTAATGCAATAACCCCATAATCAACTAAGTTTTTAAGCAATTCAATATTCATATAATTTCCTTTTATAAATCTATTTAAAATCTAATATAGCTTTTAATACAGCATTTTCAAAAGATACAATCTCTCCACCATATTTGTGTATAAATTCTTTTGCATCATCTAAGTTTTTAAATGCATATTTACTTGTTCTTGTCATAGTTCCTTTTTTAGAACTTCCAACTACATATGAGGCCTTATTAGCATTAATAAATTTTAGTGTTTTTACATCTACAACTTGAATGTCTTCTAATACTAAGTTTTTAACTTTTAAATCTTCTACTAAACAGTGTAGTGAACAATATTGTTTAACCTTTCCTTTTACAACAGCACTATGATTTGTTTTATAAGATTTAAGTAAATTCATACCACATACTGAACCACTAACTTTATTTGTACCTTCTTGTAAAAGAGTTGCTTCTTTAAAAGATACTGATTGAAACATTTTCTCACTTGTATGAGAGCCATGAGAATGACCACCTCTTTTCATAGCTCCATAAGTTTTAAATACATATCCTGTATAAAAATTTAATCCCATGTAAAAGATAATTAAAGCAGATGCAAAAGGAAATGCAATAACTTTACGAATTGTTGATGTATCTAATAATCTTAATCTTCCTATCATAATGATAATTGCCCAAATAAAGGCTATATACTTAAAAGCATTAAAAATATGTACCCATTTATCTTTTCTTGTAGCTAAAGGTTCCATATATTCAATATTTAAATAAAAAGCTTGAATAAAACCATTTACAATGTCCGAAGCATAGTGATAAAAGAAAAACTCTCCAATATGAGAAAGTCCCCCAACTATAAAAATTGGAGCAAAAGCAAAACCAAGAGTATACATAGTTTTTTCATAAGAGAGTTTCATAATTCTTGAAGAGATAAACATCCCAACAATAGATAACATTAGCACAATAAGCATCGCATAAATAAAAGCAAATAAACCTACTGTATCAATTGAACCAAAATTAATAAATCCTTCAAAATATCTTGCTGTTTTTGTCCAGAAAAACTCTTCTACAATAGCACTTCTTCCTAGAGCATGATGAAAGCCCATAGTAATTGTAATTGCACCAGTTATTAGAATAAATGCCCAAACTTCTGACTTCTTATATTTGAACTTATTAAAAAGAGAAGAAGATGGCTTTTTTAATTTAAAACTAACTGCTTCACAAGCCGAACTACAATCCATACATAAAGTACAATCTTCCATTGAATTTTTCTTATCAAAAGTAAATGGTTTCAAATTATAAGAACAGGCTTTTGCACAATCAAAAGTTTTGCAAGAGTTACATTCTTCTTTATAAGTTCCAAGCCAAGTAAATCCGATCTTTGAAAACCCTCTTGTTACAGCACTAATAGGACAAAGAGATTTGCAATAAGACATATTGCTATATATAAAGAAAAATACAAAAGCAAAAATAGTTAAAATTAAAAATACTAAAGCTGTAGCAAATGGTGTTTTATAAACTCCTGGGAACATATAATAAACAAACCACCAGCCAATAAATAAAAGGATAAGACCAATAAAAGGATTTTCTAAAGATTTAGGCATTTTTTTCTTTAAGCCAAACTTTGTAATATATTTACCTACAAAACCATGAGGACAAACTCCACAAAAGACCCGTCCTAAAGTTGATAATGAGACAACCATAAAAAAAGGCCAGAAAAGTCCCCAGAAAAGTCCTCTAGTAAAAAGATTATCTCCAGTATTATTTGTAAACCCAAAAATTATTGCATATGAAAACAGTACTAAAAGTACTATTTTCAAAGTTAATAAGAATTTTTGATTTTTAAATATATAACCTAAAACGGGAATCCCATATATATCATTTTTATCTCTTTTGATAAAATTTACCATATTAACTCCTCTTAAAACTTATATGAATAAGTAAACATTACAGTTCTAGGAGCTGCAGCTTTATATGTATAATCTCCATCTAAATCTTTTTGTGCTGACATTGCATAGTGTTTATCAAAAACATTATTTATATTTAGTTGAAGATTATGATTTTTATATTCATATCCAACCATCACATCTGTTACAAACTCATAACCACTGTGCTTTTCACTATTTGCATTGTCCATATAATAACTTCCCCAAGATCTTGTCTGAACTCTTGATTTAAATCTATCGTAATTGAAGTTTGCAAATATTGCGTATTGATGTTTTGGAATATATGGTAGGTAGTTTCCACTTCTATTAAATGTTCCATCTTCCTTAAACTCTTTAAACTTAAAATTACTATATGTATAAGAAGCACCTAAAGATAAGTTTTTATTTAAATTATATTGTCCAGAAAACTCTAAACCTCTTTTTTGAGTCTTTCCTGCATTTTGATAAAAAGTT
Organism: uncultured Campylobacterales bacterium; assembly: GCA_947494995.1. Lineage (GTDB taxonomy): Bacteria > Campylobacterota > Campylobacteria > Campylobacterales > Arcobacteraceae > Halarcobacter. The sequence goes on along the minus strand of CANLWY010000002.1, from coordinate 68,414 downwards.
GTCCAACCTTCCTTAGTAGCTGTTATCTCATCTTTTACATCATTTTGAAAAATTGCTAAATCATATGAGAAATCTTTTGTTCTTGTTTTTAGTCCTATCTCATAATTTATACTTTGAGTTTTGTCTAAAGTTCCTTTATCTTCAACTCTATTTGTTTTAAGTTCATTATCGGTTGGAGCTTGATTTGCACTTGCAACTGAAGCATAGATATTAGTTGAGTCACTAAGGGCATAACTAACACCTATTTTAGGAGATACCAAAGTATATGCTTCATTAATAGAATATCTTCCATCACCTGTTTTATAAGTTTGTCCGCCAAAACCACTCCAGTTATACTCTAAAATTTCGTTTCCATCTACATCAAACTTAACTCTATCCACTCTTAAAGATAAATCTACAAGGGTTTTCTCTAAAGGTTTGAAACTCTCTTGTAAATAGAATCCATATAAAGTTGCAGTAGAGTCTTCAACATTTGCCAAGTCACCTTTTTTTTCTGATAATGTTTCACTAATGTTAAATCTTCCCATTCCTACAATATTAAAATCTTTATATGCATACTTTTTAGAATCTCTTGTTCTATCTTGTTTGGCAGTTACACCAGCAACTAAAATTGCATCATTTGCAAATAGTTTGTGAGCATAGTTTAATTCTAAATCCGTACCAAATACTTTATTATTATTGCTATCATTTATCATTGCTGTTACAGGATGGAAATGTTCCCAAGTATTAAAGTAAATTCTTGGTCTATAAGTTATATTACCTACTTCTTTTTCATACTTTGCATTAAAAAATAGTATTTTTGAATCTCTTGCACTATGCTGCCAAGGAGAACTCGTATCTTCTTGTTTCCCAGTTTTTTTAAACTCTTCATATTCTACTTCATTCATTGAAGCAGGAAGTTGCATATTCGATTCTGTATAAGATAACTCACTTTCAAAAGTAGCTTCATCTTCAAAAATATGACCATATTTTAAACTTATTTGCTTTGTATCTAAATCATTATTCTTTCGCCAATCATTATCATTTTTAGTAGAACTTGCATTTATTGAAATATAGTTACTATCATCAAATGCTTTTGTAAATCTAAAGTTTGCTTGATTACTCCCATATTTACCCACTCCAAACTTTACTCTATTTTCACTATCATCAAATACAGATTTTGTAATAAGCTGAATAACTCCACCTGTACTATTAACAGCATGAATAGAACCAGGTCCCTTTTGTACTTCTATTGACTCAACATCTTGCATATCAATAAAATCAAATCTTGTAAAAGAGTCTGGGTCTGTCATAGGAACACCATCTTTTACAACCATAATCTCTCTTACACCATATCTTGCTTTAAGTCCTGCACCTCGTATAATAAGTCTTGGACTTGAACTATTTGTAGAACTCTCTATATTGACACCAGGAGTTGTATTTAATGCCTCAGAGATAGTTACAATATTTTTATTTTCTATCTCTTTTTTATCAACAACCGCAATACTTTGACTTACTTCTTTAGTAACTCTTTCTACCTTTGTTGCTGTTACAGACACTTTATCTAACTCTACACTATCATTTGCACTAATTGATGTACAAAGTGCAATACATGCAAAAATTGAAAACCTTAATCTCATATCTATCCTTAAAACTTTTATAAGATTTTAAACTAGTTATGTTAATTAATAATTAAGTAAGTGTTAATTTTATGTTAAATATTGAAGAAAACTAAAGTAGATTACTCTACTTTAGAAAATTTACTTTTTTTGAATTATTGCAGAGTTTCTATAAGTCTTTAAAACTTCCACTTTTTGCCCTTCTTCCAAGTCAAATTCATCAGATGAAAACTCAATCTCCCAATAGGTTCCCTTATAAAAAACCTTTGAGTTTTTAATTTCGCCAATTCCTTTTTCATCTAAAAAATTATCATTTACTTTATTATCAGATTTTAAAAATTTTTCTAATGCTCTCTTTCTTAAAAGGATAAGGAGAAATAAAGAGATTAAAGCTACAGAGCCTAGTTGCCATAAACCATCTGAATAACCATATGAAAAAGAGATAAGTCCAACAATTAAAAATCCTAATCCAAACCAAATAAGAATAAAAGATGTAATAACAGCTTCAAGTCCAATTAGAACAACTGCTATTCCTATTAAAATATAAGGGTTAATTACATCAAGAAGCATTATTTGTATTTCCTTTGTTTAAACCACTAAAGAACGCTTCTCCTAATATAGAAGTACTTCCTATCATCTGTGATACTTCATAAGGTAGAATCATTTTATCATTTGAAGAAGATTCTGCTAAAGCTTTAAAAGCAACAATTCTATCTTTTGCTAATAAAAACTCAGCTGCTTTTTCATTTTGAGCCATTGCTTCATTAATAAGTCTCATTGCTTCTTGCTGACCTGCAGCTATTTTTTCTTGTTCATATTTTTTTGCATCTGCCATTCTTTCAATAGCTTCTGCTTTTAAAACCTCAGACTGTTTAAATGCTTCTGCTTCTCTAATTTGCGCTTCTTTATCAGCTCTTGCTTTTGTTTCAATAGCTCTTTTTTCTCTTTCAGCTTCCATTTGCATATTCATAGCTCTTTCAATCTCATCAGGAACTGAAATATCAGAAATCTCAACTCTCGTAACTTTTATACCCCAGTTTGCTGCTGCACTTCCAAGTTCTGTTTGAAGTTTTGCATTTAGAGTTTCTCTATTTGATAAAGTATCATCTAACTCCATCCCTCCAATTTCAGACCTTAATGTTGTCATTGCTAAATTTGCAATTGCATTTTTAAAACTAACTACATTATAAGTGGCTTCCATTGCATCATCAACTTTACAAAATACAATACCATCAATAGAAATATTTACATTGTCTTTTGTAATTACAGACTGCTTCTCAATATCAACAAGTTGTTCTCTTGAAGTAAGTTTGGCTCTTATACTATCAATTACTGGAATAATCACATGAAAACCACCATGAAGTACAGTATTAAACTTTCCTAATCTCTCAACAACATATAAATCTGATTGAGGAACAATTGTAACTCCCTTTGCGATAATAATTATTGCAAAAATAATAAAAGCCAAAGGCAAAATCAGTGTTTCATCAACTATCATAAACATCCTTTATTATAAAATTATTCATCATTATAATATAAATTATTATAACTACTCTTTAATTAGTTTTTTTAGATTCAGAATAAAACTATTTCCACTCTTTGATGGTTGAATTTTTATTCCAATTTTATTTTTATCACAAAAATCTTTTACCATAGAAAGACCTAATCCAAACCCTTCCTTTGAAAAGTCTTCTTGAAAAAATTTTTCAAAAATTAAAATTAAGTTTTTTGTATCTATCTCTTTTCCAGTATTAAAAATAATAAGACTATTATTTTCATATGAAATTTTTATTTGACCATTTTCTTTAAGATTGTATTTTAAAGCATTTGAAATAAGATTATCAATCATTTTTTGAAAACCATTTATATCACTTTGCAGTTCAATATCTACAATATCTAGCTCTATTGTAATATCATTTTTTAAATCTTCAAATTTAACTAAACTTTTTTGTATAAGTTGCTTTAAATCAAAAGTAGTAATATCAACTTTATCAATCTCTTTTTTAATCTGATACTCCATATCTTCATAAAGTTTCAAAAGCTCATTAGAAGCTAGTTTTATACGTTTTAATCGCTTTAACTCTTTTTCTCCACTTATATTCTTCTCTAACATTTGAGTATTTAAATTGATAGTTGAGATAGGAATATTAAGTTCATGAAGAGTCTCTTTTACAGTCTTTTGGAGATTCTCATCACTTTTAAAAAGAGGTTCAAAAATTGTTTTACTTAAAAGAAGATATAAACCTAATCCAAATACTAGTACTGATAGAGTTACTAACATAAAAGTATCATGATTAAACCCAAAATAAGAAGTTAAATAAAAATTTAAAAGTAATGATAAAAGAAGAGTAAAGACAACAACAATAGCGTTTGTAATTAAAAAATTTCTTTTTTTATAATTCAATTTTATACCCTATTCCTTTTATATTTTTTATTTTTTCTTTTCCTATGATTTTCTTTAAATTATTTATATAAACTCTTATTGATCCTTCACTATACTCTTCATCAAAACTCCATAACTTATCGATTATCATATCTTTTGAAATAATAGAATCTTTATTTTCTAAAAAGAGTTCAAGTAAGTCAATAACCTTTGCGGCTGCATAAATATCTTTCCCACTGTTTAATATTCTTCTATTTTTAGGATTAAAACTTAGCTCTTCACTTAATTTTACTTCTTCAAAAAACTTTCCACTTCTTTTTAGTAAAGAGTTTATTCTAAGTAAAAGTTCATCTAAATCTACAGGTTTTTTTAAATAATCATCACAACCACTTAAAAAACCTTCTGTTAATTTCTCTTTATCTTTATAAGAAGTTAAATATATTGTAGGAGTATTGTCGCCATTTTTCCTTAATTCCTTTAATAAATCTATTCCATTAATCTTAGGAACATTAATATCAAAAAGATATAAGTCAAAAGAGTTTTCATAGGCAAATTCAATAACCTCTTCACCATTTACAGCAGTTTTTATTTCAAAACTTTCATCTTCTAAAAAATCTTCTAAAGTCTCTAATAAAAGCGTATCGTCTTCTAATACAAGTATCTTATTCAATCTATAACCTAAATTTATTTTATTAAGTATATATTCTATAACTTTTTAGTTAATTTATAGTTAATCATCTAAAGTTTCTACTCTATTTTTTCCATTTTTCTTAGCATTATATAAAGCTTTATCTGCTCGTTCAAACATCTTTTCTAAAGTATCATTCTCTTTAAATGAAGTTACTCCAAAACTACAAGTAATTTTTCCTGCTGTTTTATGCTTAAGATTTTCAATATTTTTTCTAAGTTTTTTAGAAGAGATAATAGCATCTTCTATTTTTGTTTCTGGGAATAAGATTATAAACTCTTCTCCTCCCCATCTTGCAAAAAGATCAACTGCTCTTAAACTCTTTTTACACTCACTAGCTAAAGAGATTAACACTTCATCTCCAATTAGATGTCCAAAGTTATCATTAAACTTTTTAAAATTATCAATATCTAAAATAGCAATAGAAAACATACCACCATATCTTTCTACTCTCAATAACTCTTTTTTAAATACTTCATTAAATTTATTTCTATTTGCTACACCTGTTAATTCATCAGTATAAGCTTTTTGTTCTGCTAATAGTTTTCTTAAAGTAATTCGTGTAATATCTATAAGACTTACTAAGTATAAATCTTTTTCTTTGTCAACTGCTTTAATATTTATAAAAAAAGTTTTTGGCTCTAAATTCTTATTTAATATCATTACAGTTCTTTTATCTTCTTTAGTATTAACTACATATTGATAAAAAGCTTTTGCAAAAGAATCTTTATTTACTGATATTGCTATTTTTTCTTTATGAATATACTCTCCATACTCACAAAATACATCAGCTAAAGATACAAACCTTTGTTCAAATTCTGATTTATCTTTTAAAGAAAAAAAGTTTTTAAAAGACTGATTTGTAAAAGATATCTTTTTAAAATCTGTTACTGCAATCATACACTCTTGAGAATCAATTATACTTTGTAAAAGTACTTTTTGCCCTCTAATTTCAAGCGTTCTGTTTAAAACTTTCTCTTCAAGATTTTTGTTAAGATTATCTAATTCAACAGTCTTGTTTTTTAATTTTTTTTGTGTTTTTCTTCGTTTTTGTATACTTATAAAAAGAGTAATAATTAAATAGACCATCATTAAAAACATTATTATCAAAGTCCAAAAATACTTAGTATTACTCTCTAACTCTTTATTCATTTCAATTGAGTTTTTATTTATATCTTTTACATAAACGCCTGTTCCAATAATAAAATCCCAAGGCTCAAACTTTTTTACAAAAGATAACTTCTCAAATTCACCCTCTTCTTCAGGAATTGTCCAATGATAAGTTAGAAAGTCATCTTCATTTTTATTATTTGCAATTTTTACAATATCCCTGTAAATATACTGTCCTTTACTATTTTTTACATTATATTTATTTTCTACAGCTAGTGTTTTCTTCCCTCCATCCATTAAAAGATTGTGATTTGAATCAATAATCCAAAAATAACCCTCTTTGCCATATCCCATTTGTAAGATTGCTTTTAAAGCCTCTTCTTTCATAGATTTACTTACATCATCTATATAAGCTCCTGTTCCTAAAATCCAGTTATAAGGTTTAAATACCTTTACAAAAGAGGCTTTAAAAACTCTTTTTTCGCTTCTTGGACTATAAAATGAATACTCAATAAAACCTTCATCTTTTTTAGAATCCTTTAACTTTTTAATTCCTAAACCAACAAAAGGTACATCTTCATTATTTCTAAAAAATCTATCTGTTAAATTTTCTTGTATAGGATGCATAATCATTTTATAATCAAAACTATTAATCCAAAAATAACCAGATTTACCATATCTAGTCCCTTTTACAATAGCAATAAGTTTTTCTTTTAGCTCTTCTTCTGATAGTTTATCTTTATTTCTTTCATACTCACTATTAAGTATTGAAAATAAATAATAAGATTGTTCTTCTAAATAATATTTAACTTCATCTTTGATTTTTTCTTTTGCAGTTCTTTTATAATAAGAGTCAACTGTTTTATATGCTAGTGTAACGTAATTTTTTAATTCTTTTCTTTTTTCTTCATAAGCTAAACTAACTGATTTTTCAATTATTTCTTCTGATTTTTGTTTCAAATAAAATAGAGATTGTATAAAAATAGCTGTTGTAAAAACAACTACAATAGCGATACTTATAGTAAAAATATTAAACTTTTTTGAACTATTTTGAAACATAATTATCCTTATGTTATATTTTAACAAAATATTTAACAAAAATACTTGACTTATGTCTTTAAAATAAATTATTTTTTATTTTATTATTCTTAAGCTTAATTATTTATATTTAAGAATACAATAAATAAAATATAATTATTGATTAAGGAAAAAATAAATGATAAAAAAATTACTTATTATAATTTTATTGATAATAACTGCTTTTTATGTTATCTCTCAAGAAAATGTAAAAATCATTCTAGCTGGTATTGCTATTTTTCTTATTGGTATGCACTTTATGGAAGATGGTTTTAAACTTTTTTCAGGGGGTACACTAGAAAAAGTTTTAGAGAAATTTACTAGTAATAAATTAACATCCTTACTTACAGGATTTCTTACTACATCCATTGTTCAAAGCTCATCTTTAATCTCTGTTATTGTTATCTCTTTTTTATCTGTAGAACTTATATCTTTAACTCAAGGTATGGCAATAGTCTTTGGAGCAAATCTAGGTAGTACAACAACAGCATGGATAGTTTCTTCTTTTGGACTTAAACTAAAAATCTCTCTTTATGCTATGCCTATGATTATATTTGGTGTTATCTTTAGATTTTCAAAAAACAATAGCTACATAGGCTTAGGAAATATTCTTTTAGGTTTAGGTTTTATTTTCTTAGGTATTGCCTATATGAAAGATGGCTTTGATACTTTAAGAAGTGCTATAGATTTAGCAGCATATTCAGTAGAAGGTTATCTAGGGATATTTATTTATATTATAATTGGTGCTATTGCAACAGTTGTAATACAATCAAGTTCTGCAACTATGGCAATTATTATCACAGCACTTGCAGGAGGAAATATTTTATATATTGATGCTTTAGCACTTGCAATTGGTGCAAATGTAGGTACTACAGTAACAGCTGTATTAGGTGCTTTAACTTCAAACCAAAATGGAAAACGTCTAGCCTTTGGACATTTTGTTTTTAATATAATTACAGGACTTGTTGCCGTTGCACTTATTTATGTCTTAAAAGATTTAGTCGATAATATAAGTCCATATTTTGCTATTGCACAAGATAACTATTCTATGAAACTTGCCTTATTTCATACTATATTTAACTTACTTGGGATTGTAGTTTTATTCCCATTTATTGGATATATTGTATTTCTTTCAAAGAAATTTATTAGTGATGAAAAATACAGAAAAGCATCAAAACCAAAATATTTGGCGAAAGAGAATATAAAAATCCCATACAATGCTATGGTATCAATTCAAAAAGAACTTATTCATCTATATGAAAATGCTCAAAAAGCTATACTTCATGCAATCTCTATTCATAGAAGCGAACTTAAATCACAAGATGATATAGAAAAAATACTAACAAAACCTATATCAAAAATAGATACAAACCTTGATGACATTTACCAAAACGATTTAAAACTTCTTTATAGTGAAATAATAGAATTTACTATGCTCTCTCAACAAAACATGAATAAAGAACAAAATGAGTATGTAACGCAACTTAAACTAGCTTCAAACATAATTGTAAAGATTTTAAAAGATACTAGAGATATACAAAAAAATATGGACTTTTACCTAAATAGTAAAAATGAGTTTATCAAAAGAGAATATCTACTTATAAAACAAGAACTTGCAACATTTATTTTTGAAGTAAATCAATTAAAAGATTCTCATGCAGACGATATAGAAACATCTACAATAATCCAAGTTGATAAAGATAGATTAAAACGACTAGACTTAGTAAACAATGGAAGAATCGATGAACTTATTAGAAAAGAACAAATTACTTCAAAAATGGCAACATCACTTATAAATGATTCTACATCTACTTATAATATTTGTAAAAACCTACTAAGAATTGCAAATATTTTATTTATCAGAGATGAAAAATTAAGAAAAATAGGAGAAGCAGAAGATGAAGTTTAAGCAAATAAATAAAAACTTTGAAAACTTTTTTACTTGGGATAAAAATGTAATTCAAGAAAATAAAAGTGAAATAAATGAACTAATGATTAAACTTCTCGAAAAAAGAAAAGCAATAGGCAAAAAACTAAAAAAAGAAAAGAATAAAGAAGAAAAAGTAGTTTTAGAAAAAAAACTAAAAGCTATTAAAAAACTTATAAAAAAGGCTAAAAAGAATTTATTATAGTACTTAGACTATTTAAATTCTTTAAAGTTTTCTCTCATTTCCAAACTAAAGCTTAGTAAGCTATATACAAAGTAGATAATTTACATTGTATTTTGTAATTTTTTTGATTATATTAAAGTACTTTTAGATATATTAAAATATTTAATTATTAAATCAATACTAGTGGAAAACAAATGGATTTATTACATTTTAAATGCAAGAAGTGTGGGACAAAAATAAATAAATTACAAAATATTTTGAACATCGTAACATTAAAATTAGGGAAAGAAGTAAATTGTTCGAATTGCCATAGTCAATATAAAACAAAAAAAATAATCTATTTTATAAGTATTTTTTATAATTGGATACTCCTTCTTTTTATTATAAACTACTCTTATTTGATTAAGTTAAATTCTTCGACATTACTTTTCATTATAATATTTATAGTAATTGAATTTATGATAATGATATTTTTACCTTTTTACAGTATAGAGCAAAAAAAGAAGAAAAGTGATTATGTACATTATCTATTAATCTCTTTTTTAACAATTGTATTAATGATAATTTCTTTATATCTTTTGATGTATATATTTGGAATTTATGATGAATATAACCTTCCTATAAATAATAATGAAGATGATTTAGGAAAAGCTATTTATATTGTTTCGTATGCAATAATTGTTGGGATTATTATTCTTCCAATAATTGTATTTATTTCAAGCGAACTTATAAAAAAATTAAAAAACTAGATACAAAATAAGACTTTTCCCCATTCCTAACATTCTTCTTAGGAATAAGGTTGTTGACTATTTAAATTCTTTAAAGTTCTGTCTTAAAGCTTCGTAAGCTACAATCGACACTGAGTTTGCAATATTTAAAGATCTTGCATCATTTGTCATAGGAATAGTTATACAACCATCTATGTGCTCATCTAACATTGCTTCAGGTAAACCTTTATCTTCTCTTCCAAAGTAAAAATAATCCCCTGCTTTATACTCTTGTTCAAAATAGACTTGTTCAGTTTTTGTTGTAGCATAAAAGTGCCTATCATTTAAAGGATTTTTAGACCAAAAATCCTCTATATTTTCATATTCACTAATATCTAAATCATACCAATAATCAAGACCCGCTCGTCTAACTTCTTTTTCTGTAATCTCCCCAAAACCATATGGTTTGATTAAATGAAGTCTACAATTTAAAGCAAAAGCTAATCGTCCGATTGTACCCACATTTCCAGGGATTCTTGGTTCTAATAAAACTATATTAAACATACTATAATACTACCGTTTTGTTTCCAAAAACAAATACTTTATCTTCAAGTAATAACTGAAGTGCATTTGATAAGACAACTTTCTCAACATTTCTTCCAGCTCTTCTCATATCTTGCCAAGAAAAAGTATGGTCAACTCTTACAACATCTTGAGAGATAATTGGACCTTCATCTAAATCATCTGTTACATAGTGTGCAGTTGCTCCAATAATCTTTACACCTCTATGGTGCGCTTGTTTATAAGGGTTTGCGCCAATAAAGGCAGGTAAAAATGAATGATGGATATTTAATACTTGCTGAGGGAAAGTTTCAACAAATTTTGGAGTTAAAATTCTCATATATTTTGCAAGTACAATTAACTCAGGCTCATACTCTTTAATTTGTTCAATTACTAAATCTTCATGAGCTTCTCTTTCCATGTTCTCAGCACTAATGCAATGAAATGGAATATCAAATTTTTCTACTAAATCTCTTAAATAATCGTGGTTTGCAATAACTGCTTTAATATTTGCATCAAGTTCACCATCAATATATCTAATTAATAAATCTCCAAGTACATGAGACTCTTTTGTTGCTAAAATTACAATATCTTTTTTTGATTTTGCATTAAGTTTAATTCTCGAACCTTCTGGTAAAACTTCTGTAAGCTCTTTTAAAAGTATATTTTTATTTAAATCACCAGAAATCACAGTTCTCATAAAAAATTTATTTGATTCTTTTTCTACATATTCAGCATTTTGTTCTATATTTAGATTGTTTGCAAAAAGTACTTTTGAGACATTGTAAACAAGCCCTTTTGCATCGATTGTATCTATTAGAAGTATATATTCTTTCATTTTTGTCCTATATTCACAGTATTATTTCAAATTAACTTGAAATAATACCATGAAATTAATTTAAATCATTTTAGATAACTGTTCTTTATAGGCTTCAATATCAAAATTTTTAACTCTTGCTACTCCAGAATCAACTGCAGCTTGAGCAACTGCACTTGAAACTTCAACAATAAGTCTTTTATCAAAAGCAGTTGGGATAATATACTCTTTTGAATATGTTAAGTTTCCAAATATCTCTTTTACATAATCTGGAACTGGTTTTTTTGCTAAATCTGCAATAGCATATGCAGCAGCTTTTTTCATTTGCATATTTATTTTCTTAGCTTGAACATCTAATGCTCCTCTAAAAATAAATGGAAATCCTATTACATTATTTACTTGGTTAGGAAAATCAGATCTTCCTGTTCCTACAATAGCTTTATCTCTAATTGCATGTACTTCTTCTGGGAAAAGCTCAGGAGTAGGATTAGATAATGTAAATACAATAGGTTCACTAGCCATTACAGCAATATGCTCTTGTGTAAATGTTCCAGGTCTTGATAAACCAAGAACAACATCTGCTTCTCTAAAAGCCTCAAGTTTACTTAAAGGCTCAGAAATTGAAAACTCTTTTTTATATTTATTTAGGTCATCTCTACCATCATGAATAACTCCTTTAGAATCACACATAATAATATTTTCTACCCCTACTGCTCTATACATTCTAGAACAAGATATTGCAGCCGCCCCTGCTCCAACTACAACTACTTTTAAATCTTCAATATTTTTCTTAATAATATCACAAGCATTTATTAATCCAGCAGTTGTAATAATTGCTGTTCCATGCTGATCATCATGCATTACTGGAATATCAAGCTCTTCAATTAATCTTCTTTCTATCTCAAAACATTCAGGTGCTTTAATATCTTCTAAATTAATTCCTCCAAATGTTGGAGAAATTGCTTTACAAACTTCAATAAATTTTTCAGCACTCTCTTCAGCAACTTCAATATCAAAAGAATCAATCGCAGAAAATTTCTTAAATAGTACAGATTTACCTTCCATAACTGGCTTTGCAGCTAACGCTCCAATATTACCAAGGCCTAGTACAGCTGTACCATTTGTGATTACTGCTACAAGATTTCTTTTTGCAGTATATTTAAATGCAGATTCAGGGTTCTCTTCAATTTCTAAACAAGGGAATGCAACACCAGGTGTATACGCTAAAGATAAGTCTCTTTGAGTATTTAACTCAGTTGTTGTACCAACTTCAAGCTTCCCAGGCTTTGGAAACTGATGATAGTCTAATGCTTCTTCTTTTGTTACAGGATTACTCATTTAATCTCCTCTCTTCTTAATAAATGGTCACTAGATTCTAACTAAGTTGAGCTTATAAAAAAGAGGAAAATGATAATTTCAGCTTATAAACTTTTATTTCTTTTTAAGTTACATGATTTTTACATGATATTTACATAGTTTTTACACAATCACGCTAGTATCGAGACTAAACCAGCAAACCTACCACAGTACTTATCTGCTCGATAGGAGAAAAAAGGCTCAGATGAGCACTTAGTGCATATATTAGATATACTTATATTTGTCACATTTATGTCACTTAAAAGCTTCTGATTTATACCTTGTAAATCAATTAATCTACCCCTAGTAAAATGGTTACCAAACGATTTTTTTACAATATTTACCATCTCATCATTTACTTCATAACAGCACTTTTGAATTGAAGGGCCTAAAATCACTTCAATATTTTCAGGGAGGCAGTTTAATTCATTAATCATTTTAAGAGCAGTAATTTGTGCAATTTTTAAAAATGTAGAGTTTCGTCCCGCATGAACAGCAGCTACTACACCCTCAACTTTATCAAAAAATAAAATAGGAATACAATCAGCAACCATAACCATCAAAGTCAAATTTTTTTCTTTTGTTATAATACCATCACAATCTTCAATTAGCCTTGGGGAGTCCTTATCAACAATAACCACTTTATTACCATGTACTTGATTCATGTAAACTAATTTTTCAGAGTCAAAATTATATTTTGAAGCCAACACTTCTCTGTTTTTATCTACATTTATTTTTAAGTCTTTTACATGATAAGCCAAATTTCCATCTTCTTTTGTAGTAAAAGTGTGAAATATTTTATACATTTGTAATCCTAAGCATTAATATTAAAATATTTTACAATTTAAAATTTAATATATTCTTATTAGATTTTAGATAAAATCGCATCTTTAAAGGAAAGAGATGAACGAAGAAAAAAAGATATTTGTAATATTTGGGAACCCTGTAGAACATTCAAAATCACCGCAAATGCACAATGCTGGATTTGAAAATATTGAATACAATGCCCAATACATAAAAAATCTTCTTGAAGATGGAGAGACAATCAAAGATGTATTTTTAGAAAAAGGTTATGAAGGTGCAAATATTACAGTACCTCATAAAGAAGCTGCTTTTAGAAATGCTGATGAAGTAAGAGGTTTAGCAAATGAAATAAAAGCTGTAAATACATATATAAATGAAGATGGGAAAATTATAGCATATAATACAGATGCTCCTGGATTCTTATATGCAATTGAAAGCTTTGGAGAAGTTAAAAAAGTTCTACTTTTAGGAGCAGGAGGAACTGCAAAAGCAATTTCACTAGCCCTTCAACAAAGTGATATTGATGTAACTGTTCTAAATAGAAGTGAAGGGAAACTTGCTTTTTTTAAAGAACATAACATCAAATGCTCTACTTGGGATAATTTTAATGCCCAAGAATATGACTTGATAGTAAACTCTACAAGTGCTGGGCTAAAAGATGATTATCTTCCTTGCCCCCAAGAAATATTAGAAAATGTACTTCAATCTGCGACTTCCGCTTTTGATTGTGTTTATGGAAAAGTTACACCATTTTTAGATCTTGCACAAGAAAAAGGTCTTAAAATAAAAGATGGTGAAGATATGTTACTTTATCAAGGTGTTTTAGCTTTTGAATATTTTACTAAGCAAAATGCTACAGAAGAAGTAATTGAAGTAATGAGAAAAGCATTAAAAGGAGAATAGTAAAACTATTCATCCTTTTAAACTCTATTTTTAGCTTGCATAATATCTAAAATAACTTCATCAGTCTTTTTCATACCTGATTGTGATAAAACACCTATATTTTTAATAGTCTCTTCAATATCTGAAGAGATGATACCATCTCCAGCATGTAAATATTTATTATTTAATGCCAACATTGAAGAGTCAAATGCTGCATAAATTCCTGTTGCAATTTTAGTTGCACAAGAAGCTTTTGCTCCATCACAAACAACTCCTGAGATATTTCCCAAACTGTTTGTAATAGAGTTTGCAACTGTTTCATATTTAGCATCTTCTAAAAATGATATCGCACCACTTACTGCACTTGCTGCACACATAACACCACAATAAGCAGATAGTCTTCCAATATTTGTTTTTAAATGTATTGTTGATAAATGAGAAAACAACAATCCTCTTAATAAGCATTCTTTTGAAAGTTTTTTCTCTTCTACATATTTTATAATAGGTAAAGAAGCTGTCATTCCTTGATTTCCACTTCCACTTGTTGTCATTACAGGAAGAGAACATCCACTCATCCTTGCATCACTCCCAGCAGATGTAAAAGAGACACATTTATTCCTTATATCATTTCCATAAAATCCTTTATTCATATTTTTTTGAATTAAACTTCCAATATTTACGCCATACTCTTCATTTAAGCCAGCTTTTGCAATGCTCGAATTTAATTTAATTACCTGATCAAAAACAGACTCAACCTTTTTTACATCAACTTTTTTTGCAAAATCATAAATTGCTTTAATACTTAATATTGACCTATCCTCATGAGTTGTTTTAAAATCAATATCATTACATATCTGCTCAACTAAAACCTTATTATTTTTCTCTATTCTTGTTATATTTGTATGAAAATGTTTTATCTCAACTAAAGAGCATTCGTTTTTATAAAAAACTTCTACTCTTACATAAAGTTTTACATCAGTATTATCATGAATCACATTTATCTTATTACTTTCTAAATACTTCTTAGCACCTTTTATTTCATCTTTATTCAAAGAGCTTATTACCATCAATTCATCATCAGAATTTCCAGCAGTTACACCTAAAGAAACAGCAGATTCAATACCAACCATTCCTTCACTGTTTGGAATAATTACTGATTTTACATTTTTAATCATATTTCCTGAAACATAGATATTTACTCTCTCAGGCAATATCCCTAAAACTTTTACAGCCTTTGCACTAACATAAGCTATAGCTATAGGCTCTGTACAACCTTGAGCAGGAACAATCTCTTCTTTTAATATATTTAAAAAATTTTCAATTTCCATACAAATCCTTTTAAAAAATATCCTTAAATTTAAGTGCAATTATATTACTATCAGTTAAGTCAAGTCAAATAATAGATAATTATTGATTATATAAAGGATAGTTATATGGATTCAAATCTTCTAAAAGTATTTGTTGCAGTTTCAGAGAAAAAAAGTATTAGTTTAGGTGCAAAGAAACTAAAAGTAACCCAAACAAATGTAAGTCTTAGAATCAAGCAATTAGAAAAAAATCTTGGGTTTGAACTATTTCATCGTGTACCAAAAGGTGTATTACTTACTAAAGAAGGAGAAAAACTTCTACCTCTTGCAATAGAAATAGTTGAAAAAGTAAAAGAGGCTCAAAATCAAATAAGAAATATTAAAAAACAAGACTCACTTATTATTGCTTCAACATACTCAAATACAAAAATGAGACTAATCCCTTTTTTACAAAAACTAAATAATGATTATCCAAATACAAAATTAGAACTTGTGACTAACAATACTGTAAATATTAAAAAGATGCTATTAGAATATAAAGTTGATGTAGCCTTTATAAATAAAGAACCAGAACTAGAAGAATTGACTTTACTAAAAAGATTTGAAAATGAATTACTTTATGTAGAATCAAAAAAGAAAAATAGTAGTAACACGATTATAGGGCATGAAGATATTTGTGCATTTTTTAATGGTCTAAAAAAATATTATGAACATCTAGGGATAACAGATTATGAAATCTTAGAATTAGCAAATTTTGAAGTTATATTAGCTTGTGTGGAATTGGGTATGGGAAGTACACTATTACCAAAATCTATTATAAAAAAATATGGCTATTTAAGTAAAGTAAAAACTACTAAAATAGACAAAAAAATTGTTGATATACCAACTTGTTTAGTATGTAGGAAAGATAACATACCAAAAATTAGTAATTATTTAAAAGAAATATCATTTTAAGAGTAAAATATTTTTTTATATATGTAAATAGTAAACTATTATATAATTATAAAAAGGTATGTAAATGAAAAAAATACAAAAATTATGTAATATTAAGAAAAACAATTATTCTATATTAGAAAATGAAATTATTAAAATTGTTAAATCTGCACATTTTATTTGTAAAAAATGCCTTAGAGTAGCAAAAGAAAAAAAACATTTATGTAAAAGCAAAGCTATATAAATTTCTCTCAACTATTTTATATGAACATTTTAGTAATATATTACCTTAAATTTTAAAAGATATGTTTATAAGGACAAATAAATTGAAAAAAAGAAATTATATTAAAAAAATATCAAACTATACAATGGTAGGTGGTTTAGGAGCTCTTCTTATAACTGGACTTACAGGATGTGAAGATAAATCAAGTAATCAACAAAATCAAGGACAAGCAGATGCCTTTTCAAATGCTTCTCAGAAGCAAGGAGCTTTTGTAATAATTGAAGAGTCTACAGATGGAAAATATGCCATTGCAGATGAATTCCCAGCATCTAAAACAACAATTGTTTTAAGAAAACCTGATGGAAGTGAAAAAATTTTATCACAAGCAGAAATTGATGCACTTGTAAAAGCAGAAGAAGCAAAAATTGATGCTGGAACATCACCTCTAACTAATCCAGAGATGTCAAATGGAGGAATGGGACTTGGGGGAGTTTTATTATCTTCTATTGCAGGTGCTATGATTGGTTCGTGGTTAGGGAATAAGCTATTCAATAACCAAAACTATCAAAATCAAAGAAAAGCACAATATAAGTCTCCTCAAACATATAGTAGATCTCAAAGTTCATTTAAAAAAGCAGCATCTACTTCAAAAAGTACAAGCTCTTCTAAAAAAAGTGGATTCTTTGGAAATAAGTCTGGTTCTACAAAATCAAGAACTTCATTTGGTGGTTAATAAATGAAATTACAAAAACTACAACCACTAACTGATGAATATTTAGAATCTATAGGTTTTGTTTGGCATACTGATGAAGATAACTCATCTTATGTAGCTGATGAAATTGTAGAGATTTCAGAAGAAGAAGCTGATGCTTTTTATGAAGCTACAAATGAACTTTATGAAATGTTTTGTGAAGCTGGCGAATATGTAATTGAAAATGACCTTTTTCATGATATAAATATTCCTTTTAACTTAGTAGAAGTAATAAAAGAGTCTTGGGAAAATGATGTTCATTGGCATCTATATTCAAGATTTGATTTAGCAGGTGGAATTGATGGTAAACCTATTAAACTTATTGAGTTTAATGCAGATACACCAACTTCACTTTTTGAAACAGCTATTATTCAATGGGCACTATTAAAAGCAAATGGACTTGATGAAGCAAGTCAATTTAACAATCTTTACGATGCACTAAAAGACAACTTCAAAAGAATTATTACATTAGAATCAGAGCTAGACAAATTTGACGAATATTATGAAAAGCTTGGATGGAAAATCCTGTTCTCTTCAATCTCTAGTTCTAGTGAAGATATTAATACAACAAAATTATTACAACATATAGCAAGTGAAGCTGGATTTAATACAGACTTTGAATATATAGAAAATACTCAGTTTAATGATGAAGGAATTTTCAAAGATGATGAACTTTTTGAATTTTGGTTTAAACTAATTCCTTGGGAAGATATTGCAATTGATGAGAGTGAACTTGCCCTACTTTTAACAGAAATTATAAAAGACAAAAAAGCAATCATTTTTAATCCTGCTTATACTCTTATGTTCCAATCAAAAGGCTTTATGAAAATTCTTTGGGACTTATATCCAAATCATCCTCTTTTACTTGAAACTTCATTTGAACCGCTTGAAGACAAAAAACAAGTTGAGAAAAAATGTTTTGGAAGAGAAGGTGCAAACTGTAGAATTATAAATGAAGATGGTTCTATTGATGTAGAGACTTCTGGAGAATATGAAGGTCATAAATCTATTTTCCAAGAGTATGTAGAACTTCCAACTGATTCAAATGGTCTAACATATCAAGCTGGAGTTTTTTATGCTTATGAAGCTTCAGGATTAGGTTTCAGACGAGGTGAAAAAATCTTAAATAATATGTCTAAATTTGTAGGACATATTGTAGTATAGGTCTATTGACTTATACTACTATTATTTTTTATCTTCATACATTCTTTTATCTGCTTTTCTAATTAAGCTATCAATACTTTTTGAATCATTAGGAAAAGAAGCTACACCTACACTACAATCTACTTCTATTTTCTTATTATTATATGTAATATTTTTTTTAATAAGCTCTTTTATAGATTTCTTTATTGAATTAACTGATTTTTTATCATTCTTCATGATAGTAAACACTAAGAACTCATCTCCTCCAAATCTACAAATAAGATCTGAAGCTCTAAATTTTTCTTTTAGACGTTTTGAAGTCTTTTTTAAAATCTTATCCCCTGCATCATGTCCATAACTGTCATTTACCATTTTAAAGTCATTTAAATCAATAAAATATATAACTGCACTTTTTTTCTCTCTTTTACACAACTCAATTAACTTTTTTGATTGTTCTAAAAAAAATCTTCTATTATATAAGTTTGTAAGCGTATCAAGATTAGCATGTTCTTGTAACTTAATTTCTAACTCTTTTCTTTTTGTAATATCTCTACTTATACCAAATAAACCAATGATCTTTTTATTTTCATCATACATCGCTCTTTTACTAGAAACCACATAACATAATTTATTGTTTTCATTATAATAAGGTTCTTCCATACTTGTTATATGTTCACCTGATAATATAATCTCTTTTTCTTTTTCAAAATAAAGCTTTGCATGTTCTTGAGGAAATATATCAAAATCTGTTTTACCTACTAATTCATGCCATGATTTATATCCTGCTAAATTAGCAAAAGAATTACTTGTGTATAAAAATTTATGCTCTCTATCTTTTATATAAATAAAATCAGGTGTTAGCTCTAAAAATCTTAAAAATACGCTCTCTATATTTTTAAGTCTTAAAAATTCATCACATATTTTATCTGCTGTAATCTTTTGATTTTTCTTTTTTTTGCTCATTATAAACCTATTAAAAATTTTCGTTTTATTATACAAAAAATATTTTAATAACAGATTTCAATGACTAATTATTGAGAAGATTATATAAGAGATATATTTTCTATTAAGATAAGCCTAGTAAAGGCTTATCTTAAACTTTACACAGTTATACTACTAGTATAGTTCCCATGTAAATTACATTTTGCAATTGCACTTAATTCTTTCACTTTTGATAAGTTTACTCTTGAAGACAAATATCCTCTTGAAATTTCAGGCTCTAAATCAGCAACAGCAATCTTTTTCCCATCTGCATAAAGCTCCACTTGATAAATCCAATGATTTGCAGTAGATGGATGAATAATTCCTTCTTGTCCCACCTCTACTTCAACTATAGAAAACCCTTTTGCATCTATTTCTCCTACTTTTATATCAGGAGAATGTTTTAACTCTGCCTTTGTAGGATTTTTTGGATCTTGAATTTTCATATCCATTGTATTTACCACAAGCTTTTTGTCATATGCCTGAACAACAGTTGCAGCAGCTGCTGTGATACAGGCAACTTTTAAAAATGCTCTTCTTCCAAGTCTTTTTTCCATTTATTTCTCCTATTAAGTTTAATACATTCTAACAATATGCAGAACAAATAATATTATATATTTTAATTTTATAATAAAAGTTAAAAATTTAAACTAATCCATACATAATATATCACATTATAAGTTATTACATAGGATATTATAAAATTATTTTAATTGATTTATTAATATCAAAGTGCTATAATTACGTAGTATTAATAATTATTTTATTTTAATACCATATATAGGAAGTATTAGGAATAGAATGAAAAATGAAAATTATGAAATTTCTGTTTTATTAGTTGAAGATGACCTTGATATTTTAGAACAAATGGAATTCTTCTTAAAAAGAATTACAAAAAATATATACTCTGCAAAAAATGGTCTTGAAGGTCTTGATCTATTTAGTGCCAATAATATTGATCTTATAATTACTGACGTTGATATGCCTAAAATGAATGGTATAAAAATGATTGAAGAAATTAGAGAAAAAGATTCTACTGTTCCTATCATTCTTGTTACTGGATTAAAGAATTTAGAAGTATTAACTAAAGCCATTGATTTAAATGTTTCAAAATTTCTTCAAAAACCTATGAATTTAAGAGATTTACACAATAAAATAGAAGAAGTTTCAAAAGTTAAAAAACTTGAAAGAGAACTTGAATTAAATAATATTCTTCTTGAACAATATAAACATGTAGTTGATGAAAGTGAAATTGTATCAAAAACTGACAAAGATGGTATTATAACCTATGTAAATGAACCTTTTTGTGAAATCTCAGGATTTAAAGAAGAGGAACTAATTGGCTTTTCTCATAATATAGTTAAACATCCAGATACTCCAAGAGAAGTATTTGCTGATATTTGGAAGACTATTAAAAGTGATAAAAAATCTTGGAAAGGGATAATAAAAAATAAGAAAAAAGATGGTGGCTATTATTGGGTTAGAGCTACTATTACTCCTATTTTAGATAATGCTGGTAATATAATTGAATTTATTGCCGTAAGAACAGATATCACAGAAGAGATAAAAATTCAAGAATACTTTGAAGATGAATTAAATATTACAAATAAGCAGTTTGAATCAGCTTTAAATCTTAGTAAAGAGTATGAAAGAGCTATTAATGAAAGTAATATTCTATCTAGAACTGATACAAATGGAATAATAACACATGTTAATGATAAGTTTCTTCAAGTAAGTGGATATTCAAAAGAAGAACTTATTGGAGTTAAACATAGTATAGTAAAACATCCAGACACTCCAATAGAAGTCTTCCAAGACTTATGGGATACAATCACAAAAGGTAAAACTTGGAATGGCGTAATAAAAAATAAAAATAAACATAAACATAGTTACTGGGTTAATATAACTATTGTACCTATAAAAGATGAAAATGGAAATATTATTGAGTATATGTCAATAAGACATGATTTAACGGAAATATTTAAACTTCATAAAGAGATAGAAGATACTCAAAAAGAGATTGTCTATAAAATGGGTGAAATTGGTGAAACAAGAAGTAAAGAGACAGGAAACCATGTAAAAAGGGTAGCTGAATACTCTAGAATTTTAGCAATTGAATATGGTCTTAACAATGATGAAGTAGGACTTATTTTTACAGCTTCACCAATGCATGATATAGGAAAAGTTGGTATTGCAGATAACATACTAAAAAAACCTGGAAAACTAACTAGTGAAGAGTGGGAAATTATGAAGACCCATTCTGAAATAGGTTACAACATATTAAGAAACTCTAAAAGACCTGTACTTAAAGCTGCTGCAATTATTTCATATGAGCATCATGAAAAATGGGACGGTTCTGGATACCCTAGAGGATTAAAAGAAGAAGAAATCCATATTTATGGAAGAATCACTGCAATTGCAGATGTATTTGATGCATTAGGAAGTAATAGATACTATAAAAAAGCTTGGAAAGATGAAGATATATTTAAATTTATGGAAGAACAAAAAGGAAAACACTTTGATCCTAAACTAATTGATATCTTCTTTAACAATATAGACAAATTTAAAAAAATCAGAGATCAATTTCAAGATGAATAACTATTTATATAGTCATTCATCAGTTTAAAGTCAACATCTTTTTCTATTTGTAAAGTTAAATCCATTAGATAAATATTATCTAAATTAAAAGATTGAAGCTTTACAAAATCTTTTCCAGTTGTTATAAATGAAAAACCTTTATACTCATTTTTTATATTTTCTAATTCATCTTTAGTAAAAGTATGATGATCTTCAAAAGCTTCCATTTTTGTATTTTTAGGAAGGAATTCTAAAAGTCTTTTTGGCTTTGAAATAGCAGTTAAAAGTACTAATTTAGAAGGAAGTACATCCATATGTTCCCCATCTTTTGAAAAAGAGACTACTCTTTTAAAATCACGTCCTTCTTGAAGTTCTAAATTGGCAAAGGAGTATGCCATTTTTGGTTCTCTATATCCACCACTTGGTAAACACAAAAGATTTGTAGGTTCCTCTTTAGGTCTTATTAATATATCAAACTTACTAATACTATATTTTGAAAAACCATCATCAAGAAAAACTATTTTACAAGCTAATTCTTTAGCCTTTAAAATAGCTTTTTTTCTATCTTCACTTACAATAACAGTTGCGTTTGGCAAAGATTTTGCATAAAGCATAGCTTCATCACCACTAGTTTTAATATCTTCTAAAACCTTTCCTTTTCGTGATATTACATATAAACCTTTTGATTCTCTTCCGTATCCTCTTAAAATAATACAAGCATCATCATATTTTTTTGCAAGTTCTATCGTAAGTGGCGTTTTTCCACTTCCCCCAACAATAATATTTCCAATAGAAATAATAGGTAGCCCAAACTCTTCTGCTTTGGCACTTGCTCTTTTAAAAGCTATTATTAACATATAAATTAATGTAAAAGGAATTAATAAAAAAGAGATAATTCTCTGAAAAAGATTTGGGAAGAAGAGATAATCTTCTACCCATAAAAAAAGCTTTTGCTTCAAGTAGTTATACCCACTCAGAAGCAATATCTATAATTTGATCACAAATATAATTAACTTCTTCATCTGTTAAACTTGGATACATTGGAATTGATAAAATTTGCTGATATGAAGTTAAAGCTGTACTAAATTCAGTAATTTTAATCGAATATTTTGTTTTATAATAAGATAAAAGATGTAATGGAATATAGTTAAGTCCAGTAGCAATACCCTTTTCTCTTAAAGCTCTTGCAAAAGCATCTCTATTTCTTGATATTTTTATAATAAATTGAGTAAAAATATGTTCATCTTTATGATTTGGAATTGTTACGTGTTTAATTCCTGCTAATCTATCTTTATAGATTTTTGCAATTTCTTTTCTTCTTTTAATAAATTTATTAGTTTTCTTCAGTTGAGCTAATGAAAATGCTGCATCAAGCTCTGAAATATCATACTTATGTCCAATATCAACAACATCATAAATATAATCTAAGTTTCCGAAATCATCATATGTAGTAGTAATAGCATGTGTTCTAAGTAATCTTGCTCTATCTGCAATTTCTTCATTATTTGTAACAATCATACCTGATCTTGAAACACTATACTTACCATTTGATGGGTTTGTAGAGAAAATTGTCATATCGGCTCTTAATGAACCTACAGTTTCATCATTATATGTAACTCCAAGAGCGCAAGTTGCATCCTCTATTAAAATAATTCCATATTTTTCTGCAATATCATAAATTCTATCTAAATCAGGTGTTTGACCTGCTACAAAAGTAATAATTGCACCTCTAAGTTTTTTAGTCTTATTCTCAGCTAAAGCTTTTTCAAATTTATTTATATCAATATTCATATCTTGATCATTGATATCAATAAAAATTGGTTCAGCATCAAAATGCCTAACAACTTCTGGGACATTTACAAAAGAGTTAACAGACATTAGAATCTTATCACCCCTTTTAAGCTTAATAGCACTAAGTGCTAAATGTATTGCTGAAGTTGCATTACAAGTAGCTACGGCGTATTTTGCACCAACAAAATTTGCAATATTGTCTTCAAGTTCTAAAACTTTATTTTCATCTTTATTAAGCTCTAAGACAGCTTTTAATTGACTTAACTCTTCATCTCCAATTGATGACTGATAAAAAGGTATTTCTTTCATTTACTAGCTCCATTTTATATTTGCAATTACAGGTAATTTACCTTTAAAAGCATTCGCTTTAATTCTATAATCTACAGTTTCTATTAATTTTTCGTCATGACCCAAAGTAATAATTTCTTCTTTTGATTTATTTTCATCAACTAAAAGTTTTAAAACAGCATCCATATCTTTATATGTATAGCCAATTTCTTCCTCATCACTTTGTCCTTCCCATAGGTCGGCACTTGGTTTTTTAGTTATGATTGCTTCAGTAACACCAAGATATTTTGCAAAATCAAATTCATCACTTTTATACATCTCTCCAATTGGATTAATAGCACAAGCAATGTCTCCAAAAATAGTTCCATATCCAAGTAAAAGTTCACTTTTATTTGAAGTTCCTACAACAATAGACGCATCTCTTGATGAAGTATCATATAATACAGACATTCTCATTCTAGCACTAAAGTTTCCTATTCTAAGTTTGTCTTCATTCATATTGTCAATATATGCTTCAATCATTGGAGCAATTGACTTTATTTCATATTTGATATCAAATTTCTCACAAAGTTCTACTGCGTCATCAATACTTGCTTTTGATGAAAACTGTGAGGGCATAAGAACAGCACTCATATTATCTCCAAAAGTTTCTTTACAAAGTACTGCTACAACGGCAGAATCTAATCCCCCAGAAAGCCCTACTGTAACCTTTGTAAGTCCTGTTTTTTCTAACTCAGTTTTTAAAAAACTTTGCAATTGTTTTTTAACATCTTTCCAATTAATCAATCCATTTCCTTTATCTAGGTCATATACCTTTTTATTATATTTTAATCTTCCTTTGTTTTTTCATAAAGTTCATCTAAATAATCAAAAGTACTTTCTCTAATTTTGCTTTTTTTAATACTCAATTGCTCTTTTATAGAGATGAGCTCATCTAATTGAAAGTATTCTAAAAAATTTGGATTAATCTCTATACTATCATCTTCTGCTGTTATAATTAACTTTTTAATATCTTCAATTATTTCATTTTTATCTAATTCTTTTTCCATCTTAACCTACAAATTTATTTAATATTTGAGTTATATAAAGTTCCATTTTTTCAGAACCTATATCCTTTTCAGGGCATTGACAACATTTACAAGAACTGCCTGCATCAGTTAATTGTACAATATCTTCTACTGTTGTAGCATCTCTTTCTTTGATTGCATGAATTATTTCACCTAAAGTTACATGTTTACATTTGCAGACTTCATAAGAATGAGGAAACTTTTTAGCCATTTAGAACCTCTTTTAATACATCCTTACAATAGATTTTTTTCTTCATTTTACCAAAGTCACCTTCTGGAAAAATACAATGTCTACACTCAGTACCTGCACCAGTAAACTCTTGAATATCACCAAGTGTCTTTGCATTTTTATCTTTTATTGCTACTACAATATCTTCAATACTTACATTTTTACAATTACAAACTTCATAATCTTTTTCAAACTCTTTAATCAATTATATATTTCTCTCTTTTTTTATAAGTTCATATGATTCATTTATCTCTTGAAGTTTTCTTGTTGCTTCATCTATAATATCTTGACTAGCACCCTGTCCAGAAATAATATCAGGATGGTGTTGCTTTACAAGACGTCTATAGTTTTTCTTTAAAACACCTGCATCATCATTTGCATTTGATTCTAAAACCTCATATGCTTTATCTAAAGATAGTGCTTGATTTGCTTTTTGCTCTTTATAAAAAGTCTCAAATTTATTTACAAGGTTTTCAAAATCTGCTCTTTTAATTTTTAAAGCACTTGAAATATCTTCTGTAATCATAAACTCTGTTTGAGAAAAATCTTTATCAATAAAAGCAAGATTTAGCAAATACTCCATAATTTTAACACGTTTAGGATAATCATGTTTTGTAATCTTGTATAATTTTTCACATATTTGAACAGTATTATCAAAACTCTCTTTTTCTGCAGTATAAATTTTTTTCAGTTTTTCTCTAATCTCTTCTTGATTTTCAAAATGTCTTGATATATCTGTAAAAGTATGCTTTAGCATTTCAGCTTCAAGTTCACAAACTGATCCATCTGCTTTTGCCACTTTTGCCATAAGAGATACAAGCAGACCTGCTTCATGATTCATTAAATCACCAGTAAAATTCTCTTTTATATTAAGTTTAATATTCTCAAACTTTTCAGTCTTATAATTCCTTGCAATAAAATATAAAACTACTCCAATTACAAGTAAAACGATAATTTTCATCTCATTCCTTTAAAAATAATGGCAAGATTTTAGCAAAAATAAGTTAAAATCATCACCTTTAAAAACAAATTGGAGAATTATATGTTCGGAATGGGTTTTATGGAAATATTTTTGATTGCAATTGTAGCAATCATTGCGTTAGGACCTGAAAAACTACCTACTGCTATGGTAGAAATTGCAAAGTTTCTTAAAAAATTTAAATCAGGTGTAGAAGATGCTAAATCAACTCTTGACAATGAACTTAACATTGCTGAGATGAGAGAAGAAGCAGCTAAATACAAAGCTCAAATTGAAGATGCTAAATCAACTCTTAGTATGAAAGAGAATCTAGATTTAGGACTTAATAAAATCATAAATGAAGATGATGTTCCAAAAGCTAAAAAAGAAAAAAAAGCTGAAGAAAAAGTATCATTAAAAGAGCCAAAAAAGAAAAAAAAGAAAAAAGATTCGACTAAAGAAGAAAAAAAGATTGAAGAAAAAACAGTTGAAAAAGTTGAAAACAAAGTAAATGAAAAAATTGAAGAAGCTGAACTTATAGATGAAAGTGGAGCTGATGCAATGAATAAATTTAAAGTCGAACTTGAAGATTTTGATGGAACTGAGGAAATTAAATAATGTTAGAAGATTTAAAACCCCATATTGCAGACCTTAGAAAAAGACTTGTATATTCTGCAATTTCTTTAGGTATTGCTTTTTTTATATGTTTTTTCTTTTATGAACCTATTTTAGAATGGATGATGGTACCTGTTGAAGCAGTACTTCCACCAAACTCACAAATGGTTGCAGTTGAAATTCAAGAAACTTTTTTCACTGCTTTAAAAGTAGCTTTTTTTGCAGGATTTATTATTTCACTTCCAGTGATTTTTTGGCAATTGTGGTTGTTTTTATCACCAGGACTTTATGACCATGAAAAGAAATTAGTTGTACCTTTTGTCTTTTTTGCAACATTAATGTTTTTAATTGGATCTTCATTTGCATACTATGTAGTTGTACCTTTTGGTTTTGAATTCCTAATTAACTTTGGTTCTGCCGTTGTTACAATTTTACCAAGTATTGGTAAATACGTAGGTTTCTTTACAAAACTTTTATTTGGATTTGGTATTGCCTTTGAATTACCAGTTATTACATTTTTCTTAGCTAAAATTGGTCTAGTAGATGATCAAATGTTAAAAGACTATTTTAAATATGCAGTTGTAATTATTTTTATTTTTGCATCACTTTTAACTCCACCAGATGTAATTACACAATTCCTAATGGCTGGACCATTAATTTTCTTATACATTGTATCAATCTATATTGCAAAAGTATTTAACCCAGCAACGCCTATTGAAGATGAAGAAGAATAATATAGAACTAGATCCTCTTAAAACTTCAAGTTATGACTATGAGCTTCCTAAAGAGCTCATAGCTACACATCCTGTACATCCAGCAGATAGTGCTAGACTTTTAGTTTATAATAGAGCAGAAGATAAAATCACTCACACTACTTTTAAAAACCTTATGCAGTTTCTGCCTGAAAATATCTCTGTATTTTTAAATGATACAAAAGTTATAAAAGCAAGAATCTTTGGAACTAAAGAATCAGGTGGAAAAATAGAGCTACTATTTAACAAACCTCTTTTTATGGATAGATACTTAGTAATGATTAGAGGTAAAGTAAAAGAAGGTACAAAACTATTTTTTGATAAAAACTTAAATGCTGAAGTTATAGAAGTAAATGATGATGGAAGTAGAATTGTAAATTTTTATAAAGGTGATGAAAAACTTGATTTTCTAACTCTTGTAGAGATTTTAAATGAGATTGGTCATCTACCTTTACCTCCATATATGAATAGAGAAGATGAAGAGAAAGATAATCAAGACTATCAAACACTATTTGCTAAAAACTATGGAGCTGTTGCAGCACCAACTGCATCACTTCACTTTACAGACGAATTACTAGAAAAAATTCATAATAAATTTCCCGTTAATTTTTTGACTCTACATGTAGGAGCTGGAACTTTTAAACCTGTAGATAGTGAAGATATTTTAGAACACCCTATGCATAGTGAATATTTTGAAATAGGAATTGAAGCAAAAGCTGCTTTGGATAAAGCTCAAAAAGTACTTGCTGTGGGTACTACAGTTACAAGAACAGTTGAATACTATGCAAGAACAAATATGATTCAAGGTGAATGTGACCTATTTTTAAACCCAGCAAATAAACCTATAAAAGTAGATCACTTACTTACAAACTTTCACTTACCTAAATCAACACTTATTATGCTAATTGCATCATTTGTTGGCTTAGAAAAGACACTTGAAATATACAATGAAGCTATCAAAGAAGAGTATAGATTTTACTCTTATGGCGATGGTATGTTAATAATATAAGCTTTATTAATAAAGCATTTTATAAGAATACATTAAATAAATTTGGAGAAATAAATACAATGCCACATTATGTACTATTTGATACAGAAACTACAGGAAACCAAGAAGAAGATAGAGTAATTCAATTTGGAGCAATGATTGTAGACCAAAAAGGAAAAATTGAAGCTTTTGATGAGTTTTGTTCATCAGATATTGAAATTAAAATTGAAGCGATGGAAGTTCATAATATTACTCCAAATCTAATTGAAGGCAAATGTACAGCAACTGAGACAAACTTCTATAAAAGGCTAGAAGAGTTAAACTCTAATGAAAACTATCTAATAGCACACAATATATCTTTTGATATGGGAATGATTGAAAAAGAAGGTTTTGTAAATTCTTATCAATTAATTGATACTTTAAGATGCGCAAAGCATCTATTTCCAGAGATGCCATACCATAGACTTCAATATCTAAGATATGCACTTGAACTATATAAAACAGAAGAAGCAGAAGCGGCAAAACATAATATAACAATTAAAGCCCATGATGCAATAGGTGACGTTTTAGTTATGAAACTATTTTTATCAAAACTTGTTCCAAAATGTAGAGAAATCTATCCAGATTATAACCCTATGGAAAAACTTGCAGAACTAACAAAAACGCCAGTTTTAATAAAAACTTTTAAATTTGGTAAACACAAAGGTAAAGAAATAGCAAAAGTAGCTCAAGAAGATGCAGGATATTTAAACTGGATGCGTACAAATATGGATTTAGATGAAGATCTAAAATATACACTGGACAAAGTTTTAGGATAAAACCTAAAACTTTTTAGATTAAAAAAACTTATATCAATGATAAACCCTATATAGGATTACCAAAAGTAATACTAAATGTTAAATATTCACTAAAACCTTATTAAATTTCATATAAATTTCAAAAAATTACTATATAATTACCTTTAAAATTTAATTAAAGGTTAAGTTGTGAATAAATTTTCACGGATAGGATTTATATTAGCAGCAGCTGGGTCAGCTGTAGGTTTAGGTAATATTTGGAGATTCCCATATATTACAGGTGAATATGGAGGTGGTGCATTTATTTTAGTGTATCTACTTGCTATTTTATTTATTGGTTTAACAGTATTCTTAGCAGAGGCTGTTATTGGACAAAATGGACAATCTGACGTTTCTACATCATTTGTATCTATTTCTAAGACGAAAAATCAAAATTGGAAATTTGCAGGATTTATGGTAGCTACAGGGCTTATCATTTTATCTTTTTACTCTGTTGTATTAGGTTGGATTTTAGACTATGTAATTACTTCATTTAGTGATCTTCCAACAGAAGCAAAAGTTGCTGGCGCAAACTTTGAGAAATTGATTTCTGATGATATCGGTTCACTAATTGTTTACCATACACTAATTGCAGGTTCAGTAATTCTTATTGTTTTAAAAGGGATAAAAGAAGGAATTGAAAAAATCAATCTTATTCTAATGCCTCTTTTAGGATTAATTTTAATTGGTCTTTTAGTTTACGCATTAACATTAGACTCATTTTCACAAGCAGTTTCATTTATGTTTACACCTGACTTTTCAAAAATTGATGGTCATGCCTTATTAGCTGCTTTAGGACAAGCCTTTTTTACTCTTTCACTTGGAGTTGGTACAATTTTAACTTATTCTGCATCTTTACCAAAAGAAGCGAACTTTGTTAAATCATCATTTATGGTTGCTATAGTTGATACATCTATTGCACTTGTTGCTGGTCTAATTATATTCTCTTTCCTTTTTGCTGCAGGAGCAGAGAGTGCAGCAGGACCTGGTCTTGTATTTATTTCACTTCCTGTTATTTTCTCAGGATGGGGAATCTTAGGGCAAATCATTGCAGTATCTTTCTTTGTTGCTTTAGTTTTTGCAGGAATTACATCTGCTGTTTCAATGATTGAACCATCACTAAGATTCTTTATTGAAAGATTTAAAATTACAAGAGCAAAAGCAACTCTTCTTTGTGGGGGAACATTTTATGTATTAGGAATTGTTGCTCTACTTTCAATGTCAAAATCTTTTGGAGCAGAACTTACTTTCTTTGGTAAAAATGCCTTTGATATTATGGACTTTATGTCTTCTTCTGTTATGATGCCAATAGCAGCAATGCTTATTTGTATCTTTTTAGGATTCTTTGTTGAAAAAGAAGTTTTAAAAGAGAAGTTTACAAAACACACGAGTGAAACGATTTTTAATATTTGGTACTTCTTAATTAGATTTGTAGTTCCAATTGCAATTATTATACTATTTTTAAACAAATTAGGAGCTATATAAATGAAAACAAATAGTTTTTCAAGGATAGGATTTATCTTAGCAGCAGCAGGGTCTGCTGTTGGTCTAGGAAACATATGGAAGTTTCCATATGTAACTGGAGAGAATGGAGGAGGAGCTTTTGTAATTTTATATTTAATTGCAATTGCCTTTATTGGTCTTTCTATTTTTATTGCAGAGTCATATATTGGTAAAGAGTCAAAAGCAAATGCTGCATCTGGTTATCAGATTTTATCAAAATCTCAGAATAAAAACTGGAGATGGGGTGGTTTCCAAATCTTTGCAGGTATTATAATTCTTTCATTTTATGCATTTATTATTGGTTGGATTATTGATTATCTTATAATCTCTTTTACAGGACTACCTTCAACTATCAAAGAAGCTGAAGATACATTTACTAATCTTATTACAAACGAAATTGGAACACAAATACTATTTCATACAATAGTAGTTGCAACTATGATTTTTATTGCTCTTAAAGGTATTAAAAAAGGTATTGAGAGATTAAACCTAATATTAATGCCACTACTTGCTTTAATATTATTTGGTCTTTTAATGTATGCAATGACTCTTGATTCTTTTGGAAAAGCAATTGACTTTATGTTTATGCCAGATTGGTCAAAAATAACAGTAGATTCAATTCTAGCAGCAGTAGGACAAGCATTCTTTACATTATCTCTTGGTATGGGTATTATTATTACGTATTCTGCTTCTATGGGTAAAGATACAAACTTTGTTAAATCATCAGTATTTGTAGCTATTGTAGATACAGCTGTTGCTTTAATTGCTGGTATTATCATATTCTCTTTCCTTTTTGCAGCTGGAGCTAAAAGTACTGCAGGGCCTGGACTTGTATTTATTTCACTTCCTCTTATTTTTGCTGGATGGGGAGTATTTGGACAAGTTATTGCTGTAGCATTCTTCTGTGCTTTACTATTTGCTGGGATTACATCTGCTGTTTCATTATTAGAACCATCAGTTAGATATTTAATAGAAAAGTTTGAAATGTCTAGAGTAAAAGCTGTATATTTAACTTCTGGATTCCTTTGGATTCTAGGGATTTTTGCTTTACTATCTATGAGTGCCGATTATGGAGAGATGTTGACATTCTTTGGAAAAAATCTATTTGATCATATGGATTACCTAACATCATCAGTAGCACTTCCAATCTCAGGGTTTGTAACTTGTATCTTCTTAGGATACTATGTTGATAAAAATACATTAAAAACAAAGTTCTCTTCAGTTACAAGTGTAACTGTATTTAATATTTGGTATGCACTTATCAGATATATAGTACCAATTGCAATTGCATTGTTATTCTTAAATAAACTAGGTGTAATCTAATAAAAAAGATAGGCTAAGTCCTATCTTTTTTAATTGGTTTTACATTCTCAAAAATTACACAATCTACTATAGTTTGTGCTTTTGCTAACTTCTTCTTCCCATTTACAGTCCAACAAATCAAAGGTTTTTTAAATAATCTAACCATCTTTGGTAAAAAAGTATCAAGTAACTTATAGTCTAAAAATATAAAATCTGGTCTTACTAAAAGAAGCCTATACAAAAATACAAGATGAAAGAAATTAATCCCAAACTTGTGTAAATCACAATAAACTAAACCTCTTATAATTTCAGGATGATTTTGTCTAAACCATTTTACAACTTCAACATTGAATGAACAAATAGCATACTTACCACTGTAAGATTTTAGTTCCTCTAAAACTAATTTTTCAAACTCCCCTACTTGACCATAGTTTTTTATTTCAATAAACAAAGGTACTTGATTATCTACTAACTCTAAAACTTCTTTTAATAAAGGTATCTTCTGTTGAGTATTATTTAAAGTAAATTGTTCCAAATCAGCATAGTTTTGATTATCAATTCTTCTTTTTACTCCGCACATTCTAAGAGTATTTTTATCATGAAAAATCACAACTTTTTTATCTTTTGTAATTCTAACATCAAGCTCTATTGCATAATTATTTAATATTGCTTCTTGAAAAGCTTGATAAGAATTCTCAGGAATATAAGAACCTTTATGAAGACCTCTATGTGCTATAGGCCTTTGTATTAACCAATCCATACTTTCTCTTTTTTATTAAGGTTAAAAGTATATTTTATCTTAAAAAAAGCAAATTATGCAATTAGGTATAAGTATTATTTAAAAGATATTACCCGTGAATTTATTAAATATTCCCACCACTGTGAGTTTTAAAAATATGGACATAACAAAAACACAAAGACACTTCTAAAGAAAAATAAATATAATTTTATTCTCTATTTAAAAGGTTAAAATATGGCGGAATTAAAAAAACTTGTAGGATTAATTAAGCAATAGGAATAGAATCTACTATTTAAAGAAAAGAAATATAAAAGTATATTCCCTTTCTATTCTATTACTAAAACAACAATTGTGGATTTACATTTGATTTGATAATAACATTATGATTCTGAATATCTTTTTTTATAGAATACAAATTATTTGAATAATCTGTAGTATGAACTTTTTGTGTTCCATCGAAATATTCTAAGATTACACTATTAAACTCATAACCTTCAGTTGGCTCAAATAATAAATCTCTATTTGATTTTAACGTAGCTTGTTTAGTTTCTGTAGAAGTATAATGCTCTAGTTTATATTGTGAGAAATTGGAATCTATTCTATAAGAGCAAGTAACTCTTCCACCTCTTCCTCTTTCTGTAGCTAGATTACAATCTGCTTTTACAGCATTTTTTGTTGAAGAAGCTCCACATCTACTACTTCCACCACTACAATGATCTGAACCATTGTAATTAACATGAATTGGTTGATTAGTATCTACAAGATATCCATTATCAGGATAATAATTAGAAACTACATGTCTATGTCTTCTTGAGGTTCTTCCAGATTTAAAGGAACCACTCGAACCATGTTTTGTAACTCTATGTTGATTTATTTTTCTTGTCCTATCTTGTATATATTTGACTGCAATTGTTGCAATATCATTAGGTATTACATTAATAATATATTTATATTCTTTGTCTTTTGTAAACCATAAAAATGTATCTTCATGTACATATAGTTTTATAGGAAGATGCACAAGTTTATTATCAAATGTTAAAGAATCAATTAATCTTCTATCAAATTCAAAAACTAATTGGTTATCAGCTTTTACAATAGGAGTAATCTTTTTTTGGGACATAATAATATGATTATCTTCATGATTTAAATTTTTACCCTTTATTACTACTTTAAATTTATCAATAGTATTATTCCCATGTACAAATGTATTTGACAAAAATCTTGAGATTCTTGGTTCATCACCTACAAAAATCGTATCAGATAGATAAATTGCAAGATTGTCCAAACTATCATCTATTCTATCATGCTCTTCTTTGATACTTTTAAATAGATTATTTGACTGAGTTTCAATACCTTCAAAAATCTGTTTTTCATGCCTGGTAAGTTCGTTAGATGTTTTATGTAAAACATCTGCATAATCTTCTTTGAGTTGATCTACTGTATGAAGTAGTGTAAAAACTCCATTGTTTATAAAATTATTGCTTGAATTTTCAAATTCTGCAATAATACTTTTTGCTTTGTCTTCAATTTCATTTAAAACAAAAGACATAGTAGCACCAGTAGCTAAAGCATTTGCATAAGTTGTAAAAAATAAAAATACAACTATGATTAATTTTTTCATACAATCTCCTTTTAAAAAATTTAAATATTATTATACGAGTGTAGCCAGATCAACTATGCATATTAATTATCTTTAGGTATTACTTCAATATTTGATTTAAGACTACTTTCGATTAATAAATTACCGTTACTTGCATTAAGCCTTTTTAAACTAATGTTTGCATCTTTAAATATAAGTTTCTCTTTTTTACTAACAGGAATACCTTCTTTCTTAATTTTTAATATGTTCTTGTCAAAATAAGATTTTAAGTCAATCGATAATTTGTCTTTAAGTATCGAATCCAATGGAAACTTTAAAAGCCAAGATGTTTCTTTTGATAAAACTGAACGAGTACCTGTATACAATGATACTTCAGTAAATTCTAGCATCTGCCCACTTTTTTTAATAATAGGAGTAGTAGATAAAATGATAGTTCCTCGTACAGGTCGTGTTGTATATAAAACAATTAAAAGACTCTTTTTTGAAGTTAGTAATTCTACTTTTTCAATATCGAACAATTTTTTCTTTAATGCTTTTCCCTCTTCATTTGATTTAACCCAAAAATTAATCTCTTCTTGAATTTTTGTTGTTAAAATAGGACTAATGTCAGACAAACTAATTAATGCACTAGAGTTTAAAGAAATATTGTTAGGACTATTTTCATTTGTAAAAGTTACATCATAATCAATTTTATCAATAACACTAGGTTTAACTTTTGAATAAATAACTTCTGGTTTAAGAATTAAACCTAAATTAATACCTATCATATTACGATCTGAAGAAAAGTCCTTGTTTGTATTAAACATTATCTTTGATATATTAGGAATAATCCATATATTTTTTTTAGAGAGTTTACTATTTATTTCTGAAGTGAATAATGATAATTTTTCGTCAACATTTTTTTTAAATTCTACTTTTGCAATCTGTTTATCAACTTGTTCTTTTATTTTCTCAGAAATTTTATCATTCATTTTATCTGCTAATTTTTTAAGTGGTTTTAATTTACTTGGCATATTAAATCGAGGTGAGAAAGTAATTTCTTTATTGACTAATTTAATTTTCCCATCTTGTGTAAAACTGATATTTGCAGCTAATGCGGCCTTTATATCAAAACTTGTATTTACTAGTCCTTTAATCTCCTTTGAATGATCAAATGGATTTTCTACATTTAATTTTATTTTCGCATGTATTTGTGTAAAAACAACTAGTTTATCAGATTTTGAAGAGACATCAATTTTATCTAGACGTGCACTTGCTATAACATAATTGTCTTTACCACTCGAAGGTTTGATCTCAAAAGCACTAACCTCTTTTTTTCTATTATTAGCCATTCGACGTGCTTTTGTAGCGTTATAATCACTCATTCTATTATCGTGATTATTATATCTCTTATTTCGGCAATCTCGTCGTTTTGATCTACTATGGGGATACCTTACATTACAAGCTCTTATACCTGTATCTCTTCGTGCTTTAGACCATGCTACTTTACTTTCATGCCAAGTTTTTATCGTAGCTTCTTCAACAGTATTAATAATTACATCATGTAAATGAACTTTAACAGAAACACCCGTACGATGTTCCATTGAAGTACCAACATACTGTTGTATATTATTATTCAGTTCCGTTAAATCTAGTCCCATACTTATACCAACATGTGAATCCTGAGTTGGTTTCGATATTTCACTTGAATCAGTTGGTATAACAGAATCTAAAACAGGTCTATTAGAACACCCTACAATAAAAACTGTAAGTATTAATGTAAATATAATTCTCATTTCATCCCCTTAAGTTATCTTAATTAATGATTTATGCCAAATTTATTTTAATCTTTTTTCAATTGTTAAAGTAGCTTTAAATATTTGGGGCTTCGTCCATCCCATAATTTTTGCATTAAATATTTTTCCATTTTCATTTAAAGTACAATTTAATATTTTATAGTGACTTTTAGGACCTGAAGAAACACCTACAGGGCAATTTTCAAAAAAAGTTTTTATTCGATATTCATATTTGTTATCATCAAGGACAGCTTTTCTGATTTCTACTTCGTCTGCACAATATCCTCCAGCACCCCTATTGTCACAAAACTTTTCTTGATATAGCTTATTATCATTATTTTTTGTCTTACTTGATACTACTGTTATTGTTTTATCCAACTTCCATACAGAAGGAAAAAGATTTCTACAAGATTTTTTAATTTCTTTTGCAGCAATATCACTAGTAACGCCTGTCATACTATTTATTATACATTCATCATAATTCTCATAAGCATGAACATTCATTAATATTAAAATACAAAAAAATAGTTTTTTCATAACAATAACCTCTCTTAATAATATCTCAAAAAATTTTATAACTAATAATATAATTACAGGCAACAATAATTATATTAATATATATTATTTATTTATTAATAAGAAATGTTTTTTCTATATGAATATACTGATTCATGTATAGAAAACTTTTCAAATATATTTTTAACAATATATCTTTGATATTTTTTTAATTCTTTAGATGGTTGATATATTGTTCTTTTTCCACCTGTTCTTTTAGGTATCATATATCTTCTATATTGGCCGTTAAGCCTTCATTGAAAAGTTAAATATATCAATTGGAGATATTCCAAGGTCAGAAGCAAATAAAAAGATTTAGTAAGAATACATTATATCTGGACAAACTATAAAAAATAAAAAACCTATTTTTAGGTATTTTATTATGTCTATATATTAAAAACTCACGGGTATTGTGACGGTATTAAAATATAATAATACTAGCAGAAACTTATTTTCTTCTAAAGTTTCTGTTAGTATCTCTTTTTGTAGTTTTCTTAGATTTTGCACCACCTCTTTGTGGTTCAGTTGAAGGAACTTTTTTTCCTTTTCTCTCACTAAGTTTTTTCTTTGTTTGTATTTTTTGTCTAGGTTGTCTATCTTTTAAAGGGAACTGTTCGTATACTTCTCTTTTAACATTCAATTTTAGATTTCTCTCTATTTTTGTAAAACTATTATAATCTTCAACTGTTAAAATTGTTATAACTTCACCTTTATTTCCAGCTCTACCTGTTCGCCCTACTCTATGTGTAAAATCATCTGTTGACTCAGGAAGAGTATAATTTACAACTAAAGGAAGCCCTTTGATATCAAGTCCACGCCCTGCAATATCTGTAGCAATTAAAACTTTTACTTTCTTTGCTTTGAAATCTTTTATGGCTTGTACTCTTGTTTTATATTCAACACCACCATGAATAGCTGCTACTTTTACTCCTTGTTCTTTAAAGTGAGCAAAGGCTGCATCTGCTGCATCTTTTTTGTTTACAAAAAGAAGTATTTGTTCATATTTTGATTCTTTTATAAGAGTTGTTACAAGCTCTTTTTTCTTTTTAACGTCAATCTTAAAAGCTCTATGATTGATAAGCTCTACCTTATCTCTTCTATCATGAATCTGAACTGTTACAGGCTCTTTTAAAAACTCTTTTGCAAGTTTTCTAATGTTTTGAGATACAGTTGCTGAACACATAATAATTTGTCTATAAGGAGAACATAGAGAAAATATCTTTTCAATCTCTTCAATAAATCCCATCTCAAGCATAGTATCCGCTTCATCTAAAACTATAAAGTTTACAGAACTTAAATCAACTATTAGGTCTTTTTCTAAATCTAAAAGTCTTCCTGGAGTTGCAACAATAATATCAACTCCTCCAGCTAAAACTTCTGATTGTTTTGTTCTACTTGTTCCACCCATAACCTTAGTATGTTTTACTTTTAAAAACTTTCCATAATCAGCAAAAGATTTTGATACTTGTTCAACAAGTTCTCTTGTTGGAACAATTACAAGTCCTCTTAAAACCCTATTATTAAAGTTTATATTTGCATTTACTTTATTTAGCATTGGAAGAGTATAGGAAGCTGTCTTTCCTGTACCTGATTTAGAAGCTGCAATTACATCAATCTTTTTATTTACGATTGGTATTACTTTTCTTTGTACTTGTGTTGGTCTATCATAACCTTGTTCTTCAATTGCTTTTAAAATTGAAGCATGTAAATTTAATTCGCTAAATTTATTAATAGTATATCCTTTTTAAAATGCACCAGACATTATTTCATCATCTAAATATGCATCTATTTTTACAATGATATCTTCGTTTGAGACTGTTCCTTTTTTATCAAAAATAACAAGCTCTTCACCAAACTCATCTTTTATATAGTGTTCAGACTTTATAACTTTCTTATAAAGCTCCTGAATATCATCAGGAGAGTCAATTTTATTATATAAAAACCAGTTTGCAGTTGTATCTTCAACTCTTACTAAACCATAAGTTTGTGCATCATCAACATAATCTTGAATAGTACCATTCTCAAATTTTGCACCTACAACTATATCATTTTCATTTAATATCATTTCCATAAGACTATTACCTTAAACTATTTATATTTTCGCGATAATAGCGTGTTTTTGATTAAAAGTAAAGCTTACTGAATCTTTCTACATATGTTAAGTATATTCTAAGGTCTAATTCATACTGATGATAGTTTGGTTCAATATATGTACAAAGTTTATAGAAAGCCTTATCATGTTTTTTTTCTTTTATATGAGAAAGCTCATGAACAACTATCATTCGAAGAAATTCTTCAGGAGAGTTTTTAAAAATTGTTGCAATTTTTACTTCATTTTTACTTTTTAATTTTCCACCTTGAACTCTTGAAATAAAGGTGTGCATTCCTAAAGCATCATTTATAACATTTATCTTACCATCATATTGAACTTTGCTAAGAGGTAAAGATTTTTTTAAAAAACTATTTTTTAACTCAATTGTATAATCATATAAAGCTTTATCACTTTTTATATCATGTGCTTTTGGATATTTACTTAATAAGTATTTATCTAATTTTTCTTGTTCAATTAAAAATCTAACTTGATTTTTTATTTGTTCGGGATAGTGTTCTAAATATTTAAGAGATTTCATTATTCATATTTTATCATAATCTATAATTTTTTTGTTAAAATTCAAAAAAAGGAATGAAAGAATAAAAGTCTCTAAAAAAAGAGACTTCTATAATGTTTCAATATCTAATGTAGATAATAGACGTAAGCCTTCTTCTATATTAAGCTTTGTAGCTTCTTCTGTAGCAACAATCAATCTCTCTAAACCCATTGATATTTCATTCATATATTTTGCTTTACTAGTTATGATAGATTTTCGCCATACCACTTTACTATCTTTTTTTAAAGTCCATGCAATTTCAACATTTGACTTCATCATTTTTCCAGCAACTGGTTGTCCTAGTTTTACAATAAACAGTTCTAAACTATAGTTCGAATTCTCAACAATATTATTAAAAAGTTTTGAGTTTTTAATTGTTTTTGTTACAGCTTTCAACAATTTTTCATTTGTAATTTTAGGTAATCCTAAAGCATCTTTTTCTCTACCACCGTCTACTACAATATTTACATCAATATTTTGTGTTTTTATACCATTTATATTTGGAGATAAGTTTTCAGAAAGTATAGCTTGTCTTCCTCCACAAGCAACAAAAAATAAAGATACAAATATTACTAAAATTAAATTTCTATATATATTCATTACTTTTTACCCTCCATATTAAGCTTTTCAAAAATCTTAGTTATTGTTTCAGATGAAACCTCTTTAGGACTTTTTCTTGCTACTGAAGTTCTTATAGTTTCTGCAGCAACATAAGGATAGAAATCTTTTGGATCCCTAAACTGTATATCAAGTCTAACTAAATAATTTGTGATATCCCAAAACCATCTATCTTCATAAGTTACAACAACATCAACATTAGATGGGATTTCTTCAAAAGAACCAGAAGTTGCAACAAATCCTTTTTCTACTAATACCTGTGCTATTTGACTTGCAATATCTCTTTTATCACTTTCAAGTAAAACAACATAAAAGTTTTTTGTCTGTTTTATTTGTGTATTAGGTACAAGTTTTACTGAACTATCAACAATAGAACACCCTGTAAAAAGCACTCCAAATAAAATTATATAAATTAAATTTTTCAATTATTTTCCTTTCAAAAATTTCACATATATTAACGAAAAAAGCATAAGATAGTGTTTATAAAATAACTAGATTTAATATATTTTATTATCCATATTTATCATAATCTATAATTTTTTTGTTAAAATTCAAAAAAAGGAATGAAAGAGAAATTATGCAATTTGATGGATTTAAAGAAGAAGCTCTTAGTTTTTTAGATGAAATAGAATTAAACAATAACAAAGCTTGGTTTGAAGCAAACAGATATAGATGGGAAGAAGTAATTCTTAGACCAAATAAAGCTTATGTTGAAGAGATGGGAGAACATCTAATTGCACTTGCACCTTTTATAAAAGCTGAACCTAAAATGGGTGGTTCTTTATTTAAAATCTATAGGGACACAAGATTTT
The DNA here is from genome assembly GCA_947494995.1 of uncultured Campylobacterales bacterium. Classification (GTDB taxonomy): domain Bacteria; phylum Campylobacterota; class Campylobacteria; order Campylobacterales; family Arcobacteraceae; genus Halarcobacter. Next base: position 27,329 of record CANLWY010000002.1, on the reverse strand, counting down.
CAAATGATAAAACTCCTATAAAAACAAAAATAGGTATCATGTTTTGGCAAGGGACAAAACACCGTATGAAATGCCCTTGTTTCTATATGCAGTATAAATCTCATGAAGTTTTAGTAGCAACAGGAATTAGAAAATTCAAAGACGAACTTCTTAAAAACTATAGAGAGTATATAAAAATAGAAAAAAATGCAAAAACATTACACGAAATACTAGAAGATTTAAAATCAAAAGGGATAAAACTTCCAGAAATGCACTATAAAAGAGTCCCTATAGGTTTTGATAAAGAAAACAAATACTCATATCTTGCACGATATGATGGCATGCTAGTATATAAAACTTTTAAACCAAATAAAACTTTCCATTCTAAAAGGATTATAAACTATAATTTCAAGTTTTATGATTCTACTTTAGACCTTTTTAATTGGCTTGATGAATTTATAAAGAGTATTAAAGAGTAAAATCAATAATCTATTTTATAGCCTATGCCAACTTCAGTTTTTATAATATTCTTTGGTAACTTCTGTCGAACAGTATTAACTAACTGTCTTAAAGGATAGGTCTCTTTTATTTCACCTTCCCAAACATAATCAGAAATAGTTTCACTTGAGACAACATATCCTATATTTTTAAAAAGTATATTGAGTAAAAGTTTCTCTTTTTTTCTAAGTTCAATTATCTGATTGCCATATCTTAACAACATAGTACTTTTATCATAAATAAAATCATTTGTTTCAATAAGTTGAGTTACATTATGAAAAATTTTATTAATTCTAATATCAAGCTCTTTTAAATCAAATGGCTTATTTATATACTCTGTACAACCATAAGCAAAAGCTTGTTGTAATATTTCCATCTCAAGTAATGCAGTCATAATTATGATTGGTATTTCAAGTTGAGTTTTACGAATATGTTTGATTAACTCTAAACCATCAAGTCCTGAGATATTTAAATCAAAGATATATAAATCATAAGAATGCTCACTATTTTCCAAATGATTAAAAAATTCTAAACCATCATTAAAAATATGAATTTCATGATTTTTTAGTTTAAAAAAAGTTTCAATTGATGTTGATAACCTTATATCATCTTCAATTAGTAATATTTTCATCTATCAGTGCCTAAAGTAATTATCTATTTTTAAAACAAAATATATCTAAATATAATATTAGAATAGTATCATTTCATATAATATATTATTTTTTTAAGATTTGTTTATACTATTTATACATTCATTTATATTTTCAATTGCTTCTTGATTTGAAAGCATCCATTCTAATATTTCTCTATTTGAAGGGTTATTATTAAGTAATGTATTTATCTGATTTATAACTTCTCTTATCGCAGGATATCTATTCTCTATATGTTCAATATTATTATTCGTAATATCGAGTAAATCAAGGATTACTGTCTTCATAAATGTTATTATAAAATATCAATGTAAGATATATGTCAAATTTTTATAAATAAAAATGATATATAACAAGATGAATATTATTTTTAATGTTTATATTAGATAAAAACACTTTTTAGTTATTATTTTCTCTTATCAAAATGTTGATAGTCTTTAATAGTAATCCAATCTCCACCCCAAATCCAGCCATAATTCTTAAAAGTTTTTACAATAATGTCACTTTTTAAAATTCTTGCTTTATCTTTGGGACTATTTAAATCTTTATGTTCTCTTTTGGTATGAAGAAAAGAAGCCTTATGAGAAATCTTTCCTTTTTTTGATATAAATGGATTCTGTATGGGATTTATATCAATTGCTTTTCCATAAGCATGTCTAGACCAACGTTTTGTACCCTCTACAAAACGACAGTTATATGCAGAAGTATTGTTTACCTCTATTGAGTTCCAATCATTTCCATTATAGTTTGAGACAAGCTCTATTCTCTCAATTGGATATTTAGTTTCAAAAAGTGTTTTAAAAATATCAACTATTTCAGTTGCTACACTTTTATGAACGATAAGCTCTCCTACTTTTGTTTCTCCTTTAAAGTTCAAGTACTCTAAGTTTAAATATCTTAAATCCTTTAAAACTACTGGACAATTATCTTTATGGGAGTTTCCTTCATACATTCTATTTTTTATTTCTGGAGTAATCTGTGAGATTGTATAATTATACTCTGCAAATAGAGAACTCACTAAAGATAGAAAGACAATACTAGTTTTCACACACCTACTCTCTTTTCCATTCGTCTTAATATTTCATAAGTTTTACTTACGTCATAAGTAGCACTATGATATGAACTTGGATCAAAATCTATTCCGTAAAAAAGACAAGTTTCATCAAGCTTAGGATTTTTTATATTTCCTCTTATATTTTGTGCCTTAACCACATGTTTATTTTCTTTCATTGTGCAAAAATGGTTTTCAAATTTAATTAAATTTCCTAAATGTCTTAACTCAAAATTTATATTATGAGCAACTAAAGTTTTAACTCCATTACAAAATTCTATAAACTCTTCATCCTCTTGAAAATAAGAAGCATAAGTTGCTCCATTTCTATGAGCTAATATTTTTTCTGGTGTTAATTTATGAACTTCATAAGAAAAAGGATTTACTGCATATCTTGATAAATAATATCTGTGAAATTTATCTACTACTTTGTACTCATTTTTATCCAAACCTACTTTTACAGCAGCTACTTCTATAACATCATGAATATTTGATGTATTTGTTTCAAAATCTAATATAATCATTTCGAATTATATTGCAGTTTTACTAAATCTTCAATTCTCTTTTGGATATAAATATTTTTTTGCTATTTCATCATATCTACCTGATTTTTTAATTTCATCAAGTGCCTTTTGCCATTGCATAATTACACTATCATCAATAATATTAGAAAAAGCCATGTAGCCTTCTGTTCTAGCAAAAAGAACATCTGTACTTTTTATTAATGAAGAATTAAATATAAGCTCATTTAAAATTGAATTAATAGAATTACTAGAAATCATTGTTAAATCAACTCTTTTAATAGCTAACATATTAAAACAACCTTTATAATCAGAATTTACAATTACATTTTTAAAATTGTTTTTCTTAAGAAGTTTTTCATGAAAAGAGCCTCTAATAGTACAAATAAGTTTGACTTTTTTCGCATCATTAAAACTTTTTATATTTGTTTTATTATCTATATTTTCATAAAAATAGATATTATCTATTTGAAGAGGACCAACCCATTTCATTTTCTTTTCTCTTGAATCTCTTCTTCCTATATTAAAAAGAGCATAGGGTTTTTTATTTTGAGTGATATAAGTTAAACCTCTTTTAAAAGGCACTATCTTAAAAGATTTTGGATAATTCATAGAATCCATCATTTCTCTAACTAATTCTAAATTAAAAGCTCTTCTTCCCGTATGAGGGACACCTCTCATTTGATTATTTTTATCAATATAATATTTATTATCTATACTATGAGTTAAAAAAGTAATCTCAGAGGAATAAAGATTTACTACAGTAAAAAAAGACAAAAACAGCGATAAAAACAACGGTTTAATTGATTTTTCCATGTAGATCCTTTTTTAGATTTCACATTTAAGAAAAATAGTTATTAAAATTTTATCAATATATTACTTTTCTAAACTTAACGTAAATAATTAATTAATAAATACTAAGATATTTCAAAATTTATACCTTGGGATAAAGGTATATCATCTGAAAAATTCACAGTATTTGTAACTCTTCTCATATAATTTTTCCATGAATCACTTCCACTCTCTCTTCCACCTCCTGTATCTTTTTCTCCACCAAAAGCACCACCAATTTCTGCACCACTTGTACCTATATTTACATTTGCAATACCACAATCACTACCAATACTACTCATAAATAGTTCCGCCTCTTTTAAGTCTTGTGTAAATATAGCTGAAGATAAACCTTGTGGAACACTATTATGTAATTCTAATACTTCATTAAAATCCTCATACTCTATTAAATAGAGTATCGGTGCAAAGGTTTCATTTTGAACTATTTTTGCACTATGTTCTATTTTTACTAAAGCAGGATTTACATAATAACCGCCATAGGGAACATCTTTTAAAACTCTATCTCCACCATAAAGCAGTTCGCCTTTTTGTTTTTTTACTTTTTTTAATGCCTCTTGCATATTTTCATAAGATTGTTCGTTTACTAAAGGTCCCATTAAATTCTCTTTATCAAAAGGATTTCCTATTTTTACAGTTTTGTATGCTTTTACTAAAGAGGAAGAAAAACTTTTAAAAATATCTTTATGAATAAAAAGCCTTCTTAAACTAGTACATCTCTGTCCTGCTGTTCCAACAGCAGAAAAAAGAACTGCTCTTAAAGCTAAATCCAAATTTGCACTTGGACTTACTATCATTGCATTATTTCCACCAAGTTCTAAAAGTAAACGTCCTAATCTTGAAGCAACCTTTGGGGCAAGAGCTTTACCCATAGAAACAGACCCTGTTGCACTTAAAAGTCTTATATCTTTACTTTTTACTATCAAGTCAGAAAGTTTTCTATCTGCTATTAATACAGCTGAAATATTTTGAGGAATATCATCAATTGATTTAATCGCCTCTTGTAGTAAAAGATGACAAGCAATAGCACAAAGAGGTGTTTGTGTTGAAGGTTTCCAAATAAGTGTATTTCCACATACTAATGCAATCATTGCATTCCAAGCCCAAACAGCCATAGGAAAATTAAATGCTGATATAATCCCTACCACACCTAAAGGGTGCCACTGTTCAATCATCTTGTGTCTATATCTTTCACTAGCAATTGTGAGTCCATATAACTGTCGTGATAAACCTACTGCAAAATCACAAACATCTATTACCTCTTGAACTTCACCTAAAGCTTCTTCATATATTTTTCCAGACTCTAAAGTAATCAAAAATGCTAAATGCTCTTTTTTCTCTCTTACTAAATTAGCAAACCTTCTTACAAGCTCCCCTCTTTTTGGTGCAGGTACTTCTTGCCATAAATTAAATTCATTTTTTAATACTTCTATTGTCTTTTTAATTTTTACTTTATCTAATTGCTCAAAAGTTACATTTTTCTGTAAATCTATAGGACTCTTAGAGAAAAACTCATTACCTTTTCCATAATAAAACCTATCACCTATAAATAAAGAAGGTAAAACACCTTTTATTCGTAATTTACTTATCCCAAGTTGAGTTAAAATAGTTTCATTCATTTTAAATCCTTCTGCTTATACTCTTTTCCAAATCTATTTTCTAAAAAATCGTTGATATCTATCTCTTCTTGTTTTATAAAACCATTTTTATTTATTTTCTTATTTACAAAAAGATCTAAAACTGTACAAAGACCAGTAGCTGTCGTGATTTGAATTGAACTAAGTTTTTGTTTATGTAAAACTTGATTATATATCTTTCTAACATCTGTTACTTGTTCTAACTTCCCATGCTTAATACCTGTAACACTACAAAATATCAAAACTACATCTTGTCTAGTTGTAGGTATTGCATACTCTAAAATCTCTTTTAAAAGATGTCGTTTCTCTTTTTTACCTAAATACAAGTCATTGATTAAAAAGTCCATATACTCTCTGTGACCTTTATATCTTATGGTTTTATAGTTTAACTCTTTAACCTTGTCTTGAAATGTCTCACATAAGGTTCCTAATCCTCCCGAAGTATTAAAAGCTTCATACTCTAAACCATCTAGTGAAAACTTTTCTAAACCTTCCAATGCTTGCATAGTAACTATTTTTGAATTCTTTATTGCAAAACATTCATTACTATATTCATTTATCAGACCATCTGTTGACCAAGTTAGATTATAAAGAATTTTATTTGATGGATTTTGAGGAAGTGCTCCAACTCTCATTTTTATACTATGAACTTGTTCAAACTGTTTTGTTAATGAATAAGCTAAGATAGATATAAAACCTGGGGCTAAACCACATTGGGGAATAAAGACTTGATAAGGTTTCGCTTTTTGAGCTATTTTTTTAATACTATTTGTTGTTTTTACATCTTCTGTAAAATCAAAATAGTTTATCCCAGCTTTCAATGCAGATTTTGCAACTTTTGTATTTAAATAAAAAGGAAGAGCAGAGATAACGCTATCAAAACCTTTTAATATATCAACATAATTTTTTTCTTTCTCTAAATTATATTGTAAAACATTTGCACCAGTTTGTGCTGTTAAATAAGCTAGTCTTTTTTTATCTCTAGCAACAACAGTTACGTCATAGTCACCACTTTGTTTAAGAAGTAATGCAACTGTAAAACCAATATTACCAGAACCTAATATAATAACTCTATGCATACTATCTCCTTTTCAACAACAAAATTGTTTAATTAAAATAGTAGGGTTACATTTATATATCTAATTAAATTATATCAAGCTTTAAAAGAAATAGTATTTAAGTTTAAATTTAGATTTCTATTTTAAGAATCTATCTTAAAATAATGTTTTTTGATAATATATAGATACCTGCAAACAACTAGGATGGGAATAATTTTATTTACTAAGTATTTAAACTATTTGTATCTTTAATTCTTTTCCAAGTATGTTTACAAAGTTTTGTAATGTAGATAGTTTCATATCTTGAGCGTGATTTTCTATTCTTGATATTGCTGATTTTTTTGTATGAAGTTTTGTAGCTACATCTTCTTGCGTCATACCAGTATCAACTCTTGCTTGTTTTAACATCTCCCCTATTTTAAACTCTTCATAACCTTTATCAAAATTTTCTGCAAACTCTTTATCTGATTTTTTTCTTTTTTCTATATATTTTTGTAGATCACTCATTTTCTAAGTACTCCTTTTTTCTTCTTTGAGCTAACGCTATCTCTTTTATTGATGTCTTTTGATCTTTTTTTCTAAAAGCATTTGTTAAAATTACAAAATTACCTTTGTGTTCAAACCCAAGAAACCTAAAACTATTATTTGTATACTGAACACGAACTTCAAATATATCATTTGTATTTACTAATTTTTTATAAAATTTTGTAGATACAGAATTTGATTCTTCTATTAATTGTAAAACCCAAGTAACTTTTTGAACTTCTTTTACATTTAAAGAATTTAAAAACTCATCAATAGGACTTCTGCCTTGTTTAGTTTTATAAAATAGAATCTCTTTCATAAAATGTTAACATATAAGTTAACTTTTGTCAATATTGAACTCATATACTTTTCCTTTTTAATATATAGAAATATTATCTAAAAAAGTGAATTCATACTAAAAGTATTTCATTTTGTAATGTTTTTAATTATTAACTTCTTTTTTCAACTTCCCCAATATCCTAATCATCGCCAAAGTATCAAGTTCACAATACTTTAAAAGTGATTGTCTCATTTTTTCTTTTTTGCCCTCTTCCATATTTTGCATATTTGCAAAGGCATTCATAGCTTGGCTTCCATTTTGTACGCCATCTAGTTCCTTGTAGGATTTTGGGCATTGTATGCCTTTTGTGTAGAGGGATTTAGAGAGGTTCCCTACTTCACCTTTATTTTTTTAATTATTAATAATATCCATAGTCACATCAAATATTAATTTAAAATAGTCAATATCAAAACTATCAAAATTTTCTACTTCATTTATAATATTATTAGTAAAATCATTTTTTGAAAGAGCAATATTGTTCTCCCACTCTATATCTTCTCTTAAATAAACCTTCTTATCTCTATCTAAAATATCAAGTTTATTAGCTTTTCTTTTTTCAGTTATGTACTTACCACATAAACTGTTTCCATTAGAAAGAAAATCTTTACCAATAAATATTTTTCTGCCATTTTCATCCTCGGTTGTTAAGTCTTCCTCTTTATAATAAAACTCTATACAAATTCTGTCTAGCTCATCACTAATCTTTGGAATACAAAAAGAGTATACATTGTTTCCATGATTATTAAATCTCTCCTTAGCATATTTCTTAAGAAAAGTACTATTATCTCTGTCAAATATAAAAATGTGTTTTTTAGACTGTTCCGTTTTACAGTAAGTTTGAACCATTCTATCCAATTCGCCATCTCCCATATTCATCTCTTCATACTCTAGAAACTGAATATCTAAATCTAGATAGCTTCCATTATTTTTAAATCGTTCTAAGGCTTTTTTTATGTGTTTCCAATCTGTCTTTCCTTCTGTAATAATTAATGGTTTATCATTGTTTGTCAATTCTTCAATTATTATTGAACCATAACGAATATATTTCTTACCTTCGATAAAGATAGTTTCATCAGATTTATCAATTTTTATAACAATCAAAGTTTTGCCATCTATTATTTTTTCTTCAATTTTAAACTGTTCAAAATAACTTGAATATTCAATAGACTTCCTAGTTAATTCATCAATATTAAATTCACTACTTAATCCTATTATTCCTTCTTCTTTTGAGCATCCAATTATTAAATAACCCCCATTTGTATTGGCAAGTGAAGCCATTATTTTTGCTATATCAAAAGATGATGGTAAAATAGGCTTATATATAATATCTTCATTTCCATAATCATAAATAATATCAGTAATATTTTTATTAGTTTTTATTATTGGTATTCTATTTATTTTTGCTTCTCTAAGTACTTTTCCAAAAGTTAATTTTTTAGGTGCTGAATCTTCATCCTCATACCACAACTCTGAATCAGCATACTCTAACGTAGCAAATTCTGAGTCATAGTGAAGTATCACTTGACCATCATCTGAAGGACGAGGAATTATAAAAATATCATTCCCATTTTTCTTTATTCCTGACAATACAGTTAAAGCACTAGTATCTACATTTTCACAATTATATTCATCTAAACTATTTAAATGCTCTAACACATTTTTTTTAGATCGCTTTAATAATTTCAAAATATATTTCTTTTTTTCTATTGATGACTCAGATTCATGAGAATAATTATTTGCAATTTTCGTAATATCTGCATAATCTTTTTTTGTTATACCTAAAGTAGCTATTTCCTCTTCTTGAGAAATAGCTTCATGACTTTTATCTGGAATAATAACAGTTGGTAATTCAATCTTTTCACTTGTAAAATATTCTATAATCTCATCTTTATCATCAGCATTTAATAAAAATCTTAATTTATCTTCATGTCCTTTTATATTTAAGTAATTTGATAATTTAGTAAATAGTTCTATTTGAACACTATTAGACTTCCAAGTTTTCGCAATATTTAAAATATGATCTTCAAAATAAATTTTTATAGATTTATTTGGTGTTTCTAACCTTTCAAACTCAAATATTTCTATTTCTTCTATTTGTATTCTTAATACATCTTGTTTTTCTACATCAAATAAATTATTTTGATGAAATAACCAATTATTTAAATATGGTAATATAGTTAATAATTCTTTTTTTAAACTACTTTCTCTTTTTTCACCTATTTTTTCAATTTGAAAATCTTTATCTGTTAGTACTTCAATTTCTATAATTTCTAAAAAACTTTTTAAATTTGGGTGAGATTGGTTTTCTTTATTAAAATACATAAACTTATAGTCATCTGAAAAAATACTAGTATCTTCTTCATTTGTATATTTTAGTTCATTTAATAATCTAACATTTAAATTCGAATCAGGAATTAATAATGAATTAAATGTATCTTTAATTAATTTTATTTTAGACTCATCCCAGTTTAAACAACTATCTATAAAATATTCATAGATATTCATAACTTTATCTAAGTTATCTTTTTTTAGTTTTTTATCAGAAGGAACATCTTTCATAATCAAAGAAAAGGCCTCTATATAATCATCAAACTCCAAAAATGTTTTAAAATTGAAGAAAGATTTCCATGGATCATCTAAATTTTCAATATCAACAATTGGTAAATATCCATCTCCAATTTTAGAAATACTATCATTGTTTAAAAATACTTCTGTTGATTTAAAACATTTTTTTAATTTAGTAGGGATACAATCTATATTTCTTACTAGCCAACTAATATAGTTTTCTATTGATTTTCCATGAACCTGCCCATTTTGAGTACTATATCCCCAATAACCAATAGCTTTTTTATTAATTTCTGCAAAATAATCACTTGTAACAATATAATTCCAATACAATTTTGATAAGTTATAATCAACAGTACATAGTATATACTCAATACTCATAATATCAGAATAACTTGTTATTGGTAAATGAGAATAACCAGTGTACTGATCTATATTATTAAAATATTCTTTATTAATTTCATACTTATTATTTAATACTAATTTAGTAATTCTTTCTTCAGGTTTAATAGATAAAATATTCTGCTTTACACCTAATTTATTAAAAAACACTTTGATAATATCTCTATCTTCATTTGTAAATAAATAATTTTCATTTAGAAAAATATCTCTATCTAATAGTGTTTCTAATTCCACCTCTGGATTAAAACAATTTGAAAAATAGCAATCAGAAATTGGAATTTTATTACCTTTTGTAGTTAATACTTTCATATTTGATAATTTATTAAATATATCTTCTGTAAGTTTTTCTTGAATAAATAATTCATAAAAGTCTTTTGTTTGTTTAATTGCACTGTTTGTAGTAATATAGTCTTCAATATGAGGTAAAATATTAGTTTCTATATAACTTATTTCAGTTTTTTCTTTTATACCAAGTTCTTCTAACCATTTTTTATACTCACCATTTAACGATATAAAATCTTTTAAGTCATTATGTAAATAAGATAGTTCTGTTTCTTTTTCCCAATCTTCATCATCTACTAAAGGTAAAAGAATATCTATAGGCATCTTTAACTGTTCTTGGTGATCCATTATAAAAGACCAATTTTTAAAAGTTTTGTCCTTGATTCTTCCTGGACGTTCAGACTCCTTCAAAAATTTTATTAACTCAATATTATCACTAACGTTATGTATTTCTACAAAATCTCGATAATTTAAAAATGATGATATGTCTTCCCATTTAAATTCCATCAAGCCAATTTCATGAAAAATATGCTCATAACTTGTTTTTTGAATGAATGGATTATAATCAATATTTTTTTCTTTATTTTTCTTTTCAAGCACAAAATCTTTAACTAAAGATTGAGATATAAAATGTTGATTTGAAAAAGAAACTTCATCATAAATAGAATCTTTAATTTTTAATAGCTTTTGTTCTATCGAAAGAAGTAATGGTACAGTTTCGATTGCTTTATCAATACCATTATTATAATCAAAATTAAAAGAGTAATTAGAATTTAATTTTTGGGGAAATAATCTATATGCTTGAAAAGAATATTCTGTAAGAACTAATTCTGATATCCATTCTATCAACTTATGAGAAATATTAGAAAACAACCATTTATTCCATAATGAATCTGTATGTAAAGATTCTCTATTCGCTCCCATAATAAAAGTTGCATTAACTAAAATAGGTAAATTTATCCTAGTACTGGTAGGCAGATAAGAATATAATAAACTTTCATTTTCTATAACTTTTACTATTCCTTGTTTGTCTTTTTTAGCACATAATGTCAATTCTATTTGATCGGATTCTTTTAATTTATCAGGAATATTCTTTTCAAATTGAATTTCCTGTTTTATTTCACTATCAACTTCAAGTTTTATATTTTTTATTAACCAAGATGACTTAATTATAGAGTTTTTCTTTAATATAATTTCACAGTCAGATATATGTTCAATTTCTATTATTGTTTCTTCATCAATTAAAATATTTATTTGATTTATATTTCTTAAAAAAATAAACATATTAATATTTTGAATTAAATCATTTAATTCTTTTTTTAAATTATCTATACTTTTAATTTTTAAAATAGTAGCAACTGTAAAATTTTTTTCTTCTAAAAAAATATTTATCTCATGACTTAAAAAGTCTTTCTCTGTATAAATAGGTATAAGTTGCCAAGGAGATATAAATAATCTTTTATTTTCCTTTTCCCATTCCTCTTGTGTATTACCCCACTTTGTTTTCCACTTAATTTTATGTTTTTTATCAAATCTAAAATATTCATTATTAGTATAAATAGTCACTTCTTCAGACTGTCCAAAAACTGATTTGAAGCCTATACCTTTGTATCCTGTTTTTGTTTTATCATCTTTTTTTGTTCCATTACTTACAGAACACAATCCTTCAATATCTCTATTAGAAAATATTTTTCCATTATGGGCAAAAACTAGATAATCATTGATAATTTTAATACTAACTTGATTTTTAGAATTTCTTATTGATGAATCATCTGCGTTTTGTAAAAGTTCATAAATAAACCTTTTGGGATCTGTGTATATATCAGAGGAGACAGTTTCTAATAAATTTGATTGATCCATTACTTGACTAGGGTAATTATAATCTGTTTTTTCATTGTATATTTTTTGAATAAATTCTTTTAATATCATTAATTTTCCTATTATCTAACTATTTTTATTTTGTATTTTATAATAATTAATTTTGCCTTCACTCTAAAACTATCTATTTATCATCAAGTTTTATCTAAATACTACAACTCCACAGTTTTTTCAAACATCTCTTTAATCTCCATCTCATGGCTAATCAAAAATATCTGCCGATACTGTTCTTTGATAGTATGAAAAGCTTCTAGTATCTCCATACGTCTTGCTTCATCTTGACTTCCAAATACCTCATCAAAAGCCAAGAAGCCTATACTACTTGCTCCACTTAACTCTCGCAGGGTTTTAGATATAGCGATTCTTAGAACCAAATTCGCTAGGTCTATTTCTCCACCACTAAATCTATCTATTGGGTATTTGACACCTTCATCATAGATATAGAAGTCAAAGTCGTTTGATACTTCTATGTGTTGGTATTTTCCTTTTGTGATACGGCTATACATATCAGAGGCAAAGCTTGAGATTCTTGGTGCTATTTTTGAGTTTAGTTTTGTTTTAAATTCACTCAGGCTTACTTTGATTTTGTCATAGTCTAGTAGGTCATCTTTTTTGGTCTGTACTTTGGCTAGTTGTTTTGTGTTGTTATCTAGTGATTCTTGGATTGTTTTGATTTCACCTTCACATTTTGCTATTTTCACCTTTTGTTCATTTAAAAAGCTTGTTTTAGTCTCTATATCCTTAGCGTTCGTCTCAGACTCTTTTTGTTTTGCTTCGTGTTTATCTTTGTCATAGGCTATTTGTTTGTACTCTAGTTCTTTATCATGGTATTTAAGCTCATTCTCTTTTATGTTTTTCTGTGTTGCTTCTAGTTCTTCTTTTAGTATATCTACACGTCTTAGCATTGTCTCTAGGCTTAGTACATATTCGTATTTGCTTTTTAATTCTTGGAACCTATTGTTTAAGGCTTCGTGTTCTTTTGTATCGTATGAGTATTGTTCTAGCTCTTCTAGGGCTTTTTTGTTTTCCATTCCCTTATCTGATATCTTTTCAAAATGCTCTTTCTCTTTTAGCATATCTCTTTTTTGATTTTCTATTAGGTTTATTCTTTTTGATACTTCTAGTTGTTCTTTTCCTAAAGTGTTTCTTCTCTCTTCTTTGGCTGTTTTATTTTTTTGTACTTCTTTTAACTCTATAGTTGCTTTTTCTAGTTTGTTTGATTTACTCTCTTGTATGATACTGTGTAAAGAATCTAGTACTTTGTCATACTCTTCAAGTAGTGGTCTTGTACATGTAGGACACGCAGATTCTCTTCCTAGGTTTTGTATAGTCTCTATTTTAGAGCTTATATCTTGGATTAGTTTCTCTTCTCCTGATATCTCTTTGTTTAGAGTGTGTTCTTTACTTATATACGCTTTTATCTCTTCATCAAGTACTGATATAGAACTACTTAGTTCTTTCTCTTTTTGTATATACTCATCATAGCCTTTTATCTGTTCTTCAAACTGGGCTATTTCATTTTTTGATTTTGTATACTGTTCTCTTAATACTACTTGCTCTTTTTTAAGTCCCTCTTTTTTTAGAGCATACTCTTTTAACTTCTCTTGTTCTTTTATACTATTATGTAAAGAAGTGTATTCTGTCTTTACTGACTCTAGTCCTCTTAGCTCTTTTTGTTTTACTGCTAGGGAGTCTAGCTCTTGGGTTTGTTTAGTATAATTTTGTTTATGAGAGTTTATAGTGTTTTGTAGTAGTTCAAGGGTATTAAAAGCTTTTTGTTTTAATTCTTTTGTTTTTATATACTCTTGCAGCTGCTTTTTTATATCTAGGTTAAGTAGTTTTGTACTATCTAACTCTTTTGATTTTACTTCTACATCTTTTTGAAGAGTTTGTTTTGTATCATTACTCTGTTTTATCTGTTCTTGTTTTAGTTTTACTTCTTCATTGCTTAAAAGAACTTCGGCAAATGCTGCTATCTCACGTTTGAGTTCCCTGCTCTTTTCTATTAGCTCTTTTTCTATGAAGTCTATTTTTTCTAGGCCTAGAAGACGTCTTATCATCTTCTTTCTATCTTCTGGCTTTTTAGAGCTTAGTGTAGTTAGCTCTTTTTGTGAAGCAAATAGCGTAGATAAAAATGCTTCTTTGTTCATATGTGTTAGTTTTATAACAGAACTCGTAACCTCTTTAGCTCCTGTAGTTATAAGTTCACCATTTTTATAGAACTTTGCATTTGCACTTAATGCCTTTCCTCTAAACTCTCTTATGATTTTATAATCAATACTTTCAAACTCAAACTCAAGCTCTACAACTACAGGATCTTTTGTAGTGGCATTTGAGTTTCTAATTATCTCTTTGTAGCCTTTGTTTTGTAGTTCTCCATATAGGGCAAAAAGTATTGCTTCAAAGATAGTTGATTTTCCACTACCATTTTTTCCTATTATTCCTACAAGCCCATCTTCAAACAGTATAGTATAAGAAGTGTATCTTTTGAAGTTTTCTAGTTGTAGTTTAGATAGTATCATCAGCTACCTCCTCATACTTAGAAAACAGCTCTTTTACTTTTAGCTCTAATCTCTCATACTCTTTAGTATCTTGTGTGTTTATACTATCCTCTTTTATATGCTCTAGGAAATACTCTTCTAAAGATACAGCTTCTATATCATCTATTGTAGATTCTGTTGAGCTTTTTTTGAACTCTCTTTTTACAGATACATGCATAGCTTCTTTAAAGAGTGCTTTTATATCACTTGTTTGTATATCTATTGATTGAAGCGATGTTAGGTTTATTAGTCTTACTTCTACTATAGCATCTTTTACATCACTTGAATCTAAAGTTTCTAAAGATGTTTCATAATCCTCACAGTTTATCTCTTTTGTGATGATTGGTCTTATATTTATATATTTTGGTTCAACTCTTAGCGTATCGTCGATTGTAACTTCTACAAAACACTTTTCATTTCTTTTATCATTTAAAGATGTTCTCTCAGTACTTCCACTATAAAAAGCATTTGGATATTTTTCTTTTGTTCCTTTTACAGATACTGCACCAAAACCATGCCAATGCCCAAGTGCTACATAATCCATAGACTCAAAGATATACTCTTTATGCGTAGGATATACCCACTCTCCAAACTCTTGCATCAAATACCAAGCACCAACAGAACAGTGCATCATCATGATATTTTTTTTGTCTTTTTCTATGTTTTCTTCACATAGATTGATTTGTTCTTCTGCTTTTGTTTCATCATTCATATGAGGAAGTGTATGAAAAGCTATATCATCAAACTCAATTTTTTTGTATTTTTGTTCATATGAAACATATATATTCTCAAAATCTTCAAATATTTTCAGTATTGGTGAACTTAGATTAGTTCTAGGAGTTGAGTGATTCCCTGCAATCATAATACATGGAATATTCATATCGTTTATTCTTTTAAACTCTTTTAGAGCAAAGGTAATAGCTCTATTACTAGGACTGCTTCTATGAAACAAATCCCCCGTATGGATTATATAATCTGGTTGTATTTTTTCTATTTGATTTATAACTTGTGAGAAAGCATCATAAAAATCTGCTTCTCTTTGATTTATATTGTTTTCATCTAAAATATCTAAGTCGTTGTATCCCAAGTGTGTATCACTAAAATGTATTATTTTCAAAGAATTCCTTTTATTATTTCAATTATATCAAAGTTATGTCAAAAATAATGTCACAAAATTAGATACAAACTCTTTTAATTTATTTCAAATTGTTATAACATTTTGAGATAAATTTAAGTTTGATTTTGTATAATTCGCACCCAAAAAATTAAATAGGAGAAAAATGAGAATAACAATCACAGATACCGAATTTCAAGCACTTCAAAAAATATTAGTGCAAAAAGATACTACTTTATATAATAGGCTTAATGAAGAGTTTAAAAAGTCAATTCTCTCTTGTACACCAAAGAAAATTAAAGCTACTACAAAAGCAAATAATGCAAAAAGAAAAAAGAGTAGAAATGCAATAACAAATGCAGTAAATCTACTTAGATTTGAAGATAAAAAAATAACAGTCTATAGTGTTGCAAAAACTGCAGAGATTAGTTATAACACTGCAAAACAATACAGAGATTTTATTCTTGCTCAATAAACTAAACTTATACAAATAAACTTCAAATTTATAGTGAAGTTTATTTTGTACTTTTTAAAATAATACAATATGACTTTTAATAATAATTAACTAAAACCTTAATATAATTAATTAGTTTATAAATATAAAAGCAAGATTCTTCAATCTTTGCTAAAATATTATAAGAATTTAGAAAAAGGAGTCTACTATGAAACTTTATGGTATTACTTTAGATTTTAATGATATGAAATCTTGTGGTCTACTTCCTGATATGTGTCTTGACTGGGATCATAGATCAGAAGAACTATCTGAAAATGAAAAACTAATTTCTTATTGGGATAATCGTCTTAAAGCCCTACTAAATGAAACTAAAAATGTAGTTGTTATCAATGATGAAAATATATCTATGGTTTATTCAGCAGACAAAGAAGCAATTGATTTAATTAAAAAACACTTTAAGGAAATAGAACTAAATAGTGTTGAATATGAAAAAATGCACAGATGTGATTTTTGTATTGAACATGACTATATACAACCATCATAAATATAAAAAATATATAATTATATTATATATATTTAACTATTATTTGTTATAATAATGTTTTTATTTATGAAGGACACAAATGAAAACATTTGAATTTACTGGTTCAGGAACAGAATATTTTAAAATATGGATTGTTAATACCCTATTAACAATCCTAACCTTTGGAATATATTATCCATGGGCAAGAGTTAGAAACAACAAGTATTTATATGGTAACTCTACTATCGAAGAAAAGAACTTTGACTACCATGCAACAGGGAAACAACTCTTAATAGGTTATTTAATAGCCGCAGTATTTTTTATAATTTATAGTATTCTAGAAAAAGTTTTACCTATTGGAAGTTTGATTCTACTTGGAATCTTTTTTATTATTATCCCTTGGCTTATATGGAAAAGTATGAAGTTTAACCTTCATGTTACAAGTTTTAATAATATTAGATTTAAATTTTCGGGCAATTTAAAAGAGTCTTATATAATATTTCTTTTAATTCCTATTATATCTTTAGTTGCTATTGGATTTTCAATATATTTAAGTACAATATTTAAAGAAAATATGATTCTTCTTATTTTTTCCCTTTTATTGACTAATCTATTATATATCATTGCATTTGCTTATTTTAGCGTTGTAAAGACTAGGTATTTATTAGAGTATACTTCATATGGTGATGCTAAATTCAATACAAATATCGATACTTCTGCATTTATTAAAATCATTTTAAAAACATTTGCAATAGGACTACTTGTACTTCTTATAAGCTTTATAATAGTTGCTACAATTACTTATGCTTTTTTTGATATTAACTATTTAGAAACTTATGCTGAAATGTATAAGACAGACTCTAGTGCAGCTTTAACAATTTTATTATCAATTTTATATCCCTTGATTATAAGTATCTATCTTCTTCTAATCCTTATTTGGGTGATTTCATTTGCATATTACATAACAAGAATAAGAAAATATATTTTTGAAAACACAGATTTAGAAAATGAAGTAAATTTTATTTCAAATATGAAATTTTTACCTTATGCTTTAATTCTTATTTCAAATTTCTTAATGATTATATTTACATTAGGATTAGCATACCCTTGGGCAAAAGTAAGAGTTCTAAGGTATACATTAAACAATACTTCACTTGAACTAAAAGAAGGTTTTGATGGATATATTAATTCAAAACAAACTAAAAAGTCTGGATTTGCAGATCAAGTAAGTGATACCCTTGATATAGATATTGGTATGCCTCTTTAAAAATGATTAGTGGTAATTTATATGAAAAAGATAGTTCAACTTCAAAAAAAGTTGAATTGTCTATAAGAGAGAATATTTATATAATCACTCATAATGATGATACTATA
The DNA here is from genome assembly GCA_947494995.1 of uncultured Campylobacterales bacterium. GTDB lineage: Bacteria > Campylobacterota > Campylobacteria > Campylobacterales > Arcobacteraceae > Halarcobacter. Next base: position 9,089 of record CANLWY010000002.1, on the reverse strand, counting down.
TTTAGTGGGCAACTTTCTTTATTGAAAATAAGTCCAAGAGTAGGAAGTATCCTTAGAAAAATTGAACTTGAAGAAGGATTGATATTTACAACAAAAGAAAACAGCTTTGTTGACGAATTTCTAATTCCTAAAAAAAATATACTTCATAAACTAGAATCGAGTTTTATATTAATAATTTTATCTATTAGTGTGACAATTCTATTAACTTTTTCATTTTTTAAATGGGGTGTTCCCTATTCAAGTAAAAAACTTGCTTTTATGTTACCTGCAAATTTTAATGTTAAGATTTCTGAGAATGCACTAGAAGCCCTTGATGAATACTTACTTAAAAAGACAAAATTAGATGATAAAAAGAAAAAAGAAATCTTAGCCTCTTTTCAAAAAAATGTTCAGCCTTATATAGAGAATAAAGATTTTAATATAAAACTTAACTTTCGTGAATGGAAAATGGGGAAACAAAGTATACCAAATGCATTGGCGCTTCCTGATGGAAATATAATTATCACAGATGAATTAATAAGACTTAGTAAAAATAGTGAAGAATTAAACGCCGTTATATATCATGAAATTGGGCATATTGTAAATAGACATAGTCTACAAAGAATTATTGAGAGCTCTTTTGTTACAGTTTTCTTGATGTATATATCAGGTGATGCAACTGCTATATCAGACTTTGGAGTTGGATTAGGATCAATCTTAATAGATACAAACTATTCTAGAAAACATGAACTTGATGCAGATGAATATGCTTTAAAAAAGATGTTAAATATGAGAATAAATCCCGAAAACTTTTCTAATATCTTAGAAAAAATCACAAATAAAAAAAGTACTAAGAAAACAATATTTAACTACTTTTCATCACATCCAACAAATAAAGAGAGATATGAACTAGTTGAAAAATATAAAAAATGCTTTCAAATGAAAAGAAGTGAATGTAAATAAATATTAAATAACACTAATAATATATTTAATAAAACAAAGGCTTTTTTCTTGAAAATAGAAAGCACCGAGATAGTAACATAAATTATAAAAAACCATAAAGGTGTCTCTATTTCATAAATATTCATCTCATAGTCTAGAAAAAAGGAGATATACCAATCAAAAAATGATCCTTTACCAATAATATGCAAAAAAAGTTCTACAGGATAAAAAACTGTAAAAAATAGTGTTATAAAAGGTGATATTAACTGTTCATAAGCTGTATTATAAAAAAAGAAGTGAACTATAGGGTTAAATACTAAAAATATCCAAAAATTAAAAAAGAGAAAAGCAAATAACTTTTGTAGTCCATTAAAATATTGTATATATAAAAATATATAAAACACTCCTATGACAGAAAACCATAAAGAGATTGAAAATAAGTATTTTGGAAATAGTGCAACTATGAGAAGAAGTGTAAATAGTAGTGTTTGAAAGGAAACTACTTTTATATTTGAACGCAAAAATAAAAAAGCCAATATAAACATAATAAAAGCTCTCAAAAGTGAAGGCACAATATCGGCTAAAATCAAATAGAAAGTAAGAATGGCAATTGTTAAAATTAAAATATCAGCTCTTTTATTTCTATATATAAAATATTTTCTATGTAAGTAAGAATAAGGAAAATAAACTATCCAATAAACTACAAAAGAAATAATACCCAAATGAAAACCTGAAATAGCTATCAAATGAGATATTCCAAAATTTGTGTAAATAGCCCTATTCTCTTTTGATATGGGAATTGCAAGAAAAAGTGCATTGAAAAGCTCTTGAAGCTTTATATCTTTATGTTGCGCATTTATATTTTCATAAATAATAGTTTTAAAATCATCTTTTTTAGTTAATAACTCATAATAAAGAGACTTTGCGTAAAAACCTTTAAGATATGAAATAAAATCAACTTTAGTAGTTAAAATAGCGATATCTATATATTGAAGTTTTTCTACACCCTCTTCTTTTGATATAGATGTAAAAAAACTAAGATTATCATCTTTTAGTTTTAAAACATAATAGTCTTCTTTCTTATAGATGTTTATAATTTGAAATTTAGATTGAAAAACTTCTTCGCTTGTAAAATCTCTATATTTAAAATATTCATGAACAATATTAAAAAGAAAAATAAGTATTAAAAGAGAGGAGAAAAGAGCTAACTCTTTTTTAGAACTAATAAGTTGTAGACTATTCATAAAAATAGTCTACACTAAAGTAAATTTATATATTATTAATATATAATATTATGTTTTACTTTTTCTTCCAAATACTCATTTGTGAAACTGTATACTGATGTTTTCTTGCAGTTTCTTTGATAACAAAAGGTACATTAATAGTTTCTACTAATTCATATTTATCTTTTAAATTATCTTTTAAGGTATCTAAAGTTTTAACTTCTACATTATCTTTTAGATAACCTCCAAGCCAGTTCTCTTTTGGAGTATAATCTTCAAGCCAAGTATATGGACTAAGAAGAACTAAAAGACCACCTTCATTTACTCTATTTGGAATATCATCTAAGAATTTTTGAGGATAATATAATCTATCTATTAGGTTCGAGCAGAAGATTAAATCATACCCTGTGTATATATCTTTTAAATTACAAGCATCCCCTTGCATAAATGAAACTTTATTTTGTGTTTCTTCTAAATCAAAATCTCTTAAAGATACTGTCTTCTCATCAAATAAATCACCTTCACTTGCAACTTTAAAAGTAAGGCTATCGTATTTTTTAAGTTTAACCCCAACATTAATAAAGTTTGCAGAAAAATCAATTCCTAACACCTCATCAAATATTTTCCCTAATTCAAAAGTACTTCGTCCTACTGAACATCCTAAATCTAAAGCTTTTTTAGTCTTAATACCTTCAAAATGTGGCTTTAATAAATCTACTGAATTTTTAGGAAAATTCTTAACTCCAAAATTCTCTTGCCCATAATGAAATTCACAATACTGAGAGATTTGTTCGTCTGTTTCATATACATTGTCGTTTAATTTTGTTCTATAATCATTGTCTGATTTCACGTATCTAAATCCTGCATGTTGGAAGAAATGCTTTCTAAAAGCATATCTTGCTTCTCTTAAGATCTCATTTCCTAAAGAAATAAAAGATCCACCTTTTATAAGTGCATGTCTATCATCAAAAGTTGGAGTTGTAAAGTCATCATATGCTGGATGCGTTTTAAATCCATCAAAAGGATATGTTGGAGTTATACTCCATTGCCATACATTTCCTATAACATCATAAAAGTCTCCACTCTTACTTTCAAATACATACTTATCTACTGGCGTTTGATTAAAATATTTAAGTCCTATATTTGCTTCACAACTTTGTGCTTTTACATAATCATTTAATCTATAATACTCATCTTCACTAGGAAGTCTTACTTCAAATCCTAGTTTTTCTGATTTGTATTTACAAAATGCTTCTGCTTCAAATACATTTATATCCACTGGATAGTTTAAAGGAAGTGGTACTATTCTATTTATCTCTCTTAAATAAAATCTATCTTTATCTTTCACCCAAAATGTTGGGTGCTTAGCTTGAGTAAAATCCAACCACTTTAATCCATCTTCAGTAAAATAATGTAGCTTAGAATATCCATCATCATTTACAAACTCTAAAAACTCACCATTTGATACTAAATATTTACTTGCTTTAAAATCTTTGATTTGCGCTTTGTGAAATGCAAATTCATTATCCCATCCATAATAGATTGGATTGTTATGATCTTTTTCTAATAAAACTTCTCCACCCTCTACATCTAATAGTTCATTTTGAGGATAGTTATGACAGGCTTCATTATTGTACTCAAATATTTCATCATCTTTTAAATGCTTAATATTAAGTTCTCTTAGCAATACAGATGAAGTCTCTATATGAATATTCTCATGTTCAATACCCATAAGAATAATCCACATAGGAGATTCCCAGTTTATTGGTAAAGTAAACTCCATATTATCTATTAAATCAAGAACTAAAGCTTTTACCTCATCCCTATAAGCTTTAGTCTCTTCATATGTTGGCCAAGTATAATGTTCGCCATTTAAATCATCCCAAGACATCTCATCAACGCCAATTGCAAATATTGATTCATATGTTTTATTTATTCTAGTTGTTACTATATTTGATACATTTAGCTTATTCATAAAAAATGTAGCTGTATGCCCATAATAAAAAATAAGTGGATGTCTTAATCTATTTGGTTGCTTATATAAATCTTTTCTATCCTTTAATAAATCAAATAATTTTTCATCTAATTCATACGTTTGAAGAAAGTACTCTTTAATTTGAGCTCTTTTTTCTTCAACTGTCCCAGTATTTAAATTTATAGTATCTTTCATATAATTCATTTACTTTTCCTCTTAGCATTAAATTAATAACATAATTGCGTATTATATATTTAAAGGATTACATATAGCTTTCAAAACAAATTTATCATAAATCATACAGATTTGTTCTTTTTCATAATCATCCATTAAAGGCCAATGCTCTTCTAGTCTTAGTTTTAAAGAACTCACATCTTCTTTTAAAATAGATTTCACAATTATATTTTCACAAAGAATAATTCCAAGTCTTTTAATAGAAGCTGTTGAATCTAAAATCTCAATTCCTCTATTTGTCAATTCAACTGCACTTTTAACTAACTTTTCATCTTCAAAATTTAAAACTTTGTATAAAATATTCAAGGCTTGATTATGTAATACTACAGGCATCTCATCCCTATCACCTACAGACTCTTTTAACATCACTCCCGTATTTCCTATAGAAATAGAGTCGTTTATAGTATCAATATTTTGTAAACCCTTTGTTAAGTACTTAAATCTTAATGCTATAGACATATTTACAAAGGTTCCACCATATTCAAAAGCACCAAGTGCAGGAATAGCTAGACATTTTTTATAGTTTTTTATAGCTTCATCATAATCTTCATTCCATTCACAATAATTTGCTTTAATATTGTAGTAATGCCATAACCATAAAGGTTCATTATCTTCTGTATGAGAGAAAAGTATCTCTTTTAGTTTTTCCAGAGAGTCTAAACCTTCTTGTTTATCTTCTTGCCTTCGTTGACTTACAACTATCCAAGACTTTCTTTGAAGATATCTTACTTCTATATCTTTTGGTTTTGTATATTCACTCTTTCCTATTTTAAACTCTAAAGGAAGTGATTTGAAGGCTTTATCAAACTGACCACTTCTTTCATATAAAGAACAAATATCAACAGAATACTTATGAGGGTTTATTTCATATAGATATTTAGCTAATAATAAAGCCTGTTCAAAATATCCATTTCTTTCAAATAAGAACATCAGTTCATTTAGACTAGATACACTTAGTTTTCTATATAAAGAGTTATTTGTCAATTCAAAGTTTTCTATATCTTCTGAATCAAACATCTCCCCAGTTATACTAAACCAAAACTCATCTATTAGTGCATATTGTTGTTTTTTCTTTATTGATGATATTAACTTCTCTAAAATAGCTATCATTCTTTTTTCATCTAAAACAATATCTTTTACATAATAATATAAAATCAATAATGAAATTGGATTATCAAAATATTCCAAGCACTCTTCAATATGGTTTCTTAAAAAATATGATAATCTTCTTCTCTCATCTTCAAGTTTTTTATTCTCTACTATAGGTGTAAAATAGACCTGTGCAGATTTTTCTTGTTTTAAAAAATAGAAATCATCAAAACATCTATTTATAAAGTTTTGAAAACCTGAAATAAGACTTTTACTACTATCTTTTTTGTCACTAAAAAAGCTTCTACCGCAATATTCAAAAAGTTCTAAAGAAACAAACTGCTTATCAAGACTCTTCCCTACAATATAAGTAGAACTTAACTGCATTAAAGAGTATAAAGAAGCCTCTTTTTCACTAAGAAGTATCTCTACACTAGCTTTAGGCTTTTTATCTATTTCATTAGTAATATTTATTCCTAATACATCTAGCTTTTCTAATCTTTTTAATATAACTCTTTTCTGATCATTTCTAATAAAAAAATCTATATCTATAAAATGTTTTATTACTGTTGGAACAACTAGTTTCCACATCCAGTGTTCATCTTCCAATAAATCAATATTATAAATCTTGATTTGACACTTCTTATCTAACTCTTTAAAAGCTAAAATAAGTCTTTTTCTTCTTCTTGCATCTTTGTTAAACCAAGACTCTAATACATTCTTTAACTGTGAACGCTCACCTTCAAGAATTGAAGGCATCATCACAAGTCCAAAAAAGAAAAGCAATACAAAAAGCATAGAAATAGAATCACTAACTTCCCACGCTAAAGGAGACTCAAAAAGGATTTTTTTAAATACATCTTCATATAAAGAAGATGATAAAAGTGCGAACATGATAATTATAACTGATACAATACTAAGGATTGAAGAGGATATTTTTTTCTTTAATTTATAAAAAGAAGAAGAGCTACTACCACTTACTTCACTTAATGCAGCTTCAAAATCATCTAAGGTATCATCTTTACAAAATACAATCTCTATCTCATTTGCGTTTTTTGTAAGAATAGATTGAGAGCTCTTTTCTCTTCTATTTAAAGACAACCCTCCTGTATGAAGGTTGCAATTACAATTCATCTTTTATACCATCTTTTGCAAACTTATTTTGTATAGGGTCTGAGAACTTATATGTTCCATCTTTTATAGGAAAAGGATAGTTTGAATATGATGAGACAAACTCTTCTTTAAACTTATTTTCATAAGGTTTTAGTCCATCTTCAAGCAAAGATATATATTTCTTAGGAATATAACAAGACTCATCATCAGCTTTTGCTATTTTCTCTTCTCTTGTAGTCATAAAAGTATATATCTTTTCATCTGTTTGAAAATCTTCAACAGAACTTATCTCTATACAAGAGTAGTTTTTCTCTCTTAATTTTAAAAACTCAAACTCTTCTTCTGTAATCTTTAATAAAACACCATTTGTATTTGAATTCTTATCTTCTTGAAGATTTAAGAAGATTCCATTTATAATCTCTTCTTCCCCATCAAAAACAATATACTCTATTGAATTCCAAGCTTTTTTATATCCATTTACAACGACAGGAATAAAATCTTCGTGTTTTAACTCTCTTTTAAAAGATTTTTGTGCACTTGAAATATTTACAAGTGAACCATAACCAAATATATACATTCTAAACTAGCTTCTCTTGTGATAATATGATTCCATCTGTATCTGCATATACATAATCACCATCATTAAACTGAACTCCACAAAAAGATAGTTCAATACCTCTTTGACCTTGCGTTACAGGAATATACTTTCTAGAACAAGTTCCTCTAGCAAATAGAGCAACAGGAATATCTTTTATTTGAAAAGTATCTCTAATATATCCATTTACAATAATCCCTTCATAGTTATTATTATGTGCAAATTTCATTAGGTTTTCACCTACAACTGCAAAGTATTCGTTTTCTACATCTACAACTACAACTTTACCAGTACCATCTTCATCTCTTAATACTTTTATTAGTTCACTATTATTTCTATCAAGTTTTACAGTTACAACTTGTCCTATAAATTTCTCTTTTGCTCCATAGTTTGTAAAATCATTATCTAATACATGTACTTTATCTGGGTGTTCATCACAAATATCTGCTGTAAAAAATTCCATTAATCTTCCTTTTTTCTTAGTAAGATAATATTATCTCAAAATAAGACTAAATGCCTTCTTTAAGCACTTACAAAATTAGTGTTACATTTTTTTACACAAAAAACATCAAAACTCTTATCAATATTATCCAAATCAGATGAAATATATTTATTGTAATGATGTATCAACATTCTTATATTTGCATGTCCTAACCAATAAGCAATCTGATTTAAATTAAATTGATTACTTATAATCATATTAGTTGCAAAAGTGTGTCTAGTATTATATATAACTCTATATGCAATATTTAATCTTCTTAGTAAAGGAAACCAATAATACCTTTTTAAATTATTACTCCTTAGAACTTTCCCCCTATCAGAATAAAAAACATATGTCTTTAATCCTGTTGTTCTTTTTTGTTCTTCTAGATATGGAATTAAACTATCAAAGATAGGAACATACCTATTAGAAGTTTTGGGAGTAGACTCTTTTGTATAATCAGCTTTAGTTGCATTTATATAAATTCTCTTTTTCTTTAAATCAACATTTTGCCATTTAAGAGCTATTGCTTCACCAGTTCTAACTCCCGTATAAAATGATAATGCAAGAAAATTTCTAAACCAACCACTACAAGAGTTAAGAATCAAATCAACTTCATCAACTGAAAAAGGTTCAATATCTTTAGTTTTGCCTTTTGGTCTTTTAATATTATCACAAGGATTAACACTTATTAACCCATCTTGTAAAGCTTCATCAAAAATATTTTTGAAAAGAACAAGATAATTTCTAAATGTTAATGCAGATATATCTAAACTATAAAGAAAGCTTTTAATATCACTTGTTTTAATTTCACTTATATCTAAAGAACCAAATTGAGAATTAATAAAACTAATAGAGATTGAGTAAACTTTAAATGTTGATTCTTTTAAATACTTTTTTGTATTTAAAAAACTTTTACTATAATATTCAAAGTTTTTAACTTGAGTTTCTTCTTTTTCCAATACAATCTCTTTAGAAAGTATTTTTGCACGAAAAAGAGGAAGTTCAATATCTTTAACATACTGCTCTTTACTATAAGGATATTTTGTATTTATTAAATATCTCTTTTTATTAATTGAAATATTTATATATAGATACGGACTGTTTTTTTTCTTGAAAATTGTTCCTTTTGATACTTTCATTTATATGTTTTCCTTTCGGTATTTGTAAAAGAAAACTAATAGCTTTATCACTAAATAAAATTTTACCTTTTGGTTGTTGAAAGTAATGAATACCATTAGTCATATTTTTCTTTTTTGTATATAGTGTATGTTTTGAGTATTTTGTAATTTGTGATAGTTCATTAATAGTATAAAGTTGCATTTTAAAATCCATATTCATGAGATAAAGAAACAGAAGATAAAGGAATATCTAACATATTTCTATTTACTAATTCATTTTGAACTAAAGTAAATTCATTCATATCTAAAGTATTTAAATCACAAGTATTTAAATCTC
>CANLWY010000001.1 GCA_947494995.1 uncultured Campylobacterales bacterium | reverse complement strand
GTTAAAGAAGAATTAAAGCAGTTAGCTCGTGGGTTTGTTATTTATAATCAGGCTACTTACTAGGATTTATAAACTTTAGGTTTTCTCGAAGAGAGTGACAATCACAAACTTCTTTTAGGTAGAATTTATTTTACTGTTAAAAAGAAGATATAAAGTAAAAGGTCTCTTTCTTCATAGCTTGTAAGAGAAGAGGAAATGGGACATTTTAAAGGATAATAGATGGAAATTAGAGGCGAAGAATTTATAAAAAAAGTTCAATTGAAACAAGAAAAAAATGAAATTGAACAAAGATTAAATGAAATAAATGATGCAGAATCTGTTTATGAAGAAGAGGTAGTTACACCACAACAACCTACTCAAGCTACTGCTTCATCAAGACTTGATAGAGAAATTGAAATTCAAGAAGAACAAGAATATAGTGATATAATGCTTGGGAAATCTAATTCAAATGAATTAAATAAAAAGAAATATTTAATTCTTGGACTTATATTAGTAATTCTATTCTTACTTACAATTATAATTATTCGCCTTTTATCCGATGATACAAAAAAAGAAGAAGACTCTTTTTCTAAAAACCAAACTTCTAATACTGAAAAAGTACTAGAGAATGAAAATATTGAAGAACAATATCAAAAAATCATTAATGAAAAACTAAAAAATATTAAAGAAGAAAAACAAAAAGAAGCAGCTTTAGAAGAAAAAATTGAAGAAAAACTAAATCTTGAAAAAATAGAAGAGAAAGAAGTAGTTGAAGCAATTGAAGAATCAAAGCCTGATGTTTTCAATGTAAAAAAAGAAGAGCCAACTTATAAAGCGCCTAAAAAAGTGGCACAAGAAGAGCCTAGACCAAAAAAAGTCATAAAAAAAGAGCCTCCTAAAAAAGTAACTAAACCAATAGTTAAAAAAACTACACCAAAAGCAACAACGAGTGCTATTACAAGTAAACCTAAAGGAACTTTTATCCAAATTGGTGCTTTTTCAAAAATGCCTAGTGCAAAATATTTAAATAATATTACAACAAAAGGTTTTACATATAAAATCTATAAAGTTAATATAAATGGAAAAACATTTAATAAACTACTAATTGGACCTTATAATTCAAGAGGACAAGCAAAATTAGCAGTAGATAATGTCAAAAAGAAACTAAATGTTTCTGGAGCATTTATTTTAACATTTTAATAAGGTATATAATTAATGCAATTTTATTCAAAAGAACTTTTTCTAGATCAATTCACACCTGTTTCGATCTATGAAAAAGTTAAAAATCTATATAAAGAAGAAATCACTTTTTTATTTGAAAGTACAATTAATTCAAGCGATGGGAACTACTCATTTATAGCAATAGGAGCAAGAGAAAGAGTTTGGTATGAAAACAATACTTGCTTTTATAAAAATGAAAAAGGTAAAACTACTAAGGTGGAATCAAACCCTCTAAAGTTCTTACAAAACTATTATAAAAACTTTGATAAAGAGTTCTATAAAGCAAAAGCAAGAGAGTTAGGAATTGGTTTAGTTGATGGCTTTATTGGAAATGTTGGTTATGATATAGGGAAAGAGTTTGAACCAACTTTAAAAGAGCCTATGAACAATTTAGTTGACCAATTAAATATACCTGACTTAGATTTAATAAGACCAAAAATAATCTTAGGATTTTCTCATAAAACATCAAAACTTATTATGGTTACTTCTATTGAGTCATGTAAAGATGATTTACAAAAAATAGAAGATGAACTTTTTACACCGTATGAGTTTACTCCTCTTAAAAAAGCTAAACTTTTAGATGAAGGTAAATTTAACTATACAAAAGATCAATTTTTCGATATGGTTCACAAATCTAAAGAGATGATACGCTCAGGAGATGTATTTCAAATACTTATGTCAAATAGATTTATTCAAAGTGCAAAGGTAGACCACTTAAGTTTTTATAGAGCACTAAGATCAAAAAACCCTAGTCCATACCTATTTTTCCTAGAATTTGAAAATTTTTCAATTGCTGGTTCCTCTCCAGAAGTTATGATTAAACTTGTTGATGGACATCTACTACTAAGACCAATTGCAGGTACAAGAAAAAGAGGTAAAACTTTAGAAAAAGATATTGAAATGGAAGTTGAACTACTAAATGATGTAAAAGAAAAAGCTGAACATCTAATGTTAGTTGATCTAGGAAGAAATGACGTAGGACGAGTTGCAAAACCTGGGACTGTAAAAGTGACTGATTTAATGAGAATAGAAAGATACTCTCATGTTATGCATATTGTTTCAGATGTAGAAGCGGTTATCGATGAAAAATATGATATGTTTGATCTTTTTGCCGCAACATTTACAGCTGGAACGATGACAGGAGCTCCAAAAATTAGGGCTATGGAATTGATTGCCAAATTTGAAGGAATTAAAAGAAACTTCTATTCTGGAAGTATTGCTTACTTTGGTTTTGATGGAAATATGGATTCAGCAATTACTATTAGAACAACTATGCTAACAGAAGATAAAGTTATCTTTCAAGCAGGAGCAGGAGTTGTTGCAGATAGCAAACCTGAATTAGAGTACCTAGAAGTACATAATAAGTTAGCAGCTAATATTGCTACATTAAAAGATTTATCATAAAGGAAATAGTTTGTTACTTGGCGTAAATATTGACCACATTGCAGTTTTGAGAGAAGCTAGAAAAATAAATGACCCAAACCCGTTAGATGCACTAGGAATTTGTAAACTTTCAGGGGCTGATCAAATTACAATTCACCTAAGAGAAGATAGAAGACATATCCATGATGCAGATGCTTGGAGAATTTGTGAGCAATCAACACTTCCAGTTAATCTTGAGTGTGCTATAGATGAAGATATTATTGATATTGTTTGTGACATGAAACCAATGCGTGCAACACTTGTTCCAGAAAAAAGAGAAGAAGTAACAACTGAAGGTGGATTAGACCTTGAAGCAAACTTTGAAAGAATAAAAAAGGCTGTAAAAAAACTTCATGAAAATGAGATTGAAGTTTCATTATTTATTGATCCTGATAAAAAAATGATTGAACTTTCAAAAGAGCTTGAAGTAGAATGGATAGAGCTTCATACGGGAACATTTGCAAATATCTATGCAATGCTTTATGGAAATCTTGCAAATACTCATCATACAATTAAAGAGTTAGAGCTTCCACGAAAAGAATTAAAAAAACTTCTTGAAAAAAATATTAAAGAGATAAAAAAAGCTGCAAAGAAAGCAAATAAACTAGACTTACAAGTTGCAGCAGGACATGGATTAAACTATCAAAATGTTACACTTATCTCTTCAATTAAACAAATTGAAGAATTAAATATTGGACAAAGTATTATCGCTAGATCTGTTTTTACAGGACTTGAAAAAGCAATAAAAGATATGAAAGAACTAATATGAGTAAAAAAGAGCAAAAAAAACCTGTAATTGCAATTTCCGTAGGAGATTTAAATGGCATTGGTATAGAAATTGCTCTTAAATCTCATGAAAAAATTTCAAAACTGTGTAAACCTATTTATTGTATAAATAAAACTATGTTAAATAAAGCAGCCAAATCTCTTGAAATTAAAGTTCCAAAGGATTTTAAAATACACAATGTAAAAGGTGATTTTGAAATAAAACCTGGAAATGTTTCAAAAAAAGCAGGTAAGTACTCATATAACTCATTTATTGAAGCCATTAATTTAGCAAACAAAGGTAAAGTTTCTGCCATTTGTACGCTTCCTATAAACAAAGAATCATGGAATAAAGCAGATATAAAATACAAAGGCCATACAGAAGTACTAAGAGATTTCTTTGGTAAAAATGCAATTATGATGTTAGGTTGTAAAAAAATGTTTGTATCTTTATTTACAGAGCATATTCCACTTAAAAAAGTTGCAAAAAGTATTGAAGAAAAAAAACTAACAGAATTTTTATTAGACTTTCAAAAAAGTGTAAACTCTAAAAAAATAGGAGTACTTGCTTTAAATCCTCATGCAAGTGATAATGGAGTTTTAGGAGATGAAGAAATTCATATTATTAAAGCTATAAAAAAAGCAAATAAAACTTTAGGAACTGAAATCTTTAAAGGACCAATGGTTCCTGATACTGCATTTTCTCCAATGTCAAGAAAAAACTTCAAATATTTTGTTGCAATGTACCATGACCAAGGACTAGCACCTTTAAAAGCTTTATACTTTGACCAAAGTATAAATGTAAGTCTAAACTTACCAATTGTAAGAACATCTGTTGACCATGGAACAGCTTTTGATATTGCATATAAAAAGAACAGAGAATTAAACTGTAAAAGTTATATAAATGCAATTAAAGAAGCAGTATCTCTACAAGAAAATCGAGCATGACAACTTTAGAGTTTTGTCATGAACTTGATTTTTCTAAAATAAACTTTATTGAACGCAAAATACAAATTACTCATCCAAAAACTATAATTTCTGGTGCTCCAAAAACGGGAAAGAGTTTTCTTATTTTTGATTATTTATCTAATTTTAATTCAAAAGAGTATCTATATATTGATTTATCTGATTTTAGAAACGATAAACAAGAAATCATTCAAAATATTGAAGAATATGTTTTTAGAAATAAAATAAAAGTAATTGCATTAGAAAACTATGAGTTTGATTTTAAAATTCCTTTTTGTGAAAGTATCATAATTTCAAGTAAAATGAAAAAAGAATTAAAAGGATTTAGAAAACTTTACTTAAACGCTTTAGACTTTGAAGAATATCTTTTACATGATAAAAGAAATCAAAATATTACCCATAATTTTAATAGCTTTTTAAAATATGGGAATCTTCCACAAACACTAAAAATGAATGAGCTTGAAATTTTTTCAAATCTTCAAAATTTAATTAAGACAATAAATGACAATCCCACATCACAAGAAATATTAAAAACACTTCTTATTAATATTGATGAAAAGAAATCACTTAATCAACTATTTTTAAATCTAAAATCAAAAATAAAGATTTCGAAAGACAAGTTTTATGATGAATGTAAAAGGTTTGAAAATGAAAGAATAATTCACTTTATTCCAAAACTCAATCAAGATAAAGCAGTAAAAAAAATATACTCTTACAATAGCGCATTTTTCTCAAGCATAAGCCATAAAAAGAAATTCAAAAACGAATTAACAAATATTATTTTTCAAGAGCTTTTAAATAAAAATGAAGAAGTCTTCTACTTAGATTATATTGACTTTTATATTCCTAAAGAGAACTTAGCTATTGTTTGTATACCTTTTTTTAGTTCAATAATGATGCAATCACAATTAAAAAAGATAAAAAGAGTTGCTATTGAGCATAAAATAAAAGAGATTAATATAATAACAGTTTCAAATAATGAACATCATAAGTTCAAAAACTTAGAGGTAAATGTATTGCCATTTTACGAGTGGGCGTTGAGTTAATAAATTTATTAACTTATTTTTTAGGATTTTTTAGATAAAATCGCACAATTATTAAAGGAACATTAATGAATAAAAGAGTACTTGTAAAATTTTCTGGAGAAGCACTTGCTGGTGCTGATGGATATGGTATTGACACGCAGATTTTAGATTATATTGCAAATGAGATCAAAGAATTAGTTGATAATGGTGTTGAAGTTGGTATCGTAATTGGTGGAGGTAATATCGTAAGAGGTGTTACAGCTGCAGCAGATGGTGTTATTAAAAGAACAAGTGCAGACTATATGGGAATGCTTGCAACTGTAATTAATGGTGTTGCAATGCAAGAAGCTTTAGAGCACAAAGGTTTAAGTGCAAGACTTCAAACAGCAATTAAAATGGAACAAATTGCTGAACCATATATTGTAAGACGTGCTACAAGACACTTAGAAAAAGGAAGAGTAGTAATCTTTAGTGCAGGTACAGGAAATCCTTACTTCACAACTGATACAGCTGCTACACTTAGAGCAACTGAAATTGATGCAAGTATGTTAATTAAAGCAACAAAAGTTGATGGTGTTTATGACAAAGATCCTATGAAATTTGACGATGCAGTTAAATTAGATACTATTAGCTATGATAAAGCATTAGAAGATCATATCAAAGTTATGGATGATACGGCTATTGCACTTGCAAAAGACAACAAACTTCCAATTGTTGTTGCAAATATGAATGAAAAAGGAAATTTACTAAAGATTATCAATGGTGATCACAGTAAATGTTCAGTTGTTAAATAAAAATATATAAAATCCCTTTTTTAGGGGAACTAAATAAAAGGAAGATATTAATGAGACTAGAAGAAAGAATGTCACAAGCTTTAAAAAAAGTAAATAACGATAGATATATTTTATCAATTGCTGTTGGACAAAGAGCTGATGAATTAAGTAAAGGGGCAAAACCATTACTAGAAAAAAACACTCAAAATATGAAATATACTGATATTGCAATTGACGAAATTGCAAGTGGTCTACTTAAAATTGAAGGTTTAGTTAATAAACACTAGTTATAAAAGCATTAGCTTTTATAACTATTAGGTAAAACATGGATCCATTTATTCAAAAAATCCAAAGTGTCAACAATTTAGATGATGCTATAAAACTTCTGCAAAATGAAGCACATATTACTCCAAAACTTCAAGAAATAATTGACTTTACAATTGAAGCCCATGAAGGACAAGTAAGAAAGAGTGGCGAGCCATACGCTGTTCACCCTATTTTAGTTGCTTCTATTGCATCGCACTTTTCAAAAGAAGAAGACTTAATTGCGACAGCTTTACTACATGATGTAGTTGAAGATACAAATTATAATTTAGAGTTTATCGAAGAAAAATGGGGAGATGATATCGCCCATATGGTTGATGGCTTAACTAAAATTGATGAGATTAGAGAACATGAATTAGTACCTTCAAGCTCTAATAAAAAACTTATTTCTTCAGCTATGACATTTAGAAAAATGTTAATTGCATCAATTGATGACGTTAGGGTTTTAGTTGTAAAACTTTGTGATAGACTTCACAATATGCTAACACTTGATGCCTTACCTCATAATAAACAACTAAGAATTGCCGAAGAAACTTTAGTTGTATATGTACCAATTGCGCATCGGCTTGGTATATCTACAGTAAAAAATACTTTAGAAGACTTAGCTTTTTATTATATCTATCCAGAAGAGTATAAAAAGATTGATAACTTTATCAAAGAGCATCAACATGCAATTCAATTAACATTCAATAAATTTATATCTTCGACAAAAAAAATATTGGAACAAAATGGATTTGATTTAAATAAAATACAAATCTACAGTAGAATAAAACACTACTACTCTATATATTTAAAAATGCAAAGAAAAGGTGTTAATATTGATGAAGTATTAGACCTTCTTGCCATAAGAATATTAGTAGAGGATGATATTGATTGTTATAAGATATTGGGATTCTTACATTTAGAATATAAACCTTTAATTTCAAGATTTAAAGACTATATATCTACTCCTAAAGAAAATGGATATCAAACAATTCATACTACAGTATTTTACAACTCTAAAATATATGAAGTTCAAATCAGAACTTTTGAAATGCATAAAGTTGCAGAATATGGAGTCGCTGCACACTGGATGTATAAAAGTGGAGCAAAACAACAACCAAATCTAAATTGGTTAAGATCTTTAGAGTATTCAAATGACAATGTTGAAGAGTTCTATGCTGATACAAAAGAAGATTTATATTCAGAAGAAATTGTTGTATATTCTCCACATGGAGACACCTTCAATCTTCCTCTAGGTTCAACTGCCCTTGATTTTGCCTATGCTGTTCACACTGATGTTGGGAAAAATGCAGTTGAATGTTTTATAAATAAAGTAAAAAAACCACTTCTAACAGAACTTAGAAGCTCTGATATTGTATCAATTAAAACAGTTGATTATGCAATTCCAAGATGTTCATGGTCAGATATGGTAAAAACAAGTCGTGCAAAAAAACAGATACGACTTTTATGTACACAAAGATTAAAAGAGATTGATGAACTTACAGGAAGAAACATTATAAATACTGTATTCTCAAGAACAATTCCTGATGTAGTTACAAGATATAAAGTAGAATCATTACATAAAATACCACTTATACTTGATTATTTCAAACATGTTAAACATGAAATAGAAAAAAATATTATAAGCGGACAAGGTATAGTCGCAAGATTTAAAATCTATACAAGTAAAATTAGAAAATTTAAATTTGATAATATGATTATATATTCAAATTTTAGTATTAATTCTGTATCATTTGACCACTGTTGTCACCCAAAGTTTGCCGATGAAATCGTAGCTTTTAAAGAAGGAAATAAAGTATCTATTCATCATAAGATGTGTGATAAAGCTTATAAGAAAATAATGAGTAAAGAAGAGATGCTTTTTTGTAAATGGACAAAAGACACCCTTTATCAATACAAGATGGTTGTAAGCTTACCAAATACAAGAGGTGAACTAGCTCGACTTCTATCTCATATGAGTCAATATGAAGGATATATATTAGCTGTTGATTATGGAAGAGAGAAACACTCTTATAGACAATACTGTGATATAGAGTTTGAGATGAATAATTCAAATGTTGATGAAGTTAGAAGATTTATAGAAAAAAAAGCAAAAGTAATTGAATTTTTTTCAAAAAAAGATGCATATAAATAAGATTTAAAAAGAAGAGGATATATGGAAGAACAAATTAAAGAAGCCCTTGCTGAAATACAAAGGGGTACAGCTGAAATTATTGATTTAGAAGGAATTGAAAAACTACTAAAAAACTATTATGAAAATGGCGAAAACTTCTATGTAAAAGCAGGGTTTGATCCAACTGCTCCAGATTTACACTTAGGGCATACAGTTTTAATTCAAAAACTTGCAACCTTTCAGAAATTTGGAGGGATTGTTCAATTTCTAATTGGAGACTTTACAGCTACTATAGGAGACCCAACTGGAAAAAGTGAAACAAGAAAAGTCTTAAGTGAAAAAGATGTTTTAGACAATGCACAATCTTATAAAGAGCAAGTATTTAAAATCTTAGACCCAGAAAAAACAGAAGTAATGTTTAACTCAAAATGGTTAAAAGAGTTAGGAACAGGAGGGTTAATCTCTCTTGCTTCAAACCTTACAGTTGCAAGAATGTTAGAAAGAGATGATTTTTCAAAAAGATATGCGAGCAATACACCAATTGCAGTAAGTGAATTTACATATCCCCTACTTCAAGGTTATGATTCTGTTGCAATGGGTACAGATATAGAACTTGGAGGAACTGATCAAAAGTTTAATCTACTTATGGGAAGAACATTACAAAAAGCATATAATACAGGAAAACAACAAGCTGTACTTATGATGCCAATTCTAGAAGGTCTTGATGGTATTCAAAAAATGTCAAAATCTTTAGGAAACTATATTGGAGTAACTGATGCTGCAAATGATATGTTTGGAAAAGTTCTATCAATTTCAGATGAATTAATGTGGAGATATTATGAACTTCTTTCAACTAAATCATTAAAAGAGATTGAAGAAATTCAAAATGGTGTTGAAAATGGAACCCTTCATCCTAAAAAAATAAAAGAAGCTTTAGCAATGGAAATTGTTGATAGATACCATGGTGAGGGCCAAGGAGAAATTGCAAAAGTAGAATTTGAAAAAGTTTTTGCAAAAAAAGATATTCCAACTGATATGCCAGAATTCCAAATGGAAGCTGGAATTTGGATTTGTCAAGCATTAGTTGATTCAGAACTTGTAAAATCTACATCACAAGCTAGAAGAGATGTAAAAGCAAATGCAGTGTCACTAAATCAGGAAAAAGTGAGTAATGAAAAGTTAAATTTAGAAGTTGGTGAGTACATTTTACAAAAAGGTAAAAAAAGTTTCGCTAAGATAACAATAAAATAAAAGAAGGCCAATTTTGAAAATAGGAAAATATGAGATTAAACACCCAATTATCCAAGGTGGAATGGGTGTTGGAATAAGTTGGGATCAATTAGCAGGAAATGTAGCTAAAGAGGGTGGTCTAGGAGTAATATCTTCTGTGGGTACAGGTTACTACAGAAATAAGAGTGAAAATGTAAATGTAGTTATGAGAAAAGACAAACCTAAAGATGTATTAAATTTTTACTCTAGAGATGCCTTTTTTGAAATTGTTGAAAATGCAAGAAAAATCTGTGGAGACGCACCTTTAGCTTGTAATATTTTATATGCTTGTAATGATTATGGAAGAATGGTAAAAGATGCCTGTGAAGCAGGTATTAATATTATTATTACTGGAGCAGGACTACCTACAAATATGCCTGAATTTACAAAAGATTATCCAGATGTAGCATTAATTCCTATTGTTTCAAGTGCAAGAGCTTTAAAATTAATCTGTAAAAAATGGAAAAAGTACAACAAAGTTCCTGATGCAATTATTGTTGAAGGTCCTTTAAGTGGTGGACACCAAGGTTTTAAATATGAAGATTGTTTTAAAGAAGAGTTCCAATTAGAGAATATTGTTCCTCCTGTAATTGAAGAAGCAAAAAATTGGGGCGATGATATTCCAATTATTGCAGCAGGTGGAATTTGGGATAAAAATGATATTGATAAATTTATTGCTATGGGTTGTACTGGAGTACAAATGGCAACAAGATTTATTGGAACATTTGAATGTGATGCTGATTCTGCATTGAAAAATGTATTATTAAATGCAAAAGAAGAAGATATAAAACTAGGAAAATCTCCTGTTGGATTACCAGCAAGAAGAGTAGTAACTAATTTACAAGAAACAATAGAAAATAATACAGCTCCAAAAGTACAATGTATTTCAAACTGTGTTGCACCATGCAATAGAGGAGTAGAAGCAAAAGCTGTTGGATATTGTATTGCTGATAGATTAGGAGCAGCATATCAAGGAGACTTAGATACTGGGCTTTTCTTTACAGGTTCAAATGGTTTTAAACTAAATAAAATTATTTCAGTACATGAGTTAATGGAAAAACTAACAAAAGGAGAATAAAATTTTTAAAAAATTTATTCTTCTTACTTTTCTTTTTTTATCGTTAAATTCTCTTCATGCAAAAGAGAATTTAACACAAACTTTTAATAATGCTCGAATGGGTTACTTAAAAGCTGTCTTAAATAATAATCAAAACAGTGAAATTAAAAATCTAAAAATCTTAATTAACTCTGGAAAAAAACTAAAAAGAGACGTTTCCAAATATGAACGAGAATTAAAAAAATATAATGGTTCAGTTACAGGTTCAAAGAAAAACCTCCCTAAAAAAAGTACTACACAGAAAAAAAAGGTAACTCCTAAAAAAATTAAAAAAATAAATAAACCAAAAATCTCTGAAATTGATACAAATAAATCATCATATACAATTAATTCTGTATATTCTAAAAACAATCAAGTTATTATAAACTTTAACACAAACGTTACAAAAGAGTATGTAAAGTTTTTTGAAAAAAAAGCTAAAAGTGGCAATCAAGATATTTATGATATAAAAGGTAGCTTCAAAGATGCTTATCCTACTAAATTAACAATTAATGGTGTAAAACAAATTGTAATAAAACAAGAAAAAAAGAATACACTTAGAATTCTTTTTGAAGATAAAAAAAATCTAAAAACAGTCTATAGTATAAGAAAAAAACAAATAGTTCTTTCAGTACTAAATTTAAAGAAAACCACAACTAGCAAAAGTAAAGCAGTAATTTCAAAATCACCAAAAATTGTAAACGTGGGAAGAGGAAGAGTAATTGTTTTAGATGCAGGACATGGAGGAAAAGATTCTGGTGCAGTAGGAAGTAATAAAAAATATGAAAAAGTTTCTGTTTTTAAAGTTACAAAATACTTAGAATCAATTCTTAAAAAAAGAGGCTATAAAGTATATTTAACAAGAAATAGTGATAGATTTATTAGAGTTAAGAATAGAACTATTTTAGCAAATAAAAAGAAAGCTGATATTTTCTTATCTATTCATGCTAATGCTGCACATAAAAGTAGAGTAAAACAAGCAAATGGTATTGAAACATTCTTCTTAAGTCCAGCAAGAAGTGAAAGAGCAAAAAGAGTTGCAGCTTTAGAAAATAAATCAGATATAAGGTCTATGAGTGGATCAACAAAACAAGCCTTTTTAGAATCATTAAATAGACCTAGAATAACAGCTTCACATAAACTATCAATAGATATTCAAAGAAATATGCTTTTTAGTGTACGTAAACAACATAAAGATGTTGTAGATGGCGGAGTTAGAGAAGGACCATTTTGGGTATTAGTTGGAGCCCAAATGCCATCAGTTCTTATAGAAATTGGCTATATTACACATCCAAAAGAAGGTAAAAGACTATATAATACTAAATATCAAAAAAACTTAGCTCTTGGTATTGCTAATGGGATTGACTCTTATTTTGCAAAAAATCCTTAATCTCTTTAAGTAATTTTTTTTGCTTTTTCTTAATAAGAGGTAGTTCCTTTAAATCAAAATATTTAACCTTTGAATTCTCCCAAGATAGAAAATTTTCTTGTAAAACATCATCTCTAAAAAAATTATTGATATTATCAATTTTTTTAGAATTCACAAGCCAAATACCTACATCTTTATCTTCATTTTCTTGAAAGAAATATTCTTCAAATAAATGAGTTCCTACAAGAATTGAAGACTCTTCATAAAGTTCTCTTTTTGCACACTCTTTAGGTGTTTCAGAAGAGTTTTGCATACCTTTTAAACAGCCCCATCTCTCTAAACTTTTAACTGATTTACATAATAGTATTTTTATAGAATTTTCCTCTATTCTATAAGGTAAAACGCCATAAGCTTTGATCTTTTCCATTAAACTCTGTTTTTCTTTCTATAAATAAAATATGAACCTAAGAACCAAATAGCCATTGGTATTAGTAGCGAGAATTCTGGTTTAATAACTCCACTATTTGAAAACTTGTGAAGCATGAAAAATAGTCCCCAAATAACAAGTGTTCCAAAAATAGAAAAAGAGGTAAAAGAACCTATATTAAAAAATCTTCTATTGTATGAAGTAAAAACAAAAATCAGCATAATTAATGGTAAAATAAAAAAAGGAATTACTGTCTCATAATAAATTGCTGCCCTTATTTTATCTGTATTTACATCTTGTTTTGACAAAAGTAATAATGCATTTACAGCATCTATAATTGAAAAATTTGATTTTGATTCATAAACATTATCTAAAATTTTTGGTTTAAATCCTTCAAGTGTATTTAGAAACTTTTCATATCTTACTTCTAGTTTTGAAGTCTCAAAATTTAACTCTTTTGGTTTTTTTACAATTTTTGCATCAACAACATACCACTTATCATTTTGGAAATAAGCTTTTTTGGCAATAATTGTTTCTACGATATCTTTATCTTCTACTTTATAAATATGGATATCTTCTGCTTGTTTTTGTAAAGGATAAAGTTTTTTAAAATAAACGAACTTATCATCATATTTTAAAAAAATATCAGTTTTTGTATTAGAGAAGTAGCTTCCTTCTAATATCTTTTTCTTCTGTTCATAAGAGTATGCCATTGGCGTCATCTGAATAGAAATTAATACAAGTAAAAGAATTAAAGAAATAAGAACTACAGGAGAATAAATATCTGATCTCTTAGCTCCTAAAGAAGTAAAGGCAACTAATTCATTATTCCTTACAAAAATAACTAAAGTTAAAATCCATCCAAAGACCAAGGATAAAGGTAAGGTTAATGTCAAAGTAAAGAAGCTATTATACATAAGGTATAAAAGCTGTAAGTTTGCAGAACTTGGTAAATCTTTTGAATTTTGTAAAAAGTCCATCCCTACAAAAAATAGTTGTAAAGATATTAAAACAATAATAAAATGTAATAGATATTTTTCTAAAATGTACTTGGTTAAAATGCTCATATATTAATTATTTCAATGTAAATTTTGATTTTACTTCAACAATATCTTCACTCTTAAGTGCTTCAATTGCTTTAATAGTATGAGAGATTATACCTTCTAATTGTTTTAATTCTTCTTTTGAAAAGTTTGATAATACATAATTTGAAACATCTACTTTATTTGCAGGCTTCCCAATACCAATTCTAACTCTTATATACTCTTTACCAACATGAGCATCAATAGATCTTAAACCATTATGTCCACCATGACCACCACCAACTTTGAACTTTACAGTACCAAATGGTAAATCTAAATCATCATGAATAACAATAATATCTTCTATATCAATTTTATAATATTCTTTGATAGCCTGAACTGCTTGTCCTGAACTATTCATATATGTTGTCGGTTTTGAAAAAAGGTTATATCCTGATTTTAAAAGAGTTGATTGAAAGTTTGATTTGTTTATATTTGAAGTTGTAAGAGCTTTAGTCATCTCATCGATAACTAAAAACCCTACATTATGTCTAGTTAATTGGTATTTTTCACCAATATTTCCAAGACCTACTATTAAATGCATTTAAAACCTAAAATTACTTAGCTTTAATTACACCTACAACAGGAACTCTTGGATCTAAGAAACAATCAACACCTTCTGGCATATCAATATTTCTAATTAAAATAGAATCACCTGTATCAAGATCCGCAATTTGTAAATGGAAAGACTCTGGTAAGTTTTCAATTGTACATTTAACTGGAACTCTTTTCTTATGGAAAATAAATAGACCTTTGTTTTTAAGACCTTTTGGAGTACCTTCAACAGTTACTGGAACTTTATAAGAAGTTCTAACACCTGCTTGTGCTACCATTAAATCAACATGTAATAAATCTGAAGTAATTGGACATTTTTGATACTCTTGAACTACTACTTTACAAGTGTTCTCACCAACTTTTACATCAAATGCAATTGTTTCTTTGTTTCTTAAAAACTTAATAAACTCATTCTTTTTGAATGCTGCTGAAATATTTTCTAAACCTTTACCATAGATGTTTGCAATTAAGTAACCATCTCTTCTTAAAGTTTTAGTTGCTTGTTTTGTCATACTATCTCTTACGATACCCTCTAACATAACTTTCCTTTGTTTTAAAATTAAGAGCGTGATTTTACTGAAAGTTTTATAAAAGTTTGGTTAAGCTAATTTTTATTTATATTTTTTATATAGTAATACAATGATTTCAATTCATCATCAGTTAAAAAGTATGTTGGCATAACTTTAGAGTCTGTTTTATCTGCTGTCATTTTTTCTAAAAAGATTTCAAAAGTCACTTTATTAATTGCTGGAGCTATTATTGATTTTTCTTCTAATTCTTTTGTCTCTTTATTTAGTTCTTTATACTTTGAAATAACAACATTTTTATCACCTTTTTTATGACATAAAACACACCCTACTCCCCTTGGATTTTCATAAAGCATTGCACCATACTCAAACTTTGTTATAAACGAGTTATCAATTTCATCTGAGAATAAAGAAGTAAAGAATAGTACCATAAAAAGCAGTTGCTTCAATCTTAACCTTTGTGTAAAAAAATTTTGGATATTATATCAACCTAAAATTAAATAAATATGAGGCTAAAACTTATGACAATCCTTGACGGTAAAGCATTATCTAATAAAATCAAAGAAGAAGTTAAAGTTGAAGTTGAGCAACTTCAAAAAGAGAAACATATAACACCAGGACTAGCAGTAATTCTTGTGGGAAATGATGCAGCAAGTGCTACATATGTTGGGATGAAAGCTAAATCATGTAAAAATGCTGGTATCTATTCAGTAGTTCATGAAATGCCAGATACTATCTCTCAAGATGAGATTTTAGATATCATTGATAGAATGAATGAAAATCCAAATCTTGATGGAATTTTAGTACAACTTCCATTACCTCCACAAGTTGATACAACAACTATCTTAGAAGCAATTGACCCACAAAAAGATGTTGATGGATTCCACCCATATAATGTAGGAAGAATGGTTTCTAACTTAGATGCATTTTTACCTGCTACACCATTTGGTGTGATGAGATTACTTGAAGAGTATAATATTGATGTTGTTGGGAAAAATGTTTGTATTATTGGTGCTTCTGATATTGTTGGGAAACCAATGGCAGCACTTATGATAAATGCAAAAGCAACTGTAGAGGTTTGTAACTCAAAAACAAAAGACTTAAAAGCTCATACTTTAAATGCAGATATTTTAATTGTTGCAGCAGGTAGAGTAAACCTTGTTACAGAAGATATGGTAAAAGATGGAGCAATTATTGTAGATGTTGGTATTAATAGATTAGACTCTGGTAAACTTGTTGGTGATGTTGATTATGAGGGTTGTAAAGAGAAATGTGAATATATTACTCCAGTTCCTGGTGGAGTTGGACCAATGACTATTGCAATGCTTCTAAAAAATACTGTAAAAGCTGCTAAATTAAGAGAGAAAAGAGAAAGTAAGTAAAATGTTTAGAAAACTTTATGACTGGTCTAGTTCTTGGACTGGTACAATTGTAATTGTACTTACAATTATATTTTTTGTGGCTCAAGCTTTTGTTATTCCAAGTGGTAGTATGAAAAACACACTTCTAATTGGAGATATGTTATTTGTTAAAAAGTTCTCATATGGGGTTCCAACACCTAGAATTCCTTGGATTGAATTACAAGTAGTACCTGATTTTAATGATAATGGACACTTAATAGAGGGAGATAGACCTGAACGTGGGGATATAGTAGTATTTAGATATCCAAGAAATGATGCTATTCACTATGTAAAAAGATGTGTTGCAGTTGGTGGTGATATTGTAATGCTTAAAGATAAAAATCTTTTCCTTCATCCAAAAGAAGGAAATGAGTATGTAATGAAGAACTACTCAAAAGAGAATACTATTGAATTGGATGGGAAACTGTTTGTTATAAATCCATATAGACAAGATCATCCTGGTATTCATAACGATCCTTCAGTTACAAGGGATGGCTTACAGCCATATCAACTTTTTGATATGTTACCAATACAAATACCAGAAGATGAATTTTTCATGATGGGTGATAATAGAGATCACTCTAATGACTCTAGATTCTGGGGAACAGTTCCATACAAATTCATTGTAGGGAAACCTTGGTTTATCTATTTCTCTTGGAATGAAAATAAAGAGATTAGATGGGATAGAGTGTTTAGAACAGTTGAAGGTATAGAAGAAGATATGGATAGAACGAAAATTGAGATAAATCACAAAGAAGGAATTTATTAATGAAATATTTTATTGGTGCAGACCATGCAGGGATTGATATCAAAGCATATGTAAAAGAGCTTTTTGAAGCAAGAGGACATGAAGTAATTGATTTAGGACCAAATAGTAAAGACAGAGTTGATTATCCAGATTTTGCGGCAAAGGTTTGTAAAGAGGTTTTGGCAAATGAAGGAAGTAAAGGAATCTTAATTTGTGGTTCAGGTATTGGTATGTCAATGGCTGCAAATAAATTTGATGGAATCAGAGCTGCACTTTGTCACAATGAATACTCTGCAAAAATGGCAAGAGAACATAATGATGCAAATGTAATCTGCCTAGGAGAGAGAGTTTCAGGATATGGGATGGTTGAAGCTATCGTAGATTCATGGAACAATGCCTCTTTTGAAGGTGGAAGACATGAAGGAAGAGTAGAAAAAATAAATAATCTTTTTGGGTCTTGTAGAGTCTAAAAAATAGGATAATAAAATGCATGAACCATGGGTTGCTTATGTTGTTGTTGGTACAGTTGTTGCATTGATGATGCTAGGTAAAAAAATGATGTTTTTTACAGATGATAAGAAAGATGATAAATGATTAATCCAAAAATTATAGACTATATTTTCTCTTCAGCTTCAATCCAAAGATGGAATGACTATCCAAGAATGGTTGAACTTGTTGAACTTGATAAACAAGCCCATAAATTTATTATTGCATACTTTATTGCAAAATTTGAAAAGGATGTAAACTATAACCATCTAATAGAAGCTGGTATATTTGAGTTTCTAAGACGTATTGTAGTTACAGATATAAAACCTGATGTTTTTAGAAATGCTTTACAAAAAAGAGCAAAAGAGATTAACTCTTGGGTGATTGCAAATCTAAAAACATCACTAGACAATATTGATAATGGTTTATTTTTACAAAAATTTGAAGAATACATAAATAACCCAAATATGTACCCAAAAGAGAGGTTTATTTTAAAAGCAGCCTCTTACCTCTCAACAAGATGGGAGTTTTCTATTGTATATCAAACATCAGCTTTTTTATCAGATATTGATAATGTTAAAAAAAGTGTTGAAGAGGAGATAGAGGACTATTATGAACTAATTGGTGTACGAAAAATAGCACTTAATAAAAAGTTAGCAAAAATTGTAGACCTTAGTGGAAGATTACGATTCCAAAAAAGATGGGCACAAACACCTAGAGTTCCAGAAACATCAGTTTTAGGACATATGTTAACAGTTGCAATTTTCTCTTACTTTTATTCTCTTAAAACAAATGCTTGTGATAAAAGGGTTGAAAACAACTTCTTTACTTCACTATTTCATGATCTTCCTGAAGCTTTAACAAGAGATATTATAACTCCTGTAAAATATTCTGTTGATGACTTATCAGATATTATTGCTGAGTATGAAATCAAAAAAATTCAAGATGAAATTCTTCCAAATCTTCCTAGTTTTATATGTGAAGAGTTTAAATATATTTTAGGAATGTATAAAGATAGTAAAGATGAATTTGCCAATAGAATCTATGAAGATGAAATCAAACTTGTAGATGATATCTCAAAATACAATATGGATAGATATAATCCAATTGATGGAGTAGCATTAAAACAGTGTGATAAGCTTTCGGCTTTTGTTGAAGCCTCATTATCTATATCACATGGTATAAAATCTAAAGAGCTTGTAAATGGTAAGAAACTTATAATGAAGGGTTTAAAAGAAGTAAATGGAATAGATTTCCTTTCAATTGCAAAACAAATAGATGAAGAGTTCTGCACAACAGGACAAACACAAGTTAGGATGGATTTTGACTAATGGCAAAGATTAGCTTAGATATTGATAATAAAAACCTAGCAACTGTTTTAAATATATTAGAGAACCTTAAAAAAGGTCTTATAAAAGATATTTCTGTAGATTCTCAAAATAAAATAAAACCTGTTTCATCATCAATTACAAATACAAGTAACAAAAAATATATCTCAAAAGAGAGATATAAACAAAAGTTAAATCAAAGACCTGAGGAAGATGAGTTTTTAGCTCGTTCGACTTCTACAACAAAATATTTATCGCCAAACGATTATAAAAAAAAATTAAAAGGAAACTAGTATGCAAATTATAGTTTTTATTGTTGTTATTCTTGCATTAGTTGGGTTTTTAATCTATAAGATTAATAAAAAATTTGGAATAAAAGAGTTTTTTATTCTACTTGCAGTGTTTGCAATTACATTAATTGGAAGTAATATCTTTATGAAAAGTACTGCAGGAACTGTACCTGATATATTCAAAGAAAAATACGAAAAAGAGAAAAATGTAGAGATCTTAAAACTTTCATATGAGAGACTAAATAATAAGAATATCTCATCAAGCACAAACTTTATATATAATTTTGACTATATTATAAAAAAAGAGAACAAAGAGCTTGTTTGTACTGCAAAAAAAGTAAGAATTAAAAAAATAGAAGATGAATATATTTTTGAAAACTTTAATAAATTAAATGAAGAGTGCAATAAAAAATAGTCAATGTTAAATAAACATAAAGAGTATTTAAAAAGGTTAAATGACTCAATTAGAGAAATAGAGAAAATACCTCGTCATAAAATAGATAAGAACTCTTTTCTTCTAAAAGAGTCTTTTAATATTGCCTTTGAGAATAAACTCTTTTATTTAAATGACTTTAGCAAAGAAGAACAAGATAGATTAAAACTAAAACTTTTCTCTAGAATAACAAAATTCTCAGGCTCTTTAACTTTTCTTGCAATACAAATACTTGCAGCAAACTCAATAATGAATAAAAACAATTTTAAAAGAAAAGAATACTACTCTGATAAAAAATGTGGAATTTCAATAAATCATTTAAGAGTAAATAACAAAAGTCTTGTAACTGCAAAAAAATGTAATAATGGATATAAATTAAATGGAACTCTAACATGGGCAAGTGGATACAAAATATTTGACCATCTTCTAATAGGTTTTCACTTTGAAGATAAAGAGCTAGAAGTTCTTGCAAACTTTGAAGAGTGTGAAGGGTTTAAGATAATTAAAACTCCTGAATTATTTGTTGGACAATCTTTAAATACTGTAAATATAGAACTTAAAGACTTTTTTGTAAAAGAAAAAAATATTGTATCCTCAAATGAAAAAGGAAACTATTCTAAAAATAAATCTCAATCAAAAACTATACATTATGCAATTTATGGTTTAGCATTAGCAACTCTAAAATGTATAAAAGATGATGATTTTAAAAAAGAGACAAGAAAAAAATTTAGACTAATTAAAAAGAAGTTTAAAGAAACTACTGATGGACACAAATTAGATGAACTACGAATTCAGCTTTTTAACCTTGTACATAAGGTAATTACAATTAATATGATACTTAAAGGTGGAAAATCTATTCTTGTAAGTGAAGATTTACAAAGATATTATCGTGAACTTATTATGTTTAATGCAAATGGCTTAAATCAACAAATTAAAGAACTTTTCTTAGATGATTTTATAATTTGATAGATACCTTAATAGGCATCTATCTAGAACTACTTAAGCTCCACCACCGACTTCAGAGATTAACTCTGCATGAGGTTTGTTATGAGGAATAGAATCACAAACTTTCTCAGCTTTGTGAAGTGCAGAAATTACCTCTTCTAAGTTTTCATAAGGAATTTCTATCAGCCCTGTTTTTTTACCATTTTCTATTCTATCAATTCTAACAACAGGATCACTATAATCACCATATGGTCTTTCTACATGAGTGATATTAATTTCATCTTTTCTAAAATATTGTGCAAGTACAACTTTTTTAACTTTTATGCTTTCAGTCATAATTACTCCTTCATACAGTTTATCACTATAATACCATAAAACTTAATAAACTTATATATTTTTTTAAGTTATCTTTAAATATTAAACTTAAAGAGTTAAAACTCTACAAAATATATTTTACTTATGCAGGTTTAAATGATTTTGTAGTTTTACAGACATGAGGAAATAAACATTTATCACACTCTGGATTTAAAGCTTTACAGGTATATCTTCCAAATAGAACCATTGCTTGATGAAAAATATGTAAATCATCTTTTAGTTTTTTTACTAATTCAGCTTCAGTTTTTTCAACTGTTTTTTCATAAGAAAGTCCAAGTCTATGAGATACTCTAAATACATGAGTATCAACAGCCATAAGATTTGCACCCTCAAACTCAATCATAAATACATTTGCAGTTTTATTACCAACACCAGCAAGTTTTATAAGCTCTTTTTGATTATGAGGAATCTCTCCATCATAGTTTGCAATAACACTTTGGGCCATCTTAATAATATTTTTTGACTTATTATTAAAAAAAGAACAAGTTTTTAGTAACTCTTTTACATCTTCTAAATTTGCATCTGCAAGTTCAAAAACAGAAGGATACTTTTCAAAAAGTGCAGGAGTAATTATATTTACTCTTTTATCAGTACATTGAGCTGATAGAATAATAGCTATTAAAAGTTCATAATCATTTTTATACTCTAACTCAGTAACCGCACCGGCATATTTCTCTTGAAATGCTTCTTTAATAATTTGAATATCTTCTTTTGTTGCTTTTTTAAGTCTTGGCAAGGTTTTTCCTATATAAAATGTTTATGAAATTGTAATGAATTTTTATTAAGATAAAGTTATGTATAATCATTAGTGAAGGAAATATAATGTGTTATGTGATTTTTTCTTTTGTGATACTGTTTGTTTTGTTTTATTATTTGCCGTCAATAAAAATAAAATTTAGAAACTTTTTTAAAAATGAGAATAAGGAATAATTTGGAACTATTAAAAGAATATAAAGATTTCATTGAAAATATCCTTATTGTAGTTATTGTAATTTTAATCATCTATTTTTACTTTAAAGATAAAAGAAAAGATTATAATTCCTCTTCAAGTACTTCATCTTCTCCTGGTGATGGAGGTGGAGCAACACCATCATATGATACTAATGATTTTAGTGGAGGAGATGGAGGTTCTTAAATTACTTTTAATCTTGAAATAAAAAAGAATATCTGTATATATTCCTTTCATTTTTTTAGAAAAAACGAAACAAAAAATCGAATTGTACCAAGACCACTAGCCGAAAAGTTTTTTATTAAGAAAGGGCAATAAAACATGGTGCGATTTATAATTTTGGGATTAAGATATTTTTGAATAATTTCGTTAAGAAAACTAAACTGTCTGAGTGAGGGACGAGCGAGTTTTTAGTTTTTAGAAATTCTTTAAAAATATCCCCAAAATTGTAATTCTCGCACCGATTTTTGCCTACTTTTTCTAAAAAAGTAGGATTGAGATTAAGCCTTCTTCATCTTCTCAATCTCATCTCTAAGCCGAATAGCTTCCTCAAAATTCAAGTCTTTTGCAGCCTTAGTCATCTGCTTATTAAGCTCTATTAATATCTTCTTTCGCTCAGCAGCTGGCATTTTTTGCATTTTGTCTCGTTTCCAAGCTACATCATCATACTCTTCCATTTTTAAATTTTCATCAAGCATTCTTTTTGTAGTTTTTGGTGTGATTCCATGTTTTTTATTATGAGCTTCTTGTATCTCTCTTCTACTGTTTGTTAAGTCAATTGCATATTTCATAGAGTCTGTGATTTTTTTACAAAATAGAATTACTTTTCCATTTTCATTTCTTGCTGCTCTACCCATAGTTTGAACTAGTGATGTTCTTGACCTTAAAAAACCTTCTTTATCTGCATCTAATATAGCTACAAGTGAAGTTTCTGGGATATCAAGCCCTTCTCTTAATAGATTGATTCCAACAAGGACATCAAACTCACCAAGTCTTAATTCACGTATAATCTGGTTTCTTTCTATTGCATCAATATCCGAATGCATATACTTAATTTTTATTCCTAAATCAGAATAATAAGAAGTAAGCTCTTCTGCCATTTTTTTTGTTAAAACTGTTACAAGAACTCTCTCTTTTTTTTCTACAATCTTCTTTATCTCATCATGTAACTTTTCAACTTGAAACTCTGAATCCATCATCTCAATAGTTGGATCTAATAATCCTGTTGGTCGAATTACTTGCCTTGCAACTACATCACTTAGTTCAGTTTCAAGAGGAGCAGGAGTAGCACTTACAAAAAGATAATGAGGAGATTTATTTATAAATTCATCAAACATTAAAGGTCTATTATCCATAGCACTCGGAAGTCTAAATCCATAGTCCACTAAAACCTCTTTTCTAGATCTATCTGCTGCGTGCATCCCTCTAAACTGAGGAAGTGATACATGTGATTCATCAACTATTAATAAAAAGTCTTTCCCTATTTGTTCAAAATAGTTCATCATAGAGTAAGGTGTTTCACCAGGTTTTAGTCCAGTTAAATGTCGTGCATAATTCTCAATACCTTTACACATACCAGTACCTTCAATCATCTCTAAATCAAACTCTACTCTTTGTTTTAATCTTTGATGTTCAACTCTTTTATCTTCTTTGTCAAAATAATCTAATCTCTCATCAAGCTCTTCTTCTATTTGTTTTACTGCTCGCCCTAAATTTTCACTTGTAACAACAAAAGGATTAACAGAATAGATAATTGCTTCATCTAGATTTTTTCTTTTTTCATTTGTAAGATATTCATGTTTTGTAATTGATTCAACCTCATCACCAAAAAACTCAACTCTAATAAATTCATCTTCATAATATGCAGGGAAAATATCTATTACATCACCATTTACTCTAAAATCTGCCCTATCAAAGAAAGAATCATTTCTCTTATATCCCATCTCTACAAGCTTTAATAAAAACTCTCTTTGAGAATATTCAAAGCCTACTTCAATCCTTTGAACCATTGCCTTATATTCAGAAGGATTTCCAAGTCCATAATTAGCTGATACAGAAGCAATAACAATTACATCATCAAAAGATAATAAAGATGCAGTTGCGCTAAGTCTTAATCTTTCAAGTTCACTATTTATTGAAGAGTCTTTTTCAATAAATAAATCTGTTCTAGGAATATAAGCTTCAGGTTGATAGTAATCATAATATGAAATAAAATATTCAACATGATTATTTGGGAAAAATTGTTTAAATTCACTATAAAGCTGTGCAGCAAGTGTTTTATTATGAGTCATAATAAGAGTTGGCATTTGTGTCTTTTCAATGACCTTTGCCATAGTATACGTTTTACCTGAACCAGTAACTCCTTCTAAGGTTGTATATTTATTTCCACTTAAAATTGAATTACTTATTTGTTTAATCGCAGTTGGTTGGTCTCCTTGAGGAGAATATTCTGATTCTACTTTAAATTTTGCCATTAATTAAACAATTACTCTTTTATTATCCATTATTTCAAGCTCTTTTTCTGCACTAGTTACAATTTCAGGATCTACAATGAAATTTATTCTTTCATCTTTTCCTTCATAATCAACACTATTTAAAATAGTTTTAATTGCATTTACTCTTGCAATAAACTTATCATCACTTCTAATTATTGTCCAAGGAGACTTTTCTGTATTTGTCTCTTTTAGCATTCTATATTTTTTATGAGTAAATTCTTCCCATCTTTCTTGCATTTGAACATCAATTTCACTTAGTTTCCATTTCTTTAGAGGATTTACTTCTCTCTCTTCAAATCTTAAAGCTTGTTCATCTTTTGAAACAGAAAAATAAATCTTTAAAAAGTGTGTTCCATGATCTATCAAGTCTTCTTCAAATCTTGTAACCGTTTTTAAAAAAGTCTCATACTGTTCAGGCGTACAAAAACCAAATACTGGTTCAACCATTGATCTATTGTACCAAGACCTATCGAATAATACTATCTCTCCACCTTTTGGAAAGTGTTGAACATATCTTTGAAAATACCATTGACTTCTTTCAACTTCTGATGGTTTACCTAAAGCAACAACTCTATAATGTTTTTCATTCATATATCTTGTAATTCTTCTAATTGCACCACCCTTACCTGATGCGTCCCTACCTTCAACTAATATAATCATCTTTTCATTGTGTTTTTCAAGATGTTCTTGAAGTTTTAATAATTCAACTTGTAATGTTCTAAGTGCTTCTTCTTGTGATCTATATTGATATTTTTTATGTAACTCTTTTAAAAAGATTTCATCTGGATTATTTTTTAACTTCTCCAAAAACTCTTCAAAATTTAAAATATCATCAATATTTCTATCATAAAGTTTTTCTATTTTCATTTCTAATCCTGTATTAATTATTTAGTATATTTTTTATAATTTGCTAAAAAGTAAAAAATTATTGATACATCTTTATCTGACCAAATATACTCACTTGAAAGCTTATCTTTTCCAGAGTTAAAATCAACATAATTTTCATATTTATTTAATATATCTTTCATAATACTTTTAATGCTATTTTCATTTGATTTGAGTAAAAAATCATTGAAAACATCATTCTGACTTGGAATAAAAAACTCATCACCTTCTTTATAAATCATCAACAAAATAGATACTTGCCAAGAATGCCATTCTTTTTTTTCCAACTGATTGATATTCATATTTTTATAATCAAAGCATCTATATGAATCATATATTTTTTTTGCAATTATTTGTAGTTCATTGGATGATAATTTCTCAATTTTATTAGGTAATGAAATATTTTCAATATTAGGCAAAGGAGTATATTTATTAGTTATACTCTTTTTTTTATTTTTATTACTTGAATTATCTTTTTTATTTAACATTGAGATAACTATTACAAGTAATACAACTATTATAATAAGCAGTGCAAAAATCACAATTAAATTAAAGCTACTCATAGACTAACTCCTCTAAAATCTTCATCTAAAATAGTATACATCTTATCACAACAAAGAGATGGAATGTTAATATAAAACTGATTTTTTGTTTTTAAACTCTTTCCTTGATGAAAATGTCCTTCAATAATTATATCACTTTTATAGTTATTAATTCTTTTAAGTGCAAAATCGTTAAAAGATTTCATCTTAGAACAAATACTTTTACTCAAAAGAGCATTATATATTCTCTTTGAAATAAAGTTATTTAGATCAATCATATTTAAAAAAACTAGAAAAGACTTATTCCTAATTATTTTACAATACAGATTATAGTGCCAAGGAGTAAATATATCTCCATGAGATAGTTGAACACTTTTATCTTTATAACTTGCATTTATAGGTTGATTTTCTCTTTTAAATACTTTTACATAAGGTAGTAACTCTTGCATATTATAATCATGATTTCCTTCCAGATATATAATCTCTATATCCTTTGAAAGTTCATTTATAATATCAATTAGTTTTTGATTTCTCTTTATAAAGTATTTACTCTCTACAGAGATAAAATCAAACATATCCCCCATCAAAAAGAGTTGAGTTGTTTCAATCTTTTTAGATTTTAATTTTTCTAAAAAGATTAAAAACTCTTTATTTCGTTCGTTATAGTGTGAATCAGCTACAAATATAGCTTTATTTTCTATCTTAAGGCACATATGCTATTTTAGGAATCCCTTCACCTTCATCAAATCCACACATCAGATTTGCATTAACAACAGCTTGTGATGAAGCACCTCTTAAAAGATTATCAATAGATGAGTTTATAAAAAGTGCTTTGCCATTTCTTGCTACGAAAATATCACAAAAGTTTGTTCCAGCAGTTGACTTTAAATCAACAGGAGTTTTTCTAACTCTTACAAACTCACTATCGTTATAACTATCTTCTAAGATTTTCTCTACATCTATTTCATCTTTTAGTGTTGCGTAAACAGAAACTAGCATACCTCTTGTAACTGGTATTAAATGAGGAACAAAGTTTATTTGAAAATCTTTATTTTTAATTTTTTTAACTTTTTCTTCAATCTCTGGCATATGTCTATGTTTAAAAGGGTTATAAGCGTGATGATTTTCATTAAGATTAACAAAATGAGCTACTTCACTTAATTTTTTCCCTGCTCCACTTACACCTGATTTTGCATCAATAAATACAGGAGTTCCCTCTTCAATAAAATCTACAAAAGGTAAAAGAGCTAAAAGAGAAGCTGTAGGATAACATCCTGGGTTTGCTACAAGCTTAGCATTTTTTAAATCTTTACTATAAAATTCAGGTAAACCATAAACTGAATCTTTAATATGTTCTTTATCCTCATGAGGACAATAGTGTTTTTCATAGGTTTCTAACTCAAGTCTGTAATCAGCAGATAAATCTACTACTTTTACATCTAACTCCAAAAGCTCTTTTGCAAAATACATTGACGTTTTATGAGGTAACGCTAAAAATGCTAAATCTGCTACTTTTTGTACCTCTTTTGCATCTGCTTTTGAAACCTCAATATTAATTACATCTTGTAAACAAGGATGTAACTCTTGTACATTCTCTTCACCTGTGGAATTTGCTATATATGTGATATTAAATTTTGGATGATTTATTAAAATTTTTATTAATTCTAAGCCAGTATAACCACTAGCTCCAATAATAGCTACATTCATTATAACTCTAACTCCTTATATCCCACACTTAATACTTCATAGGTTTTTTGACCACCAGGAAGAGTTGCAGTTACTTCATCCCCTTCTTCTTTTCCTAAAAGTTGTTTTGCTAGAGGAGAATTAAAAGAAATAAGTCCTTTTTCTGCACTTGATTCTACTCCACCAACAATAGAGTAATTAAACTCTTCATCGGTATCAACATCAACTAATTCAACTGTTGAACCAAAACTTACTTTATCATGAGGAAGTGTTTCAGGATCTATAATTACAGCTTTACTAATAACTGCACCTAATTCCGCAATATTTACATCAATTAAAGCTAGTTTTTCTTTTGCAGCATGATACTCTGCATTCTCTTTTAAGTCACCTAATTGTCTTGCTTCATCCAAGGCAATTACTGTTTCTGGTCTCTCTTTATTTTTTAAAAAATCTAATTCGCCTGTAATTTTTTCATAACCTACTCGCGTCATTGGCTCTTTATCCATGAAGCCTCCTAATATATAAATTTCAATTAATTTGATATAATACCCAAATTTTTATAAAATATGGAAAGAGTAGATATGCAAAGATACGATAGAACAATAAAACTTTTTGGTGAAGAGAACTTCAATAAACTTCAAAATTCAAAACTTATACTTTTAGGCGTTGGTGGAGTTGGAAGTTTTGCTTTAGATTCACTTTACAATACAGGAGTTACTGATATTACAATTGTTGATTTTGATACGTATGAAGATTCAAATATGAATAGACAATTAGGAAGTCATGGAAATATTGGTAAAATTAAAGTAGAATCTTTAAAAAATAGATATCCTGAAGTAACTGCTATAAACGTAAAAATCACCCCCGAATGGATTGATAATTTTGATTTTTCACAATATGATTACATTTTAGATGCCATTGATGATATTAAACCTAAAGTTCATTTAATCAACAAATATTATACAAAAGTTATTACTACAAGTGGTAGTGCTAAAAGATTTGACCCTAGTAAAATTGAGTATAAATCTATTTGGGAAACATATAATGACCCATTTATTAGAAAAATAAGATATGAATTGAAAAAAATTGGTTTTAAGAAAAAGTTTAAAGTTGTTTTTTCAAGTGAAGAGCCAAAGTGCCTTGAAAAAGGAAGTTTTGAAGCTGTAACTGGTTCATTTGGGTTTATGATTGCATCTATTGCAATTAGAAAACTACTTAACAAAAAGAAATAAAATAATTTTTTAAAGTTAACTATAAGAAAAAAAGCAATATAATTTAGTAATTAAGTAAAAAAGGGTCTTCATGAGTGGTATTAATAGCGTTGAACAAATGACACAAGGTCATTTACGAAATGTACAACAATTAGCTGTATTTTACACTGGACATAATAATATTTATGCAATCAATATTGCAAAAGTTAAGGCATTTATAATTACTGAAGAAGTTACTGTTAATGATACTCCAACAGATACTGATGTAGTTGCTGGTATTGCTACTATTAGAGGGGAACCTGTAACACTGATAAATCTTGACGCATGGCTTGGATTATCAGCACTTCCAATGAGTGAATATAAACTAATTATCTTTTGTGAATTTAACCATAAAAAAGTAGGTTTCTTAATTAAAGATATGCTTGACATAGTAGAAAAAACTACAGACGAGTTAAGACATTCTGAAGAGACAAACTCTAAAATTACATATACAACTTATGTAAAAGTGGATAACAGTGATGAACTATGTACAGTTTTTAATGCAGAACAACTGTTGAAAGATTTAGGTTGGGTTGATGATGGTGATGACACTTTAAACAAATATGTAGAGTCACCTTTTGATACAAAAAAATTAGTGCTTGCAGCTGAAGATTCAGGAGTTGCAAGAGAAGTTTTAACAAAATTCTTCAAAAAAGCACATATCAATTTTGAGATGTATTCAAATGGAGCTCAAATTCTTAAAAGAATTGAAGAGTTAAATCCTGAAGATATTGCACTCATTATTACAGATATCGAAATGCCTGAAGCGGATGGATTCCAAGTAGCATCATTCATAAAGCAAAACAATAGTTATGCCCATATACCTGTAGTTGTAAACTCTTCTATGACTACTGATGCTGTAAAAAATAAGATGAATCAAATTGGAGTAGATGGATTTATTGGGAAGACTGATATTCAATCTCTTTACAATACTGCTAAGCAGTTCTTATCTTAAAAAAGATATTATAAAATTTTAAAAGCTTAGATGATATTTTCATCTAAGCTTTTTTTATGTTTAATTACTTTTTAGCCACTCTTCAAAAACTTTAATTTGTTCAACTGTTTGAATAGTTGATGTTCCACCTAAAGAAGTTCTTGCATTCATAGAGTTTCTTAAATCAAGATACATGATAATCTCTTCATCAATATTTTTAATCTCTTCATTAGAACTTTGTATCTCATCAAGTGTTAGTTCCGAAATATCTTTACCTAAAGTATTTGCCTTTTCAACTACATCTTTCGTAATATAATATGCCGTTCTAAATGGCATATTCTGTTTTTGAACTAAAAAATCTGCTAAGTCTGTTGCACTTAAGTGACCTATTTTACAAGCAGATTCCATTTTATCTACATTTACAATCATTGTTTTTATTACTTCTGTTAAAATTGTTAGTGAAATTTCTATAGTTTTTACAGAATCAAATACACCCTCTTTATCTTCTTGAGTATCTTTATTATATGCTAAAGGAAGACCTTTCATTACTGTCAATAAAGAGATAAGATTTCCATAAACTCTTCCTGTTTTTCCTCTTAAAAGTTCTGGAACATCTGGGTTTTTCTTTTGTGGCATAATAGAAGATGTTGTTGCATATTCATCAGACATTCTTACAAATTGGAACTCGTATGATGACCAAGTAATTAGCTCTTCAGATATTCTTGAAATATGCATCATTGAAGTAGAAATATTAAATAAAATTTCTAAAGCAAAGTCCCTATCTGATACTGTATCCATAGCATGTGCAGTTGGAGCAGTAAAACCAAGCTTTTCACAAGTAGAATTTCTATCTATGTTGTGAGGAGTTCCTGCAAGTGCAGCACTTCCTAAAGGAGAGTAGTTATTTCTCTCATATGAACTTTCAAATCTTTCAAAATCCCTTTTAAACATATTTGCATAAGCTAACAAATGATAACCAAAGTTAAGTGGCTGGGCATGTTGTAAGTGAGTCATTCCTGGAATTAAAGTTGTTGTATGTTTATTTGCAACATCTACAAAAACTTCAATTAGCTCTTTTAATTGCTCTTTTATACTTAATGATTTTTCCTGAACATAAAGTCTAAAATCAGTTGCTACTTGGTCATTTCTACTTCTTGCTGTATGAAGTTTTTTACCAGGTTCTCCAATAATTTCAGTTAATCTACTCTCAACTGCCATATGAATATCTTCTGTTGCAAGTGTAAACTCAAATTTTCCAGACTCAATCTCTTCTTTTACTTGAAGAAGCCCATTTTCAATAGCTTCTTGCTCTTCTTTTGTTAATACCCCTTGCTCACATAACATTTGAGAATGTGCAATAGAACCCTTGATATCTTGTGAATAAAGCTCTTTATCAAACATAATTGAAGCGTTGAACTCATCTAAAATTTGTGCATTAGTGTTTTTTAAAATTTGATCGTTTGACATGTAGTACAATCCTTTATAATACGCCTATAATTTTTGGCGTATTATATCAGATTGTTTATTATGAAGGCATTTGAAAACTTGACATATCCATCGGGTCAGTTTTAGCAATTTCCATATATTTTTTTATTGCATTTGTAATATTAAATAAAAACAAAATATTTGAGACTATAAAAAGTCCTGCACCTAAATATAAAAATATTGCTGATAAATAAAAAGCAAGTATAAAAAATAGCACTGAACTTATATAAATATAAAACTGTAATCTTATACTACTTTCAACTATTAATTCTCTCATCGTTGGGACTGTAAAATATCCTTTTGAAGTAAGATGAAACCAACATAAAAAAGGAATAATCTTATAAACCATACCTTGAAGAAGTGAATATAAAAATCCTAAAGCAAAAACTATTGAAAGTAAAAAATCAACATCCTTATAAAAAGTCCAAATTATAAGGGATATAAGCAAAGAGTATAAAGAGAGTTTCCAATAAAGAAGAGTAACATCAAAAATAGGTCTTTTTCTATTATTTAAACTATGAATACCATAATATGCAAAAAATCCAACAATAAAAAGAAGTAAAAATTTCAATATACTTAAATCTATAGATAAAAACTCAAAAACAATATAAGCAAAAAGTAAAAAAGTCAAAATATAAGGTACTCTATTTTGTATAAACTTTGGAAAATCTTTTGCCACATAAAACATAGGAATTACTTGAAAAGATACTCCCATTATAAGTAAAACTGCAAAACCAAACATTCCAAAAAGTATGTGAATAGCTACAAAAGAGTAATGATTAGCTCCTATATTATCACTTATATGTGCTCCTGATAAATGAAGCCCAAGTAAAATTGTAATTAAACCTAAAACTGCAAAAATTCTCATTGCAACAACTGTTGAAGTTAAAAACTCTACTTTATATAAAAGCTTTATTGCCATAAAGAAAAAAGTCAAGAAAGCAATAGCTAATAAAACAGTTGCTAATATTAATAATACTTTTGTCAAATATATGAAATATAAAGTAAAAAAAACTGTTCCTAAAGTTAAAGAAGCATGAACTATATTTGCAAAAAGTATTGGCTTTTTAATAACTGCACCAGCTAAGACTGGCATCATTTGTTGCATAGCTCCAACAATTATCATTGATAAAATCCCAAGGGTAAATAAATGAACAATTGCAATTGTTATTGTAGAATATCTATTCATAAGAAGATCAGCATCATTAAAGATAACTAAAGCACCAATTATTATTGCAAAAATTGGTGCTGTTATAAAGAATCTAAAAGGTACAGATATTGGTGGGGCTTGATCTAGGGATAGACCTTCATTATACATATTATGCTCTTTCTAATTCTTTCATCTCATTTACAACTAAATTAGTATCAGCTCCTAAGTGTTGATCTGCCATTCTATAAAGCATTTGTTCTTCTTTCATATTATGTTGTTGCATTAACATCATAAGAGTTTCAGAAAGTCCAAAAAAATGATTTTTGTCTTTATTTATAACATCTTGTTTCATTTGTTCTAAAACTTGTTTCATTTGAGCATGTTCCATTCTCATAACTTGAGTAGGTCCACCTTGCATTCCAGTTCTAGCTTCAAAAGCTGGGAACATAACTTTCTCTTCCATATCAAAGTGATGAATCATATCAGAATAAAAAACTTCAAACTCTTTTTCAACGTCATTCCAATTCTCACTTGCAACAGTGTTTTCTAATTTTGCAAACATATCATCACAATCTCTATGATCTTGTGTTAAAAACGTACTAATTGTTTCCATATAATTTTCCTTAAACTTATTTATAAAGAATTATATAAAAAAAGAATATATTCTACATTGATTATTATCAATTATTCAAATAATATACAGATATTCTAACTTTTGAATAAATTATGGGTTAAAGACATTATTTTTTACACCATTTTTCTTGCAATAAATAAAGTAAAATAAAAAAACAAAAGTATGAAATACCATAAGTAAAAATATAGCTAATAAAGGAACTCCAAAAAACTGATAAGGCCAATGATATGTCCAAACACCAAGATTAATAGTTATAATCTCTCCCCAAGTGGGTAATACAGCTGAAGTTATAGCAACAAATGCAATTTTAGTTTTAAAAGAAAAAGTATTAACTTTTAATATGGACTCTTCAAATCTATATAAAAAAGGAAAAGTTAAAGCCCAAGCAAAGGGTAACCAATAAGGAAACTCTCTTCCGTCTAAATCATGATAAGTCCAGTAGCCATTTGTTACACCCCAAAACTCAACTAAAAAACCAAAAACTGCACATAAAACAGTTCCAGAAATTAATATAAAAATCTTTTTTTCTGTTTGTTCTTTTTTTATTTCACGATAAATAACATAGAATAGTAATATAGCAAGTAGCATTGCTAAAAATATATCATAGGAATGAAGAAAGCCTATAAGAGCCCCTGCAATAAGCAGAGAAGAAAAAGCTCTCATAAGTCTTTGAAAAATGAATTTATTCATAAATAAAATCCATTTTATTAGTATTTTGGATATTAGATAGGTAAAACTCTAATATTTTCATCAACCTTTTGTTTTAATACAGATTCAATAGCGTATAGTGTTCCAGTATCACCTGAAGCACAACCTACACACGCACCTAAATATCTGATATATAAGTCATAGTGAGGAATATTCTCTTTAATATCAATGATTTCCATGTTTCCACCATCCATCATTAACATTGGTCTAATATCAGCATCTAAAACTTCATCAATTAATTTGATTCTTTGAACAATTGTCATTTTATCAAATGAAGCTGCTCCAGCGGCACTTGCATCAGCTGCTTCTTTTAATTTTTCTTGTTCCATATCAGCTCTAACATCTTTTAAAATGTCAACTAGATAAATATCTTTTTCTTCGTGACCACCAGGCTTAATACATGATTTACAAAATGCTCCTGCTTTTGTAAAATCAGTAACTTCTTCAACAGTCTTAAGATCATTGATTCTAATAACTTCTTGTAAAGTTCCTAAAGTTACCCTTGCACACTCACAGATAATTTGCTCTTCTTCAAAAGATTCCATATCAACATCAAGGTAAGTTCCAGCTGCTTTTTTAATAACATCATAAGCCATTACTGAACAGTGCATTTTTTGAGGTGGAACTGCAGGAACATCAGGGTGATCTCTAAGTGCATGCTCAACATCAATATTTGTAATTTTTACTGCTTCTTGAACTTTTTTACCAACACAAAGTTCTGCCATAGCATCAGAAGAAGCAATTGCTGTACCACATCCAAAAGATTTAAATTTAGAATCTAATATCTCATCTGTTTCAGGATTTACACACCAGTAAAGTCTTACTGCATCTCCACATGACTCAGCTCCAAAATCAGCAACAATAAGTTTTCCACCCATTTGTTTAGCTTGTTCTTCAGTAATCTCACCTTGATGAGATGGGTTATCCATTCTATGGATTACTTGGTTTGAATATTCATCCCAAATTGAACCACTTATTAAATCATTTTTAGCCATTTATTTTCCTTATTTTCTATTCTTATAATTCTGATTTATGATTTTTTGGTGTGTATGCATATGAACTTGAAATATTTCTTAATCTACCTACTGCATTTTTAATCACATCAATCGCATAATCAATTTGCTCTTCTGTTGTAAATCTACTTAAAGAGAATCTAACACCTGTATGAGCTAGCTCACTATCACTTCCAAAAGCATTCATAACTGGATTTGCTTCTAAATCCTCAGAAGCACATGCTGAACCAGTTGAAGCACCAATTGTCTTTTGATTCATATCCCAAAGCATTGATTCACCTTCAACACCTCTAATTGAAATTAAAGTAGTATTAGGTGTTCTATTATCAGTTCCACCAATAACAATTGTTTCAGGAAGCTCTAAAATAGCAGACTCTAATTTATCTCTTAATCTTTTAACTTCAGTGTTTTCATATCCTAAATGATCAACTGCAAGTTTCATTGCCAGTCC
This sequence comes from uncultured Campylobacterales bacterium, assembly GCA_947494995.1. Lineage (GTDB taxonomy): Bacteria > Campylobacterota > Campylobacteria > Campylobacterales > Arcobacteraceae > Halarcobacter. The sequence goes on along the minus strand of CANLWY010000001.1, from coordinate 1,018,303 downwards.
CATTCCTACCATAGAAGCTACATCAACTGTACCTGCTCTATGTCCACCCATTTGCTCTCCACCATGAAGTAAAGGAACTAATTCAAATCCTTTTTGTACATATAAAGCACCAATACCTTTTGGTCCATGGAACTTGTGTGCAGATAGTGATAAGTAGTTTACATTACATGCTTGTACATCTACAGGAACTTTTCCAATTGCTTGTGTTGCATCAGTATGGAAAGGAACACCTGCATCTTTACAGATTTGACCAATCTCTTTTATTGGAAAAAGTTTACCAGTTTCATTATTTGCCCACATTATAGATACTAAAGCAGTATCTTCTTTAATATAATCTTTCACTTGAGAAGCTTCTAAAACACCATCTTCATTTACAGGAAGATAAGTTACACTTACACCTTGAGTCTCTAAAAATTTACATACAGCAGTAATTGATGGGTGTTCAACCTCAGATGTAATGATATGATTTTTGTTACCATTTAAGATTTTATCTACCCAGATTCCTTTTATTACTGTATTGTTACTTTCAGTTGCATTTGCAGTAATAATGATATCATCTTCATCTGCTGCGTTAATACCTGAATATAAGTGATCTAAGGCTTCAATCATTTTTGGATGTGTTCCAGCCCCAAATTTATGTAATGAATTTGGGTTACCATAAATGTGACAGAAGAAAGGTTCCATAGCTTTATATACTTCAGGGTCCACCATTGTTGTCGCATTATTATCTAAATATACTTCCATTAATATTCCTATTTTTCTTTAGCATTTTTAAGGCAAAATAATACCATAAAAAGACGTCATTTTAAATTAATTTGTGGAATTATAATTTAAATAGGATAAAATTTGTCTTAATTAACAAAACTATTTAAAAAGTAGAAAAATTGTTTATGTTTTTTAACTTAGTTTTTTAGTATTTTTATCTTTTTAGATATTTTCTCTTTTTCCATTTTATTAGGCTCTATCTCTTTTAAATAGTTTAGCCAAAAAAGAACAACTTTTTTAAAACCATAAAATGAAGCTTGATTTATTAGATACTCAACTTGTGATTTTTGTAACTGTTTTTTTATCAAACTAGAAGCTATAAATTTTGAACTTGGCTGTTTTATATTTTCTATCTCTTCAAATGCTTTATCATACTTCTTAAAATAGGCATACTTATTAAACCCTTGATATTGTTTAGGAAGATTTATTATCTGTTCTTCTTTCAAACTATTTTGTAGCATCAAAAAATATGCTTTTAACTCTTTTGATCTAAGTAATTCATCTATTTGTTTATACTCTTTACACTCATCTTTTATACCAATGCTTATATTTAAAGCACATTTACCTAAATAAACACGAGAGAGTTGTTCCAAATTTGCACTCTGCTTTGAATACTTAATTGCTCTATTTAAATCATCTTGGGCAATTTCATCATTTGCAGTTAAAAAATTTTTTGTATATGAAGCAAAAGCACTTGCACTATTATATTCCCATTTATTCTCAGGGGATTTAAAAGAACATCCTAGAAAGAAAAAAACTAAAAAAAGTGTTGAAATTAATATTTTCATGGTAAAACTACCTTTTCATTTTCTTCATCTAAAAAAATGTTATCAACTTTTTCAATAATTTGATTAGTTTTTGATAGTCCTGTTTTTACTTGTTTTTTTATTTCTATAATATCTTTATCAGATTTGCTTACTGAATCAACTACAGAATCAAGGCTTTTTAATTTTGACTCAATGTCTTTTGCAATTTCATTTAACTCTTTCATAAACTCCTGTAAAAGTGGCATTAACTCTTTATTTAGATCTATTGTTGTTTTATTTAGATTTGAGCCTACTTTATTAAAATTACCTATTAAAGAGTTTAGTTTGTTTATACTATTTATAAAAGACTCTGTTGCTTTACTATCACCAGTAAGACTAGTAAGTAAAGATTTATTTTGCACTAAAGTTGAGCTAAACTGCTCTAGGTTTTTAAGAATTTTTATAAGTTCTGAATCTTCTTTTGCAATATATGTTGTGATTTTATCTATTGAATTAACTATATTCCCAAGTTTAATGACAATTGGTTCTAATTTTTGGACTAAGTCATTAATATCATTACTAAGTATATTATTCAATATTGTTCCCTCTTTTAGTATAGGATTTCCAATAGCAGAATATAAAATAATCTGTGCAGAACCTAAAAGTGGTTTTCGTATCATTAAAAGACTATCTTCTGCAACCCATTTTAGATTTGCTTTATTTACAGAAAAGGTAACTTTTACAGCTCCATTATCTTCAAGTTTTACTTTATCAACTCTTCCTATTTGAAAACCTGAAACTTTTACAGGCATCCCTACAGAAAAAGGTTCTGCTGTATAAGTAATAAGATGATAGTTATATCTTTTTTCAAAAGTACCTTTTTTAATAAAGATATAAGTGATAACCCCTACTATATTAATAAGTAAAATAAAAATAAAAAAACCAACTTTAAACTTCAATCTATTATTTGTCATAAATTGCAAAACCTTAATAAAAAATCAATATCAATAAAAATTCTGTTAAGAGTAACATACTTAATATTATAACTAAAATTCTTACAACACTGCGTGTAACATTTAAACTATCTTTTTCTCTATAGTGTCCAAAATATATAGGAACAAAAATAGAAATAAACCCAAAAATCAAACCCTTCAATAGAAGTATTAGAATATTTTCAAAACTAATCGAACTAAAGATTAAACTCTTATATGTCAACAAGTCAATATTAAGATAAAAATAAGAGACTATATATCCACTTGCCATCATAATAGATGCAAAGAACAAAGCCATTAATGGAGTCATAAATAGAATATTTATAAGCTTTGGGACATAGACTTCATTTATTATATTTTGTTTATCTTTTTTAATATTTTGTATTTTTTCATGACTAGATAAAGTATAAACTAAAATAAAAAAAAGTGTTGTGAAAAATGGTGAAAATTCATTTACTATAAAGAGAACAAGTAAATCGCCTATTTGTTCTTGCAAACCAAAACTTTTTGCAAAACTAATTGCAATAACTATTAAAATTGAGCCTAAAAACAGTGCAAGAAAAACGAAAGAGAAAAGATGTTTTATACTATTCTCATATATCTGTTCGATTAAAAACTCTCTTGAGTTTTTAGAGTAACTTTTTGTTGAAAAAATTTGACCAATAAATAGAAAAAGAAAACGTAAAAAATCATAGGTTCTAACAGCAGAGTTAACAACAATAGTACCAATATTTTCTATAAATTGAACAAATCTCAAAATTCTCTCTTTTCTTTAAAAATTAAATAATTATGACAAAAACAGACTTAACATACTGCTACTTAACAAGCTTTACAATAAGTTTATTATAAGATGTTGTGAAATTTTATAAAGGTAATAATTATGAAAAAACTTCTTCTAGTAATGTTTTCTTCACTACTTGCTCTTTTTTTAGTAGGATGTGGTGAGAAGGAACAAGAGACAAAAGCAACGCCTGAGAAAAAAGTATTAAAAGTTGGTATGGAATTAGCATATCCACCATTTGAAATGAGTGAAAAAGATGGAACACCTTCTGGAGTTTCAGTTGATTTTGCGAAAGCTTTAGGTGCTCACTTAGGAAGAGAAGTTGTTATTGAAAATATTGCTTGGGATGGACTTATTCCTTCGCTTAAAACTGGAAAAGTTGACTTAATCATCTCTTCAATGACTATCACAGAAGAGAGAAAAAAATCTATTGATTTTTCTATTCCTTATGCACAATCTTCTTTGGCAGTCTTAGCAGGTAAAAATTCAGGAGTACAATCAATCAATGATTTAAATGCAGAAGGTAAAAAAGTTGCAGTAAAAAAAGGTTCAACTGGACATATCTATGCAAAAGACAATCTAAAAAATGCAGAAATTTTAGTATTTGATAAAGAAGCTACTTGTGTACTTGAGGTTGTTCAAGGAAAAGCTGATGGATTTATTTATGACCAATTGACTATTTATAAAAACTATGCAAAAAATATGGATACAACAATTCCATTACTTCAATCTTTTCAAAAAGATTTTGAATTCTGGGGAGTTGCATTAAGACAAAATGACCCTCTAAAAGCTGATGTAAATGCATTTATCGAAAAAGCAAAAGCTGATGGTACATTTGATACCTTTGCAAATAAATACTTAACTGATGCAAAAAAGACTTTTGATAAGTTAGGTATTCCATTTTTCTTCTAGGATTTTCTTATCAAATTTAAAGACCTATTTATTCATGAACTAGGATTAAAAAAAAGAAAACCTTTATCTAAAGGGGTTTATTTTTTTAACCTAGTTTTACTAATTGCTTTAGTAATAGTTACATTTTACTTTATGTTTAAAAATGTATCTTATAACTTTAACTGGGAGAGTGTTTACGAATATAGACAAAAGTTTTTAGATGGTTTCATTATGACTATCGTTATATCCTTTTTTGCTCTAATTCTAAGCTTTGTTATAGGTTTGTTTTTTGCCTATGCACAAAACTCAAAGTTTTTAATTCTAAGATTTTTCTCACGGTTTTATATAGAACTTATAAGAGGAACTCCTCTTTTAGTACAAATTTTAATATTTTTCTACGTCTTTGCAAATAACTTAGGCTTTGAAAATAGATATATAGTTGGAACTGTTATCCTTGCACTTTTTGCAGGTGCTTATGTATGTGAAATAATAAGAGGAGCTATAGAATCAGTAGACTTTGAGCAGTATGAAACAGCAATAAGTCTAGGAATGACAAACTATCAGATGTATAGATATGTAGTTTTTCCACAAGCTTTTAGAAGAATGCTACCAGCTCTAACTGGACAGTTTGCAAGTATCATAAAAGACTCTTCCCTTTTATCAATCATTTCAATAAGTGAATTTACTATGAATGCCCAAGAGGTAAATGCCTACACTTATTCAACGCTTGAAAGTTATATTCCTCTTGCTATTGGATATTTAATACTAACCTACCCTATTTCATACTATACAAATAGATTAGAAGCTAATATACATAAATAAAGAGTATTTACTCTTTATTTAGTATTTGACATCAAAATAGAGAGCCATTTTGTTTCAGTACTTGAATCAAATGCAATTTTTAATGTCATTGTAATTGGAACAGCTAGGAACATTCCAACTATTCCTAAAACCCATCCCCAGAAGATCAGTGAGAAAAAGATAACTAAAGGTGAAAGACCTAACTCTTTTCCCATAAACTTTGGTTCAATTATATTACTAATTGAGATATTTATAACTACATATAAAACTGTTAAAATTATAGTAGTATTTAAATCAGCACTTACAAGAGATAGAAGAATAGCTGGAATCGCTGCTATTATTGAACCTACTACAGGAACAAAGTTAAAAAGCATAGCTATAACTCCCCACAAAATAGGATAATCTATATCAAAATAGATTAACATAACTGCTACAAGAAATCCTGTAAAAAAACTTGTTGCTGTTTTAACTGAAAAGTATTTTTGAATATTTGATGAAAAAAGATTAAAATGTTCAATTTTTTGAGTATTTTTACCAAAGATAATATTCAACTTCTTTTTAAAAGATGTAGACTCAGCTAAGATAAAAGCGATTCCAATGATTATTAATAAGAATTTTGAAAGAAAAGTTCCTATACTTCCTATTAGGTTCGTAGTTATACCAAAAAATGAGTTTAGATTTAGAGCTTCTAAAACTGTTCCATTATCTACTTCATAACCATATGTTTGAAGTAAAGAGATTCCTTTTACTATTAGACCTTGAAGTTGTTTTTGATATTGGGGTAGATTTGATAAAAAGTCTTTTAATGAAATATTTACAATATAAGATAAAAGAAGAAAAACGACTATAAATCCACCAATTACAAAAAGATATGAAATAAATTTTGGAATATGTTGCTTTTCTAAAAACTTTATAGCTCTTGAAATAATAGAAGCAATAAAAATAGCTAAAAAAAGTATTACAACAACTTCACTTGCTGCTTTTATTCCAGCAATTATTACAATTAAACTTGCAAAATAGAAAAAATACTTCTTTATTCTTACTTCTTCCAAACTCTTCCTTTCTTTTTAGAAATCTATTATAACTAGATAAATTTAAAATTTGGGGTTACTAAAAATTTATATTCAAATATTAATTATCTATATCTAAAACAATTTTAAAACAAGCACCTAAATAAGATTTATTTTTATATACAAAAGTTTTATTGTAAACAAAAATTTTTCCATTCATTCCCTCTTGAATTAGTCTATAGGTCATATTTAGACCTAATCCTGTTCCTTGGGATTGATGTTTTGTAGTAAAATAAGGTTCAAAAACCTTTTTTATAATCTTATTATCTATACCCATAGCATTATCATAAAACTCAATGGTTAATAGCTTATCCTCTACTTTTGAATCTATAAATATCAATTTAGGGTGAATATTTTTTTCTACCAATGCATCTTTTGAGTTATTAAAAAAATTCAAGAAACATTGATTTAGTTCATTTTTTAAACTTCTAATTTCTATATCTTTTGAAATATTAATCTTTACATCAATATTATATCTATTTATTGAACTCTCTACTAAGATTAAAAATGAATTAACAGAATCATTTAAATTAAAAAGTTTTTTACTTCTACTACCTTCAATAAAACTTCTAAAATCATCTATAGTCCTGGATAAATATTGTGCTTTTTCATTTATAGATTTACTGTATTTATCTATAGTCTCTTTATCTAAACTATCCAAACTATTCTGAATCCCCATACTACTAGCACTTGATGATATTGCAGATAATGGTTGTCTCCACTGATGAGCTATATTTCCTATCATTTCACCTAATGCAGCCATTTTTGCTTGTTCCATTAAACTTATTTCATTTTGTCTATTTTTTGCTACTTCTAGAGATACTCTTTGTTCTAAATTATCATTTAATAACTTCAACTCTTTTGTTTTTTCTGAAACCAATTTTTTAAGTTTATAGTTTAGAAATGAAATAAATGCCAATACCAGAATAAAAAGACTTAAAAGTTGAAAGAATACAGTATAGTCCGTTTTCTCTATAACTCTAGCTTTTTTATTCCAATCATTATAAATTGTATTGTGTTCTTCTTTACTTATTGTTCTAATCAACTTTGAAAAGATATTATGTAAAATTTGATTATCTTTGTTTGAAGCAATTCCTAACTCATATTTTTCATCTAACTTACTTGAGATTTTTAAATTATTTGAAAACTCATTTTGTACATAATAATTAAGAGTAGATATGGCATCAATTTGTCCAAACAATTGCCCATCTTTTACTTTATTTAGTCCATTTTCTAAGTTCTTTGTCTCAATAATATCTAAAAAAGGGTATTTTTCTTTTAATTTATCAATTATAGAATAACCTTTTGTAATACCTATCTTCCTACCCTTTAACTCTTCAATATTTGTAATAAATTTACGTTCAACTGTAGTTGCTAAAACAAGTGGTTGTATAAAATAAGGCTTTGTTACATGCATAAACTGCCTTCTTTTTTCACTAGTATTACTTAATGGTAAAACTTCACACTCTCTTAATCTTGCTTTGATTTTACTCTCTGTCCAATTTTTAGTTTCAATAAGCTTAAATTTTACATTTAGCCTTTTTTCAAACAATTTTATATAATCTGATCCTATGCCAATATATTTACCATTTTCAATTTTTTCATAAGGCATCCAGTTAGGATCAACACACATTGTAATTTGTTGTTTATTTTTTAAGTAGTTTTTCTCTTCTATTGATAATATATCACCTACTACTTGTTCAAGAGTTTCAACATAAAAAAGTGTTAAATCCCCAACATAAGAATTTTCATAGATTATTTTAGAAGAGTTCTTTTTTAATTTTTCATACCCATCTGGGAAATCTTGACTATACACTATTTCACTATTTTTTCTATATCCGATAAGAGTTATTTCATTATCTTCTTCAATTACAAAACCTTTAACTAATAGGTTATCATTCAAAAAAGTTGTTGAAATTTTCTTAACAGTATCTATATCAAGATGGAAGTGAGAATTTGCAATATAACTTGCAAGCTTTTGAGCATCTTTGTTGGAAGCATAAGAACAGACATTAATAATAAATAAAAAAAAGATAATCCTGATATATATCATTATTTAAACTTTCTATGCCAATACTTTTTATCTATTTTAGAAGTTTTTGTTGTTAAGAAAGGGTTAGGTATTTCAATCCTTATACGTTTATCTAAGTTTGATATATCAAGTGACTCTTTGATGATTGGATGATTATAAAAAAACTTTTTAAAACTTCCATCCAAATAAGCTTTTTTAAAACTATCATTTAAAATTTTTGCTAACTTTTTATCTTTTGGACTTACAAATAAAAACATTGCAAAAGGATAAACCAATGTTATATTTTTTTCAACAGCTAAATTAGTCAGCTCTTTTTCTCTTAATAAAATTTCAGAATACGCTTCGTTTATACTTCTTGAAAAATAAGCAACTCTTCCACCATTATTAATCATATTAAAAATATTTTCATACTTTACTACATATTGATGTAAACCTGAAGCCTCTAAAATTGCAATATCACTCCAACCTATTCCTTGAGCTCCTTTTAGCTTTTGAAGATGATTAAGTGTTTTGACACCATTAAATAAAGCCTGATCATTTTTATTAATGATAAAAACTCTATGACCAACAAGTCCCCTATATAAAGGAAATCTTATAGGTATTAATTCTTCTTCTAACTGTGGAGAAGTTCCCATCCAAAAAAGATTTAACTCTTCACCTTTTTTTAACTCTTTCATCGCTCTTGCTTGAGAATATATTTTTTTTGATGGTCTTATTTCATAATTAACATTTGCTTTTTCTAAAAGAAATTTCACTACTGAAACTTGATAAGCATCACGCTCTATTTTCTTTGTTGTTAAAGGATAGTTTATTATAACTTTTTCATTTCCAAATAGAGTAAAAACAGTTAAAAAGCATAAGATTAAAATTTTATATAGCATCTTAAAACCTTTTGTAGTTAGATTTTTTATTCTACAATAACTAAAATAAATACTCTTCAAAAGTTTTTTTATATAATTTTTAAATTAAAATATTTGTATCTTTAAACATAATTTATCTTAAATTTACTAAATTAGTTCTTTCTTTAAATTTATTTTTAATGAACATATGATAAATTAGTTTTACAAATAAGACTATTTTAGTCCTATTTAAAAGGAGATCGTTATGAGCGGTAATGAACAGATAAAAGAGCTTTTAAATAGTGAATATAAACTAGGTTTTGAAACACTTGTTGAAAGTGATACATTTCCAGTTGGTTTAAACGAAGATGTTATTAAAGCCATTTCAAAAAAGAAAAATGAACCTCACTGGTTATTGGATTTTAGACTAAAAGCTTACAAGAGATGGCTTAAAATGGATGAACCTAACTGGGCAAATTTAAAATATCCTAAAATAGACTATCAAGATATATCGTATTTTTCAGCACCAAAAAAAGCTTTAGATTCATTAGATGAAGTTGATCCTGAAATTTTAAAAACCTACGAAAAACTAGGTATTCCACTTGAAGAACAGAAAATGTTAGCAGGTGTTGCAGTTGATGCAGTATTTGATTCTGTATCAGTAAAAACAACTTTTCAAGATGAATTAGAAAAACTTGGCATTATATTTTGCTCTATCTCTGAAGCATCACAAAACCATCCTGAACTTTTAAAAAAATATTTAGCTTCAGTTGTAAGTATGGGAGATAACTATTTTGCAGCTTTAAACTCTGCTGTATTTACAGATGGTTCTTTTGTATATATCCCACCAGATACTAGATGTCCAATGGAACTTTCAACATACTTTAGAATAAATGCTTTAAATACTGGACAATTTGAAAGGACACTAATTATTTGTGATGAAGGCTCTTACGTTTCATATAACGAAGGATGTTCTGCACCACAAAGAGATGAAAGACAACTTCATGCAGCAGTAGTTGAATTAGTTGCACTTGATAATGCACAAATAAAATATTCAACTATTCAAAACTGGTATCCAGGTGATGATAAAGGAAAAGGTGGAATTTTAAATTTTGTTACAAAAAGAGGGGTATGTCAAGGGGATAACTCTAAAATATCTTGGACTCAAGTAGAAACTGGTTCTGTTATTACATGGAAATATCCTTCTTGCATACTAAAAGGAAAAAATTCTGTTGGTGAGTTTTACTCAGTAGCAATTTCAAGTCATGCTCAGCAAGCAGATACTGGAACAAAAATGATTCATATAGGAGAAAATACAAAATCCACAATTATTTCAAAAGGTATCTCTGCAATGCATGGTGTAAACGCATATAGAGGACTAGTTAGAGTTGGGAAAAAAGCTAAAAATGCTAGAAATATTTCCGAATGTGATTCATTACTCATTGGTAAACATTGTAAAGCACATACTTTTCCATACCATGAGATAAAAAATGCCACAGCACATATAGAACATGAGGCAACAACTTCAAAAATATCAGATGAACAACTATTTTATCTCGAGCAAAGAGGTATTGATGAAGAAGATGCAATTGCAATGATTGTAAATGGTTTTTGTAAAGAGGTATTAAAAGAACTTCCTATGGAGTTCGCGGCTGAAGCAAAAGAGCTTCTAAATATTTCACTTGAAGGAAGTGTTGGTTAAAAGGAATAATTATGTTAAAAGTAAAAAATCTAAAAGTTAATATAGATGAGAAAGAGATTTTAAAAGGTTTAGATTTAGAGATAAACCCTGGTGAAGTCCATGTATTAATGGGACAAAATGGGGCAGGAAAATCAACACTTGTAAAAACCTTGAGTGCTCACTATGATTGTGAAGTAAGCAGTGGAGAAATAGAGTATAAAGGGAAAGACCTCTTAAAACTTGATGTAAATGAAAGAGCAAATGAAGGTATTTTTATGAGTTTTCAAAATCCTATTGAAGTTCCAGGAGTAAACAATAGCTACTTTCTAAAAACAGCGGTTAATGAAAAAAGAAAATATGAAGGGAAAGAAGAGCTAGATGCAATGGATTTTTTAAAACTTACAAAAAATGAACTTGCAAAATTTGATATTGATAGAAAACTTCTTCAAAGAGATTTAAATGATGGTTTTTCTGGTGGTGAGAAAAAAAGAAATGAACTTATTCAACTTTTACTTTTAAATCCTGATTTAATAATGCTTGATGAAATAGATTCAGGACTTGATGTTGATGCAGTCAAAATTGTAGCAAATGTAGTAAATGATTTATTAAAAGATAAATCAAAATCACTTTTAATGATTACACATTATGACAAACTACTTTATCAAATAAGACCAGACTTTGTACATATACTTCACCATGGTAAAATTGTTAAAACTGGAGATTATAACCTAGCTTTAGAACTTGATAGTAAAGGCTATGAAGCGATAGGAATTAAAGATGAAATTAATTAACCCTAAAAATGAAGAAATTTTTATAAACAAAAATAGTGATGAACCTATAATTATAATTAACAATCTAACAAAGATTAAACAAAATAAATTTAGAATTAAAATCGAAAAAAATATAAAAGCTTCTCTTATAGAAGTCTTTATAGGTAAAAATGAAAATTCTAACTATAAAAGAGAAGTATTCATAGGAGACAATGCTTCTTTAGAGTATCTAAAACTTCAAGATATTTCTAAAGAATCAGTTCTAAAACTTGACTATGAATTAATATTAAAAGAAAAAGCAAATATTCATATGACTAATTTAGAATTAGGTTTAGGAGAAAACCAAAATAGTTTTACCTCTAACTTAGATAAGGAAAATGCAAATCTAATAATTAATGGTTTAGTGAAGCTATATGAAAATACTAAATCATCTTCAAACTTTTTGACTAAACATATAGCAGCAAATTGTTTTAGTAACATTAATTATAAACACTCATTAAATAATTCATCAAAGGCAATATTCGAAGCAAAGTCTGTAGTAGAAGAAAAAGCAAACTTTTCAAAAGTACTTCAAAACTCAGATACCCTACTATTAAGTGAAGATGCTGTGATATTTGCAAGACCTCATTTAGAAATAAATGTTGATGAATTAGAAGCTGCACATGGAGCTACAACAGGTAGCTTAAATGAGGAACAATTACTTTATTTACAAGCTCGTGGAATTCCTAGTTATAAAGCAAAAGAAATGTTACTAAAAGCTTTTGAGAATGAAGTTTACGATAATATACAAAATTCAAAGATAAAAGAGTTTGTACAAAGTTTTAAAAGGAGTGATTATGTTTAAAAAAGATTTTCCTTATTTTATTGATAACGAAACAATCTATTTAGATAATGCTGCTACAACGCAAAAACCATTAGATGTAATTAATTCACAATTAGCTTATTATGAAAACTATTGTGCAAACACCCATAGAAGTTCTTTTGGGCATGCAAATGAAGCTACTAAAAGATTTGAAGACACAAGAAAAATATTACGTGAGTTTATAAATGCTGAATTTAATGAAGAGATAACATTTACAAAAGGTGTGACAGAGTCTATAAATTTTATTGCATCAGCTTACGCTAAAAACTTTGAAACAGTTATTATCTCAAGTTTAGAACACCACTCAAATATTGTGCCTTGGCATATGCAAGGAAGAAGTTTAGGAAAAGGTTTAGAAGTTGTAAAATGCAATGAAAACTTAGACTTTGACTTTAAAGATTTTGAAAAAATTTTAAAAAACACCCCTAACTCTTTTGTATCAATAACACATATATCAAATGCCTTTGGCAAGATTCATAATATAAAAAGAATTATATCTCTTGCCCATAAATATGAAGCGGTTGTTATGGTAGATGGAGCACAAAGTTTAGCTCATATGAGTATAGATGTTCAAGATTTAGATGTGGACTTTTTTGCAATATCAGCACATAAAACCTTTGGCCCAACAGGAGTTGGGGCAATATATATAAAAAAAGAGTTTTTAGAAAAACTTGAACCTTATCAAACAGGAGGAGCAACTATACATGAGGTTGATTTTAATCACTCAACCTTGCTTGATTCTCCTTATAAATTTGAAGCTGGAACTCAAAATATTGCTGGAGTTATTGGATTTGGTGAAGCTTTAAAATTTATATCCCATATTGGATATAAAAATATTGAAACTATTGAAAAAGATGTATTTAAATATCTTGATGAAGAACTTAGAAAACTTCCAAATATTCTCTTCTACAATGATATTAAAGATACTACAGGAAGTAGAAGTTTTAATTTTAAAAATATTTCACATGATGATATTGGAATTTTAGTAGACAAAATGAATATTGCTCTAAGAGTAGGTCATCATTGTGCACAACCTATTATGAAACAACTTGGAATAAAAGGTACTATTAGAGTATCCATTGCATTTTATAATGATTATGAGGATATAAATAAACTAATAGAGGCCCTAAAAAAAGCATTAAGTATGTTGGAGTAAAGAATGAGTATAAAAGATAAAGTTGCAAGATTTAAAGAAGATTTAGATTTCTTTGAAGATGAACTACAAAAATATGAATTTATTATTGATTTAGGGAAAAAGCTAGAAACTCTTGATGATGAGTACAAAACTCCTGCAAACATAGTTCATGGCTGTACCTCACAAGTTTGGTTAATCTGTGAAAAAAAAGATGATAAACTATATTTTAAAGGAACCTCCGATGCTGTTATTGTAAAAGGTTTAGTATATATGATTTTACAAATCTTTTCAGATGAAACTATTGAAACTTTAAAAGATACAAATATGGATATTATATATGAACTTGAACTTTCAGAGGTTATTACTCCCAATAGACAAAGTGGAGTAATAGGAATGATTAAAAAAATAAAAGATTATGCAACAAAGGCTTAATTATGGGTAAAATTCCTAATGAAGATAAGATAACAGAAGAGTTAGTAAAAAGATTAAAAAATATATATGACCCAGAAATACCTGTAAATATTTTTGATTTAGGGTTAATATATGCGGTTGAATACGAGACAAAAGATAACTATCTACATGCAAAAGTAGAAATGACACTTACAAGCCCAGCTTGTCCAGTTGCAGAAAGCTTAGTAGAACAAGTAAAATATGTGACACTTAGTGTCCCAGAGATAGATGAGGCAAAGGTAAATTTAGTATTCAGTCCACCTTGGAGTCCAGAAATGATGAGTGAAGAAGCAAGAGAAGTTATGGGAGCAAGTGGGGCTATAATTTAGTGAATAGAAAAGAACTTTTAATAATCATATATACAATCACTATTTTACTATCAGTAATGTATGCAACTCAGCCATTACAGCCACTTTTAGCAAATGAATTTGAAATATCGATTGTAAAAGCCTCTTCTTTTACGGCAGTTATTATGCTTTTTTTAGCAATCTCACCTATTATTTATGGATATATACTTGAATCTGTAAAAACAAAAAAAGTTCTAGCTATAGCTTCTATAGTACTTTTTATTACAAACCTAGCCTTGGGTTTTGCAAATTCTTATGAGCTTTTTTTAATAATACGAACTATTGAAGCTATGGTTATACCTGCAATTCTAACTGCTTGTATGGCAATCCTAGCAAGTGATAAAGAAAATATAAAACTTAATATGTCTATTTATGTTGCATCTACTGTATTTGGTGGTTTAGTTGGCCGTGTTTTTTCTGGATTTATAGCAGAAGAATTTGGCTGGAGAATTGTATTCTTCTCTTTATCTTTTGCATTACTAATAGGACTTTATTTTATAAAAAAACTCTCTTTTGAAGGAGATGCAAACCTTGTAAAACCAACAATAAATGATATTACAAATATCTTAAAAGATAAAAGATTTATAGTAATTTACTCATTAATGTTTACCATCTTTTTTGTATTTGCTGGACTTTTAAATATTTTGCCATTCAGAATAAAAGAGCTTGTTCCAAATACTAGTGAAACTCAAATAGGACTTTTATATCTTGGATATGGAATGGGAATTTTAATATCTCTTACAATACATAAAATTGTAAATATTTTTAAAAAAGAGCTTAGAACTATTATTGCAGGAACAATTATATTCATAATTTCTACTCTCTTGTTTTTAAGTAAAGATGCTTTATTTCTATTCTCAATGGTTTTCCTTTTTTGCGTAGGAATGTTTACAGTGCATACAATAAGTACAAGAATTGCAAACTCTTTAAGAGCATCACAAAAAGCTTTAACTTCTGGAATGTATTTAACATTTTATTATTTAGGTGGAGCCTTTGGAAGCCTTATACCATCAATGTTTTATGATAGATTTGGTTGGGATTTTACTATCTACTTCTTTGTAATAATATTGCTCATAACTATGGTTTTTGTACATAAAAATAGAAGATTATTCAAAGGTTTTAATTAATTAATTTGAACTTTTTGTATACTTTTATTTGTCTTATTTGTTTAAATCTAATCTTGAATCATGTCTAATTCTATCAAAATATTCAAGTATTGCTTTTGTTTCATATAAAACTTTTGTTCTTGTTTGTGGTAAACCATTTTCTTTTTTCTCTTGGAGAAAATCTATTTTATAATTTGCTCTGAGATTATCTAAGTGAGATTTAGTATATCCATAAGCTTTAGTAAATTCTTCTTGTGTAATAGATACTTTAGCTTTAATTGCTTCTATCTCTTTTGCTTCATTTTTAATATCATCAAGTTCATAAAGTTTTATTTTATTAAGAATTGATAGAGTAAATTTTACTAATAAAAGTGTGACTTCTTCCTTATTATTTCTTATAATAATAATTTTATCTTCACTAAGTGTTGAAGCAAATTGTAAAAAATATCTCAATGTAATTTGGATACTTATATCATTATCTTTAATATCATTATTCGATAAATAAGTTATAATCTCTTCTAATTCATCAAATTCATGTCTATACTTATCAAATAATGCAACCTTTACTACTTCATAAAAATCTTTTTCAAAACTATCGTATAATGTGTATAATCCTAAATCACTTGATAAATCCATTTAATACTCCTAAAAATGAAATTTTACACAATATTTCATAAATCTAAGAATAATTTATATATTAGCTTTTCAAGTTCTATTCAAAATTAAAATCTATTGCAGAATATACTTCGTTTCATATTCTGAACTTCTTTTCTCTATATTATAAAAAACGCAATCTTATACAAGACTATACATAATGCGTTAGTGTTTACATTAAGAGAAATGATTTCAATGTTTTATAATATAGATTAATGACATAATGCCTAAAGTCATTATTTAATCTCTTAATAATATCATATGATAATATCTTAAGTTACATACTCATCCTATTTTTATTATCATATTTATAATAATATTACTAATTAGTTTAATATTAAGGATTTGAAAAATCAAATCTATTAACAAGTCATCACATAAGATTGCGTTTTTTTATAAAAAATAAATTTCTAACTTATAATTATATTTTATAAATATAAGGAAAACATATGAAAAATAAAAAATACAATTGGAAAGAAAAACTAAATGAAAAAAAGACAAGAGAAGAATTAAAAAAATTCTTTATTGGGTTTTTAAATATATCAAATTGGAAAGCCAATAATGGTAATACTGAAAAACTAGGAGTTGGTTCTATTTCATACTTAATAAAAGAAAATCATAACGATTGGGAAAGTATATTTTCTAAAGAAAATGAACTGTATTCTTTTTGCGTTGAAGTTCATAACTTCGTTAATAATGAAGAACTATCTAAAGAGTATAAGTATAACTATAATAAAGCATATAGAAAAAGAAAGAAAAAAGAGCTTGGTATTGAAGATAGAACAAAAGCAGAAGTTATAAAAAAGAATACTAAAGATATAAAAGACAAAAATATATATCATGTTTATTTAGCTATTAAAGAGCTTGAAAAAACAAATGAAAAAATCACTAATGATAGATTAGTTGAATATCTTGCTAAATCAACTAAATACAATACAATAGGTAAAAGAACAGTACAAGAACATAGAAAAACACTTAAAGCGTGTAATTTCAATCTAACTATAGCTTTAAATCAATAATAAAAGAATCTTAGTCAAACTTGTTCAAGACTAAGATTCAACTAATATAATTGGCTCTCGCCTAACGAATTTTAACTTGTCTTTTTTATAATCTTCAACACATTGTTTCAAAAAAAAATTTATAACTTGTGTTCTATCTAAGTTATTTTCATTTGCAATTTTAGTAATATCATTACTTACATCTAAATCAATATTAACAGATGTTTTTTTAAATCCACTCATAATATTCCTTTCGTATTCCCCTGTATATTCTTTTAAGAATACTTTTAATACTAAAATTTAAATAAAGATAATACAATAAAAATACTTTATAATAAAAAAAAATAAAAAATGTAATATATAGATATTATGCTATAGAATATTTAGAGAATATTAAAAATCTGAAAAAGAATCTGAAAACTCTTCTTTTTTTATTGATTCTATTGTTATATTTTGTTTTAGAATATCTAAATTATCAGAAAGTATTCTTAATTCATTATATTCAATATCTTTAACTTTTTCAATATCGTTTGAAGTTTTTTGTTTTAGTTCTTGATTTATAGAGGTTTTTTTAAATTTATTAGGATTGTTCTTAAGTTCAATTTGAACTTGCCTTAAAGCCTTTAATTCGAGTTTTAAAGCCTTATACTCTTTATCAAATTTAGCATTATATATTTCATTATGCTTAACAAAATCTTTGCTAAATTCAACATAACCTTTCAAGTTGCCAGACTTTAAAAAGCCAGATAATTCATCTTTCATAATCATCTTTCTTTCTCAATCTTTCTCTTTCTTCATTTTGAAGCTTTTTAATGTGTTCTTCAAAAGATTTAACTAAATCTTCATTATCATTTAAAGCTTGTTCATCTCTTCTTTTAAGCTCTTCATTTAATGCTCTGATAAACTTTACAACATTATTCATATTGATGTTAAAGCTAAATTTTACAAGAACATTAAGAAATATAGACAAAAACATTATTGCTCCTTTCCTGAATCAGAAAAATCAATTTCATCAATCTCATTTTCAGAACCAGAACTCACTTGATTCAATACATTTTGAATCTGCGTTTTTATTTCTAAATCTTCAACTTTAACAGTTGATTCTGAAACATCAATTGATTTAGAACCATTTGATAAAGAATTTGATTCTCTTCTTAACTTATAAATCTCTTCTTTCAAATCCTTAACTTTAGATAATAAAAGCTCATTTTCCTTGTCTAGTTTCAAATTTATTTCGCCTTGCTTCATATATTTTTCAAAATACAAATCTTTAGCAAGAATATTTTTTCTTATTGTTGTTTGAGTATATTTACTAACATCACTTATACCTATCTCTTTTCCCTTATTCTCGAGCATTAAATACTCTTGATAAGGCAAATGAAATATAATTTGTTTAGAACCCATTTTATCCATAATATCCCCTTTTAATGGTGTTTATGTTGTAAGAGAGCGAACTATTATTATGCTTTTCACTATTGAAAAACAAAGCATAATTTTTTGTTTTACAAGTTTAAGTGTTGCGTCACTAATGCTAAATTTCTTACGCTCTCTTACACAAAATTTAACATTATAAAAAGCTACTTTGTTCATAGCTCTTTATAATGCTAAAAAAAAGCATCAGCCTAAGCCGATGCTATTTCTTTTGAGATTTATCTCCAGCGCCAGAAGCTTTTGCTCCTAGAATGGATGAACCATTTTTATCTGTTCCATCTCCCATAGCCCATTGAATTACACCAGCGGCAACCAATAACAAAGTTCCACCGACTAATTTCATTGAACCAGAAGCTTTTTTCCCTTGTTGTCCACCCTGATCTTTTTCAACTAAAAGCTCAACAATACCAAGAATAATTGCAATAGCTCCAATAACTTTTGCACCTAAAAAAACAATGTCTAAAAGACTTCCCGCTTGTTTGGTTGCTTCTGTATCATCAAAACCAAATAAGCTCGAAGCACCTAAACATAAAACCATCAAAATCATAAATAAATTTCTCATTTTTCTTTCCCTTTTTTAATTTAAAACAATTAAGTTTCTAAAGAAACCACCATTAGTTAATGTTATAGTATCGCCTTTGTTAGCACTTAAAATAAGATTATTAACGTGAACATTTGAAGCGTCTCTCATATTAAAAACACTTCCAATTAAATTCATTACCGGGTCTTGAATATTAAATTGTTTTAATTGCAAAGTGTAAAAACATTTTCTATCTAAAGAGCAATCAGTCTCATATCCCATTTTCCCTGCAAATCTATTATCAGAACCATCAAATTTTTTATCTAAATCTTTAATAATAGTTTTCAATTTAGTTTGAGATTCTTCATTATCTTTTGCAATCGCTATAATTCCCCCGATACTTTGACCATCGAAAGCGCCATTTGTTGATTGACTTGTAACAACAACATATTTAAAATCATTAGGTAAAGAAAGCTTATCAACTATCCCAATTAAACTATTTGCATTATTTGTTGAACCCATACCTTTGCTTGAAAATTCACTATTAATTTGAACATTAATTTCACTTAATGTTGTAAGCTCAGATGTAACTTTTCCAGCGTCAACGGCTGGCCATAACATAGCCAAACCAGAAGCAGCAATAACACCAGCTATAACGCTACCAATAATAATTGATTGCACTGACATTGCTTTTGATTTTGTTTTTAAAATCGTATTTCTCATATTTATCCCTTTAATGTTAAATAACATTATAAAAAGCTACTTTGTTCATAGCTCTTTATAATATTTATTAAATGGTGTAAGAGAAGAAAAAATTTAAAGGTTTATTATGTAAATACAATACAAAATGATTGGGTCAAAACTACTTCTCTTACTTGTTTTGACACCTATAAGAGCTGCTATTCAAAATACAATTTAGGAATTTCATGGACGAATAATAGCTCTTATAGGTATCAAAAGATACCATTAATTTATCTCTTCCTTTGTTGCTAAAGGCATAGAATAAATTCTTTTTAACATAAAATGAAAAGCCATATTAAAAGCCATCATAATTAGGGTGTTAATCGCTTGTAATCTTTTTTTAGATAGTAATCTCATATCGCTCTTTTCTTGCTCTTGAAACGCTTTTAAATTTCTAACTAAAAGATTTAGCTTATATTCATCTTCTTTCGTGTATTTTTTAATATCTTTTACAAGATTAATATAAGCAACTATTTTTTGTCTCTCATATTGAAAAAATCTATCTTCAGATGTAAAGATTTTTTTTGCTAAATATATTAAAATCTCTTCTAAATAATATTTTTCTAATGCAGATTCTAACCACTCTTTTTTTACTTTTAATTGCGTTAAGTTTTTAACATTGCAACTAAATTCAACTTCATTAATTTCCATTGTTCTTCCTTATAATTCATACTATAAAAGTACATTTATATAAAATTAATTATAAGTATTGTTATTGTTAATTTCATATTAAATAGTAACTATTGAAATAAATTCAAAAATTTAATTAAATTATAAAAATAAAAGATGATTAAAATAATAGAAGTGAGTGAGAGAGGGGTTGCGATTAGCTCACTAAATCAGTAAACTGACCATAATAAACTACGTTTTATTATGGGTTCACTTAAGAGACCGTTTCACTTTTCTCTTAAGAATCTCTAATACTAAAGCACCTCCCTCTCTCTCTTTTTGTCTCTTTTTCTTTTTCCGACAAAGAAAACTTTTTAAAATCATCTTCCAAATTTAATTCTCTTATAAATTTTTCCAGAAGAATTTTTTCATCTCTTAAGTTGTCTTTTTCATCAATTACATTTTTTAATTTTGATTCTAAATTATTTATAATAGTAGAACTCTCTTTTAATGTTTCAGATAGAGTTGAAACTTTAGATTTTAGAACATCATTCTTAGTTTTTATTGTTTCGTGTTCCTGCACTTTAACATCATAATTAGTTAAATGTTTTGCTAAGTCAACAATTTCATTATAAAATGCGTTAATATCTTTAATTTCAAATTTATTATTTTCATTTTTTGAAGTATTTTCTAATAAGAAATCTTTCAATTCAATTTTTGTATCTTTAAGCCAGCTGTTCAAGTTGTCTACATCATCTTGAACAACTGAAACTTTTTCAACCAACTCTTTATATTTGGTTCTTGCAGCTTTATCTTCAACCTTAAGAGTTTTAATGTCTTGATTTAATTTTTTATATTCTAAAGAACCTTTTTCATATTGTTTTTGAACTTCTTGAAGCTCTTTTTTAGTTCTATTAATAGTATTGAATAACTCTTTTAATTCTTTTAATGATTGATGTAAAGCGAACTCTGTTCTTCCTAAATGTTCTTTATTAGTTATATTTTTAGATTCTCCCCTGATAAAATCTAATCCAACATTTTGACAAGCTTGTTCTGCTAAATCTTGAATTTTCTCCCATTCTCTTTTTTTGCCTTTTAATCTTCTAAGAACACTTCTTTCTTTTACAAAATCATACGAAAACATTGGGATTTGAAGATGATAATTATGAGAACCATTGGATTCAATTGTTGCAGAACCATCTTTATTAACAACTTTCCTTTTTATATGTCCTTCATCGGTATGCAAAAACACACAATTATCAATAGGCGTAAAACCATATTTTTCATTTACTAGTCTTTGAAACTCTTCTCCAATTTTAATAAATTTGGTCGGGTCTTGTTCTAAATAAAATTCAGCCTGTTCTTCAGAGAACCCGATCACAAATTCTATAACATCATTGACTTTTTCATCATCAAGCCCAAAACCTTGTTTTTTTTGAATCTCTTTTCTTCTTTGAACATTTTTATAAAATTCATATTGAATACTCTTCAATTTAAATTGTTTTAAATTGTTTTCAAAGTTTGGATTTGAACTTGAATTATTAGAATGAAATTGAAAATATGACCTCATGTTTTCCTCATACGTACCTGAGCTAACCGCGTGAGTTTGAAACATACCATCTCCAGAACCAGAAGGAGTTGAAAAGTTATCAATATTCTTATACTTATTATATTTATCATCTAATAAATAATCACATTCGCTAATTCTTAAGTTATGTTCAATAATTTTTGTTAAATTTGATATACTCGAATATTGAGCGTTTACACCTACATAATTTCTCCTATTTTCCATAATATAACCTTTACATTGATACTATATAATTATAATATTGAGAAAAGAAAACACATCAAATTAACAGACTTTTTAAGGAGAAAAGGGAGTTTTAGATGATAAAAGAATAAAATAAATATTTAAAAATAATTATTTTAAGACCATTTTTTTACGAAAATTGGCCAAAAGTGGGAGAAATACAAAAAAAGTGTTCGTTTTAGGGGGTCAAAATGGAACGAAACGACCCCTTTATGATGTTTGTATTAGAGATTTTTTTACTATTTTGACTTATTTATATCTTTTTTATTTGATAAAATATTTTCTCTATTAAATTCTATTTTCATTTTTATATCTTTAATATCTTTATTGATTTGGTCAAGATTTTTATTAATTGATTTAAGATTATATTTTGATAAGTCATTATTTAATGCACTAATATTATTTTTAATATTTTCAATACTATTTTCAAATTTTTTTAAATCTAAATCATCAATTTTTGTTTCTATATTACTAAGCTTGTGATTTATATCTTTAGTTCTATTTTCAAAATCATGTTTCACATCTTTTATGTCAGATTGAAAGTTAAAATATGTTCCTACAACTAATGCCGCAGCAACAAATGCCCCACCAACTAAAGTAATTAGTGTTCCTGTTGAGAAAGTTGGCTCTCCATTACTTGTTTCACTATTTTGTCCATTGGTATTAGTATTTTGTAGGCTACTTAAAGGTACTCCAACAATAGGGTCACTAGGACTTTGAGTTCTCGTAGATTGAGACAACATATCTTCTAATGGATTACTACCCCAATTTCCACTTGGAGTGCCACTCCCCCCAAACATATTACCATTCATACTATTAAACATCTACTTTACTTGAATATAAATTCTGATTAGCACTTTTAAATAATGATTGTATTTTTGATGTAGTAAATGTCTCATTTTTGATATTTGATGAAAAATTATTTATGTCTTTTTTAATTCGTAATCCTTTTCTAGTATCACGAGTATGCATATTTTGTTGAGTAATATCATCTATTGAAATATGACAATTGTATTGTTCTCTATTCAACTTAATAGGATTATTAAATCTTATTGATACATCTTTTAGATTGGTATTATTTACTTTTAAATATTCACTAACTATATCGTTTGAAGCATTTTCTTTTTCATCAAAAAAAGTAGTTACAAAGCCAAAGTTTTTGATTTCAATAATACTTGACACATCTTCAATAAATTGTAATATTTTGTCTTGATTTTCCACATAGTTTAAATCTTCTGAAATAAAATCAATTCTACTTCTCGATACATTACAATTACTTAAATTATTTTTAGATTTTAATATCATGAAAGGCACATCATTAGGTGTACCTTGAGGTAATTCGAATTGAGTTGGCATACTATCAAATACATCGTTAAAATTATCAATTAATGTTCTAAATTTTAAATCGGGTCTATCAAGCATTAAATTTTTAAAGAATAGTGCTATTTGTATACTCTGAACTTTCATTTTATCCCTTTTTTTTAAAGGAAAATAATATCATTTTATATATTAGTTTTGAATTATATAAGTGAAACTATAATATATTAAATACGTGATTCTAATATTATTTAGACATTGGTTCTCTTATAGTTTCCCAATACTTATAAAAAAACTGGACCTTATCATAAAATGTAATATCGGCATAGTGTTTTAATACTCCAGTTATACTATGTTCTAAACAATTTGAAGCTTTTAAAATATCAATTCCTAACTCTCCAAGTGAATTAAGCAATAAACTTCTTGTATCATGAGCACTTAACTTTACACTTACATTAGATATTCTCACAAGTCTTTTAAAAATTTGATCTATACTTTTATAACTAAATGAAGTAAATATCAATTCATCTTTTTTATAGTTTTTTACAAAAAAATCATGACATTCTTGAGGATAAGGATATACATATTCTCTTTTACTTTTAGTTATTTTCTCATTTGCTTTAACAAGATTAAGTTCTAAATTAATATCTTTATATTTTAATTGCATTATTTCTCCATATCTGTGACTTGTCATTAGAAGAAAATATAAAAATATTTTAATTTCTTCTCTTTGATGTTCCCATTGTGCTTCATAATTATCTATTGCATGATATAAAGTTTGTGCTATTTCTATATGACTAAATTTTTTAGAAGTATCTTGTGCTCTCTGTGAAATTGGTTTTTTCTTTACAACTTTTTCTACTTTTATCTCTTGAATAAAATTTTTTTCTATAACTTTTTTATCAACATAATCCTCTATAATAGAATTTAAAATTAATAATAGTCTTTTTTTATAAGTAGAACCATAATTCATTAATGTTAAATCTCTAAAATCTTCAACATCTTTTTTAGTAATATCTAATATAGATTTTTTTCCCAAGGTATCTCTTAAAAATCTTTCATAAAACCTTACATAACCATTTAATGTTGTTGCTCTCCATACATTGTTCTTTTTAACCTCTTCAATTTTTTTATCCCAGATATTGTTTAAAATTAGTTCTTTATAAGTAAATATTTTTTTAAAAGGATCTATACCATTCCTATATTGTGTTCTTAACTCTTTCATTTTTTCATAAGCCTTGTTAAGACTATTAATATTAAAGGCTAATGTTAAATTTTTAAATGGAAGTAGTCTATTTTGAACTTTTAATCTCATAAAATAATGTATATCACCATTTTTAGTTTCTTTTGTATAAATATTTGTTTTACTAGTTTTCTCATATTTTGACATTACTAAATCCTATTGTTAAGTGTTAAATTATAGTATATAAGAACTTAAGATAATGAACTTTTTGTATACTTTTATTGGTCTTATATGTCTAAAATTAGATATTTAAGTATATAAATAAGTTTATATAGTCCCTTTAAACAGCTCTTATTATGGTATTTTTTAGATTGAATAGGAGTTTTCAATTTTGAATCAATATGTTTATTGTACATACTGTATCAACAAGAATTGCAAACTCTTTAAAAGCTTCACAAAAGGCTTTAACCTCTGGTATGTATTTAAGTTTTTATTATATTGGAGGAGCAGTTGGTTCTATTTTACCATCAATAATCTATGCAAAATTTGGATGGGGAACTACTATTTATATGTTTGTAGGAATGCTTCTATTTATACTAACTTTTGTTTATATAAATAGAAGACTTTTCAAAGATTTCAATTAAAGTGAAATTTCTCTTTTTCCATTAAACTCTTTTTCATTTGCATCTTCAACAATATGATGTGCTATATCTTTTGTATCTTTTGCTATTTGAGCTGTATGTGCTGCTACTGATGCATTTTTTTGTGTTTGTTGATCAAGTAAAGTTACAGCGTCATTAATTTGTTCAATCCCAGCACTTTGTTCTTTTGAAGCATTTGTAACATCTTCAATTAAGTCTATTGTCTGAGAAATACTTTCATTTAAACTTGTATAACCATCAATCATTTTATCCGCAATATGTTTACCATCATTTGCTTTAGAAGTAGCACTTTCAACTAAAGTTTTAATATCACGAGCTGCTTCTGCACTTCTTGAGGCAAGATTTCTAACTTCCGCAGCAACGACTGCAAAACCTTTTCCTGCTTCACCAGCAGTTGCTGCTTCAACGGCAGCATTAAGAGATAAAATATTTGTCTGAAAAGCAATTTGATCAATAATTGATATTGCCTCATTTATTTCACTAACTTGTTCATTTATTTCATCCATTGCAGTTGTAGTTTCATTTGCCAAATCTTGTCCAGTTTTTACTGAGCTTGTAACTTCAGATGCATGTTGAGACATTTTTATAATATTATTAGTATTATGATTTATACTTCCTGTTATCTCTTCTAATGCTGCAGCGGTCTCTTCTAAAGAGGCAGCTGCTTCATTTGAAGCTACATTTAATATATCAACATTTTGTAATAGATCATTAGCAGTATGTTCAATTGTTAAACCATTTTTCATATTAGATTGAAGCATATTTGTAATCATTTCTCCAACATTTAATATTGAAGTTTCAACTTTTCCATTTGCATTTTTAATATTATTTGTAAAATCTAAATCAGAATAAGAGTTTAATACATCAGTAATTTTATTTACACTTCCACCAATTGTTTTATTCATCACAGTTAACATTTCATTTATTTCAGTTTTTAACTCTTCCAAATTTTTACTTTTTGCATTATATTCTAGTCTTTGGAAAAGATAACCTTTTTTTATCTGTTCTACGATATTTTTCACTTCTTCCATAAACCTAACATCATCAATTACAACTTCTCTTGTTTTTTCTATGTTATCATTTACTTTTTTAGCCATAACACCAATAGCATCTTTTCTATTGATATCAATAAGTCGTACATCTTTAACTTCTTTATTTAAAAATTTAAAAAAGTCATCTAAACCAGCAGATAATGTTCTAATTCCCATTAAAATGTTATTTAAAACTGCCCTACCTAGAAGAATTACAATAATAATCAAAATTGAATTGATTACAATATATAAAGTCATTTCTGTTTTTGCAGCACTTACTAATACTTTAGATTCAGCAATCAAAGTATTCGCTAAATGGTCATCAACCATTTTAAGAAGATTAATCTTTTCTGTAATAGTATTAAACCAATAAGCAGAATCTATATTAAAACCTCTTCCATTTTCTGCTGTTAAAGCTACATTTCTCATTCTTTTTACTTCTTCTACAGCTTTACCTTGTACAGTTTTTTTATAAAACTCCATAGTTTGCTTATTGGTTAATTTTTCAAAAGAGTAAAGAAATGCATCTTGTTCAGATATAAGTCTATTAAACTTTGTTTTCATTCCTGATGCAAACTTATTAGCAGCAAAACTTACAGCGCCAACTGCTCTTTCTATTCCTGCCCTCTCTTTAGATAATAAAAAATTTGTATATGAATTTAATTGTTGAACCATTTGAGTGTTGGGAGAATAGTTTGCAGCCTTTCTAACCACTTCTAAAAATACTCCATTCATATTTGTATAATATGAAATAGCCTCTTTCCCACTTATACTTAAAGAAGAAACTTTAATTCTTTTTGTCTTAAGTTCCTTTAATCTATTTAAAGCATCTGTTAAAAGTTTATTATATTCAGTACCATAATATTTTGTATCTAATGAGTCTAAATATTTTAAAAACTCTTTTCTTTTTTTATTAGTTAAATCTCTTTGACTTCCTATTTTA
Organism: uncultured Campylobacterales bacterium; assembly: GCA_947494995.1. Taxonomy (GTDB): domain Bacteria; phylum Campylobacterota; class Campylobacteria; order Campylobacterales; family Arcobacteraceae; genus Halarcobacter. The sequence goes on along the minus strand of CANLWY010000001.1, from coordinate 991,136 downwards.
TCTTTAAACTTAACACCTTTACTTCCTAAATATCCAGCAGTCATACCTCTTTCTTTTTGTAGTTCATGAACTAAAGAAGTTATCTTTGTAGATAGTTTTACGGCATCTTCAAGTTTGTTATATCCATTACTAGTTTTATATCTTTCATAACTAATTACTGAAGATAAAAAAACTAAAGATATGATAGGCAAAGCCAGTATCATTATCAACTTATTCTTAATTGTCATATTATTCATACATATCCTTTAAAAATACATTTTATTATATTATAATAATTATAATTAAATTAAAATTATTTTTAAAGATATGTTTAAGAAAAGTCAAATAGTTGTCTTTAATTAATAATTTTGACGATTAAATTTTAAATGAAGATATAGAAAAGTACCTGTCAAAATCTCTATCTAGAAAATTCAACAGGTTAGAATTATTATTAATACTTTTCTAAAAGATATAAACAGCTGCAAACCAACCAAATATCACAAGTGGAATATTGTAGTGAATAAATGTAGGTACTACTGTATCCCAAATATGGTCATGCTGTCCATCTACATTAAGTCCTGATGTTGGTCCAAGTGTTGAGTCAGATGCTGGACTTCCTGCATCTCCAAGGGCAGCAGCCGTACCAATAATAGTAATTGTAGCCATAACAGAAAAATCAAGTTGAATACAAAGTGGTGCATATATAGTTGCAATAATTGGAATAGTTGAGAAAGATGAACCTATTCCCATAGTAATAAACAATCCAACTAAAAGCATAAGTAATGCAGCCATTGACTTATTATTTCCTATCACATCTGCAACAGAAGCTACTAAAGTTTCAACACCACCTGTGGCATTTACAACTGATGCGAAACCATTTGCAGCAATCATAATAAAACCAATCATCCCCATCATCTTAAGACCTCTTGCAAAAAAGTCTTGAGTTTGACTAGCTTTTATAACACCTGCAACAATAAAGATTATAAATCCAGCTAAAGAACCAATAATAATTGAGTTAGTATAAAGCTGTAAAGATAGTGCTGTTATAGCTGAAACTATTGCAACTGCAATAAAAAATGGATTTATCTCTTTTCTTTCAGATTCTACCTCTAAAATTTTACTTACATCATAAACTCTTTTTTTCTTGTATGAAAAGAATATTGCGACAATAAGACCTAAAAACATACCTGCTACAGGTAGAGCCATTGCCATAGGAAGTTGTCCAGATGCAGCTTCAACTCCATTATTAACTAGATTCTTAAGAAGAATTTCATTTAAGAAAATCCCACCAAATCCAACTGGTAAAAACATATATGTTGCAACTAAACCAAAAGTAATTACACAAGCGACAACCCTTCTATCAAGTTTTAATTCTGCCATAGAATGAAGTAATGGTGGAATTAAAATTGGAATAAAAGCAATATGTACAGGAATTAAATTTTGAGACATTATAGCTGCTAATAAAATAAATGATAACATCAAATATTTTATATAAATAAATTGTATATCAGTACTTCCCCTATTTACTTTTTTTATAATCATATTAGAAAGTAAATCAGTAATTCCTGATTTTGAGATAGCTACTGCAAAAGTACCAAGCATAGCATAACTTAAAGCAATAGTTGCACCACCACCAAGTCCTTTATTAAAAGCTTCAATTGTTTCATTCAGTCCTAAACCACCAGTAAGACCCCCAGCAATTGCACCAATAATAAGTGCAATAACAATATTCACCCTTAAAAGTGAAAGTAAAACCATAATACAAACTGCTATAACTACAGCATTCATCCTCTATCCTTTTTAATTTTATAAAAATCACATGTTTTCTATATATTAATTTCGTTTTTTAAGCTTGAATTCTATTCCAATAAGATTAAAAACCATATTAAGTGAAAAAAGAAAAGCTCAAAGAAGGTTTAATTACAAGTATTTTTAATACTTGTAATTAAGGGATGTAGTTTTAGTCAAAGGTAAGTTTTATCTTATTGCTATTTTTATTATATGTTGTAACTTAAAAAGCCTAAACTAATAAAAAATACTGCAACTAAGATTATTAAATTTCTTAAAAAGTTCATCATAAATCCTATAAGTGAAATTTTAAGTATTTGAATTATATTGAATAAGTGTCAATTATATAAGGAAACATCTCTTGACATTTAGTTGACAAGAGACAAGATATTTAATAACTCTTCTTTCTGCTCCCATTCGTTTATAACTTGCTTTGAAAAAACTATTTTTCCTAAATCAAAAGCAATCATTTCCATATCATTTCTAAAAGCTTCAGCATAACCAGTCTGAGTTTCATGAACCCTAACAGATGAAACTTCAACATTTCCCTCACCATTATTAAAAATAGTATTCTTAAGAATGTGATCTATTAATTTTAAAAACATCAAACTATAAGACTCTGCACTAGGAGATATTGGCATCTCTATCCATCGTTCTGAGTTTGTTTTAAAAAAGTTTTTAAACTCTTTAGACTCCCCTTCCCAGATTGTGTAAGCATGGTCAAAAGAGTCAATAATATTTTTAATATGTTTTTTTGTTAATCCAAAATCTAAAACCATATATCCATTGTCTAATTTGTTCGAAGAAAAAAAGACTTCAACTTCATAAGAATGTCCATGAATTGATTTCTTACATCTATTAGTTGAACAGTTTCTTACTATATGAGCACCCTCAAATTTAAACTTTTTTCTTATAATCATATTTTATTCTATACTCCAAGATAAAGTTTGTCCTGCAAATAAAGGAACAACTATTTCATCTTTGTATCTATACGATTTTGGTACTTCAAAATCCTTTTTTATTAGTTTTATTGGTTTTTTTATTGGCTTTAAACCATAGATTCTCTGAGCATTTAAACTGACAAAACTGTTTAAGTTATCCAAATTCCCATACTTTTCAAAAAGTTCTGTTAATACTTGAAGAGCAATTGCAGATGTAAATACTCCTGCTGCTCCATGATGACACTCTTTTGCATTTTTCTGATGAGGAGCTGAGTCTGAGCCAAACATAACTTTTGGGTGAGCACTAAGAGCAAGTTCTAACAAAGATTCTCTATCATCTGGTCTTTTAACTATAGGTTTACAAAAGGCATGAGGATTTAACATTCCTCCTGCTACATCATCTAAAGTTAGCATTAAATGATGCACTGTAATTGTTGCATAAAGATTATCATATTTTTCAAGTAATTCAATTGATTCTTTACTAGAGATATGTTCCATAACAATTTTTAAATCTGGGAAGTGAATAGCTAAAGATTCATAAATAGGTAAGAACTCTTTTTCTCTATCCATAACAAAACCTTTTGTTTCACCATGAACACATAAAGGAATACCTAATTTTTCCATTGATTCTAAAGTTGGTCTTAAAATTTCTACATCCATAGATGAAACTCCCGTTTCAGAATTGGTTGTTACTCCAAAAGGATAGAGCTTTACTGCAATAATTTCATCTTTTAAATCTTTTAAAAACTCATATGAATAATCAACTTGAAAAAATATTGTTACATGAGCTTCAAAATCATCATCTTTACATGCTTCTTTTATTCTTTTTTTATATGATAGTAAAGCCTCTTTAGTAGTAATAGGAGGAGCCAAATTTGGCATAATTAACGCACCTGCAAAACTTTGTGATGTTTTTGGTCCTACTAGTTTTAACATGTCATCATCACGTAGATGTAGGTGCATATCCAATGCAGAGTTTATTATAAAACTTTTTACTTCTTTCAATATTTATCCTTTTAAACTTATATTTAGTACAACCTAGTTGCATAAATTTTTTTGATATATTATCAAAATGCAACTTAGTTGCAATATATAAGAGGTAAATTTTTATTTTAAACTAGAAAAAGAAGAAAAGACTTCATAAATAACTTCACTTTCTATAACTAAAGATATAAAAAATATAATTTCAAATTTAAATAAAAATGGTCTTGTTATTTTTTCATTTAAAAAATTAAAATCTTTTTTTATCATGTCATAGGCATGCATAGAAAAACTATGTTTTACATTTTTTTTGAACCAAGCGATATAAGCTTCTCTTTTATCAATATTTTTTTTAGAAATAATTTCATGTAAAAAATAAACATGAAGTACAGATATAAAAAAAGTTCCTATAGGAAATATATCTTCTACTAAAAAATAGATTAATATGATAATAAATGGATAAGTAACAATAAAACAACTAATTTGTTTATGTTTATGATAAATATAATTTATAAAAAAATACTTTGAACCTAAATCAGTCAATAACTTTTTATTGAAAATCAATATATTTATATAAATAATAAAAAAAGTGACGATATGTAAATGAACTAAAGAGACCATAATTATTCCTCCTTTAACCCAATATCGAACAATACATTTTATAATTTATCCTACTTCTTGTTAATAATTAATAAAAATTATTTTATAGATTTTTTTTTAATTTATATATAATAATAAAGTGTAAAAAACCAATAAATAATTTTAATTATAATAAATATAGAAGACTTTACATAAGCAATAATTAATCATATTTAAAATAAAATTTTGATTATAATTAAAAAGGAGACAAAATGTTATCTAAAATAACAAGAAAAATAAAAAAAATTAATACACAAGCGCTTACTTCGCTAAAACCTGCTCTTCCTCAATATCCATACTATTATTAAAACTAACACTATAAACTAATCATAATTATTACAATTCATTGTTAAAAATATTTCAAGAACAATTGTATCTTGAGACTAAGTAGTACTATTAATACAAATAATCATAAGGATTATAAATGTATTAGAGTAAATCATGTAAAAAATTTATTAAAAAGAAAAAAAATGAGAAAAGAAAAAATAAAAACAATTTTAGATAGAGGAATAATAACAAATATCCTACCTACAAAGGAAGAATTTACGGAAGTTTTATTAAAAAACAAATTAAGATTTTATATAGGTGCTGATGCAACAAGTGATAGTCTACATTTAAGCCATGCAAAAAACTATCAATTATTAGAAGAATTTAGACAATTAGGACATGAAGTTATAGTTTTATTTGGAGATTTTACTGCAAGAATAGGAGACCCAACAGACAAAACTAGTACACGTGCAAAACTTACAAAAGAAGAAGTTAAAAAAAATGTTTCTTGTTGGTTAGAGCAAATCCAACCGCTATTAAACTTTAATGACCCAGTAAACCCTGCAAAAGTTGAGTATAACTCAGAATGGCTAAGTCAATTAAATTTTGAGGACATATTAGAATTAGCAAGTAACTTTACTGTAGGACAACTATTAGAAAGAGATATGTTTACAAAAAGAATAAATGAAAAAAAACCTATCTTTATGCATGAATTTATGTATCCTATGATGCAAGGATATGATAGTGTTGCAATGGATGTTGATGTTGAATTATGTGGAACAGATCAAACTTTTAATGCACTTGTGGGAAGAAAACTTCAAAAAACAATTAACAATAAAGATAAATTTGTAGTTACCGTAAATCTTATGGAAAATCCTCAAACAGGAGAATTAATGTCTAAAAGTAGAGGCACAGGAATATTTTTAAAGTTTGATAGTTTTGATATGTTTGGATCATTAATGTCACAACCAGATGAAATGACAAAAATTTTTTTAATAAATAACACCAGAGTTTCCCATTCACAAATAGATGAAATTTTGACACTGCACCCAAGAGATGCAAAAATTAAAATGGCTTTTGAAGTAACTAAAATAATGAAAGGAGAAGAAGAAGCCCTAAAAGCAAAAATGCGATTTATAAATCAATTCCAAAATAAAATAATCTCTGAAAATGATATGATAACAATAAGTTTAGAAAAAAAAGAGATGTCTTTATTTCAACTTCTTAAAACTCTTCTTGAAAAAGATACGAGTAGTAGTGAGATAATAAGATTGATAAAACAAAATGCAATAAGTATAGATAATATAAAAAAAGCCAATAAAGATGAGATAATTCAAGTAAACAACATACATCTTAAAGTAGGTAAAAGAAAATATTATAAAATAAATTAATTTTATAAAAATGTAAATCCAAAAGATACATTATTATAATTTAACAGAGAGTAGAATTATACTCTACTCTCTAAGCTCACTAAGCCTTTTTAATAAATACTCTAGTTCTGCTCTTTTCTCAACTTTCTCATGAACTTTTTCTTCTAAGAAGTCAACTACATTTTTGTGAAGTTTTAGTTTTGACAATTTATTAATATTTGTAATTCCACCAGGATTTAAAACATTAACTTCTAATATTTTATCTCCAATCATATCAAGTCCTGCAAAAAATATACCATCAGCTAATAGTTTTTTACCAACTTTACTACAAATTTTTTTTTGTGAGTCTGTAAGTGTGTACTTATGGGCTGTACCACCTGTTTGAATATTTGCTCGATGTTCCCCTTCTGCTGGTTTTCTATGATAAGCACCTATTGCTTTACCATTTAGCATCATTACTCTTACATCACCATTTTCTGCACCCTCTATATACTCTTGAAGAATTACATAGTTTTCACCAGAATCATCAATATAAAAATCAAGTAGAGAGTTTAGATTAGATTTTGCACCTTTTTCAAGAACAATAACTCCTCTTCCTCCTGAACCATCTAGTGGTTTTAAAATCATTTTTTCATCATCTGATTCTTCAATAATTCTTTTAATATATTTTTTACTCCCTGAAACATGAGTTTTTGGTAAGTATGTATTTGTCGGATCATGAAATGTTGTTGTATATAGTTTATTATTTGCTTTTCTAATACCATCAACATCATTTATAATAATTGTTTCATCTTTTACAGAATCCAAAAAATTAAAAACAATTGGAGATATTGGAGGATCTTTTCTTAGCATAATACAATCAAAAGCATGAAGTGCTGTAAGTTTTCTATCATATGTGATTTTTTTATAAAAACTTGTAACAGAATCAGGAATTTTGCCTTCAAAATTTAAAGTTTTTGCAAAACCATGAACTATATTATTTCTAACTGTTAAATCATGAGTATATAAAACTGTCACCTTATGTCCTCTTGACATACACTCTTTAATAACTACCAATGTTGTACTTTTTAAAGGCTCAATATTTGCCCAATTTTCAATTATAAATGCAATATGCATTTTATTTGTTCCTTTTCATAAAATTTATCTTTTATTCTTTATTATTTCATCTGCAATTTTTGCAAGTTCAATCTCAGTAAGTTTTATCGTCTTTTCAGATAACTCTTCAATAGAAATATCACTATTTATCATTATATTTGAAGCACTGACATAATCATCTTTATGTTTAACAAAATATATTATCTGATGTATTAATTCATTTATATCTAATTTATTAGAATCTCTATAAATATTCTTCATCTTCATCCACTCTATAGTCATAACTTAATTCATAAATTATAGATTCCATATTCTTCTCTTATTATTTATTAAGTGAAATTAGTTTACTTGCCAACTTTACAATTTGTTTTCTCTTTAATCTAATTGTACAACCTACTATATCTTCTAATTTTAGATTATTCTCTAATATAATTTTTATTGCATTCTCATAGTCATTATCATATTTTATGAGCTTAATTATTTTAGAAACAACCTTATTTATAGGATTTTCTATTTGATAATTTAAGATTAAATCTTCATAATAATTTGCCATTTAAACTACCTCAATTCTATACTCTTAAACTCATAATTTTAGTTATCTATACATTTATCAAATGAAAGTTCACAATCTGTATAACACAGGTTTTGTTCTATTTGAGGAATTTTTTCTTCACATCTTAAAGTACAAGTCATATATAGATCTTTACATTTTGAAGTTTTAGAATTCTTAGCTACCATTTTATCCTTACACTCTTCATATAAAGATGAACATTCTGTAAGACAGTTTGTAAAAGTACTTGGAATTGCTTTTTCACATTCGTCTATACAATCGTTATATGTTTTTTCACAAATGCTAGGTTCTTCAAATAATTCTTCATTAGATAATGTTAGAAAAGTGTTTGCCAATAATAAAGTATATGACATTATTAATGCCATAAGTAATTTATACATTTATACTCCTGCTTAACTAAAGACTAAGTTTAATTTGTTAGTATAAATGTACTCTATAATTAGAGTACACCATGATTTCTGAAAACCTTATCAAATATGCACGGCCAAATGCTTTGTTGGGTTTTCAGTAATCCCTTATTATAAATGTTAAAATAATTCTAACTAGAAATTATAAACCAAAAAATTAATTTTTTTCCTAAAATATAACTTAATTTAATTTCAATCTCTTAGAGTGACGTTTTTTAGGATAATTTACATAGATAATTTTTTAAATAAATTTATTCAAAAAAGCTAAAAGATATAATGAAGATATCAAAAAATATAAAAATAAAAGAATAAAAATATATTTCTATTACAAATTTATTGCTTTATAATTCATTTTTTTAGTTATTTGTTGATAATGCCATTTTTAGACCAAAAGCAATTAATACTGTTCCTATGAGTCTTTCTACTAATCTCTTTGATTTTGTAAACTTATTTAATAAAACTGGATGAGAAAATAAATAACTAACTATAATAAACCAAATAAGATGAGCTAGTGATATTATAAAACCATAGACAATCTGTATCCAAATGGGTGTATCTACTGTCACTAATTGTGTAAAAATACTTAAGAAAAATATAGTTGTTTTAGGATTAAGAACATTAGTTATAAAACCTACCTTTAAAGCCTTAAAAGTTGAAAGTCCTTTATTACTTTTTATCTTTTCAATACTCATTATTGATTTAGAAGTAAATGTTTTCCAACCTATATAAATCAAATATGCAGCTCCTAGATACTTGATTATAGAAAATAGTATAACTGAATTTGAAATTATAACTGCTATGCCTGCAATAGAATATGCCACATGAACCCAAATAGCAATACTAATACCAATAGCAGAATATAAACTAGAGTTTCTTCCATAAAAAATAGAGTTTCTTGTAACCATAATAAAATCTGCACCTGGACTTATTGCCATAAAAATTGCTAAAAAACTAAGAGTTAATAACTCATTTAGGTAAAGTGTTAAGTCCATATATAATCCTACTTATAAAATCGACTTAATTATATATACTTTTTCACTTTTGTACAATAAAATGATACAATGTTTATAATAGTAAACAAAATTGAAGAATAACATATATATTTAATACTTTTTGTTTATAAAAATATACAAAAAAAGGAAATTAAGCATGAGTAACATTACAATTGGACGTAAAATCTTAGAGCAAAGACAAAAAAAAGGATATTCTATAAGAGAATTTTCAAAAAAAACTGGTTTAAGTACTTCATTGTTAAGTCAAATTGAAAGAGGAATAGCAAATCCTTCAATAAATGCATTAAGAAGTATTGCAGAGTCTTTAGACATTGCACTTCACTCTTTATTTGTTGTTGATGTAGATAATGAAACTTTAATATTAAGAAAAAAAGATAGAAAAAAAGTTTATAGAGAAAATGCAAAGCATATTGTTTTTGATATTTTAACACCTGAATACATGCACTCAAACATTGATATACTTTGGGCAATACTTAACCCTCAGAGTGAAACAACAGAAGGATATATGAAACATGACAAGGAAGAATTTGCAGTTATTACAAAAGGAGAAGTATATGCAATAATAGAAGAGGAGGAGCATCACTTAGAAGTAGGTGATATAATTAGAATTCTACCTAGAATGAAACATAAGTTCAGAAATAAAACCAATGAGCATGTTGAGATTTTATTTATTTTGACTACTTCATCATTATAATAAGCTAATACCACAAAAGAGAACACTTATTTTAGAAAATGCTCTTTTATTTTCCTATTATATAGACAAGTATTTTTCTGCTACCTCCAAAATCTCTAAATTCATCTTTACGTTTGATATAAGAATAATTTTTTAATAAAACCTTTTTTTATATTAATTTGCTATTTTTTCTATATATAATAAAGATAATTAAGGCTTATTTATTCGATAGAAGAATTTGTCTTAAAATAAAAAACTTAAAATTAAATCACTTTGGCTACAAGTAATTATATTACTTGTAGCTAACGTAACTATATATTGCTAATAATAAAATCAATCCCTATTCAATATCAACAAAGATAATTTGTCTTGCTAAACTAGCAACTTGAACCCCTGCTCAACTACTTCTATAGATTATATTTACATTCAATAGTAATTTATATTTGCCTTTTTTAAAAAAATTTATTGAACTGATTGGAATATCATTTTCTATTTCAGGTTCTATTTTAGATGAACTTTCTTCTACATCAATAAAAGCAACCACATTATACCCAGAAGGATAATTTAACTCATTTAGTTTTATCTCTATATCATTTTTACCTAAAGAAAATTTGTAAGGAAGAGAAATATCTACTTTTTGTTTAGAATAGTAATTAAAGTCTTTTTCTACAATAGGACATACTTCTGGTGAGTCATTCTCACCAGAAAGTAAATTTAAAGATATAAAAATGAGTATTAAAAAAGTTTTCATTTTACATCCTTTTTATCCTTATAATCTAACTATTTTATTCGGCATACTAGATTTGATAAACCTTGTAGTTGGCTTTGTTGGAGCATCAACTGCATAATCAAGTCCTAAGGGATATTTTTCTCCAATATTCATATATTTTTTATCATGAATATCAATTACTTGAATAGCTTCAACAGGACAAGACTGTACACATGCTGGAAGCTTACCATCATCTTGCCTTTCCCAACACATACTACATTTCTCTGCTTGTCCTAATCTTTCATTAAATTTAGAAGCTCCAAATGGACAGGCTTTAACACATCCTCCACATCCAATACATAAACTTTGATCATGTTTACAAATACCAGTCTTAGGATCTTTTGTGTGTGCTTGAACTGGACAAACTGAAACACAGGCAGGCTCCTCACAATGATTACAAGCAATTGATGCATAATATCTTTCTGCAGGAACATCTATTTTTGGAGGTTTTGCATACCATATTAGATTAGGTAAAATGTTATTCTCATCAATTCTATAATCTTCATGACCTATTTCTCTTACTTGTCTCCATAGTATTCCTGTATCTTGATGATATTGATTCTTACATGCCATTGCACAAGTATTACACCCTAAACACTTTTCACTATCTACTAAAAAAGCTTTTTGCATAATTTCCTCCTTATACCTTTCTTATATTTACATAAGTATCTTGTAGTGCAATTCCAGGTGCACCAGTTTTGAATGATCCCATATCAGAAGATGTATCATCAACTAACTCATTTACATTATAAATACTATTGTTGTACCATTGTTCATACATCATGAAAGTTCCAACGGGAGTATTATCAGTAACTTTTGCCTTAAGTCGTAAAAGACCTTGTTTATTGAATACTGCTACTGTATCACCTGTTTTAATTCTTTTATATGTAGCATCACTTGGATTAATATGAACAAATGGTTCAGGATTAATATCTTCCATCCAATCTAAATTTTGGAATTGAGAATGTAAACTATATCGTGAATGTAGAGTTGTCAACCGATATTTATCATAAGGTTTTCTTACTTCTAAATATTCAGGCAATGCTGTGTGTCCATATTTAACTGCTTGTTCAGAATAAAATTCAAATTTTCCACTTGGGGTACTGAACTTACCATCAGCAAATGGCACAACTGCTTTTGCTTTTACTGGACCATTTTCAAGCTCTTTCCAAGATTTAATTCCAAATTGATCATGAATTCCTTTATTAAACTCCTTAATTGTTAACTTTTTACTATCATATTTTTGAGGGAAAGTACAAGATCCTTTCTCTTTTTTATTCATGTATTTAGATAATAATGATGCAATTTCAAGATCAGATTTCACTTCATGAAGAGGCTTAATTGCTTGTTCATTTAAACTTAGCCAATAATGCCAATAAGATACATTTACATCATACTCTTCAAACTGGGTTGTAACAGGAAGAACGATATCTGCCCATTTTGTTGTTTCATTGAAAAACTGATCTGCAACAACTACCATATCAACAGTATTAAATGCTTTTATAATTTTATTTCTATCAAAGTCTTGAGCTAATACATTTTTACATGCAACCCATAATAGTTTTATTTTTGGATCTGCTGCTGTTAGAATACCTTCTGCTGTTTTATTTATATTTAAATATCTATCCGAATATTTAACTTCTTTTGCACTATCAGCACCATGAATGTCTCCCATTACAGCAGAACTATCTTCATATCCAATACTACCTTCTGGTTTTGGATTTGTCATTGCATTATAATTAAATCCCCAAGTATTTAAATGTCCATATCTTGCTCCACCTGCATATTTACCTACATTACCAGTAACTGCAACTAAGGCATCAATAGCTCTTACTATAGAACCTCCATTTGTATGTCTTTGTATTCCATATCCAATCCAAACTGTAGCTGGATCTGCTTTTGCAAATCCAATAGCAATCTCTTTAATTAACTTTTCAGAAAGACCACTTACTTCAGCAGCTTTTTTAACTGATATAGTTTTCAAATACTTTTCAAATTTTTTATATCCGTGAGAATTTTTCTTAAGCCATTTTTTATCATGCAAGTTATTTTTAATTATAATTTTTGCCATAGCTAATGCTAAAAGCCCATCACTTCCGGCTTTCACCTGATAATATTCATTTACTTTCGATGCTGTTTCTGTAAATAATGGATCAATTACAATAACCTTTGCACCTTTTCTTTTTGCTTCATAAATATATTTCATTGTATGAATAGAGTTTGCAGCTGGGTTTACACCCCAAAGAATAATATATTTACTATCTTTCATTTCTTCAGGATCATTACACCACATATTTCCAGTATCAAAATTTTGTGCATCAATACCTGCTGGCCAACATGGTGTACCTCCAAATCTCGTTGTATAACCAATTGAACTAAACATTCCTTCTACTCCATAATGAGTAATACCAAAGTTTCCAGAGTACTTAGTTAATGCAGCACCAAGCATATGCCCATCTTCTTTTTTTATAGATAGAAGTTTATCTCCTATTCTACTTATTGCTTCATCCCAAGATACTCTTTTCCATGAACCTGAACCTTTACCCCCTACTTGTATCATTGGGTATTTAATTCTTTTTGGAGAGTACACTCTTCTTACATAAGAATTACCTTTTACACAACAACCACCATTTGTAAATGTTGACTCTGTTGCACCTTCAATAAATTGCATAATTCCATCTTTTACAAATGTTTTAATACTACAGGTATCATAACAATTTCTTGGGCAAGCATTTCTAAAAGTCTTGTATGCTTTTTGCCCTAGATATGGAATCTTAGTATTTAAAGACTCATTTGCCATTAAGTTTCCACCTGGAAACATAGACAAGGCACCACAAGCTGCAAGTCCTTTCAAAAATCCACGTCGACTCACTCCATCATTTAAAATAGAGTCTACATTTTCTTTTACGTAATTCATTTTAAATCTCCTTCGTATTTTAATTCTTTATCGAAAAACAATTTTAATTCTTGAACAATAAAATTTATTGCAAGAGAGGGATTTTCTTTATTTGATAATACAGTTTCAATAAAGTCATAAATCCAGACTTTAATATGTTCAAATAAAAAATAACATCTAACTTCAGATAAATAGTTAGTCTTTTCTTCAATGTATAATAATTGATAATAAGCATCTAGTTCTAAACCTAAAAAATCTTCAGGAAGAGAGTCTTTTAGTTTATTTTTAAAACCCATAACAAAATAAAGATCTCTCACTTTTTCAGTAGTTTCAGTCATAATTGAGTCAGTTTTATCAATATATACAGATGAATATGGTGCAGCAATAGGATTATCTGGACCAACAAAATATCGATTATAATCTGCTTCAAGAGTCATTTTATCAATATCAATAGAACTATCTAATTTAGAAAAAGCTTTAAAAAGTTCATTTTCATTCATACTTGAAAATATATCCTTTAAGATAGATATCTTATCTAGCCTTTGGGAAAAATCATTATTTTCAATTGCTTTCATTTTTTACTTCTTTCTATTTTGCTATTTTTTCAGCTATTGCTTCAATATCAGTATCACTTAATCTCATTGATTGTGCTTTCATCATACCTTTTAAGGGACCTCCATAAGTTCCATCCTTATAACCTTTCATTGCATTTATAAAACTTTCCTTACTCATATCTTTAATGATTTTACTTTTACCTAAAGCAACTTTTTCTCCATTTATTCCATGACATGAAATACACCCTTTGTATGCCACATTTACATCAGCAAATATTGAGGCTTGAAAAAGAACAAATATTGTCAATAGTATTCTTTTCATGATTTTCCTTTGTTTTGATTTTCCTAATCTTAATAAAAAAAAATTGCAAAAAAATACATTTTTTAGCTTTTTTTTAAATTTTTCTTAACTTAATGATTTAATTTTTCTTAGGTATAATAAAAAAAAGCGCTATCAAAAAGGAGTACCTTTTGAAAAATGTAAAATTGCAATTAAAACCGCTAAGAATTCTTTATGCAGAAGATGAATATGGGATTAGAAAAAACATTTTAAAGACACTTAGATACTATACAAAAGAGGTTTATGAAGCAACGAATGGTAAAGAAGCTTTAGAAATATATTTTGAAAAAAAGCCTGATATTATTTTAAGTGATATTCATATGCCTATTATGGATGGAATTGAATTTATTAAAGAAGTAAGAAAGGTTGATAAGACAACACCTGTAGTTATGATTACAGCTCATACTGAGAAAAAGTATTTACTCGAGGCCGTTGAATTACATATGGAAAAATATATGATAAAGCCTATAAATACAAAGATGTTATTTGAAACGCTAGGTAAATGTATAGATTCTTTAAATATAGAAGAAATTATTAAACTTGAGAGCGATCAAGATTTTACATATAACTTTGGTACTAAAAAATTAAAATATAAAGAAGAGATAATAATATTAAATAAAAAAGAGCTCCGATTAATAGAATTACTTATAAGAAACCAAAATCGTGTAGTTCCTTACCAAGAGATTCAAGATAAAATTTGGCAAGATCAAGTAATGACGGATAGTGCATTACGTACAGTAGTACTTCATCTAAGAAAAAAACTTCCAAAAAATATAATAAATAATCTCTCTGGAATAGGATATAAAATTGATTAGAATAGTTTTTATTTTTATTTTTCTCTATCTTTTCTCTAACTCAGAGATGCTGAGAAATAATGATGAAATATTTAAAGAAGATAACTCTTCATTAAATGCTATTGAATATCTTCATCCTAAATCTCATATCAAAATTTTTCTTCCAAGTATTCCTTATATTTACATCTCAAAAAATACAAACGCAGGACTCATACGTTCTGATGACAATGAACAAGGATGGGTTTATGATTTAGCAAAATCGCATGAAAGAATTGATGATTATACTTATATTTTTGAAATAAAAAGGAACTTGAAATTTCAAGATGGCACTCCTTTTACAATTGATTCTGCTATAAACAATTTAAACCATTTTAAAAAAAATCCTTTTTTATTTTCTAATATAGATAAAATAGATTTTGAAATTAGTAAGATTGATGAATTTAGATTAAAAATTGAATTAAAACAGAAATATGAATTATTTTTTATCGATTTAGCAAGAGTATTTTTCTTCACAGATGAGTATCTAAAAAAATATCCGACTAAAGCGGAGGAGACAGAAGCTGGAACACGTGAGCCTGGTCCATATGGGATGGGTCCATATATATTGAAAGATGGATATGCCGTAGGGAAAGAACAAACAGAGAAGATAATTCTTGAAGCAAATCCTTATTATTGGAATAAAAAATATCCTAAAATAAAAAAAGTTACAGTTTACACTCAACTTAATGCTGAAGAGGCTTTTAATAATGCAGTTAACTTTGAAGGGAAACTAGATATTTCCCCCATCCCTTTTGATAAAAAAATTGAAGCCGTAATGTCAAAATACTCAAAACTTGTAATCAAAAAATCTACAAATAATATAATCATATTTTTTAATCTTATAAATGGCAATCAAAAACTTCAAAATAGAGAAATACGACTTGCATTGAATGAAGCAATAGATGAAGAAAATATATTAAACTTCATATATAAAAAAGAAGGAACAGTTTCCCCTTTTACTACTTCAATAAACTTTGATATTGTAAATAAAATTGCACAAAAACATGAATATAGTAAATATAAAATGTCAGAGGAAAAAAAGCATAAATTACTCAATGGTTTAAAATTAAATATTTTTACACAAGATAGATTTATGTTTTTATGGAGAGGTTTAGAGTATCAACTTGAGAAATATGGAGTAGAAATATTATATGACATAACTACAAGTGAAAAAGATATATATAGTCAATTACTTAATACTCATTCCTCAAAGAATACTAAAAATTGGGATTTATTAACTTGGGGTGATGATGACTGGTATTATCAAAATCCATGGACTGTACTATTTATATATGAAAATAATTCACCTTGGTCTACAATTAAAAATGATCCATTTATGAATAATTATATTAAAGAATTTTTTATTACAAAAAGAGATAGTCAAAATTATGAAAATATAATATCAAAAATTTTATATCGTGCAAGACATATGGCATACACATTAAGAGTACCTTCTCATAATAAAGTGATTGCAGTAAATAAAGAAGTAATTTTTGAACCTTTCGAAGGCGGAATTATCCCCTTATGGAAAACAAAAATCACAAAAAATCATTGGTCAATAAGAGGAGAACAACCATATCCTGAAGACCAACATACACCTATTATACCACTAAGGATGAAATAATGAAATTATTTGATAGATTTAGTATCAAATCTAAGTTAAGTATCTTATTTATAATTCTATGTTGTTCTGTATTTATTTTTGGTTTCATCTCTATAAATACTAGTGAAAACTCTAAAGAAAGATTAAAAAAAGTTTATATTAATTCAGAAAAGGTTTTACTTTTGCAAGATAATATAATAGCCCCATTATATAGATTAAGAGAAGGTAGTCAATCTATGGTTATTGCTCCAAATAGAAATCAAAGACTTATTATTAAAAAAGATTTGGATTTATTAATTAAACAACTTGATAAATCTATTTATCAATTCAAAATAGGAAAAGAAAAGACTTCACTTCTATGGGAAGAATACAAAAAGATTATTAATAAAACACAATATTATTTCAAAAGAAACTTTGAAGAAGGTGCATATATAAATGTTTCTACAAGAGATAAAGTACAATTCAATCTTTTGATAAAACAATTACATGATATTCAAGCAAAACTTTTAAATAATGCAAAAAACTCATATAACACAGCCGTAAATGAATCAAAACTATTAGTAGTGGAGATTACCCTTTATTTTTTCGTCATAATGGCATTCTCAATACTTGCAGGATGGTTTGTTTCTAATAATATTATTACATCATTAAATATTGTTCAAAGAGGATTGAATGAATTTTTTGAATATTTAAACTATAAAAAAGATAAAACACAAAAAATAATAATTCATTCAAAAGATGAATTTTTTTATATGGCTGAATCAATTAATAAAAACTTTATAAATGTTGAGAATAATATTAAAAAAAATGAGATATTTATAAAAGATGCTACAAAAGTATTAAAAAATATACAAAGTGGAAATCTTGGTATGAGATTAACAAAAGATAGTGATAGTTCTATTTTAAATGAATTAAAAGTTATGATGAATAACATGATAAACAACCTAGAGTACAAAATTCAAGAAGAAATAGATAAAAGAATTGAACAAGAACAAATTTTAATTCAACAGTCAAAACTTGCTTCAATGGGTGAAATGATTGGAAATATTGCACATCAATGGAGACAACCTTTAAGTGAAATCTCTTCTATTCATATGAACATGCTTGCAACATACGAATTTAACGAATTTGATCAGAAGTATTTAGAAGAAAAAATTGATGAGGCTGACAAATTAACTCAATTTATGACACAAACAATTTCTGACTTTCAAAATTTCTTCAAACCCGAAGAAGAAAAAAAGTATTTTAATGTAAAAGAAACTTGTAAAAAAGCATTTTATATTATAAAAAGCTCTTTAAAATACCATAATATCGACTTCATAATGAATGTAATTGATGATGTAGAAGTTAATGGATATGAAAATGAATATTCGCAAGTTATATTAAATATACTAAACAATGCAAAAGATGTTTTGATTCTTAGAAAAGTAGCTGAACCTCAAATTACAATTGAAATAAAAAACGGTAAAGAGTTTAATATAGTTAAAATCGAAGACAATGCAGGAGGAATAGATACGAATATTATAGAAAAGATTTTTGAACCATACTTTACAACAAAACATAAAGCTCAAGGAACAGGAATTGGACTTTATATGTCAAAGAATATTATAGAAACAAATATGAATGGCCTTATTGATGTCAGAAACACTGAAAAAGGGGCTTGCTTTACTGTAAAAGTTCCTATATAAATAAGTAAAATGATATTATAATTAATTTTCATACTGATAAAAATATAATACTTTTAAAAATTCTACAGAAAAAACTTTAGTTCGACTTAAAATACTTGATGATAAATACCGTTATTGCTTTAATAAAATAATATTACCCTAAGATTAATAATTTTTCTGTATAATAAAACTATGGCAACTAAATATAAAAAACAGAAGAAAAAAACAGCTCTTACAAAGTTTTTAGATATATTATTTAAAATACTTGTTGCAATTGCTGTTATAATTTTTGGTTTCATTATTTATAAAAATACAGATTTTTCGACACCTTCTATGCAAATCACACCCAAAAAGACAAGTAGTAATAGGAATGCTTATACTCCATCAGAACTTAAATGGTTTGATGATTTTAAAGGAGTTGAAAATGTTCCTAATAAAAATGCTAAGAAATCTAGTTCAGGTGGAAGTAATAGCGGATTTAAATACGAAGGCTTTAAAAAATAAGGAGCAACAATGGAAACTCTTTTTGTTTTAGGATCTATAATCTTTTTATTAATAGCTTTAGTACTTAGCTTTCAAACATATAAATATTTTAAAACTATGTGGCGTTTTAAAAATAGAAAAAAAGATGGAAGTGAAGATGATGATTTTGAATATTTCGATTAAGAAATAGAAGAACTCTTCTATTTCTCAAATATTCTATTTAAAGAAGCTTTTGCTAAAAATCTATCATAATAAGCATTATCAAAACTCTGTTTTGCTTGACTTAATAAGAAGTTTGCATTTATTAAATCAGTTGAACTTGAAAGTCCTTCTTTAAACCTATTATTTACGATCTTATAATTCTCTTTTGACTGAGTTAAAGAAATTTTTGCTGTTTGGAAATTTAGTTTTGAAACTTCAAACTCTTCAAGAGCCTTCTCATATTGAAGTTGAATTGATAATTTTAAATTAGCTAAATCCTCTTTTACTTGAAGAATTTTCTTATTGAAAATTATATCTTCAGAAGCATCTCTTCCTCCATTATAAAGATTCCAAGTTAAAGCAAGAGTTGCGGTTGTTTGATCTTCAGGGTTTCCTTCTTCTACATCTAAAAATGCATCATTTCCATATTTAAAATATGATAAATTCACATCTGCATTAGGCATAAAATCACCTTTATTTGCATTCTTTTGACTAATTAATGCATCAATACTTTTCTTTAAAGCTTTTATTTCATTTCTACTATTTAACTCTTCTAAATTATAGTTTTCGTTTAAAATCTCTTGTTTTGGTAAGTCTTCAATTTTTTCATCTTTTTCTAAACTACCTCCAAGTGTATTTTTAAGCTGAAATCTTGCAATTCTAGAATCTGCTTTAGCCCGTGCAAGATTTTGTTTTGCTTGAAGCATTTGTGCATTTACTTGAAGTAAGTCATTTTTTGCTAATAAGCCTTGCTCAAATCTATTTTCAGAGTCTTTATATTGTTGTTCTAAAAGTTTAAATGCATTTTCTTGTGTCTCAATATTCTTTAGACTTTTTAGATATGAAATATAGTTTTGTTTTGTTGTTAACTTTAAATCCTCTTTTGCAGATTGAAGTGTATAGTTTGAATAATCAGCATTTAGTTTTGCACTTTCTATATTATACTTATCTGTAAAACCATTAAAAAGGTTATAAGAAATAGTTGCATTTGCATTAGAGTTATCTTTTCCATTTCCAAGATCTCTTTTATTTGCATTATAGTTATATCCTATATTTACAACAGGATTATATGAACCTTTTGCAAAGTTAATATTCTCTTTTGCTTCATCATAAATATAGTGTTGTTTTTTTAAACTATTATTGTTTAAAAGTGCTTTTTGTACTGCATCATCAATATTAATTGCATATAAATTTCCTGCAACAGCGACACTTATAAGTGTTAAAATACTTCTTTTCATCTTTATAATCCTTTTACGCTTTACTAACATCAACTGGGCTAGTTTTATCTTTTTTTATTCCCTGCTCTAACTTAATAAAAAACATAAGTAAAGCAGGAGTAACAAAGATTGTAAATATAGTAGAGAAGGCAAGACCTCCTGTAATAACAGAACCTAAACCTCTATAAAATTCAGATCCTGGACCTGGAACTAAAACTAGTGGCAACATACCAAAAATAGAAGTTAATGAACTCATATAAATCGGTCTAATTCTAGTACGTGTTGCTTCTACTACAGCACGTTTATGCTCCATTCCTTCATTTCTAATATAATTTAAACTTTGGTGAACAATTAAAATTGCATTATTTACAACAATACCAACTAAAATAATAAACCCTAACATTGTTAAAATATCTAGTGTCTGATCAGCTGCTCCTGGAACAAAATTCTTTGTCATCCAAAGTCCAATAAAACCACCTGCTGTTGCTAATGGAACTGTAAACATAATTACAATTGGATATAAAAAATTACCAAATAGAGATGCCATTAATAAATATATAATTAATAGTGCTAAAAGAAAACTTCCTGTTAACAAGCCAATTGTTTCAGTTAACTTATCAGCTGTTCCTGACATACCAATCTCAACTGTAGGAGGAATCATGTTTTTTGCTTCCATTCCTTTTAACATAGCACCAATTTTAGTCATTGCTTCATCAATAGTCATACCATGAGGAGGTGTAACTTGAAGAGTAATTGTTCTTTTTCCATTTAAGTGTCTAATTTCTGAAATACCAGTGGTAGTCCCATATGTTGCCAAAGATGAAATAGGCACTAAAGAAGAGTTTGGCAATGCAATTTGTGCAGCCATTATATCTTCAGGTGTTTGAATAACATCATCACTAGCTTTTAAAACTAAATCAATTTTCTTTTTACCATCCTGTTCAAAATCACCAATATTTCTTCCTGACATTAGAACATCTATTGATGTTCCTAAATCTCTTGAACTCATACCAAGTGCTTTTAATGCATCTTGATTTGGTTTGATTCTAACTTCAGGATAAAGTAACTCTACAGATGGCACAGGTCTTACTTGTGAACCTTTTAAAGTCTGCATAGTTGCTCCAAATAGTTGCATACCAATATTTGCAATATCTTCAATCTTTTCACCAGAGATATCAATATTTACATTATTTCCTTCTCCAATACCATTTTCAAATACACCTGATTGTAAAGATACCCCAATAGTTGAAGGGATAGAGTTTACAAGTGGAGCAAACATAGGAATAAGCTCTCTTGCTCTTGATTCATGCATTGAAGTTCCACCAAATAGCGTAAAATCACCAAATGATACAAAAAATGCCCTATCTAGTCCTGGAATATTTCCAACATCTTTATTAATATGAGGTTCAATTCCTTTCATTAAATATGCACCCATTTCATATCTCTCTTTGTATGAGAGACCTGGAGGGGTAATCATAATATTAAAAATAAGGTTCTTATTACCTTGCGGTAAATAATCAAGTTTTGGGAAAAGAGCTGTAATTGTACCAACAGAAACAAGACCTAATAAAACTATAGTTATTATTTTTGTAAGTACGTTTTTAAGAGATAGATTAACTATACTCATAATAAAGTTTACAAATTTTGTCCCTAATCTTGCAATTGTACCTGCATCTTTAGGCTCTTTTCCAGATAAACCTGCAAAAGATTTCCAAAGCATAGGAATAACAGAAATTGAAACAAACAATGAAAAAGAAACAGCTGCTGTTACTGCAATAGCAATATCTTTAAACAGTTGCCCTGCTTCATCTTGTAAAAAGATAATTGGTAAAAATACTGCAATAGTTGTAAGAGCAGAAGCAATAAGTGCACCCCATACTTCACTAGCACCTTTATATGCAGCTTCAGGGATACTCATCCCCTCTTTTCTATGTCTATCAATATTTTCTAAAACAACAATAGCTGAATCAACTAACATACCTACTGCAAAGGAGATACCAGCTAAAGAGATTGTATTAAGGGATCTTCCCATCGCTCCTAATATAATAAATGTACCAATAATAGAAATTGGAATAGCAACAGAAACAACAGCAGTAGGTGAAATAGCTCTTAAAAATAGAATTAATATAAATACTGCAAGAACTCCACCAATCATAATATTTTTCTGAACAGTATCCACAGAACCAACAATATATGGTCTTTGGTCATATAACCAGTGAAACTTTAACTGCTTCTCTTTTAAAATAGTCGCATTTAACTCATTTACTACTTTTTCAACTTCATTTGTAAGTTGTACAATATTTGCATCAGAACTTGGTTGAACCCCTAAGAAAATACCATCTTTTCCTAAAAACATGGCAACAGAACTAGCTGTTTCATATCCAAAATCTACTTTTGCTATATCTTTTACTGTTACTCTTTGCTCTCTATTAGAGATTAAAATAGTATCTTCAATATCTTTTACAGATGAGAACTTATGAACAGTTCTAATTCTATATGCTCTTCTTTCAACATTTAAAATACCTGCTGAGACATCAACATTTTCAGACTGTAAGATACTAATTACCTTAGGAATAGTCAAACCATAAGACGCAAGTTTATTTGTATCAAATACAATTTGCATTTGTTGTTCACGTCCACCGCCGCCCATAGTTCCAGATACACCATTTACTCTTTTTATAACTGGTTTAATCTCATCTTCAAAAAATGTTTTATATTCATCAATATGTCTGTCATTTCCTGGTTCTGTTTGAAGCATTGTCCAAATAACAGGACTGGCTGTTGCAGTCTCAATTACTGGTTCTTCCACATTTTCAGGATATGAACTTACTTCATTTAATTTATTTGATACATCTTGAAGTGCTGCTCTTAAATCAGTTCCAAGTTTAAACGTAAGTGTGATTTCACCTGAATTATCTCTAGAAGATGAATCATACTCTATTAAATTATTTAAAGATTTTAAAGCATCTTCTTGTTCTTCTATAATATCCTTCTCAATCTCATAAGGAGTAGCTCCAGGCCAAATAGTTGTAACTTTTATCTCTGGTTTAGTTACATTTGGCGTTAATTGATAAGGAAGTTTTGTTAATGATAAAATACCAAACAGCACAACAATAAGTACAGATACTATAATTGTAACTGGGTTTTTTATGGAGAATTTAATTAAATCCATATTTTTATTTCCTATTTATTTTTTATTAATTACTTTTACTGGTGAATTAGGGAAAACTCTTTCATTTCCTTTAAACACAATATCCATACCTGGCATCAACCCTTGACCTGCAATTGCAACTTGTTTTCCAACATAACCAATAATTTGAACAGGGATCATCATTGCAGTCATTTTGTCATTAATTGTAAAAACAACATTTTGACCAAATCTTTTAATAACAGCATCTCTTGGCAATAATAAACCTTCAGTTTTAGCATTTTTAGATAAAGCAACCTTAGCTTCTTGTCCATCAAAAACAAAAGTTCCATTTAATTTAGCTTTAAATTTTACTGGAAAAGTTCTAGTTAATTTGTCCCCTTGAGGAATAGCAGCATTTAAATTTGCTTTTAAAATATTTCCACCAACATTTACATCATAAACATCGCCTTTTTTAAGTCCATTAAAAACATTTAAAGGTACATTAAAAGTAATCTCTGCCTTTTTTGTATCAACTATTTTAGCAACTGCTGTTCCAGCATTTACCCATTCTCCTAATTGAACACTTTTCTCTACAATTGTTCCAGAGTAAGGAGCTTTTATAGATTTTTTAAGGAATTGAATTTGAAGTTCTTTTAACTTTGATTCTAAAGCTTGAACACTACTACTTGATGAATTTTTACTCAAAAGTGCATCATCATACTCTTTTTGAGTAATCGTATTACTTTTAAGTAGTTTTTTATATCTCTCATAATCCTTTGAAGAATTTTTTAGAGTATCCTTAGCACTTTTTAGATTTGCACGAGCTGCTCTTATTTGTGCATTTAATAAATCTGCATCAATCTGAACAAGAGTTTTTCCCTTTTTTACATTATCACCAACTTCAAAACTAATTGACTTTACAAGACCTGAGTTTTGAGCTGCTAAAACTGAACTTCTATCAAACTTCAAAGTTCCTACAAACTCTTGAAGAGGATTTACTTCTCCTTTTACTAATTTTGTAGTCTCAACTAAAGCTGGGCCTCCCATTGCAAATAATGAGATTGAAGAAACGGCTAAAACAAATAACTTTTTAAACATATAATTATCCTTCTTTTTTTACTAATTTACTTGTTAACTTTTGCACCAATGGTGCAACAACAAAAACAATTGGAAAGGCAAAAATAAAAGCTTTTCCAAAGGCTTCCATCCACATTGATATAAAATTTTCAATTAATCCAACATTTACAAATGTAATTATCATACTCATGATAAATGTCATAAATAAGGCCATTAAAAATGAAAAAACCAATCTTGTATATTTTACTGGTATCATTAATTTTTAAGCTCTAAAAGTTTAAACAGTGTGTTTATAAACATTTCAAAATCTTCTCTAGCATTATAATTTGCTTGACTCATTTTTCTTAATGCCATACCTTTTTGAAAAGTCAAAATACCATCAGCTAAATCTACTGCATCTTCTTTTAATTCACCCTTTTTAATACCTTCTGATAAGATTGTAATAAGTTCACCTCTAAAATACTCATTCTTATCACAATTAAACTCTTTCATTTTTAGATTATCTTCAGCTAGAACAATTGACAGAAAATCTTTATATCCTTCAAAATGCTTCATATTCTCTTCACTATCATTCAAAACAAAATCAAAAAATAGTTCAAGTTTCTCTTTTGTAGTTTCTAACTTCCCTACTTCTTCTTTAAATGCTTTATGATACTCTTCAATATGAATATTTATTATTTCAAATATAATGTCTTCTTTATTATCAAAATATTCATACACAGTACCCTTACCAATATTTGCAGTTCTAGCAACTTCTGCAACAGTAAGTTTCTTAATTCCACAATCATGAATTAAATCAAAACATGAAAGAGCAACTTCTCTTCTTTTTTCTTCTCTATTTACTTTTTTAGGACTCATAATACTCCTTTTCGATTATAAATAATCAATAATATTCTTTTTGACCGACCGTCGGTCATAATGTATTTAAAAGTATATGATAGCCCATCTTAATTAAAACTTAATATATTGACCGACGGTCAGTCAATTTTATATTTCTTTTATTATGCAATAAAAAAATGTGAAAAAAAGGGGTTTTCCCTTAAAATAATTTAAAAAAATTACCATATTTATTAGGCATACTTATAATTATAATCAATAAATATAAGTTTAATAAAAAATTTATTTAATAATATTTTATTATATTAATTTTCATGAACCTATTTAATAGCGGTATATAGCGCCCTATTAATGGACAATATTAAATTATTTTTTTCTTAAATTAATCTAAAATTAAAAATAATTTTTAAGTTTTTTTATTAATTTATGTTATGATTAAATGTTCATTTACATAAGGGGGACGAATAATGGAAAAGATTGTAGTAGACCCACTCACAAGAATTGAAGGGCATTTAAGATTTGAAACATCTATTGAAAATGGAAAAGTTGTAGATGCAAAATGTTCGGGAGATATGTTTAGGGGTATAGAAAAAGCTTTAATAGGCTATGACGCAAGAGTTGCAGGTCAAGTAACACAAAGAGTTTGTGGAGTTTGTCCGTATGCACATGCAGAAGCAGCGGCATTAGCACTTGAGTCTGCAATGGGTATTAAGTTGAATAAAAATGGTCAGTTGTTAAGAAATCTTATTGTTGGTGCTTATCAATTACAGGATTATCTACTACATTTTTATATTTTGTGTGCACTTGATTTTATTGATATTACAGATATATTAAAATATCAAGGTGAAGATAAAGCAATAAATAATTTAAAAGATTGGGTAAACTCAGAACTAAAGAGTAATAAAATCTTTCCAGCAGCTCCATTTTTACCTAGATATGAAGCATTTTATTCACAAAATAAAGACTTCAATCTTTCAGCAATAAAAGGATATCTTGAATCAATAGAAATAATGTCTGATCTTACAAAAATGGTTGCAATTTTTGGTGCAAAAGCACCTCATCCAGTGGCAATTGAGGCTGGTGGAGTTACAACTATGCCTACAGTGGGAAATATAGCAAAATATACTTCACTTCTTGAAGGTGTTCAAGATTTTATTCAAAAAAAGTTTATGTCTGACGTAATAACAACAGCAAAAGAGTTTAAAGAGTATTTTTCTATAGGGAAAGGCTATGGAAATTTCCTAAGTTTTCCTTATTTACCAGATGAAAATGGAGAAAACCATTTGTTTGTCGGAGGATACACTCCTTCAAATGGGGAATTTGAAGAGTTAAATATAAACTATATTAAAGAAGATCATAAATATTCGTATTATAAAGATTTTCCAGATACAAATATAAAACCACTTGAAAATACTACTATGACACCTATTGATTTTAATGAATATAAAAAAGAACATAATAAAAGTAATGGAAAATATTCATGGACAAGATCACCTAGATATAAAGGTAATGTAGTTGAAGTTGGTCCAATAGCAAAAGTAGTAAATACTTATAATAGTGGGAAAAATCAAAAACTAAATAAACTTGTTGATAAAATCAATATGGAATTAGATATTACTATTAGTGATTATGACTCTGTAATGGGTAGACACCTATGTAGAGCAATTGTATCAACTCTAATAATGGATAAATTATTAGATGATGTTCAAAAAGTTGTTCCATATGAATTAGGTTTTATAGAACATGAAGTTCCAAAAAACGCAAAAGGGTATGGCTTAACAGAAGCAACAAGAGGAGGATTAGCTCATTTTATAGAAACAGATGATAATGGATTAATTAAAAACTATGACATGATAGTTCCAACAACTTGGAATATCTCACCAAAAGATGGTGATGAAAGACCTGGCGCAGTTGAAAAAATGCTATTAAATACAGAAATCAAAGATCCAAAAAACCCTATAGAACTTGCAAGAATAGTAAGATCAACTGATCCATGTATGGCATGTTCTGTACACTAAGGAGTATAATATGTCTATTTCAAGAAGAGAAGCTCTAAAAAGATTTTACAATGTAATTGTTACTGTTGGTGCGGCATCATTTATTAGTCTTGATGATTTATTAGCTAGTCAAACATCTAATGCTCTTTATAAGAAGCCTAATATAGTATGGATTCATGCCTCATCCTGTTCTGGTTGTTCTACTTCATTTTTAAATATAGAAGATGTACCTCTTACTGACATCTTGACAGAATTTTCAAATATTATGTTTCATCCTGATATTTCAAGTGCAACAGGTGATGATGTAATAAATATTTTAAATACTGCTGCAAAAGAATTTAAAAATGATTATATACTAGTCGTTGAAGGTTCTGTTCCACTTGGCTTACCTCATGCATGTTTAATGGGAGATAAGCCTATAATGGATTGGGTTGATTTACTTGCTAAAAATGCAACTGCTGTAATAAGTGCTGGAACATGTGCTGTATTTGGAGGAATCACTACAATGGAGGGTATGACTTGTGGTGCAGTTAGTATTGATGATTTTATGGAAAAAAGAAATATTCATAAACCAATAGTAAGTCTTCCAAACTGTCCCATGAAGCCTGAACATTTGGTATATACTCTCCTTCATTATGGAAGACTTGGAAAACTACCAACACTTGATTCATCTAATAGACCTTTGCAGTTTTATGAAAGAACTATTCATGACAGATGTATCTATTATTCAGATTATCAAGAAAAAATATTTGCTAAATTTATAGGAGATAGAGGTTGTCTATTTAAGCTTGGTTGTCAAGGGCCTATTACAAAAAATGATTGTTTGGTATTAGGTCATAATGCAGATACAAATACATGTATAAAAGCAGGTCATCCTTGTATTGGTTGTGCTAGTGAGCATTTCCCTAGACAAATTATGTATCATAGTTTTAAAGATACAAGAAAAATAAAAAACTTTAAAATAGTTGGATAAGAAAATGGACGTTAAATTAAAAAATTCAATTGGTTTTAAATTAGCTTCAACACTTATACTTAGTGTTGTTGTTGTATCTGCTATTTCTTTAGCAGTAATCTATTACTTGTTTAAATCAAATCTTGAAACAAGCATTGAAAAAAAAGGATATTCACTATTAGATAGTTATGAAAAAAACTCTAAAGACTCAATTGCAAAAGGGCAAAGACATACATTTCAAAGAGTTATGGATAGTACTGCCTCAGTTGATGGTGTACAAAAAACTTTACTATTCTCTAGAAGTGGTCTAGCAACTTATATATCAGGAGAAAAGACAGTAGGTCTTCCAATGGTAATAAAAGAAGGAAAAATTGAAAACCCAAACCTAGAACTTTATGAAAAAACCAATGGGCTTTTTCTAAGAGATGATTACACAATAAAGGATCATCATGAAACTAAAAAGGCAAAAAAACATATAAAGAAAAAGGAAGATGAAGGAAAAACTTGTAAAGAGTGTCATATTGAAATAAATAAGAAACTTAAATTCAAAAACTCGTTTGCATCTGTTATTGAAGGAAATAGCTCAGAGTTTTATTATGATATTCCTGTAACTCAAGACTGTATAGTTTGCCACACAAATTGGAAAGAAGGAGAAAGTGCAGGACATTTAGGTATTGTACTCTCTAATGAAGCAGATATTGAAGAGCTACAAGAGAAAATTTTTGATTTTGGAATAGTTCTTTTAATTATTACTATTATAATTTCAGTTATATCAATTTTTGTTTCAAAACGATTGGTAAGCTATTTAGACATTCTTAAAAATGGAGTTTTAGACTTAATTAATTCAAAAGGATCTAAAATAGAGGTTAAATCAAAAGATGAAATTGCACAAATCTCATCTTTATTCAATGAGTATATACAAAGTATAGAAAAAGGGCTTGAAATAGACTCTAAACTTATTGAAGATACAAAAAATGTAGCCCAAAGAATATCAAATGGTCATTTTGATCAAAAGATAACTTCTACTGCAAATAGCCAATCATTAAACGAATTAAAAGAGCTTATTAATTCAATGATTGACCAATTAAGTAAAGGTATAGGTACAAATGTAAATGAAATACTTAAAGTCCTAAATGAATATCAAAACTTAGACTTTAGAGCAAAAGTATCTAATCCAAAAGGAGAAATTGAAACTTCAATAAATGAGTTATCAATATATATCTCTAAAATGCTAAACGAAAATAGACAAAATGGTGAAACACTTGATGAAAATGCAAATAACCTGAAAGCAAATGTAAATACACTAAATGAAGCAGCTACAACTCAAGCAGCTAGTTTAGAAGAAACATCAGCTAGTCTAGAAGAGATTACTTCAAATGTCAAGCATAATACAGAAAAAACTGTACAAATGCAGAGTCTATCAAATTCATTAAATGATTCAGTAAATACAGGTAATAAACTTGCAAACGATACTGTAAATTCAATGGAAGAGATAAATGAAAAAGTTAATGCTATCAATGAAGCTATTTCAGTAATTGATCAGATTGCATTTCAAACTAATATTTTATCTTTAAATGCAGCAGTAGAAGCAGCAACAGCCGGAGAAGCGGGTAAAGGCTTTGCAGTTGTTGCAGGAGAGGTTAGAAACTTAGCTGCAAGATCTGCTGAAGCTGCAAAAGAGATTAAAACTTTAGTTGAAGATGCAACACAAAAAGCTAATCATGGGAAAGAGAAAAGTTCCGATATGATTAATGGTTATATAGAAATTAAATCAAAGATTGAAAATACTCTAGAACTAATTTCTGATGTTACAGAAGCTAGTAAAGAACAACAAATTGGTTTAGAACAGATTAACAATGCCGTTCAACAACTAGATTTAATTACTCAAAAAAATGCAACAACAACTGCAAGAACAGATGAGATTGCGAGTGATGTACAAACACTATCTCAAAAACTTGTAAAAGATGTAAACAGTAAAAAGTTTGACATTCTTAATTAAAATACTTAAAAGGCTTTAAGCCTTTTAAGTATTTCTATGCATTTATAATCTTTATAAAGACTACACAAAAAACAAATATACTCTTTTTAACAAAACAAAAAGGAATGTAACTATGAAAAAAATACTATTAGTCTTACTATTCTCTTTTGTTTCACTGTTTGCATTTGAAGAATTAACTTCAAAAAACTTTGAAGCAAAGACTAGTAAAGGAAATATAATAGTTGATTTTCATGCAATTTGGTGAGGTTCATGTAAGGTTCTAGGTAAGAATTTACATACATATAAAGATACAAGTAAAGCCAAAGATGTGAAAATATATAAACTAAATGTAGCAGACTATTCGGACATACCAAAAAAATATAAAGTGATAGGAGTCCCAACCTTATTATACTTTAAAGATGGGAAAATAGTTGATAAAAAAATGGGAGTACAAAGCCCTAAAGAACTAAAAGCACTTGAAATTAAAAATTTCTAAATAGTATATTAATGGGGCAGAAGAATTGTAAATTCTGCTCCATTATTTATATTTCTTGCTTTAATTGTTCCCTTAAATTGATTCTTAATAATCATTTTTGACATATAAAGACCAATACCTGTCGAAGATTTCTCTTTTTTTGTATTAAAAGGTTTAAAAATATCTTCAATAGGTTCTATTTTTATTCCACCTGCATTATCACTAATAGATAAAACAATATTCTCTTCTGTGTCTTGTAAACTAATTGAAATAGATGGTTTTTCAACTTTTTCCATTTTTACAATATCTAATGTATTTTGAATAATTGATAGAACAATATGTGCTAAACTGTTTGAATTACCATAGATTTCAATTTTTGAATCAATCTCTTTTGTTAATGAGACCTCTTTTAAACGTAACATAGAATCAACAATTCTTAAAGCCTGTTCGATAGAAACAATTGGATTGAAAACTGTATTATCAGTCTTTTTATAAAAATCTTGAAAATTTGTAATAGTCTCAGACATAAATTGAATAATCTCTTCATTTGCTATAGACTCTTCTAAAATATCCTTATCTTTTGTCTTCTTTTTTATATACATACAATTAAAACTTAACTGCGCAAGGGGTTGTCTCCATTGATGTGCAATAATTGCAATCATTTCACCAAGTGCTGCAAATTTTGATTGTTCTTCTAGAATCTTATCATTTAACTTTTCTTTTGAAATATCTTGTATATTTGCAACAATTGCAATATTTTTGTGTTCTCCACTTCTACCAAATGATATTCTAATAGGAAAACTTTTACCTTCTTTATTTACAGCTTCAAGCTCTTGCACCTCACCAATATTATCTGTATTTAGAACATCACTATTAGGTATAAGTCTTCCAAAAAGAGGTCTATTTAGCATTTCACTTTTAGTATAAAGGAATATTTTTTCTGCTTCTTTGTTAAAGGTTCTTATCTTCAAATCACTATCAAGGGTAATGATTGCATTTGTACTTGTTTCAATAACTGCATTTGAAAACTCTTTCTCTTTAATTAAATCATTTGTTCTTTTATTTATACTTCTATTTGCAGGCATAAAGATAAACAGAGCTTCAAAAAGTAGTGTTATCATAGTAGAAATCATAATATAAGTTTCTATTTGTTGAAGTTTTCTAGTGTTTGCTTGAGCTTCTTTTAAATAAACAGAAACAGCTTTTTGTAAGTCTTGTAAAAGATGTTCTGAACTTTTTAATACATAATTTTGACTTCGTCCATCTCTATTTTCATAAAATCTTTTTGCATGGAAGAGATATTTCTTAACTTTTTCATCTAAATTAATTTTTTTTCCATAATATACATCATTCAATTCCTCAGATAGTTCTAAAGATGTTAACTTCTTGTGATTTTCTTCCATCTCTTGGATTTTAGATTTTAATTTATCAATTTTATAGTAGATAGAAAAAAATGCTATCTCTCTTGTAATAATTTTTTGATTACCACTCATATTGATAAGTGCCGCATCATTTGATTGAATACTTAAAAGTTTACTTAGATTAAAAAAAGCTAATAAAGACAGACAAGCGATAATTGTAAGTGCTAAAATATACCTTTTTGTAAAACTAAAACCATCAAACATTGACTATCCTCAATTCTTTTTTCATCTAATAATGCTATCATAATTTTCTGAATATTTGTTCATAGGAAAAATAAGTGACAGAAAAATGCGAAATAAAACTAAATAAATCATCTATACTTTTAGTAGAAGATGAAGAGCAATTAAGAGAGAGTTTTAAAAAAGTTTTATTACTCTACGTGGATGAAGTTTTTACTGCTTCAAATGGAGAAGAGGCTTTAGAGCTTTACAAAAAGCATAATCCTGATATTTTAATTACTGACTTAAAAATGCCAAAATTAAATGGCTTAGAACTAGTCAAAATAATAAGAAAAGAGAATCAAGAAATTCCTATTATTGTGACAAGTGCCTTTACAGATCAGAATTTTTTATTGGAATCAATTAAACTATCTTTGGTTGAATATGTGGTTAAACCAATAAGAGAGGCTAACTTATCAGAACTTCTTGAAGAGTGTGCTCATCGTCTATTGAAAAACTCAAAAACTATAATAGAATTAGCACCTGAAGCATTCTATGATTATGATAATAAAACTTTTTTATATAAAAATAAAACAATTCTTTTAACCAACAAAGAAGTTGAGTTTATTGAGATTCTACTAGCGCATAAAGGGACATTAGTTACTAAACATGAGATAGAAGATAAACTATATATATATGAAGAAGCACCCCCTAGTGCTTTAAAAAACCTTGTTTTCAAATTAAGAAAAAAGCTTGAAGTTGACGTTATCAAGAGTGTTTCACGATTAGGATATATGGTAAACTGAGTAAATTTCTCAACTTTTTCTAAAATTAAAACCAAAGCGACCAAAAAGAAACTCGACCTGGTGTACAATTCTTTAAGTATTAATTTTAGCTTTACTTTTTAAGTATAAGCTAAGTTAATTAAATTAAGAAGGAGAAGTTAAGATGAAAAGAACACACAGTAAACTTTCTTCATTACTTTTAGGAACTGTACTAACTGCCACTGTTGCATCAGGAGCAACAAGTCAGTTAGCTAAAGTAATGAAAGAAAGAGGTCTATCTGAGATTGATGTTATTAGAGCAGCAAAAACTTATAATCCAACTGGTGTAAAAGACAAATATGTTATATTTTCATCTGGTGGACAATCAGGACAAGTAATTGTTTATGGTGTACCATCAATGAGAATCTTAAAATATATTGGTGTATTTACTCCAGAACCATGGCAAGGTTATGGTTATGATAAAGACTCTCTAGAGATATTAAGACAAGGTAATATCAGAGGAAAAGAGATTAATTGGGGAGATACTCACCACCCTGCACTTTCTGAAATTGATGGTAAATATGATGGTAAATGGTTAGCTATTAATGATAAAGCTAATCCAAGAATCGCAATTATTGACCTTGAAGATTTTGAAACTAAACAAATCGTACCAAATCCAGTATTTAAGTCTGATCATGGTGGAGCATTCTTCACACCAAACTCAGAGTATATTATTGAAGCGTCTCAATATGCAGCTCCATTTGATAATAACTATCATCCAATAGAAGACTATAAGGAAACTTATAGAGGTGGGGTTACAATGTGGAAGTTCGACCATAAAAAAGGTCGTATCTTACCAAAAGATTCTTATACAATTGAGTTTCCTCCATATCACCAAGATTTAAGTGATGCAGGTAAAGGAGAAAGTTACGGTTGGGGATTTACTAATTCATTCAATACAGAGATGTATACAGGTGGGATTGAGGTTGGAATGCCACCAAATGAAGCAGGTATGTCAAGAAATGACACTGACTTTTTACATGTATATAACTGGGAAAAGTTAGCAGAAGTTGCAAAAGATCCAAAAAATGTAGAAATCATTAATGATCATAGAGTTATTCCAATTGAAGTTGCTGTTAAACATGAAGCATTATTCTTAATTCCAGAACCTAAATCACCTCATGGTGTTGATGTATCACCTGATGGTAGATATATGATTGTTTGTGGTAAACTAGATACACATGCTTCTGTATATGACTTTAGAAAAATTAAGAAATTAATTGATAATAAAGAGTATGTAGGAAAAGATCCATACGGTATTCCAATTTTAGATATGAAAAAATCTTTACACGGACAACTAGAGCTAGGACTTGGGCCTTTACATACACAATTCTCACCAGTTGATGGTCAAGTATATACTTCATTATATGTTGACTCACAAGTTGTTAAATGGGATTACAAAAACCTAAAAGTATTAGATAAAGAGAATGTTCACTATAACATTGGTCACTTAGCTGGTATGGAAGGAAAATCTTCTGATCCTCAAGGTGAATATATCATTGCACTTAATAAACTGTCAATTGATAGATTCCAAAATGTTGGTCCATTACACCCTCAAAATCACCAATTGATTGATATTAGAGGTAAAACTATGGATTTACTTGTTGACATGCCATTACCTTTAGGTGAACCTCACCAAGCGGTAGCTATTAGAGCTGAAAAATTACACCCACATGTAAGATACAAAATGGGTACAAACTCTAAAACTGGTAAGATTCACGTTGGTAAGACTTTGGCTGGTCAAGAAAGAATTGAAAGAGATGGAAAAAATGTAACTATCTATGCTACATTAGTTAGATCTCACATTAATCCAGAGAGAATTACAGTTAATAAGGGTGATAAGATTACTCTTCACATGACTAACTTAGAGAGAGCTCAAGATGAAACTCATGGATTTACAATTGATAACTATAACCAACATGCTTCTTTAGAACCAGGTGAAACTACTACTTTAGAGTTTGTTGCAGATATGGAAGGTGTATTCCCTTACTATTGTACAGAGTTTTGTTCAGCACTTCACTTAGAAATGATGGGTTATTTAATGGTTAAAGACCCTAATAAAAAATATGTAAGTGCACAAAAAATTAAAATGAAAACAATGTCTCCTGAAGAGTTAAAAGCAGAATATGACAAAACTGTTGCAGTTAATAATGCAACTGATGCAGTTATCCAATCTGTTGTTAAATTCTTAAAAGATAATAAATTTGGAGAACACAAAGTTGTTGCAGACCTAGTTACTGATGCATTTGATCAATATGGGCAAATTCCTGCACAGAAAAAATTAGCTAATGAAGCATTAGAGGCTGGAGATGTTGAAAAAGCTATTCTTTTTGAAAATATGATTTGGCAATTAATGGTTAAAACAGCAGATGTTGGTATTAGAGCAAAAGATGCTTTAGTTAGAAAGGTTGCAACAAAACAGAGTGCATCAGCGACACGTGGTGAAAAAGCGTTTGCTGAGGGTGGTTGTAATGGTTGTCACGTAATTGGAAAAGTTTCATCAGGACCTGATTTAACTGGAGTATTACAAAGACATGAAAATGGTGTTGATTGGGTTAGTAGATTTATTTTAAGACCAGAAACTATGTATGATGACCCATATGTAAAAGGTATGATTGATTACTTTAATTTAAAAATGCCTAACCAACATATGACAGAAGAAGAAACAAAAGATATTATTGAATATCTTAAATGGATTGATGAAAACGCTAACCTTTTCTAAAATCTAATAAAGAGTGGAAGGACATTTGTTCTTCCTCTTTTGTTGATAGAAATCAACGACAAAAGTAATCACTTTTGATATTCTATTAAATTATAAGTCCTAAAATATAAGTTATTACTTTAACTTATATTTTAAAACTTAAACTGAAGGACAAAAATGCATTCAAGTTTTATAAAATCAAAAATATATGCAACAATTGCAATTATTTTATTAACAGTAGCATTTACTTTTCCAATGATAGCTTTTCATGGAACATTAAATAAAATAGATGAAGGAAAACCTGAAGAAGTTTCTCCTTTAGCTATAAAGGTTTGGAACTTCTATAATCAAGGAAGATATAAAAGTACTACAACGCCAAAAGAAGCACATAATGACTTGGAGATGATGATTGAAACATCTGCAGAAATTGGTGTAGCTTCACTTCCTATATGGTCCTGTTCCCTTGAGGCACCAAATTATCCAAAAGAAGCCTTCCCTGATGGGATACCTGTATTCTTTCATTTTGATGGGTTTTCAGGTGAGGTTCATGAAATGAATACAATTAATCACTATGTAGGGATGGATCCTATGTGGAGAGGTGGAATTTTAGAAAGAGAAATAGGAATATATGCTCTTTTAGGACTTTCTCTTTTTATGATTTATTTTATTCTTTTTCATAAAAAAATATTAACATATATCATGTATATACCTGCATCATTGCCACTATTATTTATTGCTGATTATTCATATTGGCTTTATTGGTTTGGTCACAATCTACATGATTGGGGTGCATTTAAAATTAAACCCTTTATGCCTACAGTTTTTGGAGATGGAAAGATTGCACAATTTACAACTCACTCATATCCAACTATAGGTTTCTATGTAATATTAGCAATTGGTCTATTTAGCTTATTATCTATTCTATCTAAAAATAAAGCTATGAATGAAACAGGAATCAACTATAAGGCTTAATGATGTTTAAAATTTTTGTTGCTTTTTCTTTTTTATTATTCAACTTTTTATATGCAAATATATTGCAAGAAGCAATAGACAAAGCACCTGAAGGTTCAATTTTAAAACTTCCTAAAGGTATTTATAAAGGTTCAATTGTAATTAAAAAACCTTTATCAATTATAGGAAAAGAAGATGGAGTTATTATTGATGGTCTTGGAGTTGGTACAGTTGTAACAATAAACAGTCCATATGTAACTTTAAAAAATCTAACTATTCAAAATAGTGGAGCAAGACATGATAAATTAGATGCAGGAATAAAAATAGAAAACTCTAAACAATCTGAAATATCAGATTGTATTATAAGAGATACTCTATTTGGACTTGATATTTCAATGACAAATAACTCTATTTTTTCAAACAATTATATTACATCAAAAGATTTAGACTTAGGATTAAGAGGTGATGCTCTTAGACTTTGGTACTCAAATGATAATATTGTTACAAAAAACAAGGTTGTAAAATCAAGAGATATGGTAGTTTGGTATTCTCATGGAAATGAAATATCAGAGAACTATGGGGAATATAATAGATATTCCTTACACTTTATGTATGCAGGAAAAAACTTTGTAAGAAACAATATATATAAGTTTAATTCTGTAGGAATATTTTTTATGTACAGTAAAGATACTATTGCAACAGGAAATGTTGTAAAAAGTTCACTTGGAGCTACTGGTATGGGTATTGGACTTAAAGATGTTTCGAACTTTACACTAAAAGACAATACTGTACTTTATAATGCTACAGGAATTTATATAGATAGATCTCCTTTTGAACCAGATACTAATAACTGGATAGAAGAGAATAAAATTTTATATAACTCTGAAGCTATTCACTTTCACTCTTTAAGTGAAAATAATATTATAAAAAAGAATACAATTTTAGGAAATATTGAAGATGTGGTAAATGATAGTAGAGGTGCTAGAACTTACAAAAATGAAATTGTAGGGAATTACTGGGATAACTATGAAGGATTTGATAAAGATGGAGATAACGTAGGTGATACTCCACATAAAGTATATAAATATGCAGACCAACTTTGGGTTTATAATCCAAATGTAAAGTTTTTTTATGGGTCACCTGTTATTTCATTACTTAATTTTCTAGCAAAACTAGCACCTTTTAGTGAACCGGTATTTTTAATGCAAGATAATAAACCAAAGTTAAAGTTATAAGGATTTAATAATGACAAGTATAAAAAAAGATAGAAGAAATTTTATTAAATTTTCAACACTAGGAATGCTAGGGGTTGCTCTTGGAGCAGGA
The DNA here is from genome assembly GCA_947494995.1 of uncultured Campylobacterales bacterium. Classification (GTDB taxonomy): domain Bacteria; phylum Campylobacterota; class Campylobacteria; order Campylobacterales; family Arcobacteraceae; genus Halarcobacter. Next base: position 953,021 of record CANLWY010000001.1, on the reverse strand, counting down.
GTTGTAATAAGTCCTTATGCACTTAAAGCAGAGATGAGACTAAGACCCCCTGGAGCAGTGGGAGAAAAAGAGTTTTTAGCTTTATGTATCAAATGTGGTCAATGTTTACAAGTATGCCCTTATCACTCAATAAAACTAGCTGATATGGCAAAAGGTCATGGAATTGGAACTCCATATATTGATGCAAGAGAAAGAGGATGTTATGCATGTACAGCTGTTCCTTGTGTTTTAGCCTGTCCAAGTGGAGCACTTGATCATAAAATAGAGAAACCAGAAGAAGCACAAATGGGAATTGCAGTTTTAGAATTTCCTAATAAGTGTTTAGCACTTACAAATACACCTGTTCCAAAAGGTCATAGTAAAAGAATACATGAGTTTACAAATGCACAAAGAAATGTAACTCAATTAGAACTTGACCTATTAGAAAAACTTGATGAGTTTGAAGGAAAGCAATGTACTATTTGTGCGGATATGTGTCCTTTAGAAAATCCTTTGAGTGCAATTTCAATGATTGGTGAAGGAAATGGAAAAAAACCACATATTTATGAAGGTTGTATAGGTTGCGGTGTATGTGAAGAGCTATGTCCAGCAAATGAGCCTGCTATTGTAGTTAAGCCAAGACTCACATATGAAGATTATTATGTAAAAGGAATTAAGTCGTGATTAAAAAAATATTATTAAGTACTGCAGTTATACTATTAATCTCAGGATGTTCGGAAAAAGAAGAAGAAAAAAAAGTTCCTGTACAAAAAGTAGAAACTCAAAAAGCTTTAAAAATTGAAGTTGTAGAGAATAAAAATGCTAAAGAGATTAAGGTTGCAGAAAAAGAGACAAAGAGTAAAGAAAATGAAACATATTACTTTAACTACAATGGAGTAAAAAGTAAATATGATCCAAATTCTAAACCTGCAAATGAAGATGCAGCAGTTAGAGTAAAACCTAGAACTAATATTGATGCAAATATGCATGTAAGAAGTCCTTATGAAAAAGTTAAGATTTCATTACTTGTAAAAAGACTTAGTAAAGAGTTCATTGTAAAGTGTTCTGCTTGTCACAATGATTATGCAAATGGGATAATAGGACCATCTCTTTTAGATAAAAACGCAGATGAAATCTTTACTAGTATTATGAAATTTAAAAACAATAAAGATGCAAATGTATTAATGACAGGCTTAGTAAATAGAATGTCAGAAGAGAATGTAAAAAAACTAGCTGATGAAATTTTTGAATTTAATAAAGAAGTTAAGGCCTTAAAATGATAAATACATTAAAAAGAATAATTGCATTAATCTCTACAATTGCAGTAATTGCATTAATGCTATATACCTTTAATACAGGACCTGCTTTTCAAGGTGGACGAGCTGGACATGTTATTCAAGATTTAAAAACATTGGAACAAAATGCAAAGATTGATCCAATAGAAGAAAAAGATATTGAGCAAGATAAATTAAAAGCGCTAAGAGATAAAGCAGGAAATACATCTGTTTTTCAAGTTAGTAATGCTTATAAAAGTAAATGTGCTTCATGTCATGGAGTTGATGGTTCTGGGATGCAAAATGGTAGAAAGCTTATGGGACCAGGAATTATTGGTCAATCAGAAGAGAAGCTATATAAAGATTTAGTTGATTTTAAAGCAGGAAGAAAAGAAAACCTTATTATGAAAGGATTATTAATGAACCTTTCAGAAGAAGAGTTAAAAGAGTTTGCAAAAGAGATTTCACAATTTAAAGCTAAACAAGAGGCTTTATCAAAATAGCTATATGCTGTTAGGACGTTAAGATGGATAAATGGAACAATAGAGAAACAATAAAGAATTCAACATTTTGGTCAACATTTTTTGATAAAACAAAAGAAGGAAAAACATACTTTTCATATAGAATGAAAAGATGGCTTGTAGTAATTGCTATACATCTTCTTTTCTTTTTATCATTCGCAATAGATATACAAACATTAGAAGGAACACTAAATGGTTCAAGATTTTTAGGATTTCACTTAATAGATCCTTTTACAACAATTCAGATGTATCTTGCAACTTATCATATGCCAGTAAATATGATAATAGGAACAACAACTATTTTAGTTTTTTATCTTTTAATTGGTGGAAGAAGCTACTGTTCTTGGGTATGTCCATATGGACTACTTAGTGAAATAGCAGAAAAAATACATAATAATTTAGTCTCAAAAAAAGTAATCAAAGATAGAAAATTTGATCATAGAGTAAGACATATCTTTTGGTTTATGTTTGTGATTATGGCATTTACAAGTGGTTATTTAGTATTTGAAACATTCAATGTCGTAGGAATCTTAAGTAGATTCATCGCTTATGGATGGAGTTTAGCATTAGGCTGGGTTTTAATAGTATTTTTAATTGAAGTATTTTATTCAAGACGTGCTTGGTGTACTTATCTTTGTCCAATAGGAACTACTTATGGATATATTGGAAAAGTAAGTGGTCTTAGAATTGAATGGAATGATGCATGTGACCACTGTATGGTATGCCATGATGTTTGCTTTGAAAACCAAGTATTGGATTTAACAAAAGCTAAATATGATGAACAAAGAAAAGAAAAAGGTATTACTAGACAATATGTTACAGGTGCAGATTGTACTTTATGTGGAAGATGTATTGATGTATGTCATTCAGATGCACTAAAATTTGATTTTAGATTAAAAGGTTTAATATAAAATGATACAAGTTACAAATTTAACAAAAAAATTTGCATCACATGTCTCTTTAGACAATATCAGCGTGGAGTTTAATAAAAATGACCACGTTGCTTTAATGGGACCAAACGGTGCAGGGAAAACAACCTTGATACGTTCAATTATGGGTTATTACCATCCAAATTCAGGAGAAGTTTTAATCAATGGATTTAATCCAATAAAAGAGAGAATAGAAGTATTAGATGCAATATCTTTTGTACCTCAACTTCCACCTCCTATAAAACTGAACCTTGATGAGTTAATGAAATATATCCAGACAAGTTCAAATGTTGATAAAGAGCAAATTATGCATTACGCAAATGAAATGAAACTAGATATAAAATCTAATTTATACAAATCTTTCTTTAAACTATCAGGTGGGATGAAGCAAAAAATGTTAATTGCAATCTCTTTAGCAAAAAAGAGTGAAATTATAATTTACGATGAACCAACAGCCAACTTAGACCCAAAAGCTAGAGATGATTTCTATAGACTTTTAGAAGAGAATGAAAAAGAGAAAATCTCTTTATTTGTAACCCATAGACTTGATGAAGTAAAAGATATTGTAAATAGACAAATCTATATGGATTTAGGAAAAATTATATCAGATGAAAAAGTGTAGGAATAAAAAATGATTTCAATAAATAGAAGAAGATTTTTACAAGGAACTGCTGCATTAACACTTATGCCAATATTAACAGCTTGTGAAAAAGAGACAATAAAAGGTCCTAGAAAAATTCATTGGGATAGAGATATGTGTGCAAGATGTAAAATGGTAATTAGCGAAAGAAACCATGCGGCACAGGTATTAAATGAAAAAACTGGTAAAAGTTATGTATTTGATGATATAGGCTGTGTTATCTTATGGTTTAAAGAAGAAAATATTGAATGGAAAGATAGTGCAAAAATATGGATTACAGATGTAAAAACATCTGAGTGGATTGATGCAAGAACTGCATACTATGATACTGTACATAAAACACCTATGGCATATGGATTCTCTGCAAATGCAAGTAAAGAGTCTATAACTGATAAAAACTCAGAGATAATTGACTTTAATGAAATGTCAAAAAGAGTACTTGAAAGAGGAAGATAATGAAAAATTTAGCCTTAATAGCTTACCTTGATTTAAAAGAGTCAATAAGAGCAAAATGGTTTGTTGTTTACTCTTTAGTATTTGGTGGAATGATTGCCCTATTTTTTATAGCAGGTGTTACGCAATCGCAAGTTATGGGATTTAGTGGATTAAGTAGACTCCTACTTATGTATATACAAGTAACAATTGTAATTTTACCAATTTTTATTTTGATTACAACAGTTCGTTCTATCTCAGGAGATAGAGATACTCATATTTTAGAATATATGTTATCTTTTCCAATATCACTAAAACAATATTATTGGGGAAAAATTCTAGGAAGATTCTTTACTGTATTCTTACCTGTATTTTTTGCAATGCTTATTGCTATTGTATATGGAGCATTTATAGGAGCAGAGATTCCTTGGAATATTTTCTTTTTATATACAGGATTACTATTCTCACTTTCATCAGCTTTCTTAGGAATTGCTTTTTTTATCTCAGCTTTTGTAAAAAGTAGTGAGGTTGCTCTTGGTATTTCATTTTTTATATGGATATTCTTATTAGCATTTATAGATATTGCACTTATTTCTTTAATGATGCAAAATAGATTTGACGAAGGTTTTATAATTGCAATTGCTCTTTTAAACCCTATGGAAATCTTTAGAGTTGCCGCAATATCATTATTTGATCCAGAATTAACAGTAATGGGACCAGTAGCATTTTATATTCTAGATACATTTAAACAAACAACATTTGTATTGTTTTCAATTTTATATCCTTTAGTTTTAGGATTTGGTTTTGCCTTTTTAGGTTATGCAATATTTGCGAAAAAAGATTTAGTTTAAAAGGAATTACAATGAAAAAATTATCATTATTTATAATATCGAGTTGTTTATTATCAACTTTAAGTTTAAGTGCTAGTGAAGCTTATACACTCCATGCAGATAAAGATACAAGAGGGCTAATTAGAAAAATGCAAGTCTATAAAACTCCTAGCTGGACAGCAAAAGTTGTAACAAAAGATTCAAGAGAGTTTTATTTTGTAAGTCCAAAGTCACTTTTTGAATTCTATTTTAATCCAATGAAATGGCCAGAAGCAGATGCTCCAACAAAACTTGATATTAAAGAGTTGGTTGTTACAAACTATGCAACACTTAAACCAATTGATGCAACAAAAGCTTATTATGTATATGGAAGTAATAAAACATCATCTGCAGGTGATGATTTACCAGCCTTTAAATTACACTCTGAAGCAAAAAGTTTTGCTGAAAAAAACAATGGGAAAAGGGTTTTAAAGTTTGATGAAGTATCACAAGGCTTAATACAATTATTAAATGGTGATATCTAATTACTGAATTTAACTTATTAAATATAAGAAAAATTAATATTCTATTTTAGGCAATTTTTACTCTTAGAAAAACTTGGGTATAATTCGCCTAAAAACTAGGATATGTATGAAAAAAAATATAGAGACTTCATTAAGTCACATTGCTAAATTTGCACCCTTTGAAGAACAAGCAGGTGCTTCACATTTTCCAATTTATAATACAGGTACATTTGATTTAAAAAAACAAGACTCTAGTGGTAAAGTCTATGACTATACAAGAAGTGATAACCCTACACGTGAAATGTTAGAAAACCTATTTACTGAAGTTGAAGGAGGAGCAGGATGTGTTTGTACACATACAGGTATTGCTTCTGTTGCCCTACTTTTTGAAACAGTTTTAAAAGCAAACTCACATATTTTAGTTGAAGCAGATTGTTATGGTGGAACATTTAGATTATTAAAAATTTTTAAAGAAAAATATAATGTAACAGTTCATTTTGCAAACTTCCTAGAGTTTGATAAAATGGAAGAAATATTAAAAAACAATCCTATTGATTTAGTTCTTTGTGAATCACCTACAAACCCTGGTCTTAAGATAATTGACTTAAAAAAAGTAGCCCAACTTAGTCATAAACATGAGGCTTTATTTGCAGTAGATAACTCTCTTGCAACTTTTATATCTCAAAGACCTTTAGAACTGGGAGCTGATTTTTCTTTATTCTCAACAACAAAATATATCTCAGGTCATGGAGCAGTAGTTGCAGGTGCAATTGTTGCAAAAACTAAAGAATTATCAGATCAAATTCATTATTATGCAAATGCAGGTGGAAAATCTCAAAATCCTATGGATGTTTATCTTATTACTTTAGGTATTCCTACTCTAAAAGTTAGAATGAAAGAACATCAAGAAAACTCTCTTAAAATTGCCAAATTTTTAGAAGAACAAGATTACATAACAAAGGTTACTCATCCAGGATTAAAATCACATCCTCAATATGAATTAGCTCAAGAACAAATGGATTATATTCCAGGAGTTTTTTGTGTAGATTTTGAATCACTTGAATTAGCAGAGAGATTTATTGAAAATACAAAAATATATGGTGAGAAATGTTCATTTGGAAGTCCAGATTCAAGAGTTGAAATTCCAGCTAAAATATCACATGCAACTTTTTCAAAAGAAGAACTTGCAGCTATTGGAATAGCGGAAGGAACTGTTAGATTTTCTATAGGATTAGAAAACGTAGAAGATTTAATTGAAGATATAAAGCAGGCTGTAAAGTAAAGATGAAAGAAAACTTTTTTAATCATATCCCAACAGGAGAAACTCTTCCTGTAAATAATGTACATGCAGTATCTGTATCTATGCCTTATTTACAAGATGTAATTGATTATGAAGAACAAACACCTGAAATCTGTGAAAAGATAAAAAGTGGATATCCAAGGTTTATTCTACATCCATATTTAAAAAAACTTGCTTCTTTTATAAAAAAGAAATATAAAATTTGTGATGAGTATGAAGTAGTACTTTTATCTTCAAATAAAGCTGTTGAACTAGTAAGTGACAAATACTATATTTACAATAAAATAGATATAAATGAACCATTTGGAGTGATTTTAGTTCAAAATGGAACATCTCAATTTCAAAAAGTTTTAATGTATATTCAGCATGTAGGATGCAATTTATCTTCAAGATTAGCTGAAAAATATCTTTACGAAGAAGGATTAATAGATACTCTATATCAAGAAGAATTAGAAGATAAAGAGAGATCAAAAGATATCATCATAGGTACACTAGCAAATGCTTACAAACAACCAAAAGATAAAGTATGTCTAGCACCATCAGGAATGAATGCAATTTACTCAATAGTTCGAGGACTTCACTCAATACAAGCACGAAATGGTAGAGATGTTCTAGTTCAATTTGGATGGCTTTATTTAGATACGATGAATATTATAAATCATCACTTTCAAAGACAAAAGGTATTTTCTGATATAACAAATCTTGATTTACTTGAAGAGTATCTAAAACAAGAAGGGAGAAGAGTAACTGCAATTATTACAGAACTACCTACAAATCCACTATTAAAATGTGTTGATATTAAAAGATTAAGAAAACTTTGTGATGAATATAATATTCCACTTGTAATTGATACAACTTTTGCAACACCTTATAACCTTGACTTAACAGATTATGCAGATATTTTTGTAGAGTCTTTAACAAAATTTGCATCTGGAAATGCAGACGTTTTAATGGGTGCAATTATTTTAAATAAAAAACATACTCTATCTCACATGACTGCTGAATTTTTTAATCACTGTGATCCTGTATATATAAAAGATATGCAAAGAATGGCCTTTGAAATACAAGGTTATGAAAAAAGAGTAAAGAAAATATCTTCTAATACAAAAGTTTTAGTAGATTATTTAAAGAAGTGTTCATATATAAAAAAAGTCTATTACTGTTTAGATGAAGAGAATAAAGAAAACTACTCTGCTACTATGATAGATGACAATAGCTTAACAGGAATTGTATCAGTAGTTTTTACAAAACCTCTAAAAGAAATTTATGATAAATTAAATTTTGCAAAAGGTCCAAGCCTTGGAACAGAATTCACTCTTCTAATGCCATATACTTACCTCGCTCACTGGGATTTAATTCAAACAGAAGAGGGAAATAAGTTTTTAGAAGAAATTGAACTTCCAATTGATTTAATAAGAATTTCTGTTGGAATAGAACCTATAGAAGAGATTATAAAAGAGTTTAAAAAACTAGAAAAATAATCTCTTTGATTAAACACTTCTTATTGGAAGATAAAAAGTTGACTCAATCTCTTTTTCCTCTAAAAAATGATTTTTATGCATTATTACAAAAGATGGTGCAGTAGTTGTTTCAAATCCACTTTTAGGCAACCAATCATAATATACCCATTTAATAAACCAGGCTACTTCTTCTTTTTCACCTCCAGAAATATCAAAAGTTGCATATAATCCTCCTTCTAATACATTTGAAGGAAGGTTTGTATTTATAACTTTTTCTTTTGTGCTTACAGCTGCTATATAAAAACATTTATCATGTGGAGTTATTGCAGGATTATCATGATAAATACCTATTTCTTCACAATCGTCCAACTCATTTGTATAAACCCATGCTTGAAGTTGTCTCCACTTTTGTTTAGCCTCTTCTAAAATATATCCTTTTTGTCTAAGATAATAAATTGGTCTATCTTTTGTTTTTACAATTTTTACTTTTGTTTCATCAAAATTTGGAAGAGAACTTTTCAACAAAGATTTTTTTAAAATAGCGTCAGAATAAGATTCATAACCACCACTTCTCCACTGTTTTGGTGTTTGGTCAAAACGATCTTTAAAGGCTTTGATAAAAGAAGAATGAGAACTATACCCACACATATTAGCAATCTCTGTAATAGTAGAATATTTATTTGTTAATAAAAGATTTGAAGCTTTTTGGAGTCGTATTGATTTTATTGATTCATAAATATTAATTCCTAATTGTTCCTTAAAAATATTATGTAGATGTATTTTACTTACTGAAAAATTTGAAGCAAGATGATCTAAATTTATATGTGTATCAATATGTTTGTAAATATATGACATAGTTTTATTAGCTATATCAATATGTAAATCACGTGTGTTTTTCCTTTGCATAAAGAATTATACTATAAATAAACTATTTTTTGTTTAATTATAGACAATTTTATACTTACAAAAAAACAATAAACCTATTAATTATAAGAAAGAAACAAGGAAATCAAACAGATATAATAATCACTCTTTCATCTAAAAATATCAAAAACTAAATGGAGAAATATATATATGTCTAAAACTATTTTAACAATAGAAAATATAAATAGTACATCAAAACAACAAATAATTGGATTATTTTTAGCCCTTATTACCGTACTTATTTGGTCTAGTTATGCTTTGTCACTAAGAATTGGAGCTCTTTCACCATTAAGCTTAACAGAATTAACATTTTTTCGTTATGCAGTTCCTGGATTTATTTTATTACCTATATTTATAAAAAGTCTAAAAGATTATAGAAAAGTACCTCCTATTTATTTATTTGGAATTATATTTGGAAGTGGAGTACTTTTTTTCTTTCTTTCTGGATATGGAATGCAATTAACTCAAGTAGCATACGGAAGTACTCTTATACCAGGAACAATCCCACTATTTGTAAGCTTGATTGCAGTAATAGTTTATAAACAAACACTTCCAAACTTTAGAAAGTGGGGAATTATCATTATTTGTATTGGTGTTGTAATTATGTTAATCCAAACAGAAACTAACTGGAGCAATAGCTTACTAATAGGACAAGCTCTTTTAATATCAAGTGCATTTCTTTGGTCACTATTTACTATAAGTATTCGTCAATCAGGACTTGCTCCTTTAAAAGTTGCTGCACTTGGGGCTTTTCCTAATGGTATATTTATCACCATTTGGATTTTAGTAACTAATCCTGAACTTGGATATAGTTCGCTACCTATGTCTGCAGTTCTTGGACAGTTAATAGTTCAAGGAATAATAGTTGGAGTTTTTTCAGGAATATGTTTTAGTGGAGCAATCATACGAATAGGTGCTGAAAAGACTTCAGCTATTGGTGCAGCAACTCCTGCTGTAGCAACTATTCTTGCAACTATAATGTTAAATGAATATTTAAATACAAGTATATTAATTGGAATGCTTCTTGTGATAAGTGGTGTATTCTTAGCAAGTGGTGTATTAAATGGGGAAAGAGTATCATAAATTTTATAATAAAGGATTACTATGAATAATGCGAGGTTTAGCCGTATAGGGTTTATTCTTGCAGCAGCAGGGAGTGCTGTTGGACTTGGAAACATCTGGAAGTTTCCATATATAACAGGAGAAAATGGTGGAGGAGCTTTTGTTTTAATTTATCTTATGACAATTGTTTTTATTGGACTTTCCCTTTTTCTAGCAGAAGTTGTAATAGGACGTCTTAGTAGAGAAGATTCTGTAACAGCATTTGAAACACTAGCTCCAAAAAATGGAAAACTATGGAAATATAGTGGTTGGATGGTTGTAAATGGAGTTATAATTCTTTCTTTCTATCTTGTAGTTATTGGATGGATTTTCAAATATATTTATATATCTGCAACTACATTACCTCAAAATGTAGAAAACTCAAGTGCAGCATTTGGAGGAATGGTTACAACAGATATAACAAACCAACTTATTCTATTTACAATTGCTTTTATAATAACTGCTCTAATTGTTTCAAAAGGAATTAAAAAAGGAATTGAAAAAGCCAATATTATTCTAATGCCAATGCTTATTGTAATTTTAATTGCCCTTCTTTATTATTCAACAACTTTAGATGGGTTTTCTAAAGCAATAGAGTTTTTATTTGTTCCTGATTTTTCAAAGGTTCATTCAAGTTCAATTCTTGCTGCTGTTGGTCATGCTTTTTTTACCTTATCACTTGGTATGGGTACTATTATGACTTATTCAGCATCTTTACCTAAAAAGACTAATTTAGTTAGAGCCTCTGCTATTGTTGCATTATTAGACACTATTATTGCACTAATTGCAGGAGTTGTGATTTTTGCAATAATATTTAATTTTGGTGCGGAACCAGCGCAAGGTCCAGGTCTTGTATTTATCTCTCTTCCTGCTATCTTACATGATATGGGATTCATAGGTAATATTATTGGTGTAGCTTTTTTTGTTGCTTTAGCTTTTGCAGGAATTACCTCAGCTGTTTCTATTTTAGAGCCAACTGTAATGGCAGTAATAAATAGATTTAATACAAGTCGGATGAAAGCACTTATTGTTCTTGGACTAATAACTTACATTTTAGGAGCAATGGCTCTTTTATCAAATATAGAGGGAATAAAAGAGTATGTTACTTTCTTTGGTACAGGAACATTTGATATATTAGACTTCTTAAGTGCGTCAATTTTATTACCACTTGGAGGTATGCTCGTAGCAATATTTGTTGGTTTTATAATAAAAAAAGAAGTAATCTATATGCTTTTAAAACCATATATGAATGATACAGTTTTTAAAATTTGGTATTTTTCAATTAGATTTATTACTCCATTAGGGGTAATGATTGTAATGATTAACAAAGTTTTCTTCTAATTAAGTATAATAGGTGTTTTAAATAACACCTATTATTAAATTTAAAAAAATTTATGTTTTTTTTATTCTTATATAGTATGTTAAATATAAAAAGAGTTTAAATGGAAAGTAGAACAACTTTATGAAAACTTTAAAAAAAACAAAATTCATTTTCTTAGTTATTATTTGTATTGTCTGTATATTATATATTGGCTTGGTCATTTTTAATTATAATAATAATAAAACTATGATGGAAGAACTTACAAAAAATAATCAGGTCAATATAGTAGAAGGATACAAAAAAAAGATAGATGAATGGTTATTGTCAAAAAAAAGATTAATAGCTTCTACTGCTGAGTTTATCTCTACTATGTCATCTTCTTCTGATTATGAAAAAATTCAAACTCAATTAGCATATGTAAATCGTTCAGGTGATTTTAGAAGTGTATATGCAGGATATGAAAATGATGATTTTATTTCAGGTATTTATTGGTTAGGTTCATCAGACTATTTTGCTAGTAAACGACCTTGGTATCTAGAAACAAAAGAAGCTAATAGTATGATTGTTACTACTCCATATATTGACTCAGATCTTAAAGATGATGTAATTTCTATTGCAACACCAATTCTTAGAGATGGCAAATTTATTGGTGTTTTATCAAGTGATTTAATTTTAGATGTTATTGCAAAAGATATTTTAACAATTAATCTACCTGTAGATGGTTTTGCTTTTTTATTAAACAAACGAGGAAATATTCTTGTAAGTCCAAAAGGTTTTAGTAGTAAAAAATGCGAAGGTTGTGAAGCTGCTATTAAGGCTATTTTACAAAAAAAAGATAAATCAAATACTCTTTCTTATTCATATGAGGGGAAAAAGTATCTTTTAACTTATGAATTTTTAGAAAATACAGATTGGATATTTGCAACCGTATTAGATGAAGAAAATATATTTAAAGAGTTAACCCAAAAGCTTTTTATAAATGTATTAATGGCTTTAGGACTAGTTTTATTTGGCTTAATAATGTTTTTTATATCAATGCTAATGTCAAAAATGATGTTTAAACATAGACAGCTTTTGGACTCATTCGCATACCATAGTATTCAAGCCTTAGCAATGGTAAATCTAAAGGGTAATAGTATTTTTATGAATACTTCATATAAAAAACTCTTTGATTTAGAACATATAAATAATGAAACAAATATTAATGATATACCTCATGTATTTTCAAATACTTCATTAGATGTTTCTAAAAAAATGAAAACTTTAATAACTAGTGTTTTATCACAAAAAGTAGAACAAACTTCAGAAACATTTATTAATGATAAACAAACTTTGAGTTGGCGTGTACAGGTCACTGGTATTTTAGATGCAGAACAGAATTTTGAAGGTGCAATGATTACAGTAAGTGATATAAGTCATGAATATTTTCTTGAAAAAAGAGAACAAGAACATGAACGAATCATGATACAACATGGAAAAATGGCAGCTCTAGGAGAGATGGTAGGAGCAATAACGCATCAATGGAGACAACCTTTAGCAGCACTATTAGTGATGATGGGAAATATGAAGTTCCAAGTTACAGATAAAATGATAAGTGAAGAGAGACTAATCAGTAATTTTGAAAAAGCCTCGGAAATAATACGTTTTATGGAAGAGACTTTACAATCATTTAAAGAGTTTTATAAAGTTAATGCAAATAAAGAGTGTTTTGATGTTGCAGATACAGTTCAAGAAGTTGTTAATATTATGGATCCAATGGCTAGAGTAAATAATATAGATTTAAAATTTAATTATGAATATGACCAAGACTACAGACTTTTTTCCCACTCAAATCATCTTAAACAAGTCATTGTAAATCTTATTTCAAATGCAAAAGATGCAATTATAGAAAAACGTGATGACCAAGATGAACTAGGTCATATTACAATTAATTTAGAAAAATCAACGCACTATAAACTAATAATAGAAGATGATGGTTGTGGCATTGATACAAAATTTAAAGAGAAGCTATTTAAACCACTACAAACTACAAAGGGAATAAAAGGAACCGGAAATGGTTTATATTTTTGTAGATTGTTAATAGATAAAAAATTAAATGGTGAGATAAAAATCTCATCATATAAAAACCCTACAAGGTTTGAAATTATATTACCCTTTAAGGAGGTTAATCATGGAAAAGAGTGTTCTTAAAAGACTTGCTCCGGTAAATGTATTAGTTGTTGAAGATGATGAACTTCTTTGTGATGAAATTGTAAGTGCACTAAGCCCATATTGTAAGAGTGTAGTTTTTGCTACTGATGGAAAAGAAGGTTTAGAGCTTTTTTATAAAGGTAATATTGATGTTTTAGTTACGGATATTCATTTACCTAAAATGAATGGGCTTACAATGGTTCAAAACATTCGTGAAGTTAATCATACTCTACCTGTTATTGTTCTTACTGCCTATGATACCTCTGATAATATTGGTAAATCAATTGATATGGAAGTTATCTCTTTTTTACATAAACCTTTTGATATAGAACAATTATATAACTCATTACTTATGGCTTCAGGCAAACTATCAACAAGTAATCATTTTCTAAAACTAGGATTTGATCTTGTTTATGACTATAGAAATAAAGTGTTAATAAAAAATAAAGAGATTATACATCTAACAAGAAGTGAAAAAAAACTTTTTGAGATTTTAATTGATAATAAAGGACATATGGTAAGCTATGATGCCATTGAAGGCTATGTTTGGTATGAAAAAGGAGCTACTCCTGATACTATTAGAATGTATATAAATAAACTTCGTTCTAAAACTCATTATGAGTTAATAGAAAATGTAAAAGGACTTGGTTACAAACTTAATTTTAAATAAAAAAATTTATTTATAGTTTTTTTATTCTTCTGTATTAAACTTTCTCTATCAAACAAAAGGAGAAAGGAATGAAAACTCAAAACCTTATCAAAATAGTTACTGTTGGTGCGGCTGGAATCTTATTTTCAACTGCACTTAATGCTGCATCTACTTATGTAGCACAAACAACTACTCTTATGAACAAAGCTGGAGATAGTGTAGGAACACTTACTCCTGGTACAAAGCTAGATATTATTAAAAAATCTGGTAAAAACACTAAAGTTCGTGTTAGTGGTTGGAGTGCATTTGGTGCAGAAACAGTTATTTTCAAAAAAGTTGGAAAAAGAATTATCTTAGGAATTTTAGATGAATCAGTTGTCTCAAAAGTAAAAAAAGGGAAATCTAAGACTGATGAATTTGAATCAATCTGGAATGAAAGTAGCTTCACTGCTTGGGTTAAAACATCTAACTTAGTAGCTTCACAAAATAAAGTTTGGGATAAAGCTGACAAACTATTTAAACAACGTTGTGGAGGCTGTCATCAAGCACACCCACCTCATGAGTTTACTGCTAATCAATGGCCTAATATTGTAAAAGCAATGAAAGATAGAGCTGGTTTAACTTCAGATGATCAATGGTTACTAACAAAATTTATGCAAGAACATGCAAAAGATATGCATTAAGGAGTTCAAAATGTTTAAAAATAGAAGAGATTTTTTAAAATCAAGTTCAATTGGTGTGGGTGCTGTATTAGGAAGTCAAAGTTTACATGCAGTTCCTTTTGTAAGTAGTGCAATCTCAAGCAATGATAAAAAATATAGTGGTTCACATTTTGGTGCTTTTAAAGCTAATATTAAAGGTGGTCAATTTACAGGTGTTGAAGGTTTTCAAGATGATGCACTTGTTTCACCTATGATTAATGCTTTACCAGCAAGAACATATGCTCCTACTCGTGTAAAATACCCATATGTAAGAGAAGGGTATTTAAAAAATAGACATAAAAGTGATACTTCAAAAAGAGGTAGTGAAAAATTTGTTAGAGTATCTTGGGATGTTGCTTTAGATCTTGTTGCTGAAGAGATAAAAAGAACACAAGAGAAACATGGTTATAAAAGTATATATGCGGGAAGTTATGGTTGGTATTGTGTAGGAAGATTACATAATCCTCAACGTGTAATGAATAGAATGATGAAAATTGCAGGAGGTTATGTAGGAAGAATCGGTGATTATTCTACTGGTGCTTCTCAAGTTATTCTTCCTCATGTTCTTGGTACAAATGAAGTATATGAACAACAAACATCTTGGGAATTAGTTCTTAAACATGCAAAAAATGTGATCTTCTGGGGTGCTGACCCAATGATTACAAATCAAATTGCATGGGAGATTCCTGCACATGAAGGTTATGCCTACATGAAAGAACTTAAAAAGAAAGTTGACAAAAACCAAATTAGTGTTATCTCTGTTGACCCAATTGCAAATGATACTCAAAGATATTACAATGGCCCACATATTAGAGTAAAACCAAATACAGATGTTGCTTTGATGATGGGAATGGCATACTACTTATATACTGCAAAACTATATGATGAAAAATTCATAAAAAAATATACAGTAGGTTTTAACAAGTTTAAAAAGTACTTATTAGGTGAAACTGATGGCGTTAAAAAATCGCCAGAATGGGCAGAAAAAATCTGTGGAGTTAAAGCAGAAGAAATTAAAGTATTTGCTAAACGAATTAGAAAAGAAAATACAATGATTATGTCAGGATGGGCTGGTCAAAGAGGTGATCATGGTGAACAGTTCCACTGGATGATGGTTACATTAGCTGCAATGCTTGGGCAAATTGGAAAACCTGGTTGTGGCTTTGGTTTTAGTTATCATTACGCTAATGGTGGTACGCCAACAGCAAAAGCTCCTGGATTACCTGGTATTTCAACTACAATTAACAGTAGTAAAAATGGTCCTTGGAAAAATTATAAACCATTTAATATTCCAGCAGCTAAAGTTGTTGATATGATTGAAAACCCTGAGAAAACTATTAACTTTAATGGTTCGAAAATTACTTATCCTGATATAAAACTAGTTTATTGGGCAGGAGGAAATCCATTCCATCATCATCAAGATCGTAATAGAATGTTAAAAGCGTGGCAAAGAGTTGAGACATTTATTGTAAATGAACCTTTCTGGACATCAACAGCACGTATGGCAGATATTGTTCTTCCTGCAACAACAGAAATTGAAAGAAATGATATTGAAAGAATAGGAGATTATTCTGCTACACACTTCTTAGCAATACAAAAAGCAATTGAACCTGTAGGTGAATCTAAAGATGACTTTGAAATTTGTCGTGAAATTTGTAAACGTTGGGGATATGAAAAAGAGTTTACTGATGGAAAAACTCAAATGCAATGGATTGAATCTTTCTATAAAGAATCAATATCTCAGGCAGCTATGAAAAATATTAAGTTACCTAAATTTGAAGATTTCTGGAAACAAGGTTTTGCTAAATTTGAAACACCTCAATCATCAAGAGAGTTTGTAAGACATAGTGATTTTATAAAAAACCCTATGTTAAATCCTCTAGGAACACCATCTGGAAAAATTGAAATTTTCTCTAGAGTAGTTGATAAATTCAAATATGATGATTGTAAAGGACATCCTATGTGGATGGAACCAGCTGAGTGGTTAGGTTCAGACCTTGCAAAAGAAGCTCCTTTACATCTATTATCTCCTCATCCAAAGTATAGATTGCATTCACAGTTAAGTAATACTTGGATAAAAGATTTATATGAAGTTCAAGGAAGAGAACCAATTTGGTTAAATCCAGAAGATGCAAAAAAACGTGGAATCAAAAATGGTGATGTAGTAAAAGTTTATAATAAAAGAGGTTCTACATTAGCAGGTGCAGTTGTTACAGATGCAGTTTCACCAAATGTAGTTAGAATGTGCGAAGGTGGATGGTTTGATCCTTTACAACCAGGGAAAATTGGATCAATGTGTAAACATGGAGATGTAAACCAGTTAACTATTGATAAAGGAACATCAGATTTAGCACAAGCGAATATTGCAAATACAGCAATGGTAGAAATAGAAAAATTCACTGATGCTCTACCTCCTATTACAGTATTTAGTCCACCAAAGACTAAATAATACTTTTTATAAGAACAAGGGTCTCTTTTTTATTAAAGAGACCCTTCTTTATATAAATAAATTATATATAACTTTGTTTCTTTCAAGGTATTAAGATAGTTGTATCAGTCTAATAAAATTTATAATTCTAAAGAATCACTAGGGATAAAAGGGAAAAAAGATGAATAAAAATAGAGATTTAAAAAAAAGTAAAAATACTAAAAAAACTGATAATACAACTATTGAAGAAAAGAAAAATGAAAATATGCCAATGTATATCTTAGTCTATGATATTATAAGTAAAACATCTATCTAAATATATAAAATCTATTACATAATTCTTTAATTAATATCGAGACTGTTCAAAGTTTTGTGTCAAAGTTTGATTGTCCTAGAATTTTTGTATAGTTAATCTTACTAATCCTGATTTTGTTCCAAAACCAACACTTTACAGAAAACTCGAAATATTACAGAAAAAATAATAGAAGATAGTTCAAACACTGGTATATACAATAGAAAGTATAAATATACTTGCTTAACAAATTTATATAGGGAATAAAGAATTTATCTCTTTTTCTATATTATTCTTTGCATTTCACAATTTTTATACCCGCATATGATATGATTTTCTAATAACTTAAAAGGATTTCAAATGAAACTAAATAAAGCTTTTACTATTTTACTTGCGAGTACTTTACTTATAGGAACTTCTGCACTAGCCCAAAAGCCAGAATGGGCAGGAAAAGGTAAAGATAAAGTTAAAAAAGAAAAATCTATTCCTTATGGATTACAAAAGAAAGTACAAAGAGGTGGCCAATTACCTCCCGGATGGCAAAAGAAAATAGCTAAAGGTGAAGTTCTAGATCAAGATATACTAAATAGAGGTAGAGTTATTAAAACTGATGAATATTCTGATAT
Organism: uncultured Campylobacterales bacterium; assembly: GCA_947494995.1. Lineage (GTDB taxonomy): Bacteria > Campylobacterota > Campylobacteria > Campylobacterales > Arcobacteraceae > Halarcobacter. Next base: position 934,921 of record CANLWY010000001.1, on the reverse strand, counting down.
TAGAGGGACAAAAATTTATGAAATACAAGATAAGATAGTACGAATATCTAATGCTACTAAAATTATTTTGGATGTGTTAAAATAAAAAAAAAGTGTGATGGAGTTTATAATTAACTCCATCTTCTAAAACTTTCTTAAATACTACAGGTTGTTGAACTTGTTATTATATTTATCTTTTATTTAGTATTTATGGTTTTAGTTATAAAACCTTGAATACTCAAACAGAAAATAAATTTGATTTTATAAATTCTTAAAAACACTATCAATTTTTTTTCTATTATAATCAAGAATCCAATCATTAAATTCTAAATATAGTTTTTTTAATGTATTCTTATCTTTTGCAATAATATCTAACCCTCTATCATCATATAAATAATAGATTATACCCTTATCAATATTTATAAAAAAAGATTGAATAAAGCCTCCACCAAAATCTTTATGTATGGCTCTATTTATAATATTTGAATAATCTATATTGTTTAATTTTGTATGCACTGCAATTCTATGATAATGTTCTCTTCTATTATCTTCTCTTTCATCAAAATCTTTGTAAAGATTTTTAATCTTAAAAACCTCAATTTTATCAAACTGGGTTATAGATTTAAAAACGTAGTTATTTCTTTTAATTTTTTGTCTTCCATCTGAATATCGTTGAAATACTGCATAAACTCTGTCATTAGGTTCAAAGGTCGCTTCAAAAAGTTTTTTAGCACGTAGTAATGCTTTTTCAAAATACTCTCTATTAAAAACTTCTTTATCTTTAAAAATTGGAATAGTTGGTAATCCTATTTCAAATCTTAATCCATAATCCCAGTTATAAAAAAGTGGTGATTTAATCTCTAAAGAGGGAAAGTTTTTTTGTAAGTATTTGTTTAAATCCATTTCAATTTCTTTTTTTATTTGTTTTTCATTCAATTAGAAACTTCCTTTCACTAATTTATTTTTAGTAACTATTTATAGGATATGTATTTACGTCTTCACACTCAAGTATATTTTTATCAATATTTGATTTTCTAACTTTTTTAATAGTTTTTTCAAAACTATCAGATGAATCAACTTTTAATCTTATATTAAGTTCAGTCTTTTTCTTTTCAAATTTTTCTTCATTTTCCGTGGAGATAATTTTCCCTGAATGTTTATCTATTATCACATATTGAATTTTTTTTGCAAAAATAAATTTATCAGCATTCTTACAAGTATAAGCTGATCCCTTTAATTTAGCTAATATAATATATTTCTCATTGTAATTATAATCAAGAATTCCATATAAAATTAACTCTTTTAAACTTTCTGAAGTTAAATAATTATAATTTTTATCCGTAGATATAACATAACCTTTTCCCAGTTCTTTTCCAAGCAAATTATAAATACCATATGATAATGCAAATACTATCCATAGAACTATAAGAATTAAGCTGTAGAGAAGATATTTTTTTATTTTATTCATTTATCTTTTTATCATTGATTTCATCTAAATAAGGTTCTACACTTTCTACCCAACTAGGTTCTCTTTTTAATATTTTCTCAAAGTAAACTTTTGCATTTTCAAAGTCATCTATATAATAATAAGCTCTTGCTAAATACCATTGTGTATAAGTATGGTGAGGTCTATTTTTAAGAAATTCTTTTGCATCTGAAATAACTTCATTATAAAGTCCTTTATCTATTTTTTCTTCTGTAAAGAATTTAAATTCATCTGATTTTTTATAAGATAAAAATCTGACTCCTACTATATACAATATAAAACAAACTAAAAGAACGCCAACTATAAATATTCCTATAAGAATATATAGTATAGTTTTTATTTCATTTAGTGATATTAGTATATTATTTTCCATTATTTTTTATCCTTTATTAATAGCCTATTAATTATATCATTTTATAATAAAGATATATATTTATAATGTTTTAGATAATATTAATTGGATTTATTAAAAGTATTTTTCTAAAAGGTATAACTATGGATAAAAGGACAGGTACAATTCAATACTGTTTTTGGGAAAATGGAATTAATAGCTTCTGGAAAACCTTTAAGCCCATCAACTAATGAAATATAGACTGATTTCTTGAAAATTAAAAAAGCTACAAAGAAAAACTCTTTGTAGCTTAATGATTTAATTTTAATTTTTTTATTTTATTGTTTTGTTTTATTCTTTTAAAAGAACAAGTCTGTTTTTTAGAATAACTTACCATTGTTAAAATTTTAAGTGCGGAGAACAAATGACTTTTATCTTTCACAATGATAAATTTATTCTAAATCTAATTGTTGTTATTAAAATGTATAGTTTAATTTAATTCTTAAACCATCATCTCTTGCATCTTGACTTCCCATTTCATAAGCAGCCCAGATATTTAAACCAGAAAGTTCACCAGAAAAATTATAACTTGCTTTAATTGCAGTATAACCATACTCTTTGTCATTTATTTTATCATCTTCATTTACATAACTTACTCCTACATATGTATCTTTGTTAATATTATATGTAGCAGCTAACTTATAAGAATCTTGATCAGCTCTATATTGATCAGAAAAGATTTCAGACCATGTATAAGCAAGGTCAGCACCATTTCCTGCACCAGGAATAACACCATCGTCATCATCAACTGTTACATAAGCAGCTAATAAATCTAAAGAGCCTATAGAAGTTGTTGCTTTAATTCCAAATAAATTAGTATCCTCTTCATCTTCTTGCTCACTATAATAATATTGAGATGAAAGAGCAAAACTTCCAAAATCATAAGATCCTTCAAAATAAGCAGTCTTATATTCATCAATGGCATTAAGATAAGCAAATGTAAGCGTTAAGTCTTCAATTGATTTATTTGTTAAAGCAATAGTATACGCACCATCTTCTAATCTACTACCATCCCAACCTGTAAAGTTTTCTGTGAACTTTCCAATATTTCCTTCACCATCTGTTCTTGATTGCATTTTATTCATATATGCTAATGTTACTGTTGTATCTGGAAGGTCAGAATTAACAATAGAAATACCTTGCATAGCTTCTTTAGTTGGTCTTGATCCACTTCCACCAAGAAGAGGTGACCAAAAATACATTCTACCAACTTGAGCTGTTGTATTATCCGTTTTATAAGAAAGGTAAAGTTCTGAAAGTTGAGCTCCAGAACCATACATATCTCCAGATCTTGCATTTTTTGCATCATCATCAGCCCATGGTGAAGAAGCTGCTTGAAATGTTGCTTTTGCACCAAATCCATTTATTCGCGCTGTTTCATAACTCAAATCTAAGTTTAAAGTTGTGATTTCATAATCTTTTCCCGAATCTAAATTTCTAGAGAAATTGTAAGCTTGAATTGCACCGCTTATTTTTCCATTTTTTAATGCTTCTTGTAAACTACTTGCATTAGTTGTTGAAACAATTGACATTGCTGCAATAGCAGCAAGACTTAAATTAAACGTCTTCATTCTTTTTCCTTGTTTTGTGTATAGTGATTCTACTATTTACCAATCATTTCAGATATGGTATCAATATCAGATTCACTTAATAGTTTCGATTGAGCTATCATCATATTTTTCATAGCACCACCATATGTTCCATTTTGATAACCTATCATTGCAGATTTTATTTCTGCTTTTGTCATATCTTTTAAAACTTTAGACTTACCATTTAATGCAGCCTTTTCTCCTTTTAAACCATGACAGCCAGAACACTTAGCATATGGATTAGCATAAACTAAGGTACACATTAAAACAAATAAAACACTTGTTTTTTTCATTAAAACTCCTTTGTATTTTTTAAGATTTTATAAAATACTTAGCTAAAGATGATACGAATGAGTGAAGGAGAATGTATAAATGACTAGGTATCCATATCACCTTTAACTAAGTATTCTAAAAAAGGGTTTCATTAAAGATATGAAACCCTTTGCTTTTATTAAGATTGAATGATTTTTGGTTTATTAAAGGCATTAATAGGTTTAACAACACCTTTATATTTTTCAACTTGTACTAATGCAGTGTGAGCAATATTACTTTGGGCTAATTTCGATGTTCCCTTATCAATAGTAAGAATATTTACATTACCATGTTGACAAAGAGATTTTTCTCCAGGAACTTCAGGAGAGTACCATGCACCTTCACACATAATTACAACATCATCTATTACTTCTTCGGTAATATGAGCTCCAGCTAAAATCTCACCTCTATCATTAAATACTCTTAAAATATCACCCTCTTTAATTCCTCTTTTTTGTGCCTCTTTTTTATTCATTAAAATTGGCTCTCGTCCAGACTTTTCATATAATCCTCTTAAATAACTATTATTCATTTGAGAATGAAGTCTATATTTAGAGTGAGGTGATACTAAATGCAATGGATATTTTTTAGTTAGTTTTTTATTTCCTAACCACTCTTTAGGTTCAATCCAAGATGGATATCCTTTACAATCATCATAACCAAACTTAGCAATTACTGGTGAATAGATTTCAATTTTACCAGAAGGTGTTCCAAGTTTATTTTTATATGGATTTTTTCTAAAATCTGTATATCTAGTATAGTTTAATGTATTTTTATCAACCTCAGGGAATTGTACATAACCTTTCTCCCAAAACTCACTAAATGTAGGCATAGAAAGTCCCATAGCCTTACCTTTTTGTGAGGCATCTTCATAAATAGACTTAACCCAGTCTAATTCTGTTTTACCTTCAGTAAATACCTCTTCATATCCCCATCTTTTACATAGCTCTTTACAAATCCAGAAATCACTTTGACTCTCACCAGCAGGTGCAACCTCAGCTTTTCTTGCTAAAATAAACTCTTTTGTACTACCTGTTTGATCAATATCTACTCTTTCAAGTTCTAAAGCAACAGGAAATACAATATCTGACATTTTTGCAGTTGAAGTCCAAAATGGTTCAGCTGTAATTACAGTATCTACTTTTTTCCATTGTTCAATCATATTATTTACATCTTGATGTCTTGTAAGTGGAGATCCTGATGCGTTATACATTAATCTAATATGTGGCAACTTGATTTTTTTACCATTATAATCTATCTCTTTTCCAGGATTAGCTAGAGCTTCAATAGATCTTGATGATGGAATAACTACATCATGATGTTTTAACCAAGGAGCATTTGGATATTTTTTATTGTATTTTTCTGGAATAGATTGTGAAATTCCTGAAATTGTAGGTGTTACTCTATCTGAAGCTCCACTTGAATTATAAGCTAATGAGAATTCTAATCCACCACCAGGTAATCCCATGTGTCCTAACATTGCACTAAGAACTGTACACATCCAGTGATTTTGCTCACCATGATCTTGTCTTTGTAATGCTCTACCACAAAGAATAACTGATCTCTCTTTTACTAAAGTTGTTGCAAACTCTGCAATTACGTTTGCTGGAACACCTGTGATTTTTGAAGCCCAATTAATATCTTTTGCAACTCCATCAACTTCACCCATAAAATATTTTTTAAATTTATTAAACCCAACTGTATATTTCTTAATAAATTTTGCATCATAAAGTTTTTTAGTATATAAGTAATGAATCATACCAAGCATTAAAGCAGGATCAGTTCCAGGCTTAACTGCAATATGAGTAGAACCTAAATACCTAGCAGTATCATTAACCCTAGGATCAACAGAAAATGCTTTAATTTTTCCACTAACAACAGCTTTTTGAAGCTTAGCAAACTCGTTATAACAACTATGAAGAGGGATACTCCAAGTAATTTGATTAGTAATAATAGGATCACAACCCCAAACAACAACACTTTTTGCATTTTCAATTATCGCTTTCCATTTTGTTGGTGTATCATATACTGATGAGCCACCTAAGACATGAGGCATAATAACTAATCCAGCACCTGTTGAATAGTCTCCTGATTCAGTCACAAAACCACCTAGAACTCTCATCATTCTTCTAGAAACTGTTCGTCCCCAACTTACACGTCCAGAACCACCCCACCAATAACACTCTCCATAAATACTTTCAGGTCCATATTTATCAAAAGTTGTTCTCATATGTTTTGCAGCTAAATCAAGTGCAGTTTCCCAAGAAACTCTTACAAACTCTTCTTTTCCTCTTAGTTCTGGTTTTGAAGGTCCTTTTGCTTCTAAAAATGATTTTCTCACCATTGGGTATTCTACTCTTGTAGTATTTTGCATCATATCAGCAGTTGCTCTAATCATAGGTGTTGGGAAATAATCTTTTTCAAAAGCTGTAGTTTGAGTTACTTCACCACTTTTAATTGTTGCATTAAACATACCAAATCTATTTGCTGAGAATGCAACTCTTTGATCAAAATTTGTTAAATCAGCCCAACCATCAAGACCGCTTGCTTTTACTGTAGTTGCAGCACCTACTGCAGCTCCTAATTTTATAAATCCTCTACGTTTCATAATATCTCCTTTATTTTGCGTCTGAAGCGTTTTGTTGTAAATATTTAATAATTAAACTTTTAGTCGGAGCATCTAATGCCACTTGCTCCATCATACTCTCAATTTGTTGTGGCCATTGATTTACAGTATATGCTGTTGAAGCTGCTAAATGATGACACATTGAACAAGTTCTTTCATATGTTTTTTTAGCATTTAAATATAGTTTTGCTGGTTCTTTTGCAATCTGTTTTGAAGCAATTTGAAACTTACCTTCAACTTCATGCCAAACTTCACCATAATCGTCTTCATATTTTTTAATTACTTTAAAAGATTTATTAGCCATCTCTTCTTCATCAAACTCAGCATATAGTTCACCTCTTTTCATATCTCTAACTACCATTTGAGGATAGTTTTCAAGTCTGAAACCTTTAATTTTAATTTCTGTTTTATTTTTTGAAGTTTTTACTTTTTTTACTGGAGTTAAAATAGGTGAATACCCTATTACTTTTCCATCAAAAATTAAATTAGTTTTTTCTTTCAGAATAATATTTTCTGCTGAAAAACTTAATGTAGTTAATAACAACAAAGATAATCCAACTTTTGTTATATTTATCATTTTAAGCCTCCTATAGCTTTTTTATTTCTCTATAGGAATTTTATGGCAAGAGTATAAACTAAGTATAATCTTTTTATTTTTTGTTAATTTATTGAGAGTTTGTATCCAATACCTTGGATATTTTGAATAAGCTCTGGGTAGATTTTTTTTCTAAGTTTATTTATAAACATTCTTATAGCATCAGCTGTAGCACCATTTTCCATCCATACATAGTTTTCAATCATTGAAAAAGGAACAACATGTTCTTGATGTTTTAATAAAAGTTCTAAAAGTCTCTGTTCTTTTTTTGTTAAAGAAATAAGATGTTTATCATTAAAAATAAGTTCTTTAGTATCAAAATTATATTTATATCCATTGGCTAATTCAAATAAAGAAAATTCTTCCTTAAAAGAGTTCATAACAAGCATCATACTCAAAAGAAGTTGCTTTTTATCAAATGGTTTTCTTAAAACATTTCTACTTTTTACTTTTATTGCTTCAATCATATTTTCATCTGTATCATATGCTGTTAAAAATATAATAGGAATATAAGGGTCTACTTTTCTTATTTCATGACTCATTCTAAGTCCAGTCATTTTAGCCATATGAATATCTGAAATAATCAAATCTATGTTCTTTGATTGAAAAACTTCTAGTCCTTCAATTCCATTTGTTGCTGTGAATACTTCATTTACATACTCTTGAGTTGATTCAAGCATTATTTCAAGTAAACTTACTTCATCCTCAACAATTAAAATAGTTTTATCCTTTAAAAGCTCTTCTATTTTTTCATACATCAAAACTCTCCTATTTCAATCATAAATCTTGTGGGATTAGAATAATTTGATAAAGTGAATTTTCCATTCATTTTATTCTCTATTAATAGCTTACAAAGATAAAGTCCCGTACCTGTACCTTGTTCTGCTTTTGTAGTAAAAAATGGTTGAAAAATTTTTTCTTTATTCTCTTTTGAAATGCCCTTTCCATTATCTTCAACACTTATAAAAAAGGTTTGATCTTCTTTTGATAAATTTATTTTTATACTTGCTTCAAATAAAGGTTCTTCTTTTAATATATTTGATAATTCATCTTTTGCATTTCCAATAAGATTAATCAATACTTGTTTTATATAAGAGGGATACCCTGTAGATAAATAAGATTCCTTTTTATCATATGTAAACTCTAATTCAATCCCATTCATTGTCATTTGAGGTGAACTTATTAATATAATTTCATTTATAATTGTTACTAAATCAAATTTTGCTTTTCCAAAATCTTCTTTATAAAAATTTCTAAAAGCATTTATTGTCTCATTCATTAATTCAATATTATTTCTTGATCTATCTAAATAGTTATTTGCCTTTTCAAAATTTTGTTTCTCAATCATATCTTCTGTATTACTAATTAACATCAATAGTGTACTAAGTGGTTGTCTCCATTGATGAGATATGGCACTTACCATTTCACCTAAGGCTGCCATTTTACTATTTTGTATTAAAAGCTGTTCATGTTCAATCTCTTTTTTCTCTAACTCTTTTTCATGGGTAACATCATTAACAGTAATAATTGCTCCCTCTAACTCCTTTTGATACTTATTTAGTAAAGGGGTGATTTGAACCCTATATGTTTTGCCATTTTTTTCAAGAGTATATGTTTTCATTTCTAAAAACCTCTCTTTTATATCCTCAAAACAAGATATTTCTTCTCCTTGCTTTTTTGGACACTTTATATGATGTACAATAGAATCTAAAGATTTTCCATATAAACTTTTTCTTTTTAGATTAAATATATTTTCAAAAACTTGGTTTATAAATATGATATTACCTATTTTATCTGTTAATAATACGCCCCAAGTTGGACTTTTAGCAAAATGACCTAAAAGAAGATGTTTTTCATATAGTTTCTTTTGAGTTATTGACATAAAAACGATTGTCCCAAAACCTAAAATAAATAAAACTAAAGAAGCTAATAGATTCATAAATAGTTGATTATTCAAATTCTTATATATCTCTTTTTCTTCTAATACAGAGACAAATAACCAATCACTATTTTCTAAAGAGTCATAAGTAAATAAATACTTTTTTTTATCCAAGTTTAGAACCTTATCTCCTATTTTTTCCTTAGTTAAAAAAGATAAAAACTCTTTTAATTCACTATTTTTAAAATCAATTCCTAGCTTATTTGATTTAGTAATAACTTTTGCATCATTTGTCATTAAAAAAGCAAAAGCCTTTTCAAGAGGAAAAAGTTCAGATAACTCTTTTTGAACAGATTCTAATTCTAAATCACTAGCCATTACAGCTAATAATTCGCCTTTATCATTATAAACAGGAGAAACTATACTAATATATATTTTATCTTCATAACCTGGTGAACCAAAATAAGGTTTTGAGATTGTTGTTTTCCCTTTTTTAATTGCCGCTAAATACCAAGGTCTTTGTGTAGCAATATAATCTTTAGTATAAAACCATTCAGGGCGTCCAGAAATTGTATAATTATCAGGATATGCAATATATACACTTTTAAAACCTATCCCCGAATTCATAGCATTTGTCAAGGTCTCTTTTATAATTTCAAAATCTTTTTGTCTATCTTTTTTTATAAGATTTTTACCCATTGTCTCAACAATTCTTTTTAAACCAGAAAGTCTTTCATCAAATTTTTCTTTATATGCATGAACTAATTTAATTTGATTATTTTTTGTATTTGCCAATAGATATGACTTATTTTCTGAATAAGTAGAATAGATTATAAATATATATAGAAGAAAAAAAACAATGGAAATAAGTAGAAAAATATTATTACGTTTCATATAAATAAACCTTTTGTTTCAAACTCTATTTCATAATAATACAAAAGTATAAAAAAAGTATAAACTTTTTATTTAATTTCCATCATTTTAAGTTTTATTGGTTTATATTAAAGTAGCTAGTATATAAAAACTTCCCTCTTTAGAATTAGAATCCAATATCTTATAGTTTTTAAGAAGTAGCTTTTCAATCTCTTCTTTTGAAACTTTACTTTCATCAAAAATATGAAAGATCAAAGATTCGTTTTCAAGTAGTTTTTTTTGATTTTCAAAAGATTTATCTATTTGTTCAATACTTAGTTCATCAAGTAAGTTTTTTGAAAATACACACTCAAATCTTTTATGACTATCAAGCGTTACTGGTTCTATTAAAATAACTCTGATATCTAAATAATTATCTTTTAGATATCGAGTCTTTGTCTTTTCATCTTCACTTGCAACAACTTCATAATAACCATCAAGTATCTCTAAACATTCACCTTGTTTACTTCCTAATTCTAGAACTCTTTTATATTTAGGTAGATGATTTTCAAGTATCTTTATAATATCAAACATTTAAATTAACTCCGCATTTAAAAATAGAAATACCCCTAAAGCAAACATAACAACTGGCGCTAATATCTCTAAAATATTTGTAAGCTTATGAGAACGTTCACTTAACTTATGAACTGAAACACCTAAGAAAGAAGAAGCAAAAATTACTAATCCCATTCCAAGACTTATAAAAATAGAAGCTAATATAACTGCAAAATATGTTTTAAGGATAAAAGCATAAATAAACAATACCACAGTTCCTGGACAAGGTATAAGCCCAGCTGTTAATACAAAATAGAGGTCTCTTTTCATAAAATTTGGTTTTAAACTTGTTGTATTATTAGGTTTTGTTGCACTCCATACTGATGTAGTTGTAGTTTCTTCATGGGAATGTCCTCCACAACAAGCTGCACAAGAATGAGGCTTATTACTTAGCTTATTATAAAGAATATATGCAGCTAAAGCCATAATCATCACTGAACTTACTTTTGTCAAAATTTCAACAGAGTCATTTACAAAGTTATTTAACATAGATTGTAAAATAAAAACTGAAATCATAACCAAAATCAAAGCTCCAACTATATGGATAAAAGCACTTGCCTGTGATACCCAAAAAGCTTTTATAAAAGAGCTTTTATTTGATGCAAAATATGAAAAAGCTAAAGATTTTCCATGTCCAGGCCCTAAAGCATGAATTATCCCATAAACAAATGATATTCCTAAAAGGATAAATAGAGCATAATCATCACCATTTTCTATCTTAATTAAATACTCTTTTACTTTTTTAGAAAAAGAGCTTAAAATAGTCTCTTCTTTTATCTCTTTATTTTCTTGAACCTCTACATCTAGTTTTTCAATGTCCTGAGAATTTTTACTACTTGTAGGTGATTCTATTATTTTTGTATCTGTACCAATATAAAAAATTGCACTCTTTCTATCAAGTAGCTCTTGGTATTTAAAAGGGGCATTAAATTTTACACCATTTTTTGCCAACAATAAAATAAAATAGTTTTCATCATCATTTACATTTATATAAAGAGCATTATCTTTAATAACATCATAATTTAAATCAAGTTCAAAATTAAAATGAAGTCTTGAATTCTTTACAAATGTCTTCTTACTATTTACTTTAATCTCATTAAAGTTCTCTTTATTAACCACCTTATCATAAGAGATATGAATTAAATAGTTTTTCTCTTCTATATAGTCTAAAATAGATTGTTTTATTGGCGTTAACTCTTTTTTATCTAAATGATTATTTTGATTTTTATCGTAAATTTGCTTTAAGTGTTCAGTAAACTCTTTTGTTAAAACCCATGTAACATTTGCTGTTTTAATCTTTTTTTCATCAGCTTCAATTTCAATTGAAACTCTTGTTTCAGGAGAGTATATAGTACAGATACTACACCCAAAAAGGGTGTAGGAAAATAGAACTAGAAGTAGAAATATTTTATTTATAAGTTTCTGCAATAGTTTTAGCTACCTTGATTAAATTATCATTCCAATCTTGAGCAAGAGGATTGATAACAGCAACATTACCATTTATACTCTTAGAGATTGTTTTAGCCCCTTTTTGAGAGAACTGAGGAGAAACAAAAACAATTTTTATTTCATGTTTTTTTGCTTCTTTAACTAATTCAACTAATTGAGCTGGTTTAGGTTCTTTACCTTGAACTTCAATTGCAATTTGTTCTAAGTGATATCTTTTTGAAAAATATCCCCAAGATGGATGAAATACCATAAAAGCTTTATGCTCAAAAGGTTCTATTATCTCTTCAATTTTTTTATTTAATTGCTCAAGTTCTACTAAAAACTCTTTATAGTTTTTTTCATAGAACTCTTTATTTTGAAGATCTATTTCTACTAATGCTTCATAAATATTTTTTGCTTGAGTTTTAACTAAAACTGGATCTAGCCAAATATGAGGATCTAATCCTTCATGTTTATGAGAATTATGTTTTTCTTTATCTTTCTTTTCATCTTCGTGATGATCATGGTGATCATGATGGTCATGGTGTCCGTGAGCTTCATGTTTCTCTTCCTTATGTGCATGTTCCTCATGCTCTTCATCATGATGTTCATGTGCTTCCATTTCAAGCTTCTTAATACCTTTTGAAGTATCTACAAGTAGCATTTTTTTATTTGCAGCTTGGAACTTTTTTAACCATACTTTTTCAAATGGCACATCAATAGAAAAATAAGCAACTGAACTTGCTAAAATTCTCATTTGAGATGTTTTTGGTTCATATGTAGCAGGAGAAGAACCTGGTTTCACCATCACATTTACTTTTATTTTGTCACCTGCAATTTTTTCTACAAAATATTTTTGAGGTACAATTGATACCGTTACTTCTTTAGCAAATAGAAAACTTGAAATTGCAAATAAAGCAATTAAAATCTTTTTCATAAATATCCTTTTCATAAGTTTTATGCAACCTGATTGCATTTTTGCAATTCTAATCAATTTGCCATAAAATGCAACTTAATCGCAAAATAACTTTTTTTAAGAAACCTATTTTTAAAAATAATCAGATATAATGTTTATATGGATTTAGAAAATATATCAAAAAATATAAAACTCACAACAGCAAGACGTGCTATCTTAGAAGTTTTAGTTAACTCAAAAAAACCTTTAGCTTATGAAGATATAAAAAACAACTTATCTATGGATAAAGCAACATTTTATAGAAATATAACAAAGTTTGAAGAAGAAGGAATTGTAAGCTCTTTTGAATCTAATGACAAAAAAAGATATTTTGAAGTTCAAAAAACAAAACATTCTCACTTTATTTGTAATGTTTGTTCAAAAATAGAATGTATTCATGAAAAATTAGATATTGATATTAAAAACCACCAAATAGACAATATCATTATAAAAGGAATTTGTCCTAACTGTTTATAAAAAAAGCTAGATTCTAACTTTTCATGTGCTTTTAATCTTGTATAAAAAATAGCAATTTTATTCTATTTTCATTTTAAAATTTTTGCTATAATAAATACATGACAAAAATACTTGATAATATCTCTTTTGAAAATATTAAAACCTTAGATAAAAACTTTTCTAAACATTTCCATAATACATATACCCTAGGTATAACTTATCATGGTATTTTTAAATCATATAGCTTAAATAAAGATTTCTACTTTTATGAAAACTCTATTCGAATAAATAATCCAGGAGATATTCATGGTGGACTATCAAAATCATGGAGTCATGCAAACTTTTATCCTACAATTGAACTTTTAAGCTCTATATATAAAGATATTTATAAAAAAGATGGTACTCCTTATTTTTTAGATCATATTATAGAAGACAAATTTTTATTTTTAAAACTTCATGAATTTTTCTTCTCTTATTTTAAGGGAAGTGAAAAGTTAGATATTGAAACAAAACTACATGAAGCGCTCTCCTATCTTATAATAAACTATACTTCATACAATAAAAAAATTGATGATATTTTTAGTGATAAAAAAGTAGTCAACTCTACTTATGAACTTATAAAAGACTCTCTTGACACAAACTTTAGTCTTGAAGAACTAGCTTCAAATTCAAGTTTAAGTAAATATCATTTTCTAAGAATGTTTAAAAAAGAGTTTGGATTAACTCCTCATAATTTTATTATAAATCAAAGAATTAATAAAGCCCATGACCTTATAAAAAATGGAATGAAAATATCCCAAGCAAGTTTAGAAGTTGGATTTAATGATCAATCCCACTTTACAAGAAACTTTAAAAAAATATATGGTTACACTCCTTCTTATTTAACAAAACAATAGCAATTTTATTCTATACACCTTGAAAACTATTTTGTTAAACTAAAATAAAAAGAGGTTTAATGACTACAACAAATAAAAACTTTTTCTACTTCTTACTATTTTTAGCAATGATTGGATGGGGTGGTTCATGGGTAAATATTAAAATATTAAGTAACTATCTAAATGAATTTGAAACTATGTTTTTTAGATTTGCTATTACTGCGGTTACTATGATTCCAATTATATTAGTATTAAAAAAATCATTCAAAATTAATTTAAAAAGTTTTGCTGTAGTTCTAGCAACATCAATTGCAATGATTGCATATATGAAATACTTCTACTTAGGAACAAAGTTTGGGACAGCTTCACTTGGTGGTGCTTTTGTAACAAGTTTAATTCCTATAAATACTTTTTTAATAATGGCAATAATGGGTAATAAAAATATTACAAAAAAAGATAGCTTTGCCTTAGCATTAGGAGCTGTTGGAGTTATGACTATGCTAAATATTTGGTCATTTAAAACAGATGAAATATTTGTAATTCATAACTTATATTTTATATTAGCATCGCTTCTTTGGCCTCTTGTAACAATACTTAGTTCAAAAGCAACAAATATATCTCCTATAGTATTTACATTATATTTATATATTGTGACATGTATATTAAATCTAATATTCTTTGTAGATTTAACTACTATAGAATATCAAAGATTAGATTCTCTATTTTGGATAAATATGTTCTTTTTATCAATAGCTGCCTCAACTTTTGCAAATACCATCTACTTTTTAGGAATAGAAAAACTTGGAGCAAGTGAAGTCTCTACTTTTATTTTCTTAGTTCCTTTTGCAGCAATTACTTTAAGTTCTATTTTTTTAAAAGAGGAAATAACATTTTCAATTGTTATTGGGACAATTTTAACTATAATTGCAGTAAAAATTTTAAATGACATTAAAATATTAAAAAAGAAGAATAAAAAGATTGAATAAAAAATTAAATGCTATTACACTTTCAGGCATGATTGTGGGTCCTGTTTTAGGCTCAGGAGTGATTTTACTTCCACCACTTTTATATAATATGATTGGAAACTTTTCATTAATCATTTGGGCAACTATATTGATACTTGGATTTGCCTTTGCCCTTGTTTTTGGGAAACTTGCTATTTTATATCCAGGAGATGGAGGAGTAAGTTTAGCAACAAAAGCAGCCTTAGGGAAAAAGTATCAACTTCTGACTTCCTTTTATCTAATTTGTGCAGTTTTCTTTGGGCCAGTTGCTGTTTTAATTATTGCAGCACAATTTTTACAAGAGTATTTTCCTAATACTACTTTAGAGATGCTAGGTTTTTATGTCTATGTTATAACTTATATTTGCCTTTTAATAAGACTTAATTTTCTTGGTACATTGATGTTAATTGTAACCTCAGCAATTACTATAATCTTTTTTGTTTCAAGTATCAATATTTTATTAAGTGTAAATGAGTTTCATTTCTCATTACCAACTATTTCTTTAAAAGAAATTGGATACTCTTTTATTATTGTATTTTGGGCAATAGTAGGTTGGGAAGTTATAGGAAACTATTCAAGAGAAGTACAACATACAAGTACTTTAACACGTGCTGTTGTTTTTTCTGCAACCATGACTTCACTTGTTTATCTTCTTTTAACTCTTGCAATATGTTTTGGAGATTTTCCAAAAGATGAAGAGTTTAAACTAGTTTGGCTAATTGAACCAATCTTTGGAAAAGCTTCTAATATAATTCTTACAACTATTTCAACTACACTTTGTGTAGGAACTTTAATACTATTTGTAGGTGGAGTTGCAAGACTTATTACTTCACTAGAGCTAACACCTTTTACCTCAACAGTTACTAAAACAGGTGTACCAATAGGAGCATTAAACTTCCTATCTATAATTTATATAATCACTCTATTTTTAGTATATTTTGATTATCTAAGTCTTGACAATCTAGTTGCTTTTGCAGATGGTTTTTTTATTGCAAATGCTTTAATTGGATTAGTTACAGCAATAATTCTTTTTGAAAAAGGTTTTTTAAGAACAAGTGCAATTATCCTAACAGTAGTATTTTCTATAATCTTACTTTTTTCAAATATCTTTATTTTAGCAGTTATATTTGCTCTTTTTATATTTACTTATTTAAAAAAGCAGAAGACTCAAACTAGTTCCTAAGGGTTCTTAAAACCTCTTTGAACTCTTTAGAGTCTCTTAAAAGAAATTGCCCTGCTTCTATAAGCTCGTCAACTTTCTTCTCTGGTAATTCTAAAGATGTCTCAGTAAGAGCAAATTTCATAGCTTTTTTCTTTTCTAATTGGTTGAAATTTAATTCAACCATATGAAATGAAATTGCTCCACAATCTTCACTTCCACATCTTTTTTTATTTACTTGCTTTTCCCAAACATCAAAAAAGTTACTTATTAAGTCTAAAGTTTCCGTATTATACCTTTTTAGCTGTATTGTACTTACAGCACCCATTGTTGTTTCAATATCAGGACTCTCCTCTTGAAGTGATATATTTGGATTTAAAGAATCAGCTGCATTTACAACAATCAAAACTACTTTTTTACTATTTGGAATACCAAAAGCTTCCATAACTTTTATAAAATCATTATCATATTGTGCAACAACATCAAGTAATGACCTAATTCCTAAATTATCTGCTATTCCTCCATCTACTAAATGAAGGTATTTAAACTGCTCTTTTTGATTATATTTCTGCAAACCTAAAGATTGATAATCGTTATATGTCTTAGGTTTCTCAATATTTTTATTTTTAAAAAGAGTTTTACAACCATTATAATTCTTTAAAGTAATTGCTGAAAAAACAACTGGAACAGCAGAAGAAGCAGTAACAGCACGACCTATGGGATAGCTTTCCCAATCAGAGCAGATTCTATTAAAATTTTCAGGAGAAAAAGCAAAGGCATTTCCAGTTGAAATATCTGTTGCATTTATAATAATTTTTGGCCCATCTTTTCTTAAATCACCAAAGGTTTTCTCTCCAAAAATTTCTTCTTCATAATACTCTGCTACATAATCACTTCTATTTGAAAAAGATAAACCAAACCAATTAAAAGGATTCAAGAAAGTATCAATAAGTCTAGTTTGAATTGGTTTTTTAAGAAACTTATTTTCAAAATTTTCAAAAATCTGATCTCCATATAAACCAAAATAAGCAGAAGTAAAACTTCCTCCTGAAACTGAAGAGATAACATCAACCTCTTTTAAAAGATCTTCTCTTTTAAGCTCTTTTAATACACCATATGATAAAGAAGCGGCTCTTGTTCCTCCACCTGAAAAAGTTAATATCAATGACAAATCATCATTGTTTCCTATTTTTTTATCAACCTTTAAAGTTGATACTTTATTATCTTCAATCTTTTTATTTAAAACTGGTAATTTACTTGTACACGCTGTAAATAAAAGAATCACTCCTAAAAGCAATACATTTTTTATCAATTTCTATCCTAATTCTTGTATTTTTTTTGCAACTTTCATACTTTTACTTGAAATCTCCACAAAATGTTTCATAACTAAAGAGGCCGTTAAATCTCCGGTTACATTAATAGTTGTCCTACACATATCAAGTATTCTATCAACTCCTAAAATAAGAGCAACTCCTTCAACAGGAACTCCAATACTTTGTAAAATAGTTGCTAATATAACTATCCCAACCCCTGGTGTACTTGGTGCTCCAATAGAGGCACCCACAGTTGTAATAGCTAAAATTATAATATCAATTAAATCTAAATCTACACCAAAAAGTTGGGTTAGAAATATAGCCGCACAAACCTGATAAAGAGCTGTACCATCCATATTTACTGTAGCACCCAAAGGTATTACAAATTTAGATATAGGAGTTGGAATATTTAATTTTTCTTCTGCCGTTTTCATAGATAAAGGCATAACAGCAGCTGAGCTTGAAGTTGAAAAAGCCATTAACTGAACCTCTTTTATTTTTGATAAGAAAATCAAAGGTTTAACTCCACCAAAAAAATAGACTAAAATTAAATAAAAACATAAAAGAAGAAAAAGACCAAATAAAACAGTGAAAATATACATTGCCATTGATGAAATAGCATCAAAACCTATTTTTATAGTAATATTACATAAAAGGCCAAACACTGCATAAGGAGCTAGTTTCATAGCCCATTTTACAATTGTCATTGAAAAAGCTTGAAATGATCTTGCTAAATCTTTCATAGGCTTTGCATCATCATTATGCATATTCATTAATGCCACACCAACAAATATTGCTAAAATTACAAAAAATAAGATATTACCATCTAATTCAGCTTTTGAGACATTTATAGGGATTAAACTAACTATCATATCAGGTATTGATATATTTTGTACAGGTTCAATACTTTTTGCAACAATTTGTGAATTTGAAATATTTGTTAAGATATCTGATGATACAAAATCTCCTGGATTTATCATGTATGATATAAAAATCCCTATAGTAACTGCAACTATTGTAGTAAATACAAAATATGGAGCAATTTTTAAACCTAGTGTTTTTAAAGTCTCAGTATTTTCTGCACTTGTTATACCTAATATAATTGAACTCATCACAAGAGGAATAACCACCATTTTAATTAATGCTAAAAAAATATTTCCAACTAAAGCAACCCACGGGGCAATCTCCAAAGCAATATCTTTGGGAATAAGAGCGAAGGCATTAGGAGATAATAAAAGGCCGCTTAATACTCCTAATACCATGCCCAAAATAACTTGAAACCATAATTTTCTTAGCATAACTAATCCTTTTTTTTCAAGGTTTCTAAAATCATATTTGGTATTTTTATTTTACAAATAAAATATGTGGAAATAATGGGATTTCTCATTTTTACTCCAATTTTTTTGCTTTGAAAAATATTGCATAAAATACTGGTACTAATATCATTGTAAGCATTGTAGCAACCATTAAACCAAAGATAATTACAACTGCCATAGAAGCAAAAAATGGATCACTTACAAGAGGTATCATACCAAGTGCCGTAGTAAGTGCTGCCATTGAAACTGCTCTTAATCTATTTATTCCTGAATTAAAAATTGCTTTATTTAAAGGGAGCTTATTCTGTTCATTCTCTAATGTTATCTCATCTATTAAAACTATAGCATTTTTAATTAACATTCCAGAAAGAGATAAAAATCCAAGTAAAGACATAAAACCAAATGGTAAATTCATAGTTAATAAACCAATTACTACTCCAATAAGAGCAAAAGGAACTGCTAACCATATTACCAATGTTTTTTTCATAGAATTAAATAGTGCAACCAT
This sequence comes from uncultured Campylobacterales bacterium, assembly GCA_947494995.1. Taxonomy (GTDB): domain Bacteria; phylum Campylobacterota; class Campylobacteria; order Campylobacterales; family Arcobacteraceae; genus Halarcobacter. Next base: position 915,583 of record CANLWY010000001.1, on the reverse strand, counting down.
AATTAAAACCATCAAAACAAAAAAGAAAGGAAGAGATTGCAAGATTGGTTTTTGTGCATCTCTTGAACTTTTATATTCTCCATGCCATTGCACATAATACCCATCTTCAAAATCTATATTTTCAATCTTATCTTTTATATCAAATAGTAAATCATTTGGAAGTTTTCCCTCTATTGGATCAGCATGGATAGTTAAAGCTCTTTTTCTATTATACTTATAAATAATATCATCTTCAAAGACTGTCTTATAACCTGTTATTAATTGCTTAAGAGGTATCACTTTATTTACAACAGGTGAAAAAATTTGAATATTTTCTATATTTTTAATATCTTCTCTTTCTCTTTGAGGAGATCTAAGAATTATTGGTAATAACTCTTTCCCATCTCTATATACTCCAATTGTTCTTCCTTGAAAAGTATCTAAGATTGCTTCTGCAATATTATCTTTTGTAATCCCATTTAAATTTGCTTTTTCATAAGAGATTATAGGTTTTAAAACTTTTACTCTGTTCTTCCAATCACTTCTAATACCTTTTGAGAAAGGAGATTCTTCTATTATTTTATAAACTTGTTTTTCATATTCTCTAATTTTATTTAAATCTCGTCCATATATTTTTGCTTGTACTTTACCTCCATCCCCAGGACCTAAGATAAACTTTTTACCATAAACATTTATATCAGGGTATCTATTTTTACTTAGGGTTTCAATCTCTTTAATTATTCTTCCTGACTCTAAATAGTTATCTACATCTATTAACATTTGTGCAAAAGCAGAATTTGGTTTTTCTGGATCATATGTTAAAAGAAATCTTAAACTACCACTCCCTATAAATGTAGAAATATGTTTAACTCCATCTATTTTAATAATATCTTTATTTAACTGATTCATATAAGAATTTGTAGTCTCTATTGCTGTTCCTTGAGGAAGAAAATAATCTACTATAATTTGAGGTCTAGAAGAGTCTGGGAAAAAACTTTGTTTTATATATTTAAAATTCATCAAAGAAGCCACAAATATAATTACTGCTATAACAACAATAATAAATCTGTGATTTAAAGAAAATTTTAATATTGAACCATAAGCTCTATAAATAAAATTTCCATACTCTTCTTTTTCACCTTTTTTATTTTTGGCAGGTTTTAAAAACTGTACAGCTAAAATAGGAGTTAAGGTCATTGCTGTAACCCAAGAGAAACCTAAAGATATCATAACCACATAAAAAAGAGATCTTGTAAACTCTCCTGTTGCATCTTCTGATAATCCTATTGCACCAAAGGCTAAAATAGCGATTATTGTTGCACCTAAAAGTGGCCAAGCTGTTTGCTTTACAACTTCTGAAGCTGCTTGCTTTGGATCTTTTCCTCTATTAATTCTTACTAATATCCCATCCACAACAACAATTGCATTATCAACAAGCATACCAAGAGCAATAATGAGAGCCCCTAAAGAGACTCTTTCAAGTAAAATCCCAAGAAGAGGCATAAAAATAAAACTTGCAATTATAGTTACAAGTAAAACTGCACCAATAATAAGCCCTGATCTAAGCCCCATAAACAGAAGAAGTACAATAATTACAATTGCAACTGCTTGAGCAAGGTTTTCCATAAAAGAGTTGATAGCTTTCTCAACATCTTTACTTTGATTAGAAATTATCCCTAGCTCAATACCCAAAGGTTTTTTACTCTCAAACTCTTGAAGTCTTTTATTTATAAGCTCTCCCATTTTCACTACATTTCCACCCTTTTCAGTAGAAATTCCAATTGCTATTGCATTATGTCCATCATATTTTAAAATCTCACTACTTGGTTCTAAATAACTATCTTTTATATTTGATATATCTTTTAAAAAGATTTGAGAATTACTTCTATTTCCTTTTATTACAATATTGCCAAGCTCTTGTACACTTGAAAAACCATCTGTATTTACACGAATAAACTCTGTTCCAACATTTACTTTTCCAAAATTAGGAACTAAATTTTTTAAATATAATTCTTGAATAATCTGAGACTTAGATATTCCTAATTGAGAAAGTTTATCTCGGTTTATCTCAACAATTAAAGCTCGTTGTTGTTCTCCAAAAGTATCAACTTTTCCAACTCCATCAACTAAAATAAGCTCTTTTTTCAAAAAGTCAATATAATCTTTTAACTCCTCATAAGAGTATTCATCTCCATAAATAGCAAACATTATCCCATATACATCGCCAAAATCGTCATTAATATATGGTTTCTCAACTCTTGGAGGTAAATAAGTCTCACCTATTTTCTTTCTAAGTTCATCCCATATTTGTTGTAATTCTCTTGCTTTATATTTATCTTTCATTGTAACTTGAATAAAAGATTGACCAGATATATTTTTTGTAATAACTCTTTTTACATATGGAAGTTTTTGTATTGTCTCTTCTAATCTATCAGAAACCTCTTTTTCTACCTCAATTGCAGTAGCTCCTGGGTAGTTTGTTATTATTAAAGCATCTTTTATTGTAAACTCTGGATCTTGAAGTTTTCCTATTTTTTCATAAACAATCAAACCATATGCAACACAAACTATAGTTAAGATATAGATTAAAAGTTTGTTTTTTAGGCTAAATTTTGCAAAGTCCATGTTAATCACCTATTTTCGAATACTCTTGTACTTTATCATTTACTTCTAAAAATCTAATTCCTGAAGTCACTATCTTTAAAACACCATCATCAAGTCCTTTGATAACTTCTACAGAGGAACCTATTATTTCACCTATTATTACTTGCTGTTTGTGAACTCTATTCTTTTCATCAACTATCCAAACAAAAGAGTTCTTTGTAGTATCTGAAAACACAGCTTTATATGGAATAAAAACTCTTTTCTCAATAATCTCTTTTGCAGTAGCCTTTACTTGTGCTGTCATTCCAGGAAGAATTGTTACATTTTTTTGCTCTTCTAATTGAAGAGTAGCTTCAAAAGTTCTTGTAACCTTTTCAGCTGTTGTTGAAATATCTATTAATTTTGCTTCATATTTTCTACTTTTATCATCACCTAAAGTTACAGTAAAACTTACAAGTGAAGAGATATGTTTAGGTGTCAGTTCACCTCGTACTCTTAGAATATCTTTTTCTGGTACAAAAAACTTGATTTTATAAGAAGAGTTATCTTGAAGTCTCACAATAGGCTGTTTTGCAGTTACTCTAGCGAAATCATCAACCATTTTTTTTGCCATTATTCCATCAAACTCTGCTACAAGTTTTGTCTCTTCAAGGTTTTTCTTTGCAACTTGCATTGCTGCTCTTGTTACATCAAGATTCTGTCTTTGTTTCTCTACTTGGATTTTTGCAACTGAATTTGATTTAAAAAGTTTTTGATATCTTTTATAATCAAGACTAGCTTGATTATAGTTTGCCCTTGTAGAATTATAATTGGCCCTATAAATTGCATCATCAAGTTTTGCTATAGTAGAACCTTTTTTGACCTTTTGTCCCTCTTTAAAATAAAACTTTATTATTTTTCCTGATACTTCAAAAGCCATTGTTGTATCTTGAAAAGCTTCAACTTGTGCTGGGTATACAAAAGACTCAATAAAACTTCCACTATCTTTTAAATCAAGTATTTTTACAACTTTTGTTTTTGATTTTGATTGAACTTCTTCTTGTTCAGTACATCCAGTAAATGCTACTACTGATAATAAAGCTATTGTAATTAGTTTATAATACATCTTTTCTCCTACTTCTTTACTATTGCATCCAAGATAATATTTGAAATAAATTCCGAAATATAATTTAGAGTTTTTTCACTATTTTGTTTTAAATCATCCTGACCACCAATTGGAAGTTCACTCATTTGAATTGAATAAAAAGTATTAATACTTCCTTGAATAAAAGAGAAGATTGTAAAAAGATTCATATCTTTATATTCATCTTTTAAATTTAATTTTTCCATAATCATTTTTAAATAATTTAACTCTTCTTCTATATAAGGGATTAAACTCTCATCGATATTTGCTCCAAAGTTTGCAATCTCTCTTAATGCAATAGGAACAATATTTGGATTCTCTTTTATAGTTAAAATAATCGCATTTACATATGATCTAAAAAGTATTTCAGGGTCTTTATTTCCCATAAAAATAGCTCTCATATTTGAATTTGATTCTTCCATTGCATTTTTTATAATTTCATGATATAGACTCTTTTTATCCTTAAAGTGATAATAAATAGTTGCTTTATTTATATCAAGTTTCTTAACTAAATCATTCATACTTACCGCATCATAGCCATATTTTGCGAACTCTTCACCTGCAACTTTTAATATAAGTTCATTTGTTTTCATAAAATTTCCTAAATTTTCTCAACTAACCGTTCGGTTAGTTTATAATGAAAGTATATTATATAATCTATAAATTTGTCAAATTTTTTTACTTTTAATTAAATAAATGACCAAGGTCAACGAAAACCCGACATAAAATTGATATTATACGAACGATTATTCACTATAAAGGTATAATATGATAAAAAAATTAACTCTTGGATGTTTAGGGATTTTATTCTCTATAACTACTGCTTTTGCATTAAATGAACCGCATAAAGTAAAAATATTAGAACTTGAAAATGCTGGTGCTTACTCATATATGAAAGTTCAAGAAAAAGATGAACAATACTGGGTTGCTATTAACAAAGCTGCTGTAAAAGTTGGTGATACAATAACTATTCATGAACAAGTTTGGATGAATGACTTCAAAAGTACAGCTCTAAACAGAACTTTTGAAAAAGTTTTATTTGCTGATTATAAAGGTGAAGGTGCTGGTAAAAGTAATGATATTCACAGTATTCATGGAAAAATGATAAAAAAGAAAGAGAAAGAAAATAAACCAAATGTTAAATTCAATGAAGGAACTTACACTTCTAATGAAAAAGCAATAAAAACTGACATCTCTGACTTATATAAAAACAAAGCAAAATACAAAAATAAAAATGTTGAACTAGAAGGTGATGTTATTCAAGTATCAAACAAGGTTATGGGTAATACTTGGGTAAAAATCTATAATGGCAAAGACGCTATAATTTTTAGATCACCAAATGAAGACGAAAAAGTTAAAATTGGTGATAAAGTAAAAGTTGTAGGAACTATTAACACTGATATAGATTTTGGATATGGTTATAAATATGAAATCTTAGGTGTAAATGGAAAATTTGAAGTTTTAGAAACTAAAAAAGAGAAATAAGATAGGCAAAAGCCTATCTTACATAAGATCCATTATTAAAATCCATTGTAGTACCATTTACGTACTCTGGACAATCTGTAGCTAACCAAAAAATTACCTCTGCAGCTTCATCTGCTTCTGCAAATCTTCCAGAAGGAACCATCTTTTTAAATTCACGTTTTCTCTCTTCTGAGTTATCTTTTTGCATATCAGTTTCAACAGGACTTGGAGCAATACAGTTCACTGTAATTCCATGACTTCCTAATATTTTTGCAAAAATCTTTGTAGCATTTATTAAACCTGCCTTTGCAATTCCATACCAAATATCGGGATGTCCAATTTGACCTGCTATTGAAGCTGTATTTACAATCCTTCCATAAGCCCTCTCTTTCATTCCTTCTGAAAATAGAGTTATAAGTTCAACAGGAGAGTGTAAGTCCACATTCATAATATGTTCTTTTGCTTCCTTCGGATAGTTATCATAAGTGTATTTTGGTTGCATATATCCAGCATTGTTAATCAAGATATCTATTTCCCCTACTTGTTTTACAAGGTTTGGTAAGTCTTCAATATTTGATAAATCATACTCAATAATCGTAACTTTTTTATTATCTTTAAAAGGAAAAGAAGAAAAATCTCTTGCTACTACAATTACATCATAATTGACATCAAGGAATTTTTTTACTACTTCTAAGCCTATTCCTTTATTTCCGCCTGTTATTAATACTCTATTTAACATATAACTTCTCCTTCATGTTTTTAAAATTATATCTGAAATTATATGATGATTTTATGATTTTTTTTGTATTGTATCTTATTATCTTTTAAGGAGATTCTATGAAGACCACAATTCTACTTTTTTTATCAGCAGTTTTAGTTTATGCTATAAACCCTATTATGCTTCCTATTTCAGGAGTAGAGGTAACACATACATATTCCAATGATAAAAAAGAGTTAATAACTATACAAAGAGAAGAGGATGCAGTTTGCCTAGATATTGCTATAACTGCTGAAAACTTCCAGTCTGAAAATCTAGCTTCCTCAAATATTAATAACAAATGCAAAAAAACATTTATTGTTACAAAAGGGGTTATACAACCTCTTAAATTAAAAGCAGGAATATCTACTGTTGCTGAACTTGAAGTTTTAGATTTCATCGCAAATAATTCATCAAAAAATCCAAATAAATATATTTTAGTTGATAGTAGAACCTCTTCTTGGTTTAACTATGGGACAATCCCAAGCTCTGTAAATATTCCTTACAATGAATTAGAGTTTGATGAAGATTTTGAAGAAGAGTATAACAGAGCATATAAGCTTTTAGGAGTAAAACTATTAGGAAAAAACAAATATGATTTTTCAAATGCAAAAACTGCAATCTTTTTTTGCAATGGTTCATGGTGTGCACAATCACCAAGAGCTATAAAACATCTAGTAAAAATTGGTTATCCAAAAGAAAAAATCATGTGGTATAGAGGTGGTATTGCTTCTTGGGTTGGAGTATCTTTAACTTTAACAAAAAATATAGAGGCTAAATAAAAGCCTCTTATATTTTACTCTCCAAACATTTTTTTAAAAGCTGCTGCTATTTCAGCATTTGTAGGTTTTGCACTTGCAGTTGCTGTATCTTTAGGGTCTTTTGGAGCTTCATTAAATAGTTTATCAAGTTTTAAACCATCTAATTTTAAATCTTCTCCTAATTTATCTTTTAATTTATTCTTTAACTTATCAGTCTTTTCTTTTACTTTTTTCCCATATTTACTATTTAAAAATGCTTTTGTGTCAACTTTTACTTTTGGGTTCGATAAGCTTCCACTTATTTTTGTATCAAAAGCATATTTTAAAATTTTTGCTTGAACTAGAGCATTTACAGAATTTTTCTTTGTATTTAAAATAGAACTTGGAACTTTAATAGTAGTGTGTTTACTTGTCATATCCACAACTGTATTTATAATATCTTGTTTCATATCACTTTTGATTTCAACTTTTTCGTAAACTTCTTTTGTAAGATCAAATTGAGCAAAAGTATTAATAATATCTGAATATTGGTTCTTTACAAACTGTCCATTTAATAAATTACCACCAACTTTACCAATTTTTGTTGCTAAGTTATAATCTACATCGATATTAGACTTAGAAGTAAAAATCTCTGGATAATATAACATATGAGTAAGGTTTTTAACTTCTACACCATCAATTTTTGCTTTGAAATTGTCATTTAATAGATTGAAAGTAATATTTCCTCCAAATAGCGATGATTTACCATCAACACTTAATGTAGTTGGATTCTGTTTTATATTTCCTGTAAATTTTGCAGCCCCTCTCATCTTTTGCTGTGTAAAATCATACAGTTTTCCAAGGTCTGTAAAATTAATTGTATAATCACTTACAAACTCACCTTTTTCAATATCAAATACTGCTTTTGCCATATCAAGATTAGTAACTGTTGTATTTAAATCAATTTTAGAAATAGCTTGTGTTTTTACTAAGTCTGTTACAATATCACCTTTAAAAACAATAGGCTTTTTAAGTTTTTGTTGAAATTGTTCATTTACTACTTTATTATTTACCTTACTCTCTAAAATAGTTGTAATAACTTTTCCATCAAGATTTTTTATATCTGCACTTTTTATTTTGGCATCTATATTCATAAGACCATTTGCAAAGTTTGGTTGGTTTACTAACTTTAGTACATCTTGGATTTTTGCATTATTTACCATTACATTTACATATTCTGGTTTTGAGTTTTCAATTTTCACATCATACTTTGTATCACTTGCAAAGATATCAGCTGCTCCATTTACTTTTACAACACCTTTATTAACTGTTGCTGTTCCTGTTGTTGTAAATGAACCATTAAACTTTTGATTTATTATTGCTTCTAATTTTGCTAAATCTTTTACAAAAAGTTTATAGTCTGAATTTATAACTGATGTTTTTAGATTAACATTTGCTTTTTGTACATCCAAATTAGCAATTGTACTATCAAAATCAACTTTTGTATTAGCCATATTTGGAACTAAATTTGTAGTTGTATTTGCAGTGAAAGAGATAGGAGTTTTTGGATTTTGTTTTAACTCTTTATTTAATACTTTTGCATTTAAAATACCATTTGTAATTTTTGTTGTAACAAGCCCATCTAAACTTGCAATATCTGCATTTTTAATATTTGCATCTACTGCTAAAATACCTGTTGCATATTTTGGCTGATTTAGAAGATGAAGAAGTTCATCAATTTTTACATCTTTCATACTATATAAAATATTACTTGGTTTAAAATCTACAAGTTTTACATCATAAGTTGTATTTCCAGAAGCAACTTTACTAATACCTTTTACAATAGCAAGTTCTTGATTCCCTTTTACTGTACCATTTGTTGAAAAAGCTCCATTTAGCTTTTGCTTTGTTATGTTCTCTAATTTAGCTAAATCTTTTATATTTAAATCATATTTTAAATCAACACTTTTAGCAAATATATTTAAATCTCCTTCAACATTTATAGTTGAATTACCATCAAGAGTTGCGTTAAATAGAATATCATTCATTGTTAATTTGAAATCATTAACTTTCATATTTACATCTTGCTGTCCCTCATTTACTTTTTGTTCAATGATTGATGCTACATATGAATTACCAGGAGCTGTAAATAATAAACCATAAACTCCACCAATTATCAGTAGAATCAAAAAGGTTAAACCCAAAAATAGTTTTTTCATAATATTCCTTTTTTAATTAACGTTAAGGCTTGATTATACATCAATAAAATTGAAATTAACGTTATTTTAATAAACTTGTTACTTTATGTAATGATTCTAAAATTTTTGTTGATTCTAATGAAATATTAAAGATCTTTGATGTATAATTCTTGCCGTACAAGGTACCTAGTAGGGAAATATTTGCATTTATGTAAGTATTGCTACAGTTTTACTGTGGTTACGCTATCCGAACAGACTTTGTAAAAAATATTTTTTAAGGATACTAGAATGAAAAAAATCGTTCTTTTAATGCTAGCTTTCGCTGGTTTTGCATTCGCTGCTGACGCTGCTGCGGGTGAAACGTTAAAAGCTTACTCTGTACTTGCTGCAGGTGTAGGTCTTGGTCTTGCTGCTCTTGGTGGAGCTATTGGTATGGGTAACACTGCTGCTGCAACTATTGCTGGTACTGCTAGAAACCCAGGTTTAGGTGGAAAATTAATGACTACAATGTTCATTGCATTAGCGATGATCGAAGCACAAGTTATTTATGCATTAGTTATTGCGATGATCGCACTATATGCAAACCCATTTATGTAAGATCTAAATAGTTAACTATTTACTATTATATAGCGAAAGGTTAGAAGTTTTCTTCTAGCCTTTTTTTATGCCTAATTTTTCTCCAATTTATAATTATTTATCTTAAAAAGTCCCTTTTATGTCACTTTAGATTGTTAATCTTACAAATAACATTTTAAAGGATTTATAATGAATAAAAATAGTATTAAAGTAAAACTTTTAGCGCTTGTGCTAATTAGTACATTTATTTCTTTTGCTATTCTAGGGTTTATTAATGCACGAAGCTATTACAGTGCACAAGATATAAGTGTAAGAGAAGCAAGTCTGAATTTAGCAAATCAAACATCAAAGTTTATAAATGAATACTTAGAATCAAAGATTAAGATTCTTGAAGCAGTTAGAGATGTTCTTCCAAGTGACGAAAATTTTAATATTCATAATGAATCAATAGTAAAAGATCTTATCATAGCTTCAAAAGCTGGTGGATTTACTCAATTTTATATTGGCGTTGAAAAAAATGGTAATTACCTAAATGCAAAAGGAGAAAAAAGAACTCCTCAAACAATAGACTATGACTCAAGACAAAGAGGTTGGTATAAACAAGCAGTAAAAGAAGACAAAGGAGGTGTAACCGCACCCTATATTGATTTTACTACGAAGAAACTTGTAGTATCTGTATTTGCACCTCTAAAAAAAGATGGAAAAATAATTGGTGTTGTAGGTTCTGATATTTTTATTGATACAATTGTAGAAACTATTTTAAAAATCAAGCTTGAAGGTGGTAAAGGCTTAGCTTATCTAATTGATAATAATGACAAAATTATTATTCATAAAGATCCTAAAAAATTTGAAAAAAAAGATTCTTTATTTACTCAAATTAAAACAGATAAAAAAAGCTCATTTGGAAATGCAGAAACTAATAACAGCAATAGATTAGTTGCATATAGTACAATTGATGCAACAGAATGGAAACTAGTGCTTGATTTAGATAAAGCTTCATATTATGAAAAAGTTAATGATGCAGTTATTAAAGAAGTAGTTATATATATTGTGTTATTAGCAATTATACTTGGTATTATTTTTTACTCTTTACTTAAAATACTTGCTCCTCTTAAAGAACTAGAAGAAGGTTTTAACTACTTTTTTAAATATCTAAAAGCTGAAGAAGAGAATATTAAAAAAATTGATATAAAAACTAATGATGAATTTGGAAATATGGCAAAGACTATTAATACTGAGATGGAACTAATATCAAAAGGTATAAATCAAGATAAAAATTTGATTAACAATGTTAAAGATGTTGTAAATCATGTAAAAAAAGGTAGAGTTGATATAAAAGTTGATAAATCAACCACAAATAAATCTTTAAATGAATTAAAAGATTTATTAAATGATATGATAGAAACAATTAATAAAAATGTTAATAGTGATATTAATCCTATTTTATTACAACTTAAAGAGTATGCAAAACTTGATTTTAGAAATAGCATTCCAAACGCTGATGGTAATATCTCTAAAGGTTTAAATAATCTTTGCAATATCATTAATCAAATGCTTCAAGAAAATATGTACAATGGAGAAATTTTAAGTGATAATGCAAAGATATTACTAAAAAATGTAGATATATTAAATGAATCATCAAAAGATACTGCTGTATCTTTAGAAGAAACTGCTGCTGCTTTAGAAGAAATTACAAGTACAGTTATTAGTAACACAAATAGAATAACTGATATGGAAAATCACTCTCTTGAATTAATTTCTGCAATCAACCAAGGTCAAGACTTAGCAACTTCTACTGTAGTATCAATGGATGAAATAAATGAACAAACTCAATCAATTGCAGAAGCAATTACAATAATTGATCAAATTGCATTTCAAACAAATATTCTTTCACTAAATGCTGCTGTTGAAGCAGCAACAGCAGGAGAAGCAGGAAAAGGTTTTGCTGTTGTTGCACAAGAAGTAAGAAATCTTGCAAGTAGATCTGCTGAAGCAGCAAAAGAGATAAAAGATTTAGTTGAAAATGCAACTTTAAAAACTGATAATGGAAAAAGTATTGCAGATAAAATGATTCAAGGATATAAAAAACTAAATAAAGATATTTCAAAAACAACAACTATTATTACAGATATTTCGGACTCTTCTAAAGAACAAAAAACAAGTATTGAACAAATTAATGGTGTAGTCAATAGACTTGACCAACAAACACAAAACAATGCATCTGTTGCCAATGAGACTCAAAATATTGCTGTACAAACATCTGAAATAGCAAAAAAGATTTTAGATACTGTAAATGAAAAAAAGTTTAAATCCAATAAACAAGGTTAGAAGTTTTCTTCTAGCCTTTTTTTATGACTATAAATCTAGGGGTATCTCAATTTTAAATTTTGCACCTCCATAAGAAATATTTTCATAAAGATACTTTTCATTTTTTACACTAAGTGTACCCTTCATACTTTGTGTTATAAGGTTTTTGGACATATATAAGCCTATTCCACTTCCATCAATTTCACCTTTTGTTGTAAAATAAGGTTCAAATATTTTTTGAAGATACTCTTCTTTTATTCCTCCTGCATTATCTTTTATTTCAATTATTGCCATCTCTTTTTTCTTTTTTACATTTATAAAAATATATCGTTCGGCAATACTTCTTTCAATAAAGGCATCTTTAGCATTACTAATTATATTTATAATAACTTGGACTAATTCATTAGGATATCCATTTATTTTAAACTCTTCATAGGGAGTAGTTAAAATTATATTTAATCTATTTTTCTTTATTTGTGGATCTAAAAGTTTCAATGAAAATTTTAAATTATCTAAAAGATCAAAGTTTACCTTCTCATGTGTTCCTTTCATAAAATCCCTAAAATCATCTACTGTTTGTGAAAGATATTTAGTTGTATCAACTATGGAATCAATTGATTTATTCAAGTACTTATCAGTTAACTTATTGAACTCATTTTCAAACTGTATCCCAGCTGCAATACATGAAATCATAGATAAAGGTTGTCTCCATTGATGTGCTATATTATCTAACATTTCTCCCATTGATGCCATTTTTGATTTATGAGCTAAGAGTTCATCCTTTTTTTTCAACTCTTCATCTTTTTTTACTTCGGCACTCAAATCTACATCTATACAGAACATTTCAGGAGAAGTAGTATTTTGTCTTAGCATTACATGAGAAGAATATACATGTATGGTGGAACCATCTTTATGTTTTAAAGGGAGTTTACCGGAAGGTATTTCTTGACCTGCTTCATACCAGTTTTTTATAGCTTCTTTTACATCATCTTTCATAAAGTTTGGAATAATTAAGTCTTCAAGTTTTTGTCCTATGGCTTCATCTTTAGTATAGCCATAGATAGACTCACTTGCTTTATTCCAATAAATTACAATGCGTTCTTTATTGTAGCCTTGAACAGCTACATTTGGAATTTTATTTATTAGTTCGACAAACTTATTCTCTTCAAAAGCATTCATTTTATCCTACAATAATAATGTAATTTTTATATGACTATTTTAGAACTTATAATCTTTTCATATATTTAAAAGATATTACTAATAGTTAAAACTTATGTTAAGCGTAATTTATGTCTTGAAGTTGTAAAATTCCCAACTTAATACTTAGTCATGCAAATATTGCAAAACAAGTAGATACTTATAATTGAGTAGACTTTAATTATAATTAAAACTTTTAATTGAATGTACTTAATTCTTATAACTTTTTAACTGTTAAATGCGAAGGTGGTGAAATTGGTAAACACGGTAGGTTGAGGGCCTGCTGCTCATTTTGGGCTTGGGAGTTCGAGTCTCCTTCTTCGCACCACGAACAAAACTAACCTATTACCTTTTATCATAAATAATATTTTTCACAATTCTATAAATTAAACTTTTTATCATAAAAAAGCAAGTAACTTAAAAAAAATTTAATTTTTTTGTTCAATTCTATATTTTATGAAAAATAGAAGTATAACGTTTACAACTATTTAAAAAGCTTGATTTTTATTAATTAATAACTAACTTAAATACTATTAGTTAAATTATATAAAAAATTTAATTAAAAAAATCGACCTATTTTCTTTTTAAAGTAATTCAAAACTTTAAATAAAATTTTAAATTTAGTTCTAATAATACAGAAGAACTTAAATTAATTATTTAACTTTTACAAATAATAACTACAATATTTCAATAATTTTAAGGAGCTATTATGAGTAAAAAAATTTTTAGTTTATTTCTAATGATATTAATTATTTTTATCACAACTGGTTGTAATAATGAAGAAAAACAAGAGGTAAAAAATAAAACCCAATTGGTTTTCGCGAGTACAAAAGATATACGAGATGTAAATCCTCATATATATAGAGGGGAAATGGCTGCACAAAATATGCTGTTTGAATCTTTAATCATAAATACAAAAGATGGTATCAAACCTTGGTTAGCTAAAAGTTGGGATATAACAAACGAAGCTAGAACATATACTTTTTCTTTAAGAGATGATGTTAAGTTTTCAGATGGAACAGTTTTTGATGCAAATGTTGTAAAACAAAACTTTGATGCTATTTTAAGAAATAAGGTAAGACATGGTTGGTTAGAGTTAATTAATGAGATTAAATCTACAAAAGTTATTGATAAGTATACATTTCAATTAAACTTGCATAATGCTTATTATCCAACACTTACTGAACTTGCTATGACAAGACCTCTTAGATTTGTTTCACCAAAATGTTTTGTAAACAATGAAACAAATGACAAACTAGCTTGTTATAGTGGTACGGGACCTTGGGTTTTAGACGAACACAAGAAAAACGACTATGCTTTATTTAATAGAAATGAAAACTACTGGAATGAAAAACCAAAAATCAAATCTGTTAAATGGAGGGTAATTCCAAGTCATCAATCTATTTTACTATCACTTCAAAAAGGTGAAGTTGATTTAATCTTTGGAGCAGATGGAGATATGATTAATCTAAATGCTTTTGAAGCAATCAAAAAAGATGCAAATCTTCAAACACTTGTTAGTGAGCCTATCTCTTCAAGAGCAATCTTACTAAACTCAAAAACAGAGTTTACAAAAGATATTCAAGTAAGAAAAGCTTTAGAACTAGCAGTTAATAAAGAAGCTTTAATCAAAGGGATTTTAAATGGTTCAGAAACAATTGCCCATGCTCTTTTTTCAAAAGCTACTCCATATTGTAATATTGATTTAGAAGTTAGAAACTTTGATGAAAATAAGGCAAATGAACTTCTAGAAAATGCAGGATGGATTTTAAATGAAAAAGAGAATTTAAGATACAAAGATGGAAAAGCTTTAAGTCTTGCACTATATTTCAATGCCAGTAATGCCCAAGAAAAAATTATTGGAGAGTATTTACAAAGCAACTTTAAAAATATTGGTGTTGAACTTAAGATTATTGGTGAAGAATCACAATCATTTTATGACAGACAAAAAGCTGGTGACTTTGATTTAATGTATTCACTTTCTTGGGGACTTCCATATGATCCACAATCTTTTGTTTCATCTTGGAGAACGCCTTCACATGGAGATTATCATGCACAAGCAGGAATGCCTAAAAAAGAGTGGATGGATAAAACTATCAAAAAAATCTTAATAGAACCAGATATGGAAAAAAGACAAGAGTTATATACACAAGTTCTTACATATTTACATGAGCAAAGTGTATATATACCTTTAAGTTATTCAAGAACAAAAACTGTTTATGTACCTAATTTAAAAGGCGTTAATTTTAATCTTTCTCAATATGAGATTCCTTTTGAAAAGATGTTTTTTGAAAAGTAGCTATGCTTGAATTTATAATTAAAAGAGTTTTACTTTTAATTCCATTACTTATTGGAGTATCTTTAGTCTGTTTTATCTTGGTAAATTTAAATCCAAGTGACCCAGCTGAAGTTGCTCTAAGAGTAAACTCTTCTGTTTCTGTTACACCTGAAGCAATAGAAGCTACAAGAATAGAGCTTGGACTTAATAAACCTCTTTATATGCAATACTTTTTATGGGTACAAAATATCTTTCAAGGGGATTTAGGTTTTAGTTATGAAACTAGAAAACCAGTTTTAGATGAACTAATAACTGCTATGCCTACAACTTTTTATCTAAGTATTGCGGCACTTGTTTTAACTATAGTTTTAGGACTTATTCTTGGAGTTTTATGTGCTATTTATGAAAACAGCAGATTTGATAAACTAATTAGAACTATTGTATTTACTACAAGTTCTATGCCAAGTTTTTGGTTATCTTTACTTCTTATTTGGGCTTTTTCTATTCATTTTAATATTTTTCCTTCAAATGGCTTGGAAAACTTTAGTGGAATAGTATTACCAGCTTTTGCATTAGCAGTAACTCACATGTCTACTTTTGTAAGAATACTTAGAAACTCTCTTATTCAAATAAAAAACTCACTATTTGTAACATATGCAAAAGCTAGAGGTCTAAGTAAATATCAAATTTTAATGCACCAAATAAAAAATGTCATAAACCCTTTTATCGTAGCAATAAACATGTCTATTCCTAGACTTTTTGCAGGTACTGTTGTAATAGAAAATATCTTTGCCCTACCTGGATTTGGAAGACTTAGTGTTCATGCAATCTTTGCAAGAGATTTTCCTATTATTCAATCATATGTGCTTTTTGTAGCTGTATTGTTTATAGTTTTTAATCTTTTTGCAGATATTTTTTTACACTTAAGAGATTCAAGGTTAAGACGATAGTATGAGAAAAGATTTTTTAAAAAAACTACTATCTGACAAAATAGCACTTGTATGTGCTTCTTTCTTAACTCTTATTATTCTTATGGGTATTTTTGCACCTTTTGTTGCACCAAATGACCCTTACTTGGTAAACTTAGAGCATAAACTTGAACTTTTTTCTTGGCAATATCCTCTTGGAACTGACCAACTTGGAAGATGTATTGCTTCAAGACTAATTTATGCTATTAGAGTTACACTTTTTTATGCTTTATTTGCCATGTTTATTACTGTAGTTTTAGGAATGATATTAGGTCTTATTGCAAGTTTTTTTGAACTACCTAGAAAAATCATACTAAGAGTTTGTGATGTAATGTTATCTTTCCCAAGTGAACTAATGATGCTTGCAATTGTAGGTTTTCTTGGAACAGGAATTGAGAATATCATTATTGCAACAGTGATTTCAAAACTTGCTTGGTATACAAGAATGACCTACTCTTTTACAATAAGTCATATAAATAAAAACTATATTTACTACTCTAAGGTTTTGAATATCCCTTCTTGTATGATTTTAAGAAAACATCTTTTCCCTTTGATTTCAAGTGATATTATCATGCTTGGCACTCTAAATGTAGGAAGTGTAATACTTAGTATTTCTGCCTTATCTTTTTTAGGTCTTGGTGTTCAAGCTCCAGCTTGTGAATGGGGAGTTATGCTAAATGAAGCAAAAGAGCTTATGAGTCTAAATCCATATATGATGCTTCCACCGGGACTTATGATTCTTTTTGTTGTGGCTTCTTTTAACTTTCTTGGAGATAGTATCAGAGATGCCTTAGACCCTAACTATAATCTAAAACTTAAGGATGAATCATGATTTATTTAAAAGTTGAAAATCTAGTATTAGAGAATATTTTAACAAAAGAGATTCTACTAAACAATATAAGTTTTGAACTAAATAAAAATGAAACTCTTGGAATAATTGGAGATAGTGGAAGTGGTAAATCTCTACTATGTAAAACTATTTTAGGTTTACTTCCAAATAATCTAAGAGTAAAAGGAAGTATAAAACTTGAAGGAATTGAGCTTTTAAACAATGAAAGGATTATAAGAAAAAACTTTTCAGTAGTACTTCAAGAAGCAATAGAAGCTTTTAATCCTTTTTGTACTATTCAAAAACATATGATTGAGAGTTTTAAATATAAACTCTCAAAAAAGGAAGCTATAAAAAAAGCCTCTTTTTTACTAAATGAAGTTGGACTAAAAGATACTCAAAGGATACTAAAAAGTTATGCACACGAACTAAGTGGTGGGCAAATGCAAAGAGTAATGATAGCAATTGCCCTACTTCAAGATACCAATATAATAATAGCAGATGAGCCAACCTCATCACTAGATACAATAAACCAAAAACAGATATTGGAGATATTTAAAAACTTCAAGGAAAAGACTATTATCTTTGTATCCCATGACTTAGGAGTAATCTCTTCTCTTTCAAATGAAATACTTGTTTTAAAAAAGGGAGAGATAATTGAACAAGGAAAAAAAGAAGAAGTATTTAAAAATGCTACTCACTCTTATACCAAGTTCTTACTTGACTCTTCTAAAAACTTATCAAAAGGTTTTAGCTCATGCTTACAATAAAGAACTTAAATAAAAAGTACCAAGATGAGTATGTATTAAAAGATATAAACTTAAGTATGCAAACAAAGTACTCTTTGGCTTTAGTTGGAGAAAGTGGAGCTGGAAAGTCTACACTTTCAAAACTAATCTTAGGATTAGAAAAACCAAGCAGTGGAAAAATAAACTTAGAAAAAAAGAGTTTAAGTGTAGTTTTTCAAGAGTATAGAAGCTCGGTGAACCCTTCTTTTAAAATAAAACAAATACTTGAAGAGCCTTTTTGGATAAGTAAAAAGAAGTTTGAGTTAAAAGAGATTGAAAAGCTTTTTACTAAATTTGAACTTCCTATTTCTTTACTAAATAAATATTCCCATGAGCTAAGTGGTGGTCAACTTCAAAGGGTATGTATCATAAGAGCACTACTTTCTAATCCAAGCTTTTTAATACTAGATGAAGCTTTTAGTGCAATTGATGCGTCAACTAAGACAAAGATTGTAAAAGTGCTAAAAAATCTAAAAGAAGAACAAGTAATAAGCTACCTTCTAATAAGCCATGATTTACAAATAGCTACAGCACTTTGTGATGAAATAAAAATTCTTTACAAAGGTGAGATTATAGAATCACTAGAAACTAAAAGTTTAAAAAATGCAAAAGAAGAGTACACAAAAATGCTAATAAACTCTGTAGTAACACTAGATGACTAAGGATTAAAAATGAATGCAAAGATAAAAATAGATTTTAAATATGTAGATGAAAACCTAGAAAAAAATACCAAAGATTTTATTATAAAAGAGTGCAAAAAATACTATAAAGATCTAGTATCAGTAGATAGAGCCAAGGTTTTATACGAAAATATGGGAAAACTTCTAAAAAACAAAGAAGACAATGCCTTTTATGTAGCTATAAATGAACAAAAAAAAATTATAGGAGCTATAAGTATCTCTTTGTATGATAATAGAATTGAGACCATAAAAGAACACTACGAAAATAAAAAAGTTGCCGAAGTAGGAAGGTGCTATATCTTAGAAGAGTACAGAAGACAAGGTATCGCCTCAAACCTTCTAAACTTAGTAAATAGTTTTGCAAAAGAAAAAGAGTATGAAAAAATGTATCTACACACTCACTACTTCTTACCCGGTGGTTTTGAGTTTTGGTCAAAAGTAGGTTTTAAAATAGTATATGATGAAAAAGATGAAATGCAAACAGTACATATGCAAAAAGACCTGAGGTAAATCTTTTTTTAATAATTGTTATAGCTTTTATCTTAAAAAGACTGTACAGGAATAACGAATACAATACCTTACGGGATAATACCAGTACAGGGGTAAGGGTTAAAATCCCATCGGTCGCACCATGATACTTTTCCCATACGATGGGACTTATTAAATAAATAATTCTTGTAATACTTATAATTTTACATGAATTTCACAGTAATTGTATGTAGAGACAAGGAAATAACTCTTTTTTAATTATTACAATTAATCATTCTTTTATTTTTTACATGAAAAAAAAGCATAAAAAATTTCTATTAAATTTTTTTTACATGAATTTATTATCATAATCTCTAATTTCTAAAGTGTTAAAAACCTTATGTACTTTTTTAAATTCTATTCTTTTATTTGGAAATGACTTTTTAATTAATTCAATTATGTACTCTTCATCTTCTTTTTCCATAAGCAGTCCAAAGATTACTTCACTTAATTCATTCTCACCAAAATTTATTAAATCAATAGCATTTTCACTATTAATATTTTTGTCATCTTTAGAAAGAACTAATCGTACTTCATTTTCATATTCCCAATCTTCTTTTTTTATATAGAAGAAATTAATTAATTCTTGTAAAAAACTATTTGCAAATGAATTTGTAATTTTTTCATCATCTTTATCTTTTAAAAATTGAGGTATTAAATCAACAATGTTTTTTTTAAATATTTCTTTACTCAACTCCTCAAAAGAGTAACTGACTTCCTTGCAATTTTTAAATATACTATTTTCAGAATTATATTTAAATCCCAAAGCCAATCCTTTATGAGAGTTTGCATAATGAGACCACATTAATATATTTTCAGATTCAAGAGATAAAGATAAAATTCTATACTCATTTATTAAATTTTTCCAATCTAAAGAAAGTTTATCTAACTCAGAATTTATAATATTTGATAAATCATTTAGCTCAGACTTCATTGACTTAATAAGACTAGTTATTTGTTTTTTACGGATTACTTTATTCTCTTTTTTTGCCTCTTCTTTTATAAGTTTTTCAAATTCTTTATTTATTAAATTCTCAAACCATTTACTATTTGTGTAAATATAAGGAATATTACAATCAAATGGGTCATTAAAATCAAGTGGATTAGTGATTTTAAGTGATTTATTGTTTATTATATTCTCTATAATTTTAATAAATTCTTCATTTTTAAGGTGTCCTACATATTTATATAAAAGTGTATTATTTTCCATTAACTATATTTTAATCAAAGCTTTCGCCAAATAGCCAATTTTTTTCATTGTCATCAGATAATGTTAATACAATGTGACTTCGTATAAACTCTTTTTCCTCTTGAGTTAATATATCATTATCATCTTCTAATACAGCATTTAATGTTGAATCACCAATGTTTAAGAAATATTGTAAGTTATAATCATTTATTAATTTAATAACAACTTTTAGAATTGTAGATTGTTGACGTCTATCCATTTCAGAAAACAAACACCCATCATGCGCTAAGAAACCTAATAAATCAGGGTTTAATAAATATAATAGCACATCGTAACAGAAGATTTTAACTTCATTAACTCCCTGTGAACCTTCTCTTGGTATATGACTATTTATATTAAACAAATATTTTGCACTTGGAGCTTGTTCTAATTTAAAAACCCCACCCTCATTATCATAAAACTCTTTTACTAAATTTCTAAAAGACGTTTCTATATGTACTAGGTTTTCATGTATACTATGTAAATAAGTTAAACTTTTCTTCTTAACTAATGCTTGTTCAACATCTAAATTAACTTTATCTTCTTGAAAATCATTAAGTATATTTTCATATCTTTCTAGATTCTGTTCCTCTTCATATAAAGTTTTTATTCTATCTTTTAAACTATCTCTTTCCTCTAAGGCACCTTTATTATTTAAATCCTTTAATATCAAATCCCTTTTAGAAGACAACTCTTTCATATCTTTATCTAACTCATCAACCTCAACTTCAAGAATTGATATTTCTTCTTTTAATCTTTTTCTTCTATTTTCTAATAAGTTATTATGGAACTTTTGCGCTTCATCTAATCTACGGGATACACTTTGTTCAAAGAAAAAATTTGCCTCATTGAATAATGCTTCTATTTTATCTATATCAATATCTATATATTCAGATTTTTCATAATTAAACTGTTTTGTTTTTAATTTTTTTGTACTATAAAATACTTTATTTCTAAATTCATTTATTTGATTAGTTAACTCATCAGCCTCATTTTTTAAAGCATCATAGTTCTCAGCAATTATAAAATTATCTAATTGTTTCTCAAGATTTATTCTCTTATCTTTAATATCGTTTATATTAGTTTTATCTAAAGCTTTTTCATATTCTTCAACAGTTTTTTTTGCTTTTTCCAACTTATCAAGTTTACCTCTAATGGAAAAACTTTCTTTAACTAAACTCATATCAATATTAAGTAAATATAAATTAGTAAATTGTTGATAATAATCCTCTAAAGGTCTACCTTGTTGTGTAAGTATATTGTTATAATAAACCATACCTTTATCACTACTATATCTTCTTGCAAAGCAATTCAGTATTTGTTTAAAAGAAACGTCTAGTTCTGTTGATAAAAATAACTCTTTTAACTTTTCACGATATTTTGTCTTCACAATTTTTTCGTCATTTATATAAAAATCATTAACCGCAAAATTCTTTCTTATTGTATACTCAATTTCTTTGTCAATTAATGTTAATTCAAACTGTCCATATTGAGATAAATAATTCTCAAGCTTTTTTTCAGATGTACTTTTGAAATCAGCTCCAAACATATAATGAATTAAATTTAAAGACATACTTTTACCGATACCATTAATCGATTTTTTTCTTTCTTCTGATAATTGCGTTCCCACAACAATGCTTAAATCTTTATTGAAAGTAATAGTATTAAATTTTGGGTTACTAGATGTTAATTGTAATAATCTCATTGTCATCCCTTATCTTTCCAATAATAAATAAAAAATCAATACATAAAATTAAAGTATCTAATGATATATTTTTATAGTATTTTTTATTTAACTCAATTAATAATTCATCCAATGTTAAACCACCATTTTTCAGAATATTAATAACATACGAAGAAATTGAAACTAAACTATCCACAGGTTGAATAATTTTTGTTGGCATAATCATTGCTTTGCTCCTACATCACATATCTCAAAGAAAAATGCAATAATAATCCAACTAATTGAAGTTGAGTTAAAATCTTGAATTTCTATATATGCTTCCAATCCATTATATAGGTCATGTATAATTTTATTAAAATCTAACTCTTTTTCTCTTGCTAAACTATGTAGTTCTAAAATTGTTAAGTTCTCAATAGAGCTTTTAGACACTTTACTAGATAGATGTCTAATTAAAATATCTTTATATAATTCTTCAACTACAAAATTTCTTAAATCTGTTAATATATTATCTTCTTCATCAATTGAATTTAAAACTTCCCGATAGTCCAAGCCATCATTAATTTTATTTCTTATACGCTCATTAATATTATTTAAATCTAATTTTTCGTTTGTATCAATTGAACCAAAATCATCATCATAATTAGGTTTAACTTTTCCTTTATTTTTTAATAAATGAGCAAATGCAAGATTCAAAACAATTTCATCAGTATAAATATCATTCTTTCTAAAATATTTGTTATTTAGTTCAATCAACTTATTTTGTTCTAAGTCATTTATGTCTCTTATTAAATCTGTATAATCAACTAAACATTCTTTTAATTCAATTGCGTATTCCGCTCTAACTTCATTAATTGTTGCTTCAGTAGGATTAGCTTTATCAAGTAAATATAAAATTTTTATCTCATATCCATCATACTTATCTTTTTTTAATGCTAATAGTGTTTTATCAATTTTATCTTTGCTTCTTGTAGTTGTAACCTGATATAGTAATTCATTTTCTTTATCAATTAAATCTATACAAGCTTCATTTTGATTTTCTGAATTAGCATTTTCAAGTTTCAAACAATAAACATAATTAAGAACATCTCTAAAGTAATTTTCCCCATGAATATTTAATGCATACTCATTAATACTTTGTCTTTGTTCAATATCATATCTTGTAATTGCTAGTGTTCTACTAATGTTTTTAAATGCATCTTCTCTTACATCAACCATGATTAAAACTTCCTATTTAATTTGTAAGATTATATCTAATTTCATCTTCCTATCTAATCAATAAATGATTTATTTCCATTATGTTAAAACTTAAATATATCTATTCTAATTTTTTTGCATGAATTTTACATGAAAAAAGCTTTTATAATAATTTTTATTTTTATTTAAATGCAAGAAATCGCCATTTTAAGGACTTATACTTTTAGTAGTTATTTCCATCTGATAGATTCAAATCCCATCGGTCGTACCAAAAACTAAAACCTTTTATTCTTCATTTATTAAAAGTTTAATTCCTTGACAAGGTACGGTTTCAATTATTTTGTACTCAAACCTTGTACGTAGTCTCCATACTAGTGTCCTAACTGCACTTTCTGATAAAACATTGTTTTCCCATACCCAGTACTCTATTTGTTTGAGAGATACTAGTTGTCCTTTTGCATATATTAGCATTTCAAGTAATTTTTTCTCTTGTGGTCCCAACCTTATGAAAGTATCATTAAAAAACAACTCTTTTGTATCTAAATTAAATGAATATCCATATCCCAAATCAAAGTTTGTACTAGGCTCTAGTGTCACTTCTTTTTTTAATTTTGCTTTTACAATTTTAATAGTTGATTGAAGACTTGCCTTATTAAAAGGCTTGATTTCATATGCTAAAGGATTTGTTTTTATAGCTCTATCAATAGTTGTATCATCGCTAAACGCCGTAAGATATACAACACTTACTTCGTTTATTTTATACATGTCTTCTACTGTTGAGATACCATCACGTTCACCCTCTAAATTTATATCCATAATCACAATCTCAGGTAAATGCTCTTCAAACTTTTTTAGTGCTACGTCATTGGATTTTGCAATACCCACAACATCTAATCCTATCTCCGTAACTATCTGCTTTACTTCCATTGCAGTAATAGCTTGATCCTCAACAATTAAAACCTTATACTTTTTTTCCATATCAATCCCAAGTAATTTTTATATGTGTTCCATTCTTATTTACAATACTAATAGTTCCATCTAAGTAAATTTCTATTAATGAGCGAATAAGTTTCATTCCAAAAGAGTCTTGCGCATATTTATCATAACCTACTCCATTGTCTATAACAACCAAGGTTTTTTTATTTTCACTTTTATAAAACTTAATATCTATTTTTCCACTATTTAAAGTAAAAGCATGTTTTATAGAGTTTGTAACAAGTTCGTTTATGATAAGTCCACAATAAATAGCTTCTTCTGATTTTAAATATGTCTTTATATCATAATTAACAATAATATCTTCACTAAAGGTTGTCTCTTTTATACCATTTACAATTGAAGTAAAATACTCTGTAGGACTGATGAACTCTAAATTTTCATTTCCACTATATAACAATTGGTGTACTTCACTCATGGCATTTAGTCTATTTTGTATAGTGATAAGCATTTCTGACATTTTTGGATCTTTTATACTCTCTTTTTGTAAACGAATAAGAGAAATAATAGTTTGCATATTGTTTTTTACCCTATGGTTAAGCTCTTTTAGCAAAAACTCTTTATCTTGCAATGCCAACTGCAACTTTTGTGTTTTTTCATCAACCATTGATTGTAAACGTATAGTCTCATTTTTTTGATACTTGATTAAAGAGAGTTGAACTTTTTCTTTCTCTTTCTCTAATAACTTAATCCTATCTGCTAATGCAACTGAGAAGATTACTCCTTCTAAGACTAAGAATAACTCCACTAAATATGGAATATCATTGTAAATATTGTATATTCCTGCACTTGCTAAATACATGCTTATCATTGAACCAAAAAATATAATCCACCCTACTAGTAAAAAATAGCTTTGTCTATTTTTCTTTGTAACACTATACAAAGTAAGAAACAGTACTAAAAGAAGTAAAATAACAGAAAAGATATTCCTAATCCATCCTTGCTCTTGCAAATACACAATTGTCAATATTATAATAGGATAAGCTATTAGAAATAGTCTTAAATACTTATATATTACAGGATGATTTTCTCTTGCATTTATAAAAGAGATTGTAAATAAAGAGAAGAAGAATATAGGCAATGCTACAATCAAGGCAGCAGCTTTGATAATTGACTCTACAAGATATGGATTTTGAATGAAAATTGAGGAATATCCTGTATAGAAAAACTGATGTAAAGATACGCTCATTATATAAAATACATAATATAGATAACTTTTAGAACCAACAATAAAATAAATAACTAAATTGTAAATAGCCAAGATTGACATTGCACTAAAGAAAAACACTAAGATATTTTGCTTACTTATCTCTGCTTCATAAAAGATTTGCGTTTCATATAATTTATAATCTACAATCAAAGTAGTTATTTTAGATGACAATTGAAAATAATAAGTCTTTTCTTCATTGGCTTCTAAGCTTATCTCAAAAAATGGTTTCAATACCTTTCTATTTGAAGAAATCTGAAACAAACCTTCCTTATATTTTTTATCATCATAATAAAAATTCACATGTGTAGTAAGAGGACTTTCATACTGCAATATTCTCTTTTGAACTTTATTGCTTGTGTTTTTAAGAGTAAGCTTTGTCCAAACTGTAAAACTTGGTGCATAGCCAAAAGGTAGGGCTTTTTTATTTTCTATATATTTAAACTCTTTGTTTTTTATTGTATCTATTGTCTCAATATTTTCATAATCTATATAAATATAATTTGTTTCTTTCAATTGATTAGCAAATAAAGAAGAGACAAACATCAATATAAAAACAAAAAGAAATTTTATCTTTTTACACAAAATGGAAATCACCTTACAATATTATTAAAAAATTACATTTATTACATTATATCCATACTTTTATTAAACACTTTGACATTACTTTTGACGCCTTTCTTCAATAATGAAACATATTTCAAAACAAAGGAGAAGAAATGGTTTACATAAACAAAAACGAAACAGTACAGAGGTTAGAGGCAGTATATAAACAACAAGATAGTTTTAGAAACTTCAATAAGGCTTTCATTTTTGAAAAATTTATTGATATAGTTTTATCTTTTAACAAAAAGGTAAATTTTGAATCAAACTATGAGAATCTAAAACTAGTTAAAACAGCTGAAGAGTTAGTAAAAGTCTATGAATTAAGAAGTGAGATATACGGAAATCTTGGATACCAAAATGAGTTTCCAGACTATCTACCAAATATGAACTTTGATTTTTACGATGAGTCATCAGCTATTATCTATACAGAAGATAATAAAGAAGTTACTTCAACATGTAGGTTAATCTTTGATTCAAAGAGAAAACTACCAATTGAAGAGAAATTAAATCTTTCTGATATAAGAGAAAAGTTTCCAAAGATAGCAGAAATTTCAAGATTAATGGTAAAAAAGGAGAACAAAGGACTAAGTCTTGATTTTAAATATCTAATGGCAGGTATGTATTACCTTAAAACTCAAAATGAATTAGAAGCTTCTACTTCTGTATTTTTACAAGAGCATTTTAAACTATATAAAAAGCTAGGTGGATTTACCATTGAAAGAGAACTTGAGTCTTATGGGCATTTAGATAAGCCTTTTGTAATCTCATCATGGAATCCTGCAAATGTATCAAGGTTCTTCAAAAAAGCTTTTCTTAAAGTAAGTTAGAACAATAAAAAAGAGCATACTTCAAAAGTATGCTCTTTAAAAACTAAGAAACTATTATAAAAGCTCTTTTTCTGCCTTTCCATAATACCAGCCTTGAGCATAATCAATATCTAAAGATCTAACTTTTTCATCTATTTTTTCATCGCTTACAAATTCTGCAATTGTTTTTATATTTGATTTTTTTGCAAAATTTACTATTGATTTAACAAGTTCTGAGGTTCTTTCATCATCTAGTAAATGTTTTGTAATAGAACCGTCAATCTTTATATAATCTGCTTGTAAAGAGATAAGATAATCATAGTTTGAATAACCTGTTCCAAAATCATCAATGGCTACTTTTGTACCTTTATTTTTAAACTTCTTGATGATTCTTGATATTTGGTCACTATCTTCTATCTCTTCTGATTCTACTATCTCTAAAACCATTCTTTTAAATACATCTTTTTGTTCAGCATAGTTATAAATAAACTGCATTAGATTTTCATTCATTAAATCTTCAACACTTAAATTTATAGAAAACTCTTCTTTTTCATTTGCAAATTTACTTATTGCTTTTGCAACCATTTTATAAGTAAGTTCAGGATAAAGTTTAGTTTTCTTAGCTATATCTAAATACTCAAAAGGAAGAATAATTTTATCTCCTTCTATCAATCTCATTAGACATTCATATTTTTCTATCTTTTTTGTTTTATAATTGTAAATTGGTTGATAATAAGGTACTATTTTATCTTCTGCAATTGCTTTATGCAATTTTTCTACCCAAATAATATTTTGTTTATACTCTTCAATATTATTCATACTTGTATCATATAGTTTGATTTTGACTTTTTTATTTTTTGCTTCATTTAAAGCCATATCTGCATAAGTTAGTAAGTTCTCTGTATTATTCGCTATCCCACAAGTATATGTTAACAAAAAGGCTTGATTATTATATTTATAAGGTTCTCTTCCTTCATTTTTCATAAACTCTTCAATTTCACTAATCATACAAGAAGGCTCTTTTTCTAATGTAAACAAGGCAAAAATATCTGCTTGAACTCTAAAAAGCTTATATTTTTCATCAGAAAAAAATTCAAAAAGTCTTAATCCTAACTCTTTGATAATCTTATCTCCTACCTCATGCCCTTGAATATCATTTACTTCTTTGAACCTATCAATATTAATTAGACTTAATACCCCTTGCCAATTTTTAGTTATTGTATTAAGTAGACTTACTCTGTTTCCTAACCCTGTCAAAGAGTCTGTTTTAAATATGCTTTGTAGTTTTGTTCTATTTTCAAATAACTCTGTTACATCCGTTCCCGCTGAAATATACTCTAAAATATTTCCTTCACTATCTTTTATTGGAACAATTGTAGAATTATTAAAATAACTGTTACCATCTTTTTTCTTGTTTTTTAACATCCCTTTCCAGATTTTACCACTTTGGATATTTGCCCATAGTTTTTTTAACTGACTTTTTGGTGTTTCTGGATGTCTTACTATATTATGTGGTTTTCCAATTATTTCATCTTTTGTATAGCCACTTATTTTTGTAAAATTACTATTTATATATGTAACAATTCCTTTTTTATCAGTTTTTGAAACTATTGCACTCTTATCAAGTATTAGCTTGTATTGCTTTAACATATTTAGATGTTCTTTTTGAGAGATCTCTATTTTTCTTATTTTTTGTGAAATAAACCATGCACCTAAAAGTGAAAGAATTATAAGAATAAATAGAGTCATAAATATTTTTTGTAGATTTAAACTCAATGACTCTTTTAGTTTTTTCTTCTCACTTACTAATTGATCTTTTAATTCAGTCAAATAAAACCCTGAACCAATGACCATACCCCACTCTTTTAAAAGATGAACAAAAGATATTTTTTCATCTATCTCTTCACTATTGGTTTTATACCATTTATATTTTATATAACCTTTTTCTTTTTCTAATACAAGTTTATTCATATTTGGAAATAAGAACTGCCCATCAAGCGTTTTGTATTTTGTTAGGTCTTGATTATTTAACTCTTTTCTAATTGGGTGTATTCTCATTATATTTGATAAATCATGTACCCAGAAATACCCATATTTATTTTTTCCAAATCTATCTTTATCTAACTCTTTAAAAAAGATATTTTGAACTGTTTTTTGAAGTTGACTTTTATAAATTCCTGCAGCTATATAAATATCATAATTATCTAATTTTTTTACATAAACATATTTTTTATAAAGCTTATTTTTTTCTCCACTTGGTTTATACCAAGAATAACTTCCAAAACTTTTATCTTTTAAAATAGCCTCTTTTAAAAAAGAACTAAGCTTTTTATTGTTTTTTGCAAGTTTAAAGATGTCTTTACCAACAAAACTTTTATTAGCTCCATGGTAAAGCATTTTTCCACTACCTGTGAAAATATAAAAGTATCCATTGCTATTGTCCCACTTAAAGAGATCAAGCTCTTTTGCATAGGACTCTGTTATTCCATTATGAGTAAAAGAGGAATGTATTCCATTTTTAGAAATATCATAAACATATTTTACTTTCTCTTCAAGATTGTCTTTTAAGTTTTCATATATAACTTTTTCTAAAGTTTTTATTCTACTAATAGCTCTTGCAACTTCTTCTCTAACTAACAATTTATTTTCTTGGATATATGTTTGTTCTAAATCAGCAATTCTTTCTTCATAAGAATCATTTGTAATTTTTACAGTAAATAACCCTATTACAATACAAAATAATAGAGCTGTAAAGAGTACATTTAAAAAGTTTATTTTCGCAAGTGATAATTTCATACTTTTCCCTTCTCTAATTTAAATAAAGGCTATCATATGTTGTTAATTTGTATTTTAACTTATATCAGTTTTGTCTTACATTAAAAAATAATTATAATAATCATATATAATAGCAAAAAACCAACAAATTAAATTTTAAATCAAAAATAGCTACACTATTAAATAACTTAGTATAAGAAGGACTTGTATGGATATAGCACTTATTATTACTTCAATAATAATATTAATATTAATTTTAATGTATAACTCTCTTGTTAATAAAAAGAAGCAAGTTGAAAATATATTTACTTCCATCAATATCCAATTAAAAAAAAGATACTATTTAATTCCAAATTTAGTAGTAAATGTAAAAGAGTATATGGAACATGAAAAATCTGTTTTAAAAAAGGTAACTTCATTAAGAACACAAGCAATAAGACATAACCTTCCTCAAGGAAAAATAATCAATTTAGATAATAAAATAACTTCTGCATTAACTTCACTTATGATTGCAGTTGAATCTTATCCAGAATTAAAAGTAAATGAAAATATAATCCAATTACAAGCTTCACTAAATGATGCTGAAAAACAGATTGCAGCGTTAAGAAGAGCATATAATCAAGCAGTAAAAGATTATAACAATACTATTGAAATGATCCCTATAAACTTTTTGGCAAAAATTATGAACTATAAAAGAAAAGATGTTTTTGTAATAGCATAAAAATCAAAGAAAATCAAATTAGAATATCTATGTAAAAAGCTTAAGCTTAGCAACAACTATTTACTAGTTCTTTTTCTTCTTTTTATCATCTTCTTTGTTGTCTTATCAACTGTTTTTAAAGTAATAGCTGCTGTTAATACTGCTCCAAGTGGAAGTAAAAAAGGCATCCTTTCTCCTTATTAATAATAATTATCAATAATTTTATCTTAACAAACTTATATGAAACTGATATTTATTATCATATATTAAAAAGATATAAAAAAAGGAAGCTTTTTCAAGCTTCCTTAAAAGTAAATCTATTTTATTTTGTTAATCTTTTTTTGCTTCTACTTCTTCAACTCTTTTTTTAGATTTATCATAAAGCATTGTATGCCAAAGAGTAAATCCACAAAAAGCAACCCCTGCTACAATATGTGCTCTTTTTGCAGCCTTATTTTTCATAAATAATGAAGTTGCAACTGTAACACCTAGAGTTGCTGTCATACCAATCTTTGCAGTCTCTCTTTGTAGTTCTTTATCAAAAGCCATTTTTATACCTTTACACCTTTTATTGAATTCAATAATAATCCTATAGTCGTACCATTATGTAAAACAGCAGTTACCACAGGAGAAAATAATCCAAATGTAGCTCCCGCCAAAATCGCAGAGTTTATACCTACAGTTGCATTAAAATTGTTGTTGATTAAATTCATAGTTTTATTTGCAAGATCTTTTGCTTCAACAACAGCTGCAATATCATCTTTTAATAAACTCACATCAGCTGTAGCTTTTGCAATATCTGCTCCTCTACTCATTGAAATACCAACATGAGCAGAGATTAAAGCTGGAGCATCATTTATACCATCTCCAATAAAAGCAACTTTTTTGCCCTCATCCATAAGCTCTTTTACTATTTTTGCTTTATCCGTTGGTCTTAATTCTGCTCTTACCTCATCAATATCTAACTCATTTGCAATTAAGTCTGCTTTTTTCTTTATATCGCCAGTTAACATAATGATATTCTTAGCACCTAATTCTCTTAACTTTTTTAATGACTCTTTTGCATTTGTTCTTAGGTTATCAGCTAAACCAATTGTTCCTAATAAAACACCATCAAAACCGATATATAAAAGAGTTTTTCCATTTTCTAAGCATTTTTCAATTTTCTTTTTATGTTTTGAAAAATCTATCTTTTCATCATCTTCTAAAAAGTGTCTACTTCCAATTATTACTGCTTTTCCATTTACTTCAGTCTTAACTCCATGAGCTACAATAAACTCTACTTCTTCATGATGCATATGAATAAACCCTTTTGATTTTGCAGCTTTTACAACTGCTTCAGCAACAGGATGAAAATAATGTTCCTCAGCAGAGGCAGTAAGATTTAATAAATCTTCTTCACTCCAGTTCTTATCAAAAGATTCAACTGAAATAACTTCAAGTTCTCCTTCTGTTAGAGTACCTGTTTTATCAAAAACAAAAGTATCTGCACTATTTAAAGCTTCAATTGATTTTGCACCTTTTATCATAATACCACTGTGTCCAGCTTTTGAAATTGTTGATTTAAAAGCAACTGGTGTTGCAAGTTTTAAGGCACATGAATAATCAGCTTGTAAAATAGATGCTGTTCTTTCGAAATCTCTTGTTAATAGATATGATGTTCCTGCTAAACCTAAAGTTACAGGAACAAGTTTATCTGCAAGTCTTGTAGCTTTTAATTGTACTGCTGATTTTTCATTTAAAGAGTTTTCTATATAGTGTTTTATTCTTTGCGTAGCTGTATCAGCACCAACATGCTCTGCCCAAATTCTAAGTCTACCATCTTCTACAATGGTTCCAGAAATAACCCTGTCTCCTCTTACTTTCATAAC
Organism: uncultured Campylobacterales bacterium; assembly: GCA_947494995.1. Lineage (GTDB taxonomy): Bacteria > Campylobacterota > Campylobacteria > Campylobacterales > Arcobacteraceae > Halarcobacter. The sequence continues at coordinate 883,503 of CANLWY010000001.1, read as the reverse complement.
AGGCTCAGCTTCTCCTGTCATAGAGACTTCATTTACACTTGCATTTCCTTCTAAAATATGCCCATCAACAGGAACTGTATTTCCAATTCCTACTACTACAACATCACCAATTTGAATATCTTTACTCTTTATTAAAATTTCTGTAACTTTTCCATCAATCTCTTTTTCTACCCAAGCTTCTTCAACATTAGGTTTTGATAACTCTTTTAAAAGATCATCACTTTTATGAACTGTTGTTTCTTCCATATATTCGCCAAGCTCTAACATTGCATTTGTAGAGTTTGCAGCAAGATAATCTTTTCTATAAATAGATATACCAACAGCCGCACTTTCAAGAACTCTTGAAGTTAATCCTTCTTCAAAAAACTCTTTTATTCCATCTACAATAATTGGATAAGAAGCACCTGCTGTAATTGAAAACTTTAATAAATCACTTGTTACTAATCTTTCTGCTACAAGAGCTGAACTAGCTAAAGCTGTTCTTTTAAAACTTGGTTCCTCATCACTTACGCAAGAAATACATACTGAACTGTTTTCATTAGATGAATTTAGTAATTCATCCACTGTTAAAGAAGAGAGTTTTTCTTCAATGGTTTCACATACACTAGATTCTTCAAAATTAAAAATTAAGCTATATGCTTTTTTATTTATTCTTACGCTAGTAACTCCTGAAAGTTTCTCTAAATTTGCTTTTAATATATTTTCATCAAGTGATTTATCTCTTAATAAAGAAAATTTATATCTAGCTCTAGTGGAAGTACTATGTACTTTTTGAAATTGATTAATCATAAACTACTCTTGTCTATTTGCTTCCATTTGTGCTTGTGCATCTTCATATCTCTCTTTTAACTCTTCCATTCCTGCTTGAAATAGTTCAGTCCCTTTAGATGCAGCTTTCATAAGAGTCTCTTGTGCACCTTTGTTTGTTAATAGAAACGTTACAGCTGCTCCAAGTAAAGCACCTTTTACAAAATCTCCATTATTAAACATACCTTGTTGTTGCGGTTGTTGTGGCATTTGATTCATTTGATTTACTTGTGGATTGATATAAGGATTTTGTCCGATATTCATAGTAGGGTCAGCATAAACTCTACTATTATCAATATTTGTATCATACATATTTTGATTTTGCATATTTTGGTTTTGATTCATTATTTTTCCTCTTCAATTAAGTTTTCATTTTCACAACAAACTAAAGCTTCTTTATCTTGAAGTTTTTCATCTAAAACTTCTACTGCATATACTCCTGCAACACCAATAGAAATAGCTGTTAAAGCTTTGAAAAAACCACCCTTTTGAGTTAAATATCCAGCTGTTGCAACTGCAGCACCTGTTGCAATTGCTCCTTGAGATGTTCTTTTTACTACCTCTTTTACAGCTTCAGCTTTTGAAATCTCTTCGTTTTTAACTTTTCTCATATTAACAGTACCTGAAGCAACAGCTGATGCTATAGCACCAGTTATTACACTTCTTAGTACTGGGTTATCAGCATTATCTACTAATGGGTGGTATTTCATTCCTCGTCCTTAACTTTTGGTTTTCTTCCTCTTTTTACAGGAGCTTTTTTTTCTTCAACAACTTCTTCTACTTTTTCTATTTCTTCTTCAATAGCTTTAGCTTTTTTCTCTTTTATACATTCTGCTGTTGCATTAATTGTTTGTTTTACATCTTCAACAGTCTCTTTACCTTTTTCTAAAGAGTCAGAAGCAACATCTTTTGATTTTTTAAATACATTACAGGCAGCATCTTTTATCTTATCAGACTTATTAAATGCGAATACTGCTCCAGCCCCTACTGCTAATCCTAATACAAATGGTAAAGCCATAATTTACTCCTCTTGATTTTTCTTTTCTAAATAACTATTTAAAAATGCAACCCCTGCACTTCCAAACGCCGCTCCTGATAACATGGAAATATTTAACTTTGATAATAAATCAGTTAATTTTGATTGGTCCATATTTCCATTTAACATATCTTCAAGTATCATTTGATACTCACCTATTTTCTGCATTACTTCTTCTTGATTAAATCCCTGTACATTATTTGAAACTGTATAATGATCTGTTACACAATTCCTAAATGCAGGAAGATGATTATTATAAGAGTGTGCTTGCAATCTATAGAAAACATCTCTAATATCTGCTTCTTGGACATATTGTAAAAGATGGTCATACATAGCTATATTTTTTATTTCAGCTGCAACACCTAATTCACAAGCTTCTATAAAACTATTTGGGGCTTCAATTTTTGTAGCCCAATCATTTATAGGAACTTCAACATTGTATTTTTGTAATAAAGGAATCAAAGAGGCATAGTGTCTAGCTTCTGACTCTTTTATATGTACAAAAGGCTGAACCAATCCAAACTTCTCAATAATTTTTACATAGGCTTCATAAGCTTTGCACTCATCATAGATTGCTATTCTAAGAACTTGAGAAATTATTGCTTGTGCATCATTTTCATCAACCCTTTGACTTACTAATAAAACCTCATCATTATTTACTACCAAACTATGCAACCTCCTTTGCTAAATTATTTATTAAACTTGTTAACTCATCTAAATTTTCATTTTTTACTAAATCTTCCCAAAGCTTTGGAGCAAAAATTTGTGGCTCATACATAATAGTAACAGAGGCAATAATCTTTTTTACTTTAATACTTTTAATACCATTTATTCTTTGTGGTAAGGCCTCTATATCTTCTATAGTTATACTTCCACCCTCTTCTTTTATTTTAGGGTTCACTCTTACTCTAAGTCGTCCTGGAGTATGAGCAATTATTGAAAAATAACTTGCTATTTTTATAATATCTTCTGTTTTTATCAAAAAAAATCCTTTAATGTAATTCTGCCAAGTGACACTTAAGTGAAGCTTATTCCAAAATCGTACTCATTATCAATTAAAAGAAGTAAAGAAAGAGAAGTTAAAAACTTCTCTTTTATTGACAGTTTTCACAAAGACCATAGATAGTCATAACATGGTCTTTTAAATCAAAGTTGTGGTTATCAGCAACTTTTTGTTGCTGTTCTTCTATAATATCATCTGTAAACTCTATAACTTTACCACAAGAGATACAAACTAAATGGTCATGATGTAAGGCAAGGCTTAATTCATATCTTTTTACTCCATCACCAACATCCAAAGATTCAATGATGTCCAACTCCTCAAAAAAGCTCATTGTTCTATAAACAGTTGCAATACCAACTTCAATATTATATTCATTCTTTACTTCTGCAGTTATCTGCTCAGCAGATAAATGTTCATCTGTGTAATAAAGAACTTTTAAAATATAATCTTTTTGAATAGAGTTTTTAAATCCTAGTTTTGATACCTTCTCTTTAAAACTTGATAAAAAAGTATCAAAATCAATACTATATTCACTTGCCATTAATTTACACCTTGTACTAAAATCACCATAAGACTAACAATTAATGTTAGAGTATATGCTTTCCATAAATTTTTTTGTATTTTCATATTTTGTTTATAAAATATTGAATCTTCAATGTTGTTTTTATATTCCATGGTCAAACCTTGATAATAAGTATCATTATAGTACTAATAGTTAACTTAAGTTATCATTAATGATAATAATTATTGGTTTAGAATATTTGGTAAATAATTGCTACAGATTTAAACTATTTTGACTTACTAAAAAACTCTTTTAATATTTAAAAAGTATAAAGAACTAAAACAATAATTATTCAATTATTTTTGTTTTTACACAATATATATTTTTAAACACTCCAAAATGTCACTTGTTTGACACAATACTTAATTTTTCTTTACATTTTTAAATTAATACTACTTTAATGATATTTTTAAGTACTTATAAAGTTAATAATTACTATCATTCGATTTATTAATGATATTAATTATCATAATAAATAATAGTTAAGGTAGACAAATGGAAAATATTTTTTTAATAACAATTACACTTTTTGCTCTTTATTATATATATAAAACAACCTTTAAAAACAACTCTTGTAACTGTGGAAGTAAAAAATGCCCAACAAAAAAGAATACTACAAATGAATAATATAATAGAGATTAAAAACCTCTCTCACTTTTATGATTCTAAACTTATATATAAAGATTTAAATCTAAATATAAAAGAAGGTTCCGTTTATGGAATCTTAGGGAAAAATGGCGTTGGTAAATCAACGTTAATTAATATCTTAATGGGGTACTTAAAACCAAAAAATGGAGAGTGTCTTATATTTGCAGAACAATCTCATAATCTGTCAACTAAAGCTAAAGAAGATATTGCCTTACTTCATGAAGGATTTGTTGCATATGACTATATGAGTATCAAAGAGTATGAAGAATTTTATGCACCTTTTTATAAAAACTGGGATGCTAAAGTATTCTATGATTTAGTAGACTTAATGAAATTAAACCATAATCAAAAATTATCGACCTTGTCTTTTGGACAAAAATCACAAGTAGTACTTGGCGCGATTTTTGCTCAAAATGCAAGACTTCTTATTTTAGATGATTACTCTATGGGACTTGATGCTGGATATAGAAAACTTTTTATTGACTATTTAAGAGACTATATAAAAGATACAAAAAAAACTGTTCTTATCACTTCTCATGTAATGGGAGATCTAGTTGGCCTAATTGATGAAATGGCAATTGTTCAAAGAGGTGGTAGTGTCTATCAAACTAATATGAGTGATTTTATAAAAAATTTTAAATGCTATAAATTAGGGAATGAAGAGATATGTGAAACAAGAATTCACAGGATTGAAGAGTATAAAGGGGATAAAAAACTTTATACCTTTGAAGATATCAATGAACTTGAAGAACTTCAAACAGACTTTGAAGATAAGTTTTTAGGTTTTGTAGGGAAATACTAAAATGATAAAATCAATTATTAAAAAAGAGTGGCTAAAAATTAAATCAATCCTCTTAATACTGTTTATTATTAGTATAGCCTTACTTTCAAAATTTTGGTATAACTTGGATTTTTCATTCTCTACAGTTGAACCCGAATCTATGATGTGGTATAGATTTGTTCATTTAGAACAAAAACCTTATGAATATCTTTCTTATCTCTATTTTTTATTTGGTTTTACAATTTCAACTTTTCAGTTTGTACCAGAACGTGTTCAAAATAGAATTAAAATAATGACCCATTTACCAATATCCTTGTCAAAGTCACTTTTCTTACATCTATTTATTGGTGTTTTTTATATTTTGCTTTTAAGTTTAGTAATAACTCTTGCTATAGTTTTCATTGTATATCAATACTATCCAATGGAAATTGTAATGATATCTATCAAAGATATAAGTTTTTATTTTTTAGGTTCTATTATTATATATCTTGGAGTTAGTAGTGCGATTATTGAGAAAAATAAAATAATTAGTGCTATTAAACTTTTTATTTCATTTTTATTTATCTTTGTTTTTCACAAAACTATATTTACAAATATAGATCTTACTTGGATTTTAATTACAATAGTTATGCTATTTGTAGTTTTAGATAGTTTTTATAGTATAAAAGAGCAAAGACTTAATACTATTATTTTTAAAACTTCTGTACTTATTTCAGTATTAATAGTTGGACTATTTTCATACAATCTATATATAGATAAATATAAACATGAATTTAATAAATACTATATTTTTTATTCACCTATTTTAAAAGAGTTTGTTTATCAAAAAAACTTTGGAAAGCATCAGTTTGAATATGGAATAAAAGATAAAAAAACCTTTGATATGGAAACATACAAATCATACTTACCATTTGTTTATTGGAAAGATTTGGATATTCAAGGGAAACTGCCTTTAAATATAAAGGGAGAAGTTTTTGATAAAAAAACTATAAAAGATTCAAGACTTAGTTTCTCATATAATCCCTCACTTTTAAAAGAGCTTGAAGTAAAACTATACCCACTAATAAACCCTCAAAGTAATATAGGAATGATTAAATTTCCAGAAGAAATGGTCTCTTTTGAAAATGGAACTATTGATTTTCATGATTTTGATCATTTTGCATATCATGAAGCACAACCAAATGAACATGTACACTTAATTGAAGAGATGATAAATCTACCTACTACAAAAGAAATCACTTTACCAATAAAAAAAGTTTGGGGTAAAGCTACAAATATGAAACCATTTGATTTAGGATACTTCTTATTAGATTCCAAAAATAAGCTATTTAGACTAAATAGACACGATAATAAATTGCATTTAAATAAAATAGCATATCCTGATGGTATAGATATTGTATTCATAAAAATAAGTGAAAATAAGAAAAGAGAACTAGCAGGATTCGCAATTGATTCAAATAACTCTTTTTACATAATAGATTATAAAACTTTAAAATTTAAAAAAATTGAACTTAATAACTTTAATTATAAAACAATGAAACTTCTATTAATTTCAAATCCAAAATACTATCTTGTGCGATATTCAAATCAAGATAAATATTACGCAGTTGTATTTGATAAAAGTTTTAAAAAATTAGACGAAGACGTATTCAAATAAAGGAATATAGAATGAATGCACAAATAAGTACACTAGATATTCTTAGTAATGGACAAAAAGCAAAAATTAAAAAGTTAAATGCACAAGGAAAACTTCTTCATAAACTCCTTGATATGGGATTTATAAACAATATACAAATAGAAGTTATAAGAGAAGCTCCTCTTTTTGATCCAATGGAATTAAAAATATTAGATTATCACTTAACAGTAAGAAAAAGTGAGGCTCAATTGATTGAAGTAGAGGATATAAAATAATGAATAAAATTAAAGTAGCACTAGCTGGACAGCCAAATTGTGGTAAGTCTACTGTGTTTAACCTTGTTAGTGGAATAGAACAACATATTGCTAACTATCCTGGTGTTACTGTTGATAAAAAAACAGGTTATTTCAATTATGATAATCATAGAATTGAAATGATTGATTTACCAGGAACTTACTCTTTTAGTTCTTATTCTTTAGAAGAAAGAGTTGCAAAAGATTTTATAATTGATGAAAATCCAGATGTAATTGTAAATGTTGTAGATGCCTCAAATATTAAAAGAAATTTATACCTTACTTTTCAACTTCTAGAAATAGGTATCCCTGTTGTTGTTGTTTTAAATATGATGGACGTAGCTAAGCGTAGAGGAATTTCAATAGACTCTAAAAAAATATCGCAAATGTTAAATTGCCCTGTAATTGAGGCAGCTGGAGCAAAAGGTATTGGTGGTGATGATATTATGAAAAGTATTGTAGAAACCTCTAAGAATAAACAATATTATGATGAATTTAAACTAAACTATGAGGAGTTAGAGCCTCATATTTCTAATATTGAAGAAAAAATTGCTACTACTAAAATGACTCAAAGTAAAAGATGGCTCTCTATAAAAGTTTTAGAAGAAGACTCAACAATTATAAAAAGATTGAAAGATGAATTTTCAGATATTGAAGAGTTTACAAAAACTCAAGAAAGCTCTTTTCATGATAAGTACGATAAGGATACCATCTCTTTTTTAGCTTCATTTAGATACGAATCATCCGATATTATTTACCATAAAGCAGTAAAAGAGGAAAATAAAGGAGAAGAAACATTTACAGATAAAGTAGATAAAATTATCTTAAATAGGTTCCTTGCTCTTCCTATTTTAATTTTCTTAATGTTTATGGTTTATCAAATCTCTATTGTTTGGGGTTATAAACTTACAGATTATACATGGCCAATATTAGCTGCATTTAAAAATTTTGTGATTGATATTTTACCAGCTGCTGATTTTACAGATGTACCTATGATTACAGATTTAGGAATCTGGATGGTAAATAGTGGTAATGCATTAATGAACTACCTTCCAATTTTCTTTATTTTATTTGCCTTAATTGCAATTATGGAAGATATAGGTTATATGCCACGAATGGCTTTTATTTTAGATAGAGTATTTAAAAGGTTTGGACTTCATGGACAATCAACACTCCCACTTGTACTTGGTGGAGCTATGGTTGGAGGATGTGCAGTACCAGGGGTTATGTCTACAAAAGGTATTGCTGATGATAGAGCAAGAATGGCAACAATTTTAGCTGTTCCATATATGAACTGCTTGGCAAAGGTTCCTTTTTATACTCTTCTTTTGGGAGCATTTTTCAAACCTGATATGGCAATTATGATGTTTTTCATTTCAACTATAACTGTATTTATAGCCATGATTGTTTCAAAACTATTAACATCAACTATTTTAACTACAAGAGAAACAGCACCATTCTTAATGGAGTTACCTCCTTATCATGCTCCTACTTTTAAAGGAGTTATTATTAGAGCATCTCAAAGAGTCTGGCTGTATATCAAAAAAGTTGTAACTATTGTACTTGCTGTTGCTATTGTACTTTTTGCTATGCTTCAATACCCAGGTTTATCGGAAGAGTCACAGGCAAAATATGATCTACAATCTCAAAAAGCTTTAGATGATTTTGATAAAAAGGCAAAAAAGTCTACATATTATGAGGAAGTTGATACAAAAGAAAAGGTATCCGAACTTTTAAACTTCTATGATGGATATAGAGCAAAAAGAATGACTACTACCTCTAAAGAAGGTGCCAAAGCTATTGATCAAGAGTATATGACAATAAATAAATCATACTTTAAATTTATCAAACCAAAAAAAGATAAAGAAGCTAAAAAAATCAATAAAGTACTAAGAAAACTTTCTAAACAAAGAAAAAGAATCTTAAGAAATATGAAGAATGAAAAAGTTGAAAACTCACTTCTAGGTATGACAGGTCGTGCAATTGAACCATTTTCACAATATGCTGGATTTGATTGGAAAATTAATGTTGCATTTTTAAGTTCATTTGCAGCACGTGAGAGTGCTGTTGCAACTTTAGGTTCTTTATATGAAAACAATAAAGCTGATGATATGAGAGCAGAAGAGGCAATGGCACAAAATAGTGGATATACACCACTTCATGCAACTGCAATTATCATTTTTATGATTTTAACTCCTCCTTGTATAGCTACAATGATTGTTGTAAAAATGCAGACTAATAGTTACAAATGGATGATGTTTGCCATCTTCTTTCCTGTTTTTCTAGGAATTACAATAGCCTCTTTAATTTTTACAATGGGGCAGATTAATGCTTGGAGTGGAGTAGAAGCAATGACCTACTTCTACATTCTTATTGTAGCTATTGCTTTAACTATTGGTCTATTTCCACACAAAAATATAAACTGGAAAGGTGGAATAAATATAAAGTCCATTAGTCCAAAAGAAATATAAAGAAATAATTTAAATAAAGGATACAAAATGAAAAAAATTTTACTTGGTTTAGCATTTGTTGCTAGTTCGATGTTTGCACACAGTGCCATCATGAGTTGTTTTGATAATGGCGATGGAACAATCACTTGTGAAGGTGGTTTTTCTGATGGTAGTAGTGCAAGTGGTGTGAAGTTTCACGTTTTAGAAGATGGTAAAAAAACTTTTGAAGCAAAAATGAATGAAGATAGTGAAGTAACTTTCAAAAAACCGACTGTTACATATTCAGCAGTGTTTGATGCAGGAGAAGGTCATCAAGTTCATATCAAAGGTTCAGATATCACTGAATAATTTAAATAGAAACCTCTCACTTTAACGCAAAAGTTTGCTAAGTGCTAAATTTAGAATAAACTCTATTTTAAATTTGGCACTTAGCTAAGTTTTTACTATTATTATAATAGTAATTATTAAAATTAATACTATAAAGGACAAAAAATGAAAAAATTAGTTATCAGTACAGTTGCAGCAGCAGTTATGGCTACAGGAGCATTAGCACACTTTCAAATGATGTATACACCAAATACAGCTTTAACAAAAGGTAAAACAATTGAATTAAAACACGTGTTTACTCACCCATTTGCAGATGAGCATACTATGGATATGGCTGGAGTTGAAGAGTTTTATTCTATTACTGAGAAAAAAGGTAAAAAAGATTTAAAAGATACGTTAAAGCCTATCACGTGGAAAGGTAATCATAATCCAGGTAAAGCTTATACTTCTAAGTACAAAGCTAGAAACATGGGTGATCACGTATTAGTAATGGTTCCAACTCCATACTTTGAAAAACGTGAAGATGTATATATTCAACAAATTACAAAATCAGTAATCAATGTAGCAGGTGTTCCAAATGGTTGGGATGCTGATTTAGGTTTAAAAGCAGAAATTGTTCCTTTAACTAAACCATATGCTATATATGAAGGTGGAAGCTTTACAGGTATTGTAAAATCAAAAGGTAAAGTAGTTCCTTATGCAGAGATTGAAGTAGAATATCTTAACAATGTTCCTGATATGAAAAACAATGCTATGGGTAAAAACAAATATACAGCACCTCAAGATGCTTTTGTAACAATGGGTATTAAAGCGAACAAAGACGGTGAATTTACTTTTGCAATTCCAAAAGCTGGTTTTTGGGCATTTGGTGCTTTAGGTGTTGGATCTGATACTGAATATAAAGGTAAAGAGCTTAGCCAAGATGCAGTTATTTGGATTGAAGCTAAACCTATGAAATAAATTTCAAAATATATAAAAAGAAGTTGAAAATATTCAACTTCTTTTTAACTCTGAAATAAGTCTATTTGTATTTCTTATACTTACAAAAATTGTTAAAAGTATTAATAAAAATGCTATTAACAACCCACCTATAGTTATTTTTGCTGATATAGATAAATTAGATTCTTTTTTAATTTTTGTTTTTTTCACTTCTTTTTTCTCTAAAAACTCTTTTGAAAAACCTTCAAGTGGAGCAATACCCTCTTTCTCAACTTGGTGTCTTGGTCCTCCATTTAAAATTACTGTATATGGTTCCTTTGGAATCTCTATTGTTAATTCACTCTCACTTGGAAGTCTTTTCTTATATAGAACTTTTCCTGTAACTAATGACTCCAATCTTATCTGGGCTCCAGTTGCTGATTCTCCTGTACTAAATACTCCTTCTACAAGTATTGTATTATCTTCATTATCATATAGATTTAAAATCAAAGTATGAGCATAGATAAATGAAGGTATCAAAAAAAGTGATATAAAAAAAAGTTTTTTATTCATTGTTTATTTCCTTTATAATTTTTATTCCAGAAGAATTTTGCTTCTTCTCTATTTTTAGGCAATTTTTTAGAAGATATAATAAGTAAAACTCCTAATATAATAAGTGAAATATCCACACTTAAAATATCAAACATTCTACTTTCATATAGTTTTATCACTGAAAAACCTGAAACTATTTGATGAATAATAGAAGCTAAAATAAATAAACCCCCACCTAAAAAAAGAAACTCTTTAGCAACCTTGTATGAATTAATTCTATAAAAAGACCAAGTTAAAGTTGCTAACCAAATATTGTAAAATAATACCTGCTGAATAGTAGTTTTATTTTCTAAATCAAAAGGCAAAAGCCATTGAGAAACAAAGAGTAAAGCAGTTGCAGGAATCACACCAATCATTACCGCAAGTGAGATTTTTCCCATCCAATGATAAAAGACAAGTTTTCCATCATAAACTTTTGCTTTTTTTTCAAGCCAAAGCATAACTCCAAAACCAACTGCAAAGGTACATAAAAGCATAAGTAATGCAGTTAAAGTTCTAATAAAAATATCCACATCATATAAAAGATGAATAAAATAAAATGCATCTGCAAAAATAATTGTCCAAGAACTATCTTGGGCTCTTCTATCTTCTATTAAAGAGCCATCTAAAGCGTTTAAAAGTACTTTTTCTTTATTGTAAACACCATTTATAAAAGGTTTATATGGGTTATATCCAATAAACTCCACTTTTGCTGTTTTATCTTTCCAGTTTATAAGTCTAAGCTCTTGAAAATTAACTTCTGGATTTATTTTTTTTGCTGTTTCTATTAAAAGATTTATTGAAAGCATATTTGCACTTTCATTTGATAGAGGAATAGATTTTTCTACTGGTTTTAAAGCACTATTTGTAAAAGCTAAAACATTATTTGTTTCACCTTTTGTTACTATTGAAGTCATAGGTTTTGAACCTAAATAACCAAGATTCATTAAAGCACCTGTTAAAACAATAATCAAAAAAATAGGACTTGTATAAATAAATATTTTTCTATGCCACTTAGAAAAATTCGCTTGTTGGTTTTTACCTTTATTTTGAAACTTTAATTTTACAACTAAGATTAAACCGCCTATAATTAAAACCATAGTTCCTAAAGCCACAAAGCCAAAAATCACCTTTCCTATAATCATCAAAGGCCGTCCATAATGCAGATGATTTAAAAAAGCTCCAAGATAAGTTCTTTCATCTTTTAACTCTATTTTTTCTCCTGTACTTGGATTAAAATAATTAGTTTCCATAAACCTATGACTTACTCTTACTGTAGGATCATTTGAAAAACCAGGAAACTCAATATATACATTGTTTTTTGGGTATTCAGGATTTGATATTACAGATTCTAAAATATTGTCATAAGCAATAGGCTTTGATACTGTTCTTTCAAAATGTCGTGAAGGTTTCTCCCACACATCAATAAAAGGTTTAAAGATTGTAAAAAACCCAAAAAAAAGTGAGACATACATAAAAAGAGATAAAGCAATTCCTACACTTGAATGAATTACATATAGTTGTTGTTTTATTAATTTTGTTTTTGATTCTTCCATAATATACCTCTATTTTAAGACCAAAATTGAAATTGAAAATATAACTGAAGGAATCAATACTTTTAAAAGTGCATGAAGTTTGCTTCTTGACAAAGCAATCCATAATATACAACAGGCCCATACAAAAGTATATAAATATAAAGACACTACAAGAGATTGAGCTTTTGTAGTTGGTAAAATAATTGCAAATAGAGTCATTGCCGAATATGATACAAGTAAGCTTCCAAAAACAGTAATAATAACTTTGAAAAGTCCAATTCTTCTTCCATTAGTTTCAGATGTACTGAACTTTTTATAAATACATGAAAAAAACAAGTTTATCCTTTAAATTTCTAATTAAAATAGGAGTGTGAGTGTAAGTTTTTATAAAAGTAGCCCAAAAAGGCTAACTTTTATTTTTAGAATCTGTAAGAGAATTTAATTTTGAAATTTCTTCCCACTTCAAAACCACCACGTTCTGGATTTCCCCAATCAGTACCAAAAGCAGTATGTCTTGCATATTTTTTATCAAAAATATTATCTACAGCAAAATGAAATTTAGCACCTTTTATACTTGAAGGAGCATATGTTGCAGAGATATTATGAACTCCATATCCAGATCTTTCAACATCATACTCATCAGGACCCCTACCTGTTGTTGGATGTTCCCAATATGAATTAATCTTATTACCTGGAACAAACTCAGCATTATAATTTACAAAAAGCTCTTTACTTATTTTATAATCTACATCTGCTTTAAAAGTATGGATTTTTGTAGTTGTAGGGTCAAACTTAATTCCATTTTCAATTGATTCACTTTCACCACCTGTATAGGTATGGCTTAAACTTAAAGTAAGTGCATCTTTTTGATATCTAAATACAGACTCAAGTCCCCAAATTTTCGTATCATATTGGCTTCTTAAATAGATATTTTTAGTTGGATGCATAAAATTATCTACATTATAAGTATATGCTGTAAAACCAAAGATTGCTTCATCGGCATCTAAAGCGTTTGTTAAATCATAATCAAAACCTAATTCATAATTATGACCAGTTTGAGCATTAATATTAAATGGATTTGTAGTAATATCAGAAACTAACATCGTTTCACTTAAAACTGGGCCTTTAAAGATTCTACCATACCCTGCTCTTAACTTAAGATTATCAGTAAGTTGATATTCTGCTTTAAGTTTTGGAGACAATTGTTTATTCTTCTCTGAATATAAACCTCCAAGCTTATGAATATCATATCTAGCTCCAATTGTTAACAATAATTTATCAAGCTCAATTTCATCTTCTACATAAAGAGCATACTCTTTAGTTTCACCACCTGCTACATTTAAATCAACAATTTCACCTGCTCTTGGACCATTTGTATATCTTGCCTTACCACCTGCTTTTGCTGCTTGTTTCTCTTTATCAAAGCTAATTCCATAAGTTAATTTATGATTACTAAGAAGAGAAGTGTTCCTTAAATCAATCCCTTTTGTTTCATTTTCAAAATTCATAGTTGGCTCATCAGATTCATGAGAAAAACCTCTCTGCCATAACCAATATGCAGGTCCAGAGTCACCCTCTATCTCAAGGTCTTGTTTAGAAGAATAAAGTTTAGCATCTATATTTACTAAATCATTTTGAGGAGAATAGTTATAGTTTAAAGTATATGTATCTCTTGAGATCTCATTATGTCGATCATTTGAACTTAATGAACTTCCTGCTTTTTCTCCTGATAGTTGTCTATTACCACCGTCTTGATACTTATTATAAGAAAGTTTAAAAGTGTTTTCATCATTTGGTTTAAAAATCACTTTTACTAAACCACTTTTTAATTTACTCTCTTTTGATTTAATATTATCAGAATTAGGAATAGAAAGTTCTCCATCCTTTGACAAGTTTCCAATACCAACAAACTCTAATTTTTCATTTATTTTTGAGAATATTGCTACATCAAGAGATTTTCTATCAAATCCACTTTGGTATCCAACAGAGACTTTTCCACCAAAATTTTCACCCTCTTTTAAATAATCACTAGGATCTTTTGTTTCATATATAAATGAACCATTTATTACCCCTGGTCCACTTAGTGCAGAATTAGGACCTAATTCAATTGAACCAATTTTTAACATTTCTGCATCAATTGTCTGGTCACCTGAGTGGTGAAAAAGTTGACCAGAAATTTTTGCACCATCAATAGTAATATTTGATGATTTATCTTCAAGACCTCTAATATACACCTTTTGAGAATATCTTGCATTTCCATCTACAATAACACTTGGCATTGATTTTAAAATATCCTTAATATCACTTGCTTGAAGATTTTCTAATTTTTCTGAAGTAATACTTTTAATTTGTGCTTCTAACGCAGTATCTATAATTGATACTTCTCCTAAGTCTGTTTTTTCTTCTGCCATTGTATTTAGTGCAAAACAAGTGCAGATAGAAAGAGAGAATAATAATTTACTATTCTTTTTCATGGATTTCCTTGTATTTAATGATATTGAGAATCATACTTATATATAATCACAAAATAATCACAAAATCTTAATTCTTTACGTTTTTTGAATTTATACTCATATTTGTTTAACCTCTCCTTAAATTGATACTCAGTATCATTACTTAAATATAATAGATTATGAAGGTACTTCTATGCAAAAATTTGATTTAATTCATAAAGATGATGATATTAATGTATTAATTGTAGAAGATGAAGTTGTTTTAGCCATGGCAATAGAAGTAAGTCTTAAAAAAATGGGTTTCTTTGTTAGTGGAATAGAGACAACAGCATCAAGAGCAATTACTCATACAAAAAACCATCATCCTGATATTATTATAATGGACATTAATCTAAACTCAGCACAGACAGGAATTGATGCAGCAAATATTATATGGAAAAAGTTTAAAATCCCTATTATATTTCTTACTTCATATACAAATGACAAAACCATCAAAGATGCTATGGAATGTGAACCATATGGCTATCTTATAAAGCCTTGCAGAGATGAGGAATTAAAAGCTTCAATTAATTTAGCCCTTCATAAACATAGATATTTTTTTAAAGATATAAACAATTTAGAAAAATCAAAAGCTGAGTTTCTATTTCTTGAGGGAGAATTAAAATTTGATAAAATTAATTCAGAACTTTTTCAAAATGATGAAAAAATCAAACTTACAAAAAACGAAAAAAAACTATTTGAAATCATCACAAAAAACCCTGGTGATATAGTTGGCTTTGAAACTATTTATGCATATATTTGGCGAGAAAACTTATATGATATGGGAAAACTAAGAACCCTTATTTATAGACTTAGAATAAAGCTTGGTATTGACCCTTTTGAAAACATGTATGAACAAGGATATAAGATAAAGGTTACAAAAAAAATTGCCTAGACTTCTTAATATAAAAACTTACTCTTTTAATACAAAGGTTGCCATATCTCTTTTTCTATTAGCACTTCTATTAATCACTATTCTATTTGCACTAATTGTTCCTAAAATGCAAAAAGATCAATATAATACTACAATAAAAGAGATAGAACAAGTTTTATCAATAACTCAAGAACAAATAAGAATTGCAGGAAAAGCTATTGTAAATCAAACAAGCTTAGAGATACAATCGAGTAAAAACTATTTGGAGTTACAAGTAGCAAAAATCAAAGAGAATACAGATCCATCAACAAGCTTTGAAAAACTAAAAGAAAAGCTAAAGAACTCATCAATTAATAAATTTGCTTCATATGCAATAAAAAAAGATAAAAATATTTTTGTAAATGAAAAAGAAGAGGTTTATAGAAACCTTCTTATTAAAAACTATGGAACTTGGGAAGAGTTTAGTACAAAAAAGATTTCAAAAGACTATTTAGATACAGAAAAATATCTTTTCTATACCAAAAAGCTAGCAAATGACGTTGAACTTACAATCTTCTCTACAGAGAGTAAACTCAACCCAAACCACTTCCCTTTTGAAGAAACTCTTAAAGAAAATGTTCAAAATACCTTTAATATAACTCAAAATCTTCATAAGGGCAAAACCTATATGTTTTGGCTCAATTCAGCCTATAAAAATGAAAACAATAAACCCTTATATGAGAAGGATAAAGTAAAAAGTGAAGAGAAGTACACTTTAAGTAAAATGTCTGATGTTACTAATATCTATACAGGGAACTTAAGTGCAAAACAGATTATGGATGCAAGAAACAATGGATATATTGAACATACCTTAAATGATAAAAAAGCTATATCTTGGATTATTGATTTATATGAAAAAGAGTATGAAGGATATATTTTTTTATTAGTTAAAACTATCTATAAAGAAGACTTGATTAATCACTTAGATTCAGTTTTTCTACAGATTTTACCAGCAGCTTTTATTTCACTTCTTTTAGCTTTAATAATTGGTTTCTTTTTATTTAAAAGACTTTTTAAAAGTATTAGTACCTTAACACAAACAGCAAAAGAAGTAAACAATGGAAACAGAAAAATAAGAAGTAATGTCAAAGGAAATGATGATATAGGATACCTTGGAATTGCCTTTGACTCTATGCTTGACTCTTTTGAGAACAATATCACAACACTTGATTTGAAAGTTGAAGAAAAAACCAAAAAACTACAATCTTCATTAGAAGAAAAAGATATCTTATTAAAAGAGATTCATCACCGAGTTAAAAATAATCTAGCCTTGACAATTAGTTTAATAAAACTACAACAAGAAGAAATAGAAGAAGAGAAATCTCAAAAAACTCTTATTGATATTCAAGAGAGAATTTATACAATGGAGCTTCTACATAGAAAACTATATGAATCTCCTAATCTTAATAAAATAGCCTTTAGAGAGTATGTACAAAACCTTCTTGATAATATATCTATGACTTATATGTACAATACAACAATAGAAAAAGAAGTTCAAATAAAAGATATTTATTTAAACATAGAAAAGGCCATGCCTTGTGGTCTAATTTTGAATGAAATCATCACAAATGCCTTTAAATATGCATTTAAAAATAATAAAAATCCTAAAATTTTTATAAGTATGAAAGAGGAGAATCATAAATACACACTAATAATAAAAGACAATGGAAAAGGCATACACAAAAAAGTTGATATATATAATTCAAATACTCTTGGATTAAAACTTATCAACTCTATCTCAACTCTTCAATTAAAAGGTAGCTTTGAATATAGCTATAAAAATGGTGCTGAATTTAAGATGGTTTTCTAATTTATTTATTTTGTCTAAAACTTCAAAATCATTTTATAAAGAATATCTTTTTTTTCAAGGTATCCAAATATAGAACTATCAATACTGTATGGAGTAGTACCTTCCACATAGTATCCTTGCCAATTTATTTTAGTAAGTCTTTTTATCATCAGTCCTTCTTTTTCATAATTAAATATAACTATATCATTCTCTTTTAAGAAATTAAAAAAAGGTTTAATACAAAGAATCTTATCCCCATCTTTTAGAAAGGGATACATTGAATCCCCTTCTATTTTTAATAGTTTAAACATTAAGCTGGAACTACAATCTCTTCATTAGGAGCATAGTTTGCTTTTACTTTCTTAGTTTCTACTTCTTTTAATGCCCAGAAAATCTCTGCAAACTCATTTACTGCTTCTAATAAATCAACAGCTTTTGCTCTTGAAATATGTTGTCTATTTGCACTTCCAAGAGCCATGATTCTATGAACTAATTCATGTACATTTGGATATTTTTCTACCATTGGAGGTTTAATAAAATCTCCCCAAATAATTCTTACTTCATGTTTTACTTTTTCCGCTTCATCTTCTTTTACTGCAACGTGTCTTGAGATTGTATTAACATACTCTAATGAATTTGATTTCTCTAATCCTTCCATTAAATCAATCACTCTAATAACACTTAATGCTGCAATTTGTGCAGAAATTGGATCATAAATCCCACAAGGTACATCGCAATGTGCTTTAACTAACTCTAAACTTTTCATAATTGTCCTTTATTTCTATATTTAAATCTAATTTTTG
This sequence comes from uncultured Campylobacterales bacterium, assembly GCA_947494995.1. GTDB lineage: Bacteria > Campylobacterota > Campylobacteria > Campylobacterales > Arcobacteraceae > Halarcobacter. Next base: position 864,919 of record CANLWY010000001.1, on the reverse strand, counting down.
TGCCATTGAATAAGCACTATTTCCAAACTTATCTTTATGATAAATATTTGCACCATTTTCTATAAGATACTCTGCAACCTCTATATTTTTGTACATAAAAGCATAGAATAAAGATGTTGCATTTAAATAATCTGTTTTATCTACATGTACGCCATTATCTAAAATAAGTTGGATAAAATCTAACCTTCCTTTAAAAACACAATAATGTAATGCAAATAAATTTTCTTTATCATGTACTAATAAATTAATATTTAAAGATACAAGTAATTTTACGATTGAATAGTTTTGAGAATAAATAGCCCAAAACAATGCATTTCTTCCATTACTGTCTCTATGTTCTAGCTTAACCCCTAGCTCTATAATATCAAGAACTCTTTGTTCGTATCCATTAACTATAGCTTCAAAAAAGACTGTCCATCCAGAATCATTTTGATAATTTATGTCTGCACCATTAAATATTAATTGTTTAAATGTCTTTTCATTATGAAGATTTGTCAATAATAGATCTGACAAATCATCCATATGAGCTAGATGATTATTACTCATAGCAATCCTTATAGTATTGATAATTATTATTGATATTATATATTATATATGTTAATTTCTCTTTAAACAAATAAGGCAGATTAGATTTTTATTTATATATTTAGTTTATAAGTAATCAAATAAAGAAGGATTTAGATTTTATAACCTAAATCCTTAGCGATTGAGAAAGCCCTCTTTTTCTCATATGCATTTAATGTCGCTTTTTTAAGAAACTCTTTAGAAGAGTTTTCATTTTCTAATTCATATGAAGATAATGCCATCATAATATACTTTTGCCCATCATACTTTGAACCTTTTTTGAAGCTATAGTTTTTTAAAGTATTAATCGCACTTTTATGTTGATTATTATTGTAATAAATATTTGCTAGAAGAATTTTATACTTTGGTGTTTTTGCATATTTTGAAGTTATTAATTTAGAAACAAGTTTTTTATAATTCTTTGCATTTAAATAGCAAGAAACAAGAATATCAAAGTTTTTTCTTGAATTTTTTATGATTTTGTTATTTACTCCATCCTGAACATATTTAGCTGCTTTATTATAAACTCCATTTTGAGTTAAAACACTAACTAAATACATAAGATTTTTTCCCTTACTTACAGCACCTTTTCTATATGCAAGCTCCATTGTAGCTAAAGCCTTTTTATATTTTTTTGTTTTTTGATAAATAGAAATTAACTGCATCCAATACTCTTCTTTTGGATAAACTTTTACCATATATTTTAATGTACCTATAGCACCTTTATAAGCTCTTGATTCTATTTGTGCAGAGTATAACATTCTATACCAATTTTCTTTTTTCTTTTTACTTTTAATAGTTTTTCTAATATAAGGAATACTTTTTGAATACTGTTTATTATGATAATAAGCAATTGCAAGATTTTCATGAAGTCTTGATTTTTTTATTCCTGGGGCATTTAAAAGCTCTAATGAATATCTAATACTTTTACTATATAAAGACTCACTAAAATAAATTTGTGATAAAGAGAACTTCATCTTATCATTATCTTTTTTTTCTAAAGTATTTAGGTTTAAAATCTTTTCATAATATTTTGCAACTTGTTTATATTTATCTTGGTTTACATAAATATTTGCCAATAACTGAAGAGCATAGGTTTTCTCCATTAGATTTTCACTACTGTTTGTAAGTGGTGTCAAAAGATTTTTAGCACTTGAATATTGCTTTTTTTCAATCATTTTATTTGCTTTTTGCAATATATTATAAGCCTCTTTTGAAATTGTATTCTTTGCAAAAACTACACTTGAAACTATTAAAAATAGAACTATTAATTTTCTCATTTTGCCAACCTAAAATTAAATGTTATTGTCGCGTTTTTCTCTTCACTACTTGCTTTAAATTTCCATCTCTTAATCGCTTTAATTGAAGCTTTATCAAAAGCTCCTTTTGGATTAGAAGATAGCACTACTACATTTGAAACACTACCATCTTTAGAAATTAAAAATTGTAGTTGTACAGAACCTTGTTGTTTTTTCATCTTCGCCCGTCTAGGATACCTAGGATTTACCTTCCTCACAATTTTTAAAGAATTTGCATCATATAAACTAGGTTTTTCTATTGTAACAGCAGATGCTACTTGTGCACCACTTAAAGATGAAATTGCAGAAATATCAATATTTTTTGGTACAACAGTTTTTAAAGGTTTTACATTTACCTTTTGATTGATTTTTGGAATATTTGTTTTAATGATTTTTATCTGTTTAATAGGTTCTTTTTTGGGTGGTTCTTTTGGCTTAATTCTCTTTTTCTTTTCAATTTTTGTATCTCTTTTTTCACTTAAATAGACTAAATGAGGTTTTTTTTTTGTTTCTTTTATAGATTTGCCTTCACTACTAATCATTAAATGCATACCAAAAAAGAGTCCTATACTAATTAGAACACCAAAAACTAGAGCAAAAAATATTCTCATACTAATTATCTTTTAATGCTGAAATAGAGATATTAAAAATACCAGCAAGTCTTACTTGATCCATAACTTTAACTAAAACACCTGTTTTAGACTCAGTATCTGATTGAATAATAACACTACTTTGTGAATTATTTTCAGCTTTTAACCTTTCAATATTTGCGCGTACTGATCTAATATCAACCATTCTTTTATCTATCCATATTTCATTATTATTTCTAATAGCAATTAAAATATTTGCTTTTGATTTACTTTTTGCAGATTTTGCACTAGGTCTGTTTACCTCAATTCCTGTTTCTTTTACAAAAGATGTTGTTACAATAAAAAATATAAGCATAATAAATACAACATCAAGCATTGGTGTCAAATTTATTTCAGTCTCTTCTTTACTCTTTTTTTGTGAAAATCTTCTCATCTATATAGCCTTTGAAATTTCAAATTCAAGTGTTTGTTTTTTTTGTTTAATTGTAAGTTCTAATCTCTTTTCAAATAATATTCCACTTAATGCAACTACCATCCCTGCCATTGTAGGGATTGTTGCCATTGAAACACCATTTGCCATTGATTTTACATTACTTGTTCCGGTAATAGCCATAACATCAAATACTTCAATCATACCTGTAACAGTGCCAAGAAGTCCAACTAGTGGACAAACTATTATCAAAGTTTTTATAAACTCAAGTCCAGAACCTAGTTTTAAAGAACTTCTCTCAAGTAAATACCTTTTTATCTCATCTTTAAATTTATTACTTTGACTTATTTGTTTTATCTCTTCAAAAAGTATTTTCTTATCTTTTCTATATGTATAATGAACATAAATATATCTCTCAACTAAAAAAGTCCATAAAAAAAGTGCTATTGCAAATACAAGGTATAAAACTAAACCACCTTTTTCAAAAAAGCCTAATAAATCGTCTAAATATAATTCAATCATTTTATTGTTTTAGCTAATAAACCTATACTTTGTTCTTCTAAAATTGAGATTAGGGAATCTGCTTTTGAAGAGATATATGTATAAGCAAAAAGTAATGGAACTGCAGTAATTAGACCTAATACTGTTGTAATAAGTGCAGTTGAAATTCCACCTGCCATAAGTTTTGGATCACCTGTTCCAAAAAGAGTGATTGCTTGGAAAGTTGCAATCATACCTGTAACGGTTCCTAATAGTCCTAAAAGTGGTGTAACAGCGGCTAAAAGTTTCACAAAACTTTGACCTTTTTTAATCTTATTTGTTTCTTTGATTATCGCTTCACCAACTTTAATTTCTAAATCATTTATAGAATCATTTACATTTTCATAAAATATACTTGCTATTTTTCCAAGTGAATTTGTTGTTTTTGGAGTATCAAGATTTTTGATTTGACTTTTGATCTTTACTGAATATATAGTCAAAATCAATATTTTAAATAAAGCAAAAAGTAATCCCATAGCTCCAAGGGCAATGATTACATAACCTACTACTCCACCTTGATTAACTCTATCTAAAATTGTAGGGTTATTTTCTAACATTTGAAACAGTGTTCCTCTTGAAGGATCAATTGTTATATTTTTTATATCATCACTTTGCTCAAAAACTTTTGCTTCATCTAAAACAGTATTTCTTGGCTGAACAGCAAGTTCTACTAATGATTTCATATCATTTGAATAAGTTAAATATTTTCCATTTGCAACAGCGGCAAAAAGACCTACTCTTGTTACTGCTTCATTTGATTTTTCACCTGTATTCAAAATAACATTTGCATCATATTTTGAGATGTTTCCAGATTTAATAATCTCATCTAACATTGAATGCCAAAACAAAGTAAGTTCTTCAAGGTTTGGCAACTTTTTAGAGTTTGCAAACTTTAATAAAAGTTCTTCTTTTGCCGGATCTTGTGATGCAGTAAGTGAGCTTTGAAAATTTGTAAGAAAATCAGCAGAAGTTTGTCTTACACTACCAAACATTTCACCTAGACTTGCCGCTTTTGATTCAAGTTCAGTCTCTTTTTGTTCCAATATTAATTCATTAGCATCTATAGCTTTTTTTAATTTATCACTTTCTGCTTCTACTACAGCTAAGTTTGCTTTTGCTTTTACAAGCATTGCTGCTTGTTGGTTTTTATTATTTATAAACTCTTGTAGTCTTTGTTTTTCATTTACTAATTCTATATTTGAATCTTTTTTAACGCTTTGTAAAAGTCCTTCTAAATTTAATGCAAAGCATAGTGTTGTAAAAAGTATAATAGTTAATAAATATCTAATCATTTTGATTCCTTCTTAGCTAAAAATGGAAGGTTTAATAAAGAAACATTTTGTTGTTTTTTAGCTATTTTAATTGCTTTTCTAATATTTGATTTTGAAGTCATGTCTGTAATTTTTTCCCAAGACATATTCTCTTTATTGAAATACCCATAATCTTTTAAATCTAAACTTTGATAATAAAGAGCAGTTCTACCAAGTCTTAGGAAATTGTAAGTTTTATCATCAATTTTATCTTGATAAGATTCAATAGATTTTGCATAGTCATACTCTATTTTAAATGCTTCTAGAATAATTCTATATTTTTCGTGAGTTTGAATATCTGCTCTATCTAGAGAACTTTCAAGTTTAGAAACTCTATTCATTCTTTCTTCAAGTAAAAATGGTGTATCTTGTTCAATTAAGCTTCTTAGAGATTTAATCATATCTTTCATAAGAGGGAAAATATTTTTTTGAGTTTCTTCTATATCAACTAATTGTTGATCTAAGCTAGATATTTCATCTTCTTGAGATTTTACAATCTTTCCTAATTGCTCATTATATTTTTTTGTACTTTTTAAACTTGAATTCGTAAACTTATACTCATTTAAAAGCTCTTCTCTAGTAAGTTCATTCTTATCAATTTGCTTTTGATACGACTTTAACTGGTTATTAGTCTTTTCAATCACTTTTACAGATTTATCAACGGGGTTTGCTAAAAGTGATATTTGTAAAATAGATAAAACAATTGCTGTTTTACAAAACTTATTCATTTTTTTCCTTTATTTATATATAAATATTAATAGTCATTGTTATTATTGCAAAATAAAATGACACAAAAATCACAAAATAAAAAATACATAATTTCGATAATCATAATCAATTTTAACTAAAAAAGCTCTTACATGATCCATCCTCAAGACAAGAAAATTGCACCTATTACTAAGTTCTAATCTTTTCTAATATCTTATTTGTATTTTTTATACTAATAAATAATATTGCAAACAACAGTAAAAAAGCTAAAACTATTGACAAAGTAACAGCATTACTTGAAGAAAACTTCATATTTGTTTTTTCTTTCTTATCATTTCCTTCAACTTCCTTTCTTTCCTCTTCTATAAAACCTTCTTCAGGTGCAATTCCATGTTTTACTACTTTATGCCCTGACCCTCCATCAAGTACAATCTTATATTTGACCTTTGGAATATCAACAACTAACTCCCCCTCATCAGGAAGTCTTTTTTGAAAAAGTACTTCTCCACCATTTACTGCTTCAAATTTTACTAGTGCACCTTGAGCACTCTCACCTGTATTAAAAACTCCTTCTATACTAATAGTTCCATCATCATTATCAAAAACATTCATAATTATTGAGTGTGCATAGATATTTGTTTGTAAGAATAACACGCAAAAAGCAATTAATATTTTTTTCATTATTTCTCCTTTTTCTTAGGCCAAAATTTTTTAGCCTCATTTCTATCTTTTGGTAATTTTTTTGAAATATAAATAAATGTAATTCCAAGTAATACTAAAACTATATCTACTCCCAAAATACCAAATAAATCATTTTCCAATAACTTAAAAGGGGATAAGTTCATAAAATATAAATGTAATAATGAAGAAAGAGAAAAAAGTACTCCTCCTACAAAAAAGAACTCTTTTGAAGCCTTATATGAGTTTATTCTATAAAATGACCAAAAAAGTGTAAATAGCCAAGTATTGTAAAATATTCCTTGTTGCCATAAAACCCTATCCTCTAAACCAAAAGGAAGGAGCCATTGATTTACAAAAAGAGTACTAGTTGCTGGAATTATACCAATCATTGCTGCTAATGAAAACTTTCCTACCCCATGATAAAATGGAGCCTTGTTTTCATAAGCTTTTGCTTTTTTCTCAAGCCAAAGCATAACTGCAAAACCAATTGCAATACAACATAAAGCCATTATAATAGCAACTGCAATCCTTGAAAAAATATCAATACCAAATAAAAAATGCAAAAAGAAAATTGTTTCAGATACAAAAACAGGCCATACATTATCTAAAACCTTTTTATTTTTGATAAGCTCACCATTTGTCGCATTTAAAACTATGTAAGGTTTATTAAAAATTCCACCATTTAAAAAAGGTTTGTAAGGGTTGTAGCCTATTATCTCCACCCTTGCACTTTTATCATACCAATTTACTAGCTTTACTTGTTTTAATGTTAGTTCAGGATTTATCTGTTTAGCTTTTGCCAATAGTTCAGATAAAGGTAACATAGAAGCTTTAATATTCTCTTTTTTTACTGCTTTCTCTTGTGGGAAAAGAACTGTTCCAACAATTGCATCAATAGAGTTTGATTCACCTTTAGATAGTATCTTAGACATAGGAGCTGAACTTAATAATCCAACATTCATAACTGCTCCACTTAAAACTATCAAAAAGAAAGGTAAAAAAATCCAAGAAAAAGTTTTTACATGAATTTTTGAAAATACTGCTTGTTGGTTTTTACTAGAATTTTTGAATTTAAAAAGAGCTATCAAAATTAAACCTGTTACAATTAAAAACATTGTCCCTACAGCCACAAAACCAAAAACAATCCTCCCAATAACTTCTAAGGGAGCCCCATAATGAAGTTCATTTAAAAACTCTGCTAAATGGGATTCTGTTTGAGGTTCATTATCTAAACGCTGTTTTGTACTTGGGTTAAAAGCAATTGCTTCAGTAAATCTATGAGTTATTACTAAAGCAGGATCTTCCATAAAACCTGGAAGATTTACCATAATATTGTTTTGTGGAAAATCAGGTTCTTTTAAAACCTCATCAATCATTGAGTTATAATCTATTTTCATTAAATTTATTTGTTCAATATGTCTTGAAGGTTTTTCCCAAGTCTTTATATATGGAAGCATAATTGCAAAAATACCAAAAAATATAGATATATACATAATTATTGAAAAACAGGCACCTGCTGCGATATGAAGTCTAAAAAGCCTTTGTTTAAAAAGTTTTGATTTTACATTATTCATTAAAATTCCTAATATAGAATATAAAGTGCTATAGAGAATATAATTGTAGGAATTAAAAACCTAGCTAATGCACCTAATTTAGTATATGAAAGAGCTATCCAAGTTAATGTACAAGCCCAAGCAAAAGTATTGAACATTATAGAGATAATTGCAGATTCTTTCATTGTTAAAGGAATTATAAAAGCAAGTAAGGTCATCCCTAAATAAGCAACTAACAAACCTCCAAAAATAGAAACTATAGCTCTAAATAAACCTATTTTCTTACCATTAATTTCTGGTTCTTGTAATATTTTAATATATTTTATAATCAAATTGATACCTTTTATATCTCAAAGCATATAGTTTGGCTTTGAGATATTAAATTAAAATCTATACGCGATACTTGCATAGATTGTTCTTGGAGTACCAATAGAAGAACCACCAGGGAATGTACTAACAGAAGAAAAGTAAACTTCATCTGTTAAGTTTTTTACACCAATATTAGCTGACCACGAATCTGTTTTATAAGCAATATTCGCATTTGCGACTAAGTGTGAATCATATTTTACGTCACCAGAATATCTTGAACCAACATATTGTAATCCACCACTTAAATAAAAGTCATTGATTCTATATGTTCCATAAATATTACCTGTATGTTGTGCAACATTGTCAAATCTATTGCCATTATCATCTTTTGTCTTTACATAACCATATGAAGCAAGTACTGCAAAATCATCTGTAATATTCCCACCTAAGTCAATCTCAAAACCTTTTGATTGTACTTTTCCACTAGCTCTAAAATATTCATTTGGCCAAGATCCACCATCTGCAGTTGCAACATTTTCTTTTTCAATTTTAAAAATAGAAGTAGTTAAGTGTAAATTATCATCAAATAATGATTGTCTTAATCCTAACTCAAACCCTTTTCCTGTTTCAGGTTCTAAGAAGTTACCGCTAGTATCTCTATTATTTTGAGCATAAAAAGATTCAGAGTAATTTGCATAAACTGAAGACTCTGGATTAATTTTATAAACAAACCCAAGTTGTGGTGTTAAATTATTTTTATCATAACTTCTTTGAGAACCTGTTCTATGTTTAAACTCAACTTTATCAAATCTAAGACCAGCATTTACTATAAACTTTTCATTAATAGTTAAACTATTTTGAATAAATATACCCTTTTCTTTCTTTTTATCAAGGCCTGAAGGAAGAGGGAAAGTAAAAGGTATCATACCTGTTGGTTTATTATCTGGAAGACTAGGATACTTACCATTTTTTAAATCATAAGTTTGAGTTATTCTTGGAGAACCACCAAAAGCTGTGTATTCATCTTGCTCTGATTTTATATAGTCAATTCCAAAATTAAACTTATTTTTAAATGTATCATCCTCATATTCATGGGCTAAGTTATATTGAAAAATATCTGATTTATTATGCCAGTACATTTCAGCATAATTACCTGTAACAGTTTTATTATCATAATCAATTGGCTTTGGGAAGAATCCTACTGGTAAATCAAAGTCATACTTAATATGTCTATATCTAAATGTTGATTCAAAATTTCCAATAGTATTTCTATAATCTAATCCATAAGTAGTTTGATCTCTTGTTGACATTTCATTAGCATTACTAATAGGATACTTCCTATCATGCATTAATTTACCCTTGTCCGGATAAGAAATAGCACCAAAGTCATATGGCTTATCTTCATTGTTTACTTCTAAAATAAAATCAATTGAATTGTTTTCATCAATATCATAAGTTAAAGATGGCGCTATGAAATATCTTTTAAAATCATTTGTAAACTCTTTAAAAGTCTCATCTTTTGTATATGAAGCAACAACTCTATAGCTTAATTTATCTCCAATCGTTCCACCAAAATCTACTTTAGGACTAATAGAGGTGTTATCATTTATATCTAAAACAATCTCAGCATGTTCCTCTCCTAATGGTTTTTTCTTAACAAAGTTTATTAATCCACCAGGATTTGATTGTCCAAATTGAATTGAATCAGGTCCTTTTAAAACCTCAATTCTATCAATGTTATAAGCATCAGTATTTGGAATAGCATTTGGAACCCTTAATCCATCTCTTAATATATTATCATTTTTAAAACCTCTGATGTTAAAGTTAATTCCTCTTGATCTATTGTGACCTGCATAAGTAACGTTTGAAGAAAGTGCTGGAAGTTCCCAAACATCTTTTGCTTGATAGTTTTCAATAAACTTATCATTAAAGATTTGAACAGATCTTGAAGTATCTTCTAGATCTATATTTCCTCTGGTAATAGATGGTTTGTCATAATCTAAATAACTTGAGTCATCCTGACTAATAATAGTTACAGTATCAAGTTTTTTACTCTTTTTCTCATCAGCAAATAAACTTGTACTTGAAAGTAGCAAAGCAGATAAAGTTATTGCAATATAACTTTTATTCATGTAGTTTCTCCTAGTGTGAAATTTTTTGGAGAATATTATCATTAATGAATATGATTATCAATATAAAAAAGTCAAGGGAAGGAAAAAATTATCTACAAAAAGGAAAAATTGGTTTTAGTTAAACTGCCTTCTGTAATTACTTGGGCTTAAACCATAACTTTGATTAAACAATTTGCTAAAATTTCCTGAGTGCTTATATCCAACTTGCAAAGCTGCTTCTTTTACACTAAAATTCTCTTGCAATAAAACCTTTGCCATTTCAAGCCTGTGTTTTTGAATCATTTCAAATATAGTCATATTATAATAACTTTTGAACTCTTTTTTTAGATAGCATTCATTTATAGCTGAACGATAAGCTATTTCTTTTATTGATAGATTATGAGCATAATCTGTAGTAATTATACTTTTGGCTTTTTGAAGTGATTTAACTATATTTTTATCTAAACTATTTTTCTGATTGTGACTTTTTTTAATCTTTTCAATTGTATATAAAATAAAATCAATAATTTTTCCTTCCATTTGAAGATTTGTAGCTAAATCTTTTTCTTTTGATTGTTCTTTAAAATAGTTTAGAAACTCTAATTGCTCTAAATCTATCTCATATATATCAAAAAAAGAGTAGGTATCAATCTGCGCTTGATTTATTTTTTCGTCAAAAACTTGTTCTCCTTTAGTAAGGTTTTTAAAAAGTTCATTTTGAATATCAATAGTAAAAGTATGATTAAGAATATTTTTTTTAAAATGCATATCTACTGAAAATTCGTTAGTTGAGAATCCTAAAAAAAAAGTATTCTTCTTAAATGTATATTTTTTATTATTACTAAACCTATATTCAATATCATCCCCTAAATTAAAAATTAAACTTGCAAGGGATTCTTCTGAATCTAAGGTAGCGATTATATCTTGATTTAGTTTATGTCGGACATTAGCAATAGCCATACCATTTCCTGTATCATAGTAGCTTAATTCTCCACTTCCATAATCAGCTTTTATTTGAGCTAATCTCTTTTCTCTAGAGAAAGGATTATTTACTTCCTCTAAAATATCTATAAGATTTAAACAATTAATTTTTTTATTCATCTTATTTAAACTTCTTTCTATAATTGTCTATGCTTAAGCTATGATTACTAAAGATATTTCCCAGTGAAAATAAATTACCACTTTTTTTAATAACTTCTACTAAATCATAATAATTAATTCTTTTTTCCTTATACATATGCCATTTTACTTTTTTTTTGATAATAAACTCTATAAATTTATTTTCAAATTAACTAGTTAAATAATATTTAAAAAATCTTATAACTACTTATTTACTTAAGGATTAAGAAAGTCAAGAAATTATATTATCCTTTTTTTGATACTTATTATCAATATTATATATTTAAGGATGATTGAACTTGAAAACAATAAGTGAGCCAGAGAGATATTTTGTTGTAAGTGAGTTTGAAGAAGGCTGGGGAATGGAAGATGTCCAATGTGAAGAACAACTTTTTGATTATTGTATTGAAGCACTTTTAGTCCCTGATGAAAAAATAGCAGAACTAAATTTAGATGATAGCTATAATATGGAGATATCTCTTCAAAACCTAACTATTGAAGACATTGCAGAAGATTGGTATGTAAATCTTATGAAGATTTCAGATCAAAACTAACTATTGAAGCACTAACTATGAGTAAAATACTAATTAATAGACATATAAAATTTGCCTCAACTTTAATTCTATTTTTTCTCATATTTAGTTTGTACATCTTTTATGAATATAAATCAATCAAAAATAATTCAAGTACATATCTAGAAAAATCTTTAATATTAAAATATAATACTTATATTGAATTTGTTAAAAAAAATAAAACTTTCACCTCTTTAACTATTAAAAACTCTGAATATTTCAACACTCAAGAGTTTATTGAAGAGTATAAAAAAAGTACCCCTCTTTATACAAAAACAATAGAAAAAGAGGTATCTAAATTCGATTTAAAATTTGAATATTTAAAGAAAGAAACGTTTGATAAAAATACAAAGAGATACGTCAAAAAGCTCGAAACAAAAAATGAAGATTATCTAATCGAATTTTTAAGTGACAATAAAATAATACTTTTTGGTAAAGTTCAAAATAATGATTATGTTTTAATCAATCAAGATATAAAAGATTATAAACAAAATTTAGAAAACTTAGACTCTTTTATTATACTTGTAATTATATTCCTTGTCATTTCTCTCTTCTTTTTCATTTATATCCTTATTCTCAAGAAAACCATTATAGAGATATCAAGAGATTTAAAACAAAACTATGAAGAACTAAGTTTAGAAACTAAAAAGGTAGCTTTTGAAGATACTCTTACAAAAGCTGCGTCAAGACTTAAATTTGATGAGACACTAAAAGACTTAATTCAAATAGCCTCAAGATTTGATGAACAAAAATTTTCTGTAATTATTATGGATATTGACAACTTTAAAACTATAAATGATAACTTTGGGCATGATTATGGTGATTTAGTTTTAAAAGAAATTGCAAAAAATGTAAAAGAACAGATAAGAACAAGTGATACCTTTGCAAGATGGGGTGGAGAAGAGTTTGTTATTATTTCTCCTTTTATAGATATTAAACATGCTTGTATAATTGCTGAGAAACTAAGAGTACTAATAAATCAACTCAAATTTGATAAATTAAATTCAATAAGTTGTTCTTTTGGAATAGTAGAGTTTAAAAAAGGTGATACTCAAGAAAAAATAATGAAAAGAGCTGATGAGTTATTATACAAAGCAAAAGGTAATGGAAAAAATAGACTTGAGTTTTAAGGAATAAAATATTAAATAAAAAATAATAATCACTTATTAATATTAGCTACACTCTAAAATTTATATAAAACTTTGAACCATTTTTATATACATAATCAAAAGTTCCTAATAATTGACCTCTTACAATAGAAGAGATTAATCTTAATCCAAGTGTTTTTGATTTATTGATATCTATATACTCAGGAAGCCCTACTCCATTATCACTTACAACTAAAGTATATCTATTTTCTTTTTGTGTAAAAGAGATTGTTATTGTTCCTGTATTTTCTACAAAGGCATACTTATAAGCATTTGTTAAACACTCTGTAATTATTAAACCACAAGGCAATGCATACTCTATACTCATATTTATATCTTTTATATGATAATTGATTTTAATATCCTTATTATTTCCATAGGTCTTTTCTAAATCAAAACATAACTCTTCTACATATTTTTTAAAGGAGATTGAATTTAAATCTTTTGATTCATATAATTTTCTATGCAAAAGTTCCATTGTAAATATTCTTTCTTGTATATCCACAAGGGTCTCTTTTGTTTTTTCATCTTCTATTTTTGATTTTTGAAGTTTGATTAAATTTATTGTCATAGCAAGATTGTTTTTTACCCTATGGTGGATCTCTTTTAACAATACTTCTTTCTCTTCTAAAGAACTACTAAGTTCCTTTGTTTTATCTTCAACTTTTTTATCAAGAGTTTTGATATTCTCTTCAAGGGAGTCAAGCATACTATCAAAAACTTTTCCTAAATCAGATATATCATCATCACCTTTTATATTACTTCTTAAATTTAGATTTCCTTTATTTACTTCACTTGCTATATGAGATAAAATATTTATACTTTTAAACAATCTTCTAAATATGAAAAAACCTAATATAATTGCAACTATTAGAGCCAAAGCAGCAGCAGGAAATACTTTGAATACAGGGGAATAAAGCTCTCTATTAAAATCTTTTTCATAAACAGTCGTTAAAAATAAAATCTTTACATCATTGTCATCTTTAATTGTTCGAACCCAAGTTATTGCTTTCTCTTCTCTATCATTAATTTTTAAAGAGTGTTTTATAGGCTTTTTTTCACTTGCTTCAAAGATTTGTTTACCACTTAAAGTCCCTGTTTGAGGTAATGGTGCACTTGACATCTTACTTAAACAGTATTTCTCATTGTATGGATTATCCTGAATACTATATAAGGGTGTTGAAGAAAAGTCTTTATGTTTTGTATTTAACCACATTAAATTGATTTTACCCTTATGATCTTGATAAGTTAAATCAAAGCTCTTTTCTAAATCTTTTTTAATGTTTTCTTCTAAATTATAATGTTCATTTGGAAAAATTTTTGGATTACATTCTAAAACAACTCTTCTATTAGCTTCTAAAGTCTTAATATAAAATACTCTTTTTATAAGTTTAGGGCACATATGACTCTGATTTTCAGTAGATATTTTTAATCCATCACCTCTAAGAAGATTTAAAGTCTTATCACTAAAACTTCTCTTTTTCTCTTCATAAAAATATACATCACATTTTGAATCATTACTAATAGATTTAACATCTATTGAACCATCAAAAGTATATTTATCAACTACGGAATTTAATTTTGATTCAATTTTCTCAAGCCTTGACTCTCTTGAATGAACAAGAAGCTCTACTGCTAATTTAATCTGTCCTTTTGTAAGAGTAATCATATGTTCTATTTCAGTATTTTTATATCGTTTTTGTTCTTCTTGCATATTTGGAACAATTTGCATAAAAAGTATGGCTAGAAGAATAAATCCTAACGCAATAAAAGAGAGTGTAATTTTAGTATTTAATGAGTATGGCTTAGGTGCAGACATCTACTTAATTTTTAACTTATAACCTAGTTCAAATATATTTTCAATTAAATTTACTCCTAGCTTATTTTTAACCCTATATATAAGAGTTCTTAACTTTCCAATATCCCCCGTTTCATCTCTCCAAATAAAACTACTTATTCTTTCAAAACTAACTGGTTCACTTGGATAATCAGTTAAAATATCAAAAAGCTTCACTTCATTTCCTGTTAATTTGACAACCTCTTCTTTTTTAAAGAGGATATTCTTTCCTTTATCATAAGTAAAGTCATTTTCACACTCAATTATTAAACTTATATCTTTTTTATTTTCTAGAGAGTTTTTATTTTTAAAAAAGTAGTTATGCTTGTGAAGTGCAGTTTCAATTGCAACTTTTAACTCTTCATCTCGGCAAGGCTTTATCAAGTATCCATAAGGTTCACTTTGCATAGCATTTTTTATAGTTTTATCATCACTAAATGATGTTAAAAAAATCACAGGTGTTTTAGAAGTATTCCAAATCTGCTTTGCAGCATCAACTCCATTTTTTATGCCTTTAAGTTTTATATCCATCAGAACTATATCAGGTTCATTTTCAAACACATGACTTACAGCACCATCCGCTGTTGACTCTATTCCAGAAACTTCATATCCAAACTCTTCTAAAGAATACTCCATACCAAGAGCAAGTACTGTTTCATCTTCAACAATTAAAACTCGAGTATCCTCTTTATAAAAATCTGGAAATTTCGTCATTTATTTACCTTTTGTGATTTGGGTGTGATTTATATCGGTTATGATACTTATTATCAATATAAAGTAAGCTTAAATAAACTATACTGTTCTCCATATTTTATTTATTGCCTACTTTATAAAATACACAAAGGAAAGATATGTATAAAAATAAAATTTTGTTAAGTTCAATCGCCGCACTTACAATTTTATCTTCTCATGCAACAGCTCAAGATACTGAACTTCAAGCAGTTGATGTTTGGGAAACAGAAGTTGTTAGTTCATCTTTAAACCTAGGAAAAGATGCAATTGAAACAAAACAAGCAGACCACTTAAGTGATCTATTAAGAGACTTGCCAGGTGTTGATGTAGGTGGTACTCACTCTATTAATAATAGACTTAATATCAGGGGTTTACAAGATGAAAATTTAGATATCACAGTAGATGGAGCAAAGGTTTCAAACGTTAATATGTTTCACCATATTGGAAACTTACTTATTAACCCAGATATTCTAAAAAAAGCAGATATCCAAGTTGGTACAAATTCAGTTGTAAGTGGTAGTCTTGGAGGTTCAGCTGCTTTTGAAACAAAAAGTGGTGCAGAGATGCTTGAAAAAGGTAAAAGTTTTGGAGCTAGAATCTCTTCAACATATAATTCAAATGACAGCATAAGTGGTTCTTTTGCAGGATATGGAAAAATTTCAGAGACATTCGATTTCTTAATTTACCACAATCACTTAAACAAAAATGACTGGAAAGATGGGAGAGGAGTTAAAACTTTTGGAACTGATGGGAAATCAAATAATACTTTAATTAAAATCGGTGCAAATATAAATGACAATAACAAATTATTCGTATCTTATGATAGATTAAAAGATGCAGGTGATTATTCTCCAAGACCAGATTTTGGTAGAGACTATAACTTCCAAAGAACAGGAAAAGATACATATGATACTAAATATACTAGAGAAACTATTACCTTAAAACATGAACTTGACTTAGGTGACAAATTAAGAGTAGATACAACTATTTACTCAAATGAAAATGAATTAGATAGATATGAAGGACCATTAAGTGATGGAGCTCCAGTAAGACCTGGAGGTGTTTTTGAGGGACAGCTTCTTGGTAAAGTTAAAACAGTAGGTATTAATACAAAAGCCCAAACAAATCTAAACACAGGAAATATTTTACATACTTTAACCTATGGTGCTTTATACGATAGACAAACAAGTAAAGTTACTTGGAACGGCGATAAATATGGAGAAAATGAAAGAGCTAATACTTTTGCTCTTTATCTAGAAGATGCAATAGATTTTGACAATGGACTTGTATTAACTCCAGGTATTAGATATAACAAGTATGATTTAGATGGAGCAAATGGTAATGTAAATGATAGTAGATTTACATATGGTTTAGCTGCAGAATATGCAGTGACTGATGAATTTTCTTTTTTAGCAAGTGCAACTACACTTTATAAAGGTGTAGAAATGGTAGATGTATTAGCAACCAATAGACTTTCAGGTTCATCTAATGCAACAAAAGGGATTAAATCAGAAACAGGGATTAATAAAGAAATAGGATTTAGATTTATTAAAGATAATGTAATAGGAGCTGATACAGTTGGTTGGTCATTTAAAATCTTTGAAACAGAAATCAATAACTATATAGAAAACAAATGGGGACCAGGATGGGCATATAATTATTTAACAAACGTAGGTGATGTTAAAATCAATGGTTTTGAAACAAGTTTTAAATATATTAAAGGAGACTTTAGCTCCCTACTGACTTATGCTCATTCTTCATCTAACAGAGAAAGTGATGGGGATCCTTTAATTAATGAACCAGGTGATAGTTTAACACTTGGAATTGATTATCAAATCACTCCTGAAGTTGGTCTTTCTTGGGAATCACTATTTGTAATGAGTGAAAATGATGTTCCCAAAAACACTCCATATACTTATAATGAGAAAAAAGCTTATAATGTACATGATATTGCTGTTAAATGGAAACCAAGAGCAGTTAAAGGTTTATCTATAATTGCTGGTGTTGATAATATTTTTGATGAAGAATATTCTTCTCATATTTCAGAAAGTAGAACTCTAAACCTTAGAGGTGGAGGAAGTGAATCTTCAAGAGATTATGAGCCAGGAAGAAACTTCAAAGTTACTCTTTCATATAAATTCTAAGAGCTGTTTTTATGATAGCAGATTTAAAAAACTATCTTTATGAACCTAAGTCGAAAATCGGCTGGGTTCATGGAACAATTACGATTTTAGGTGCAATAATTCTTTCATATTTAACTATGATGATTTATTCTAAATTTATGAGTGGGGATTATGGAATTAAAATTGTTCCCTCTTTGATTATAACACCTCTATTAATGGCCTGTTACTCTATTTGGCTTCTGTTCTCAAAAAGCATTATAAAATCTCTCATAAAACTATTTTCTTTTGCAATTATTCTTGCTATTGTTTTAAAGGCATTTTAATGAACTTAGACAATATATATTTAAAATACCTAATAAGAGCGCATACAATAATTGGTGTATTTGTAGTTTTTATATTCTTTATATCTACGTATTTTGGAACAATTACTCTTTTCAAACCATATATTAACAGCTGGGAAAGTACATCAAGACACTTTAGTATAAAAGATGAATCAACACTAAATCTTGATATAGCCATTACTGAAGCATTAAAAAAGCTTAAAAATCCAACTACTAATATTCAAATTGAGTTACCTTCTTTTAAAGATAAAACGCTAAGTGTAAAATATGGTTTTTCGGAAAAAGTACATATTGACCCAAACACAAATAAAGTCTTAGATACAAGTCAAGATACAGGACTTATATCAAACTTCTTTAACCAAATGCATATAAATCTAAACCTAAAAAGACCAGGTCAAATTTTGATGGGCTTAACTTCCATTGTAATTATATTCCTAACTATTAGTGGAATATATCTTTGGTTAGTAAGTAGAAAAAAAAGAGTTAACTCAAAAAAAGGTTTTTGGTTTAAATGGCATAAAGATTTATCTTTAATTATACTACCTTATATACTAATTTTTAGTATGACAGGAGCAGTTCTTGGGGTTATGTTAACAGCATCTGCCCCTTTTGCTTTAAGTTCAACTGATGGAAAAGAAGCAAATATGTCAAAACTTGTAAGACCTGTCGTTTTTTCAAGAGCTTGTAAAATTAAAAAAAGTGGAGAAAGTGCACAAATGCAAACTATTTCATCACTTTATGCAAAAGCACAAAAACAATATCCAGAACTTGTAATAAAAAATATAATGTTAAATGCATGGAATGACAAAAATGCATGTATAGCTTTTATCGGCCACTTAGAAGACAACAGAGCTCTAACAGGAACAACTAATAGAGTTGGTATTTCATTTAATGCCTTTTCAGGAGAGTTAATACAGAAAAAAAACCTAGATAATTCTCACTCTATGGCAAAAGTTTTATCTGGCTTTTACTGGCTACACTTTTTACCAGATGAAGAACTTTTTATTAGAATTCTATTTTTAATATTTGGTTTCTGCTTTGCAACAAGTATGGTTTTTGGGACATTAATTTGGCTTGAAAAAAGAGCTAATAAACATAAAAAGGAAAAAGAGTACTTCTCTTTTGTTTCTAAGTTTTCACTTGCACTTTTTATAGGGATACTTCCCGCAACTTCATTTTTACTTTTTCTTTATTGGGCATTACCTTTGCATATAAATGAGAAAAACACTTGGATACTTGGAGGTTTTTTTGTACTTTGGAGTTTTACACTTTTATATAGTGTTTACAAACAAAATACAGTAGAAATTATCAAGTTTTTTATGAAGATAAATGCAATTTTTTTAATTCTTTCTGTTTTATTTCACGGAATTAGAAGCAAGTATTTTATATGGGATAGTTTTGCAGCAGGTCTTTATGAAATTTTCTGGATTGATTTATCTCTTATAATCTTTGCTATATTGTCATTTTTTATATCTAAAAAAATGCCAAATATAAAACTTCTTGAAAGGATTTAAAATGAAACAAAAAACTATTTTTAAAATATTAACTCTATTTTTTATCCCTTGTTTTCTATATGCACACTCTCCTGTTCTTCAAATAGTTGACAATGAAGATGGTACTATAGAAGTTTTTGGAGGTTTTAGTACAGGACAAAGTGCTGCAGGAGCAAAACTTAAAATAAAATCCGCTATTGATTCAAAAATAATATATGAAAATAGAGTTCCAAAATCAGGATATCTAACTATTGATATCCCGAAAGTTCCTTATAATGTGATACTTGATAGTGGTCCAGGACATAGGATTGAGAAAGAAGGAAAGATATCACCTGTTGATGGCTTTGATAAGGATAGTTCTATAAAGCCTTTAAATATTGCATTTAATACAACCTTAGGCTTATCTATTCTTTTTATTCTATTATCAATTTATATATCTATAAAAAATAGAAGAGTAGCCAAAAGATAAATTCTATCTTTTGGTTTACTTAATTACACACCATTCCTATATTAATGATAATTAGTATCAGTTTAATGCTCATCTAAGTTTTCTTTTTATAGAATTTAATAATTAATATCAAAAAGGATAGTTATGACAGCAGCAATTGCAGGAAATGCTATAGTAGGATCAGTTGCAACTAAATTGTTTGATTCTCTTGTTACCTCAAAATTTACACAAAAAAGTGAAAAGAAAAAATGGATTAGAGAAAAAACACTAAATCTTTTTTCAGAACTTTCAAGTGAAGTTTTATCAATAGAGTGTGACAATTTAAAAGAAAAACAAAAAAAAGTTAGAGAAATCACCTCTAAAATCATACTATTAATTGATGATAAAGATTTAAAAACAAACCTTGAAAACTACTCTTTCATACTAAATGAGTTTGAATGCTATAAAAATGATATAAATTTAGAAGTGTTAAATGATGAATTAATTAATACTTTAAAGACTCACATGAAGAGAATGTAGTAAAACTACACTCTTTCATTTATGCGGAAACTGCAGAACTTTTTTGATTTTTAAAACTACCTCCACTTAGATGATATTTTTCATTCATCTGCTTATTTTGTTCATGAACCCTAACAATTTTTCTACTTTCAAGTTTTAATGAATACTCTTTATTGCTTGGTTGTTCTTTATATTCATGAACAATCTTTTCTAACTCTTTTTTTAAACCAATACTTTTAAAAAGATTTAAAAAAGTAGATACCCTTAACTCACCTAAATCATGAACTGCTCCAAGGATAAAACTTCTTCTATTATCTGAAAAAGATATTAACTCTTCAGCTACTTGAACCTTTTCTGCAAGAATTGATTTTAAAAAAACTGCATAATCATTTTCAAATCCCATTTTTCTTTTTTTCCTCCATTTTTTCATTTAAAACTTCTTGTTTTATTTTATTAAACCTTTTTTGCAAAAGTTTCATATCCAATTTTTTATCTATATTAACTTCTTTCATAATTTATCCTATAAATAGTTATGTACTAAAAAGTAAACATTTTCTTCTACTTCAGAAAAACCTGAAAAGCTTATGTATACAAACAGATATAAAAATACTCCCCAACTTATAAATTCAAAAAACTCATAAGGATCATTTTTTACACCTTTTAAAATCTCTTTCATAAAAAGTTCCTTTTAATACTCATTAATCAATTTTGTTGCAATTGATGATATATGTTTTTGATCAACATTTCCATACTTCATCTTAAATAACTTTACTATTGGACATACCATTTTACAATTGACTTCTAAACTTGAAGTTCTTATCAATTTTCTTATCTCTCTTTTTACAATTAAATCTGACATTTCTTCTCCTTTTATGATAATAATTATCATTTACAAAGAGAATGATAGAATACATTTTCTTAAAGTTTGCATAATTTAATAATGGCTATCAAGATTTTTTAAATTTTAATGATAACCATTATTAATATAAGAATCATTTAAGAATAAAACCATTAAAATGTCAAAATCATTTATGATAATAAATATCATTTTAAAATTCAAAGGAAAGATATGTCAAAAACAAAATTAATTGCTGCTAGTATTAGTTTAGCTGCAGCTTTAGCATTTACTGGTTGTTCAACAACATCATCAAATGTTGAAACGACTAAAAGTATGGAGATGAAAAAAGTTTCTCCTATTTTAGAATCATATGCAAAAATTGCAAATCAAAACTACACAGATGCACTAAACGGTGCAAAATATTTGCAAAAAGCAATTAATGACTTTGCTTCTAATCCAACAGAAGCAACTTTTGCAGAAGCAAAAAAAGCATGGTTAATTTCAAGAGAATCTTATGGTCAAACGGAAATCTTTAGACTTTCAAATGGACCAATTGATGCAGAAGAAGGATGGGTAGCTGATACATATGGAGCATTAGAAGGACAACTAAATGCTTGGCCTTTAGATGAAAATATGATTGATTATACAGTTGATGCTGAAGGGAAAAGAACTTCAGGAAATATTATTGATACAAAAGGTTCTTTCAATCCAGGTGGAGAAGATTCAAAAGCAGTAAATGTTTCAACTATTACAGTTGACGCTATTACAGAATTAAATGAAAATGGTGGAGAGGCAAATGTTGCCACAGGATACCATGCTATTGAATTCTTATTATGGGGACAAGATCAAGATTATTCAAACTTTGTAAAAGATTCTGTTACAAAAGGTGCTTTAACAGCAGGTCAAAGACCACTTTCTGATTTTACATCGCATAAAGATGCTCCTAGAAGAATTGCTTACTTAAAAGCTGCTACTGCTAAAATTATTGCCGATTTAGAAGTTGTATCAGGAGCTTGGACTGAAAATGGTTTATATAAAAATGCTTTCTTAGGTAAACTTACAGGAAATAACTCTTCTAAAAATATCGCTTCTGACGATGCTTTAAAACAAGTTATTGCAGGAATGGGTGTATTTATTAAATCAGAACTAGCAAATGAAAGAATTGCAGTTGCAGTATTAACTCCATCTGAAGAAGATGAGCACTCTTGCTTCTCTGACAATACTCATAGAGATATTGTAACTAACTATTTAGGTTTTAGAAATATTTTAACTTCAACATACATGGGTAAATCATTTGGTCCTTCTATGTTAGATGCTGTTTCAGTTGAAGATAAAACAAGAATTATGACTCTTATGAAATCAATTGAAATGAAAATTGCAAGTATAAATGAATTAGCAAATACAAAAGAGCACTTTGATTACCAAATTCAACCAGATAACCCTCAAGCTAAAGTTATTGTAAAACTTAAAAATGAGATGAGAAAACTTGGTGATGAAATGGTTATTGTAGCAAAAGCAAATGGAATCTCTTTAAGTACTGACGATGTTACAGACCCTGAAGAAACTAAACTTTAATTCTTTAACTACAATTATCTCTATAAAAAGCCTAGCAGTTATTTTAACTGCTGGGCTTTTTGGCGTTAATTGTGAAGCAAAAGAGTTATCTTACAGTAAAGACAAATCACTACTTTTAAAACCTTTAAAAGGTATGAGTGATGAACAATATGATATGTTTATATTAGGAAGAAGCTTTTTTACAATTCCATGGGTTGAAGCACCAAGTGCAACAACAGCAAGAGATGGATTAGGTCCACTTTTTAATGCAAATACATGTGCATCATGTCATCCAGGAAATGGAAGAGGAAACCTTTATAATTCAAAAGGACAATTTTCAAGAAGTCTTATTCCTAAAGTTTCTATCAAAAATAATGGCTCTAAAGAACATCAAGAGACTCTAAGAACAAATGCTTTAATACAAGAACCTACTTATGGTGGACAAATCTCTATAAATGCAAATCATGGTATAAAATTTGAAGCAAAAGCAGATATCAGATTTGAAGAAATCAAAGTAGAGTTTCCTGATGGAGAGATTGATACTCTTTTAAAACCTATTTATGCTTTAAAAGATTTACAATATGGTGAACTACATAAAGATACAATCATGACTTTTAGAATTGCTCCTAGTCTAAATGGTTTAGGGCTAATTGAAGATATTTCAAATGAAGATATCCTAAAAAATGCAGATGAATTTGACAAAAATAAAGATGGTATTTCGGGACGTGCAAACTATGTTTACTCTCCAATTACAAAAAAAATGGAACTTGGAAAGTATAGTTGGAAAGCAAGTACTACTTCAATCAAACATCAAGTTGCAGATGCAGCAATTAATGATATGGGACTAACAACATCAATCTTTCCAAATGATACTTGTACTGACAAACAAGTTGAGTGTAAAAAAGCACCAAAACCTAGAGATCCTATTGATATAACTGATTTAAGATTAGAGGCTATGACTTTTTATATAAACAATAAAAAAACATATAGTGCAAAAAAAGACAAAAACTACAAAGAAGGCTTAAAGATTTTTAAATCCATAGGCTGTGCAAAATGTCATATAGATTCATTTACTACAAAATCAGGTATTCAAATCTCTCCATTTACTGATATGTTACTTCATGATATGGGAGAAGCACTTGCAGATGGAAGAAGTGAATTTAAAGCAAATGCAAAAGAGTGGAGAACTGCTCCTTTATGGGGATTAGCCCTTCATAAAAAAATCAATAAAAAAGAGCCTAGATTACTACATGATGGACGAGCAAGAGATTTCCAAGAAGCTATTTTATGGCATGGTGGAGAAGCTAAGAAAATCAAAGAGAACTATATGAACTTAAAAAAAGAAGAAAGAGAAAAACTACTAAAGTTTTTAAAAGAGGTATAAAATGAAATTATTAAAAAGTATATTATTAATAAGCTTTTTAACGCTATTTGCAAATGCAAATGATGAAAAAGAGAATAAAGAAGTATTGAAAAATCTTTATGAAAAAGTAATTCTAAAAGATGTTGAAAAAACTTTAACAAGCTTGGACAATTTAAAAACTTCTGTAAAAGATAAAGATAAAAAAAGAACTCAAGAGAGATTTATAAACTTAGTACAATCTTGGAAAGCAGTTGAAGCTTTTTATATCTTAGGAGATTTAAATGAAGATTTTATTGATACTCCAAGATATGTTGATATCTACCACAATGGAAATGAAGATATAACAAAACAATTAGATAGAGCTATAAAAAGTGATGATGAGATTAGAATTGCTTTATTTAAAAACTCAACAAAATCAATCAATGCTTTAGAGTATATGCTTTTTGCAAAAGATATCAATAAACAAAGAATAAATGATATCGCTATGGCTATTATAAATAAGATTCAAATACATATAGAAGATATTAAAAAAGAGTATATAGCTCAAGAGAAAAGCTTTTTAAATGAATTAAAAAAAGCAAATGCAATTGTAATCAATGCCATTATTCAAAACTCATATAAACTAAAAGAGTGGAGAGTTGGGGATGTTGCGGGCTTATCTAAAAAATACAATGGAAAACCTGATAAAAGAAGAGCAGAATACTATTTAAGTAAAAATAGTGCAATTGCAATTGAGGCTATTTTAAACACTTATAAAAAAGTTTTAAATGAAAATTCATATAAAGATTTTGGAGACTTTCTTATTAAACTAACTGATGGAAGTGAAATGAAAAAGCTAAAAAAATCTTTAGATAAATCACTTGCCTTAGTAAAAGAGATTAAAAATGATGACCTTTCAAACGCAAAAGATCTTTTTATCGAAACAAATAAACTCCATGTAATCCTTTTTGTGGAAATGATTGAAGAATTATCAATAAATGCAAAAATTTTAGATGCTGATGGTGACTAATATTGGCTGACTTTTCAATTTTAGAGTATCTTATAAACCCAGATAAGAGAACTTACTGGGTTTATATACTCTCATCAATTGCTATTGCAATGATTTATCTTTACTTTAATAAAAAGTTGACAAAAGTAAATTTTAGTTCCAAACTTTGGCTACATCCTAGTGCAAAACTTGATTACTACTATTTTGTTCTTTCATATTTTATTAAAGTTGTGATGATTATTCCAATAGTAATTAGTGCTAAATCTGTTGCTTTTTTCATAAATAAAAATCTCTACTATGAGTTTGGCTTAAATCAAATAGAGAGAATTTCTTATGAAACAACAGTTGTACTATATACTATTACACTATTTATTATAAGTGATTTTACAAGATATTGGCTGCATAGATTTTTGCATACTATTCCTTTTCTTTGGGAGTTTCATAAAGTTCATCACAGTGCAAAAGTATTAAATCCTTTAACTTTTTACAGGGTTCATCCAATAGAAAATATTCTATTTGGGTTTAGATACTCTTTAAGTATTGGCTTTGTTACAGGAATTTTTATCTACTTTTTTGGCTCAAAAATTGGACTAGTAGAAGTATTGGGTGCAAATATCTTTATTTTTGTCTTTTCACTTTTAGGTTCAAACTTAAGACACTCACATATTCCACTAGCATATTTCTCTTGGTGTGAGAAAATTTTCATCTCCCCAAAACAACATCAAATACACCATAGTAAAAAGCATTTTGATAAAAACTACGGAGGATATTTGGCTATTTGGGATAGTGTTTTTGGAACTTTAAAACTTTCAAAAGATGTAAAGGTCTTAAAGTTTGGACTAAAAAAAGAACAAATGAAAAACTATGAATCACTTACAAATATAATAGTTTATCCATTTATAAATATTTTAAGAAGGAGAAATGCATGAAATATTTAAAACTTAGTACAGTAGTTGCTGCTACTTTACTTTTTGTTGCTTGTTCAACAAGTGAATTATCAAAAGAAGAACTAACTTTACAAAAAAAGAAAAAAGAACAACTAGGGAAAGCTCTATATTTTGATAAAAATCTATCAAAAAATAGAACTCAATCATGTGCAACCTGTCATAATCCAGATGCAGGTTTTGTAGATGATAGAGACAATGGTATTGGTGCTATGGCATCACTTGGTGATGATGGACACTCGCTAGGAGATAGACAAGCACCAAGTGCAGCCTATGCTATGTTTAGTCCAGAGTTTTATTATGATGAAAAAAAGAAAAAATACATTGGTGGACAATTTTGGGACGGAAGGGAAGCTACTCTAGCAAGACAAGCAGGTGGTCCTCCAACAAACCCTATTGAAATGGGTATGAGTTCAAAAGAAGCGACTGTTGAAAGAATAAAAGAGAATGATTACTATGTAAGTAGTTTCAAATCAATTTATGGTGAAGATATTTTTAAAAAGCCTGAAAAAGCATATTCTGCAATGGCTGACTCAATTGAGAAATTTGAGCAAACAAAAGAGTTTGCACCTTTTGATTCTAAATATGATAGATATTTAGAAGGAAAATATGATTTAACACCTTTAGAAGATTTAGGGCGTTCTTTATTCTTCTCACAAGCAAATAACTCATGCGCAACTTGCCACTTACTAAAAAAAGAAGATGCAAAAGGTGAAACATTTACAAACTATGAGTATCATAATATTGGAACACCAATTAATCATGAGCTTAGATCAAAAAATGGTGTATCAAAAATAGATGATGGTCTTTTAGCAAACCCAGCAGTAAATGATGAAAAACATAAAGGTAAATATAAAGTACCAACACTAAGAAATATAGCTGTAACTGCACCATATATGCACAATGGAGTATTTAAAGACTTAAAAACTGTAGTTGAGTTTTATGATAAATATAACAATAAACAAAGAACTATAAACCCTGAAACAGGAAAAGTATGGGATGAACCTGAAGTAAAAGAAACAATCTCTTTAGATGAACTAAAAGCTAAAAAACAAAACGATAAAAAAGTAGAAGCTTTAGTGGCATTTATGAAACTATTAACAGATAAAAGATATGAGCATCTTTTGGAAGAGAATAAAAAATAGAAGGAATTTCCCTTCTATTTTAAAAACTTTTTGTGCTTTCTTCTTTTTGAAACTGAGCTAAAGTAACTGCATTATCATAAGGAACAAAATTTAATTTTTGAATCTTGTCATATCCATAAACATCTTTATTGAACCCTAACTTTCCTTTTGAGTTAATATATGCTGTTTGATATGTAATATGAACAGGTACCTTTTTACTTAAACTTATTGTACTCATTCTATTTTGATCAAATGTTTTCCTAACACTTGAATATGATTTAGGTGTATAGTTTGTAGTTAAATGCTTCATTAAAGAGAGTGGATGTTCTAATCTAATACAACCATGACTAATAAATCTTATTTTCTCTTTGTTACTCTTAAATCTCCAAGTTCCAATTGTATCATGCATATAAACAGCATGTTTGTTTGGAAACATAAACTTTACTCTTCCCATACCATTTGTTTTTGAAGGAAGTTGAATAAATTTATATGGAATATATTTCACATGCTTTTTTTGATATTTTTTCCAATTTACATCTTTGAATCTAACTTTTGGAGCATCTAATTTATAACTTTTCTTTCGTATTACTATATTTTTCTTTTTTAGATAGTTTTTATCTTTTAAAGCTTTTGGAATAATAGATTTTTTTGCAATAGAATCAGGAATATTCCATGTTGGATTTATAATAAAATATGAAAGATCACTAGTCAAAATAGGAGTTTGAGTCTCTTTTTCACCAACAATTGTTCCAAAACTCTTTGTCTTTTTTCCATCTTCATAGAAAGCAAAGTTATGTGAAGGAACATTTAGCTGAATAAAATCATCTTTCCCTGAATATTTTAAAAGTTTGAGTCTCTCAATATTTAATCTTAATTTATGATATTCATTTTTTGAAAGTTTCTTTATATCTAATTTTTTTACAAGTCTAAAAAACTCTGGATGTTTAGGAGTATACTTAGCTAAAATTGATTCAATTGAAGTATTATTTGAACTATATTCTTTTAATAATTTCTCTTTATCTATTGTTGCATTATACATTGCATAAGATTGATTAGATTTTTTATATTTTGTTTTTTTTAGAACTCTTTTGAAACCATCTTGATCAATACAAGAATTACTTAAATTAGTCGTATAATCATAAAAAAGTTCTTTTAAAAGTTCTGATTTCTCTACACTTGCTGGCATTTTTTTTATTGTTAAATAGTTATCTTGACTTGAACATAAAGAAGCGTATTTATCAATTTTTAAAATATCTAAAAACTCTATTTCTTTTTGTGTTAATTTATATGAAGGTATCTTTTCTTTTATAACTTGAATATTTTGAGATATATTATTATCTTTAGAAGATAATTCTTTGTTAAGAGAAGCCTGCTTTTCACTTATACCTGAAACATTATCACTTGTAACTTGCTTAATAGAGTTACATCCTGTTAAAAAAATAATAAAAAGCAATAAAAATATGATTTTTGTAATTTTCATTTTTCCCCTAGATTATTTAAAATTCGGCTATTATAGCTAAATTTCAAGAAAAAAGAAAATAATTGAAGAGTATGTGCCAAAGGGAAGAATGAGAGAACACAAATTTTATTCTTCCTTTGGCACTGATTTAAATTTCGTTTTTTATAGTGTTACACCAAGTTTCAATTCTTTCCTCAGTGAAATCACTCTGATTATCTTCATCAATTACTAAGCCAACAAACTCTCCATTAAGTTCAGCAGTTGAATAATCATAATCATAACCATCAGTAGAAGTAAAGCCAATGATATTTGCACCATTTTCTTTAACCACTTCATATAATGTTCCTAAAGCATTCACAAATTCGTCACCATAGCTATCTTGGTCACCTAAACCAAAAAGAGCTACAGTTTTACCTTTGAAATCCATATCTTTTAATTCATCAAAACAATCTTCCCAATCATCTTGCAAATCACCCTCACCCCAAGTTGGTGCTCCTATAATAAATGAACTACAATCATTCATTTGAGAAACTCCATCACTTGCAATATCAATAATTTCAAAATCACTAAAGTTTTTGTGAATTTTATTTGCTACTTCTTCTGTATTTCCTGTACTTGTTGCATAAAAAATTGCTTTCATATCTTTTTATTATTCCTTTTATCTTAGAGTTGAACGTAAAGAATATGGAATTAATTTAATTTCATACTCTTTAGAACTAAGCTCATTTTCACACTCTATTTTTATATGTTTATTAAACTTTTCATTTTTTGGATACACTAAATAAACTTGCTTAAATTCAGTTGTCTCTATACAATTAACTGCTTGTTTAATATGCTCTTCAACCTTCAAGTTATTTGAGTCTAAAAATTGCCAATATGTAAATATTTTTGTATTTGAAAAATCATTATTTGTTTTGATATCAATAGAGTCTACATTTACATAAACTTCTTTATCAGCTGCTCCTCTTATAATCTTATTTGTAACAAAATTTTTAAATATCTTCTCTCCATCTAAAAATATAGAGTAGTTAGACTCATCAAATACTTTAATCAGTTTCAATGCCACATCAACATTTGATTCTTCAAAACTATTTTTTAATGAAAATTTTCTTTTTTGAAGAGATGTTTTTTCAAAAAACCTATTTATTGTATTTGTTTTTTCAACATCAACTTCTTTAATAAAGGTTTTAATATAACCATCAAACTGAAGATTTTTTGTAATCTTTTTTGCAAAAATCTTAAAAAGAGAACTTGTTTTACACTCTGTTAACTCCTCTTTTGAGAATCTTATATCACAACAGTTTTCTTGATTAAAAAGTTTTAAGAACATCAATCTTTGATTTACTTCATTTTGAAATCTATCAAATGATGGTAAAAATTCATTATTTATATCAAAGCCAATATTTCCCATGATTCTACTTTCTTCCTAAAATTCTAATATCAATATTTGTTGTAAACTTATATTTTATGTGATTTAAATCTAAAAGATGTGCAATTTCTAAAAACTCATCTAAGTTAGCATTTGATACACCTTTTAAATTTATAACTCTTCTTGTCATTGGTTCATACTTATAACTTGAAAAACTGTTTATTTCATCTATAATCATTTCACTCATAACTTATCCTTCACATTTATTCATTTTTAAGAACTTACACACCTCACAATAAACAGAACTTGCACTTCTTTTTGTACAAATAAGAGGAATATTCTTCTTCTTTGCCTCTTTTCTATACTTGTACATTGCATTGTGATTTATAAAATCTGTAATCATCAAGATATAATCTGTACCTTGAGGAATATCTTTTCTACATGCGCTTGACTTTTTTCTAGTATCCCAATGTGTAATAGAGAAATTACCTAACTCATCTAAAATACCTTTTATAGTATCTATCTTATCTCCACCTATAATTAAAACTGACATCATCTCTCCCTTATTGATAACTGTTATCAGAATAATAACTTTATAAACCTTAATCTTCGCTGATTTTGATAACTGTTATCATAAAACAATAAATAAGTGATATTTTTATATAATATTAACTATTTAACTATTTGGAGTTTTTATGTATAGATATAAATTTTTTAAAATATTTTTGATTCTTCTACTACCTATTTTACTACTAAGTGAAGAAGCTGTACAAACAAAAGAAAATACAACTGTAGATATTCAAAAAACAATTGAAGAAAGAATCAAAGAACAACAAACTTATGCTGAAAACATTATAAACAATATAAATGAAGATAAGTACCTAGATGATAGTTTCAATGAAAGAGACTATGATAAAGAGATTAACTATTTACAAAATAGAATGGATATAAACCAAAGAGAACATAATGACCTTGCAGTAAAAAGAGATGAAATTAAACTTCTTATTTTGCAAGAAGAAAGAATGTTTATCACAACTTTAACAGATATAAACTATGCAAAAAAATCTTTTAAAGATGCAAAATTCTTTGAAAATATTATTTCAAACAATATAAAGCTTTTAGAAAATAGTGATTTAAAAGAGTATAAAACTCTTTATATAAAAGAGCAAAAAAACAATAATAAAATTTCAAATGGCTTAACTAAGAATTATGAAGAATTAATCAGTCAAAACAATCAACAACTTTATACACTTAAGTACTTGCTTGAAAATATCGGACTTTATAGAAAAACAAACTTCTTTATAGATAATTTTAATTTACAGTATTTAGTATCAAAAATTGATTCATATCCTATAATTGCACCTATATCACAACTTACAAGCTATCATTTAAAGTTTTCTGTTGGTGATATAGTAGTTGTATTATTTATTCTTTTACTTTTTAAACTTTTTATTACAAAAATCATTCATCTATTTATTGGTTTTTTAAACAACCTTATATTTAAAAATAGAACCGATATCAATAGTGAAGAAGAGGAAGAAGATAACTCTGGAACTCAAAGTTATTTAGAAGAATCTATAGAAAAACCTCTTGTTGTTGCACTATATATTTTATCAATACAAATCTCTTTATATATTCTTATAAAAGATAATGAGCTTCTAAATCAAATAATGCCTTGGGTTAATACTGTTTATATGGGTCTATTTACATGGGCGATATATTCACTTTTATCAAATAGTATTACTAACTTCGCTCAACATTTAATAGAAAAGTACCCTAATGTAAGACGTGAAATGATTGTTTTTATTTTAAGAATTATAAAAGTGATTCTAATTTTACTTGTTATTCTATTCTTATTTACTCAACTTGGTATTGATATAAAAGCAATCGCTGCTTCACTTGGAGTTGGTGGTATTGCTATTGCTTTAGCTTCTAAAGATACTCTAGCAAACTTCTTTGGTTCATTAAATATCATGACTGATAACTCATTTTCTCAAGGGGATTGGATTGTTGCAAACTCAGTTGAGGGAACTGTTGTAGATATTAGAATGAGAACAACAAGAATTAGAACTTTTGATAATGCTATGATTACAGTTCCAAACTCAGAACTTGCCAATACTCATATTAAAAACTACTCAAAAAGAAGAATTGGTAGAAGAATTAAAATGAAAATTGGAATTACCTATGAAAGTGCGATGGAAGATATTGTAAACTTAAAAAAAGATATCTTTGAAATGCTGGATACACACCCTCATATTGCAAGTAATAAGAATATTAAACAAAGTAAAAGTAGAAAATTTGAAGCAATTAAAAGAGAAGACTTACAGGGTGTAAAAAGAACACTTCTAGTTTATATTGATGAATATGATGCAAGTTCAATAAATATTTTAATCTATTGTTTTACAAGAAGTCCAAACTGGGAAGATTGGCTTACAGTAAAAGAAGACGTTTTGATAAAAATAAGTGAACTAGTTCAAAAAAACAATTGTGAATTTGCGTATCCTACACAAACACTTTTTATGAAAAAGTAAGAACTTTTTCATAAAAAGACAAACTATCTTTCAACTAATAGGTCACTTCTACTTTTTAACTCTTTTTTTAAAAACTTCTCTTCTCTTTTTGTAAATTTAGAAGTTGTATTTTTGTCACTCTTTTCATTAGATTCAATAGTTTTATTCTCTTTTTTCTCTTCTTTAACAATCTCTTTTTTCTCTTTCTCTTCTGATTTAAAAAGTGTAAGCAAAAGATATAAAGAGAATAATAGATTGAAGATTATAATTACCCATTTTGACATAAGTGCTATTTCTAAATACTCTAATTTCTGCTTTAAAGTTAGATATTGAACAATATCTCCATATATTGCATTTGCAAAAAGTGCAAGAATTAAAAGAAAAGCTATAATTAAAACTTTTTTTCTAAACTTATATAAGTAGTACCAAAAAAGTGCAGATTTTACTTGTCTAAACATTTTAAATCTCTAAACTAAAAAATCTAATCCAAGTATAGCTAATGCACCTACTAAAGATTTTGTTTTTAAATCATCTTTTATTTTATTCTCTTCATCTATAATAATAATCTCTAACTCTTCATCTGTATAATCATCAAAAGTCTTATGGTGTTCTGCTAATCTAGCTTTCGTAGCTAATATTGCTTTCTCCCTGATTTTATTTTTTATAGCATCTTTTAATTCTCTACCTTTTATAGCAGGATAATCAAAAGCTTTCGTAACATTTTCAGAAGCAATATTTAATAGTTTATTTGAATTATTTCTTAATATATTTTTTAAACTCATGTTTTTCCTAATTGTTTATATTTTGGCATTATACCATTAATTAGTTAATGATTTTTTTCTTCAAGTTCAGAAGCAGTTTTTATAATATCAACTCCATATTTTTCCCTTAAAATTTGAAGTTTATTTGTAAGCTCTCTCTTTTTTAAATCTGATTCATACTCAAAAATATTAGAAGTAAACTCTGTAGATTTTGAAAAATTTGATACTGTAAGATTTAGTTGTATTACTCCATGTGTAGGATGAGTATCATTTTTACTATAAAGTTGAATTACAAATCTTTTAAAATCTTCTTCATTAAAAATTCTATTCACATTTATATAGTCTTTAGATTTTAATTTGGAATCATACTTTATTTTTATTGCATAAGTTAAAGGGTTTACTTTAGCTTTTTTTACTAAAAAACATAGATATCTACTTAAAATAACAACTCTTCTTTTTATTTCACTTCTATCATAAATAGGATCAAAACTTCGTCCTATACCTATGGATTTTTTATCTCTATGTTGAATTATATTTGTATCATTTTCACCTGTGATTCTATTATATAACTCTATTCCTGGTTTTTTCCATGAGTAAAAGAGTGCTTTCCTTTTTTCTATATCCCCAAGAGTTTTTATTCCATACCCTTTAAGTCTTTGCTGGTAACCTTTACCAATACCAGGGAACTCTTCTATTGGTATATCTTTTATAAAACTTTTCATATGCTCTTTTTTTACATATTTTACCCCATCAGGCTTTGCAAACTCTGTCATTAGTTTTGAAAGATATTTTGAATGTGCTATTCCAATAGAAATAGGAAGATCTAACTCTTTCTCAATCTTTTTTTTAAGATTCATTGAAAACTCTACTATATCTTCTTCTTTTACATATCCTCTTAAATCTCCAAAAAACTCATCTATGGAGAACTGTTCTACTAAAGGAATTTCAAGTTTTAATATCTCTAAAAGTTTATGAGATAACTCATGATATAAAGGATAGTTTGGAGCTATCATTTTAAGTTTTGGACATAAACTAAGAGCTTCATTTACACTCATTGCCGTTTTTACTCCAAATCCTCTTGCTTCATAAGAACAAGTTGTAATAATACCTCTGATTTTTCCATTTTCATCTACAAAGTAGTCTTTAAAGGTTTTCTCACCCTCATTAGTTAAGATTGTACTAACAAAAGCTCCTTTATTTTCAGAGATTTTTCGAACTATTTTGTCAGAAGAGAAAATATTCAAGTTGCTTCGTCCTCCAACCGCAACAGGGATATTTTCTAAACTTTTATCAAGAGTTCTATGTGCAGATACAAAAAAACAATCTAAATCCAAATGAATAAACATAATTGAATTTTAGCATTTTTTATTTCATTTTGCAATAAAATTACAATTTGCAAATTTTAATCTATTTTAGATTTAAAAACTTTCCCATGCATCATCTTCTTTTTTGTTATTCGCTTCAATTGTTTTTGTTTTATTTTCTTTTTGAACTGCTTTCTCTACTTTAGGTTTTGAGATAGAACTACTTCTATTTTCATTTACTCTTACCTTAGTATCATTATTAACTTTTCTTACTGTTACACTCTCTTTACCTAAAAACTCTTTTTCATTTGCATCAGATAAGATTAATTTTGCAATTGAATCAGTCTCTACAGCAATATCATTTGTTTGTGATGCAATACTTGCATTTTCTTGAGTTTTTCTATCTAATGAAGCTACTGTATCATTAATTTGTTCAATCCCTTGAAGTTGTTCTTTTGTTGCATTTTCAACACTTGAGATTAAATCTATTGTCTTATTAATATTTTCAGTTAAACCACTATAACCGTGAATCATCTTATCAGCAATATCTTTACCATCATTGGCTTTTATATTTGCATTTTCAACTAAGTTTTTAATTTCACTTGCTGCTTCAGCACTTCTTGAGGCCAAGTTTCTTACTTCTTGTGCAACTACCGCAAAACCTTTTCCTGCTTCACCAGCTGTTGCTGCTTCAACTGCTGCATTTAAACTTAAGATATTTGTTTGGAATGCAATTTGATCAATAATAGTAATTGCTTCATTTATAGAAGTAACTTGATTATTGATTTCATCCATTGCTTCTGTTGTTTTAGTCGCTAAAGCTTGTCCATCTTTTGCTGAATTATTCAATTGATTTGCAAAATCAGACATTTGAACTACATTTTGAGTGTTTTGAGAAACATTACCTGTTATCTCTTCTAAAGCTGCAGATGTCTCTTCCAATGAGGCTGCCGCTTCATTTGCATTTACATTTAAACTATTGATATTTTTAAGTAAAATATTACTGCTTTTATCTAAAGTCAATCCATTAGTTTTATTTTCAACTAACATGCTGTTAATTATTTCTGCTAAAGAGTTTAATCCTTTTGAAGTATCTCCTGTTGGATTACTTAATCTATGTGTAAAATCTAATTTTTGGAATTTTTCTAATGCTTCTTCAATAGTATTAATATCACCATCTACTTTTCTACTAATTGTATCAAGCATTTCGTTGAAAATTCTTTTTAACTCTTCTAAGCTTTCATTAGTAGTAGAACTATTAATTGTCTGATTTATTTTTCCTTGATTTACTAAATCAACTACTCTTTTAACATCATTAATCAATAACTCATCATCTTCAATTAGCTTTTTCGTTTTAGAGATATTTTCATTTACAATCTTAGCCATAGTTCCTATTTCATCACTAGAACTTATATCTATTGGTTCAGTATCTTTATTTTCTTTATTTAAAAATTTAAAGAAACCTAATAAACCATCTTGAAATACATTGATTTGTCCTGAAATCTGTCTTGGTATTATAACTGCAAATAAAATAACTAAAATAAATACAATAGCTGCAATAACTAGAGATATTTTCAAAATGTTATCATTTTGTACTGAAACAGCAGGACCTATTCTATCTTGATCTTCTTTTATTGATAGTTTAACATCTTCTGCTAACTTAGCAATATTAGGTCCAATCTTATTAAGTTTGTTATTAATAATATCATTTCTCTCTTTTATTATTTTAACAATTTCAGAAACACCTTGTAAATAGATAGTCTTTAGTCTAATTGCTTCTTTTAATTGTTCTCTTCTTTTAGTATTTTGAAGCTCTTTTCTTATATCAACAACTTGTTTTTCTAAAATATGAAATTCTTCGTTTGATCTATTAGCATCTTTTTCTTCATTTGATTTTAGATATTTTGCAGTATATAATCTAGCTAAAAGAAGTGTTCTTACACCTTGAGCAACAGCTATTGCTGCTTCTTTATCTCCATCTTCATTGGCGCTTAACATTACAGCACTTAAAAGTTGTTCAATTTTTTTTCCATTTACGTCTAAGTTATTATTTACAATATCATTACGTCTATTCATATAATCAACAACTTTAAAAAAGGAGTCTTTATAAGTAATTAAATCCTCGGACATTTTTTTCACATAACCTGCACGAGTAGGTTTTTGAATCTCAACTAATGCTTTACCCATAAATTTACTAGTTCTATTATAATAACTATTAAACTCATCAATCTCTTTTTGTACGGGATTATTTAGATAATCTTTAACATTCATCCTCACCATCAACATATTTGCTTGTACTCTACTTGCAAGAAGACTGTCTCTAGCCATCTCTCTATAATTTGCAAATCCTTTTGATGATTCATTAACTCCATAATTGCTATATCCTGCCAAAACTGCAACTAACAAAGCAATAACCAAAAAAGATCCAATTAATCTCATTTTTATTGACACGTTATTCATAACTTGCTCCTTGTTTTATGATTATTTATACTTATTAATCTCAAAGGCATTAATACTTCTTATGAAGTTTTATTAAAATTATTATATAATATAGTATAATTGTAACAAAATTATATCAAATAAGTTACATTCTTAAGTCATTATTTATTTTCAAGGAAAAAATTATAAAACAAGAACCATGTAGATACTGCAAAAAAGAGATTGACACAAAAAAAAGGCAATGCCCTTACTGTGGGACACTAAATCCAACAGTAAAGAAAAAAGAGATAGTTATAACAATGGCTGCTATTTTAATTGTTATGTATGTAGTTTCTCTTTTTATGAAGTAATTTTATCTTTTAATAAACCCAATTAAAAAACCTATTGCTAAACCAATAAAGTGCGCATACCAAGCAATTGGAAGACCTATTAATAGAGGGGCAACAGAGATTATTAGAACCCAAGTTATGATTCCACTTCTTTGACGTTTGTCTAGTAAAGCAATATATCCCATAAGTACACATAAAGCTCCTGAAGCACCTACAAGATTTACATAATTATCCAAATAGTAAATATATGCAAAACTTATAAGAGAAGTTAATATTCCACCAGCAAAGTATAAAAATAAGAAATATCCTCTTCCTCTATATCTCTCTATCAAGTTTCCAAACTGATAAAGTACAAACATATTCATAGCTAAATGCCCTAAACCACCATGAGCAAACATAGAACTAAGTGGTTGCCAAAAAAGACCTGTAGTAAAATACATATTCAGTCCTAATATAAGGCCACCATTCATTATGCTTGTTTGAATTAGGTACATAATTATTGTTATACCAATAATTATATTGGTCATAGTCCATTTATTTTCTTGTTGTGTTAGCATGATTTTTAAATACCTTTATTGAACATTCAATTCTATTTTTTATAGCATTTTTATACATAAATGCAAAGTCTGTATAAACTCTAAATATCTCTTTTGAGTTTATTCTAAATGATGTCATAACAGAGCCTGAGTTTAACTTACACTCTTTATCTTTTTTATTTGGATTGTCTTTATCGTTTTCTATTATTTCATATTTTATTTTTAAAAACTTTTCTATATCTTTTTTTGGAAGTGTTTTTATAGCATCCATATAAAACTTATCGCTCTCTTCTATTGATACTATATTTTTAATATTTGATTTCATATATTCAGACTCTAAATAAGAGCCTTCAAGTCGATAATAACCCTTATCTAAGGCTTTTATTGATTTGTCTAAAAGAGTTTGATTAAATACTTTTGAGTAGGTATAAGCTTCTTTTTCACACTCTAACTTTATAACTTCTCTTTTTGGATTTTTATCCTCTTCTTTTACAACATATTTAGAGTATAAAGTAATTACAACAGCAATTATAATAATAGTGGCAAAAGTAAAAAAGTTGTTTACAACTTGACTATCTCTTGCCCCTCTTCTCATCTTTTGTTAGACTAAAGCCTCTTTTAATACATCTTCGATTGTATCAACAGCTTTTATTTCCATTGCTTCTTTTACTTCTTCTGGAATTTCATCTAAATCTCTTTGGAAATTCTTTCTTGGAATAAGTGCTAATTTCATCTTAGCTTTAAATGCCGCAATTAACTTCTCTTTTAATCCACCAATAGGAAGTACTTTCCCTGTAAGTGTAAGTTCACCCGTCATAGCAACATCTGATTTCACTTCTTTATTAGACAAAATTGAAGCAATAGTCGTAGCCATAGTTATACCTGCACTTGGCCCATCTTTTGGTGTAGCTCCTTCTGGGATATGTAAGTGAATATCATATCTTTTATAAATTTCACTTGGCTCAACTTTAGTTTTTTCTTCTTCTTCTTTTGCTGTTTTAGGAATTAAAGAACTATCAATTTTCAGCTTTTTATTATCAATTAAAAGTTTTACAACAGAATATGAAATCTTAGATGATTCTTTCATAACATCGCCTAAATTTCCAGTTACTGATAGTAAACCTTTTCCTCTAAGTTTAACAGCCTCAGTTTTTAAAACATCTCCACCAACAGATGTCCATGCTAACCCATTTGTAACACCAACACTATTTTTCTTATCTGCTGGATCAATTTCAAAAATTGGATTATCTAAATACTCATGTATATTTTTAGTACTTATTGAAACTTTTTTAAGCTCTTTATCTGTTAAAAGTTGTTTTACCGCTTTTCTAAATAACTTAGCGAAAACTCGTCTAAGGTTTCTAACCCCTGCTTCTCTTGTATATTTAGCAATAATTGTTTCAATAGTTATTTTAGACATAGAAATTTCACTTTTTTTAAGTCCATGCTTTTCTAACTCTTGAGGAATTAAATAATCTCTTGCAATATAATATTTTTCATTTGGAGTATAAGAAGACATTTCAATAAACTCCATTCTATCTCTTAATGCAGGAGGGATTCTTCTTGCATCATTTGCAGTTGCTACAAAAATACATTGAGATAAGTCAATTGCAAAGTTTAAATATAAATCTCTAAACTCATGGTTTTGTTCAGGGTCTAAAACTTCTAGCATAACAGCAGTTGGATCACCTCTATGATTTGCTCCAAGTTTATCAATCTCATCAAGTACAATTACAGGATTCATCTGTTTAGCATCAACTAAACCTTTTACAATTCGCCCTGGCATTGCTCCTACATAAGTTCTTCTATGTCCTCTTAACTCATTTACATCTTCCATCCCACCTAAGGCAATTCTTACAAGGGGTCTTTTAAGTGCTTGAGAAATAGAGTTTGCTAAAGATGTCTTACCAACTCCTGGAGGTCCTACAAAACATAAAACAGTACCTTTTGATTTAAAATCCTCTATTTTTCTTTGCTCTAACATCTCTTTTACTGCAAAATACTCTGAAATTCTCTCTTTTGGTTTTTCTAAAGAGTAATGGTCTGAATTAAGTTGATCATCTACATTTTTAACTGAAATCTTTTCATTTGAATATTTTCCAAAAGGTACATCTAATACATTTTCAATATATGTTTGTAAAAGTGCAGAGTCAGGAGAGTCTTGATGCATTCTTGAAAGCTTTTCAATCTGCTTTTTTGTCTCTTTATAGCCATCTTTTGGCATGTCTTTTTTTATCTTTTTAAGTTTTTTCTTATAAGACTTAATCTCTACATCTTTTTGATTATCTCCACCAAGCTCTTTTTGAATAGCTTTGATTTGTTCTTTTAAAAAGTAGTCTTTATGAGTTTTTTCAATTTTTGAATTTACTTTTTGAGTAATCTCTTTTTGAATCTTAAAACTCTCAATCTCTTTTTTAATAGTTTCAATAATCTCTAACAATCTTTTTTCAATATTAGTTTCGGCAAAAAGTTCATATGCCTCATCTTTTTTAACTCTTAAAACAGATGAAATTAAATCTGCAATTCTAATTGCATCATCATTCTCTTCAATTGTTTTGATTAAATCAGCAGGGAATTTTGAGTTTATTCTTGAAAGCTTTTTAACTTGTTCAATTAAAACTTCAATTATAGAATTAACACTCTCTTGAGAATACTCTTCCTCTTCTAATTTTTCAACATAAGCAAAAGTTGGATTATCTTCATTAAAACTTTTAATTTTTCCTTTTGCTAAACCTTGGAAAAGTACTTTTATTTTACCATCAGGTAAACTTACTTTTCTCATAATATTTCCAATAACTCCTACATCATAAAAGCTATCTTTGTCTCTTTTTCCCTCAAGTCCTGATTTACTAACACTTACAATTACCAATTTATTTTGTTCAATTGCATCTTCAACCGCTTTTATATTCTCTTCATTTCCCAAAAATAGCGGTGCAATCATAAAAGGATATAAAAATACATCATCCTCAATTACTAATGGTATCTCTTGTGGAAAAGAATCGTAATTCTCTAACTCCATAAACTAACGCTCCTAAAATATATAAACTTGTATTTAATTAAAATAGATTTTTTTCAAAAGGATATCTATAAAATGGTACATTAACCTCTTCTATCTCTTTTGGTTCTACCCATGACTCTTTTACTTTTTCATCATAAAACTTTGCAGCTTTTGGCTTATCTAATCTTTGATAAAGATCAGCAATCTCTTTGTCTAAAGATGCTTTTGCCATATAAAGTCTTGCACTCATTGTATTAACTAAAGGCATATATGGCGATCTTGGGAAAGAATCTTTAAATTGATCTATTTCTAAAATCGTATCTTCAATTAATTGTTGGTCTCTTAAATCATATGCAAAACCTTGGAAGTTTGCCTTAATTTTTAGATATCTTACATAATCAATATTTTTACTTAATGCATATCTTTTAATATATTCATCTAAATAAAAATTTGCTAATTGATATTGTTCTTCAGCCATATGTCCATTTGCTAAGATTAAAAGCGCTGTTGGAAGAAGTGGCGAGTTTCTATGTTCACTCTCTAGTGAAGTATATGTGTTATCTGCATCCTCTAAATAATTAGTACTAATTTGTTTAATCATCTTGTTATACCAATAAAGAGCAGGTCTATCATATTCTTGTGAAGTTTCACTTTTTTGAGAACAAGCTGAAAATAAAAAAGCTAAAGCAGCAACTAAAAGTAGATTTCTAAGTTTAAAATATTGAGTCATTTTAATAATCCTTTTTTCATAAAGTTAGTATTCTATCTAATAAATCCTTGCTATTTTCTTACTTTTTTTGACCTAAGTTTTACAATTGGTTATAATACTTTAAATAATTAAATAAGAGGCATTGTATATGAAACTAACACTTATCGGAAATGGATTTATGGCACAAGCTTTAGCTCGTGGACTAATAAACGATTTTGAAATTGAAATTATTGGAAGAGATTTAAATAAACTAAACAAAATAAAAGAAGAGATTCCAAATATTGAAATAAAAGTAATAACTGATACAGAAGACATTTCAGATAAGAATATTATCTTTTGCGTAAAACCTTATGCACTCCAAAGTGTAGCAGTAAGACTTCAAGGTGAAGCAAATATTTTATTCTCTATTTTAGCAGGGACAACGCTTGATACACTAAAAAGTCAAATAAAAGCAAAATACTATATAAGAACTATGCCAAATGTTGCAGCATCCGTTTCAGCTTCAACAACTACAATAACAGGGGATAAAGAAGCAAAGAATCTTGCTATTGAACTGTTTAACTATGTAGGGAAATCTGTTTGGGTAAATACTGAAAAACAACTTGACATAGCAACAGCAGTTGCAGGAAGTGGACCTGCATTTTTATCTTTAATAGCTGAAAGTTTATCTGATGGAGCTGTAAAAGCTGGACTTGAAAGACACATAAGTAATGAACTTGTACAAGGTCTTTTTGAAGGCTTTTCAAAACTATTAGATACAAAACATCCTGCATTAATAAAAGATTCTGTTATGAGTCCAGGCGGAACAACTGCTGCTGGAATGGGAAAACTTGAAGAAGGTGCAGTTAGAGACGCAATGATAAAAGCTATAGAAGCTGCACATAATAAAGCAGTTGAAATTGGACAAAAATAGTTTTACACTATTTGAAACTTTAATTAGTATATTTCTTTTATCAATTATCATAGTTGGATTTTCAAAAAGTTCTAACTATGATAATTTTGATGAAGAGTATATGCTTTTAAATGAGATTGAAAACTCATTTAATATAAAAAACTATAACTCAAACTTTTCAAAATCTACTAAAACTATAAAAATCATAAAAAACGGTACAGAAGAAGAAACTCTATTAGTCAATCAAATAGCTTATGAAAATAAAAAAATCAAACTTAAAAAGTATGAGATTAAATA
This sequence comes from uncultured Campylobacterales bacterium, assembly GCA_947494995.1. Lineage (GTDB taxonomy): Bacteria > Campylobacterota > Campylobacteria > Campylobacterales > Arcobacteraceae > Halarcobacter. The sequence continues at coordinate 822,100 of CANLWY010000001.1, read as the reverse complement.
AATGATGAAACGAAGAGGAATCCTGCATACAGGTAAAAAAGCCTTTTCTCTTTTAGAACTTATTTTAGTACTTTTTATAAGTTCAATTCTACTTATCTTTACTTTTAAATTTGCAAAAGAGACGCAAGAATCTCAAATAAAAAATGAAAAAATAGCTATTTTCAAAATTGATATTAATAGCACAAAAATATTTATTGAAAAAAACTTATCCACAATAAAGCAGAAGCTATATTATGATGGTTCAACTCTTTTTTATCAAGGGAATATACTACTTAAAAATGTAACATCTTTTTCAATGAAAAATTCAAATGATATATTAGAAATCAATATTACTTTAGAAGATAAGATATCACAAAACTGGAAATTTAGATTATGATGGAACAAAGAGGAATCCTGTTTACAGGCAAAAAATCTTTTACTCTATTTTCAACACTATTATTGGTATTTATCTTTTCAATCTTAATAATAAAAATCTATGAAACAAAAACTATCAGCTCAATAAACATCTTAAATCAATACAAATATATTCAAGCAAAGAATCATCTTTTATTTTTAGAGGAGTATATCAAGGCTTTAGACAACTTAAAAGCTCTTGATAAAATTAAAATTGAAGATATAAACTATGAAATTTTTGCACAAATAGAAGAAACTAATACAAAATATGATGTAGAACTAGTAGTTAAAGCAAAAGATAGTTCTGTTAGAGTTTATAAAAGAGTAGAAGTTACAAAATAACTTCTAACACTTGTTTTGCTAATTTAAGAGCTTTACTTCTATGTGAAAAAGATTTTTTGACTTCTAAAGGTAGCTCTCCTAAAGTTTTATTATAATCTTTTGGAATAAACATAGGATCATATCCAAAACCACCCTCTCCTATCTCTTTATTTAAAACCTCTCCATGCATCCAACCATGTACAGTATAAGTTTCTCCTTTGTAAACTATAGCAATACATGCTGTATAAAAGGCAGGAGTTCTTTCTAGACCCTTTTGTATTAACTTTGAAATCAACTTATTATTGTTATCTTTATCACTAGCATTTTCTCCTGCATATCTTGCAGAATAGATACCTGGTTCATTGTTGATTGAAGGAACAGTTATTCCACTATCATCAGAAATCACAACAATATTTTCATCATCAATTTTTGCATAAATCTCCTGAGCTTTTTTTATTGCATTACCTTGAAAAGTATCTCTATCCTCTACAACTTCAAATTCACCAATTAATTCTTTAAAAGCTATTACTTCATCATTTGGCATTAGATTTTTAAACTCGTTAATCTTCCCTTTATTTCCTGAGGCTAAAACTATTTTCATTGATTTTCCTTTTAACGTGTTATTAATTTTAAAATTATATAATCGTCCTTTATTTTAATAATTGGGATTATATATGATTAAATCTATTTTACCTCTTAGTTCAATTATTGCATTAAGATTTTTTGGACTTTTTTTAGTTTTACCAGTACTTTCTGTATATGCTATAAATTTACATGGAGCAACAACTACTTTAGTTGGTATTGTTGTTGGTGGTTATGCTTTAACTCAAATGCTTTTTCAAGTTCCTTTTGGAGTTATGAGTGATAAGTTAGGACGTAAAGGGACGATTATTACGGGTCTTTTACTTTTTGCTATAGGTTCTATTTTTTGTGCTATTGCAACTGATATTTTAACTCTTTTAGTAGGTAGATTCTTACAAGGTGCAGGAGCAATTGGTGCAGTTGTTACGGCTATGATTAGTGATTTAGTAAAAGAAGAGCAAAGACCAAAAGCAATGGCTACAATGGGAATGTTCATTGGGATGTCTTTTGCCGCTTCAATGATTTTAGGGCCTACAATTGGTGCATTTGCTGGTGTTGAAACACTATTCTATTTGACAGCATTAATAGCACTTGGTTCTATTGTAGTTTTAGTAAAAGCTGTTCCAAATCCACCAAAAATAACTCATACCTATAATGGGAAAGCACAACTTGGACAAGTTTTAGGAAATGCAAATTTAATTAAAATGAATATCACTAACTTTTTACAAAAAGGTTTAATGACATTTGCATTTATGATTATTCCTATGGTTTTAATTAGAAGCTTTGAATGGCAAATGAGTGAACTATGGAAAGTTTATCTTCCAGCAATGATTTTTGGATTTTTAGCTATGGCACCAGCTGCAATTATAGCTGAGAAAAAAGGAAAGTTTAAAGAAATTCTTTTAATTGGAATTGTTTTATTTGCTGTTTCTTATTTAATTATAGGATTTAGTACCGGTACAACTATGTTTGTAATTGGTGTTGTAATTTTCTTTATTGGTTTTAATGTTCATGAGCCAATCATGCAATCATTAGCTACTAAATTTGCAAAAGTTCACCAAAGAGGACTTGTATTAGGTATTTTCAACTCATTTGGATATTTTGGTACTTTTTTAGGTGGTGTTTTAGGTGGTATGTTTTTTGAAAAAGCAAGTCTTTCAACACTTGTAATTGTAATTGCAATTGTTTGTATTTTATGGATTATTTTAATTATTACTATGCCAAATCCAGCAAAGAAAAAATTATCATATATTCCATTAACAGAAGAATTAACAAAACATACACATAAATTAGATACAATTAATGAAATTGATGAGTGGTATATAAATGACACTGAAAATATAATAATTGTAAAATATGATAGTGAAAAACTTCAAGAAGATACAATTTTAAATACTCTAAAATAATATATTAATATTTAAAAGGAGCGGCCTTGAAAAAAATATTGTTAATATCTTTTTTCATCGTTCCTTTTATTCTCACAGTAACTACTGCACAAAAAACCTATAACATTTCCCAAAGTAAACTAAACTCCATTACAGCCAAATATGGTGAAAAAGCAAAAAAAAGAGTTGAGATTTGGGATAAAGTTATTCAAAATGCCAAAAATAAAGATATTTTACATAAATTAAAAGATGTAAATGACTTTTGGAATAAAATTAGATATAGTAGAGATAAAGCCGCTTGGGGCAAAAAAGATTATTGGGCTGCACCTTTTGAGTTTTTAGGAAATGGTAGAGGTGATTGTGAGGATTACGCTATTGCTAAATATTTCTCTTTACGTAAACTTGGTATTCCAGAACATAAACTTAGAATAACTTATGTAAAACTGATGAGAAAAAGAACAAAATATGAAGAAGCACATATGGTATTAACTTATTATCATAAAAAAGGTGCCTCGCCAATTGTACTTGATAATGTAAACAAGAAACTTAAACTTGCATCAAAAAGAACAGATTTAAGACCTGTATATAGTTTCAATGCTAGTGGCCTTTGGCAAGCAAAAAACAAAGGTAGAACTCAAAAAAGAGTAGGAAAAAACAATCTAAGAAATTGGAAAAAACTTATGAGTAGAATATAAAAAAGGAAAAAATATGTCTTTATCAAAACAACTCTATTTAATTATAGCTTTTATATTTTTTATAATATTTAGTGGAAATTTTTTAATTAGTGTGAACAATATGAAAGAGTATTTAGAGCTTGAATCTGCTACTAAAGCTCAAGATACAGCTACATCTTTAGGATTAAGCTTAAGACCACTTATAAAAGATAAACAAGACCCTGAAATAGAGTCAATTATCAAAGCTATTTCAAACAGTGGTTTTTATAAAGAGATAAGGCTAGAAGATGCTGATTTTACAATAAGTCAAAACGAATTAATAGGAGCTTCAACTGACTTAGATGATGCAAACTGGAAAATCAACAATATTTCTGTTGATCCAAAATTTGGTTTTGTTGAAAAAATAGAATCAGATGCATCTATGAATGAACAACTTTTAAAACTTGAAAATGATGATGAAGACTTAGGTTTTGAAGAAGAAATATCAGATATCCAATATAGATATGTACCATCAACTGTATATAAAGATGGAGGTAATATCACTTTTAACTTTACTGCAAGTTTAGATAATAAAACTATTGATACTTTTGCTAACCTTACTATAAATAAAGTTCTATTAAGTGAAAGTAGAGATATCAAGTTTGAGTATGTTCCAAAATGGTTTATACAACTTATTCCAATAAATTTAGATGAAAAACTAAGTGAAATTTCAAATGGATGGAACACTACAGCAATAATATATGTAAGTCCTAACCCTGGAGAGGCTTATGCAAAACTTTTTGAACAAGCACGAAACTCAATAGTATATGCAATTATTGCTTTTATGATATCGATGTTAATTCTTTTTGCTTTCGTTCAAATACTTTTAAAACCACTTAAAAATATAGAATCTCTAGCAAAAGATATTTCAAAGGCTAAATTTGGAGTGATTGACCCTCTTCCTTGGACAACTGAGATAAAAAATGTATCAATTGCCATGAATGATATGTCAAGAAAAATTGAAGCAATGATAAATAAACTAACTAACAATCTTGAAAATCTTTCAAAAAAACTATCAGAAGATGAATTAACAGGATTAAGCTTAAAACAAACCCTAGAAACTGATATGAAACAGATGTTTATAAAAAAAGAGCATGGATATGTTTTTTGTATCAAAATTGATGATTTGGCAGCCTATGCAAAAACTCATACTGATGATGAAGTTGATAAATATATCATTAAATTTGCTCAAATTCTAAAAAGTTTATGTACGGATAAGAGTTTAGATATCAATGCTTATAGATTTTTTGGTTCGGAGTTTGTACTTATAGCAAAAGAGTGTGATCATAACTGTGCAAAAGATATTAGTTCAAGGTTAAAATACTCTTTTGAAAATTTAAGTGAAGAGTTTAATCTAAAAGAAGTTGCACATATTGGAGCAACACCATTTAATGAATTAGGAACAATAGATGAAATGCTACAAGCTGCTAATGAAGCCTATGAAAAAGCAAAAATTATTGGACCAAATGAATATTTTATTAGAAGTAAAAGTGACTTATCAAGAGATATGACAGTATGGAGAGATCTAATTACTGAGATTATTGACAATTCGAGTTTTGAAATAGATTTTATCAATGATGCATATACTTTAGATGATGACAATAATGATATTATAATGCAAGAGGCATTTACTAATGCAAAAGATAAAGATAATAACCCTATACCAATAGGTTCGTTTGTATCAATTGCAGAAAAGTATGAAAAAATTGTTGATTTTGATAAGGCAGTAATCAATAAAGTAATGAGTCATATACAAATAAACAATATTAAATATGATGTAAGTATAAACTTATCACTTGATTCTATTTCAAACAATGAGTTTATTAATTGGCTTCAAAAAGAGATTACAAAAAATAAAAAGATATCATCTCAATTGGTATTTTCAATTACAGCTTATTCTGTTGCAAAAGATATTGCAATATTTAAAAGCTTTTGTGACTATGTTCACAATTCAGGAGCTAAAATCATTGTAAAACGATTTGAAAGTAGATTTATCCCTACAGATAATCTAAAAGAGTTCAATCTTGACTATATTAGACTTGCAAGAGATTATACTTCAAGTATAAAAGAGGAAAAATCTAAAAAAGAGTTTATTGAATCAATCAATGAACTAGCACACCTTCTAAATATTAAAGTATTTGCAGAAAATGTAAAAGATGATGAAGACCTAGAAATTATAAAAGAGATAAAACTTCATGGAGCAAGTAGATAATATTCTACTACGCTCTATAGCTATTCATAGACTAACTCTCTGTCATCTTCTGAATAATCTTCTTTAAAAACTTCGCATCCCATATATATGTATCTGTAAATATTATCATTGTCGAAAGTTTTTGCTACTTCGTAGATATCCTTAAAAAAGCCCTCTTTACAAGAATCAAAAGAGAAAGGAACATTTTCAAAATCACTGCTACTATCTTTTTTATCATAAATCCAATCCACCCCATCTGGAGTTTTTAACCAAATAGCAATTTTTTCATATAATTTAAGCTCATTATATATATTGTGATATAAGTCTATTATATGTTTTTTATAATCTTGTTCTTTGTATAAAGAGTCTTGTTCTTGTATTGATATACAAAACTCTTCCCAAATACTTTCCAAACAAGACTTTTCATCTTCTAGAGGTGTTAAGTCTTTTTTTAAAGAGTCTATTACTCTTTTTGTAAGTGTTCGTTTTAATTCAAAAGCCAAGTCGGATACTATTTTTTCTTCTAGTTTCATAACATTGTCCTTAGAGTAGTCTCTTTATATTATAACAAATTTGATAATATACTTTTTTAGATATTTAAATTACTTTTTATTTTAAATATTAAACTGCCATTAATAATCCTATATTATAATTCTTATTTTAATTAAAAGGTTAATAATGTTTGAAAGATTTTTGAGATTTTTTGTAGAAAACTCTCGTATGAATTACACTCTTTTCATACTTGTTTTTGCTATTGGTATTTGGTCTTATAATAAAACAGCTAAAGAGATTTTCCCAAGTTTTGATTTAGATATGATTTCAATAAAAGGATCATACACTGGAGCTTCAGTTGATATTCTAGATAGAATGGCTGTAAGTGAAATAGAAGATAATATTAAAAACCTAGACAGTATTGACGCTATGACAACAGTAATTAGTCCAGGAAGTTTCTCAATTGTAGTTGAACTAAAAAAAGGTAAAGAAAAATACAATGAAGCTAATAGAATGAAAGATGCTATTGCTCTTGTAAAATCAAACTTACCCTCAGACATGGATGAACCTACGGTAAATGTTTTAACCCGTTCTAGGTCACTTATAGATATTACTTTAACTTCTGATAAATACTCTACAGATGAACTAAAACCCTTTGCAGATGAACTAAAAAGTAAACTTTTAAGTGTAGATGGAGTGAATGATATTACTATTTATGGTGATTCTGATAAATACTATGAAGTTCTTTTAGATAATAAAAAAATTGAAGCCTTAAATCTGAATAAGAATGAAGTTTTTTCAGCTATTTCAACACTTTCATATATCTTTCCTGTTGGTAAAATAGAAGGTGGAAGTAAACACTACTATATTTCAACATTCAATGGAGCAAAAACAGCAGAAGATTTTGCTAACACTTTAGTTAAAATAGGAAACTCCAATATCTATTTAAGAGATATTGCATTTATCTCAAAAAAGTATGAAGATTCTTCTACAAAATACTCTTTTAATGGTGAAAATGCCCTATCATTAGCAGTTGAGCAAAGTGAAACAGCTGATGCAATTGTTATTGCACAAGATATAAAAAAAATCCTGCCTAAACTAAATGAAAAAAATCCTGATATAAAAATCTCTATTGCCGATGATAATAGTGAAAGAATTTTAGATAGACTTAATATTGTAGTATCAAATATTATGCTTGGAATCATTTTAATTACTATTCTTGTAATGATTTTAATCAACTTTAGAATGTCTGCAATTATTGCAATTGGAATACCAACTTCCTTTGTAATTGCAGCAATTTATATGTATTTTAGTGGATATACTATAAATATGATCTCCCTTGTTGGAGTATTGATTGCAATCGGTATTGTTGTTGATGATGCCATTGTTGTAAGTGAAAATATTCAACAATATATTGAAGAAGGTTATCCTCCTAAAGAAGCAGCTGTGATGGGTGCAAAAGAGATGGTAAAACCTGTTACAGTTGCGTCAATTACAACTCTTTTCTCATTTTTACCTATTTTAATGATTAGTGGAACAATGGGAGAAGTTATGAAGTTAATTCCTATTGCTCTATCAGCGTTAGTTGTTGCTTCACTTATTGAATCTTTTATTTTCTTACCAATTCATGCAGCACATATGCTTAAAAATAAAGCAAAAGTTACATCTTGGGAAAGACCAAATAGAATCTATAACTCTATTTTACACTTTTTTATGGATTGGAAAAAGACATTTTTATTAATTTTTATTATTGCTGTTCCTATAGCAACAGTAATGGCAATTAAAACTTCAAAATTTCAAATGTTTCCAAAATTTGATGCTACTGATGTAAAAATATCTATTAAAGCAAATGAAAATACTAAACTTGAAGATGCTTTTAAAATAGTTCAAGAGATTGAAGCAGATATGATGAAGAAAAGTGATAAATTCTTTATAAAAAGTATTGACTCTGTTGCTGGTTTTAGAAGAGATACAGGAAATAATACTGAAAGATACCCTTATGTAATGTATATGACGGTAGAACTTCAGAAACTAAAAGCAGCAAACTTTTTAGATAAATATGTAACTCCTTATTTAAGTTTTTATTATGATGAAGAAGGAAGAACAAGAACTGAAAAATCTAGAAAAATAGCTAAAAAACTTAAGAAATTTATTGAAAAAAGAGAATATAAAGAAAAATATGATTTAGCAGAAATTGTAGTTTTAGAGAAAAAAGTAGGTCCTGTAAAAGCAGATATAAAAATAGGACTAGTGTCTGATAATAATGAAAAAATTATAAATGGTATTGAACTACTACAAAAAGAGCTTGAAAATATGAAGGGAATTAAATCAGCTTCAAACTCTTTAAAATTTGGTGTAGATGAAATCAAAGTAAAAGTTAACTCTTATGGAGAACAACTAGGTATAGATGAAGCCTTTATAGGTTCATATTTATCAAATATGTATCTATCAAAGAAAAAAGGTGTTACTTTTGATGCAACAGATATGTTGGATATAAAAATAGAGAGTCTAAATAAAGACGATTTTGAGAACTTCAAAAACTTAGAAATACCATTAAAAGATGGAACCTTTATATCTTTAAACCAAATTGTTGATTTTAATATAATTAGAGGTTTTGAACAGCTTGTAAAAGATGATGCACAAAAAAACTTTTATGTCTTTGCAAATGTTGACCCGGATATTATAACAGCAAATGAAGTGATTGAAAAATTACAACCAATAACTGATAAAGTCAAGAACTCTGGAGTAAGACTTGTATTTAAAGGTGAAGCTGAAAAACAAAAATCTTTAAAACAAGATATGCTACTAGCAAGTGGATTAGCAGTAATTTTAATAATGCTTGCAATGCTTTATCTATTTAACTCATTTAGAGAGACTTTTATTTTAATGAGTGTTATTCCTTTTTCTCTTCTTGGTGTTTTGATAGGTCACAAAATCATGGGCTTAAATTTATCAATGCCATCTATGATAGGAGCATTAGGACTTGCAGGAGTTGTTATAAATGATGGTATTATTATGATGACTTATCTTAAAAAAGCAAAAACTTTAAAAGATGTATTTTTAAGAGCAACAAAAAGATTTAGACCAATTATTTTAACAACTATTACAACACTTATTGGTATGAGTTCATTAATTTTCTTCCCAACAGGTCAAGCAGTTATCTTCCAACCTATAGCAATAGGTCTGGGATTTGGTCTTTTATGGGGGACAGTATTAAACTTACTATATCTACCAGTTATATACTCAATTTCACATAAACTAAAAGGGCAAGATTAAATCTTTCTCTTTTTATAAGAATAAAAACATAGCCTTAACAGTAAGCTCTTTTGGTTCTTCTCCCAAAGCTCTTAAAGAGTTTTCTGCACTATCAATCATTTGAGTTAAAACTACTTCAAAAGAGAAGTTTGACGAATCTAAGATACTTTCTTTTTTCTCTTTTATATATTTAAGTTCATTTAATTTTTCATATGAAAAGTTTTCATCAGCTCTTAATCTTTTATCAAGTTCTACTTGCCAATTATTTTGCCAAGTAAGAAAAAGATAATCCCCATTTAAATCTTTATTAGATTTAATTTTCCATTTTATAATTTGAAGATTTTTATAGAGAATATCTAGAGTATGTTTATCATACTCTAATGCAGCAACTTTATAAGAAGTATCAAAATCATAAGCACTATCTATTAAATAGTAAATACCTAAAATAAGATAATCATTTCTCATTGATATTTCATCTTTAGAAAATGCTATTTGTAAATAGTCTTTATAATTTTCAAGAACTGTATTTTTGTATTTTAAAAAAAATTTTGTATTTGAATCTTTTATTAAAGAGTTTATTTTGTATATATTTTGTTTATTAAAAGCCTTAGGATTTCTTAAATCTAATTTCTTTTTAAACTTTAGGAGTAAAGATTGTAGTCTCTTTTGGTCATTTTTTATTGTTGTTGCAGCATTTGTTTGAAAAGCTGTTTGAACATCTTCACTTTTTGGTAAACAACCACTAAATAGTAGTAATAAACCAAATACTAAAATAAGATTTCTTACTACCATTTTGGATTCCTTATGAAATAGCTTTTAATTCGTTTTCTATTTTCTCTAATTTAGCTTCTGCATCAGACAGCGCTTGTTTATTTTCAGTAACTACTGCTTCTGGAGCATTTGCTACGAATCTTTCATTTGAAAGCATTCCCTTTAACTTATTTACTTCTTTTTCAACTTTTTCTTTTTGTTTAGTAAGTTTATCAATAATTGGAGACATATCAATCTCACTTGTTGGTAAATAAACCTCTAAGTTATCAGATACATCTGTAATAGAGTTTTCAACTTTTGCATCAACAAACTCAATATCCTCAACTTTTGCAAGTTTTTCAATAAATGGTTTAGCTAATTGTGTATCAATTGCTTTGTCTAATTTTACATAAGCTTTTGCAATTTTAGAGTTACCCATATCAATGATTACTTTTGCACGTCTAAGAGCTGTAATTGCTTCTTCAATGATTTCAAACATTGCTTCAACTTCTGTATCTTTTGCAATATCTTTAGGGAAGTTTGTAACCATAAGAGAAGGCGCGCCCTCTTCTAATGAACTACCTGATAACTTGTGGTATAAGTAATCAGAAATAAATGGCATAAATGGAGATACTAGTTTTAAAGTCTCTTTGAAAATAGCACCAAGCTCAGAAATAGACTCTTTTGAAGCTTTAGAGTACTCAATACCCCAATCACAAAACTCAGTCCATACAAATTTATATAAAATTGAAGCTGCTTCATTAAATTTGAATGCTTCTAAAGCAACTCTCACTTCTTCAACAGCATGAGATAATCTTGATTGCATATACTTTCCAAGTGCAGTTTGAATCTGAATATCTTTTAAGTCAGAGAATGTATCAACATTTAATGTTAAGAAATTAGATGCATTATAAAGTTTGTTTGTAAAGTTTCTAAATTGCTCTAAGTTCTTAGCTCCAAGCTTAATATCTCTTCCTTGAACTGCAAGGTAAGCAAGTGTAAATCTAATAATATCAGCAGAATGCTCTTCTACCATATCAAGTGGGTCAATTACGTTCCCTTTTGATTTAGACATTTTAGCCCCATGTTCATCACGTACTAGTGCATGCATATAGATATCTTTAAATGGTAACTCACCTTGGAAGTGATCACCCATCATCATCATTCTAGCAACCCAGAAGAACATAATATCAAAACCAGTAATAAGTAATGAGTTGGGATAGAAGTCTTTCATATCTTGTTCTAAATTATATAGTTCTGGTAATTTGTTGTTATTTCCCCAACCTAATGGTGACATAGCCCATAAAGCAGATGAGAACCAAGTATCTAAAACATCTGGATCTTGAGTATAGTGTTTTTCACCACACTTTGGACAAGCTTCTGGCTCATCTGCTTGATCTGCCCATTGATGATTACAAGAATCACAAGTAAATACAGGAATTCTATGTCCCCACCATAACTGTCTAGAAATACACCAAGGTCTTAACTCATCCATCCATGCAGTATATGAATTAATCCAATGTTGCGGGTGGAAGTTATTATGTGCTTTTGTTTTCGCGATTGAAGATTGTGCAACTTTTTCAGATAAGAACCATTGTTGAGAAATAAATGGCTCAACAATATTTTTACATCTATAGCAGTGTCCTACTTGATGTGAATGCTCTTCAATTTTTACAATATAACCTTCAGCTTCTAACTTTTCAACAATAGGTTTTCTAGCTTCTAGTCTTTCAAGTCCAGCAAACTCTCCACAGTATTCATTTAAAATACCAGCTTCATCAAAACACTTAATAAACTCTAAATCGTGTCTCTTACCTACTTCGTAGTCATTTTGGTCATGTGCAGGAGTTACTTTTACAACACCTGTTCCAAACTCCATATCAACATGAGAATCTGTAATAACTTTGATTTTTCTATCAGTTAATGGTAGTAATACTTCTTTTCCAACGATATGAGTATATCTTTCATCATCAGGGTGAACCATTACAGCAGTATCCCCAAAATATGTTTCAGGTCTTGTTGTTGCAACTTGAAGTTCCCCAGAACCATCAGCAAACTTATAAATCATGTGGTAGAATTTACCATTTACTTCTTCGTGTTCAACTTCAATATCTGATAATGCACCATCATGAGTACACCAATTTACCATATAATTATTTTGAGTAATGTGACCATCATTGTATAGACTTACAAATGCTTCTTTTACAGCCTCTTTAAGACCTTCATCCATTGTAAATCTTTCTCTTTTCCAAGCTGGTGTAACACCTAGTTTTCTCATTTGGTGTACAATATTTCCACCAGAAGTCTCTTTTTGAAGCCAAGCTCTTTCTAAGAACTTTTCTCTACCAATCTCTTCTTTGGTTGTACCTTCAGCTAAAAGTTGTTTTTCAACTACATTTTGAGTTGCAATACCTGCATGATCAGTCCCTGGTTGCCAAAGAGTTTTGAACCCATCCATTCTTTTATATCTAGTAATAATATCTTGTAATGTAAAAGTAAGTGCATGTCCAATATGTAAACTTCCTGTTACATTTGGTGGTGGCATCATAATTGAAAAGTTTTTACCCTCTTCTTGAATATCTTTGTTTCCATCGATTTCAAAGTAACCTCTATCTTCACAGATTTTATAATAGTTATCCTCTACCTTTGATGGTTCGTATTTATTACTCATAATATTAGTTCCCTATTGTTGATTATCGTTGTGTATGTTTAAAAATATTCGCGATTATATCGAAAAAAAGTTTATTTTATTGTTAGATGAGATGAGTTTTCCTAGTATGTTAGATTTACTAACATACAATTACAAGAGCTTATTTTTCTTAGATTTTAAAATATGAATAAATTTTTCTAATTTACTAATATTAATATTTATTTGATCTAAATGTCCATTGAAAAAATCTCTTTTTTCTTGAAATTTTACTTGAGATGAAGAATTTAATAAAGAGATTTTTTTATACTCTTTTTTTAATAAAAAAAGTTCTTTTTCAAGAATACATTTTCTCTCTTCTTCTTTTTTATGTATTTTTTTAACTTCAATGATTGCACAATCAATCTCATTGGATAACTTATCACTATTAAACAATACTTGAAAATCTGTTGAAATCATTCTACTTATTTGGGAAATTGTTCTTTCTGACATAAAATACCTACCTTCGTTAGGTATTCTATAAAGAAAATGTCAAAAAACGTGTCAAATTTTTGACATTTTGTCACTTCTTCTGTTTTTTATTCAGGTGTAGACTTTATTAAACCTGCTTCTTTGAGAAAAGGACTTGCCACAAAATCCATTTTTTTAATTTTGTCAAACTTTGCAAAACTTAGATATAAAACATCCTTTGCTCTTGTAACTGCAACATAAAAAAGTCTTCTCTCTTCTTCTAAACTTCCACCCTTACTCATCAATTTTCTATTTGGGAAACGTCCATCCATAAGGTCTATTACATAAACTTCTTTAAACTCTAAACCTTTACTTGCATGTACTGATAGAAGATTCACCCCATCACCTTCACTCATTTCTCCACCACCTAAAATCATTGAATTTACAAATTTCGATAGATCATTAAAATTACGTGAAAGTTGTTTTAGAAGCATTACTTTTCTATTTAACTTAGCTAAAGCCTTTGCTTTTGCAATTGCATTTACAGTTCCATCTTTTTGTGTTGCTCTTTTTGTTGCAAGAAACTCTTTAATTCTTGAGTACATCATAGAACTAGTTATAGAAGTCACTAAAGAGTCAGGATTTTTAGTTCTCCTAATAAGTTTAATAAGAAGGTAAAAATCATATACATACTTAGCTCCATCAACTGAAAGTTTTGGATGTTTTAGTATGGGGTTAGATAAAAAAGCCTCTTCAAAACCACAATCTTTAAACTTTGAAACAGAGCCTAACTCTAAAAAGTCATCAAAAAGTCCAAGCTGAATATTTTTTACCCTGTTTGATTCATATGGATTATTAATATTTGGGTCTGGATAGAAAAGTCCTTTAAACATATCACCATGCCCAAGTTTTATAAGTGCATCAAAAATATCCTTTGCAATAGCCTTTCCTATTCCTTTACCATGCTCTAAAACATGAATAAAAGCCATCATATCATTGTGTGATAATTGCATTACAAGAACATCAAGAACAAACTTTACCTCAACAGAGTCAAAAAAAGACATTCCACCTTTTCTTTTTGCTGGAATTCCATATTCACGTAAATTTGCTTCTATACCATCAGCACTAGAATTATTTCTAAAGATAATTGCTATTTCATTATGTGGGGTACCACTTTTTGATATCTGTTCTGAAATATAATGATACTGTTGAAAAAGTTCAGTAAACTCTAATAATTTTGGAGGAATAGAGACATCATGTCTCATTACTTGTAGTTTTTTTTCATATACTCTTTCATTGTGTTCAATAACTTTTGTTGCTAAATCTAAAATGGGTCTACTTGAACGATAGTTTTTTCTTAAAGTAAAAACCTCAGCACCTTCATATCTTGAAGAAAAAGTAGAGATAATTCCAATATCTGAGCCATTAAAAGCATAGATACTTTGATCATAATCACCTACACAAAATAAAGACTTGGGTCTAAAGGCATCTAACAATCTTCCTTGTAAAGGATTTGTATCTTGATATTCATCTACAAGAATCTCTTTAAAGTCAAACTCTTTCTCTTTTAAAGTATCAAGCATAATTGTTAATAAATCATCAAAATTTGCATATCCATATTTTATTTTTAACTCATTGAATTCAATAATTACATCTTCATAAATTGCCGTATAAAGTTCATGTGCAGGATTCTTATCTAATACCCAAGCACCAAACTCTTCCCCTTCATTTGAATTTAGATATAAAGAGTATAAATCATATAAATACCCACCATCATATGGATTGGCTTCATCATCTCTATCATAAAATACTCTTTTTTCATATAGAGACTTAAATAATGTTTTTAATTCACTTGGTTGCTTTAATGTAATATTTACATTTAACTCTTTTAGAAGTTTATATGAAACAGAATGGAAAGTTCCAGCCATAATTTTCTTTGCTGTCTCTTTTCCAAAAAACTTTGCAACTCTAGCAACCATTTCAGCAGCAGCTTTATTTGTAAAAGTTAATAATAATATTTCTTCAGGTTTTATTCCGCTGTTAATTAAGTTTGCAATACGACCTACAATTGTTGAAGTCTTTCCTGTTCCTGCACTAGCAATAATAAGGTTATAACCTTTTGGACAGGTTGCTGCACTTAATTGTTCTTCATTTAGATTGGATAATGGCATTTAATTAATATTTCTTGATAGTTTTTTCATTGGCGAATGTTAGCGAAAATTCCTTTAATTTGGGTAAAAAAAAAGCTCCGTTATGAGGAGCTCTTTTTATACACAAGGAAACAAATTGGAAAACTTAAAAATTCGCATTTTTTTAAATTCTTTTAAGAAGGTTTCGCGGTTCTTCTTAATCCATATGAAAATTATAATAGATGAGAATTAATCATAAAGTAATGAAAAGTTAACAGAAAGTTAATTTAATTAAAAAAGATAATTTTTAGTACCAAAAAAAAAGCTCCTTAAAAAGGAGCTCTTTTTATACACAAGGAAACAAATTGAAAACTTAAAAATTCGCATTTTTTTAAATTCATTTTAAGAAGGTTTCGCAAGTCTTCTTAATCCATATGAAAATTATAATAGATGAGTATTAATAATAATCTAACAAAAGGTTAACAGAAAGTTAATTTACTCTGTTTTTTTGTATGATTTGCTGTAAAAGTTTACAATATGCTATAAATAAAATAATAGCAATGTAAGAAAATTGTAAAATTGTTAAAGATTTTTGAGCCATTATAAAATGTATTGTTATTAAGAGTAAAGAGAGATAGACTAACTTATGATACTTATTATACTTTCTAAAAAGTTTTTTTGTTGAAGTTATTGCCATGAAAATCAAAATAGAAAAGGCAATCATTCCAAGATAAATAAAGGGTTTATCTAAACTCTCTTTTATTACAAATGAAAAGTCAAACTCTGCATCTAAAATATAAAAATTTAAAAAATGTAAAAATGCATAAAAAAATCCAGAAAGTCCAATCATTTTTCTATACTTTATTAAATTTATCCATTTTGTTATAAGAGAAATTGTAATTGTTGCAAAAAGTATTACTGTAGCACCTACTCCTGTTACTGTATATATATATTTAATAGGGTCTTGCACATTTTGTAAAATAAAAAGCTCTACTGAAGCAAATGCTAAAGGAAGCAATAAAACAATAAATAGTAATACTCTTTTCATAACTTTAACCTATATGAACTTTGTTAAGTCCATCCCTTTATATAAATGTCCAACCTCTTTTTCATAACCATTGAACATTAGTGTTTTTTGTTTAAAAAACTTACCTAATACTCTCTCTTTTGCTTGAGACCATCTTGGGTGATCTACATTTGGATTAACATTTGCATAAAAACCATACTCTCTCGGATTCTCTCTTTGCCAAGAGTTTAATGGCTGTTTATCAGTAAAAGAGATATTTGCAATTGATTTAATAGATTTAAAGCCATACTTCCAAGGAACAATAAGTCTAATTGGTGCACCATTTTGTTTTGGCATTGATGAACCATAAAGACCTACTGCTAAAATAGATAGATCATTTATAGCTTCATCCATTCTAAGACCTTCTATATAAGGATAGTTAATAGTAGAGAAAATTCCTTTCCCTTGATCAGGAAACATCTCTTCATCTAAAAGTGTTTCAAATTGAATATATTTTGCAGAAGATAAAGGTTTTACATACTCTATAAAATCTTTTAATCTAATTCCAATCCAAGGAACAACCATTGACCATCCTTCTACACATCTAAATCTGTATATTCTTTCTTCTAAAGTGAACTTTTTTATCATATCATCAAAATCCAACTCTAAAGGCTTTTCAACTAAACCATCAACAAAGATTTTCCAACTATCAGTATCTAAAGTATGAGCCATTTTCGCAACTCTTTCTTTTGAAGTTGTAAATTCATAAAAATTATTATAAGTAGTGATTTGCTCATATGTATTTAAATCAAGATTATTAGGATTTTTACTTTTTATATAATCTAAATTTGATATAGGTAACTTCTCTTTTGCTAAAGCTTCAACAATAGAACCTCCTGCCACTAAAGAGGCAGCGCCTAGTTTTAAAAATGTTCTTCTTTTATCAAATAATTCTTGAGGAGTTACTTCATTTTCACTGATTTGCCATGATGGCTTATTAATAATATTCATCCCATATCCTTTTAAACATCCCAATTTAAAGGGAGATTTTACGTTCTTTTATTTTTTATAATACAAATTTAATGTTAAGGATATGTGTAGGGTTTAAATCTTTAATATAGTAGTTATAAAAAAAGGAAAGAGTAAATACACTCTTTCTTTTTTTTAAAATAAATATTTTATTTTTTAGTTAATTGCAGATAATGCAGCTTCATAATTAGGTTCTTGCGTGATTTCAGGACAAATCTCTTTATAAGTAACTACTCCTTGGTCATCTGTTACAAAAACTGCTCTGCATGTAACACCTGCTAATGCTCCATCTGCAATTAGAACACCATAAGCATTTGCCAAATCTTTATTTCTAAAATCAGAACCTACTTTTAAATTTTCAATTCCTTCTGTTGTACAAAATCTTCCTGATGCAAATGGTAAATCCATAGAAACTACTACAACTTCTGTATCAGAATTTGCAACCTCTTCATTGAACTTTCTTGTTTCTGCTGCGCAAACAGGAGTGTCTAAAGATGGTACGACTATAATCATTTGTCTTTTCCCACCAATTTGAATATCTGATAAATCTTGAGCTACTACGTTTACAATAGGAGCTTTATCACCTACATTAATTTCAGTCCCAGCTAGATTAACTAGGTTACCCTTAAGACTAGTTGTTGCCATTTTTCCCCTTTTTTATGATTTTAAATTTAAGTTTTGAGAAATTATAATAAAAGATTATAAAAGACTTCTTAAATTAAAGATTTTAGTTAAATATTACTATTATACATACTTTTTAATATATATACACAATTAATATTACAATCTCTTTACTTTTTATTAAATAATTATGTATAATATCTTTTAGAGGGTGGATAGAACAATGAAACCTATTAAAATAATTTATTTAATTGCTCTTTTTAGCAGTTTACTATTTGCAAAGAACCTTGAAAAAGTATCCATCCAATTACAATGGTTAGATCAATTTCAATTTGCAGGATACTATATAGCTAAAGAAAAAGGCTATTACAAAGATGTTGGACTTGATGTAGAACTTTTAAAATACTCAAATAATATCAATATTGTAGATGATGTTTTAAAAGGTAAAACTACTTTTGCAACAGGAAGAACCTCTTTACTTATCCATAGAAATAATAATCACCCAGTTGTTGTACTTAGTGCAATATTTCAATACTCACCAGAAGTTCTTTTAGTAATTGACAAAGACATTTCTGTACTTAAAGATTTAATCAATAAAAAGATTATGATTACACAAGATGCGATAGCTTCAGCATCATATATATCCATGCTTTTTAGTGAAGGAGTAATTAAAGAGAATATCCATATTCAAAAACATAGTTTTAATATTGAAGATTTAATAAATGGAACTACTGATGCCATGGCATCATACATATCTAATGAACCTTATATTCTAGATAAAAGAAATATAAAATATAAATACTTTCATCCTAAAGATTATGGTTTTGACTTTTATGGAGACTTACTTTATACATCAGAGCATGAACTGAAAACTAATCCTAAAAGAGTTGAAAATTTTACACTTGCAAGTTTGAAAGGATGGAACTATGCTTTTAAAAACATTGAAGAGACAGCAAGAATTATTTATGAAAAATATAATTCTCAAAAAAAGAGTATTGAACAACTAATATATGAAGGGCAAGCATTAAAAACTTTAGCCTATGATAAAAAGAATAAGCTTGGTTATATTGATAAAGAAAAATTTAAAGATATAGCTCAAACATATAGACTTCTTGGACTTTTAAAAAAAGATTTTAATTTAGATGATTTTATTTATAATATTCATCATTTAAAAACTACTTCCCTTACAAAAGATGAACAAAACTGGTTAAGAAACAACCCTGTTATAAAACTAGGTACAAATAAAGAGTGGAATCCTATTGAATTTTTTAATGATGGTACTTATAGTGGAATAGCCTCTGGATATCTAGAACTTATTGAAAGAAAACTCAATATAAAACTTGATACTCAAAATACTCTTTATTGGCATGAAATGCTACAGAAAATTAAAAATAAAGAGATTGATTTATTTTTAGCAGCTGTCAAAACTCCAAATAGAGATAAGTATTTAAACTTTACTAAACCATATTTAGAATTCCCTACAATAATTGTAACAAGAGATGATAAACCATATATAAGAAATATAAATCAGTTATCAAATAAAAAAGTTGTTGTAGAAAAAGGGTTTTATACAGAAGAGTTAATAAAAAATCTTAACAAAAAGATTAAGATAATTACAACAAATACCACAAAAGAAGCACTAAAAAAAGTCTATGAAGGTTCTGCTTTTGCATATATAGGTTCTCTTCCAAGTAGTGGTTATTTTATAAAAAAATTAAAATATACAAACTTAAAAATAAATGGAGAAGCTCCTTTTAAAACAACCCTTAGTTTTGCTACTAGAAAAGATTTGCCTATTTTTCATTCTATTTTAAAAAAGACATTAAACTCAATCTTACAAGAAGAACATGATGAAATATATAATAAATGGCTAAGTATTAAATATGAAAAAGAGATAGACTATACAATTCTATCTTTAATTATCATCATTGTTTTACTTATTATTACTTCCTTATACCTTAGAAATAGAACTTTGAAAACCATTTCGGAAACAGATTCTTTAACTTTAATTGCAAATAGAAGAAAAATAGACTCCTTTTTAGATATAGAGATTGAAAGAAGTCAAAGAAATCAAATACCTGTCTCTATCATAATGGTTGATATAGATTTTTTTAAACAAGTAAATGATAACTATGGACATAGAACAGGGGACAAAGTTTTAAAAATTGTTGCAAATATACTTAAATCAAATATAAGAAAATATGACTTGGTAGGAAGATGGGGAGGAGAAGAATTCATCCTTATTTGTCCAGATTCCAATTTAAATCAAGCATTATTTTTAGCAAGAAAAATTAAACATCTCATTGAAAATACTAAAATAAAAGCACTCAAAAATAATAATATAACTATCAGCTGTGGTGTTGCACAATATAAAACAAATGATTCAATAAGTAGATTCATTTCAAAAGCAGATGAACAATTATATAAAGCAAAAGAAAATGGAAGAAATTGTATTTATCCTAAGATTTAATCTTTATACTATTCTCATCTAATACTATTCTCTTATCTTCTATTAACTTTGTTAAAGAGGCTTTAAATGCTTTCTTACTCATAGAAAAAACATCTTTTATATCTTCTACATCACTTTTATAAGTAAAACCTAATTCTCCACCATTTTGTTCTAATATTTCTAGAACTTTTTGTTGATTATCATCAGATTTTTTTACACCTATTTTTTGTAGACTTATATCTAGTTTCCCATCTTCTCTTACATACTTAACATAAGCTTTTTTCTTATCTCCAATATTAATATTTTCAAAAATTTCATTATGGTAGATTAATCCCTCATACTCGTTATTTACTACTACTTTAAATCCAAGTGGAGTTTTTATGTACAATAGAATTTCAACTTCATCATTTTTTGATAAGTTTTTTGGCTCTTTACTTAATACAAATTTCTCACTTGCAATAAGTCTATGAGTTTTATCATCTTCTACAACTTGAATAACTTTTCTATCTCCTATATTATAAGTTGTTCTTTGCTTATTTTTTGGAACAAGTAAATCTTTTGGTAAACCCATATCTAAAAAAGCTCCAAATTTTGCAATATCAACAACCTCTAAAGAAGCAAAATTATTTTTCATAACATATGGAGTTAGTGTTGTGGCTACTAATCTATCTTCACTATCCGTATAGATAAAAACATCTAGTTGGCTGTCAATTTCCATATCTGCTTTTACATATGCATTAGGAAGTAGTACCTCTTCTTCATCTCCTGCTATTAGATAAAGTCCAGGTTCTGATACTCTATTTACCTTTAAAGTGTTAATAACACCAAGTTCTATATGTTTATTCATTTTTTTCCTAATAATTTTCCAATAAGAAGTGAAACCACCCCAACAACAATAATACTAGCACCAGAACTAATATCATAAAAATAAGAGATCCCAAGTCCTACTATTGTAAACAGTGTAGCTAAAATAGCACTAACTATCATCATAGTTGATAGTTTTTTTGCAAATATTTCTGCAAGATAGGTAGGAATTGTTAAAAGTGCAATTACTAAGATAAGTCCAACAACCTTGATAGCGGCAACAACGCTTAAACTTGCAAGTATTAAAATAAGTGTATAAAAAAACTTTACATTTATTCCTCTTAAACTTGCAAATTCACTATCATATGAAACTGCTAATATCTGTTTATAAAAAACTACTACAAGTCCTATTATAAGAATATCTAAAAGAACCAAATAAGTAATATCTTCATTTGAAACTGCAATAATTGAACCAAAGAGATAAGACATCAAATCCACATTATAACCAGGAGTTAAATCAACAAAAATTATACCTATGGCCATTCCTAATGCCCACATTATACCTATTATAGAATCAATTCTATTCCGTTTAGTTAAAGTAAGTCCTGCAATAATAATAGCTGTTGCAATAGCAAAAACTGTTGCTCCAAAAAGAACAGGAATACCTAAAAAAATTGCAAGTCCTATCCCTCCATAAGAACTATGAGCAATTCCTCCAGCTAAAAATGTAATCTTATTTACGACAACTAAAGAACCTATAATACCCGCAGCAATAGATACTAAAATACCTGCTATTATTGCATTTTGAATAAAATCATACTGTAAAGCTTCTAACATTTATACTTCCTCTTCATGAGTATGATTACAACACACCTGTTTTTTACCAAGTGCAGATAAAAGTTCTACTTCACACATATGTTCATCTTCATTATCAATAGTCTCTTCAATATTTTTTAAATGATGATAAACTAAAGACTTGTTTACATGTGCAACATTTTTTGCATAATTCATTAAAACTGAAATATCATGACTAACTACTACTATCGAAATAGATTTATTAAGTTCTTTTAAAAGTTCATAAATATCTTTTTGTCCTTTTACATCAATACTTGCCGTTGGTTCATCAAGTAACATTACTTTAGGACTTGCACACAAAGCACGAGCTATAAAAACTCTTTGTCTTTGACCTCCACTTAAATCACCAATCTTACTATTTGCAAAATTCTGCATACTTACTTTAGTTAATGAATCCATAGCACAAGAGATATCATCTTTTGAATAACCAAAAAACTGTTTTTTTCCACTAGTATGCCCCATAAGTACTACTTCTAAAGCGGTAATTGGAAAGTCAGTATTTAAATTTGTATTTTGAGGAACATATCCTATACTATCTATATTTAGATGTTTTTTTATTTGTCCATTATTTGTCTCCAACAATCCTAAAATCAACTTAAGTAATGTTGATTTTCCTCCACCATTAGGACCAATAATAGCTAAGAAATCATTTACTAAGATATCTAAATTTATATTTTCTAAAACATTTTGTTTATCATAAGCATAAGAGAGATTTTTTAGTTCTAAAATTTTATTCATTAATCTTTACACCTTTATATCGTGCGAATTATACTATAATGAATTATCAATTTACATAAAGTCTAATCTTTTCAATTATTGTATGCCAAATAGTGCCTAAATACTCATGCATTGCAAGTTCTGTTTTTCTAATCTCTTTTCCCCTTGGTTCTCTTGCATAATCACCATCTTCTTTAGATAAAAAATCAGTTGGTGCAGCAATAGGTCTTAAAGAAGCTGATTCAAAAATTTTCATTGCTCTTGGCATATGAAAAGCAGAAGTAACAAGAATAAATCTATCAGTAGTAATAATTCTTTTAGCAAAATTTGCTTCTTCTACTGTATCACGTGCTTCTTCTTGTGTAATTATATCTACTTCAGGAACACCTAAAGAGATAGCTACTTCTTTTGAAATAAGTGCATGTGGAGTTTTAATATCTTCTCCTGCATAACCTGAAAGAATTAATTTTGCATCATCAAGTTCTCTATATATTCTTATTCCCTCAACAAGTCTCATAAGTGCAGTTGTTGAAAGCTGAGAATTTTTTGACATCTCATCATTTGTAACATGTCCATGCCCTAATACTAAAACATACTTTACTCTTGGATCAATATCTACATAAGATTTATACTGTTTTTCAAAAGGTTGAATTAAATAGTTTGAAAAAGGAGAGTACCCAATTAAAAGAAAACAAATAAATGAAGTTATTAAAAAAAACTTTGCTTTTTTGTAACTTTTATTAAGAAAAAATAGAATACCTAAAAAAAGAAGAATCAAACTAAAAGACATAGGCATTAAAAAAACTGAAATAAATTTTTTAACTGTAAATAGCAATCTAATCTCCTATTAAAACTGAAGTATAGCCCACAACCCTAGTATCATCTTTAGTTCTATCATAACTAGTGCAATAGTATAACACTTTAGTTATTAAATTATTTTTAAGAGAAGAGTTAATTATTGCTTTTACTCCTGTCATTCCACAAGCTTCACATCCTTTATCAAACATCTCTAAATCTTGACTTGCTATGGCATTTAGACATATATTATCAAGCTTTTTAGCTTCTTCTAAAGTATAAAAATGACTCAAGTCAGTACTTATTACAATTAGATTATTTTTATCTTTTAATAACTCATCTATAAGCTTGGATAATAATGAAGAATCTAATTTTCCATAAACAATTTCAATTATCTCCAAACCATCATAATAACTCTTAATAAATGGGGCTTGAGTCTCAGTAGAGTGCTCAGAATGAGCCTCTTCTTTAAAGTTTAAAAAACTATATTTTTCTTTTAAAATTTTTGAGTATTCTAAATCTATTTTTATATTTCCTAACGGCGTTTGATACTCATCATATAAAGCAATTGAGGCCCCCTCTAAATATACTTTGTGAGAAGGTCCAATTACAATAACTCTTTTAAACTGATTTTTAGAAGAGAGGTTAAAAGCAAGATTTGCCGTAAAACCACTATATACATAACCTGCATGAGGAGAAATTATTGCTCTTGTATTTATATCTATATTATCAACAGAAAAACTCTTGTTAAAATGTTCAATATATCTTTTTATTTCTTTTGCTTCATTAGGATAAAATGTTCCTGCAACTGCTGTTTTTCTAATACTCATACTCACTCCTTAACATTTCTCCAAAAAACTCCTGCTATTGGAGTATCACACTTATCACATCTTCCATTTTTAAGTTCATAAGATTTTACATTATAGTATTCTTTTGAAATTAAAGCTTTTCCACACTTTGGACAACAAGTATTATTTTCATATCCTATATTTCCTATATACACATAATTTAAACCATACTCTTTTCCAATATCATATGCCAGTTTCAAAGTTTCAAATGAAGTTCTAGGAAGTGTTGTCTCTTTATAATCTGGGTGAAAAGCTGATATATGCCAAGGAACATTTACCCCAAGATTCTCTTTTACCCATTTTACTATCTTTGTAATCTCTTCTTTTGAATCATTTTTTGTAGGAACCAATAAAGTAGTAATCTCAAGCCATATTCCATTTTTTTGTAAATGAATTAAATTTTCTAAAACTTGATGTAAATTTCCTCCAAGTTTTGTTTTGTAATATTTTTCATTAAAAGATTTTAAATCAACATTAATTGCATCAATAATACCTTTCATATCATCAATAACTTCTTTGCTTTCAAAGCCATTACTTACAAATACAGATTTGATACCGTACTTTTTTGCTTCTACTGCTATATCTTTTGCATAGGGATAAAAAATTGTTGGTTCATTATAAGTATAGGAAATTGAAGCACATTTCTTTTCTCTTGCAATCTCTACGACTCTTTGAGCAGTTATATAGTTTGATTTATCAATATTTTTCTCTTGTGATATACCATGATTTTGACAAAAATTACAATGAAAATTACATCCTACAGTTCCTAACGATAAAGATTTAGAAGTTGGTAAGAAATGATATAAAGGCTTTTTCTCAATGGGATCAATATTAAAAGCTGCTATATACCCATATACAAGACACTCAACTTTTCCTCCAACATTTTTATTAACTCCACAAATACCAACTTGCCCCTCTTTTATATCACAATAGTATGAGCATAAAAGACAAGTTTGTTTTCCATCTTTTGAAGCTTTATAATATTCCATAAGCTACTCTTTAATTTTTATTGCCTCATAGGTTTGAATATTTGGAAGAGCTGAAAGATTAGATGGTTCCAATCCTGCTTTTTTACAAAGGTGAACCATAAAATCATTAAAAGTTGGAAGTTGTTCCCAAACTTGAGGTAAAAAGGTTGCTCTTTTACCATTTAACTCTAAGATAACTCCATGTTTATTTGGAATTAACTTCTTTTCTAAATCTTCAAAACTACTATACTCTAAAGGTTTTGCAGGAGTTAATAAAGAAATCTCAACTTTTATATTTTCAAACTCCTCTTTTGTCAAGGGGGAAAACCTAGGATCTCTAATAGCAGCTGAAATTGCATTATGAATCAAATCATCAATTAAACTTCTATGTGCAAGCAAAGAACCTATACAACCTCTTAATTTTCCATTTAAAGTTAAAGTTACAAAACATGCTCTTTGTTCTAAAAGGTATGAGTTCTCTTTTATCAAAGTTTCTTTATCAACTCTTACCTCATCTTTAAAATTTGATTCGATAGCAGTTTTAACTATTTTTAAAAGTAACTCATTGTTCATACTTTATCCTTAAGAAAGTTTTGTTATATCTTTTATTGCCTCAATAAAATTATCATCATCATTTACACATTTACAAACTTTATAATCTGCTATACCAATTTTATCAGCTTCTTCTTTGTATTCAATAGACAATTCAAAATCAGTTTCTGAATTATCAACAATAAATGCAATTGGATAAATTAAGACTTTTTGATCTTTATACTTTTCAAGCTCTTTATCTAAAGCAGGTTCAAGCCATTTCATAGGACCTACTTTTGATTGATATGCTAAAGAAATAGATTTAAAAGATAAGCCTTGTTTCTCTAAAATATTTGATAAGATTTCAACATGTTCATTTACATGTTTTTCATATGGATCTCCATTATCAATCACTTTTTGAGGTAATCCATGAGCTGAGAAAATTAAATTATATTCATTATACTCATTTACAGTATCTTTTATAGTCTCAACTATTGCATTATTGAAAGTTTCGTTTTTATAAAAAGGATCAATTACTTCAATATTAAATTTTCCATTTGCAACTTCTTCAAAATCTTCAACAGAAGATTTTGTAGTTGTTGTTGAATATTGAGGATATAAAGGAAGTAAAACTACATCTTTAATTCCTTTTGCTTCTAACTCTTCAATACAATCACTTGCAAAAGGAGGTGTATATCTCATTGCTTGTGATACATAAACTTCTTCTAGATTTTTATCTAGTTTCGAAACAAGCTTTTCAGTTAAAGGATTTATAGGAGAAGACCCTCCTATTTCCTCATAGTTTTCCCATGCCGAGTCTGTTCTCCTTGAAACAATAAATTTAGCAATTAAAGACCTTAAAAAATCACTCTTTATTGTTAAAATATTTTTATCATTGAACATATTTGTTAAGAACATTCTTAGTTCATCTTTTGTTCTAGCACCACCCATATTTAATAAAACTAGAGCTTTTTTACACTCTTTACTCATTTATTTCTCCAAAATTTCATTTAAATTTATAATCTTATCACTACACCATGAAGCTAATGTCATATCATGTGTAATTAACAATATTGCACAATTTTCTAACTGTTTTACAATTAACTTCATTACATCAACTGCAATAATATTATCTAATGCAGATGTTGGTTCATCAACTAACAATAAATCAGGTTTCATCAAAAGAGCTCTTACTATAGAACATCTTTGTAACTGTCCTCCTGATAATTCATGAGGTTTCTTATTTAAAAGTTCTCTTTCCAAAGAAAGAAGCTTACATCTTTTGTTAAGTTCCACCTCAAAATCAATAGAGTTTAAATCTAATACATCCCCTATTTGATTAACTATTTCAAAAGAGGGATGAAAAGAACTATAAGGATCTTGATATATGCAACTTACTTTAGAAGCATTAATTTTACCTTTTAATGGTTTTAAATTATTAGAAATTAGTTCAAAAAGTGTACTTTTACCACTTCCACTACTTCCTACAATTGAAACTAGTTCCCCTTTATTTAAAGTAAGAGAGAAGTCTTTATATATTAACTTATTCTTATCATACCCAAAATATAAGTTTTCAACTTTTAAAGCTGTCTCTTTATCACTCATTGACCCATCCTAGATTTTAAGAGTTAACTATATAGAAAATTTAATTAAATTATGACTAATCTAGTAACAGTACAGTTAAATAACAAGGGATAATTATCCTATATAAGTTATATGAAAGATTAAATTGATAGAATTTTTTATTATATATTTTAAGGAGAGAATAAATGAAAAAAATTGTTTTAGGAACAATGATCGCTGCTGCATCTTTAATGGCTGCAAATTGGGCACCATGTGCTGGATGTCACGGAGCTGCGGGAGAAAAACCAGCATTAGGGAAATCACAAGTAATTAAAGGTTGGGCAGTTGAAAAAACTGTTGCTGCTTTAAAAGGTTACAAAGATGGATCTTATGGTGGAGCTATGAAAGGTGTTATGAAAGGTCAAGTTGCAAGACTTTCTGATGCTGATATTGAAGATTTAGCAAAACAAATTGCTGCATTTTAATTAGCTATTTTATTCTTTAAAAAAGTGAACTTTCTTATGGAAGTTCACTTTTTTTTTGTTCTTTATCTTTTTTTATCTCTTTTTTCTTTTCATCTTTTTTTACTGCATCATTTAAATCCTCTTCACTATCAAAAAGAAGACCTCCCATCATTTTTTCACTATCATCAAACTGTCCATCTTTTGCACCCCAAATAAAAAAACCTAATATTGCAAAAGATACTATAAGTCCAACAATAAGCATCATAAAAAGTGTATCATTAATCATTTTTTTCCCTAATTTTTAATTTAATTTTTTAATTTTATTCTCATAGAATTCGCTACTACAATAAGAGAACTTAAACTCATTGAAGCTGCTGCGACAAGAGGTATTACAAGTCCCATCATTGCTAAAGGTATGGTAATTACATTATAAACTAAAGAGAGTAATAAATTTTGTTTTATAAACTTAAACGTTCTATTTGATAACATAAATGCATCTTTTAAACTTGATAATGAATTATTTAATAAAACAATATCAGATACAGAGATTGTAATATCTGCTGAATTACCCATTGCTATACCAACATCAGAAGAAGCTAAGGCTACAGAATCATTTATTCCATCTCCTGCCATAACAACAGTCTTTCCTTCTTTTTTAAGATTTTTAATATAGTTTGCTTTTCCTATAGGATCGATATTTGCTACAAAGTTTTTAATTCCTATTTTAGATGCAACTTTTTTTGCTACAACTTCATTGTCTCCTGTTAGCATTACAACATTTATTCCATTAGATAGAGCATCCAAAACTAAATCTTTTGCATCCTCTTTTATCTCATCAACAAGTTCAAAAGTCGCTATTACTCTTCTATTAATTGCAAAAATATAAACAGAACTTGATGAATCAAAATTATAATTGATTTTATTGTCTCTTAGAAGTTCAATATTCCCTCCCATCAAATGAAAAAGTTTTCCATCTACATTTTCATATTTTGCAAGCATTCCTTTTGCTTGAATATTTTTAACATGAGATATCTCTTTAAGCTCTAGATTATCGTACTTTTTAAGAAGATGTTTCTTTACAGATTTTGAAATAGGATGAGCTGAGGCATCCAATAAAGAATATAAAAGGTTTAACTTATGAATATTATCATCTAAAATTCGGCTTTTCTTAACCTTTAATTCACCCTTTGTAATAGTTCCTGTTTTATCTAAAACTAAAGTATCTGCCTTTGCCATTGTTTCAACAAACTTTGCCTCTTTGAATAAAAGTCCTTTTTTTGCAAGTTCTGAGATACCAATTAAACTTGCAATTGGAGTAGCTAAAGCTAAAGCACAAGGACAAGCAATTACAATCACTGAAATTGCAACAATGAAGGATTTTTCAAAATGGTTTGCACCTTCATAATCAAATCCTAAATCAATCCCAAAAAAGTACCAAACAATAAAAGTTAAAAATGATAGAGTTAAAATAGAGATTGTAAAACCTTTTGATACCTCATTTGCTTTATACTCTATTTGTGGTTTTGAGCTAAGAGAGTCTTCAAGTAGAGTTACAATAGAGTTTAGAGTAGAGTCTTTATATGATTTAGTAACCTCATATCTAATAAGAGAATCATTGTTAATAGTTCCACTATATAAAGTGTCCCCTTTTTTCTTAAAAACAGGTATTGATTCTCCAGTTAAACTTGATTCATCAAAAGAGCCCTCACCACTTTTAATTTTTCCATCAAT
Source organism: uncultured Campylobacterales bacterium (assembly GCA_947494995.1). Classification (GTDB taxonomy): domain Bacteria; phylum Campylobacterota; class Campylobacteria; order Campylobacterales; family Arcobacteraceae; genus Halarcobacter. The sequence continues at coordinate 792,411 of CANLWY010000001.1, read as the reverse complement.
ACAAACTTTTTCACCTGATTTTATCTCAACAATATCTCCAACTTTTATATTATTTAAAGCTACTGTTTTTTTAACACCATTTTCAACAATTGTTGCTTCAAGGGGAATAGAACTTTTAATTTTATCTAAAGTATCTACAGCAGACTTTTTACCTAAAACTTCTAAATATTTTCCAACTAAAACAAAGGTGATAATCATTACTACGGAATCAAAGTAACTCTCTCCTTTCCCACCAAAAAGAATATATAAAGAGTAAATATAAGTTAAAGTAGCTCCTGAACTTACTAAAAAATCCATATTTAAAATACGGTTTTTAAGTCCGTAATATGCCCCTCTAAAAAAAATCCATCCAGAATAAAGAAGAACAGGAGTTGCTAAAATAAACTCTCCTATATGAATATAATTTCTTATCTCTTCATCAATTCCTGTAAAAAAACCTGTATACTTTGCAACTGACAACATCATTATATTCATAGAAGCAAAAACAGCAACCATCATTCTTATAAAATAGTCTCTTTTTGCTTGAACAGCTTGCTCATCAGCAATAGTTGCATCATAAGCATAAGCATTATAACCTATGCTTCTAATTTTGAGTATTATTTGGGATAAAGTTATTTTATCTTCGTCCCAAATAATTTTTGCTTTATTGTTTGTAAAATTTATATCTGCACTTACAATTCCATCAGTATTATATAAAACTTTTTCATTTAGCCAGATGCATGCTGCACAATGAATTCCTTCAATAATTAAATCAATTTGTTTAAAACCTTCATTTGTTTGTGAGATAAATGTATCTTCAAAAGATTTTGTATCAAATCTAGCTATATCATCATTAATTTCAAGGGGAGGAGCAATTGTTTTATTTCCTAACTTGTCATAAAAAGAGTCTAATCCATCATCCTTTAAAAGGTGATACACTCCTTGACATCCTTTACAACAAAAATTAAGATTCTCTTCTTTTATCATAACACTTTCATCAAAGACCAAATGACAATGGTCACACTTAACATCACTCACTAAACATCCTAAAATAATAAATTGATAACTAAATATAAATGTAAATAAATAGTAAACATTTATATAATACATAGTATAATATTATACCGTAATAATTTTGGAGTAAGTCTTAATGATATCTAATGTCTCAATTTTAAAAAACATAACTATTTTATATGCTGAAGATGAAGCCGCTTTAAGAGAAATAACACTAAATATCTTAAAAGGATTTACAAAGAAGCAATTTGTTGCTGAAAATGGGGAAGAAGGGTTAAGACTATTTAAAGAAAATGAGTCTGAAATTGACCTTATTATTACTGACGTTAATATGCCTATTATGAATGGGCTTGAAATGATTAGAGAAATAAAAAAAATAAACTCAAATATTCCTATTATTGTTGCTACTGCTTTCTCAAATACAGAGTATTTATTAGAAGCAATTGATATTGGTGTTGATAAATATGTACTAAAACCAATTGATATGAAAAAACTTCTACAGCTTATGAGTCAATCACTTCTTTATCATGAATTAAAAGATCTTTATATTGATAATTTAACACATCTACCAAATAGAAATAGACTAAAAAAAGACTTAGAAGATTCATCACAAGACCTTATGGCCATGATAAATATTGATAAGTTCTCTACAATTAATGACCTTTTTGGAGAACACAATGGAGATAAAGTTTTATTAGAATTTTCAGACTCTTTACAAAATTATTTTAATAAAAGAGACTTTACTCTTTATAGAATTGAAGCTGATAAATTTTTAGTTATTGCGAAAGATTACGATCTTCAAATAGATACACTATATAATTTATGTAAAAAATTTGAAGATTTTATTGAAGAAGACCCAGTTTATATTGATGAACATGAAATTGACTTGAATATTACCATTGGTATTGCTAAAAGTGGTGATGGAAGTGCTTATAAGCACGTTCAAAGAGTTATCTCTTATGCAAGAAGAAAGTTTCAACCTATCTTAATTTATAATGATGACTTTAATATTCAAGAATCATTTGAAGAGAATATAAAATGGATTAAAAAAATCAAAAATGGTGTTAAAAATGACAACTTTAAAGGTTATTTCCAACCTATAGTTGATACACAGACACAAGAAGTATATAAATATGAAGCTCTTATTAGATATATAGAAGAGGATGGAACGGTAATAAGTCCTTTCTTCTTTTTAGATATTGCAAAAAAAGCTAAACTTTATCCAAATATCATCAAAATAATGATTAATGAAGCCTTTAATCTTATAAAAAATAAACAAAAAAGAGTTGCCCTGAATATCTCATTTGAAGATATTGCTAGTGAATCAACTATGTCTTATATTTACTCAATTTTAGAAGAAAATAAAGAACATGCAAAACTACTTGAATTTGAAATTTTAGAATCTGAAGAAATCTCTGACTTCTCTGAAGTTTTTAAGTTTATTGATAAAGTAAAAGAGTATGACTGTAAAGTTGGAGTTGATGACTTTGGAGCAGGATACTCAAACTTTAATATGCTAGTAAATCTAGATATTTCATATGTAAAAATTGATGGTTCTTTAATTAAAAACATCCATGAATCACAAAATCAACAAATTATTGTAAAAACAATTGATGAATTTGCTAAAAAGTTTGGATTTAAAACAGTTGCAGAGTTTGTATCAGGTGAAGAAATTTATGATATTATCAAAGATATTGGAGTTGATTATTCTCAAGGATATTACTTTGATGCCCCACTTAGTTTTGAAGAGATTAACTAAACTATATTAGTTAATCCAATTAGATAAGACTTCCTCTTTATCAAAAAGTTTGCTTTTTACTCTAGCAATATTTGCTATTGAAACTAACTCTTTACTTGCTTTTTCTAAATCATCATTTACAATAAAATAGTCATATTTTTGAAAATATTTAATCTCATATTTCGCATTTTCAACTCTTCTATCTATTACCTCTTGAGAATCTGTTCCTCTTGAAGTTAACCTATTATTTAACTCTTTTAAATCAGGTGTTGTAATAAAAACAGAAACTACTTTATCATCCATTTTTTTTCTAACAATTTCATGACCCTGTACATCAATATCAAAAATTGCTAACTTACCTTCATTTATTGCTTTTTTTATAGGTTTTAAAGATGTCCCATAATAGTTTCCATGAACTTCTGCCCACTCTAGAAACTGACCTGTTTTTATATCTTCTTCAAACTCTTCTCTTGTAACAAAAAGATAATCTACGCCATCTTTCTCACCAACTCTTGGTTCTCTTGTAGTTGTAGAGATTGAGAAATAGTAGTCTTCAATCTCTTTATATACATTTTTAAGTAGTGTAGATTTACCACAACCACTAGGTCCTGATATTATTAAAAGAGCACCTTTTTTTTCCATTATTTATTTACCTTTAAACATAGTGTTACATCAACATCTTCACCACTTGACAATCTATCAATAACACTTTGATCAAACTTTTGTAAAAAAGGTTTTAATTCAGAAATATTATAGTTATTTAAAATAAGTCTTATTGGTTTGTCTTTCTCTTCAAGATCAAACTCATATTCATTTACTTCTGTCAATGCATCATCAATGATTTCATTTATATCTTTCCAATCATTTTCATCGACAGAAACACTATCTTGAACATTGTCATCATGCAATATATCAGAGATTTTATGTAGTTCTAAATTATCTAAAACTCCACCATCATTTAAAGAGGCAATAGTTACAATTGATTCGTCATTATCTTCTTCAATTGTATCTGCTACATCTTCTGCTAAAGATTCAACATAATTAGCCAGAACTTCTTCCTCATCAATTTCTTGTTCTTCTTCTTTTTCATTTAAATTATCTTCTTTAATAAACTCTACTTGTTCACTTAAAAGCTCTTCTAAAGTAGCAGGAAGAAAGGGTCTATTTATTATAAAATCTCTACTTTTATCAAAAGGTAATTCTTCACTTACGATTGCAGCTAATTTCTTCGTATATTGCTTTAAACTATTAAATTCATCGTTTACAAATTCTTCATCAACAACTATAATATCTATACTATCTTTTATCTCTAAATCATTTTTTACAATTAGATTAAGACTTAGTTTTTTACAAACTAAACTGAAAATTTTTTCTATTATAGCAGTCTTTGTTATTAGTACTAAATTCATCTATTTTAACTCTTTTAACTCTAAGTTTTCTAATTTATAAACTTTATCGCATTTCATTGCTAATTCATTTTCATGAGTAACAAGAATCATTCCCGCATCATTATTTTTGATATACTCATGAAGTGTATTCATTACAATATTAGCTGTTTCTTTATCCAAATTACCAGTAGGTTCATCTGCGAATATAATTTTAGGTTTTTTGGTAAGAACTCTTGCTATAGACAATCTTTGTTGTTGTCCACCACTTAATTCTCCCACACCTTGGTTTATAACAAAATCTATATTTAGTTTCTTTAGTAAATCTTTATCTATACTATTTCCACTTAATAAAGTTGCTATTTGTAAATTATCATTTGCAGAAAAACCTCTAAAAAGATAATGTGCTTGAAATATTATACCGAAATCTTTTCTTCTTATATTTAAAAGTCTATTCTTTTTTACTGAATAAATCTCTTCATTATTAAATAAAATCTCACCACTTTTTGGTTCAAGTAAAGAAGAAAGTATATTTAAAAGTGTTGATTTTCCACTTCCACTCATACCAATAATTGCAATAGATTCTTTTTTTTCTAAAGTAAGATTTATATTTTCAAAAAGTTTATAATCAAATTCGTGAGATAAGTTTTTTGCTTCAAGCAGTGTAGTTTCGCCATCAGTAATGAGTGATTGTTTATCTAACTTTTCACTCATTACTGCAGCTTCATTATATTTGGTAAGTTTTTTTATTAAGACATTTGCGCTGCAACTTCTGCCGCGAAATCTTCTTCTTTTTTCTCAATACCTTCACCAAGTTCAAATCTAACATATTCAGTTAATTTGATTGATGCATCACAAGCAGCAATAGCTTGTTCAACAGTCATTGAATCATCCATAACATAAGTTTGAGATAATAAAGCGTGAGCTCTATCTAATTGAGAGTTATCTTCAATCCATCTGTTAATTTTACCCTTAACAATGTTTCCAATAATTTTCTCTGGTTTACCTTGAGCTAATAACTCTTCTTTCATTTTAGCTTCAGCAGCTGCAACAGCTTCATCAGTTAATTGAACTTTTGATACAAACTCAGGAATATTTTTAAGAGGTTTTCCAAGTCTTACTAACTCTTCATTCTCTTTTTCAATATCAGCAATAATTGCTTTGTTTTCTGACTCAATAAACTCAGGTGCTAAATCTTGGTAAGAGATAACAGTTGGTTTCATTGAAGCTGCGTGCATTGCAATCTTCTTTAATAGGTCAGTAGTTTTTTCTTTTGCAGCTTCATCACAAGTAGCAGCTAAAACAACACCTACTTTTCCTAAGTGAACATAAGCATTTACAACTTCACCAGATACATTTGAAACTTTTCTTGCAACTAAGTTCTCACCGATAACTGCAATTTTCTCATTTAAGAATGTTGGGAAATCTTGACCATCAATTGTTGATGCTGCTAATGCTTCTGCATCTGCAATAGCATTTGCTTGAGCGTGAGCTGTAATTCCATTTACTAAGTTAAGGAATTGCTCATTTTTAGCAACGAAGTCAGTTTGAGAGTTAACTTCAATCATAGTTGCATTAGTATTATCATCATTTACTAAAATGTTAATAATACCTTCTGCTGCTACATTTGAAGATTTTTTAGCTGCTTTTACTAATCCAGCTTCTCTTAAATACTTTACTGCTTCTTCAATGTTTCCATCACACTCATTAAGTGCTTTTTTACAATCAAGCATTCCTGCACCAGACTTTTCTCTTAACTCTTTAATTAATTTTGGAGTTGCACCAGCCATGATTACGCTTCCTCTGTTTTTGCTTCAGTTGCTTCTTCAGCTTCACCTTCTGTAACTGCTTCAGCTACAACTTCTGCTGCTTCTTCTTCAGAAACTGGAGCTTCTTCAACTTCAGTACCTTCTTCTTCAGCTAATGCAGCTTTACCTTCATTCATAGCTTCAGCCATTTCGTTACAAAATAGTTGAATAGATCTGATTGCATCATCATTTCCTGGAATTGGGAAATCAACAACATCAGGGTCACAGTTAGTATCTAAAGGAGCTACAACTTTAATTCCTAATCTTCTAGCTTCTTGAATAGCAATTTTTTCTTTTACTGCATCTAAAACAAACATCATATCAGGTAATTTGTTCATTTCTTTAATTCCACCAAGGTATAACTCTAACTTAGCTTCTTTTCTAGTAAGCATTAATGCTTCTTTTTTAGTTAAAAGATCTAATTGACCTTCTTCTCTCATTTTTTTAATAACTTCTAATTTTCTAATTGATTTTTTAATTGTTCCGTAGTTAGTTAACATTCCACCTAACCATCTGTGGTTAACGTAAGGCATACCACATTTGATAGCTGCATCTTTTACAGCTTGGCTAGCTTGCTTTTTAGTACCAACAAAAATCATTGTTTCACCTTGTGCAGCTGCATCTCTAACTACATTATATGTATATCTGAAATATCTTAACGTCTTTTGTAAGTCGATAATATAAATGTTCTTTCTAACACCGAAAATGAATTTCTTCATTTTTGGATTCCATCTTCTTGTTTGGTGTCCGAAGTGTACACCACATTCTAATAGGTCTTTCATAGTAACCATAGTTTTTCCTTGTTTTAATTTTTTAGGGTTTAGCCTCTGTGTCCCTTAATGGCAAGTACAATACTTGTCACAACCCATACCAGGATTGACACATGCGAGGTATCTATTTAAAATAGAGACGTGATTTTATCTAAGTTAAGTTTAATATTTCTTTAAGTGTTTAAACAAACTCTTTTTGAGCCTTCAACTTATTTTTTTTCATAAAAATAAGCCATAAAAACCAAAACACTAAAGTTATACCAATTGCTGCATAAATTGCAGGCATTGGATTATCTAAATTACTAATTGAACCTGCATATGCTATTACACATAAATATGGAACTGTACCTATAGACCATGCAAGTAAAAATCTTTTTAAAGACATATTACAAGTTCCTGCTAAACACGATGAAATTTCAGGAAGCATTGGAACAGCTCTTGATAAAACGAGTACTAGTACTCCATGTTTATTAAAAAGCTCTGTCATTTGTATCTTTTGTTCTTCATTGGAACTTAATTTATTTAAAACCCTCATTCCATATTTTTTTGATAAGAAATATCCTGTTAAAGAAGCTAATAGTAAACCAATAAAAGTATAAAATACAGCTAATTCAAAACCAATAAAATATCCAGCAAGAATAATTATTGTCATAGTTGGAACTGCTATAAAAAGATCAATAAATAGTAAAAGAACAATAATTGCTCCTAAAATATATGAAGGTTGGGATTTTAATGTTTCAAACAAGTTCTTTATATCATCAACTGTTAAAACTCCACTGAATTTGATTACTAGAAGTGTTGTAGTAAAAATAGTTGCCAAAATTAAAACAGATTTTATTAATAGTTTCATAAGTTCTCTTCAAAGTTTTCATGGATTATAAAGTTTATAGATTAATAAAAAATAAAAAATCTTAATTAGCTTCATTAAAATCAATATAAAATAGAGTTTTTTTCTGTTTTTAAACTCTCTTTATTACTCTTTTGATAAAATAGCACAAATTAAAGAAGAAGTGAATAATGTCAAACAATTTAATAGATGAAATTAAACAAGAAATCTCAAAAGTAATTATTGGTCAAAAAGATATGATAGATGCCTTACTAATAGGTCTTTTAACAAACGGTCATATTTTACTTGAAGGTGTTCCTGGACTTGCAAAAACTACTACAGTAAAAACTTTAGCAGATGTAATTGATTTACAATTTAAAAGGGTTCAGTTTACTCCAGACCTTCTTCCTAGTGATATTATTGGTGCACAAATTTATGATATGAAAACAGGTGAATTTAAAATCAAAAAAGGTCCTATCTTTACAAACCTTTTACTTGCTGATGAGATAAATAGAGCCCCAGCAAAAGTTCAATCTGCACTTCTTGAAGTTATGCAAGAAAGACAAGTTACTATTGCAGAAGATTCATTTAGAGTGGACCCTCCTTTTTTAGTTCTTGCAACTCAAAACCCAATTGAACAAGAAGGAGCATACTCACTTCCAGAAGCTCAATTAGATAGATTTATGTTTAAAATTGTAGTAGGCTACAATACAAAAGAAGAAGAATATGAAATAGCAAAAAGGGTATCACAAAACGAAATTTTAGAGATGCATAAAATCATTAATAAAGATGTATTAAGAGATCTAAAAAGAGAAGTTACAAATATTCATATTGATAAAGAGCTTGAAGAATATATTGTTAATATAATTTGTGCAACAAGAGAACCTGAAAACTATGACCTGGAAGAGATAAAAGATTATATCCAGTTTGGAGCTAGTCCAAGGGCAACAATTGATATGTTTAAAGCTGTAAAAGCTATGGCATTTATTAGAGGGAATAACTATGTATCTCCAATAGATATTGCATTAATAGCAAAGAATGTATTAAGACACAGAATTATTCTTAGTTATGAAGCAGAAGCAATGGATATAAAAACTGATGATTTAATCCAAAAAATTCTAGAAAAGATTGCAATCCCATAATCAATGAATTATACTTTAAAAAAAATCATAATAAAAACTAGAAGACAAATATTTTCAGAAGTCATAGGAAATAATTCATCTTTATTAAAAGGTGAAGGATATGATTTTTTAGAGTTAAAAGAGTATGAATATGGAGAAGATGTAAAAAAGATTGATTGGATTATTAGTGCAAAGTTTAAAAAACCGTATGTAAAAGTATTCCATGCTCAAAAAGAGTTAAATATAAATATTGTTCCCATTTTGAATGGTTCTATATATTTTGGTTCTAAAAAATTCAAACAAGAACTTATTACTGAAATCTGTGCAATACTTGGCTACTCATGTGTAAAACAAGGAGATCCATTCTCTTCATATATTGTAAATGAGAGTATTGAACTTTGCACAAAAAAGTCAAAAAGAAATTACTCTGTTACTAAAATGAGTGAAAAGATATTTGAATATAAATCAATAGGTAGACTTTGTAACTATAAAACAATAACAGATGAACTATTTAAGCATATTAGAAAAAAATCTATTATCTTTTTAATTGGCGACTTTTTTGATATTCAAAACTTAGATTTAAGAATTTTAAGTAAAAAACATGAAATAGTAGCAATTATTGTAAGAGATAGATTTGAAGAAAAACCATTTGAATTAGGTAATGTAAACCTAATAGATCCAGCTACAAATAAAACTTTTGATGGAAGTATAAATAAAGGAACTATTTTGAAGTATGAACAAAAAGTAAAGGAAAATGACCATATCCTTTATGAACACTTTCAAAAATGTGGAGTAAGATTTACAAAAATTTATACTGATGAAGAAGCTCTACCAAAACTTTTAAGGCTTATGAAATAATGAATGAAATTAAAATCCATGACATAAAAGAGTTAGTAGAAATTCCTGACTTCTCTTTATATATTTACATGCTTTTGTGGATTTTAGGACTAATATTAATCATTAGCTTTATTTTTTTTATATATAAATACTTTTCTAATAAATCTAAAGATAAAAGAAAAAAATATTTTAAAATTTTAAAAGAGCTTGATTTAAATAATACTAAAAACTCAGCATATACAATCACAAAATATGCAAGACTTTTAGCTCATAATGAGAGAGAAAAGAGAGTTTGTAATGAACTTATTGAAGAACTTGAAAATTTCAAATATAAAAAAGAAGTAGAACCTTTAAATGATAATGTAAAAATCATTTTTGGAAGATTTATGGATAGTATTGATGTTTAGTTATTTATTTGATTTAAAATTTGAGTACCCCTTATTTTTATTAATTATTCCACTTTTTATAATCTGTGCAATTTTTTGTAAAGCAAAGATACCTACGTATATAATTCCCCATCTTAATATATTTGAAGAAACAAAACATAAGTCATTTGTCCTGTTATCTGTTTTAAAATATTTTGTAATTATTGCTTCAACACTTGCCCTAGCCTCTCCATATAAACAACTAAATACACAAATTATAAAAAATGATGGTATTGATATAGTTTTAAGTTTAGATACAAGTGGTTCTATGAAAGAGCTTGGCTTAAATAGACAAAACCAAGAAGAAGATAGATTTACAGTTGTAAAAGATATTGTAAAAGATTTTCTTCCAAAAAGAGTAAACGACAATGTTGCAATTGTAGTGTTTGGTACTTCTGTAATGATGGCAACACCACTTAGTTTTGATAAAGAAGCTCAACAAGAAATTGTAGATTATTTAGAAGTTGGCATAGTAGGAGATAAAACAGCTATGATTGATTCCTTAGCTTCTGCTATAAATATTTTAAAAAACTCTAAAGCCAAATCAAAAATTGTGATTCTCTTAAGTGATGGAAAAGATAATTCAAGCACTATTCCTTTAGACGTAATTATAAAACTACTAAAAAAACACTCTATAAAAGTTTATAGTGTAGGAATTGGACAGTCAAATAAAATTATGTTAAATCATATCTCAAAGGAAACAAATGGAAAATCATATATTGCTTTTTCAAAAGATGATTTAAAAGATATTTATACTCAAATTGACGCCTTGGAAAAAAGTAAAATTGAGAACAATAAAATAACATTAAAAGAGTATTTATTCTTTTTTCCATTATTTTTTGCTATTATCTCTTTTATACTATTTATATATTTAAAAAATAGGGAGTAAAGGTGGCTAATATAAGTAAAGAGTTAAATTCAATTTTAAAAGAGATAGATAAATATAAATCGTATAATAAAATTTTACAAGAATATATTAACTGGTATTTCTACAAAAAGAGTTGCAGAAGCAACTTGGCATATAAAAGAAGTTTTAGGAAAGAAGAGTATTATTACTTCTAATAACTATTTTATAAAAGCTGCTAAAACAAATAGTGGAATTATTTTAAAAGCATATTACTAAAGGTATAAAATTGGATAAAGATAAATCAGAAAAACTAAAAGAAGTACTAAATAGAACATTAACTACAGAAAGTATTGAAGAAAAACTAAAAAAAGAGACTGAGATACTTGCTCAAAAAAGAGAACAAGAGAAAATAAAAAAAGAAGAAGAAAATAAAAAAGAGCAAGAGAGAATTGAAAAAAAGAAGGAAGAAGAAGTAAAAAAACTTCAAGAAGAAAAAACTCATAAAAAAATAGAAAAAAAAGAAAAACCTCAAAAAGAAGTTGTTATTCCAACAATAAGAGACAAGAAAAAAAATGATGATGAATCAAACCTAGTTTTATATCTAGTAGCAGTAATTGCAATTTTACTTTTAGCTCTTACAATCTATCTATTTACAAAAAATGATCATATAGAAAAAACAACAATAAATACCCCTAAAGAGATTCAAATAAATAAAGATTCAGAAATAAAAAAGAGCATTGAAAAACAGATTGAAGAAAAACCTTTATTAGCAGTGGCCTTAGATGAAAAAAAGAATAAAGAAGAAAAAGAAATTACTCAAGAAAAACCATTAGTTAAAATAGAAAAAGAGATACAAATAGTTGAAAAACCTGTTGAAGTAATAAAAGAAGTAATAAAAGAAAAGATTGTTACAAAAATTGTAAAACTTGAAAAACAAAACTTTAAAGAATATTATAATTCAAAAAAATATAATACTCTAAAATGTTATAACTTTAAAGCAGGAGACATTTTTCCAAATGCAAAATGTAAAACAAGTTTAAAAACTTTTTTAAAGGCCAATAAAAATGCCTTACGGTTTGAAATAATACCTGTAATAGCAGAAGAGGACAATAAAATTTTTGTAAAAATACAATCTAAGCTAAAAGGCATGGAACAATCTTTTCAAGATAAAGTAAAAGAGTATATGTTTAGAGGACTAAGTAGAGAAAGAGTTCTTGAAACATCTTGGCAAGTAAAAGATATTTTAGGGGAAGATGTAGTTTTAACTCCAACAAACTACTATGTGAAGTCAAAAAAGAATAATAAAGGTATTATTATTAAAGCATATCACTAGATATGCTTTAATACCTCATCTTTATCCACAAGAGGGAACTTTTTATCATATATTGTCTGATAAGGTTCATCACCTTTACCCAAAATAAGTACTACAGAATCTGGATTTTGACGTCCTAGTTCAACAGCTTTTCTAATAGCCTCTTTTCTATTTACTTCAACTATTAGATTTTTTTGATTCTTAATCCCTTTACAAATATCTTCAATAATTAAATCAGGGTCTTCAAATCTTGGGTTATCAGAAGTCACTATTATAGTTTTTGCAAAGTTTGCAGCTACTTCGCCCATTAGAGGTCTTTTATCATGGTCTCTATCTCCACCTGCACCAAATAAACAAATAATATCTTTATGGTTAAAACTCTCAAGTACTTCTTTCATGCCATCAGGAGTATGAGCAAAATCTACTATTACAAAAGGGCTTGTAGAAACAGTTTCCATTCTTCCACTCACTCCTGCAAGATTTTGTACTACACTACAAATATCTTCAATATCACTATCTGTAGTAATATCCACAGCGGCAACAGAAGCTAAAAGATTATAAATATTAAAAATACCCATCATAGGAGATGTAAAAGAGTAGATATCTTCAATTTTTGAAAACATAACATTCATCCCATTTTTAAATGAATATGCAGATACATTATAAGTTGATGGGTTTTCCATTCCATAAGAATAAGCATTTGTTTGATTAAATTTAACTATTGGATCATCTTTATTTATAAGCTTTTTAGAATCATCTGTAAAAAAAGAGTTCTTTATATTGATATACTCTTCTATTGTTTCATGATAATCAAGATGATCTCTTGTAATATTCGTATGAATTTTTAGCTCAAACTCTAAACCTTCAATTCTTTTTTGTTCAATTGCATGAGAACTTACTTCCATTACAAAAAATTGACAGCCATTTTCCATAGCTTTTTGAATATTTGAAAAATTTCCAAGTTGAACTGGAGTTGTAAGTGTATACTCTTCTACTCTTTCATCATTTATGAAAAATCCTCTTGTTCCTTGAAGTGCAACTTTATAGCCAAGGTCTAAAAGAATTGAATAAATTGCAGCTGCAGTTGTGGTTTTTCCATTAGTGCCTGTAATACCTATTACTTTTATTGAACTCATATCTAAATGATCTTTTAGATCTTTAGCATCTACAAACTCATTACATCCATTCTCTTTTGCGTTCTCTACAAATCTTTTATTCTGTTTTGAGATAACAAAAATAGAGTTCTTATCTACTTCTTGTGAGTTATCAGTATAAACTCTACTATTTATGATTAATTGCAAGATTCTTCTCTTCTAATTTCTTATATAATTCTTCTATTTTAGTATCGTATGAAAAATATTCATTAAAACCATCTAAATATGTATATGCAGTATTGTTAAAATCATTTTCAATTAATTTATCAACAAAGTCAAAGAAATCTTCTTTATTTTCAATAGCAACTTTTGTTGAAAACATTATATCTTCAAAAGCTACTCTAAAAGAACCTCTTGAAGCTATAAGTTTTTTAAAATCTTCATATTTTATTGCATCCAAAGAGTCAACAGTTGAAGTGTTTAACTCTTCTAGAATTTCCATCATTTTATCTACATCACCATCATAAGCATTTACAACATCTTCTACATAAGAGATAGCTTCATCAATATCTTCATCTTTTACAATTGAGAAATAGTCATATAAAGAGATTGCTTTTTCTTCATCTTCACTTGCTATATCACAAAAAAGTGCATAAATAGGGTACTCTTTATTATCTGGAAAGTTTGATGATAGTTGTGAATATATAAATAAAGCTTTATCAAACTCTTTTTGTGTAAAAAAAGCATTTGCTTCATTTAATAGCCTACTCTCATTAATCATTAAAGCTCCTGTAATTTATCTTCCATACCTTGTGGTACATTTACTATTTGAAGTTCTGGATGAATCGCAGCTTTTAACTCTTTTTCTACAATAAACTTCAAAGTACTACCACTTGCACTACATCCAACACAAGCACCTTGTAATTGAACGTACACTCTACCTTCTATTATATCTAGTAATGCAATTGCTCCTCCATCACGTGCAAGCATAGGAGCAATTTTTGTCTTAATTATTGAACCAACTGGTGGTCTTAAATCTTCATCGCTAAATGGCATCATTATCTTTTTCTACCTTTTTTGCTTTTTTATTTACATATAAAATACCAATAGCTGTAAAAGCTAAAATTACAGCTATTGTTGAAAATATAAATGTTAGTGTAATCTCTTGTTCAAACATTTTAATTTAATACACTATCACATCTACTACAAAGTGATTCTTCATCTTTTGAAGTATATTTCCAACATCTTGGACACTTAGCATCTTTTGAAAGTGCTACAGTAAATTTACTTCCTTCAACTTCAAAACTTGCAAGAACATCATCTTGTGCTTCATTTGAAACTGAACTTACTAAGAACCAATCTTCAACTTCGCTCTTTTCTAAAGATAAAATATCTTTTGAATCAGTAGATATTGCTAACTCTAAAGTATTTTTAATAATTTTATCTTTCTTAAGTGTATCAATAGCTTCACTAAACTTTTCTTTAGCAAATAATAAAATTTCTTCATTAAGATTAGATTCAACTTCTGGTAAATCTACTTTTTGGAAATCAAAGATATCTTTTGCATCACCTTTAATAAATGCAGGCGCATATTCAATCAACTCATCCATAGTATAAGTTAAGATACAAGCAATAGTAGAGATAAGTTTTTTAAGAATCATTGCCATTGCACTTTGAGATGCAATTCTATGAATATCATTCTTATCATCACAGTATAATCTATCTTTACAAACATCTAAATAGATTCCTGATAAATCAACAACTAAAAAGTTGTTTAATCTATTTAAACCTTTTGAATATTCATAAATAGAGAATGCTGCTTCAATTTCGTCAAATACCTTTTTAGCTCTATTTAAAATCCATTTATCAAGAATTCCCATTTTAGAAACATCTACAATCTCTTCTAAATCACTTACATTTGCAAGTAAAAATCTAGCTGTATTTCTAATCTTTCTATAAAGTTCAGCATTTTGCTTTAAGATATTATCAGAGATTTTTAAATCTGACTGATAATCACTCATGGCAACCCATAATCTTAAAATCTCAGAACCGTATTGCTTCATTACTTTATCAGGAGCAACTACGTTTCCTTTTGACTTAGACATTTTTTCACCTTTTTCATCAACTGTAAACCCATGAGTTAAAATTGATTTATAAGGAGCAATCTCAGAAGAAGCCAATGTTGTAAGAAGAGAAGATTGGAACCAACCTCTATGTTGGTCACTTCCCTCTAAATACATATCTGCTGGGAATGTCCCTGCATCATAATTTCTTGATCTTAATACTGCATTTTGAGTAGAACCCGAATCAAACCATACATCTAAAATATCCATAGTTTTTTCTAAATCTTGTGGGTTATATCCACTTCCTGGATATAATAACTCCTCAATTGGTAAATCATACCAAGCATCACAACCTTTCATTTCAAAAATCATAGCTGTGTAGTTTAATACTTTTTCATCAAAGATAATTTCATCAGTCTTTTTGTTTCTAAAGAAAGCAATTGGCACACCCCAGTCTCTTTGTCTAGAGATACACCAATCAGGTCTTCCATCAAGCATTGATTTTAATCTATTTCTTCCCCATTCAGGATAAAAAGTTAAATCTTCTACTACTTTTAAAGCATTCTCTCTTAAAGTTTTTTGCTCTTTCCCATACTCATCATCAATAGAGATAAACCACTGTTTAGTTGCTCTAAAGATAATTGGCTTATGAGTTCTCCAACAGTGTGGATAAGAGTGTCTAATATCTTGATGTTTTAATAAAGCATCACCAAGCTCTTCTAAAATTAATGCATTTGCTTTAAATACATGAACTCCAAGATACTTATCAGTATCATTAAATAGTTTTTCTCTAACAATAGTTTCGTCATATTTACCTTCAGCATCAACAGGCATTAATACGTCTAAACCATATTTTAATCCAACTTTATAGTCATCCTCACCATGTCCAGGAGCTGTATGAACTGAACCAGTACCCGCATCCATCTCAACATGCTCACCTAAGATAATCTTAGACTCTCTGCCATTTAAAGGATTAATTGCATGAGTTCCTTCTAACTCTTTTGGACAAATTGACTCAACAATTTCTCCTGAGATTACTTCTTGTTCAACTAAAGAAGCATGAAGTTTTTTTGCAACAATAAATTTATCACTTGTTAATACATACTCTTCTTCACCATTTAAAGCAATACCAGTATTTGCTGGAAGTGTCCATGGAGTTGTTGTCCAAATAATCATAGAAGCATCAAGTTTTTCATGTTTAAATGCAACAAAAATAGATGGAGATGTTTTATCTTCATACTCAACTTCTGCTTCTGCAAGTGCAGTTTGTGCTGCCCATGACCAATATACAGGTTTACTTCTTTGAACTAAAAGACCTTGGTTCGCAATTGCACATAACTCTCTATATATATTTGCTTCAAATTTAAAATCCATTGTAAGGTATGGCTTTTCCCAGTCACCAATTACTCCAAGTTTTTTAAACTCATCTCTTTGGATATCAATAAATCTACTTGCGTGTGCTCTACATAACTCTCTAATTTTTGACTTTGGAAGCTCTTTTTTCTTTGTACTTCCAATTTTTTCTTCAACTTTTTGCTCAATTGGAAGACCATGGCAATCCCATCCTGGAACATATCTAACTGATTTACCATCAAAGTAGTGATACTTAACAATAATATCTTTTAAAATTTTATTTAATGCATGTCCAATATGTATGTGACCGTTTGCATATGGAGGTCCATCATGAAGTGTAAATGAAGGAGCACCTTTTCTGTTTGTCTTCATTCTGTCATAAACTTTTCGTTCATCCCAAAGTTTATATCTTTTTGGCTCATTTTGAGGAAGGTTCCCTCTCATAGGGAATTTTGTATTTGGTAGTAATAAACTATCTTTGTAATCCATTTTTAATTACCTTAAATTATCTAGTATTGTTGTGTTTCTATAAATCGCAGATTATATCTAAATAAAAGTTAAGTTAATATTATGTCTATTTAATTGAGAATTCTAACTATTTTTTTTATTAGAATTTTTATCATAAGAAGCATTTGTTTTTCCACAATTAGGGCATTCGAAATTAGGATTTGCAAAACACGAGATGCAGTACATCTCCTTACAATCCTTACAAACAAACTTACAATGCTTACAAACAAAGACTCTTATCTCTTTGTTTTTTTTATATTTTTTTAATTTAAACCATCCAAACATACTTCATTATATTTGAAACTTGCTAAATTCTATTTAAAATTATGTACAAAAAATGTACAAATATATAAGTTTGATGTCATATCCTATTTTTTTGTATTTCTATTGTACATAATTTAGGTACCATTTTAATTAATGAAAAATCAATAAAATGTTACTATAAAGCATATTTTAGCAAACTCTTTTAGTTTTAATTACACTTGAATCAAAACATAATTTGTTATGTGCTAAAATCTTATGTGAAATATAAAAGTACAAATAGGGACGAAAATACATGGATACAAAACATTATGAAGTAGCAATTGTTGGTGGTGGTATTTCTGGTGCTGCACTTTTCTACGAATTAGCAAGATATACTGATGCAAAAAGCATCTGTATGCTAGAGAAATATGAGGACTTAGCAACTCTGAACTCTAAAGGAACAAGTAATTCTCAAACAATTCACGTTGGTGATATTGAAACTAACTATACGTTAGAGAAAGCAACTATTACAAAAAGAACTGCAAATATGATTGTAAAGTTTAACTTAATGAGAGGGCTTCAAGAAAAGATTATGTTCGCTCACCAAAAAATGGCCTTAGGTGTTGGTGAAAAAGAGTGCGAATTTATTAAAAACAGATACGAAGAATTTAAAGAACTTTTCCCCTATCTAGAGTTATGGGATAAAGAAAAAATTAGAGAATATGAACCAAAACTAGTTTATGCTGATAAAGAACAAACAAAAGATAGACCAGAACCAATTGTTGCGATGGGAACTCAAAGTGAGTACACAACAGTAGATTTTGGAGAAATGACAAAAGAACTAGCACGTGCTGCACAAGAAGAAGAAGGAAAAACAACTGACATTTTCTACAATGCAGAAATTGATGAAATTGAAAAAGTTGGAGATAAATACAAACTAACTACTACAAGTGGTTCAGTTTTCACTGCAGATTTCGTAGTTGTAAATGCTGGTGCACACTCATTATACTTAGCTCATAAAATGGGATATGGTAAACATATGGGATCTTTATCAATGGCGGGATCATTCTATATTACAAGTGGTGAATTCCTAAATGGTAAAGTTTATATGGTACAAAATCCAAAACTTCCATTTGCTGCACTTCATGGAGATCCTGATATTCTTTGTGATGGAAAAACTAGATTCGGACCAACTGCCTTAGCTCTATTAGTACTAGAGAGATATAAAGGTATTATGTCAACATTAGGTCAATGTTTAAAAACTATGAATATTGATGGAAATACAATTAAAATTTTCTGGGACTTATTAAAAGATTCAGATATTAGAAACTATGTATTTAAAAACTTTTTATTTGAAATTCCAGGAATCAATAAAAAACTATTCGTAAAAGATGCACAAAAGATCGTTCCATCTTTAAGTGTAGATGATATTGAATATGCAACTGGATTTGGTGGAGTTAGACCTCAAGTATTAGATAAAGATAAACAGAAACTAATGCTAGGAGAAGCTTCAATTAATCCAGGTGATGGAATTCTATTTAATATGACACCATCTCCAGGAGCTACATCTTGTTTAGGTAATGCAGAAAGAGATATCAAAATCGTTGCAGAGTATTTAAACCTGACATTCGATGAAGCTAGATTCAAAGAAGAATTAACAGACGACAATAAATAAAGTATGGGATTAACTCCCATACTTTAATCTAAAGCTTTTAACAATGAACTATTCTAAACTTTTAACAGACAATGAAATGATTGAATTTCAAAACCTTCTACGAAAACATAATAAAACAATAACAAGTGCAGAAAGCTGTACAGGAGGATTAATAGCCTCACTTATTACAGAAGTTTCTGGCTCATCTGATATATTTAATGGAGCTGTAGTAACTTATTCAAATGAGATAAAACATCAAGAACTCAATGTAAGAAATGAGACTCTTGAAAAAAATGGTGCAGTGAGTATTCAAGTAGTTGATGAGATGCTAGAGGGTGTAATAAAAAAATTTAATGCAAATCTAGCAATTGCTGTAAGTGGAATAGCAGGGCCAAATGGAGGAAGTAAAAACAAACCGGTTGGTACTGTAGTTATCGGTATAATAGGCGATTCATTTGGGAAAAACATAGAAATTTGTCATTTTAAAGGGAATAGAAAAGAGGTTCAAAATCAAGCGGCAAGATACTCTTTGAAAAAAATTTTGAAATTTTTTCAAAAAACTCTTGACAAATAAAAAAAAACCTATTATAATTCCAGTCCATTTTGAGAAGAACAACTTAAAATGCAAGTGACCTGTTAGCTCAGCTGGTAGAGCATCTCCCTTTTAAGGAGGTGGCCAATGGTTCGAATCCATTACGGGTCACCACTTGTAAGAGTGTAAAACTTACGTGTTATTTTAAAACTTTATTTGTTTATCAAGTGGCCCCTTCATCTAGCGGTTAGGATTCATGGTTTTCATCCATGCCACAGGAGTTCGAGTCTCCTAGGGGTCACCATTTGGTCGATTAGCTCAGTTGGTAGAGCGCTACCCTTACAAGGTAGATGTCAGAAGTTCGAGTCTTCTATCGACCACCATTAGTACCTTGACAAGTACTTCTTATTAAATATTTAGTGTGCGGATGTAGTTTAGTTGGTTAGAATGCCTGCCTGTCACGCAGGAGGTCGCGAGTTCGAGTCTCGTCATCCGCGCCACTATTTATTTTACAATTGACCTGTTAGCTCAGCTGGTAGAGCATCTCCCTTTTAAGGAGGTGGCCAATGGTTCGAATCCATTACGGGTCACCAATTTTTTATAAACAAATAAAATCTTTTTTCGATGGCCCCTTCATCTAGCGGTTAGGATTCATGGTTTTCATCCATGCCACAGGAGTTCGAGTCTCCTAGGGGTCACCATCGGTCGATTAGCTCAGTTGGTAGAGCGCTACCCTTACAAGGTAGATGTCAGAAGTTCGAGTCTTCTATCGACCACCATTAGTACCTTGACAAGTACTTCTTACTTATTTAAGTGTGCGGATGTAGTTTAGTTGGTTAGAATGCCTGCCTGTCACGCAGGAGGTCGCGAGTTCGAGTCTCGTCATCCGCGCCACTTACTTAAATAACATTATTAATCACATTTTTTAATTTTCTTATAAACTTTTTATCAAAATTGCGTTATTCTTCATTATAACTATTTAGGGACGTTTATTTATGATAAAAGCAAAATCTTTATACCATCTAATTTTATATAGTATTGTATTTATTGTTATTTTAACTTCATCTTTTACTTTTATTATTATTGAAAATGCTTTTGATGAATTCCAAGAAAAAATTGATATTATCAAAACAGACTTCTCGAATAAACAAAAAGATCTAATTCAAGCAGACATCAAGAAAACTCTGAAGTTTATAGAGTATTATCATAATCAATTTAGAGGTATTAAAAGTGAACGAGAGATTCAAAATGATGTTTTAAACTCAATAGAACTTATGAGAGATACAAAAGATGTAAATGATTATGTCTTTATATATGATTTTGATGGAACATCAGTCTATTATCCTATCTCAGAGAAGAATATTGGAAAAAATCTTTATGAATTCACTGATCCTACAGGTAAAAAAGTAATCAAAGAGATAATTGATGTTTCAAAAGAGAATAAAGGAGGTTTTGTACAATATATTTGGTATAAACCTGAAATAAAAAAAGAAGCTTTAAAAATCTCTTATGCTTTATCATATAAGCCTTGGAACTGGACAATTGGAACTGGAATATATTTAGATGAGATTGATAAGGTTGTAAAAGAGAAAAAATATGAGTATGATGAGAAAATTTCAAACTATGTCCTTCAAATTCTATCTTTAACTATAATGTTAGTTCTGTACTCAGTATTTATCTATAAAAATGCAACCATTCTTATTGTAAATGATGTAAAAGAGATTGGTAAATACTTTAAAGAAACGCAAAAAGATGATATGAGAATTAAACAAGATAGATTAATCTTTGGAGAGTTTAAAGTTATTGCAAACTATGCTTATGATGCAATACATAATATAAAAGACAAAAACAATATGCTTCAACACTTAAACTCCCATCTTGAAGAAACTGTTGAACATCAAACAAAAGAGCTTAAAAATTTAATCGACTCACAAAAACAGTTTTTGAAAAACTCAGTACATGAAGTAAATACACCACTTGCAATTATTAGAACAAATGTAGATTTATTAAAAATGCATACACCGAACAATAAATATATCTCTAATATTGAAAGTGGAACAAAAATTATCCAATATATATATGATGACTTATCTTATTTAATTAAAAAGGATAGAGTTGATTATCCAAAAGAGTATATTAGTTTTACAGAGTTCTTAAATGAAAGATTAGAGTTCTTTCATGGAGTAGCAGCATCTAATGATTTATCATTTATTACAAATATAGATGAAGACATCTACATAAAATTTAATAAAACAGAACTTCAAAGAATTGTTGATAATAATATATCTAATTCTATTAAATATTCATATGCTAAATCTCCTATATATATAAGACTTACATATTTTAATGATGATAATGTTGAATTCTCTGTTAAAACAAACTCTGACAAAATTGAGTTTGCTGATAAGATTTTTAATGACTTCTACAGAGAGAATGATTCCCGCGGCGGTTTTGGGTTAGGACTAAAGATTGTAAAAGAGATATGTGATAAAAACTTTGTTATAATCAATCTTGACTCAAATGACAAACATACAAAATTTACTTATAGGTTTAAGATAAATGAAAATACTACTTCTTGAAGACGAATTAATGTTAAATAATGCAATATCTGAATATTTAAAGGGTATTGGACATATGGTAGAGAGTTTCACAGATGGTGAAGAGGTTATAAACAGTGTTGATACGAGTTTTGATTTATTGATTCTTGATATAAATGTTCCTAAAAAAGATGGTTTTGAAATTTTACAAGAGTTAAACTCAAAAAAAATATATATTCCAACTATATATATAACTGCTTTAAATGATATTGAAGATATTACAAAAGCATATGATTTGGGTTGTAGAGAGTATATTAAAAAACCTTTTCATTTAGAAGAACTTGGAATTAAAATAAATCAAATATTGAAAAAAGATCAAAATAATACTACTCATATTCGATTTTCAGAGAACTATTCATACTCAAAGAATGACCAAACCCTATATTTTAACAGTGAACCACAAACCCTTACAAAAAAACAATTAGAGATAATTCACATATTAGCCCTTAATATAAACATGATTGTTGACTTTGAAAGGTTTAGAATTGATATCTGGGGAGGAGAAAATATTGATAATCCTACCATTAGAGCAGAAATTTCACGTCTAAAGAAAGCATTAAAAGAAGATTTCATCAAAAATATTCGTGGTTTAGGCTATAAAATTGACAGATATTATTCTGTTTAAAAAATCCCAAAAATAGGCTCATCTAGAGCTTATTTGCTACGTTATTCCTATACAAAAAAATAAATTTCAAAAAAAAAATTTCATTGCTACCTTTTTGCTATATTGCTCCTTTATACTTTCAATGTTGAATTACTAAAAAAAGTTTTGACTTTTAATAGTAAAAATAAAAAAGGAGTAGTACATGAGTCCAGAAAAAGCTCAGGCGTATTGGAAAGAAAATATTTCAATGATTCTTAAACTATTAGTAGTTTGGTTTATTGTTTCTTTTGGATGTGGAGTTATCTTCATTAATGAACTTAATGCAATTGAAATTTCAGGTGTTAAGTTAGGATTTTGGTTTGCACAACAAGGTGCAATTTATATTTTCGTAATACTTATCTTTGTTTATGTTAGAGCAATGAATAACATAGATCAAAAATATGGCGTTAGCGAATAAGAGGGGTAAAATATGGAATTACAATCATTAATTTATTTATTCGTTGGTGTTTCTTTTGCCCTTTATATTGGTATCGCACTATGGGCTAAAGCTGGATCAACTAAAGATTTCTACGTTGCTGGTGGGGGAGTTCACCCAGTAGCAAACGGTATGGCAACTGCTGCAGACTGGATGTCAGCTGCATCATTTATTTCACTTGCGGGACTTATTTCTTTTAAAGGTTCTTTTGGTGGTGCATTCTTAATGGGATGGACTGGTGGATACGTTCTACTAGCAATGTTACTTGCACCTTACTTAAGAAAATTTGGTAAGTTTACTGTACCTGATTTCGTTGGTGATAGATACTATTCAGATACTGCTAGAACAGTTGCGGTTATCTCAGTTATCTTCGTTTCGTTCACATATGTTGCTGGACAAATGAGAGGTGTTGGTATCGTATTCTCAAGATTCTTACAAGTTGAAGTAAATACAGGTGTTATCATTGGTATGGCAATCGTATTCTTCTATTCTGTACTTGGTGGTATGAAAGGTATTACATATACTCAGGTTGCACAATATGTTGTTATGATTTTCGCATATATGATTCCTGCGATTTTCTTATCATTACAAGTTACTGATACATTCTTACCACAATTAGGATTATTTGGTCAAACTACATTTGCATTTGATGATGGAGTTAAAGTAATTCCTGAAGGAACATATCTATTGCATGCTCTGGATACCGCCATTACCGACCTAGGTTTTACAGCATATACTGAGCCAGGTAACTTATGGAATATGTTCATGTTAACTACTGCATTAATGCTTGGTACTGCTGGTTTACCTCACGTTATTGTTAGATTCTTTACAGTTCCAACTGTACAAGATGCTAGAATCTCTGCTGGTTGGGCATTAGTATTTATTGCAATCATGTATACAACTATCTCTTCTGTTGCTGCATTCTCAAGATTAAACTTAATCAAGAATGTTCAAAATGTTGAGTATAAAGCATTTGTTGCTGGTGAATTAAAACACGCTGACGGAACTCCAAATAATGGTGGATGGTTCAAAACTTGGGAACAAGGTGGACTATTAGCATGGACAGATAGAAATGGTGATGGTAAAATTCAATATGCTCCAGGTGCAGCATTTGATGGACCAAAAGGTAAACCTGCATTTGATGGTAAAAACACTGGTGAGTACGGTGAAAGAGTTACTACAAATGGTAAACCAGCTGGAAACTCTGGAAAAATTGAAAATGAATTATATGTTGATAGAGATATTATGGTACTTGCAAACCCTGAGATTGCGAACTTACCTAACTGGGTAATTGCATTCATCGCAGCTGGTGGTCTTGCAGCAGCATTATCAACAGCAGCAGGTCTATTACTTGTAATTGCTTCTGCAATATCTCATGACTTAATGGGACAAGTAATCTTTAAAGATAAAGAAACTGGTAAATCTACATTAAATGAGAAAACTGAGTTAATGTGGGCAAGAATTTCAGCTGTAGCTGCGATTTGTGTCGCTGGTTACTTGGGAATCAACCCTCCAGGATTCGTTGCACAGGTTGTTGCATTAGCATTCGGTATTGCTGCTGCTGCATTCTTCCCAACAATTATCCTTGGTGTATTTGATAAGAGAATGAATAAAGAAGGTGCAATCGCTGGTATTTTAACTGGTCTTATTGCAACAGTTGCATACGCTGTTTACTTCATCTGGGGTGGTGGTAAACCTGAAGATTACTTCATGGGAATTGCTCCAGCATCATTCGGTACAATTGGTACAATACTACACTTAATAGTGGCCTTTGTAGTATCTAGAATGACTCCTGAACCTCCACAAGAAGTTCAAGATCTTGTTGAGTCTATTAGACTTCCAAACAACGCTGGTGAGGCGCACGATCACTAACAATTAAAAGTCAACCTTCGGGTTGGCTTTTTTTTTGTACAATTTTTTAGTATTAATTATTATTGATATTAAAAAGTTGTATATAAATTTTATAACTTCTTCAAATATACATATTTTATAAATAACTTTCTACTATAATTAATATATAAATTATTAAATTTATTTAAATTTTAAAGGAAAACAATGAGTCTTCGAGATCAAAAATCATTTCTTTCAAATATCCATCCCTTTGAATTGTTAAAAGCAGGACAAATGGATAGATGTATAAAACATATGGATATTGCTTACTATCCTAAAGATAAAATTTTAATAACTCCTGAAAAAATACCAAACCATTTTTTTGTAATTATTAAGGGTAGTGTTCATGAATATAATGAAAATGATGAAGTACTTATGGACTATCATCAAGAAGACTCTTTTGATGCAAACTCTTTAATTTATGGAAAAACAGAAAACTCTTTTAAAGTTTATGAAGATTTGATCTGCTATGAAATTGAGAAAGATATTTTTCTTGAACTAATGGAAAAAAATGAAGGATTTAAAGATTTCTTCTTAAATAACTTAGTAAATAAATTTCAAACATTAAAAGACAAAGAGTATACCTCTGAATTATCTTCTTTTATGATTGCAAAAGTTAGTGATACAGTTTTACATCCTCCTTGTGTAGTTACACCAGACACAAAATTAATTGATGCAATTGAAAAATCAATGGAGTATAAAACATCAACTATTATTGTGAAAAGAGAAGATAATGAATATGGAATTATTACAGATTCACTTTTAAAAGTAAAAGTTTTACTTGAAGGAAGAGACCTAACCATTCCAGTTAGCGATATAGCAATATTTCCCTTACTTTCAGTTAATGAAGATGATTACCTTTTCGATGCCTTTTCAATTTTGATAAAAAGAAATATTAAAAGAGTTGGAGTTGTAAATTCACAAGGAGAAATGACAGGTATTTTAGAACAAATTGATGTTTTATCTCACTTTGCAAATCATACATATGTTGTTGATTCAAAAATTAAAAATGCTAAAACTGTAGAAAACTTAAAAGAAGCTAGCACAGAACTTATTGATACAATTAAAACTTTACATGCAAAAGGTGTGAAGGTAAATCACATTTCAAATCTTATTGGTCAGTTAAATACTAAAGTTTATAAAAAACTATATAAAATTGTTGTTCCAAAAGAACTACAAAAAGATGCTTGTTTCATTGTAATGGGAAGTGAAGGTCGTAATGAACAGATTATGAAAACTGACCAAGACAATGCTCTTGTTGTAAAAGACGGTATTGATGTTGAACAGTATAGACCATATATGCAGCAAATGATTGATTCTTTAATAGATTTTGGATACCCACTTTGTGAAGGTAATATTATGGTTTCAAATCCATTTTGGTGTAAAACAGTGCAAGAGTATAAAAGTGAAACAGCAAGATGGATAGAAGCTCCTGATATGCAAAACTATATGGACTTAGCTATATTCTTTGATGCCTTTGCAGTTGCAGGAGATAAAGAACTTTTAATTGGTCTTAAAGATGACTTATTTAATAAACTTCACGACAAAGATGTATTTATGGCATATTTTGCAAAAGCAACATTAACTTTTGATACACCAAGTACGGTTGCAAATTTTATGACTAAAACACATATGATTGATATCAAAAAAACTGGTGTTTTTCCTATAGTTCAAGGAATTAGATCATTAGCTTTAAGAGAAAAAATTAGAGAAACAACAACTGTAAAAAGAATTAAAATACTTGAACAAAAAAATGTATTTGAAAATGAGATGGCAAATGAGTTATTAGAAGCATTTGAAGTATTAAATACCTTAAGACTTAAAGCTCACTTACAAAAACTTCAAGACAATAAACCAATAAACAATGAATTAGACACACATAGTCTTGGAAAAATAGAAAGAGACTTATTAAAAGATAGTTTCAAAATTGTTAATGATTTCAAAAAATTCATTACTTATGCATTTAAAATAGATAAGATTTCATAATGTTTAAAAAATTAATGAACAATTGGCGAAAGTGTTGCTTAAAAGACAAAAACTATGAGTATCTTTTTGAGGAACCACCCCTTGATGAATATGTATGTTTAGATTGTGAAACAACAGGTTTAAATCCAAGAAAAGATGAAATATTATCAATTGGTGCAGTTCACATAAAAAAGAACAAGGTTCTAATGAGAAAAACATTGAATATTTTTGTTAAACCTTCTAAAAATGTTGCAGAAGAATCAATTAAAATACATCATATTAGACCCATTGATTTAAAAAATGCCATGGAACCAAAAGAAGCAATCTTAGAACTTTTAGAGTTTATAGGTAATAGACCCATTGTTGGTTACTACATTAAATTTGACATTGCAATGATTTCAAAATATACAAAACAATATATAGGAATAGCATTACCAAATCATCAAGTTGAAGTTTCATCTATGTATTTTAAAACTAAAAAACGAAGTTCAGATTATGAATTTGTTGATTTGAAATTTGACACAATTATGAAAGAACTTGATATTCCTGAACTTGGAAAACATGATGCATTAAATGATGCTATTATGACAGCAATGATTTTCTTAAAACTTAGAGATATGGCTCCAGCAAATTCTACTTTTTATACTGGGTAAAGTCCTTAAAATAGCAGTTTCGTAGCATTAAAATAGCATTTTATTTTAATATGTTACGAATCTTCTTACCATACTTAAACTTGACTGAATAATCAACTTTTAAACATTTCAACACATTTTTATATGTATAATATCACTTATTTTCTATATGCTACTTTGATGCTATGTAGTACTAGAAATATAAAGAATTCAAAAGAGGGAAGGACGTTTTTATGAATGACGAATTAGTAGCCAAAATCAAGGCTAATCCTAACTATCAAGAGTTAGTAAAAAAAAGAAGAAGTTTAGCTTTAAAACTTTCAATTTTTGTTCTAGCATTGTTTTATGCATTTATTTTAACAATTGCATTTAACCCAGCAATACTAGGGACAAAAACAGGTGATGGTGTAATGACTATTGCATTTCCTATTGCAGCAGCAATCATTATTATAAGTTTCTTTACTACACTTATTTATGTAAAAAAAGCAAATGGTGAGTTTGAAGAATTAACTGAAAGAGTAAAAGAAGAAGTAAAGGATGAGTTAGATGTTTAGAATATTAGCACTTATTTCAATTTTTGCAGTTGCATTATTTGCAGCTGGGGATGCAGAATTTGAAGCAACAAAAAATGAACTTAATATTCCGGCAATTATCATGTTCTTTATATTTGTTGGAGGTACTTTAGGTATTACATATTGGGCAGCAAAGAGAACGAAATCAGCATCTGACTTCTATACTGCTGGAGGAGGAATTTCAGGATTCCAAAATGGTATGGCAATTGCCGGTGACTATATGTCTGCAGCATCATTTCTTGGACTTTCTGGACTTGTATACTTAAAAGGTTATGATGGATTAGTATATGCAGTTGGATTCTTAGTTGGATGGCCAGTAATCCTTTTCTTAATGGCTGAAAAACTAAGAAACTTAGGTAAATTTACCTTTGCTGATATTGCAGCTTATAGACTTGCTCAAAAAGAAGTAAGAACTCTTGCAGCGTTAGGTTCTTTAGCAGTTGTAACCTTATACCTTATTGCACAAATGGTTGGTTCAGGGAAACTAATTCAAGTACTATTTGGATTAGAGTATGAATACGCAGTAATCTTAGTGGGTGTAATGATGATTGTTTATGTAACATTTGGTGGAATGCTTGCAACTACATGGGTACAAATTATTAAAGCTGTATTATTACTTTCAGGTGTTACTTTTATGGGATTCATGGTACTTAGCCATTTTGGATTCTCTTTTGAAGCATTAGCAACAAAAGCTGTTGAAACACACGATTTAGGACAAGCAATTATGGCACCTGGTGGATTTATTTCTGATCCAATTTCTGCTATATCTCTGGGGCTTGCACTTATGCTTGGTACTGCTGGTTTACCTCACGTACTTATGAGATTCTTTACTGTTGGAAATGCAAAAGAAGCTAGAAAATCTGTTGTTTACGCAACTGGATTTATCGGTTATTTCTATTTGGTAATTGCAATTATTGGTCTTGGAGCAATTGTTTTCTTAAATTCACCAGAAGGACAGGCTTATTTTGTAGATGGAAAACTATTTGGTGGAAATAATATGGCAGCAATTCACTTATCACATGTTGTTGGTGGAAATGTATTCTTAGGATTTATCTCTGCTGTTGCATTTGCTACAATTTTAGCAGTTGTTGCCGGCTTAACATTAGCAGGAGCATCAGCAATTTCTCACGATCTTTATGCATCTGTTATTAATCCAAATGCTACTGAAGAACAAGAAATTAAGATTTCAAAAATGGCTGTTATTGTAATTGGTTTTATTGGTGTTATATTAGGAATTGCATTTGAGCAACAAAATATTGCATTTATGGTAGGACTTGCATTTGCTATTGCTGCATCTGCTAACTTCCCAATTCTATTCTTATCAATTTATTGGTCAAAATTAACAACGAGAGGTGCTTTCTTTGGTGGTCTTTTAGGACTTATCACTGCGGTTGTATTAGTTGTTGTTGGGCCAATTGTATGGGTAGATATTTTAGGAAATGCTGAAGCATTATTCCCTTATAAGCACCCTGCACTATTCTCAGTATCTGCAGCATTTATTGGTATTTGGTTTTTCTCAATTACTGATAATTCACAAAGAGCAAAAGATGAAATTAAAGCATTTGAAGCTCAAAATGTAAGAGCCGAAACTGGGTTTGGAGCTGATGGAGCTGTTGATCACTAAAAGTACATAATGTACAATTACTATACATCGAAGGAAGTCATAGACTTCCTTTGATACATTTTTAACTTATTTTGTTCCTCTATGTACCACTAATAGGGGTTTTGCTAAATGCTATACTAATGTTACGTTTCTACATACTTTATAATTTTTTTTCAAATTCAGTACACATTCTGTACACAAGTAGTTTTTTAAGATGTATAATCATATTAATATTATTGGCTATTTTAATGCTACCATTAAAAAAAGCTAATAATTGTAAGATCTTATAGCATTATAATTTCTTATAATAAAAAAGGGAGAAGATATGAAGGACGAGTTAGTTGATAGGATTGAAAACAATCCTAAGTATCAAGAACTTGTTTCAAAGAAGAATAGCTTTGGAATCAAGTTAGGTGTTTTTGTATTAGTTATGTTTTATACATACATTATGGTTATTGCGTTCAATAAAGAAGTTTTAGCCACAACTATTGGTGATGGTGTTACTACAATAGCATTTCCTATTGCATTAGCAATCTTAGTTATTAGTTTTATTACTACGTTAATCTACGTAAAAAGAGCAAATGGTGAGTTTGAAGATTTAACTAATGATATTAAAGATGATGTAAAGGATCTATTATAATGTTTAGAATACTAGCACTTATTTCAATTTTTGCACTTGCAGCATTTGGTGCAGGTGACGCAGAGTTTGAAGCAACAAAAAGAGATCTTAATATCCCTGCAATTATTATGTTCTTTGTATTTATTGCAGGTACTTTAGGATTAACAGTATGGGCAGCAAGAAGAACTAAATCTGCATCAGATTTCTATACTGCTGGTGGAGGAATTACAGGTTTCCAAAATGGTCTTGCAATTGCGGGTGATTACATGTCTGCAGCTGCTTTTCTTGGGGTTTCTGGTCTTATCTACTTAAAAGGATATGATGGAGTTATCTATGCAGTTTCTTTCTTAGTTGGTTGGCCAATTATCCTTTTCTTTATGGCTGAAAAGTTAAGAAACTTAGGTAAGTTTACATTTGCAGATATTGCTGCTTATAGACTTGGTCAAAAAGAGATTAGAACACTTGCTGCATTTGGTACTCTTTCAGTTGTTGTTTTATATCTTATTGCACAAATGGTTGGAGCTGGAAAACTTATTCAAGTACTATTTGGTATGGAGTATGAGTATGCTGTTATCTTAGTTGGTGTAATGATGATTATTTATGTAACTTTTGGTGGTATGCTTGCTACTACTTGGGTACAAATTATTAAGGCTTGTTTATTATTAACAGGTGTATCTTTTATGGCAATTATGGTTCTTTATGCATTCAACTTCTCATTTGAGTCTTTAGCTGTTACAGCAGTTGAAAATCACAAAGCAGGTCAATCAATCTTAGCACCAGGTGGATTTATTTCTGATCCAATCTCTGCTATTTCTTTAGGTATGGCACTTATGCTAGGTACTGCTGGTCTTCCTCACGTACTTATGAGATTCTTTACAGTTGGAAATGCAAAAGAAGCTAGAAAATCTGTTGTATATGCAACTGGTTTTGTTGGTTACTTCTGGATTATTATTACAATTGTTGGTTTTGGTGCAATTGCATTCTTAAACTCACCAGAAGGTTCACAATATTTTGTAGATGGTAAACTATTTGGTGGGAATAATATGGCATCAATTCACTTATCACATATGCTAGGTGGAAATGCATTCTTAGGGTTTATTTCAGCTGTTGCATTTGCTACAATCTTAGCTGTTGTATCAGGTCTTACTCTTGCAGGAGCATCTGCAATTTCTCATGACCTTTACTCAAATGTAATTAATCCTAATGCTTCTGATGAGCAAATAGTTAAGATTTCAAGAATCACTGTTGTAATTGTTGGTTTTGTTGGAGTTATCTTAGGTATTGCATTTGAATCTCAGAACATTGCATATATGGTTGGATTAGCATTTGGTATTGCAGCATCTGCAAACTTCCCAATTTTATTCCTTTCAATCTACTGGAGAGGATTAACTACAAGAGGTGCATTCTTAGGTGGATTAGCAGGATTATTAACTGCCATTACTCTTGTAATTATTGGACCAATTGTTTGGGTACAAATTTTAGGAAATGCAGAAGCATTATTCCCATATAAACACCCTGCACTATTCTCTGTAACAGTTGCATTTGTTTCAATTTGGTTCTTCTCTAAAACGGATAATAGTGAAAGAGGAAGAAACGAAAAAGAATTATTTAGAGCTCAAAATGTAAGAGCAAATACAGGTATTGGTTCAGCTGGAGCGGTTGATCACTAAACCTTTTTTATCAAGATTTCTACTTGATAAATAACTCAATATTCTTGAGTTAAATTCATCAAAGGATAACTCCTTTGATGATACTGTAACTTAAAAAATTTAAAAAACTACTTTTCAGCTATAAATTGCCATAAATTGGGACTATTTTTTATAAAAAACTTAAAAAAATACACTAAATTCTTATATAATTTTTGATATAATATTAATATAATTTCAATAAAAAGAGAGTCTAAATGAGTATACATGAACAAACTACTTTTATAAAAGAAATACATCCTTTTGAACATTTAACTAAAGCTCAAGCTGATAGCTTTGCCCAAAGTTTAGATATTATTTATTTAAAAAAAGACGAAGTATTACAAAAAGAACAAACTAAACCTGAAAACTTATATTTTATAATAAAAGGATTAGTTCAAGAAAAACAAGAAGATGAAGTTTTATCAATCTACTCTAAAAATGAATTTTTTGACCCTATTTCTTTAATTGAGAACTATTCAAAACACACATTTATTACAGCCCAAGAAACAATTTGTTATTCACTTCCTAGAGCAGTATTTATAGAAACTCTTAGAGAAAACCCTCAATTGGAAAGTTTCTTTTTTCAATCAATTTCTCAAAAACTTAATGCAAATATAAATAATGAAAAAAATAAAGAATTATCAAACTTAATGGTTGCAAAAGTTAAAGATGCAAATCTACATAGAGCTATAATTCTTCCATATACAACATCAATTTTTGATGCAGTTACAACAATAAAAAAAGAGAAAGTTCCTACTTTACTTTTAAAAGATGACAAAGGGGAAGTATTTATTGTAACAGACTCTGATTTTAGAGAAAAAGTGATTTTAAATAGAATGGATTTTGATGATATTGTTGGAAAAATATCTAACTCAGGATTAGTTTATGTAAATGAAAATGATTTTTTATTTAATGCTCAATTAATAATGGCAAAACATGGTCTAAAAAGAGTTGTTGTTAAAAATGATGAAGATGAAATATCTGGAATTATTGACCAAATTTCATTATCTTCATTTTTTGCTACACATACATTTTCAGTCTCTAATAGAATTGCAAAAGCAGAGACTGTTGAAGAACTGAAAGAAGCTTCTCAGTCATTCACAAAAATTGTAAAATCTTTAAATGCAAAAGGAGTAAAAGTTGATTTTATTTCTAAACTAATCAACCAATTAAATAGAAAGGTTATGAACAAACTTTTTAAAATGACTGCTCCAGAAAAACTTATAGGAAAATGCTGTTTAGTTGTTATGGGAAGTGAGGGAAGAACTGAACAAATTTTAAAAACAGATCAAGACAATGCACTTATAATTGCAGATGATTGCGAATTATCAGATGAAGAAGTTTTAGAATATACACGCCAATATACTGAATACTTAGTTGATTTTGGATTTCCTAGATGTGAAGGAAACATCATGGTTTCAAATCCATATTGGTGTAGAAGACAAAAAGATTTTAAAGATATTATTTATAAATGGATTACGCAACCTAGTGGAGACAACTTTATGAATCTTGCAATTTTCTATGATGCAATGGCTATTACAGATGATAGACAAATGCTAATAGAACTTAAAGAGTACCTATTTAAAATAGGTTCTACTTCTAAAACATTTTATATGCATTTTGCAAAAATTATTATGGATTTTGATGTACCATTAGGTTTCTTTGATGGATTTGTATTTGACTCTAAAGATAAAGAGCATGAAGATGAAATTGACATCAAAAAAGGTGGAATTTTTATTATTGTTCAAAGTATAAGAACCTTATCATTAGAGCACAAACTATTTAGAGTTAATACAATCAGGCGAATAAAAGATTTACAAGAACTCGGAGAGTTTGATGAAGAGTTTGCTTCAGAACTTATTGAAGCATTTAAATTCCTACTTCAAACAAAATTAAAATCAAATCTTGAAAAGCTAGATTCAGGACAGAAAATTGATAACTATATAAACCCTAATGATTTAAACACTATGAATAAAGATTTATTAAAAGATAGTTTTAAAATAGTAAATAAATTAAAGAAGAAATTAGAAATTAAATATAAGTTGAATTATGTATAGTTATATAAAAAAATATTTTAATAAAAAAAATCTAAAAGATGATAAATATTTATATCTTTTTGATGAAGCAATAAACGATGAATTTGTATGTTTTGATTGTGAAACAACAGGACTTAGTGTTGAAACAGATGATATTATATCAATAGGTGCAGTTATTATAAAAAATAATACTATCATATCAAGTAAGAAATTTGTTAAATTTATAAAACCAAAAAGAAAAATTCAAAGTGAAGCAATAAAAGTTCATCATATTAGAGAGATGGATTTAGAAAAAGCTGATGACATAGATAAGGTAATTGAAGAGTTTTTAGAGTTTATTGGAAATAGGAAACTTGTGGGATACTTTTTAGAATTTGATATTGCAATGATAAATAAGTACCTAAAACCAAAATTAGGTATTAAACTTCCAAATAAAGCTTATGAAGTCTCTGCTATTTACCATGACTATAAAATAGAAAAAATCCCTCAGAGTAATATTGATTTACGATTTGATACTATAATGGAAGATTTACAAGTTCCAATAATGGGTAAACACGATGCCTATAATGATGCTATTATGACTGCCATGATGTTTATTAAACTTAGGAATCAAGCTAATGTAAGAATTAAGTAAAGAGAAACTCTTTACTTTTACATACTATTGACATATATTTTAGCTATAATCTTGAAAAATCATCATAAAGAGGTAAAAATATATGTTAGTACTTGTTTTAAATGCTGGAAGCTCATCTTTAAAATATCAATTAATTAATCCAGAGACTACTGAAGTTAAAGCATCAGGACTTTGTGAAAGGATTGGTATTGACGGGAAACTAGTTCATGAAGCTAAAGGGCATAAAATCAGTAAAGATATTGAAATGCCAACTCATAAAGAAGCAATCGAAATAGTATTAAACTTTTTAACAACAGGTGAAGATAAAGTTATTGATTCAATAGAAGAAATTCAAGCTATTGGACATAGAGTTGTTCATGGAGGTGAATACTTTAACAATTCTGTTATTATCAATGAAGATGTGATTTCAAAAATCAAATCTTTAATTCCACTTGCTCCTTTACATAATCCTGCACATATTACTGGAATAGAAATTTGTATGGAATTAATGCCAGAGACTCCAAATGTAGCAGTATTTGATACAGCTTTTCACCAAACTATGCCAGCATCTAACTATATGTATGCCGTTCCATATGAAGATTATAAAAAACATGGTGTTAGAAAATATGGTTTCCATGGGACATCACACTATTATGTATCAAATGAAGCAAAAAAAATGTTAGATAAAGAAGACTCAAAAGTTATTGTTTGTCACCTAGGAAATGGTTCATCAATGTGTGCTGTTAGAGATGGAAAATCAATTGATACATCTATGGGACTTAGCCCTCTTGAAGGTTTAGTTATGGGTACAAGATCTGGAGACTTAGACCCTGCAGTTATAAACTATTTAATGGAAAGAAAAAACATGACTGCTTCAGAAATGATCAATTATTTAAATAAAAAATCTGGAATGCTTGGAGTTTCAGGAGTTAGCTCTGATTTACGAGAGATTATTGAAGCTGCAAAAAATGGTGATGAAAGAGCAAATACTGCAATTGATATGAAATGTAATCGAATTAAAAAATATATTTGTTCATATGCAGGAGTTCTTGAAGGAGTAGATGCTATTTGTTTCACAGCAGGAATTGGTGAAAATGCAGATTTAATTAGAGAAAAAGTTTGTAATGGATTAGAGTTTATGGGTGTTGAAATTGATGAAGAAAAAAATAAAATTAGAACAGATGAAAATAGAGAAATTAATAAAAATTCATCTAAAACAAAAATTTATGTAATTCCTACAAATGAAGAGTATGTAATCGCACATGACACATACGAGTTAGTAAAAGGATAATTCCTTTTACTAACTAAACTTTCTTGCTATAACTAAATAATATACAATATTAATACTTCTTTTAAAGCAATGTACTACTTTTATACACACCACCAAAATTTGTATAAATTTTACGCCTAAAAAAAAGCAAAATGCTATTTTAATGCTACGCTTCGGTAATATAATTTTTAATGATTTTATAAAAAAAAGGAAGCTTGAATGGGTTTAATTGAAAGCATTAAAGATAAAGCAAAAGAACAATTAAGAACAATTGTTTTACCAGAATCGGAAGATGAAAGAGTACTTAAAGCTACTCAAATGGTTTTAGAAGAAAAAACTGCAAATGTTGTTTTAATTGGTAATGAAGAGACAATCAAAGCAGATGCTGCTGCTTGTGGTGCATTTATTGATGGAGCAACAATTATTGATCCTAAAAAATTTGATGGAATTGACAAATATGTTGATGAATTAGTAGAACTAAGAAAATCAAAAGGTTTAACAAAAGAAGAAGCTACTGAGATCATGACTACTGAGCCAAGATTTTTTGGTTGTATGATGGTTAGACTTGGTGATGCGGATGGATTAGTTGCTGGTTCAAACTCTCCTACTGCAGATGTATTAAGAGCTGCAATACAAGTTATTAAAACTGCACCTGGAATCAACACTGTTTCTTCTACATTTGTAATGGAAACTGCTGATAGAAAATTTGGAGATAATGGACTAATCTTATTTGCAGACTGTGCCGTTTTACCAGACCCTAATGCTGAGCAATTAGCTGATATCGCTGCATCTACTGCTGCAACTGCATCATCAGTTGTAGGAATTGAACCAAGAGTTGCAATGTTATCATTCTCTACAATGGGATCAGCTAAGCACCCTCTAGTATCTAAAGTTCAAGATGCTGTACAAATTCTAAAAGATAGAAACGTTGATTTTGCATTTGATGGCGAAATGCAAGCAGATGCTGCTGTAGTTGAAGCAATTGGAGCTAAAAAAGCACCTGATTCAAAAGTAGCTGGAAAAGCGAACATTTTAGTATTCCCAGATCTACAAGCTGGAAATATTGGATATAAATTAGTACAAAGATTTGCAGGAGCTGATGCTCATGGTCCAATTGTACAAGGTTTAGCAAAACCAGTTAATGACCTTTCAAGAGGTTGTTCAGTAGAAGATATTGCAAACTTAGTAGCTATTACAGCAACACAAAAATAAAAAAGTAATTAAAAAAAGGGAAAAACATATGCTAGTATTTATTTTAAACGCGGGAAGTTCATCATTAAAGTACCAATTAATGAATCCAATTAATAAAGAGGTTTTAGCAGTAGGTATCTGTGAAAGAATTGGTATTGATGGTGTATTAAAACATGAATTTGGTAATGATCAAAAAATCAAAGTTGAAACTGCAATGCCAACTCATAAAGAAGCGATTGAATTAGTATTAAAAACTTTAACAGATGGTGAAGGAAAAGTAATTAACTCAGTAGATGATATTGAAGCTATCGGACACAGAGCAGTTCACGGAGGTGAAGATTTTGCTAGTTCTGTTATGGTAACAGACAAAGTAATTAACAAAATGAAAGAGCTTATTCCTTTAGCTCCATTACATAACCCTGCAAACATTATGGGTATGGAAATTTGTCAAGATTTAATGCCAGGAAAACCAAATGTAGCAGTATTTGATACAGCATTCCACCAAACTATGCCTGATTATGCATATATGTATCCACTACCATATGAGCAATACACTAAAAATGGTGTTAGAAAATATGGTTTCCATGGTACATCTCACTACTTTGTATCAAATGAAGCAAGAGAAATGTTAGATAAAAAACATAATACAAGAATTATTGTTTGTCACTTAGGAAATGGATCTTCTGTATCTGCTGTATTTGATGGTAAATGTATTGATACTTCTATGGGTCTTACTCCTGTTCAAGGTCTTATGATGGGAACAAGATCTGGAGATATTGGTGCTGGTGCAATCCAATATATGATGGAAACAGAAGGTATGAACATC
Organism: uncultured Campylobacterales bacterium; assembly: GCA_947494995.1. Lineage (GTDB taxonomy): Bacteria > Campylobacterota > Campylobacteria > Campylobacterales > Arcobacteraceae > Halarcobacter. Next base: position 754,322 of record CANLWY010000001.1, on the reverse strand, counting down.
AAAGAGATGTTAGATACATTAAATAAAAAATCTGGTATTGTTGGTATTTCTGGTAAATCTTCTGACTTAAGAGAAGTATTAGAAGGTATGGATGCTGGTGATGAAAGATGTAGATTAGCAGTTGATATGATTGCTTATATTATCAAAAAATATGTTGGTTCATATGCTGCTGCACTTGATGGTGTTGATGCATTATGTTTCACAGGTGGTATTGGTGAAAATGCTGCACTTATTAGAGAAAAAGTTTGTGCTGGTCTTGATTATATGGGACTTAATATTGACCCTGTTAAAAACAACAAAAGATCTGGAGAAGCTAGAGATATTTCTACAAATGGTTCTACAGGTAGAATCTTCGTTATTCCTACAAATGAGGAATATGTTATTGCAAATGATACTTATAAAATTGTTAAGGGTATTGAGTAAAAATTACTTTATATCTAATCTAGGGAAAAGAAGAAAGGTAAGGAATAAAACCCTTGCCTTTTTTTATAATCACTTCTATTATTAAAAGCTAAATTATGCTATTCTTTTAACCAATTTTTTACTTACACAAAAAGGATATATTAAATGATAAATAAAACAATTTCAATTTTACTATTTTTACTATGCCTAGTTTCAACGGCAAATGCTGCAAGATATATTTCAGATGATTTATTCACTTATCTTCATTCAGGACCTGGTACTAAATATAAAATTATAGGAAGTATAAATGCAGGAGAAAAAATAAGTATTATTCAAAGAAATGCAAATTTCACACAAATAAAAGATTCAAAAGGTCGTAGTGGTTGGATCAGTTCAAAATATATATCTAATCAACCAGGACTAAAAGAACGTTTACCAAAACTAGAAAATCAACTTTCAAAATTAAAAGCACAACTAAATACAGCTAGTGATAAAGCAAATAAAGACAAAGCAAGTTTAGAAGAAAATTTAATATCTTATAAAAATCAAGTGACACAATTACAAAAGACTAATTCAGAACTAAATGAAGATTTACAAAAAATTCAAGCATTAAACCGTAATTTAAATGCAAAACTAGATACTCAAAAAGATGATCTTCTAATGAAATGGTTTACTTATGGTGCAATGGTTGCAGGAGGAGGACTTCTACTAGGTCTAATCTTACCTTCAATGATTCCAAATCGTAAGAGAAAAGCAAGGTGGTAGTTATATAAAAAACTACCACCTTGAAAAATGTAAAGATTATATCTGCTTTAAAGCAGATTCCTTTAACTCTTTAGCCGTTTTTTTACTGATTAAACCTTTCCAGTAATCGACTCTATCTTTTAATTCTTCTTCAAAATATATACCCATTGCTACTGTAAAAAATTTATCATCCATTATCTTTTCATAAAAAGTTTCATAAATTTTTTCTTCTTTATCTAACTCTTCATTTTTTAAAGTAAAATCTTTTAAAGCATGAATCATTGCATTTACTCTTATATTATCAGCAAATATAAAATCAAAATTCTCTTCTTTATTAAAAGTTGATATGATTTCGACCATTGTATTTAGAACATTTTCAGGATCAACATCTAAAGCTAACTCTTCAACTTTATTTTCATCAAAAGATGTTTCATTAACTAACTTTCCAATAGATTGTTGATAATATAGTTGATATGAAGCAATAGTATCTATTAGATTTTCTCGTTTAAATTTACTTGTTATTATGTCATATTTTCTCATAAGTGTATTTTAGTAAAGAGAGGTTTTTATCTTGCTTATAAAACAAGTATATATTCCCTCTTTTTAACTAGGAGTATATACTTTTTTCTAATATTTTTTTGAAGACCTTGGTCTTGAGTCACTAGTAACTCTACGTTTTTTATTAGCAGATTTTCTTCTACTCTCTTCCATATGTTTATCAACTTCTTTTTTAAAATCAAATTTTTCAGAATTTTTTGATTTTGGTTTTCTTGGTGAATTATTCTTCTTATCGTTTTGTCTATTATTTGATTTTGTTCTTTTATTAGAATTTTTTGCAGGTTTTTTTATCTTTTTTAAACTTGTTACAGTAAAACCTTCTATTTCTCTAACTGGAATATTTGTTTTAGTAAGTTTTTCTATATCTTCTAAATACTCTACTTCTTCATCACAAACTAAAGAAAGAGCTTCTCCAATATTCCCAGCACGCCCTGTTCTTCCTATTCTATGAACATAATCCTCTGGAACATTTGGTAGTTCATAGTTAACTACATGAGGTAATAACTCAATATCAATCCCTCTTGCTGCAATATCCGTAGCAACTAAAACTCTTATTTTTTTTAATTTAAAATCTTTTAATGCAGTTGTTCTTGCACCTTGTGATTTATTGCCATGAATTGCAAGAGAAGGGATATTATTTTTATTTAAAAATTCACTTAATCTATTTGCCCCATGTTTTGTTCTTGTAAAAACTAATACTTGATGCCAATCTTCTGTATGAATTAAAAAAGATAATAGATTTTTTTTCTTTTCTTTTTTTATATAATGAACAACTTGAGAAACCTGTTCAGACAAAGTATTACTTCTAGCTACTTCTATTAATTTTGGATTATTTAACAAAGATTGTGATAATTTTTTAATTTCATTAGAAAAAGTAGCAGAAAAAAGTAAAGTTTGTCTATGTTTTGGAATATGGGCCATAACCTTTTTTATATCATGAATAAAACCCATATCAAGCATTCTATCTGCTTCATCAAGAACAAGGAAATCTACTCTTGACAAATCAATAGTTTTTTGTGAAATATGATCTAAAAGTCTCCCAGGAGTTGCAATAACAATATCAACACCTTTTCTTAACATTGCTTTTTGTGGATTAATTCCTACTCCTCCGAATATTACAGTTGTTTTTAAAGGAAGATATTTACTGTATGTTTGAATATTCTCAGAAACTTGTAATGCCAACTCTCTTGTAGGAGTTAAAATTAAAGCTTTTAAAAAAGGTTTCTTATGATCATTTTTATAAACTTTTTTAGACATAATCTCCAATAAGGGAAGTGTAAATGCAGCAGTTTTCCCTGTTCCAGTTTGAGCTGCGGCAAGAACATCATTATGTTCTAAAATAATTGGTATTGATTCTTTTTGAATAGGAGTAGCTTCTTTATATCCTTGTTCTTTAATTGCTTTTAAAATATTAGAACTTAGTCCTAATTGTGAAAATGACATATATTGACCTTTTGTATTTGTAATTTAAAAATATTATTATAGGTTAGTGAAGAAATGTAGTTAATTTACTATAAATTTTTTCGTAGTATATCACAAATATCAAATAAAAGGTGGGTTTTATAAACTCCACCTTCTACTTATTAATAAGCTTTAAGTCCTGAAGTGAAAAGAACCGAAAAATTTGTAACAGCCTCTTCCATGATTCTGTCAATAAATTTTTCAAATTTATCTTGTTTTTTCCAAACAGGGTTTTCAACTTTTGCAAGTTTTATAATCTCATTTTTGGCATAAGATACTGTTGATACTTCATCTACAAGCCCAACTTTTTTTGCCTGACTTGAAGTAAAGATATGTGCATCAGCATATTTTGTATGATCTTCTTTTTTAAGTTTTCTAGCTTTTGCAACATCTGTTATAAACATATCATATGTATCATTTATAACTTTTTCAAGTTCCTCTTTTTCATAAGAAGCCCATTGCCTTGTTGGAGTTCCAGCTTCTTTATATTTTCCAGCTTTTACTGTTTGAGTTTTTACCCCAATAGTTTCCATAAGTTCTTCAACATTTGTTCCTTGAAAAATAACCCCAATAGAACCTATCATAGCTCCTGGATTTGCAATAATTTTATCTGCCCAAATTGAAGCATAATATGAACCACTAGCCATAACTCCACTTGCATAAGCAACTACAGGTTTAAGCTCAGATAACTCTTTAATTGCATAAGCTAACTCTACAGAAGGTGCAACAGCCCCACCTGGTGAATTTACAATTATAAGAACACCTTTTATATTATCATTTCTTTTAGCTTCTGCTATTTGAGTTAGAACTTTATCTACATTTAGAATTGGCCCAGCTAATTCTATTTTCTGTAAGTTTGCACTATCAAAGCCTTCACCATCTACATTTGAAGTTTCTGAACTCGAAACAAAAAAGTAAACTATAGTTAAAAAGACAATAGTCTTAAAATATTTCGTAATAAAATCTAAAACTGCAATAATAGGATAAAACAGTTTTTTAATCATCTCAAGCATCTTTTCCTCCAATAATTGTTCTATCTACAAACTTTGTATGAAGTATAACATTCATACATAAGTCATTTTCATCTTTTACCTCATCTGGTAATGATAAACAGATAATATCTGCATCTTTTTCTTTATTTAATTGACCTTTATTTAAACCTAAAGCATCACTTCCATTCTTTGTAGCTGCTTTAATCAAAATATTTGATAACTCAAGTACATTTCTATTTTCATGTACCATTAATGCATTCCGTAACTCATCAAACATTGACAAAGAATTATTTGAACTTAATCCATCTGTTCCTATTGAAAAAGGTATTTCTCTTTGAATCAACCTATCTAAAGCTAGCTTTGAATTATTTAATAATCTATTTGATGTAGGGCAATGATTTACAACTGCACCTAACTCTTTAATTTTATCCAAATCATTATCACTTGCCTCTACACAGTGAGTTAAAGATAAATTATCAATATTTGTAAATTGATTTAGAAACTCCATAGGTTTTGTTACAGCTTTTTCTTGTCCTAAAAAGTTTTTAAAGAAATTTAAAAAACCACCTTCATCTTTATGAAGCCATTCAAACTCTTCTGGTGATTCTAAAAAATGTGAACTTACACTTAGTTTTTCTTCACGTGATACTTTTAATGTTTCTCTTAATAAAAAGGGATGAACAGAATAAGGTGAATGAATTGCAATTGCAGGAATAAAACTTTCACTTGCATTTTTTTTTGCATTTTCTAATCTTGCTTTAAAATCGGAAAATAAAGTATCAACCATATCAGGTTTACTTCCTATTACTTCACTAAAAAAAACTGTGTTAATAGAAGTTTGTATACAAGAAGTCATATCAAATCCATAAGAAGAGATTGCTCCTATAGTTGTTGTACCTGTTTTTTTCATTTTTGTAAGTTTTTGTGAGATTAGTTTTTGTGTTGCTTTTTCAACTAATTCATCTCTTGAAGCAATAACAGAATTTAGCCATGACATAAAGTTACCATATTTTAAAGTAGTTGTGTTTGAAGAGAATTCTAAGTGAACATGAGAGTTTATAAGTCCTGGCATCAAAACACTATTTTGTCCTAAATCTTCAATCTCAACATTTTCATATGTTTCTTGAATAAATTCTTTTGTGGCAACCTCGATAATTTTATTATCGTAAACAATAGCACCATCTTTTATGATAGTGCTATTTGCATCACAAGTTATTACCCAAGATGCACTAATTATTTTCATTAGATTATATATTATTCAGCAGCTTGTGCTTGTTGTTGAGCTTCAACTGCTTTAACTTCAGAAATAATTTGAGTTAATGCCATTAGTCCCATATGGTATCCAAAAGGACCAAAACCAGTAATTACACCAGCTGCTGAAGCTGCAGTAATTGATTTTTGTCTAAACTCTTCTCTTTTATAGATATTAGAAATGTGAACTTCTACTGTTGGTAAATTTACTGCACTTAGTGCATCTTTAATAGCAATTGATGTATGAGAAAATGCTGCTGGATTAATTAAAATTCCATCAACTGTACCTAAAGATTCTTGAATTCTATCTACAATTTCACCCTCTAGGTTTGATTGAAAGAACTCTAGTTCAACTCCATTTTGCTCTGCACTTGCTTTCATTTGCTCATGGATTTGATCTAGTGACATTGGACCATAAATATGTTGTTCTCTAATACCTAACATATTTAAGTTTGGACCTTGAATTACTGCAATTTTCATTTTATATTTTCCTTTTATAAATTTTGGGTAAGATTATATTCAAATTTTAGTTAAAAAAGGGAAAAGAATGAAAAACTATATATTATTAAATGAAAATGCTGTCTATTATGAATGTGGCTTCTCATGTGACAATGTAGTTTTTTTAAATCTTGGTTCTTCAAAATATTTTATTACTGATGCTAGATATACTATAGAAGCACAAGAGTATGCAAAAAGTTGTGAAATAATAGAGAGTTCAGATTTTATAAAAGATGTTCAAAAAATACTTAAAAAAAATAAAATTAAAAAGATTATATTTGATCCAAATGATTTTAAACTTAACTTCTATCAAAAACTAACAAATGATTTAAAAATAAAATTTGAGCCTAAAGAAAACTTTTCAAAATTAAAAAGAATAATTAAAACAGATGAAGAAGTTGAAATTTTAAAAAAAGCAGCAAAAATTGGAAAAAAAGGCTTTAAAGAACTTGCAAGATATATTAGAAAAAATGGCTTTAAAGAGAGTGAAAACTTTCTTCACTTTAAAGCTATAGAAAAAATGTCACAAATTGGAAAATATGATTTAAGTTTTGATCCTATAGTTGCTATTAATGCAAATGCAGCAAAACCACATGCCTTACCTACATCTAAAAAGTTAAAACTTCATGATTTACTATTAGTTGATGCAGGGGTTAAATACAAAAGATACTGTTCTGATAGAACTTGTACCTCACATGTTGACTTTGAGAAGTTTAGCTTTAAAAGAGAACAAAAATTTAAAAATAAAAAGCATCAAAAAATATATGACCTTGTTTATAAAGCTCAATTAAATGCAATAGAAAAAGCAAGAGTGGGTATGAAAGCTTCTGATATTGACAAACTTACTAGAGATGTAATAGACAAAGCTGGTTATGGGAAATTTTTTGTTCATAGTACAGGACATGGTGTAGGGCTTGATATTCATGAATTTCCAAATATTAACTCGAAATCAGATGTAATAATTGAAAATAATATGGTATTTACAATTGAACCTGGTATTTATCTTCCTGATGAATTTGGAGTAAGGATTGAAGATACTGTTGTAATGAAAAATGGTAAAGCAATAATACTATAAAATTAAAATTTTGGCTAAATTAATCTTGACTTATTTAATAAGTTTATTTTTTAAAGAAGAAATATGAAAAAAAACTTAACTAAGGATTTAACGCTTTTTTATACATCAAATTTTCCTAAAAAGTTTAAATCTATTTCAAATAAAAAATACCTTGTAACTATAGGGATTGGGGGAAATATTGGAAATACAAAAAGAATTTTTGATAAACTTTTATTATGTTTAAAAAAAGACCAAAGATTTGATTTACTTATGACTTCCCCTCTACTTTTAAATCCCCCTTTTGGTTACTTGGAACAAAATGACTTTTTAAATGGTATAATCGCGCTTAAAACCAATCTAGCCCCTAATGAATTTTTAAAAAATATGCAGAGGTTAGAGAAAAGATTTGGAAGAAAGCGATCCTTTCAAGATGCGCCTAGAACTCTAGATATAGATATAATATTTTTTGATAAGAAAAAAATAAATACGAAGGACCTTATAGTTCCTCACAAAGATTGGGCCAATAGAGAATCAGTGATTATTCCTTTAGAAGAGATGAAAAGGATAAATAGATGAAGAAAAAAGTAGTTGTTGGAATGTCAGGAGGTGTTGACTCTTCTGTTACTGCATTATTATTAAAACAACAAGGCTATGAAGTAGTAGGATTATTCATGCGAAATTGGGAGTATGGAATCAAAGGAAGCCAATGTCCTAATAGAATAGAGTTTGAAGATGCAAAAAAAGTTGGAGAACTTATAGGAATAGAGGTAAAAGGTAAAGACTTCGTTGCAGATTACAGAAATAAAGTATTTGATGTATTCTTAGAAGGTCTAAAAAAAGGACTTACTCCAAACCCTGATATCTTATGTAATAGAGAAATTAAATTTAACGTATTTTTAAATGAAGCAAAAGAGATGGGTGCTGACTACATTGCTATGGGTCATTATGCAAAAATAGCTAAGCATAAAGACCATTTTGTACTAGATACTCCAAAAGATAGTTCAAAAGACCAAAGTTATTTTTTACATGCACTATCAAGTGAACAATTATCTCATGCAATGTTCCCACTTGGAGATTTAACTAAAACAGAAGTTAGAGAAATTGCAAGAGAGCATAACTTACCTGTAAGTGATAAAAAGGATAGTACTGGTATTTGTTTTATTGGAAATCAAAGATTTGATGATTTTATTACTCAACACCTAAAAGCAATTCCAGGTGATATGATTGATGAAAATGGAAAAGTTTTAGGAAAGCACAAAGGTCTTATTTGTTACACATTAGGTCAAAGAAAAGGTATTGGTCTTGGTGGTATCAAAGAGCTTGAAAGTGAAAACCATACTCACAAAGCATGGTATGCAGCTAAAAAAAATATTGAAGATAATACACTAACAGTTGTGCAAGATACAAATCATCCATTACTTATGAGTGAACACACTGAAGCTTCTCACATGCATTGGGTACTAGAAGAGGATCCAAAAGTTGGAGACAAGCTAATGGCACAAGTAAGATATAGACAACAAAAACAAGCTTGTACAGTTATAGAAGTAAATGAAGATAAAGTTCTAGTTAAATTTGATAAACCTCAAAGAGCTGTAACTTTAGGACAAAGCCTTGTTTTATATGAGGGTGACTACTGCTTAGGTGGTGGTTTCATAAGTAATTATTATTAATATGATATAATCTCCTTTATACTAATCTTTACAAAATGAACTTTTGTAAAGATTGGAACTAAATACGGAAAAAAGCTATCCTTTCAAGATACGCCTAAAACCTAAATATAATCTTTTTTGATAATAAAACAATCAATACTAATATAAAGATTGGGCAAACAGAGAGTCAATGCTTATTCCTTTAAAAAGGATATAAATTGAATAACAAAAAAAAAGTAATGGTAGGCATGAGTGGAGGAATCGACTCCTCAGTAACTGCATATATGCTAAAAGAAGAAGGCTATGAAGTAGAAGGTGTTTATCTAAAGCTTCATAATAGAACTGACGGATACCACGAATCAAATCTTGGACATATTGAAAATGTTACAAAATTTTTAGATATTAAATATCATGTCTTAGACCTTGCAGATGAATTTACAGATGAAGTATATGATTACTTTGTTAATTCATATTTAGAAGGTGTTACTCCAAACCCATGTGTTAAATGTAATAAACAAATTAAATTTGGAAAAATGTTAGAGTTTGCAAAAAAGCATAATGCAAACTTTTTAGCAACAGGTCATTACGCAAAAACTGATGGTAATTTTATTTTTGAAGCAGATGACAAATCAAAAGACCAAAGCTATTTTCTATCTCAAGTAAGTCCAGAGGCACTTCCTTTTATGATGTTTCCATTAAGTGAAAGAAAAAAAGAGGACATTGTAAAATTTGGTGCAAAACTTGATATTGCCTATAAAAGGATTACAGAAAAAAATGAGTCACAAGAAATCTGTTTTGTAGATACAGTTTATACTGATGTAATCAAAAAACATGCAAATATTGATATACCAGGAAAAGTTCTTGATAAAGATGGAAATGTAATTGGTGATCATAAAGGTTATATGCACTATACAATTGGTAAAAGAAGAGGTTTTACAGTTCATGGAGCACATGTTCCACATTTTGTAACTAAATTGAATCCAAAAGATAATACTATTGTAGTTGGACAAAAAGAAGCCTTGGAAATAAATGAAGTTGAAGTAGAAAATTTAAACATGTTCATTGATGAAAAAGAGTTTGACTGTACTGTTAAGCTTAGATATCGAGCAATGTCATCTAATTGTCATGTAAAAATTGAAAATAATAATAAAGCTTATATAATTCTAAAAGAACCTGCGTTTGGAGTTGCAGCAGGGCAACTTGCAGTATTTTACAAAGATGAAAAAGTTCTAGGTAGTGGTTGGATAAAAAAGACTAAATAATATTTTATAATGATTCCTCTAAATTGTGTATAAGTAATAATTGGATAAAATCCCAAAATTATACACAATCACACAAGGAAAACCAAATGGCAAAATTTAAGCTTTTTAGTGGTACTGCTAACCCTGAATTTGCTGAAAAAGTTGCAAAATACCTAAATATGTCAGTAGGTGGAGCAACAATTCAAAAGTTTAGCGATGGAGAAATCTCTGTTCAAGTTCACGAAAGTGTTAGGGGACAAGATGTATTCATTGTTCAACCTACATGTGCTCCAACAAATGATCACTTAATGGAATTACTTATTATGGTAGATGCACTAAAAAGATCAAGTGCTGCATCAATCTCAGCAGTAATGCCTTATTTTGGATATGCAAGACAAGATAGAAAAGCAGCTCCAAGAGTACCAATCTCTGCTAAGTTAGTTGCTGATATGTTAGAAACTGCAGGAGTTGATAGAGTTATCACTATTGATCTACATGCTGCACAAATCCAAGGGTTCTTTGATATCCCAGTTGATAACTTATATGGTTCTGTTTTATTTGTTGACTACTTAAGAGCAAAAAATCTTTCAAACCCAATTATTGCATCTCCAGATATCGGTGGTGTTGCAAGAGCTAGGTCTTACGCACAAAAATTAAACTATGATTTAGTAATTGTTGATAAAAGAAGAGAAAAAGCAAATGTTGCTGAAGTTATGAATATCATCGGTGAAGTTGAAGGAAAAGATGTAATTCTTGTTGACGATATGGTTGATACAGCGGGAACATTAGTTAAAGCTGCAGAAGTACTAAAGAAAAAAGGTGCAACTTCTGTTATGGCATGTTGTACTCATGGTGTTTTATCAGGTCCAGCTTTTGAAAGACTAAACGGTGGAACTCTAGATGAACTAGTGATCACTGATACTATTCCAATGAATGGAGAATCAGATAAAATCACTGTGTTAAGTGGTGCAAAAATCATTGGTGAAACTATTAGAAGAATCACTAATAATGAGTCTGTAAATTCTATTTTCATAGATTAATTAAAAAAACAAATAAAATTTTAATTTATTTTTAGTTAGAATACACAGAATACACAAAACACAAGGAAAAAAAATGAAAAAGATTTTATTATCTACAGCATTATGTGCTTCAATGATGTTTGCAGCAAACAGTGAGTACAAATATGAGATTACTCCTATGCTTGGTGGTACTTATACTGAAGGTAACCTAGACTTAGAGAGAAACTATGCAAATGGTGGTTTAGCTTTAGGTTTTAACCTAGATGACTCTATGTTTGATCAAGTAGAATTAGGTTTCTTAAGATCATTAGAAGATGTAGATTACACAAAAGGTAACAATGACGATACTGGAATTACTAGAATATTCGCAAACTTAGTAAAAGAGTATGGTTTAACTTCTTCAACTTCTTTATATGCATTAATTGGTGCTGGGGTTGAGCTTTTTGATAATGAAAAGTATGACAATGAAGATGGACTTTTTGGTAACTATGGTATTGGTATCAAATATAAAATCTCTGATATGGTTTCTTTAAAAGCTGACGTTAGACACTTAATTGAAACTGACCATGGAGACAACAACTTACTATATACAGTTGGTTTAGCAATTCCATTTGGTAAAAAAGCAGCTCCTGCTCCAGTACCAGCTCCAGTTGAGCCAAAGCCAATGGATTCTGATAATGATGGTGTAATTGATTCTTTAGACCAATGTCCTAACTCTGCTCCAGGTGTAGTAGTAGACGCTAAAGGTTGTGAAGTTGATTCTGATATGGATGGTGTAGTTGACTCTAAAGATAAATGTCCTAACACTCCAAAAGGTAACATTGTTGATGCTGATGGATGTTCTTTAAAAGTTGACTTAAACATTAACTTTGAAACTGACTCAGCTGTAATTAGCAACCAATATGATTCAAGAATCAAAAAATTTGCTGATTTCATGAAAGCTTTCCCATCAGTTAAAGGTAAAATTGAAGCTCATACTGACTCAGTTGGTTCTGACGCTTATAACCAAAAACTATCTGAAAGAAGAGCAGCATCTGCTGTTAAAGCTATCGAAGCTCAAGGTGTTGAAGCTTCTAGATTAAACGCTGTTGGATACGGTGAAATGAACCCTAAAGCATCAAATGAGACTGCTGAGGGTAGAGCTGAAAACAGAAGAGTTGAAGGTTCTATTCAACAATAATTATTAAGGTTTTAAATCTTATATATCTTAGATTTTAGGCGAAAGCCTAAAGTCTAAACACTTTAAATCCCCACTTAATTTTCAACTTAACTCAAAACTTACATTATTTTAGATATAATCGCGAACTTATATATAAAACAGAGGAATAACCTTGCAAAAAAATATTAGAAATTTTAGTATTATTGCTCATATCGACCATGGTAAATCAACTCTTGCAGATAGAATTATCCAAGAGTGTGGTGCTGTAAGTGATAGAGAAATGTCATCTCAAGTTATGGATACTATGGATATTGAACAAGAGCGTGGTATTACAATTAAAGCTCAAAGTGTACGACTTGACTATGAAAAAGATGGAGAAAAATATGTTTTAAACTTAATTGACACTCCAGGTCATGTTGACTTCTCATATGAAGTAAGTAGATCTTTAGCTTCATCGGAAGGTGCCCTTTTAATCGTAGATTCAACTCAAGGTGTTGAAGCACAAACAATTGCAAATGTTTATATTGCATTAGATAATGAATTAGAGCTTTTACCTGTTGTAAATAAAATTGACCTTCCATCAGCTGATCCAGATAGAGTACTAGAAGAGACTGAAGAGGCAATTGGGCTTGACTGTACAGAACATAATCTAATTTCAGCAAAAACAGGTCTTGGAGTAAAAGATTTAATTGATTCTATTGTAGATAGAGTTCCTGCACCACAAGGTGATGAAAATGCTCCTACAAAAGCCTTGATCTATGATTCTTGGTTTGACAACTATCTTGGAGCCCTAGCACTTGTTAGAGTATATGAAGGAAGTATCAAAAAAGGTCAAATGCTTAAGATGATGAATACAAAGGTTGAACATCCAGTTCTTAACTTAATGTATCCACACCCAATAAAAAGAGAAAACACAAATGAAATAACGACAGGTGAAATTGGAATTGTTGTTCTTGGTCTTAAAACACTTGATGGTATTGCTGTTGGTGATACAATGACTGATGCAAAAAATCCAACTGCTGAAATTATTGATGGTTTTGAACCTGCGAAACCATTTGTATTTGCAGGAATTTATCCTATTGAAACTGATAAATTTGAAGATTTAAGAGAAGCATTAACCAAGTTACAATTAAATGATTCATCAATCTCTTTTGAACCAGAGTCTTCTGCAGCACTAGGTTCTGGATTTAGAACTGGTTTCTTAGGTATGCTTCATATGGAAGTAATCAAAGAGAGACTAGAAAGAGAGTTTAACTTAGACTTAATTGCTACAGCTCCAACAGTTGTATATGAAGTTCTTAAAAAAGATGGAGAAAGAATTGTTATTCAAAACCCTTCAGAGCTTCCTGAACCAAACTATATAGAAACAATCTTTGAACCATATGTAAAAGCTACAATCTTAGTACCAGATGAGTTCTTAGGAAATGTTATCAAACTTCTAAATGATAAAAGAGGAATCCAGATAAAAATGGACTATATTGGTAAAAGAGTTTTACTAGAGTATGATATTCCAATGAATGAAATAGTTATGGACTTCTATGATAAGCTAAAATCAACAACTAAAGGTTATGCATCATTTGATTATGAACCAATTGGATTTAGACCTGGTAATCTTAAAAAGCTAGATATTAGAGTAGCAAATGAAGTAGTTGATGCACTTTCAATTATCGTACCAGAAGATAAAGCAGTATCAAGAGGAAGAGAGTTTATTAAAGCACTTAAAGAGCTTATCCCTAGACAACTTTTTGAAGTAGCAGTTCAAGCATCTATTGGAACAACAATTATCGCAAGAGAGACTGTAAAATCAATGGGTAAAAATGTTACCGCAAAATGTTATGGTGGTGATATTACAAGAAAAAGAAAACTACTAGAGAAACAAAAAGCTGGTAAAAAAAGAATGAAAGCAATTGGAAAGGTAAACGTACCACAAGAAGCTTTCATGGCTGTTTTAAAGATATAATAGCTTACTTTTGGCGCATTTCTGCATTGAATTCAAGATTTAAATGCTCACGTACCTACGTCGTACGCTCCGCTTTAAATCTTGCCTTCGCCTTGAACTACACTCAAAACTAACATACTCTTATAAAATGTGAGCATTTTCAAAATAGCGTTAAGAAAAATCTATATAAATTCGTAAAGAAATTACAACTGTCTGAGACGGAGGTACGTAGTCGAGTTTTGTAATTTTAGAATTTCTATATATTTTTTAGTTATTTTGGAACCTGTGAACGCTTTTTTGCTTACTTTTTTCTAAAAAAAGTATAATTCAAAACATTATATAATATAATCTATTATGAAATGTTTATCCTGTGAAAACCTATCTTTCCAAATCATCTGCAAAACTTGCCAACAAAATCTATTAACACCCTCTTTTCATAAAAGAGAATTAGAAAAAAACTTTTATAACTACTCTTTTTATTCATTTTCTGAAATAGAAGACCTCATCACTTCAAAATACTATTTCCATGGAGATAGAGTTTTTAATATTCTTGCAAAACTATCTTTTCAAAAATTTGCACAGAACTTTGAGTTTGATGAATTAGTTTATTCTATAGGAATAGATGAACACACAAGACATGAGTTTTCACAAACAGCAATTCTTTCACGTCATCTAAAGTCAAAATATATAAAGCCTTTATACAATCAATGTAAAGCAACAAATATAGTTAAATATGCAGGACATGATTTAGAGTACAGGAAAAAGAACAAACGTAAGTTTGAAACAAAGCTTTCAAATAAAAAGATTATCTTAGTTGATGATATTATTACTACAGGAACAACTATACTTGAAGCAAAGAAGAAACTCGAGAAAAGGGGCAATGAAATACTTTTTTCCCTAACTTTAGCAGATGCAAAAGTCTAATTTTAAAATATTTTTTCTAAAACTTATAATAACTAACACTTAACTTACACATGAAATATATAATTCCTTTACATTTTAACAAAAAGGAGACTTAAAATGAATATAAAAAAGAAATTAGCAGTATTAGCGATTGTAACTGCAACAGGACTATTTGCAGCAGCAAGTGTTAGTGATATTGATGCACTTGTAGGAAAAATCAATAATGCAAAAGATGCTGAAGTAAAAAGTAAACTATTAAAGCAACTTGATGATGAGTTAGATGCTATGGATAAAAAAGATCTTCCAAGAGCACATGAGATAGTTAATACAAAACTTAAGCAGTCAAAAGTTACTACAAAATAGTTATAGATAGATAACTCGACCTATAAACTACCTAATTCCCCTCAACAAGGTAGTTTATAACACTACATCCTATTTAAAAAGCCTTATGGGAACACAAGTTCAACTCGTGTTCCCTTTTCTATTTCACTCTTTATTAATATTCTTATGTCTAAGATATCACATAGCTGTTTTACAATACTTAAACCTAGTCCAAGTCCTCTTTCATTCTCCTTATAGTATCTATTAAAAACACTCTTAACATCTTTTATACCAATTCCTGTATCTTCTATTATAAGCTTCTTATTCTCCATAAAAATTGATACTTCACCATTCTTTTTGTTATATTTACATGCATTTGTTAGAAGATTATCAATTATTCTATCAACACCATTTATATTACTTGTGGGTATTAAAGGAATATCACTAAAGTTAAACTTTATTTTTGGATATATTTTTTGTAAGATTTCAATCTTATTCTCAATTAACTCTTTAAGAACTACTCTCTCATCTTTTGCAATATTATCAGGATTTAAAAACTCTAAATTTTTATATAAAGATGAAATACTTCTTGCACTAAGCTCAATACGCTCTATCTCTTCAAAATCTCCTCGTTTTCTTAAAAGTTTAGAGTTTAGTAAAATAGATGTGGCAGGAGTATTTAAATCATGAATTAAATCTTTTAAAAAATTTTCTAAAAGATAAAGAGCCTCTTTCATGGGTTTCATTGAATAAACTGCAAAAGCAACTGAGAGTATAAAAAGAGATAAAAGTACTATTAATGCTAAATAAAATATTCTTGTTAGAAACTCATTATAGACTTTATTATACTTCTTTACTGAGTATATTACTTTTAAAAGATAAGGACCTGAAGAAGCAGCCTCAAAATATGCACATAATCCCTCTTCACAATGATATATTTTAAAAACCTGTTTTGTTTTATCATCTTGAACAATATCTAAAGAAAACTTATCACCTTTGAAATCAAAAGTATAGTCTTTCATCTGATAAAGAATATTCTGTTCTATATCCTTTATCTTATCTTCATGATACATATATAAAACAATTGTTGCAAATATTGCAAGTGGTATAAAGAAAAGATAAACAGTCGTAAAAAAAGACTTTTTCTCATATTTTTTCAAGTTTATATCCTATTCCCTTGGTATTTACAATATTTACATCTAATATCTTTTTTAATTTACTAATTAATACTCTTAATCCTGTTTCACTAGGTCTATTCATATAATCAAAAAATGTAGACTTTTCTATTGTTACATCTATATTTTTCATAAAAAGTGCAAAAATATCTTTTTCTACATTTCCTAAAGCAACTTCTTTATCATCTTTTAATACTCTATTTTCAAGTAAATCAAAAACAATATCACCATATTTGATTACTGGGTTTTTTCTTTTTAAAATAGCCTTTATTCTAACTAATAGCTCATCAGGATCAAAAGGTTTTTTTATATAATCATCACAACCACAATTAAAACCTTCTAAAAGTGACTTAGTATCAATAAGTGCTGTTATAAAGAAAGTTGGAGTATTATCTTCTGCCTCTCTTAAAAGTTTTAAAACATCTCTACCATTTAGCAAAGGAACATTTATATCAAATAAATATAAATCATATCTATTTTCATAAGTAGCATCCATAACCTCTTCCCCATCACTTACTAATGTTACATCATAATCTTCTAACTTTAAGATTTGAACCATAGTTTGTGCTAAGATAGTATCATCTTCTAATAATAAAATTTTTATTTTGTTACTCATGATAAAACTTATTTGACCAATACATCTTTATATAGTCTTTGAGGCATTTTCTCTTTTGCTTTTATTATTGCATCAGCTTCTTCTTGTGCTTTTTTATTCTCTTTTGCAAGCTTCTTTTTTAACTTTTCAATTAATTCTTTTTTTTCTTGAGGATTAGAAGATTGGTCAATTTTTTCAAACAGCACATCTACTTTTTTTACCTCTGCAAATGACATAGAAACTGTAAAAAATAATATTATTGATAAAGTTTTATTTAGACTCATTTGTAGCCTTTTTTTCTAACTTCTCAATTTCTATTTTAATTTTTTCAATAGGTGAATACTTGAGGTTTTTTGTATTACACTTGAATTTCTTGGCTAAATCATATTGTTTTAAATATGAATCTTGTGCAGCATTTATATTTTTTGCAAAAATTGAAGGAGATTTATTTTCAATTAAATAGAGTTGTGCCTTTGCTCCTACCATATCTTTTTGTAAAAAATAACCTTTTTCAAACTCCTCTTTAACATAGTTTAAAGCATGAGACATCGCCTTTATATGTTTGCTACAATATTTATAAGTAGAAGATTTTTTCTTTATGATTTTTTTCTTTTTTTTCTTAACTACTTTTTCTTTTTTTACTTTTGATTTATCAAAAACACTCTTTTCAGTACTTGTAGGCTCTTTTGCAACTGCTGTTGATGTATTTGTACTATATTTACTACATCCCACAAAAAAAATCATAATCAATGATAATATATATATAGATTTTAGATTAGACATTTCTAACCTTCCTTTATTTAAAATATTAAAGATGAAAGGATATAACACACCTTATAAAATAAAACTTAGTAGTTTTTTCATAAAAAATCAATAGAATAGAAACAATTAATTTCTTAACCCAATATCAGGGTAAACTTTTGTATAATGCAAACTTTCTAAAGAATATAAAGGATACTATGTGATTGGAATTATCGATTACAATATGGGAAATCTAGCTTCAGTTTACAATGCTTGCCATCTACTAGATACTAAAGCTTCCATTGTAAAAAATCCAGAAGATTTAAAAAACTTTGATAGAGTTATTTTACCTGGTGTTGGTGCATTTGGTGATGCAATGAAACACTTAAATGAAACAGGAATGAAAGAAGCAATCTACGAATTTGCAAAAAGTGGGAAACCTATGATAGGTATTTGCCTTGGAATGCAACTTTTATTTGAAAGTTCTGAAGAGTTTGGAAAACATGAAGGATTAGGATTAATTGATGGAAAAGTTGTACTATTTGATAAATCAAAAATGCATGAAGATACAAAAATCCCACACATGGGATGGAATGTAATTAAAACAAAAGATGAACACACTTTATTTGAAGGATTAGAAAATCCTTATCTTTATTTTGTGCACTCATATCATGCTGTTACAGATGAGAAAAATGTTATTGGTAAAACGGAATATGGGTATGATTTTGTAAGTGCAGTTCACAAAGATAATATTTATGGATTTCAGCCTCACCCTGAGAAATCCCATGACAATGGATTAAAAATACTTAAAAACTTTATGAATATTAAGTAAGCTAATTAAAAATTAGCTTACTTGATTGATTTAATTAATTGGTAAACTAATTATAAAAACAACCCCATCATCTACATTTTTAACTGTCAACTGTCCACTCATATTTTTTTCAATAATTGTTTTTGTCATATATAAACCTATACCTGTACCTTTTTCATCATCTTTTGTAGTAAAATAAGGATCAAATATTTTTCCTATGACATCTTCTTTAATCTTATCTCCATTATTAAAAATCTCAATTACACATTTTAATTTATCAATATGAGTAGAAATACTAACAACTCTCTCTTTATCAGTATGTTTTAGAAGTTCATCTTTTGCATTATTTAAAATATTAACTAAAGCTTGAGATAACTCATTTGGATAACCAAATAAGTTTATATCTTTAGGCAATTCTTTTTTAAGAGTAATATCGTGATGCCCAAAAGATGAGCCAATTAAAGCGCTTGATTGACTAATTGTATCATTTAAAGAAAACTCTTCTTTTATTTTATTTGGTTTAAAAAAATTTCTAAAATCATCTATTGTCTTTGACATAGTTCCTATTAGCATGTTTGATTTCTTTAAAGAATTATCCATAAACTCATCATCTAATTCATCCATTTCATATGAAAACTTTAAATTCTGTAAAACTAAACCTAATGCATTTAAGGGTTGTCTCCATTGGTGGGCAATATTACTTATCATCTCACCCATTGCTATATGTTTTGATTGTTGAATTAAGATATACTCTTGCTCTCTTTGCTCTTTTACTGCAAATTCAACTTTTTTTTCTAAATTTTCATTCAATTCTTTTAGATGTTGATTTATCTTACTAGCTTCATTTACTCTTCTTAAAGAGTAAAAAATAGAAAAAACACCAAATACTATTAATAATAAAACAAGTTCATCTAATTCATACTCTTCATGAGATTCTAAATATTCAATCATCTCCTCAAAAGCATCAAATTCAGCCAAAACCAACCATGCAAAAATAGTAATTATTATCAGTATTATGAATTCTCTAATAGCATTTGTCTTATTTATCAATGCATATCCTTTTTAAACCATATCTATTAATATTTATTTTACCAAAAAATTATAAAATCAATGTCATTTACTAGCTACTTTTTAGTTATTTTTTCGTTTTTTTTTCGTTTTATCAAAGACACTAAAAAATATTACTATACTTTCATAATCAAATATAAGAGAGAGTAAAAAATGGATATATTACCAGCTATTGATTTAAAAGATGGGAAAGCTGTAAGATTAAGCAAAGGACTTATGGATAGTGCAAAAATCTATTCAGATGAACCTTGGCAAGTTGCCAAAAGATTTGAAGAGCTTGGAAGTAAGTGGCTTCATATTGTAGATTTAAATGGAGCATTTGCAGGAGAACCAGCAAATCTAGAACAAATTAAAAAGATCAGAGAAAACTGTAACTTAAAAATAGAGCTTGGTGGTGGAATTAGGGATGAAGAGACTATCAAAATGTATGTAGAACTTGGAGTTGATAGACTTATCTTAGGTTCTATTGCTGTAAAAGATCCTCAATTTGTAAAAGATATGGCTTCTAAATATCCAATTGCTGTTGGAATTGATGCGATGAATGGAATGGTTGCAGTTGAAGGATGGGCAGAAGTTTCATCTATGAAAGCAACTGATTTAGCTAAAGAGTTTGCAAATGCTGGTGTAGAAGCTATTATTTGTACTGATATTTCAAAAGATGGTATGCTTTGTGGTGTAAATGTAGAATTCACAGAATCAATTGCACTTGCCTCAGGAGTTGATACTATTGCTTCAGGTGGAGTAAAAGATATTAACGATATAACTAACTGTAAAGAAAATGGTAACATAGCTGGTGTTATTGTTGGAAAAGCTTTTTATGAAGGTACTTTAGATTTAGAAGAAGGATTTAAAGTATTATAAAGCAAACTAACATATAGAGAAATCTATATGTTAGCTCTTAAGTGATTCAAAATCTCCAACCAAGCATAAATAAAAACTTACTATTTTGACTTGGTTCACTTGTTAACTCTTCATTATCAACTCTCCAAGCAATTTGTGCCTTTGTAAAAAAATCTTTATAATTTGCGTAATAACCCAAACCTACATCTTGTAAAGTTCTACTTTCAAAACTAGCTAGTGGATTTTGCATATATGCTCTACCTCTATCATAGAAAACCCCTAAAGTATGAGAATAGTTTTCTATACTTGGTAAGTGATATTTTGCTTCTATTAAAAATAGGTATCCATTTTCTGCACTATGTTCAGAAGAAGGATATACTTTTACACCATAAGCTCCACCCAAAGAGAAATCTTCACTTCCATCAAGATTTTTATTTCCTAAAGCATGCTGATATTTAAATAAACTCTCTATAAAAAAGTTTTCATTTATATATGATGTTAATGATAATTCAGAATAAAGTTTTGAAAAGCTTCCTTGGGTATCTGCCCCTTCTCTATCAAGTTGTCTTAACTCTTCATCTTCAAATCGTAAATATCCATAATTTATATAAGAAGAGATATTTAGACTATGATTAACATCTAAGAAATTTAAATTTGTTTTTTCATAATTAAAACCTACACTTGAGACATAGGCTCTTTTATTACTCTCATAATCTTTACTTAAAACTTCATCTTTCAATTTCTTAAAACTAAACTGTGTATAAACTTCTAAACTCTCATCTCTTTTTTTAATATAATGATATGAAAGCTTTAAAGATAATTCATTGGATGTCCCTCTTGAATCTAAATCTTTATACTCTTCTTCAAGATTGTAATAAGTTTTTGAAAAAGATATTTCTGAATTTAAACCAGTGCCTAAAAGAGGAAAAGAGTAGCTAAGTGAACCACTTTTTAAATCCTCTTTATTACTTAATAAAGCTGATAAAGATAGTTTATCTCCTATTTTAAAAGGATTGTTAAAATTTACTCCTGCTAATAATCTATTTTTCCCTGTGTATCTACTTCCATAATTATCCGTAACTATGTATCCATCATATGCTTTTGTATCTTCTATTGTTAAAACAAAATCACTTGTGCCTACATCTTTTCCAGCTTGAACCTTTGCATTTGAGACGACTACTCCATGAAGTTCATTTAGAAGTAATAGCCTTCTTTCAAAAGAGTCATTGTGAATTATCTCATCTTTTTTTACTTTTATGATTTCTTTTAGGTTTTTATCTTTTATCTTACTATTATTTATAAGTTTAAACTCGCCATATAAGCCTTCAATAACAGATATCTCCAATACATTATCTTTCATATTTTGTACAGGAATATATGCTCTTGCAACAAAGAAACCTTGATCTTGATAGTACTTACTAATCTTAAATGCAAGATTTTGCATTTGTGAAAAATTTAAACGCTTATCTTTTGAGTCTTCAATTAATGATAGAAGCTTTTTAGAAGATATTTCACTATTATTTGTGATTTTAAAATCTTTAATTAAAACTTTTCGTCCAGACTTATCATCTTTTAGCATAGGTTTATATTTTTCTACCCCTTGCACTTCTACTAAAGGTTTATTTTCTAGTTTTTTTATTTCCCTTGGAAGTTCAAGCTCTTTTAGTGCATCTGAAATATTTGGCTGGGCTCCATTTAAAACACTTAGACTTGTACATAAAACTAGTGATATATTTATTAACTTTTTCAACTTTTGTCCTTATTTATATTCTTCATTATTATTTAAATTATTCTCTTGAGGTAAACTAAAAGTATTTACTCCAAGTTCTAGTTTTGGTAAAACCTGATTAAAACTCAATCTTTGTGGTAACACAATTGGTCTTTTTAAAATAGTTGAAGTAAGTGTTTTTTCCTGTTCTGAACGATACGGAAGAATGGTTACACTTCCAAGACTATAATCTTTAAAAATAAAATTAGGAGAAAGGTATACTCCAATATTATTGTAAACATCTGGTTTTATAAAACCTTCTATTAACTTTCCATCTTTTAAATACTCTGAATTATGTGTAAAAATATAATCTTCTTTGTAAGTTAATAAATCACTATTTTCTCTAAATAGCTCTTCTGAAGTAAAAATATTATTTAGTTTATATATACTATTATTTGCTCTTCCTACAACTTTTGAACTTAGGTTTACCTCTACTTCTTTAGGGCTTATATCTGCATATGTAAAGTGTGTATTTATTACATAATTACTTGCATCACTTCCTTCTAAAGTAGTATTTACTATTACTTGTTTATCATAACCTGCATTTTTATTACTAAACACTGAGTTATTTATAAAACTTACATCATCTTTTTTCTCTACTCCATTTAATGTTGATGATATTATATTTGTATTAACTGTTCCATCATAGATCTTATCTTGAGCAATAATATCACTTAAACTTAATTCTTTTGGAGTTATATTTGCATTTGTAAAATGTGTATTTATAACATAGTTATTTGCATCAGCTCCATCTAAAGTAGTATTTACTATTACTTGTTTATCAAAGCCTGCATTTTTATCACTAAATACTGAGCTATTTATAAAACTTACATCATCCTTTTTTACTACTCCATCTAGTGTTGCTGTTACATTTGCATCAGCTGTCCCATCATAGATTTTATCTTGGGCAATAATATCACTTAAGTCTAAATATTTTTTTCTTATATTTGCATTTGTAAAGTGTGTATTTATTACATAATTATTTGCATCACTTCCATCTAAAGTAGTATTTACTATTACTTGTTTATCATAGCCTGCATTTTTATTACTAAACACTGAGTTATTTATAAAGCTTACATCATCTTTTTTCTCTACTCCATTTAATGTTGATGATATTATATTTGTATTAACTGTTCCATCATAGACTTTATCTTGGGCAATAATATCACTTAAGCTTAATTCTTTTGGAGTTATATTTGCTCTTGTTACATAATCTTCTACTGCATAGTTATGGGCATCCTCTCCCAATAAATTATCTATTGTTACTATTTTACTAGTACCAACATTCTTATCACTAAAGCTTGATTCTATACTTACTGTTTCATCTCCTATTAGTCCATCTATTGTTGCTGTTGTATTTGCGTCATTTGTTCCATCATAGATTTTATCTTGGGCAATAATATCACTTAAGTCTAAATATTTTTTTCTTATATTTGCATTTGTAAAGTGTGTATTTATTACATAATTACTTGCATCACTTCCTTCTAAAGTAGTATTTAGTATTACTTGTTTATCATAACCTGCTTTTTTATTACTAAACACTGAGCTATTTATAAAGCTTACATCTTCTTTTTTTTCTACTCCATTTAATGTTGATGATATTATATTAGCATTTACTGTTCCATCATAGATCTTATCTTGGGCAATAATATCACTTAAGCTTAGCTCTTTAGGAGTTATGTTTGCATTAGTTACATAATCTGCTACTGCATAGTTATGGGCATCACTTCCTTCTAAGCCTTCTACAAATACTCTTTTATTACTTCCTACATTTCTATCGCTAAAAACTGATACTATACTTACTGTTTCATCTCCTATTAGTCCATCTATTGTTGCTGTTGTATTTGCGTCATTTGTTCCATCATAGATTTTATCTTGGGCAATAATATCACTTAAGCTTAATTCTTTTGGTGTTATATTTGCTCTTGTTACATAATCTTCTACTGCATAGTTATGGGCATCCTCTCCCAATAAATTATCTATTGTTACTATTTTACTAGTACCAATATTCTTATCACTAAAGCTTGATTCTATACTTACTGTTTCATCTCCTATTAGTCCATCTATTGTTGCTGTTGTATTTGCGTCATTTGTTCCATCATAGATTTTATCTTGGGCAACTATATCACTTAAGTCTAAATATTTTTTTCTTATAAATAATTCTGCTGATGTATCAATAACAAACTCTGTATTTGATAAATCATAGCCATCATTAAATGTAGCAGTATAATCATTTGCTTTTGAAGAAAAAGTATAAGTTCCTGCATCTTTTATACCTATAAATTTTAGCTGACTTATTATATTGTTTTTAGAGAAAGTAGCTTCTATATTATCTGTAGCATCATAAATTTTTGATTGAGAATCTAGTTTTGCTCCTACAACTGTTTTAAAATTAAAATCAGGGTGATATACTTTTAAAACTGGATAACCATTATTTAGTACATTATTTGTATCTCTTCCCCAAATAGTATCAAAATCCCAAGAAGAGTTAAAAAAAGATGCTGTATTTTTCATTTGTGAAGTTGTTAAACCTACTCCACTTTCATTGTAATAAGAACTCTCTTCTACAATATCTGTATTCCAAAAACTATTAATAATGGAAGAATTAATGGAACCTCCAACTAAACCTCTATTAGTAGTACTATAAGAATATTCTGTAGGTATTACACTAAGATTTCCTATTGCATATGAATTTTCTACTTTTGAGTTATTATAAACAAACCCTGATAGCCCACCTATAGTAGCCTTACCTCTTACATCTGCTGTACTATAAGAGTTTTTTATTACTCCTTCTTCCCAAAGTGCACCAACTAATCCACCAACAACATCACTTGAAACTTCAACAGTACCTTTTGAATAAGAGTTTTCTATTAATGAATAAGTCACATGCCCAACTAATCCACCAGCAAATCTATTGCCTTTAATATCTCCTATTGAATAGGAATTCTTTATTGTTGAATAATCTAAATACCCAACTAATCCACCTATAGAATGTGCTGTATTCTCTACATAAGTATTAAGTAAACCAATATTTTGAATTTTTGAATTCTCAACTCGATTAAATAATCCATATTGAGAAGTAAGATTAGAAATTGTATGCCCTAAACCATCAAATGTATTTGAGAATTCATTCCACCATCCACCTATAGAACTAAAACCTCTTCCTTCATTCCAAATTTCTGTACCTATTGCATCAATATTTGCTCCTAAAACATAGTTCCTACTTAAATTCCCTTGCATTCCTTGTAAGTCTGTTCCTGTCGTAGAACCTTTTACTCCTAATTCAGTAATAACCCTATACTGTTCTACACTTCCATCACTTCCTAATTTAGTCTCAAAATTATCTCCAGCTTTTAAGTTTATAGGGGCATTTATATGATAATCAGAGGTATTGTCTAAAGCTACAGCTCCTTGTCCATAATGTAAAGCTACTTTTCCATTATCATGAGTTGAAGTAATCTTTTTATTTACATAAATATCCTTATGAGCATCTAAAGTTAGTTTTGAATCTGCATTCCAAGTGATTTCATCATTTATATAAATATTTCCTTCTTCGCTACCTTCACTTTGAGTTTGTATATGAATATCTGTTCCACTATTAAGTGATGTTTCATAAGCTGTTGAATCACTTATATCTATAGTTGTGGGATCTATCAACCAAGTTTTAGCTTCTATATTTGCACTAACTTTTATATCTATATCTTTACCAGAAGTTTCTACAAAGCCATCTTTTGCTTTTATAGTTCCATCTACTTTAGCTTTTCCTCCATGGGCAAACAGTTCTACCTTTCCTAGTACATCATCTATTGAGTTTGCTTCTAATACACCTTCATTGTTTACTACACCTTTTAAAAGTTCATTTACACTATTTGTTGTTAGGTATATCTCTCCTGCGTTATTTAGAATAGCTCCTTTATTTTCTACTAGAGCATCTACTACACCTTTTTTTACGCTTAGAGATACTAGGGAGTTTCCATTTAGATTTATTTCAAACTCATTTGCTCCTACTAGGTGTATCTTTCCTTTTACAGCTTTTATTGTCCCTTCATTTTTAACTTCTTTTGCTAGAAGTGCTACATAGGAAGAATCAGATACAGTTATTTCTCCTTGATTTATAATACTATTTGAGCTTTCATTTTTAAAATGATACTTGCCACTATTAAAATCTTCATCGCTTAAAGCTTTTGTAGTTGCTAAAAATCCTGCTGTATTAATAGAAGCATCTTTTCCAAATAAAACTCCATTTGAATTTAGAAGCCATACTTGTCCATTTGCATTTAAAGCTCCATTTATAATTGACTTCTCATTTCCTATTACTCTATTTAAGGCTATTGCATTTTTATTTGGCTGATTAAAGTTTACTATTTCATTTTTTGCTATATTAAACTTTTGCCAATTGATACTTAGTTTTGAGGAGTTTTGATTGATAGTTGTTGTATTTGCATTTTGTAAAATTGTTCCACTTCCATTTACTACAACTCCTCCACTTGGTGCTGCAAGTAAAGTAGTTCCGGCAAAGGCTGTAATACATAAGGCTATACAACCTTTTTTTACTATTCTAAATCTATTTTTATAATATACTTTTGTTTTCATGAATATACCCTCGTTTCTTACTTTGAGTATATTCTTGATCTGTTATATTTGGTGTTATATTAGCTTAAATTTAATCTTAAGCCTAAGGATTTTATATTTTCAATATTTAAATTAGCTAATTTTTGTCTAAGTCTAAAAATAAGTTGTCTTCTTGTAGTATCTGAAACTGGTTCTGCATTCCACAGGGTCTCTTCTATAATTTCAAAAGATACAATAGAATTTTTTCTATTTAATAAAAGAGTGAAAAGTTGTTTCTCTTTTGATGTTAAACTAAGTTCTTCATTATTATGAAAAACTCTATTTGTTTTTTTATCAAAAGAGTAATCATTATCTAAACAAACTGTATCATCTTTATCTGATAAGCCTAATTTTGCAATTAAAAGTTCTAATAAAACTTCAAGTTCATCTTCTCTAAAGGGTTTTAAGAGATAACCCAAGAAATTTGTTTCAGAAGCTCTTTGTAAAGTCTGTTTATCTTTATACGCAGTTAAATAAATAGTTGGTGTATCATATATATTTTGAATGGTTTTACAAGTTGTAATTCCATCTATGTCACCTTTGATATTTATGTCTGAAACAATTAAATCAATACTTTCATCTTCCATTATTTGCAAAGACTCTTTTGCATTACTTGATGTAAAAGTAATATACCCCTTTGCGTTTAAAAAACTTGATATATGTAAAGCCAAAACTGTTTCATCTTCAATAATTAAAATTTTTATTCTTTTCATCTTTTATCCATTTTTTTTATTATATAATAAACTCATGAAAAAAATAATAATATCTTTACTTTTGATACTTCAAACACTATATTGTGAAATACTAATAAGCGATGAAAGCAAAGTTAATCTTACAAATAAAGCTCAAATATACATAGAAGAAAAAAGTAAAAAAGATATAATTCAAATAATAAATAATCCAAATCTTTTTAAAAAATCTTTAGAAAAAAAAATCTATAAAGGACTTACAACAGATACCATTTGGTTTAAATTTACTATTAAAAACACTACAAATAAACCTATTAATAAAACTTTATATATAAATGCTCCACTTTATAATGCAACTACATTTTTTACTGTTGAAAAAGATACTATTATCTCAAAGAAAGGACTTGATTTAAGTTCAGACCTCAATGAAACTCTATATCCATATTTTTATTTTTCACTTAAAGAAAAAGAGAAAAAAACTTACTATTTAAAAGTAGATTCAAATATTTCTGCACTTAATTTTTCACTTTTTATCTTGAATAAAAATGAAATATATAAAAAAGAGAGAAATCACCAACTTATATTAGCAATATTTTTTGGTGCTATATTAATTCTTGTTTTATATAATCTATCACTTTTTGTTTTTACTAAAGAGAGCTCATTTTTTTATTATGGAATATATTTTATTCTATTAGTTTCTTATTATGCCTATTATACTGATATGTATCTATTTATTACAGATAAATATTTTTTACATCTAGGTATCTATTTTTTAAGCTTTTTAACCATATTTATTATTCTTTTTACTAGAAGTTTTTTACAAATAAAACAGCATAAAAATATTGACAAAATTTTTAAGATAATGATTGTATTTTTACTCTTAATTGTACTTTTTACCAATAAAGATTTTTATCCCTTATCTATTGTAGTACTTATACTTTTATCTTGTCTTTTATTAGTAATTTCAATTAGTTATTACTTATTTTTTAAAGGAAATCCACAGGCAAAATACTTTATTTTAGGTTGGACAATTAGTCTTATAGGTTATATTTCACTTGCTATGTATAACTATGGTCAATTTAGTTTAATTAATCACTTTAAATACTTTTACGAAACAACTATAATTGTTGAAGCTTTACTTTTTTCTATGGCTTTATCAAGTAGATTAAATAAAACAAAAGAGTTAGAAAACTCACTTAAAAGAAATGACTTATTAACCCGTGAGCTTCACCATAGAATTAAAAACAATATGCAGTTTATCATTTCCCTTTATAGATTAAATTTATCAAGTCATATGAATGAAGAATTAAATAAAAAGATAATAAATGTAGAAAATACAGTAAAAGCGATGAGTCATACTCATGAACTACTCTATAATCAAGAAAACCTAGATAAACTTGATATACAAAACTACTTTTACTATATAGTTAAAGAGTTAAAAAGAAGTTATGATTTTTCAAAAATTAAAATCAACTATGAAATACAAACTGATGTTGATATTAGTAAATCCATAGTATGTGGAATTATTTTAAATGAATTAATTACAAACTCCCTAAAGTATGCTTTTAAAGAAAATGAAGGAATCATTAATGTGATTTTGAGAAAAGAGAATAAAAAAACTGTATTTATAATTGAAGATAACGGTATTGGATTTAATAAAAATGAAACCCCTTCAAATAAGTTTGGACTAAAACTTGTTTCTAGTTTAGTTCAAAACGAACTTGATGGAGATATTAAAATTGAATCTGAAAATAGAACAAAAATAATAATCACACTTTAAAAGATTTTATTTTTGTTCACCTGCATCTGTATAATGTAGCTCTAAACCTTTTGAAGTTGCTACAAATCCATTTACATTTATAGTACCATCATGTACCATTTTATGGTGTTCTTTACAAAGTGGGATTAAATTATATTTATGGTTAGCATTTACATGACCAATAAAACCATCTTTATTTGCTCTTGCTTGTTCTTTTATGTGGTGAACATCGTCTACAGGACGTCCACAAATAACACAAGTTGAAACAAAAAGGTCTTTGTTGTATTTTGAAGACTTTTTATGAGTAAGTCTTTCAACAGCAGAATAATCATCAGTTAGTTTTTTTCTAATATCATTTGCAACACTTAAAAATTCTCTATCCATATGAAGTGATTTTGCATACTCTAATCCATACATTGATGAACCACTTCCATGTTTTAGTTTTCTATCAAAGATAAGCTTATCAGATTCATCTTCATACATAACTGATAGGTGAAGAGAGATTATATTTCTTAACTTTTGAATCTCTTCTATTTCTGGAAGCTGATGTAAGTGTGTTGCAAATACAAAAATAGATTCTAACTTTGCAAGTTTTAATATAGCACTTGCCACAATAGACAATCCACTCATAGTCTCAGTTGAATGAGAGATTTCATCTCCTAGGATAAGTGATTGTTTAGTTGCACGATTGAAAATATTTTTTAACTCTAACATCTCAACTGCAAAAGAAGATAATCCTTTTGCAATATTATCTGCTCCACTTATTCTTGTAAATACTGAATCAAAAATAGAAAATCTCATTGATTTTGCAGGTACATAAAAACCTGCTTGTGCAAGGATTACTGCAATACCAATTGATTTCATAAGAGAAGATTTACCAGAAGAGTTAATACCATATAAAAGTATTCCATGCATCTTATTGTTTTTGATACTTATTGGATTTGAGTTCTTGATGATAACATTGTTTTTAAACTCATCTTTTGCTAAAGGTAATTCACCTAAAATAATATCATTTGGTACATAAATACCTTGTTCTTCATTTGCTTCAATTATTGGATGTCTTAAATCAATAAGTTCTAAGAAGTTTTCATCATCTTGAGTTTTTACTATTTTAGGACAAACATAGTTGTACTTTTTTGCAGTTTTAATATTTGAGATTGTTAAGTCAACCTCAGCAATAAACTGTACTAAATCCTCTAAAAGTGTTGCAAACTTTTTTTCAAATTCTGTTAGTTTTTCTTTAAAAACAAGCTTATTTAACTCAATAATCTTTCGTAGATTATGTACATATTTATCTGATATACTATCTGTAAAAGGACAAGATATTTTTACTGATGTTGTTTGAACCTTGATATTAAAATCTTTAAATAAAAGAAGTTCATCATCTACAATTATATGTGAAGTTAATAACTCTTCTTTTATTAGATTAAATCTATTTTTTGTTAAAGATAAAAAGAAACCTTCTTTATCAAGTCTATTTATACTAACATAGTTTGTATCACTACTATTAATAAAAGAGAACACATGAGATCTAAGTAGTTCTAGTTTTCCATATAACTCTTCATTCTCTTTATTTAGTTTATCAATTTGAGTATTTACTCCATCACAAACCATATTACACTCAACATCTTTTAACATAAACTTTCCAGATACGCTCAAGTTAAAAGTTGATTCAATAGAATCAATAAACATCTGAAGTTCAGCTAAAGAGCAAGGAGGTGTTATAAACTTATAGTTCTCCATAAAAGAGACAACCTCTTTAATACTAAGAAGTGAATCATATAGATAATTTAACTCAAAAGGATGAAGCCTAGATAATTTTATTCTTCTTGTTAGTCTCTCGATATCATAGATATTTGCAAGTTCATTTTCTATTGGGGCATGATAATCATATAATTCTTTTGATAAGGCATATCGTCTTATAAGCTCTTTACTATCTTTTACAGGATGAGTTAATCTCTCTTTTAAAAGTCTTTTCCCCATAGCTGTAGAAGTATTATTTATTAGTTTTATCAAAGATGGATTATGAGTAGTTTCTATTATATTTAACTGCTCTAAAGCATTATTTCCTAGATATATATATTTACTAACATCAAGCTTAACAGGATATGAAAGTTTTTGAACAATATTTGAATCATGTCCTATTACAAAATCAATTAAAATAGCTAAAGATTCTGTACTTAAAGGAACCCTTTCCATATCAAGGTGTTCAATTGCAGTTAAAAGAGACTCTATATTAAATACATTTTTAAATAATTCATTTTGATAAGATATTTTTGGACAAAATGTACCTATATGAAAAGTTTTTAGTTTAAGTTCAAGGTAATCTATTACTTCTTTTTGATTTATATTTTTATCTGCAAAAGTTACAACTACTTCATTTGTTTTATGCATATTCATATAATTAAATACTTCATCAAGTGCATAAAACTTGTCTTCACTTGTTCCATGAACTTCATTATAAAAGCATTTTCCAGTTGTTACATCAATAGCAGAATACCCAACAAGATAAATACCTTTTATCTGGTCAACTACCAAAGAAGTGATATTATTTTCATCTTGGTCTATTACAAAATCAAAGTTTGTTCCGGGACTTACAACTGTATCAAGATATCGACTAACTTTTGGAGGAAGACCTCTTTGTCTTATTATTACAACTGTATATTTCTGTTCTGATATAATTCTTGCAAGATGTTTTTCTAAAGATATTGCAGGAACACCTGCCATAATAGGATTTTCAGCAGAGTTTTCTAAAATTGATTTATTTTTTCTTGTTAGCTGAATATTTAAAAGTTCAGCTATCTCTTTTGCTTTTCCAACTTGTTCTTCGTCATTATTAACTTCATAAACTTCAAAAAAAGTCCCAATTTCCATAAGAACAACTGTATTTGTACCATACTTTTTTTCAAACAGTCTTTGAAGTTTAAAATAAGTAACGGTAAGTAGTGTTTTTTTATCGTCTAATAACTCTTGAACTTCTTCTCTCACTACTTCATAACCCCTGTCCAATCTCTTATTTGCGTTCTTTGTTCTCTTGTTAAGTCTGCTTCTTCATGGAATTTTATATAATCTGCTAATGGCATTGAAGCATAAACAGTTCGAAATATCTCTTTTAACTGTTTTTGTTTTTCTTTTTCACTATAATTTTCCCATTCTGAAAAATTTAATGCTAATCTTCCATTTCCAACATGTGAATCAATAATCCAAGAAAATGGTGCGATATTGGAATACCAAGGCCATCTAACTTCATTTGAGTGACAGTCATAACAGGCATTTTTAAACATTGTCATAA
The DNA here is from genome assembly GCA_947494995.1 of uncultured Campylobacterales bacterium. GTDB lineage: Bacteria > Campylobacterota > Campylobacteria > Campylobacterales > Arcobacteraceae > Halarcobacter. The sequence continues at coordinate 721,782 of CANLWY010000001.1, read as the reverse complement.
TATTCTCAGGTGCCTTAATTTCTAAGTTTCTTGATGTTTGTTTATTATCTTTTTGTGTTTGAATAAACTGCATAGCCACAAAAACTGCTAAAAAAATAAAAAGTGCTCTTTTCATTAAATCCTAATCCATAAATAAGGTATATGGTCTTTTTAGCTCCTCGACAAATCTTGAGACAGAGATATTTCTTCCAACTCTTGCAAACTCTTTAGAATCAAAAAAAACCAATATTGTTGGAATAGAAAATACCGAAAATTTGCTTGTTATTTCTTTATATAAATCAGCCTTTATTTCATAGATTTTCATTTTAGGTAAATTTTTTGAGATCTCTTTTTCTATTTTTGGTTTTAAAACCTTACATACAGAACAATTTTCTCCGGAAAAATAGATAAGTACAGGTTCCCCTGTACTTATCTTATCTTCTATTTCATTTATGGTTGAGATTTGGATCATGAACTACTGCTGCCTCTTTAATCTTTTCTACAACTTTTTCTTCTTCTTTTTTCATCAACTCTTCTTGGTCAATATCAGGATTTTTATGATCTTTTCTATTTACAAAAATATCATGTCTACTTAAACTAATCCCTTTCATATGAGTTAATGGGAAAGCAAAAGCAATACCTTTTCCTGAGGTTGTAATATGTAAAGAGTGAATAATAGATTTAATTACTGGATTTACTAAACTTTGAGGAAGTAAAAAAAGTAATAATGAATCATTAGCTTCAAAGGAACTTCTATAATAATTATCTATTTTTCCAAGTCCAATACCATCAGCTCTTAATACAGTAACTCCTGGGGCTCCTGCTTTATTTGCTGCTTGAATTGCATCAACTTTTTTATCTGTTGGAACAATAATAACAACAGCAGAAAAGTCCATAGGTAAAGAATGTCTTCTATCACTTCCATCAATATTTACAGTAGCTAGATCCATATTTTCCGCATCAATAAGAGTATCTCTTAAAATATTTGCTGCTTCAATTTCTGTATCTGATTTAACACCTAGTTTCTCAGTTATAATTCCATAAAGCATAACTGTAATCATAGGAAAAAGGGAAGCAAAGGCAATAAGACCAAAACCGTCAATTAAAGGAGATCTTCCATCAATATTTGTTGCTAAACCAATACCAAGAGCTGCAACTAAAGGAACAGTAACAGTAGAAGTGGTAACTCCTCCTGAATCATAAGCAATTGGAATAATATATTTTGGTGCAATAAAAGTAAGAATAATAACAACAATATATCCAACTATAATATAGTAATGAATATGTCCACCATCAACAATTCTAAATGCACCTAAGGCTATACCAATTGCAACACCTGAAGCAACAAAAATCCTTAAAGCAAAATCATTAATCTTACCATCAGATATTTCTCTTGCTTTTTTTGCAATTGCCATAAGAGCTGGTTCTGCCATTGTTGTTGAAAAACCAATTGCAAAAGCAAAGGCATATATTACAAAAACAGAATCTCTTTTGGTTAATTGATAAGCCATTGTCTCACCAAGTGAGAATAGACCCATTTCAAGACCAAGAATAAAAGCATATAAACCAATAATAACAAGTAAGAAACCAAAAAATACAGTTTTTATATTGTCAATCTTTTTCTTTACAACAGCATATTGAAAGAAAAGAATAATTAATAAAATTGGTGCTACATCTTTTACAACAGAAGCAATACCTGAAAATATAGATTCAATTGTAATATTAGTTGTAGTTGAAACTGTTGCTTCAACTACAACAGCTGTTACATCTTTTGCCTCGACAAGATTGTAAACAGCTATTCCATAAACCTGCACAAAAATCATTGGAGTTAAAGAAGCAAAAGCAATAAGACCAAACCCATCTACTACTGGATTTCTTCCTTTTATTGAAGAAGCCAGTCCAATACCAAGTGCAGCAACAAGAGGAACCGTTACAGTAGAAGTAGTAACTCCTCCAAGATCATAAGCCAATCCAATAATCTCTTGAGGAGCAAAAAAAGTAACACCTACAACAGCTATATATCCAACAATAATATAGTAGTGAATTGGATGCCCTTTATAGATTCTAAACACCCCTAGGAATATAGCAAATCCAACTGAACCAGCAACAACAAGTCTTAGCATAGTTGCATCAATACGTCCAGAAGATATAGAAGCTGCTTTATCTGCAATTACAGCAAGTGCAGGTTCTGCAATAGTTGTACCAAAACCAATAAGAAAACCAAAGAATAAAACCCAATACATGGTCCCATGCTTTGCAAAATCTCTTGCAAGACCTTCTCCTACTGGGAAAATACCTATTTCAAGACCTTGTAAGAAAATTGCAAGACCTACCCCAACAATTGCTAAACCTATTGCTGTGCCTATCCAACCTTCAGGTACTGCCTGAATAATTGCTAATTGAAAAAATAGAATAACTACAACAATGGGAATCAAATCTCTAAAAGACTCTTTTAGAAGTTTCAAAAAGAAATTGAATTGATTCATTAATACCTCTCCCTAAATTTAAACGTATAATATTATTATTTTATTATTATTTTTCATATTATCTACTGAATTGGGATCAGTTTGAGTTTATTTTTTTGAAATTTTGTAAAGAAAGTGTAAAGTAGCCTATGCTACTTTACTTTTTTATTTATATTTGGTGTTCAGTCTTTTTTGATAATCTCTCTTTTTGAGAAAGATAAGAATTTACTGCACTTAAATATGCTTTTGCAGTTGCTAACATAGTATCAATACTTAAACCATGTCCAACAAACTCTGGAGAAGTTTCATCAAAAGATACTCTAGTTGTAACTTTAGCTAAGGCATCTTTACCTTCAGTTACTGACAATACTTTATAATCTTTTAAATTTCCATCATAACCAGTTAATCTATCAATTGTTTTAAAGATTGCATCCATAGTACCATCACCTATATTTGCATCTTTCATAACTTGATCTTTATATTTAATAGATACTGCTGCCATTGGTATACCATTTGAACAGTCAGAAATTTGTAATCCTACTAACTCATAAGTTTTATCTTGGTTTAATGACTCATCAGTAATTAACATTCTTACATCATCATCTGTAACTTCTTTTTTCTTATCTGCTAATACTTTGAATCTTTCAAATGCTGCATTTAACTCTTCATCTGAAACTTTATCAAATCCTAAATGCTGAATTTTGTCTCTAAATGCCGCTCTTCCTGAGTGCTTACCTAAGATTAGAGTAGAATCTTTAAATACACCTACATCTTCAGGTCTCATAATCTCATATGTCTCTTGGTGTTTTAGTACACCATCTTGGTGAATACCACTTTCGTGAGCAAAAGCATTTTTCCCAACAATTGCTTTATTTTGTTGTGGCTCTACACCAGTAATAGTCGCAACTAATCTTGAAGTTGGGTAAATTTCAGGAGTATTGATATTTGTATATAATTCACCAAAGGCATCTTTTCTAGTTTTAATAGCCATAACTGCTTCTTCTAAAGAAGAATTACCTGCTCTCTCACCTAAACCATTAATTGTAACTTCAATTTGTCTAGCACCATTTTGTACCGCACTTAAAGTATTTGCTGTTGCTAATCCTAAATCATTGTGATTATGTACAGAGATAATTGCTCTGTCATTTGCATAATCTGATAACTCTTTAATCATAGCACCTAATTCACTTGGTAATCTATATCCAACTGTATCAGGTAAGTTAATTGTAGAAGCCCCAGCAGAAATAACTGCATCCATAATCTCTTTCATAAATGAAACTTCAGATCTTCCTGCATCTTCAAATGAAAACTCTACATCATCTACAAAAGTTTTTGCATATTCTACGGCATGTACCGCTCTTTTTATAACTTCTTCTTCACTCATTTTTAATTTATATTTCATGTGAATTGGTGAAGTTGCAATAAACGTATGAATTCTATGCATAGCTGCTCTTTGTACTGCTAATCCTGACTGTTTAATATCATTTTCAACTGCTCTTGATAAAGAACAGATTGAAGAGTTCTTAACTTGCTCTGCAATTCTTGATACTGCATCAAAATCCCCAGGTGATGCAGCAGCAAATCCTGCTTCAATTACATCTACACCTAATTTTTCTAATTGTAATGCAACTTTGATTTTTTCTTCTGTGTTCATAGAACAACCAGGTGATTGTTCCCCATCCCTTAATGTCGTATCAAATACTATAATTCTATTTTTGTCCATCTTTATAACCCCTATAAAAGTCGTGTATTATATCTTTTTTTTAATAAAAAAAGAAAAACTAAATTTCTGTGATTGTTATTTATATTTAATTGTTAAATATTAGAGTGATTTGTTAAGAAGCAGAAGAGTGTTTACACTTTTGATAAAATGGTTATTATAAAAATCAAATATTTTCATTTTTTACTCTCCTTAATTTTTGTAGTGGAGAATTATAATAGCTTTAGAAGAGTTTGTCAAGAGTTATTTTTTAACTCTTGACAAAACTGTTACTCCAGATTGTAGTTTATCTCCTATAGATACTAAAGATTCATGGTTTTCTGGAATATTAACAATAACTTGTCCATTTACAAAAACACCTAGTTTTTCACCTTTTTTAAAAGTTTCTTTTTCTAAAACCTCAATATTATCATTACATATAGAAGAATATAATTCAAGTGAAGTGTTCTTGTATTTTATTATTGCTCTCTCATTTAGATTTTTTGCTTTATATGAACCTAATGATAGATTTAATCCCTTATTTATAGTTACTTTAGCTTCACCATCATCTAGGCTTCTTAAAATATGAGAATCACAAAGAGAAACATCAATATATATTGATTTTTTTGAATCCTTACTATCTATGGCAGCTACTTTTCCAGAAATAGGAGCATATATTTTATCTTCTTTAAGAGTTCTTATGTCTATATATTTATATCTATACGAATAGATAAAAAAAGCAAATATAACAAAAGAGATAAATGACAAAAGACCACACTCTATTATTAAAAAAAATAAAAAAGCAATAAATGCAACTAAAGTCTTTTTGTGTCCCTCTTTTGCTATAATATTATCAAACATTTCTACTCTTTTTTATCCTCTATATTTTCTTCTTTATCAGAAGTTGAAGTTTGCTCAGTATCTTCATTCTTATCTTCAGATACTATCTCTTCTTCTTTTTCTTCATTCTCATCTTTTAAAGATTCACTATGTAAATCTTCATCTTCAAAAACTTCTCCACCATGAGCTTTGATAATATCTCTTACTCTTTGTCCTGAGATTACTTCAATTTCTAATAATTCTTGAGTCATCTCTTCAATAGCATCTCTATGCTCTTCTAAAGATTTTAATACAGCATCATATCTATCATTTAATAATTCAATTACATAATTGTCAAGATTTTTAGCCATCTCATCTGAGAAATCTTTTTGAGTTTGTCCACCTAAGAATTGGTTTTGTCTCTTTTCTAAAACCATTAATCCTGCAACATCACTCATACCATAAACAGAAGCCATCGATTTAATAATATCAGTTGCTCTTTCAAGGTCATTTCCAGCACCAGTTGAAATTTCACCAATGAAAACTTCCTCAGCCGCTCTTCCACCAAGTAAAGTATCAACTTCAGCAATCAATTCATGTTTTTGCATTAAATATTTATTTTCTTCAGGAGTATTTAGTGTATATCCAAGTGCTGCCAATCCTCTTGGAACAATTGATACCTTATTTACCTTCTTTGCACCTTTTGTAATCTCTGCAATAACAGCATGTCCTGATTCATGGTAAGCAACAATTTTTCTCTCTTTTGGAGAAATTCTTCTTGACTTCTTTTCCAGTCCTGCAATTTGTCTTTCAACCGCTTCTTTGAAGTCTTCATAGTTAACTTCTTCTTTATTTGCACGTCCAGCAAGTAATGCAGCTTCATTAACAATATTTGCTAAATCTGCACCAGCAAGTCCAGCTGTCATTCTTGCAACCTCAATTAAATCTACATCTTTTCCTAATTCTACACCTTTAATATGCACATTTAAAATCTCTTTTCTACCTTCGAAATCTGGTTTATCAACAAGAACTTGTCTATCAAATCTTCCTGGTCTAAGTAATGCAGGGTCAAGAACCTCTGGTCTATTTGTAGCTGCTAATACAATAACAGGTGCGTGTTCTGTCGAAAATCCATCCATTTCTGCTAAAAGCTGATTTAATGTTTGTTCTCTCTCATCATTTCCACCCATTGGACCACCTGAAGCTCTTGATTTACCAATAGCATCAATTTCATCAATAAAGATAATTGCAGGAGCAACTTTTTTTGCTTGTTCGAAAAGGTCTCTAACTCTTGAAGCACCAACTCCAACAAACATTTCAATAAATGCAGAACCAGAAACTGATAAAAACTCAACATCTGCTTCACCTGCAACTGCTTTTGCTAATAGTGTTTTACCAGTACCTGGAGGTCCTACTAAAAGAACACCTTTTGGAATTTGAGCTCCTAGTTTGATATATCTTTCTGGAGCAGAAAGAAAATCTACAACTTCTTGAACTTCTTCTTTTGCTTCTTGATTCCCTGCCATATCTTCAAATTTTACATTTGGTTTTTCAGAATTAATCATCTTTTTTGAGCTTCCAATTCCAAGAATTCCTCCTGAACCTCCACCCATAGATTTTGACATTCTTTTTGCTAAGAACATCCAAATTCCAAAGAAAATAAAAATTGGTAAAACCCAACCAAATAAAACATCAGCTAAAAGATTTTCTTCATTAATTCCACCATAGTTTATCCCTTTTTCTTCTAATGTAGGAATTAGTGTATCATCTGGAATTACACGTCTTGCTGTATAAGTCATAACTTGACCACCTGATGGTTTACTTACTGCTCTTACTTGAGTATTACCAATTCCAACATAATCAATTGAACCTGTAGTTAACATTTTCTTTAAGTCAGAATATGCAACTGTTTTATTTTTAGCTTTGCCTACAAATGGTGATGAATTTTGTCCATCCATTGTAGAACCATTTCCTTCTGGGAAAACAGCTTTAAATACAAAAATTGTAACAATTGAAAAAATTACAAATACTAAAAGTGGATTGTTATTAAAAAAATTGTTATTATTGTCTCCACCATTTCTGTTATTTCTATCGTTCATAAAATACGACTCCTTTTATTTTTCTTCTATTTTTTAAAGACTACAGTTATCCACTCATTTTTGTGAATTAACTTAAGTTGTTCTAAGTTTTGAAATTTTCTTAGAACCTTATCAATATGTTTATCCAATATCCCTGATATTATCAAAATACCATCATCTTTTAAGCATTTTTTTAAATCACTAGCAATAAACACTAAAACATCTGCAACAATATTTGCAATAACTACATCATACTGTTTTTTTGCACTATTTGCACTTCCTATCCAAGAAGTTTCAAAACTAGTATTATTTAACTCATAGTTTGATTTTGTATCAACAATGCATACTTCATCTGTATCACAAATATCCACCTTCGCTTCTAGTTTAGACGCGGCAATAGCTAAAATTCCACTTCCTGTACCTACGTCCAAAACTTCATCATTTTCTTTTATATATTCACTTATAGCTTCTAGACAACTTGAAGTAGTTTCATGATGTCCTGAACCAAATGATAAAGCAGGGTCAATAATGATATTTATTTTATCAGGATTTATACTATCCCATGAAGGTCTTACAAAAAACTTTCCTACTTCAACAGACTTAACAGACTCTTGATACTGTTTAATCCAATCGATATTCTCTTTTTTTGTATGTACAGTTTCACATTCAGTACCAAGTGCTTTCGCAAACTCTTGTATACCAAATTCAACATCACTTAAATCTTCTTCACTTCTAGCAATTATAGAGTCTTCTAACTCTTCTATTGCCTCATTTGTTAAGGAACTTAAAAGCTCAGAAAAAGCTTGAAGATGTTGTGTAGGTTTAATTATTAATTCATAATAATACTCAGACAAATATTTTCCCTTTTAAAAAAGTTTAATATTCTATCCAAAAAGGTTTTAAAAAAAGTTTTCTATCATATCTCGCATAACTTTTTCATCAGAAACTCGATTGATAATATCTCTAAATTCAGCTGCACCTTTATATCCTTTTGAATATGAATGAAGAAGCTTTCTAAACATAATAACACCATGAATACCATGAAATTTCAGAACTTCATCATAATGTTCAAGTATAATCTCTCTTTTCTTCTCTTCAGTAATATCTTCTATACCATGTTTTAATTGATAAAAAATCCATGGTTTTCCAATTGCAGCACGTCCAATCATAACTCCATCTGCATTTGTGTGAGATAAAACCTCTTTTGCTTTATCATAGTCTGTAATATCTCCATTTGCAATTACAGGAATTGAAACAGCTTCTTTCATTGCTTTAATAGCATCATAATCAACTGGTGCTTTGTATTTTCCAGCTCTTGTTCTTCCATGAACTGACATAAAATCAACGCCACATGACTCTACTACTTTTGCAATATCCACTGGAATTTTTTCATTTACCCCAATTCTAACTTTTGCAGTAGTGTATTGTTTTTTATTGTGTTCTTTTACTGTTCCTAAAATTGCTTCAAGTTTTTTCAAATCCCCAAGAAGATTAGAGCCTGAACCATGAGAGAATACTTTTGGTGCAGGACAACCGCAATTTAAATCAATTCCATCAATTCCATCAATTTCATTTAAAATCTGTACAGCATCTCTTACTATTTCTACACTATTTCCAGCAATTTGTACAATATAAGGATCTTCACTAGGAGATTTTTCAATCATCTTCTTAGTTCGTTCAGATTTATAAACTAAAGCATTAGAAGAGATCATTTCTGAGATAGTTAAATCAGCTCCAAATTTTTTAACAACGGCACGAAAAGGTAAATCTGTGTATCCGGCTAAAGGAGCCAGCACCATTAAGGGCTGGCTAAAATCAATCTTATTTGTCATGAATTACTATATTGAGATATCGTCTAAAGAGTAATGCTTTCCAGCTTCTTTTAAGTCTAAAATAGCTTTAAATGGCAACATTTCATCTTCGTTATATCCAGATAAAAGATCTCTTAATTGATCAATCATTTCAACTTCACAAAGTACATAGAAATAAGCTTCTGTAGCTTCTTCATTCTCTGTAGAAAGAGTTTCAAAAAGTTCAACTAATTTATCAGGAGTTAACGCTTCTTTATAAAGTCTTGCTAATGATGTATATTCTTCTTTTGTATAGTTTAAAGATTTAGTAACTTTAAGAATCTCTTCTTTAGTTAAACCAAACTCTGTATTTTCAATATCTTTTAAAAATAGTTTTAAAGCCATTTCTCTATCAAGCTTTACATTATTATAAACTTTTTTAATAGTAGTCATAGTTTTAGATTCTAATACATTATTAAAAGCAATAACTACTACATCATTTGGATAGTTTGGTGATTTTTTTAATATATCTAAAGAAAAGTCAGGTTGTTCTTTCATCTTATTTATCAAATTTTGTTTTGCTAAATCTGAACTTGAATCAAGTTTTAAAGCTTTTTCATTTACATATTTACCAGATTTGATATCTTTTATTTGTGATACAACTTCATTTAAACCTTCATTTGTAGATGTAAAAGTATTGTCTTTAACATCTATGTTAAATTGATTTAAAATACCTGCTAAATTTTTATAACCTGTAGTCTTTAATTTTTTTCTATCAACTTTTTGTAATAGAACAGCTTTTAAAGTTTCGATTATAGAATCTTCATCTTTTAAATAAGCTCTATTTTTACAATAATTAACAGAACCATAAAAAAGTAAATGTAGAACAGTAAAAAAGAACAGTACAACTAATGGTGCTAAAACCCAAACTACTATTGGTAAAAGAAGCGATATATCTAGAAAAGTAACTCTATAGTCACCAGCTTCTACACTATAAACGTAAAGCCCAACGGCAATAATTAGTAATAAAGAAAACCCTATATATTTTTTAAGTCCCACAATTTATCCTTTTTTTAGTGTTCTTGTTCGTGAATCTCTCTACATGGTGTACAATATTTTGCAAATGGTTTAGCTCTTAATCTACCTATTGCAATTGATTCATCACACATTTCACAAACTCCATAAGTGCCTTTTTCTATTCTTTTAATGGCATCCTCAATCTCATTTAACTCTTTGATTTGTTGGTTAGCAATGATACCTTCTTTAAAACTATCAGAAGAAACCTCTGCATAATCATACTCGTCTTTACATTCAGAATCTTTTAAAGAATCAATACTATCTCTACTTCCTTGAATGTTTTTAGTAATTATCTCTTTTCTTTCAAGTAAAATCTCTTTCAACTCTTCTATCTGTTTTGCATTAGCCATTTTTCACCCTATATAAAAAAATTTTGCAATTATACACAAATTTTAATAAATTACTTATGATAAGGATGGTTGTTTTTTATAGCCAAGCCCCTGAATACTTGTTCAAGGAGTACTAAAGTGACGACTTTATGAGCCATTGTAAGAGAACTAAGACTTATAGATTTATTGCATTTTTTTAAAAATTCTCTTTGAAATCCATATGCTCCACCAATAAAAAAATTTATTTCACTATTATTTGTAATCATTTCTGAAAATTCAAAACTATCAACTTTTTGTCCTAACACATCTAATGCTATACAATATCCCTTCATAAAAGGTTCATATGCATCACTATACGATTTTTGTGCTTCTTTCTCTCCAATTGTTTGAGCTTTCGCTATATTTTTATTAAAAATAGAATGTACTTCTACCTTTGCATATTTTGAACACATTTTTATAAATTCATTTGATAATTTATCAAACTCATCTTTTTGTGGTTTTACTATCGCATAAATATTAATTTTTACCACAGGCATTCCTTATCAGTCACATAAAGTCCACTTCCTACTACATTAAAACTTATATTTTCAATTTTATCTTGGATATTAACTCCTCCAATTGCACAAACTGGATGTTTAGAGATTTTACCAAGATATACAATTTTATCTCCTAATATATTATCCACATCTTTTGTTTGTGTTCCTCTAAAGGCACCTAAACCTATCATGTCCAGGTCTAATTCATTGGCTTCTAATATTTCAACTTCATTATGCGTTGAAAGACCTAAAAGTTTATTTCCTATTTTTTTTCTAATAAATTTAATTGCTAATTTTTTATCTTTATGAACTTTAGCAAAATCTTCTTGTCCTAAATGTAAACCATCAGCATACTCTATTAGTTCAATTTTATCATTTATTAAAACAGGTATATTCAAATGTTTTTTTAAATAAATAAGATTATTAATTTGAATCTCATTTGGATTTACTTTATCTCTATATTGAATTAGTTTAAGATCATATTTTTGTACAAGCTCAACAAAGGTTGATAGTTTTAAATTTTTTTTAATTAAAGTTTGAAAATCACATAAAGCATAAAGATAGTTAGAAGCTTTAAGTTCAAAACCTAAAGCTTCTTCAAATCTGTTAGACATTTTAACTAACAGATGGTGTTTTTGAAAACATTGTTAATAGATCAGAAAGTGTTTGTTTCATATCACTTCTATTAACAACCATATCAATTGAACCTTTTTCAAGTAAGAATTCTGCTCTTTGGAATCCTTCTGGTAAATCTGCACCAATAGTCTGCTTAATAACTCTTTGTCCTGCAAAACCAATAAGTGCTCCAGGCTCTGCCATAATAATATCACCTAACATAGCAAAAGAAGCAGAAACTCCTCCCATTGTAGGATCTGTTAAGATAGAGATAAATGGTAATCTAGCCTTATCCATTCTTTTAAGTGCGGCAGATGTTTTAGCCATTTGCATTAACGAAAATGTTGATTCTTGCATTCTAGCTCCTCCAGAAGCAGAAACAATAATAAGTCCTTGGTGTTTTTCCATTGCTCTATCAGCAGCTCTTACAATTTTTTCACCTTCAACAGAACCTAATGAACCACCCATAAATGCAAAGTCAAATACTACTATTTGAACAGGTACATTATTAATTGTACATTCTCCACTTACAACAGCAGATGTTCTACCTGTTTTTTTATAAGCTTCATCTACTCTTTTTTTATAAGATTTTTTATCAACAAATTTTAAAGGATCAATAGGTTTTAAATCTTCATCATACTCAACAAATGAGTCAACATCTGCTAAAATCTCAATTCTTCTTTTTGCTCCTATTCTCATGTGAAAGTTACACTTAGGACAAATATTATTTTGATTTTCTACTTCTTTAAAAAACATTAAAGATGCACATTCTGGACATTTTATCCAGTGCGTAGGTGCATCTCCCTTACTAGGTTGTTCTTTATCACTGCTATCAAATGAAATTTTACTAAATAAATTTTTTAAATCCATCTCAATTATCCTTTAAATTTGTTATAAATTATAAATTTTTTAATTTTTCTACTTCGTCAAGTTTTTCCCAAGGGTAATCACTTTGACCAACTTGTCCTCTTGATGCAACATCTGCATAAAGGAAAGTTTGAGCACTTGGCTTATCTAAACCAAATTTTTCAGTAATCCATCTTGGAGTTAAAGAGTACTCATCCATAACTAACTGTGATAGTTTATCATCATCTAGCTTTGTATATGTACCCATAGTATCAACAGATACTGAAGTAGGTCTTGCTACACCAATTGCATAAGAGATTTGAACATTCGCTTTTTTAGCAAGTCCTGCTGCTACAATGTTTTTGGCAATCCATCTTGCAGCATATAATCCAGATCTATCAACTTTTGTATAATCTTTTGAAGATTGTGCTCCACCACCAATAGGAGAATAACCACCAAATGAATCAACAATAAGTTTTCTTCCAGTTAATCCTGAATCATGTAAAGATGAATGATTTACATATCTTCCTGTTGGGTTAATATGAATAATTGTTTCATCTTTGTTATACATATCAGTTGGAAGACCTGTATCATCAATTAAACCTTGAATAAGTTCTCTAACTTCTTCAATTGGCATTCCTTCAACAGAAGGGGCTGATACTACAATTGTGTGAATTTTTTGAGGTTTACAATTTTCAAAATTCTCTTTTGTTCCATAATCAATAGTAACTTGAGTTTTAATATCAACTCCAAGTTTATGATTATGATTTAATGCATAATTGTAAACTTTATCTGCTAACATTCTTGCATAAGTAATTGCTGCTGGCATAAAGTCTGCTGTTTCACTCGAAGCAAAACCAAACATAATACCTTGGTCACCTGCTCCAATTTCACCTGTTTCTTGATCAACACCTTGAGAGATATCTGGAGATTGTTGATTTAATAAAACTTGCACTTGTACATCATCAGGGTGTAAACACTCCTCTTTTGTAAATGCAGATTTTCCATCATAACCAATTTTAGCAAGTGCATCTTTAACAATTTTTTCATAATCTGCATGAGTTAATTGACAGTTAGATTTAACTTCTCCACCAATAACTACATGTTTTCCTGCTACAAATACTTCTGATGCAACTCTACTCTCACTATCTTCAATAATTAGTTTATCAACTATTGAGTCTGCAATTATATCAGCACATTTATCAGGGTGTCCTGGGCTTACTACTTCACTTGTAAATAAATACTGTGTCTTGTTTTCCATTTTTGTTTTCCATCCTTTTGTTTTCCAGAAGAGTCTTCCTCTCCGTTGTTTTCCATTCTTTTGTTTTCCATATTTGTTTTCCAACTAAATAAAAGTTAAAAAATATAAATAAAAAATAAAAGTTTGAATTTCTTTTAATTACAAACAAGTTGTAAAAAAGTTGTAAATTTTATCTAAGTTTTGCTTTTAGAAGTGTAAAAAGAAAAATTTAATTCTTTACAAAAAGTGTTACTTACTCTACAGTAACACTTTTTGCAAGATTTCTTGGCATATCAACATCATTTCCAAGTCTTATTGAAATTTCCATTGATAGTAGTTGTAGAGCAATTAACATTTCAAAGAACTCTAACATATAGTGATCAGTTTTTAAAGTTTTAATAAAATCATCTGCAAGTTCAAAATCTAGTGGAGATATTGCACAAATAGTACTATCTCTTGCACTTAATTCTTCTACATTTGATTTAATTTTGTCATATAATAAATTTTGTGGCATTAATGCAATTGTAAATAGTTCTGGGTCAGCTAATGCAATTGGCCCATGTTTCATCTCTCCTGCAGGATAACCTTCTGCATGAAGATATGAAATCTCTTTTAATTTTAAAGCACCTTCCAATGCTAAAGGGAAAAATACATCACGTCCTATAAAGAAAAATCCATGTCCATGAAGATATCTTTTTGCTAATCTTCTTGTTTTTTCATGTAGTTTATCTTCCACAATTAAAGATTTTGGTACTTCTCTTAAAGCATGAAGTTCTTCTTGAAGTTTTTCAGAAGAAATAGTTTCTTTAGCTTTTGCAAAATATAAAGCTAACATCCATAAAACAACAGTTTGTGTAGAAAAGGCTTTTGTAGAAGCAACACCTTTTTCAATTCCTGCTCTTGTTAAAATAGTATGATCTGCAGTTCTTGTCATAGAAGAGTTATCTACGTTACAAACTACAAGAGACTTTAATCCTGCATTTTTTGCCATTTTTAAAGCTTCTAAAGTATCTGCTGTTTCACCACTTTGAGAAATTACAATAAACAGTGTATCATCAGACAATAAAGGTTCTTTATATCTAAACTCACTTGCAATCTCAACGTTACACTTAACTTTTGATAATCTTTCAAAAAGGTATGAAGATGTAAGTCCTGCATGGTATGAAGTACCACAAGCACAAATTTTAATCTCTTTGATTCCTTCAATTAAAGACTCATCAATTTCATCAAAATCAATTCCATTATCTTGAATTCTTCCTAACATGCAATCACTTACCACATCAGATTGTTCATAAATCTCTTTTTCCATAAAAAATCTATATCCATCTTTTTGTGCAAACTGTTTTGAGGTAGGAAGAGTTGACCAAGAATAGTCATCTGATAGAAATTCTATTCCTTCAGTTGATGCAATTCCACCTACACCATCTTCTAAATATACTACATCATTTGCAAGACCTATTAAAGGAGCATCTGAAGAAGCAAATAAAACTTCTCCTTCTTCATTTCCTTGTGCAACAATTAGTGGAGACCCATGTTTAAAGAAAAATATTTTTGAAGGATCTGCTTTTGAAATAAGAAGGATTGAAAAAGCACCATCAAGTCTTGAAATTGTCTCTTTAAAAGCTTCTATTGGATTGTTTAGTTTATTCTGATAGTTTTCGAATAAATGAACAATAACTTCTGTATCTGTTTGAGATACAAAAGAGTGTCCTTGTTCAATTAGCTCTTCTTTTAATTCTTTATAATTTTCAATAATTCCATTATGAACTACATATGAATATTCACCAAGATGAGGATGTGCATTTAATTCTGTTGGTTTTCCATGTGTTGCCCATCTTGTGTGCCCAATACCTATTTCATATGAAGATGATAAACTCGCATTATCTACTTTATTTTTTAAATTTTCTAATTTTCCTAATGCTTTAAATACATCAATCTTATCAGTGTTTAAAAGAGCAATACCCGCAGAATCATATCCTCTATACTCTAACTCTTTTAATCCATCTAATAAATACTTTGTCGTATCTTGCTTACCTATATATCCAACTATTCCACACATTTATCAACCTTTAATATGGATTTTAAAATCGCCATTTTAACAAAAATACCCTAAAAAATTACTTTGCCATCAAGTTTTTTATTAATGCATTATGAATATGTCCATTTGAGGCAACAATATACTTGTCTTCAAAAAGTTTATACTCATTTCCATCTAATGAAGATATCTCTCCACCTGCTTCTTGTAAGATAATTAATCCAGCACTCACATCCCATGCTTTTAAATTCATTTCATAATAACCTTCATAAGTTCCTTTTGCCACATAACACAAATCAATGGCAGCAGAACCAAGTCTTCTAATATCTTGACATCTAGGAAGAATATATTCTATTTTCCTTATAACATCTTCCAAATCATCTTTATTTGTTCCACTTGTATATGGAAAACCTGTAGAGATTAAAGCTTTTTGGAAATCACCCTCTTTTGAAACCTCTAGTTTTTCTTTATTTAAAAAAGCGCCACATCCAACTTGAGCTTCATAAAGTTCATCTAATATAGGATTATAAACAATTCCAATATATGGTTTTTTGTCTTTATACACTCCAACAGAAATACAAGTATGAGGTACTTTATTTACAAAATTTGTAGTTCCATCGATAGGATCAATAATAATTGAATCTTTAAACTCAACATTTGAATTATCTGATTCTTCGGCTATTATATTAAACTCTTTAAACTCTTCACTAAACTTCTCCTTTAAAAAGTTTTCAATTCCAACATCATATTTTGTTACTAAATCTTTTTTTGCTTTAAAGTTTACTTCTTTTTTTGAAAAATATCCTTCTTTTAATAATTCTCCTGCTTCTTTAATAATATGCTTTAATTTTTCTTTCATTTTATATCCATTTAAAAATTTTGAAATTGTAACTAAACTTAGTTACACACTAGTTAAAATTCTATATATACAATAAATAAATTTTGAAAAAGATTTCAAATTTAATAAACAACTAAAACAGCCTAAAATAGGCTTTTATTAAGATAAATAAATTGTTTTTTTATAAAAAAACATAAAATTGTAGTTTTAAAGCTCACATTTAATTGTTTTTTATGCTAATAAAGTGTTATAATTTCAATAACACAAACAATATGGAGGTGTTAATGAGAAAAATTACACTTTTTAGGATTGTTAAAAACTAATTCAAAAAATAGTTTACTATAAAGTAAATTTGTAGATAAAAGGTTTATTTACAAAAAAAATAAAAAAGGGGAAAAGAACTAGATTCTTTTTCCCTTTTTTAATTTCTACAAACTTGATTATAATTAAGACTTATGTTTTCTAACAATTTCTAACATTTGATCTTTAATTGTAAAAAAACAATCAACAATATCTGGATCAAAATGGCTTCCTCTATTTCTTTTTATAATTTTAAAAACTTTTTCAATATCAAAAGCCTCTTTATAAGTTCTTTTTGATACCAGAGCATCGAAAACATCAGCTAAAGCCATAATACGTCCAGCTAAAGGAATATTTTCTCCTTTTAAACCTCTTGGATATCCACTTCCATCCCACTTTTCATGATGTGCCCCAGCAATATCCTTTGCAATATTTAAAAATGGATTTTCTGACATCATACTTTGAGCTTTTATTATTGTATTTTCGCCAATTATTGCATGAGTTTTCATTATTTCAAACTCATCTTCTGTTAAACTTGATGGTTTCAATAAAATATTATCTGAGATAGAAACTTTTCCTATATCGTGTAAAGGGGCTCCTATATATAGACAATTAATCATTTCAATAGTAAGAGTATCTTTGTATTTTATATTTTTAGCTAATTCAATTGCAATTGCTTTTACATAATCTTTTGTTCTTTTAATATGTCCCCCTGTTTCAGGATCACGATGTTCTGCTACAAGTCCCATTGCTTCGATGGTTGCTTCTTGAGAGACCTTAAGTTCATGAGTTCTTTTTTCTACAAGTCTTTCTATGTTATCTCTATGAAGCTTTAATTCCATATGTATATCTACTCTTGATTTTACCAAAAAAGGTACAATTGGTTTAATTATATAATCAACCGCTCCTAATTCAAAACCTTTTGCTTCATTTCCTAATTGTGATAATGCTGTTACAAAGATAATAGGTATATTTTTTGATTCTTTATTCTCTTTTATTCTTTTACAAACTTCATATCCATCCATATCAGGCATCATAATATCAAGTAAAATTAAATCAGGTTTTTGTTCTGAAGCAACTAGTTCAATAGCTTTATATCCACTAGTTGCAGCTAAAATCGCATAATCATCTTTTAGAATATTCATAAGAACATGTATATTTTCAGGAATATCATCTACTATTAGTATTTTAGGTTTATCATTCATAATTTACTCTTTTATTCTATTTTTTCTAGAAGTTCACTAATTTTAAACTTTGCTTCATCTAGTTTAAAATTAGAAATATCTTCATTCAATGATAAAAATAAATCATTGTATTTAGAATGTTGAATCATCGGCATTAAATTCTCAATATATTTCTCTGCTTCAGATACATCTTTACTTAGACAAGCATCTAAGGATTTTAATAATCTGACTACTTTTTCTTTATTATAAAATTCATCCTTAAGCCTAAACTTTTCACCCTTTGATTTAAAAAATGAAATTGAATTCATTACTAAAATTATCTCATTTTCTAATTTTTTAATTAATTCTGTAGAAGGCTTTTTATCTTCAATTAATAAACTCTCTATTTCATCTAAAAGTAAAAACAACTCTTTAGCTCCAATATTTCCACAAACTCCTTTTACTTCATGACATATACTTTTAGCATCTGTATATTTTTCTGAACTAATAAGTTTTTTGATTTTTTCAAATACATCTAAATACTTATTAAAAAAACTTATTAATATTTTTTTATAACTTTTACTATTATTAGCAAGTCTATTAAGACCATCTTTATAATCAATATTTTTAAGTACTAAAAACTCACTATCATCTAACTCTTCTTTTTTCTGAATATAATTTTCTTTTACTAACTCTTTATGCGTAGGTTTTATCCATTTTAATAATGTTTTAAATAGTAAATTAGGAACAATTGGTTTAGTTAAATAATCATCCATACCAGATTCTCTCGCTTTTTGTTCATCATCTTTCATAGCACTTGCAGTCATAGCAATAATTGGAATAGAATTAAGATAATTGTTATTATCTTTCTTTGCAATATTTCTTATAGTTTCTGTAGCCTCATAACCATCCATGATTGGCATCTGTATATCCATTAAAATTGCATCATATTTTTCTTTTTGAACCATTGATACTGCTTCTTTACCATTATTGGCAATATCTAAAGTTAAATTATTAATTGTTAATAACTCATATGCAAATTCTTGATTCATTTTATTATCTTCAACTAACAAAAGTTTTGCATTTGCAATAGTTGATAATGAAATATCTTTAGATTTTTCAATAACTTCTTCAATCAAGTTACCCTTTGATGATTCTACTTCAAAAAGGGTATTAAACAGTGTTGATGGAGATACTGGTTTAGTTAATACCCCTTGAATATCTAAATCTTCTATTTCTTCTACTAATTCATCTTTATTATAAGAAGTCACCATTATAATATAGGGTTGTTTTATTATACTATTTGATCTAATTTTATTTGCTGTTTCAACACCACTTATATTTGGCATTTTCCAATCTAAAAGTATAATGTCATAAGATTCTTTTTCAATTGCATCAATTGCATCTAAACCATTACTTACATCTTTAATATACATTGGAACATTAAATGTTTCTAATATTTCACGGAATATTTCACGTGCATTTTCATTATCATCAACAATTAAAATTTTCATATCATTAAAAATAGAGTACTTTTCTTTTAATTCTTTTTGTTCTAAATGTTCCTTATTTTTTATAACTCCACACTTAATTGTAAAACAAAAGGTTGAACCTTCATTAAGTTGGCTATTATCAATCCATAAATCTCCATTCATTAGATTTGCTAACTTTTTACTAATTGTTAAACCTAATCCCGTTCCTCCATACTTACGTGTTGTTGAAGAATCAGCTTGAACAAACTCGTGAAATAATTTTTTTTGTTCTTCCCTACTCATTCCAATTCCAGTATCTTTCACACAGAATTTGATAGTTACATTATCTTTTTCTTCTTTTATAAGCTTTTGAGAAATTAATATTTCACCATCTTCAGTAAATTTAATTGCATTATTAGCAAGATTAAGAAGTATCTGCCCTATTCTTACTTCATCTCCTAATAAATTTTTTGGAATACTTGGATCATAATTAATTAAAAGTTCTAAACCTTTTTTATTAGCCATTGTTCCTATCAAATCTACTAAACTTTGAAAAACATTCTCTAAATTGATTTCAGTAATTTCAAGGTTTATTTTTCCTGCTTCAATTTTTGAAAAATCTAAGATATCATTGATTATTGTTAAAAGTATATTTGATGAGTTTTGAGCTTTTGTTAAATAATCTTTTTGTATTTTTGTTAAATTTGTTCTTAATGCTAAATAAAGCATCCCATTTATACTATTCATAGGCGTTCTTATTTCATGACTCATATTTGCTAAAAATATTGATTTCGCTTCATTTGCAGCAATGGCCTCTGCTTCTGCTTTTTTCTGCTCACTTATATCAATTATTGCTCCATCAATCCAACCTATGACATTATCTTCTGAATAGACTGCTTGACCTTGATCTTTAACCCAAATAATTTCCCCATCAGCACGTATTATACGATAGTCAAGTGTAAATTTTTCACGATTATAAACTGAGTATTCAATTTTTTCTCTTGTTTTAACAATATCATCTGGATGAATAAGTTTAATAAGATTTTCTATTCTTCTACTAGTAAAATCATTAACATGATAACCACTAAGTCTCTCAACTGCACTACTTATAAATACAACTGTCCATTCTTCATCTAATAAATAACGATAAATAACTCCTGGAACATTAGAAACCATTGATGAAAATTTTCCTTGACTCTCTTTAAGCTCTTTTGTTTTTTCAAGTAATTTCTTTTCAGATTCTTTTCTTTGTTTTATTTCTGCAGTTAATTTTTTATTCCAATATATAAAAAGAACAAATACTACAAATATATAAAATAAGATTTTTGAAAAAAGTGTATAATCAAAACCTTGTTCAAACTTAACTGATATCCATTTTGAATTTATAATACTTATATCAGATTCACTCAAAGAATCAACTAATTTTTGGAAAATAGACAAAAGTTCTTTTGAATCTTTTCTTGTAGCAATTGAAAGTTCCCAACTATCTCCTGTTTTACCTGTGATTTTAATATCTACATAGTTATTGTTTTGCATTTCGTAAGCAATTGAAGCAACAGCATCTATAAAGCCAAATATCTCATTCTTATCAACCTTCTCCAAACCATCTTTTATATTTTTTACTTCTACAAGCTTTATATCAGGATATTTTTTCTTTAATAATTCAATATAAGCATAATCTTTTACTATACCAAACTTTTTATCCATAACATCGTCTAAGTCTTCGATATATAATTCATCTTTACCCGTTGTTATTACAAAAGGAAATTTTAGATAAGCAGACGTAAAATTTAAATAACTATTTCTTGAATCAGTCTGCATAGCTAAGGGAAGGATATCACACTCTTTTACTTTTATTTTTGATAAAGACTCACTCCATGATTTTGTTTTTACAAGCTCAATTGGATAACCTAATCTTTTTTCAAACAAACTTATATATTCAGATCCTATACCTATATATTTACCATTTTTATCTATTTTCTCAAAAGGCATCCATTCAGGATCAATACACATTTTTACTTTTGAATTATTTGCTTTTAACCATGCTATTTCATTTTGACTTAAAAATATTTTCTTTTCTTCTGCTTTTCCAAAATTTAATCCATAATTTTCATATATTTTATTTATCTCTTCTAATGTAATTGAATTAAGTGCTTTATTAAACATACTATGAAGAATAGGTAATTCTTTGTCTATACCAATATATAAAGGCAAATATCCTAAATCTTTTGATAATAATGAGTCGTAAATAAGTTTAAGGTTTGTCATATAATATTTTTTTATTATATACTCAGAAGCAGAAACACCCCCTATATATGCATCTGCTTTATTATTTGAAACTGATTTTAAAGCCTCATAAATCCCATCTACTTCTACAAATCTTATTGTTGGGTATTTCTTATGTAAAGCTTCTTTATTTATCCATCCTTTAACAACTGCTAACCTTTTACTTTTAAGATCACTAATGTTTTTAATATTTTTTTCTGTATTTCTTATTACTAATATATTATTTAATTGTAAGTGACTTTTTGTAAATAATACTGAGTCATTATCTTCTTTTTCTATAGGATGAATAATACTTATATCTTTATTTTTTAATTTTTCAGTAAAATCTTTTGATTTCATTTTTATAAAATTTAGCCTTATACCAATTTTTTCTGATATCAGTTTCAAAATATCTGAAGATATACCTTTTTCTAGATTATTTTCATTATAATCATAAGGTTCTATATTATCTATATTACTTACATTAATAATTGGATTTTCTTTAAGCCACTGTATCTCTTTTTTATTTAACTCAATCAAAGGATTATCATTGTTATTTGAACTAAACCATTTTTCTGATATATACCTTTTTTCATCTATTGAAAAAGAATCAATAGCCTTATTTATTACTGTCAAAAATATTGACCAATCATCTCTTATTGCAATATTAAACTTACCAAAGCCTCTTTGTTTATATGCAAAATCATTTATTGATTTTAAATCATATAACTCATCAAAATTTTCATATAATATATGTTTTACAACAATGTTCATATCATAATAAGCATCAATACTTCCATCTTTTACAGCTTGAAGACCTTCAAGAGGAGAGTTTACTAATACGATTAAAATATCTGGATAAAACTCTTTTATATAATTAATATAACTATATCCTTTTACTATACCTAAACGTTTATGATTTAGATTTTCTAAATTCTTTATATTTTTATTATTACTTTTTACAGTAAAACTACCTCCAAATTGTAAGTATGGTTTTGAAAAGTTTGAATAAGAATCCCTATCTCCAATATTTTCTATAGCATGGACAATATCTATCTCTTTATTTTTAAGTTTCTCTAATATCTCTTCCCAAGTGTAGTCACTTATATAATTAAACCTAACACCTAATTTTTTTGAAATTAAATCCATATAATCAATAGAATATCCAGTAGCTTTATTTTTTATGAGATAATCAATAGGTGGCCAATCTTGAGTATTTGACACGTTAATTATAGGATGTTCTTTAAGCCACTGTTTTTCTGCATTAGTTAAATTTTTTACAGGTTTTATCATATTTTTAAAAGTTATATCAGAAAACCATTTTTTTAAAATTTTATTTTTTTCACTATCAGGTATTTGATTAAGTACTTTATTAAAAATAGTTACAAGTTCCGTCCAATCTTTTCTAACTGCTAAAGTGAGTTTTGTTCTTTCAAAAGGTGTTTTAAAAACAATATTTAGATTTGTAAGAAGATGTTTTTGAATAAAATATCCAGCAACTGCTAAGTTACCAACATAGGCATCTGCATTTCCTAATGCAACAGCCTGAATAGCTTCCTCATTTGATTTTGTAAAATAAAATTTTATATCTGGATACTTTTGTCTCAGTTGGTCATGAACAAAATTATTTTTGGGTATTGCAACATATTTACCAATTAAATCTTCCATTTTTTTTATTCTTCTATCTTTAATTCTTGTTACAACTACTGTATCTATTTCTATATAAGGTTGTGAAAAATTAAGATATGATTTTCTATCTTCCGTTATTCCTGCTGCTGCTAACATATCTAATTTTTTTGTTTTTACTGCACCTATAACATTTTTCCAAACATCAGATGTGATTTCAAACTTAATTCCTAAAACTTTTTCCATGATTTCTAAATATTCAGAAGAAATACCTTTATGTTTTTTCTTATCATCAACAAAATCAAAAGGCGGCCAGTTTTGATCAACTCCAACTTTAATAATAGGATGTTTTTTAAGCCATTCTTTTTCTTTGTTTGTTAAAGTAACTTTTATTTCTTCTTCGATTTCAGGTTTAATTAAAATCCATTTTTGAAATATTTCAAGTTTTTGTTCTTCGGAAATTGAATCTAATGCTTTATCTAAAATTTTTGCAAATATTGCCCAATCTTTTCTAACACCATAACTTTGATAATTTGATTCAAAATCATATGAAGCTGCAACTTTTAAATTAGAAATTCCATGTTGCGAACTTAAATAGATATTAATTCCTATAACTCCAACATAAGCATCTGCACTTCCAGTTGAAACGGCTGCTAATCCTTCTAAAGCATCTTCAACATAATAAGTTTTTATATCTTTACCAAACTCTTTTAAAACTTTCTTTGATGCTCCATAGCTTTTAACAAGAGCTATTGTTTTACCTTTTAAATCAGTTTTACTTTTAATACTTGTATTATTATCTTGAGTCATAATCACTAAAGGAGTTGAGATATATCCTTTAGAAAATGCTAAATACTCTTCTCTTTCAGGTCTATGTGAGGCAGTTGTAATTAAATCAAGCTCTTTATTTTTCGCAGCTTCTAGTATTTCAAGCCAAGTTAAATCTGGAACAACTTTCATTTCAATATTCAATATATTTTCAATAATCTTAGCAAAATCTGCGGCAATTCCCTCAAATTTACCTTCTTGATTAATAAAGGCATAAGGCGCATAACCAGCATCAACTCCAATTCTAATGATTGGATGTTTATTTAACCAGTTTTTTTCTTCCTTAGTAAGTTTTAATTTAGTATTTGATTTTTTGATTTTTTGATTTTTATGATAGTAACTATTATTAGGTTCTTGTAACCAACGTTTTTCAATTTTCTTATACTCTTCATCAGTAATACTATTTAAGCCTTTATTTATTTTTTCTATTAACTCTTTATTCTCTTTTAATGTTATTGCAGAAATCTTAGAATTATAAGAAAAATCATCTACTTTTTCAAAGTCACCTTTTCTACCTTGTTTAAATAAAAGATCATTAATCGCTAATTCATCATCCATAAACCCTGATATCGTTTCATTAGCTAATTTTGAAAATAAATCCGTATAATCTTTTATTAAAATCGCATTTATATCTGGATATTCATTTTTTAACATATTTAAATAATATGGATCTATAACACCAATTGTTTTACCAAAAAAACTTTCAATATTTTTTTTAGTCCCATCTATGGGATAAAATATTTTTGCTTTTAATTCATAAAATGTCTCTGAACTTCCAGCCCACTCTTCATTATTTTCAAATCCAGAATGAAAATCAGCTAATCCTTCCTTAACAACTTTAATACTTTTCAACCAAGTGTTAAAAATAAACTTAACCTCTACTCCTTCTTTTTTAGCCCAAGCTTTCCAAATATCAATAAATAAACCAGCAGGTTTACCTTCAATATTTACCATTGAAAAAGGAGAATAATTTCCATCACTTGAAACTATATATATCTTTTTTTTATTATTTGTCTCAAAAGTTGATTTAATCCACTTCTTTTCAATATTAATAATCTCTTCTTTAGTAATTTTAGACATACCACTATTTAATAATTTCAAAAGCTCAGTATTATTTTGTTTGACAGCTGAAAAATATGTACGATTATAAAGTACTTTAGAAGGAGAATAAGACCAGTTGTTTTTAATATTATTTTCTTTTACATAATATTCTAAATTCATAACTGGAGATATAAATGTTTGAATCTCTCCTGTTTGAGCACTTTTATATAGTTGTGGTAAATTATCATAAACTTTTAATGTTCCATTAGGAAGTTGATTTTTCATAAAATCATGAGTATATCCTTCAGGAACTCCTACAATATAAGCTTTAAGTTCATTTATACTCTCTATTTTTTGTATATTTTTATGATGAAAAATATGATAACTGATATCAAGAATAGGAAGTGAAGAATAATCCAAAAAAGAATCTCTTTCTTCTGTATAAAAAAGTCCTGCATGAATATCTACAGTTCCATCTTTAACCATTTGAACTGTCTGTTTAAAAGTAGCTTCTTTAAAATTTACTTTTATCCCTGTTTTTTTCGACCAGAGTTTCCAAATATCTATTAAAATACCGTCAGGTTTATTATCTTTATTTTTAAATTTTAAAGGAGGATTTCCAATATTGTATGCAATTGATACTTCTTTAAAAGCCTGAGCATTTAGAGAAAATAGAAAAAAAATTATTAGAAATAATGCTTTCATGTAATTATTCCTTAAGTTATAAATTAAAAAAAAATCTACTAATGCCCTATAGTTAGTACATAATTAAAAATAAATAATTACTTATTTTTACTACAATTAAATAATATAACTGATGATATTACAATGTTACTTAAAGTTTAATATTTACTTAAAATTAAATTTATTTTAAATTTTATCAAATTTCTATCTTGTTTAATTGTACTTTATGCTAAAAAAGTGTTATAATTTCTATAACACAAACAACATGGAGGTGTTAATGAGAAAAATTACACTTTTTAGGATTGTTAAAAACTAAATTATAAAATAGTTTACTACAAAGTAAATTTGTAAATAAAAGGTTTTATTTACGATATAAAGAAAAGGGAGGAGCCTCAAAACTCTTCCCTTTTTTTATGCAAATTTTTAAAAATCTTTAATTTTAATTTATTATAAGGTCTATTCACTTGAAATATTTAGATGATATATTAATAAGCAACAAAACATCAGAAACACTATTTTATAAAAACTTATGTACTGTTGAATTATTTATCAATAAACCTTTTGAAAAACATAGTACAGTTTTAAAAGATAACTTAATGATTATCCTACTAAATGGCAAAAGATTATTAAAAACAAAAAATAGAATTCATGAGGGAAAGGCTGGTGATATTCTATTTATAAGAAGTGGTACAGCTGTTGAAAGTGAAGTTTTTGATGATGTAGAAAAATATGGTGCTTTTATTTTTAAATATAATGATAAATTTATTCATAAGTTTATAAGAGATAATCAACTTGACCTATCAAATAGTTCAAAATATTGTGAAGAGATTTTTCAAATTATTCCAAATGAAATGTTAAAATATTCTAGTGATACATTTATTCCTTTATTTTTATGTAATCATAAAATTGATGAAACAATAATTAAACACAAACTAGAAGAAATGCTTTTACTTTTGTATCACAGTGATAGAGATAACAAATTTAAGAACTTTCTTAAAACACTATCTAACAATAAACAAGTTGATTTAAAAACAAAAATTGAAGAAGATTTAAATCATTTTGAAAATGTAGAAGATATCTCTTCAAAGGTTAATATTTCTCTTAATCATTTTAGAAAAGAATTCTCTAAAATATATGGTACACTACCACAAAAGTGGTTGATCAAAAAAAGACTTGAGACTGCTAAAATATTACTTACATATGATAACAAAAATATTTCTGAAGTATGCACAGAAGTTGGTTACACAAACTTATCATGGTTTATCAAACAATTTAAAAAAGAGTTTGGTATTACACCCAAACAGTTTCAAAAACAACAAAAATTGAAAGATTTCAATTAGTTTTTCACAAGTTTTTTATTTATACTTTAAATATTAACTTATTTAAAGGATTAACCTATGAAACATCTATATTCAAAAAAAGATTATGTATTTTTAGAAAAGTTTAAAAATACTACCTTAAATATAAATAATTTTCATCATAGAGAACATATTCAAGTTACATATGTACTTCTAATAGAGAACTCAGTTGAAGAAACATATCTGTGTATAAAAAATAGTATTCTAAATATTTTAAAAGCTGTAAATGCCGATTTATCAAAATATCATGAGACTATGACTTATGCATGGATAGAAATTGTGAACTATTTTATGATGAAAACTGATAGATGCTACAACTTTGATGAATTTATACTATCTAATCAAGAATTACTTAACACAAATATTATATATAAACATTATTCAAAAGAGTTGCTTGAGAATGAAAAAGCAAGAATGGAGATTTTAGAAGCTGATATAGAAAAAATAGTCGTAAATGGGGCTTAGTCTAAGTGGATGTATTCCCCGAAAATATCGAGGAATACTTGTTTGACATAGTTTATATTTCTACATCATTCCTGGCATTCCGCCCATTCCACCCATGTCTGGCATTGCAGGAGCACCAGCTGGTTTGTCTTCTTTGATATCTGTAACTGTTGCTTCAGTTGTTAATAATAAAGATGCAACAGAAACTGCATTTTGCATTGCTACTCTTTCAACTTTTGCAGGATCTACAATACCAGCTTCAAACATATCTACATATTCACCAGTTGCAGCATTGAATCCTAAGTTTTCATTTTCAGATTTTTCAACTTCATTTGCAACAACACCAGCATCAAATCCAGCATTAATAGCAATTTGTTTTAATGGTGCTTTAATAGCTCTTAATACAATATCTGCACCAATTTGCTCATCACCATCTAAATTTAAAGATACTTTAGCAGCAGCTCTAATTAATGCAGCTCCACCACCAATAACAATACCTTCTTCAACAGCAGCTCTTGTTGCAGATAAAGCATCATCAACTCTATCTTTCTTCTCTTTCATTTCAGTTTCAGTTGCAGCACCAACTTTAATAACTGCAACACCACCAGAAAGCTTTGCAAGTCTTTCTTGTAATTTTTCTTTATCATAATCAGAAGTTGTATTATCAATTTCTGCTTTGATTTGGTTAACTCTATTTTCTACCATAGAAGCTTCACCAGTACCATCTACGATAGTTGTATTATCTTTATCAATTACAACTCTAGCTGCAGTACCAAGTACTGAGAACTCAGCAGTATCAAGTTTCATTCCCATCTCTTCAGCTACAACTGTACCATTTGTTAATACAGCAATATCTTCTAACATAGCTTTTCTTCTATCACCAAAACCTGGAGCTTTAACAGCTGCAATATTTAAAGAACCTCTTAATCTATTTACAACTAAAGTTGCTAATGCTTCACCATCAACATCTTCTGCAATAATTAAAAGTGGTCTTCCTGCTTGATTAACTGACTCTAAGATTGGTAACATTTCTTTTAAGTTAGAGATTTTTTTGTCATATAATAAAATAAATGGATTTTCTAATTCAGCAACCATTTTTTCTGTGTTTGTTACGAAGTATGGAGAAAGGTAACCTCTATCAAACTGCATACCTTCAACTACATCTAGTTCATCAGAAATTCCTTTTGCTTCTTCAACAGTAATAACACCGTCTTTCCCAACTTTATCCATAGCTTCTGCAATCATTGAACCAATAGCAGTATCTGAATTTGCAGAGATAGTTGCAACTTGCTCAATCTCTTTTTTATCAGCTACTTCTTTTGAAGACTCTTTTATATTTGCTAAAATTGCTTCTGCTGCTTTATCCATACCTCTTTTAAGTGTAATTGGATTTGCACCTGCTGTAACGTTTCTAAGACCTTCTTTAAAGATTGATTGTGCAAGAACTGTTGCAGTTGTAGTACCATCACCTGCTTCATCAGCAGTTTTTGAAGCAACTTCTTTTACAAGTTGTGCACCCATGTTTTCTAAAGTGTTTTCTAATTCAATCTCTCTTGCAACTGAAACACCATCTTTCGTAATAGTTGGAGCACCAAAAGCTTTTTGCAATAATACATTTCTTCCTCTAGGTCCCATTGTAACTTTTACAGCATCTGCTAATTTTTCAACACCTGTAAAAAGTTGATTTCTTGCGCTATCACTAAATTGTACTTCCTTTGCCATCTTACATAACTCCTATAATATTTTCTATTTCTAATACTAAATAATCTTCACCTTGAAGAGATAGTTCAGTTCCTCTAAATTGTTCAAATACAATTGTATCACCCTCTTTTAGTTCAGTTACTTCTGGACCAACAGCTTTAACAATAGCAGTATTTGGTTTTTCTTTTGCAGAATCAACAAGAATAATTCCACTTGCTGTTTTCTCTTCTATTTCTGTTCTTTGAACAAGAACTCTTTTTCCTAATGGTTTAAAACTCATTTTAAATTCTCCTATAAATTCTTTTTATAAATATTATTAATTTTAGCACTCATATTTTTTGAGTGCCAAATTTTATAGAATTTTTGATTAATTGTCAAGTTATTTGAGTAAACTAGACTAAAGTTATCTATCTTGTTAGTTTTTATGTCGGTTTATATATTTAAGAAGTAACTCATTTAATGAATCTCTCAATCCATCGTCTAAACTATCTAATTGAGATTCACACTTTTTTGCTAGCTCATCTGCTGCTTTAATAGCACCTTCTAAACCTAAAAGATTAACAAATGAATTTTTAGCTTCATCATTTTGTGTTGTTTTTCCTGCTTCTTCTTCAGATTGAGTTTCATCAATAATATCATCTTGAATTTGAAATAGTAAACCTATATCAATACCAAAATTAAATAATTTCTCTTGAATTTGTTCATTATATTCTGAAATTATTGCACCCATTTTTAATGAAGCAGCAATAAGTTTAGCAGTTTTATGAATATGTAAAAACTCTAATTGATTTAATTCTAACTTCTTATTTTCAAAATAGCAATCAATAGCTTGACCAATTATCATACCATCAATTCCACCATTTGTAGCAAGTTCTTGTACTAGTTTTACTTTTATATCATTGTGTAAAGGTGCATTAACAATTTGATTGAAAGCTTCAGAGTTTAAAGCATCTCCTACTAAGATAGCTGTAACTTCATCATACTTTTTATGTAAAGTTTGAAATCCTCGTCTAAGATCCGCATTATCCATAGAAGGTAAATCATCATGAACTAAAGAGTAAGTATGAAGCATCTCTATTCCAAGAGCTACAGGTAAAGAATTTGGTACAAGTAAAGACTTATTTGATTTTACAACTGAAAGTAAAAGCATTGGTCTAAATCTTTTTCCTCCAGCTTTAAGCATATCACCTAAAGCATCTTCAAAATAAGGATGAAATGTATTTGATTTAGGAAGATTATCAAGAAGATAATCCTCAAACTGTGAGAGTAATTCTTTCATTAACTATTTTTGTCCAAATGGATTCATACCACCCATCATATTCATAGCCATCATTTTTTTATTTTCATCAGATTGTTTAATTACATCATTCATACAAGAGATTAATAAAATTTGTAATGAGTCTTTATCTTCTAAAAGGGAATCATCAATTTGCAAATCAATTACTTCAGAATTCCCATTTATAGAAATTTCAACCATTCCACCACCTGCTTTTGCAGTGAAAATTCTATTTGCATTATCTTCCTTAGCTTTATCAGCCATCTCTTGAACTTGACCCATAACCTGATTTAAATCTATTTTACTTAAATCAATACCATCAAACATGATCACTCCCTACTAGTTCATTAGTAATCATATCAATATTATTATCATCATCTACAATAACAACTGTTGGTAAGTAATTTTCTAATTCTTCTTCAGAATATGAAGCATAAGATATTACAATTATTTTATCACCAATTTCAACTTTTCTAGCTGCTGCACCATTTAAGCACATATCTTTACTTCCAGCTTTACCTTTAATTACATAAGTTGCAAATCTTTCACCATTGTTTACATTAACGATTTCTACTTTTTGTCCCACTCTTAATTTAGAAGCTTGCATAAGCTCCTCATCAATAGTAATAGAACCTACATAATTCAGATTTGCATCTGTTACAGTTGCTCTATGAATCTTACTATAAAGCATATCAAATGTCATAAATAACGTCCTCTATTTCGTTAAGTTTATAGGTTCACCCCAAAACTGTTCCGGTATTAAATACTCAGAAACAGGATTCCCACCTATAATATGTTCTTCTACAATTTTATCTATTTTTTCCTTAGATAACTGACAATACATATGATGTCCTGGCTCTACTAACATAACTGGCCCCATTTGACAGCGTCCTAGACATGACGTTCTTATAACTTGAACTGGTCCCATTAACCCTTTTTGCATCATTGTTTGAGCAAGATGATTAAATAAATCTCTTGATTGCTCAGTTACACAAGAAGGCTTTGGCATGCCTGGAGGTGAACTTTGTTCACACTTAAACATATAAAATGTTGGCTGTGGCATTGCTGGAATTTCCATCATATAATCCTTTTACTAAATCCATTTAAAGATAAATTTTGTCAGAATTTTAACAAATATTTATTAAAGGTATCTAAAAATAGATTTTTAATAAGCTTTTAAAATCATAGATAATATACTATTTTCCACAAAAAATGTATATAAAGGTAAAAAATGAAAAAGATTTTATTTCTTTTGTTTACTTCTATGTTACTTTTAGAAGCAGCAAATCCTATTGCTGTACTAAAAACAACACAAGGGGAAATAGAGATTGAGCTAAGACCTGATTTAGCTCCAAAAGCAGTTGAAAACTTTGTAACACACTCAAAAAATGGTTATTATGATGGGTTGATTTTTCACAGAATTATTAAAAACTTTATGATTCAAGGTGGAGATCCAACTGGAACAGGAAGAGGTGGAGAATCAATTTGGGGGAAAGCTTTTAAAGATGAATTTGCACCTAATGCAGTATTTGACAAACCAGGA
Source organism: uncultured Campylobacterales bacterium (assembly GCA_947494995.1). Classification (GTDB taxonomy): domain Bacteria; phylum Campylobacterota; class Campylobacteria; order Campylobacterales; family Arcobacteraceae; genus Halarcobacter. The sequence goes on along the minus strand of CANLWY010000001.1, from coordinate 689,735 downwards.
ATTTTAGCTATGGCAAATTCAGGACCAAATACAAATGGAAGTCAGTTTTTTATTACTACAGTTCCAACATATTGGTTAAATGGAAGACATACTATTTTTGGGTATGTAAAAAAAGGACATAAAGAATTAAAAGCTTTAGAAAATGTGCCTACATCAGGTCAGTACAGAGGGAACAAACCTTTAAATGATCAAAAAATCATTTCTATTACAATCAAGTAATTAACTTTGGAAGCTATTTGCTTCCAAAGAGTTTTGCCATTATTGTTTTATCTCCATGCTGAATTATATCTCTTTCTAACTTTTCAGCACGTTTTGCTTCACTCTTAGCTTTCTCTTTCCAATATGCTAACTTTTGAGATACTGCTTCTGTATTATCAAAACTATCAAGTTTTTCATTAGATTGATTTAACTCTTTTTCTAAATCATCTAATTCTATTTCATATTTTATTTTTTGTTGATTTAACTCTCTTTTATAGTCATCTATTAAAGCCTCAATTTTCATTTCAAGTCTTTTTACTTCTACTTTCAAATCAGAGTTTTCTTTTGATAGTTTTACAGTTTTTTTATTTATAGCTTGAGAGTTTCCACTATCTTTTTGATACAAAGATATATCTTTTTTGAGTTTTTTATTCTCTTTTGTATATTTATCAACAGTAAATATAAACTTATCTCTTTCATGATATGCGAATTGAACTTCTTTTCTTATAACTTCAATTTCATTTTTTAAAGAGTTGATCTCTTGTTGTAGTTCTGCACTACTTTCTTTACTCTTTATAAAAATTTCGCCCTTATCTTTGATAAGATAATTTTGAACTTCTCTTCTTTTTAATATCTCTTTTGTTTCATCTTTTTGAATTACCAAACAGCCTGTTACTTCTCCTGTATCATTTAATGTACTAATTATTGATGTATCTGAAATATAGTAACTTCCATCTTTAGTTATATTTTTAAGTTGTCCATTCCATTGCTTATTATTCAAAATATTATTATATATGTTTTCATAAACATTTGTATCAATATCAACATGCTTTAAAGTAATTAACTCTTTTCCAATCAATTCTTTTTTATCAAAGCCAGTAATTTCACAAAATAAGTCATTTACAAAAGATATTTTTAAATTCTTATTTGTTCGTAATACAATATTATTATTATAAATAATATCTTTATATTTTTTTAATTCTTTATTTTGTTGATTAATTAAAAAATCATGATATAAAATTGAAGCTAACTCTCCTAAAATCTTCATAAGATTTCTGATATCAATAGGTTTAATTATATATTCAAATACCTTCAATTTTATTGCTTCACTTAAAAACTCATTGTCAGAATAAGCCGTTGCAAAAATAACTGGAATATCTTTATCAAACTCTCTAATTTTTTTAAGCATTTCAATACCAGTAAGTTCAGGCATATTTATATCAGCTATAATTACATCAATATCATTTTGTTTTTGAGTATAAAGGGAAAGTCCTTCTTTTCCATTTTTTGCTGTATATACATTTTCGAAAAAGTTTGAGAGTAAAGATGAAAGTTCATTTCTAACACTTTCATCATCTTCTACATAAAGGAGTTTTAATCTTTTTAAAAGTTTTTTATCAACTGTTGCCATTCTTATTCAATATCCAATGATGTGACCAAATCAATAAACTTTATAAAATCAAAAGGTTTTAGTAGATAATTATCAACACCCAATTCTTTGGCTTCATTTATAAAATCCATTTCAGTGTGTGCTGACATAATAATTACAGGGGTTGTTATACCTCTTTTTTGAAGCTCTTTAATCATAAGAAGTCCATTCATTATAGGCATGTTTATATCTGTTATTATTATATCAATATCAGAATTCTCTTCAATTATACCTAAAGCTTCTTCTCCATTTTTTGCAGTAAGAAAGTTAGCTTCAAGCTTTTTTAAAGTATCTGATATTATCTCTACTAAATCCTCTTCGTCTTCAACGAAAAGTAATTTAAGATTTTTCAGTTTATCAATTTTTTCTTGCATAAGATATTTTATTATTTTAATTCTTTAATTCATCTTTATGAACAACTGATTCAATATCCATTATTACCAACATTTGATTATTTGCTAATCTTACAAAACCTTTTAAATATTTTGAAGGAATAGCTGAACCCATGTCTGAAACAGGAGCTAAAGTAGATGTATCTAATCTTTGAACATCATCAACTTTATCAACAACAATACCAATCATTCTTTTATCTTCAGTGATAACTGCAATTACTGCTGTACTGTCATTATAAACTACTTCACCTGTAGAGAATTTAATTCTTATATCTAAAATTGGAACAACCTCACCTCTTAAGTTAATAAGACCTTTTACCCAATCTGTAGTATTAGGTAAAGTAGTAATATTATCAGGATAAGTCAAGATCTCTCTAATTTTAGGTAGTTCAATTGCATATTTCATAGAACCTAATTCAAAAGTCATGAATTCACTTGTATTTGCATAATCAATTACTTCTTCTTCTGAAGAGTAGTTATTTACATTATTTGTTTCCATAATTTACCTTTCTTCTTTATTCCATTGAGCATACAGTTCTTCTGCAGCGTTAATCTCTTCTCTTGATGGTTTCCTTCTACAAGACATATAACCTTTTGAACCATCACAACTCTCAAAAGGATATACTGTAGCATAAACCCAATAATACCCTCCAGACTTTGTAGCATTTTTAACATAACCTGTCCATGTTTCACCTTTTTTAACAGTATCCCACAATGATTGGAATGCTTTTTTAGGCATATCAGTATGTCTTACCATGCTATGTGGTTGTCCCATCAATTCATCAAGTGAATATTCTGCTATTTTACAAAAATCTTCATTTGCAAACTTGATTATACCTTTTTCGCAAGTCTCACTAACCAAGAATGCGTATTCATCTAAAACTGTCTCTTGTCCTACTGCCATAATACTTCTCCTTAGTTAAAATTTTTAGATCTTGCATCAGCAACAATATCTTTAGACATAGTTGCAACTTCACCAGCAATTGATTTAACTTGATTTGCTTCAGAGGCATTTTCTTGGGTTACTCTGTCAAGCATAGTCACAGCATCATTAATTTGTTCAATACCACTCATTTGTTCTTTTGAGGCACTTGATACATCCTCTATAATATGTATTGTTTCAGAAATATGAGTATTTAACTCCTCATAACCATTTATCATATTATCAGATATTTTTTTACCTTCATTTGCTTTTAAATTTGCATCTTCAACTAAATCTTTTATCTCTTTTGCAGCTTCTGCTGAACGTGCAGCTAGATTTCTTACTTCTTGTGCTACTACGGCAAAACCTTTTCCTGCTTCACCTGCTGTGGCTGCTTCTACAGCTGCATTTAGTGAAAGAATATTTGTTTGGAAAGCAATTTGATCAATTACATCAATTGCATCATTAATTGCTGTTACCTTCTCATTTATCTCATCCATTGAAGATGCTGTTTTTGATGCTAAATCTTGCCCAGTAGTAACTGAACTTCTTACTGTTTGTCCAAGTTCTGCCATTTTAGAAGCATTTTCTGCATTATTTCTAGTAATTGATGTAATTTCCTCGACAGCTGCTGCAGTCTCTTCTAATGAAGCTGCTTGTTCATTTGCTTTTGCCGCTAAATTATCCATTGATGAAGTCATACCGCTTGAATATCTCTCTAAATCTTCACCATTAGTAAGTTTAAGTTTAGCATCACTGCTTAAACTCTCTCCTAATTTATTTATACTTGTCATTACTTCAAGCATTTTTGCTTTCAGTTTTGGAGAGATTTCTACTCTATCTCTAAAGTCATCATTTGAGTAGTTTGTAACAGCAGTAATTAATTGACTCATATTATGTTCTGTTACATCTAACATTTTATTTAAGGTCTCTTTTAAAGTAACAATCATTGGGTTATCAGTATTTGCATGTATTCTACACTTATAGATTCCCTGTTCTACTTTATCAGTAGTAAGAACAATTTCTCCAATTACCTTCATATCATCTTTAAGTTTCTTATCAAATGCATCAGCAGCTTCATTTAACATAGAAAGCATTTCACCAATCTCATCATTTGTATAGACAGCAGGTTTATTAAAAGTGTTTACTTTAAAAGATACAAACTCCACAAAAGAAGCAAAACTATTTTTAAATTTTGCCAATCCTCCACCTACAATTTTGTTAAATAATATAACAGTTATTAAAACAAAAATGATTGTTAATATAACCATCATAATAAGCATTGTATATACAATTTGAGTTGATTCTTCAATAACTTTTTCTACTTTTTCAATATTAGCACCTAAAAGATATATACCAATTTCATTTCCTTTTAAATCTTTGATTGGGAACGAAGTATAAAAATTTTCATTTGTAGTTAAACGACCGTCATTTTTAAGTTTAGAAAAATCTAAAGAGTTAAGAGTTGGTCTTATTTTCTGATCAATTGCTTTTTGAGAAATATAATAATTTCCTACTTTACTCTCACTTGTTAAAGCATTACCTCTTTTATATTTTTCATCCATTAAAATAAATAAAAATTCATTATCTGCTTTAAAGTCTTTTACAACAGAATTAAACCCTTGAATAAACTCAATTGAACCAATATATTCTCCATTTTTTGAAAAAATTGGAGCAAGTCCTCTTAAAACAAGTCCAGCTCTACCAACCTCAATTGCAGATAAAGCTTTTTTAGAATTCTTTACAGCTAAGATTGTGTTTCTAAATGATGTTAAATCATCTCCAAACTTTGATGGTTTCCAAGATCTTAAAAAAGAGTGTACATTTTTATCATGTACATGTATTTTTACATTTTTAAAAGAAGTACTAGCCTTCATAGCTTTTGAAATCTCTGAAAGTGCAGATATGGCTAAAGTTCTATCTTTTGTTTCAAGTGCTTTTATAATATCTGAGTTTTTTGATATTGTTACAGCATTTGATATCCCTACACTCATCTTTGACTTAATTCTTTCTTTTATTGTTAAAGAAAAATGTTTCTGAGTGTTTATTTCTACTTCTTTTTTCATATTATTTACCATATAAAATGAAATTGCAGCAGCAACAGCTATTGTAACTATGGCAGCCAATATAAGACGTGAACGAATTTTACCAGCAATAGATTCTGTTTTCATACAAACCTTTCAGTGAAATTTTGTATATTTTATCTATTATAAACTTAAATTACTATTGTTTCTTAATATTATTTATTGTACAAGAAGCAATAACTTTAGGGGTTTGAAGGGAGATTTCATCATTTATTTTTAAATCTTCTAAACTTATTATTTTATTATTTAATGAAATTTGCGCATAACCATCTATATTTTTTTTATCAGGATGGTTTGTTTCATAAGACTCTTTTAAAAGATTTATTCTATTTTGATTTGAATTGATTAAATTTAAAAGATAGTTTTTATAGTTTTGCTTCAATAAACTAATTTGTTCATCAATAAAATTAAACTTGGATTTTATTGAATTTTGTTCAAAAAGTTTTTTCATATTATCTAATTCATTTTGTTTATGAAGAAACAAGTTTTTTAATCTATTTTGATAATCAAGAGTTAAATTATCCATATAAATTCTATGTTCATTTATATCTGGAAGTGCAATTTCTATGGCATTTGATGGGGTTGCAGCACGTACATCGGCCACAAAATCAGAGATTAAAAAATCTATTTCATGTCCAACAGCAGAGATTATCGGCTTTTCACATTCATAAATAGCATTAGCAACTATCTCTTCATTAAAAGCCCATAAATCCTCAATACTTCCGCCACCACGTCCAACAACTAATAAATCTACATCTAGTGAGTCTGCATATTTAATAGAATTTACAATATCAAGCTTAGCAGTTTCACCTTGAACAAGAGTAGGTATTAAAATAAACTCTGTCAAAGGCCATCTAGCAGATGCAACTTTTTTCATATCTTCAATAGCAGCACCGGTAGGTGATGTAACAAGTGCAATTTTTTTAGGATATTTTGGTAAAGGTTTTTTAATATCATCGTTAAAGTATCCCTTTGCTTGAAGCTTTGCTTTTAATTGTTCATAAGCTAAAGCTAATGCACCTTGTCCTGAAGGTTCTATTTTATTACATAGAAGTTGATAATTTCCTCTTGGAGTATAAACAGTTATTGTTCCTGTTATAACAACTTTTTGTCCAACTTCAAGTTGAAACTTTAAATATTTAGCATTTCCTCTAAACATAACAGCAGAAATAGTTGATTTATCATCTTTTACAGAAAAATATATATGTCCAGAATTATGATAAGTTAAATTTGATATTTCTCCTTCTACATAGACATTTATAAATGTAGTTTCTAGAAGAGATTTAATTTGAGTATTTAATGTTGATACAGAAATTGGAGAATTCAAATTTGACCTTTAAATTAAAGCAAAAAAACTACTGTTTTCTTGCAATAATTAAAGTTGAGATTTTCATTGAGAAAGCTTGTACATGAATTGGTTCAAGTCCTGCTTGTCTTAACTCTTTACAAAGATTATCTGCAGTTAAAAATTCATCAATTGAGTTTGGAAGATAAGTATAAGCTTCTTTATTTTTTGAAATAATTCCACCTAAAGTTGGTAATACTTTATTCATATAAAAATCTGTTACATGGTCAAGAGGAGATGTTTTTTCATTTTTTGTAAATTCTGAAATTACAACTAGACCATCTTTTTTTAGAACTCTTGCAAACTCATCAAAAGCTTCTTGTCTTTGAACTACATTTCTGATTCCATATGAAATTGAAATAATATCTGCACTATCATTTTCTAAAGGCATTTGTGCAGCACCAGCTTCAATAAACTCAACATCAGGAAGCTTTTGTTTAGCAACATCCATCATACCTACACTTGGATCTACCCCAACAACATTTTGTAAAGATATGCCATTTTCTTTAGCAATCTTTTGCCAAAATTCAATCATATCACCTGTTCCACAAGCTACATCAACAATTTTCTCTACTTGTTCTTTATCATAAAACTTATATGCTAAATTACAAGCTTTATTTCTCCAAGACTTATCAATTCCCATACTAAGAACTCTATTTGCTATATCATAAGTTCCAGCAATGTCATTGAACATTGATACAATTTTTTCTTGTTTACCCATATATATTTCCTAAAATTTTATTATAATAAATATTTACCAACTAAAAGACCAGCAATAAACCCTACATTTAACATAATGATTATATAAAGTAGAGATATTTTTTTATCTTTTTCTGGTAATTGGTTTAATACTTTTTTCTGTTCGATTATAGAATCATCTAAAGATCTTCTTGCATAATCAATATTATCAAAAGAGTTTCGTAAACTAAGCTCTGCCAATTCAAGTCTTTCAACTATCTCTTTAGCTTGTTTAAATGACATATCACTCATATTCTATTTACTTCTTAATATCAAGCCATTGGTCTAAATCACAAAAGATTTTATTTAAAGTTCCTAAAACATAATCTTTTGCTTCTGTTTGAATTCTTCTAAAAAATAAAAACTTTCTAGCACTTTCAATATCACCAAGCTCTTTTGCTTTCATTGCTTTTGCTGCAAAATCAGTGTTGTTATATGCCATTTCCCAAACTGTTGACCCAAGGTATCTACTCATAGTAATTACCTTATCATTTTTAACTGGAAAATATTTTGGATCTTTTACAAAGTCACAAATCACTGAATTAGAGTCTAAATATTTATGTCCAAAAAAGTTAATAAATTGTTCTTCAACATATTCAGGTTCCATAGAAATAGCTCTGTTTAAGGCAAAAAGAATATTTGCATCTGGATTTTGTTCAATTTTTTTGATTTTTTTCATAGTTGCAATTGCATTTTTTCCATCAAGTTCACCATCACCTAAAGGAATAATCCACTTCACATTACCAAAAGAACCAACTTTTTTAATCTCTTCAAGAACTAATGATGAAGTTTTGTTTCCACCAACATCAACTATAATCTCATGCTTATCATCCATTAAAATCATTTCATCAAGTTCTGTTAGTTTGTTTGTACCTAACATCCTTTTATTAACAATTTCAGTTCTTGTAAAAGACTTACTATCATTGTTTTCATCATCAATTTCAATATAAGTTACTTTTTTACCATGTTTTTTGAATAGATATGGTGCAATTACTTGCATAGCAACTGTAGATTTACCAACACCACCTTTTGTTTGTGGAATAATAATCATTCTTTAATCCTCATGATATTTATAGTTTATTTTGTTTCATATACTCAATTATCTTTCCATGAAACCTGCAATATAGTTTGTTTAGAGATATTTCAAATCCATAAAGTTCGGATATTTTATCGTAATTTTCATTAATTCCATATTCACACCATGCTTGTAAATCTTCATAAGATTCAAACTCATATCCAAAGTAAGAAACTAACCTTTGAGTATATTTATCAACTACCATAAACTCTTGATGGCAAGCATAACAAAGAATTGCATCTGCTGTTTCGGGACCAATTCCTTTTTGTTCTAAAAGCCACTCTCTGTTAACTAACTCACAAAAACTCTCAAAGGAACCAAACTCTTCAATTATATTTTTTGCAATTTGTTTTATTCTTATTGATTTTTGATTTTTAAAACCACTTGGAGTTATTGCTTTTATAAAAATATCTAAATCAACTCCTATTAAAGCATCTAAAGATAAGAGCTTTAAACTTCTCAAATTTTCTAAAGACTTTTCTACATTTTCCCATTTTGTATTTTGTGTTAATATTGCACCAATAAAGATTTCAAAATCATTTTTATTTGGCCACCAATATTCACCTGCATTTTCTAAAAGATTTTTCTCTTTTAAAAAAACTAATAAATCATAAGAATTTTCAATTTGATTCAATGATTGCCTCTGTTTTTATTAAATTAGGTCTGTCACAATATTTTTTTAATTTAAATGAGTTTATTGCAGCGCCATCTTCAATATCAATTATCATCATTTGAAGAATAGCCTTACAAGAGTTTGGCACCTCAAAATGTCCACCTATTCCAGTAGTTGCTTTTTGAATTGGTATTTTTTCATTCATTCCAATAATATTATCCCTACAACCTGTAAGTCCAATATCTGTTAAATAAGCTGTTCCATTAACAATTTGTAAATCATCTGTTCCCACATGGGTATGTGTTCCACAAATTCCAGAAACTTGGCCTTTTAACATCATAAAAATCACTCGTTTTTCACTAGTAACTTCACCATGAAAATCAATAAAAATATTTTTTATACCCTCTTCTTGAAGTTTTGAAACCAATTTAATAGCCCAGTTAAAAGGATTTTCTACTGTTGGCATTGTATATTGTCCCATTAGATTTATAACAGCTAGCTTTTCATCACCTATATTGTAAACTCCAACACCAGTTCCTGGGACACCTAAGGGGTAATTATCAGGTCTTAATACATAATCAGTTTCAAGAAGAGCAAACATATCTTGTTTTTTATCAAAAGTATGATTTCCACCTGTAATTACATCTATTCCTGTTTTTAAAAGTTCATTACAATTTTTAACTGTAAGCCCAAAACCGTGACTTGCATTTTCTGCATTTGCAATAACAAAATCAATAGAGTATTCTTCTTTTATTTTCTTTAAATTCTCTTTTATGATTTTACGTCCAGGTCTACCTACAATATCTCCAATAAATGCAATTCTCAAAATTAATGTTCCTATATTTTTATATTTGGAATTGTATCTATTGTATGGTTAGTTTTTTGTTAGATTAAATTTTTTGCACAAATATAAGCTTGTGTAAAGTAGAGTTGGAAATTATATCCACCAAGTTCACCTGTGGTATCTAAACACTCTCCAATAAAATAAAGTCCTTTTTGCTTTTTACTTTCAAAACTTTCATGGTCTATTTCATTTGTATTTATTCCACCACTTGTAACTTCTGCTTTTGTGTAACCAAAAGTTCCTGCTGGAGAAAATTCATAGTTTTTTAAAAGTTTTAATTTATCTTGTTCTTCTTTTGTTAAAGAACTTACAGGTTTATCTTCAAGTAAAATAGAACCTAAGAACTCAGTCATAAATCTTTTAGGAAGAGGTAAAGCTGAACTAATTTTTTTATTTCCTTTTAAAAAACTTTCTATCTTTTTATTTGGAAGGAAATCTAAACTTATTTTTCCTTTTTGCCAGTATAAAGAAGAGTTTAATATAACTGGACCTGAACATCCTTTATGTGCAAAAAGTAAACTTCCATAAAAACTTTTTTCTTCAACTTTTGCTTCAACCATAGTAGATATTCCACTTAAATTTTTAAACCAGAATTGATCTTTTTGAACTGTAAAACCTACAAGTGCAGGTTTTGTTTTTCTTATTGTATGAGCAAATCTTTGTGCTATATCATATGCAATTGAACTAGCACCCAAAGTTTCAAAAGAGAGGCCGCCACTAGCAACTACTAGTTTTTTTGCTTCAATTAACTGTTTATTTGTTTTTATTTTATAATGCTTATCAAACTCTACATCTAAAACTTTTGTATCCATATATTTTTTACTATGAGTTGTTAACTTTTCAAACATTGAAATTACATCTTTTGAAGAGTTACAAAAATAAGTTCCTTTAACTATTTTTGGATTTACTTTTGGATAAACCCCATTTTTATTAAGAAACTCTAATAAATCTTTGTTTGAGTATTGTGATAAACTTTTTTTTACAAACTCTTCATCTCCTAAATAGTTTTTATAAGAGACTTTTTCATTTGTAATATTACATTTAGCTCCACCAGAGACTTTTATCTTTTGACCAATTTTAGAGTTTGATTCAATTAAGCAGATTTTTTTATTTTTTATTTGCGATGCAAACATCAAACCACTTGCACCTGCACCAATTATTGCTATATCGTATACTATTCTTCATCCTTTTTACAAGTAAAAATATTTTTTCCATTTTTATACACATATGATAAAGAGTAGTTATTTGCTTTTAAAATATTATGAATTATATAAAGACCTAAACCAAAAGAGTTTTTACTTTTATCTTCATTTGCAAAAAATGGTTCATAATATTTTTCCAATGCAAATTCTAATTCTTTTCCACTATTTATAAAAATAATATCTTCATTTTCTGTTTGAATTAAAACTTTTTTATCATCACTATATTTTATTGCATTATCAATTAAGTTTTTTATTGCTATTGAAAAAAGTTTAAAGTTTACTTCTATCTTTTTATTATCAAAAGAGCCTTCAATAACATTATCATCTATCATTAATATATCTTTTGCATTATCTATTAGGTCGTCTAAGAAGTAATGTTTTTTCTCAATATTTTTTGTTGAAGAGATAAGCTCTTCAATTGAAGCAAACTCATTTATAAGAGATTCTAATCTATTAAAAACCTCTTTTAAGGTAGCATCGTTTTTTTCACTTCTTTCAAGTTCTGTTAAAAACTTTCCTTTTGTAATAGGAGTTTTAAGTTCATGCATAATATTTCTTATAAATACGTTTCTTGCTTCTTTTACATCTTTTAATTTTTTGGCAGACTCTTTAAACTCACGTGCAAGTTGAGAAACTTCGTCATTTCCTTCTAGATTACAACATTCAAAATCAAAATTTTCATCACCTAAAGTATTTACTTTCTCTTTTAGAAGTTTTAAAGGCATTAGTTTTCTCAAAGTTACTATAAAAGATAAAATTAGTGTAATTAAAATAATTGCAAAACCTAAAACAATATAAACTCTTGAATCTTTTGTATAAGCATCTTTATCCTCTATTAAAAAAGTATTCCCTCTTTTTTTAAGATAAATAAACTGTCTATCATTAACTTGAAGTACTCTAAATATTCCATCACGAAATCGTCTTTCTGTTAAAACTTTTGTTTTAGGATTATAAGTAATGCCATCTATTAAACCTTTTTTTGTAAAAATTTCAAAATTCAAAGATCTTAGGTTTTCAACAAATTTTTTATTAACTCCACCATGTCTAAAGTGTTGTCTAAAAACTAATTGAGACACAGGTTTATATTTATCATAAAGATGATGTCCTACTCTTTTTTGATTTCCAACCATTAATATTCCAAAACTTATTATTACAAGTAAGATTGATATAATAAAACTAACTGTTATTGTAAAAAATATAGATTGTCTATTCATTTGTAAATTTATACCCCATTCCTCTTATTGTATGAAGATACTTTGGTTCCTTTGGATTATCTTCTATTTTATGTCTTATTCTATTAATAATAACAGCTAAAGAGCCTGAACTTTCATAATCAGAATTAAGTAACCCTGAGTTTTCAAAGATATCTTCTCTACTAATTACAAAACTTTCTCTTTTTAACATTAAAGATAAAACTTCATACTCTGCTGCTGTTAATTTTATGAACTTACCATTTTTTGTAATCTCTTTTTTTTCAACATCTAAATTAAATAGTTTTTTCTTTTCTTCAGGAACCATCTCTTCACTATTATGATTAAATCTTCTTAAAATAGTTTTAATTCTAACTTCTAATTCACGTGGGTCATATGGTTTGGGTAAGTAATCATCTGCTCCAAGCTGTAGTGCTGTTACTTTATCTGTAATATCACTTCTTGCACTTGAGATAATTATTGGAATATCATAATCTTTTACTATAAGTTTACAAACATCAAGACCATCCATTCCAGGGAGGGTTAAATCTAATATTATTAAATCATATTTATTTAATCTTAAACTACTTAGAGCCAAAAAAGGCTCTTCGTAGTTTGTTACTTCAATATTATACTGCTTTAAGTATTGAGTTAGAACATCTGCTAATTCTAAATCATCTTCTACCATAGCAATTTTTATCAAAATTCATCCTTCTATTCATCATTGATTGCATTCTTTCTCTTTTTAAATCCATCAACACTTTAAACTGTTCTTTTTGTTCTGGTGTTAATACTTTATAAACTCTATCAATCATTTCTGCTTTAGATTCTATCATATTCTCTCTTTTTTGTTTCATTATTTCAATGAATTTTGCTTTATCAAAGCCCTCTTTTGAAAAAGCTACATCTGGTCTAACTTTTTTTGAGAAAATATCTTGTCTAATTTTTGCAATTTGCGTTTGTTGTTCAGGTGTTAAATTTAATTTTCTTAAAAGAGATAAAGGTCCATTTTTACCTTTATTATGCATTCCTTTTTTCATCATCATATTTTTACCTTGCATTCCACAAGACTGCCCCATCATTCCTTGTCGTTTCATCATTCCTTGTTGATTCATCATTCCTTGTTGTTTCATCATACCTTGCCCCTGACCTTGTCCTGGTCCATAGCAAACTGCATAAAGACCTGTACTTAAAAGTCCTGTCATAGCAACTACTGCTAATACTTTACTTGTTTTCATTATTTATCCTTTTGGTTTTTATTATGAAATTTGTAACATCTTCTTATTTGTTACATTGAAATTATGACATGTAGGTTTTAATGATTTTTTAATTTTATATTAACGAGAGTTTAACAAGAAAGATAAGTTTTTTTAATAATTAAAAAAAGAGTCTGGAGAAAAGAGAATCACTTCTCTTCAACCCATATATCAAGTAAGTTTCTAGCTATTGCTCTTTTATCAGGTAAAGTAAAAGAGTATCCCTCTTTTCCATCAAGTACAGCTTTAATATCATCTTTATGTACCCAAAAAGCATCTGCAATTTCATTCGTATCAATATTTAACTCTTTTGATTTTGCTTTCATTCTCATTCCAATCATTAAAGTTGAGGGGAAAGGCCAAGGTTGAGAAAAAAGATATTCTACATCATAACCTTCAACTCCTGCCTCTTCATAAAGTTCTCTTTTTGCTGCTTCCTCTAAAGTTTCTCCAGAATCCACATATCCAGCAAGACATGAATAACGCTTATTTTTAAAATTTACTCCTCTTCCAATAAGACAATACTCATCAAAAGTTACTAACATTATAACAGCAGGATCAACTCTAGGAAAATGTTCTTTTTTACAAGAAGGACAATCTCTTCTCCATCCAGAGTTAACAATCTCTGTACTTTTACCACAATTTGAACAAAACTTATGTGATTCATGCCAGTTTAATACAGAAGAAGCTTGAGCTAATATCCCTAACATCTCTTGATCTAAATAGTCTAAAACAATAAACTCTCTTAAAGCTATTTTTGATAATTGAGTCTTATTATCTTCATTTAAAGAAAAAGCAAAATAGTATTTATCCTCATATAAACCTAAAAAAACAATCTCTTTTTTATTTATATTATATTGTTCTAAAATCTTTTTTGAAAATAAACATTGTCTATTTTCCTCATCAACTAAAATATTATTTCCATCAAAAATCAAGAAAAGTGAACTGTTAGTATTCATAAATTCTAATATTTTTTGATTATTTCCTCTCAAATTATCAAGTCTGTCAAGTGGATTTTGACTAAAATAGGGATATAGATTTTTCACTTTCTTCCTTTTTTTTTAAATTTATCTAATTTTTTTGAAGAAGTGGGTAAACCACACTTTTTACCCACTTCCTTTGTGTAAAATTTCTCTTGTAAGTAAACATATACAAACCTTCCCATGTTTGTAGTTGTTAGATTTATACTCCTCCTATGTAAAAAGGAAAAGACATCCCTACTTTTCCTTTTTCTTTTTTTATGTGTAAAATTACTTATAAATTATTAAATTCGAATACTTTTTAATTCATTCCCACTGTCCCACTGGGAATGAATATTTTCTATCTATTTTCTTAAATACTTCAAGGTTGTTGCTATAATGTCATCATCATCTTTAGATGGAGATTTTGTTGTCTCTTTTGTATCATCTGATTTAGTAAATGTTACATTCATTTCATATGAGCTTATTGTCTTTATTTCTTTGTCAAATGCTAATATTTTTATAATAATTAATTCTAAAAATTGTTTTGTTGGAATATCTGGTTTCCCAAATCTATCTTCCATTTCTTCTTCAATAACATAAACCTCATCTTTTGACTTACATTTTGAAAGACGTCTATATAGTTCAAGTCTTACTCTATCTTCAGATATATAATCACTAGAAATAAAAGCAGAAATTGCTAACTTTATGTCTACAGTCTCTTCTTTCTCTTTTTTATCACCACTTAAAGTTGATAAAGCATCTTCTAGCATCTTAAGATAAAGACCATAACCAATCTGTTTTATATGTCCACTTTGTGCCTCACCAATGATATTTCCACCACCTCTAATCTCTAAATCTTGATGAGCTAAGGCTGTTCCACTTCCAAGATATGAGTTAGATTCTAAAGCTACAAGTCTTTTAATTGCATCAGAAGTTATCTGTTTTTTATCTTCAACAATATAATAACAAAACCCTTCTTTATCACTTCGTCCAACTCTTCCTCTAAGTTGATGTAAATCTGCAATACCGAATCTATCTGCACCATCTATGATAATTGAGTTAGCATTTGGTAAATGAAGTCCTGACTCTACAATAGAAGTTGCAAGTAAAATATCAAACTCTTTATTATCAAACCTCTCAATAATTTTTTCAGCCTCTGCTGCTTTAATTTTTGAATGGATTATCTCTATTTTTATATTTGGAATTATCTCTTCTATATCAGCCTTTTTTGCTTCTATTGAAGCAATATTATTATGCACATAAAAAAGCTGTCCACCACGTCTTTTTTCTCTTAGAACTATCTCTTTGATTAGTTTATCACTATATTCTTTTACGTAAGTTCTTACACCAAGTCTTTCACTTGGAGGAGTTAGAAGAGAAGACATTCCTTTTAGTTTAGAAAGAGCTAGATTTAGAGTTCTTGGAATTGGAGTTGCACTCATAGAAAAGATATGAACATCTTCTCTAAGCTCTTTTAATTTCTCTTTTTGTTTTACACCAAATTTGTGTTCTTCATCAATTACAACAAGGGCAAGATTATTTGTTTTTACACTTAATAAAGAGTGTGTTCCAATTACAAGCTGTATCTCTCCACTCTCTAAACCTTTTTTAATGTGATTTTTTTCTTTTATTGAAGTTTTTCCATCAAGTTTTGCCATAGAGATACCAAGATTTTCAAATCTTTTTTGCATACCATGGTAATGCTGTGAAGCAAGTAGAGTTGTAGGACAAACAAAAAGTGCTTGAAAGCCATCTAACACTGTTGCTAAAAGAGCATTCATTGCTACTTCAGTTTTACCAAAACCAACATCACCAGACAATAATCTATCCATAACTCTTCCAGAACTTAAATCAGAATATATCTCTTTAACACTTCTACTTTGATCTTTTGTATAATCAAACCCAGCAGAATTAGCAAAATCATTTAATTGTTGTTTATTTGTATTGATTTTTATACCATTCACAAGCTCTCTTGCAGCAGCTAGTTTAATAATATCATTTGCAATAGCAAAAAGCTTATCTTTTACTTTTTCTTTTAACTTGGCAAAACTTCCTTTACCTAACTTATCTACAACTGCATATGAGTTTCCATCAGCTACATACCTATCAATCAAGTCAATATTTTCAACAGGAAGTAAAAGTTTATCATCTCCTGCATACATCACAACAACAAAATCTCTTTTTGCTCCCATTACTACAACAGGCTCTATTCCTCTATATTGACCAATTCCATGTTTTTCATGAACTACAAAATCTCCATTTTGTAACTCATCAATTACAAGTCTAATTTTTTTCTTTCTCTTCTTTTTTATCTCTTTATTTAAAGAGATAATTAGTTCATCATCACTTATAAGGTTTATAATATATGGTTCAAAAAGATAGTTGATTTTTTTATCTGTAAGTTCTAAATCAAAAGCTTTTACTTTAGCTTCAGCAGAAGAAATAATAGTGATTTTCTTGTCTTCATGAAAAGAGATAAACTCTTTTA
The DNA here is from genome assembly GCA_947494995.1 of uncultured Campylobacterales bacterium. Classification (GTDB taxonomy): domain Bacteria; phylum Campylobacterota; class Campylobacteria; order Campylobacterales; family Arcobacteraceae; genus Halarcobacter. The sequence continues at coordinate 672,997 of CANLWY010000001.1, read as the reverse complement.
TATTTGCAGGGGCAATCTCTTGATAGTTTTTAGAAGAATAGATTTGCGGTGTTGTTAAAAATTTATCTTTATTTAGTCTTTTTTCTTCAAAAACATAAGCTTCATCAATTTCTATAAGTGCATCTTGTGTAATGTAAGAGCTTAATCTTTGGGGCAAATATTCACCTAAATCGTTTAAATACCAAAACCCTAAAGAGTGTATATCTTTTATAAAAGCATCTGATTCAACTGTTTCAATCTCTTCATTTATCTCTTCTAAGGCCTCTTCATCTAAAGCTAAAAAAGCAGGAGTTACATTAAAAGACTCTATCTCATCTTTCTCTGATTTTTGATCTTCAATATCAAATTTTCTTATAGACTCTACTTCATCATCAAATAAAGATACCCTAAAGCCACTCTCACTTCCAAGAGGACATATATCAATAATATCCCCTCTTATAGAAACTTCTGATTCTGAGGTTACAATATCTACAAAGTAATACCCCCAATTGTGTAACTTACTTTTAAACTCTTCAAGATTTATTGTATCTGCAAAAGAGATTTCAAAAGAGTCAAAACATTTCTCTTTTGGCATAGGAAAAGAGATAGTTCTAAGAGGAGCAATTAATACTTTATTCTGCTTTTTATAAGAGTAATATTTATTTAATGATTTAGTAATATCTTGAAGCTCTGTAGAAAAAGATAATAAATCATCTCCAAAGTTTGCTCTAAAATCAGCTAATACAAAAGGTGTGAAACCTAAAAAAGAGACTATATCTGAAGCTTCTTGAGCTTGTTTATCATCATTTACTATTAGAAGTTGACACTCTTTTAGTTTTTTTTCATTTTGTAGTTTTTTTAAAAATTCATAAATACTATTCACTATTCATCTTCTTTTGTTAATTCAAACTCTTTTGTATTTTTATCATAATAATAAGCGGGATAAGGAGTTTCATTTAAAAGAAAAATTAGATTTGCTTCACCATCAAAGTTTACTTTTTGAAGTCCTACTTTAAAGACTTCTAGTATATAAGCTTTTGTAGCAAAAAGTGTAGTTGATGATTTTGCTGTATATACAAAGTCTTCCTCTTCAACAATTTTAAACCCCTCTTTTTTAAGATGTTTTTCAAACTTCTCTTTATCTTCTAAAGGAGTAGTATCCAATAATACTAGTAATTCTATTTGTTCTTGTTTTTCCATTTTTTATCCTATAAAAGTACTTTTAAATACAATTAGTTCAATATTTAAATTATGGATGACATATTAACATTTGTTTTGTAGTAAAAAGGTAAAAAGTAAAATAGGATTTTTATTAGTTAAAGCTCCTAGCACAAGATAAACAAAATTAATTGATATTTTGTACTAGGAGACACTTTATTAAGATCATAATTGTATTTATAAATTGTCAAGTTCACAAGGTAACTTTTCTTTACAATTTATTGACATATTAGTTTAGATGATGATTTTTAAATTAAGTTAAAGATCATAACTCTAAATAAATTAAAGTTATGATCTTATATGATTTTTTCTAAAAATTATAGATAATATAAGAATAATGATGTAGACAAAATCACGGCAACCCACATTACCATTCCACCTAAAGAACGGAAATTAGATAAGAATCCATCTGCACCAAAGAATCTAACAATTCCAATTTTTGTTGTTTGTAATAGTTGTCCTGATTGTACTTGAACTGATCCATAGAATGAACCCCATACATTAACAACTCCATAAATTGCTTTAGGGAATAGTTTTCTATATACCCACTCAGCATCAAGATTAACTGATTTCAACTCTGGTGGATAGATATGAGCTAGTTTTAACCAAACAAATGCAAGTGCTGAGAAGAACAGCAGTTGTAATTGAGTTAATACGTGTGTTGTATCATATACTGTGTAATCCATTTCCCAAGGTAATAGTGAATAGAACTGTTGAGGGAAACAACCAATAGCAATACAAAGTACTGCACTTAAACTCATTGCCCAAAGCATATTTTTTGGAGCTTCTTTTGCAGTTTTAACAAATTTTGATTCATGTGCAAAGAATGCGAAGAATGGAATTTTAATACCAGCATGGTGGAATACACCAGCAGCTGCAAATAATAAGATTAACCAAACTCCATAGTACCCTTCTGCTAATACAGCACTTACAATAATAGACTTAGTTACAAATCCACTAAATAGTGGGAAGGCAGAAATTGATGCAGCTCCAACTATACATAGCCATGCTGTTTTTGGCATCTTTTTATATAAGTTTCCAAGCTCAGATCCACGCATTTCTCCCGTTGACCACAGAACTGCTCCCATAGTCATCATCAGTAATCCTTTAAAGATTACGTCTGCAAAGGCATGGGCTACTGCACCATTAAGAGCTAATTCTGTACCAATACCAATACCTACAACCATAAATCCAATCTGGTTGATAAGACTATATGTAAGTACTCTTCTTAAGTCATTTTCAATTACCGCATAATATATTGGGAAGAATGCCATAGTAGCACCAATATAAATCAGTATTTCTTCACCAGCAAATGATCTTGCTAATGCATAAACTGCAACTTTAGTTGTAAATGAACTTAAAAATACTGTACCACTTTCTGTTGCTTCTGGATATGCATCTGTTAACCAGTTGTGTAAGAAAGGGAAAGCACTTTTGATACCAAATGCTATGAAGAATAACCAAGCACCAGGAGAATCTAATCCAATATGATTAAAGTCAAGGTTTCCAACTGAGTTGTAATATACGATAATTCCGGCTAATAATAATAAACCAGAAATAATCTGCATTGCTAAATATCTAATACCAGCATGTAATGATGCTTCACTTCTTCTAGCAAAAATTAATACTGACGATGTTAAAGCCATTAACTCCCAATAAATAAATAAAGTTAACATATCTCCAGCAAAAACAGCCCCTACTGCACTTGCAGCGTACGCTTGTGCAGCAAAATGCTGAATTGTATCTTTATGATATAAAGCATAAATATTACCTAATAGAGCTGCTACACAAAATAAATATCCAAATAGCATTGAAAGTTTATCAATTCTAATTGGTGTTAATTCATAACCAAGCAATATAGCAGTATAAGTATGTCCAACTTCAAGATTATAAATACCATACGCTGCAACAATAGGTGCTACTATCATAATAGTAGCACGTAAGCTACCACGAGTAAAAAGTGTTAGAATTGCTGCAATAAGAAATGGTAATATTGGTAAAAAACTATCCATCAACTTTTTCTCCTGTTTTTACTAAATCTTCTTTTTTTTCTTCTACATTCTGTACATTATTTTCATCTTTGATGTCATAATAATCTTCATCACGCATAACTACTTTTCTCATTTCACGTGCAAGTAATACAAGTACTACACACGCAATACAACCATAAAAGGCATAAAAACCTGTAAACTCTTCCCACGGATGATAAATATGTCTATGAATAACTAAATCCAAAGCAAATAAAATCAAACAACAAGCGTAAAGAGCTCTTACTAATAGCTTTACATTTTTAGGGTTATCGAATATGTATTGTTTATTATCATTCATGGTAATACCTTCTCAACAAGATTCCAAGCTGGGTTAACTAAGAAAAATAGTGCCAGACAACCCGTTGTTGTTATTAAAATTGCAATTAAACTAAATGTTGGTGCTTCTTTGATTCCATTGTTATATGCAGGATCAACTGGTTTAGCAAAGAATCCTCTAATTGGTATTTCAACTAAATAGAATAAGTTCAATAAAGAACTTACTAATAATACTATTAGTAATACCATATTATGTGCTTCCATAGTCGCTTGCAACAATAACCATTTACTCCAGCTTCCTCCAAGTGGTGGTAAACCAACAATTGAAAGTGCAGCTAATAAGAATGCAATCATAGTAATTGGCATAGCACGACCTATACCATTTAACTCAGAAACTTTTGATTTATGAGCAGCAACTAAAATCGCACCTGCACAGAAGAATAAAGTAATCTTTGCAAATGCGTGCATTGCAATATGTAAACTACCTGCAAATACACCAGTAGCAACACCAAGCATTGCCGCTAAAATGATATAAGATAACTGACTAATAGTTGAGTAAGCTAACCTTGCTTTTAAGTTATCTTTTGTCATAGCAATAATTGATGCACTAACAATTGTAAATCCAGCTAACAGTGAAAGCCAGTAAGCAGCATCAAGTGAAGCAATTAAATCAATACCAAAAACATAAACAGAAACTTTTAAAATAGTAAAAACACCAGCTTTAACTACCGCAACTGCGTGTAGTAAAGATGAAACAGGTGTTGGTGCTACCATTGCCGCTGGCAACCATCTGTGAAATGGCATAATCGCAGCTTTTCCTGTACCAAAAACAAATAGTAGTAATAAACCACCTAAAATAGCTGGTTCTGCTTTTCCTTCAAGAATACCACCTACAGTAAACTCTAAAGTTCCTGTTAATGACCAAGTCCAGATAATTGCTAAAAGTAAAAATCCAATTGACGTAGTCATTAAAATACCTAAGTAAGTCCAACCTGCACGTCTTGCGGCATCTGTTCCTGCATGAGTAACTAATGGCAATGTGAAAAGTGTCAACAACTCATAAGCAATAAATAAAGTAAATAAGTTAGCTGATAAAGCTAATGCCATAGTTGCAAAAATTGATATTGCAAAGGCAAAATAGAATCTTGTTTGATTCTTCTCATGGTGCCCTCTCATATACCCAATTGCATATAATGACGTAACTGGCCATAAGAATCCTGCAACTAATGTGAATATTAAACCTAAAGGTTCAAGTTCAAAAGCAATTGCTAGACCTGGGAATGGCTCAAGCAGTGTAAACTTTACTGCTTGTTCAAAGTCATAGCTAAGTGCTAAATTAACAACTGCAATAAATAGAGACACTCCTCCTATAATTGTTACAGTTTCACGAACATTTTCATTTTTTCGGCATACCAATACACCAACTGCTGTTAGAAGTGGTATTACCATTATTAAAATATAAAGTGTTTCTATACTCATGGTCTCACTCCTATTAACTGATCTACAGCAAGTGTAGATACTCCCATACTCACTTCACTATCTAAACCAAAGTAAATATTTGCTATTGCAAATATCCATAATGCTGCAAGCATTGATGTAGGCATAGATTTTCTCTCAACTCCCTCTGGAGCAGGTTTAAAGTAAGCAACCTCAATAACTCTACCCACATAAATTACTGTAAGAATAGAAGCTACAAGAATTAATAATGCAATTGGCCATAAAGATGCTTCAAGTAAAGCAGTAACTAAATACCATTTACTAACAAATCCTGCAGTACCTGGAACACCAATTAAACTTAAACCACCAATTGTAAAGGCAGCCATTGTAAATGGCATAGTTCTACCAGTACCTGCCATTGAAGACAGTTCAGTTGTAGCAAATCTATAGAAAATAATTCCAAGTGCCATGAATAAAGTACCCTTAATTAAGGCGTGGTTAAACATGTGTAATAAAGCAGCTACAAAACCTTCGTGACTTGCAAGCCCGATTGCCAATAAGATATAACCAATTTGAGCAATACTTGAGTATGCTAACATTCTTTTTACATTGCTTTGGAAGATAGCATAGATTGAACCACCTAAAATACCTAAAGTTCCTAAGAACATTAAGATTTTATCAAATGGCATTTCAAGAAGTGAAAACTCAATACCAAAAATAGTTAACTGGAATCTAATCATTACATAAACAGCTACTTTAGTTGCAGTTGCTGCTAAGAATGTAGAAACTACAGATGGACTATAAGCATATGCATTAGGTAACCATTGGTGAAGTGGAAGCATAGCAGCTTTGATACCAACACCAATTGTAATAAAGGCAAATCCAGCTCTTATAGCACTTGTATCAGCAACTGCTGGTAGTCTTTGTGCTAAATCACTCATATTTAAAGTACCTGTCATTACATACATAAAAGCAATACCAATTAAGATAAATGTCGCACCAATTGTACCCATGATTAAGTATGAGTATGAAGCATGCAGAGCACGTCTATCTTTACCCATACTAATAATTGCGTAAGTAGAAAGTGAAGAAATCTCTAAAAATACGAAAACATTAAAGGCATCGCCAGTAATAGAAATACCAATAAGTCCTGCAAATACTAAAAGAAAAGCTGAATAAAACAGTACTTGTTTTCCATCAGCAATCTCTTTTTCAACACTTCTTAAAGCATAGAAACTAACTAGCGAAGCTGAACCAGTAAGAATTAATAACATTAATGCAGTTAAAGCATCAACCTTAAGCTCAATTCCAAGTGGTGCATCCCAGCCACCAAGTTTATAACTAAGTTCTGCAACATCTTGAAGCATCTGTAACATATTTACAGAAGCATAAAAACAAAAAAGTGATGTTATTAAAGTAATTAACCAAGCAGCTTTTCTACTATTGATTACTACAATTAATGCCGCTGCAAGCAGTGGCGCAACAACAACAAGAACAGGTAAATGTGTCATAAGATTCAATTTATACTCCTGTTGTTTTTAATATTAAAGTCATCTTTGTCATCCATATCATGGATATCATCTTCATCAGTGCTCCCATAAGCTTCTTTAATACGTACAATTAATGCTAAACCAACAGATGTAGTCGCAACACCAACAACAATCGCTGTAAGTATAAGTACGTGAGGTAAAGGATTAGAATATACATCAACATTATCAGTGATAATGGGAGGGCTACCTTCTGTTATCTTACCGAACGTAATATACAAAATAAATACCGAGGCTTGAAAAACACCAAGACCAATCAGTTTTTTAATCAAATTAGATGATGCAATTACCATATATAATCCCATCATCATTAGAAAAATTACTATCCAGTAATTAAAATGTCCTAATAACTCATTCATTGTGATTCACCCCAGAAAAAGAATAAAAGATTAGTAATACTGTAGAAAATACTGCTAAACCAACACCTGCTTCAACAAGGATAATACCCATATGTTGACCAGCTATTGGATTTGAAGATAAGGCATTATAGTCTAAGAATGGCTTGTCTGAAAGTAAACTTGCCAATCCTGTTACACCATAAATTAGTACACCTAATGCAGCTAATCTTGGTAAGATTCTTGAAGGAATAACTTTCCTTGCATAACCTTCTCCAAAAACTAAACTATATAAAATAATACCACTTGCAAAAATTACTCCGGCTTGGAAACCACCTCCAGCACCAAAGTCACCGTGAAACTGTACATAAAGTCCAAAGATTAAAATTAAAGCAATAAATGGTTTAACTACTACCCATAAAACCATATTTTGTTCTGGTTCATTCTTAGGTTCTACATGACCCATTCCAAGTAATAATAATACAGCAACACCGGCACTAAAAATAACCACTGTTTCACCAAATGTATCATATCCTCTAAAACTTGCAAGAACTGCCGTTACAACATTTGGAATATCAATTTTCTCTTGTGTTAATTGAATAAATTCAGGAGCAAGATGTAATTGAACAGGTGCATTTGCATCTCCCATATTTGGGAAATCAGCTGTACCATAAATTAAAGCGGCACCTGTAAGAACTACAATAAATAATCCTAAAGTTGAATGCCTATGTTTTGCATTTTCAACTGCACCAGTAAGTCTTAAAGCAGCTAACAGAAGTACAGTTGAAAAACCAGCACCAACAGCTGCTTCTGTAAAGGCAACGTCTACAGCATCTAAATCTAAAAATAGTAAGGCTGCAACGAAACTAAAAATACCAAATAGCATAGTAGCAACAAATAAGTTTGTTACTTTCATTGCTGCAAAAACAATTAATACTAAGAAAGCAAGTAAACAAACATCAATAATTAAATGAAGATTCTCTATCACTTTAACTCCTTAGCTGAAAGTTCTGTTTCACTTTGTGATTGATTTTTTTTACTGTCATTTGTTTCCATCTCTGGATGAACTCCACCATGAGCAGCAGCACGACATAATGCATGAGTAATTGTTGGGTTAGCAACTACCATGATTAAGATTATAAGTACTAACTTAGCAGAATCTAGGGTAAAACCAGTATCTAACATTACACCAATGATTAGTAGTGGAGCAGCTAATGACTCAGTAACACTCGCAGCATGTAATCTTGTGTAAAAATTAGGAAGTCTTAACAATCCAATTGCACCAGTTAAGGTAAAAATACCTCCAAGAAGTAAACAAATATCACTTATTAAACCAATAATCATGATTGTTCTCCTTGTGGGTTATATTGTTCAAAAAACCTCATAACAGCAAGAGTTCCAACAAAGTTAACAAGTGCATACATTAATGCAATATCAACATAACTAAACCAACCTAAGGCATGACCACCTACAACAATTAATAAAACTGTTTTTGTACCAAAAGAGTTAACAGCTAATATCTGGTCATAAATATTTGGCCCTAAAAAGGCACGAGTTAGGGTAAGAGCTAATGTAATTAGCAAGGCAATTATAGCAGCAGCAATCATTGTCTTTCCTCCAGACAAAGAAGACGTCTTTCCATATCACCTTCTTCTAATTCATCAAGACCCTCAGAGTTTAATGCATGAACAATAAAATAATCTTCACCTACTTCAGTAGTAACTGTACCAGGTGTTAATGTAATAGAGTTAGCATAAATTGTTTTGATTAAGGGATCTTTGATTTTTACTTTAATCTTACGAGAAGCTGGTTTAATTGGCAATGATGGATTCCAGATACGTTTAGCAACATCAATGTTAGTAATAATAACCTGCCAAATAAGCCATCCAAGATAAGAAAAAAACTTCATGGAAAACAACACACGAACTGGAGCGTTGTCGTTACGATCCATACGACTAACTAACCAAGTAACCAGTACTATTGATGCAAAACCTAAAGTTAGCAAAAGTACACTGGTATGGCCAGATAACAACATCCAAAATAGGACTAGAATGCAAGCTAAAATAAAATAATACTTAGTTGTCATTATAATTTATTACTCCTCCATTTTAAGCAAAATAGCTTATTATCCCAATTAATACAAGGCTAGAAACTACGAAGAAAGCCAATTTTTTAACAAGTTCCATAATTTATCCTTTAAAACTGATTTTTAAATATATCAATATTTTGTCAATTTTAATATGTAATATTTATTGACATTTTCTTGACACTCTTTTGTTTTAAAAAGTTAGATTATTTCTAAAAGTCAGATCTAACCCCGTATTATTGGTACTATATGTATTTTTAGCATTTAAATTGAAACTGTATAAAAAACACTCCTAAAAAAATAAGAGAAGTGATAAAATCAGCAAAGTGAGTACTTAATTCTCACTAATAAATTTATACCCTATTCCCCATGCTGACTTTATATATGTAGATTTTTTTGGATCATCATTTATTTTAAACCGTATATTACTAATATGCATATCAATTGTTCTATTTTTAGCATCTTTTTTTAAAGAGGTTTGATTGACAATATCTTCCCTTGAAACTACCTTATTAATATTAGATATAAACATAAAAAATATTTCTGATTCAATTTTTGTAAACTCTATTTCTTGATTCTCAATAAAGACTTTCTTTCTATCTAGATCGATTATTAACTCACCAACTTTGAGTTCTTTATTACTTTGAAGTACATTTGTATTGTCATCTTCATATCGTTTTAAAATAGCATCAACTCTTAGCACCAATTCTCTTGGATCATAAGGTTTTGACAAATAATCATCAGCACCCAATTCAAAACCATAGATTTTATTACCTATGTCATTTCTTGCAGTTGATATTATTATTGGTATATTTTTAATCTCTTTTAACTTTTTAAATAGATCAAAACCATCCATTTTAGGAAGTCCTAGATCTAAAATCACAATAGCATACTTTAAATGATTTTCATGAAACTCTTTTAATGCTTCCAATGGTTCTGAATAAGTAGTACATACATAGTTATAAGCTTTTAAAAAGTCACTTATAAGTGTTTGAAGTTCAATATCATCTTCTATTAAAAGTACTTTTTTAATATTCAATTACTCTACCTCTTTTTTGTGACTTAATTTAAGCAAAAGCTAGAGTACCTAAGGTGATAAAAAAAATTACAATTATTGGAATTAATATTCTAAAAAGTATCATACACACCCTTTGTCTTATAAACTTATTCTAACTAAATATCCCATATGATAGTCATTTTCCAAAAAATGACTTTTTGAATTTATAATATATCAATATATTGTCAATTTCAATATGTTATATTTATTGACACTTTATTGATATTTTTTTGTTTTTTAGGAATTTTGCTTTAATCTATTTTTAAATAAATATCTATACTAAAGAAAAACTGTTTAGTTTTTGTCAAGAGAATATACCTTGTGAAATTGACAAACTATAATTATAATTCTGGACTTAACTTATTGTTAAGAAAACTGATTTTATAAAGAGGATTTGTAAATGGCTATTATTGATATTGTATTATTTGTTTTTATTGGTTTAGTTTTTGTTGGAACATTAATAGGGTTTTATATCTATAATTTTAAATGAAACAGTAGATAATTAGTATAAAAACTAATATCCCTGTTTCAACTAAAAGACTTACTACAAACTATCCTATCATAGTAGAAACAAATCCAATTAGTCCACCAAATACAGCTCCCCAAATAACAAGCCATCCTAAATACTCTTTTATCATATTTTGAACAAGCTCTTTTACCATCTTTGGAGTTAATTCATCTAATCTATTATTTACTATTGAACTTAATTTTTTATGTATATCATCACTTAAATCATCTGATTTTAATGCTTCATTTAAAACAGTTTGAAAAGTATCACTTTTTGAAATATCTACTATTGAACCTTGAAGTTTTTTTACAAATGGCTCTTTTAAAGGCTCTAGTGCAGCTTCCCCACCAAACATTCCAAGCATTCCACCAAAAGGTGATTCAATAACTGCTTCTTTTAAAGAGTTAAAAGCAGGGGTAAAGTCTGTTTTATTTAAAATCTTTTCAAAATCAACTTTATTTTTAGCACTATCAACCTCAGTTGCAAAAAACTTTTTAAGGTGTTCTTGTGTAAAAAATTGATTCATCAACATATCATGAATAGCATTTTTAAAAGATGCAAACTTCTTTTCAATAATTCCAGAACCATATAGATAAGGTACTTTTTCAAAAAGCATATGAATTGCTAAAGTATTTGTAATGGCTCCACTAAAAGCAAAAAGTCCTATAGTAAAAAGAACTTGATTTCCATTTGAATACCCATATGATAAAAGTAGTAATGTAAATATATTTGTAATATCTGATTTAGTCATAAATAAAATCTCCTTTTTTAAAAATGGGATTCTATCATAATCTATGTAAATATTAAATCAGATATTTAATTTCTATTTCGTCTATCTCTTTTTCCATAAGATAAATTTTTTCCATTTTTTATATTTGATTCAATTCTTCTTCTCTCCTCTCCTTTATACTCTACATTAATTACTTTATCTCTAATTTGAATTTCTTCTTTTCCACAAAAATTCTTTTCACTTGCATCAACTACAATTATATGAGCGATATCACTTGCTTGATGGGCAACTACATTTGTTTCATTTGCAATTTCAACATTTTTTTTGATTTCTACATTTATATCTTGAATATCGTTATTTATCTCATTAATCATACCTTGTTGCTCTTTACTATTTTTAGCTACAAGATTAATCAGTTGTGTCGTTGATTCAACATTTTCACTTAATTGACTATATCCATCAATCATATTTGATGCAGTTACTTTCCCATCTTCAGCTTTTACTTTTGCATTTTCTACTAACTCTTTAATCTCTTTTGCGGCTTCTGCGGATCTACTTGCTAAACTTCTTACTTCTTGTGCAACAACAGCAAAACCTTTTCCTGCTTCACCTGCAGTTGCTGCTTCAACAGCAGCATTAAGTGAAAGTATATTTGTTTGGAATGCAATTTGATCAATAACAATAATAGCTTCATTTATTGACATTACTTGATTATTAATTTCATCCATTGCTAAAACAGTACTTGAGGCTAAATCTTTTCCTTCATTAGAAGAGTTTGCAAGTTCATTTGCATAGTTGGTCATTTCTATACTATTTTTTGATGTTTCATCTACCCTAAGTATTACATTTTTTAGCTCTTCTGATACATTTGATAAAGAGTTAGATTGTTCTGTTAATACAGACGATAGATTTTCAACGTTACTTGATAAAACACTTGAAGTTTGTTCTAAAGCCAATCCGTTTTTTAGATTTTGGGAACTTAATTTTACTAATGTCTCACCTAAAATATTAACTTGGTCAAACAATCTTTTCATATCGGCATTTGTTTTTCCTTTTGATACAATTCTTACAGAATAGTGATCTTTTGAATATTCATCAAGTGAATCTAAAACTCTGTTCACATTGTAACTCATTGAAGCAATTAACTTATTTACAATATCAATTAAATCATTTATCTCTTTACTTTTAGATTCACTTTGAATCTTTACACTTAAATCTCCTTTTGATACAAGTTCACAAATTCTTGAACTCTCTTTAATTGCTTCAGTATCTTGATTTATTCCTACTATGGTTTTTTCTATGTTTTCATTTATAGATTGAATCATTTGTCCTATTTCATCCATTGATTCAACTTTAAATGGTTCAATAGTATCTCTCTCTTTTGATAAAAATTGAAAAAACATTCCCAAATCATCTTTTAAAACTTTTAGTGGTCTTGTAACCCTATTTACCACGAGTAAGATTATTGATAAAATTATGGCTATTATAATTATAGAAATTAAAAATAAATAGTTTGAAGAATCATCAATCAATTCATCAATAGAGTCTAATGAAAAAGATAAGTCAATAACACCTATTACTGCACCAAGTTCTTCATTTGCATGACATAGAAGGCAATCTTGAGTTGCAATCATTGGTTTTAAAACTCTAAAAATGTGCTTATCCTCTTTATAAATATCTAAACTTTTCTCTTTTTTAGTAGCAAAAACCTCTAAAATATCTTTATCAGTTGTATATTTTGTATCAGGACTATACAACTCTATTGTTTTTTTAGATTTTGCAACAACTAAAGACTCTAGACCTTTTATAGTTTCTCTACTTTTATTTTCAGCACTTTTTATTATTGCGGGATCCCCTGTATTCATAGCATTTCGTAATGTTAAAAAAATAGAACTTGTCAGCATTTCTAAAGAGTCTCTAGTATTAACTTGTGCAAGTTTTTCCATCTGTTTTGTACTAATATAGTTACTTACTAAATTACCTATTATGGCAACAATTACAACTGGTATTAAAATTTTTGTACTTACTTTATTTAAATTAAACATGATTCACGCTTTCTTATATTAAAATTAAATAAATTATATAGTTTTATTAATTAACAATCAATTTCCTGTAACTTAAATGTAATGATTTTCTTTTAAAATTTCAACTTTAAGGAGAAATAATGGTTGATGTCCAAAAAGAGATAGAAAAAAAATTTCCTAAAGTTTCTAAAAATCCAAATTTTTTAAGTAAATCTTTGATTAAAGTTGCAAAAAAAGTAATTCATGAAAACTCAATAAATGATTTCTTAAATAAGAACTCTCATCTAAAAGGTTTTGAGTTTGTTAATGCAGTTTTAGACTATTTTGAATTTGATTACACAGTTTCAAGCAATGACATTCAAAATATTCCAAGCTCTGGAAAAGTTGTAATAATTGCAAATCATCCCTTAGGTGCTTTAGATGCACTATCACTACTAAAACTAGTTGGAACTGTAAGAAATGATGTAAAAATTATTGCAAATGATTTTCTTAATGGTATTGATGCACTAAAATCACTACTTATTCCAATCAATAACTTTAAAAAAAGACAATCTAAAAATGATATTCAAGCTGTATATGATACATTAAATGATGATTGTGCAATTATAATCTTTCCAGCAGGGGAAGTTAGTAGAGCCTCTACAAAAGGAGTTAAAGATCCTTTATGGAGTAAAGGGTTTTTAAATTTTGCTATAAACTCTAATGCTCCAATTTTACCAATCTATATTGCAGGAAAGAATTCAAAAGCATTTTATACAATGTCCATAATAAATAAAACATTTTCAACGCTACTTCTTTCAAATGAGATGTTTAAAAAGAAATCTACAAATATTAATATTAAAATAGGTGAAATTATTTCAAATGAACATATTAAGCCAAAAGGCTTAAATAAAAAATATCTTGTAAATCTATATAAAAAACACCTGTATTCTTTGAAAAAAGGCAAGAAATCATATTTTGTAACACAAAAAGCCATTGCACACCCTCAAAAAAAAGAGGACATAATAAAAGAACTTAAAAAATCAAAACTTATTGGCCAAACAGCTGATGGTAAAAAAATATATCTTTATGACTATGAAGATGATTCTGTTGTATTAAAAGAGTTAGGAAGATTAAGAGAACTTAGTTTTAGAAAAGTTGGAGAAGGAATAAATCAAAAAAGTGATACTGATAAATTTGATATTTACTACCAACATATAATTCTTTGGGATGAAAACGATTTAGAAATAGTAGGTTCATACAGAATAGGAAATGGCTCTTTTATTAATAGTAACCTTGGTGTCAAGGGTTTTTATTCAAATACTTTGTTTAAATTCCATGACAAATTTAGTCCATATTTAGAGGATTCTATTGAACTTGGACGAAGCTTTGTTCAACCAAAATATTGGGGTACAAGAGCATTAGACTATTTATGGTATGGCATAGGTGCATACTTAAAAGTACATCCAAATATAAAATATATGTTTGGTCCTGTTTCAATTTCAGGAACATTTCCAAATGCTGCAAAAGATATGATGATTTTTTACTATTCTCACTATTTTCAAAATATTCAAGAACTTATTGAAGCAAAAAGACCTTATCAATACTCTTCTCATATTCAAGATTTAAAAGAGATTTTTAATTTAGAAGATAGAAAAAAAGATTTTAAAATTTTAAAATCATCTTTAAATAGTATAGGTGTTACAGTTCCAACTCTATTTAAACAATATTCAGATATCTGCGAAGAAGGTGGAGTTAAATTTTTAAGTTTTAATGTTGACCCTGATTTTTCAGATTGTGTAGATGGGTTTATTTTAGTAAATGTAAATAAAATTAAAGCAAGTGCAAAAAAAAGATATATAGGAGAATAATTCTCCCAATATCTTATTTTACAGTTTCAATCAACTCCAATAAAGTATCTTGAACATCTTGTGCTCTATCTATTAAATCTGGGTTTACATCATCAACTAATTGAACTAAAGAGTTCATAGCTATATTTGTTTCTCCATTATCATCATATACTGTTATTTTACAAGGCATAACAACAGACATAGTCATATCTTCACTTAAAAACTCTTTTGCATAGTTTGGATTACAAATATCAAGAATTTGACACTGCTTTTCAAACTCTACACCTTTTGATTTTAAAGTCTCTTTTACATTATGAATATGTAAAATACCAAATTTAAAATCAGAAATTTTCTCTTCAAAAGTTTTTACAACTTCTTCAACACTCTTATTACTTTTTTCTATATATATCATTTTTATTCCTATTTTTTCATATCTTGTTCTACTAAAAAATCTAATTTACACTCTTTTGTTTCTTGAACTAAAGCTTTTGCAACCACATCATCCTCAACAATAATATGTTCTAGGTGTAAAGTTTTTAAAGCTTCTGCTTCAGCAAACCTTGTCACTTTTACGATAGTTTTTGTATTATGTGTTAAATCATCAATTACTTCACAAATTAAATGAACTTTTTCTGCATTGTCAATAGCCACAATTACAGCACAAGCTTGTCTAATATTTACTGACTCTAAAATATGTTTGTGAGCGGCATTACCAAATATAATTGGTTCATCATCTTTATATCCCATCTCAAAGAACTTCAAGTTATGTTCAACAATTACATACTCATGCCCTTCATCTCTTAAGTTATGTGCAATTTCTTGACCTAAATGTCCAAAACCAATAACAACAACATGCCCTTTTGTATCTTTGTCTATATTATATGTGTTTGCTATTTTCATAGGATCTTCAGGAACAAGATATGAAGCTAATGAAGATAAATTTTTCAATACAATTGGTGTTAAAATCATTGAAATTACAATTGTAACTATAAGTATTTGTGAATGAGTTGGATCAACCAACTCTGAACTTCTTGCTAATTCTAAAACGGCAAGAGAGAACTCCCCAATTTGAACTAAAGATAAAGCTGTTTTAAAAGCAACTCTTTTTGTATCATTTATTCTAACAATTAAATATATAATTATATATTTTAATACTAACAATATAGGAAGAAGAATTAATATCGTAAAAATATTCTCAAGAATAATAGAAAAATTAATTTGCATTCCAACTGTTATAAAGAAAACTCCAAGTAAAAGATTTCTAAAAGGAGTAAGGTCAGCCTCTACTTGATGTTTAAACTTAGTTTCACTAATCATCATACCAGCAACAAAAGCTCCAAGAGAGTACGTAAACCCAAAGTAGTGAGCCAAATAAGAAGCTCCTATTGCAATTAATAATACTGAGGCAACAAAAAGTTCATCGGATTGAGCTTTTGTTACATGTTCAAAAAATGGCTCAAGTAAATATTTTCCTGCAAAATATAAAACTGCAATTAAAATAGCTGCGGCAACTGTAGTCTCAAAAATAAGTCTAAAAACAGATTGCTCATCACCCATTGTAAAAAATGATATCATAAGAAGTATTGGAATAACTGCAATATCTTGCATAATTAAAATCCCTAAAACTCTCTGCCCATGTCTTTTTTTAATATCATTATTTTCATTATAGGTTTTAAGAACAATTGCTGTAGAAGATAGGGATAAAGCAGCTCCTAAAACAAGTGCAATTTTAAATTCAAAGCCTAAAACAAACATTGAAATAAGTACTACAAATACTGTTGTTACAAGTATTTGTAAAGAACCTGTAAAAAACACTTCCATCCTCATTCTTTTCAAATGTTCAATTGAAAACTCTAAACCAATTGTAAACATAAGAAAAACTACACCAAATTCAGCAATCTCTTTTAATTCATGATTATTTACAGCTGAATGTAAACCAAAACTATATGCTATTATTGTACCTGTTGCAATATATCCAATAATTGTTGGTAATTGAAATCTCTTTAATAAAAGATTTACTAATATTGCAATAAAAAGCGTCCATACGATAATACCTAACATTTTCCCTCTTATTTTATAAATAGTGCATTTGCTTATAACCTTCAAGCCTTTTTTTATAAGCTGAATTAAGCATTGCATTTTTGTTGTCTAAAAAATCAATAGCTAGACACTCTTGATTCCCTCGTCCTATTCTTCCTAAATATTGAACTAATCTTCCATAATAAGAGATTGGAGTAGCAAATATAATTGTATTTAAATGAGGAAAATCTATTCCTTCACCAAAATATGAAGTTGTAGCAATTATCAGACTTTCTGATTCAACTAACTTCATACGCTCCTCTTGCTCTTTTTTTGAAAGACTTCCATGAATTGAAACAAAATTGACATTTTCATTATTTAGCTTTGTTTCTAAAATATTAATGTGCTCTATTCTATCAGTTAAAACTAAAATTTTCCTATTTTTATATATATTAATTTGCTCAATTAATAAATTATTTCTTTTTTCATCCCTTGACAATTCATTTATAAGCTCTGCATAGTTTTCTGCATTTGAAGTAAACTCTGTTTTTATTACCTGTAAAGTATTATTGAAAGTTTTCTTTTTTTTGTGTTCATAAGCAATAATTCCAAGTTGTTCAAACAATATTGGTTGAAGTCCATCTTTTCTATTTGGGGTTGCACTAAGACCTAAAATATATCTTCCAAAAAATTGTTTTACAATTTGTTCAAAAGTAACAGCTGGAATATGATGACACTCATCAACTATTACAAAAGAGTACTCATTTATAATATCTGGATTATTTTTTAAGCTCTGCATTGTTGCTACATCAATTTGTCCATTTAGTTTATTTTTTCCTTTTCCTAAATATCCAATATCTTTTTTTGAATATCCAAAATAATCTACAAATCTATCAATCCATTGAGCAAGAAGCATATTTTTATTTACTACAATTAATGTTTTACAAGCTCTTAATTCGAACATCTTTGCACCAAGCAAAGTTTTACCAAACCCAGGAGGAGCAACACAAATACAAAAATCTTTTTCGACAATTTTATTTATTGCCTCGTTTTGTTCAGCTCTTAACTCAAATTTAACTTTTTTTGTCTCAATTTTTTCATAAAAAGTTTTATTCTCTATTTCATAATCAACACTATTTTCATCAAAAAACTCCTTTAATGAATATATTAAACCCCTTGGCAATTTTAAATAAGTTTCATCCTCTTCAAAATTTTTAATTTGTCTTGGAGTATTGTATAGAGGTTTCCGTAAACTAAGTAAAACTTTAATTTGCGGATTGTCAAAAGTTGCAAAAGTTTTTAATTTATTTATTAATGACTTTGATAGATTTATTGTTGGGATATATAAAAAATCATATAGCTTTATCTCTAGTTTAAAATTTGGAAACTCTATATCTTCAAACATCACATTTGAATTATTTACTGCTTCGAAATCTATATATTTTAAAACTGTCTCTTTTGAAACCATTTTAATACTTTGTAATATTTTCCATTGATCTGTATAAATTTCTTTTGTTAAAGGATTAAAAAATACTGTTTTATTTTCATCTCTAAATCTTAGATGAAGAGGTAACTCAACTGAGTCACCTAAACTTGCATTTGTTACAAATTCTTTAGTTGGATATATTTTTGCACTTAAACTTGCTTTTCTTAAAATATACTCTGCAAATTTTTTTGCATTTTTACTCTCTATTTTTTCTTCAAAAAAGATCCATACTAGAATTGAATTATAAGAACTATATTCAAAAAGAAAATTCATTTTTAAAGCTGTAAAAGAAGATATTAATCTT
Organism: uncultured Campylobacterales bacterium; assembly: GCA_947494995.1. GTDB lineage: Bacteria > Campylobacterota > Campylobacteria > Campylobacterales > Arcobacteraceae > Halarcobacter. The sequence goes on along the minus strand of CANLWY010000001.1, from coordinate 654,132 downwards.
TGTAAATCTTTCTCTAAGATTTCTAAAACTATAAACTTTGATTTGTTTTCTTTATCTGTTAAATAAGATGATAGTTGAATTTGTCCTCTTAAATGTTGTTCAATATCTTTATTTGTTATTGGAAGGAAGTCATTTCCCTTAAAAGTTCTTGTTACCGGATAAAAACCTTGTTTTAAACCGTCTTTACTAATCCACTTTTTAGCAAATATATCTTCTCTATTTATGAATAATACTTTAAAGAGTTCAATTTTTTCATCTTTTGAAAGCTCTTTTTTGGGAGTTTTTCTTAGTTTAATTTCAAGAAGTTTTATCTCCTGCTCTATTTTTTGTTTTTGAAGATAAAGTTCTTGTAATCTATCATGAATTGTTTGGTTCATGTTTTATTTGATGAGCTTGACTTAATATTATATTATTCAATTTATTCTCAACTTCATCATAACGACTTTCAAGTTTTGAACCTTTTCTAATACCTTGTCCTTCAAACTTTCCATCTTCTTCAATAATAAGTTCATTATATTGCATATTTCCAATTACTTTACCTTCTGATAAAATTTGAACTTCATTACAATCAATTTTTCCATCAAGAAGACCACTAACAATTAGATTATTAGCTTTTATATCACCAATAACTTCTCCAGTTTTTCCAATAGAAATCATATCAGCTTCTAAAATAACACCTTCAAATTTTCCATCAATATGAACTGAGCCCTCAGTAGTTATTCCCCCTATAATACAAGTTCCTTGTGCAATTACTGTTGCACCGTTTTGTACTGTTCGTTTATTAGCTTTACCAAAGATTCCCACCGTACTCTCCTCTCATTTTGTATTATATACTCGTAATTATTTAATCCCCATTTTATAAATTTTCTTGGGTTTAGAACCTTACTTGCATATTTCACTTCATAATGTAAATGAGGTCCACTACTTCTTCCACTATTTCCACTTAGTGCTATTAGTTGACCTTTTTTTACAATATCACCTATTTTAACATTGGTTTTATTTAAATGGGCATAAGTAGTTTCAAATCCAAAATTATGTTGAACTTTTATTACTCTACCAAAACTACCTATATTTTTAGATTGAACATAACTTACTATTCCATCTGCAGTAACAAATACTGGTGTTTTCATATTAGCTTTCATATCTAAACCACGATGAAACTTTCTTTTTTTTGTTATTGGATGAATTCTATAACCATAACCAGAAGTTGATCTCACTTTTTCTAAAGGAGCTCCATTTGGAATTGTCCTTAGAATATATTTTTTCATACTCTTTTGGTTTAAAGTATCTAAACTCTCTTTAGTTAATTCTTCTTTTCTCTCTTCTTCAGCTTTAAGACCAATCATATCTTCAATATTATCTAGCTTTGAACTTAAGGCTTCAATATCTTGAACTTTCCCTTTAATTTGCATTGAATAAAACTGGTTTTGAGCTTGAAGTTTTTTCTCTTTTTCAGTAAGAGTATTTATTTCTTTCTCTTTTAATTCTATTTCTCTTTGCTTTTGAGCTTTATAAGAATCCATTTGAGTATTAAGTTGATTTATAAACCAAAATCCCCCACCTATAACTGCAACTACAATTAAAACTATAAATACTATAAGTTTTTTTGCTATTTGATGAACATTAAACGCCCTTGTTCCTTGAACATCAGAAATTGTAATAATTAATCTATTTTTCATTAAGTCTCATATCTTTTATAAATTTCTCTACTACTAAAAAAGATCCGAATACTAAATATTCTTCATTTTTATCTATTTTGTCAAAAGAGCTTGTTATTATATTCAAACTTTTACAAATTTCTAATAAATTATTTTTATTTATAATTCTTTTATCATCAATATCTAGTATTGTTATTTGTTTAATAATTGGTTTTAATATTTTTAAAACTTCTTCATAATCTTTATCTTTATAAGAATTATATATTAAGTGTACTTTTCTCTTTTCAAACTCTTTTACAAGAACTCTTGCTGCTAAAGGATTATGTCCTACATCTATAGTGATATTGTTTTTTATTTTTTGACACCTTCCAAAAAGTTCAAGATCATCAAAAAGTTCTAAGTTTAAATCTATTTTTAACTCTTTTAAGCATTCAATTACTAAATGCAAGTTTGTTTTTAAGTATTTTGCAAATTTATCATTTAAAGAATAACTATCAAACTCTTTTACAGTTTGTATAACTATAGCTCTATCAAACTCTACTTTTAACTCTTTTTTTACTACTTCTGCTGTTTCATATACTTCTTTATGAAATTGGTAACCAATCAGCATCTTTGTATCAACTGAACGCATTTTTGTTCTTGCTATTGATTCAATACTATTTCCTAAAAAGTTTTGATGGTCTAAATCTATTGTTGTAATAAGTGATAAATTATTTTTCATTACATTTGTAGCATCAAACTCTCCACCAAGTCCTGCTTCTAAAACTAAATAATCTAATCCGTCTGACAGTATTACTGATAAAAGTGTTGTATATTCAAAGTATGTTAATTTTTCTAATAAGTGAGCAGGTAAAAAACTCTGAAGTTTTTTATTTGCAAAATTTAGTTCAAAATCTGAACTATCAGAACCATTTATCCAAATTCTTTCATTAAATTTCAAAATATGAGGAGAACTATAATGTAATGTTTTAAAACTCTTTTTTACTAGATAGTGAGCTAGAAACCTACCCGTACTTCCTTTTCCATTTGTTCCTACAATATGTATTACATATGGTAAAGAAATATACTTTGAAATAATATTATATGATTTTCTTACAATAGAGAAGTCAATTTTATCATAATACATAGTTTTATGATTAAGGACTTCTACTAAAGAGGCTGACTTAAAATCTATCATTACCTACTTTTTAAAAGAGTTTACAGCAATTTTAGAGATAACCTCTTCTAAAGCTTCACTTGCTGCACTTCTAATGGCTTCAAATCTTCTTGTATCACTAATTGTTGTACCAGCATCAATAGAAAAATCATAATCACCTGATACATTAAATGATTTTATTACTTCTTTATTATTATATTTAACTTCAACATTAACTTTTGCTTTATAAAGTTTGTTATAACCTTGGTCATCATCTTGAAGTACTGACATAGATACAGAATTTAATTTCAAATCCATAACTGTATCAGCTAGTTTTCTATCATATACAATTTTTGAATTAAGTCTGTGTACTATTATCTCATTCATAGCATCTTTTATTAATACTGCGTTTCGTGGGTCTTCTAAATCAATTAAAAGATTTACAAATATCTTTCCTTTTAACTCTTCTTTTGCATAATGAGTTGATGGTTTATAACCACAAGCAGTGAGCACAAAAAACAATGAAAAAAGAAATAGTAATTGACTTAATTTCATTTTATCCCTTTACAACTAGGTTTACTAATTTATTTGGTACAACAATCTCTTTAATAAGATCTTTACCTTCTATCCATTTTGTTGAATTCTCTTTTGCAAGAGCTAATATTTCATCTTTACTTGCATCAGGAGAAACTTCAATCTCACATCTTTTCTTACCATTAATTGTAACAGCAAGAGTAACTGAATCTAAAGCAAAAACTTCTTCTTTTACTTCAATCTCACTATTAAAATTTTTTCTTTCAAACAGGTTATCAGCAATTTCCCAAGATAAGTGAGGGATAATTGGTTCTAAAATATTTGTTAAAATATAATATCCTTCTGCCCAAACAAGTTCATTATCTTGCACTTGAAGTGCATTCATAGCTTCCATTGAAGCTGCAATTAAAGTATTAAATGCATATGTTTTATTAAATACATCATTTGACTTTTGTAAAGCCTCATATACTTTTCTTCTTGCCTCTTTTTCATTTTTATCTAAAGATGAGTGCTCAATATTTTCAAAGTTTTGGACAGCTTCTGGTGTAACATGGCTTGCTCTATCTGCAAATTTTTTAATAAATCTAAATGCTCCATCAACAGCAGAATCATTCCACTCTAACTCTTTTGTTGGAGGTGCTGCAAACATCATAAATAGTCTTGCTGTATCTGCTCCATATTTTTCAACAATTGAGTCAGGATCTACAACATTTCCTTTTGATTTAGACATTTTTGCACCATCTTTAAGAACCATTCCTTGTGTAAGTAATCTTTTAAATGGCTCTCTAGAGTTCGTATAACCTAAATCATTTAATACTTTTGTAAAGAATCTTGCATAAAGTAAATGTAAAATTGCATGTTCAATTCCACCAATATACTGATCAACATCCATCCAATAATCTGAATCTGCTTTAGAGATACCTTCTTTAGTCCACTTTTTAGAGTTTGTTGCATATCTTAAAAAGTACCAAGAAGACTGAACAAAAGTATCTAATGTATCTGTTTCCCTAATTGCATCTTTTCCACACTCTGGACATTTACAATGTTTCCATGTAGGATGAGTATCTAAAGGATTTCCTTCTCCTGTAATTTCTACATCTTCAGGAAGTGCTATTGGTAAATTTTTAGACTTTTCAGGAACTAAACCACATGAATCACAATGAACAAAAGGAATTGGCGCTCCCCAGTACCTTTGTCTTGAAACTCCCCAATCTCTTAGTTTAAAGTTAATCTGTTTTGTTCCAAATGAGTTTTGTTCAAAATGGTAAATAATAGCTTTCTTTGCTTTTGTATTTTTAAGTCCTGTAAAGCTTTCAGAATCAATAAGTTCGCCCTCGCCTGTATAAGCTTCATCCATTCTATCTATTAATCCACCTGGTCCAACAATTACTTGTTTAATTGGTAAATCATATTCTCTTGCAAATTCAAAATCTCTTTGATCATGAGCAGGAACAGCCATAACAGCTCCTCCACCATACGAACTTAATACAAAATTTGCTACCCATACAGGAATTTTCTCTGCTGTAAGAGGATGAATCACTTCAATCTCTAAAGAGATTCCCTCTTTTGGCATTGTTGCTCTATCTCTTTCACTTACTTTTTGCATAGCTTTAATTGCATTTATCTTATTTTCATCAAGTAAATTATTGTTAACTAAATATTTTACAATTGGATGTTCTGGTGCTAAAGCTGAGTATGAAACTCCATAAATCGTATCAGGTCTTGTTGTAAATACATTAAATGATTTAAACTGCTTATCAAGTTTATATCTTGATTCTTTAGAAAGTTCAAAAGTAAACTCTAATCCTTCACTTCTTCCTATCCAATTTTCTTGCATTGTAAGAACTTGAGAAGGCCACTCTCCTTCTAAAGTTTTTAAATCATCAAGAAGTTCTTGTGCATATTTTGTAATACCAACATAATATCCAGGCATCTCTTTTTGTACAACTTCAGTTCCACATCTCCAACAGCACCCCTCTTCTAATTGTTCGTTTGCTAATACTGTTAAATCATGAGGACACCAGTTTACAGTTGTAGATTTTCTGTATAAAAGTCCACTTTCATACATTTTAATCATAAACTCTTGTTCCCATTTAGTATATAACTCATCAGAAGTTGCGAACTCTCTAGTTTTAGAAAAAGAAAGACCTAATGCGCTTAATTCATCTCTCATATAGTCAATATTTTCATAAGTCCATTTTTTTGGATGAAGTTTATGTTTAATTGCTGCATTTTCTGCTGGCATTCCAAAACTATCCCATCCAATTGGGTGTAAAACATTAAAATTGTTTTTTCTGAAATGTCTTGCAAAAGCATCACCTAAACAGTAATTTCTAACGTGTCCCATATGAATTCTACCACTTGGGTATGGGAACATACTTAAAATATATTTTTTATCTTTTTTATAATCATCTTCTGGCTCAAAACTTGCATTATCATCCCAATGTTTTTGCCATTTTGCTTCTATATCTCTTGGATTATACTCCATTAATATTCTTCCTTATCTTGACTTTTTGCACTCTCAATTAAAGCTAAAGCAATTGAGAATATATTTGCTACAACTGCGCCAATTGCAAGAGATGTAGCCATTGGTTCATCACCAATAAATGTTAATACCATAAATGCAGGAATAAGGTGTAAGTCTGCAACTAATGAACTTGCAAGTAATTCTGCCGCAAGTAGATTTTTAACACCAATTTTTAAAATTGTAGAGATTACATTAACCCCAGCTGCTAAAAATAATGCAACTGCATTTGGTTCATATAAAAACCCAGCTGTCGTAGTTAAAGACATAAGTGAAAAGAATATATAAGTTACCTTACCCCAATCCATGATTATCCTTCATTTGTTTTCTTAAAGCTAAGATTTTATCTAAAATATGCTAAAAGTGTCTTTTAATAAAGTTTACTCTAGTTTTCTTGAGTATTTCTATTTCTTATACTTACAACTAATTGATAAAATAAGTAAAATAATATCAGTTTGAAAAATAGTTCAATAAAGAATACAAGTCCAAACTCATACTCAAAAAAATGAAGTGGATTTAAATTATGTATCAAAAATTGTAATGTCAAGTCACTTGTAACTACAAAATAAAGACCCAATAAAAATAAGATTGCTAATCTAAAAACATTTTTCTTACTTTCAAAAATAATTGTATATATACATAACCATACAAAAAAAGCTACCATTAAAGCTAATAGAAGCTCTATTGTTAGTGTATGTGTTATTGAAACTGAATACTCTTTTGACTTTTCAACATTAAGAAACTCAATGATTGATGATACTACTTCAAAAAGAAGAATCCAAAAAAGAACTAATTTCCAATTAGTAGAATTTTGTGAAGTAATTTTGTCAAAGCTATCTTTAACTTGTTTTAATTTTTTTCTGTTATTTTCACTCATACCATCCTCGATATAAATTGATATGTTGTTTTTAAGCTTAATTATATCATGAACATATGTCAATTATATTTAAAGTTGACTCTAAAAAGTATAATTTATCATAATGCCTTAAGTATCATATTATTTACATGTCTTCATGATATAATTATTAAAAAAAAGTTTATCATGAAAAGACTACTATTTATTTACACTATCCTTTTATTATCTTTTAACTTTTGTAGTGCAAAAAAAATAGATATTGTAACAATGGACTTTCCTCCTTATGTATATAAAGAAAATGGAGAAATAAAAGGTTTTAATGTTGAAATACTTAATGAAATATTTAAAAGAATGGATATAAAAGTAAATTATAAAATCAAACCTTGGGCAAGAGCAGTTTTGATGATAAAAAATAAACAAGCTGATGCAATATTTCCTTTTTTAAAAAATAAAGAAAGGGAAAGTTTTGCCATATATCCTGAACCATTTACTTCAGAACCTTTAACTATGTTTGTATTAAAAAATTCAAACATAAAATACAATGGAGATTTAACTGAACTTGTACACTATTGCTTTGGTAGAGTAAGGGGATATTCAACGGGAGAAAAATTTGACAACTTTATTAAAAACTATGGTATTAGAATACAAACAGTAAAAAATACAAAACAAAATTTAAATAAATTTTTAAATAGAAGATTTCATATTTTAGTTGATAATAGATATGTAATACTTCACAAACTAAAAGAACAAAACAGTCTTAATAAGGTAAAAGAACTAACTCCAATATTAAGTGAAAAAGAAGCATATCTTGGCTTATCAAAATTGAAAAAAAATGAAGAAATTCGAAAAAAATTCAATGTAATTTTAAAAGAAATAAAAGAAGATGGTACTTATTCTAAGATTCTAAATAACTACTTTAAAAGATAAGTTTTAGCGTATATTTAACGCTAAAACTTATTACTAAAAAATAGACTTATACAGTACCTTGCTCGTACATTGCTCTAAGTTTATCTTTCTCTTTTTGTCTTTTTTGTTTTTCTGCTTCTTTTGCTCTAAAGTTAGCAATTGAGAATTTTAACTGAACTAAAAAAGATGCTGCAATAAAAATAGATGAATATGTACCTACAATAACACCTACAAGCATTGTAAATGCAAATCCATGGATAATTTCTCCACCAAATAAGAAAAGAGTAATAACCACAAAGAATGTTGTTAATGATGTAAGAGTTGTTCTTGATAAAGTTTTACTTACTGATTCATTTACAACTTTATTTAAAATTGTCTCTTTAGATGTTTGAACACCCTCTCTAATTCTATCAAATACAATAATCGTATCATTCAATGAGTATCCTAAGATTGTAAGAATAGCCGCTAAAATATCAAGGTTTACTTCTACATTAAATAAAGAAATAGCTCCAAGTGCAATAATAACATCATGAGCTAAAGCTAAAATAGAAGCAATAGCAAATCTCCACTCAAATCTAAATGATACATAAATTAGAATTATTAAAAGAGATAGTCCCATTGCCATAAGACCTTTTTCTCTTAGTTCTCCACCAACTTTTGGCCCAACCATATCAACTCTTCTTACTTCAAAGTTTCCTGTTGAGTCTAATAATTTGTGCATTTCATCACCAATATCTGTTGCAAGATTCGATGATGTTCCAGTAATTCTAATTACTACTTCATCAGGACTTCCAAACTCAGTAATTGAAGAACCTTTATATTGTGTATCATTTAACACTTCTCTAATTTTATCAATTGGAGCTTTTTGTTCATATTTAACTTGAACAATAGTACCACCTGCAAAATCAATACCAAAGTTAAGGCCTTTTGTTACAAGTAATCCTATAGAAGCAATAACTAAAAGAACAGAAAGACCAAGGAAGGGAATTCTTTTCCCCATAAAATCATAAACTACGCCTTTTTTGAAAATTTCCATTATTTATTTACTCCAAACCATTTTCTTAAATCTTTATCTCTAGATATTTTTGGTAACAAGGCTTCATAAATACCATGTGTTCCTAAAATAGCTGTTAACATAGAAGCTAAAATACCAATAGAAATAGTAACTGCAAAACCTTTAATTGGTCCTGTTCCATAAGCATATAAAATTACAGCAACTAATAGTGTTGTAATATTTGCATCAAGAATTGCTCTCATTGCATTTGCATATCCATCTTCAATAGCTTTTGGAATTGAAACTCCTTGTTTAAGAAGTTCTCTAATTCTTTCTCCAATAATTACATTGGCATCAACGGCCATACCCACTGTAAGAACAATACCTGCCATACCAGGAAGTGTTAGAGTTGCACCAAACATAGCCATTACAGAGATAATAATAAAGATATTCGTAACTAATGCAACATTTGCAATGATACCAGCTCGTCTATAATAAACTATCATAAAAATAAATACAATTAAAAAACCTGAAACAAGTGCAATTGTTGAAGCCTTAATAGAATCAGCCCCTAAAGATGGTCCTACTGATCTTTTTTCTAATAATTCAACTGAGGCAGGTAAAGCACCTGATCTAAGAGCAATTGCTACATTTCCAGCTTCAATTGTTGTAAATCCACCAGAAATTTGTCCAGAACCCCCACCAATTCTTTCTCTAATATTAGGAGCAGAATAAACTTTTCCATCAAGTACAACTGCAAGTCTTTTACCAACACTCTTAGCTGTAAAATCTCCAAAAATTCTTGCACCACTTGAATTAAGTGTAAAATTAATAATTGGTTGGTTTCCTTGGTCAAATGCAACTTGTGCATCAATAACTTGAGAACCATTTAAAATAGGAATCTCTTTTACAAGATATTTAATATTTGGATTATTTGTATCTTCTAAAATAATATCACCATACTCAGCTGCTGCACCTTCACTTAGAGTATAAACTTGGTCAGCTCTTTCTTCATCAACAGCCATAAGCTCTAAGTTTGCTGGTTTTGAGATAAGTTCTCTTGCTGCTTTTTCATCTGCTTGCGTTTTAATACCAGGAAGTTGAACAACAATATCTGTTGGACCTTGTCTAATAACCGTTGGTTCTGCAAGTCCAAATTGGTCAAGTCTATTTCTAATAGTCTCAACAGCTTGAGATACTGCTAAATCTTTTGTTCTTGCAGTCTCTTCCTCTGTTAAAGTAATCTTTAGATCTAAACCATTTTTTACAACATTTAAACCTTTGATTTTTATTAACATTTCATCAACTTTTGGAAGTTCATCTTTATCTAAAACAGTGAAAACAACACTTTCATTTCTAATACTTAAACCATCAATTAATACATCTTCATCATCAGAAAAATATTTAATCGATGTAGCAATTGATTTGATTTTAGAAGTTACTGCTTCTTCAGTTTTTACACCTAAAAGCATATGTAAACCACCTTGTAAATCAAGTCCTAACGATATTTTTTTACCAGTATCAGTTTGTAAAAAAGAAGGGATAGAGAATACAACTCCAAAAATTATACTTAACATAAATATAACTAGTCTGTAATTAAAGATTTTCAAATCTTAGTCCTTAAAATGTGAGAATAAAACATAGAATTTAAAACATGAAAAAAAATTTCATGTTTTAAAATATTAGTCAAGTTTCTTTGCAACGAACTCTTTTACAAGTTTCATTTCAGTGTTATCATGGTTTTTTACAATTAAATGTTCTTCATCTACTTTAGTAATTTCAACCATTAAGCCACCATTTGTTACAATTTTATCGCCTTTTTGTAATTCCGCGATCATCTCTTTATGCTGTTTAGCTTGCTTTTGTTGCGGTCTTATAATTAAAAAATAAAAAATCGCAAATAATGCAACTAGAGGTAATAATGAGCTTATTAAATCTGCACTTTGACCTTCCATCAAATTTCCTTTTAAAAAGTTTTGTTCTATGTTTTTAATAAAACGCGAATATTTTAACAAAATTTATATAATAAAGGGCTTGATAACAGCTCTATTTTTTAGTGCGTTTATTTACCTCTCTTTCTTAGGGCTTGAATATAAAGTTTTAAACACTATATTTGCCCTATATTCTTTATACTTAATACTAACTACAGAAAAAAAATCACTTTTTTATGTAGGATTTTTTATAGGTATTTTTTGGTTTTATTGGGTAGGAAATTCTTTTGAATATTATGGGGTTGGATACTTATATCCTCTTATTGTATTGGCATTTGGAATTGGATATGGAATTTTATTTTATCTATCTGCTTTATATGATAGAGTATATTTTAGAGCCTTTATTCTTTTTATTTTATCATTTATTCATCCCTTTGCTTTTAATTGGTTTATTCCAGAATTGATTTTTATTGACAGTTACTTTCCTATAACTAAACTCTCTTTTGCACTGATACTTGCGTCACTTTATATGTTTATTGAATTAAACCCTAGACTAAAAATTTTAGCTATTATTCCTATTCTTATAGCTTTTTTTCAAAATGAAGAGATAAAAATAAACGAACCAAATCTTAAAATTTCTATGCCGCAATTAAATATACCACAAGATCAAAAATGGCATAAACAAAACTCTCCAACTTTAATTTCTGAAAATTTAAATCTAATAGAAAATGCTATTGAAAAAGGCGATGAACTGATTATTTTACCAGAAACTGTTTTTCCTTTAGTTCTAAATAAAAACGATTTTCTTATGGAAAAACTACTTAAAAGCTCAAATCAAATTAATATAATAGTTGGCTCTTTATATTATGAAGAAGAGCAAATGTATAATGCAAGTTACTATTTTACTAAAGGTAAGTTTCAAATAGCAAAAAAAGTTGTTTTAGTTCCTTTTGGAGAGGAGATACCCCTTCCAAAGTTTTTTGTTGATTTAATTAATAACAGTTTTTATGGAGGGGCTCAAGATTATAAAAAAGCAGATAAACCAACAGATTTTCTTATAAAAGGAACAAAATTTAGAAATGCAATTTGTTATGAAGCTACATCAGAAATAATATATAAAAACTTAGGTGATGTAAAATATGTAATTGCAATATCAAATAACGCTTGGTTTACTCCATCAATTGAACCAACACTTCAAAAACTACTTCTTAAATATTATGCAAAAAAATATAAAGTAACAATTTTTCATTCAGTAAATGGCAGTAGTAATTATGTAATTAGACCTTAGCTTATAAATATTTTGTTTTTATCTCTTGTAGAATTTGCTCTTTTTCAAAGTTTTCATCAATTTGCAAATTAAGCGCATAATCTAAAATCACTTTAAACTCTTTTGATGGTTTCATTCCTAGCTCAATTAAATCTTTTCCTTGCACTAATGACTTTAATCCTTGGTCAGATATATTCATTTCACGAGCTTTTTCTAAGACCCAGTCAATTGCTTTATCACATTTTTCTTTATCAGGAATAGTTCTTCCTTTGCAATCTGCTAAACAAACGATACAAATATCTTCAATAGAACATCTTAAAGAGAGCCTTTTAACAGCTTTTATAGAAGATTCTGATTTATATAATTGAAAAGGCGTTAAATGATTTCTTACAAGGGGAACAATTTTCTCAATAAATTTTTTTTCATTTGTAACTCTTTGTAAAAAAGAGATTGTTGGCTCAACACCTAAAGCTTCATGTTTATGTGAAGTAATATGTCCTTTTATCTCTTGAGTACAAAATGGTTTACCAAAGTCATGACAAAGAAGTGCATAAAATAGATATAAATCTCTATAGCTATTCCCTGTTTTATACTCAACCATTTGATCGATAGTCATCATAGTATGCACCCAAACATCACCTTCAGGATGATACTCTTTATCTTGAACACATCCAACAAGAAGTTCTAACTCAGGAAAGTGTTTTAAGACTCCTAAACTTTTCAATAATTCAAAGCCAACAGAAGGTTTTTTAGATTTTAAAAATAGTTTTTTAAACTCTTCAAAAACTCTCTCTTTAGGAAGATGATTTAACTCTTCACTATCTACTATACCTTTACAAAGTTCAAAAGTTTTTGAATCAAGTTTTAAACCAAATCTTGCAACAAATTGACAAGCTCTATATACTCGTAAAGGATCTTCTACAAAGGTTTCATCTTTTATATGTCTTAAAATATTGTTATTTAAATCTTTAATTCCATCATGAGGATCTAAAAACTCTTTTGTAAAATAATTATATCCTATTGAATTAATTGTAAAATCACGTCTTAAACTTGCTTCCTCAAAACTAAGATTACCATTAGTTGTAACCTCAAATCCTCTATGTCCTGAGTCTATCTTTTTTTCAATACGTGCAAGTGCAAAATCAAAATCATAAGCATCAACGCTTAAAATTAGTACACCAAAAGATTTTCCAACTTCATGTATCTTACCAAATTTACTTAATGATTTTTCTACAAGTTCAAGGGAGTCAATATTGAAAAGTTCAATATCATAATCTTTTACTGATAAGTTTAAAAAGCTATCTCTTACACAGCCACCAACAAGTATTGGCAAGACGCCAATACTTTTAAGTTCTACTAGAATCTCTTCTAGGACTTTTGGGATTTTAATCGTGGTTATAGTGGTGAACATCCTGTTGTGGATAAGGAATAGAGATTCCTTCTTTGTCAAATGTTAATTTAATATTCTCTGTTAGATCAAACTTAACACCCCAATAATCAGGAGTATTAACCCAAGCTCTAACTACAAAGTTTACTGAAGAATCAGCCAATTCTGAAACTGCCACAGTAACACCTTTATCAAGTAAAACTCTTTTATCAGCTTCAACTAAAGAGTTTAAAAGCTCTTTTGCTTTTTTAATATCATCGTCATAACCAATACCTACAACTAAATCAACTCTTCTTGTATCATTTGCATTGATATTTGTAATAGAACCACCTGTAATTGCACTATTAGGTACAATAATTTTTTGGTTATCTGGAGTAATCATAACTGTATTAAAAATTGTTACTTCTTGAACACTTCCAGTTACACCAGCAGCATTAACTACATCACCAACTTTAAATGGTTTAAATAGAATAATCATAACACCTGATGCAAAGTTTCCAAGAGAACCTTGTAAAGCCAGACCAATAGCTAAACCAGCAGCACCAAGAATTGCCATAAATGATGTCGTTTCAATTCCTAACTCAGATAACGCAGCTAAAATAACTACAATCATTAAGATATAGTAAACAATATTTTCTAGAAACTTAACTAAAGTTTCATCCATACCTTTAACTTTTCTAAGTACTTTAACTAAAAGATTAGTAATTCTTTTTGCAATCCATTTTCCAATTAAAAATACTAAAATTGCCATAACAAAAGACATAGCATATCCAGTAATTATCTCTTCAATATTTTCAGGAATATATGCTGAGAATCTATTTGTCACTTCATTTACACTGTTTTCCATAAACATCCTTTATGTAATTTTTCAAATTTTATCTAAAAAAAACTTAGTAAGTTATTTTATTAATTCATAAATTTTCTTAGAAACTTCATTAATAGAAATTTCTGTTTTTTCTAAAGTTTTTCTATCAACGATTTCAACCATTCCCTCTTTTAATTTCTTTCCAATTACAATGGCATAAGGAAATCCAATAAGTTCAAAATCACCCATTTTGAAACCAAATCTCTCTTTTTTTCTATCATCAATAATAGTTTCAATTCCTAAAGCTTTTAATTCATCATATACCTTCATACCAGCTTCAAGTTCATCATCTTTTTTTGCATTTGATACAATAATATCTACTAAAAATGGTGCTGTCTCTTTTGTCCAGATACAACCTTTTTCATCATGGTTTTGTTCAATTACAGCTGCAACTAATCTAGATACACCAATTCCATAACATCCCATAACAAAAGGCTGAGATTTTCCATTTGCATCTAAAAATTTTGCATCCATTGCTTCAGAGTATTTTGTTCCTAATTGAAAAATATGACCTGCTTCTATTCCTTTTGTATACTCTAATTTTCCACCACAACAAGAACAAATATCTCCTTCTTGGACAGAAACTAAATCAAAATATTTCACATCTTCAAGATCTGAAAGGTCAGTATTAATAAAATGGTAATTATCTTCATTTGCTCCACAAGCAAGTCCAACCTCACCTTCTAACTCTTGATCCATTACAAAAGGAATACCCTCAGCTAAACCAAATGGGCCACAGTATCCTGGGTTTAATCCAGCTTCTATTAGCTCTTCTTCTGTAGCATCAACTAATTCTAAAGCATCAACTGCATTACAAGCTTTTGTCTCTTCAAGCTCATCATCTCCTCTTATAAAGAAAACAACAATTTTTGTTTCTTCTTCATAAATAGCTTTTTTCATAACAGCTTTAATGTTTTGCGCTTTTGCTACAGATAAAAAGTTAGAAACATCTTCAATTGTTTTCATACCTTCGGTTAATACTTTTTCACATTTTGCAGGGGCATTTGTATTTTCAAACCAAGCATCGAAATGTCTTTTCTTTCTAGTAGCAGCTTCAATGTTTGCACCGTATTCACAATCAGGACATACTACAATTGTATCTTCTCCAGAATTTGCTAAAACCATAAACTCCTTTGAACCAGAACCACCAATTGCTCCTGAATCTGCTGCAACAACTCTAAAATCTAAACCTAATCTTGTGTATACATTTTTATATGTCTCTTCCATAAGATTAAATTCTCTAACTAAATCCTCTTTAGAATCATGAAATGAATAAGCATCTTTCATTAAAAATTCTCGTCCTCTCATAAGACCAAATCTAGGTCTTGCCTCATCTCTAAATTTTGTATAGATTTGATAAAGATTAATTGGTAAGTCTTTATAAGAAGTAATTCTATTTTTAACCATATTAACAACTGCTTCTTCATTTGTAGGAGATAAAACATAATCTCCACCTTTTCTATCTTTGAACTTTAAAAGCTCATTTCCCATAGTAGAAGATCTTCCCGATTCATCCCAAAAAGATAATGGAGTTACAAATCCAAACTGTACTTCATTTGCTCCACTTTTATCCATTTCCTCTTTTACTACTGCTCTAATTTTATCAAGAACAATTTTTCCTAAAGGCATATAATCATAAATTCCAGCACCAGTTTGATTTATAAACCCAGCTCTTACTAAAAATTGATGAGATGGAAGTGTTGCATCGTTTGGTGTTTCTTTTGTAGTTGGTATAAACATTTGAGAAAATTTCATTTATTTTTCCTAATTAATTTGATTTTAAATGATCACAATTGTGATCTGAAAGTGTATTTGCAGCTGATTTTTGTCCAAATACTGATTGTACTGCACTTACTACAACATCGCATCCACCATCTTTAGTGATTGTTTTAATTGTACTTTGTGGTTGATGTAAATACTCTGTAATAACAGTTTGACAAAGTTTTCTAATATTTATCTCATCTTCTTTTGAAATAAAACCTTTTTTTATTGCATTATTTACTTTTTTATTAATAATATCATCACCTCTAGAGTACATATGTTTTATAATAGGCTCAACCTCAAGTGATTTTAGCCACTCAAAATACTCCATAGACATCTTATTTACAATTGAGTATGCAGTTTTTGCTTGTTCTGCTCTTAAACTCATATTTTCATTTACTATATCTTGTAAATCATCTACTGAGAAAACTGTTAAGTTAGGTGATTCTATGTCATCAATATCTCTTGGAACTGCAATATCGAACCAATATCTTTCAAAAGAACAATTTTGAGTCATCTCTTGTGTAATAATTGGATATGGTGCAGATGTTGCTGTAATCATAACTGGAATATCATTTAATAAATCAACTAATTGAGTATACTCTCTAACCTCAACATGCTCTTCATAAGTATCCGCTAAGATTTGAGCTTTTTTTGTATCTCTACTTGTTAAAACAACATCAAAGCCTGAAGATAAAAGATGTTTAATTGTTAATTCACTCATCTCACCTGCACCTATTACAAGTGCTTTTACACCCGAAGTATCTCCAATTATTTCTTTTGCTTTTGCAACTGCTGTAGAAGCAACTGAAACAGAACCTGTTCCTAGACTTGTTGCATTTCTAACTGCTGCTGCACATTTAAAAGAATAATGAAGCGCTTTTGATAAATCTTGATCACAATACTCTTTTGATAAAGAAAACCTAAAAGCATCTTTTAATTGTCCTACAATTTGTGTTTCCCCAATTACAAGTGAATCAAGGGCAGAAGCAACAGAAAAAAGATGATGTATAGCACCATCATTTTCATAAATATCTGCTCTATCAAATAAATCATCAAATTCTAAGCCTGAATAGTTAGATAATTTTTTTAAGATAGATTCAGAAGAACTCTTTGTACTTCCTACAGAAGCCATAATTTCAACCCTATTACAGGTAGAAAGTAAAATTGCTTCATCAATACTCTCTTCCTCTAAAATCTGTCTTAAAAATCTATCTTTATTATCCTCATTTGGAAATGCTAATTTTTCTCTTGTTTGAATATCTGTATTCTTGTGAGAAAAACTCATACTTAAATAACTCATAATATAAAACTCTCTTTGTATCTCTTTTAAATTTTTTAAAAATCTCTATGTATCATTGCACTCATAATCTGTACAAGAGATTCGTTATCTTCATCTTTAACTGCTTCAATAGCTTCTAAACCTAAACTCTTTGCTTGATTAACAGAATCTTCTAATGCTTTTGTTGAAAGCATCTGTTCTTTTATCCAAGAAGATTCAGTATCAGTTAATGGCTTCTTATATAAAGATTCTAATTTTACTTTATCTTCAACTCTTTCATGTAAAAGTAAATAAGGAATTGTTACTTTACCTTCAACAAAATCAAGCATTGCTGGTTTTCCTAAAGTTTGGCTATCTTGTGTAATATCTAAAATATCATCAATCATTTGAAATGCAAGACCAAGGTTTTTACCATATAGGGCATATTTTTCTTTATCACGACCAGCTAAAATTGCAGCTGATGCAGCAGAAGCTTCTATTAATGAAGCTGTTTTTTTATAAATCATATCAAAATATTTGTCATATGAAGTATTAAAAGTTTCAGTTAAATCAACATCTAACATCTCCCCTATACTAAGAAGTGTAACTGCATTTGATACTGTATAAGCAACATCTCTATTCATTTGAGAAAGCTCTGTAAAGGCCTTTGAATAAAGAACATCTCCAAACATAATTGAAGTTTTATTATCATAAAGTGCATTTACAGAAGCTTGTCCTCTTCTTGTATCTGCTTCATCAATTACATCATCATGAAGAAGTGATGCCGCATGGATCATCTCAACAATTGCACATAATTTAATTGACTCTTCATTTATACCTGCAATTTTCATTATAAGTTTACTTCTTAGCATCTTTCCCGTTGCTAACTTATCAAGTAAAACTAAACTCTTCTCATCTTTACACTCTTCAACAAATGTTTTAATTTGATTTTTTACTAATTGTAACTCTTCCACTATATACCTTATGAATCTAATCTACAAACAATATCGCCAGTAAGCTCAATGTAAAGACCTTTTTTCATCTGCTCTACTTCATCAGCATTTTCAAAACTATATTGTCTTACTACATTATTAATATCAAAATCTTCATCTTTATCTTTTGATAAAAGAATCTCCATTACTGCAACTTTTTCAAGTAACTTATCAAACTCATCTTGTACAATCTCTTCATTTGCTTGATTTGCAATATCAAAGTATTTTGATTTTGGTGTACCTACAAAAATATCATCCTCATCTTCTAAAAACCAATCTTTTGACATCTATTTACCTTCTCTAAGTCTTACTCTTACTGATTCTGCGTGAGCCGTTAAACCTTCTGTATCAGCTAAAAGGGCACAAGCTTCACCTAACTCATCAATTGCATCTTTTGAGAAATTGATTATAGAACTTTTCTTCATAAAATTTTCAACATTTAATGGACTGTAAAATTTAGCCGTACTTCCTGTTGGAAGTGTATGGTTTGGACCTGCAATATAATCACCAATTGGTTCAGGAGTATTTTCACCTAAGAAAATTGCACCCGCATGTTTGATTTTTGATAACAGTTCAAATGGGTTTGAAGTCATAACTTCTAAGTGTTCAGGAGCAATCTCATTCATAAGATTAATTGCTTCATCCATATCACGTGCTACTATAATAGCCCCTCTATCATCAATTGATTTTCTTGCAATTTCACTTCTACTTAGAGTTTCTAAATAATTCTCTACCTCAGCAGAAGTTCTTTTAGCAACATCTTCATCAATTGTAATCATAATTGAACTTGCCATCTCATCATGTTCTGCTTGAGAAAGTAAATCAATTGCTAAATACTTAGGATTAGCACTACTGTCAGATAAGATTCCAATTTCAGAAGGACCTGCAATCATATCAATATGTACTTCACCAAACACTAGTTTTTTAGCAGTTGCTACAAAAATATTTCCAGGACCTGTAATTACATCAACCTTTGGAATTGTTTGTGTTCCATAAGCCATAGCTGCAACGGCACTTGCTCCTCCAACTTTGTAAGCTTTACTTACATTACAGATGTGACATGCTGCAAGTAATAATTCATTTATCTCATCATTTGGAGTTGGTGTACATACAACAATCTCTTCAACACCTGCAACAATTGCAGGTATAGCATTCATTAAAAGAGAACTAGGATATGCAGCCTTTCCACCAGGAATATATAAACCTGCTCTATCTACAGGAGTTACTTTTTGTCCTAAAACTGTTCCATTTTTTTCAAAATCTATCCATGATTTTGGAAGTTGCTTTTCATGATAAATTTTAATTCTATCATAAGCAATATGTAATGCTTTTCTTAACTCATCATCAATATTGTCATAAGCTTTTTTCATATCTTCTTGAGAAATCATTAAATCTTCATCTGATTTTACTTCCCATTTATCAAATTTCTTTATGTGAGATTTTAAAGCTTCATTTCCTGTTTCTACTATCTCGTCAATAATGTCTGTAACAATTGCAGATACTTCTTTAATATCTGTTTTTGCTCTTGCTAATATGTTTTCAAACTCTTCATTAAAGTTTGAATCTTTAGTATTTATAATCTTCATTATATTTTCCCTAATATATCTTTTATGATATCTTCAATATCTCTATTCTCTACATTTACTGTTATATCTGAAACTTTTTTATAATCTTCAACTCTTTGGTTATAAAGTTTTTTAGCCTCATCAAGATCACTTAACAATGGTCTTTTTTTAAGTTTTGCTTTTGCATTTGGTGAAGAGTGTATTCTTTTTAAAATCCCTTCAAAACTTGATTCTAAATATACGATTTTTCCAATTTTGTGAATATTCTCTTGCTTAAAGAATCCACCACCCGTTGAAATAATAGTATTATCAACACTTTTTTCAAGCCATAAAGCACATTTTTTTTCTAAGCTTCTAAAATAAGGTTCCCCTTCTTGCTTAAATATTTTTTTTACTTTTCTATTATCAACACTTTCAATTAAGTCATCAGTATCAATAGCAAAGAAATCTGTTGCTTTTACTAATGCTCTTGCAACTGTACCTTTTCCAACGCCCATAAAACCAATTAGAATTATATTGTTTTTTTTACTCAAAAATTTTCCCTGTAAATGATTAAATCTGGTGATTATATCTAAATTAAGGTAAAACTTTAAATGATTGAAATCAAAATTTTCTTTTATATCTTTCAATCATAGTTTCATTTCCAAGTAATCCACCTTGATGAATGTATAAGATTGGAGTATTATCTTTAAAATAAGAAGTTTTCATTAAACTTAAAAAACCTAAAGGATCATAAAGTAAATCAAATTCAATATTAGTTTCATCTTTAATCTCTTTCCAAATATTAAAAAACTCTTCATAGAGTTTTCCAAAATGATATTTTTTTGACATTTCAATAATCGTTGGATGGTATTCTTCTTTCTCTTCTAAATAAAAAAACTGTTCTTTTAGATACTCAACTCCTCCTACACAAGAGACTGTTAATACCTCAAAAGGTAGATAACTTTGTAAATAAACTGCAGTTGTTCCTGTTCCACTAGGAAGCATCACCTTTAAATCTTCAAAGCCTTTTTCTTTTGCCCATATTTTTATCTCATTGGCAAGTAATTCTATACCATATCTAGCCTCTTTTACTCTACCACCTTCTTCTATAAATAGCTCATCATCTTTTAAGTTCTTCTCTATAAATTCTTTTATATCTCCATCACTTTTTTCTATAATATTTGTTCCATTATCAATTGAAGCTTTATAGTTTCCTTGAGGATTTTCTTTTAAAAATGAAGCTATATGGTTTACATAGAAATCAAATTCAAAACCTTTTTTCTTTGCTAACACAGAAAGACTATATAAAGAGTTTGCTTGAGGAGAACCATATCCTATTATCTTTTTTATATTTGGAAATTCATTTTGTAAAAAGTAATAAAACTTTCTTGCTTTATTTCCAGAAAAGTGCTTATCTAATAAGTCATCTCTTTTTATGTATAGAGTTTTTTCTCTAAATTTTGTTTTGGTTATTGGGGAGTTTTTACAATTCATTAATCTAATTATACTACAATACAAAAAAAATTTACTAAGAGGACTTTATGAATCTAAATATTTTTGATACAAATCTATTAGAATATATAGACAAAGGGGGAATTATTGTTTATATACTTATCTTTCTAAATATTATTGGTTTTACTATTATTATATGGAAATTTTTGACTATTCCTAGAAAAAAAGCCATGGTTTCTAAAATAAAAAACAAAATAGATGATTCAAATTTAAAAACTTTAGAATTTCAAATAGAGTATGAAGTAAAAAGATTAGAAAGTGGTCTTACTTATATAAAGAATATTGCTTCAGTTGCACCACTTTTAGGACTACTTGGAACAGTTTATGGTGTTTATAAAGCTTTTGAAGAAATTACTCAAAAAGGATTAGGAGACCCAACTGTTTTTTCTGGGGGTATTTCCATTGCACTTATAACAACAATTGCAGGGTTAATTGTAGCTATTCCACATCATATTGCTTATAATCATTTTATCTCTATGATTGATGCTATAGAATTAAAAGCAAAAAAAGAGTTAATTAACTAAATGAAAAGGCGTGAACAACTTGGCATTGATTTAACACCAATTATTGATGTTGTATTTATTTTACTAATTTTCTTTATTGTTACTTCAGTATTTAAAAAAGATGAATTAGCATTAATATTAGACTTGCCAGAATCTGATGCAAAAACAATGGAAGTAAATGATGATCAAATCTTTATTGAACTAAATGAAGAAAAAATAGCTATAAAAGGTATAGTAGTAAACTTTTTATCTTTAGAAGATAATTTAAAAGAGATTAAAAACAATAAAAAGCCTGTAATAATAAGAATTGATAAAAATACTAGATATGAAAGAGTAACACAAGTTTTAGATCTATTACAAAAATATAATCTAAATAATTTAGCTTTAGTGACTGATGAAAAAAAGTAAGCTTTAAAAGCTTACTTTTTTATTAGTTCTTATTTAATGAACAAAGGTCAGAGTATGCAACTTCAAGTCTAGCAATCATAGTCTCTTGTCCTGCTCTTAACCATTTTCTTGGATCATAATAACCCTTGTTTGGTTTATCTTCCCCATCAGGATTTCCAATTTGACCTTGTAAATAGTCATGATTTTTAGCAACAAACTCTCTTACTCCATCCCAAAATGCCCATTGAGTATCTGTATCAATATTCATTTTAATAACACCATAATCAATTGCTTCTCTAATTTCATGAAGTTCTGAACCTGAACCACCATGGAATACAAAGTCAACAGGCTTAGCATCAGTATTATGTTTTTCACTAATATATTTTTGTGAATTATCTAAAATCTTTGGAGACAATACAACATTTCCTGGTTTATATACACCATGAACATTTCCAAATGAAGCAGCAACAGTAAAATCTTCACCTACTTCAGATAACTTTTCATATGCATAACATACTTCTTCTGGTTGAGTGTAAAGAAGTGCATTATCAACATCTGAATTATCAACACCATCTTCTTCTCCACCTGTAATACCAAGCTCAATCTCAATCATCATATCAAGCTCATTCATAATAGAAAAGTACTCTACACATGTACCAATATTCTCTTCTAAAGACTCTTCAGATAAATCTAACATATGAGAAGTAAACAGAGGTCTTTCTGTTAACTCAAAATGATTTCTTCCAGCTTCTAAAAGACCATCAATCCAAGGTAATAGTTTTCTTGCAGCATGATCTGTATGTAAAATTACAGGTACACCATAGGCTTCTGCCATTGCATGTACATGCTTAGCACCACTTACAGCACCTAATACAGCAGCATTAGCAGTTTTTAATCCTTTTCCAGCAAAAAATCCAGCTCCACCGTGTGAAAACTGGATAATAATTGGTGAATTAACTTTTGCAGCTACTTCTAAAACTGCATTTACAGAATCTGTACCTACAACATTTACTGCAGGAATAGCAAATTTGTTCTCTTTTGCATATGCAAAAAGTTTCTTTGCTTCACTTCCACTTAACACACCTGGGTTTACAATATCTAATACGGCCATTTTATTTTCTCTCCTTAACTACTACTTACTTAATTACAATTTTTGCTTTTTTTCTTAAAGAATCAGCTTGTTTTTTTACATGTTTACTAAATTTTTCTTGTAATAATACTTGCTTAATTTTGTTTTTAACTTTATCGTAAGCCATTGTACTTTCTGGTTTTTTATCTTCTAAATAAATTACGTGATACCCAAACTGCGTTTTAACTGGAGTTTTAGAGTATTTCCCTTTCCCTAAAGCTTTAGCTGCTTTTGAAAATTCTGGAACCATTTGAGTTTCTGGAAATGTTCCTAAATATCCACCTTTTGGACCTGAAGGGCCAGTTGATTTTGATTTTGCAAGAGCTATAAATTTATCTTTTTTGTTTCCTGCTTTATTTAACTCTTTAATAATAGCTTTTGCATCTGCTTCTGTTTTAGTTAAGATATGTCTAGCTTCTAAAGTAGTTGGAACTTTGAACTGCGCTTTATTTTTATTATAAAACTCTTTCTGCTCAGACTCTGTAACAGAAACCTTTTTATACTCTTTTTGCATCCAAACTTCTAATGCCAAATCATTTTTTAACTTTTCAAGAGCATCTTTGTAAGCAACATCTGAAGCAACGCCACTATCTTTAGCTTTTTGAGTTAAAAGTTTTCTCTCAATAATTTGATCTATAATCTTATCTTTACTCTTCTTGGGTAAAGAGTCAAAGTTAATATTTGGATTTCTTAATACAATAGCAACATCTTCTTTTGTAATTTTTTGTCCATTTACTGAACCATAGTCCGCAGCATTTAAAGATGCAGCTGAAATTGCTATTGTAGCAATAAGACTTGATACTAATTTTTTACTTGTAAATTTAATCATTATATTCCTTATCAATTTTATAGGTGATATTTTATCTTTATTTTATTAACAAAGGATTAATTTAATAAATTTCATCTTTTCTAAAAGTGTAAAAATTAAGAATTATTTTATTTTTAAAATTTTTAAGATTTTAAAAATTATTTTAAAATAAGTTACATTTCAGTTATTTTTTGTCAATTTAAGAACTATTTTTTTACAAATTTTAAAGAAATTTTAAAATTTTGCTTAAAAAGCCTTTAAATTTTACTATATTTATGATATAATGCCGACAAAATTTAAACTTAACTTAAATTTAAGCAAACGAAATAAAATAAGGGACAGTTATATGAGAATATTAATTATAGAAGATGAAATAACATTAAATAGAACTTTACAAGAAGGCTTAACTGATTTTGGTTATCAAGTAGATGCTGCTGAAAACTATAAAGATGCAGAATATTTCATTGATATTAGAAATTATGATTTAGTTTTAACAGACTGGATGTTACCAGATGGTGATGGAATTGAATTATGTAAAATTGTTAAAAACAGAAGTTCAAGAACTGCTGTTGTAATTTTATCTGCAAGAGATGACAAAGACTCAGAGATTGAAGCACTTAAATCTGGTGCAGATGATTATATTAAAAAACCATTTGATTTTGATATCTTACTTGCAAGAATTGAAGCAAGATTAAGATTTGGTGGAACAAATGTTATTGAAATTGATGATTTATCAATCAATCCAGATGAAGAAAAAATTGAATTCAATGGTGAAGAGATTGAATTAAAAGGTAAACCTTTTGAAGTATTAACTCACCTTGCACGTCACAGAGATCAAATTGTATCAAAAGAGCAATTATTAGATGCAATCTGGGAAGAGCCAGAATTAGTAACTCCAAACGTAATTGAAGTTGCGATTAACCAAATTAGACAAAAAATGGATAAACCATTAAATATCTCTACTATTGAAACAATCAGAAGAAGAGGTTATAGATTTTGTTACCCAGATACTGACGAAGAAGCATAATATATAATTTATCATGAGTATCTTACGACCGAAGAGCATTTACAAGCAGTTTCATCAGAAGCTTGTACTTGCTACTTCACTTTTCATAATTATTCTTTCATTTATTTTCTACGGATATACTAAATCAACTATTTTTGATGAAATAAAAGAGTCTCTGCATTCTGATGCTCAATTAATATTTCAAATTAGTAAATCTCAAAAAGTAGATACTAAAAACTTTAATATAATTACTCATAGTGGAATAAACGTAGATATTATCAAACTAAATGAAGCTCCTAAAAAAGCTTATACTACTTTTGAAGTGAAGCAAAAAAACTTTATGCAGATTCTTTATCCTTTTGATACTGATAAAAATGAATATATCAAAATTATAAAAAATATTGACTCATCAATAGAGATGTTGAATAAAATTTTTAATAATCTTCTTCTTATTTCACTTGGTGGATTAATTATGGTTGTGTTATATGCATTTACAGTTTCTAAAACACTTTTAAAACCTATTATTGAAATTACAAACAAACTATCAAACATGGATGAGAATTTTTTAACTCAAATTAACAAAGAAAATCTTCCAATAGAGTTTCATCCTTTAGCAAACTCAATAAACTCATTAATGACAAGAATAGAAACAAATATTAAATTTAAAAAAGAACTATTTATTGGTGTTGCCCATGAACTTAAAACCCCTCTTGCTGTTATGAAACTAAAAAATGAACTAGCACTTATGAAAGAAAGACCAATAGATAAATATAAAGATACTATGAAATTAACAGTTGAACAAATCAATGATATGAATAAAATGATAAGTTCAATTTTAGACATAGGTCGAGCCGAAGGTGCACAGTTTGAAAAGCCTGAAGAGATTGATTTAGTTCAATATTTACAAAGAAAAACAAATGATTATAGAATGTTAAGTGCTAAGAAAAAGATTATACTTACATTTTTCTCTAATGTGAATCATCATGAAGTTTTAATACAACCAACACTGTTAAATCAAATAATTCAAAATTTTGTACAAAATGCAATTAAATTTACTCCAGATGATAAATCAATTGCAATTAGAATGGAAAAAGTAAAAGATGTTACAACTATTACCATTACAGATGATGGTAAAGGAATTGATGAAGAGATTGACCTTTTTGCTCCATTTAAAAGAATGGGTGAAGAGAGTGGTGCAGGTCTTGGTTTATTCTTAGCAAAAAATGCAGCTGATGCAATGGGTGCTGCTATATTCCTAAAAAATAGAACAGATGGGCAAAGTGGTTGCGTGGCAACTATAGTATTACCAAACACAACTACTTCAAAAAAAGTTAAAAAGAGTACTTAAAAAAGTGCTCTATGTTCAATCTTAGTGCATTTGTTTTGCACTACTTTCATACCTGCTTCTTTTGCTTTTACTGCTGCTTCATTATTTACAAGTCCTAATTGAGTCCATACAATATCAACATCGCCACGCTCAATTGCCGCATCAACTACTGATGCAATTACATCAGGCTTTCTGAAAATATCAACCATATCAACTTTAAAAGGAATCTCCTTTAAAGAACGATATACTTTTTCACCTAAAATTTCATCCTCTTTTGGATAAACAGGAACCATTTTAAAACCAGCCTCTTTTAAATAGTTTGCAACTTTATTACTAGCTTTCTCAGGGTTTGGAGAGCATCCTATAACAGCTACTGTTTTTGTATTTTCAAAAATCTCTTTAATCTCTTCTTGATTACTATTTATTGAAGGGAATTCACATTCCATTTTTACTCCTTTTAGTTTTCTTGATTACTATATTTATTTATGAAATAAAGATAAAATTATACTATATTATAGCAAATAAATAAGAGCTTAGATTATATATCTAAGCCCTAAATCTAAAAGTTTTCCCATTCATCATCAGAAGACGTATCACTAAACTTATCTTTTGGAGTAGATGAATTACTATTATTCATACTAAAATCTGCACCTGTATCCAATTGGATTCTAGGCTCTTTCTTTTCTTGATTTTCAATATTTATATTATTTTTACCATCAAACTCTTTTTTGTCTACTTCTTGAACTATATTTTTTGCTAAATCTGATGTACTGTTAGCAATATCTTTTGTTTGTGTTGCAACAGCTGCATTTTTTTGTGTTTGTTGATCTAAAAGATTAATTGCATCATTAATTTGAACAATTCCAGTCTCTTGTTCTTCAGAAGCATTTGCTACATCAGAAATAAGTTCAATTGTATTGGCAATATTTGAATTTAAACTTGAATAACCTTCAATCATTTCATCTGCAATATTTTTACCTTCATTTGCTTTTACAGTTGCATTTTCAACTAAGTCTTTTATCTCTTTTGCAGCTTCAGCTGACCTTGCTGCAAGATTTCTTACTTCTTGTGCAACTACGGCAAAACCTTTTCCTGCTTCTCCTGCAGTTGCTGCTTCTACTGCTGCATTTAATGATAATATATTTGTCTGGAAAGCAATTTGATCAATTACCGTAATTGCTTCATTAATAGCACCAACTTGACTATTTATTTCATCCATTGCATTAGTAGTTTTATTTGCTAACTCTTCACCTTTATTTGCAGAGTTTGTTACTTCTTTTGCATAACTAGACATTTGAACAACTTTTTCACCTGAAGATTTAACATTACTTGTAATTTCTTCAAGTGCAGCTGCTGTTTCCTCTAAAGAAGCTGCAGCTTCATTAGAAGCTTGATTTAAAATATCTACATTATCTAGTAAATGATCTGATGAATTATCTATGATAAGAGCATTTTTCTTATTATCAACTAACATTTCAGTAACAGAATCACCTAAAGAATTTACTCCATTTGCTAATCGTTCAAGATGTTCTTTTGTACCAGTAGTATTAACTCTTTGTATATAGTTATACTTAGAAAAAGCATCTAATACATCTAAGATATTTCTAATATTTTTCTCTAAATTATCCGCCATATTATTAAGTACATTTTTTAGCTCATTTAAAGCAGGGTTATTAACTTCCATTTTTATTCTTTGAGTTAAATCTCCTTGTTCAAACTCTCCTAATACACTAACAGTTTCATCAATAATTGCTCTATCTTCATTTATACCTTTTTTAGTTTTTTGAATATTCTCATTTATTACTTGAGCCATTTGTCCTATTTCATCAATTGAACCAACTTCTAAATCTTTCACATCACTTGATTCACGATTTAAATAAGAGAAGAATCCCATTAATCCATCTTGAAACTTTTCAATTCTTTTTACTAAAACATTATTTATTACAAAAACTGAACCAATGATTATTAGAACTAATACTCCTAAAGAGATCATTATAATTAAGTTTCTTATTTCATTTGGAGTTTGTAAAACCTCAGCTTCATCGATTTCAGAAAGAATAGCCCATTTTAAATCTTTGCCAACTGAAATTTGCGAATATGCAGATAATACAGGATTACCATTATAATCAATAACAATTTCAGTATTTGTTTTTCCTGCAAGTGCATTATTACTTGCTAATGTGTCCACTGTAGCATTATTTGCAAATGATACTTTTAATGAATGACCGACAGGATCTAAGAAACTGTCACTTCTCATTAATTTGTCAGAACCAACTAAATAATCTTCTTGAGACTTGCCATATCCCTTTCTAAACTGCATTATTCTATTGATTGCTCTATCACTAATTTGAAAAACCAAAATTGTATTTAAACCATAAGCAGTAAGCTTCTTTGCCAAGAACATTGCTGGTTCATTATTACTTGGTGCATATGGTTTCATATCTACGAATACTGTATTTTCAGTTGTTATAGCCTTATTATAGACTTCCGCTAATCCACTATTTTTCAAAGTTCCTGTTTTAAGATTTGTACCATAGTCAGACTCTTTTGCAGCTGTATAAAAAACCTGCCCAGTCTTTCCATCAATCATAAAAACATCATAATATCCATACTCTTTTAAATAAGTTTGAAAATAATCTTCATGTTCTGCTGTTACTTTTTTGAAAATAGTATTGGATACAGGAAAATCACCATTAGGATTAGTATCAATTTGACTTTTTACTTCTTTTAATTCCTTTATAAATGTAATGACATCATAACTTTTTGATAATACCTTTATATCTCCAGCTCTTTCATTAAAAAAGTTCGTAATCTGATTTGATTTTGAATCCCTTGCCGCTGTTAACATTGCATAGTTTTGTTCTATTAGCCCATTCTTAGCTTTATTTACTGAAGTAGTTGTTACAACTACAGCAAGTAAGCTCAATGAAAAAACTACTAAAATAATAACCTTCAATTTAATTGATAATTTTCTAAACATAATTAATCCTCCTATATATATGCATATCTTTACAATTGTATTACTTTTAAGCTATATAATAACTTATTTTTTAAAACTAAATAATATTTAATAGAGCTATAAACTATATAAAAAATTCTATTTATTAGAAAAAATTATTTAAATTTTAAGTAAATATCTATCTATTTAATAATATTATATGCAAAAAATGGAGTTTTAATGTTTAATATACCAAAAAATGCGATAAAAATTCATATTGATGGTTCAACTGTAGATTTTTTTGAATTTGTTAAAGATGAATTACAATACTATTATTTTGACTGTTCTTTGTGTACTCCACCAGATCCAATGGTCAATGCAATGTTAGGGTTAGAACTACTTGATAAAGAAGATAAAAGGCTTATCATGATTAATCACTCTATTCCTAATGCATTATTTATGAGAGTAAATTCAAATTTTGAATATGAGGTTGAACAATTAGAAGAAAATGTAAAAATTGAGTTTAAATATAAAAATGGAACTACTTTAAAAACAGACTTTTCAGATAATCAATGTAAAGGATAAAAATTAAAGAGAATCAAGTTTATTTTGAATAAACTCTCTTACTTCATTAAAATCAATACTCTCTTTGAAATCATCAAACTTACATCCAGATGCATTAGGGTGGCCTCCACCTTTAGCTAAAGCTTGTGCTATTAAAGACACGTCAACCTTACCATCAGCTCTAAAAGAAGCATTTCCTTTTTTGCTAATATCAATAAAAAAGTCATAATCATCATTAGCAACTAAAAAAGCATTTGCAGGAATAGAAATAGAACCTAATGTATAAGTTAACAATCCTTTGTGTTCTTTATAAGTTATAGTTAGTTTTTCTTTTAAGTTTTCTAAAGAATTAACTAAATATTTTGCACTTAGATTATCAATAGTATCATCAACATTGTCTTGCATTAAAAACCGTTTTTTTAATTGGTGTATATCATTATCAAGATTGATATTCCCATTTTCTTCTTTTAAGTACTTAGCTGACTCTTTTAAAAGATGTATTCTAAAGTCTCTATTTAAATCAGGAAAAAGAACATTGTTAATTTCCCTTACTTTACTAACCATTGAAAGTAATACTTTTCCAAACTCAAAATTTTTAGTTTCATGATCAAGCCAAATATCAATTGCATTTACACTATCAACTAAAGGAGATAACCAAGAACGAGTTTCTTCTTCAAAACCATTATACTCTTCAAGAATATAGTCATATACAATTTTTGCAGCACATCTTGAAGTATCTAAAAAGTACCATTCAAACTCATTTGCACTTTTTTGCCCTGTTGCATGGTGGTCTAAAAGCTGAAGCTTTATTTTAAAACCTTTTTCATTTAGCTCATTTATATTTTTATTTAAATCTTTTGCTTCACCAAAAGTAAGATTTAAATCAGAAATTAAAAAAAGAATCTCTTCATCTTGAAAAAGCTGTATATTTGATAATATCTTTTTTAAATTTAATTTTACTTCAAGTCCGTAATTCGCATTATAAAAAAAACCTTCTTTAAAATACTCTTTTGTAATAAGTTGACATGAAAAACCATCTAGGTCAGTATGAGATAAATGAAAAAGCTTCACGAAGCAATATCCTTTAAAGTTAATTCTTCTAAAAAGTTATTGATTCTTCCTTGTAGATTATTTAAAATTGGCCAAAGACTGCATGCATTTGCTATATCAGAAGGACATGAACTTACCGAAGGAGAACATTCAAAAACAGAAGGTATTTTCTCTTCTGCAACAGTAGTAATCTCTAAAATAGTAATCTGGTCATAAGGTTTCTTAAGAACAAAACCTCCATTTACACCTCTATGGGATATAACAATATCATTTTTTGCAAGTTTTTGCATAATTTTAGCAAGAAATGATTTAGGAATATTCAATTCACGTGAAAGGACATCTACATTTTTGGGACTATTGCTCTTTGCAATAGCTATTAAAGAAAGTAACGCGTATTCACTCTTTTTTGTAAGTAACATATATTTCCTAAACCTTAGTTTTAAATAAACCTACATTCTACAAGAAGAATTATTAAGATAGGTTATTTTTATAAATTAATTTTATTCTTTATTAAAAAAAAAGGTTGCAAGAAAATCTTGCAACCTTTTTAAACTATCAAAGCTAGTAAAATTACTTAGCTCTAATTCCTAAATCAGCTACTAATGAAGTGAATTTAGTATAATCAGTTTTTCTAAGGTATGCTAAAAGTCTTTTTCTTTTACCAACCATTTTTAAAAGACCTAATCTTGAAGAGTGATCTTTCTTATTAGTTTTTAAATGCTCAGTTAAAACTTTAATTTGCTCACTTAAGATTGCAATTTGAACTTCTGCTGAACCAGTGTCTTTATCGTCTCTTCTGTATTTAGCAATAATCTCTGCTTTTACGTCCTGATCTAAAGCCATAGTTGACCTCCTAATAGGTATAATAATCTCACTTTTTTTGAAGTGGACGCGAATTATACATAATAGTTTATTAATATTTCTTTAAGTAATAAATTGCTTTGTATAACTTTCAACCTTATTTAATTATTATATAAGATTATACTCTCTATTAAATCGGTATTCAACATATTATTTATTTGTTTTTCATACTATTTTATTAAAATTTATGTTATTATTTAGTCACTACTATTTAGGACTATCAAAAATGATAAAAATTTTACTTGTTGAAGATTCAAAAACATTTAATAAAACTATGTTTACTCTTTTAAGAAAACCAAACTATGAGATATTACAAGCTTATTCACTGGAAGAAGCAAAAGAATTATTAGATGTAAACAGTGATATTGATTATGTATTACTTGATTTAATTCTTCCCGATGGAGAAGGGGATGAATTAATAATGGATATAAATTCAACATATAAAAACCCTCCTAAAATTATTGTTCTAAGTGGAAGTCATGATATACAAAGAAGAAACTATCTTTTTGAAAATGGTGTTATTGACTATTTTTCAAAAGATACTCCTATGAGAACACTTGTTACTAGTATTCATAAACTAATAGAATCACTAATTGAAAATAAGAGTAAAAATATTTTAGTAATTGATGATTCTAAATTTGTTTTAAAATCTATAGAAAAAATTTTAAAAACGAAAAATTATAATATTATTCTTGCAAATAGACCAACTATTGGATTTGAGATCATTGAACAAACAGATATTATAGATTTAATTTTTCTTGATTTAGAAATGCCAGAAATGACAGGAATAGAATTCTTATCAAAAATCAAAGCAATGAATAAATATAAAGATATTCCTATTTTGATTCTATCAGGAAGTAACAATAGAGAAAGCTACGCTAAAGTATTAAAATATGGAGCCATAGACTTTATAAAAAAGCCATTTTTAGTAGAAGAAATTATTTTAAAAGCAGATATACATATAACTCAATCTACATATTTAAGAAAGATTTCTGCGCAAGCTAAAGAGTTAAAAGAGTATAAAAGAGTTTTAAATGAGAGTGAAATTATAAGTAAAACTACTCCTCAAGGAATAATCACAGAAGTAAATGATAAATTTGTAGAAATAAGTGGTTATTCTCAAGAGTATTTAATAGGAAAACCTCACAATATAATAAGACACCCAGATACTCCAAAATCAATTTTTGAAGAGATGTGGGCAAATATTAAATCTCATAAAACATATAAAGGCATATTAAAAAACAAAAGAAGAGATGGAACAACTTATTATGTTGATGCATCAATTTCACCAATAATTGACCTTGAAGGAAATATTCAAGAGATAATTGGAGTAAGACATGATATTACTGATATTATGAATCCTAAAAAACAATTAATAGCTGATATTTCATATATAGAAAAACCTACTCTTATCTTTTTACAAATTGTAAATTATGACATATTTAAAGAGTTTTATTCACAAGCTACTATGCATACTTTTGAGTTTGAATTAGAACAAGTAATTTTAAACTACTTTCCTGAGAATTTAAAACTTGAAAAAGTATATAACTTAGGTAATGGTCTATTTGGATTTTTAAAAAATATCCAACTTGATGATGATTTTGTAAAAGAGTCTTTACAAAAAGTACAAGATACCTTTACGCAAATTGGTATTTCATTTAAAGAGACACATTATGATATAGATATTTGTCTAAGTTTTTCTAATGATGGTAATCATATATTAGATGATGTATATATAGGAATAGAAGAAGGTATAAAAAATAAAATTTCGATTGTTCATGCGAAACATTTCCATAGTCGTGCTCAAATTGAAGCAAGAAACAAGCTTAAAAATATTGGGATGATTAAAAATGCATTAAGTAATAGTGGCCAATTTACATCTTTTTTCCAACCAATTGTTGATATAAAAACAAAAGAAATAGTAAAATATGAATCTCTTATTAGACTTATTGATGAAAATGGAAAACTTCTATCTCCCTTTTATTTTCTTGAAACTGCAAAAAAGACTGGATACTATTCAAATATTACAGAGATTGTTATTGGTAATGCAACTATAGCTTTAAATAAAACAGATAAAGATATATCAATCAACCTTTCATCTTCTGATTTAGAGAGTAAATCCATAAGAGAAAAACTTTTAAATTTAATTACAAAAAGTGAATATAAAGGTAGAATTACTTTTGAACTTTTAGAAGATGAAGATGTAAAAGATTTTGAGCTCGTAAAAGATTTTATTTTAAAATGTAAAATTGAAGGAAATGTAAAAATTGCAATTGATGACTTTGGTAGTGGATATTCAAATTACGAGAGACTTCTTTCTTTTCAACCAGATATACTTAAAATTGATGGTTCTTTAACAAAGAATATTCTCACAGATTCTTACTCTTTACATGTAGTAGAATCTATAATTGTATTTGCTAAAAAACAAAAAATAAAAACAATTGCGGAGTATGTTTCTTCCCAAGAAATTTTTGACAAGATCAAAGAACTAGGTATAGATTATGCACAAGGTTATTTCATTGGAGAACC
Source organism: uncultured Campylobacterales bacterium (assembly GCA_947494995.1). GTDB lineage: Bacteria > Campylobacterota > Campylobacteria > Campylobacterales > Arcobacteraceae > Halarcobacter. The sequence goes on along the minus strand of CANLWY010000001.1, from coordinate 619,900 downwards.
TGAAAAATTTATATAAGATATCAATTTAAATAAAACTAATCCTTTTTTTCAAATAATAAAAGAGCTTGTAATTTTATTGTTTTTTTGTTAAAATTAAACTAATTGAAAGAAAAGGAGAATTTATGAAAGACATTCCTGAAGTTTTAAATAATCCAAATAATCCCCTTTTTAATTTTGAAGAAGCAGAAATTTACTCAATAAAAGAGGCTTTAGAACTAATTTCAATAGAAAAATATGCTTACTCACTATTTGCTATTTGGAATTGTGTTGTAATAAATATTCAAAGAAGAATTGAAAAATTTGGCATAAACAATTTTTTAAATATTCTTGAAAACAAAACACAATTTAATAAAGAAGGCAACAATCTTAAAGACAGATGGTTAAATATAAATGAGCATGAACTTATTGACTATGCACAAAAATTAAATATTATAAACCATGTAAGCCATGATTTAATCACAACTCTATATTGGTTAAAATCAAATACAAATGAGACTGAAACAAATGCCCTTTTAAAAGAAGAACTTTTTGCACTACTTTTTCTTCTTGAAAAAAATCTTTTTATAAAAGAGTTTAAAACAGACCAAAGATTAGAAGCAAAAGAAGAAGATAGACGCCATACAAATAGAGGTGGTCGTAGAAAAAAAGATAATCAAGATATTATAAATACTAACTCATCAACTACACATCAAGAACTTCTTTTAAAATCTGGAGTAAAAAAGTTTTCAAATAATTTAAATCCTAAAGATAAAGATGATAAACTTCTAGCCACTTATATATAAAAGGGTTTTTATTTTGCAAAAATATGTTTTAGAGAAAGGCTTTGGATATAAAGCCTTTATGTTTATCGCTTTTTCTCTCTTTGCTTTAGTAATGTATCAAGGTCATATTAAAAATGGAGGAATATACTCTATTCTATTTTTCATTGGTGTTGGTCTTTGTGCTTTTCAAGTTGCATCTTTTATTTATGTTCTTCTTGTGAAAAGATGTATTGAAATTAATATTGATGAAAATGTAGTTTCATGGAAAATATATGATAATAAAAAACTTCATAAAGAAGAGTCTGTGAATAGAAATGAAATTAAAGAAGTAAAAACAGAAGTTAGTTATCTAACAGGAAATGTATACTCAAGCTTTACAGTTACCTTTGTTTTACAAGATGATAAAGAAGTAGTTTTAAATGATGGTCTTATATATGATTTTGGACTAAAAAAAGCAGAAGAAGTCTGTAGATTTCTACTTGATAATGACTTAGGAGACAAACAAGATATCAAGTTTTCAAAACTTGTAAAACAGATGAATATTGATTTAAGTAAAGAGCAAAAATTTACCAAAAAAGATGGGTCTTCATATTATACAGGTGTAATTTCAAAGAATAAAAAGGAATTTTTAGGATTAAGATTACAAATTGAATCTTTATATAAAGAGTATAAAAAAGTTGTGAAAAACAGTAATAATGAATATTTAATAGAATCAGATACTATAAAAGACAGTTTTATATACTTAAGATCTAATGCAATTGGATTATTCGTAGAGTTTTATAATGTCGCTAAAAAAGAAGATTTAAAAAGTCTTAAAGAGATGGGTCACAGGAATAAAATAGGTTTCTAACCTATTATCCCCCTGTTTCATAAAAGGCTCTTGCTGATACTTCAGAGCCTTCTTCATCTGCCCATTTATTTTTTTCTGGTTTATTTGCTAGTACATCTTTTAAAATAGCTGCTGCTTCATCAATATCATTTCTTTGAATAGCATCTTTAATACTTTGCGAATCTTCAAAATATAAACATGGAATCAAAACTCCACTTGCTGTAAGTCTTATTCTATTACATGTCGCACAGAAATCATCTTTGTGAGGTTCTATGATTCCAAATACATAACCATCATCCATTTTATAGTTTTGAGAAGGAGAGCTATCTGTTCTTTCAAGTTTTTCAAAATTGTATTTTGCTTTTAAAATATTTTGAATTTGAATAGAGTTATAACCTTTTGCTCCACTATGAGCATGTTCATTTTCCATAAATTCAATAAATCTTATTGGATAAGCTCTTTCTTTACAATACTCAATTAAATCACATAATTCAGAGTCATTTATTCCTTGCATAGGTACACAATTTATTTTTATTTTAAGTCCTGCATCGTCTGCTGCTTGAATACCTTCAAGTACAGTTTTTAATACATCTTTTTGCGCTATTTTATGTGCAACTTCAGGTTTTAAAGAGTCTAAAGACACATTTATTCTTTTTAATCCTGCATCAGCTAATTTTTGAGCAGCTCTTGGAAGTAAATAAGCATTTGTTGTTAAAGCTAAATCAATATCATCTTTATATTCAGAAATCATTCTAATAAAATTATCAAGACCTTCTCTTAAAAGAGGTTCTCCACCTGTTATTCTTACTTTTCTAATTCCTTCATCAATTGCAACTTTTACAAACTTGAAAAGTTCCTCATATGAAAGTAAATTCTCTTTTGGAACCCAAGAAAATGGTTTTTCTGGCATACAATACTGACATCTAAAATTACACCTTTCTGTTACAGAAACCCTTAGATAATCAACTTTTCTACCATGTCCATCTATTAACATAACCTACTCCAAAAATATCACTTAATTTAAAATTTCGTTAGCATATTATAAAATTGCTTAAACAAATAACTTTTTAGAGGTGTAATATTCCAATTATAGATACAATTAAGTCCATAGAATTTTTTGATGAGTTAGACGATTCGCAAGTTGAACAACTTGCGGAGATTTCAAATGTTGTCTCATATCCTGAAAAATCAATACTTTTTTATGAAAGCGATACACAAACACAAATGCTATTTTTAGTAGAAGGACTTCTAAAAATATATAAGTTAGATAAATTTGATAATGAGATTTTCCTTTATCATGTTTATAAGAATTCAATGATCTCTGAACTTACAAGATTAGAGGATGAAGGTATTTACTGTTTTTCAAATGCCGAATTTACAGAAGATTCAAAAGTACTTTCAATAGATTATAAAAAGTTTAAAGAATTCTTTTTAGAAAAAAATATTTTAACAATGCGATTGATGGATACTCTTCTTGAAAAGACTCATCAATTACAATGTATTGTAAATAGAGAACTGGTTTTTGATGCTACTGCAAAAGTTGCCTTTATGATAAACCAAGACTTAGAGATGTTTAATAAACTAAAAAGACAAGAGGTGTCTTTTATGCTCCATATTCAACCAGAAACTCTTTCAAGAGTATTAAAAAGGTTAACAAGAAATGGAACAATTGAGATTGTAGAAGGTAAAATTAATATCTTGAATCAAGAGATGCTAGTCTCAACTTTCAAGGGAGTGGGAGTATGACAACAAATACTATAAGGACAAAAATCAGAATCATAGGAGCATTTTTTATTATATTAATGCTACTTATTGTAGGAACAACAATCTATTTAAATGCAAAAAATAAAAAAGATGCTTTAATTATCAATATTGCGGGTAAAGAGAGAATGTTGACACAAAGAATTTCAAAGAATATTTTTTATTTATATCACAATAATTCACAAGATACTACAGAGCTTGACTCTGCAAGAACAGAGTTTATTTACAACTTACACTCTTTAAGAGATGGTAATAACTTAATGGGAATACCAAAAGCCCCTACTCCTGCAATTGCAAAACAAATTGCAAAGATTGAAGTATTATGGAATACTTTTAGTAATAATGCTCAACATTTTAAAGACTTACTAATAATTAGAAACAATGGAGAAAATGGAAAAAGAATAAAAAGTTATGTAAATGCAATCTATAATACAAATAACAATCTTCTACAAGAGGTTGACAATTTAGTAACTCTATATACAGCATATAGTGAAAAAAAGACAGAAACAATTAAATATTTTCAATTTTTCTTTGGATTTATGATCATTTTACTAATTTTCTATAGTTTAACTCAACTTAGAGCAATGGAAAAAAATGCAAATAAATTCTTTGAATATTCACAACAACTTATTCATGCAGATATGGAACACTTAGAGCCTATTCAAATTGAAGCAGAAACAGAAATTGTTCAAGCAACAGATACGCTAAATGCTTTTATCAATAAAGTAAACTCAGCGATGGATTATTCCGCTGAAGCAATTGAACAATCAAAAAATGCTTCTATGAAACTTGAAGAGATTACTGATGAATTTGATAAAGTAATTGATGAATTAAATAATTCACAAGACGTATCAAGACAATTAAATAAAAGTGAAGATATGGTTATTGAATCTACTGAAGAGTTAATTAGTTCTGCTCAAAAGCTTCAAGAATTAAAAGCTGAACTTGATAAATTAATATCTGCTGCAAAACAAAAAGACTAATGTATGAATAATTTATACATTAATTAATTTAATACTCCTATTTTACAAAAAATTAAATTATAAAGATTAAAACTATGAACAAAGTATATTTAACAGGTGCGGGACCTGGAGACGTTGAACTACTTACAATAAAAGCTTTAAAGGCTATTCAAAAAGCAGATGTAATTATATACGATAGACTTGCAAACCCTGAAATATTAAAAGAAGCAAAAAAAGATGTTGCACTTATTTTTGTAGGAAAAGAGAAAGGAAATCACAGAGTACCTCAAGATGAAATAAATGAAATAATCTACCAGTCTGCTTTAAAATACAAAAATGTTGTAAGATTAAAAGGAGGAGATCCTTTTGTTTTTGGACGAGGAGGAGAGGAAGCTTTATATTTAAAGGAACGTGGAATAAAGTTTGAAATAATCCCTGGTGTTACCTCAGCTATTTCTGTTCCTGCATATGCTGGAATTCCTGTTACAAATAGAGGGGTTACTCCTTCTTTTAGAGTTGTAACAGGTCACAGAAAATCAAGTGATAATATTGCAAATATAAACTGGGCTTCATTTTGTGAAGATGAAACTATCGTTTTTTTAATGGGTCTTCATAATATTGAATTAATTGTAACAAAACTTTTAGAAGTTGGTAAAGCAAAAGATTACCCATGTGCAATAATTTCAAATGGTACAACTAAAAATCAAAAAGTAATTACAGGAACACTAGAAACTATTGTAGAAAACTCTAAAGAAGCTGTAAGCCCAGCAATTATAATAGTTGGAGAAGTAGTTAATTTAAGAGATGATTTAAAGTGGTTTGAAACACTTTAAATCATTGAAAATAACTTTTTAGTCCCTCTTTATTTACAGTTTTGTTTTTTATATCTACCAACTCATCATTTTTAAACACCCTTAAAATTCTTGATAAAGTTTCTGGTGTTATATTTAAAATCTCTGCAATTACAATATTTTTTGTATTAAAAAAATCTTCTGTATTATCATAAATATATTTTGCAACTCTCTCTTTAGAATCTAAAACTAAATGCATAGAAACTAAATTTTCTAAATTTCTTACTTTATTTATTAATGATTTCATAATTATATATGAAAGTTTTGGATTTGATAAAATCTCTTCTTTTAAAAGCTGAAAATCTATTCTTAGTACTTCTACTTCACTAAAAGCTTGTGCAGTTGCTGGATAATTTATCTCTTCAAAATTTGCTACTTCTGCTATAAGTTCATTCTCATGAAAATATTTTAATACTATTTCTTTATCAACAGATGTTACTTTATAAAGCTTTATTATTCCTTTTAAAAGAATATACATATATTTAGATTCATCTCCTTCATAAAATAAAACATTCTCTTTATTTAATTTCACTACTGAAGATATTTTTTCTATTTTCTGTATTGTTTCTTCATCTAAATTTTCAAATAGATATATACTTTTCAATTCCATGATTTTATATATTCCTTTACCTTATCATCTAAATATTTCATTCTCTCTTTTCCTTTTGGAATAGTTTGTCTTAAAGTTCTCATTTCCCTTAAAAAACTAGAAATATCATTTGGGATTAATTCCTTTAGATATTTTTTAAACCTCTTTGAAAAAGATGGTGAACTTCCATTTGTAGATATTGCTACTGTTAAATCACCTTCTTTTATATATGAAGGAAAAATAAAATCACTGTAATCTGGAAAATCTACACAATTACATAAAACTTTTTCTTTTTTACATTCAAAATAGATTGCTTTTTGCAAATCTAAATCATCAACTGTAACAACCACAATATCATAAGTATTTATATCTTTTTCTTTATACTCTTTTTGTATAAGATTTATATTATAACTTTTTGATTTTTCAATAATATCATTATCAAACTCCAAAGAAATAACTGTAATATCTTTTGTGAAATCAAGAAGTTTTTCTAATTTTCCAGAAGCAACTTTTCCAGCACCGATTAGAAGTACTTTTTTATTATTCATTGAATAAAACATGGGAAAATGAGACATTGAAAATACCTTTTGTACTAACTTTGAATGTATTATATTCTATTTTCCTATTTTTTCTATAAAAGATCAAAATTGCATATAAGTTATAAATATTCATTTATTAAATTTCATAAATTTGTATTATTGTTTCACAATGCTATCTTATTGCTATTTATAACATATATAATTTTATTTGAAAATCAAAATTAAGGAAAGTAAAATGAATTTTTTAAAAACTGCCTCTTTAAGCGTTGCGGCATTAGCTCTAGCAACAACAGTTTCAACTGCTGATACTTTAGATTCAATTAAGAAGAAAGGATCAATAAGTTGTGGTGTTTCTACAGGTATTGCTGGATTCTCAGCTACAGATTCAAGTGGTCAATGGAAAGGTATTGATGTTGATTTCTGTAAAGCTGTTGCATCTGCTGTTTTTGGTGACTCATCAAAAGTAAAATATGTTCCTCTAACAGCAAAAGAGAGATTTACAGCACTTCAAAGTGGTGAAATTGATTTACTTTCAAGATCAACAACTTGGACAGCCACAAGAGATACATCATTAGGATTAAACTTTGCAGGTGTAAACTATTATGATGGTCAAGGATTCTTAATTTCTAAAAACTTAGGAGTAAATTCAGCAAAGGAGCTTGATGGAGCGACATTTTGTATTCAAGCGGGAACTACTACAGAACTTAACTTAACAGATTGGTTTAAAGCTAATAAAATGGAATATAAGCCTGTAACATTTGATACTTCAGGTCAAACAATTGAAGGTTTCAAAGCTGGAAGATGTGATGCTGTAACTTCAGATGCTTCTCAACTTTATGGTTTAGTATTAAAAGTAAAAGATCCAAACTCTGTTAAAGTATTACCAGAGATTATCTCAAAAGAACCACTAGGACCAGTTGTAAGACAAGGTGATGATAAATGGTTTAATATCGTTAAATGGTCTCACATTGCAATGCTAAATGCTGAAGAATTAGGTATAAATCAAGCAAATGTTGACTCAATGTTAAAATCTAAAAACCCTAATGTTAAAAGATTATTAGGTGTTTCGGGTAAAGCTGGTGAAAACCTAGGACTAGATTCAAAATGGGCATATAGCATTATTAAAAATGTAGGTAACTACGGTGAATCATTTGCAAGAAATGTTGGTAAAGATTCTCCTCTTAAAATTGATAGAGGTTTAAATAAACTTTGGACTCAAGGTGGACTTCAGTATGGAGCACCAATTAGATAATAAAGTATCTTTAAATACGAAATTTATTTAATTAAGAAGGGGCACGCAGCCCCTTTTTTTATGACAAGGTTAAAAAAATGAAAAATCACAAAAAGGCACAACCCCAGGTTGCTTTTTATAACAACCCCGAAAATAGAGCAATTATTTACCAAATAGTTGCACTTGTAGCTATCTTTATATTTACATATTTTATTTTAAATAATATGTTTATAAATATTGAAAAACGTGGAATTAATACAGGATTCGATTTCTTAAATTCAGAAGCTGGATTTGGTATATTGCAAACACTAATTGAATATGATGAATCTGACTCACATGGAAAAGTATTTATAGTTGGTCTTATGAATACAATTCTAGTATCTATAATAGGTATTATTTTTGCTTCACTTATTGGTTTACTAGTTGGAATTGGTAGACTTTCAAAGAACTTTATGATTTCTAAACTTTCTATGATTTATGTTGAGACATTTAGAAATATTCCAATACTTTTACAGATTCTTTTTTGGTACAATGTTGTATTAGCTTCACTTCCAAGCCCACGGCAATCTATATCTTATTTTGATTCTATTTTCTTTAATAATAGAGGTCTTTATATACCAAAACCCCTATTGGAAAGTGGTTTTATGGCAGTTATAATTGCTTTTATTTTAGCTATAGTAGCTGTAATATTTTTAGCTAAATGGGCTAATAAAAGGCATGATGAAACGGGAGAAGAGTTTCCTTTAATTTGGACTTCTCTTGGAATATTAATAGGTGCACCGTTATTAGTATTTTTATTAAGTGGTATGCCTGCAACTTTAGATTATCCAGAACTTAAAGGTTTTAATTTCAAAGGTGGTTGGACTCTAATTCCTGAACTTCTTGCACTTGCATTTGCATTAAGTATTTATACTGCAACATATATTGCAGAAGCAGTAAGAGCTGGAATTGAAGCAGTTCCCAAAGGACAAAAAGAAGCAGCTCATGCTTTAGGATTAAAAGATCATGTTATCTTAAAAAAAGTTGTTTTACCGCAAGCACTTAGAGTTATTATTCCACCAGTTATTAATCAATATCTTAACTTGGTTAAAAACTCATCACTTGCAACTGCAATTGGATATCCAGAATTAGTAACAGTATTCTCAGGTACATCTTTAAATCAAGTTGGACAAGCAATTGAAATTATTCTTATGACAATGGCTGTTTATTTAACATTAAGTATTCTTATTTCTGTGTTAATGAATTGGCTTAATGCAAAAATGAAGATAAAGGAGAGATAATGGCTACATATGCAAAATTAGAGGCAAGACCTGCTCCTTTAGGAACTAAAGGAGTAATACATTGGGCAAAAGAAAATCTATTTTCTGATGTAGTAAGTACAATACTTACCCTATTCTCTTTTTATCTTCTATATTTAACTATTCCTCCATTACTTGATTGGATGATTTTTGATGCAACTTTTAGTGGCACAAAAGAAGAAGTTACTGGGGATGGGGCGAGATGGATTTTTATCTTTGAGAAATTCAATCAATTTATTTATGGATTTTATCCAGAAGAGTTATATTGGAGACCTAATTTAGCATTAGCTATTTTTACAGCATATATAATTGCTTTTAAATATCTAAACAACACTAAAATTAGAGTATTTATTGTAGTTTCTTTACCTATTATAACTTATATATTAGTTGCCGGTGGATATTTTGGCTTAGAGCATGTAGAGACAGAAAAATGGGGAGGATTACTACTTACTGTTATTGTTGCAGCAGTTGGTATTGTTGCATCATTTCCTATTGGAATCTTATTTGCACTTGGACGACAATCAAAAATGCCAATTATCAAAACAATATCTGTAATGTATATTGAGTTTATTAGAGGGGTACCTTTAATTACAATACTATTTATGTCTTCTGTTATTCTACCACTATTTTTCCCAGAAAATATGGATTTTGATAAACTACTTAGAGCACTAATTGGTATTACACTTTTCCAAGCTGCTTATATTGCAGAAGTTGTTAGAGGTGGATTACAAGCAATTCCAAAAGGACAGTATGAAGCAGCTGATTCTATGGCTTTATCATATTGGCAAACAATGGGATTAATCATCCTACCACAAGCGCTTAAAATTTCAATTCCAAATATTGTTGGTTCATTTATTTCATTATTTAAAGATACAACTCTTGTATTGATAATTGGATTATTTGATATTTTAGCAATGGTTACACTAACAAATAGTGATACAAATTGGCTTGGGTTTGAGACAGAAGGTTATGTTTTTGTTACGATGATTTACTGGGTGATCTGCTTTAGTATGTCAAAATATGCAAAAGCAGTTGAAGATAGATTCAACACAGACCATAAATAAAAAGATATATAGGAAATATTATGAGTGAATTAGAATATATGATTGAGATGAACAATGTGAATAAATGGTATGGAGATTTTCACGTATTAAAAGATGTAAATTTAAAAGTTAAAAAAGGTGAAAGAGTGGTTATTTGTGGACCTTCAGGTTCTGGTAAATCTACAACTATTAGATGTATAAATAGACTTGAACCTTTTCAAGAGGGACAGATTATGGTTAATGGTCTAGAACTAACTGAAGATGTAAAAAGAATTAGAGAGATAAGAACTCATGTGGGTATGGTTTTTCAACACTTTAATCTTTTTCCACACCTTTCTATTTTAGAAAACCTAGTACTTGCTCCTACTTGGGTTTCAAAAAAACCTAGACACGAAGCAATTGAAACTGCAATGCACTATCTTGAAAGAGTAAAAATTGCAGACCAAGCAGATAAATTTCCAAACCAATTATCTGGTGGACAACAGCAAAGGGTTGCAATTGCAAGATGTCTTTGTTCAAATCCAGAGATTATGCTTTTTGATGAACCAACAGCAGCACTTGATCCAGAAATGATTGGTGAAGTACTAGATGTTATGACCGAACTAGCAGATGATGGAATTACAATGGTTTGTGTAACACATGAAATGGGATTTGCAAAAAAAGTAGCAGATAGAGTTATCTTTATGGATGCGGGACAAATTGTTGAAGAGAATGAACCAATTGAATTCTTTGAAAATCCACAATCTGATAGATTGAAACTATTCTTAGAACAAATTTTAGATCATTAAAACTATAAAAGAGATAGCTTTCTTAAGCATCTCTTTTTATTTATCTCTTTTAAAATACAAACTTTTTACCCACTTCAGAGTGTTAAAATTTTAAAACACTCTAACTAGGAAGAAAAATGAGTATATTAAATCTTTTTAAAATTGGAATTGGTCCATCAAGTTCTCATACTGTGGGTCCAATGATTATTGCCAATGATTTTTGTAATCTTTTGAAAAAAAAGAACTATTTTGATAAGCTAACTCGTATCAAAATTGACTTATATGGTTCTTTAGGCTCGACAGGTCTTGGACATCAAAGTGATATTGCAGTTATATTAGGTCTTTTAGGAAATAATCCTAAAACTGTAGATACAGATTCTATTGAAGATATTATAAAAACAATTAAACAAAACTCTACAATAAAACTTTTAAATGAAAAAACAATAGATTTTTCAATAAAAAACGATTTAATACTTCATCAAAATGAATATCTACCTTTTCATCCAAATGGAATAAAACTTAGCATATATAATAATGAAAATGAACTCTTCTCTAAAACTTACTACTCTATTGGAGGAGGAGAAACTATAAGTGAAGATGACATTGGAATAGAAAAAGAAGAAGAGAAAATAGTACTTCCATATGAATTCTCTAGTGCAAATGAGTTATTGGAATTGTGTAAAAAAAATAAACTTTCAATTCCAAAACTAGTTTTAGAAAATGAAAAAGTTATTAAATCAGAAGAAGAAATAAAAAACTCTCTTTTAGAAATTTGGCATGTCATGAATAGTTCTGTTAATAATGGCCTAAAAGCAGATGGTACTTTACCAGGAGGACTAAATGTTCCCAAAAGAGCTTTTAAAATATATCAAAAACTAAAAAATACTCATACGATAGATCCCTTGGCTTTTGTTGACTGGATTAACCTTTATGCTTTAGCAGTAAATGAAGAAAATGCTTCAGGGAAAAGAGTTGTAACAGCACCTACAAATGGAGCAGCAGGAATTATTCCTGCTGTTTTACACTATATAGTGAATTTTTTAATAACTAAAGAGAATAAAGAAGAAGTGATAATTAACTTTCTTTTAACAGCTGGGGCCATTGGCCTTTTATATCAAAGAAATGCCTCTATTTCTGGTGCAGATGTGGGATGTCAAGGAGAAGTAGGTGTTGCTTGTTCTATGGCAGCAGCAGCTATGGCACAATTTTTAGGTGCATCATGTGAACAAATAGAAAATGCTGCGGAAATAGCAATGGAACACAACCTAGGACTTACATGTGATCCTATTGGAGGATTAGTACAAATCCCTTGTATAGAAAGAAATGCAATGGCTGCAATGAAAGCTGTAAATGCTGCAAGAATGGCAATTAATGAAGATGGTAAACACTATGTATCTTTAGATTCTGTAATCAAAACTATGTATGATACAGGAAAAGATATGCAAAATAAATACAAAGAGACTTCTCAAGGTGGGTTAGCTGTAAACTATATTGATTGTTAAAAAGAAGAGAAAAACTCTTCTTTTTATTTTAACTAAAAGATACAGCCTCAAAAGGAATATCTAAACTCTTGGATACAGCTTCGTTTGTTAATTTTCCATCATAGGTATTAAGACCATTTAATAAATGTTTATCATCCGCCAATGCTTGCTCTAAACCTTTATTAGCAATTGCTAAACCATGTCTTAATGTTGTAGCTGTTAAAGCTAAAGTTGATGTTAAAGAAACAGCCCCAGGCATATTTGCAACACAATAATGTAATACATCATTTACTACATAAGTTGGATTATCATGGTAAGTAGCCTTTGAAGTTTCAAAACAACCACCTTGGTCAATTGCAACATCAACTACTACAGAGTTTTTCTTCATCAGTTTTAAATCTTCTTTAGAGATTAATTTTGGAGCAGCAGCACCTGGAATTAAAACTGCACCAATTACTAAATCTGCTTCTTTTATAGCTTTTACAATATTTGTTCTATTAGAAAATAATGTAGTTACTTGTGAACCAAAAATGTCATCATAAAATGCAAGTCTTGAAGCAGAAATATCCATAACCGTTACATTAGCACCAAGCCCAACAGCCATTTTACAAGCATTAAGTCCTACAATTCCTCCACCAATAATTACAACATTACCTCTTTGAACACCTGGAACTCCACCTAAAAGTACTCCTCTTCCACCAAATGGTTTTTCTAAATATTTTGCACCCTCTTGAGTTGCAAGTCTTCCTGCAATTTCACTCATAGGAGTTAAACAAGGTAATCCTCCCTCAGGAGATGTTATTGTTTCATAAGCAACAGCTTTTACTTTTTTGTCTAACAAAGCCTGGGCTTGTGGCTTATCTGCTGCAATATGTAAATAAGTATAAAGGATTTGTCCCTCATGAAAAAATTCATACTCTTCAGGCAAGGGCTCTTTTACTTTTACTATCATATCTGAATCATTAAAAAGTTTTTTCTTATCTTCTACAATAATTCCACCAACTTCTTCATAAGCACAATTTTCAAAACCTGCTCCTATGCCAGCATCTTTCTCTACATATACAGTATGTCCTGCTTTTACATATGCATCTACACAATCAGGAGTAAGACCTACTCTATATTCATGAACCTTTATCTCTTTTACTAATCCTATAGTCATATTTTTCCTTTTTATTTAATTTTATTAAATCTTTGTTCAATTATATTAAACATAACTTTAATTTTGTTAAATATTGATAATATTAATTAGATTATTTTAAATAAAATTAAACTTAATAAAGGTTTTGTTAAACTTTCGTAATTATTAAAAAGGGATTTAATGGAAAATGACAATTTTGTAGGTATTAAAATTAAAGAGTTAAGAGTAGCAAAATCAATGAGTGCAAAAGATTTAGCACTTAATGCAAAGATCTCTGTTGGAATGTTATCCCAACTTGAAAATGGTTCAACACAAGGTTCAGTTGAAACTTTAAGAAAAATTGCAAAAGTTTTAGATACTACTTTAGCAGAGCTTTTTACGGATGAAAGTCAAACACCTATTAAATGTTTAGATGATGATTCATTATATGTTGTAAAAAAAGAAGATCGAAAAAAGATATCATTTCCTGATTCATTATATAATTGTGAATTACTTGTTCCAGATTTACAAGGAGATATAGAGTTTGTACTTGTTAAACTAGAACCAAATAGAACAACAGATGAAATAATTCCTCATACAAAAGGTGGAGAAGAGTGTAATTATGTTCTAAAAGGTGAGATAGTTGTTACATTAAATGATAAAGAATTCTTCCTTAAAAAAGGTGACTGTATTAGATTTAATCCAGAAATACCACATAAAATTGAGAATAGAAGCCTTAAAAAAGCTTCTTATATTTCAGCTATTACTCCCGTATCTTTTTAAAGTAGAGATAGTTCTCTACTTTATATATTACTTTAATAGCCATTTCCAAAATCTTACTATACAGCAATCTTTTTTATTTAACATTTCATATGCTTTTTCAATAGACTCAACTCTTTTTGCTGAATATAATAAAATTGCAACATTTAGTTTTACAATCTTCATTAACTCTTCACTTGGTTTCTTTATTATCTCAATTGACTCTTCTAAAGTGATATTTTCATACTCTTTATTATAATGTATATCAAAATCTTCTAATTTAATTTTTTTCTCAATGATTTCATCACCCTCTTTTTCCCAGTATTTAAAATCTTTAAATACTTCACAGGCTCCTTCACTTCCTTTAACAATAAGTATGTTTTCATAAGATGATCCAAATAGATTTATATACTTTTCTCCATATGGTTTATGAAAGGCTGAAGTAATTGCATATTTAGAACTTGCAGGATTTAATAGTTTTTCAGTAGTATTAAATATTGTTCTCATATATAATTTTTGCCTTAAATCAGTTAAGTCTGACAACTCTTTAAAATAACTTTCTCTATTAAAGAAATGAATATTATCTTCTAAATCAATTTGTGTTGCTAAATCTTTTACAGTAATACCCTCTTTTGCTGGTTGTAAATAATCACCACTAATAACTAATTCAAAAGGTTTTATTTCTTTATTATCTTTAAAAAAGTCTTTTAATACCGAACTATATAAAGGAAATAAATATGGCTGTTTTGATTTACCATCATATGAATAACCTAATTCAATTGATTCTGGTATATCAACTCTTTGTATATATTTATCAAAAGCTTCTAAACAACCTGCTAACTCTTCATTACTCTCTAACTTAACTCTTAAAAGCATTAAAAAAGCTGCTGCTTGTTCACTTTCACATTTCTGTTCTAAAATGCCTTGAATAGCTTCTATTGTTTCTTCTTTTGTCAAATCTTTATTTGACTTAGGACCTGTACCTACTGCTTTTATATATTTAAAAAAATTCATTATCTCCCTTTAGTCGAAAAAATTGAATAATCTTTCACTGTGTTTTTTTCTTGTAAGACCCATAATAACATATGTTCTTTTAAATAAGACAATCTATGTCTTATTTTTAACTTAAATTAATTGACTAAAGTCAAAGCTTATGAATAAACTAAGTGGTAAAATTATTTCTGAATTTCAAATAAGGAGAAATAAATGGCACTTTCGAGAAGAGAATTTCTTAAAAGTTCGGCGGCAGCTTCTGCAGCAGCAGCGGTAGGGATGAACGTACCTACACAAATGCAAGCAGCAGCTAAAAATGCTGAAGGTGGCTGGAGATGGGACAAGGCAGCTTGTAGATTCTGTGGTACAGGTTGTGGAATTATGTTAGCTACTAAAGGTGGTAAAATTGTTGCGGTTAAAGGTGACCCTGCAGCTCCAGTTAATAGAGGTCTTAACTGTATTAAAGGTTACTTCAATGCGAAAATCATGTATGGTGCAGATAGATTAAAGCAACCATTACTAAGAGTTGGCGCTGATGGTAAATTTGACAAAAATGGTAAATTTGCTCCTGTATCTTGGGAAAGAGCTTTTGATGAAATGGAATTTCATATTAGAAAAGCACTTAAAGCATCTGGACCTGAAGGTGTTGGTGTATTTGCTTCTGGACAATATACTGTTATGGAAGGTTATGCAGCTCAAAAGATGATGAAAGGTGGATTCAGATCAAATGCAATTGATCCAAATGCTAGACACTGTATGGCATCTGCGGTTGTTGGTTTTTATCAAACATTTGGTATTGATGAGCCTTCTGGTTGTTATGATGATATTGAATTAACTGATACTGTAGTATGTTGGGGAGCTAATATGGCTGAGATGCACCCAATTCTATGGTCAAGGGTAACTGATAGAAAACTTTCTGATCCTAAAAATGTAAAAGTTGTAAATATTTCAACTTATAGACATAGAACATCTGATTTAGCAGATATGGAAATTATCTTTACTCCAAATACTGACTTAGCTTTATGGAACTATATTGCAAGAGAGATTGTTTATAATAATCCTGAAGCAATTGATTGGAAATTTGTAAAAGAGCATATTGTATTTGCAGCTTCTCCAGTTAACATGGGTTATGGTATGAGAAGAAAAGGTGAAAAATCACTTAAAGAAGGTAAATATACAGCTAAAGAAATGGAAACTATCTCTAAAGAGATGGAAACTATTGTTTCTGAAAGTGAAGCTCCAGCACTAGCTCCATATGGATATAAAGCTGGTGATAAGATGGTACATAAACCTGCTGGATTAAAACACTGGGAAATCTCTTTTGAAGAGTATAAAAAATTCTTAGAGCCTTATACTTTAGATTATGTAGCAAAAATTTCTAAAGGTGATCCAGACGAAGATATCAATGAGTTCAAGAAAAAGTTACAAACTCTTGCAGACTTATATATTGAGAAATCAAGAAAAGTTGTTTCTTTCTGGACAATGGGTATGAACCAACATACAAGAGGTACTTGGGTAAATACATTAGCTTACAACGTTCACTTTTTACTTAACAAACAAGCTAAACCAGGTTCTGGTGCATTCTCATTAACAGGTCAACCATCTGCATGTGGTACTGCTAGAGAAGTTGGTACATTTACACACAGATTACCTGCTGATATGATGGTTAAAAATCCTAAGCATAGAGCAATCACTGAAAAAGGTTGGAAAATCCCTGCTGGTACATTAAATGGTGTTGGTAACCAACACATTATGAAAATCCACAGAGATATCGAAGATGGTGTTGTTAAATTTGCATGGGTAAATGTATGTAATCCTTACCAAGATACTGCATCTGCATCTCACTGGATTAAAGCAGCAAGACAAATGGATAACTTCATTGTTACTTCTGATGGATACCCAGGTATCTCTGCAAAAGTATCTGACCTTATCTTACCAACAGCTATGATCTATGAAAAATGGGGAGCTTATGGAAATGCTGAAAGAAGAACTCAACATTGGAGACAACAAGTATTACCAATGGGTGATTCTATGTCTGATACATGGCAATGGGTAGAGTTATCTAAAAGATTTACAGTTAAAGATTTATGGGGAGAGCAAAAACTAAGAGGTGGTAAAAAACTTCCAAACGTTATTGCAAAAGCTAAAGCTATGGGATATAGTGAAGATACTACAATGTTTGACATCCTATTTGCTAATGAAAGAGCTAAATCTTATAAATTATCTCAAGATGATCCAATTCAAGCAGGTTTTGATAACACTGAAGGTTTCGGTGACTCAAGAAATGTTATTGGTTCTGATGGTAAACCATGGAAAGGTTATGGTTTCTTTATCCAAAAATATCTATTTGAAGAGTACGCTGATTTCGGTAGAGGACATGCTCATGACCTTGCAGACTTCGATACTTACCACAGAGTAAGAGGATTAAAATGGCCAGTAGTTGATGGAAAAGAGACTCAATGGAGATTTAATACTAAATATGACCCATATGCGAAAAAATATGGTAAGCCAGGTACTGATTTTGCATTCTACGGAACATTAGCAAAAGCATTATCTCAAGGTGACTTATTAGGTGTTAAAGAAAAAGCTAAGAAATCTCTTAAAAATAAAGCGAAAATCTTTGCTAGACCATATATGGATCCACCAGAAATGCCAAGTGAAGAGTATCCATTATGGTTATCAACAGGTAGGGTGTTAGAGCACTGGCACTCAGGAACAATGACTATGAGAGTTCCAGAACTTTATAGAGCTGTTCCAGAAGCATTATGTTATGTTCATCCAGAAGATGCTAAAAAACTTGGAATAACTCAAGGTGGACTATGTTGGGTTGAATCAAGAAGAGGAAAAGTAAAAGCTAGAGTTGAAACTAGAGGAAGAAACAGACCTTCAAGAGGACTTGTTTATGTACCATGGTTCGATGAAAAAGTATTTATTAATAAAGTTTGTGCTGATTATACGTGTCCAATGTCTAAACAAACAGACTTTAAAAAATGTGCGGTAAAAGTTTATAAAGCATAATTAATGGGGGTATATTGTCTTGAGCAATATAAATCCTCATGAAAAAAAAACAAAGTTGGAAAAAAAGATGAAAAAAGGTGCTAAAAAAGAGCCTATTAGTGATAGAAGACGATTTTTTCTAGATATTGCAAGAGGTATTGGTCTTGCAACTCTAGGTGGTCTTACTTGGAGTGCTTATGTTGATGAAGTATCAGCATCTAAGTTAACTCTTAGACCTCCTGGAGCACTACCAGAAAAAGACTTCTTAAGCACTTGTATTAAATGTGGTATGTGCGTTGAAGCCTGTCCTTTTGATACACTAACTCTGGCAAAGCCAGGGGAGAATAAGCCTTTAGGAACACCTTTTTTTACTCCAAGAGAAATTCCTTGTTATATGTGCCCAGATATCCCATGTGTTCCTGTATGTCCTACAGGAGCACTGGATATTAAAGCCGTATCAAATAAGAGCAACGAGTTAGATATAAATAAAGCCCAAATGGGTCTAGCTGTTGTAGATGACACAAATTGTATTGCATTCTGGGGTATTCAGTGTGATGCATGTTATAGAGCTTGTCCAATATTAGGTGAAGCAATCACTGTTGAATATACAAAAAATGAAAGAACAGGTAAACACGCTTTCATGAAACCTGTAGTTCATAGTGATGTTTGTACTGGATGTGGACTTTGTGAATTAGCATGTGTAACTGAAAAAGCAGCAATCTTTGTTCTTCCAAGAGAAGTAGCACTAGGAAAAGCTGGTGATTACTACATCAAAGGCTGGGATAAAGAAGATGAAAAAAGACTAGAAAATGCAACAATGGAGTTAACTAGAACAAAAAGAAGTGAAAAATCTGCAGTTGATTCTTTAAATAGTGGATTGGAGGATTTATTAGAATGATGGCCTTTCTAAAAAAACACCGATTCTTATTTTTAAGAAGATTTACACAGATTTTAATTATGGCTTTATATGTTATAGCAAATGTATATGGAATTAATATCTTAATGGGTAACTTAAGTTCTTCACTATTTTTAGGACTTATTCCTTTAAGTGATCCTTTTGCTGTAATGCAAATGTTTTTTGCAGGTGCAATTTTAACATTTGATGTAATACTAGGTGCTCTGATAATTATAACATTTTATGCAATTGTAGGTGGTAGAGTATTTTGCTCATGGGTTTGTCCTGTAAATATGATTACTGATTTAGCCAATTATTTAAGAAGGACGTTAGGCTTTAATCAGATTCAAAAAAGGCAACCTGCTTCTAGAAATATGAGATATTGGGTTATTGTAATGGCCCTGATAATATCAGTAATTTTAGGAATAACAGCATTTGAATTTATATCACCAATTTCAATGGTACACAGAGGAATTATATTTGGTCTTGGACTTGGATGGGCAGCAATGCTTGTTATATTTCTTTTTGACCTTTTTGTTTTAAAAAATGGCTGGTGTGGTCATATTTGCCCACTTGGTGGATTTTATTCACTAGTAGGTAAATTTAGTTTAATAAGAGTAAATCATGATGCTGATAAATGTACAGCTTGTATGGAATGTAAAATTGTTTGCCCTGAAGATCAAGTTCTTCATATGGTAACAAAAGAATCTATTCCTGTACTGTCAGGTGAATGTACAAACTGCGGTAGATGTATTGAAGTTTGTGATGATGATGCTCTTATATTTACATTAAGAAATAAAAAAAATGGAGAAAAAAATGAAAATAACTAAAATGACTTTAGGACTTTTTGCAGCAGCAACTGTTTTCATGGTAGGATGTACAGCGGCAAACCAAACTATGAGTGAAGAGTCTATAGGGTTAAGAAAAACTGATTTATATAGTGAAAATACTACAGTTGGTGATAAAACTGTATATATTAACAAAGCAGCTGGTGAGAGCCAAGTAATTGAAAGAGCGTTTGAAAATGCTCCTCCAATGATTCCTCACTCAGTAGATGGAATGATTCCTATTACAATTAACAACAACTCTTGTACAGGATGTCATACTCCAGGTGTTGCAGAATCATTAAATGCAACTCCAATTCCAAAGTCTCACTTTACTGACTTTAGACCTGAAACGTCTATAGCTAAAAATGGTAAAATTGCTAAAAATGGAATGGAAGTAGATAATACAAGTGATTTAAAAACTTCTGGTAAAGCATTAAATACATTATCTGGTACAAGATTTAACTGTACTTTATGTCATGCACCTCAGTCTATGGAAACTGCTGCTCCTGCAAATGAATTCCAAGCTGATTTTAGAGTTGAAGGTCATAATAAGAAATCTAACTTAGCTGATAATATCAACGAGGGTGTAGATACACTTAAATAATATGGAAAGAAGAGAGCTTTTTAGCTCTCTTACTTCTTCTTTTAATACAAAAGAAGAGAGTAATGAGAGCCCTGTTATTAGACCACCTTACTTCAAAGAAGAATCTGATTTTCTCAAAAATTGTATTGAATGTGATGGAACATGCAGCAATTTTTGCGAAGAACATATAATTAAAATTGGTGAAGATAAAACCCCTTTTCTAGACTTTTCAAATAGTGGTTGTACCTATTGTGATGAATGTGCAAAAGCATGCGAATATGAAGTTTTAGATTTAGAGTATAAGAAAAATATCAATGCTAAAGTAAGTATTGATATAATTAAATGTCTAAGTTGGAATCAAACCATGTGTTTTTCTTGTAAAGATCCTTGTTTTGATGATGCCATTGAATTTTTAGGAATGTTTAGACCTGAAATAAAATCTGATAAATGTACAGCATGTGGTTTTTGTATAAAAGCCTGTCCAACACAAGCAATTCAAATAGAGGTAATACCTCAAGGAGCTAAAGATGAGACTATTACTTAGCCTACTACTTTTTATTTCGTTTCTTTTTTCAAATACAATTAACCCAACACAAACATACCTTGCAAGTGGAGGAGTTACAGATTTAGTACTAAAAAAAGATTTACTTTATATTTCAACAACTGCAAGTGCAGTAGATGTATTTGATACAAAAACCTCTCAATTAAAAGAATCTATAAAAATTCCTAAAATAAAAGACTTTATTGGAGATACAATAGATTCAAAAATATATTCAGTTGATGTTATAAAAAATAAAGTAATGTTTGTATCTCAGGGAGAAAAAGGTTTTAGATCAATTTATGAATATGAAGAAGGAAAACTAAAGCCTATAATTACAATTGCAAAAAAGATGTATATAGCAAAAGCAAAATATTTAGATGAAAATAGAATCATATTAGGACTTTTAAGCAATCAACTTTTTGTCTATGATTTAAAAAAGAAAGAGTTTGCTTGGGAAATACAAGTTTCACACTCAAAATTTTCAAATTTTGTATTAAGTGAAGATAAAACTGAAATAATTATAGCTGATGAAAGTGGAGCATTAAAACAAATTTCTACAAAAGATGGAAAAGTTAAAAAAATTTATTCTGGAATAAATGTTGATAATGTATTTCAGGTTGATTATAAAAATGGCATTATAATTACAGCTGGTCAAGATAGAAGATCTGCTATTTATGATGGATTAAATCAATATTACAAAAAAGCAGATTTTTTAATATACAGTGCAGGATTAAGTCCTAGTGGAAAAATTGCAGGTTATGCAAATGATGAAGATAATGATATTGCAATATTCAATACTAAGACAAAAAAAGATTTATATACTTTAGCAGGACATAAGATGACTCTAACTAATATTTTATTTAAGAATGAAAAAGAGTTATTCTCTTCAAGTGATGGGAATGAAGTATATTATTGGAAATTAAATTAAGGAATTATAAATGAACATATCAAGTATAGTAGTACAAACAAGACCAGAATATTTAGAACAAGTTGTAGAAGATTTAAAAAACTGTGGAGTATGTGATTATCATATGCATGATGAACTTGGAAGAATTATCGTAACTATTGAAGGAGAAGGTGTTTCTGAAGAGTTAAAAAAATTAAAAGTAATAGAAGGAATTCCTCACGTAGCAAGTGCAGATATGCAAATGGCATATAGTGAAGATGAATTAGATGACCATATGGATGTACTTGACAATGCTGATGCAGTTCCTCATATGCTTCATGATGATGATTTAAAACCTGAAGATGTAATTTACAATGGAGATTTAAAGAAAAAAGATCTTATTGGATTTGCAGAACAGTTTGACAGTACAGGTAAAAAATAAACCTTTAGGATAAAAAAATGGAATTTAACCAAAGTGAGTTTTTGATTGAAACAATTGTTCCAAAAGATGAACTTATTGTTTCAAGAACTGATTTAAAGGGAGTAATCACTTTTGCAAATGATACATTTGCACAAATTAGTGGTTATGAAGTAGATGAACTTATAGGACAAGCACATAATTGCGTAAGACATCCAGACATGCCGAAAGCAATTTTTCAGAATATGTGGGAAACCCTTGGAAAAGACAAGCGTTGGTCAGGAGTAGTAAAAAATCTTAGAAAAGATAAAGGATATTATTGGGTATACGCTGAAATTTCAGGAGTATACAAAGATGGAGAACTTGTTGAATATAAATCAATTAGAACACCCATATCTTTTGAAGACAAATTATACTACCAAAAAAAATATGATGAAATAAAACAACAAAATGGCGAACTTGTAAGAGTAGTATCTTATAAGCCTTACAAATAAATTAATAAAACTCTACAATAAATTCACAAAGATTAAGTAGAATACTCTTATGAAAAAGATTATTCTACTATCGATACTTTTAATCTCTACTCTATTTGCATATAAAACAGATGTAAAAGGTATTTATGCTGTTGGTATATTTGATTCTTCTGGAAAAGGAGAAAATGTACAACATTTACGAAAAACAAAAGCAGACTATAACGGAACATGCTACACCAAAATATTTGTATATGGAAATATTTTTAAACAAAAACCTAAAGTAAAAATAGGTAACTCTATTGGTGTTTATCAAAATTCAAAACCTATATATAGTAGTAGAAAAATAAAAATTGGAGAAGAACTATTATATAAACATGAGAATGTTTCTAAGGGTCTTATAAGGGTAAGTTTTAAAAACAAAGTTTTTGATTCAAAGGTTTATGTAAAATAAGCAAACTTTAAGATACGAAAAAGAGAAATTTGAAAACTTTTTTAGCTATTTTCATTTAAAAAAAGAAGTGAATGATTATTCGGTAAAGTCAATTTTACTATTATTATATGAAATCTAGCAAGTACATAATCTCTTCTTATCACATTATCTTAAAAAGCTCCATTTATAGGAGTTTTGATATATTAATATAAACTTAAATAAAAAAATTAAAATGATCTTATTATATCAATTCTTATTGAAAATAACTTTTTCTATGCATTATATAATATAAGTTCAACTTATACTAAGTAATAAAATGACTTGAATCATTATTCACAATTTGACCTATATCAAGAAAATTAGATAAAAATAGCTTTATACTTCTTATGTAATTTAAAGGATTAAGTATGGAGAAAAACAAAATTGTTGTTTATGGATCAATTTTAAGTTTCCTTATCGCTATAGGTCTTTTTGGTTACACTGTATATGCATCAAATATGTTGTCGTATCTATCGAGCGATCCAAAAGCATGTATCAACTGTCATACAATGAACTCTGCATATGAGACTTGGTCTAAGAGTTCACATAAAAACGTTGCTACATGTGTCGATTGTCACTTACCTGTAGGTGATGAAGTAGCTAAATATACTGCTAAAGCAATTGACGGATGGAATCACTCAGTAGCATTCACAATGAACTCTTATGAACATAATATTGACATAAGTGATGATGGTGCAAATAGAGTACAAGCAAACTGTATTAGATGTCATAGTACTCAAATAGAAACTATGGCTTCAAATGCGGATAAATATCATAGCGGTGATGCGAATAGCTTAAATGCTGATCGTAAGTGTTGGTCGTGTCATAAGTTTACACCTCATGGCAAAGTTAGAAGTTTAACATCTACTCCTTATAGTATAGGTGTTAAAGAGAGAATGAAGTAAAGAGAAGAAGGAAAAGTAAGAGATGAAAAAATTTAAATTCTTACTTGCAGGTTCACTACTTGCAATAGGATGTATGACAGCTCTAATTGCATCTATCAATGAGAAGAAAGAAGAGCAAACGCAAATAAACTCTGTTCCAAAAATCGACAGATGGGAAACTAAGAATGAAGAGTTTAAGAAGTTCTATCCAAGACAATATGATTCATGGAAAGAAACAAAAGAAAGTGATGATATTGAGGATTTATTAAAAAAATATCCTGAATTAGTTGTACTTTATGCTGGTTATGGTTTTGCAAAAGATTATAACTCACCTAGAGGTCACTTTTATGCAGTTGATGATAATAGAAATACATTAAGAACTGGTGGTCCAGTAGATGGTAAAACTGGTCCTATGCCTACTGCATGTTGGACTTGTAAATCTCCAGATGTACCAAGAATCATGGCTGAACAAGGTGATATGGAGTACTATACTGGTAAATGGGCTAAATATGGTTCAGATATTATCAACCCTATTGGTTGTGTTGATTGTCATAATCCAGAAACAATGGAATTATCAGTAAATAGAGAATATTTAGATGTTGGATTAAAAGCTGCAGGTGAGAAATCATTAGCAGAATCAAGTCATCAAGACATGAGATCTTTAGTTTGTGCACAATGTCACGTTGAATATTACTTCAATAAAACTGATAATGGAAAAGGTGGAAAAGCTGCAGTAGTAACTTTACCATGGTCAGAAGGTCTAATGGTTGAAGATATGGAAAGATACTTTGATAATATGAACTTCAAAGATTGGACACATAAAATCTCTAAAACTCCAATGCTTAAAACACAACACCCAGGTTGGGAAATGTGGAAAACAGGTGCACACGGGAAAAACAATGTTTCTTGTGCAGATTGTCACATGCCTTACAAAACTGAAGGTGGAATTAAGTATACAGACCATAAAATTGGAAATCCTTTAGATAATATGGAAACTACTTGTATGAACTGTCACAGAGTTAGTGAAAGTGAATTACTTGCAAATATTAACGAGAAAAGAAAAAGAAAAGATGAGTTACATAAGAAAAATATGAAACAAATCGCTGCTGCACACTTAGAAGCTGGTAAAGCTTGGGAATTAGGTGCAACAGAAGCAGAAATGGCTCCAATCTTAAAAGATATTAGACATGCTCAATGGAGATGGGATTACGCAGTTGCTTCGCACCCTGCATTCTTCCACGCACCAGAAGAGACTTTAAGAATTCTTGGGTCTGCTTTAGAGAAAGCT
This sequence comes from uncultured Campylobacterales bacterium, assembly GCA_947494995.1. Classification (GTDB taxonomy): domain Bacteria; phylum Campylobacterota; class Campylobacteria; order Campylobacterales; family Arcobacteraceae; genus Halarcobacter. Next base: position 594,658 of record CANLWY010000001.1, on the reverse strand, counting down.
GGTAATGCTAGAATCAAATTAGCTAAGCTTTTAGCTGCTAAAGGTGGTGCTGATTATGTAGCTCCAACAATTGACTCTAAAGAGAAAGCTCAAGAGATTATTGGATTACCTTTCGACAAATTAGTTGAAGATAAGAAAAAATTCTCAAACGGTCTTTTAATCGAATGGAAAAAAGAGGCTGAGAAAAAAGGTGTTTATAACCCTAAATCTACAGAGGGTATAGTTGATAAAACATCTTATAACTAGAACCTAACTTTAAATTGCGGAAGAAGAAGAGTCACCTCTCTTCTTCTTTATTTCTTTAGGATAAACAAATGGCATCTTCTAACTCCTTTCCAGATGCCATTTGTTAATTGTAAATACAGGCAAAAAATGAACAAACTACTAAAAAAAATATTATCAATAGAAATCATGACTGTGCTAATGCTATTTATGGCTTTTGCATGTGCAGTTGCAACTTTTATAGAAAATGACTATGGCCCTCTTGGAGCAAAATCTTTTGTTTATGGACAAACATGGTTTGAAACTATTATGGTTTTACTAACAATTGGAATTGTAGCCAATATAATTTGGTTTAAAATGTATAAAATAAAAAAATTCTTTATATTTTTTATTCATATCTCTTTTATTTTTATTTTAATTGGAGCAGGAATAACTAGATACATGGGATATGAAGGAATTATGACTATTCCTGAAAACACAGTTCAAAATAAAATGCTTTCAAATGATGAATTTATTCAAGCAACACTATTTGATAAAGATGAGAATGAGATTCTCAAAAAAGAGGCAAAAGTATTAATAACACCATTATCTCAAACAGATTTTAATTTTGATGTAAATGAAGATATTAATCTATCATTCAAAAAGTTTGTTCCTAATGCAGCTGAAAAGATTGTAACTACCAAAAATGGTAAACCTATGGTAAATCTAATCATAACAAACCTTACTGGTGCAAAAAGTATTGATTTACAAGATAAAAAAATTTATGAAGATAAATATGCTAATTTCTCTTTAAATACTGAAATTGAAGATAATTCAAAACCAAAAGTATCTTTTTTAATTCAAGATAATAAACTCTATATAAGATCAAACCTTGCAATTACATATAACTTTATGAATAATAGTGGCTCAGGGAGTATTAAACCTAACGAAGTATTACCTTTAAGAGATGATGTTATCTATGTAGTTGCACAAACTAGATTTGCAACACCTGACTTCTCTGCTTCTGGAAAAATAGATGTAGTAAGTTTAACAAAAGAGTCTATAGAAGAAGAGAAAGCTTTAAGTGCAGTAATTGCAAACCTTACTTATAAAGGTAAAACACAAGAAGTAGCGCTATTTGGAAAAGGTGGCTCTAATGAAGGGTTTACAAAAAAAGTAAAAATTGAGGATAAAGTATTAAAGCTATCTTGGGGAGCAAAAATTATAGAACTTCCATTTTCTGTATATTTAAATGACTTTAAACTTGAAAGATACCCAGGTTCAAATTCACCTTCTACTTATTCAAGTGATGTTAAAATATATGATACTAAAGAAGATACTACTTTTGAACAAACAATATCAATGAATAATACTTTGACATATAAAGGATTTAAATTCTTCCAAAGCTCATATGCAATGAATGAAAGTGCAACTATTTTATCTGTAAATAAAGACCCCGGAACTCTTCCAACATATATTGGTTATTTTTTACTTTTTACGGGTCTTATTTTAAGTCTATTTGCTAAAAATGGTAGATTTCAGAAATTAGCACGAACAAAACATGAACTAAAAAATATCACAACAGCTTTTGTTTTATCACTACTTTTTGTAGTTAGTTCAGATTTACAAGCGAAAGAGCCTGTAACTACTCAAGAGATGGAATTGATTAAAAATATCGATATGGAACATGCCGAAAAGCTAGGTTCTGTTTTAATTCAAGATTATCAAGGAAGGATAAAACCGATAAACTCTTTAGCAATAGAGATTATGAATAAAGTTCTTAGAAAAGAGTCTTTACATGGTTTAGATGCTAATCAACTATTTATCTCAATGATGATAAACCCAAGACTATGGCAAAAACTTCCTATAATAAAAGTCTCTGATGATAATTTAAAAGAAGTACTTGGTGTAGAAAAAAGTGCTAAATACTTCGCTTTTGATAATGTATATACAAACTTTGGTTCATATAAACTTGAAGATGATTTAGAACTTGCAAATAAAAAGAAACCCTCTGCTAGAAATAGATATGACAAAGATTTAATAAAAGTCGATGAAAGACTTAATATCATATATAACCATTTTTCAGGTGCTTTTTTAAAACTATTTCCAAAAATTGATGACAAGAATAACAAATGGCTAGACCCAACATTAGCAATCTCTGTTATAAAAGATGAAGTAGGTGCTTTAAATAGAAAAGAAGCCCAAGATATAGCTTCAATGATGGATAACTATTTTATTGCCTTAAAAGAAGCAAATGAAAACAAAGGTTCTTGGGATGAAGCTTCTAAAAAACTTGATAAGATAGTAAGTTATCAAAATAAACATGCAAATGATATTATCCCTTCATCTTGGGAAATAAATGCAGAGTTAATGTTTAATAAGTTTAACATATTTCAAAGGCTTACTCCTGTGTATTTAATTTTAGGTTTAATTTTATTAGGTTTTGTATTTGCAAAAATATTTAAACCAACACTAAACTTACAAAAAATCACAAATGCATTTATGATTCTGTTTGTTATTGCATTTGCTGTACATACTTTTGGGTTAGCTTTAAGATGGTATATATCAGGTCATGCTCCTTGGTCAAATGGTTATGAATCAATGATTTATATTGCATGGGCAATTGTTTTAGCAGGGATATACTTTTCTAGACAATCAGTTTTAGCTCTTGCAACTACTGCTGTGTTAAGTGGGGTAACTCTATTTGTAGCACACCTTTCTTGGTTAGAGCCTCAAATTACAACTTTAACACCTGTACTTAAATCATATTGGTTAACTATTCATGTTAGTGTTATTACAGCTAGTTATGGATTTCTAGGTCTTTGTGCCCTACTTGGATTTATTAACTTAATTTTATTTACAATTGCAAATAAAAACAAAGATGATTTAAGACAAGAATCAATAAAAGTATCTATTAAAGAAGCCAGAAGAATAAATGAAATGTCAATGATGATTGGGGTTGTACTTCTAATAATAGGAAACTTTTTAGGTGGAATCTGGGCAAATGAGTCTTGGGGTAGATACTGGGGTTGGGATCCAAAAGAGACCTGGACACTTGTTTCTATACTGATTTATGTTGTGATATTGCACTTACATTATATAAAAGCAATGTCAAGTAATTATATATTCTCTGCTTTATCATTAGTAAGTTATGCAGCAATTATAATGACTTATTTTGGAGTAAACTATTATCTTTCAGGATTACACTCGTATGCAGCAGGAGACCCATTACCTATTCCTACTTTTGTACCTGTTTTAAGTGCTATAGTCATAATATTAATTCTAATCTCTTTTAGAAATAGAAGAATTACTTAACTTTATGATAAAATTGACTTATGTCATAGATTTTAATATTAAAAATTAATATACTTTTAACCAAGAAGAAGTTTTAACAAGTTTATCTCTCTCCTAACTAATTAAACCTATAAAAAACTTCTTTTATTTTATATTAATATTGAATTTCAAAGGGGATAGTTTCTACTATCCCCTTTTTTTATTCACCTAAAAACATAAGACCTAGAAAAAAAGCAACTAAAACAGTTGAACCAATAGGAAATGCTTTTGATAGAGGGTTGTCTTTTCCCATCATTCCTATGCCAACTTTACTTAATACAAAAAAGAAAGCTATAAGCAGTAACGCACCAATTATCTTTGCTATCATAACAGACTCCTTAGTTTGTAATCAATCTGTTATAATTTTAGGATTTTAAGATTAAGTTAAAAATAAGTTTTAAAATTAATTGGATATTTTATATTTGAAGGCTTAAATTTGTATTTCTATTCCCAAATAAAGCTTGGGAATAGAAAAATAGACATTTATTTTTACATATATTTTTTAAGAACTTCAGGAATCTCTACAGTTCCATCTTCTCTTTGATAGTTTTCCATAATAGCTAATAGTGTTCTTCCAACAGCTAATGATGAACCATTTAATGTATGAGCTAATACATTTTTCTTACCATCTTTATATCTAATTTTTGCACGTCTAGCTTGGAACTCTCTTGTATTTGAGATTGAAGAGATTTCTCTATATTTATTTTGTCCAGGAAGCCAAACTTCAAGGTCAATTGTTTTAGATGCAGAGAAGCCTAAGTCTCCAGTACAAAGCATAACTTTTTGATGTGCAAGACCTAAAGACGTTAAAAGATCACTTGCACAAGAAACCATCTTCTCAAATACCTCATCAGACTCTTCTTGTTTTGTTATAGCTACCATCTCTACTTTATCAAACTGATGTTGTCTAACAAGTCCTCTTGTATCTCTTCCAGCACTTCCAGCCTCTTTTCTAAAGCATGGAGTATATGAAGTCATAAGTAATGGTAGTTCATCAACTGGGATAATTTCATCATTATAAAGATTTGTAAGTTGTACTTCTGCTGTAGGGATTAAATATAAATCTTCTCCCTCAATTTTAAATAAATCATCTCCAAATTTTGGAAGTTGTCCTGTTCCTTGAAGAGTATTTGAATTTGCCATAAATGGAACATACCACTCTTCAAAACCCCTTTGTCTATTAAAGTCAAGCATATAGTTTATAAGTGCTCTTTCAAGTCTAGCAGCTTCTCCTCTTAGAGCTGAAAATCTTGATTTTGCTAACTTTACACCTCTTTCAAAGTCTAACCATCCATTATCTAAGTCCCAATGTTCTTTTGGTTCAAAATCAAAACTTGGTTTCTCTCCAATAGTTTGCATAACAACATTTTCTTCTTCATCTGCTCCATCAGGAACAAGCTCATCTGGTAAATTTGGAACACCTAATGCAATAGAAGATAGGTTTTCTTCAATAACTCTAACCTCTTCTTCTAAGGCTTGTTTTTTTGATTTCAGTTCATTAATATTTGCTTGAAGTGGCGCAATATCAAGTCCTTCTTTCTTATATCTTCCAAACTCTTTTGAAAGCTTATTTTGCTCAGCTGTAACATTTTCCATCTCTTGTCTTTTAAGCTTAGCATCATTTGCAATTTCTTTTAGATTGTCCAAAACCTCTGCTTCTACACCTTTTCTTGTAAGTGCTGTTGCCATAGTGTCAAAATCTCTTTGTAGTTGCTTTACATCAATCATTTTAATCTTTCTTTATTTTATTTTTCGCGCATTATAGCTAAATATTACTATATGATAACTTGTAGGAGAATTTAATTTTTTTATAATTTGTTTTTTTATAAAGTATGGTATTATTCCAAAATGAAAGTATTTTTTATGAAACACAGATTTTTAACAGTTACTATTCCTGTCATCGCCCTTATTGTTGGACTATTTTATTTTACTGCTTCATTTATAGAACCAAGTCCTAAAAAAGAGATCACTATTGCAACTGGTTCAAAAACAGGCAACTACTATAAAACAGCTCTTCAGTATAAAGCTCTATTAGAAAAAGATGGTGTGAAGGTAAATATCTTAGAATCAGCAGGTTCTATTGAAAATATTAAACTATTAGAAAATAAAAAAGCAGATATTGCTTTTATGCAAAATGGTATTACGTTAAAAAAGAATAAAGATATAGAATCTTTAGCTTCTATATATTATGAACCTTTATGGGTCTTTTATAAAAGTAATCACTTTACAATGCAATATATTATGGAGCTTACAGGTAAAAAAATTGCAATAGGTTCAAAAGGTAGTGGAACAAAAGATTTATCATTAAAAGTTTTAAAAGATAATGGAATAGATAATACAAATTCAGAACTTCTTGAACTAAATTCACAAGAAGCAAAAGAGAGACTAATATCAGGAGAAATTGATGCAATGTTTCTTGTTACATCTCATAACTCTTCTATGATTAAAGAGTTACTTCAAGCACCTTTAATAAACTCTTTTGATATAAAAAGAGCAAAAGCCTACAGTAGAAAATATGACTTTTTAGAAGCTCTAAACTTATATGAAGGGACACTTGATTTATATAAAAATATTCCAAGTGAAAACCTAAATGTTTTAGCTACTACAGCAACGCTAATCTCAAGAGAAGATGTTTCTGAAGAATTAATAAGACTTTTTTTAAAAAAAGTTAAAGAAGTACATGAAGGGAAAGGTCTCTTTTCAAAACCAAATCAATTTCCAAATACTTTTAATTTACAATTTGAAGTAAATGAAGAGGCACAAAGATATTTCCAATATGGAGACACTTTCCTAGAAAAAATATTTCCATACTGGATAGCTTCAAATATTGATAGGTTAAAAATTCTTCTAATCCCTTTAATTACATTATTACTTCCTTTATTTAAAGGATTCTTTCCTTTATATAACTGGTCAATGAGATCAAAAATATATAGATGGTATGATGAAATAAAAGAGATAGATGAAGCTATTTCTGTTCTTAATAAATCAAAGAAAAAAGAGCAATTAGAAACTTTAGAGAAATTGAGAGAAGAGATAAGTGCTGAGACTAAAGTTCCTTTATCTTTTATGGGTGAGTATTATAACTTACAACTTCATTTAAATCATGTAAAAGATAGATTAGAAAAGAGTTAACTTTTTAACAACAAATTAGGTATACTATTGCCTTAATTTTTAAAAATGGAAACACTTAAAAGGGAATATATTTTATGAGAATATTATCAGGAATTCAGCCATCAGGTACACTACATATTGGTAATTACTTTGGCGCAATTAAAAGAATTATTGAATCACAAAACGAAGGTGATTTATTTGCTTTTATAGCATCTTATCATGCTTTAACATCAGTAAAAGATAAAGAAGTTTTAGAGCAAAATACTTTTGAAGCAGCAGTTAACTTTCTAGCTCTAGGGATGGACCCAGAGAAATCAACATTTTGGGCTCAACATCATGTAAAAGAAGTATTAGAACTATATTGGTTACTTTCAAACCATACTTCAATGGGACTTCTTGAAAGAGCTCACTCTTTCAAAGATAAAACAGCAAGAGGAATTCAAGCAAATCATGGTTTATTCTCATATCCAGTACTAATGGCAGCAGATATTTTACTATTTGACTCAAACCTTGTTCCTGTAGGAAAAGATCAAATTCAACATGTTGAAATAACAAGAGATATTGCAAATAGTTTCAATCATCACTACAAAAAAGATATTTTTGTCTTACCTGAATCAAAAGTAGATGAAGAACTTGCAACAGTACCAGGAACTGATGGAGCAAAAATGTCTAAATCGTATGGAAATACAATTGATATGTTTAGTACTAAAAAGAAAATCAAAAAACAAGTAATGGGAATCGTAACTGACTCTAAAGAGCTTGATGAACCAAAAGAGTGGGAAAATTGTAATATCTATAAACTTTGTGAACTTGTAATGAATGAAGATGAATTAAAAGAGTTACAACAAAGATATGCAACTCCAGGAGAAGGATATGGACACTTTAAATTAACTCTACTCGATAAGTTAAATGAACACTTTGCTCCATACCAAGAGAGAAGAGAACATCTTATTGCTAACCCGAAAGAAGTTCATGAAATTTTAGCCTTTGGTGCTTCAAAAGCGTCAAAAATTGCAAGTGAGAAAATGAGAATACTAAGAGACATAGTAGGATTAATATAGAACTATTATAAAAGGATTATTATGATTCCAACAGTATATGATATATGTGTTAAAAATGTTATTTCTATAGATATTAATGAGTCTTTAAGTACTGCTATAGAAAAGATGTCTGTTTCAAACTTAAGAACTATTGTATTAAAAAATGAACATACACACTCTTATCATATACTAACAACTACAAATCTATTAGAATATAAACTATCAAATATAGATAAAAACACGCCTCTAAATGAATTAAACATTCCAGAAGTAAGAACTCTAGATAAAAATTTAAACCTTCTTACTGTATTAAACCAAATTGATTTTAGTAATGAATATATGGTTATCACGGAAAATAGTGAGCTTCTAGGAATTGTTTCATATACTGATATAGTAAATAATATTGATCCTCAAATTATGATGGAAAGACAAACTATTGCATCATTGATTCATAAGTATCAAGCTATTACTGTAGATGAAAACTCAACTACTCTTCAAGCTATACATCTTTTAAAACAGAGTGAAAGAGATGCAATTTTAATTCTAAACAAAGAGTATAAACCAAAAGGAATTTTTACCACAAAAGATTTTATTGAAATAATACATTTTGATTATGACTTAACAGAACCAATAAAAAAATATATGACAAGTCCTGTAAATACAGTATTAGACACAATTACTATTTCTGAAGCAATAAACTATATAAAAGAGAAACACTTTAAAAGAATTGTTATTGTAAATGATAAAGGAATTTTATCTGGAATTATCACACAAAAAGAACTTTTAAAAACAGTATATAACAAATGGATTGAGTTAATAAAAGAAGAAGGGACAAGAATGTCTAGGACAAATGAGCAACTTCTTCAAGTAACCTCTGAATTACAAAAACAAGTATCTTTAGATTATCTTACAGAACTTTATAATAGAAATAAATTTGAAGAGCTACTTGAAGAAGAAATACTTAAATTTAAAAACCAACAAGCTCAAGTATTTTCTTTAATAGTTATGGATATTGATAACTTTAAAAAAATCAATGATTCTTTCGGACATCTTTTAGGAGACACCGTTCTTCAAAATATTGCAAAAATCTTAACAATAAGTTCAAGAGAAAATGATATTGTCGCACGTTGGGGAGGAGAAGAATTTGTAATAATTCTTCCAAATACAAACCTTGAACAAGCTACAATTTATGCTGAAAAAATCAGAATAACTGTTAATAACTACGATTTTCAAAATATTAATAGTGTAACTTGTTCCTTTGGTCTTTCTCAATTTCACAATTCTGATTCTAAAGTAGATTTTTTTAAAAGAGCTGATGAGGCTCTTTATCGAGCAAAAGCTTTAGGTAAAAACAGAGTAGAATTAGAACATTTATAAAGTTATAAAACTTTTATAACTTTATTTATATTCTTAGATATAGATTCAACCCTTTCTTGCCATAGCTTACTAAACTCTTTTTGCTCTTGAATTGAAGCACTATTTGAAATACATTTTTGCATTAATTCTTTCATTTTAGGATTTGGGGGAAATGCACTTGGATCATATATAAGCTCAATTGACTCATTTGTATCAACTCTTGTAAACTTTATATTAGAATTAATTTCTTGTTCAAATGCCATAAGATTATTTCTACTATATAATCCATTTATACCTTTAAAACCACTATTTACTGTAGCTGCTGTTATATTCGTAACTACATTTGCAATTACTCCAGCTACTCCCTCTTCTACCTTTTCACTAAAGGATACTTTTATTTCTCCTCTTTTTGGAAGAGCATCTTTATATAGAACTTTCAATCCTTCTAAAGTTAAAAGATATGCACCTAATACAGTTGGACAAGAGTGACCTGCTGTTTTAACAATATCTAAATATGAAAACTCTATAACTCCATCTTCACTTGCACCTAAAAAATAAGCTAAGTCATCTTTTAACTTAATTGTTTCTATTTCATCAAAGAATTTTGGATATATCATTTTTTACCTTCTATTTTTTTTACTAATTATATAAAGCTAAGAAAAAAATACATTGATTTTAATTAAGATTTATCTTTTGATTTAAAAGAGTAAAAAAGGTTTGGTTCACTAACTATATACAAAGTTCCTTCTTCATCCATAGTTATTCCCTCTGGCTGAGGAATATCCTCTTTAAGATTTAAAAACCCTTTTTCTAGTTCAGCAAAACCTATTTGTATCCCATCTAATGAAACTTCAGCAATTGACTTTGATTCATCACTTAAAAAAAGTAAATGTCGTTGCTTATTATCAAAATGAAGACCTGAATAATCATCCATAAAATGATTGTATTTTGATAGACCACTATTAAAAGAGACACTAATATTACTACTATCAAAAAAGTTAGATATTTTTATAAGTTCAACTGGGAATTTTTCATTTATTATAAAAAATACTTTTTCTTTTTCATCAAAAGCTATACCTTCATAACCAAAGTTTTCATAAGACTTCATTTTTAAAGTAAATGTATTTTTCACATCTTTTATATCAATTTTTTTAGTTTCTTCATCTATTTTAAATAAAAAGATTTTCTCTTTTTTCTCATCTACAATAGCAAAGCTATTGTCATATAAATATGTGATTCCTTCTGTATCTTTAAACCCTTTTAAGACAATTGTTCTTAAATATTCACCCTCTTTTGTAAGCTCATATATTTCTCTTGGTTTATTTGATATTGCAAAAAGTGTTTTTGTATCTTTATTATAAGTAATACCTGAAAGATTTTTTTTGATTTCATTTATCTTTTTTGCTTCGATCTGTACACTATATTTATCAAGTTCAAAACCATTACCAACACCCTTGATACTATTTTTTACCTTATTCATTTTTATATATATAATATCATTTAAGTCAGTTGCCACTAAAAATACATAAAATCCGGTAAGTATAAACAAAATTCTCATAATCTTCATAATTCATTCCTTTATAAAAGAATACAAGAAAAGAGTTAACTTTTAATTACTATATTATAAACAGAAGATTAATAGCATATCTACAGTAGTTATTTTTTACAAATAAAGATTAACTTATCACTCTCTTCAAAGCCATGAAGATTAAACTCTTTTATCTCTTCAATTTCAAAACCTGAATTAATAAGAAGCTTTTTTAAAGTTTCAATGCTATGATAGTATTGAGTAATAGAATCACTCTCTTTTTTAAAATTTTCATCTTTTTCTTGTGAAAAAAATGTAATGTCAGTTACTAAACTATTATCATCAAAGTTTGCATCAATTGCTATAAACTTATCTTCTAAGTCTATTGTTATACATCCTTGTGCAACCTCTTCAAACCCAAATTCTGAATTTATATCAAAAATAAAGTAAGCTTCCTCATTTAAAGTCTCATATGTACTATTAAAAAACTTTTCTAGTTCTGATTTAGGAATATAGTTTACTACATCAAAGATTGCTGTAGCGCAATCATATTTCTCTTGTACATCCTCTAAAGGGATACAAGCTACATTATCAAGCCCTTTTTGTTTACAAGCATCTATTTGATAGTCACTTAGATCTATCCCAAATGATTTTTTACCATTAATACTTAAATTTTCTAAGAAATATCCTTGACCACATCCTATATCTAAGATATTGTCTAATTCTTTTGTCATAACAAGAGTCATAAACTCTTTGTGTAAAGAATAAACCTCATCTTCAAAATCAAGATAAGGCTCTATTTTAGAGTAAAGATTTAATCCCATTAAAGTACTGCTTCTATCTTCTCTTTTAAATCAAAAATTAAATCTTTTTTTGCATAATATGAGTTTTTATTTGCAATTAAATGAGCTGAACTTTCCATGATTGTTGGTCCTACATCTAAACCATTTTGTTTCATTGTTGCACCAGTCTCAACAATATCAACGATACAATCTGCAAGATTAACTAAAGGAGCTAATTCAATTGAACCATAAAGTTTGATAATATCCACAGCCATTGCTTTTTCTTCAAAATATCTTTTTGCAATTTTCTCATGCTTTGTTGCAACTGTAATTTTACTTTTTGTTAAATCAAGCTCTTGTCCTCTTAAAAGTCCAAAGGCTACCTTACAATATCCTAATTGTAAATCAAGAAGTTTAATTAAGTCGTACTCTTTCTCTTCTAATACATCAAGTCCAACAACTCCCAAGTCAGCAGCTCCATGCATGACATATGTTGGTACATCTTGATTTCTTACATTTAAAAATCTAAATCCTGCTTTTTCTAAAATTAGTTTTCTATCTTCAAAAATAAACTTTTCATCAAAAGCTTTTTCAAATTTTTCAAGAGTTTCCTTTGCAATTCTTCCTTTAGGTAATGCAATTGTTAGCATCAATTATCCCTTTCATATTTTCAAATATCAAATCTTCTTTATAAGTACAATTATCAAAATATCTACTTAAAAACTTTCCCTTTCCACCAGTAAAAATAATTTGCTTTTCTTTTGCCATTTCTTTTATTGGTAAAATAATAGATTTTAGAATAGAATAAGATATTGCATCTTGTGTACAAAGTGGGATTTTATCTAAATTTACCTTTGTATTTATTTCATAGTCTAAAACAGGAGAAATATCTTTATATAATTTTTTTAAATTATCAACTCCAGGAAGAATAATTCCACCTTTATGAGTCCCATCTTTCATGATATCAACAGTAATTGCACTTCCCGCATCAACTATTATTGCGTCTTTATATCCTACACAAGCTATTTTTCTATCCAGTCCCATTCCCTGATATATAGTTTCAAAATCTAAATACTTTTCTAAATCTATACATCTTGTATAAGTTTTAACTAATTTTTTAGTTGATTTTTCATTTACAGAAACAAAATAAATTGTCTCATTTAATTTTGGCAACTCTTCATATAAAGAGTATTTTTTATGTTTACCATTAATTAAAAAATGAAAAGTTGTATTTCCAATATCACATAAAATCAACTCTTACGCTCCATTTATTTTCTTCTAAAAACTTCTTTGCTTTTGAACATAAAGGACTTGAAATAAGTAACTCTTTTTTCTTAAAATTATGTTCTTTAAAATCTGCTAATTTTTGTGCAAGATCTATTAAATCATTTGCATTTTTTCTAATAAACCTACTTTTTGCATCAACTATAAATATTGAATAATACTCTTTTGAAACAGAAGTTGCTGTGAAAATTTCTATTTTTTTTCTTGAACCTAAATCTTTTACACTTACCTCTTTAATCTCTTTAAATAAAATATCTTTATCTAAATAGTATTTTGTTAAATCTTTCAAAAATATCCTTGTTTTTTAATCATGCTATTATATATAAGTATTCTTTTATACTATTTTAATCATATTTATTACTAAAATATAATTTTACTTTGATATAATAAATAACTTTTAAAAAAGCGAGTGGCTAGGTACCTTATGATAAAAATGTTTTTTAAAACACTATTTTTAATATCATTTTTTTTAACTTTTTCTATTGCAAAACAGACTCATTTTAAAATCTCTTATGATCCTGATTTTGCTCCTTTTTCATATCTTGATCAAACAAAACCACAGGGTTTATTAATAGACTATTGGGAACTATGGGCAAAAAAGAATAATTATACAGTAGAGTTTATAAATGGAGTTCTTTGGGATGACTCAATTAATATGGCAAAAACAGGAGAAGTTGATTTTTTTCTAGGAACACAAGTATATGAAGACTGGATGAAAGCTTCAAGAATAATTTATGAAACAGAAACATCACTATTCATTGAAAAAGAGTCTAGTAAAGAGTTTAATAAAAAAAGCCCTTATCTTTTAGGAGTAATTGGAAATATTTATAAAGATTTTGTACAAAAAGAGTTTCCAAATTCACAAATTATTATATATAAAGATTATAAAAGTGCAATAGATGACTTAATAGCTAAAAAATTAGACTTAATTTATGATGATAAAATTGCAATCTATTTTTATACTCTAAGAAATAAAGTTTTCCATAAAATAAAACCTCTTAATATTTTAAAAGAGAATGCCATATTTCAAGCAATCTCTAAAGATAAAAAACTTATTTCTATTTTTAATAAAGGTTTTGAAAAAATTTCAAAAGATGAACTTTATGACATAGAGAATAAATGGATTATCAATAAAAAATACCAATATTACAAAGAATCATTTGTCTTAACAGAAGAAGAAAAAGAGTTTATTAATAATACTCCTTTAAAAATTGCATCTTCTAAAAACTGGAAACCTTTTAATTTTCAAAACTCTAATGGTCAAGCAAGTGGAATATCTAATGAAGTATGGAAACTAATTGCAAAAAAAACAAATATCAAAGCAGAATATATTTTTTATAATGAATTTACTGATATGTTAAATTCCATAAAAAATAAAAAAACTGATATAACCTGTAGTGTAGGAAAAACTAAGGACAGAGAGAAATACTCTGTTTTTACAAAACCTTATATAAAATTTCCTTTATCTATTGTTACATTAAAAGATGAAAACTTTATTGAAGACATTAACTATTTATTAGACAAGAAAATTGCTGTAGGCAAAAACTTCACTGCTCATAAAATGCTAAAAGAGAAATACCCTCAATTAGATCTTTTATTAGTAAAGAACTTAAAAGATGGACTAGAGGCTGTAAATAATAAAGAGGCTTTTGCGTATGTTGATATAAAACCCTCTTTACTTTATAATATAAATAGGCTTGGTTTTGATGATCTGAAACTTTCAGGGAATACTGGCCTTAAGTTTGAACTTAGAATGATGATAAGAGATGATTATGAGATTTTACAATCAATTATAAATAAATCTATAAACACTCTATCAGATGAGGAACTTAACCAGATTATAAATAAATGGAATAATATACAGTTTGAGGATAGTTTTGATTATAAAAAATTATGGATTATACTTTTTTTAATATTTATAATTTTTCTTATATTATTATATAAACATCAAACAAATTTAAAGAGAAATAGAAATCTTGAACATTTAATTGAAGATCGAACAAAAGAATTAAAAGAACTTAATGAAAGACTAGAACAAAGAGTAGAAGAAAAAACAAAAGAGTTAAGAAGAGCCAATTATTTACTTGATGAAGCACAAAAGATTGCAAGACTTGGAAGCTTTACCTATGATAATGTAAAAGATGAACTTGTTTGGAGTGATGCACAATATAAAATATTTGGAGTCACAAAAGATGAACTAAAACCTACTATTCCAAAATTTCTTAATTTTGTTCATAAAGATGACAGAAACTTTGTAAGAAAAGAGATATTAAAATCAAGAAAAAGTGATAAAAGATACTCTTTTGAGTTTAGAATTGTTATGCAGGATAAAAGTATAAAATATCTGCAATCAACATCAAAAGTTACAAGATTTGATAAAAATAAAAAAGCTCTCTTTAGTATAGGAACAATTTTTGATTTAACAGCTATCAAAGAGTTAGAAATTCAAAAAAGAGAACAAGACTCAATGATGGCGCAACAATCGAAAATGGCAGCAATGGGAGAGATGCTTGAAAACATTGCTCACCAATGGAGACAGCCTTTATCTGTAATCTCAACGGCTTCTACAGGAGTTCAAATTCAACTTGAGATGAATAAAGATATTAAAAAAGAGTTTATCTCTAATAGTGTAAAATCAATCAATGAATATGCGCAATATCTTTCAAAAACAATAGATGATTTTAGGAACTTTTTTAATCCAAATAAACAAAAAGAAATCTTTAATATAAAAGAGACAATGGATAAATCACTTTATCTAGTTAATGCAAGACTTAAAAGTTATAATATAGAAGTAATAAAAGAGTATGAAGATATAAATATTAAAACATTAGAGAGCGAAATTATTCAAATATGTCTAAATATTTTTAATAATGCAATTGATGCTTTAAAAGAAACAGACCTTAAAGAAAAGTATCTTTTTGTTTCAATATCTACAAATAATAATAACAAGCTTTATATAGAAATAAAAGATAATGCAGGAGGAATTCCTAAAAAAATTCTAAATAGAGTTTTAGAACCCTACTTTACAACAAAACACAAAGCCCAAGGGACAGGTATTGGACTTTACATGTCTAATGAAATTGTAAAAAAACATCTTCATGGAGAACTAAAAGTAGCAAATTGTAGTTTTTATATAAATGAAAAAAGCTATAGAGGAGCACTCTTTACAATTGAAATTCCATTTGAAAACAACCTTTAATAAATATTGCAGTAAAATTGGAAAAATTAAACAAAGACCTACTTAAATGAAACTATTACTAATTGGATTTATCTTGATTAACTTTATACCAAATATATTTGCAAAAGAAAAAGTTATAGCAAAAGTACCTGAAGCATCAGGAATATCATACTCTAAAAAATCTAATACCCTTTTTGTTGTAAATGATGAAGGTTCAATCTATGAACTTACAAAAAAAGGTAATATTCTTAGAAAAGTAAAAATTGGAAACTATGACTTTGAAGGAATAGTAGTTGATGATGAAAAAGAACTTCTATTAGTTGCAATAGAAGGTGATGAAGCTATTTTAGTACTTTCAAAAAAAGATATGAGTAAACAAAAGAAAATCTCTATAAAAAGAAAGTTTGATGGTGTTAAACTTCTTAAAAAAGGTGGAGATGGTATTGAAGGACTAGCTTTATACAATAATGAACTTTATGCCTCAAATCAATCAAATAAAAAATACCCTAAGGCTGATTCATCTGTAATTGTAGTTATAGACTATGATTTAAATAAAACTAAACAAAAGATTAAAAGAATTATAAATCATGGGTTTAAAGATATTGCAGGACTTACTTTTTATAAAGATATACTTTTTATGGTAAGTGATAAAGAGTCTTTATTAATTCAATATGACCTAAAAAAGAAAAAAGTAATAAAAAAAGATAAACTCTCAAAAAAATTTGCACAAGAAGGGATAACTTTTGATAATAAAGGAACCCTTTTTATTGCTGATGATAATGGAAAGATATTAAAAATGAAAGATTTTATAAAATAATGACTGAACAAAAAAAACTTTCATATGAAGAACAAACTACTATAACGAAAGCTATAATTAAAACAGCTGTTATAATGCTAGAGTTTGGAGCAGAAAGTAAACTAATAGAAGATACAGCCCAAAGACTAGGGAAATCACTTGGAGTTGATTCTGTAGAAGTATCACTTATCCCTTCTGCAATAGTTTTAAGTACTCTAGGAAATAATAAAACACAATCTGTAACTACAACAAGAAGAGCTCACCATAAACCTATTAACATGTCCATTGTGTGTGATGTTCAAAAAATGTGTCATGATCTAGAAAAAGAGAAAAAAGATGTTAACTTTGTTTTAAAAACAATAAAAGAGATTAAACCAAATTACTATAACAGATGGCTTATAGTTTTTATGGTAGGTCTTTCTTGTGCCTCTTTTGCATATCTTTATGGAGCTGATTGGAAAGCCTTTGCAATTACCTTTTTAGCTTCTTCTGTTGCTATGTTTACAAGACAAGAGTTAGCAAAAAGAAAGTTTGTTATGATAATCACCTTTGGTATTACAGCTTTTGTTGCAACAATGATTGCAGGTATTGGGCATATTTTAAATATTAGTTCCACAAGTAATATTGCTCTATCTTCAAGTGTAATTTTACTAGCACCTGGGTTTCCTTTTGTAAATTCCGTTTTAGATGCTGTAAAAGGATATCTAGCAATGGGTTGGGGTCGTTGGATGCAAGCAGTTTTACTTTCAGTTGCAACTTCAATTGGTATAGTTTTTGCACTTGCTGTTCTAAACTTAAAAGGATGGTAAGATGAGTGAAGTAATATTGCAATATTTTTTCAATGCTATTTTTGCTGCAATACCTGCGGTAGGATTTGGAATGGTTTTTAATGTTCCAAGACATACTCTTATCTATTGTGCTTTTGGTGGTGCTATAGCTTATAGTTCAAGAGCATTTTTAATGGACCTTGGTTTAAGTTTAGAGTTAGCAACATTTTTAGCCTCTACAATTGTAGGAATGGTCGCTCTTAGATGGTCTAGAAAATATATTATTCCAAGACCTGTTTATACTATTGCTTCTATAATACCTCTACTTCCAGGGACATACGCCTTTACAGCTATAATAAATTTAATAAGCATGAATGCTCATGGAGTAACTCCAGAGTTAATTACTATGTTTATTGATAATAGTTTAAAATCAATTATTGTTTTAGGTGGAATTGGTTTTGGATTAGCTTTACCATCACTTTATTATATAAGATACAATAGACCTATCTCATAGGTCTATTTTTTCTTTATTTCCAATCTTTGAGGCCTAATAGTAATATCAGTCACTACCCCATCAAACTCTACAATTTTTAAAACTGCTTTTGCAATATCTTCAGCAAGAAGATGAGCCTCTTTTTTATCACTTGGTTCAAAATTAAATTCATCAAAAAAGTTTGTTTTTGTAAGATCTGGATTTATTGTTGTAACTTTAACATCTGAACGTCTAAGCTCCTCAAAAAGAGCTAAACCAAAATCTCTTAAACCAGACTTTGTTGCTGTATATAGTGCTGAAAACCTAGAGTGTCTTGTCGCTTCAACTGAAGCAACATTTATTATATGTCCTTTTGTTTTTTTTAAACTTCTAAGACATAGATTTGAAAGAACTATAGGGGCTGTAAGATTTACATTGATAAGCTCCTGTATTTTTAAAATAGATATCTCTTCATGAGGTTTAAAAATTCCTACTCCTGCACAGTTTACAAGTAAATCTATTTCATTCTCTTTTAGAAACTTTTTTACTTCTTTTTCAAGTTTATCTGTCTCTTCAAGTCTTGATTTAAGTTTTAAAACTTCATATTTATTTGATTCTAAAATAGAGCAAATAGCCTTTCCTATTCCTGATGAATATCCAGTAACTATAGCTTTTTTCATACCTTACAGACCCTTATTAATTCTTTTATAATAGATAAATCCACCAATAGCAATAAGTGCAAGTAAACTATAGATTATTGTTGAAAGATACTCTTTTACTAATGCTTCATTATCTCCGATATAATAACCTAAAAGAGTTAGAATAACTACCCATATAGTTGCACCCAATGTCGTATATATTGAAAAACTCAGAAGATTCATTCGTGCAAGTCCTGCGGGAAAAGAGATTAACTGTCTTACAGCAGGAATCAAACGTCCTGAGAAAGTTGATATATGTCCATGTTTTTCAAAGAAATGTTCAGCCTTTATAATAGTAGACTCTTTAATAAAGAAATATCTTCCATATTTAACTAAGATTGCTCGACCAACATAAATTGCTAAAAAGTAGTTAAAAAGTGCACCAGCAAGTGAGCCACCTATTCCACAAAGCAATACTATTGCCATATTCATTTCACCTTTATGAACTAAATAACCAGCAGGAATCATAACTACTTCACTTGGAAAAGGGAAAAAAGTACTCTCTAAGAACATCATAAAAAATATTCCCATATATCCTAAATCACCAACTGTTTGTACAATAAAATCTACTATTTCATGAAGCATTAACTTAAACCTTTTATTTTAATTGCGTGATTTTATCTAATAAATATTAAAAACAAGAAATGATAAAAAATATTATTGAAAACAAGAATTTAGAGTTTTTTATAAATAGTGATATAATTACATTATATTTTAAAATGACCTCTTAGGAAAATCAATGATATTAAAAATCTCATTTATTTTATCTACTTTATTTATAGCTTTATATGCAGACATAAATAAGAATATTCATATTGCTTATCCAATATATAAATATACTGATATACAAAAAAATAAAATAAAAAGTATTTCCTTTAGAGCTGTTAAAGAGATTGAAAACGAGCTAAAGATAAAGGTTTTTCCATATTTTTTAAAAAATGAAAAAGAAGAGATAGAATCATTTAAAAAAAATAAAGATATTAATATTCTAATGACCTACACTTCGACATATTTAAGAAATAAAGAATTTTTTAAATCAATTTCAAAAGAGATGTTTTCAATGATTGGAGCAAAAAAAGATTTTGCACAATACTATTTAGTTTCAAATAAAACATCAAATATTAAAACTATTAAAGATTTAAAAAATAAAAAGTATGCCGCTTTTAATGGCAATGAAAACTATACAATGTGGTTAGACTATTTAACTCTAAATAAACTAGGTAAACCATATAAAGATGTTATTAAAAAGAAACACTATTGTACAAAAGAAAAGAGTCTTATTTTAGAAGTATTTTTTAAAAAAAGTGATTTTACTATTATTTCTAAAAAAATCTATGAAGACATGCTTCTATTAAACCCTTCTTTAGAAAAAGAACTTAATATAATTGAAAAATCTAAAGCAATTTTTACTACCTCAATAACTTTTATTCATAAAAATAGTTCTAAAAAAGTTGTTGATGATTATTATAGAGCCTATATAAATAAAGGTTCAATAAAAAGATTTGAATACTTATTTGGTTTTATTGATGCGGATAAAATGGAAAAAATAGAATTTAAAGATCTTAAACCACTTGAAGATTTTTACGACAAATACTTAAAATTAAAAAATAATAAACTCAAATTATAATATATTATTATTATTTTTTATAAAAATAATTTAATTAATATTTATAAAAGAAACTCCTATACTGAAATATAGTTTCATACTAGTTATTGACTCTTTAAAATGCAATCAGTTCATAATATTATTTTTGATATAATTTCAAATATTTTTAATTCAAAGAAGGAAAGTAATGTTTAAATATAATAATTATAAAAGATGTTTAAATCACTCAAAGGATAGAAGAAAATTTCAAAAAACTTCATACTTATTGGCAAGTGTTCTATTAGTTAATTCTCTTAATGCAGATATAGTAAATGGTACATTTGAAGATGGACTCAATGGCTGGACAACAAATATATTTGGAAGTGCAGCACCAATTAGCATTGCTACAGGGACTACTAATGCTACAGCAGGGACTATTAATCCTTCTTTAACTTCAGATCAATATATATATAGTTCACAAAGTGGTCCTGGTCTAAGTATTTTATCACAATCTTTTAATGTTTCAGCAGGTATAAATAAGCTTTTCTTTGATTTTTCTATTAAGAATGATGCTGGTTCTTTTTCGGTTCCAGACTCTTTTGATTATAATGGGGCAGCAACTCAACAAGCTCGTTTTGATATTTTAAAACCAGGTTCTGATCCAACAGTTTATAATGCTTCTGATATAATTGTTACAGGATTTAAAACAGAAGTTGGAGACCCATCATCTTCTGATTGGACAACAAAAGAAATTGATTTATCTGATGATCTTTCATCATATATTGGGCAAGACGTAATTTTACGTTTTTGGCAAGAAGATAATCAAGGACACTTTAATTTAGCCTTAGATAACATTAATGTGGGTCTAGCACAAGTAATTTTAAATACCTATCTTAAAAAAACAATAGAAGGTAATGGTAATTTTATTTCACAAAAAAATGCAAAACGATTAGATAATTTCATTGGTACTAAAATGGATAGTTTTAAGGCAGCCTTAGATAATTGTGATTCAGATAAATGTGTTGCTACTGCTATTGATGATTTAGAAATTAAACTTACAGGTGCTGGAGTTGGGGCAGCAAAACAAACAGCTCAAGCAATTGCTAAAATAATTAGAGAAAGACAAAATGGCTTCAAAGGAGCTAATTCAGGAGAAGAGGTTTTTTCTGAAAGAAACTTTTGGTTCAAACCTTTTGGTACTTGGGGTGAACAAAAAGATAAAAATGGTCAAAATGGATATGATATTGATACATATGGATTTGGAATTGGTATTGATGAAACTAATAAAAAAGACCAACAATTTGGTGCAGCATTCTTCTATAATAATTCTGATATAGATGTAAATAATTCAAATCAAAGAGCAGATATTGATGGATTTACTTTAATGGGATATGGAAGTATCCCTGTTATTGATAGAAATACAAAATTTCTTTATCAATTATCATACTCTTGGCAAAAAACTGACACCTTTAGAGATACTATTTTAGGGACTGCAAAAGCTGATTATACATCAAAAGTAAGTGCTGTTGATGTAAGTTTGATGAGAGATTATCAAATAGATAACCAATGGTTACTACAACCAACAATTGGAGTTTCATATAGCCATTTTTCTACACCATCTTATTCAGAAAATGGAGCAGGAGTAGCTGATTCAAATGTAAATAAATTTACGACAAGTGAACTTTTATTAAATATTGGTACTGTAGCAAACTACACAATAGATGATAAATCAAAATTTATTGCAAGCTTTGATCTTAACTATGATTTACAAGATAAAAATGATAGTATTTCTGCTACAACACAAGGTGGCTTACAATTAGAAGATACAAAAAGTATTGATAATGGAAGAGTAGGATATGCAATTGAACTAGGATATGAAAAAAAATTAACTAACAATAGTAGTATAAACTTTTCATATGAATATGCTGGTGAAGGTAGTAGATACACTACAAATACCATTTCTGCAAAATATGTATTAACTTTCTAGATTGAGGTTTATTAATTTAAAGAAAAAAGGGAAAACTTCCCTTTTTCTTTCTATATATAAGTTGAAAAACAATTTATGAAATATATAAATACTAAATATATCTTTTTTTTTATTCTATTAATATTTACAATAACTAGTTGTTCTAGAAATATTCCAAATAAACAACAAAGAATAAATAAGTTACAAAATTTAATACCAAATTCAAGTTTTACTACAAAAACAATTAAAAGCAAAAGCTATAAATTTTATACTATTCAGCAAAAAAAAGAACAATGTAAAAATCTTCACATATATTTTGAAGGAGATGGTTTAGCGTGGATTACTAAAACTCTTGTATCTGAAGACCCAACACCACTTAATCCAATGACATTTAAACTATTATTAAAAGATAATTCAAATTGTAAAGTATACATAGCTAGAGTTTGCCAATATGTAAATGACTCTTTGTGTAATAAACAAGCTTGGACAAGTCATAGATTTAATAAACATATTATCAATTCTACAAATGAAGTAATAAATCAATTAAAAAAACAATTCAAAAATGAAAGTTTCAGTTTTATAGGTTATAGTGGAGGTGCTGCAATAGCCTCACTGGTTGCTAATCAAAGAAACGATGTAACAAATTTAATTACTATTGCAGGAAATCTTAATACAAAACTTTGGACTGAACTTAAGAATTTATCCCCATTATCAAAATCGTTAAATCCTGTGAATCATACAGATAGTATTCAAACACTAAAACAATATCATTTAATTGGAGAAAATGATAATATCATACCATTTGAAATTACACAATCTTATATGGCAAAATTTCAAAATAAACATAATATTAAATATATAAAAGTTAATGCTTCACATAATTGTTGTTTTGAAACATATTTTAAAGAAATTATAAAAGAGATAGAATAAACTTATTAATAAATATTTTATTATTTAAAAACTATCACTTAAGAGTTGTTTCTAATTTTGTTCATATATGACATTTTCATCATATCTTCCATTTGATTATTTGATATATACTCATAACCAAAAACATCTTTCCATAAAGACTGGTCTTCCATACAAAGATAAAAATATACATCTTTATGCCATGGTTTAAATGTGTCATACGCATGTTTAAACATTTCACGTTTAACCTCAAGAGAATATGACTGTTTTCCATTTGCATTTTCAAAAGGCATTTGTAAGATTTTTGATTTAAAGTTTCTACTTCTAATTTTATTTATAACTGGTTTTATAAAAGTTAATGTCCCTAAACTTATAAGAGCAACTTTTTGCGAATCAAAAGAATCAATCAAAGTTTTATAAACTTCTGCATACTCTTCTAAATAGTTTTCATATTGTACAATTGGATGAAAGTGAAAACCTACTAACACACCTTTATTAGATACTTTTTTAGCAGCGTCTATTCTTTGCTCTAAAGTTGCAGCTAAATGCTCTTCATTTTCTATTATAGTAGGTGTATTTAAAGACCAAGTACAAATTATATTTTTAGGAACTTCATTTTCTAAAAAATATTTTATATTGCTTGACTTTGTTTTAAATTCAAGTATTACATTTGGCCATTTTCTTGCAAAATCAAAAAGAGCATCTAAAATACCTTCTTTATTTCCCCACATAAGAGAATCAGAACTTTGTCCTGTTCCTATATGATAGGTTTCATTTGTATCAAGTACTATATTTTCTAAATTTTGTTTAAAGTTAACATCAAAACCAATTTTATCTTGATTATAAAAAGATTGAATTGAACAATAAGAACAATCAAAACCACAAGACTGAACAGCATCAAGAGTTAGAAGATTACAACATCTTGTATTTGGACTTGCTACAGGACATGAACCAAAACCAGTTTTTTCACCCTCAAATTTAGTAAAAGAAAACTTTCTTATATCATCTTTATAAAGTTCTTTTGAAAATTTTGAATAAGAATTTGGTTTGCTTTTTAAGGCTTCCCATTTTTTTCTTATATCATTAAAAGCATTTTTTCTATTTGCATACTCTTCTTCAAACACTTTAGAAATATCATCTTCATGCCACATTTTAAAATCAATAGCAAAATCTATAATTTGCTTTAACTCTTGAAAAGTAAACTCATAAAGAAAAGCCTTCTCTTTTATAAAGTTCTGAGTCTCTTCTGAAAGATTTTTATAATTTGTTTTTGGTAAATTTAATTCAAATTTTTCTTTATAACTCATAAATATTTTTTCCATAAAGGTAAAGATTTTTGAATAAGCTCTATTACAAAAGCCTTTTTAGGAATCTCAATATCAAGATGGTCAGATACTACTTTAAATGTATAGATATTATTGCAATATTTTTTTGAAAGCTCTAAAAAATATTTTGCTTCCATATCTACTAAAAGTGTCTCTAAATTTTCATCAGACTCTAAAGGTTCATCAACAGTGGTAATAGGAGCAAAATTTATATTTGGCAATAATCTATTTGTACAAAATAGTGTCCCAACTTTAACAGAACTATCAGAACAACCAGCAATTCCTATATTAATCGCTTTTTCTATTTCAAAATTTTCATAAATATACTCTAAAGATTTTTGACAGTTTTCTTTACCAATGCCAGATACAATTAATAGGTATTTTTCATTTTCATCAAAAAATATTTTATTACCAACTGGTAAGTTTTGGATAGTTTTATCTTGTTTTAGTTTTAAAAGATTTATTAAAGATTGTGCTTCAGGAAGCAATGCACAGTAAATTAAAGTTTTTGACATGAAAGTAAAACTAAGACATAAGTCTTAGTTTTTTTACTTAAATTATTTTCTAAGCTCTTTAATCTTAGCTTTTTTACCAGTAAGACCTCTTAGGTAGTGTAATTTAGCTCTTCTTACTTTACCTCTTCTTACTACTTCAAAAGACTTTAAAGACTCTGAATATAATGGGAAAATTCTTTCTACACCAACAGAGTTAGCTCCAATTTTTCTTACTGTAAAAGTTGAATCAATTCCGTTACCACTTCTAGCAATAACTACACCTTCGAAAGTTTGAACTCTTTTTTTCTCACCTTCTTTAATTTCAACACCAAGTCTTACAGTATCACCTGCTCTAAACTGTGGAATCTCTTTTTCTGCAATTTGCGCTGCTTCGAATGCCGCAATATATCTATTTTTCATATGTTTTACCTTTGGTGAAAGTGCCCGCATTTGCAAATTGCGGGGTATCACACTTTTATTTTGTTTTTTTGTTCGTAACTAAACCTGGTCTAAAATATTTCGTTTTGCAAATAGCCAGATCATATTTTAAGGTGGCAATTTTACTATGGTTTCCCTTTAAGAATTCTTTAACGACACTTAAATTTTGGAATTTTTCTGGTTTTGTAAAAGATGGCGCCTCTAAAAGATTGTTTTCATAGCTCTCCATTACTAAAGAATCTGCATTTCCAAGAACACCTTCTACATTCCTAGAAATTGCATCAGCCATTGTTAAAGATGCCAGTTCACCACCTGTTAAAATAAACTCTCCTATAGAAAACACTTCATTTGCATATTTTTCTATAACTCTTTCATCAATTCCTTCATATCTTCCACTAACAAAAACTAAGTTTTTTTTCTTTGCTAATCGTTTTGCATCGTTTTGCTTAAATGGCTTAGCGGCAGCTAATGGAAATATTATATAAGCTTCTGGATTTTTCTTTTTTATCTCATCTAAACAATCGAAAAGTGGCTGTGGAGTCATAAGCATTCCGGCTCCTCCACCTACCATTTGTTTATCTACTTTTTTATGTTTATTACTTGTATGATCTCTTGGATCATAAAACTCATAAGAGATAAACCCTGCTTCACATGCTCTTTTTAATATGGAGTCATAAAAGTATGGTTCAATTAAATTAGGGAAAAGTGTTACAAACGTAAATTTCAATATAAACCTTATCTATTTTTTGAAATATTAGCTTAATTTTATTAAAAAAAAAGAGTTATAAGCTTCATAATTAAGCTTTATTTCGATAAATTACCCACCTTATATCTTATGAAAGGAAAACAATGAAATCGCCTAAAGGTTTTGGAAAGAACTATTTTACATTTGCTAGTATTCTAGCTCATAGCGTTCATAACAAAATGCAAAACCTGATAATAAAGGCTGAACATACTCTTTACAATAACAACTCAAAAGAGTGTGATGAATATGATGAAAGTGACCCTCCACTTGAAGAACTAATATTATGTTTACAACAAAATTTTAGTAAACCTTGTCACTGTGACTGTTTATTTAAATCAAAAACACAACTTGCAGTAACACTTTTTAATTTTATTCCACGATGCCCTTATTATTGTAAATTTTTTGCATTTAGACGTACAGGGGTTCATCCACCACTATTTACTTTAATCCCAATTTCAAAATAAAAATATATAAAATCAAGGATAAAGTAATGTCTATAAAAAGTTATGTAGTAGGTTTTCCAAGAATTGGAGAACAAAGAGAATTAAAAAAAATATTAGAGAGTTTTTGGGCAAATAACTGCTCATTTAATGAAGTACAAGAAGTTGCAAGTAGTTTAAAAAAGCGTCACTGGACTTATCAAAAAGATGCAGGTATTGAATATATAAGTTCAAATGACTTTTCACTTTATGATAATGTATTAGATACGTGCATTATGTTAAATGCTATTCCTAAAAGATTTAAAAACTTAAGAGCTGAAGAACTATATTTTTCAATGGCAAGAGGAAATAAATCTACAGTTGCTATGGAAATTACAAAATGGTTTAATACAAACTATCACTATATAGTTCCAGAACTAAGTTTAGAAGATGAATATAAACTAAATGCTTCAAAGATTATTAATGAATATAAAGAAGCAAAAAAACTAGGAATTAAAACAAAAATAAATATTATTGGTCCAATAACATTTTTAGGTCTTTCAAAAAGAGTTGACAGAAAAGATTCTTATGAGTTTTTAGGAAAGATTCTACCACTCTATGAAGAACTTTTAAGTGAAATTGCAAAACTTGATGAAGTTGTGACAGTTCAATTCGATGAACCAATATTTGTAAAAGATAATGAAGAGAAGATATTAAGCCTTATCAAAATAACTTATGACAGACTCTCTATTGTCACAAATAATCTAAAGATTATTGTCTCTACGTATTTTGAACATTCAACTGAAGCAACAAAAATTTTAGTAAATACTCCAATATGGGGAATTGGCTTAGATTTTCTATATGGAAAAGAAAATTTTGAATCGCTAGAAGCAATTGAAAAAGCCAACAAAAAACTAATTGCTGGAGTTGTTGATGGAAGAAATATTTGGAAAAATGATATTCAAAATACCCTGTTTACTCTATCAGAAATCTCTCAAGTAGTTGAAAAGAGCAATATAATTGTTTCCTCATCTTGTTCTTTACTTCACACACCCTTTTCACTTAAATATGAAGAAAGAATGAATAAGAATATTAAAAATTGGTTAAGTTATTCAGTTGAAAAACTTAATGAGATTAAACTTATATCAAAAGTTTTCTACAATGGAGTAAATTGCTTAAACGATGAAGAAGCAAAACTTTTTGAAGAGAATATTCAAGTAAATTATGACAGAAAAACTTCTACAGTTATACATGATGAAAATGTAAATTTAAGAGTAGAAAATTTTTCCAAACTACAAAGAGATGGGAAGTATGAAGATAGAATAAAACTTCAAAAAGAACTTTTAAAATATGATGATTTAGCAACAACTACAATTGGTTCTTTTCCTCAAACTCCTGAAGTAAGAGTAGCAAGAAAAGAGTATAAAAACAATAGACTTTCAAAAGAAGAGTATATAAATAAGATGAAAGACTATATTGATGATTGTATTGATTTTCAAGAAGAGTGTGGACTTGAGGTTTTAGTGCATGGGGAACCCGAAAGAAACGACATGGTTGAATATTTTGGAGAACAGTTAAAAGGTTATGGATTTAGCCAAAATGGATGGGTTCAATCATATGGAAGTAGATGTGTAAAACCTCCATTTATTTATGGTGATATATCTAGACCAAAACCAATGACTGTTGATTGGATAACTTATGCACAAAGTAAAACTCAAAAAATCATGAAAGGTATGCTAACAGGTCCAGTAACAATTTTAAACTGGTCATTTGTAAGAGACGATAAGCCAAGAGATGAAGTTTCAAAGCAAATTGCAATTGCATTAAGTGATGAAATTAATGATTTACAAAATGCTGGAATTAAAATCATTCAAGTAGATGAAGCAGCATTTAAAGAGGGGTATCCTCTTAGAAATAAAAATATTAAAAATTATGAGAAGTGGGCAGTTAGAGACTTCAAAATTGCTGTAAGTTCTGCAAAAGAACATACACAAATTCATACCCACATGTGCTATAGCGAATTCAATGATATTATTAAAACAATTGAAGAGATGGATGCAGATGTAATATCAATAGAAACAGCAAGAAGTGGTAATGAACTTCTAAAAATCTTTAAAGAAGTAGGTTATAAACAAGAGGTTGGCCCTGGGGTTTATGATATTCATAGTCCAAGAGTTCCAAGTGTAGAAGAGATGATTAAACAAATTAAACTTCTACTTGAAGTACTCCCTAAAGAGCAATTATGGATAAACCCTGATTGTGGTCTAAAAACAAGAAAATGGGAAGAGACAAAACTAAGTCTTCAAAATATGGTTGAAGCAGTAAATTATATAAGAAAGGAGAATAGATAGAGCAACAGCTCTATCTAAAAACAGTTTTTATTCAAAGAAATAAAAACTGTTTTTAGATACTATTACAGGTAATTAAAAATGAAAAGTACAAAAATGATAACTATTAATGATATAAAAAAAGCACAAGAGAATCTTAAAAACATTGCTCAAAATACACCTTTAACTAAGGCACCTATTTTAAGTGAAGCATTTAGAAGTGAAATATATTTTAAAAAAGAGAATCTGCAACTTACCGGAAGTTTTAAAGTAAGAGGTGCTTTTAATAGAGTGGCATCTCTTTCACAAGAAAAAAGAGATGCAGGAGTAGTAGCAGCAAGTGCAGGGAACCATGCACAGGGATTAGCATATGCAACACAACATTTTAACTGTGAAGCCACCATTTTTATGCCTGAAGCAACCCCTCTTACAAAAGTTAGTGGAGTAAAATCTTATGGAGCAGAAGTTATTCTTCATGGTGAAAATTTTGATGAAGCTTATGAAGCAGCACAAGAGTTTGCTCAGAAAAAACAGAAAGAGTTTATCCATCCCTTTGCCGATGATGATGTAATTGCGGGACAAGGAACAATATCTTTAGAGATTTTAGAAAAAGTTCCTGATTTAAAACAACTAATCGTTCCAATTGGTGGAGGTGGATTAATTGCAGGTATTGCGATAGCAGCAAAAGCAATAAACCCTGATATCAAAATTATTGGAGTAGTAGCAACAGGCGCAAAAGCAATGAAAGACTCATATAGGTCACAAATGCCAATTGATTCACTTTCAGTTAGAACCATAGCAGATGGTATAGCTGTGCGTGATGTCACTCCAAAACTTCTAGATATAATTATTGACTATGTAGATGATATTGTTGAAGTAAGTGATAATGAAATTGCAAATGCGATTCTTTTTTTACTAGAAAAACATAAACTTGTAGTTGAAGGGGCAGGAGCTGTTGCAACGGCTGCAATAATGCATGAAAAAGTTGAAATTGAAGACTCTAAAGTTTGTGCTGTTATCAGTGGTGGAAATATTGATGTTACTATGCTCGCACAAATTATTGAAAAAGGTTTAGTTAAATCAAATAGAAAAATGAATCTAATCGTAACACTTATGGATAAACCAGGCGCACTTATGCATTTAACTGAAGTTTTCAAAGAGTGTAGTGCAAATATTGTACAAATTGATTTTGATAGAAACTCCGTAAAATTGGAGTTTGGAGAAGCACTTGTAACAATTGCATTAGAAACAAAGGGTGAGGAACATCAAAAACTCATAAGGGAAAAATTGAAACAAAATGGTTACAGATTTAAACAAATCTAGAAATCATTTTACACATTTATAAAAATTTTAGCAAACAGAATATATAATGTCCAGTATATTTTAGTCAAAAACTGTAAAAGAAAAAAAGGAAGACAATGGAAGGAAGACTGTTTACGTTCTTAGGATCAATCGGTGGTCACGGACAAGAATGGATTATCTTATCACACTTTGTACTAGTGATAGGAATCGTTATGTTACTAGCAAGAGCGGCTACGAAAAAGATGCAACTAGTACCAACAGGGACACAAAATGTACTAGAAATGTTCATTGGTGGTGTTATTTCAATGGGTGCTGACACTATGGGTGAAGAAAACTCTAGAAAATACTTACCTTTAATCGGTTCTTTAGGTTTAGTTATTGTTGTTGCTAACTTAATGGGTGTAATCCCTGGGTTTGAATCACCAACTGCAAATATCAACTTTACTTTATCTTTAGCATTAATTGTATTTGTTTACTATAACTACTTAGGTATTAAAAAGAATGGTTTTGTTAACTATTTTGCCCACTTTATGGGACCTATGCCTATTCTTGCTCCATTAATGTTCCCTATTGAGATCATTTCACATATTTCAAGAATTATCTCATTATCATTTAGACTTTTTGGTGCAATTAGAGGGGATGATATGTTCCTTATGGTACTTCTTATGATTACTCCATGGATTGTTCCTTTAGCTGGTTTCTTTATGTTAACTGCATTTGCTTTATTACAAGCATTTATTTTTATGATTTTAACTTATGTATATATTGCTGGTTCAATCATGATGGAGCATGAAGATCACTAATTAGTGCTACTTCAAAAAATATAAAAAGGGAAGGAGCTTTTGCTTCTTCCCTTTTTTATTATCTATAAATTAATGTATTTGGTTTAAACACAGCCCATGAGAACCAAAAATGATCTGCATGAACTATTGGCTTTAATTTTTTTCCTTTTAATTTACCATTAATCGCTTTTCCAAAAATATTCCAAGTAGAGTTTGTATTTATATCTTTTATCTCTTCATTATTATAGATAAACTCTAACTTTTCATTAGCCAAAAAACTACTATATACAGTGAAAGCACCATCATCTCTTGAATTTTTAATTACACTTCTATCTAAAGCGGAAACAGCGCCTTTTTTATGAAAAATCACTAAGTTTAACTCTTTGTCGTTATATACACTTTTATTTTTTAAACTATCATAACTATAAGCTTTATCAATACCATTTAATGAAACAGTTACAACTTTTTGCATTGGTCTAAATCTACTATCACTTTTTTTATTAAATAAAAAAGGATTTTCATTTATATCATCATAACCAGAATAAGGATTACGTCCATAATCTCTTATATAACCTGTCTCTTTTGACAAAACTAATGCCTTAGGATAATTTTCATATGCATGTTTAAAACCAACTATTGATGAAGCCAAAATTTCAAGTTGTTTATTTACCATATCTCCAACAATAGCTTCACCTGTAAACTGTTGCCATAAAGATTCTGTTTGTCTATCATACATCACTAAATCAGAATGACGCAATAGCCCAGAAGTTCCAAAATCATAAAGATTACCATCTAAACTTCTATTAAATACAATTGCAGAATTACATAAAGGGCAAAAAGTTACTGATATTTTTTTATTAGATAACTCATCATTAACAATTTCATGCCACATCAAAATAGATAAAGGATATATTTTTACTTTCTCATCTATATCTAAGAAAATTACAGGCTCATTATCACTTAACCAATTTTTTGCTTTTTTAATTGATATAAATTTAGGATTATCAATAGGAGGAATACCATCTCTTGGCGGACCACCACTCAAAAGCTCATCATAGTCTATAATACGTTTATTCCAGTTTGTATCCCATGTAAATGTCTTCATTCTTAAAGATATTGACCTATTATCTTTTGTTTCATATGCAGAACTTATAGTCAAAAAAGAAAAGAATAGTAACACTAATAACAAAAGTCTCATAATGCACCTCCATTATTTAATATAAACTATTATAAAATTTAAATATAAAGTAATTGTAAAGGACTAGATATATATGAGAGATGATTTGATTAGTTACTTAATAACTGATCCTAAATATTATTCAAATAATTTAAAAGAATTTGAAAAAAACTTAAGAGAAGCTCTTAATTCAAAAAAAGTTGATATAGCTTGTTTTAGGGATAAAGAGTCTGATAATTTTAAAGAATTAGCAAAACTATTTGTTTCTGTTTGTAAAGAGTATAACATAAATAAAATACTATTAAACTCTAATTATAAACTAGCAAAAAAACTAAAAGCAACAGGCGTTCATCTAAACTCAAAACAGTTTGAAAAAATAAAAAAAGCAAAAGATTTAGATCTTTATATAATTATCTCTTGTCATAACTATAAAGATATAGAAAATGCAATGAAGTATCATGTGGATGCAGTAACATACTCTCCCATTTTTGAAACACCTAATAAAGGGGAAGCA
This sequence comes from uncultured Campylobacterales bacterium, assembly GCA_947494995.1. Taxonomy (GTDB): domain Bacteria; phylum Campylobacterota; class Campylobacteria; order Campylobacterales; family Arcobacteraceae; genus Halarcobacter. Next base: position 562,129 of record CANLWY010000001.1, on the reverse strand, counting down.
AAAGGAATGGCTAAGTTTAGACAAACAGTTAGAGTTTATGAAGATTTGAATATAATTGCTTTAGGTGGAATAGTATCAGAAGAAGAAGTAAAAAAAATATCTAATACAAGAGCATATGGATTCGCTTCAATTAGATACTTTATAAACCATTAAACATAGGATAAATCGTATGGATAACTTAAAAAAATTAAAAGAAATATCATCTGAACTTAGTGTACTTTATGTAGAAGATGAAGAAAATATTGCTCAAACCTTAATCACTTATTTATCAAAGTTCTTTAATGAAGTTATCTATGCAAAGAATGGAGAAGATGGTTTAGCTCTTTATAAAGAAGATAGTTTTGACATCGTTATAACAGATATAAAGATGCCTAAAATGAATGGACTAGATATGTCTGAAAAAATAAAAGAGATAAATCCAAACCAAAATATAATTATTGTTTCTGCCTACTCTGAAATTGATAATTTTCAAAGATCTATAAAACTAGGAATTGATGGATATATAATAAAACCTATAGACTATATGAGTTTAAATAAAACTCTTTTTAAAACTGTTTCAAAAATAAAAGCTTTGAAAGACAATATAGAATATGAAGAAAAGTTACAAAAACTTTTAGTTCAACTAAAAATTGATAATGACCAACTAAAACAGTTTACTGATGTAATAGATAAAGTTGCTATTGTTTCAAGAACAGATTTAAAAGGTGTTATTACTTATGCAAATGATTTCTTTTGTGATATTTCTGGATATAAAAAAGAAGAACTAATTGGACAAACTCACAATATTGTAAGACATCCTGATATGTCAAAAAGTGTTTATCAAGAACTTTGGAAAGATATTCAAGCTGGAAAAACATGGGAAGGAACAATAAAAAATAAAACAAAAGCAGATGAAGCTTATTTTGTACATGCAGTTATAATTCCTCTTCTTGATATAGATAACAATATAAAAGAGTATATAGGAATAAGGTTTTTAACAACAAACGAAGAAATTGAAAAAAGAAACTTTAAAAAGAAAGTAATGACCAATTATATGGAGTTTAAAAAAACAAATATCAATGCAATTGAAATGATTTCTTCTTTAAATAAAGAACTAGAACAAGTAAAAAATGAATATAGTAGTTATAAAAATAGAGTTTCAAAAATTGAATCAAAGTATAAAAAGGCTGTTAATCAAATAGAATTTTATGAAAATGGTTCAAAAGATAAAGATACACAATATCATAAGGTTCTAGAGATGCAGAAATTGAATATGCAGAAGATTAGTGAATCTCATAAAAAATCTCTTCAATTAATCGATAAACAAAATCACCAAATTAATAAACTAAAAGAAGAGAATGCACTCAAGACTAAAGAAGTAATCAAAATAAATGAAAAACTAAATGAACAGGCCAATATAATAATCGATTTAAGAGATACAATTAAAAATATAGATGAAGATAAAGTTACTGAATAAAAAACAAACTACTCTTTTAAATTTTTTTTGATACGAATTACAAAGTTTGCACCCTTGTCTTTATTTCTTACAAAAATACTCCCTTTTAAATGTTTTTCAATAATTATTTTTGACATATAAAGACCTAATCCCGTGCCATTATAGTCATTTTTTGTACTAAAATATGCTGTAAAAATTTTTGATAAATTCTCTTCTTCAATTCCTCCACCATTATCTAATACTGAAATTAATATCTCATCTTCTTTCTCTTCAATATCTACTTGAATAAATTTATTCTCAACATTTTTTTCAACCAAAGCTTCTTTTGCATTTTTTATAATATTTATAAACACTTGTAGTAACTCACTTTTATAACTACTTAAAGTAATATCTTCTTTAAGATTAACTACAAAATCAATACTATTGTTCTTTAAAGAAGCTAACATAATAGTTTCTATCTCTTTAATGAAATCTTTTATTTTAAACTCAACTATTGTTTTATCTTCTTTAAAAAAGTTTCTAAAATCATCTATTGTTTTTGATAAATATTGTGTTTGATCAGCAATGTTTTTAGCCACTTTCTTTGTAGTTTCCGAATCTAATTCTTCTAATTCTATATCAGCTATAATATTATTTGCACTCATTGATATTGCCGTTATAGGCTGTCTCCATTGGTGTGCAATCATACTAATCATTTCACCCATTGCAGCATTTTTTGACTGAGCTAACATTAGTTCTTCTTTCTCTTTTAACTGCTTCTCTAAGAAAAGTTCTTTAGTAATTTCTCTTTTAATTCCTAAATAGTTTTGTATCTCACCTCTATTATTTAATATAGGTAAAATTGTTGCGGTTTCCCAATATTCAGAACCATTCTTTTTCCTATTTCTAAAAATACCTCCCCAGGTTTTTTTATCTAAGATTGTACGCCATAAACTTTTATATTTTTCATCATCTTCTTTATTTTTATGTTCATTAAATCTAAGAACCTTAGGCTTTTTTCCTATAACTTCATTTTTTTCATATCCTGTAATCTCTGTAAAATGTGGATTTACGTATGTTATATCCCCATTTATATCTGTAATCATTATAGTAATTGGGGCACTTTCAATTATAAACTTAAACTCTGTTAATTCATTTTTTGTCTTTTTTAAACTTATTTCTAGGTTTTTAAGCTCTGTTATATCTGAATGAAAACCAACCATTCTATATGGCTCACCATTTTCATTAAAGTAAGTTTTTCCTCTATCTAAAATCCATACCCATGTTCCATTTTTATGTTTCATTCTATGAATATTTTGATAAAAACTAGTAAGCTTCTTATGATTATTCTCTATATCTTTTATAGCTTGTTCTTTATCATCAGGATGAACTCTTTTATCCCATTCTTCAAATTTGTTTTCAATTTCATGATTTTTATATCCAAGCATATTTTTCCAGTTTTTAGAATAAAAAACACTGTTTGTCTCTAAATTCCAATCCCACAAACCATCCTTTGTTCCTTCTATTGCATATTCATATCTAAGTAACAATAACTCTTTTTGATCTTTTAGTTGTTTGATATTTTCTAAGTTTTTTTCTATTTCATCACTATTTTCATCTAATTTATCAAGAATAAATTTAAATCCAAGAATTAAAGCCATGGTTCCTACAATAATTATAAATATAATTGTTCTATTTTTTTCTTTAATCTCTTCAAGATTTTGATAATATTTTTTTGTAGGAATTGAGACTCGAATGCCACCTCTAATTTCACCTAATTTAAAATCTTGATTTCTATGACAAGAGAGACATGATTCTGAAACTTTTAAGGAACCAATAAAATTAAACTCTGACAAGTTTTTAGAATATTCAGTGTAGATATTTTCTTCTTTATTTTTATTAAAGTAGAATAATCCTCTTCTTTCAAAATCATCAGGTGCATTTATAGAATTTAATGGATTTAAACTTGTAATTTTAAAAAAATTATCATTTAATTTATTTGAGATTTCAGATATTTGTCTTATCATTAATGATGGATTGATTTTTACTAATACTTCTCCATCACTTGTATAAAGATATTCATCTTTTAAATTCTCACTACTTTTTAAATTAGCATTCTTTTTTACATATACTCCACCATGTATCGAGTTCCATTTTCTTGCTTCTACAATATTTTTGTAATATGAATTCGCTTCATTTTTAATCATATTTTTAAGAAAATTTTCGCTACTTTTAGTATTTTTATCTATAGTATAAATAACAAACATTGAACAAGTAACAAGTCCAAATATTATAATTAAAAAGACCCTTAACCTATTCATATTTACTTCTTTATATTATTTTTCAATATTATTATATTACAATTACAAGAAAGATACAAGTTCATATAAAGGAACTAAATGTACAAAATAAGTGAATTAAAAAGCTTAGCTTCTAATTGTTCTGTACTTTATGTAGAAGATGATGAAAATATTGCTTATACATTTAAAAATTATTTAGAAAAGATTTTTTTTAAAGTTGTTTATAGAAACAATGGACAAGCTGCACTTGACACTTATAAAAAAGAGAGTTTTGATCTTATCATCACAGATGTAAAAATGCCAATTATGGATGGCATTACTATGGCTTCTAAAATTAAAGAGATTAACGAGGAACAAAATATTCTTATTACCTCAGCATATTCTGATTCAGAGAAATTTATTAGTTCTATAAAAATTGGTGTAGATGGATATATTTTAAAACCTATTGATTATGATAACTTGAATACAACACTATTTAAAATTATGACAAAAGTAAAAAAATTTAAAGAACATGATATTTATGAAAGAAATCTTGAAAAACTTTTAAAAGAAAAGAATAAAGACAATTTAAAACTTTCACTTGAAAAAATTGATAATTATGAAAAAACACTCTATGCTTTAATAGATATAATTGAAAGTCGTGACACATACACAGGAAAACATAGTTTAAGAGTTGCAAACTATTCAAAACTTATAGCCCAAGAATTAAACTTCTCAAAAAAAGAGTGTGATGAGATATATAGAGCAGGAATTCTACATGACATTGGCAAAATAGCAATTCCAGATTCTCTTTTATTAAAACCTGGAAAATTATCATTAAATGAATATAATTTAATAAAAGAGCATGTTAATATAGGATTTAATATGTTATCTCAAATCCCTATGTTTAAGGAAATTGCTCAGGTTATTAATTGTCATCATGAAAGAATTGATGGATCAGGTTATCCTTCTGGCTTAAAAGGTGAGGAAATCCCTTTTAAAGCAAATATAATGGCTCTTGCAGACTCATTTGATGCCATGACTACTAGTAGAATATATAGAGCACGAAAGAGTATTGATGAAGCCCTTCAAGAAATATCTTCTCTTTCAAACATACATTTTAAAAAGGAGATTGTTGATGCATCATTAAAAGTTTTAACTAATATAGAAATAGATGATACAATCACACAGCTTCCTCAAAACAAACTTGAACAAGAAAGATTCTCATATTTTTATAAAGACCCTTTAACAAATATTTTTAATGAAAAATATTTAAATGTTACTCTTTCAAAAAATGCTTTTGATAAAAAGTTTGAGAAAATATATATTATATTTTTAGAAGACTTCTCTAAATATAATAAAAGATTTTCATGGGCAAAAGGAAATGAATTTTTAGTTCAAATATCCGAAAAAATTTCTGAACTATTTAATGAATTTACAATATTTAGAATTCATGGAGATGACTATGCCTTAATAAACCATAATAATAAGGCTTTTGAAGTAGATAAATATAATGAACTTAAAGAGTTTATAAACCTTTACTCTAAAGAAGTTTCTCTTACATATAAAGAAATTAATATAACTAAAAATGATATAGATTCTATTTCAGCTTTAGAAAAAAATATTTAACAATAAAACTACACTATTTTTAATGTAGTTTCATTCTCCTTTAAATAGATTATGTATGAATATACTTCATTACTATTTACTATCTCTTTTATTGCATTCTTATAATGTTCAACCTGAAAACTATGTTCATGAATCTCTTCTTTTGTAGTTTTATAATCAAAAATATAGTATTTGTTATCTTTTTCTACTAATAAATCAATAATTTTTAATTCATTTTTATATATCAAAGACTGCTCTTTATTTAAATTAGCATTATTTACTATATTTTGAAACTCTTTATTTTCAAGTAAATATAAAACTCTTTTTTTAATATTTTTAAAGTCATTTTCAGATAAATAGTTTGAGAACCTATTTATTACTAAATTAATAGCATACTCTAAAGAGTCTTGATTAAATTCATTCATCATCTCTAAACAATAGTGTGTAGCTATTCCAAAATATCTTGAATGTAAAGAATACTCTTTATCATCTTGTTCTTTGGATATTGGTTTATCTTGTCTTCCTAAATCAAGAGGAAGATAAGTTACTTTATCTATTTTTTCATAGTTTTTAGACTGGTTTTTACTCTTTACTATTTCACCTAAAGTTTGAAGTTCCAAAGAGATTAAATCAAAAACGGACTTCTCTTTTTTCTTAAAGATTATCATATTGTTTTTTGCTCTTGTCATTGCAACATAAAGAATATTTAACTCATCTTCTAAACTTAGAGCTTTCTCTTTATTTAAAGCATTTTTATAATCCTCATTATAATTTTCAAGTTTTGAAATTTTATAATATATATTTTTTAGATGTACTTCATCATACTCAAAAAGTAAAGAACTTCTATCTGCATTTTTTTGCTTAATTCTATCAAGAAGTAGAACAGTATGAAACTCTAAACCTTTTGATTTAAAAATTGTTAAAATCTGTAATCCAATTTGTTCTGAATTCTGAATTGATGCCTCTGATTTATCAATCTCATAAACAAAATCAACAATATTTTTAAATGTGCTACAAATTTCAATTAACTTTATAACATTGTCATCCATAACCTTTAAAATATTTGCAAGCTTATAAACTATCTCTTGAACAGTTAAGTTTTTAATATCTACACTTAACTCCAAATCTGAATTAGGTTCTTTTCCAATAATTGCATTTAAATTCTCTTTATACAACTCTTCTTTAAAATATAAGTATTTTATACCATTTATAACTGCTTTCACATTCTCTTGGTTAATTAATTTAGATGTCATTTCTGTTGTAATTTTTAAACTTGGAAACATCTTTTTTAAATATGAATAGATATTTAAAACATCTTCATTTGTATAGGTTAAAATAGCTATATCATTACTATTTACTCCATTTTGTAAAAGTAATGATATTTTTTTTGCAATATTTTCATACTTCTCTTCACTTGCTAAAGCCTCATCTTCAAAAACTTCAATATACCCACCCTCTTCTTTTGCTTCTTGATTATAGTATTCATAATTTGAAAGAGGCAAAAAAGAATCGTTTACAAAATTTACTATCTTTTCGCAAGACCTATAATTTGTATTTAAAACCTCTACTTCTACTTGAGGATTGGTTCTTAATACATAATCAAAAAGTTCTCTCTTCCCTCCTCTAAATCTATATATAGACTGTTTTGTATCTCCTACATAAAAAAAGCTCTTAAACTCATTGTTTGATCCAGCTAAAATCTCTTCTATTAAAGGCTGTAAAATTTTATATTGTAAAAGGGAAGTATCTTGAAATTCATCAATTAAAATATGTGAAAACTTTGAATCTAATCTAAAATATAAAAACTCTTTATCAATTTTTGTTGATAACAACTCAAAAGTTAGATTTGAAATATCATCAAAATGAAGATAGTTTTTTGATTTATTAAACTTGATTTTATAATTTTTAAAAAGTGTATAAAGTTCAAAAAGCCTACTTAAAGAAAATCCTGCCCTAATTTTATAATATATTGTAATTTGTTCTTTTAAATTTAAAAAGTAAGTTTCAAAGACTTCATTTGAGCACTTTTTAAAATCTCTAGAATCACTTGCAACATCTTTTGTAAGCCAAGTTTTTCCTTTATCTAATAATTCATCAAAAGAATCAAAAGATACTGCTTTTTTTGCTGTTGCAGAAGCATTTGGACAATTTAATATATGTTCTTTTATTTTATATGCCCATTTCAAAGCTTCTTCTTTTTGAAGATTAATTAAAGATGCATCAATATTTAAAATTTCACATTTTTCATTTTTTTCAAGTAAATTTTTAAAAATATCAAATAAAGACGAATATTTTTTCTTTTCATATATTTGAAAATCAATAAGTTTATCAAATTCATCTAAAGATAAAGACTCTAAAAATTTCACACTTAAAGCCTCTATATCATCCTCTTTTATTTCAAAATCATCACTTATACCTATATATCCACAAAACTCACGCAAAATTTTATTAACAAATTTATCTATAGTAAAAATAGATAGTGTTGAATTTGTAAAATCACTAAGAATTCTCTCTTTTTTATACAATACTTGTTCTCTAGAAATACCCGATTGTTTTATAATTTCTATTAAATAAGCTTCATCATCTCCCAAACTCTGAAGTGTTTTAAAGATTCTTTCACTCATCTCATTTGCAGCTTTATTTGTAAAGGTTAATGTTAATATCTCTTTTGGTTTTGCACCTAAAAGAAGCAGACTAATATATCGAACGGTAAGTGCAAAAGTTTTTCCGCTTCCTGCACTGGCTTTCAAGGCTAAATTATGTTTCATATTGAAATAATACATAATTATCATTTAGGATTAACTATATTTATTTACAAATATAATTTTATATTGATATTTTTTTGTTATAATAAGATTATATCTAATAACAATCATTAAAGAGACCCCATGAAAACGAAGAATAAAATTATTTTACTAGTTATTTCTATAATATCTTTTATGTTTATAATTATTACTGTTGAAATGGCTTATAACTTTAGAGCTTATGGAGTTAAATCAATTGATGATAAAGCTCAAGCAATTTCAAGAACTGTTGAACACTCGTTAACTTCTCTAATGGTAACAGGTGTTATTGAAGATAGAGAACTCTTTTTAAGTCAACTTGAAGATATCCCAAATATTGATGATATTTGGTTAAGTCGAGGTCATAAAGTTATTGAAATGTATGGAAAAGGACTTTCAAAAGAGAGTGCACAAGATGAAATTGATTTAGAAGTGCTAAGAACAGGTGAAGCAAAAAAAGTAATAAATGATAACTTATTCTCACAAAGTACTTATAGAATTACAATTCCTTATAAAGCTACAAGAAAAGGAAAAATTGATTGTATGTCCTGTCACACAAATGCTAGTGAAGGTGACACTTTAGGAGCTATTACAATCACTATGTCAATTGATGATTCAAAACAAATTGGTATAAAAACTGCATCTAATACTATTCTTATTGCCCTTATTTTAATGGTATTAATCACTATAATTTTAAACTATATTATTTCACCTTTTTTATCTCTTTTTGACTCTATTAAAAAAGTTATGAATAAAGCTCAACAAGGAGATTACTCTTATAGAATAAAAGAGACTAAAGGTAAAGAGGCCAAAGATGTATCATTATGGATTAATGGTTTATTAGAAAAACTTGAGGTCACACTTGATGCAATTGACTCAAAAATATCAATTTTTCTTTCTGAGAATCAAAAAGTTGAAGATAAAGATCATTTAATAAATGTAAAAAATACTATAGAGAGACTCTCTGATATATATAAATTTAGAAAGACTATAGAATACGATGAAACTGTTGATGAAATATATATAAGACTTGCCCAAATACTTATATTAAAACTTGATATTAGTGAATTTAACTTTTTTGAAACAAATACTAATACTGGTGAAATTAAAAATGTTTATTCAAATATTGAAGTTTTATGTAATATATTTGAAGAGGGTTGCCGAGCAGATAAAACAAATACTGCAATAGACTCTACTCAATTTAAAAATATATGTAGTGCTTGTAAAAATTGTGATGATTTAAACTATTTTTGTATTCCTTATTCTATTTCAAATGAGATTGATTTAGTTATATCAATCTATGCACGGGATAAAGTTCAAACTTTAAAAGTAAAAAAGATGATTCCTTATATTCAAGACTATGTTGATGCTGCAAAAACTGTAATTGTTAGTAAAAAACTTATGGCAATATTAGAATATAATGCACAAACAGACGCTCTTACAGGACTTAAAAACAGAAAATACCTAGAAGACTCAATAGTTAAAATAACATCTCAAGCACAAAGAACAAATACACCTTATGGTATTTTATTATGTGATATAGACTATTTTAAAATGATTAATGATACCTATGGACATGATATAGGTGATAATGCGATTAAGGTAGTAGCCCAAACTCTAAAAGATAACATTAGAGAATCAGATGTTGCTGTTAGATATGGAGGAGAAGAGTTTATGATTCTTCTATATAACTGTGATGAAGATTATATTCTAAATATTGCAGAAAAGATTAGAATTAACTTTTCTAAAAAAGAGATTCCCACAGGAGGGAAAACTATTATCATGAAAACAATGAGTATTGGAGTATCAATGTTCTCAAAAGATAGTGAAGATTTAAATGAATGCATAAAGTATGCTGACTTAGCCCTTTATAAAGCAAAAAAGTCAGGAAGAAATAAAGTAATTAGATTTGATAGAACTCTACTAAAATAACAAATTAAGTTCTTAAGACTGTTTTAGATATAATATTTGCCTTAAAAAAATAGTCTTAGGAAATTTTATGCAAAAGAAACAGCACAAAGTACAAACCCTACTTGATGCAATTCCTCATATAAAAAAGTTTTATGGAAAAACTATTGTTATTAAATATGGTGGTTCTGCACAAACTAGTCCAGAGTTAAAAGAAAAATTTGCAGAAGATATAGTACTTCTACAACTTGTAGGTATAAAACCAGTTATTGTACATGGTGGAGGAGCAAGGATTTCTGAACTTCTTGATAAACTAGAGATTCACTCAGAGTTTATAGATGGACATAGAGTTACTTCTGAAGAGACTATGAGAGTTGTGGAAATGGTTTTATCTGGTGAGATAAATAAAAACATCACTTCACTTTTGAATCACCATGGTGCTAAAGCTATTGGTATTTCAGGAAAAGACTCTAGCATTATCAATGCAATCCCTAAAGATGATGGAAAATTTGGTTATACAGGTGTTATTACAGAAGTTGATGGAACAATGATTAATAAACTTATTGAAGAGGGTTTTATTCCAGTAATTGCTCCAATTGCAGATAGTGCAAAACCTAACCATCCAGGTTTTAATATTAATGCAGATGTAGCTGCTTCAAAAGTTGCACAAGCTATTAAAGCACAAAAAGTTCTATTCTTAACTGATACAGTAGGAGTACTTGATAAAAATGGCGAACTTTTAACTTCACTTGATAAAAATGAAGTAGATAACTATAAAGCAGATGGTACAATTGCTGGAGGTATGATACCAAAAGTAGACTCTTGTATAGATGCTATTATCAATGGAGTAAATAAAGCACATATTATTGATGGAAGAGTAGAGCACTCTATTCTATTAGAATTATTTACATATGATGGAATTGGTACTCAATTTCTAAGACGTGATAATCCTAACAATGGGATTGATATGGAAAAACTTTTAAGTGAAGAGGATTAAACAAGATGAATTTTATTGAAACTAGAGGAAATGATGGTATTAAACCAGAAGAAGTTACATTTTCAGAGGCTATTTTAAGTCCAAGTGCTTCTTTTGGAGGGCTTTATGTTCCAAAAGAATTACCATTTTTAGAAGAGAACTTTATCCAAAATCATATTGATAAAAGTTATAAAGAACTTGCATATAATATTTTAAAAGCTTTTAAAATTGATATTGATGATGAAGAAATTAATAAAGCATTAGATCTATATGATAACTTTGATGAAGCTTCAAACCCTTGTCCAGTAGTTAAAGTAAAAGATGATTTATTTGTACATGAGCAATATCATGGGCCTACTCGTGCTTTTAAAGATATGGCACTTCAACCTTTTGGTTCTATCCTTTCTTCTATTGCAAAAAAAAGAGATGAACATTATCTTATATTAGCTGCAACATCAGGAGATACAGGACCGGCTGCACTTAATACTTTTAAAAATAAAGAGAATATCCAAGTTGCTTGTCTATATCCAGATGGAGGTACTTCTGATGTTCAAAGACTTCAAATGGTTTGTGAAGATGGAGATAATCTAAAAGTATTAGGAATCCATGGAAACTTTGATGATGCACAATCTGCACTAAAAAACCTACTTTCATCAGAATCTTTTAAAAAAGAGCTTGAAGATGATGGAATTAAACTATCCGCTGCAAATTCAGTAAACTTTGGAAGGATTATCTTCCAAATCATTTATCATTTTTGGTCATACATTCAACTTTTAAAACAAGAAGAGATTACTTTTGGTGAAAAAATCTATTTAGTTGTTCCTTCTGGAAACTTTGGAAATGTTCTTGGAGGATTTTATGCACAAGAAATGGGTGTGCCAGTAGAGAAACTACTTGTAGCTTCAAATGAAAACAATATTTTAACAGAATGGATTAATACAGGAATTTATGATATTAGAGACAAAGATTTAAAACTTACAAAATCTCCTGCAATGGATATTTTAAAATCTTCAAATATTGAAAGAGTTATCTATTCTCTTTATGGAGCAAAAAGAACAAAAGAATTCTTTGATGACTTAAATGAGAAAAAAATTTTTAAAATGACAGAAGAAGAGACTAAGAAACTACAAAAATATTTTGCTGCTATAAACTCAGATGATAAATATGGTGCAAAAATTATAAAAGATTTTTTAGATGATGGATATTTAATGGATCCACATACAGCAACTTGTTTAAAAGCATATGAAGAATTAAAAGAAAAAGAGTTAAAAACAGTTATTTATTCAACTGCTGAATGGACAAAATTCTCTCCAACTGTTTTAAATGCTTTACATAAAAACAACATATCTTACGCAGATAAAGAAGCTCTTGAAACTATTTCAAAGGAATATAACGCAAAACAGCCTGACTCTATCAAAAAATTATTTACTGCAAAAGTCAATCATGATTTAGTAATAGATAAAAATGATATTGAAAAAGAAATAGTAAAATTTATTAGAAACAATTAAGAAATAAATAAGAAACACTTATAATTAAGGGTGTGTAGTTTAACCACACCCTACTCACTAAACCGGTACCTTTTGACTCATGTCATATCTTTTTAAGTAAATTATAAATATAATGTATAGATTTAATTTTAAAATAAGGAAGCTAAATGTCTAACGAAACAAATAGACGAGATTTTCTAGGTTATACATTTGCAGCTGTTGCGGCAGTTGGTGGGGCGGCTTCGCTTGTGGGTATGAAACAAGCATGGGATCCGTTACCGAGTGTATTAGCTGGTGGATTTACTACAGTTGAACTTGCTGGATTAAAAGCTGGTGAACCAATCACAATTATGTGGAGAGGTAAACCAATTTTTGTTCTTAAGAAAACTGCAGATATGGAAAATAGTGAAAGAGACTTAGTTGTTGGATCTGATAGATTCATTGTTGCAATTGGGTTATGTACTCACTTAGGATGTATTCCAGCATGGAAAAAGAATGTGTGGAAATGTGCATGTCACGGTGGAGAGTTTGATTCAAATGGTAAACAAACTTTTGGACCTCCTCCAAGACCACTAGATTTACCTCCTTTCTCTGTTAAAGACTCTTCTATCGTTCTTGGTGAAGAAGGTCCTGAATACAAAAAAATCGCTGCGTCGATGATGGCATAAGGAGTAGTAAATGGCAAAAATTGAAAAAGCAAACTCTGTTGGAGAGTGGTTAGATCAAAGGTTAAATACTACTCAATTAAACAAAGTAATGATGACTGAATATTGGATTCCAAAAGATATTAACTTCTTATGGGCTATGGGTGTTCTTTTAGCAACTACTTTTGGTATCTTAGTTGTTTCTGGTATCTTCTTAATGATGTACTACAAGCCAGATGTAAATTTAGCATTTGATTCTGTTAACTATACAATTATGCAAGAGGTTGCATATGGTTGGCTATTTAGACATATGCACGGTGTTGCAGCTTCTGTTGTATTTTTAATTATCTATATTCATATGTTTACAGGTATCTATTATGGTTCTTATAAACAAGGTAGAGAGATGATCTGGATTTCTGGTATGTTATTATTCATGACATTCTCAGCTGCAGGATTCTCAGGATATATGTTACCATGGGGACAAATGTCTTACTGGGCTGCTATGGTTATTACTAACTTATTTGGTGGTGTTCCAGTTATTGGTGATGCTCTAGTTGTATGGATTAGAGGTGACTTTAACGTTGCTGATGCTACTTTAACTAGATTCTTTATGTTACACGTTTTCTTATTACCTATTGCTATTATGGGTATTATTGGTTTACACTTCTATACATTAAGAATTCCTCACGTTAATAATCAATCTTCTGAAGATATTGATTATGATGCTGAAGCTGAAAAATATTTATCTGGAAATAAAAAAGAGTCTAAAGTTATTCCTTTTTGGCCTGTATTTATTTCTAAAGATTTAGCTGTATTAGGTATTTTCTTAATCTTCTATTTCTACTTAGTATTCTATCACTATAACTTTGCAATGGACCCAGTAAACTTTGATCCTGCGGATGCTATGGTTACACCACACTTTATTTATCCAGAGTGGTATTTCTTATGGTCATATGAAGTATTAAGAGGTTTCTTCTTTGATGTTGGTCCTATTAAAGCATTTGATATTGGTTTAGTTGCATTTGGATTTGCTAATGTTATTTTCTTAGTATTACCATGGTTAGATAGAGATCCTCAAATTTTACCAGCACATAAAAGACCACTGTTTAAAATTTGGTTCTGGTTATTAATGATTGACATGGTTGCTCTTACTGCTCTTGGTAAATGGCCTCCAACAACAGGATTTGCTATTGCAGGATTTATCTCTGCTGTAATCTTTATTTTACTATTTGTAGCATTACCATTTGTTACAAAAGCAGATGCTAAAAGAAGGGGTGAATAATGAGAGAATTAAAAATATTAGGAGTATTAGTCCTATTTACAGCAGCAACTTATATTACAGTTGAAACAATTGCACATAAAATTATGCATCCAGCAGTAGCTCCTGCTGATTATCAATTTAAAGATGTTGATGGATTAAATGGAATGAAAGGTAATGCACAAGCTGGTGCTGCTTTAGTTCAAGCTAACTGTATTGCTTGTCACGCAATTGAGACTCAAGGTTTCCCACCATTAATGGATGATGCTACTTCTGCTGCATCTTATGGTGTTGTACCACCAGATTTATCAACTTCTGGTAAAATTTATAATGGTGACTATTTAGCTGCATTTATCAAAAACCCTGCAAAAGCTGCAAAAGTTGAGCATAAATTCCAAGATGGTGCTGTTCATCCAATGCCAGGTTATGCATGGATGCAACCACAAGAGATTGCTGATATGGTTGCATATTTACAATCTATTGCACCAAAAGAGATGACTAACAAAGAAGTATTTACTGATGCTTGTCAAAGATGTCATGGTATCAAATATGGTGATATGCAAAAAGGAACAATGGCAGCATTTACTCCTTCTGAAAATATCAAAGCATATATGGGTAAATTACCTCCAGACTTATCACAATACATTAGATCAAGAGGAGAGTCTTACTTACATACGTTTATTAATGACCCTCAAAAAACTCTTGAAGGTACTGCTATGCCTAGAGTTGGTTTAACTGAAGAGGCAGAAAAACAAGTAGTAACTTATATGCAAGAAGTTGGTGACTCTAAAAAAGCTGAAAGAGAAGCTTTAGGACCAAAATTCTTAATCTATATGGTTATTTTTGCTATCTTTGCATGGTTATGGAAAGCTAGTAAATGGAGAGATGTTCACTAAGAACCTTTCTTTATATAACTTACTAAAGGGGAAGTTGCTTTTGCAATTTCCCCTTTTTCTTTTATGATTTAACACATTCAAAATTATTTATTTATTATTTTCTCAATTTTTAAGTTGTATTTAATTTTCAATCAGTAACATTTATATAATCTTAAATAAAAAAGGAGAGGTAATGAAATTTGGGAAGATTTTATTAGCATGTTGTTTAATTATTGGAGCAGCAAAAGCAGAAGATGTTTTAAAGAAATCAATGTCGATGATGGAACAAGGGATGACTCAGATTCAACAAGGTTTTCTAAATAATAACATTGAATTAATTAGAAGTGGTTCTAAACTTGTAGATCAAGGAAATAATCTATTCTCTGATAAAAAAGTAATTGCTACTTATTTACCAGCAGATAAAAAACATATGGTAAATGTAGCTGAAAATGCAGCAAAAAGAATTAGTTTAGATGTAAATGTCTTAGAATTAAATTTAGATGAAAAAGCTTATATTAATGCAGCAAATGCATACTCAGATATGCTAAATGCCTGTGCTAGATGCCATTCTATAGTAAGAAAATGGTAGCTTATAAGAAGTAGATTAAACTCTACTTCTTATATTAAAATTTTTGAAGATGCTGATATTATTGCAGTTTCACTTCTTAAAATTAAATTAGAATCAAAACCAATAATTTTTTCACTACTAAATTTTTCTCTCTCATTTTTTGAAAAACCACCTTCACACCCTAATATAAAAGTTTGAATATCAACTTTATTATCATCAATTAAATTTTCAGAAAAATCCAAAACATATGAATTTGGATTTTCTTCTAAAAATGAGTCTAAAGAATTACAAGTTTCTAGTTTAATGATAGAACTTCTACCACATTGAGAAGATGAATTAATTAATATTTTCTCTAGTTTTTCAAAATTTAATTTAAAATTCTTTTGAGAATATTCACAATAAATGAAAGTAATTTTACCTACTCCCAATTCATTCAATGAAGCAAGAGATTTTTCAACAGTCTTAGGATCAACTAAACACCAGCCAATATGTAAATATTTACTATTTTCAACAATTTTTTCTTCACGTGAAAGTAATTTGCAAAATGCTTTTTTTCTATCAATTGATACTATTTTATGTAGATAAATGTTTTTATCTTTTAAATTCCTAAAAACAATTTCATCGTTTACTTTATGTCTTCTTGCTTTTATTAAATATTTATATAAATCATTTTCAATCTCTAGATTCTCGCAAGAAGCATTTTCGTGAAAACTAAATTGCATTAAAAAACTTTTGAAATAATATAAACTAAGACTAAAACAGCAATTTCAATTGTATATATCTTTTTTGCATAAACAATAAACTCTTCTTGAAGTTTAGTATCTGTTGATTTAATTATCCTCATTTTTTTATATCTTTTTATCTCTATTACTAATAAAAATATTGAAGCAGGAATCATTAATGCAATTGTCCAAGAAAAGTGACTTGCATAAGCAGATACTATTGCTCCTGTGTACATAATAATTGCATTTGTAAGATGATATAAAGGAGTCATAAACTTTAATCGTTTTCCTAATTTTACAAACTCTTTTATAGATATTACAGAATAAAGATTAAAAAGCATTATTCCTAAAAAAATATATATTGCATAAACATGCGTTACAATTGCATCACTCATCAGTTCCATGTTAATCTCACTTTTAAAAAATTTGGGTATTATATCTGAATTGTCATTAGGACATCTTTTAAATATACCTACAATTTATTTATTGGAGTAACTCGTTACTCTCTTTAGGGTTTGCTTCTTTAAAGATTTTTAATAAATCTTATTAAAAGAAGTTTTTAAATAAACAGTCTCTGAGACTATGAGACATTTTTTAAGGACAGATATGGCTATAAATGTAAATGAAGCAATTGAAAAAATCACACAACTTCCAATAAACCTCAAATATGAAATTATTCCAATTGAAGATGCAGAAAATAGAATTTGCGCAAAAAATATCATTGCAAAAGTTTGTCTTCCAAGATTCAACAACTCAGCAATGGACGGATACGGAATACTATTTGAAGATAAAGATGAAGAACTAAAAGTTGTTGATACAATTTTTGCAGGAGATAATAACAGTTTAGTATTAAAGAAAAACCAAGCTGTAAAAATTATGACAGGTGCTAGAGTACCTGAAAATTGTAATGCAATTATTCCTAAAGAGGATTGTGAGTATTTAAGTGAAAAGAAAATTAAAGTACCAAATGATATAAGAGAATTTCAACATATTAGATTTATTGGTGAAGATATAAAAGAAGGTGATATTCTAATAAATATTGGTGAAGAGATTAATTTTGCAAGAATCACTCTTCTAGCAAGTCAAGGTATCTCACATATAAAAGTTTTTAAACAACCCAAAGTTGTAGTATTTGCAAGTGGAGAAGAGTTAAAACTTCATTATAATAGAGCAGCAGAGTATCAAATCTATAATTCAAATACACCAACTTTTATGAGTAGATGTAAAGAATTAGGTGCACAAGTAAATTTTATTGGTCAAGCTAGAGATTCAATAGAATCAATAAAAGAACTTACAATGAACTCGCTTGATGCAGATTTAATTATTACTTCAGGAGGCGTCTCTGTAGGTGAAGCAGATTTTACAAAAGATGCCTTTCAAGAGTTAGGATTTGAAACGATATTTGATGGAATTAAAATCAAACCAGGGAAACCAACTGTTTTAGGAAAAATTGGAAATACCTATATTTTAAATCTTCCAGGTAATCCTTTAGCTAGTGCACTAATTTTTGAACTTTTTGGAAAACTACTTGTACAAAACTTATTAGGAGCAAAAGAAAAATATCATAATTTTATCTTTGCAAAAATGAGTGAAGATTTTAAAAATAAACCAGGAAGAATTAGTGTTCTACCAGGATATTTTGATGGTCAATATTTTAAAATTGAAGAGAAAAGAAGTCCAGGAATGGTTTCAACACTAAGACTTTGTAACTCTATGATTATTTTAAACGATGATGTTTCATTTATAAAAAAAGATTCACAAATAAAAGTTCTACCAATAAACTGGAAATTCTTTGAAGAAAATAGTAAGGATTTTTTAACATATGAATAGTAAAAAAGCAGTATGTATTTTAAGTGGAGGAATGGACTCTACATTAAGCTCTTATATTGCAAAAGATGAAGGCTATGAAATTATAGCTATACACTTTAACTATGGGCAAAGAACAGAAAAAAGAGAGTTAAAAGCATTTAGAGATATTTGTGAAGATTTACAAATTAAAAAGAAATATGAAATTGATATTCCATTTTTTACACAAATAGGAGCTAGTGCCTTAACTGATAAGACAATTGATGTTCCAACAAATGGAGTTGAAACTGGAGTTCCAATAACTTATGTACCATTTAGAAATGGTATTTTTCTTTCAATTGCAACAGCAATTGCAGAGAAAGAAGAAGCTCAAGCACTATATATTGGAGTAGTTGAAGAGGATAGTTCTGGATATCCTGATTGTACTGATAGTTTTATTGATAAAATGACTTCAGCAATCAATGAAGGAACAAAGGAGTCTACAAAAGTTGAAATCAAAACTCCACTGGTTCATTTAATGAAAAACCAAATAGTAGAAAAATCTTTAGAATTGAATGTTCCTTTAAAACATACTTGGTCTTGTTATAAAGAAGAAGAGGAAGCATGTGGAGTTTGTGACTCTTGTAGATTAAGACTAAATGGTTTTAAACAAGCTGGAACTACAGACCCAATACCTTATAAAGGATAAAAATTGACTTGGAAAATATCTAAATCTTTTGATTTTTGTTATGGACATAGAGTTTGGTCGCAAGAGTTAAATCCTGAATTCTCACTTGACCCATGTTTAAAGTGTAGACATCTACACGGACATCAAGGAAAAATTGTACTCTATATTGAATCAAACAAGTTAGAAAATGGAATGGTTACAGACTTTAATCACTTAAATTGGTTTAAGGCCTTTTTAGACGATGTTCTTGACCATAAATTTATTATTGATATAAATGACCCACTTTATGAAACCCTACTACCTCATATAAGCAAAGATGAGTTAGTTGAGTTTGAAGATGGATATAAAATCCCTGATTTGACAAAAGTAAAAGATGAAGAACAACATACTATTGAACTTTACGAAAGTTATGTAATTGTTGACTTTGTTCCTACAAGTGAAAACCTATCAACATGGTTTTTACAAATAGCTCAAAAAAAGATGTCAAAACTTGACGTAAAAGTTGCAAGCATTGAGTTTCAAGAAAGTCCTAAGAGTACAAGCCACGTATATGCTTGAAGTAAATGAGATTTTTGGACCAACAATACAAGGAGAAGGAAAGTTTGTAGGAACACCTTCTATCTTTATTAGATTTGGTCGATGTAATATGCGTTGTGAAGGTTTTGGTGTTGAATATACAACACCAACGGGTGAAATAAAAAAGTCTTGTGATACATATTATGCAGTTGATCCATGTTTTAAAGAGCAATGGGAAAAGCTATCTTCAAAAGAGATTATAAATCAAGTTTCAAAACTTCTTCCAAATTATAAAATAGATATAGTAATTACAGGAGGAGAACCTCTTTTATATTGGAAAAATACTGATTTTCAAGAACTCATAAAATATTATATTCAAAATGGACATAGAGTTACAATAGAAACAAACGCATCATTAGATATAGAATTTACGCAAGAATATCAAAAAAATATTGTTTTTTCTATGAGCGTAAAACTTTCAAATTCTTTGGAACCTTATAAAAAAAGAATTAATACAGATACCCTTAGCCAAATCTCTAAAAAGACTAGACTATCCTACTTAAAATTTGTGATTGAAAAGACAACAAAAGAAAATACGATAAATGAAATTAAAGAAATTTTAAAACAAATACCTAAAATTGATGTTTATCTAATGCCCAAGGGAGCAACAATAGAAGAATTAAATATAAATTCTCAAGCAGTAATCACTAGTGCTATTGAAAATAGTTTTATATATAGCGATAGACTTCATATAAGAATTTGGGATAACAAAAGAGGCGTTTAGATATAATAAACGATTAAATTAAAAAATAAACTTACAAAAAGGATTTTATAAATGAATTTTTCAGGTTCAAATGTACTTGTAACTGGTGCTTCAAGAGGTATTGGTGCAGAAATTGCTAAAACTCTTGCTGGTTTTGGTTTAAAAGTATGGATAAACTATAGATCTGGAGCTGAAGCTGCTGAAAAAATTAAAGAAGAGATTGAAGCTGCGGGTGGAAGTGCTGCAATTGTAAAAGCTGATGTAACAAAAGAAGATGAATTTACAGCTGCAATTAAAACAATTGTCGATGCTGATGGACAACTTTCTTATTTAGTAAATAATGCTGGTATTACAAGAGATAAATTAGCTTTAAGAATGTCAGTTGAAGATTTCAACGATGTAATTGCTGCAAACTTAACATCTGCATTTATTGGATGTAAAGGTGCTTTAAAAGCTATGGGTAAAAAGAAGTTTGGTTCTATTGTAAATATCTCTTCAATTGTTGGAGAAATGGGAAATCCAGGTCAAACAAACTATGCAGCTTCTAAAGGTGGATTAAATGCAATGACTAAATCATTTGCGAAAGAAGCAGCCGCAAGAGGTATTAGATATAATGCAGTAACTCCAGGATTTATTCAAACAGATATGACTGATGAATTAAAAGAAGATGTAAAAGCAGAATATGAAAGAAATATTCCATTATCAAGATTTGGTCAACCTAAGGAAATTGCGGATGCTGTGGCATTTTTATTAAGTGATCATTCATCATATATAACTGGTGAAATCTTGAAAGTAAATGGTGGTTTATACGTATAAAAAAGATTAATTAAATCTTTTTGTGTTATAATTTGGCGATAATTTTATAAAAGGAAATGAATATGGCATTATTAGATGATGTAAAAGAAGTAGTAGTAGAGCAATTAGATTGTGATGCAGCTGAAGTGAAAGAAGATTCTAAATTTATCGAAGATTTAGGTGCAGATTCTTTAGACGTTGTTGAATTAGTTATGGCGTTAGAAGAAAAATTTGATATCGAAATCCCTGACGAAGATGCAGAAGGTATCTTAACTGTAGCTGACGCTATTAAATACATCGAAGATAACGCGTAATCTACGCTTTATAATTTGATAAAGCCAGTATTTTACTGGCTTTTTTTCTTAATTTTTCTATTTAAATTGTTGAGTTTTTCTGTTAAAAGATTGAATTATTTAAATAATTATTTGGAGCATGTTTGATGAAAAGAGTTGTTATAAC
This sequence comes from uncultured Campylobacterales bacterium, assembly GCA_947494995.1. GTDB lineage: Bacteria > Campylobacterota > Campylobacteria > Campylobacterales > Arcobacteraceae > Halarcobacter. Next base: position 540,601 of record CANLWY010000001.1, on the reverse strand, counting down.
TGGTTTAGGAACAATTAATTCAGTAGGTCACTCTGTAGAAGAGTCATTTAAAGCCGTAGTTGCTGGTGAGTGTGGTATTGATAAAATCACACTATTTGATGCGAGTGAATACCCAGTACAAATTGCAGGAGAAGTTAAAGATTTTGACCCTACAACTGTAATGGATAAAAAAGAGGTTAAAAAAGCCGACAGATTTATTCAGTTAGGTATAAAAGCCGCTAAAGAGGCTATGATTGATGCAGGTTTTGCAAGTGAAGAAAATAAAAGAGTTGATGATTCTATAGCAGAAAGATTTGGATTAATTTCTGCATCAGGAATTGGTGGACTTTCTACAATTGAAAAAAACTCAATAGTTTGTGAAAATAGAGGCCCAAAAAGAATTTCACCATTCTTTATCCCTTCTTCATTAGTAAATATGCTTGGTGGATTTATTTCAATTGAACATGGATTAAAAGGTCCATCGCTATCTCATGTTACAGCTTGTGCAGCTTCAACACATGCTTTAAATGATGCAGTTAAGACTATAAAAGTTAATGGTGCTGATAAAATCTTAGTTGTTGGTGCTGAATCAGCAGTTTGTGGTGCAGGAGTTGGTGGATTTGCTTCAATGAAAGCATTATCAACTAGAAATGATGATCCTAAAAAAGCATCAAGACCATTTGATAAAGATAGAGATGGTTTTGTTATGGGAGAAGGTGCTGGTGCACTTGTTGTTGAAGAGTATGAAGCAGCAGTAGCAAGAGGAGCTAAAATTTATTGTGAAATTATTGGATTTGGTGAATCTGGTGATGCGAATCATATTACTTCACCTGTAATGGATGGTCCATTAAGATCTATGAAAGCAGCTCTTGCAATGGCAAAAGCTTCTACTGGTGAAGAAATTAAAATTGATTATATCAATACTCATGGTACTTCAACTCCTGTTGGAGATGTAAATGAGTCAAAAGCAATTGCGCAACTTTTCGATGGTGAAGAAAATTGTCCTCCTGTTACTTCAACAAAAGGACAAATTGGCCACTGTTTAGGTGCTGCTGGAGCGATTGAAGCAATTTTTGCAATTAAAGCATTAAATGAAGGTATAATTCCTCCAACAATCAATATTGAAAACCAAGATGAAGAGTGTAAACTTGATTATGTTCCTGGAACGGCAAGAGAAGCAGAACTTCAAACAGTTATGAGTAACAACTTTGGTTTCGGTGGAACAAACGGTACTGTAATTTTTAAGAAAGTTAAATAGCTATAATATATTTAAAAGAGGATTAATAACTTGGCAACTTACCTGGATTTTGAAGACAAAATAAAAAAATTAGAAGAAGATATAACAGTTGCAAAAACAAAAAATGATGAACATGCAGTTGAAATTTTAGAGAAAAAACTAGAAAAAGAAGTAGAAAAAACTTTTAAAAATTTAAGTGATTATCAAAAACTTCAATTAGCACGACATCCTGATAGACCATATGCTATGGATTATATAAGAGGTCTTATGACTGATTATTATGAAATTCATGGAGATAGACATTATGTTGATGATAATGCTATAGTTTGCTACCTAGGCTATATAGGTGGTGAAAAAGTAATGGTTATCGGTGAGCAAAAAGGTAGAGGTACAAAAGGTAAATTAAAAAGAAACTTTGGAATGCCATCTCCTGAAGGATATAGAAAAGCCTTAAGAGCTGCAAGAATGGCGGAGAAATTTAATATTCCGATTTTAATGCTTGTAGACACTCCAGGTGCATATCCAGGATTAGGGGCAGAAGAAAGAAATCAATCTGAAGCAATTGCTAAAAACCTATATGAATTTTCTGACTTTACAACACCAACAGTGTCAGTTGTAATTGGAGAAGGTGGTTCAGGTGGAGCTTTAGCTATTTCTGTTGCTGATAAATTAGCAATGATGAGATATTCTGTTTATGCAGTAATTTCACCAGAAGGATGTTCAGCAATTCTTTGGAATGATCCAGCAAAAGCAGAAACAGCAGCAAATGCACTTAAAATAACTGCTGAAAATCTAAAAGAGTTAGAACTTATTGATGATGTAGTAAATGAACCATTAATAGGTGCACATAGACAAAAAGAAGAAGCTATTAGAGCTTTAGGTGACTATTTCCTAACATCTTTAGAAGAATTAAAACAATTAACACCTGCTCAAAGATATCAAATGAAATATGAAAAACTAATGAAACTAGGAAGATTTGAAGAAACTTCAAAATAATTAAATTAACAATACTCTTTGAAAGGCTCATAGTTTTCTATGAGCCTTTTTTATTATCTAACTAATCTTCCTACAGGCTCTCCACCCATAATATGAAAATGTAAATGAGGAACTTCTTGCCCACCATCACTTCCAATATTTGTAATCATTCTGTATCCACTCTCTCTGATTCCAAGCTTTGACACAACTTTATGAATAAATTCTGTCATATTAGCCATAACCTTTGGAGGAATTACGTCAAAAGAGTCATAATGTTCTTTTGGAATTACTAATACGTGAATCTTTCTAGCAGGATTGATATCATTAAATGCTAAAAAATTTTCATCTTCTAATACAGTTTGATTTGGAATTTCGCCCTTAACAATTTTGCAAAATATACACATATAATTTTCCCTTTTTTTATTTAAAAAATATTATAACCAAACTCTAATAAAATTTTAAGTATAATCGCAGACTTAACAAAGAGACAACACACAATCAGGAGAAACAAAAAGTGATAGAATGGCTAGAAAAAATCAACAGTGCTGATTCACTTGAAGTATTAGAAAACTTAAGAATTGAAACTTTAGGTAAAAAAGGTGTTATCACTTCGCAATTTGCAAAGATGAAAGATATCCCTGGACCTGAAAAAAAAGATTTCGCAGCAAACTTAAATAAACAAAAAGCTGAAATTACAGAAGCCTTAGAAGCTAAAAAAGTAATATTGGAACAACAAGCTTTAGAAGCAAAACTAAAAGAAGAAAAAATTGATGTAACTAAATTCAACAATGAAGCTACATGTGGTGCAGTTCATCCTGTATCTTTAACTATGGATAGAATTATTCAATATTTTCAAAACCTTAATTTTGCAGTTGAGGAAGGTCCACTTGTAGAAGATGACTTCCATAACTTTGAAGCATTAAATTTACCAAAGTATCACCCAGCAAGAGACATGCAAGATACTTTCTATAACAAGGACTATACACTACTAAGAACGCACACTTCTCCAGTACAAATTAGAACTATGTTAGGACAAGATAAAGATACACCAATTAGAATGATTGCTCCAGGAACAGTATTTAGAAGAGATTTTGACTTAACTCATACTCCTATGTTCCATCAGATTGAAGCATTAGTTGTTGATGATGCAGATAAAATTTCATTTGCAAACTTAAAGCATGTATTAGTTGAATTCTTACATCATATGTTTGGTGATGTTGATGTTAGATTTAGACCATCTTTCTTCCCATTTACAGAACCTTCTGCTGAAGTTGATATTTCATGTGTATTCTGTAAAGGTGATGGATGTAGAGTTTGTTCTCATACAGGATGGCTAGAAGTTCTAGGTTGTGGTGTTGTTGATGAAAATGTATTTAAAGCAGTAGGTTATGAAAACAAATCAGGTTATGCCTTTGGATTAGGGGTTGAGAGGTTTGCTATGCTTATACATAATATTGGAGATTTAAGATCTCTATTTGAGAGTGATTTAAGATTATTAGGACAGTTTAAATGATAGTTACAAGATCGTGGTTACAAGATTATATTGATATTTCAAACATCACTACAGAAGATATCTGTAAAACTCTAAACTCAATTGGTTTAGAAGTTGATAGTTTAGAAGAGCAAAGAATTCCTTCAAAAGTTGTTGTAGGAAAAGTTTTAGAAAAAGAAAAACACCCAGATGCAGACAAATTAAATGTTTGTCAAGTTGATATAGGGTCTGAAACTGTTCAAATAGTTTGTGGAGCAAAAAATGTAGATGCTGGTCAATTTGTTCCAGTGGCAGTAGTTGGTTGTAAACTTGGTGAAGATTTTGTAATTAAAAAAGCAAAATTAAGAGGATTAGAATCAAATGGAATGATTTGTTCTTCAACAGAGCTTGGTCTTGCAGCTTTAAATGATGGAATTTTAGAACTTGATAACTCAATAGGTGAATTAACTATTGGTAAGGAATTAAGTGAATATACATTATTTAATGATGATGTTATTGAAATTGAACTAACTGCAAATAGAGGTGACTGTTTAAGTATTAATGGTGTAGCAAGAGAACTATCTGCATTTTATAATCTTCCTTTAACGGAACAAGATAATACTATAATTCATAATGATTTAGGTATTGGACAAGTTTTAGAAGTAGAAAGTCCAAATGATATTGACTCAAAATACATATATACAGTTATAAATACAAAAGAATTTAAGCTTCCTGTATTATACAAATTAAGAGTTGGGACAATTGATAAATTCAAAGAATCTGATTTAGCAGATGCACTTACATACATTACTCATTCAACAGGAGTAATTTTAAATGCTTATGCAAAAAAAGATGCAAAACTAGTAAATGATATTGCAACAATTGACATTAAAAAAGATGCTCAAGGGTTTGATACTGTTTATGGAAATGAAACTTTAAGCACAATTTGTATTGATCAACAAACAATAAATGAAGATCCTCAAAATGAATACATTGTAGAAGCTTCATATATTAATCCAGAAACTCTTTCAAAAAAAGTTTTTGAAACCAAGAAAAAAACGGGAGATGTTTATTATAAATCTTCAAGAGGAAGTGAACCACATATAGAAAACGGAATGAATGCGTTCTGTGCTCTTATTTCAAAGTTTGGTTCAAAAGTTTATAATGGTAATGAAAACTACAATGATCATAGTGAAAAGATTACTTTAGATGTAAGTGTAAATAAAATCAATGCCATAATTGGTCAAGATATAGAAAAAACTACTATAGAGAAAATTTTAAGCTCATTAGGATTTGAAGTTAAAGATGCAACAAATGATGTATTATCTATACAAATTCCTCTATTCAGACATGATATTAAAAATATTGCTGATATCACAGAAGAAGTTGTAAGAATTGTTGGAATTGATAATATCCAAGCTAAACCACTTGCAATTGATGAAGTAAATAGAATAAATAAAACTTCTGCAGACCTAATTAAGAAAAATAAATTAAGGGCTAAAGCTATTGAAAATGGTTTCTTTGAAACTGTTACATATGTATTTGCAGATAAAGAAAATCTTCAAAAATACTCTCTTCCTACAGTTCAAGATAGCCTTGATATTTTAAACCCTATTGTAAAAGAGCTTGATACTTTTAGAACAACTATCTCTTTAAATCTAATTGAGGCATGTTCAAATAATGCTAAGCTTGGATTCAAATCAATGTCTTTCTTTGAAATAGGAAAAGTATTTGATATAAATAGAGAAGAAACAACTAAAATCTCTTTTGTATTCTCTGGACAAAAAGAGTTAGAGAAAATCTCAAATTCAGGAAAACCTGAAAATATTGATTTCTTCTCTTTTGCTAAAAAAGTGTTAAATACTATTGGAAAATTTGATCTAGAACCAATGAAAAAAATCACTAATGATTTAATTCATCCTTACCAAAATGCTTCAATTATTATAGATGGTGAAGAAATTGGATTTATCTCAAAACTTCATCCTAGTGTTGCAAGTGATTATGGTTTATCAGATACTTTTATTGCAGAAGTTGATTTTGAAAAAATTCAAAACGAATTAATAAAAGTATCAAGTTACTCTAAATTCCAAGCTTCAAAAAAAGATTTAAGTGTAATTACTCCAAAATCTATGGAATATATTGAAATCAAAAGAGCAATTAATTCTATTGAAGATAAAAACATTAAGCAGTTCAACTTAATTGATATTTATAGTGATGAAAAGCTAGGAGATAATGAAAGTTTAACAATTAGATTTGTACTTCAAAACGATGAGAAAACATTAGAAGAAGAAGACATTACTTCAACAATGAATAAAATTCTTGAAACATTAAATGAAAAATTAAATATAGGTCTAAGAGACTAAAATATAAAAGGGAAAATATGGAAAACTTCGACATTAAAAGATTAGATAAAGCCTTTGATATTGAGATTGACTCAATTGCAAGTGATAAATCAATATCTCATAGATGTGCAATGTTTTCTATCTTTTCAAATAAAACTTCATATATAAAAAACTTCTTGACAGCAGAAGATACTCTAAACTCACTAAGTATTGTAGAACAACTTGGTGCAAAAGTTAAAAGAGAGGGTTCTAGTGTTGAAATTACTCCAACAGAGAATTTAACTGAACCAAAAGACATTTTAGATTGTGGAAATGCAGGAACAGGGATGAGACTTTTCTGTGGTCTTTTAGCTTCAGTTGATGGAGCATTTACCCTTACAGGGGATAAATACCTAAGAGAAAGACCAATGAAAAGAGTAGCCGATCCTTTAAGATCTATTGGTGCAAATATTGATGGAAGAGATAATGGAAATAAAGCTCCACTTTTTATTAGAGGTGTTAAAGAGCTTAAACCTTTTGTTTACCACTCACCTGTTGATTCTGCACAGGTGAAATCAGCATTAATTTTAGCAGGTCTAAGAGCAACTGGAATTTCAAAATATAAAGAAAATGAATTAACAAGAGACCATACAGAAAGAATGTTAAAAGGTATGGGTGCTAAAATCGAAACAGATGATGAGGGTTTTATTAATATCCATCCTTTAGAAGGTCATTTAAAACCTCTTGAAATAACAGTTCCTACTGATCCATCATCTGGATTCTTTTTTGCAGTTGCAGCAGCAATAACTCCAAATGCAAGAGTATTAATCAAAAATGTAACTTTAAACCCAACTAGAATTGGTGCATATAAAGTTTTAAAAAGAATGGGTGCAGAAGTTAACTTTATTGAAAAAGAGAACAAATACGAGCCTATTGGAGATATTGAGATAAAACACAAAGAATTAAATGGTGTAGTTGTAGAAGAACATATCTCATGGCTTATTGATGAACTACCAGCATTATCTATTGCCATGTCTTTAGCAAATGGTAAATCACAAGTAAAAAATGCTGAAGAACTAAGAGTAAAAGAGTCTGATAGAATAGAAGCTGTTGTTTCAAACTTAAAAAAATGTGGAGTTGAATATACTGAATATAAAGATGGCTATGAAATAGTTGGAGGGACACTAAATAAAGCAACAATTAATTCTCATGGCGATCATAGAATTGCAATGTCATTTGCAATTGCAGGTTTAAATTGTGATATGCAGATAGAAGATGTAGATTGTATTCTTACATCATTCCCAAATTTTAAAGAGATATTAGACTCACTATATTAATCTATCTTTAAATTTTTTCTAAAAGAAAAGAAGCATAGCCTTTATTTAAAATTGCTTTGCTATCTTTCTAAAAATTTATCAAAAAATGTCCCTTAGAAAAAAAGGGATCTTCTTTAAGGAATAAAATGAAAGTAAAATTAGCTTCAAGTTATGGTTTTTGTTTTGGTGTAAAAAGAGCTATTAAAATAGCTGAAGGTTATGAGAATTCTGCAACAATGGGTCCACTTATTCATAATAAAAATGAAATAGATAGATTACAAAATGATTATAATGTTGGACTGTACAGAGAACTTAACGAAGTTAAACCAAAAGATACAATAATTATTAGAACCCATGGTATTCCAAAAAACGATTTAAAAGACCTAAGACAAAAAGATGCAAAAGTAATAAATGCTACTTGTCCTTTTGTTACAACTCCTCAGCAAATTGTAAAAAAAATGTCTGAAGAAAAATACTCAATACTGATTTTTGGTGATGAAGAACATCCTGAAGTAAAAGGGGTTAAATCTTATGGAAAAGATTTAGAAGATGTTCATGTTGTCTTAGAACCAAAAGATTTACAAGATATATCTTTTAAATATGACAAAATTGCAACAGTTGCACAAACAACAAAAAAGAAAGAGGTTTATCTTCAAATAGTAAATGAACTTATTCTAAAAAATAAAGAAGTTAGAGTATTTAATACAATTTGTGATGCAACATTTGAAAATCAAGATGCAGCAAGAGACCTCTCTAAAGAAGTTGATATAATGGTAGTAATTGGAGGAAAAAACTCTTCAAATACTAAACAACTTCACTCAATCTGTCTTGAAAATTGTGTAGATTCTTATCTTATAGAAAACTCAACAGAACTAGATAAAGAATGGTTCAAAGACAAGAAACTATGCGGAATAACCGCTGGAGCTTCAACTCCAGATTGGATTATTCAACAGGTAGTTGATGAAGTAGAAAAATACTAAAACAGCTTAACTTAAAACTTTTAAGAAAACTTTAGATATAATCATCACCATTTAATAAAAAACGGTTAATACGAAGGAATAAAATGGGTATCGATGATATTGAAATTGGTGAAGACTTTGATTTTGAGCAAATGCTTAATGAGTCTTTCGAGAATGCTGAAAATAACTCTGTAGTTGATGGTGTAATTGTTGAAATTACTGGTGATAGTGTACTTGTAGACGTTGGTCAAAAGATTGAAGGAAGAATTAATATTTCTGAAATCACTATTGGTGGAGAAGTACAGTTTAAAGCAGGTGAAACTATCCCTGTAATGTTAATGGGAAATAAAGGTGAAAGACCATCTATTTCTTATAAGAAAGTTCTTCAAAAAGAGAAGTTTGATGCATTTGTAAAAGAACACGGTGAAAATGTAGAAGACATTACAATTGAAGGTAAAATCATTTCTGTTAAAAATAGAGGTGGATTTATTATTGAAGATGAGACTGGATTAGAATACTTTATGCCAATGGCACAATCTTATTTAAAAGCTCACGGTGCAGTAGGTAAAAAAGTTAAAGCTAAAGTTTTAAAAGTAAATGAATCTCAAAACTCAATTATTGTATCAAGAAAGAAACTAATTGAAGAATCAAAACTTCAAAAAGATGCTAAGGTAAATGAAATCTTAGAAAGAAATGAAGCAGTGAATGGTATTGTTAAGAAAATCACTTCTTACGGTATGTTTATTGATTTAGGTGGAATTGATGGTTTAGTAAACTACAATGAAATCTCTTACAAAGGGCCTGTTAACCCTTCAAACTACTATGACGAAGGTGATGAAGTTTCTGTTGTTGTATTATCTTATGATAAAGCTAAGCAACACTTATCATTATCTATCAAAGCTGCACTTGCAAACCCATGGGAAGAGATTAAAGATGAATTAGAAGTTGGTGATACAATTACTGTTACTGTTTCTAACTTTGAATCTTATGGTGCATTTGTTGATTTAGGAAATGATATTGAAGGTTTACTACACATCTCTGAAATTTCTTGGAACAAAAACATTAAAAATCCAAAAGATTTATTAACTTTAGGTGAAGAGATTAATGTTGAAGTTATTGAACTAAATGTTGATCAAAAAAGATTAAGAGTTTCTCTTAAAAACCTACAAGAAAAACCATTTGCTAAATTCACTAAAGAGAACAAAGTTGGTGATGTTGTAAAAGGTAAAATTGCTACATTAACTGACTTTGGTGCATTTGTTACTATTGGTGAAGTTGATGGATTATTACACAATGAAGAAGCTTCTTGGGAATCAAACGCTAAATGTAAAGCAATTTACAAAAAAGGTGATGAAGTAGAAGTTAAGATTATTAAAATTGATAGAGAAAAAGAGAATATCTCTTTATCAGTTAAAGAGATTGCAGACTCTCCAGCTAAAAACTTCCAAAATGCACACAAAATGGGTGACATTGTAAAAGGTGCAGTTAAAGATAAAAAAGATTTCGGAATTTTCATTAAATTAGAAGATAACTTAGATGGTCTTATTAGAAATGAAGATTTTGGTCCATTAAATGCTGAAGAAGTAGAAATCGGTCAAGAGTTAGAAGCAGTAGTAGTTAATATTGATACTAGAAAAAATAGAGTTAGACTATCTGTAAAAAGATTAGAGCAACAACAAGAAAGAGAAGTATTAAAAGCTGTTAATGATGATACATCAATGACTTTAGGTGATTTATTAAAAGATCAAATTAAATAAATAAGGGAAATTAGGAAAATGAGTAAACATACAATTGTAGTTTGTGACCATATCCATGAAGATGGATTAAATATCTTAAAAAACACAGAAGATGTAAACTATGTATATGCTGCAGATATCGATAAAGTTGCGTTATTAGACGTAATCAAAGATGCAGATGTGGCAATTACTAGATCATCTACTGATGTGGATGAGAAATTCTTATCCGCTGCGACTAACTTAAAAGCAATCATTAGAGCTGGAGTTGGTTATGATAATGTTGATATGGAAGGATGTAGCAAAAGAGGAATCATTGCTATGAATGTTCCAACAGCAAATACTATCGCAGCGGTTGAGTTAACTATGGCTCACATGCTTTCTTGTATGAGAAAATTTCCTTATGCACATAATCAATTAAAACAAGACAGAATTTGGAAAAGAGAAGACTGGTATGGTAGAGAACTTTATGGTAAAAAACTAGGTGTTATTGGTTTTGGTAACATTGGACATAGAGTTGCTTTAAGAGCTAAATCATTTGAGATGGATGTAGTAACATACGACCCATATATTCCTTCTACAAAAGCAACTGATTTAGGTATAGAGTATACAACTTCTTTTGAAGATATTTTAGATTGTGATATTATTACTATTCATACACCAAAAAATCAAGAAACTATTGATATGATTGGTGAAGAAGAGATTGCAAAGATGAAAGATGGAGTTATTTTAATTAACTGTGCAAGAGGTGGTTTATACAACGAAGATGCACTATTTAATAACCTAAAATCTGGAAAAATTGCAATGGCTGGTATAGATGTATTTATCAAAGAACCAGCAACAGATAATAAGCTATTAGATTTACCAAATGTTACTGTTACTGCTCACTTAGGTGCAAATACAAAAGAGTCTCAAAGAAAAATTGCAACTCAAGCTGCTGAAAATGCTATTGAGTCTGCAAGAGGAATTGCATATCCAAATGCTCTGAACTTACCAATTGATGAGAGTAAAATCCCTTCATTTGTTAAACCATATATTGAATTAACTCAAAAAATGGCATTCTTAGCTGCACAATCAGATAAATCTGCAATCAGAAATATCTCAGTATGTGCAGAAGGTGATATTAAAGAGTATTTAGACTCTTTATCTACTTTTGCAACTGTTGGAGCAATGAGCGTTGCAGCAGGTGATGAAATCAATTATGTAAATGCAAAATTTTTAGCAGAAGATAAAGGTATTACATTTAAAACTTCTGAATTAAACCACTGTAGTGGATATAGTAATAAAGTTACTGTAACTATTACAACTGAAAAAGGTGTAAGTACAATTTCAGGAACTGTATTCGATGACAATGTTCAAAGAATTATTGAACTAAATGGATTTGAATTAGACGTTGAACCAAAAGGTAAAATGATTATCATGAAAAATAAAGATGTTCCAGGTGTTATTGGAACAGTTGGTAAACTACTAGGTGATAATGAAGTAAATATCTCTGACTTTAGATTAGCTAGAGGAAAAGACAATACTGCACTTGCAATGATTTTAATTGATGAATCAGTATCACATAAAACTTTAGAAGAAATCAAAACATTAGAAGCTGCAATTTCAGTTTCTTATGCAGAAATATAGGAGAAATTATGCCTGGAATGAGTGACTTAAAAAAAGGGATGAAAATCGAATTAGATGGTATCCCTTATAAAATTACAGAATATCAACATGTAAAACCTGGTAAAGGGGCTGCCTTTGTTAGATGTAAAATCAAATCTTTTTTAAATGGAAAAGTTATTGAAAAAACTTTTCATGCAGGAGATAAGTTTACAACTCCTGATTTACAACAAAAAACTATGCAATATCTTTATGATGATGGTGAAATGCTACAATTTATGGATGCTACGACATATGAACAAATTGGTTTAACATATGACCAAGTTGGGGATGCAGAAAAATGGATTATTGATGGTATGAACGTAGATATGATGTTCTTCAATGGTAATGCAATTACTGTTGAACCTCCAATGACTGTTGAACTTAAAATTGTAGAAACTCCGCCAAACTTTAAAGGTGATTCTCAAGGTGGTAAAAAACCTGCTACACTAGAGTCTGGTGCAGTTGTACAGATTCCTTTTCACTTAATAGAAGGTGATATTATTAAGTGTGATACTAGAACTGGTGAATACCTAGAAAAAGTAAAATAGTTATATTAAATAAAATATACATTTTATAAAAGGTCTTACTTTTTAGTAAGGCCTTTTTTTATTGCTTGATTTTGTTCAAATCTCGTTCCTAAGCTCTAGCTTTGGAATGCATATAGAAGCTGAAACTTTCAAATTCTTCTGATAAAATTTATTTATTAGAATCTTTACCTTTCATTTTTTTAGAAAAGTGAAAGGTAAAGTCTAGGAATTAATAAAATTAGTTTTTCCGTCGAAGATAAACTATCTTCTCTTCCCCAATAAAATTCTCATGTACAATCTCAAAATCCATATCTATTTCATTAAGTGCATTAAGACCTTTTCTAATCTTTGGACTTACAAGTAATACTATATAATCTATTCTTTCTTTAAGAATTTCCATAAGATTATAAACACCTTCTACCATTACAAACTTGTAATCTAATAGTTTGAATAAATCATCACTAATTATCACTTCTCTATTTGGTACATGAAATAAAGGTATAGATTTATCAAAGAGTTTATTTTTACTGTAAATCATAACATTAGGTGCCCTGCCGGCAATAAACCTTGCATCAAGTGTTGGGTTATCTGTTCTTACTGTATTTCCACCTATTAGCATTAAGTCTATTTTATCTCTTAAACTATGTACATATGCCTTTGCTTGATTACCTGATACTTGTCCATCTATACTTCCATTTAATGTTTGTGCCATTTTATAGAATACAAATGTTCCTTGTGTCCATTTTATAAATGGATATAAAAGGTCATTGGCTTCTTTTTTCATACAAGCTAGGCTCACCTCTATATTTGCAGCTTTTAAAGTTTCTATACCACCTGAGGCTTCTTTATTTATATCCTCATGAGCAATGATTACTCTTTTTGGATTTAACTTCTTAAGAAGGTTTGCGCAAGCAGGAGTTTTACCTACATGATTACATGGTTCTAATGTAACATATACTTCACAGTCTTCAAAAAAACCATTATGATTTTTAATCAAATACTCATGTATATCAAAAGCATTTGATTTTGTTTTTAATAAATCATTAGGATGCTTTTTAATATAAGCAGCTTTTAGTGCGTTAACTTCTGCATGGGGCATTCCAGCTTCTTTATGAGCTTCTATAGATAATATCTCACCATTTTTTACAACTACACAAGCTACAGCTGGATTTGGGTAAGTTAAAAGTTGATATTTCCATGCTTCATCAATAGCCAATTTCATATAAAAATTATCATCAATTTTCAAGTTTTACCTTTTTTTGTATATAAAAAAAGGAAGCCAATATTGACTTCCTCTATAAATTAGTTTAATTAGATTCTACCATTCAAAATAAGTAGATGCTGAAGATATTTCATCATATGAAACAATCTCTTCACCATGCTCAGTTTTTACTTTTATCTCACTGTCATCAGCAAATATTAATTCACCTTTGATAACATTTTTTTCAAAATCTTTTAATTTAATTTTCTCACCTATTGATGCAATATAATGCTGAGGCTTTTTTAATTTTCTTTCAATTCCAGGAGAACTTACTTCTAAATTATAGTTGCCATTCATAGGTTCATCTAAATCTAAAATAGGAGATATCATTCTAGAAATTTCTGCACACTTATCTAAAGATATTCCACCTTTAACAGTTACATAAACTCTATAGATATTATTTGCATGCTCTTTAGTTGATATAATATCATAAACTTCAGCACCACAACCTTTTACAGCTATTTCTATTGATTCTTCTAAATTCATGATTCACTCTTTTTAGTTTTTTCTATTTGTCTAAATAAGTCTTCAATATTTTTTGATGATTCTAAAGATGTGTCATTTACAAATTTAAATGTTGGACACTTATACCATCCTGTACTACTTAAAACATATGATTTAATTCTACCATTTGCTTTTGTAAGAGCAGAGATAACTCCTGCTATCTCTTTTTGTTCAAAATCACTACCATCAAAATATACAGTAGCGTCGTATTTACCATTTTTACAATTAACTGATGTAATTGGTAAAGAACGAATTCTTTCATCACCTAAAGTTGATAATGCTTCAGGAATCAATTCCATAAGAAGAGATTCCGTTCTTTGTAAATTAATACTTTTCAAAATAAGTCCTAATTAACCGTCAATATGAACTTTTTCTTCAATTTGAATGAATGTTTCGATGAAATCTCCAACTTTAATATCATTGAATTTTTCAAACATAATACCACACTCATAACCATTTGCAACTTCTTTAACATCATCTTTAAATCTTTTCAGTGATGAAATCTTTCCAGTATATGTTACGACACCATCTCTAATGATTCTTGCGTGTCCACCTCTGATAACTTTTCCATCAGTAACTAAACAACCAGCAACAGTACCAACTTTTGGAACTACAAATGTATCTCTAACTTCAGCTTGACCCGTATTTTCTTCTCTAATTACTGCACTCATCATACCAGATAAGGCATCTTTAACATCATCAATTAAATCATAAATGATAGAATAAGTATTAATCGTAACACCATCAGCTTTAGCTTTTTGTTTAACTGCACCAGTAGGTCTTACATTAAATCCTAAGATAATACACCCTTCAGATGCACCTGCTAGAACTAAATCAGATTCAGTAATTCCACCAACACCAGCATGAATTACTTTTACTTTTACTTCTTCATTTTGAATTTTTTCTAATGAACCTTTAATAGCTTCTAAAGAACCACCAACATCAGTTTTAATAATTACTGGAAGTTGTTTAATTTTACCTTCTGCAATAAGACCACTCATTTCTTCTAAAGATACTTTAGTTGATTTAGAAAGCTCTTTTGCTCTTGCATGTTCAGCTCTAGTTGTTGCAATTTCTCTTGCTTCTTTATCAGAATCTTGTGCAACCATAATTGAACCTGCACTTGGTACTTCATTAAGACCTAAAATAGAACCGGTTTCAGAAAGTCCAAGTTTTTTAACTGGTTTTCCTAGACAGTTAGTAATAGCTTTAACTCTACCATATGTAGTGTCACAAACTACATTATCTCCAACTTTTAACTCACCATTTTGCACAATAACAGTAGCAACAGGTCCTCTTCCTTTTTCTAAAGAAGATTCAACAACAGTTGCTTTTGCTTTTGCAGCTGGGTCAGCTTTAAGTTCTAACATTTCTGCTTGTAATAAGATATTTTCAAGTAAATCATCAATTCCCATTCCAGTATGAGCAGAAACACCAATAAACTCAATATCTCCACCCCAATCAACAGGAGTCATTTCTCTTTCAGCCATTTGAGCTTTAACCATATCCATATTAGCTGTTTCTTTATCCATTTTATTTACTGCAACAATAATAGGACATCCTGATGCTTTAGCATGAGAGATAACTTCTTCAGTCTGTGGCATAACACCATCATCAGCAGCAACAACAATAATCACGATATCTGTAACATCTGCACCTCTTGCTCTCATAGCTGAGAATGCGGCGTGACCTGGAGTATCAACAAATGTAATTTTATCACCATGTTGTTCAATTGTATATGCAGAAATATGTTGTGTAATTCCACCAGCTTCACCTGAAGCAACTTTTGCTACTCTAATTTTATCTAAAAGTGAAGTTTTACCATGATCAACGTGTCCCATAATAGTTACAACTGGTGGTCTTGTTTCAAAAGTAGAATCATCAATATCTTCTTCATGATAATCATCTACATAGTTTACATCTTCTAAGGCATCTTTAACTTCAACTTCAATACCAAACTCTTCACCAAGAATCTCTAGCTCATCTTGCTTTAAGAAGTCATTTTTTGTAACCATCATTCCAAGTCCAAAAAGTACTGTGATTACTTCAGCTGGTGATTTTCCACAAGCTTCTGCAAACTCATATACCCTAACATCTTCTGGAATAGTTACATTTGTAATTTCTACAACTTCTTCAATTCTTTTAATTCTTT
Source organism: uncultured Campylobacterales bacterium (assembly GCA_947494995.1). Lineage (GTDB taxonomy): Bacteria > Campylobacterota > Campylobacteria > Campylobacterales > Arcobacteraceae > Halarcobacter. The sequence goes on along the minus strand of CANLWY010000001.1, from coordinate 524,519 downwards.
TCTTTCTTTTTCCTCTTTTCAAACCTTGAGGTCTATTACCAAAAGCAGCAGGTTTTGATGCTCTTGATTGTTTATTATTGTTATTTTGAGGTTTTGTCTCTTCTAAGAACTTTGAAGGTTCTGCTAAGTTCATATCAATTAAAACAACTTCTTCACCTAATAATGACTCATCATTTGCACTTGTGAAGTTTTCTCCTGCTCCCCTATCAAACTCAATTACTTTTCCATGTTCTTGAGCTTTTTGGGGTTGTTTCTTTTTCTCTTTTTTCTTAGTTGATACTTTTCCTTGAGGAAAACTATTCTCTTTTTTAGAAGATTCACTATTGTCATTTCCACCTAAAATTTCGCTAAGTGATTTCATCGCTTTTTTAGGTTGCATATCATTTGATGTGATTTGATTATTTACTGGAGATTTTGAAACAGCCTCTTCTCTTGGCTTTTTCTTCTTAACAATTTTTAGTCCCCTTCTTTTTGGAACTATTTTATTTGGATTTACGCTTTTAAGAGGTTTTACTTCTTTAGGTTCTTTAGATTTTTCAACTTCTTCTTTTTTAACCTCAGGTTCAATAGCTTTTTCTTCAACCTTAACTACTTCTACCTCTTTTTTAACCTCTTCTGGCTTAGGCTTTGGTTCTTCTTTCTTCTCTTCTTTAGGAGGAGTTGATATTACAGCTTCCTCTTTTTTTTCTTCTTTTTTTGTAGTCTCTTCTTTTTGAACTGGAGCTGCTTTTTTTATTTTTGCTGCTGGTTTCTTTTTTTCTAACTTTGAACTTTTACCAGTCATTATATAGTTAGCAATTTCTTCAGCATCTTCAAACGAAACTGCACTTTGAGGTGATTTAAGTTCTATCCCTAAATCTTTGGCTTTTGTAATAACCTCATTACTACTAGCTCCTGCCTCTTCAGCAATTTCGTACACTCTTACATTATCTGACATGCGTTAATATCTCCTTAAGTTGTCCTATATAGTCATCTTTATTTTTACACTCTCTAAAAAGTGCTTTTTCTAGTTTTTTGAAATCTTTTTGATTGTTTTGCGAATCTTCTATAATAGAAAGACAATCATTACAGATATAAAAACTTCTACCATTATTATCAAATAGTACAAGTTTTTTATCTTTACACTTCAAACGAAGTAGTTCATTTTGAGTAAATTTTCCTCTACAAATTACACAAGTTCGTATTGGTTTTTTCAAAATAGTCAATATTATACCTAAATCTAGCTTAATTTAAATGTTTTTTAATCTTCAACTCTAACGCCATCATTATCAAAGTCTCTGACTAACACTTTAAAGTGAGGGAATCTTCTCTTTAACTCTTTTTCAACTCTTCCCACATCTTGGTTAAAACAGATTGAAAATAGAGTTGAACCTGAGCCAGATAGAGTACTCATTAAAGCTCCATACTTTAGTGCTGTTTTTTGAACATCAAATAATTCAGGCATCTGTTTCATCCTATATTTTTGATGAATTTTATCTAATGATGCTGTTCTTAACATCTTCCAATCTTCACTTATAAATGCAGCTGTTAATAAAGAAGAATGAGAAATATTAAAGATTGTATCTTCTTTTGAGTATTTAAAAGGAAGTGCTTTTCTTGAAAGTTGTGTAGACATAGGTCTATTAGGTATAACAACAATAGCCTTTAAAGAGTTTGGCATTTTCTTTTTTATATATCTTACTTCATTATCTTGAACTGTAGCAACATTAAATCCACCCATTACTGCTGGAGTAATATTATCAGGATGATTTTCATAAGCTAATGCTAGATTTAATAGCTTATCTTTTGGAAGATTAATTCCTTCAATTGCATAAGCACTTGCAATTGCTGATACAATTACAGCAGATGAGCTACCAAGCCCTCTTGAAAGAGGAATTTCATTTGTAAATTCAAATCTAAAGTGTCTTTTTCTCTGTGATAAATTATGATAAAAATCATTAAAAATAGCAATAAACATATTGTTATCTTTTAAGACTGGATTATTTGCACCCTCACCTTTAAGGCTTACACTATGAAACTTTGAAGGCTTAATACTTACTTGATTATGTAATGATATTGCTAAACCTAATGTATCAAATCCAGGGCCTAAATTAGCACTTGTTGCTGGAACACTTATTCTCAAACTCTTTTCCTTTTAAACTGCAGGTAGATTATATATTGGTAGCGTTTCAGAAGTAAAATTTATATTTTCTAAAACTGCTGGTAATTCAAAGTCGCATATTCTACTGTTTTTATCTAAAAAATCTACTTTAACATGATTTTCATCATTAATAAAATATTTTTTTCCCAAAGCTTTTATAGGAGAATTTTGATTAAATTCAAAGCCACTACAAGCTTTTAAGTCAATATTTTTTGTAATTGATACTGTTTTTAAGAATACATAGGCAACTTTTATTGCCATGTATGATCCAGGTGTATTTACATAATAGATTCTATCTAATGTAAACTTTTTAAAAATATTTTCAAATATAATAGGTAAAACATCAGAAGTCATACCTTCATCTTTATATACTTTGATTAGTTTTTTATCTTTATAAACCCCAATTAATAAAGGTTTTGAAATACTTATTACTAAAACTTCTGTCATATTACCCTTATACTTCTACTTTAGAATAGGCAAGTTCAAACACTTCTGCTTCTTCTTCTGCTTCTTCTAAATCTATAATTTCATAATTAGATTCATCACTATAAACTTCTTTTGTAAGAAGGTGATTCAAATGATGAGATCCCGCATGTGCATCATATTCTCCCACTATTGTATACCCAAGAAGTGCCATATCTCCAATTGCATCTAAAATCTTATGCCTTACAAACTCATTATCATATCTTAAACCTTCTGGATTTAAAATCTTTGACTGATCAAGAACAATTGCATTTTCCATAGAGCCACCTTGTGCTAAACCAATACTTCTTAAATATTGTACTTCATGTAAAAAACCAAAGGTTCGTGCACGTGATATATTCTCTTTATATTCTGCAATTGAATAATCAAAATGATAACCTTGTTCTCCAATTGCAGGATGTTCAAAATCAATTGAAAAATCATAGATAATATGATTTGATGGTTTTAAAGCTACTCTTTTTCCATCTTCTGTTGTAACTTCTATTTCTTTTTTAATTTTAATTGCTTTTTTAGACTTATCTAATTCTTTAATACCTGCCTCATCTATTAGCATACAATATCCAGAAGAACTCCCATCAAGAACAGGAACTTCATCATTATCTATTACAACTCTTAAATTATCAATTCCATAGGCATATACAGCAGATAAAAGATGTTCTATTGTTGAAACAACAACGCCATCTTTCCCAATTACTGTAGCCATTTTAGTATCTACGACATTCTCTATTTTAAGTGGTATAGTAACCCCTGCATCAACTCTATAAAAGATGATCCCCATATCAGAATCAAGAGGTTCAAGTTTCATTTTTACAGGAACTCCCTTATGAAGTCCAATACCTACAATCTCAACTGGTTTTGCTATAGTTCTTTGTCTCATTATTTACTACTTTTAATCTCTTGTCTAGCTTCGGCTAAAATGTTTAAAACTCTTGATTTTATCCAGTTTTTGTCCATCCATTCTAAAGGATTTACTTCAACTCCTTGAACTAAAATCCCAAAATGTAAATGATCTCCAAAAACTGCACCAGTACTTCCTGTATTTGCAATTTTTTGATTTCTTTTTATTTCATCACCTTTTTGTGCATGAAATTTACTTGTATGTGCATATAATGATTGAAGTCCAAGTTTATGATCCAATATTAATGTGTTTCCATAAATCCCTAAATAATCATTAAAAATCACTTTTCCAGAGTTTGATGCCTTTATTGGCGCATGTTTTATACTTGCCCAATCCATTCCAAGATGCCATGCTTCATCTATTTTTTCTTTATTATAAAAATATTGTCGTTTCTCTGCAAATCCTGCAAATGTTTTTGAACCACTTAATCTTTTAAATGGTTTAATATTATATTTATCAATCATCTCTCTTGACATATTATCTAAAGAACTATCTTTTATAGTCTTAACATTATTAGCTCTTAATACTCTATTTTGCTTTACAAAAATTTCAGCTTTTTCTTCAGGTATATCAATTTCACTTTTTTCTAATACTGGAATTGATACTTTTTCAATAAATTTTTTGGAAATCTTTAAATTGTCTTTTTTAATTTTTAAATCTTTTATATATAAAGGAACTTTTTTTACTGTAACATTCATAGCTTTATCAATAGCAATTAAATTAACTCTTTCAAAATCATCAAACTCTATTTCAATAGGCCAAGCAATTATTGCTGCATAATAACCTTTTTCCATGAAAGGAATTAATTCAAATCTATGATTATTATTAAATGTTATATACTGTTCTTTTAAATTTTCATCACTTACTTTAACTACAACAGTTGCACTTCCACCTCTTTTAATACTTCGAGAGTTAGAAATTACTCTTGCGCTAGGTTTTTTTCTATCAATCTCTAAATCAAACTCTTTATAAGTTTCATTTCCTTGAAAGAAGTTCCACATACTATTATCATATACTTTTATTGCTAGTTTAATCTTCTTTACATCTGGACTTAATGCGAAAGCATTAATATCAAATACTACTTGTGTTTGAGTTGAAGAGATCTCTTTTTTTAAAATCTCTACTTCTGAATCAACTGTTTTATAATAAACTGCATATGATTTGATACCACTTTGATCTGAAAGTGATACTTTTAAACTATCTTCTAAATTCCAAAAACCACTATTATTAAATTTTATCTCTGAAGATTTTTTTTCAAACTGAGGTGAAAAATAAATAAAAACTGCCGCACCAACAATTAATGCTAAAAAAAACAGTGTTAATATATTTTTAAAACTACTATTTCGTCGTCTCAAGTACTTCCTTTAAAACTCTTTGTCTTACTTCTTCTATATTTAATGAATCAACTGTACAACCTGCTGAATTATAATGACCGCCACCATCAAAAAAGCCTGCTACTTTTGATACATCTATTTTACCTTTTGAACGTAAAGAAATTCTAGAAACTCCATTTACAATTCTTACAAAAAAGGCAACTTTTACAATTGCCATACTCATAATCATATTTAAAGCATCTTCACAATCTCTATTATGAGCACCTGTTTCTTTAAACCACTCTTCTTTTGCATATATAGTTGCAACTGTTCCTTCTTCATAAAGTTCAAGTGATTCTAAAACTTTTGGAATAATTCTATACTTTGCTAAAGAGTCACGTCTACGCATCTGATTAGCTATATATGATGGACTCGCACCAAACTCAACTAAATGATTTACTTTATCAAAAGTCAATTCATCACATCTTCCTAATGAAAAAGCTAAAGAATCATCATATATTCCTACATATAATGCAGTTGCAGTATTTTCTGTTATATATAATCCATTGTGCTTAAAAAAATCATATACAATTTCAGCTGTCGCACTTTTCATAGGATCAACTAAGTTTACTGTTCCATAATTATTATTTGATTTGTGATGATCAAAATTTATTAAGGGAATATCTGCAGGTAATTCAAAACCTAATCTTTTAATAGTTCCACAATCAACAGAAATTGCTAAATCATAAAACTTAGGTAGTTGATCTGTTATCTTATTGAATTTTTCTATAAAATCTAAATTCCGAGGTAAATCAGAACTTATATTAAAGACTTTATGTTTTATTCTATTTTCATGAAATAGATTGGATAAAGCAAGAGCAGAACCTATTGAGTCTGCATCTGGATTCACATGAGTTATAATAAGAATATATCTACTTTTTTCAATAAGCTCTAAAGCTTTTGAAAAGTCTGACATATTTATTTTATTAGATACTATAAAGTCTTTTTTCATATTATGCAGTATGCCTTAATTTAATTAACCAATAGTAAATTAGTCAAATTTCATTGAAAAATCAAGCCATGTTGCTTGGTGGATTATACTTCCTGAACTAAGTGCATCAACTCCAGTAAGAGCATACTCTCTAACAGTATCTAAAGATATATTTCCACTAGCTTCTAATAAAACAGCAGGAAAGTTTTCATTTCTAAACTCTACAACCTCTTTTATTTCAGATGGTGACATATTATCACACATAATGATATCAGCTCCAGCTTCCATTGCTTCTTTTACTTGATTAAAAGTCTCACATTCAATCTCTATTTTTGTAACCCATGATATTCTTTTTCTTGCATCTTTTATAAAAACTTTTAAATCTTTTATTGTACGCATATGAGTATCTTTTAACATCAAACAATCGTCAAGCCCCAATCTATGATTTATAGCTCCTCCAATTCTTGATGCATATTTTTCAAAATCTCTTAATTGTGGTCTTGTTTTTCTTGTATCTAGTAAAGCAACATCTAAATCACCAACTTTAGATACAAACTTATCAGCCATCGTTGCAATCCCAGATGCGTGTTGAAGCATATTTAAAAAAGTTCGTTCCGAAGATAATAGAATTGCTGCTTTTCCTTCAAGCTCTGCAATTACATCACCTTTTTTTAATCTATCACCATCATGCTTCAAAAACTTACAATCAAATTTTTCTGTTTTTGCTAAAGCTTTTGCATAAAGTTCACCTGCTAATATACCATCATCTTTTGCAATTGCTTTTGCCGTAAACTTTCCCTTAGGAGCAACATCATAAAATAAATCGCCTCTTCCATTATCTTCAATAATTGCATTTTTTACGAACTTCTTAATATTTATCATACTTCGAACATCCTTTCTAGTGCTACTCTCGCCCACTTGATTGTTTCTTCATTTACTTTTATTAATGTCTCTTCACTTATATTGTTATCTTCAATTGATTTAAGTGTTTTATATACATCTTCTAAAGTTGTCTCATTCATAGTTGGACACTCTGGTTTAGTAGAACTTAAAATATATGTATTTTTTTCTCTTAATCTATTCACCATATTATATTCTGTACCAACTGCAACTTTTTGTTCAATAGGAAGCTCTTTTATATATTTTATTAATTGTGAAGTAGAACCAACAAAATCAGCCATATCACAAATTGCTGGATCACACTCTGGATGTACTGCTATTAAAATATCCGGATATTTTTCTCTATAAAACTCTACATCTTCTGTTGTGAACAGTTGATGAACAGAACAAAAACCATTATAACAGATAATATCTGCTTCATTTAAATCACTTCCATCACCAACAACTGCTGATTTAAGATTTAATGATTTTGCAAAATTTTGACCTAAGCATCTATCAGGTACAAAGAAAATCTTTTTACCTGATTCTAAACCTTTTTCAATAATTTTATAAGCATTTGAAGAGGTACAAACCATACCACCCATTTCACCCACTTTTGCTTTTACTGCTGCACTTGAATTTATATATGTAATTGGAAGAATGTTATCATTTGATATTCCAGCTTTATTAATAATCTTTAAATTCTCTTCATAATAACCTTCATCAATCATTCTTGCCATTGCACAACATGCTATCTTTGGCATTAACACAGTCTTTTCTGGGCTTAAAACCTTTACACTTTCACCCATAAAACCTACACCACAAAAAACAATATATTTTGAGCTAGTCTCTTTTGCTCTACGAGCAAGCTCTAAAGAGTCTCCTGTAATATCCGCTAATTCAAACACTTCATCTCTTTGATAAAAGTGCGCCACTAATGTTACATCAAGCTCTTCTTTTAGTCTTAAAATCTCTTTTTTCAAATCCATTTTTAAATTCAACTTTCATACCTTAAAGTAAAAATTATAATATCACATATTTTTAAATAAAAGGGAATATAACAAAATTTTAGTTATAATCCTCTTTCATAAATTTTAATCAAGGTTTTATATGGATTTTCTTTTTAACTTTAACATTCTATTTTTTATAGTTGCTTACTTAGCTGGTTCTATTCCTTTTGGTCTACTTTTAGCAAAAACATTTGCTGGGGTAAATATAAAAGAAGCAGGTAGTAAAAGTATAGGCGCAACAAATGTATTAAGAGTAGTAAAAGAAACAAATCCATCTTTAGCAAAAAAACTTAGTGTTGCTACAGTTATTTTGGATGCTTTAAAAGGAACAATTGTATTAATCATCGCTATGATGATGGGTGCAAGTGAATCTACACTTTGGGGAATAGCTGTATTAGCAGTTCTTGGACACTGTTATTCAATCTTTTTAGGACTTGAAGGAGGGAAAGGTGTTGCAACAGGACTAGGTGTATTTTTAGTTTTAATTCCAATTCCAACTTTAATAGGTGCTTTAGTTTGGGTATTTTGTGGAAAAGTTCTTAAAATCTCTTCATTATCATCACTATTAGGCTTAACAGCTGTTGTTATTTCTGCTTTATTTATAAATAATGGTTTAGATGTAGGAAGTAATGCTCCGATGTACCTAATTGCATTCATTATATATTATAAACATATTCCAAATATTGTTAGACTTATAAAAGGTGAGGAAAAAAGAGTAGTTTAACTCATATTAGTAAAATGAAAGTATTAATTGAAAATCTTAGCTTTAATTGTATTATAGGAATTCTTGACTTTGAAAGAGTCACTCATCAAAAAGTAAATATTAATATAGTTTTTGATTATGATTTTAAAGACAAATCATATTTCATTGACTATTCAAAAGTTGTAGAACAAATTGAACATATAATGATTGAAAATAAATTTGAATTACTTGAAGAAGCTATAACTTTTATAGAAAACTTTCTAAACTCTACATATAAAATAAAAAACCTTCATATAAAAATATCAAAACCTGATATTTTATCAAACTGTACTGTTTCCCTACAAAACATTTAATACAATCAATTCAATCTTAATATTTATATCAAAAGTAATAAGATAGTAATTTTTTTATTGATAAATATATAAAATTATTATTAAATATATACTCTAATTTAATTTTTTAATATTTAATTAAGTTAGTCTTAAATTTTCTTCTATTATAATTTTACATTATGAATGAATATTCACTTAATATAAGTTTTTTAAATATAAGTGTTTCATTGTTATAAAAAGGAGAACAAATGACAAAATTCGTAAAAATGAGCTTAGTGGCTGCTTTAGCGGTAGCTGGAACTACTGCATCTGCACAACCTTTAGCAGAAGCTATTAAAAATGTAGATGTATCTGGTGCAGCTACATATAGATATGATGATAATAAGACTGATGCAAAAGGTTCAAATTCAATTAATGCATATAAGGTTACTGCAAACTTAAAATCAAAAGTAACTGACGATGTAGTATTTAATGTATCATTTCAAGCAGGAAAAGATGGTGTTAATGATAGTATGGTATTAAATACACAAACTGCTGCTGATGGAAATTTAGATGTTGAGTTAACTAAAGCTAATTTTGCATATACTGGTTTAGCTAATACTACTGTTGTTCTTGGTAAACAATCAATTCAAACACCATGGACAGCTTCAGCTGGTTCAGCTCTTTCATTCAACGAGCAAACAGGGACAGGACTTCTTGCAACAACTTCTTTTGGTCCTATAACTGCTGTAGGTGCATATTTCAACCAAACAAACTTTAATACTTTAGGAAGTGGAGACAACTCTGCTGGTGCAAAACTTGCTGCTTCATTTAGTGGTGCAGAAAATGTATATACTGTTGGTTTAGTTGGTAAAGCTGGTCCTGTATCTTTAGATGCATGGTACTTAGATGTTGCTGATGTACTTGATTCATATACAATTGGAGCAAGTTATAAACAAAAAGTTGGTGCTGTAAAACTTGGTTTTGCTTTAAGACACTCTTCTTTATCATTTGATGACTTAGCTGCTGCAGTTAATTTAGGTCAAGCAGATGAAGATAGTTCATTAACAAAAGCTAAAATCACTGCTAAAGCAGGAATCTTCTCTGGAAAATTAGAATATGGTGTTACAGATGATGATGGTGGTTTAGTTGCACTTGATAAACACTCTAAAAATGCTATGGTAGGATGGTTAACATACTTAAATGGTCAAAGAGATGCTCAATATCTTAAAGCTTCTGTTGGAGCACAAGTTTTCCCAAAACTTAATATCTCAGTTAATTATAACGATTTAGATTCAGATGCAAATGACGCAGTTGATGCAACTGAAATATACGCACAATTTGTATATAAACACTCTAAAAACTTAAAAGCAATTGTTAGACTTGGACAAAAAGATGTTGATAACAATGACAATGATATGGATGCTGGAAGGTTACATTTCATCTATAAATTCTAATATCTAAAACACTAAAAATAGATAATATCTATACATGAGGCCAAACTTACTTTGGCCTCATAAATCTTACTATAATTATAAAGAACTGCTGAATATCGGCTCAGATATCAAGAATTTTGTTATCTTTAAGAAAACTTTAAATTTTACTTAAGTAGAATTTGTGCAACGGTCATCTGGGAAAGTATTTAGAAGATTCAACTTTCTAAATTGTTCGCGCGCCCAGTTAACTGATTTAAATTTCGAAATTTAGGAGAACAAATGACAAAATTCGCAAAAATGAGTTTAGTAGCTGCTTTAGCAATCGCTGGTACTACTGCATCTGCACAACCTTTAGCAGAAGCAATTAAAAACGTAGACGTATCTGGTACAGTAGTATATAGATATAACGATATTAATTTTGATGACGGTGCATCTGCAACAGATAACAACTATAAAGTTGCAGTATCTTTAAAATCTAAAGTTACTGATGATGTAGCTTTCAATTCAAGATTTATCGTTGGTGGAGCTAACGGTGGATTTGCTGGTTTAGATACTCAAAATGCTGGAGATTCTAATGTTGATGTTGAATTAACATGGGCAAACTTCGCATATACAGGTATTGCTAATACAACTGTAGTTGTTGGTAAACAAGGTTTAGCTACTCCATGGACTAAAGCTATTGATTCTGATGGATCTGAGCAAACTGGTACTGGTATCTTAGCTATGACTACTTTTGGACCTGTAACTGCTGCTGCTGCATACTATAACCAAACTAACATTACTGCTGCAAACAACTTAGTTGTTGGTGCATTAATTGGTAACTTTGGACCTGTAAATGCTGAAGCTTGGTACTTAGATGTTGCTGATATGTATGACCAATACTTTGTAAAAGTTTCTGGTGCAGTTGGACCAGTTAAACTATTTGCACAATACTCTGATAGAGACAATGATGATAATAACGATGACATCAACTTATTAAAAGTTGGAGTATCTGGAAAAATGGGTATGTTCAACGCTGGTGTTACTTATGCTAAAACTGGTGAAGATGGTGCTGGTATTATCAACGCTGTATCTACAAACTCTGCAATTGGTTACTCTGTGAACTTTGCAGGTGAGTCTGACACTGATGGTTACTTCATTGACTTAGGTGCACAAGTTACTGACAAATTACACGTAGGATTAAACTATGACAAATTTGAAAATGACAACACTGACACTGAGCACAAAGAAGCATTCGTTCAATTAACTTATAAGCATGCTAAAAACTTATCTGCATATATTAGATATGCTGATGGTGAAGAAGAAGGTGAGTTAGATTACAACAGAGGAAGACTACAAGTTGAATATAAATTCTAGTATTGAATTTATTTAACTACTAAACTCATATTAAAGGTTAGAGGCTTTTGCTTCTAGCCTTTTTTTATTTTCGAAAAAAAGAATAATTATGATACAATATCCTTTTTAATTTTAAAAGGATTTATATGAAACTATTAACTTCTGTTACTTTAGGACTTATAACAGCAACTTCACTTTTTGCACAAACAACAATGTGTTTTAAGGAAAACCATAACTCAATGGCAACTATTGAATCAACACCTCTTGATGGAGGAGCGTGTTCATCTTCAAAATCTTTACTAGATATGAAAAAAGAGGGTTGGGCTGTAGAAGACATCAAAATAGAAACTGCTTCAAGTGGGAAAAACTACATCTATGTACTAAAAAAAGAAGAAACACAAAACTTATCAAAACTTGATGAAGAGAAGTTAGAACAAAGAATTCTTCAAAGACTTGAAACTAGAAAACAAGAAGAGTTAGCAGCAAAGAAAAAAGAAGTAAAAATTAGAATGTCTAAAGATGGGAAAGCTTTATATATTAAAAAATGTCAAAATTGTCATGGAGAAAAAGCAGACAATCCATATGGAAACTCAAGAGCTTTAGTGAACTTAAATTTTGTTGACTTTAAAACTACTATAAGAGATTATGAACTTGGTGAATATGATAGAGGGCAAGCATTTATTATGAGGCCTTATGCAAATGCAATGAATAGTACTGATATTAAAAATGTATACTCATATATTCAAACTCTAAAACCAAAAGAAGAGAATAAACAAGAGGAATCTAAGTAATTAATGGATGCCTACGAATACTCAGAACTTCTTAAACTTCTAAATAGCAAACTTGAAAACATAAAAAATATTCTTAAGCCTGATGAATTAAATAAAAGGCTTAAGGAGATTGAAGAACTAGAATCATCTCAAGAGTTTTGGAATGATGTTGCAACTGCCACAAAAATTGGTATTGAAAAAAATAGACTTCTTTCAAAGCTATCGAAATTTGATAAAGCAAATGATGCTTTAAGTGGAACAAATGAACTTTATGAATTAGCTTCTGAAGATGAAGATGAAGATACATTTGAACTACTTTATGAAGAAGCTTCTGACTTAGATGAACTAATAAAATCAACCGAAATTTCTGTAATGCTTTCTAACCCAGATGATGCTTCTAATGCAATTGTTTCAATACATCCAGGAGCAGGTGGAACAGAATCGCAAGATTGGGCTTCTATGCTTTATAGGATGTATCTAAGATGGGCGGAGAGACAAAACTTCAAAATAGAACTTCTTGACTATCAAGATGGAGAAGAAGCGGGGATCAAAGATGTATCATTTATTATAAAAGGTGAAAATGCCTACGGATATTTAAAAGCAGAAAATGGAATTCATAGACTTGTAAGAATCTCACCTTTTGATTCAAATGCAAAAAGACATACCTCATTTGCTTCTGTTATGGTAAGTCCAGAGATTGATGACAATATTGATATTGAAATAGAAGACAAAGATATAAGAATTGATACTTATAGAGCCAGTGGAGCTGGTGGGCAACATGTAAATAAAACAGAATCAGCTATTAGAATTACTCACATTGAAACTAATATTGTAGTTCAATGCCAAAACGATAGGTCACAACACAAAAACAAAGCAAGTGCTATGAAAATGCTTAAATCACGTCTTTATGAGCTTGAACTTGAAAAGCAACAAGCAGATAAAGATGGTATAGAAAAAAGTGAGATAGGATGGGGACATCAAATCAGATCTTATGTACTACAGCCATACCAACAAGTAAAAGATACAAGATCAAATATAGGTTACTCAAACGTAGACGCAATACTAGATGGTGATATCACAAAAATTATTGAAGATGTTCTAATATCACAAGCAAAATAGTTTTTGTGTAAAAAATAAACATCAAAATAATGACTTTTAAATGATTTTGTGATACAATATAGGCTAATTTAAATAAAGGACACAAATGAAAAAATTCGCAAAACTTAGTTTAATCGCTGCAATTGCTGTAGTTGGGACTACTGCATCTGCTCAACCATTAGCAGAAGCTATTAAAAACGTAGATGTATCTGGTACAGTTGCATATAGATATGATGATAGAGAAGATAATGCAATCACTGCTGGTGATAGTGCATCAAACAGCTATAAAGTTGCATTAAGTGCAAGTTCAAAAGTTACTGATGATGTAACTTTTAACTCAAGATTCATTGCTGGAAATGGAACTGGACCTGTTTCATTAGGTACATCAACTAATGCAGATGCAAATGTAGATGTTGAACTATCTGAAGCAAACTTCACTTATACTGGTGTTAAAGGTTTAGCTGTTACTGTTGGTAAGCAAGGTGTTGCTACTCCATTTACAGTTCATAGAGATGCAATGGGTGCTGAGTCAACTGGTACTGGTATCTTAGCAACTTACACTTTTGCACCAGTTACATTTGCAGGAGCATATTTTAACCAAACAAATATCGTAGGTGCTACTGATATTTATACTGTAGGTGTTATGGCTTCTTTTGCAGGTGTTAATGCAGAAGCATGGTATATTGATGCAGATGATACTTTAGATGCATACACAGTTGCTGTTAATGCTAATTTTAATGTTGGAGCTGTTTCTTTATCTCCTGCTGTTAGATATACTGATCAAGACAATGATGCAAACAATGATAAAGTTTCTACATTCAAAGCTAGCTTAGGTGCTACTGTTGGTATGTTTGATGCTTATTTAGCATATGCTGATACTGGAAAAGATGGTGGTGTTGCAATTGATGGATTATCATCAGCTACAGTTGCAGATGATCACTGGAGAGTTGGATTATTAACTCAAGCAGATTCAGATGTACTTTTTGCTAACGTTGGAGCACAAGTTACTGATAAATTACACGTATCTTTAAGACACTCTAAATTAGACAGACCAAATGGTGTTGCAGATGAAAAAGAGACTTATGGACAAGTTGTATATCAACACTCTTCTAACTTATTAACTTACGTTAGATTTGGTGAATTCAAAAGAGATGGTCAAGAAGCAGCAACTTCTGGAAGACTACACGTACAATACTCTTTCTAATATAATTTAGAAAAGTTCTTAAAAGGCTAGAGAAATCTCTAGCCTTTTTTTATGCTCAAAAAATATACTTTTCCTTCTTTTAATTGATATTGTTTATCATTTTCATTATAGATTAAGTTTTGCATGATATACTTTCTTATTATTATACACAAAGGACAAAAATGACTAATTTTACAAAATTAAGTTTAATCGCAGCACTATCTTTAGCAGGAACTACAGCATCTGCACAACCTTTAGCAGAAGCTATAAAAAATGTTGAAGTATCTGGTACAGTAGTATATAGATACAATGATGTTAACTTTAAAGAAGGTACAGACATCACAGCTGGTGATTCAAATTCAAACTATTCTAAAACTAGTAACAATTACAAAATTGCAGTAAATCTTAACTCTAAAGTAACAGATGATGTAACTTTTAACTCAAGATTTATTATTGGTGATGGAACAGATATGGCTGGTCTTGACACTCAAGCAGATGCAGATGCTAACTTAGCAGTTCAATTATCTGAAGCAAACTTTGCATATACTGGAATTGCTAATACAGCAATTATTGTTGGTAAACAAGCAATGCCAACTTCTTTTACAGTTGATAGAGATTCAACGGGTGGAGAAAATGTAGGTACAGGTATCTTAGCACAAACTTCATTTGGTCCTGCAACATTATATGCTGCTTATTTCAATCAAAATAACTTTAATGCTGTAAATGATACAGGATTAGCTTTTGTTGGTTCTGAAAATGTTTTAGTAGCAGGTACAAAATTAGCATTTGGACCTGTTAATGTAGACGCATCATATGTAGATGTAAAAGATATCTTTGATGCATACACGCTTGGTGTAGATGCAGGATTTGATTTAGGTGCTGCAAATTTAGAAGCTTTTGCTAGATATACATCATTAGATTTAGAAGATGATATTTCTAAAGCTGACAATAACTTATGGAAAGTTGGTGTTGCTGCATCAACTGGAATTTTTGGAGCACACTTATCTTATGGTAAAACTGATAGAGATGGTGGTACTGTAGGTATTATGGCTGGTGCTGACACTGGATTTGATGAGCACTGGATGGTTACATTATCAGGACAAGCTGATGCAGATGCATTATATGCAGGTGTAGATGCACAAGTTACTGATAAAATCAACTTAGCTTTAAACTACTCTACAATGGATGCAGGTTCAAGAAATGCAGATGGTGAAAGAGATGAAGTAGAATATTATGGGCAAGTTACATATGATCACTCATCAAACTTATCTACTTTAGTTAGATTTGGTAAACTTGATGTTGATAAAAAGAATGCTGATGATTATGAAGCAACAGCAGGAAGAATTCAAGTAAAATATTCTTTCTAATATAGAATGAGATAAAAGGTTTAGAGTTAAACTCTAAACCTTTTTATAATCTAATCTTTATTACAGATAGTTTTGTATGTACAATATTGACAAATTTGATTATTGTCACATTTATTAAAACTTACTGTTTGGGTTTTAAACTCAGAAAATATCTCTTTTAATTTTTCTAACTTTTCATCTAAAGCTATCTCTTTTAAAAGCTTCATATTATGTAAATCATAATAATAGCTTTCAATATTTGATGTTTTATACAAATCTTCAATTGCTAAATAATAAAACTCTAATTGAAAATCAACTGCTTTTTCAAAATTTTTCTTTGTATTTACTTTTAATGAACTAGATGTTTTATAATCAATTACAAAATATTCATTATCTTTTTTATCAATTCTATCAATAGTCCCTCTTAATTTAATACCATCAAACTCACATAAAAAAGGTTTTTCTAAAGCTTCAATCTTAAACCCTTTTTCAAATCTACTATCTTCAAGCTCAATAAAATTAACAAGTTTTCTTTTCCATATTTCTAAATCAAGATTTAAAAATAGATTTGAAGCTCTATTTACATTTAATATCTCTAAAAGTTTATTATAAGTTCTGTTATCTTGCTTATAGTACTCTTCCAAAGTTTTATGAATAATATTCCCTAACTCATAAGCTTTTGGCTTTAAAGAGATATTATGTTCTTTTATTTTAAGTATATGATTAAAATAATACTTTCTTTTACACTCTAAAAACTCTTTTAAAGAGCTTGCGCTCCAAACTATTTTAGAAAGATCAATATCAAAAGATATTTCTTCGGCAAAATGATTTATTTGAATACTATTAAATAGAATATTTTTATATTCATTATCATATAGTTTTTCATCAATTTCAATATCAAAAAGAATATTTGCAAATCTTGAAATCTGCTCAGAATCATTTTTTACATATGAAATATATACATGCTTTGAACTTGAAACTAATCTTTCATAATAGTATTTTTGTAAATTTTCTCTATCAATAGAAGTTGGTAGATTTGATTTCTCTTTTATTGAAGTTGATAGAAACTTATCTTTTAAAGATCTTTTTGGAATTAATGATTCATTAAAATCACAAATTATTAATCCATCAAAATCTATAAGTCTACTTTCTAATAAACCCATAACTGTAATTTTTCCTGAGTTTACATCATCAAGACTTAATTGTGAAACCTTTTGATGGAATATCTTATATGCATCTTTTAATAAAATGTTCTCTTCATATGAAAATAGAAGCTTATATAATCTATAAACCAACTCTTTAAACTTTTCTACTAACTCTTTATTATCCTCTTTAGTTATTAAAAACTCAACAATATCTTCAAAGATTTGACTTGTCAAATTTTTATTCCAATTTGATTTAAAAAGAGAATCAATCTTTAATTTATCAAGATTTATAAACTCAAGATTTTTAATATTTTTTATTTCATCTTCATTTATATATAAATATATGGCATCCATTACTTTATAAAGATTTGATGTGTATATATTTAAACCCATTGCATAGTTAAAATAACCCTCTTTATCAAAAATTGATAGGGAGCTAGTAAAAGATTCATCAGGAAGTATTAAAGCTATTTTTGAAGGATTAATTCCATTATTTACTAAATCTACTATTGATTTTTTTATAAAAGCAATTTGATTAACTCTTGAAGAGTAGCCTTTTATTTCCAAACTTTTATATTTTTTTTCAATTTTCTCTTTAGAAAGTATCTCTTTACTTTCTAAATTAATCTTATAAAAAAATCCTTTTTCTAAATCAAAACCATACTCAATAAATTTTTCAATTGATTTTTTATTATATTGATTATATAAAAAGTTAATTTCTAAGCTAGTATTCTGCGCAATTTTCTTTATAATTTCAAATTCAAAACTAGTAAAGTAACCTTCAAAATTCAACTCAATGATTTCATATCTTTTTAAAAACTCTTCATTTATTTCATAATAGTTTGAAATATTAATTTTATCAATCGAATTGTTTTTTTCTAATATTTCAAGATAGTTTTTTTGTATATGTTTTAATATCTCTAGATGCTCTGCATAAAAGCCATAAGTATCTACACTTGATATTGAATCAATATTAATACCTTCACTAGCTAATTCTAAAAAAAATCTATATATATAATCACTTTGTTTTATAAACTGTGTAAAATTAGATGAAATACCTAGTGCTTTTAAATCAATATTTAAAACAGCCTCTTTTAAATATAAAAATCTCTCTTCTTCATCTATATATTTAAGTTTATCAAATTTAAGTGTACGTTTAAAAAGCTCATCTATTGTAATTATTGAAGGTAAGAGAGTATTAAACTCTTTTTGTGAGTTAATATACTCTCTAATAGATCTTGAAGTGGGATATACTAAAAGTTTTTGCCTAGATTGCATTTGATTTTATATAAAAATATCCAGTATCTTCGCCAATTTTAAATTTAGCAGTAATATTCCAGTTACCTTTAAATGGTAAATCCACATCTAAATTGTATTTACTCACATTTTCTTTAAAATCTTTACTCATAAAATCCATTGTATTATTGTGATTTGTTGGTTTAGATACTCTAAGAGAGATATCTACATCTTTGATTAAACTCTTAGTTTTTTTATCAATAAACGCTAATGAAATGAGATTCTTTCCATTTATAAAAATATCTTTATGTTTTGATTTCTCTTCTAAAACTCTTTGAGATAAAAACATATCAGTTATCATAAGTGGAAATTTCTTTTCATTTATAGTTATTTCAAAATCATACTTATTTGAAAACTTCTGATTTGATTCAACAACCTCATTGTAATCCTCTTTTAAATCATGATATGACATAAAAAAAGTTTCATCTTCATGAACAGGTACTTGTGTTGCTGAATAGATTGTCCAAACAATCATCGAAAAGCCAAGGGAAAATAATCCAACAAAAAATGCTGGCCAAATATTTATTCTCATTATCTTTTATATCCTATTTTTTTCTTCTTAATACTGCAAAAGTATAAAGTAACAGCCCAACTACAATTAGAGTGTACATGAATACTCTCCATATTGTACCAGCAACTTTTCCTGAACTTCCAATACTACTTTCTAGCTTTAAATCTCTTTCTTCAGCTATAATATCTGCAATTGCTGCATAACCATTTAAAATTGAAGCACTAGCTTTTGCAAAAGTTGAGTTTTTATCTTTTGAAGCGAGTAATGGTACAACATAATCATTTAAGATTTCATTTTTGTTGACAGTTTCTTTCAATTTTGAAGATACAATTAAATTTACATGAGTGTCTTCAACTGCCATTGTTAATAATACATAAGGTTTAACTAATGAATTAACAACATCAGATTCTGTTTTCTTTATATATTTAATTTTATCTTTTACACTAACATTTTCAGGTAATCCTAGAGTAGCTTTTGCATAAACATAAATATTTACACCTAACTTCGATTGAGCTTCATTTCCTATTTCATTTATTTTTGTTATAGCTCTTGGATCAATTAACCCATCATCACTTAAAATAAATTTGCTTGCATAAAGATTTGAAGATAAAAAAAGTAGCAGTGTGAACACTGCTACTTTTAAATAGTTAACTTTTGCCATTAACCTACATATACTCTTGCTGAATCAAAGAAAGATAAATATGCAGATAATACCGCAGACACTAATAATAAAAGTCCAATAATTTTATCCATTTTTCTTTCTCCTTATTGTGGTTTTCCAACTAACTCATAGTTTTTAAGATTGTCAGTACTATTTGCTTTTAATCCATCTAAACTTTGGTTAATCTTGTAGAAGTTTTGAGCTTCATTTTGCTGTACAACAATAGCATTAAACACTAATACTGCTAGAATTGTTAATAATAAAACCGTAGCAATTAACATTCCTGTAATTCCATGAAGAAGAGAAAATAATCCTCTTTCATTTTCATTCATTTGCGAATTTCCAGCCATTTTACTCTCCTAAACTTCTAATATATGCAGCTAATGCTTTTTCTTGAGTTGCATTTAACATTGTTTTGAAATTAGGCATGATACCAATATTTGCCTTTTTACCATCTTGTAATACTGAGCTAATCACAGCATCATCGTACTCTATGATGTTTGGACCAACAAATGGAATACCTTTTCCATCAGCACCATGACAACCAGCACAAGCAGCGTAAGCAGCAGGTTGTTCACCTTTAAATCCACCAGCAACATACTCTGCAATTATTCCAACATCTGCACCAGCAGCCATACCAGCTGGCATACCACCTGGATATGCAGTTTTAAAGTTGTTTGCACCATTTACAATAACATGTTCAACTGAAGACTTTAAGATTCTTTTTGTTAAATCTTGAGCTTTTCCATCAATACCTTCAGCATCAACACCATGACAAGGTGCACATTGTACTAAGAATACTGATTGACCCATTGCTACTAAATCTTCTTCTGTAGGGTTTTCCCATTTTGAAGTAAATTTAGCATTGTACTCATTTACCTCTTCATTCCATTGACCAATTTGAGAGAAACCATTTGTTGGATAACCAACTGTCCAGTACCATAATAACCAAACAATAGTACCAATAAATGCTAATCCCCATCCTGTAGGGATAGGATTTTTATACTCACCAATACCATCCCATCTCTCTTCTGATAATTCACCACTAGCAGTGTCATTTTTAATTTGATTTACATACTTAAGCACCACAAACACAGAAATTGTGATAATTGCAACTGCTCCAAGCATTGTTAAACTATTAATATAATCATCACTAACAAAAGCATCACCTGCAACAAAGTAAGTTCCTGCCATTAAAGCGACGATAAGAATAATTCCACCTATTACCATAGACTTCATATTATTTCTCCTTCTCTTTCTCTATTTCTTCTTTTCTTTTTTCAAGAGGATCAGAGTTTATAGAGTCATCATGAACAAGATCTGTATACTTTTCAAAATCTCTCTCACCTTTTTTCTGCCTTTTATATATTGACCAGGCATATGAGTAAAAGATTATAAATGCTGCAAGGATAAGGAAAAACTTCAGATATCCTTGTAAATCGACTAATTCTTGATGACTCATTCTAACCTCTTACTTTAAAGAATTTAAATATGCAATTAATGCAACTATTTCAGGAACTTGACCGTTTGCTACGGCATCTTTTACAGCTTGATTTTTCATATCTGCAGCAATTGCTTTAGCATCTTCTAAAGCTTTTGCAATAGCAGTACTATGCTCACCTAGTTCAACATCAACTTTACCATCACCATCTAAATCAACATCATATGGAGTATTAAATACATTTTTTACTGTATAAGCTTCTGCATATGCTGTATCTAAATCAGCAATATTTGTGAACATATGAGGATATGCTGGCATAACTGTACCTGGAACAACAGAATTTGGATCTAACATATGATTTTCATGCCAGTCAGTTGTTCTATAGTTACCAACTCTCAATAAATCTGGACCTGTTCTTTTTGATCCCCATAAAAATGGTCTATCATAAGCATACTCACCAGATAATGAATACATACCATATCTATCAGTTTCAGATTTAAATGGTCTAATTAACTGAGAGTGACAAGCATTACATGAATCTTTGATATATACTTGTCTACCTGCTAATTCTAAAACACTATATGGTTTTGTACCAACAGTAGGTCTTGATTGTTTTGCAAAATCAGGTATTACTTCAATAATTCCTGCGAATGCAATAAATATAAATACTAATACCGCAAAGAAAAACGGTCTTTGTTCAAACCAATGAAACATAATTACCCTCCTTCTTAAGCAGCTACTGGTGTAGCATTTGCTGGTTCTTTATCAAGTACTCTACCTGCAGTTGCAGTTTTGTACATGTTATATGCGAACATAAAGAATCCAATTAGGTACATTAACCCACCAACAGCTCTAATAGTATAATATGGTTGTAATACTGTTACAGTATCAATGAAAGAGTAAACTAATGAACCATATTCATCATAAGCTCTCCACATCATACCTTGAGTAATACCTGCAATCCACATTGAAGTAAAGTATAAAACAATACCAGTTGTTTGTAACCAGAACTGTGTTTCCATTAATGACTTAGAGTAAATCTCTCTTCCATATATTCTTGGTGCCATATGGAAAAGTGCAGCCATAATCATAAATACAACCCATCCTAATACACCATCATGTACGTGACCTGGAATCCAGTCAGTAAAGTGCGCAATAGCATTAACAGATTTGATTGACTGAATTGGTCCCTCAATTGTTGATAACATATAGAATGTTGAAGCTAATACCATAAACTTAATAAGTGTATTTGTTTGTAATTGTTGCCACTCACCTTTCATAGTTAAAAGCATATTAATAGCTGATCCCCATGATGGTAAAATTAATACAACTGACATTACAGAACCCATAGTTTGCATCCAATCTGGAACAGTTGAATAAATTAAGTGGTGTCCACCAGCCCATAGGTATACGAATAATAATCCCCAGAATGCTAAGATAGATAACTTATAAGAGTAAACATTTTGTCCAGACTCTTTTGGTAAGAAATAATAAATCATCGCAATAATTGGAACAGTAAATACGAAACCAACTGCGTTATGTCCATACCACCATTGCACTAGAGCATCATTTGTACCAGAATACATAGATACAGAGTGAATCCATGAACCATAACCAGAGTATAGTTTTGTTGGAACTTCCATATTGTTAAATAGATATAACATAGCAACTGCAATAAATCCAGCAATGAAATACCAAATAGAGATATATAAAGTTCTCTCTCTTCTAATTCCAATTAAACCAAATATTGAAACACCATAAAGTACCCACCATACTACTACTAAAATATCTAAAGGCCATTCTAACTCTGCATACTCTTTAGAAGTTGTAATACCCATAAATAGAGTTACAACAGCTAAAAGAATCGTAATAAAGTATAGCCAGAAGTGTAACTTAGCCACACCCATTAAAAATGGAGACTCTTTTAAAGATACCTTTAAAACTCTTTGCCCGATATAATACCATGAAGCAAAGATACCACTTAGAGTAAAACCAAACGCAACACCATTTGTGTGTAAAGGTCTTAATCTACTGAACGTACCATATTCCCCTGCTAAATTGTTTAAGCTAGGAAATGCTAGTTGAAATGCTAGTACAACACCAATTGTCATACCAATGATACCAAACAGAATTGTTGCAAATGTAAACGCTTTTACAATTGAATAATCATATTCGATTTTTGCACCGTTTTGCATCAATCTCCTCCTACTAATTTTTTTACAAGTCACTCTTTTGTCACTTATCATCAAAATACTAGCTAATTGGCTATAAAATTAAGCTTAATATCTTAATTTTTTTTTTAAGGTTTTTTTAATTATTACATAATTGTTGTTTTAATGTATAAAAATTATACTTTTATCTCTATCTATAGTTTTTTAGGGCTTGTTCTGTTTCTCTTTTCATAGATTTTTGCTTTAAATCTTCTCTTTTATCATGAAGTTTCTTTCCACGACCTGTTGCAATTTGCATTTTTAACATGTTTTTTGAATTAAAATATAATTTTATTGGTACTATTGTTATCCCATCTTTTGTCACTTTTATAAATAGTTTATCAATCTCTTTTCTATGTAATAAAAGTTTTCTATCACGTCTTTCATTTGGTCTATATGTAGTATGTGCAGTACTTAAGTGTGTTATATGCATATTTAATACAAAAAGTTCATTTTTTATAATCCTTATAAAAGAATCTTTTAAATTAACTCTACCTTCTCTAACTGCTTTTACCTCACTACCTTCTAGTACAATACCAGCTTCAAAAGTATCTAATATTTCATAATCATGAAAAGCTTTTTTATTTTTAAATACTAAGTTTTTCTTTGTTTCTTTTTTACTCATTTTCACTTCCAGTTTTTAGCCTGAAAAAAGAACTTCCACTTCCACTAAAATAAAAATCTTCTTTCATATAATTTTTAAGTTCTGGCTCATTATCAATTGCAGGATTTAATAAATCATTTGCTTCATAAGGATTTAGGATTTCTAAAACATTCTTCGATTTTAAACTTAATAATCTATTTTTATCTTCCAAAGAAATCTCTTTATAAAATTTATCTCTAAAACTATTAAAAATCTTTCCTGTATTGCATTCAATTTTTGGAGTAATTACCTCTAAATCTAAAAGTTCTTCATCAAACTTTTCTACTATCTCTCCAATACCAGTAACATTAGCTGAATCATATTCATATATAAAAAATGGTACGTCTGCTCCAATTTCTACTGCTATTTTCGCTAAATCATCTTTTGAGAGATTTAAATTGCAAACTTCATTTACCATAATCATAAATGTAGCACAATTTGAGCTTCCACCACCAAGTCCAGCAAATTCAGGGATATTTTTATTTACAATTACACTATATTTTTTAAAATACTCTTCTACTTTAGATGAAATCTTTTTTAACTTTTCATATGCTTTATATATTGTATTTTTTTTAGTTTCACAACCAAATCTTCCTACTAAAGTAAATTCTTTATATATGCCCTCTTCAAATGATATTACATCATATAAATTGTGAACTCTTACAAATCGTGAAACTAATTCATGATAATTATCTCGCTTTCCTGCAATTTTTAAAAAAATATTCACTTTAGCATATGATTTTCTTATCATTATATTAGAACCTTATTTAATAAGTATTTCACCTCATTTTCTTGAATTTGAATTATACTAAAAAAATTATCAAATTTAATTAGATATTCACCCTCTTCTTTTATTTCAAGATAATCTAATGAAATTTTTTTACCATCTTCAAGCCACTCTTTTGTGCCTGTATAAATATTCTCTTTTAAATCTAAATACTCTAAAGGATTTAACTCTTTTTCATTTTGATAAAAAAACTCTCCTTCATTTAATCTCTTTAAATATGAAAGAGTCCCTACTCTATCTATTTTTTCAAGTAATATTTGAGCTAAAGATCTAATATATGAACCTTCACTAACTGTTGCTTCAAAAGTTATAAAAGGATGTTTATATGAAATAAACTTTGTATCACTTATATTCATAGACGATTTTTTCATTTTAACTTCTTTTCCAGCTCTTGCTAAATCATAAGCTCTTTTTCCATCAATTTTCTTTGCAGAAAATTTTGGAGGATAGTATTCATGAGTTCCTATAAGATTTTTAATCTCTTCTATTAAAAGCTTTTCATCTACTCTTTTTTCATCTTTTATATCTATAATATTTTCTATATCCAAAGATTCTGAAGTGGCTCCCAACCAAATAACAGCCCTATATGTTTTTGGAGTTTTCTTAAGATATTTAAAAAGCTTAGAGTATTGACCAAAAGCTACAATTAGACAACCACAAGCAAAAGGATCTAATGTTCCTGAAAAACCTGCCTTTTTATTTCTATATTTTCTCTTTATTTGATTTAAATAAGAGTTTGAAGATCTAAATATTGGTTTATTTACTACAATTAATTTATTTAATTGTTTATTATCATAAAGTTTTTTTTGCATTTAAAACTCTATTTTTTCTCTACAAAGCTAGAAAGAATATCTCTTTTTTGTCCACCAAAATTAATTGTAAGTTTAAAATCTTTTCCAGCTTTAACCGCTTTTTGAACTCTTCCCATTCCAAATATTTTGTGTTGAACTAAATCACCTTTCTTAAAGTGTGAGTGTTTTTCAATTTGAAGACTACCTTTAATAAGTCCTGATTCACTTAAAAACCTACTTTTTATTAAAGTTGCTCTCTTACCTTTATAGAATCTTGAATGAACAAAAGACATTGTAAGATTATCCATAGCTCTTGTAATTGCTACATAACCTAATCTTCTCTCTTCTTCAATATCAGAACCATCTCCAATAATAGGGAAAAAACCTTCTTCAAGTCCTATAATAAATAAATGCTTATACTCTAAACCTTTTGAAGAGTGAATGCTCATCATTGAAACGGCTTGTTCAGTTAATTCACTATTTTCTGATTCTAAAGCTATTTCATTTAAAAAATCTTCTAAACTTAAATGCGGATGTTGAATAAAAAAATCTCTTATATATCCATAAAATTCATCTATATTTGCCTGTCTATCAAAACCATCTGGGGCATTATCAAAAGAAGCTCTATAATCAAAAGTCTCTTCAAATGAATCTAGAAATTTCATTTTTGATTCTTCTAAAGTCTCTCTTAAATCCATAATTGATGCCATAAACACTTTCAAAGTTCTTGAGTTCTTCTTTCCAACAACTGCAGCTAATTCATCTGCATTATAATCCTCAAGGATTTTAAAAATTGGTTGTTTAAGCTCAATAGATTTAGCATCAAGTTTATCAATTGTTGTTTTTCCAATTCCTCTTTTTGGTTTATTTATAATTCTTTTTAATGAGAAGTTATCAGTTGTATTAGTAAGTATTCTAAAATAAGCAATCAAATCTTTAATTTCTGCTCTTTCGTAGAACTTCATACCTCCAATAAGTCTATAGTTTAATCCAGCTCTATTAAAACCTTCCTCTAAAGACCTAGATAAAGCATTTACTCTAAATAAAATTGCAATATCCCTTGCACTTTCACCTTGTGCTATTAATTTAATGATATCATCAATTAATTTTCTGGTCTCTTCATTTTCATCATGAGACTCATAAACCTTAACACTATTACCTTTAGTTCTAGTTCCTTTTAAAAGTTTTCCTAATCTATCTCTATTATGCTCTATTAATTGATTTGCATGTTCTAATATTGTATTTGTTGATCTATAGTTATCTTCTAGTTTTACTACTTTAGTTCCTTCAAAGTGCTCTGCAAAATTTAAAATATTTTTAATTGTTGCACCTCTCCATCCATAAATAGATTGATCATCATCACCAACTACACAAAGATTGTTATGTGTCGTACAAAGTTTTCTTAATAGTTTATATTGAAGTTCATTAGTATCTTGATACTCATCCACCATTACATATTGATATTTTTGGCTAATTTCTTTTGCTAAATCTTCATTTTTTTGTAAAATTCTATAGGGTAGAAGAAGTAGATCATCAAAATCTACTAAATTGTTTTTTAATAAATATGCTTCATACTTTTCATAAACATCAGCAATTTGCTGATAAAGTTTAAGTTGAGCAGCAGCTTTAGCTTCTATAGGAGTTAATAGTGAATTTTTATATTTTGAGATTTCTGAAACCAAAAGAGAAGTTGTTATCTCTTTATCAATAGACTTTAAAATTCTTTTTTTGTCATCATTATCAATAATTATAAATGAATTTTTTCTTCCTAATTCACTCATATTAAATTTAAGAAAAAGTAATCCAAACTTATGAAATGTACAAAGAAGAGGTGGAGTGTTAATAGTCGATGTATCTATCATAGAATAAGCTCTTTCTCTCATCTCTGAAGCTGCTTTATTTGTAAAGGTAAGAGTTAAAATTGAACTTGGATCAATTCCAATAGATATAAGGTATGCTAATCTTGTTGTAATAGTTTTTGTTTTACCTGAACCAGCTCCTGCTAAAATAAGCAAAGAACCATCTATATGCTGGGCTGCATCCTGTTGCGATTCATTTAATGAATTTAAAAAATTTTCCGACATTTGTTCTCCAATAAAAACATCAAATCAAAAAAAAATGATTTAATATTATATAAATTATACCATAATTTCTATAAATTATTTATGTTACTTAATATTTCTATTTATAAACAAATGTTATTATAATCATTACATTTTATTAAAGGTATACAAAGATGTTAACAGATTTTGCAAAACTAGAGACTTTCCTAACAGTCGTAAGAGAAAAATCTTTCTCAAAAGCCTCTGCAAAACTTGGAATTTCACAACCTGCTGTAACACAGCAGATGAAGTTTATTGAAGATTATTTAGATGTCCAAGTTGTAGATAGAAAGAAAAATGGTATTAGACTTACAAAAGAAGGTCAAATGCTATATGCCATTGCACAAAAGATTGAAAGATGCGTTAATAATGGCGAAAAAGAGCTATTAAAAATTATGAATAAAGATGTGACTTTTGTATTTGGTGCTTCATTTATTATTGGAAATTACATCTTGCCAAGATTTTTAAATAACTTAAAAGAAAATATTAACAATGATGTTTCTATAAATGTTTCAGTTTCTCATAAAGCAATTGAAGATTTACTTGATAAAAAAATTGATATGGCGTTAGTTGAAAACTATATCCCTGATGATGATATCATTTATAGAGAATGGATGGATGATGAAATTGTAATTTTTTCAAACCAAGAATTACCTGCAAAAGCAAAAGCTGCAGATTTATTATCATATAAGTGGGTTTGTAGAAACCCTGATTCTCACACAAGAATAATCTTTAAAGAGTCATTAGAGAAGGCTAACTATCCTGATTGTGATACATTTGATGTAACTAGTGAAGTAACAAGTGCTACAACAATTGTTCAGACTGTTTTACACTCAGATAAAAATGAAACACCAACGGTTTCTATTGTATCAAGAAATGCTATTGAAACACTAATAAAAGCTGGTGCACTTTATGAATCAAGAATTGGTAATCATAAAATGAGTAGAAAACTATATATAGCATATAGAAAAGATAGAAAGCATGATGCATTTATTGAAAATGTAGTTGACTATCTATTAAAAATAAAAGCATAATACTAAGAGATTTCTCTTAGTATTTTAACCCTTCTTTAATCAAAGCTTTTTTAATTTTTTCAATTTGTTGATGTTTATTTCTACACCATTGAGGAGATAATAAAGTACTATCATCTATTCCAGCAGTTACCCTTTGAACAGATACATTAGTAGGAAGTTTTTTAATTGATTTTACAACTGTATCTATATAAAGTTCTTCAGTAATAGGTGTAAAATGACCTTTTTTATAATCACGAGTTAAAAGTGTATTTTTTACTACATATAAAGGATGAAATTTAATTGAATCAACATTTAACTCAAGTGTTTTATTAAAACTATCCAACATCATTTCTTGATTTTCACCAGGTAATCCATAAATAAGATGACCACAAACCTTTAATTGCCTATCTTTTGTTTTTTTTATCCATTTTCTCATGGAATTAGCATCATCACCACGATTTATTTTTTCTAAAGTATTATCATAAAAAGATTGAATTCCATACTCAACCCAAATCTCTTTTTCTTTATTTAACTCTACTAAAAAATCTAGAATTTCATCTGTCATACAATCTGTTCTTGTACCTATTGAAAGCCCTATTACATTGTCAAAAGATAAAGCCTTTGTATATAAAGCTTTTAAAGTTTCAAGGGGAGCGTATGTATTTGTAAATGATTGAAAATATACTATATATTTTTTTGTTCCAAATTTATTTTCCAATCTTTCTCTAGTAGCTTCAAACTGCATCTGAAGTTGTTGTAACTGTTTGTCTAAAAATGGATTTTCATTTACTCTTGGGTTTAGTTTAAATGTTGGTTTTCTTTCTTGTAAGTTTGGTGAAAAAGAGTCATTTTCACAAAAGGTACAACCACCCTTTGCAACTGTTCCATCAATATTTGGACAAGTAAATCCTGATATTGATATGGGAACCTTATAAACTGTTTCACCAAATTTTTTTCTAAAGTACCTACCAATAGTAAGTACTTCTTTATTTTTATATTTATTTTTCAAGTTTGCTTTATTTTGTAACGAAATAGTCACCATCAAAGCTTTCTAATGCATAATTTCTATCATTTCCTATTGAATTTCTTAAATCATCAATAGTAAGATACTCTAAAGTGTCCGCTTCAATATATTTACAAACTTCTTCTTTAGTCATATTATTTGAAATAAGTTCTTCTTTATTTGGAGTATCAATTCCATAAAAACAAGGGAACTTAATCTCTGGAGATGCTACTCTAAAATGAACCTCTTTAGCCCCTGCTTCTTTAAGCATTCTAACTATTCTTTTTGAAGTTGTTCCTCTTACAATTGAATCATCAATTACAAGTAAAGATTTACCTTCAATCATTGATCTCATAGGAGAAAGTTTCATTTTAACTTTTAAACTTCTCATCTCTTGAGTTGGTTCAATAAATGTTCTTCCTACATAGTGATTTCTAATAATTCCATATTTAAAAGGAATTCCACTCTGCGCTGCATAACCTAATGCTGCTGGAACACCAGAATCTGGAACAGGAACAACCATATCAACTTTAATTCCATTTACATTGTCATTTGAAGCTAAAGTTTTCCCCATATTCTCTCTAGTAGAGTAAACATTTTTACCATCAATTACAGAATCAGGTCTTGCAAAATATACATATTCAAAAGCACATGGTCTAAACTCTGGTTCAAAAAGTTGAATTGATTCAGGTTCATCATTATGTTCTGAGAAGATTAACATTTCTCCTGGATTTACATCTCTTACAAACTCTGCATCTACTAATTCAAAAGCACAAGTTTCAGAGGCAACAATATATCCACCAGTTTTAATTTTACCAAGAGATAAAGGTCTAATACCATATCTATCTCTAATAACAAACTGTTTATTTCTAGATTGAACAATAAAACAATATGCACCTACTGTTCTATCTAAGGCATCAATGATTCTGTCTTTTAACTTATCTTTTGTAGTGTTCTTTGCTATTAAATGAATTAGATTTTCGGTATCCATTCCTGTTTGAAAAATTGCACCATTGTCAATTAATTGATTTCTAACTTCATCTTTATTGATTAAATTTCCATTATGTACAATAGACATTTCACCTAATTTATATTTTGCATAAACTGGTTGTGCATCTAAAATAGAGTCTCCACCTGCTGTTGAGTATCTATTATGACCAATTGCCATATTTCCTTTTAAATACTCTAAAGCCTCATCAGTAAAAACTTCAGATACTAAACCTCTATCTTTTTTTGTATAAATTTTTCCTTCTCTAGAAGAAGAGATACCAGTTGCTTCTTGCCCTCTATGTTGCATTGAAAATAGAGCTAAAGAAGCTAACCTTGCAGCGTTTTCATTTCCATAAATACCAACTATTGCACACATTTATTTAATCCCTTTTGAAAGAACAAAAAGTGAACTTTAGTGCTTCAAATTTCTTTTCGTTCTTCATATTTAAAATTTTTATTATAGACCTAAACAGTCATTGATTGAGTAAAGACCTGCTTCTTGGTTTACTAACCATTTAGCAGCTTTTATCGCACCTTTAGAAAAAGTATTTCTTGCTGTTGCAGTGTGATGTAATTCGATGAATTCTCCATCATTGTATAAACCAACTGTATGTCTTCCAACAATGTCTCCACCTCTTAATGACATTACACCAATTTCGTCTTTTGTTCTAGCTCCAATTTCTCCATCTCTTCCAGAAACTCTAACTGCATCTAAATCTAAATCTCTTGCACGTGCAGCATGTTCTGCTAATGTTAAAGCTGTTCCTGATGGTGAATCAATTTTATATCGGTGATGTTGCTCAACTACTTCACAATCAAAATCTCTAAGTGCTTTTGAAGCTAATGATACAAGTTTATTTAAAACTGCAACACCTAAACTCATGTTAGTTGCATATAAAACTGGAACTTTTTTAGAAGCTTCAATTAATAGGTTTTGTTGATGTTTATTAAACCCTGTTGTTGCTATAACAAGTGGTTTATTACCACCATTTTCAACAATTTCTTCAAGCAAACTTTGTGTAGCAACAGGCGCACTAAAATCAATAATTACATCAGAAGATTCTAAAAGAGTTTTCATATCATTTGTAACAACTGTTCCTTCTGGAACAGGTTTTTTTAATTCATCAAAAACATGGCAAGCTGATAATTTTGCTTCGCTCTCTGTTGCTAAATCATCAATTAATAATGAACCAACTCTTCCTGTACTTCCTACAATACCTACATTAATCATAATAAAATATTTCCTTTTTACTTTCTTTTATCCAACATACTCAATAATATCAACTGCAGCAGTAGCACCATCACCAGCTGCACAAACAACTTGTTTTGCTGCATCTATTCTTACATCACCAGCAGCATAAAGTCCTGGTACATTTGTTTTCATTTTTAAATCTACGATAATCTCACCTTGTTCATTAGTATCGCAAAGGAAAGATCCATCTTCTTGTTTTAATGGGTCGTTTAATACATCACGTCCAACGAATACAAATACACCTGGTGTTGGTAAATCTCTAATCTCACCATTCTCTTTTGATTTTACTTTAAGTCCAGTAACACCCATTGCATCACCATATACTTCTTCAACATCTACACTAGTAACTTCTTCAATATTTTGGGCAGCTTTCATATGCTCAATAGTTGAAGGTGCTGCTCTATATGTATCTCTTCTATGTACTAAATATACTTTAGAACAAATTTTTGAAAGGTATACAGCTTCTTCTAAGGCAGAGTCTCCACCACCTACTACAGCTACTTCTTTCCCTTTATAGAAAAATCCATCACAAGTTGCACAAGTAGAAATACCTCTACCAAAAAACTCATCTTCACCTTTAAATCCTGCACGTCTGGGAACAGAACCCGTTGCAAGTAGAACTGCTTTTGCTTCTTGTTTGTTTCCATCAGCTGTTTCTACTGTAAAAACATCACCATCTTTTGTTACATTCGTAACTTGATTCATTTCGTGATTAAGTCCAAATTTCATAGCTTGCTCTGGCCAATTTTGCATAAGCTCCATACCAGACATTACATTCCCTTGACCTGGATAGTTTTCAATTTCAGAAGAACCTGTGATTTGACCACCAGGCATTCCCATTTCAAACATTGTTACGTTTTTTAAACCACCTCTTGTTGCGTATAAACCTGCTGTAAGTCCTGCAGGACCTCCACCAATAATTGCTAAATCTAACATAATAAAATTTCCTTTCTTGTTTATACCAAATGAAAATATAATCAATAACATGCACTTGTTTATTAAGGGCATAATAATACTCAAACTTTGTTAAGTAAAAGGTTAAATGATTCTAATTAATAATATTTTTCTTTTAGTAATTTTTATTGAATTAAACTATAGATTTTCTATATAAATGCTTTAGTTAAATAACTATTTAATAAATTTTAACTAACTTTAAGATATTATAACGTTTTTATTGTGAAGGACAATTAATGCAGAGTTTAGACAGTTTTATTTCCAGTGCATCTGGATTTGTATGGGGAGTACCAATGTTAGTACTTCTTGTTGGTACAGGAGTATACCTAACAATTATACTTAAAGGTATGCAGTTTTGGGCACTTGGTCATGCAATTAAATTGATTTTTGTAAAAGAGAAAGATGCAGAGGGAGATATTACACACTTTCAGGCTCTTATGACAGCTCTAGCTGCTACTGTTGGTATTGGTAATATTGTTGGTGTTGCAACGGCCATAACTTTTGGTGGACCTGGAGCTGTATTTTGGATGTGGGTTACAGGACTTGTTGGAATGGCAACAAAATACTCTGAAGCAATTTTAGCTGTTAAATATAGAGAAAAAGGAGAGAATGGATATAAAGGTGGTCCTATGTACTACCTTTCTAAAGGTTTAAATATGCCTGTTCTTGCAACTTTATTTGCATTATTTACAGTTTTAGCTTCATTTGGTATTGGTAATATGACTCAAGCAAATGCCGTTGCAAATGCTTTATCATCACAGTTTGATGTTCCTATGTGGCTTACAGGTATTGTACTTTTAACAATTACATCTTTTGTTGTTATTGGTGGTATTAAATCAATAGGAAAAACTACTCAGTATCTAATTCCATTTATGATTGTTGTTTATCTTGCAACTGCTTTACTAATCATAATAACTAACTTTGATAAAGTTGCAGATGCCTTTGGACTTATCTTTTATCATGCGTTCCATCCAATTGCAGCAGGTGGTGGATTTGCAGGGGCAGCAGTTGCAGCTGCTATTAGATATGGTATTGCAAGAGGTGTTTTCTCAAATGAATCAGGATTAGGTTCTGCTCCAATTGCAGCAGCAGCAGCAAAAACTAGTGATCCCGCGAAACAAGCTCTTGTATCTATGACTCAAACATTTATAGATACACTAATTGTTTGTACAATGACAGCACTTATTATTCTTATGGCACCAGTTTGGACTACAGGGGGAAGTGCAGGAGAGCTAACACTAAAAAGTTTCCAATTCTTCTTAGGTGACTTTGGAGCAATTGTTGTAGTTTTTGCAACTGTTCTTTTTGGTTACTCTACAATTCTTGGATGGTCATATTATGGAGAGAGAGCCTTTGAATATATCTTTGGAGATAAATCAATCAAACTATATAGAATAGTTTTTGTAAGTTTTATTGTAGTTGGTGCAATGACAGAACTTAAACTAGTATGGAACTTCTCAGACCTTGCAAATGGTCTTATGGCAATACCAAACTTAATTGCCTTACTTCTATTATCAAAAATTGTTTCTGAAGAAACAAACAGATATTTTAAGAGTGTAAAGTAGTATAGATTTTCTATACTGCTTTATGCAAAACTTATAAAATAAAATCAAAAACTTTTTTTAAATATCACTTTAAGGTCATTTTGACTCTATAAACTTCATCTCATAAAATCAAAGATGAGGCTTTTGTAATAAAGCTCTTTAGATTTTGCTACTTTTTACATTTTCTACAAACTATGTCTAAAGTAGCCACAAAAAGGACGGTTCCTTTTAAATGAGGAACCATTTAAAAGGAGAAAAAATGGAGAAAATTATTGAAGCTTTTACTGGCATCACTCCAGAAGGAAAGAAAAGTAGAGTCCCTGCAAAACTAGATAAGCTTCTTACAGCTACTGGTGTTATTCTTGCAATTTTCATGATGGGACATATGTTTTTTGTATCTACCATATTATTAGGTAAAGATGCAATGTATACTGTTACAAAAGCGTTTGAGTTAGATTTTATTTTTGATGGTGGCTTGCCAATTATAGTATCTATCTTTGTAGCTATTATCACAGCCATATTAGTCTTACATGCTATTTTAGGAATTAGAAAATTCCCTACTTCATATAAAGCATATATCAAAATAAAAGAACATGCAAAAATGATGAAACATCAAGATACTTCTTTATGGATGTTCCAATGGATTTCTGGTCTTATCATGATGTTCCTTGTATCAATTCATTTATACATAATGTTTACTCAACCACAAAATATTGGTCCATATACAAGTTCTTATAGAGTTGTAAATGAAAATATGTGGCTTTTATATATGGTTTTATTAATCTGTGTTGAACTTCATGGTTCAATAGGACTTTATAGAGCTGCTATGAAATGGGGTTGGTTTGATGGAGAAAATCCTAAAGAAACAAGATTAAAAATGCTAAAAGCAAAAAAATATTTAAGTTTTTTCTTTTTAACTTTAGGAACTATAACACTGTTAGCTTATATGAAAATTGGTATAGAAAGATATGATCATCAACCAATGAAATATAATCCAAACAACTACCAACAAGAAATTATTAATAAGTAAGAAGGTTTTATTATGAATATTAAATATTGTGATGCATTAGTAATTGGTGGTGGATTAGCAGGTCTAAGGTCTGCTGTTGCTGCTGCAAATAAAGGTTTAAGTACTACTGTTTTAAGTTTAGTTCCAGTTAAAAGATCTCATAGTGCAGCTGCTCAAGGTGGTATGCAAGCCGCTTTAGGTAATGCAAAAATGTCAGAAGGCGATAATGAAGATGTTCACTTTACAGATACAGTAAAAGGAAGTGACTGGGGATGTGATCAAGATGTTGCAAGAATGTTTGTTACAACTGCGCCAAAAGCAATTAGAGAACTTGCAGCTTGGGGAGTTCCATGGACAAGAATTAAAAAAGGTGACCATGACGCAGTAATAAATACAAAAAGAACAACAATTCATGAAGCAGATGATAAACATGGACTTATTAATTCAAGAGACTTTGGTGGAACCAAAAAATGGAGAACATGTTATACCTCAGATGCTACAGGGCATACTATGCTTTTTGCAGTTGCCAATGAAGCTTTAAAAAGAGATGTAAATATTGAAGATAGAAAAGAAGCTATTGGACTTATTCACCATGAAGGAAGATGTTATGGTGCAATTGTTAGAGACCTCATCACTGGAGAAATAATTGCCTATGTTGCAAAAGGAACTCTTATTGCAACTGGTGGATATGGAAGAGTTTATGAGATTACTACAAATGCCGTTATTTGTGAAGGTATTGGTACAGCAATTGCACTTGAAACAGGACTTGCAAAACTAGGAAATATGGAAGCTGTACAATTTCACCCCACTCCACTTTTTCCATCTGGTATTTTATTAACAGAAGGTTGTAGAGGAGATGGTGGAGTTCTTAGAGATGTTGATGGACATAGATTTATGCCTGATTATGAACCTGAGAAAAAAGATTTAGCTTCAAGAGATGTAGTTTCAAGAAGAATGATAGAACATATTAGAAAAGGAAAAGGTGTTGATTCTCCTTATGGTAAACACCTATGGCTTGATATTTCTATTCTTGGACGAGAACATATTGAAAAGAATTTAAGAGACGTTCAAGAAATTTGTGAATATTTTGCAGGAATTGATCCAGCAGATGAAGGCAAAAAAGGTTGGGCTCCAGTTCTTCCAATGCAACACTACTCTATGGGTGGAATTAGAACAAAACCAACAGGTGAGTCTCCTACTTTAAAGGGACTTTTTTCAGCAGGAGAAGCTGCTTGTTGGGATATGCATGGATTTAATAGACTTGGAGGAAATTCTGTTTCTGAAACTGTTGTTGCTGGTATGATTATTGGTAACTTCTTTGCAGACTTTTGTGTTGATACGCAAATTGACATAAAAACAGAAGTAATTGAAAAATTTGTATTTGAAAAAGAAGCTTATATGAAAGAGCTTATTTCAAGAAATGGAAAAGAAGACGTTTTTAGAATTAAAAACAGAATGAAAAAACTTATGCAAGAATATGTTGGTATCTTTAGAGATGGAGATGGTCTTACTAAAGCAGTTACTGAACTTGAACAACTTTTAAAAGATTCTAAAAATATTGGAATAAAAGACAAAGATTTAAGTGCAAACCCTGAACTTGAAGAAGCATATAGAGTACCAATGATGTTAAAAGTTGCACTTTGTGTTGCAAAGGGTGCCCTTGATAGAACAGAAAGTAGAGGTGCTCACACTAGAGAGGATTATCCAAAAAGAGATGATGCAAATTGGCTAAAAAGAACTCTTACTTCTTGGAAAGATGGAAATACTATGCCAACAGTTGAATATGAAGATCTTGATATTATGACTATGGAAATACCTCCTGGATTTAGAGGCTATGGTGCAAAAGGTAATTTAATTGAAAATCCACAAAGTGAAATTAGACAAAAAGAAGTTGATGAATTAACTGAAAAACTACAAGCTGAAGGTAAAGACAGATATGAGGTTCAAGAAGCTCTGATGCCATTTCCCCTACAAGCTGAATACAAAAGAAAAAATATAAGATTAGGAGATAAATAATGGCAAGGGAACTAACACTAAAAATTCTTAGATACAACCCCCAAGGAAAAGATTTAAGACCATATTTTCAAGATTATAATATTACTGAAACAGATAGTATGACTATTTATTTAGCTCTTACTCAAATCAGAGAAACAATGGATGCCGGTTTATCTTTTGACTTTGTATGTAGAGCTGGTATTTGTGGATCTTGCGCTATGATGATTAATGGGCGTCCTAAATTAGCTTGTAGAACTTTAACAAAAGATTTACCAGAAGAGATTATATTGCTTCCACTTCCAACATTCAAATTAATTAAAGATTTATCTGTAAACACAGGTGTTTGGATGGATGCTATGAGTAAAAGAGTTGAGTCTTGGATTCATACTTCAAAAGAGGTTGATATTGCAGCAATTGAAGAACCAATTGAACCTGAAGTTGCAGATGCAGTTTTTGAACTTGATAGATGTATTGAGTGTGGATGTTGTGTTGCAGGATGTGGAACAAAACTTATAAAAGAGGATTTTGTAGGAGCTGTTGGACTTAACAGAGTTGCAAGATTTGAGTGTGACCCACACGATGAAAGAGATGCAGATGATTATTATGAACTAATCGGAGATGATAATGGTATTTTTGGATGTATGACACTTCTTGGATGTGAAGATACTTGTCCAAAACATTTACCTCTTCAAAATAAAATCGCATATATGAGAAGAAAACTAGCTACTGTAAAAGGATCATAAAATAGTTTTCCGTGCCATAATCAAGTCGTCCCTTGGTTATGGCACATTTTGCCCAAGAAAAACATCCTTTCTTAAATAACTTAACCTTTTCTTGGGCTACTTTAATAAAAAAGGAGGCTAAAGAAGAATTAAAAAAACCTTAAAAATACTTATTTTAAAACAACAATCAAAGGCCTCAAAAATACTCCTTCTCTTGAGGCCTTTTCTATTTTTTAAATTCATACTTATTTTTTTAATAATTTTTATAAAACATCACTTTTAGTTCATTTTACAAGTTTACAATTTCATTAAGAAAGAAAAGAATTAATCCCAAAAGATTAAAAAAAGGATTTAAAATGACTGTTAGAATGGAACATGACTTAATTGGAGAAAGAGAAATTCCAAGTGATGTTTATTATGGTGTACAAAGCTTACGAGCAAAAGATAATTTTAATATTACAGGAATTACATTATCACAATTTCCAACTTTTATAACCTCTTTAGCAAAAGTTAAAAAATCAGTTGCATTAGCAAACTATGAATTAGGACTTTTAAAAGAGAAAAAGAAAAATGCTATTACAGAAGCTTGCGATGAAATCATTGCAGGGAAATTACACGATCAATTTATTGTAGATATGATTCAAGGTGGTGCAGGAACTTCTATAAATATGAATGCAAATGAAGTTATTGCAAATAGAGCATTAGAGATTTTAGGACACAAAAAAGGTGAATATAAATATCTACACCCAAATAATGATGTAAATATGTCTCAATCTACTAATGATTCATATCCAACTGCTTTTAGAATAGCTTTATATGAAAAAATATATGAGCTTATAGAAGCTATGAGAGTTTTAAGAAAGAGCTTTTTAATCAAATCAGAAGAGTTTTCTGATGTTATTAAAATGGGAAGAACACAACTTCAAGATGCAGTACCAATGACTCTAGGACAAGAGTTTCATACTTATGTAACAACTATTGATGAAGATATAAAAATATTAATGAATGCTCAACAACTTGTTCGAGAAATGAACTTAGGAGCAACTGCAATTGGTACAGGAATTAACTCACATCCAGAATATGCTTGTTTAGTAGAAGAAAAACTTCAAGAAGTTACAGGTCGTCCTTTTATTACAGCAAAAGACTTAGTTGAAGCTACACAAGATACAGGAGCTTATGTTCAAATTTCTGGTGTATTAAAAAGAGTTGCTACAAAAATTTCAAAAATCTGTAATGACTTGAGACTATTAAGTTCAGGGCCTAGAACAGGATTTAATGAGATCAATCTTCCTGCTATGCAACCAGGTTCTTCTATTATGCCAGGGAAAGTAAATCCTGTTATTCCAGAAGTTGTAAATCAAGTTGCTTTTCAAGTAATTGGTGCAGATGTAACAATCACACTTGCAAGTGAAGGGGGACAATTACAACTAAATGTATTTGAACCTGTTATGGCATTTAACCTTTTTAACTCAATTAATATGATGAAAAATGCTTTTGAAACACTTGCTAGTAAATGTGTTGATGGAATAACTGCAAATAAAGAAAGATGTGAAGAATTAGTTCTAAACTCAATAGGTTTAGTAACTGCTCTAAACCCAACAATTGGTTACGAAAATTCTACTTCAGTTGCAAAAGAAGCACTTGAAAGCGGGAGATCAGTATATGACATTGTACTGGAAAGAAAACTTTTAAGTAAAGAAGAGCTTGATGAACTAATTAAACCAGAGAATATGATTAAACCAAGATTAGTTTGTAAATAAAAATAATAATAAAAACATATAAGGAGAAAATTATGTTAATTTTAGAAATTTTAGTTGTCCTTGCTGCCATATTTATTGGTGCTAGATTTGGAGGTATTGGTATTGGTTATGCCGGTGGTTTTGGTGTTTTAATTTTATGTCTATTTTTTGGCTTAGAACCTGGAAGTATTCCAATTGATGTTATCTTGATTATTGCATCAGTAATTGCAGCAATTGCAGCTATGCAAGTTGCAGGTGGCTTAGATTATATGGTTAAAGTAGCAGAAGGGATTTTAAGAAGAAATCCTAAGCACATTACATATTTAGCACCAACTGTTACATATTTTATGACAATTTTAGCGGGTACTGGACATACAGCTTACTCAACACTACCTGTTATTGCAGAGGTTGCAAAAGAGCAAGGTATTAGACCTTCAAGACCACTTGGAGTTGCGGTTGTTGCATCACAAATTGCTATTACAGCTTCACCTATTTCTGCAGCACTTGTATTCCTAAGTGGTATTTTAGAGCCTTTAGGTGTTGGTTATATTGAAATATTAGCTGTTTGTATTCCTACAACATTTGCTGCTTGTATGATTACTGCATTTGTTTCTAACTTTTTAGGTAAAGAATTAGTAGATGATAAAGTTTACCAAGAGAGATTAGAAAAAGGTTTAGTGAAATTAAGAGGTGAAACAAAAATAGAGATTAAAAAAGGTGCAAAACTATCTGTTGGAATCTTTATTACAACTATCTTTGCTGTTGTTACTTATGCAACTTTAATTAGTAAAAAAGTTGGAGTTATTGCTGATCCTTCTTTACCTAGAAATGCAGCTATTATGGTATTTATGTTAGCTTGCGCGTCACTTATTGTTTGGGCTTGTAAAGTTGATACTGGTAAAATTTTAAATGCTTCTACATTTAAATCTGGAATGAGTGCTTGTATTTGTGTTCTTGGTGTTGCTTGGTTAGGTACTACTTTTGTAGGAGCTCACATTGGTGAAATCAAAGAGTTCGCAAGTACATTATTAAATCAATATCCTTGGATGTTAGCATTAACATTATTCTTTGCAAGTATGTTATTATACTCTCAAGGTGCAACAACAAAAGCTTTAATGCCTGCAGCCTTAGCTTTAGGTGTTGACCCTGTAACAGCAGTAGCATCTTTTGCAGCAGTTAGTGCACTATTTGTATTACCAACTTACCCTACACTGCTTGCAGCTGTAGAGATGGATGATACAGGTTCAACTAGAATAGGTAAATTTGTATTTAACCATCCATTTATGATCCCTGGAGTTATCGCTATTACACTTAGTGTAATCTTCGGATTCATTTTAGGTGGAATGATTTTATAAAAATTGTATAGAGTGGAAGTTTTACTTCCCTCTATTATAGTTTTAGATAAAATCTCTTATTTAAAATAAGGAAATAGCATGAAGTTTAAAGTTTTTTTATTTTTAATAAGTCTTATTTTACTATCAAATATCAATCTATTTGCCGAAAATAAAAAAGATATACTTATAATAAACTCCTACCATAGAGGTTTTCAATGGAGTGATGATGTTCTAAATGGTATTGAAAAAGTTCTTTATGAAACAAAAACAAACTCAACTGTTTGGTATATGGACTCAAAAAGAATCTCTTCATCTAAATACTATAAAGAATTAAAAGATCTATACAAACTACAACTTTCAAAACACCCTTATGACTTAATAGTAGCAATTGATAAATTTGCTTATGAATTTACACTTCAACATTATAATGAACTGTTTATTGATGAGCCAGTCTATTTTGTGGGAATTGAACAATTTTATCCAGAAGAAGTAAAAAAACATAATTTACAAAAAAAAGTTTCTGGTCTTTTAGAAGAGAGAGCTATTTCTGATACCATTAAATTGATATCAAAGCTAATGCCTAAATTAAAAAAACTATATATAATAAATGATAAA
Organism: uncultured Campylobacterales bacterium; assembly: GCA_947494995.1. Taxonomy (GTDB): domain Bacteria; phylum Campylobacterota; class Campylobacteria; order Campylobacterales; family Arcobacteraceae; genus Halarcobacter. Next base: position 482,866 of record CANLWY010000001.1, on the reverse strand, counting down.
AGTGAAAATGGTGATGATACTGATCCTTTTATTAAAAGTGCTATTAATAGCTTAAAAAATAGATTTGAAATAGAGTATATTAGAAGTTCTACTTTAAATGATTTAAAAAACAAATTCTCTAAATTTGTACCAAATGAAGCAGTATTTTTCATCCGTTTTTATAATAATAAAACTGGTCATCTTTACATGAATAGTGAAATAGCAGAGATGATAGATGCAAGTAAGATTCCTGTTTTTTCAACTGATACTCTTTTTATTGAAAAGGGTTCAACAGGAGGGAAACTAGTACCTATTGACAAACTTGGTATCAAAGCAGGAAAAGATATTTTAGGAATTTTAGATAAATCTTTACAAACTCCATTTATCCATACAGCAAGAGACTTTGAGTATATGTTTGATTTTGAAAAGATAAAAGAGTTCAACCTTCATCCTGATATTCTAAGAGTTGATTATGAATATGTAAACTCTCCAATGAATTTCCTTGATAAATACAGAGATTTTGTTGATTTTGTTTTTATGATTTCACCTTTTTTACTTTTTTTAATTTTAGGACTTATTCATAACTTATATCTACGAATAAAAAGTGCAAAACTTCTTAAACAAAGAATGGCCTTTGATAAAGTACTTCTTGATTCTGTAAAAGCCCCTATTGTTTGGCAAGACGATAAAGGTGTAATTGTAGACTCAAATGCAAAGTTTTGTGACTTTATTGATTTACCTTGTCCAAAAGTAAAAGGAAAAAAATTAAAAGATTATATTAAAAAAGAAAAATCACATACAATTAGCAAGACCCTAGCTCCATTTATCAACAAAGAGCAAAGTTCAGGAAATGAAATTGTTATCAAAGGTAGTGATGATAAAGAGTATACATATCTTATAAATCAAACAAATTATAATGAAAATATTTTTAAAACTAAAGGGACAGTTACAGTATTTACTGATATCACAAAAGAGAAACAGGCTTTAAAAGAGAAAAGAAAACATCAAGAGTTTGTTATTCAACAAAGTAAACTAGCTGAGATAGGAGAGGTTTTCTCTTCAATTGCACACCAATGGAAATCTCCACTTGTTGAAATTGCAACAATTGCTCAAGAAAAACTCTATAGTCAAGAAGGTGAAATAAATGAAGAAGATGATAAATTTGTAAATGATATTATGTTTCAAGTTAAATATATGACAGAGACAATAAACAGTTTTCAAAAATTTATTATGCCTTCAACACAAAAAATAGTATTTGATATAAATGAATCAGTTGAAGAGATGCTTCAAATTGTAAGACATAATATAAAATACAACTATATAGATGTAAAAGTTACTGTTGAACCAAATACAAACTTAATGATTCTAGGTTATAAAAATGAACTAATGCAAACCCTTCTAAATATCGTAAATAATTCAAAAGAATCTATAATAAAACAAAAAAGCAAAGATTTAATTTCTCAAGGGATTATTAATATAAATATTAAAAATATAGGGAACAAAGTTCAAATAGAAATAGAAGATAATGGAGGAGGTATTCCTCAAAAATATATAGAACAAATATTTGAACCTTATTTTACAACTAAAAAAGATGGACATGGGATAGGACTTTATATGGCAAAACTAATCATTGAAGACAAAATAGGTGGAACAATAACTGCTTCGAATACAAATGAAGGTGCAAAATTTACTATACAACTGGAGTTAACAAAATGAAAATATTAGTTTTAGAAGATAATGAAAGACTATGTAATCTTATAAAACAAGCCTTAGAAAAAAATGGCTATAAAGTTGATACTACAGCAGATGGAGCCCAAGCTTTAGATATGATTGCAAATGGTTATTCTTGTTTTATTTTAGATATAAATGTTCCAACAATCGATGGTATCTCAATTTTAGAATCTGTTAGAATGTATCAAAATGAAGTCCCTGCAATAATAATTAGTTCTAACCATGATTTAGAAAAGATACAAAAGTCTTATGAAATAGGTTGTGATGACTATTTAAAAAAACCTTTTTTTATGTATGAACTTATTCAAAAAGTTCAAAAACTATGCAAAGTAAAATCTACACTATTAGATTTGGGTGATGGATATATTTTTGATTATAAAAAACATTTTTTAGTTAAAGATAAAAATGAAATAAAATTAGCAAAGAAAGAAATACTCTTTTTAGAACTTCTTGCCAAAGATATTCATAGAGTTTTCTCTTTTAATGAAATAGAAGATTATGTATGGGAAGGTGAAGAAACTTCTTTGATGAATGTAAGAGCACTTGTAAAAAGACTTAGAAAGAAAATTCCTGAAAAATCAATCAAGATAGTAAAAGGTATTGGTTATTCAATTGATGCGGATGAAATTCCTAGACAAGAAAGTTAAGATAAGGAGACTGATTTACTTAATGAGTATCCCATCCCTTTTACTATATTAATAGAATCCGCAGGAAGCTTTTTTCTAAGACGTTTTATCATAGAACGGATATTTACTAAACTAGTCTCCTCTCCTTCCCATACATACTCTTCAAGCTCTTCATATGTTGCAACATGATGTAGGTTTTTAGAAAAAAGTTCTAGAAACAAAGCCTCTTTTTTAGTTAATTCAAGCTCTATATCATCTACAAAAAGTCTATGATTTACAAAATCATAACTACAATTTTCACTAAATCTCAAGAACTGCTTAGGTAAAACACAATATCTTTTAACCTTTTGAACAAGCTCTAATATATAAAATGGTTTTTTTAAATAATCATCACACCCTATCTGGTATGATTTTTCAATTTTTTCTAAATCATGGTTAGAACTAATTATTATTGCTGGGATATTTGCATGATTAAGTCTTATATACTCTAAAATAGATATTCCATCTAAGTTTGGTACATTTATATCTAAAATAAAACAAGAATAACCATTTCCTAATGCTTCAAAAGCATCATCTCCATCATAAAAACAATCTACTGTATAATTTTCTTGTTCTAATGCATTTTTAATTACATTTGAAAGTCTTTTATTATCCTCTAAAACTAGTATTTTCACAGATATGTCCTAATTTTATTTTAAAGCATGCACCATCATCTTTATTTTCAACAGATATTTTACCATCCATTTTATCTTCAATAATTACCTTGCACATATAAAGCCCTATTCCATGGCCATGACTTTTAGTTGTATAGTATGGTTTAAAAACGTTGTGAATATTTTTAATATCAATACCACCACCATTATCTTGAATTAATATAATCAAATTCTCTTTTTCATTAAAGAGTTTTATCTTGATTTTTCTATTTTTATAATCATTATTCAGTAATACATCTTTTGCATTGTTTATTATGTTTAAAAATGACTGCATAAACTCATTTTTATAACCATAAATTTCAAGACATGAATTCTCTTCTATGTAAATATCTATTTTTATATTGTTATATTTAATATTATGATTAATAATATCAAGAGTTGAGTCAATTGTCTCTTTTATATTAAAAGCAACTTTTTTATTTGAGGGAATTATAAAGTTTTGAAAGTCATTTATAGTATCTGTCATATAATCTACTTGCTTCATTATATCACTTACAAAACTATCACTTTCTTTTATATTTTTACAATTTTTTGTATAAAAAATTTCTTGAGCTATTGCTGTTATTTCTACAAGTGGAGATTTCCATTGATGTGCAATAGAAGAGAAAACTTCTCCTATCTCAGCTAATTTACTTTGTTGAATAATAAACTGCCTATTTTTTTGTTTTTCTTTGGCTACTTCTTGTTCTTTTGTTATGTCTGTAAAAATAGTTACAAGCCCTTCACTATTTAATTTTTCATTTCTAAATCTCTCTTGTTTTACAAGAAAAACCTTTCTTTTCATATTTTCATCAAAATACTTAAATTCATAGTTTTCACTTCTATTCTCTTGATACTTTTTAAGAACTTTTATAACTTTTTTTACATTTCTATTATCAATAAAATCTTCTAATTTTTTTCCATACAACTCTTGACAAGATATATTAAGCAGTTTACAAAAAGTATTATTTGAATCTACAATTACACCTTTATCATTTTGCCAGAAAATAGGACTCTCTATTGCATTTAATAATACCTCATCAAAATCAAGCCTTTGTCTTAAGTCTTTTTCAACTTGTTTTCTCATATATATATTATGAATAAGTCCTAAAATTAAAAATAGTAATAGAGGTGAAATAGCAAAAACAAACTCTATTAATCCTCTATATTTATCATAATAAGTCAATCTTTTATTCACTAATTTATAATCTTGAGATAAAACATCAACAGGAAGAATAAACTCCTCTAATTTTTTAGAATCAAATACATAATCTAAATCTTCTGAAACTACTATTTTGGGAGATTCTCCAGATAAAATATCTAATGCCATTTCTCCAGAAGTTTTACCAAACTTAAAAAGATCAACTATTCTACCACCAGTTGCCCCATCTTTTATAAAAATTGAATCAGTTATAAAGATTGGAACTTTAGCATTTTTTATAAAGTCTGCAATAGAATGAATCTTATTTAGTTTTCCATCTTTATTTTTATAAAACCTAATAAAAAGGGCTGCACTATCTTCTTCTTTTTTTGAAAACTTCTCTTCTAAGCTTCTTAGATTATCTTCTTTTAAATATATTAATTCAAAATCATCATCAAAATTATCTATTAACTCTTTAATCAAAGGTTCTGTATGTAGAGCATTTAAACTTTTATCATTTATGATATAAAGCTTTTTTAAAGTTGGCATAAGATTTTTAATAACCTCTACATTTCCTTTTAAGTCTCTTTTTTCTAATAAAGCTGAAACTCTATCTTCAAGTCCATAACTTTTAGCTTTTTCTTTAGAAAAGCTCTCTATTCCAACTGTCAGAATAGGTTCACTAATAAAAAATCTATCATATATATCAAGAACAAAATCATAAGCAAACCTATCAACTGCAACTATCAAATCATATTCTCTATTTTCTAATTGAACACTATATAACTTTTCTAAACTCTCGTAATACTCTTTTGAGGTAACCCTTTTAGAATCCATATATAAAACATTTACATCAATTTCAGGATGAGGATACATAATCTCTTCAATACCATTAATTATAGAATCACTAAACTCATAACCCTTATGATAAGAGTTAATAATAAGTATTGAACTGTTTGCAAAAAGTAGAATTGGAAAAATTAAAATTAAGAGTAGTTTTTTCATAAGAAGTATTATATATAAAATGGTGCTAAGAAAACCTTAGCACCATTTGTATTAATCTTTAAGAACTATACTTTAAGGTCTTCAAAGAAGAATGAACCCTAAGAAAACTAGTGCCGCAAGATAAATTGCTCCAAAAATCGCACCTAATAACCACCATTTTGCTTGTGAAATATATCCAGCTCCATACCATATTGGTGATGGTCCTGTTGCATATGGTGTTAAGATTCCCATAAGTCCTAGAGAACCTACTAGAAGTAACGCTAATGGTTGCATCATTGGTTCAGGAAGTAGATTTGCAGCTACTCCTAAGAAAAGTGGTAATAAAGCAACTGTATGTGCTGTAACACTCGCAAATAAATAGTGGAATAAGAAGAACAGTACTATTAGCACAATTGCTATAGTTGTTGGATCCATTCCTACTAAGCCACCCGAGATAAGCCCTGCTGCCCATTTTAAAAATCCTACTTTTTTCAATCCTGCTGCCATTGCAACAAGTGTAGCAAACCAAATAAGTACGTTGAAAGCACCTTTATTAGTGATTACATCTTCCCAAGTGATTACATTTGAAAGAACTAATAAACATAGTACTGCAATTGCTGCTGTTGTACCATTTACTCCAATTTGTTTACCAAAAATCCACATTACTAAAGCTAAAATACCAAAGCAAAGCATTAAAATCTCTTTTTTAGTAATTGAACCCATTTTTTCTAACTCTGCTGCCGCCCATGCTGGAGCTTCAGGAGAAGTTTTTTGTTCAGGTGGATATACAATATATGTTAATAATGGAACTAATAAAAACAGTGGAATCATAATTACTGCTAAAGTTCCAAACCATTGACCCCATTCAATTACAATACCTGCATTTTTTTCAACTAATGACACGGCAAGTAAGTTTGGTGCAAGTGCTGTTAAGAACATTGAACTAGTAACTGTTGTTGCTGCTATTGCCACCCAAGATATATAAGAACCTATTTTTCTTGGTTCATTATCAGGAGTTGAATTAAACATTTGTGGAATATTAATAGCAATTGGGAAAATTGTTCCTGCACTTCTTGCTGTATTTGAAGGCATAAATGGTGATAAAATACCATCTGCAAATGCTACTGCATACCCCAGTCCAAGCGTTGTTTTACCTAATTTTTTAACTAACATCAATGCAATACGTTTACCAAGTCCTGATTTTTTATACCCAAGTGCAAACATAAACGCTGCAAAAATCAACCAAATAACTCCGTTAGAAAAACCACTTAAAGCCCAGCTTCTTGCTGCTTTAGCTGAATCTCCAACTAATCCGAAAGTTGCACAAAATGCAACACCAGTTAAACCAATTAACGCTGGTGGAATTGGCTCTAAAATTAAACCTACAATTACTCCTAAAAATACTGCAAAGAAATAGTGTGCATTTACAGCTAATCCTTCTGGTGTTGGTAAGAGTGCCACAATAACTACAACGGCTATTGGAATTATCATTCTCATTGAGTTGCTCATAACATATCCTTTCATCATGTTTTTCTTATGTTGAAATGATAAAGTATCAAAGTGGCTTTAGTGTGTCATTTTTAATTAATTTTAAAATTTAAGCAAAAAAAAAGCTTAGAAGCAAAACTTCTAAGCTTTTTCTTAATATCTTATTAAATTTAGATTAATGAGTTAATCTTATCAGCAAATGCTTGTTTTGAAGAGGCACCAACCATTTGGTCAACAATCTCACCATCTTTCATAAAGATAATTGTTGGAATAGATCTAATCCCATATTTCACTGCTAAGTCTTGTTGTTCGTCTGTGTTAACTTTGCAAATGTTAGCTTTTCCTTCAAACTCTTCTGCTAACTCTTCAATAACAGGAGCAATCATTCTACAAGGTCCGCACCATGGAGCCCAGAAATCAACTAAAGATACACCTGAATTTGTAATTTCTTCAAAGTTCTCTGGAGTTAAATCTAAATATTTACCCATTTTTCTTCCTTTTTTAAATGTTATATCAATAAATTATACACATCTAAGCTTAAATCAACTTGTATCCTAAAGCTTACTAATCTTTGATAAATATAGTTTTGGCTAAAATAAGTCGAAAATAATACTAGAAGTAATTACAATTATATTACGACTAAGGAAAATGGATAGATTTTATGGATGTTAGAAAAGAGTATTTAGAATATTTTAAAAGTAAAGGGCATGATGTTATTTCATCAATGCCATTAGTTCCTGATGACCCAACACTGATGTTTACAAATGCTGGTATGGTTCAATTTAAAGATATCTTTACAGGTGCAGTTCCAAAACCTCAAAACCCTACTGCAACTTCTTGTCAACTTTGTGTAAGAGCGGGTGGGAAGCATAATGACTTAGAAAATGTTGGTTACACAGCACGTCACCACACACTTTTTGAGATGTTAGGGAACTTCTCTTTTGCAGACTACTTCAAAAAAGAAGCAATTGCATACGCATGGGAGTTTATTACAGTAAACCTTGCTCTTCCTGTTGATAAATTATGGGTTACTATTCATGATAGTGATGATGAAGCTTTTGAATTATGGCAAGAGCATATTGATGCTTCTAGAATCAAAAGATTTGGAGATAAAGACAACTTCTGGTCTATGGGGGATACAGGTCCATGTGGTCCATGTTCTGAAATTTTCTACGACCAAGGAGAAGAACACTTCTCTTCTGAAGAAGATTACCTAGGTGGAGAAGGTGATAGATTTCTTGAGATCTGGAACTTAGTATTTATGCAGTATGAGCAAACTAAAAATTCTGATGGAACAATTACAAGAGCTCCTCTTCCAAAACCTTCAATTGACACAGGTATGGGATTAGAAAGAGTTATTGCCATCAAAGAAGGTGTACTAAATAACTTTGATTCATCTAACTTCCAACCAATTATTAAAAAACTTGAAAAGTTAGCTGGAAAAGAAGCAACAGAAGAAACAATTGGTTCATACAGAGTTATTGCAGATCACTTAAGAGCAAACTCATTTATGCTATCACAAGGAATTCTTTTTGGAAATGAAGGAAGACCTTATGTAAATAGAAGAATTATGAGAAGAGCTGTAAGACATGGTTATTTACTAGGATTTAGAAAACCTTTCTTAGCTGAACTTTATGACTCATTATGTGATATTATGGGTGGACACTATACTGAGCTTGTAGAGCAAAAAGATTATATAAAAGAGCAGTTAACTTTAGAAGAAGAGAGATTCATCAAAACAATTGATACTGGTATGTCAATCTTTAATGATGAACTTGTAAAAACTAAAGAGGTATTTTCAGGAGAAGTTGCATTTAAACTATATGATACGTATGGATTCCCTTTAGATTTAACTGAAGATATGTTAAGAGATAAGAATCTAAAAGTAGATATTGAAAAATTTGATTCCCTAATGGATGAACAAAAAGCAAAAGCAAAAGCTGCATGGAAAGGAAGTGGAGATAGTGCTTCTGAAGGTGATTTCAAAATATTACTTGAAAAACATGGAGTAAATGAATTTGTTGGATATGACAATAATACTTATAACTCTACAATAATAGCCTTACTTGATGAAAACTTCAAAGAAGTTTCTACACTTAAAAAAGGTTCAACTGGTTGGGTAATGTTAGATAAAACACCTTTTTATGCAACAAGTGGTGGACAAAATGGAGATATTGGGGCTTTAGAAGACAATGAACACATTGCAATTATTGAAGCAACTGAGAAATTCCATGGATTAAATCTATCAAAAGTACAAGTTGAAAATGCGGATATTAATGTAAATGAAAATGTAGAAGCTGTAGTAGTAAATAGATATGAAGTAGCGAAGCATCACTCAGCAACTCACCTACTTCAAAGTGCTTTAAAAATGGTATTAGGTGACACTGTGGCACAAGCTGGTTCTTTAAATGATGACAAAAGATTAAGATTTGACTTCACATACCCAAAAGCTATGACAAATGAAGAGATTGAAGAAGTTGAAGACTTAGTAAACTCTATGGTAGCAAGATGTATAAAGGGAACTGTAGAAGAGTTACCTATTGACCAAGCAAAAGAAAAAGGTGCGATTGCTATGTTTGGAGAAAAATATGGTGATGTTGTAAGAGTAGTAGAATTTGGTGAAGTTTCAGTTGAATTCTGTGGAGGAACTCACGTAAAAAATAGTAGTGATATTGGTTCTTTTTATATTACAAAAGAGTCTGGAGTTAGTGCTGGAGTTAGAAGAATTGAAGCAGTATGCGGTAATGCAGCAATAAACTACACAAAATCAGTAATTAATGAAATGGCAAAAATAAAAGCAGAAGTTAAAAACAATGATGTAATTACTGGAATAAAGAAATTAAAAGATCAAATTAAAGAACTTAAAAAAGAGCTTGAAGAGGCTCAAAACTCATCATCTGCACCAATAAGTGAAGAGATGATAGGAGATACTAAAGTTATCGTTGATATTGTTAAAAATGGTGATATCAAAAAACTTGTAGATGATTATAAAAATGGAAATGAGAAACTTGCCATCTTACTTCTTCAAGCAAAAGGTGAAAAAGTAATGCTAGTAGCTGGTTCAAAAAATACAGCTGTTAAAGCTGGTGATTGGATTAAAGCAATTGCTCCAATCGTTGGTGGGGGAGGTGGCGGAAGACCAGATTTCGCACAAGCAGGTGGAAAAGATGTATCTAAAATTGAAGATGCAAAACAAGCTGCATTAGAGTTTGTAAAAGGTAACTTATAATAAATGGAAGCACTATTTAACAGTTTCTCTTCTTTAATAGTTTTTTTACACGTAATATCTGCTGTAATTTGGGTAGGTGGAATGATTGCAATTAGATTTGCAGTTCACTACTCAATGCAAGAAGTTGAAGACCCTAAGATAAAACTAGGAAGAACATTAGAAACTCTTAGAAGATTTTTTAATATGGTTATTCCTTCTATTATACTTCTACTTGCAACAGCAATTATTATGATAATAGCTTTAGGATTTAAAGGGACCCCTTTATATAGTTTTGTAATAGCCAAAGAGGCCATTTGGACTATTATGACTATTATTTTTATTGTAATATTTATAAAAAGAAAGCAAGCTCAAAAAGCTTTTGATGAAGGAAAACTTCCAATAGCAAAAGAGAAGCTTCTTCCAATAGCAAACTATCTAATTCCAATTAATGTAGTATTAGGACTTATTGCTATTTATTTAGGTATTACCCTTAGAGGATTTTAAGAGATAGTTTTTCTATCTCTTATAGAACACTTATTTTTACCACTCTTTTTTGATTTATATAAAAGAGTATCTGCCTCTTTCAAAATTTCATCTAAACAATCTCTATTTTCCCTATGTGCTATTCCTGAACTAATTGTATAAGTTATTCTTTTATCTTCAATACATACTTCGGCATTTGCAATATTTTTTCTAATAATTTCAGCAAAATTAAATGCATCCTCTAGATTCATATCAACTAAAACAATAGCAAACTCTTCCCCACCTAACCTTCCAAAAATATGTTTTTCATCTAAAATAGCAGAAAGAATTGAAGATAGTTGGATTAAAACCTTATCTCCAATATCATGACCATAAGTATCATTTATTTTTTTAAAATCATCAATATCAATCATTACTATACATAAATCACTTGAACTTAGAATAGATTTTTTTAAAGCTTTAAAACCTAAATCAAAAAATCTTCTTCTATTATTTATTTTTGTTAACTCATCTGTCTCTGAAATCATTTTTAATTTTTTATTAACTTTTTTTAAATCTTTTGTTTTCTTTTCAACATCTCTTAATAATCTTTGATTATAACTTTTTAAAAACATATGATTTTTATAGAGTAAAAAAGACACAACTATTAAAAACCCTCCAATTATTAGGTTATATGAATAAATTGCTTCTTTTCCAATATCAATTAAATCTCTTTTAGTATTTGTAACAATCGAAAATACAAACTCATTTTTATAATTATAAAACTGTATAGTATTTTTTATGCAATTACACTCTTCATCTATAACCGTATGAATACGTATGTTTTTTAAAATTTCTGAATCTATTGTTACATTATCATTATCTAAAACCTTATCTGTTAAAGAAATTTTTTTAAATATTTCATTCATACTATTAAGGATTTCATTAGAGATTACTTTTCCTCCATATAAAAAGCCAATCGTAGGTCTTGTATTATCACTATTTGATATAGTTACTTTTGTAATTAGCAGGTAAATATTTTTATGATTTAATAAGACAGATTTATTTTTATAAAGGGAAGAGAAACCACTTCTTGCTTTAAATTTATTCAATAGGTTTTGTTGAACCTTTTCATTCCAAAATAAAGGACTTGATTCAGATACGTTAGAATATAATTTTTTATTTTTAAGATTTGTAAAAATCATAAAATCTAACTCTAAATCCTCTAAAGTATTTGCTCCTTCTCTAAAATTTTCATAAATATATTCATTATTTTGTGTTTTTATATAATTATATGTATCATCCCACTTGGCATAATCAGTTATAATATTCTCTAGACTTTTTAAATTGTTATTTACAATAGTAATTACACTATTTATGTTTCTTTTATTTATCTCTTTTTCTATTTGTGTAAAACTAGTTAAAAAATATCTATAACTTATAAATATAATAACTAAAATAGTAAACAATGCTAAGAATATAAAAAGCAACCTATTTTTCATTAAAGTTTTCATACTTAAACGTTATCACAGATTACTTTTACATTACATTAATAACAAAAGTTAATCACTTACACCTCTAAATATTTATATAGTATGAAACTTGCATATCAAAAATAACACAAAGTTGCTAAGTAAAAAAGCAAAGTTTTCTAAAACAAGAAAAAACTTTTAATTCATTAAACTTATCTTATATCTATCTTTACAAAGAAAGTATATATGTTTGATTTCTAAGTAATTTTAAGCTAAAATAAAGGTCAAGTTTTATTTTAGGTAAGTTTATGAAATTTAGAAATCTACTAGTTTTTTTCTTTTTAATTCTAATAGTTTTACAAGGTTGTTCATCAAAAAACAGTAGAAAAGCCTACTCGTATAAACAAGATAAAAGCTTTCCTATCAAAGCAAACTATAACTATCAAATAAAAGATAGTCTAACATATAACCAACTTTATAAGGCACTAAATATGCAATATAATGATTGGAAAGGTGTTAAATATAAATTTGGAGGAAATACCAAAAAGGGTGTAGATTGTTCTGCTTTTGTTCAAAGAACATTTAAAGATAGACTAAATATAACTATACCTAGAACAACTGCACTTCAATCAAAATTTGGAGAAGATGTCTCTATGAACAATTTAGAGATGGGAGATTTGATTTTTTTCAAAACTGGATACAAAACAAGACATGTTGGTATCTATTTAGAAGGTGGTAAATTTTTACACGCCTCTACAAAAAGAGGGGTAACAATTTCAAGATTAGATAATAGCTATTATTCAAAACATTTTTGGAAAATTAAAAGAGTAATTCAATAAGGAGTAATTTATATATGTTAAAAAGTTCGATTTTTGTATTAACTTGTATTGCACTATTTTCAGGATGTACTGGAACAAACACTTATGTGCAAAGTGATTACCTAATTGAAAAAAATGCTTCAAAGCATAAGGTAACAAATGAAGTTAAATATGAACCAATTATAACACCAAAAGAGTACAAGAAGATGCTTGATGAACAGAATAGTCAAACAAATAGTTCTGATTCACTTGATATGAACCAAGCACTTATGGAGTTCTATAAAGAATGGAAAAATGTAAAATATAAATATGGTGGAAACTCAAAAAAAGGAATTGATTGTTCAGCTTTTACTCAAAGAATTTTTAAAGAAAAATTTGATGTAAAAATCCCTAGAACAACACTAACCCAAGTGAAAGTTGGAAAACACGTAAAAAGATCTGAATTAGAAATGGGAGATTTAGTTTTTTTTAAAACAGGGGTAAGAGATAGACATGTTGGAGTTTATATGGGAGATGGAAGTTTTATGCATGCATCAATAAAAGGTGTAAAATTTACAAAACTTGATAAACCCTACTATAAAAGAAAATATTGGACTTCAAGAAGGATTTTTGATTAACTAAAATCCTCCATAAAAAGCTAAAACTACAGGAATATATACAACTGAAACTAAAGTTGAAAGAAGTACTGTAAAAGAGGCTTTTTCTGGATTTGCTTTAAGAAGAACTGCTAAAGTTACAGTATTACCTGCAAGTGGTACAATTGAAAATAAGAACATAACCTTATAAATCTCTTCATTTAAAAATCCTATAAAAGTTTTATCTACAAAAATTATTGATAAAACAACTCCTGGCCAAAAAATAAATTTAAAAAAATAAGAGATTTTTATATACTTTTTATCAAAATCTTCATGAAGATTGAAACCTTTCATTCCCATTCCCAACATCATCATACCAAGTATTCCAAATATCCATTTTAAATTTTCAAAATATGGAATAATAAAATCAGGTGTTCTAAAACCTACTATATTAAAAGAAACTCCCGCAATAAAAGCATACAAAAGAGGTAACTTTAAAACTTTCATAATAGATTGACGTGCTGTAAAAGCTCCCTTTGCAGTAACATAGAAGCCTGTAGTATTTTCATATAGAAGAGAAGCTAAAGTACCAAAGATAAAGATATTTGCAGCACTAGGTTCTAATAGAATCATAGCAAGAGGAATACCAAAATATCCTGTATTTCCTGTTCCACAAGTAAAAGCTAAAGTATTTACACTTGAATCACTCCACTCATTTTTATATCTATTTAGAATATAAAAAGCTATACTACTTCCAAAAACAAATATAAAAATAGGTAAAAAAAGTAGTTGCATATTTATCTCTATTGACAAAACTGCAAAGAAGATTACAACTGGACCTAAAATATAAATCAAAAGCCAAGCAACCCAATCTCTTCTTACTTTAAAATATCTAGCTAAAATATAGCCTATAAAAATATTTGCATAAAGTGGCGCTACTTTTGCAAGTATTGTAAAAAAAATATTCAATTATAATCCTAAGTAGTTTGATAAAGAAAACAAAATTATAACACAAACAATATACATCTTAATGGCATAAGGGATATTTATCTTAAATATATCTATAGCCTTTAATTTATATCTTCCTTGAATAGTTAGGTTAAGTCCACTAAAAGGAGAAGTAGAGACTGCCGTTGACCAAGACATTAAAAAAGTTACAGCTAAAAGAGTGTGATTTAATTCATCCATCCAATTTCCAATAATTGCAATTGATATAATAGGATGAATTCCCATAAAAGATAAAAAGATAAGAATAAAAAGTAATATAGAAGCAGTCAAGCCATTAAACTCGCGAAAAGGTAGTTCTACCTCAAGTCCAACTAAAACAGAGCTTATACTCACGCCAAACATACCAGCAATCAAAAAAAGAGCAAGTTCATTCTTCATCTTTGGAAGTTCTTGTGTTACATGTATATTCAATTTTTTTATTGCTTGAAAAATACCAACTTTCATAGGAAAAATAAAAACTGTTAATAAAAAAGAAAAAAGAGATATTAGAAGTATTACCTTCAAATTTGGATAATAATAGTTTGTAATTAAAACTATTAAAGCTAATAAAAAAGGAAGATACAAAGTTTCAAAATGTATTGGATAACCTCTAAACTCATTTAAGTCATACTTATTTTGAACTTCAATATAAGTAATTAAAAAAGCTACTAAAGCTAGAATAAGTCCTGTACTTAAGATTATTGAAGTTGATAAATTTGGAGCATAGGTAATTGCTGCTGCAAAAGCTACAAAAAAAGGTGACCAATAGGCATCAGATGAAAAGGCTCTTGTAAGTACAACAATCTGCAGATTTGTAAGTGGTGCTTTTTTATAAAACTTATCAGCAACTAAAATTAAAGAAGATAGATTTATAACTGAACCAAAAAGATGTATTCCTAAATATGTTTTTAAAAACGATTTTTTACCCCTGGGTAATTTTTTTACCTTTTCACTTTTAGGTGTTGCTATAAGCCTTAAAAAACCCACTCCAATCAAAAGAGTAAGTAAATATTGATTTACTAAAATAGCTCTTGCAAACTCTATTTTAAAACCATTTAGATAACTATATGAAAAAAGAGAGCATGAAAGGATTAGAAGTACAACCAAAAGTTTTATATTTAAAGCTGTTTTAAATAAAAGAATTAAAGATATCCACGCAAAAATACCAGAATATATAAATATTTCTTTATCAAAAAAGTAACTATAAATTGTAATTAAAAAGGAAATAAAGATTAAAATTCCAGATAGTTTTTCTATTTTCATTTTAAAATTATACTCAATATTATCTCTGTTTAGATAAAATTATCAAAAAATATAAAGGTACTTAGTGATTAGACTTGGTTCAAACTCTCCTACAAGAGCTCTTATTTTAAAATCTCATAGTATAAATTTTGTACAAAATGGTGGAAACTTTGATGAAGACTCAATTAAAACAAAAAATCCAAAAACATTTGTATATGAAGCGACACTAGGAAAATATAAGGAACTAATCAAAAAATATGGCTGTGAAGATATGCCTTTACTAGTTGCAGACTCTGTTGTAACATCAAATGATAAGCTTTTAAGAAAAGCAAAAGATGAAGATGATGCAAGAAGAATGTTA
This sequence comes from uncultured Campylobacterales bacterium, assembly GCA_947494995.1. Taxonomy (GTDB): domain Bacteria; phylum Campylobacterota; class Campylobacteria; order Campylobacterales; family Arcobacteraceae; genus Halarcobacter. The sequence goes on along the minus strand of CANLWY010000001.1, from coordinate 467,100 downwards.
GAACTTCAAAGTGGAAGTGAAACTTCAGTTATAACTTGTATGATTTTTAAATCAAAAGAGAAAGAGGTAATTGATATCTCAATTACAACTTATGAATTTACTGAATTTGATAAAAATCATATGGAAGAGTATATAAAATCAGGTGAATGTTTTGGAAAAGCAGGAGCTATTATGGTTGAAGGTTTTTGTAAAGCATATATTAAAAGTGTCAAAGGGTATGAAAGTACTGCGATGGGACTTTGTGTTGAGAAACTAAAGAGTATTATATAAGTAGCTCTTAATAACTTTTTTTAGTTAAAGCTAATATAATATAATTATATACAATAAAAATTATATTTAAAAGGACTCTTATCCCCTTATGAAATTAATAATCCAAATTCCCTGCTATAATGAAGCTGATACACTAGCCATTACACTCAATGCATTACCCACAAAAATAGATGGTTTTGAAAAAGTAGAATGGTTAATAATAAATGATGGAAGTAGTGATAAGACTGTAGAAGTTGCGAAGCAACATGGTGTACACCATATAGTTAACTTTACAAAGAATCAAGGTCTTGCAAAAGCATTTATTGCTGGAATAAAAAAATGTATTGAACTTAAAGCTGATATTATCGTAAATACTGATGCTGACAATCAATATAATGCAGATGATATTCCTAAACTTGTTAAACCTATATTAAAAAAGGAAGCAGATTATGTTATAGGTGAAAGGCCTATTGCCAATACTGAGCACTTCTCTTCAATAAAAAAGATTCTTCAAAAATTAGGTTCATGGGTGGTTAGAAAAGCCAGTGGAACAAACATACCTGATGCTCCAAGTGGATTTAGGGCTATGAGTTATGAATGCGCTAAACAATTAAATGTATATAATAACTATACGTATACCCTAGAAACGATAATTCAAGCAGGTCAAAAAAACATGGCTATAACATCAATTCCTATTAGAACAAATGAAGATTTAAGACCATCAAGACTATTGAAAAGTATGCCTGATTATATAAAAAAATCAATCATTACAATAATAAGAATATTTGTAGTTTATAAACCCTTTAAATTTTTTATGAGTATAGCTTTAATTCTATTTACAATAGGATTTCTAATAGGTCTTAGATTTCTATACTTTTGGTTAATAGGTGAAGGAAATGGGCATGTTCAATCAGTAATATTATCTGGTGTTTTAATGGGCATGGGGGTTCAAACAGGTTTAATAGCATTTGTAGCAGACCTCTTAGCTGTAAATAGAAAACTCTTAGAAGAGTTAAAGAACAAAATAAATTAAATTAAATTATATGAATATATTAGTTACAACTACAACATACCCAAAATCCCATAAAGATACTTCACCTAGGTTTGTTCATGATTTATGCAAAGGATTTAAGAAAAAAGAAGTAACTCCCATAGTCTTAACTCCTCACAGTTATGGACTTGAAACAAAAGATACACTAGATAATATTACAATCTTTAGGTATAAATACTTTTTTGAAAAATATGAACTAATTTCAGGGAATGGAATAGTTAATAAAATTAAAAAGAACCCTTTTTTAATTTTATTAATACCTTTCTTAATGTTTTTTCAATTTATTGCTATTCTTAAACTAATAAAAAAGTATGATATAGATATTATACTTGCAAATTGGATTGTTCCTCAAGGTTTAATAGCAGTGTTTGCAAAGAAACTATTAAAAAAAGAGATTAAAATATATATAATCTCCCATGGTGGGGATGCCAAACTTTTAAACAGTAACTCAATTTTAAAAAGAATTGGTAATTTTGTTATGAATAATGCCACTAAAACTATTGCTGTTAGTAGTTACGTAAAAAAAACACTTGCTGAAATATCTAGAAAAAATTTAAAATTCAATACTATACCAATGGGTGTCGATATTGATAAATTTAATAATAACAAAGAGATTGAAAAGAAAAAGTATGACTTAATTTTTGTTGGTCGTTTAGAAGAAAAAAAAGGTGTGCAAATATTAATAGATGCGATTAAAGAATTATCACTAAAAGATTTGCACCTTAATGTTATTATCATTGGTAGTGGTACATTAAAAAATTCTCTTCAAAAAAGAACTACAGAATACAATTTAAATAAATCAGTAACTTTCACAGGTTCACTCACCCATGAACAAATTGTAGAATATATGTCATTATCTAAAGTTTTCATTTTGCCTTCAATTGACCTTTCATATGATAGTGAAGGTTTACCTACTGTACTGCTTGAAGCTATGGCTATGGGATTAGCTATTATAACAACCGATGCTGGAGGAATTACCGATGTTGCAAAAAATGATTATAATTCAATTCTTATAGAGCAAAATAATGTGAAAATGCTTAGTGGGGAAATTGAAACATTAATTAATAACCCAAGTGAATTAAAAAAACTTAAATTAAATGCGCTAAAAACAGCTGAAGAGTACTCTTATGAAAATATTGTTGAAAAATATTACAAAGTAATAAAGGAAATACATGGGTAAAACCTGGAATAAAACACCTAAACATATTTTGAGATTTAATGCTTTAAAAGACTTATTAAAAAATTTTACTTCAGGAGATTTTATTGAATTTGGAGCAGGAACAGGTGATTTTACTAAATATTTTTTAGAAAAAAATTTTTCAGGATATGCTTATGATATTGATTCAAGAACAGTAGCAACTCTAAAAGAGAATTTAAAAGAATATTCAAACATCACTACTATTGACTCTTTGGAACAAATTAAAGATTTAAAATTTGATTATATATTTGCTTTTGAAGTTTTAGAACATATAGAAAATGATAAAAAAGAACTTATTAAATGGAGTAAATTCTTAAAAAATGATGGAACAATAACAATAAGTGTTCCTGCTCATAAATCAAAATTCTCTAAAGAAGATGAAAGAGTTGGTCATTTTAGGCGATATGAAAAAGATGAATTAATTAACCTGTTAAAAGAGACTGGATATATAAATATTACTTTAATAAATTATGGTTTTCCACTTGGAAACATTACAAGACTCATTAAAAATATTATTAACACTTTAAGACCAAAGACAAGTAATATTGACAATCGTGAAAGTAGTATTAAATCAGGTATCGAAAGAGACCTTATTGAAAGGAAATTTAAATTTTTATTTAATGAAAAAGTATTGTTTCCATTTATTCTTTTACAAAAACTATTTTATAAATTTGACTTTGGAGATGGATATATTGTAACAGCACAAAAAGGAAATACATCAAGTGTCTAAAATTAATCCTGTAAAAAACCATAAAAATAGAAATATTCATAACTGGTTAATATATAATATCATTAAAAAAAATTTGAATCATTTTAATTATTTATATAAAGGTACCTTAGTAGATCTTGGATGTGGAGAGACACCCTACAAAGATTACTTTTTACAATATGTAAATAAATATATTGGTGTAGATTGGACAAATTCATTACATGATTCAAAAGCTGATATAAATTCTAACCTTAATAAAAAAATTGAACTTCCAGATAATTATGCAGATACATTAATATCTTTTTCTGTAATAGAACATCTTTGTGAACCTCAAACATTTTTAAATGAATCTTATAGAATATTAAAAGTTGAAGGTGCACTTATGTTACAAGTTCCTTGGCAATGGCATATTCATGAAGCTCCATATGACTATTTTAGATATACACCTTATGGTTTAAAATATATGTTAAAAAAAGCTGGTTTTAATGAGATTGAGGTAATACCTCAATCTGGTTTTTTTACAACAAGTGCTTTAAAATTTAATTATTTTTTAGCAAGATTAATCTATCAACTTCCTAAACCCTTAATGTACACATTAGCATTACCTTTTATTCCTATATGGATAACTACTCAACTTTTTGCTCCTTTATTAGATAAACTTGATAAAGAATGGGAAAGAGAAGCTATAGGATTTATAGTAATTGCAAAAAAGAAAAATGATAAGTAACTATAAAAAAATTTTAACTATAATAGGAAATATCTTAGTATTTATTTCTTTTTTATTTATCTTTAAAATTATAATTGATAACTATCAAACAATTGAACATCTAGAGTTTAATTTAAAAAATATTTATATCTTTATTCTTCTTCTTTTTTTAAGTATATTTGGTTACTTACTTTTTTCATTTGCATGGGTACTCCAACTAAAGGATCATTATCCTAGTTTTAACACAAAGCTCTCTTTTTATATTATTTCATTATCTCAAATTGCTAAATACTTACCTGGAAATATTGGTCATTTCGTAGGTCGCTTTTACTTAGCAAAAAAAGTATTATCCAAACAAGATATTATATACACAATGTTTATTGAAAATATTATGTTTATTTCAGTTTCATTATTATTGGGCTTTGGTTATATTTATTATTTTGACTATACAAAATACATAAATTTAGATGAATTTAGTTTTAGTACTTTTATTTTAATTTTTTCAATAATCAGTATAGGCATATTTTTAAAATATTTTAAACCAAAGATAAATTTATTAAAGATAAAATTTTTGAATATTATTAAAATATTTTTTATATTTCTTATCATGTCATTCATAGGTGGCTTATCAATATATATTCTAATAAATTTAATTGTAGAAACAAATAATATCTCTTATTTACAATGCGTTACAGGCTTTTCACTATCTTTTTTAATTGGATTTATAATGCCTGGTGCACCTGCTGGAATAGGAGTAAGAGAATACACTTTTGTTTTATTGTTTTCTCCTTTTTTAGGAGAAATATATGCTCTGGAGATTATAATCATATTTAGAATAATAACTATTATAAGTGATATATTATTGTTTTTTATAGGAAAACAATTAGCAAAAAGTATAAATTAATAAAAGGTAATATGAATATGAATAGATTTTTACAACTATCTTCTAACATAGATCTATTATTATTGAAAAAACTACTTTATCTTTTTTTTCTTATTATATTTATATTAAAAACTAGTAGTTATATAAGACATGTTGACTTCAAAGATCCACCTGATCAATATGCACACCTTTCATATATTGAATATGTTAAAAATACTCCTTTCAAATTTATTCCAAATTTTGAAGATATGAAACTACAATACAGTGTTCTAAATGATAATGATAAAATGAACTATTTATCTCACCCCCCGTTATATTATTATTTAATGTTATTGATTCCAAAAAATGATTCTATAGACCCCTATATCTTAAATCTTCAAAAGTTCAATTTACTTATTTCAACAATATCCTATATTCTGTTACTATATATTGGATATAGTATGAAAGTTAATATCTTGGCACATTTAGGTTTTTTAAGCCTTGTTAATGCTATTCCAATGATTCCATATATTGGGGCAAGTATAAATAATGATAACCTAAGCATCCTTGCAGGTATGATTTTTTTAATTGGATTATTAAAACTTTTTGAAAATCAAAACTCAAAATATTCATATTTTTTTATATTTGCTGGTTTATTTGTAGGCTATTTTACAAAACTAACTCTATTTTTACTAATGTTTTTTACATTAGCTTTTTATATTTTTTATTTTTTTACAAAAAAAATATCAATTAAAAAAAATTTATTATTTATAGTAATACTATTTTTGATTGTATTTCTTCCAATTATCTTTTACCAATTAAGTATTATTTTTAAATATGATTCAATATATCCAGCTTTAAGTGCAAGAAGTATTGAAGAATACACCAATTCAAGATTTTATGTAGTAGAAGAGAAAAGGATATTTTTAAGTATTTTTCAATGGCTAGAAAGATTGTTTGGATATTGGCTAATAGGCTGGTTTGGAATAATGTCAGAAAACTCATTTGCAAAAGCAAATATTTTTCAGTATATGGGTATTTTTCTACTACATTTTTTTGCTTTTTTTACTATCTATGATAAACATAAAAAAAACAACTCTTATTTCCTAGTAGCAAAATTTGGACTTATTGCAATAATTATAGTAGTAGCTATTCAGTTCTATTTTTCATATAATTCACATTTATCTACTGGCTACTTAGGTGGTTTACAATCAAGATATTATTTACCATTTGTTTCTATATTTGCTATATTAAGTTCTCTATTTATCAATAATGTAAAATCTGTAATAGGTCGTTTATTGATAAGTTTTATAATACTTCATACAATCTTTTATGATCTTATTTTTACTAAAACTGTATTAATCCATTACTAGTTTTTAAAAATTAAAAATTTTCTAATTAAATAATTATAAAAAAACAATAGTCCAGTCACGACTATCTTTGAAACTCCGACATCATAACTTAAAATTTCATGAAAAACATATAATAAAGTAAGGTTAAAAAAGAGGCTTGAAGCACTTACTAAATAAACAAATAGTACCTCATATCTTTTTTTAAACTTTAATCCACTTTGAAATACAAATCTAATACTTAAATAATAATTTACAAAAGTTGCAATTATAAAGGTAAAGAATCCTACAAGTAAATAGTTATATGCTAAATATTTTGCAAAAATAAAAAATAATCCTACATCAACAATTGCTGCTGCACCACCTACAAAAAAATATTTAACTATTTTCAATATAAAACCTTTATTATTTGGATTAGATTTTATTCAAAACATACTTATTAAATAATTATTTTGATATAATTCCAAAAAATATAAAATGGTATTAAATGAAAAAAAATGTAATTATAATTGGTGCAGGTCCCGCTGGTTTAACTTCTGCATATGAACTTTTAAAAACAAATAAATATAATGTAACTATTTTAGAATCATCAAATCAAATTGGTGGAATTTCAAGAACAGTCAATTATAAAGAAAATAGAATCGATATTGGAGGACATAGATTTTTTAGTAAGATTGAAAAAGTAAATACTTGGTGGGATGAAGTTCTTGAAGAGCCTTTTTTAATAAGAAATAGAAAATCAAGAGTTCTATATGAAAGAAATTTTTATGATTACCCAATTTCATTAAACCTAAATACAGTGAAAAATTTAGGAGCTAAAAAATTTATAAGAATTATATTCTCTTATTTAAAATCAGTTATTTTTCAAAGAGAAGAAAATACGCTAGAAGACTTTTTTATAAATAGGTTTGGTTATGAATTATATTCTACATTCTTTAAGGATTATACAGAAAAAGTTTGGGGCGTTCCTTGTAATAAAATAGATGCGCTATTTGGACACCAAAGAGTTAAAGGTTTATCTATAAAATCTATGCTTGTTCATATAGTAAAAAAACTATTTGGAAGTATTAACTCAAAAAATGTTGAAACTTCATTAATTGAACAATTTAAATACCCAAAATTAGGACCTGGACAACTTTGGGAGAATGTAGCAAAAAAAATTATTGACAATGGAGGTAAGATTATATTTAATGAATCAGTAAATAAAATCAATCTTCAAAACTCAAATGCAACAGAAATATATACCACAAACAACTCATATAAATGTGATTACTTATTCTCTTCAATGCCAATAAAAGATTTAGTTGCAAGTTTCGACAATACTCCTGAAACAATTAAGACAATTGCTAATAAACTTGAATATAGAGATTTTATAACTGTAGGTCTTTTAGTAAAAAATTTAGAAGAACAAAACCTTAAAGATAATTGGATTTATATTCAAGAATCAGATGTTAGAATAGGAAGACTACAAATTTTTAATAATTGGTCTCCGTACTTAGTAAATGATGAGAATACAACATGGTTAGGTCTTGAATATTTTTGCAATGAAAATGATGAGTTATGGAGTATGAATGAAAAAGATTTTATTAAACTTGCTATTTCTGAAATGGTTAAATTGAACTTTATAAAAGAAGAAAACCTTTTAGACTCTGTACAAATAAAAGTAAAAAAAGCTTATCCTTCATATTTTGGTTCGTATAATAGATTTGATGAAATAAAAGAGTATTTAAATACAATTGATAATCTATACTGTATAGGAAGAAATGGCCAACATAGATACAATAATATGGACCATTCAATGATGACAAGCTTTGAAGCAGTTGCTGCTTTAATAAATGAAAAATCAAAAAATAGACTTTGGGAAATAAATACTGAAAAAGAGTATCATGAGACAACAGATAAAAATTAATTCAAAATTTGAAAATTTATTATTCTATATACTTTTTATAACATTTGCATATTTTATTGTAAACTCTTTTGGTTATACAATGCCAGATGATGGGTGGAGACACCTTGCAATGGCATTATATCCAGAGCAAGTTCAATCATGGGGAAGAGTTTATCCTTACACTCTCTATGATAGTTATGATCCATGGTTTGTATGGCACTCTTTTTTATCTTTTTTAAACAATTTTGTAAATTCTGATAAACTACATATCTTTGTAAATACCTTAATATACTCGCTTCTTTCACTTTGGTACTTTTTAGCTTTAAAAAAGTTCACTAAAATCAACATTGTTTTCATTATCATACTTGCACTTGGTTTACCTATTTTAAACTTTAGATACTATTATTTAAGACCCGATATACTAAGTGGACTATTTTTACTTTATTTCATATTATTGAACAATAAATATATACTTGTATTAATATCAATAATCTATGCTCCTTTTTATTATGTATTTTGGTTTTATTTTGCTTATCTTTCTTGCTTAAAGCTCTTTTTAAAAGAGTATAAAAAATTTCTTATTTTAATTGCTGCAAGTTTATTTGGTTTTATATTTTATCTTTCAACAAACTTTGATGGATATATAAATATTATGCAAAATGTTTTAAATAATGATACCTTATTACAAGGATATGCTGTAGGAGAGAGTAAACCATTTCTGCTTCCTGAGAATATAAAAAATAGTTTAGGTAGTTCAAAAACATTACTTCTTCTAATGCTATTTTCAATAGGATTATATGTTGTTCTAAAACCTACACATTTACTTCTTAAATATATGATTCTTTTTTTGCCCTTATTCTTAATGCAATATAGATTTCTTCATCTACTAGAGCCACTTATTTATATTTTTTTAATCTATATATTTAACAGGTCATTTCATATTATAAAAGAAGAAGGTATATTAAAATTCTTAAATCTTATAAAAAACTTTATTGATGAAAAAACTTACTTTTCAAACTTTTCAAAAAGAACCTATTCTTTTATATCTACTTTATTACTAATTAGTTTCTTTCTCCTTCAATATAAGTCTGCTTTAAATAGTTATAAAAATATCTCTGAAGAGTTTTATAATAACTCATTTTTAAAAGAAGATATATATAAAAACAAAAAGATTTTAATCACAAGCATGGGACTTCCTAGTTATTTGGGTGTTTTTTTTAATCCTACAGGAGAATATATCCCAGGTTGTTCTCTTGGATGGGTGAAATATGATAAAAAAAACACAAAAACTTATTTTGATTTACTAACAAATAACGAGAAAATAAGTAAAAATGATTTTTTTATTTTCCTTAATAAAAACGATCCAGACTACCTTATTATCGATACTTTAAAAACAAATAAACTTATTTTAAATAACGAAGAGCTTAAAAAAAATGGATTTTTATTTGATAAAATAATTGGCTCTAAGCTAATTTTCAGAAAAATCCAATAATTTTTATGTTATAATTATTTTAACTAAACAAGGAGCTATAAAAATGTTTAATTTTTTAAAGAGAAAACTTAAATCAGAAAAAGGTGCAATGGATAAAGTAATTGTAACTTTATTATTTGTTGTTATCGGTGTTGCTGCTGTTGTTGGTATTAACAACTGGGTTGATACAAAAAAAGATGACTTATTAACAAAAGCAAATACTGAATACGCAAACGCAGTTAAATAATAGAGTAGTTTTCTACTCTGTTATTTATAAAGAACTTTGATTTTTCATATCTCATTTTTTGTATTTTCTTTTCTTTTAGCATATACTGATTGTACAAAATACAGAATCCCAAATATTTCCATACTCACACTTTTTATTTTTTTACTAATTTTTGGTTATTTTGAAGACCAATTAAGACTATATTCATTTTTTATATCTTTAGCTGTACTATTATTATTTATTATCATTCTAATATCCCTTCCAAATATGATTTTAGGAGGAGGTGATATTAAATATATTATGGTTATTGCAATATATTTAGAACCTATTATATTTCCTTTATTTTTAGTAATTACTGGACTTGTTCAAACACTATTTTTAATCTATTTTCAAAAATACAAAAAAAGGAGAGTTGCTCCTATGGCACCCCCTATCTTTATATCAGTAATTATTACAAATTTTTTATTTTTTAATGGCTTTTATCCCTTTTAGCTCTTAAATATATTATTTATATATTTAAATGTTTACTTTATAGTATAAATATGCTATTATAACTTTAAGTTTAGAGGGAGTTATTTATGTTGTTGAAGTTTTTAATAAAAATATTTAGTTCGCAAAAAGGTGCAATGGATAAAGTTATTGTAACTTTACTATTTATTGTTATTGGTGTTGCTGCACTTGTAGGGATGTATGACTGGGCAGGTGGTAAAAAAACAGATCTATTAAACAAAGCCAATACTGAGTATTCAAATGCAATAAAATAAACTTCAATCTCTATTTTTACTTAAATGTTATTTTATAATCTTAATATACTAAACTTTTTATAGTATTTTAAAAAGGAATTATAATATGAAGAAAGCACTCATTGATCAACTTCTATTAGGTTTTATCGCCGTTTTTTCAATTATTATTTTTATTGCTACAGTAAATGATGATAAAGTCATAAAAAATAAATATCATGATTTAGAAGATATTGCAATTGAGAGTATCAATGCCTTAGGACAAGAATACTTTAGAAATATGCAAGGTAATTTAAATGGTCCAGTAGACACTGTAATGGCTGCAATCTGCCGAGCAGAAAATACTACAAATAACTTAATAGGTGCATCAGACTTAGGTAGTGAACTTCGTAATGCAGGAAATATGACTTATATTTGGAGAGATGCAGGGACATATGATCCTGTTGCACAGACATATGATGGTGTTCCAGATGGAAGACCAGATAGCGTAACAGCTGTTGTGGGGGATTATGAAAAAGATGCATTTTGGTACAGATTTATTGGGAAAAAAAGCTTTACTCTACCAGGATTTACAAGAGCAATTGATTTAAATAGATTTAATTTTAATGTAAATGTGACTTTTAGAGGAGTTATTAATGCAGGCTTTTTTAACATGGTAGGAACCTATACTCTTGATGGAAATGGGTGTCCCCAAAATCCACAATTAGTACTTGCAAATAAAGATGAATGGGCCAATAAGGTAGGAGACACTATTGCAAATATTGAAATGCCACAAACTAGAATGTTTTTTATTGCTGATGGCTACCGAAGGTTTAATTTAACAAATGGTAAAACAGATGCTGACGTACTAGCAAATACAAATATTTCTTTTGATAATGACGGCTCTTCAGATTGTACAGATGGAAGTAGTTTTCCAACTGTTGTATTATCAAGAAGTGGTTATTCACAAGAAAGAAGTGATGATTCTCACAATGATTTAACAAGTAAGGCAAATGTATACTTCCAAGATGATTATCTAAACTTTGATAGACATGATTCAGACCAAGAAACTGAACACATGAGAGAAATTGCAGAAAAAGATTGGGGAGCTTTCGTAGCACTTACAGAGAGAAGTAGTCAATGGAACAGTGAAGCATGGGCTTATTATAATTCACAATCAGATTCTGATAAAAACTTTAATAGTACAGATTTAAAAGATTTTGCAGGGAATATTGACCACTGGGATCAATTTGTAAGTAATCGAAATTTAACTCCAAATTATGATCCAAGAAATGAATATGTTTTTATCTCAGAAGATTTAGCTTCTACTACAGACCCTAATGAAGATGACTTAAGACATGATTGGTGGAGAAGTGATAGAGACTTTACAGATATGTCTTTTAGTATGCAAAAACTTTTTGTTCCTGAACCCATTGATCCGCATCTTATTGCAGGAGATTCAACAATCACTGTGTCATGTGGAAGCCCTTAAAATATAAGTTTATTTATGGCATAATAAGACAAATTATTAAAATATTTTATTAATATATAGGAAAAATAATGGATTATAAAGCGTATCAAGAGTATTCAGATGTAAAGGCAGCATTGGATATTAGAAAAGAAAATGTTATGGAAATATTACAATTATTTGTACTAGTTTCAAATATCCAAAAACTTACTTTTATGAAATATGACTTCAAATACAATAACTTTGTATATGGTTTTACTATTGATGGCTATGATGTTATTGAAGATGATATAAATTTTATAAACAATAGATTTTCGATAGTTTTAAAAGATGGAGATATCATATTTGGTAAGATTACATTTAATAGAAGAATCTGGTATAGAGCTGTTTTAAGAGAACTATTAAAAAAATCAAAACTTGCTTTAAGAAAAATATTTGAAATAGAAAAAGACCTTTTATCTCAGAATACTCCTTTAAACATTTATATCATCACAGATAAAAATACAATCAAGTTTGCGAATAAACTGCAAACAAACCTTGATATCCTTTTAAATGCTGATATAAATGTAATCCATGATATTACAAAAATAACAGAAAGATTAAGTCTAAAAAACTCAAAAAACATTGTAATTTATACCGTTCAAAATAGTGAACTTATAAAAGATGATCAAGAACTTTTAGAAAAATTTAATGAATTTATTATTGTAGTTGGACCAAATGATCATAATCTTTCACTTACTTGTGGAAAGTTAAATATTGAAAATTATGTTTCAATAGATGAATTCTCTCCTGAAAAGATTAAAAACATTATTCTTGATACAAAACATAAACTAATTAATAAAAATAAACATGACAATAAAATCATTGCTATTGGTGGAGTAACAGGAGGCATAGGTTCTACGACTGTTTCTATGAATGTAGCTGATTTACTAGCAATAAATAATCCAAATAAAAATGTACTTTATGTTGATTTATCAATGACAAAGGCTATTAGTAATCTATTTTTAAGTCAAGATCCTATTCCTAAATATACAATTATTGATTTAGTAAATAGTAGTGATTTTAATATTCAAAAAAACCTTGAATTGGGCTTAGTAAAGGTACGAGAAAACTTCTATGCTATAAATGGTATTCAAAAACATATTGATAAAGACTTACTAGAAAAAGATAACTTTATTGAAAAAATGTTAGATTATTTTTTGAAAGCCAGTGAAAGTTTCAACTATGTTGTAATTGATACGGGGAAAGCCGATGCCTCAAGTTTAAAAAGTACAATATATGACCTTGTAAATGAAATATGGATTCTTACAGAAATGAGTCTTCCACATGTAAGTAAACTAAAAACTTTTTATTCACTTATGAAAAGAGCTGGATTAAAAGACAAAGTTAGCTTTATTGTAAATAGAGTTAACTCATTAAATGAAATTTCTGCATCAGACTTTGATTCTATTATGAATACAAGCTCAAAAGATGAAAAAATAAAATATCTAAAAATACCAAATGATTATGCAACTCTTGGAAGATGTTGGAATTACTGTGAACTTGCCTCACAAGTCTCAAAAGACTCTATGTTTGTTAAAACTCTAGAAGAGATATTATATGAAAAAGACTATATTGGAGAAAGAATAGAAAAAGCAAAAGCTCAAAAAAGTATATTCTCTTTTTTAAATAAGGACAAAACTTGAGAAACTTAAGATTACTTATTGCAGAGGAAGAGCAAAAACAAGAAATAAAAAAACAATCCTTTGCATTTAATGAAACTGAAGAGAAAGATGAAATAAGTGAAAAGATAAATCGAGAAAAAATAGAAAGTGTAAAAAAGAAATCAAAAGAGACTGGATTAATCTTTCCAAAAATATATTTAGATGAAAAACTAATGGAAATAGCTTATGAAATAAATGATACTTTTATGATAAACTTAAAATCTGACAAGATTATTACACGGGATTCATTAGACGAAGTTTTACCAGAATTTATATTATCTTTTAAACAAACAAACAATCTTCCAAAAGATATTTTAGATGAGATCAAAGAGTTTATCATAAACAATGTTATTGGATATGGACCTATTTCTGCACTTTTTGATATTGCAAAAGATGGACTAAATGATGTTATTGTAAATACAAAAGATTATATAGATATTATTTATAAAGGTAAAACGGTACAAACTCCATTTACCTTTAGGAGTGAAGAAGAACTAAGAAAAGTAATTGACAAAATGCTTGCAGAAAATAATAGAAAAATTGATGAAGCACATCCAATTATGTCAAGTAAATTAAAAGATGGTTCAAGGGTAGAGGTTCAAATCCCACCTATTGCAGCAAATGATGGCTCATGTGTTACTATCAGAAAATTTAACGACTTACCTTTACTTTTAGAGTTTCTTATTGAATCAGGACAAATGGATTATAAGATGGCATACTTTTTGCTTAAAGTAGCAAAAGGAAAATGTAATATTATTGTTTCAGGTGGTACATCTAGTGGTAAAACAACATTCTTAAATGCAGTAACTAGATTTATTGATGAAAATGAACAACTTATGGTTATTGAAGATACAAAAGAGATGAAACCTCAAATGCCATGTCACTCAATTAGACAGTATGAATCAAGAATGGCAAATGAAGAAGGCAAAGGAGCAATTCCTCTTGAGTTTTTACTTCGTTCTGCTCTTAGATCATCTCCAAGAAGAATCATCGTTGGTGAGTGTAGAGGTGCAGAGATTGTTGTAATGTTAAATGCTATGAATACAGGTCATCCAGGTTCTATGACAACAGTTCACGCCGATAATACAAAAGAAGCTCTTGTAAGAATTGAAAACATGTATCTTGAAGCACGTCCAAGTGCAAACATCAACTTTATTAGAGCACAAATTGTTTCTGCTGTTGATATAATCCTTCAACTTGTGAGATTCCCAGACGGTACAAGAAAAGTAATTACAGTATCTGAAGTAGAAAGAAGAATTGAAGATAATGCCGTTATCTCTTTAAATAATATCTTTGAATTTAAAAGAGATACTTCTGATATGAGTCGAACAAAAGGAAGCTTTGAGGTAATATCAACACCAAGTAGAACTGTACAACAAATGAATATGTTTGGAGTTGATATAGATATGGCAATTTTTAATAAAGAGTTTGAAATGTCAAAATCAATGCTTATTGATGAACTTGAAAAAGATTTACCAGATAAGATGTGTGGTTGGCAAGATGAATTTATTGATATATTTTTACATCAAGACCCTCAGATTTTCCATAAATGGCCACATTTCCAAAAAATCAATAGAATGGATTAAATATGGATATTACAGTAATACTATTAATTGTAATTATACCTATTTTATTAATTACCTTAACTATTATTACGTACAACGTTTATTTTGAGTTTAATAAAACAAGTAAAATTATTAAACAATTAGCGAAAGATAATAATGAGATATTAGAAGAGAAGAAAAAAGATTCCATATTTAATAAAAAAGATAGAAACTGGTTAGGGAAAAAACTTGCTTTTGCGGGGTTTACATCTCCTTTATCTGAAACTATTTTCCTATTAATTTCTGTTGGTTTTGGCTTTTTATCAGCTACTTTTGTAAACTTTGTAATCACAAATCCTGTGGTATTTGTAATAAGTTGGTTAGTGTTTGCTTTCTTCCCATTACTTGTTCTTAAAAAGATTATTGATAATAGACAAGAAGAGTTTAACTTTGGACTAAAAGTAATTATTGATAAAGTTACAAGTATGATGAAAAGTGGTGTTGGATTTGAACAAGCATTAAAAAAATCTGTGATAACATCAAAATCTAAACTAACAAAAGAACTTTTTAATATCTATTTATCTGAAAAAGATATTATTGGAGATGATTTGGCTTTTGAAAAAATGTTTAAACTTATGGAATCAAAAGAGCTTAGAATTTTCTACCTAACTATTTCAATTGGTAGACAATCAGGTGGTAAATTTTCAAATACCTTAGACAAACTTAGAAAAACTCTACATGACCAAGGAGAAATAAAACAGGAGATTACAGCTTCAACAAAAGAGGTTAAAGTTGGAAGTTACCTTATCATTGGAATTGTTGTATTTATTTATAAAATGATGGATGAATCTATGGATGGTATTTTAGATGAACACTTTTTTGGTACAAGTGAAGGACAAATACAACTATTTTTTATATCTGTATGGGTAGGATTTGGTCTTTTTGTAAATAACTTATTAACAAAGGTAAAAGGATAAATAAATGAGTATGATATATTTTTTACCTATATTTTTTGTAGTCTTATTTATTATTGTATGGTTTTTTTATGATAATAAAGGTGTAAAAAAACAGATTGTTCAACTATCAAAATTAGACTCTGCTGCAATTATTGATAAGCATAAAGAGATAAAAGAGAAAGAGGATCATGTTGAAGATATACATTTTAAATTAATCCAAGCAGGGTTAACAAAAAAAGAGTATAACGAAGGGAAAATGGTATTTGCAATTATTGGTATTGTATTAGCAGTTTCATTACCTCTATTTTTTAGTTTTACAATTGGAATTATAGGTGTCGTAGTTGGTGTATTAATTATTATATTTGGTGGTAAAATATATTTACATATATCCAAATCTGAAAGAGTTGAAAAAATTGATAATGACTTAGGTGTTTTTTTAGATTTAATTAATGTTATTTTAGAAGCTGGTGGTGGGCTAAAAAATGCTTTTTTTACAGTTTCTACAAGAGCTCATGGTATTTTAGATGATGAACTTTTAAAAGAGATTGCAATATTAGAATATGAGATGACAAACTACTCCACAAAAAAAGCTTATGAGAATTTAAAAAAAAGAGTTGACTCTGATGATGTAACAAAAATTGTAGACTTTTTAATACTTAGTGAAGAAGCTGGTATTGGAGTTAAAAATATATTTTCAGCACAATCAGATGAAATGAGACAAGAGAAATTTTATAAAATCAAAGGTAAAGTAAATACACTAAATATGTATTTAATGCTTGTAATATTTATATTTGTAATGCCTACACTGGGAGCATTTATTGTTTTCCCAATGATGGCTGGTAAATTAGAATTTGGAATGTAAAAGGGAAAAGATGAAGTTTAACAAACAGATTGCAATTATTTTAGTTCTATTATCAATGCTACTTTCGGCAATTGGTGTAGCAGTATATTTCTATAATCAAAAACAAGAGGTTATAAAAAGTAATAGTCGTTTAGTAAAAATATTTGTGGCAAAAGATAATATAAAAAAAGATACACAAATTACAGAAAAGCATATAAAACAGACAACTATTGCTAAACAGTTTGTATTAACTAAACCTTTATTAAAAAAAGAGATTTTAGGAAAATTTGCAAAAGAACCAATTTACAAAAATGAAGCATTTTTAAAAGAGAAACTCTCAACTAAAATTCAAGAAAAAAAGAAAGAAAAAGCAATTGATTACAAATACAATAGTTATAATATGCAATTTAAACTATTTAAAAACCCTAATTATTCATTAGAACCTAATGACATCATTAAGATTATTTCTGTTTATCCTTCTGGAACAAAAGAAGAAGCAAAAGAGATGGCCTCACCTGATTATGCAGTTCAATATGTTGCAAAAAATATTCGTGTTTTAGGATTTTTAAATGATGGGAAAGCTACTGAGAAAAGTATAATAAAAAAGAAAATAAAAAAACTTGTAAAAAAACAACAAGTTGAAGAGATCATAGAAATCAAATCTCAGGAACTTATACTTGATATAAAACAAGATATTCTTTTATCTTTGATTAATGATTACAATAAAGGGAAGCAACTTTGGATGGTAGAATCAAAATTTGAAGATGAAGAAGAACCTGAAGAAAAAGTAGTAGAAGAACCTGTAAAAGTAGTAAAAAAGATAAAAAGAAAATATACTCCAAGATCATACCCTATAAGATGGTACAAACCAAAAAGTTCATCTAGTATGAAAACAGCTACAATTTCATACTCAAATGATACAGATATAAAAGAGACAAAAAAAGCAAAAATAGTTTCTAGCTTTGTAAAAGAGTGTTCACAAAAAGAGAATTTATTACTTGTTAAATCATCAAAAGCATACTTAAGAAAAAATCCATCTATAAGAGCAAAGATTCATAGAAAAGTATATAAAAACTATGTAATCCCTTATACAAGTATTTCAAGAATAAATCCTTCTTGGTTTGTAATTTGTGATGGAAGCTATATTCAAAGTAAAGATGTAAAAGAGATCTCTTATGATGAATATAAAAAGTTAAGAAAGTAAAAAAATGAAGAATTGTGTAAAAAAAGACAACATGAAACCTGCATACATTGACCAAATGTTAATGTGGACACTTATATTTGTAAGTTTTGTATGGTTGTTCTTTTTTGTACTTAATTATTCAACAGCCGTAAGATTAAATGAAAATATGGACTATATGAGTAAATTTGCAGCAAAATATATTGCAAATAATATACCTAATCAAAATACAGTTACTACAAACGTAGATTTATTTGCAAATCTTAATGATATAAAATTAAGTAAAATAGCAACTATTACCAATGCTAATTTAAGTTGTGTTATTGCAACAGCTGCACCTCAAAATGCAAATTCACAATGTATCTTTATAACTCAAGGAACCTATAACAAAGGGTTCTTAAGTGGTCAAGGTGCAAATAACTTAGTAAGTAAAGCAGTAGTTTACAACACAACAAATGCTGCTCAAATTACTTGTACATTAAATATAACAATAAACTAGGAGAAAAGATGAGAAAAGTTTTTAACATTATTTTTGGAATTGCTTTATTTTCTATGCTTTTTGCAAATGATAAATTTATACATCAAAGCGAGTTCGAAAATAAAACAATATTTATAGACGTAAACAGCTATAAAATTTTACAATTTGATAAAAGAATACGTGATGTACAAATAACAAATAGTGAAAATATAGTTGCAGAATTTTTAGAAAATAAAGAAAATCCTCTAACTAGACTAAAAATCTATGCAAAAGAAGCTAGCAATGAAAGTGCCTTAATTACCTTTCAAGATGACTCTATTATAACTGTTGGATTTAATATCACACCTCATCTAAAAAACCTAATATATATGGCGGAGAGTACCTATCCAGGACTTAAAGTTGAGCAAATAAATGACACTATCTTCCTAAAAGGTAATGTTCAAAACCATAAAGATAAAGAAAAAATTCTTGAAATGTTTTCAAAGTTCGACATTGATCCTGAAAAAAAAGTTGTTGATATGCTTTCAACATCAAATCCAAAAATGATAAGAATTAAACTTTATGCAGTTGAGATTGATAATGATAAGGGACTTGATATTAAAAATAATTGGTCTACTTCTATTAGAAACTATGCAGTTACACAAACAGGTGATACTACTTATAGTTATTATAAACCTGATACTTTTGGTTATATAGATTCTAAAAATGTTAATGTCACAAGTGCAATTGATGATATATTATCTAATGCAGTATCCTTAACAGGGGGTCTTACTGGAGCAGCTAACTTTTTAAGTAGAAATTTTAATACAGCTTTAACATTAAGGTATCTTGCAGGAGAAGGTGTTGCTAATGTACTGGATGAATCAACACTAATTACTCTTGAAAATAAAGAAGCAAAATTTAATGCCGGTGGAGAAATCTATGTAAGACTTCAATCTGATGAAAAAGCAGAATTACAAACTCTTGCTTATGGATTAGAATTAACTCTAACAGCAAAAGAAGTTATGAATAATGAGTTTGTTCATCTAAATATTACTACAAAGCAAAGAGAACTTGATTGGGCAAACCAAGTTGATAATATTCCTGCAATTACTAATAAATCTATTAATACAACTGTAATAATAAAAGATAAGGCTACCGTTGTACTTGGAGGATTAGTAAACAACAAAAATACAAAAGATATAGACAGAATCCCTTTACTAGGTGATATTCCAATATTAGGTGCATTATTTAAAAGTAGTTCTTTTAAAGAAGGTAAAAGCGAACTTGTATTTTTCATAACTCCAGAAATTGTAAAAGCAGTAAATAACGACCAAGTATCAAATTTCAAGTCTAGCAAAAAGAAAATGTTTGAAAGAAAAGATAGAGATACAAAACAACAGTATTTAGAAATGTTTAATTTAGACTTTGGAAAAAAAGATGATTCATCTGAATACAAACTAGATACAATTGATAAACCGATAAAAAAAGAGAAAGAAATACAAAAACCTTCAACACCTGAAAATCTTTTTAAGGCTCCTAAAAAGCCTGAACTAACAGATGAACAAAAACATCAAAAAAGGGTAAATGAAATATTAGGATATTAATAGTAGTTTAATACTACTATTAATATATATCTTAATTAAATTTTCTGAGCTAACTGGTGAGGAAGAAGCCCTAGACTCTCTTCTACTTTCTTAGTATCTCCATGTTGAATATATTGATCATCATACTCAAAAGAAGTGATTTTAACGCAGATTTTTTCTCTATTTAAGAACTCTAAAATTGCACTTCCTACTCCACCCTCTTTTTGTGAATCAGAGAATACATACCACTTATCATATTTTTTTGCTAACTCTTTTAACTTCTCTTCATCTAAAGGTTTTACAAATCTTAAGTCCAAAATTGCGCAATCTTCATTATGAAGTTTTTCAGTTTCAATAGCTCTGTTTACACCAGCACCATAACCTATAAATAGTTTTTTAGAATTTCCTTCTTTTAGAAGTTCTGCACGTCCAAGTTCAAAAGGTGTTGCTTCATAAGCTAGCTCTGTAAAAGAACCTCTTGGATATCTAATAGCACATGGTCCTTTTGCCGTATATCCAAACTCTAAAGAATACTCTAATGTTTTGTTATCTCTTGGAGCACAAAGTATCATATTTGGTAAAAATCTTAAATATGAGATATCAAATGCACCTTGATGAGTTTCTCCATCATTTCCTACAATACCTGCTCTGTCTATTGCAAACACTACAGGTAAATTCATAAGACAAACATCATGTACAATCTGATCAAATCCTCTTTGTAAAAAAGTAGAATATATAGTTACAAAAGGTTTAAACCCCTCTTTTGCCATTGCTCCCATAGAAGTAACTGCATGTTGTTCTGCAATTGCCACATCCCAAAACCTATCAGGGAATTTTTCCATAAGTTTATCAATACCAGTACCACTTGGCATAGCAGCTGTTACACCTACAACATTTTCATGTTTTTGAGCTAATTGGCATAAAGCATCTGCAAATACAGCTGTTGCAGATTTTGCAGCAGATTTTTTTACAAACATTCCATCTTCTACATTAAAAGGTCCTACTCCATGCCAGTGTTCATGTTGTCCTTCAGCAGGAGAGTAACCTTTTCCTTTTACTGTTCTTGCATGAACAATTACAGGCTTTTTAATATCTTTTGCTATTTCTAAAGTCTCTATAACCTCTTCAAGATTATGCCCATCAATTGGACCTATATAATCTATTCCCATCTCTTCAAAGATAATACCAGGAGTAATTAGCTTCATTCCTTCTTCCATCTTTTTAGCAATATAAGTTGCCCCTTCTGGAAGTTTTTGAACAATATTTCTATCAACACTCTCTCTAAAGTTCTGATAAAACTTTCCTGCTAAAAGTTTAGATAAATACTTAGAAATTGAACCAATAGGTTTTGCTATTGACATCTCATTATCATTTAAGATTATAACTACAGGATATTTTCTATCACCTAATTCATTTAAAGCCTCATAAACCATTCCAGCACTCATAGAACCATCGCCAATCATAACAACAGGAATTCTATTTTCACCTTTTAGTTTTATAGCTTTTGCAGCTCCTACAGCAAGTGAAATAGATGTAGAACTATGCCCTGCAACAAAATAGTCTGCTTCTGATTCTTTCGGCTTTGTAAATCCACTAAGACCATCAAACTGCCTAATTGTTTCAAACTCTTCCCATCTTCCATTTATTAGTTTATGGGGATAACACTGATGGGAAACATCATATATAAAAGGATCTTTTTTAACATCAAAAACTTTATGCATTGCAACTGTTAATTCAACTGCACCTAAAGTTGAAGAAAAATGTCCTCCCTTTCTAGAAACAACATCAATGATTCTATCTCTTATATCTTGGCAAACTTGTTCTAATTCATCTAGGTTTTTACTTTTGATTTCCATAATATTCTTTATCTAATTTATTATTTGTTTAACTCTTCTAACACTTCATCTAATACTTCAAATACTCTTGTATTCTGTTTTTGGCTTCCTATTGTAATTCTAATAGCATTTACACCATATCCAGTAAGGTCTCTTACAATTACCCCTCTTTCAAGAAGATTTTGAGCAACCTCTGATGAAAGATATCTATTATCAAATTTCATAGTTATAAAATTTGTATAACTATCAATATATGAGAAACCTTTATTTGTAGCATACTCTTCATATCTTTTCATCTCTTCAAAGTTTAGCTCTATAGACTTTTGAACAAAGGCTTCATCTTTTAATGCTTCAATTGCAGCAGCTAAAGACAGGGTTGTAATATTAAAAGGAGGTCTTATTTTATAAAGTGTTTTTATAATAGAAAGCTGTCCTATTCCATATCCTGTTCTCATACCACCTAAAGCATATGCCTTTGAAAAAGTTCCAAGATATACTGTATTTGGAAACTTTTCAATTAAATCAGCAGGTTTAATCTCTTTCTTACTATCTTTAAATGAAGCATATTCTTGATAAGCTCCATCAATTACAACTAAAGTATTGCTATCAATTTTTTTCAAAAATTCATATACTTCATCTTTATCTAAACACTCACCAAGTGGATTATTTGGTAAACATAAGAAAATAATATCTGCACCATGCTCTTTATACATAGCTTCAAATTGCTCTAAGTTGTGTTCATCATCTGGGGTTCTTAAAATTTGTGCACCTGCTTGTCTTCCATATATTTCATACATAGCAAATGTTGTTTTACTCATAAGTATCTTTGAATCTTTAGTACATTTTGCTTTTACTAAAAAATCAATTACTTGGTCACTTCCACAACCTACAATTATATTTTCACTCTCAACTGAAAATTTTGAAGCCAATGATTCTTTTAATTCATACATAGAATCATCTGGATACATAAACATATTTTGCGATAACTCTTGGATTTTTTTAGTAACCTTTGGTGAAGTTCCATATGGGTTCTCATTTGATGCAAGTTTTATAATATCTTTTTCGTCAACACCATACTCTCTTACAACAAGTTCAATTGGCTTACCTGCTTCATATATTTTACAATTTTCTAATACTTCATTAAATTTCATTTTATTCCTTAAAAACTGTTGCTTCTTTAAATATCATCAACTTCTTTTACATATGAGCCTAAGAATTTAATAGACTCTCCATGCTTTTTAAAAATCTCTTGTACATTTTCATCTTCTCTATGACCATTGAAATCAATAAAAAAGATAGAAACTCCTTCTACAATGTGTGATTTAATCTTTGTTAAGTTAATTCCTGCTCTATCAAAATCTGTAAGAAACTCAACCAATGCTCCTGGAGTATTTGGTAATTGTGCTAAGATAGAAGTTTTATCTTCACCACTTATACCATTTTCAAAATCACTAACTATAAAAAATCTTGTTTTATTGTTATCTTTATCTTCAATATTCTCAAACAAAATTGGAAGATTATGGATTTTTGCTCCAACATGAGAACAAATAGCTGCACTTCCTGGTTCATTTAGTGCCATTCTTGCTGCTTTTGTAGTTGACTCCACAGGAATATGCTCTAACTCATCTAATCCAAAATTTTCTAAGAATCTATGACACTGTTCAAAGGCAATATCTTTTGAATAGATTCTTTTTATATCTTTTACATGGTCACACGTAGTAGCTAAAGTATGATGAATATCTAAAATTACCTCAGCAATAATTTTAAGATCATAGTTACTTAGACATGAAATAGTATCACTTACTATTCCATTTGAAGAGTTTTCAATTGGGATAACACCAAACTTAGCTTTTCCAGTACTTACTTCCCTAAAAACACCTTTTATTGAACCAATTGAAAGATATGAACTCATAGCTCCAAATCTAGCCTCAGCTGCTTGATGAGTAAAACTTCCTTCAGGGCCTAAATATGCAATATTTTCAGGAAGTTCTAAATTCCTTGAAATGGCAAATATTTCTAGAAATAGTGCTTCGATTGCAGTTCTGTTTAATTTTCCTTCATTTAAAGAGTCCAGCCTTTGAATAATAGCCTTTTCCCTCTCAGGTCTATATATTGCTCCACCACTTTGTGCTTTTAACTCTCCTACTTGATGAACGACTTCCATTCTTTCGTTAATAAGCTCTAATAACTCATTATCAATAGAATCTAGCTTATCTCTTAATGCTTTTAATCCAGCTTCACTCATACTTCACCTTTTTTTAAACTACTTAAAACTTCACTCATATCTTTATAAATAAAATTAGGCATTTCATTTTTTTTCAAACTAGATTGAATCTCTTCTTTACTTTTAGTTTTTCCACTTAAAACAAGAACTGATTTCATATTTAGTCTTTGCGCTCCAATCAAATCCCCAATCATATCATCACTAACAATTGTAATATCTTTAAAATCCAAATTAATTAATTCTCTTGCTTTTTCAAAAAAAGCAGAACTTGGTTTTCCTACAACTTTATACTCTTTATTTACTGCAAATTTAATCATACTCATAATTGCACCAACCCCTGGATACCGCTTACCCTCTTTACTATAAGTTGATGTTCCATGCATTGCAATAAGATTTTTAGCCTTAAAAGCACACTCTATCATACTTGCATAATCTTCACTATCATAATCTTTTTTTATTGAAACTACTAGACTATTTGATTTTTCTATATCTATTTCATATCCCATACTCTGTAAAACATTTAAAAAACCGTCTGTTCCAAATGCTGCAACTTTTTTCTCTTTTAACACCTCATCTAAAATATAAAAAGGGTCAATATAGTTTTTTATATCAAAACCCTTTTCTTTTAGTTCAGTTAAAAGTTCAGTACTTTTCTGTTTTGTATTATTCGTAATTGCAACATAAGGAATTGAGTTTTCATTTAAATATGAAATAAACTCTCTAGCTCCAGATATTGGATCTTTATTAATATCATCAATTAACGTACCTTGAATATCTATAAAAAAACCTCTACTCATAAAACTATTTTATAAACTCCTCTTCTAAAGCAATAATATCTTCAAAAGTTTCTCTTTTTCTAATTAACCTATCTTCTCCATCTTCTACAGCAATTTCTGCAACCCTACCTCTAGTATTATAGTTAGATGCCATTGTATAACAATAAGCACCAGCAGAATAAATAGCTACTAAATCATTATGCTCTGTTTTTGGCAAATCTACATTTTTTGCAAAGAAGTCACCACTTTCACAAACTGGCCCAACTAAATTACAATCTGAATGTTCTTCATTGTTATTTAGAACTTCAATTTTATGATATGCATTATATAAAGATGGTCTAATTAAATCATTCATAGCTCCATCAACAATAACAAATCTTTTTTCACCATTTATTTTTTCATATAATACTTTTGTAACAAATACTCCAGAATTACCTACTAAGAATCTTCCTGGCTCACATACTACTGTAATATCTAAACCAAATAATGAATCTAAAATTGTTTGTGCATATTCATATGTATCAATCAGTTTCTCATCATCATAAACAATTCCAAGTCCTCCACCAACATCAAAGAAAGATAATTCAATCTTAATTGCCGCAAGATTTTTTACTAAATCTGCAACAATTTTTACTGATTCTTTAATTGGTTGAAGTTCAGTTAACTGTGAACCAATATGTAAATGAATACCTGTAGGTTCTAAGTTATCTGAATTTTTACATTGGATATACATTCTTTTTGCAGTATCAATATCTACACCAAATTTATTTTCATGAAGACCAGTTGAAATATATGGATGGGTTTTAGGGTCAATATTTGGATTAACTCTAATAGAAATTCTTGCAACAACATCAAGTTCTTTTGCAATCATTTCTACTCTATTTAACTCTGCATCTGATTCAACATTAATCATTAAAATACCAAGTTCAAGTGCTTCTTTTATTTCAGAATCAATTTTTCCAACTCCTGAAAAAATGATTTTATAAGGAGCAATCCCAACTTTTAATGCTCTTTTTACTTCCCCTATAGAAACACAATCAGCTCCAGCACCTAAAGAAGCTAAATGCTTAATAACTGATAAGTTTGAATTTGCTTTTACAGCATATGCTAAAAGAGACTTTCTAGCTCTAAATGCACTTTTTAATTCTTCATATTGATTTGTAATATGATCAAAATCGTATACATAATACGGTGTTTGATACTTTTGCGCTAATTCTTTAAAATTAATATTCATTTTATCCCTATATATTTTAAAATTTTAAATCTAAATTTCTAAAAATTCAAATTTAAAACTTCTTTTTATTTTTAGTGAATAGTTATAAAGCTTTCGCTTTATAACTATTTATCTGTACCATTCCAAGCAATTGTCTGCTTTCCATTTTCATCAAACGTAGTTGCAGGCATACCCATAATATTAAATCCACCATCAACATAGTGAATCTCTCCAGTAACAGCACTTGATAGATCAGAAAGTAAATACATTCCAGAATTACCAACTTCATCAATTGTTACATTTTTCTTCATTGGAGCATGCGCTTCATTCCATTTAAGCATAAATCTAAATTCACCGATTCCTGCTGCTGCTAAAGTTTTAATTGGTCCTGCAGAAATAGCATTTACTCTAATTCCATCTTTTCCTAAATCTTCAGCCATATATTTTGTAGTCATCTCTAATGCTGCTTTTGCTACACCCATTAAGTTATAATTAGGGATATATTTAGCCCCACCATAATATGTTAATGTTAAAATAGAAGAGTTATCAGATAATAATGGTTTTAATTCTCTTGTTACTTCAATTAAAGAATAAACAGATACATCCATAGAAATATCAAATGCCTCTTTAGAAATATCATAAAATCTTCCAGATAATCCCTCTTTTGGTGCAAATGCAATTGAGTGAACAATAAAATCAATTTGTCCTAAATCTTTCTCTAAAGACTCTTTTAAAGCTTTAATCTCTTCAGGTTTAGATACATCACATGGATATACTAAGTCTGCACTTCCAAACTCTTCAGCAATTGGCTCTACTCTTTTCTTTAAAGAATCATTTAAATATGTAAATGCAATTTGAGCACCTTGTGCAGCACACTGTTTAGCAATACCATAAGCAATAGACTTATTATTCGCTACACCTAAAATTACACCTTTTTTACCCTTCATTATCATCTTATAAATCCTTTGTATTTTCTATTATTTGTTTAAAATCTTCTACTACCCAAGAAGCTGTTCCTATAAGTGCTCCATCAACACCATCTAAAGAACAAATTTCTCTAACATTTGCAACTTTTACAGAACCACCATAAAGTAATGGTTTATCAATTCTTCCTTTTATAGCTGAATGTACTGATGTAATATCTTCATTAGTTGCAGTTACTCCAGTTCCTATTGCCCATACTGGCTCATAAGCTAAAATAAGGTTTTCATAATTTGTATCAATACCTTCAAACTGCTCATAAACATACTCTAATGTTTTTTCAAGTCCAGCTTCTTTTACTTCTAAAGGCTCACCAATACAATAAACAATTGTATATCCAAGCTCTTTGAAAAATGCATACTTTTTAGCAATCTCATCTTGAGACTCACCTAAAACATGTCTTCTTTCACTGTGACCAATTAAAATTGTTTTAATTGCAAATTCATCAAGTTGAGTTGTTCCAATCTCTCCTGTAAAAGAGCCTTTTTCTACTGCGTATGCATTCTGTGTTCCAATAGTTAAATTAGGAACAGTATCAAACTCATCAAGTGAAGTTGCAGTAGGGAAAACTATAACTTCATTTGAAATATCATTTGATTTAAGAAAATCATTTACTTCATTTACAAATGAAGCTGTTGATTTTCTCGTATGATTTGTTTTAAAATTTGATGCTATTATCATTAAATTAGTCCTCTAATACCAATGCTTTAACACCAGGTAAAATTTTTCCTTCAATTAACTCTAAAGAAGCTCCACCACCAGTAGAAATAAATGTCATATCCTCTTCATCTCCAGTTACTCTTACTAAATCAGCAGTATCACCACCACCAACAACAGTAGTTGCAAAAGATTGAGCTACTGTGTTTGAAACTCTAGTACTACCTTTTGCAAATTTTTCCATTTCATAAACACCCATTGGTCCATTCCATAAAATAGTATTCGCATCAGAAAGTGCAAATCTAAATAGTTGAGCAGTTGCAGGTCCAATATCTAGTCCCATCCACTCAGATGGAATCTCTTGAGCAGTTACATGTTTTGCAATTGCGTCCGCATCAAAAGCTTCAGCCGCTACAACATCAACAGGTAAATATAACTTTACGCCAGCTTTTTTTGCTTTTTCCATAATCTCTAATGCATCTGGTATTAACTCTTCTTCAACTAAAGACTTACCTACTTCATAACCTTGAGCTTTTAAGAATGTAAATGCCATTCCACCACCAATTAAGATTTTGTCTACTTTTGTAATTAGATTATGTAAAACTTCTAATTTTCCAGAAACTTTTGAACCACCAATAATTGAAACAAATGGTCTTTTTGGTTCTTCAACAATTTTATGGAAAAACTTAATCTCTTTTGCAAGTAAAAAACCAGCAGCTTTATGATTAATATCAAAACTTTTTGTAATAGCTTCAATAGAAGCATGAGCTCTATGAGAAACTCCAAAAGCATCATTGATATAAACATCTGCCATTGATGCTAACTTTTGTGCAAATTCATCATCATTTTTCTTTTCAGCTGCTTCATATCTTAAGTTTTCAAGTAATAAAATCTCACCTGCTTGTAAACTTTTTGCTAACTCTATTGTATCTTCTCCAACAACATTATTAGCCATTTTAATCTCTTGTTTTAAAAGAGTATGAAGTCTTTTTGCAACAGGCTTTAGAGAATACTTCTCTTCACCTGGCTCTTTTGGTCTACCAAAGTGTGAAGCTAAAATAATAGAACAATCTCTATCAATACAATATCTAATCGTGTTTAATGCACTTCTGATTCTTCTATCATCAGTGATGTTATTGTACTCATCCATTGGCACGTTAAAATCACACCTAATAAATACTTTTTTACCATCGATATCGATATTTTTAATCTCTTGTAATTTCATTTTTTCCCTTAATAATCTAATATTCCTATTGCCACTATCAAACTGCAACTGATTTTCATAGTATCTCTACTACAACCTAACTAATTTTGACCAAACACTCTTAGCCAACTTAAACTCTCTTATTTGTAAAATCGGTAGATATTTTATCCAAAAATTGCTATAATATTATTTAATCACAATTAGAAGGTAAAGTACAGGTGCACATTGCTATTTTTGGGGGTAGTTTTGACCCTCCACACATTGGTCATCAAACTATTGCAAAAAAGGTTATAAAAAACCTTGATATAGATTTATTAGTTGTTGTTCCTGCTTTTTTAAACCCTCTAAAAGTAAAATCTTTTTTAGATGCTAAAGCAAGATTTAAACTACTAAAAAAACTTTTTTCAAAAAAAGACAAGATTAAAGTCTCTTCTTATGAAATTAAACAAGAAAGAGCCGTATATTCAATTGAAACAATTAAATATATGATTAAAAAATACAATGCTGAAAAAATCTATTTAGTAATCGGTGCTGATAATTATAAAAGTTTCCACCTATGGGATTCCCATGAAGAGATTAGAAAATTAGTTACTTTAGTTGTGGTTACAAGAGATGGTATAAAATATGAAAAAAAAGATGATATAAAAAGATTAAAAGTAGATATAAAAATAAGTTCAACTGAACTTAGACACACTTTTAATTTAAATTATATTCCAAAAAAAATAAGAAAAGATGTCCAAAAAATTTGGCATAAAAAAGGTAAACTTTGAGTAAAAGATTAGAAACGATCGAAAAAGTCTTAAATGAGAAGAAGGCTGAAAATATTGAGGTTATTGATTTAACTTCAAAAGAGTATATTGTTGATTATGTTGTGATTGCAACAACACTAAATCCTAAGCATGCATTTGCACTATTAAACTATTTAAAAACTGATTTAAAACCACTTGGTGAAGAGTTTTTAAGAGTTGATGATGATGACAATTGGACAATCATTGATTTAGGAGATGTTTTTATCCACCTAATGAGTGAAGAGTATAGAGAAAAATATACTTTAGAAGAATTCTTAAGCGAATTAGAAAATAAAAACAAATAAAAATAAAAGGTTTAAAACCTTTTATTTTTGTGTACTTGGTTTTCCAGTTAGTATCTTATTATAGTTACTTGCAGCATCTTTTGCTCCACCCATATATCCAGTAGATATAGCTATCCCTAAGCCTATAGCTAATAGTATAAGAAACCATTTCATTTACATCACCTCTTTAGCTTTAATTCCTAATAAATTAAGTCCAACTCTAATTGAAAGAGCACAAAGACTAAAAACTTTTAAATACTGTTCTTGATTCTCATTTCCTACAATTCTATGTTCATTATAAAATCTATGTACTGAAGATGCAATATTATATAAATAGTCAGTAATCTTCTGCATATCTCTTTTAGCAAAAGCTTCTTCTAAAACCGAAGGTAAAAGCAGTGATTCATAAACTAAATTCAATGCATCTTGGTTCATATTTTCATATGAAACATCTAAAACATCATCAAAAGACTTTTCACTTTTTTTAAATACTTGATTTATTCTAGCATATGCATAATTTATATAAAAGATAGGATTTGAACTATCTTGATTTTTTAACATATCTAAATCAAACTCTAAATGAGTATCACTTTTCTTTGTTAAAAATACAAATCTTAAAGTATCAGAACCTATTTCTTCAACAATATCACTCATAAGAATAACATTTCCAGCTCTTTTACTCATTTTATAAGGTTCTCCACCTTTAAGTAATTGAACCATTTGAGATAATAAAATTTCTAGTCTATCAGAAGAGTTTCCTAGAAATTCCATTGCAGCATGAACTCTTTTAATATATCCATGGTGATCTGCACCCCAAATATTTATATAATGATCATAACCCCTGTCAAACTTGTCTTTATGATAGATGATATCTCCAGCAAGATAAGTTGGAACTCCATTCTCTCTTACAACTACTCTATCATTATCATCTCCATGAAGAGTTGATTTTAAAAATAGTTTCTCATCTTTTACATATAAAGAACCATTATCTAGAAGTACTTTTTTTGTATCTAACCAAGCATCATATAAAGAAGCCTCTGAAACAAAATTATCAAACTCTATTCCAGCATCTTTTAAATCATTAGTAATGATTTCAATAACAATATCTTTTGCGAAGACTGCCATTTCTCTAAATCTTGTCTCATCATGGAAAATATCTGCTCCATGAAGTTCATAGATTTTTTTGGCAATATCAATTAAATAGTCGCCTCTATAGTAAGTTTCTGGATAGTCCACATCTTCATTTAAAACGAAATCTCGTCCAGCTAAAGATACAGAAAGACCTAACATATCCATTTGAGCACCAGCATCATTTACATAATACTCTCGTGTAATCTCAAACCCAAGATGTTTACCTACACGAGCAAGTGCATCACCAAGGATTGCTCCTCGTGCATGTCCAATATGTAAAGGTCCAGTTGGATTTGCAGAAACATACTCTAAAAGAATTGACTCTTTTTTTGTATCCTCTTTAGCAAAATTCTCACCAAGACTTAATGCTTCTTTAGATAACTTCTCTAAAAAACCATTTGATAATTTGAAGTTTATAAAACCTTTTACAGCTTCAACTTTTTCAAATATTTCAGAATCATTAAACTTTAAAGCTAACTCCTCTGCAATAATCAGTGGAGATTTTCTAAACTCTTTTGCTAAAGAGAAAGCAACAGGCGTTGCAAAATGACCTAAAGAGATATCTTTAGGTTTTTCTAAAACGACCTCTTTTTCTAAAACTTTTTCTATATAATCTTTAATTACTTTTTGCAATATTATCTCTTATACAGTTTTTGTTTCGTTTTTATCATCTTCTGTTTTTGTTTCAGCTTTCTTTTCAATCTCTTCTTTTTTATCTGTAGAAGCTACTTCTTCATCTTCTTTTACAGCATTTTTGAAGTTTTTAATCCCGCTACCTAAACCTTTAGCTAACTCTGGAATCTTCTTTCCACCAAATAATAGTAATACTACTAAAGCGATTAATACCCATTCCATACCACCTGGCATACCCATATTAAATCCTTAATGTTTAAATTTTTAGCAATTATTATATCTATTTGAAGCTTAAAGAGTATGATTCAAGTCAAGATTAATTGACTTAAAAAAAGATTATTTTATAAAGAAATGTAATAATTTATAACCACTTGCTGCAGCAAGAACAGTTCCTAATACATTTAAAATCATGTTAGAAACTCCTAAAACAAGTGAGGTTTGAAGTAAAAAGAAACTTTCAATTGCAAAAGTTGAGTATGTAGTTAAAGCACCTAAAAAGCCAGTTGTTAAAAAAGCTTTAAAAGGTTCACTTACTGTATAATGAGCAAATATTGCAAAAAGTGCACCAATAATAAAACTTCCTACAATATTAACCAAAAGAACTCCTAAAGGAAACTCTAAAGGAACAACTTTATTAGTCATATGGACACTATATGCTCTAGCAATTGCACCAAGGAATCCCCCTACTCCAATTGCAAGTATAGTGTGCCAAGAAATAGACATTAAGAGTTTATCTCTTTTTCAAAAACTTCATTCATGTTTTTTTCTAATGTCTCAAACCAATCTGTATTTTTTTCAGCTTGTATAGGATCAAGATATATTACTTTAACAACACCTGGAGTTGCAGTTAATTTTTTAGAATCTAAAATTGTTCTTGTATTTATAATAATTGCAGGTTGTACTTTTAAATTAAGTTTATTTGCAACCATTGCAGCACCAGACTTAAATTTTAATAGTTTTGTTCCATCACTTCTAGTTCCCTCAGGAAACATTGCAATTGGTCTATCTTTAGATAATCTATCTTTTACCTCTTTTAATAAATGAATAATTCCAGCTTTATTTTCTCTATCAACAGAAATCATTCTTGGAGCTTTAATTATGTGTCCAAAAAAGAATAGATTAGTTATCTCTTTTTTTGCAATCCATGCTAAATCTCTAGGATGAATATGTTCCATTACTATAATATCAAGTAAAGATTGATGATTCATAAGAACTAAATCACAAGACTCATCAAGTTTTCCTTTTTCTTCTAGTGTGATACCTAAAAGAGTCATCTGAATTTTCATCCATGCTTTTATGATTTTATGTGTATGATTCCTA
Organism: uncultured Campylobacterales bacterium; assembly: GCA_947494995.1. Lineage (GTDB taxonomy): Bacteria > Campylobacterota > Campylobacteria > Campylobacterales > Arcobacteraceae > Halarcobacter. The sequence continues at coordinate 433,891 of CANLWY010000001.1, read as the reverse complement.
AAAGTATACATTAACGCAATTACAATAGCTACAGTAATTGAGAACTGTATTAAAACGATAAAACCTCTAATTCTTGATAACATCTTCTTCTTTCACCCATCCTATATAATTTCCATTGCCAAACATAATTTTAACAAAACCACTTTTTCTTTTCATATCTTCTACAACTATAGATTTGTTAACTTTTTGAAAAATTGTAGAATTCTTTGTAGGCAAAATATATATTACTGTTCCTTCTTTTAACTTAACGCTTCTATTAGGCATAGCAAAAAAAGCAAATACTATTGCAACTATTAAAAATAGTACTAATATATATATCTTTCTTTTCCAAATAAATAGAATTAGAAGAAGAAGTGCTAAAACACCTACTGCTATTTTCTTATAAAACTCAAAACTCGAATTATTTGGATTTAAATCTGTTTGAGTACTTACTAGTTCCTCTTCTAAAACTACTGGAACTACAATTTTTTCAAAAGCTCTTTTTGTAGTATTATAATAGTTAAAAACAATAGATTTTTTATGAATTGGTATTACCATATAATATATGATATGTTGATTTGGATAATTATCTTCAATTACAGTAAAACCTTGTTCCTCTATTCCTTTTAAATAAAAGTCTTCAAGATTTGAATCATTGGCTTTTATATCAATAATTGTTAAAGCCTCTTTATTTGTATACTGTTTTGTCTTTGATGCAATTAACGTAAACTCTTTTGCAATTACATTTGTAAATCTTTCATCACTCTTCGCAATTTCTGAAAAAGAAATATCATTTCCTGAAATTTGTCTTCTTTCTATTAAAGTATTACCTTTATAAAGTTTTACTTCAATAGTAGGCATTTTAAAATTTTTATCATTTGCCTTAAAATAAAACTTGTTTGTATATACATTTGTTTTACTTGTGGATTTTGCCCATATCTGATTAGGATTTAAAGGAGTCATATTTTTGCCACCTAAAAACCTTGTTTGAATAGAATCAAAGTTCTTTCTAGTAATTAATGCCTTAACTTCAATTTGAAACCTTTGATTCTTATACAGATGTTTTGGATAACTTAAATATGAAAGGTATAAATTTTTTCCATAATATTTTTTTGCACTAATAGGCTTAGCAGTTTCCTTTTTAATAGGAGTTCCAAAAGCAGAACTCTCTTTACTAACTAATTCATTTGCAAAAAGTGATATTGCAAAGATTAAAAAAACTGCTAATATTCGTATCACTATTTTAAAAACCCTTTTAACATAATAACACCATCATCACAACCAAGTAGATCTTCCATAGCTCTTTCAGGGTGAGGCATAAGACCAAATACATTTTTCTCTTTATTACAGATTCCTGCAATTTGTGAAACAGAACCATTCAAGTTCTCTTCTTTTCCATTTTCATCACAATATTTTAAAAGAATTTGACCATTTTGCTCTAACTCTTTTAGTCCTTCATCACAAATAAAATAGTTACCATCATGGTGAGCTACAGGGATATTTACAACTTCATCTTTTTTAAGTCTTGATAAAAAGATATTGTCATTATTTACAACTTTTAAATTATTGTACTTTGAGATAAAGTGTAAAGAATCATTTCTTTTCATTGCTCCAGGTAAAAGTCCTGCTTCTAAAAGAATTTGGAATCCATTACAAATACCTAAAACTTTTCCACCTTTTGCTGCGTATGCTTGAACAGAGTCCATAATATTTGCAAATCTTGCAATTGCTCCAGATCTTAAATAATCTCCATATGAGAATCCACCAGGGATTACTAAAAGCTCAGTATTTTCTGGAAGCTTAGAATCTTTGTGCCAAACGATAGTTACATCACAACCTAATTTTTCAAAAGCATACTGTGTATCATACTCACAGTTAGTACCTGGAAATTGTAGTACAGTTACATTCATAATATTAACCTATAATTTCAATTTCGTAATCTTCAATTACAGTATTCGCAAGAAGTTTTTCACACATTTTAACAACTTCAGCTTTAGCTTCCTCTTCATTTTTAGCATTTAGTTCCATGATAATTTGTTTTCCAATTCTAACATCTTTAACAACTTCTTTGAAACCTAAAGTATCTAAAGCATGGTGTGTTGCTTTACCTTGATCATCTAAAACTCCCTTTTTCAGTGCTACGTTTACAATTGCTTTCATTTATTACCTTCTATTTTATGTTTTTGCGATTATATCTAAAATTGCCTTATAGCAATTTTCTTCACTATTTACTTAACCTATTTAAAATTGTTGTATAACCATTTAAGATGCTATCTTTTATCTCTTGTGGGACAACAACATCTAACTTCTGACCAGCTTCTAAACTTTTTGATTGTTCTTTCCAGTTGTTTGCTTTTCCAAAATCTCTTAAAATTTGTTTATCCATAGAGATATAGTTTTGAGCTTCAAAATCTTCTAATGAAATAAACCTTGAACTCTCAGGTGTTAAAACTTCATCACCTAAAACCCACTCTCCTTTTGAATTAACAAAAATTTCAAACTTTGTATCAACAACAACTATTCCATTATCATATGCATATTTTGTGAAATCTTTAAATAAGTTTTCCATACTAGAGATAATCTCTGGAAATTTTTCCTTAACCATTAAAGAGTTTAAAGGAATATCTTTAACTCCTTTTGTTGTAGGAGTAAAAAGTGGTGTTTCAAACTTATGCCACTGTTTTAAATCAGAACTTAACTCTAAACCATATGGATCATTTCCATTTTGAATAGCTTCAAATAAAGAACCTGTTAAATAGTTTCTAAAAATAAATTCAAACTGAACAATATCTCCATCGATCTCGGCTTCTAATGGTTTACAAAGTTCCATCATCTGGCATCTAGGAGCAATAGCTAAAGAACTATCAATTTTTTCGGATAATATTGCTGTTCTTATTCCAGCCACTTTTGCAAAATCAGCTCCATTGTTTGAAATTGTTGTTTGAGAAACACCTTTTCCTTCAATTTCAAGATTTAATGGAATATCAAATACAGAACATCTATCACTTCTCACAAGTAATACTTTTGGTTCATCTCCAGGACAAGTATAAAGGTCAGCATTTTTACCTATATAAAATAGGTTATATCCTAACTCTTCAAGTTCATCTAAACCTTTTTTTGTTGTTGTTTTCTTTGATTGGGGCCAAAGACCAAGTGCAACAATGTCACTTATTTTCATTCATTCTCCTCCGACTAGTTCTTAACAATAATTAATGATTTTAAGATTCCAATTCCAGTATTTAACTGATTATCTTTTGCTACATCTTCTTTTGTAACTATTTTTTTAGTTTCTGGATCTTTTTTCTCTTTCTTTTTAACATCATCTTTATCTAATTCTTCTTCTAAATGTTTCTTTAAATCTGCTTCTTTGATTTTAAACTCAGAATTTTTTTCAGCAACTGCTTCTCCCGCATAAGAGATTACATCTGGAGTAATTCCTTTAGCTTGAATAGTTCTTCCACTAGGTAAATAGTATTTTGCAATAGTTAATTTAATATTCTCTTTTCTATCCTGAGTTATAGGTAGTACAGCTTGAACTGAACCTTTACCAAAAGTTTTTTCTCCTACAACAATTGCTCTTTTGTGATCTTGTAATGCTCCTGATACAATCTCAGAAGCTGAAGCAGAACCTCCATTTACAAGTACAACAAGAGGAATATCTGTAATAGTATTTATAGGTTTTGCATGGAATTTTTCTTCATCAGCAATATTTCTTCCTTTTTGAGAAACAATTACACCATTATCTACAAATAAGTCTACAACTCCAATTGCTTGTGTTAAAAGTCCTCCAGGATTATTTCTTAAATCTAAAATAACTCCTTTAGTCTTTGGCTTATCTTTGATTGCTTTTTTTAATGCATTTGTAACTTTTCTATCAAAACTTGAAACTCTTAAGTAAAGGAAATCTTCACCTTCAATCGCTTTTGCAAAAACAGATTGGATTTTTATAATGTCTCTTTCAATATCAATTTTAATTGGTTTATTCTCGCCTTTTCGTACAATTGTTAAAACAATTGGCGTTTTTGGCTTACCTCTCATTAAAGAAACTGCTTCATCAAGTGTCATATTTAGAGTTGAATTATCATCAATTTTTAAGATAATATCTCCAGCTTCAACTCCTGCTTTAAATGCAGGGGTATCATCAATTGGTGAAATAACAGTTAAAGCACCATCTCTCATACCAACTGTAATACCAAGTCCTCCAAACTCACCTTTTGTTTGAATGGTCATCTCTTTTGAAGATTTTTTATCAAGATATGTTGAATGAGCATCTAACTCTTGCATTAAACCTTTAAGTGCTTTATTAACAATCTCTTCAAGTTTTACATCATCAACATAATACTTTTCAACTGTACCAATAACTTGCGTTAATTTTGATAAAGATTCGAACCTTGTTTGATTTGTCTCTTTTACTTCTTCTTTAGCGATAATTGATTGAGATAAAAGTAACAGTAATGACGATACTAAAAATAACTTCTTCATTCATTTGCCTTTTATATTTTTATATATTATATTAAGAGCATGTATTATATCAAAATTATATAAAAGTAAGGTTTTATCATTTTTTTTGTATTATAATGTCTAATTTTTTAAGAGGGTTTTTTAATGAGTCTAAAAGAGAATGTAAACTACGTAAAAGATGAAATAAGTAGTGAAGAAAAATTTTTAGAAGGTTTTGTAAAAACAGAAAGATTTTACAAAAAATACAAAATGTTAATTATCGCAGCTGTTATTATCGTCGTTGTTGGTCTTATTGGATTTTATACAACAAAATATTTTCAGGGTCAAAATAAACTTGAAGCAAATATTGCATTCAATAAATTTTTAGATAATCCAAAAGATAGTGCTGCAATGGCAACTTTAAAAGAAAAAAATCAGCAACTTTTTCAAATTGCAGAATATATCAATGCAACTAAAGAAGGTAAAAATACTGATGTACAAGTTAAATACTTAAAGGATTTAACACAGTACCAAAAAGCATTGGCAGCAAAAAATACAAATGAATTAAATACAGTATCTATGCAAAATGACTTTTTATTAAAAGAGTTTGCAATTTTTAATAAAGCATTAATACAAACAGAGCAAGGAAAATTTGAAGATGCAAAAGCAACATTAAAGCTTATCCCAGCAGATTCAAAAGTAAATGATTTAGTTAATGTCTTAAAACACTATTTAGTGACAAAATAAGGAAGAAAAATGAAACACCTACTTCTTTTAGCGAGTGTAGTTTTTATTCTTGCAGGTTGTGCAGGAAAAGAGTATTATGAACCTGAAGATACAGTTGGAGATTATGAAAACACAAAAGCATCATTAAATGCTGATATAGTTTCTATGAACAAAGATGGAGCAACACTTGACAGTGGTGAAATCATCACAAAAAGAGGTTTATCAAAATTTAAACTTCCAGAAGGTTACTCTTTTTTAAATATAAGTGATAATAAAGTTATTGCTTCTAACTATAAAGATAAAGTTTTAGTTGATAAAAGAGAGATTGAAGTTGAGGGAGTTGTAGTTGCAGCTACTGTAAAAGATGACAGACTTGCAATGCTTTTTTCTGATAACTCTATTCAGCTTTATGATTTAAGTCTTGATAAAACTCTATTAAGAGAGTATTTTACTCACTCTTTTGTAAATGATACAAGAATAGCGAATCCTCATTTTATGAGTAATATTATTCTTTTCCCAACTTTAGATGGAAGAATTGTTATTGTTTCAACTGCAAATAATCAAGTTATTAAAAACATTGTTGTTGATGCAGATGGACAATTTAATAATATCATTTTCTTAGATGTAATTGAAGATACACTAGTTGCAGCTACTGCAAATAAAGTAATCTCTGTTGGAGAAGGGGTTTTAAACCTTAAAGACTACAATGTAAGAGATATTATCTCACATGGGAGTAACATTTATATTGCTACAATTGATGGACAAATCATTAAAACAGATATCTCTTTAAATATTATGGATAGAAGAAAGTATACATACGCAAAAATCTATGCTTTAGCTTATGGAAGTTCACTTTATGCTCTAGAATCTCAAGGTTATTTAATCAATATCTCAAATGATTTTAAATCTGATACTATTTATGATTTTGACTTTGACAATGAACAAAAAGTAATTGCCTTAGAAGACACAATCTATTACAATGATGAGTATATGGTTTTAAAATAGAAACTATTATATAAATACAAAAAAGGGGAGATGAATTAATATCTCCCCTTTTTTAATATCCAATAATTTCTATTCATCCTCTTTTGCAAACTTTTCGTAAAGAAAACTTAATATTGATTCTCTACATCTAATATACTCTGGGTCATTTTGAAGTTCAACTCTATTTCTAGGTCGAGGAAGATTTACTTCTAATATCTCACCAATAGTTGCCTCCGGACCATTTGTCATCATAATTACTTTATCACTTAATAAAACAGCTTCATCGATATCATGAGTAATAATTATTACAGTATTTTGAATTTTTTGTTGGATTCTCATTAAATGTTCTTGTAAATTTGCTCTTGTTAGAGAATCAAGAGCACCAAAAGGCTCATCCATAAGTAGAACTTCTGGCTTAATTGATAAGGCTCTTGCAATACCAACTCTTTGTTTCATACCACCTGAAATTTCACCAGGATATTTATCCCTAGCATGATCAAGGTTTACCATTGATACAAACTTATCAACTCTTTCTTTTAACTCTTTTGAATTTAAATATGGCATTACTTTTTTCACTGCCATTTCTATATTTTGATATACAGTTAACCAAGGAAGGAGTGAATGATTTTGAAAAACAACAGCTCTTTCTGGACCTGGTCCTTTAATCTCCTTATTATTTAAGAAAATATTTCCTTCTGTTTGAATATCTAGTCCAGCGACCATATTAAGTAAAGTTGATTTACCACAACCACTATGTCCAATAATTGAAATTATCTCATTTTTTGCAATTTTAACATCAACATCAACAACTGCTACATACTCTTTTCCTCCTGGAAGAGGAAAAGCCTTTCTAATACCCTCTAGTTCTAAAAAATTATTCTTGCTCATCAATTTATCCCTACATATTTCTTCTATAATCAAAATAATCAGCAATTTTACCCATGATAATATCAAGAATAAAACCAATCACACCTACAACTATAATCCCAATAATAATATTATGATATGCTAAATTGTTGTACTCATCCCAAATCCAAAAACCAATACCAATCCCACCTGTTAACATCTCTGCTGCAACAATTACAAGCCATGCAATCCCTAATGACAATCTCATCCCTGTAAAGATATATGGAACAGCCACAGGCAAAATAATCTTTGTAATATTTTCAAGAGGAGTAAACTGTAAAACTTTTGCAACATTTAAATAGTCCTGATTTACATTTTTAACACCTAAGGCTGTGTTTATAATAATAGGCCAAATTGATGTAATAAAGATTGTCGAAACTGCCGTTGTATTGATATCTTGAAAAACAAACAATAATAAAGGAAGCCATGCAAGTGGTGATACTGGTTTAAAAATTTGAATAAAAGGATCTAATGCATACTGAATATCTTTACTCATACCAACTAATAAACCTACTGGAACACCAACAAGTATTGCCAATATAAAACCAGCAAATACCCTTTGAAGAGAGGCAAGAATTTGCCAAAAAATTCCTTTATCATCTTGATTTTCAATATAAAAAGGATCTGATAAAACCCCTTCTAATTCATCACCCTCAGACGTTACACCACCAAAAGCATAAGAGTAAGTATCGCTTGGTGTTGGGAAGTCCTCAACAACAGCTGCAATACCTGACCATATTTGTATTATCAATACTAATACAATAAATGGAAGTAGTATCTTTTTTACTGTCTCTTTATTCATAAATTTAACCTTTAATTTTTTATTTACTGCGACTTACTTAACAATATATTTTGGATCAGCACACCCTGCAGGTCCGTAGTGACATACATAACCTGGTTGCTTAGTTTCAACTTTCCATGAATTAGCTTTTGCTAATTCTTCTTTAGATACTAAAGAGTTCTGAACTTTAAAATCAAAGATATAATCAACTGCTTTATTTGGATCCCAAACTTTTCCATCTAAAAATTTGTTATATTCATCAACACCATCTTTTTTCCATGGACTTGGAGGTAATTTATAATCAACTTCTTTTGCAACTTGAGCAAATAAATCTGGTCTATAAACTTTTTCAATTAAAGCTTTCATATCAATTGGTTTATCAAGTTGTCCCCATCTATACATTTGAGTAATAAACCACATACCATGAGAATAGTATGGATATGCTGCATAATTGTTAGCAAATACGTTAAACATTGGATTTGCTGAATCTACACCTTTGTTATAAAGAAATGTTCCAGACATAGATTTTCTAAGTACATTTTTAGGAGCTTTTACATAGTTTTTCTTAGCTAAATAAGCTATCGCTTCTTCTCTATTTTCCCAAGATGAGTCTAACCATTTTTGAGCTTTAATAACTGCTCTCATAACTGCTTTTGTAGTCTCTGGGTATTTTTTAACAAAATCCGCTCTTGCTTGTAAAACTTTTTCTGGATTATTATTCCAAATATCATAGTTTGTTACAAGTGCACTCCCCTTACCTTTAAGTACAATTCTTGAGTTCCATGGCTCACCAACACAATAACCCTCAATATTTCCAGCAATCAAGTTTGATGGCATAGTTGGTGGAGGGAATGGTTTAATTGTGCAATCTTGATCTGGCCTGATTCCAGAAGCTGCCATCCAATATCTTAACTCATAGTTATGAGTTGAAACTGGATGAACCATACCAAAATTAAGAGGTTGGTATTTGTCCCCTTCAGCTTTTCTTTTTGCATCAATAAACTTTTTTAATGATTCAGCTGATACAGGTCTTTTAGTTTTATCAAGACCATATTTTTCCATCTCTTTTATAATATCATTACCATATGTAATTGCATTACCATTAAAATCTAGTGATAATAAAGCTTGTAAATGTGCATTTCCATTGATTCCTAGTGTTGCAGCAATTGGCATACCAGCAAGTGCATGAGAAAAATCATATTCACCTGAGATTACTTTTTGTTGAATCCCTGGCCATCCACCACCTTCTTTTGTAACATGAACATCTAAGCCTTCAGCTTTAAAAAAACCTTTCTCTTTTGCTATTACTAATGGAGCACAATCAGTTAATGCAATAAAACCAATCTTTAATTTTGTCTTTTCTGGAGCTGCTAATAAAGTTGAAGTCACAACTGAAACACCTAAACCAATTTTTAATATTTGTTTTAACATCTACTCTCCTTAATTTAATTGTTAAATTTTACACAGAGCATTATATCAGTGAAAAAAAACTTATTTTATTTTTATCTGTATATTTTATAACCTTTCAAAAAGTTTATAAAATATTTTTAAATTGTATATTTTTTATATAGTTTTAAACAGACTTTAGACTTTTTTCTAGTTACACTATTTTTAATTACTTTTAAAACTTAGGATTTTTTATATGAATATTACAAAGATAACTCCCTTGGAAAACTTTTTAAATCACAAAGCAAAAACAGGAATGCAGTGTGGCAACTACAATATTGATATACCAAAACCAAAAGAAGGAGAACAGTACAGATTTCACTTTGATGCAACTGCTTGTGTTGGTTGTCACTGTTGTGAAGTTGCATGTAATGAACAAAACAATAATCCTTCAGATATAAAGTGGAGAAGAGTTGGTGAGACACAAAGTGGGACTTTTCCCAATGTATCAAACCATTTTAACTCAATGTCATGTAACCACTGTATTGATCCAGAGTGTCTAAAAGGTTGTCCTACAGAATCTTATATAAAATTTGATAATGGAATAGTTTTTCATGATGATGATACCTGTATTGGGTGTCAATACTGCACATGGAACTGTCCTTATGAAGTTCCAATTTTTAACGAAGATAGAGGAATAGTTACAAAATGTCATATGTGCCATGAAAAACTAGATATTGGACAAACTCCTGCATGTGTGCAAGCTTGTCCAGCAGGTGCTATTGAGATTGAAGTCGTAAACACTAAAGAATGGTTAGAAGAGGGATTAGAGAAAGAAGGTATTGCACCTCATCTTCCAGATATTGAAATTACAAAACCTACAACTAGATATACAATAAATGAAACTGAAAAAAATGAAAAAGTTACTCCTGCAGATGCGCACATTATAAAACCAAATCACTCAGAATGGCCACTTGTATTTATGACAGTTTTAACACAAATATCTATTGGTGGATTTGCAGCTATTTTTGCAGGAGAGTTAATAAGTTTATTTGGATTTAATCTAACAAGTCCAAACACTTGGATGATTATTGCAGTATTTCTACCAGCTGCTATTGGATTACCACTTTCAGCTCTACATTTAGGACGTCCTATGTTAGCTCATACAGCTATGAAGAATATTAAGACATCATGGTTAAGTAGAGAAGCCTTGGCACTTGGCGCTTATACAGTAGGATTAACAATTCTTATTACTGTATTCTACTTTGAGTTTAATCAAGTTTTTAAACTTTTATTTGAATTAGTGATTTTAATTATTGGAGTATATGGTATATATGCACAATCAATGATTTATAGAATTAAAGCGAGACCATCTTGGAATAAGAAGGAGACTACAAATATTTTCTTCAATGTTTCATATATAGGTATTTTACTAATAGGACTTATATTAGTATTAAATGGTCACTATTCTAGTGCAAGTGTTGTTGTACCTGTCGCATTTTTTATCGCATTTTTTCAATATAAAGAGTTTACACAACAGAATGATTTTTATAAAAATTTAGATGAAGAGCATAAGCATTTTTATCAACTAAATAAAACAAAATTTTTATATGAAAAAGAGTTTAAAAAATATAATGATTATCGAGAAATGTCTTTATATATAGGAAGTCTAGGCTTGCCATTACTCGCAATACTTTTACTTGCAGCAGGTGATTATACTGATGCAACATTTGTATTAAGCCTTGCTATTATAGTTTCTTTTTCAAGTGAAATAATTTCTAGGCTTCTATTTTATAAAACTGCTGTAGCACAAGGACTTGCAGGTAACTTTTTTGCTGGAAATCAGCGTACTTAATAAGGGAGATAAAGAATGATAAACTTTATAAAAAAAATCATAAACAATGATATAAAAGAAGAAAAATACTCTTTAAGTGATGATAAAACCTTTGGTAAAATTGCTAAACAAAAAGCTCCCGATAATTGGGTTCGTTCAACTTGTGGATATTGTGGTGTTGGTTGTGGTTTATATATTGGAGTACAAAATGGAAAACCTACATATACAAAAGGAGACCCAGCACATCCTGTAAACTGCGGAACACTTTGTCCAAAAGGTTTAAGTGAACATGAAATGGTTCAAAGTGATAATAGATTTACAAAACCTATGATTAGGAAAGAAGGTCAATTAATTGATTCTTCATGGGATGAAGTTTTTAAAACTACAAGTGATAAATTTAAAGATATTCAATCAAAGTATGGAAATAAAGCAATTGCTTGTATTTCAACAGGCCAACTTTTAACTGAAGAGTTTTATACACTAGGTAAATTTGTACAAATGGGTCTTAAAACAAACAACTATGATGGAAATACAACTCTATGTATGGCAAGTGCAGTTATGGGATATAAACAGACTTTTGGAAGTGATGGGCCAGTTGGTTGTTATGAAGATTTTTCTTATGCAGATACTATTGTACTAATTGGTGCAAATATAGCAGATAATCACCCTATTTTAAAACTTCATATTGCTAAAAATAAAAAAATTACAAGTAAAAAACCAACTATAATTGTAATTGACCCAAGATTTTCAAAAACTGCAAAGATGGCAGATATTTATGTTCCTTTAAAACCAAGATCTGACTTAGCTTTAATAAATGGATTGTGTTACATCATTCTAGAACAAGGATGGGAAGATGAAAAATTTATTAAAGAAAGAACTACCGGATATAAAGAGTTTAGAAAACACATAATGGCAAACTATAAACCTCAAGATGTGGCAGAAATCACAGGTATTGATGTAAAAGATTTATATCAACTTGCAAAGATTTATGCAAAGTCTCCTGCGGCTATGTCTGCTTGGACTATGGGAGTAAATCAAAGCTCAATTGGCACTGATACAGTAAGTACAATATGTAATCTTGCACTAATTACTGGAAACCTTGGAAGAAAAGGAGCAACAGCACTTTCTATTACAGGGCAATGTAATGCTATGGGTACAAGAGAGACTGGGTTTACATCCTCAATTCCTGGATATAGAAACTTTTCAAGCCAAACTGATAGACAAGAGTATGCAAATATTGTAAATCTTCCAGTAGAAGATGTACCCACTTCACGTGGTTACTCATATCCACAGATTATAGATGCAATTGAAAAAGGTGAAATAAAAGCTCTATGGCTAGTTGCAACTAATCCATTAGTTTCATTTCCCGATCAAAATAAACTAAGACGAGCGCTTAGAAAACTAGATTTACTTGTAGTTCAAGATGCCTTTAAAAGTGAAACAGCTTTAAAAGCAGATGTAGTATTTCCAGCTGCAACTTGGAGTGAAAAAGAGGGAACTTATACAAATAGTGAAAGAAGATGTAATTATGCTAAAAAAGCCGTCAAAGCATTAGGAGAGACAAAAAGTGACTTTGATATTATACTTGAATTTTCAAGATACTTTGACCTTAATGAAAAACTATATCCAAATTGGAAAGAGCCAAGAGACGCTTTTAACGAGTGGAAGAAATTAAGTGATGGAAGACTTTGTGATTATACAGGTATGACATATGAACTAATAGAAAAACTTGGAGGAATACAATGGCCATGTAATAAAGCTAATCCAAAAGGAACGGCAAGACTATATGGTGAAAATATGCCTTGCCCAACAGCAGATGGAAAAGCAAACTTACTAGCCCTTGATTGGTTACCACTTGTAGAATCAGAAAACAGTGAATTTCCATTTATATTAAACACCGGACGTACAGTTGAACAGTGGCATACAAGAACAAAAACAAAAACTATATCTATACTAAATGACCTAGCACCCGAAGCGTGGATTGAAATAAATCCAAAAGATGCTTTAAAACTAAAGGTGCAAAGTGGAGATAGAATGGATATCTCTTCTTCAAGAGGAAAGATTAAAAACATCATAGTAAAAGAATCTCAAAATGTAAGAGAAGGAAATGTCTTTGTGCCATTTCATTTTAATGAACAACTAATAAATAAAATCACAATAGCTGATTTTGACCCTAAATCTTTTGAGCCAAATTATAAACAGTGCGCTATTCAGTTGCATAGTGTTAAGGTTCCTGAGGGAATTAAGATGGAGGAAAGGCAAGTTGCTGGGGAGTTGGAGCATATGGTTGTAAAAGATGAGAGTGTTTTTGTAAATGAAATTTACAATAAAGATAAAGTATAACCTAAAAAAGAAAGAGTCTACTCTACTCTCTTTCTTTTTATAAAATATTTTATTCTTCTAATTGATTAGTTTCTACAACTTCAACATCTTCTATTTCTTCTTGATATTCTATTTGATTATTTACTGAAACACCATTATTTTTAGCTTCTATTCCTCTAATAGTATTTATAATCTCGATTGTTGAATCTTTAATTGGTTTTAATGCTTTATTATGAACATAACTTAATGTATCGGCAATTGTTATTAACCTACCTTTCGCAAGTTCTAAACTACTAATATCTTTATCAATTTCAGATTGAAGTTTATTAATTTTATCAAGAACCCTTCTCTGTAAATCTTTATCAAAATCAGTAGCTTTTTTCAATTTTACCTTCAAACTATTTATCATATTTTGAATTTGTTCATAATCTTCATCACTCATAGAATTCTCTGGTTTTTTAAATAAATCGACATACATAGTTTTTTGATCAGTCATTACGATTTTATTTAAACGTTGCGTAGCATTTTGTCTAAATTGACTAAGGGTTGCTGTCAATCCTATATTTGAAAAAGAAATTTCTTCTAATTCATATGTATTGCAAAATGAATTTATAATGTGAAATGCTCTAATTAACTCCTTCTTATTAACATTTGCATCTGCTTTTCCAGATAAACTATTCAAAAGAGAGTCTAATAAATGCTCTAAATGCATTACAGGATTTTCAATATCATTATGTATTAATTTTTCATCTATATAATTATTCATTTTATTCCTTTTTTCCATTTGTATTATATAATGTTTTTATAAATTTTATTCTTTAATTTTTCTATACTACTACTTTTTTGTTGAAAAAAGTAGTGCAAAAACAACCCACATAAGTTTCGAAGGCCTTTAGCTTCCTTTTGGTTTATAAAATATTTACTGCGTTGCGGAACTCGCTAAAATGTGACATTTAGTCACATTTCTTTACGCTCAGACAGTCCTTACTTGTTATCGTAAAATTTTAGAAATCAAAAGCTTCTACAAACGTGGGGTATTATTCAAAATACTCATTCAGCATAAGAAAGTTTACATTTTCATGGAGTCCAGCCTTTGTTAAAGCCGAAGGTTTTTAAATAAATTTCGGAAAAGACCGAGAATGTTTGAAAGAAGAAAGTGACTAAATGTCACTTTTGGATTGAGTTTCGCAGGTCAGAAATTTATTTACAAACTGTAGGGAAGCTCCGCCTTTAACAACTTGGCTGGTGGCTTTTTGTTTTACTTTTTGCCACTAAAAAGTAAAGAAGCGAAGAACTTCTGTTCTTCAAGAGAAGAAAGAAACATTCTGCTAAAATCTATTACCAAAAAAAGGAATCAATCAAAATGAAATACTACTTCAAAACACCCTTTGGAATCTTCTTTATATCAAGTGCCCCATATGGTGGATATAATCTAATTATTAATGATGATGTTATAAACTGGTCAGAGAAAGCAGAAGATTTAGCACAACAAGTTTATGAAGGTACTTCTGGTTTTGAAGAGTGGGACTCAAATAAAGAACTTGAACGTCCAAGTAATTTAGAAAAATGGCAAGTAAAAATTTAACACTTATTTTATATATTTAAAACTATCAGAGAATCAACAATATAAGATATTCATATTATTGAATATTTTATATACATTTTATTTCATCAAAAAATCTACAATTTTGCAATAATTATCTTAGAAGATATTTAAGGTAAAACAATGAAAGAAAAATTAGTAGTAATTGGAAATGGAATGAGTGGTCTTCGTACAATTGAAGATTTATTAGATATTACAAAAGAGAAGTATGATATTACTATTTTTGGTGAAGAACCTTATGTAAACTACAATAGAATCATGCTTTCTTATATTCTATCACAAGAAAAAACTTTTGAAGATACTATTATTAATCATCAAGAGTGGTATGATGAAAATAATATTACATTAAATAAAGGTGATAAAATAATCGCTATTAATAAAGACCTAAAAACCATTAAAAGTGAAAGTGGTAAAGAAGTTTCATATGATAAACTTTTAATAGCTACTGGTTCAAAACCTTTTATACCTAAAACTACAGGAAGCAATTTAAAAAATGTAATTTCATTTAGGACAAAACATGATGTAGATACTATAATAGATACAATTGATAAAAACAAAACTGCTGTAGTTGTGGGAGGTGGACTTCTTGGTCTTGAAGCAGCTTATGGAATAGCAATGCATGGAATTAAAACAATTTTAGTTCATAGAAGTGGCTCTATACTTTCTCAACAGTTAGATTCTACAGGGGGAAGACTTTTACAAAAAAATCTAGAAAGTTACGGTATTGAGTTTAAGCTAAATACTACTATTGAAAAGATTGAAGGTTCAAATGAAGTAGAGGCTGTATCTTTTACAAATGGAAGTAAACTAGACTCAAATATTGTAGTCTTTGCCACAGGTATTATGCCAAATACACAGCTTGCAAATAGCATTAACCTTGATACTAAAAAAGGTATCTTAGTTGATGATTTTATGAAAACAAGTGATGACTCAATTTTTGCTATTGGTGAATGTGTGGAACATAAAGGAAATACATATGGTTTAGTTGCTCCTTTATATGAACAAGCAAAGGTACTAGCAAAAAAATTAGCAGGACATGATGTTGAAGGTTATAATGGTTCAACTCTATCAACAAGACTTAAAATTTCTGGGGTTGATTTATTTAGTGCAGGAGATTATTTAGGTGATGAAACAACAGAAGAAATAATCTTGCTAGACGAAAAAGCAGGGGTTTATAAAAAACTTGTAATTTATGAAAACAAAATTATAGGTATTGTACTTTATGGAGATACAGCAGATGCTTCATGGTATTTAAAACTTCTAAAAGAACATACAGATATAAGTGACTTAAGAACAAAAATCTTATTTGGGAAATCAGTACTTTTAGGTGATGCAGGCCATGGTGGAGATGATGTAAATTCTATGAGTGATGATGAAGAGGTTTGTGGATGTAATGGTGTTACAAAAGCTTGTGTTGTAAATGCAATTAAAGACAGAGATTTAAAAACACTAGGAGATGTTAAATCATGTACAAAAGCAGGAGCATCATGTGGTTCATGTTTAGGATTAGTTGAACAAATTTTAGTAACTACTTTAGGAGATGAATATCAAGACAGAGTTGAGGGAATTTGTGATTGTTGTGATGTAGGACATAAAGAGATTAAAGAGAGTGTAAATACAAATGATTTTAACAATGTTTATGAAGTATTTAAGGCCCTTGATTGGAAAACCCAAGATGGTTGTGCTAAATGTAGACCAGCTATTAACTACTATTTATTAGTTAAATACAATGATGATAAATACAAAAATGATAAAAGATCTGCACTTGTAAATGACAGAGTATTTGCAAATATCCAAAAAGATGGTACTTATTCCGTAGTCCCAAGAATCTGGGGTGGTTTAACATCAGCTCAAGAGCTAAAAGATATGGCAGATATTGCAGTTAAATATGATGTTCCAACAGTAAAATTTACTGGAGGTCAAAGACTTGATATGCTTGGTGTAAAAAAAGAGCAGTTAGAACCCATGTGGAAAGATTTAAATGATGCTGGTTTTGTATCAGGACAAGCCTATGCAAAAGGTCTTAGAACAGTTAAAACATGTGTTGGAAATCAATGGTGTAGATTTGGGACTCAAGACTCAATGCAAATGGGTATTGATATAGAAAAACTAACATGGGGTTCATGGACACCACATAAATATAAGATTGCTGTATCAGGATGTCCTAGAAACTGTGCAGAAGCTACAATCAAAGATTTTGGAATCATTGGTGTTGACTCTGGATGGGAGATTCATATTGCTGGAAATGGTGGTATAAAAGTTAGAGTTACTGATTTTCTTTGTAAAGTTGAAACAGATGAAGAACTGTTTGAATACACAAAAGCTTATATGCAATTTTATAGAGAAGATGCATACTACTTAGAAAGAACTGCTCATTGGATTGAAAGAGTTGGATTAGAGTATATAAAAAAAGTCATGTTTAATGATGAAAAAAGAAAAATGTACGCAGCCTTATTTGATGAATCACAAAAATCAGCACAAGTTGACCCTTGGGCAAAATCAATTGAAGATGGATATACAAAAGAGTTTAATCCAATTGTAATTGATACACAAGATTTACCAAACTATGAAGCAAAGGAGATATAAAATGACAACTTGGGTTAAATTAGTGCCAGTAGAAGATATCCCTAAAATGGGTTCAAGAAAAATAGTTGTAGGGGAAACTGAAATTGCTATATTTAAAACAAAAGATGGTTCAATTTTTGCAATTAACAATGTATGTCCCCACAAACAAGGAAACTTAAGTGAAGGGCTTGTTCATGAGCATATAGTAACATGTCCTCTTCACAATTGGGATGTTGATTTAGCAACAGGTGAAGCTTTAGGAAATGACACTGGTTGTACTAATATTTACGAAACAAAAATAGAAGAAAATCTTATATATCTAAAAATGTGATACATTTATACAACTTATAATAAATTCTATTAAACAAACTACAACTTTTCTTTACAAGAAAAAAGTTTTTAAGTAAAATCTCCTCATATTTATAATAAGGAGAGAGATTATATGTATAAAAAAATACTAGGCCTAATAGCCATACTTTCAATTTTATTTACGAATGTAAATGCACAAGAAAAAGGTAAGTTTACTGGTGGTCAAAACCATGAGATGCCAGAATGGTTTAAAGAGAGTTTCTTAGATATTGCAGAAGATGTGGAAGAAGCAAAAGAAGAAGACAAACATGTAATATTGTTTATGACACTAAAATTTTGTCCATATTGTACAAAAATGTTAAATGATAACTTTATCGAAGGTGCAAAAAACCAAAAATATATCCAAGAAAATTTTGATGTTATTGGTATAAATATTAAAGGACAAAAAGAACTTGCCATAAATGAAGATAAATCAATGACTGAAAAAGAATTTGCTGACTATTTAAAAGTTCAATATACACCAACAATTCTTTTTATGAATCAAAAAAATGAAGTAGTTGTAAGACTAAATGGATATAGATCAGTAGAGAACTTTAAATTAGTACTTGATTTTGTCAAAAATAAAGAGTACAAAAACATGAGTCTAACTGATTATTTAGATAAAGTTAAAAATAAAACTTTTTATACTCTAAAAGAAAACAAGTTATTTAAAAACATTACTGACTTATCAAAAATAGATGGACCACTTGCAGTTGCATTTGAAGATGGTTCTTGTACACAATGTGATTATCTACACAATACAACATTGAAAAATAAAGATGTACAAGAAGAACTTTCAAAAGTTACAGTTGTAAGATTTGATGCAATGTCAAAAGAAAAAATTATAACCCCTGATGGAAAAGAAACAACTCCTTATGATTGGTCTAAAGAGATGATTTTAGATTATAGACCAGGATTTGTACTTTTTGATAAGAAAAAAGAGATTGTAAGAATTGATGCACTTTTATATAGCTTTCACTTTAAAGAATTAGTAAGATATGTAAGTGGTGGATACTATTCAAAGTACCCTACTTTTTTAGATTATCTAAGACCTAGACAACAAGAACTTTTAGATGCAGGAATCAATATAGATATCTCTGATAAAATCTAAACTTTTAAATTCCTATTTGCAATATTTTCTATAAGAACTGTTGCATAAGAACCTTTAGGGAGTGTGAACTTTAGTTTACACTTCTTCGTCTCTTTGTTATACTTTACAGATATATCTTTGGGGTAAATGATAGCATCTCTTCTAAAGCCTTTTTCTTGAATATATGTATCATCATATTTTTCTTCTATTTCTCTTGCTTTATGCATTGCTCTAAATGCTTTTCTTCCAGGAAGCAGTCCTGTTGGAACTATTTTTTTCGCTTCAAAATCTTTTAACATCACTTCTGTCAAATTCTTTGGAGTAAAATATTTATCAGTTTTATAGACTCTAAAAACATCTCCCGAAAGAACTTTAAATTTAGTTTCTGAAAATTTTAATCTTTCAACAAGCCATCTATTGAAAAAATCACTTTGGTATTGAGCCACTAACATTTTAGATATCTTTTTATCTTTGATAATCAAATCTTCATAAATATAACGTCTAGCTTTCTCTAGGTTTTCACTTCCTTCATATCCAAATCTTTGAAAACCAAAATAGTTTGGCATTCCTATTTTTGAAACCTCTTTTAAAATCTTTTCAATTTTTCCTACATCTTCTTGATTTACATCGTGTAGATTTATTTCAAAAGAGTTTCCTTCTAAATCACCAATATTTAATTTTGTTCCATGTAAGAAAGTTTCTAAAATCTTGACTTTTGGATGTCTAAACTTTTGTAAATCTTTTGCATATTTTCTAGGAATAGAGATATATTGAGTTGTTGTTGCATTTTTATCTTTTAATCCTGCATAACCTAATTCATTTTCATAAACTTTAAGACCACGGGCAAGAACATCTATCAAGTCCCAAGTTCCAAGACTTTGTTTTTTTATTTTTGCAATTATAAAATTACCTCGTCCTGAAAACTTTATTCCTTGTTCTTCAACTATAAAATCATCTATATTTTGATAGAACTTGAAGTTTATAGGTTTATGGGTTTGTAGAAATTCTCTTTTAGTCATTATATATCTTTTTTAAATTTTTGGTATTATATAATGTTTTATCTTTATGCAAAGGCTTATAAATGGATATGGAAAAAATCCAAGCAATAATTAAAAACTTTTCAGAACAAAGAGATTGGGAAAGATTTCATAATCCAAAAAATCTATCAATGGCACTTTCTGTTGAAGCATCAGAACTTCTTGAAATTTTTCAATGGTTAGATTTAGAACAATCTGAAAATCTAGATGAAAAAAAGAGAGAACATGCTAAACAAGAAATTGCAGATATTGCTGTTTATCTTATAAGAATGTGTATGCACTTAAATATAGATTTAGAAGAAGCGATAATTGAAAAAATGAAAATGAATGAAAGAAAATACCCTCTTATTGATAAAGATGGCAAAAGAATATCTTATGGAAAGAAATAGATACTTATGATATAATAAACACTACTTGCAGAAGGCTTTATTATTAATAGTGAAACAAAAAAAAGAGTATTAGAACTAAAAATCAACTTTACTATAGCATTCATAATCCTATGTTTTGGGACATACTTTATTCTTAACTTTATTGCCAATAGTAATAGACAGATTCACTTAACTCAAGTAACAGAAACTTACTCAAAAGCATATAATACTATATATAATCAATATCAAGAGTTAGCTGATGTAATTTTTTCAGGCTTTTTAAAACTTGCAAAAGTTGACTCAAAACTTAACGGTATCGAAAAAAAATCTGCAATTGAAAAAGAAAGAATTAGACAAGAACTATACTTTCAAACTATTCAAAGATTTAATGCCCTTAAATCAAAAAAAATCAAAAATATAGACTATATTTTACCTGATAATACAATATTTTTAAAAATGGAAAAACCTTTGGATTATGGGGGAAAAACAGATAAAAAAAGTGTTATTGTCAATCATACTCAAAAACATAAAAAATCAATAAGTAGTTTTGAAATAGAAGAAGATGGAGCAGGATTTAAATTTACATACCCTCTTATCAAAGATGATAACTATTTAGGAATAATATCAATAACTTTTAACGACCAGGCTATTACCTCTTCTTTGATGAAACAATATCATATATTAAGTAACTTCATACTTCTAGAAAAAAGTTTTTCAAAAGAGTATTTAAAATCTACATCAATTTATATACCAGCAAGACAAAAAGGTTTTTTACATAACAAAGAGATTTTAAAAGAGTTGAAAAGTGAATCAAGAAAAGAGCTTGCCTCTTTAAAACCTTCTGATGAAATCTCAAAGCTTCTTTACAAACAAGGGATGAGAAACAATGCTAAATCACTCTTTGTTGATAAATTAAATATTATTGTAACTACAATACCTATAATCCATAATATCAGTAACAAACGTGAAGGTTTTATTGCTATATTAAGTAAAGGGAAAACTATAGATATTTTAAATAATAACTACTTTACTATTCTTTTCCTTTTTATATTTTTATACCTTACAATCCTATTGCTCTTTTTACAACAAAAAATAAAAACTCTAAAAGATAAAGAGACTATGCAAAAAATGATGCAAAAAGATCAACAGCTTTTAGAACAAGCAAAAATGGCTCAAATGGGAGAGATGATTGGTAATATCGCCCATCAATGGAGACAACCTTTAAGCGCTATTAGTACAGTTGCAAGTGGTATAAAACTAAATTATGAATTTAAACTTTTAAAAAATGAAGATATCCCTGAGTATATGGATATTATTGTAAGAAATACAAAATATCTTTCTGAAACAATTGATACCTTCAGAGACTATATAAAAGATGATAAAGAGAAAAAGCTTGTTTTAATTCAAGATGTAATAGAAGAAAGTTTAAAAATAGTGCAAGCATCTATTGAAAACCATCATATAACAATACAAAAGGATATAGAATCTAACAATCCAATAAGAATATATATGATTAAAGAAGAACTTTCACAAGTTATAATAAATATTTTAAATAACGCACGAGATGTAATTACCCATAAAGAGATTAAGGAAGGATGGATTAAGATATCTCTTAAAGAGTTTAAAAATGTAATTATTCTCTCTATTGAAGATAATGGAAAAGGAATAGCTAAAAAGAATATCTCAAAAGTATTTGATCCATACTTTACAACTAAACATCAATTTCAAGGGACGGGATTAGGTTTATATATGAGCAAAACTATTGTTGAAAAACATCTAAATGGAAAACTAGAAGTAAATAATACTGAAAATGGAGCACTCTTTAAAATCACTCTTCCCATAGCAGAAGAGTCTTAATCAATAAATTTCCATTTTATACTATTTTAACAAACTCTTCAAAAAGTTTATTTTTAAGTGATACTTCAAGTTTTAGCTCGCATTCTATTGGCTTATTACCCTTATATTTATTTGTATTAGCAAGTCCAAGATATATAAAAGGCTGAACTTTTTTATCCATATGAGAACATTTTCTTACAAAAATATGCAGTTTTATTTTATGTTTTCTATTCTCACAAAGTTTTTGTCCATCACCTTTTTCGTAAGAATGGCTTGGCTTACTTATAAAGGTAAAAGTTTGTTTATCTAAAAAAACATTATGATAGTTTGCAGCTTTTGAATACTTATCTTTTTCTAAAGTTATAAAAAGAAAAAAATCATTTTGAAACTTTAAAAATCCGCTTCCCCTAAAAGAGCTATGAATTTTATTGAAGTTACAAAGCTGTGCAATATTTAACATATTGTATTTTTCATAAAGTTTAAAAAAAGGCATTCCGTAGCTTTCTGTTCCAAAAGATTTTTCATAAGTAATTATTCCATAGTTTAAACTATCTTCAATAAACTCTTTTTTTTGCTTATTCTTTAATATTCTTTCAAACTCTTTAGTCTTTGAAAGTTTTTTATTTTTTAGTTCCACAAGTTTTAGAAATCTTCTTTTTTGTGCACTATCAAAAAAGCTTTGATTTAAATATAAAAAAGAGTGCGTTAGCGTATCTCTATGAACTATCTTTAAATATTTTGATAAAAGATCAAAAGCTCTCTCCTCCGAACAAGAATCGTTTTCAACTAAGTATTTTAATATTACAAATTCATAAACTCTTTTTACAGGTAGCTGTGATTGTAAAAATCTTAATGCTTTTAAAAACTCTGCATCTTCACAAATTTTTTTTAACTCTTCTTTTTTTTCAACTTTTTGTATGAACTCTAAATATGATTTAGAATCCCAAATAAAAGATAAAGGAGATATAAATTCATCATAATTTATATAATCTTCAAGGCTTGGTATTCTATTTCCTAAAATTGATTTAAACTCAAAATACTGCTCTTTTAGATATCTTATATTATTAAAGTTTTGTTCATCAATTTGTTCTAAAATTTTTTGTTTTGAGATTTTATCCATCTGAATATAAGCATTTGGAAAATTTGCAAAGTTATTTAGTAAAGCTAATTTAATACTCTCCTTATCTAACATTCTGTTTCCTACTAATGCAAGGGCAATAAGATATGCTTTTTTATGATTTCCTATAAAATCAAGAAGAGTTAAAAATTCTTTTCCCTTAAATTTTCTTAACCCTCGTCCCAATTGTTGAATAAAAACTATAGGAGAGTTTGTAGGTCGTAGCATTAAAACTGTATTTACTGAAGGGATATCTACACCTTCATTGAAAATATCAACTGTAAAAATCACTTCTAAACTATTGTTTTCATCTTCAAGTTTCTTTATGCCTTCTTCTCTATTTACAATAGAATCTTCACTATTTAGTGAGATTGAGTTTATTCCTTTTTTATTAAACTCTTCAGCCATAAAACTTGCATGTTCTTTGGAGATACAAAACCCAAGAACCCTTCTTTTACTTCCTGAATAAGAATAAAAATTCATCTGTTCAATAACAAAATCAACTCTTCTATTTATCATCAAGACTTTTGAGAGTTTTCTAATGTCATCTAAATCAATATCTTCATACTCTGTTTTAATATCACTTATTCCATAATAATGAAAAGGAGTAATTAAACTCTCCTCTAAGGCATCATTTAATCTAATATCACAAACAATATTTTCATCAAATACTTCATAAATAGACTCTTTATCCATTCTATTTGGAGTAGCAGTAACTCCAAGTAAGAATTTTGGATTAAAATATTCGCAAACTTTTTTATAGCTAGGGCTTGTAATATGATGTGCTTCATCAACTACAATATAATCAAACTCATCTTTTTTAAACTTTTCTAATGAGGAATTTAAAGTTTGAATAGTCGCAAAAATATAATCACACGCTAACTCTTTTTTATTTCCAGTAAATAAACCACAAGAAAAATCTTTGATTATACTTTCAAAACTCTGCTTAGCCTTTATTAAAATATTTTCCCTATGAACTATAAACAAAACCCTTTTCGCATTGAAGGCTTTCACATCAAAAGCAACTAAATAAGTTTTCCCAGAACCTGTTGCTGCTATTGCTAATGCTTTTTTCTGATCTTTGTTTCTTAAAAACTGCAATCTTTCTAAAGCTTTTTCTTGCATAGAGTTTGGGGTCAACTCTTTGTTATATTCAAAGCTTCTTGTAAACTTATTTGAATGAAAAGATTTATACTCTTTTAAAAAGTTTTCATCTACGTAAAATGAATCTTTCCATAGTTTTAAAAACTCTTCTTGTATGGAAGATATGAAGGAGTCCTCTTTTTTTGAGATACTTTTTATATTCCATTCAATATTTGTTTTAAAAGCACTTGATGTGATATTTGATGAACCAAGAAGAACCTTATACTCTTCTTCAAATTCAAAAATATATGCCTTTGAATGAAAACCAATATTCTCTTTAGAATCAAAGATTTTAAGCTCTATATTTTCAAACTCAAGTAACTTCTCTAAAGCTTTTGGTTGTGTAAAATTTAAATATGTAGAAGTTAATATTTTACCCCTTATACCCTTCTTATGACATTGCTTTAATGAGTCTAAAAGAAGCTGAACTCCTGAGAAATTGATAAAAGCTACATTAAAAATAAATGATTCACACTCTTTTAAAAGTTCAGTTAGATGATTATAAAAATTTGAAGTTTCATTATTTGTAATTAATTTATTCAAAAGTACTTAACTCTTTTTTATTAATTTATCAAAAGCAAATCTTGCTGCACCTAGAAGT
The DNA here is from genome assembly GCA_947494995.1 of uncultured Campylobacterales bacterium. GTDB lineage: Bacteria > Campylobacterota > Campylobacteria > Campylobacterales > Arcobacteraceae > Halarcobacter. Next base: position 408,825 of record CANLWY010000001.1, on the reverse strand, counting down.
GCTGTTTCTTGATTTAAAGATACTTTTACTGGTATTGTTCTTAAAAGTTCTTCAAACCTTCCTTTACGTGCGAAAGCATTAAAAAAATAGTCACTTTTTAAAACTGGCAATATCTTTGGTGCAATACCACCTCCAATATAAACACCACCTAAAGACATAGATTTTAAAGCTAGATTTCCAGCCTCTGCTGCATAAATTTCTGCAAAAAGTCTAAGGGCTTCCATACATAATGGATCTTTTTGCTCTAAAGCACACTTACTAATCATTGCACTTTTGTCTTCTTTATCAGCTATATTTATCATAGCTTTAGCTTCACTTGCAAAACCTGTTTCACACAAAAATTCATATATATAGTTGATTCCTTTTCCAGAAACAACTCTTTCGTAACTTACATGATCAGGATACTTTCTTCTTAACCAAATCAATAACTCATCTTGCATAGAAGAGATGGGAGCAAAATCACTATGTCCACCTTCCGTTCCAATTGGATGATATGAATTTCCATCAAAATATAAAATAGCTTCACCTAGTCCTGTTCCTGCTGCAATCACAGCAATATTTCCTTTGCTTTCTTTTTCTATTGGATTAAGTTCTACAAACTCTTCGTCTTTTAAATATAACATTCCATAAGCTGTTGCTTCTAAATCATTTAAAAGTCTTACACTTTCAATACCAAAGTGTTCTTTTAAATCCTCAGCTTTTATATCCCATGGAAGATTCGTTGTTATACATCTTTCATTTATAATTGGACCTGCTACTCCTATACAAAGGGCATCTATTTTTGATACTGAACTCTTTTTTTGAAAATCTTCTATTAAGTCCATAAAGTTTTCATAATCTTTACTTGCAAACTGTTTTGAAGATACTACTTTTAACTCTTTATTTTCTAATGCATACAAAGCTAAGTTTGTTTTTGTTCCTCCAATATCTCCAGCTAATACCATGACTACTCCTCAATAGAATTACACTAATCAGGTTTTACAGTACTTTGTCCTAAATAGTGAGTTCAAAATGTAAAAGGATTATAGGGAAACTATACTAAAAAATATTTTTATTTTTTAGTATTAGATAAGCTATTTAAGAATTAGAAAATCAATATAAGTATTTAACTAAAAGTGAATACTCTTTCATTTTTTTGATGGAGGTCAAATACAAAAAGATATAACATTAGATAAAATTATAATTATATTTGGTTTTAAATAAGGAGAAATTATGAAAAAACCTTTAATCTTAATACTTTTACTTAGTTCTATATTCTTTACAATATGTAATGCTGAAACTAAAAATGATGATTTAACAAAAAAAAACATAAAAGAACAACTTGAAAAAGAAGCAAAATATAAAAAAGAACAAGCCTTTTATCACGGGGAAAAATATGATCTAAAAGAAGCAGAAGTTAATGAAGAGTCATTAAAATCTATTCCAAATAATAGAAGAGATAATGATGACTTTGATATGAATTCTGTATATGACTAATTAAAAACTATTTATTTCTTTGTCTATTATAAATAAACTCTAGTATAGTTGAAACTGTTCTGGTATAAGGTGCATCTACGCCTAACTTTTCACAGTTCTTAATTACTATACCACAGATTTGTTCTAGTTCTAAATCTCTATTGTTCTCTTTATCTACCCACATAGATGGTTTTACAGACTGGAACTTTGTATAGAGTTTAAACATTTTATCTGCATCTTCTTGTGTAAGATTTACACCTGCTGCATTTGAAGCTTTAGCTGCTTCACTCATAAGACCATAAATTAGTTTTGAAGTTTTTTCATCTCTAATTAAAGGGCCAGATTCTTCTTCAAGTAGAGCGCATATTGCATTTACTCCATTGTTTACAATCAGTTTATTCCAAAGCTCTAATTTTATATTTTCACAAATAATAGTTTTTGTTTGAGTCTTATCAAGTATTGTTTTTAAAGCAGCTAAAAACTTAGAATTTGTTTCATTTGGATTTAAAGCACCTATTAATGTCTCAACAGAACCTTCGCAATGAACATGACCCAACTCTACTGTATGAGATACAATTAGTCTTGTAAGTCCACCTATTACATAGTCTTTATCGTAATACTTTTGCATTATGTCTTCATTTTCAACGCCATTTTGCAAAGATATATAGTATGGTATTTTTTTACTTTTATTTACCCAATGAGCAAGTTGTTTAGAAATAGCCTCTGTTGCCATAGCTTTTGTAACAATAAATATCGCATCAATCTCTTCTGGTTTATAAGCTTGGGTTAGTTCATCTAAAGAATAAGTATCAATTTTATCTTCAATAGTATAAACAGGATGAGTTACTTTCATCTTGTTGTTTTTTAAATACTGTAAATTTTCACCACGAGCTACAAACTTTACACTACATCCAGCTTCATGTAAAATCATTCCATAAAATGCACCTATCCCACCAGCTCCAATAACAACAACGTTCATAATAATCCTAAATAAAATTCAAATTTTTTGAAATCTTATTATAAAAAAAATAAAATCCGAATTTAAAAAGAGTCCATATATTAATAATGATAGATAAATTATCTTTTAGATTAATAGATTAAAAATGAATTGGTACAATTGATTCAGAACTTATAGTTTTAAAGAAAAACTGATTATCACTCTTCAATAATGTATTAAAATCATAAACACCAGGTTGAACCTGTTTTATTTTAATTTTCTTTACATAACCTTTTATTTTTACTACAACTTTTTTATTATTTAAGGATTTATTCTCCTCATCTTTTTTAGATTGATATTCCATTTCTTTTAATTTTATTTGGTTCTTATCATCAAGTTTTGCAATTTTCAAAGCTTGTTTATTTTCAAGAATAGTTGAGACTATCTCTTTGACTGCATCTACTAATTGATTTTCTCCTATATCTGTTTCAATTTTATCAAGTTTCCATCCGTCTGAAAGTGTAATATTTAATTTTGCAGTAGAAAACCAAGGATATCCCAATACAAGTTCATATTTCTCATCATAATTAGGAACCGTAATGATTTTAATTGCTTTATCTAAATCTGTTGGAATAATTGCATTAACTTCAGCATTAGCAGTTTTAGAAGCTATTGTTAGTGCAGTATAAGAATGATCCTTTTTTTTATTCGCGTCTATTTGGATAGTCTGTTTAGATAAATATATAGGACTAGTTTTAAAAGACTCTAGTTTTATACCCTTACCAATTAAACCTTCTAATTTAGATATTGAATCATTCATATTTGAAGAGTTAAGCTCATACATAAATTCTTCTAACCCACCTAATGATATTACAGCATGTATAGTTTCCTCTCTACTAACCTCAATTGGTTGTTTAACTAATATAACAGCCTTTGGCAAGAAATATGGTAACCCACCTTTTACATCTTTATTATCAGGAGATACTTTATATGATTTTACGGATGTAAAACAACCTGTAAACATAAATATACTAAATGTAGTAATAAATATGATTTTGAAAAGACTTCTTAATTCCATGATAAGCTCCTTAATCATTTAATTAATAAAGTATATAAAAACAATGTCTCATAATTAACTCAATTATATATTATTTTATAATTAATTGAGATTTTTTTCAATAAACTGGTAGGACTCGGCTAATACAATATATAAAAACTACAAATGACCTAAAAAAGGCGTTTCTAACATTTGTATTTCTTACTAAGAGTGTTAAGCTAAGTTATAATTATCGCACTCTTAGCACAAGGATTTATTATTTTATTGTGGATGAGAACCTACATTTTGGAAATTGATTACAACCTAAAAAAATACTACTTTCAAACTTATTTTCGTATTTCTTATTTTTTCTTTCTCTTTTAATTAAAATTCCTTCTTTACATCTAGGACACGAATCATTTTCTTTAAAAGTATCCTCTTCTTTATCTGCAATTTTTTCTTCTTTAAGTTTCTTAATTCTATATTTCTTTTCATAGTCAAAATTGATTGGTTTATGTTGAGAAATCAAGAAGTCAGCAATTTTTTTAATACTATCGATTTTTTGTAGACCTTTTGCAAATTTAAGTACAGTAAAAAAACTAGTATCATCTATTTCTTTATTTCTTTCTTTTACAAAGCTATCAGCTTTAACAAAATCAGTTGGTAAAGGGTCATTTGTTATTATTGTCTTTGGATTAAATAGAACTTTTGAAGAAATATAAAGCTCTTGGCCAATTTTATTAGTTAGTAAACCTTCATCATCCAATATATCTTTTATAACTAGTTCATGTCTTCTTGATTGTTCTAAAGGGTTTTATTGAGCAATTTTTCTTGTTTTATATTGAACTTCTATAGAATTATCAGATTTTATAGTTACTTCACCACTAAAACTTTTAGATTCTAAAACTTCAATACCTAATCTAGTAAGTAAAATATGGTCAATTTGAGCCGTTCTACCTTTATACTCTAATCTTATATCATGTATAACATGAATATTTTCATTATCTTTATATTCAAAGTCTAGTAGATAGGAATTTTCCTTTTCTTTTATATAGCCATTTTTTAAATTATCTAAATCTTTTTTAATTAGTACTTTTTGCTTATCATTTGTAGACTCTTTTAATAATCTTTCTAAAACTTTAATTTCTTTTTCTTTTGAATCTATTTCTTTTAGTATCATATTTCTTCTTTTAAAATATATTTTAACGGCACATTCTAGCTAAATATATATTTTAAGATTATTTAACAGCGTTATTTATATTTTTTAGCACAATTTGATTTTTTATTAATATATAGTACCTATTTACAGGGAATAAAAATGGCACGCCTGGTAGGATTCGAACCCACAACCACCGGGGCCGAAACAGAAAAAAACATTATTTTCATATCTCTTCAAAGCTTATCAAATCACATACAAAGCCCTTTTTATCGGTATTTTTTGATATAATTAGATTATTCAAATTTTAGCAAAAAAAGTTATATTTTTGCACTTTAGGTGGCATACAGGTGGCACAAAATGGAGAAGAAAATGTCTAGTTTTATAAAATCTAAAAGGTATACTGGAGTACTTCATAAAGTATTAAAAAACAATGATAAAAGTTATTATATCAGTTATAAATTAAAAGATAAACATGTAAGAATTCAAATAGGAAAAAAGAGTGAAGGAATAACAGAAGCATTTTGCCATCAAAAAAGAATAGAAGCAATCAACAATATAAAATTTGGAGATGATAGCCCAGTTGTAAACACAAAGAAAAAAGAAAAGCTATTCGCTGAAATTGCTGAAATTTATTTTGAATATAGTGAAGTTCATAATAAAGATTACAAAAACCAACGTGCAAGATATGAAAAACATATAAAGCCATATACAAGAGATTTAGCTATTGATGAAATTACACCTGAACTAATAGAAAAAATGATGCAAGATAAAAAGAAAAAACTCGCACTAAAAACAATTAATCATCTAGTTCAAGCAATAGGTACTATTTATAACCATGCATTTAATAGAGATATAATTAAAATTCCTAGTCCAACAAGACTTGTAAAAAAGTTTAAAACAAATAATGAAAGACTTAGATATTTATGTTTAGAAGAGATTAAAGAACTATATGATGAATTAAAAGACAATGAACAATTATATCTGTTTACAAGACTAGCTTTAAATACAGGAGCAAGATTAAAAGCTATTACAACAATAAAAAAGAAAGACTTAGACTTAGAAAATAAAATAGTATCATTACGTGATTATAAAAATGAATCATATTACAGAGGATTCCTACAAGATGATATAGTTAATATATTAAAAAAAAGAGCTTCAAAATTAAGAAGTAATGATTATATTTTAATGTATGATACAAAGGTTATTGGTAACCTTGATGACTACATAAGCAGAAAAATGAAGCCTATTTTAGATGAACTTTTTAACAAAGATTTAGATATAAAAGATACTAGAAATAGAGTTGTAATACATACTTTACGTCATACTTTTGCTTCACATCTAGCTATTAATGGCACTCCTATATTTACAATTCAAAAATTAATGAATCACAAAGATATAAAGCAAACTATGAGGTATGCAAAACTAAGTCCTGATAGTGGGAAAGAGTATATACAAGAATTGTATAAATAATGTGGATATTTCGTATTTGAGGTAGTGAAATTTCGGAATAATTGCTTTGAATTTTCGGAATGAACAGAATAAAATTTGCTTTTAAGTAAGAAATTCGTATTATTTGTCTTGTAAATCCGGAATATATTTATTGTAGATTCGGAAAATTATAATAAGTATTTTATAAAAGGTTATATTATGGTACATAGAAAAATAGAATCAACAATAATTGAAATGCTAAAATATTTTAGGGTTGTTGCAATAAATGGGCCAAGACAATCAGGAAAAACAACTCTTCAAAAAAAAATAGTTAAAAATAAAAAGATGGACTATTATACTTTTGATGATAGTGAAACATTTGAAACTGTAACAAATGATACAAATGGGTTTATCGACTATATATCAAAAGAAAAAAATGTAGCTATTGATGAAGTGCAAATGATACCTAGAGTAATACCTGCAATAAAAATGGCTGTAGATAATGAGAATAGAAAAGGAATGTTTTTATTAACAGGTTCTTCTGATATGTTCAAAAACTCAAAGATTAAAGAGTCTTTAGCAGGAAGAATGGCAAGTTTTAATTTATTTCCTCTGTCTTATGCAGAGATAAATAAAAGAGATATAAACATTATAGATAAACTATTTAGTGACGATTTTAACAATCTTGAAGTATATAAAGATACTTCAAGGGAATCTTTTATCGAAGCAGTTATAAATGGAGGTTACCCTGAAGTTTATGAGTTGCCACTAAAAGCTAAAAAAGCTTGGTACGAATTTTATATAAAATCAAGAATTACAAAAGATATTGCCGATTTTGAAAATGTACAAATTGAAAAAATTATACATTTAGACAAACTTTTAAAAGTTTTAGCTTCTCAAGTTGGTTCATTAGTAAATTACACTAATATAGCCCAAGCAATAGGTTTAACAGATAAAACAGTTAGGAAATATATAGGACTTTTAGAAGCTTTATATATTGTAAACCTTGTTCCTGCTTATTCAAATAATATGTTAAAAAGAGTTATTAAAAGTCCAAAAGTACATTTTATAGATTCAGGATTAGCAAGTTTTTTACTTAATTCAGATATTAAATCTTCTTTAATTGGTAAAAATGAACACTTAGGTAATTTAGTTGAAACCTTTGTTTATAGTGAATTAATTAAACATCAATCCTATTCAGATGAAAATGTTGAAATATACCATTATAGAGACCAACAAAGTAGAGAAGTAGATTTTGTTATTGAATCAAGTGCAGGAGATATTGTAGCACTAGAAATTAAATCAGGTTCAAGTATCAAAAAAGAACAATTTAAAGGGATATTAGCTTTAGCAAAAACAATAAAAAAGAAAAACTTTAAAGGTATTGTTCTATATGGTGGAGATAAAATCTTGCCATTTAAATTAGAAGAATATCAATTTTGGGCTATTCCTTTAAGGGTATTAATTTAATAATTATGAGAGATAAAGATTTTATAGCAAAAGTTTACACTAGACAAAAAGAACTAAAAATATCAATTGAGGATATAAATACTTTTTTAAATATCTCAAATAAAAATATTGAGAATATTCTAAACTCAAATAAATCTATAAAACTCCTAGAGTTATTAGGACTAGATAACTTTGGAAATGAAATAGTTGATATTAAAACTCTAAAAGAAAAAAGAGCAGAAGAAAAAGCTTTACAAGTTGTTTCCTTAGTTCAAGATACAAGTTCTCTAGAAAAGCAAGGACTAGAGCAAGAGAAAATTAAAAAGCTTTTAGAAGAAACTAAACAGCAGTTTTTAACTGGAGAATATAAAAAGAACTTGTGGAAAAAATAAAATTTAAACAATTATCTATAAGTGGATACAAAAGAAATTAAATCTCTTCTTCCCTCTTACTATACAGAAGAAGAAAAAAAAGAAATAATGAAATTGCTAAGTGATTTAGCAAATATATATTTAAATATAAAAGAAGAGGATAATTCCTCTTCCCTATCTTAATATTAAACTATTTATTTATGAAACTAAAATGACTTATATATTGTAGAGTTTCTTCAAAAAAACAAGTGAATGAATGAAATGGTTTATCTTCACAAGAAAAAAGATGTAGAGATTATGCAAATAATACCCTCTGAATTGACGTAGAAAAGGTTTTTAATGAAGAATGAGCTAGTTGATGAGTATTTGAAAGAAAAAGTATTATAGAACTATTTAAATACATAGATAAAAATAAATCATCAAACTATATGGTTATTTTTGAAGATTTAAATAGATTATCAAGAGATATACAAGTTCATAACTTGTTAAAAGCAGAATTTAAAAAAAGATGAGTTGAATTAGCAAGTCCAAATTTTAAATTTGAAGATAGCCCAGAATGAACCTTTAGAGAAAATATGAGTGTATCAATGGCACAATATGAGAAGGATAAAAACAAACAAAGAGTAAATGATAGAATGAAAGCTAGACTAGAACAAGGTTATTGGTGCTTTAAAGTTCCTATTTGATATAAGTTTAGTACAAATTCAAAATGATGAAAAGAAATTTTACTTGATGAAGAAAGTTATAGACCTGTTAGACTAGCTTTAGAAAAGTATTCTAATGATGAGCTTGAATCTATCAATGATGTAGTAAAATTCTTAAATAAGAAAGGAATAAAAGTTTGAACTATAAAAAACTGAAAAGTATATAATTCAAATTTAGCTTCTAGAATGTTAAAAAATGTTTTATATGCATGATATTTAGAATTTCCTAAATGGTGAGTTGATAGAAGAAAAGCTAAACATAAAGCTCTTATATCTCTAAAAACTTTTGAAAAAATTCAAAAGAAAATAAGTACTACTCCTCAAAGTATAGTTGCTAAAATTGAATCCAATTTAAATAGAGTTGATAGAACTATAGACTTCCCTTTAAGATGATTTTTGTATTGTGAAAAATCAAAGCAAATGATTACTGCTTCATGGAGTACTGGTAAAAGTGGTAAATTTCCATATTATCAATATCCTAGAAAATCCCCTATGTGGTGAAAATCTATAAATAAAGATCAATTACATTTACATTTTGAGAAACTTCTAAAAGAAATACAGCCTAAAGAAGAGTTAGTAAAAGCCTTTGAAGAAACATTGAAAAAACTTTCAAAAGACAAAAATACAGAACTTAATGAATATAAAGAAGAATTAAAAAAAGAATCAAAGGCTATAGATAAAAAAATATCAAGGTTCATTGAAAGAATTTGAAAAACTGCAAGTGACTTAATAATTGAAAATTATGAAAGTGAGATAGAAAATTTAAAGACTCAAAAAGAACAAATTTCACAAAATTTACAAAAAGAGACTATAAATGTTGGAACACCTCTAAAAAGAAAAATGAGATTAGTAAGAAATAGCTTAAATATATGGAAAAGTAGTGACTTGGAAAATAAGAAGGCTCTTATAAAAAATATCTTTCCTAAGTGAATTCCTATAAACGAAAAAAAGCAGGTTGGAACACCTACTTTTTCCCTTATCTATCAGGCTTTTTCAATATGAAAAAGGTCGAAATCTTTAATGGTGGACTTTATCAAGAGAAATTGGAACTCATTATAATTGTTTTTCAATTTCAATTAAAATTTTTTTGTAGTCTTTAATTTCTTTTCTAATTTCTATACATTTTTCTTCTGTGAATGGAATATCATTTATGAATTTGCATGTATTTCCATTTTCATCAGAAATATCACATTCTTCAACATGGGCAAAGATATTTCTTCTATCCAATATTTTTTCTTTATAAGGTCTAAAAAAAGTATCTTTACATACAGGATTATTAATATTACATTCTTTTAAAACTTCACCTATTGTCATTGCCTTCTTATTACTATCAACAAATCCTATTTTTGAAAACAGACCATTAAATGATACATTACTTATATCTTCTAAATGTCCTTCAGCTTGGTTTTTAGTAGTATTACCAGAACTTTTGATTTTTTTCAAAATATATCTTTCAAGTTTTTTCCCTGATACTTTTGAAGAAGCATTAGAAATAATTCTTTCTTTTATTCTATCTAATTCAGCAACTTCTGCCATTATTAAGCCTCTTAAATTATTAACGTCTTGAACTTTTTTTATGGTTACATTAATAAGCTTTTTAACTTTCTCTTCTAATTCATCTCTATTTGAAGTAAAAACACCATCTATAAAATGTTGGTCTAATTTACTTCTAAGTTCTTCATAATTTGAAGAATAAAATAAAATTTCTGAATATACAGATTTTCTGATAATATCTATTAATATATCACCAGTATGTTCTTCTTCTCCTAAATCAAAATCAACTAATAAAAGATCAAATTCTTCAATCTTTGATTTAACTTTTCCATCTGTATCAATAAATTCACTTTGAAATTCTTCATAATTTTTTATGGTTATATCATCATTTTTACATTCAAAACCATAATCATCATTTAAATATTTTTTGACTTTTGTGGCTTCTCTTTTTATTGACTTTGGCTCATCTTCAATCCATAGTATTTTATATTTTAACTTCATATCTTAAACCTTATTAGGAACTTTATGCCCTTTTTTTGCCTTTCTACTGATATTTCTGATTTAATTTCTGATAATAATTCTTTTATATGATATAAACCAAGACCGGAACCATCTGTAGTTGTTATACCCATTTCAAAAATTGAATTTTCATCAACAATTGAATCATCTATCCCATTACCATCATCTATATATTCCATAAGTAAATTATCATCTTCTTTTAAAAAGTTTATTTTTACTTTTTTTGCATTGATAGAGTCTTTTTTTGAATTATTTAGTAGATTATCAATTATAATATTTATTTTAATAGGTTCAAAACTACAAATATGTACAACATTATTTGTATTAATTTCTATTTCAAACTCTTTATTTGTTGTTACTTCATAAATTGATTTAACGTAATTAAAAGTAAACTCTACTAAATCAGTTTTTACTTTTTTTGCCGTTGATAAAAAGTCATCTCTTGTTATATACTTACTTATTGTTTTTATTTTTTCTAATTCAAGAATTACTTCTTGAAGATTTTCTAAATACTCTTCATCCGAAGAATCACCATCTGTAATTAAATCTATTGTATCTAATGTAAAGTTTTTTGCAGTTTTTGCATATAACCCAATATGATGTTGAAAAGCTACTAATTCTTTAATTTCTTTTGTTGTAATTGATTTAAGATATGATACTTGTTGATTTATTTTTTTATTTTCTTTTTTTAATGTCTCTGTTTCTTTTTGGCTTTCAACTAATTCTTTTTTTAAATCTTCTTGGTCTGTTTCAAGAATTTTTATTTTTTTATCTAATTGATTATATTTTTCTTCTTTATCAAATATCTCATCAATTTCTGTCAAACTATTATTTAAAACAAAATCAACTTTTTTCAATAATTTTTCATCTTTGATTTTTTTAGTTAATTTATGAATACTTGATTTTAGTCTTTCATCTAATGCATAATTTGGAATTCTACTTACTTCTCTTAAAAATTGAGTTATATTTTTTTGAGTTCGAAGTGTATTATCCTCTACTAAATGAGGTAATATATTATCATTAATAAATAAATCAACAATACTTTTTGAATCTATTCCCATTATTGAAAATATTTTTTTACTTATATTATTAAGTTTCTCTTCTCTAGAAATAAGATAAATTTCTTTACTTTCTTTCCAATATCTTTGATTTATCATTTCTTTAATTTTAGTTTCTGTTAAACCCCTAGAAACACTATCCCATTTAAGTCCATCAACAACATATTTTTCAAGTTTCCTTAGTGTTTTATAAAAAAATCCATTATTCTTGATTTGCTTTTTAGTTGATTTCGTTGATTTATGAATAAGTTGTCTATAAACTTCGTTTTGAACAATTCCTTCTCTACTAGATATGACTTTAAATTGATTCTTTCGATCTTCAATTTCTACTCTACCAATAATATCTCTTCCACCTAGATATCTTCTTTGCCCTTGACCTTTTCTCATTTCTATACCAAAAGAGTCGTTATCTATATCTCCATAAGGTGGTATTCTAAATCCATTAATAAATAGATATACTGAACCAAAATCTACACCTCTAACTCCCATTTGTTTGTCAAAATATACTTTCCCATATGGATTTAAATGCATTAAAATTATTTTGATGCCTTTTAAATCAGGAAACTCTATATTTTTTTCCATAGTTTTAAAGACAGTCTTATCTCTATCTTTTAATTTAGTAATAATATATTTCCCATCATCACTAATTGCAGAATGAATATAAGTTGTATTAAAATCAAGTTTCTCAAAAAACTTATTTTTTATTTCTCCATTTATTTTTTTATTATAAGACTCTTCTTTTTTATCATCTATTTCTTTCACTTTTAGAAAAATTTTAAAGTTGTCACTTTCAACCTGACTTTTATTAATAAGTTTTTCAAGGGTTGATTTAAGAGAAACAAATTTTTGATAATTCAACACTTCATTAAATAAACTTTCATCATTGAACTTAATCCATTTAGCTCTTAAGTATGATATTTTGATAATTGTTCCACTTTTATCAATTTCATAAGAAGTTTCTTCTTTTATTTCAGTATCAGAAATCTCTCTTAATTTCATTGGAATTTCATTAATCTGAATATTATAGTCTAGCACATCTTCAAAGTCTTCCCAATTTATATTTAAATGGTATGCTTTTTGATTTTGCTTTGTATAAATATCCAGTTTTTTACCCAGCCTGTCACAAGAAAAACGACCTATTCCCTTATTCCCTGCTTGGAGTCTTTGATTTTGTGCACTTTGTACTCTTTTAATTGAATATGCAAGATTTAGCCATTTATGTAATATATCATCTTTTGACATACCTGTTCCATCATCAGATATAATAAGTTGATGGTCTTTTTTATATTGACTTATTAAGTTTTTAAATTCAACTATTACTTTTTTAGCACCTGCATCATAAGAATTTTTTACAAGTTCCATTACTGCAACATTATCATCATTAATAAGTTCTTTACCGATAATGTTTTTTATGTTGACATGCGATAAAAAATATACATTTTCCCATTGAGTAGTTTTCATTAAGCCATTCTCTTTAATATAATACCTGCTTGTTCTGCAAAAAGAGGAGGTATTGCATTACCTATCTGAGTATATCTAGGCACATCAATTTTTCTTCTTTCACCACCTGTTGTATAGCCACCTTTAAATTCATAACTATCTGGAAAGGATTGAATTCTTGCATATTCTCTTACTGTTAAAATTCTTGGTTCACAATAATGAATATAATCATCAGGGAGTGTAGTTAGTGTAGGGGTTGGAGACTCTTTACATAAAGGAACTATAGTTCTTTTTTTAAGATTATATTTCTCTTTTATACTATCAGGTATATTTTTATTAGCTCTCGCATTTTTAAGTATATAATCAAATTTTTCTATTGTTTCATTTTTATGATTTGCAAACCTATGACTATCTGCAATTTTATTTTTTAAGTATTTACCTTCTCTCATTAATCTTTGATAAGAGCTTAATGAACTATTGTAAACACCGGCTTGAAAGTTTTTAGTATCTGGAGATTCTTTTGTTCCATTAGACTTTAATAAATCAGAGATAGCTTCACTTAAAGAGGTATTGTCATTAAGTTTTTTTGATTTAAAGAAATTAGCTCTATTTTCTTTTATTGATTCAAAAAAACTATTTGCTTCACCATCTTTTATTCCAACTAATATATATCTTTGTCTTTTTTGAGGAACTCCATATTCAGAAAAGTCTACTATTTCTCCATGTACGTTATATCCTAACTTTTTTAATTTTTTTAATACATAATTAGAATAAGCTTGACCTCTTTTATTTCCTTTTTTAAAACCTATAGTAAAGCCTTTTACATTTTCAAAGAATAAAACTTTTGGTTGAACTAACTCAATGAATTTTACATAAGAATCAATAAGTTCATTACGTTCATCTTTTTCTTTTCTTCTACCTGCCATAGAAAACCCCTGGCAAGGTGGCCCTCCTGCAACAAGAGAAATTTTTCCACGTAAAGATTTTAAATTTTCTTCATATTCTTCAATAATATTATTAATATCATGATTTTTTTTAGGTAACCATTCAGGCCATAAAAAGTTAGAGTTTTCATTTAAAAGATTATGTTTAATTGTTGAAAAAGCATCTTTACTTTTTTCAATAGCAAATAGTCCTTGCCATCCTGCTTTATGTAATCCTAAAGCAAGACCTCCACATCCTGAAAATAAGTCTATATACATTGTTTTCCTATACTGTTTTTTTGACAATATTTTATCCAAATTTTTACTATTTGTCCAGGATTATTGCATATTGAAATATTTTATCGTACATTTTATTACTTTTCTCTCAAATAATACTGAAGTGATTATTTTTTTGAACTACTAATTAGATACTCTAACATTTCTTTTCGCTTTACTTTATCACCTTTTCTATAATTAAGAATTTTTTTATATGTGATTTCATAGTTTGTATCTTTATGTGTCAAATTACATTCCGAGTAAAAATCCATTATTAAATCTCTAAACTCATATGCTTCACTTCTATTTATATAATAGCTATCTTGCTTTGTAGCTGGACTATCTCCATCTGTTCTAGTCCAAGATAATTCAGTATTTTCTCTTAGCCATTTTGTTACTTTTGATATATCTGTCATTATAAATTATCTCCTAAAATTCTTTATTTAATCATTTTACAATTTTTACGTCACATTTCGCGTCACAAAAAATATAAATTTGTAAATTTATTATAAAATAAGCTAACATCTACTATTAAAATTAAATACAAAGGATTATAATTATGGGGAGATTTAAAGAATTCCTTATTGAAGAAAAAATTAATTATTTGTTGATTGATATTCCTATTGAATCAATAAAAAAATCATTTTTATTAAATGAAGGTCGGTGGGTTGACTCTAATAAAAAAGGATATAAAATAAGAATTGATAAACCTACAAATCATACTCAAAAATTACATGTGCATATTGCAAAAGATAAACATATAAATGCAAAAACAAAGCAAGTGTCTTGGAATGACGATGGAACAAGACATGACAAAAAAAGTTTTAATCAAAAACTTGGAAATAGTCCAACTGTACAAAATATTGCAAAACAAGCGTTAGATCTTGATGATAGTATTATTTTAGAAGACTATGTTCCCACAAAACTAGGATTAATCCTTGAAAATATAGATTTAAAACACCAATTAGGTAGAGAGCCTGATTATAGGCTTATAATGAAAATCTAAAATAAATCCTATGAAAGCATAAAACAAGGGATTGGATGTTCTGTATATGAAGTTTTTATATAACCTATTCCTGTTTTATAAACTAATTTTGTAAAGTTTTTTCTTTTTTCTTCACTATTTATACTTCCTGTTTCAACTATATTATCATTACTATCATAAATTTCAAAGATTAATAAATTACATTTTACACCTTTTGGCTTTGGTTGAGATTGATACTCTTTTGCTTTTTTATATACAGCACCAACAGCTTTATAACAACTATCTTTATCATTAAATTTAAATATGCTCATTATTTAGTCCATTTTTTTATCATGATTTATATTACAAAAAAATCCCTAAATTAATATACTTTTGCTCACTGCGAAAGCTTACAAGCTATTTGTAAGTCGTGGATGAGCCAACAACTACAAGGCATTAGTTCTTTTTAGCTAATACCTGCTATCCATTTAAAATAAAATCAAAGATTTCACTACACTACTATCAGGGCTATCCTACGGAGTAAATACACTCTTCTATTTTAAATTTTTATTTCATAACAGAATAAAAAACACTAAACATATCTTTTGTTAGATTTTGCAAACTCAATAGTTCAATAGGCTTTTTAGTCGCTACATTTTAATATCTTATTTACTGACTTTAAAATTAAATTTTCACAACTTCAAATTCTAATTTTATACCAAGCAAAAAGCTATTTCATTTCTCTTTGAAAAAAGCCCGATGAACTAACTAAAGAGGCAAAAGCCTAAAAAAGAAAAAGAGTTTAGTTTCTCTTTTCTTAAAATTTAAAAAGAAGAGTTAAACCCTCAGAATCTTCAAAAAAGGCAAAAACTTTTAAAGGATTTGAAATGACAAGGTTAGAAATAGAAAATGAGTTTAGAGATGTAGTAGGTATAAATGAAGCTAAAAAGGTTTATAAAACATTAGCAAAAAAACTTCATCCTGATGTTGGTGGAAGTGATGAAGAGTTTAAAATATTAAATGCTGTATATAATGATTTTATAGAGCATAAAATACATTTTTCAAATGATAGTAAAATTGATATTGAGTTAGAGAAGATTATAAGTAAAATTTTACATTATGAAGATATTACCATAGAGCTTGTAGGTTCTTGGATTTGGGTTAGTGGAAATACTAAAGAGATAAAAGATAAATTAAAAGAGCTTGGTTTTAAATGGGCTAGTAAAAAGAAGATGTGGTATTACGGAGAAATGAAAGCAAAAAATCCTAATCCTAAATCTATGGATGAAATTAAATCTAAGTATGGAAGTAAGACTTTTAAAGATAAGAAAAAAGGAAAAATAGCAGGTTAAATCCTGCTATTTTAAAGAACCTAAATTTAGTTATAAATATTTCATTAATTTTTTATACAACGAACAGATAATCCACAAACTTTATTAAAATGTGTAATACTGAATTCAGAATTTTCATCAAAGCTTATTGATTCTGCAAGTTCTATACCTGAAGAAGATCCCCAATAATAAACTTCAGCTTCTCTATTTCAAAAACCACTTAAATCTTCATAACGATAACCAAGAGATTGTTTAATAAATTTTTTTGCTCAAACTTTAGAAATAATAGACTTAAGTTCAGTTATATTAGGTATTCTTTTTCATTGCTTTTTCGCTTCTCTCATAGCAGAATCCCATGTAAACAATTGTTCTCATGCAAATTCTCACTCTATATATTCTGTAATATCTCATTCTTCATTTATTTTTACTTTTACTCATCAAAGCTCTTGTTTTATCCAGTTCCTACTTTCTACTCTTAAGTTTTCATTTTCTAAAAATACTTCTTTTTTTTCATTATTAACATTTATTGAGATTTTCGTAAATCATTTATATTCAGTTAAAATTCACTCTGTTGAATTTATTACCTCTAATATGCATGATTTTATTTTTACAAATCATTCTTCCTTAAATATATCATTTAATAATTCTGAAAAATCAAATAGCTCGTCGGTTTTAAAAGCTTTTATATTTATTGAAATATTTTTGAGAGTACACAATAGTTCCTGTCATAGTTGAGATACCATTTTATTATTTAAAAATGAGTTTAAGTCTTTCTTCTCTTTATCTTCTAAAAAGTTTCAATTTTGTAATTTTATAAACAGTGATATAATATATTCTTCCTCAAACTCTATTGATTTTGTTGAAATAATAGAGATTCATTTAAGAAAATCATTTGACTTAATTAGTTCTGTAGGTGTAGTACAAACTGAGTTTATACTATTAAGTTCCATTGAATTATCCATATATAATACAAGAATTTAAAATATGTTTCGATTTTACTTAAAAAAATATAATAATCAATATTTTTTATTATTTGATTGATTTAAAAATTAAGATAAAGAAGAGATATAATAGAATATAAAATTATATTATATCAAATTTTAAAATATCAGCATAAATAAAGGATAAATTATGGAAACTTTAACACTCTCAGACTTTGGAAGTATTGCTAGTATTATTAGCTTAATGATTGGCTTATTTTTTGGTTTTTTTATTTGTAAAATAAAAAAAATTACTAATGAGGGTAATAATAATACAATAAATACTGATATTCAAGCACATGATTTTGTGGGAAGAGATAAAAAGTAAGTGAATAATAAAACAAATAATACTGAAAATAAAAGTATTAATGCAAATAATTTTGTAGGAAGAGATAACTACACAAATATACATTTGTATGATATACATTCAAATATGCTTAGTAGGGATGCCTTACAAAGTATTAATAAAATAATTGAGAAGTCTGATAGAATAATAACTGAAAATTTTTCAGATCAAATTTTATCAATGAAAGGTAATACTAAAACTTCTTTTAGTACTGAAAAAATTCTTTTATCTTTAGGGAAAATTGGGATACCAATTAAAGTTAGTATCGAAATAATAGAAAATTTTTTAAAAGAAATTATAGAAAATAAAGATTTCATTGATATTTTAACAACAAATGATATAAGAAAAATAATAGCTGATTCAATATATTCTATGAATGAATCATATTACACTTTAAAAGAAATAGAAAACTGGGGAGATAAATATGTTAGAAGATATGGTGATCCAGAACAACAATTAGAAATTATTTTAAATGATGATTCAACAGAAAAGCTTAGTTCAGTATTTTTAAGAGAAACACTTCTTGAAGAAGTGTTTGAAAGAATAGATAATAACATTAAGTTTACATCTGACGAACTTGTAGTAAGTAATACACAAAAAAGAACTATGGTAGAAGAAATTAAAGAAACAATATTATCTCTAAATTTGTATAGAATCCACTATCATAGTTTAGTAGTTCTAGTAGAAGAACTAGTAACGCAACCTCCTCACCCATGGTTCATTAAACAAGACTCACCAAATCACATTCTTGAGTACAATTATAAGCAATATCTTAAGCATACTCAAGCAATCATAGAGTTTTCGGAAAGTAATAAAAGTTCAAAAGGTATAAAGTTGCATATAGAGGAATATATATATCATGCTTGTGCTACTATACTATCTTATTATAATTTACATATTGGCTGTGGTATCAATGCTCCTTTAAATAATTTGATGATTTATATAACAAAATTAAGAGATAACAAGTTAGATTTATTATTAAAATATTCATATATTGAAAATATGAAGAGTGACTTAAAAAAACTTAATCTAACATTAGAAAATTTTTACAAAAAACTAAATAATCAAATTAAAAAGAAACCATTAATACAGCAAGGAAACCTAACAAAAGAAGAAGTTTATTCTTCATGGAAAAACATTTCTTTTTTACATGAATTTATAACTGAAATTGTTGCAAGACAGATTAGACATACAAGTTTTAAAAAAGTTATAAATAATAATTCACTAGCAGATGATGAATTTGATAATACACTATTAGAGTTAATTAACATATTCCCTTTTGTTAAAAGTTCTCCAGTAAGAAAAGGTTCTAGATCTTTTTATGTAGTCCATGATATAAAAAGTGGTTTTATTTCTACATTAAAACCAAAATTATTTATAACTAGTATTAATAGCAATAAAACTGACCATATAGAAAAACTTCTGAAAGAAATTCGAAATATAAATTCACAAGTAACTAACTTCATGTTTATAGTTACCAAATCTAATTATAAATTAAATTTACAAAAACTAAAAGGAAATAGAGACATAACAATCATTAATGTTACAATTCATGAACTTCTAGAAGCAATTTTAGAGAATAATGAACCTTTAAAAGGTATTGAAAGACTTTTACTTGATAATTTATAACGATGATTTTATTAGAGATGATATTAATACATGAGCGAGCTATTAAAAATACATAAAAAAGCTATTTTTATAGCTGATGTTCATTTCAATAATATAAATAGAAAAACAGTACTTTTTCATTTAAAAAAAATCCAAAAAGATGAAACAATAAGTCAAATTTTTTTAGTAGGTGATATTTTTGATTTACTAATAGGTGATGTCACTTTACTTATAAATAAAAATAGAGAATTGATAAATAAGCTGAATGAACTATCAATAAAAAAAGAAATAATATATCTTGAAGGAAATAGAGATTTTTATTTAAAAAAATTATTCCCAAACATTACTCTTATTTCTAATAGTGAACAACCTCTATATACAAAATATAATGGTAAAACTATTTTGATTTCACATGGAGATATTTATCCTGAAAGTAGTTTCCTTTTTCATTTTAGGACTAAAAGAAAATATAAATTACTAAAAAATTTCACTTGGATAATTGAATTTTTTTATAAATTCTATGCAAATAAAAATAAGAAATATAAAAGAAAAAGTATCAATTTTAATGACTTTGCTTTATCTAGAATTGATAAGTACAAAAGAAAACACAGTAATTTCAATATTATTATTGAAGGACATTTGCATTCAGGAAAATCAATAGACTATGAAGGAGTAAGATTTTACAATATTCCAGCATATTGTGAAGAAAATAGATATGTATTAATTGAAGAGATTCTTAATGAATCTACTACTTAAAAAAATTACATATATCAACATTCAAAACTTTAGAAATTTTTGCTAAATGCTTGATATTGAAATGATGTCCATCTTTTCTTATTTCAGCACGACCAAGATAAGCTCCACCACTCATACCAATTTCTAAGGCTAATTGCATTTGCGAGTAGCCTTTTTCTTTTCGGTATTTTGCAACATTTTTTGAGACAATATCAAGTATTTCTTCTGAAAAATCTTCTAGTTCACTCGTATTCAAAATATTCCTAACGATATATATGTTTAATATTTCAATAATATAAGATTCGTTAAAATTACTCAACGATATATGTATCTCTATAATGAAAGGAAAAATATTATGAAACCCCTACTATCAATTCTACTAATCTCACTACTCTCAACTTCACTTCTAAGCAATGAAACAAAAAAACAAACTACCATGACAGATGAAGAGTTTTTAAAACAATTCATGCAACTAGATAAAGAAGTAGAAGAGGCAAAAGCAAAGACAAAAGCTTTAGAAAAACTTGAAAAAAAGGTTGATGAACTTGCAAAAACTATTGGAGCAGATAAATAGTTCTATTTTTTGCACTACTTTTGAAAGTGTGATAAAATTTAAATATCTCCTAAAATAACTTATAATTCTAAACTATGAAAAAATGTCTGAAATACCATGAGGTAATTTTGAACAAAATGATGACCTTCCAAAACTAAAACAAGCAAGTTCAGAGGACATACAAAAAGTATGAGAAGATATTGAATACTCAAATCATTTACAAAAAGTAAATGATGTTTTAAATGTACTTGATTTTCCCGATAACATTGAGGAAAAGTTTAGAACCATTTTAGATAAACAAGATGATAAAACACTAATTAAACTTTCAAAACAATCAAAACAAGAGATTCAATCTTTTTTATTAAATAATAGAAAAACTGAGAAATCCACAGAAGAAGAAAAACATTTAGATAAAAGTGAAAATATAAACTCAAAAATATCAAAAATCAAAAGTACTTTTACACCAGAGATTCTAAGTAAAAATCCTAGTATTGAAAAATTAATCAATTCTTTTGATTTACAAAGAAGTGAATGAGAGAATATGAATACTATAGATGAAATTCTAAATCTCCTAAAACAACCTTGAAAACTTAAATCAATAGTTGATGACTTATGATGAGCTAATAAAGATAATCCTAAATATCAAGAGTTCAAAAATAGTTTAATTGGAATAGATTCTAGTTTTGAAACTATTTTTAATGAACTTGAATACATAGCTCCAATAAATACAAATGATATAGTAAGTGAATTAGAAAATGAGTCTTGATGACTTGAAACTATAGATTTAAATTCAAAAACACCTACTTCAAAATTGAGCCTAGAATGAAGTAAATATAGTTTTGAAAAAGAGATTGATAAACAAGCTCTTGGAGAACTTGAAAACAGCCATAAAAATAAAATGACAGAGATTGAAAACGGCTTCGCCGTTCTCAAGGGAATAAATACTTCTTTCAATGGTTTATTAAACCAAATTTGAAAACATTGGTGAAAAGAACATTTTGAAAAGAATTTAAAAACTTCAGTTTCAAACTTTCCAAAAGATATATTTTGAAATCTTGATGAAGTTTATGAGACATTAAAAATTGATTCAAATTTTCAATTAAATGAGTTTGATATATTAAGTCTAACAGATGTTAAATCAGAAGATGCACTTAGGTTGAAAGTAGAAAATATAAATAAAAAAATTACTGAACTAAAAAAGCAACTTATTGAAAAAAGAGAGACAGTTTTAAAAGAGCATAAAGTAGATGTAAAAGAATTATTATCAAGAAAAGAAGAATCAAAAGAAAAACAAGTTGAAGTATTAAAGTTTTTAAATGATTCATGATATGACTTACTTCCTAAAGAAATATCTAACAAGTTAATAAACGACTATAAAGCTAATCAATTTACTATTCCATGATTAGAACTTGATAGAAATAATTTTGATCTTGAAAATGGTCATTTTTGAGAACTTTGAGCCTTTATTGATAAAGACTGATGAATTAATATTGAAGCAAAAAGAAATATAGTTAAATTTTTAAATAAAATTATATCATGAGATATAAATGAACCTTTATCAATTGAATCAATCTCAAATGGTATATGAGTAGTAAACCCTACTAACCTAAAAAATGATTTTATTAAATCCTGAATTTTAGGTAATTTATGATGGAATATAAGCAAAATAAGAAAGAATTTGGAAAACAAAACTTAAAAATAAGTTTTTTTTCTTCTATGATGATATAATCACGAAAAATATTATAGAAGGCTTTATGATGCTATGGAAAAACAAAAAACTTATAGGGTTCGCAACAATTGTAGGAGCATTATTTACTGTTCTTAGTTATTTTGCAAATGCAGAGAACAGTGAAAAAGTAGATAATTCAAATAATAATACAATAAAAGTTGAAGGTTCTAACAATAATTCAATTACTCAACAGAATATAAATACTGTGAATATATACAATCAAAGTAAATCAGTAAATAGTAATGATAAAGATAAAGTTGATGAAAAGGAGAAGTTAGAAAAGATTTTTATTGGTGCAGGTCGTAAATATATTGAAAGTTTATTTGGAATACCAATTATAGATATTAAGCATGCAAGACAGAATATCATTGAAACAAACTATTCTTTTGATGATTTTTATTTACAG
Organism: uncultured Campylobacterales bacterium; assembly: GCA_947494995.1. Taxonomy (GTDB): domain Bacteria; phylum Campylobacterota; class Campylobacteria; order Campylobacterales; family Arcobacteraceae; genus Halarcobacter. The sequence goes on along the minus strand of CANLWY010000001.1, from coordinate 385,924 downwards.
TTTTTATATAACTCAAGGGGTGAAGTTCAATTTTATTCTTTGACTTCAAAGAATAAAAACTTCAATCCAATAATACCAGGGTTTAATATGTCTCTTGGAAAGCATACATTTAGCGAATATGGAAATGGTATGACTCATATCTATAGTTATTTAACAGCAAGACATTATGGATATGCAGAATATCTATATTTAGGTAGTATAGGTAATTATCATAATTACTACCTTGGGTACAATTCAACAGGAGTTGATTATGGGGATATATATCCATTTGTTAATTATTCAAATACTAATGAATGGGATAAGTTTCGAAATAAATGTATACCTAATACATTTGGCATAGGTGAAATAGGAGAATTATCAAATAATGACCTACTTGATTATGAAATGGGAATAGAGTTTTACACGGCACGAGATATTCAATAGAAATCACAAGTTCTAAATAATTATTTCTTTTTCTATTTAAGTAAAATAAAAATCAGCAATTATAAAAAACAAACCAAATAAATCAAGGTAGTATAAATCTCCACCTTGATTTTTTTTAAGTAGTTGTTTTTTGTTCACAGGTCACTTTATTTTTTAATATTTGTGATTATGAATACAGATATACTTTTAGATTTTACAAGAAATACTCTTGGAGCTTGATATTTAGATGTTAAGTTTCTTGTTGAGCTTATTGAAGAACATAATCTTGATACTGATGAAATATCAGAAAATATCAAGTTCAACTTTTGAACTGAGTTTATAACTGATATTAACTACTTCATCTATGAAGCTTTAAACCAAATAGCTTATAAATTCATTGAATCAAACTCTAAACTATTTGAAACTGAAATTGAAGAGTTTGAAATTTATACTAATTATATGGATAGTCATATATGGTTTGTATCTGAAAAAGTTCAAACTGAATTTGAAAAGTTTTACTAGACTTTTCTTTTTTATATTAACTAATATTATTTAATATAAAATATTGTAATATATTAAGAACTTTAATAAATAAGGGCAAAGATGTCAAAATATGATGAGTGTAAAAAATCTTTTGATATTAATAAATTTACTATATTAAAAGATGAACTTGAAGATACTGGTTATTTAATAGATGGAGACAATAATTTATTTTCAAGTACACAACTTGAATCAATGGATCAAGAAATATTTCATTTTCTTGCAGATAAATTTAACATAGTACTTAGTGATATTAATATTTCTAAAATATCAAATTATTTTCCTCTGAAAGGCTCATTTTATATGGTCTTTAATGAAAATATAATATCTGAGAATCAAGCTAAACAAATTTTTAGTGATTTTGTAAAAAAGCAACCAACTATTTAATTTTCTGTATAAGCTTTTTATACAAAAAAACACCATTTAAAAATTTAAAGCCATCCATTATAATGATGGTGCATTAATTTAGCATTAATTAGGCAAAAAGTGCTATTTTTTTGACTTTTCTTTTAATAATATGTTTAGATTAAATTGTTATTGCAATGACACATATTTTTAAAATTAAAAGAAAAATTCTATGAATATTTTTGAATCACTTCTTGAAATAAAAACTGGCAGAAAAAATCTATCTCAAAGAGCTGTTTATGTTAGAGATTTAACAAGGAAGTGAAAATCTGCATGAAGATTTTTTACATATTACTATGATGAAAAGAAACATTCTTTTTATATAAATGGCTTCAATCTTACTTGACCCAAAAATAGAAAATTAATTCAAGAAGTAATCAATAGAGCATATAAAAGAGAAACAAAGCATATCGAGATAGTGACCTTTAAAGATGTAATAAACTCAATGCAAATGAATAAAAAACCAAAAGTTTTTTATTTCCATAAATCAAAAGATAAAAAATTTATCTGTATCGATAATATTGATTTAAAAGTTTTGAGAAACTCGAACTTAGAAATTAAAGAGTTAAAAATTTGGAAGAAAAACTCATATTGAGAATATCTATAGGTGTTTTGTAAAAAGTAAAATTATTATCTAATCCAACATATATATATTGGATTAGATGTTATTTATTCATTCACTGCTTTAGGGCTTGAAATTCTGACCGCACCTTCTCTATGTCTATGTCCATACCAATAATTTTCTCTAGTTTCAATATTTTCATCTGTAGTAAAAGAATATGGGATTCCATTTGGTATAAAGAACCAATCACCTGGTAAATATTTTTTTCCGTTAAAAGTAATTGACCCACTCACAACCATTCTAAATCCACCACTTTTTACATTTTCATCTAAAACTGAATGTACATGAGGTAATACCGTTGTTTTAGGAGGAAAAACTGTTGTTATAATTTTAAATCCAATTAAATCAATTGGTAATTGCCACTTCTTGACTCCTTTAGCAAAAGGAGCTCCTACAACAAGTTTTTCTTCTGCCATTTTTGCAACATCATCAAAACTTGTTATAATTCCCTGAGTATCAAAATCTTTTTGGTGTAATTCTTCTATAGAATAGGATTCTCGAACTATACCAATAGAATTTAATTCTTCCATTGTATATTCATTTTTACTTTCATTGAACATCATATTTCTATTAGACATTTCATCTTTTACGATACTTAATTCAAATTCATCCAGTAGAATTGTATCTTTACTCTTTTCCATTTTTCCACCTTTTTAAATAGATTTTATGTAATAATAAAGATAATTATGTATTAAGTAGTATTAAAAATATATTTAAGAAATAATTAATTAACAAATTAAATTAAAAATATAGAAATGTAAAATAGTATTATTTTATTTATATAACAAGTAGTTTTTTAAGAAATCTTAAGAAGTTCATCTATTGGTTTTACCAATAGAGCAAGTTTGCATATGCTTTAGAATTCTTAAGAATTCAAGCAAATGCGAAACTTGTTTAGGGAAATTAACTTTAAAAAGTTATCCCTAAAAACCCATATCAAAAATAAAAAACTTAGTGAAATAAATTTGTAAGTGGTTAGTTTTTTATGAAGAGCGTAAACTAAAAGTTTACTCTTAAAGAGAAAGATAAAAATAAAAGTAAGTGTTTTATCTCTCTCTTGTAAAATCTTCTCTTACTGCTTCCCTACCTCTTTCAATAAAATATGAAATAGTAGAAGTAAGAGTAGATTTATTTAAAAGCTTCTGCATTCTTTTTAACTCATCGTATTCAGCTTGAGTAAAAGACATCATAACCTTTTTATCTCTGATTTGTTCTTTGTCCTCAATTTTAGGACGACCAACATTTCTATTTCTTCTTTGTTCTAATTCATCGCTCATAAATATTCCTTATTGGGATATTATATATCAAAAAATATTAAATTATTATATTTAAACTATTTAAATCTAGTCAAATCTATTTTTTATTAGTTTTTATTAATTAATACTTAGTATTTATTATTAAATTATAAGTTTTAATTGTTTAAAATTAGTATATATCAAATAAGGAGTTAGTTATGAGTAGTGATGAAAGAGTTTTATTTGAAGTACTTTATGCAAAACATAATAAGGTAGCCCTTTCAAAAAAGGAGATGTCACAAGAGACTGGACAATCTATTTCTACCCTTGATAGATTGAGAAAATTAGGTGTTGGATGTGCATATATCAAAAAAGGTAATGGAGATATTTTCTACCCATTAACAGAACTTGCAAAATATTACACACAAGTAGTACAAACTTATTAATTAAAGAGTTAGTTATGAGTAACTATCAAAAAGAGTATAAGAAGCAATATAATGAGAAGAACAAAATTGTAACTTTCCCATTATCAAATGCTTTTTATACTGAACTAAAAAGAAGAGCAATAATTCTTGATATAAAACCAAACTCTTATGCAAAGCATATTACAACAGAGTTTTTAAATAACAATGTTTTAAAAACTCTGACATCTGAACAAAAAGAGCTAATAAGAGACTATATACATATATCAAGAGGAATTGCTAATAACATAAATCAAATAGCACATAAAACAAATATCAATGAGACAATTGATATCAATATTTTAATATCTTCTCTTAAAACTTACGAAGATGAGTTTAAAAAGTTTATTTCAAAAGTATAGACTATGATAATAAAATCTATGAGCCGTAGCAGTAAGTCATTTTCACAACTCTATGACTATTTAATGAGAGATGAAAACTCATCTTGCTTTACAAGAAATGCCTACTCAAATCCAAAAAATAAAGAAGAGCTAATAAAAGAGTTTATGACAAATAGTGACTTTTTAACAAGAGCTAGAGGTAAAAACTATTTGTATCATGAGTTATTATCACTTGAAGAAAACAATCTATCAATTAAAAGACAAAAAGAAATTCTTATAGATTTAGCCAATAAGTTTTTGAAGCTAAGAGCAAGTAACCATTTAGCTTTTTGTGTTCTGCATACAGATAAAGACAATGTTCATCTTCATCTAATGATAAGTGCAAATGAATTAGAGGGAGAAAGAAGAGTAAGACTATCTAAAAAAGAACTTGCTTCCATACAGGCTACTTTAGAACATTATAAAAATGAAAAGTATTTAGAGCTTACAAAATCAGAGTTTTATCAAGATAAAAAAGACCTCTCAAAATCTAAACAAAAAGAGCAAGAGATAAAACATAAAAGAAAAGTTAAACCAACCAAAGAGCAAATTAAAGAGAATTTACAAAAGGTTTTTAAAACAGCCACTTCAAAAACATATTTAGAAAACCATCTAAAAAATAAAGGCTATGAGATTTATCAAAGAGGAAGAGCTATAGGTGTATCTTATGATAATAAATACTATAGACTTAAAACTTTAGGACTTGATAAAGAGTATGAATCAATGATTAAAAGATTAGAAAAAATATTTGAAAGAGAACAAAGACGGGCAAAAAGTAAAGAAGCTAGAAGTTTTGGGAGATGAAAAAATAGGAGGAAAATTATAATGGATTCAAAGAGAAAAACAAGAGTGATAGGTAGACAAAAAGAGTATGCAAAACAAAAATATAAGAAATAACAGGAACATAAACGAACTCTTAAAGAGATAAGAAAATACTCTCAAGAAAAAGAAATAGATTTATTTTTTATACAACCTTTCTTTTGTTTATAAAGTCAAAAATAACCTTATTTTAAATAGAATAAATAAATATAAAATAAGGTTATATATGGAATCTCTAGGCTCACTAATTTTACTTTTAATATTTAGTTTTATAGCTATACAATTTATGAATAAACTTTATAGAAATATGGGTATTGGTTTTTTAAATCCAATATCAATATTAATATCTTACTTCACAAGTCCACCATTAAAAGATGATGGAATGATGAACAGACAAGAAGAATTAAAACTTTTTTCAAGATTTAATTCAGGACTTTTAATTGATGGAAAAAAGAAAAGGCTTTCAGAAGATGAAAGTTGTAAACACTTAGCTTTAATAAGTAGAACAGGTGGTGGTAAAACTACCTCGTATGTTCTTCCAAACATTTACAAACTATCAGAAGAAAAATCTTCAATGGTTATCACAGATTTAAGTGGAGAGATTTTTGATAAAACAAGTGGTTACCTAGAAAAGAAAGGTTTTAAGATATATGTGCTTGATCCTTCAAAGCTTGAAGAGTCAGTTAGATACAATCCTTTAGAGTATGCAAACAACTCAACACAAATTGATATGGTTAGTGAAACATTAATTGCTTCATCAGGTTTAAAAGGAGAAAAGGCAGAAGATAGAATTTGGAGTGATGGGGCTAAAAACTTTTTATCAATACTAATTAAAGTTTTAAAAGGAACTAATGACAAAAAATATATAAATCTAGCTAATGTTAGATATATGTTAAATCATTTTGGAACTTATGGAGAACCTTTATATGAATTTGTTAAAAGATATGCAGAGGACAAAACATTAAATGAATTTAATGGCTTTGTAAATGGTAATGAAAAAACTATTCAATCTTTTATTACAACTGCAAATATTGCATTAAGTCCTATAGGAATAAATGACAATTTAGAAAAATTAACTTATTCAAATACCATTGACTTTGAAAAGATAAGAACCGAGAAATCAGTTGTATATATTAGAGTAGAACAACAATATCAAGAGCAATATAGTTTTTTACTAAACCTATTTTACACACAACTATTTAATAAAATGCTAGATAAAATCCCTGCAAAAAATGACTTACCAATTTATTGTTTACTTGATGAATTTGGGAATATGAATATTCCTAAATTTCCATCTATAATTACAACCATTAGAAAATATAAAGTATCTATTTCAATCATTTTACAAAATGTTAGTCAACTGGAAGAAACATACTCTCAAAATAAAGCTAAAACCATTTTAGAAGGTGGTATAGCAACAAAACTTATTTATAGTGGTGCTGATTTAGACTTAGCAACTAGATTAGAAAAAATGTTTGGAATAAAAGATGTCACTAAACAAAATCCAAATGGTGACTATTACATTGATAAAGTAAATGTAATGAGTGTAAGCGATATTAGAACAATGAATGATAATGAAGCCTTACTTATAAACTCGAATAAAAAGCCTTTAAAGCTATCTGTTAAGCCATACTATAAAGATATGATGTATAACTCTTTTTCAAAAATGAAGCCATACAAAATTAAAAAATTAGATACTAGTGATTTTATTGAATATGTTAATTTAGAAAATATAGATTGGAGTGAGTAATGGGATTTTTTGAACAGCTAAGTTATGAAGTATCAAATATGGATTTAGGAAACTTCATAGTTATATTTTTATTTTTCTATATACCCTTTCTTTTTTCAAAAAAAGCAGATGCAGAATTTCTAAGAGTGATATTTTCTGTTATTGGAATTTATATGCTTCTTACGATGCATGACCCAAGAGTTTTATATGATTTAAAAATGCTTGTTGGATTAGGATTAGTGTTACCTCAAATTAGATTTATAATATATTTTGTAAAAAGCATTATTGAAACTATAAAAATGGCAAGTGTAAATACGTTTTATTTTTTCTTAACTATTTACTACAAAATAGTTAGATTTATCAACTGGATTAAATCAAGTTACGAAACTATCCAAATCTTTTTTAGTAACTTAGGTTCAAAAAAAGAGCAAACATATTCACAAGATCAAAAAACATATGAAAATAAAGATGATTATAGCTCATATGAAAGACATGAAGAAAAATCACAAGAGAGAAGTTACTCTTATGAACAAAAAGAAGATAAGCAGAAAGAATCATATTCTTATAATGAAAACTCTAATAATTCATATAAAGAACAGAGACAAACTTACCAAGAAGAACCAAAACAAGAAACTAAAGATGAAAGAAATGGATTTGAACAATATTTTAGTCAAAGTGCCTATACAGTTTTAGGAGTAAATGTAGATGATGACTTTAAAACCATCAAAAAGATATACAGAAAACTAGCTAGAGAGTTTCATCCTGATTTACACCCAAATGAATTTGATTTTTATAATGAAATTATGGGAAACATAAATATTGCATATGCAAAATTAGAAAAGATTCATAACTAAGGAAAAATAATGTTTAATAGAAATAAGTTTACAGATGATGATTTTAGAGATATTGAAAGATATGAAGAGTATCAAAGAAGAAAAAATGAAGCAATAGTAAAAGGTGCAGGAAACTTTTTATTAAGAATACTTTGTTATTGGTTTATATTTATAGGAACTTGTGTTGTATTAGCTTTAGCAATAAGTTTTATTTTTGATATTCAAGAAGGAATAGCAACAATAATTTCATTTATACTTTCATTCTTTGTCTTTAAAATAAATTATGTGAAAGAATATCCATTTAAAAGTGTTTTAATATCATGGTTTATACTATTTTTAGAAGCTGTTGCTTTTGGTGGGATTAAGCTTTAGGTTTAATATGTTATTAAATTAAATAAGAGAAGGAAAAAGATTGGAACAATTAGTTTTTTATGTATATTCAGAAAATGGAGACTTTGCTATTGAAATAAACAATGATTCAGAAGAAGCAGTTACTGCATATATGGAATTATTATCAATATTTGGTGAACTGAAGAATAGTGCTTTAAATATTAATCCTGTAGTAAAAATGAATGCTGATATTAGAGAGGGATATACTTTTTATATAAATAAATATAAAGAAAAAAACCCTAAATTGAATCGTTTAAAACAAAAGCTTGATAAAATAGAAGATGATAAATATTTCTTTTTAAGTAATAAATCAAAACACACAACTGAAGAAATAATATTTATAAGACAATTAATTACTGTGAGTAATCACACAGAGTGTGATAAAGAAAGAGCAAATTTATTTAAATCTCATTATGAAAAGATTAATGAATTATTTGGAGATATACTTTCTAAATATGAAGTATCAGCTTTTGATTCATCAATAAGAAAGTTTGTAGGAGAATTCGATAGACAGAAACGAGTGTGTAGATTTTGCAATAGTAGTGTAGATAGTGAAAAGAGTGTTACTTTTGATGAAAAATCACATTCCATTCCTGAAGCATTAGGAAATAAAGGTTTAGTTTCAAATGAAGAGTGTGATGAATGTAATCATAGATTTGGTAAAGGTATTGAAAAAGATTTAATATCCTATTTAGATGTATATAGAGTTTTTTATGGCATTTCTGGGAAAAATGGAGTACCTAAAATTAAATATGATGATATGACAACTATGGAAAATATATTAAAAAAAGAAATAGAAAAAAATGATTTAATTGACACAGAAAGGTTAACAGTAATTTCTTCTCAAAATGTAAAATTTGATGAAGAAAGCAAAAACCTTAATATTCAACTTAAATCATTTGATAAATTATCAGAAGTTAATATATACAAAGCGTTATGTAAAATGGTAATAGGATTAGTTGATTCTAAAGAACTTCAATTTTTAACAAATACTATAGATTGGATTAATAATATAGAAAAAAAAGATTATGAATTACCAAAAGTAGCGAATCTCCTTTCAAATGAGATGTACACAGATGTTCCTTTTTTATCTTTTTATGTTAGAAAAGACAATGACTATTCAATACCTCATATAGTAGGAGAATTTAAATTTAAAAGTTTAATTTATGTATTTATAATTCCTTTTTCAAAAAAAGATAATAGAAATTTCATTAATAGTAATGATTATGAAATTTTTTGGAAATTTTTTAAGCATTATTCCTCTGTTGAAAAATGGACTTTTCATAACTTTTCTTCATCAAAGCCTAAAAAATATGTATTTAATTTAAATTTTGAACATTCCCCTAACGATTAATTCTCTAAGGTTTTTATTGTGTATTCAGTTTAAACCTTAACCTTATTTTTCTTTAGGTAATTTTATTTCCATAAATAAAATATCTTTTAATTTGTTTTTTAATTTAAAAAGAAATACAAAAATCCTTACAAATTGATATAAAAACCAAAGAAAGATTTTTACATCTTTCCATTTTGCTTTTTCTTTAGCCTCTTCCTTCTTTATAATTTTATAATATGGACTATCTTTTGAAACATCTTTACTAGTTATTGAAGTATAAAATTTTTTCATTAATAATTTAAGTTTAAAAAATAAAAGTTTAGGAGATATTTCTATTCTAAGAAAAAATATATAAAATGGAATTTGATTTGTAGAATTCACAGCTTTTGAAAAACAAAATTTCAAAATTTATAAATAGGTGGCATATAGGTGGCACTTTAATTTTCAGGCATAAAAAAAGCCCGACATAAAAACTCTACAAAAGCCTATATATCGAGCTTCCAATGGTACGCCTGGTAGGATTCGAACCCACAACCACCGGGGCCGAAACCCAGTGCTCTATCCAGTTGAGCCACAGACGCGTTTGAGCCCTTTATATTGGGCTAATATTAGTTATTAAAATACTCTACTATATTAGATTATGTATTTTACAGAATGCGAATGATACTCTGATTTTCTTTAAAAAGCTCTGAAAACAATCTTCTTTTATTAGTGCTTATATAGACTTTAATGCTCTTGTCCAACTACTTGTACATACATGCTTTACTAACTCTTCTTTTATATCATTTGGTATTGCCATTGACTGTTTTGTACTATGATTAAAATGAATCATCACAGCTTTTCCAGTAGTGCAAAGCTCACCATTTTGATAAAGTCCATGGGTAAAGTGCATTGAAGAAGTACCCACTTTTTCCAAGGCTGTTTTTACGATTACATCTTTTCCATAAAAAACTTCTCTTAAAAAATCAGTACTCGTATGAGCTAAAATCAAATGCATATCTCTAGGTTCTAAAGATGGAGCAAAATGTTTTAAAATAGGTTGTCTACAAGCATCAAACCAGATAGAATAAACAGTATTATTTATATGTCCAAAAGCATCTGTTTCATTAAATCTTGGGTTGATTATTTCTGTATACATATCTACTACTTATGTTTTGGTTTATACTTCATTTGACACCTAAGAGCATCTCTTTTTTCATCAGATTGGTCTAAAGGTTCACATTTTTTTAGACTATCTAAACAGTTATATGCAAGATTTGTATACTCTTGGCTACCTGCTTTTTTCCACTCTATTTCTTCTTTGCTTAACTCTCTTCTCACCTTAGCAGGGTTTCCAAAAGCTAAATGATTATCAGGTATTACTGTTTTAGTGGGGACTAATGAACTTGCACCTATTATTGAGTTTTCTCCAATAACTGCTTCATCCATTATAACTGAACCCATCCCAACCATAGCATTGTATTTTACGTGACAGCCATGAAGTATTGCACTATGTCCAATATGTCCTTTTTCTTCAACTATTACATCAATATTCGGGAAAGAATGACAAACACAACAATCCTGTATATTGGCATCTTTTTTGATAATAATTCGACCAAAATCACCTCTTAATGAAGCATTTGGACCTATATACACACCCTCTTCTATAAAAACATCACCAATAATAACAGCTGTCTCATGGACAAATGCCTGTTTACTAATAACAGGCACTAATCCATCAAGTTCATAAATTTGCACTATGCATCCCTTTTGATTGTAACAACTGAGTATCTTCCAGATACAAAGTTATCATTTGCTAAGGCACAGTTTGCTGCTTTATTATCTCCAGTTGCATGGAAATCAGTAAATGCAGCAGAGTGATTCATAAGAACATGTCCAGTTAAATTAACAGATAAATTAACTTTCTCATCAATAGCAATATCTTCTACTTTTTCTAAATACTCTTCATCACTACTATATACTCCAGCAGTAATTGCTCCATGTAATTCTATCGTTTCTTGCCATACATTTAAAGTATCTTCTCTTGATTCTGTTTCAATTAGTAAAATTACAGGACCAAAATGTTCATTATGATACTTATCTTTATCTTTTGCTGATATTTTTATTATCACAGGAGTCTTAATAGTTGCATCTTTAAACATTGGGTGTGCAATCTCTTTTGATTCTAAAATTACTTCCCCTAAAGATGATGCTTCTTCAACTCTTTTACAAATATCAGCATTTTGAATAGCACCTAAAATCTCAACAGCTCTTTCATCTACACTTAGTAATTTTTCAACTGCACCTGCAATAATTTTTGCTACCTCATCAAAACTTACTTTTTCTCCATTTGAAGTAACACCATCTTTTGGAATAAATATATTCTGTGGAGCTGTACACATTTGAGAAGAGTATAAAGATAGTGCCATTGACATATTTCTACTCATTGCTTTTAGATCATCAAAATTATCAACAATCAAACAATTCACACCTGCTTTTTCAGTATAAACACTTGCTTGTGGTGCATTATCTTCTAACCAATCACCAAAAGTAGTACTTCCTGTAAAATCAATAACTTTTACTGCTTTATTTTTTACTAAACCTTGAGTCTCTTTTCTATCATCGCTCATAATCATAGTAATTAAATCAGCATTTATACCATTTTCTTCTAGTACTTCTCTAGTAATCTTCACTGTTTGAGCTATTGGTAATATACCATTTCTATGTGGTTTATAAATAATAGAATTCCCAGTTAATAAAGAGGCAAAAAGACCCGAATAAGAGTTCCATGTTGGAAATGTAGAACAAGTAATAATTAAAGATATTCCTCTTGGAGCTACTTTTAACTTCTTATTTACAACAATTGGTGGCTTATCTTTACCCATTGGTTTTTCAAATACTGCATTTGTCGGAATATCTGCAAGTTGTTTATATGCATAAGCTAAAGCTTCTAATCCTCGATCTTGAGCATGCGGTCCACCAGCTTGAAATGCCATCATATATGGTTGTCCTGTTGTATGCATAACAGAATTAGCTATATCAAAAGAGCTTTTATTAATTCTATCAAGAATCTCTAAACAAATACCAGCTCTCTCATCTAAAGATAGCTTTTGCCATTGCTTCATAGCTTCTTTTGATCTTTGTACTAAATCATCAGCTTTAATTGATGGATATGTAATACCTAATTCAAAACCATAAGGTGATGTTTCAGCTCCAATATATTTATCAGAATCTAAACCTTTAATTTCAAATTTGTTTCCAAGTTGTGCCTTAAAATTGTTTATTGATTCTTCTTTTTTCCCTTCTCCATATACTTTAGAACTAGGTATTTCAAAGTATGGTGACCAAAAGCCTCTATTCTTAATTTCTTCTAATGCTCTATCAAGAGTTTTATTATGCTTCTCAAAAAGACTCATTTTTATCCTTTTTTGTAATATAATTTTGAAAATCTTATAATCTTTTATATTAAATAAAAATTAAACAAAATCATTAATCCCTAAAAAATGGGAGTTTTATAGGAAAAATAGCAATAAAATAGCATATTTTTTTAAGCTTCAATAAATATTACATTTGTTAGAATTTTTCAAGTTTTTTTGAAATAGATATAAAATTTGGAGGGCAATATGGCTTACGAAGATATTAAAGTTGAAGTAGAAAATCAAAATATCTTAATAATTACAATTGATAGACCAAAGGTTTACAATGCACTTCGTACAAATACACTAAAAGAGATAGCTGAAGTATTAACAACTTCAAGTGATGACATTAGATGTGTAATTCTAACTGGTGGGAACAAAGTATTTGCAGCGGGAGCAGATATAAATGAGTTAGAAGTAAAAGGAGCAATTGAATCTATAAATGATGTAAGAACATCTTATTGGGAAACTATCAAAGAATTCAAGAAGCCAATTATTGCAGCGGTAAATGGATTTTGTTTAGGTGGTGGATGTGAATTGGCAATGCATTGTGACATTATCATAAGCGGAGATAGTGCACAGTTTGGTCAACCAGAAATCAACTTAGGAATTATGCCAGGAGCTGGGGGAACTCAGAGAACTGTAAGAGCTATGGGTAAATCAAATACCATGTTAGCTTTATTAACTGGTTCATTCATGGATGCTAAAACTGCACAAAAGAGAAATTTAGTATCAGAAGTAGTCCCAGTAGAAACAACAATGATAAGAAGTCTAGAGATTGCAAGAATTATAGCTTCTAAATCACCTTTTGCTGTAAGCGCTATAAAAAGTGCTGTTTTAGCATCATATGATAATGGACTTAATGCATCATTAAAATATGAAAAGACTCTTTTTTCAGGCACTTTAGCTAGTGTTGATAAAAAAGAGGGAATTAAAGCATTTAAAGAAAAAAGAAAACCAAATTTTAAAGGACAATAGAAATGTCATTTGAGACTATAAAATATGAAGTAAATGAGGGTATAGCTACTCTTACATTTAATAGACCAGAAGTATTCAACTCATTAAATGAGCAAATGCATGCAGAATTAAAAACTGCTTTAGGTCAAGTAAAAAAAGATAAAACAATTAGAGTACTAGTAATAACAGGGGAAGGAAAAGCCTTTTGCGCAGGTCAAGATTTAAATGATAGATCCGTAAACAATGGTGATGAAAAACTTGATTTAGGCGAGTCTATTGAGAGAAAATATAATCCTCTAATTAAGACTATCTACAATCTTGAAATTCCTGTTATTTGTAAAGTAAATGGTGTTGCAGCAGGTGCTGGTGTTGGTATTGCCCTTGCTTGTGACTTTGTAATTGCAAATGAAAAAGCTAGTTTCATTCAGGCTTTTTGTAAAATTGGATTAGTACCAGATAGTGGTAACTCATTCTTCTTACCAAAACTTGTTGGAATGGCAAGAGCAAAAGAGTTATGTATGTTAGGAGATAAATTATCTGCACAAACGGCCTTAGAGTATGGACTTATTTCAAAAGTATATTCACTTGATGAAGTTGATGCAGAAGTTGAAAAACTTGCAGTTCATTTCTCAACTGCACCAACATATGGATTAAGTCTAATAAAAAAAGCTCTTAATGAATCAATGGATAACACTCTAAATGAACAACTAGAGTTAGAAAAAAATCTTCAAAGAGCAGCAGGTCACTCTAACGACTATAAAGAAGGTGTTAGTGCTTTCTTAAATAAAAGAGCTCCAAAGTTCCAAGGAAACTAAGATGAGAATAGATTCAAATTCAGTTATAGGAATTGTTGGAGCTGGAATCATGGGAAGAGGAATTGCACAAGTTGCTGCAAAGGCTGGTCATGAAGTGATACTTTATGATAGTTGGGATGGGGCAGTTGATAATGCAATGAAAATAAATGAAAAAGAGTTAAGTAGACTTGTTGAAAAAGGAAAAATGACGCAAGATGCAAAAGAAAAAACTATTTCATTAATGAAACCTACTAAGAATATAGAAGATTTAGCTCCTTGTAGTCTAATAATTGAAGCAATTATTGAAAACAAAGATATTAAACAAGAAGTATTTAAACAGATTGAAGAGATTTGTGAAGATGTAGTAATTGCATCAAATACCTCATCTATCTCTATTTCTGCACTTGCAAATGGAATGAAAAGACCCGACAGAGTAATTGGAATGCATTTTTTTAACCCAGCTCCAATTATGAAACTTGTAGAAGTTATTTCAGGGCTTCAAAGCGATAAACAACTAGTAGAAGATGTACATGCACTTGCAACTGCCTGGGGCAAAAAAGCAGTATATGTAAAATCAAGTCCAGGATTTATTGTAAATAGAATTGCTAGACCTTTCTATGCAGAAGCTTTAAGAGTTTATGAAGAAGGAGTATCAGATTTTGCAACAATTGATGAAATAGTAAGAGCTGGAGGTAGGTTTAGAATGGGTCCTTTTGAACTAATGGACTTAATTGGAAATGATACTAACTACTCAGTTACAGAATCAACTTTTAACTCATACTATCAAGACCCAAGATTTAAACCATCATTAACTCAACAAGAGTTTTCACAAGCAGGATTACTTGGAAGAAAATCAGAAGCAGGATTTTATAACTATGAAGAAGGGAAACTTCAAGGAAAAGATGAAGTTAACAAAGTGACTCCATCAAATAATAAAATTTCTGAAATTTATGTTTATGGTTCTTTAGGTGTTGCTGATGAATTAATTCCACTATTTAAAAAAGCTGAAATAAAAGTAATTCAAGTAGAAGGCGATGGGTATATTGAGTTTAATGAAATTAAACTTTTTGTTGCAAATGGAAAAATGGCAAGTGAAATTTCAAAAGAGTTAAATGAAAAAAACATTGCTCAAATAGACTTTAATATTGATTATGAACTTTCGCCTTCAATAACTATTGCAACTTCACTTTTAGCACAACAACACGTTGCCCCAAATATTGCAGCTCTTTTTTCTCAAATTGGAAAAGAGACTTTAATTATCAAAGATAGTCCAGGAATGATTATTGCAAGAACTATTGCAATGTTAATAAATGAAGCTAGCTCAACAGTGACAAATGGTGTTTGTGATGAAGCTTCAGCTGATATTGCAATGGAAAATGGAGTTAATTATCCAATTGGTCCATTTAAATGGGCTGATAAAATGGGAATTGATAAGACTTTAGAGATTTTAAATAATCTTGAAGCGTTCTATAAAGATACAAGATATAGAGCTGATAGAGGTATTATTGAAAAGTCAATCATTGAAGGGAAATACTATGAGTAGTAATTTAACTTCAAAAGAGTTAGCAAATAAATGTATTAATAAAATGAACCAAGAAGCTAAATTTGAAAATCATTTAGGTGTAAAAATTATATCTATAGATGAAGGCTATGCAAAACTTAATATGAAAGTTCAAAACTTTATGTTAAATGGTCATGGAGCTTGTCAAGGTGGAGCTATTTTTTCTTTTGCAGATACTGCTTTTGCTTATGCTTGTAATGGAAGAAATGTTCCAACAGTAGGTTACTCTTGCGATATTACCTATATAAAACCAGCTTTTGAAAATGATATTTTAACAGCTATTGGAAAAGAAGTAGACTTATCAAAAAGAAATGGAATCTACAATATTGAAGTTAGAAATCAAAAAGATGAATTAATTGCTCACTTTATAGGTAAATCTAGAGCAGTTAATGGAACAATTTTAGAGGAGGATGAACTATGAATGAAGCTTATATAATTGATTATATCAGAACTCCAATAGGAGCTTACGGTGGCTCTTTATCATCTATTAGACCGGATGATATGGGTGCAATGGTTATAAAACACATTATGGACAACAACCCTTCTATAGATTGGGAAGATGTTGATGATGTTATTTTTGGTTGCGCAAATCAAGCGGGTGAAGATAACAGAAATGTTGCAAAAATGTCAGCACTTTTAGCAGGTCTTCCAATTACTACAGGAGGAACTACAATAAATAGACTTTGTGGTTCTGGTATGGATGCAGTTGGAACTGCTGCTAGAGCTATAAAAGCAGGTGAATGCGATTTAATTATTGCAGGTGGTACAGAATCTATGTCAAGAGCACCTTTTGTTATGCCAAAGGCTGATACAGCTTTTACTAGAGCCAATGCTGTTTATGATACAACAATTGGTTGGAGATTTACAAATCCTAAAATGAAAGAGCTTTATGGTGTTGATTCTATGCCAGAAACTGGTGAAAATGTTGCAGAAGATTTTAATATTAGTAGAGAAGAACAAGATGAATTTGCTTTCCACTCTCAACAAAAATGTAAAGCTGCTCATAAAAAAAGATTTTTTGAAAATGAAATAATGCCTATATCAGTTCCAAGAAGAAAACAAGATGACTTAATTGTTGATAAAGATGAACATCCAAAACCAAACACAACACTAGAAAAACTATCAAGTTTAAGAACTCCTTTTAAAAAAGAAAGTGGAACTGTAACTGCTGGTAACGCTTCAGGTGTAAATGATGGTGCAGCCGCACTACTAATCTGCTCTCATGCTATGCTTGAGAAATATAATCTAAAACCAAAAGCTAAGATAAATATGATGGCAGTAGCTGGTGTTCCTCCAAGAATTATGGGAATAGGACCTCTTCATTCATCAAAAAAGATTTTAGACAAAATGAATTTAACACTTGATGATATGGATGTTATTGAATTAAATGAAGCATTTGCATCACAAAGTTTAGCAACGATTAAAGAGTTAGGTCTTGATTGGAAAGATGAAAGAATCAATCCAAATGGTGGAGCAATCTCTTTAGGACATCCATTAGGGATGAGTGGAGCTAGACTTGTATTAACAGCATTAAGTCAACTAGAACAAAATGGTGGGAAATATGGCCTTTGTACAATGTGTATTGGCGTTGGACAAGGAATCTCAATGGTAATAGAAAAAATAGAACAATCGTAAGGAAGTGAGCATGCAAAATAATAGAAAAACAGTAAGTTATTATCCAAAAGTTTTAGTTTCAAAAGATGAACTTATAGCTTTACAAACAAGAAGAATGAAACATACTCTATTAAGAGCATACTCTTTTGTTCCTTACTATAGAAAAAAATGGGATGAACATGGGGTGCATCCAGATGATTTTACTTTTTTAGAAGATATTAATAAATTTCCTTTTACGACTAAAGAGGATTTAAGACTTAATTATCCATTTGGTATGTTTGCTACTCCTATGAGTGATATTGTGAGACTTCATGCCTCTTCTGGTACAACAGGAAAGCCAACAGTTGTAGGATATACAAGAAAAGATATCGACACATGGTCTGATTTAATGGCAAGATCATTAAGACTTGGTGGAGCTTCAAAAGGTGATATTGTACATGTATCATATGGTTATGGTCTATTTACTGGTGGACTAGGAGCTCATTATGGAGCAGAAAAACTTGGTTGTACAGTAGTTCCCGCTTCTGGTGGTTTTACAGACAAACAAGTTACTTTAATCAATGATTTCAAAGCAAATGTAATCATGGTTACCCCTTCATATATGTTAAATATCATTGAAGAGATGGAAAATAGAGGAATTGATCCTAGAGAAACTGCTCTTAAAATCGGTATCTTTGGTGCTGAACCTTGGTCAATGGAGATGAAAAGAACAATTGAAGAAAAAGTGGATATTGCAGCGCTTGATATTTATGGTTTATCTGAGATGATGGGACCTGGTGTTGCTTGTGAAGTTCTTGAAGATAGAGGAGATTTATATATTTGGGAAGATCATTTTTACCCAGAGATTGTAGATAAAGATACTTTTAATCCACTAAGTGATGGTGAAGAAGGAGAATTAGTCTTAACTACACTTACAAAAGAAGCTCTACCAATCATTAGATATAGAACAAAAGATTTATCAACTCTTTATGATGGTGATTTATTAAATATGAGAAAAATGAAAAGAATCAAAGCAAGAACTGATGATATGATGATTATTAGAGGAGTGAATGTATTCCCATCTCAAATCGAAGAGATTCTACTAAAAATTGAAGCTTTCTCGCCATATTATCAATTAATCATTACAAGAGAAGGTAATATGGATGATTTAACTATTGATATTGAATCAGAATTAACTGCTTCACAAACTGATATTTCTGAAGCTATTAAAACGCTAGTTCATAAAGTTAAATCAGGAATTGGAGTATCAATTAAAGTAAATGTAAAAAACCATGGAGAAGTTCCAAGATCTCAAGGTAAAGCTCAAAGAGTTGTAGATAAAAGAATATTATAGGAGTTTTCATGTCTAAACAAATTTTAATAATACAAGCCCATGATGATATGCAAATATCAAGAATAAATAAAAGATTCTCAAAAGAGATTGAGAATCTTGATAATGTTGAGATTCGAGATTTAAAAGCTCTATATCCAGACTATAAAATCAATATGGAAGCAGAACAAGAAGCAATTAGAAAAGCTGATAAGATAGTTTTTCAATTCCCAATGTTCTGGTTTAATGCACCATCTATTTTAAAAGAGTGGATAGATAAAGTTTATACAATAGGTTTTGCTTTTGATGTTACAAAAGAAGGTTATGAAAGAAGAGAATTAGACGGAAAAGAGTTTATGCTTGCTGTTTCAATGGGTGGTCATGAAGCTGCTTACTCAGGGGATTATAAAAGTGTAGATGAGTGTTTAACTCCATATATTTATACCTCAAAATTTTGTGGAATGAAAGTCGTTGAACCATTTTACACATATAGAGCAATGCAAAATTTAAGTGATGAGAAGATTGAAGAACTAGCACCAAAATTTAAAGAAGCAATATTAAAATAGGAAAAACTATGAATTACTTAGAAGTAAAACATGAAGTGAAAACAAAAGAAGAAGTAGACTCTTCTGATTTTATTTCTAATGTAATCTCTTCTCAAAAAACCTTAGGAACTCCAAAAGAAACTAATACTTTTGAACATAACAAACTAATAGAACTAGGTTTCTCTTTTAATAAAACAACAAAAGGTTATAGCTTAGTAAAACAGTTTAATTTAGAAGAACTAAAAAAACTAGCTTTAGAAGTAAACAAACTTAATAATCATATTTTAACTCATAGTTATATAACTTTAAAGATATATAACAATGAATTATTCTTTTGGGATACTGCTTTGATATATGAAGGAGTTGATAATTTTGAGTACTGTTTAAAACATCATAATACTTTTAGTTTAGGTAATGTTTATATCGTTACAAAATCAAATAGTGTAAATGAAGAGTTATTAAACCTTGCAAACTATACAAAAAGATATCATGAACCATCACTAGAGTTTATAACTCATTCTTGTTTATGGGATAAACAAAAAGGAGTAAAGGTTTATAAGAATATGGTTCCAAATATTAATGAATATATATCTTTAGACGAAGTCATAGTTTATTAGCTATACCCCAAGTATGTTGAAGAATTGAGTGGATTTTTATATCTATTTTTTCATTATTATAAATCACTGATAAATCAACTTTGTGATAACCTTCTTTATCTTTTTTTATCACAATATTCTCTTTATTTTCTAATCCAAAATTATCATTTAAAAACTTACAAATATTGGCCACTATTTTAGGAAAATATACTTTTATTATTAGATTTTGATTTTTCTCTTTACTACTTGTTATTTCCATAAAAGGAATTTGATTTTTTTCAAAAAGATTTTCAAAATCTTTTACTATATTTTTATTCATTGAAGTCCTTTCTTGTATCACAATTATACTAGCTTTTATAGTGCTTTATCAAGCTTTTTTAATTTTTTTGTTACAATAATTCCTAAATTACAATCATAGGAAAATAAATTGAGTAATACAGAGTATAATGAAGTTGATGAATACTTAAAAAGTTTACTAGAAGAGATGAGTCCAAAGGCTAAATCTTTAATTATTACTTTTTTTGGAGATACAGTTTTCCCTTATGGAGGAACAATCTGGTTAGGGTCTCTTGTAAAATTTATGGAAGAGTTTGATGTAAGCGAAAAACTTACAAGAACATCAATATTTAGACTTACAAAAGAAGGATGGTTAAGTTCAAAAAAGTTTGGTAGAGAAAGCTACTACTCTTTAAGTGATTTCGCTATTGATAGATTTATTAAAGCACACTATAGTGTATATGCTTATGATGAACAAGAAGATGATAGAGACTGGATAGTTCTATTTACAAATGGGGTAAAACCATCATCAGAAGTAGAACTTGCAAAAGTCCTTAAAAAAGAAGGTTTTGCAAATCCATCTAAGCATGTACACCTACATCCACACTATAAAATGGAGTATATGCAAGATATTCTAATCAAACATGAACTTCAAAATGATGTACTTTTAATAAAAGGACCTATTCATATGCCTATGAATAGAGAGATGATTAAAGATATGGTTCATACTTACTGGGATTTAAACGATGTTGAAGAGAGATATCAAGATTTTATTACAAAATTTAGAAAAGTATTCTCTTTAAAAACACCAATTGATCAATTTACTCCAAAACAGTGTTTTATGTTAAGAGTTTTACTTATTCATGAATATAGAAGAGCCCTATTATTTGATCCAAAACTGGGAAATGAGTTAGTATCAATAGATTGGTTAGGGAAAGCTGCATCTTCATTAGTTGAATCAATTTATGCTTCAATACATCACCAAGCAAATGATTATGTAAGAGATAATCTACTTACTGTAGGAGGAAATACTCCTAAACTTGATAAATTCTATTTTAATAGATTTGGAGGGATAAAATAAAACTTAGGATGGGAAGCCTAAGTTTTATTAAGTTTTTTTAAATAGATTCTAAAATAAGATAGTCCAAAATGGAGTAGCGTGAAAGAACTATCTTATTAGAAATTACGAGTTTTAAACTCTAAACTTGTTGAGCAAAATACTCTTCCATGTGGATAAGTTCTTCTTGAGCACCTAGTTTTTGAACAGTCTCTTTACAAGCTCCTACAAAAGAAACTCCACCTGCAATATAAATTGAATAGTTAGAAAGAGAAGGTAATAGTTGCGGTAATACTACATCTACTCTTCCTTCTAAACCACCTGTTTCGTTACTCTCTTGAGTCAATGTATATTTATATTTAAAATTAACATATTTAGACTCTAAATATTTTAATTTACCATAATCCAATAAATCAGCTTTGGTTTTAGCTGAAAATAGTAATGTAACAGGGTTTTTATGCCCTCTACTTAGATAAGCATTTAATAATGATAATATAGGAGCCAATCCTGAACCAGATGCAAGACAAAGGATTGGAGTATCAACACTAGGATCTCCTAAGAAAGTTCCATAAGGAGCATTAATTTTAATATTATCACCTATATTTACTTCATCATGAATCCATGGACTTGTTTTACCATTAGGCTCTTTTGTAATAATAAACGATAATTCTCCATCTGATCGAGGGGAGTTTGCAATAGAGTAAGGTCTTAATGGATGTCCATTTGTTTCATTACCAATCATTGCATATTGACCAGGCCAAAATTTTATCGCTTTGCCTAATGGAGCTAATTTAAGTTCCAAGATTTTTTCTGTTCGATGAATCTTATCTATTACAATATGCCAAGAATTCTCAACCGGTGGAAATAATTTTGGTTTTGCATCTTCTGTACCAAATTCAATCTCTAATACATCAGAAATAGGTTTAGCCATACACATAAGCCCATAACCTTTATCTCTGTCTTCTTGAGATAAAGCCATGTCCATAATAAAACCTTGATCAAACTCACCACTTAAAACTTTTATTTTACACTCTCCACAGGCACCTGCTCTACAGTTGTTGGGTAGAGCATATCCTTGTTTTTCAAGAACAGATAAAACTGTTTCCCCTGAGGGACAATCTATTTGTTTTCCTGATGGTTGTATAACTATTTTCTTCATATCAAATTCCTGGTTATATATAATTTATTTTTTAAAATACTGGAATAATATCTTCCATATCTATATCACTAATCTCTTTTCCTGTAATTCCAACTTCTGGAATTGCTGGGAATTCTGTATCATATTTATCTAATACACCTTTTAAGTTAAGCATAGCTTTTTTCCAGTTTTCTTTTTTTGTTTCATAATCAGGAATAAAGAAACCAGCTTCTCTAGCATACCTTTCACCTTCTCTTTGATTTTCAATGAAATCTTCAGGAACATCCCAAAACTCTAATGGTGGCTCAAATAATACTGCTGATAAGAAAAGATAACCTGCTCTAATCTGCTTAGTAATAATTGTTTTATCTTCATCAGATAGTTTTGGATAGTCTCTTTCCATTAAAGTAAGAACGATAGCCATATGTCTACCTTCATCTTTACCAATTTTTGAAAAACCTTCTTTAAATACAAGTTCTTTACAACCTGCTGCCATCTGATGGAAAATTGTAGCTGCTGCAATTTCACCCATTAGGAATGATGAAAATAGTACTGCAAGTGAATACTTAGGAACTGCATTTTTAAATCCATCCCAATATCTACCACCATTGTAGTACAACCATTTAGCATTTTTTTGTAATCTTCTACCAATATCAGTTTTTGGCTCATATGTTATTGGATCTGGGTGCTCTAGCAATTTAGTAATTACTAAACCACACATTTGTTCATGATTTTGTTCATCTCTTGTAACAGAGAAGAAACATCTTCTAACTACATCTTCTTCGTGTAATTCATATGTTTTAATTAATGCTGAAGCAAATACTGGTGGTGCAGATGCATCAAATACTGATAGAATTGTCCACCAATAAGCAATTGACTCTCTTTGTTCCCAAGTGTATTTTGTTACATCAAATGTATCCCAAGGTAATTTTTCTGGATCCCAATACTCTCTTTGAGATGCTTCCCAAACTTCTTGTAGTTTTGTAGTTACATTCTCCCAACTTAATGGATAAATATTCGGTTGTGGTGTTGGTGGTGGAAACTCCATCGTACCAGCAATTTTTTCTTTTGAACCTGCCATCTTTTCTCCTTAGTTATTTAAAAAATAAATATACTTCATTTTTTTGAATATATTTGAAATAATTGTATCATACAAATTTTAAGTATTGCTTAAATTTGCTATATATGATTCAAAAATATTAGAAAATATTAAAAAAGTGTAGTATATTTATATTCCATTACAAATGCCTATTTTATGGGATTTTTATTATAATATAATGCTATTTATTTGCTATTTATTAAAAAATGAGTCATTAAGTAGAATATAGCTATACAAATATTATCATATAACTATATTTTTTGTAATACACAAAAAAGTGTCTTACTTATTTGAAAAGTCTGCTTTTCTTTTTTCAACAAAAGCATTCATTCCTTCAATTCTATCTTCTAATGCTAAAGTAGTATAAAAAGATTTTCGTTCAGATTCAAGCCCAGCTTGAAGTGTAGATTCATATGAGTTATTAATTGATTCTTTTATAAGTCTTACAACAGGTTGAGACATTGATGCAATTTTTGCTGCCATAGATTTAGCTTCATCAACTACCGTACCCTCTTCAACAACTTTTGCTACTAACTTATACTCTTTTGCCTCATTAGCATCAATCATATCTCCAGTTAGACACATCTGCATTGCTTTTGCTTTTCCTACTGCTTTTGTTAACCTTTGAGTACCACCCGCACCTGGCATTGTTCCAATCTTAACTTCTGGTTGACCAAATTTTGCACTTGTATCACAAATAGTAATATCACAAAGCATGGACATTTCACAACCACCACCAAGTGCAAATCCAGAAACTGCTGCAATCATTGGTTTAGTATGTTTTTCAAGAGCAAACCATTCTTTTTTTACAAACTCATTATTATATGCATCTGCAAAACCAAGATCAGCCATCTCTTTAATATCTGCACCAGCAGCAAATACTTTATTTCCACCTGTTAAAACAACTGCTCCAATAGAATTATCACTATCAAAATCTTTTATTGCAGATGAAACCTCATCAAGTAGTGGCGTACACAAAGCATTATAAGCTTTTGGTCTATTTAGTGTAATTATTCCAACACCATTATCTTGTTTTTCAACTATTATATATTTATATTCCATTTTTTACATTCCTAAATATGCTTCTTTTACTCTTGGATCTTTTACAAGTTCATCTGAGTTACCACTTAAAACTATTTCACCATTTTCTAATACATAAGCTCTATCAGAGATAGTTAAAGCAAAATATGAGTTTTGTTCAACTAAAAATACTGTCATATGAAGTTTTTTAAGCTCTTCAATAAATGCAAAAATCTCTTCTACTATTACAGGAGCAAGTCCCATAGATGGTTCATCCATCAGTAATAAATCTGGTTTAGACATTAAAGCTCTTCCAATTGCAAGCATTTGTTGTTGTCCACCTGAAAGATTGCCTGAGGGTAAATCTTTTTTCTCTAACAAAATAGGAAACTTTTCATATACAAATTCTAAATCTTTTGCAATCTCTTCTTTGTCGTTTCTAGTAAAGGCCCCTAGCATGAGGTTATCTTCTACTGTTAAAGATTTGAAAAGTTCTCTTCCTTCTGGAACTTGTGCAATTCCAAGTTTAACTCTTTTTTCAGGAGCTGAATTTGTAATAGGAATATTGTCTTTATAAGTAATCTCACCTTTATTTTGCTCTTTTAATCCAGAAATTGTTCTCATAAGTGTAGTTTTCCCAGCACCATTTGCACCAATTAAAGCTACAATCTCACCTTTATGTACTTCAAGGTTAATATTTTGTAATACATGAATATGCCCATAATGACAATCAAGTTTTTCTATATTTAATACTAAATCTGATTTATGCATGTAATGATCCTTCTCCTAAATAAGCTTTAATTACGGCTGGATGAGAAGATATCTCTTCTGGTGTTCCTTCTGCAAGTTTTTGTCCAAAGTTTACAACAGTAATATTGTCTGAAATACCCATAATCATTTTCATATCATGTTCAATAAGAAGTACTGTTACCCCTTCACTTGCAATCTCTTTTATAATCTGTGCAATCTCTGCTGTTTCAGTTCCATTTAATCCTGCAACTGGTTCATCAAGAAGTAATAGCCTTGGACTAGTACATAAAGCTCTTACAATTTCAACTTTTTTTAATACTCCATACGATAAATCTGAACAAAGTGTATCAGCCATATATTCAAGTCCTACTCTTTTTAAATGGGATAAAGCAATATGTGTAAACTTATCTTCATCATCTAAGATTGACTCAAACTGAAAAGAACATTTTAAAAGATTCTTATTCATGTAAATATTAAAGCCTAAAAGAACATTCTCCATAACTGTCATATTTTCACATATTTCTAGATTTTGAAATGTTCTCATAATATGTTTATTTACAAGTTTATGAGTAGGAACATTTGTAATCTCTTCATCACTAAAATAGATTCTTCCTTCATCAACTGTATAAATACCCGAAATCATATTTACTAAAGTTGTCTTACCCGCTCCATTTGGACCAATTAATGCATGAATTGTTCCCTCTTCAACATCAAAAGAGATATTATCAACAGCTTTTAGTCCACCAAAACTTTTACAAATTCCTTCAATTTTTAATAGACTCATTTACTCTCCTTTACCTCTTTTGATTTTTCAAATTTTAAGACATCGAATAAAGAAACGATACCTTTTGGCATGAAAATCATTACAAATATAATAATTGCACCAAATACCATATGTTCATAGTCGTGTAAGAATGTTAAAAACTGAGGAAGAGCCGTAATAATAATAGCTCCAAATACTGCTCCATAAATTCTTCCAAGTCCTCCAAATACAATCATTACTACTAATTCAATTGATCTCATAAACCCTGATTCTTCAGGTGAAATAAATCCCGTATAGTATGAATATAAAGAACCTGCAATTGTTGCAATAATAACAGAAATTACAAATACATAAGTTTTATAATAAGGCACATCTGTACCAATTGCTTTAGCAGCAGTTTCTGAATCTCTAATACATCTCAAGATTCTTCCAAATGGAGAATTAACTACATTTTGTAAAGCCCAAATAGAAAATACTAAGAAAATAGCTGATAAGACATACCATTGAATATCATTTTCAAATACATAACCTAAAATATGAAATTCTGATACTCCCATACCATCTGGACCACCTGTTAGTTCATCTTCATTTGTAAGAACAAGTGAAATAATAATACCAACTGCCAATGTTGCCATAGCAAGATAGTGCCCCTCTAGTTTTAAAACTGGTTTTGAAATGAAAAACGCCATTGCAGCTAAAACAATAGCTGAAATGATAATACTAAGAACTGGATCAAACTCATAAGTTGTAGATAAAATTACTGCAACATATGCACCAAGTCCAGCAAAAGCACCATGTCCTAATGAAATTTGACCTGTATATCCAACAAGCATATTAAGCCCAATACAGATAACCGCATTTAACATACACATAATTGCCACTTCATAATGAAATGAGTTTTGTAATAAAAAAGGAATTATACTTAATACAATAATTGTTGTAATAATACCTCTATCTAAAAATACACCTTTATTTCCCATAACAATTACCTATACTCTTGTTGACTTCTTAGCCCCAAATAAACCACCAGGGAAGAAGAATAAAATTAGAAGTAATACAACAAATGCAACTGCATCTTTATATTCACTACTTAAATATCCAGCAACGAAAGATTCTAAAATTCCAAGTAGAACTCCTCCAAATACTGCACCAAAGGGATTACTTATACCACCAATAATAGCTGCACAGAAACCTTTAAGACCTAACATAATTCCAATTTCATAATTTGTTGATGTAATTGGAGTTAATACAATTCCACCAATTGCTGCAATTCCTGCAGAAATCATAAAGTTCCAAATTAAAATCTTTTTAACTGAAATACCTACAAGTTTTGCAGCATCTTTATTATCTGCAGTTGCAAGCATTGCTTTTCCAATCTTTGTTTTATTAAATAAGTAATACAACCCAAATACTATACAAAGTGAAACAACAATTACTAAAATTGCTTGAGGTGTTATAGTTGCACCAAATATAGAAATTGGTGTATCACTTATAAATGCTGGCAAAGTATGCATTTGTTTATCAAATACAACCTGTGACGCGCCTCTTACAAAAATTGAGTAACCTAAAGTTAAAATAATCAGTGAAGTAACCGAAGAGTTACTAGACATTGAAACTAATTTAAAAAGCATATATCCAATTAACGCAGATAAAACTATTGCTAAGGGAAATGCTAAAACAAATGGAAACTTCATGTATGATAAAAATACTGCTGCCATTCCACCTATCATCACAAACTCCCCTTGAGAGAAGTTTATGATTTTACTTGAGTTATAAATTACAGTAAATCCAAGACCTACTAATGCGTAGATGAATCCAACTGTTAAACCACCAAATGAGTATTGTAATAATTCAACCATGACTTTACTTTGCTAATATCCAATCACCGTTTTTAATTTCTAGCATTTTAATACCAGAGTTAATATCTAAACCTAAGTGATCTTTCTTACTCATATTAAATATTCCATTTAATCCTGCATAAGAGCTAGTTTGTTCGATGGCATCTCTAATAGCTTTTGGTTCTGCTGAATTTGCTTTATTCATTGCATTTACAATAATATTAAGTGCATCATACGCATATCCACCAAATGTAGAAACAGGAGAATTATATTTACCTTCGTAATCTTTAATATATTGAAGAGCAACATTTTTAATAGGATTTGAATCTTCTAATAAAGATGCTACTACAACTGGTGGAGAAGCAACAATTACACCTTCACCTGCATTTCCTGTTAACTCAATAAACTTTTTAGAAGCAACCCCATGAGATTGAACTAAAGTTTGAGTCATACCAAGTTGTTTAAAGTTTTTTGTAACAATAGCTGGACCTTGACCAAAACCTGGATTTACAACAGCTTGTACATTTACCATTGATTTTATCTTTGTTAATTGAGAAGTCATATCTGTATCTTTTGGACCATAAGTTTCATCTGCTACAATTTTAACTCCATAATCACCAGCAACATCTTTACATTGACCTCTCATAGATTTTCCAAAACCACCGTTACCAGAAATTAAAGCAACATTTGTTTGACCTTTACCTTTTAAATATTCAAAGATTTTTTGACAAGCCATTCTATCTGTAGCTGGAGTTTTAAATACATACTTCTTAACAGGTTCAACAATTTTAATTGAACCTGCCATTGATACTAATGGAATTTTTGCTTTTTTGATAAATGGTAATATTGCCATTGTTTCACCAGATGCAGACCCACCCATGATAGCAACAACTTCATCTTGCTTGATTAATCTTTTTACAAAAGTAGTAGCTTTTTTAGGATTTGCACCTGTATCATAAGCAACTAATTCTAAATCTTTTCCAAGAACACCACCTGCTTTATTGATTTTATCAACATATAGTTCTAATGTTTTCAATTCTGGATCACCTAAAAATGAAGCAGGACCTGTTGCTGCAACTAATGCACCAATTTTAATAGTATCTTTAGCATTTGCTGTAGTAAGTGTTAAACCTAAAGCTAAAATACCCATTGAAACTTTCAACATTTTTTTCATATTCTCATCCTTATTTATTAAGATAATTCTCAAGACAAAAGCTTAATCTATCCTGATATGAAAAATTCTATTACACAAAAACTTAAATTTTACATAAAATAGTAGTGTAAAAACTTCAAATATTAAAATTTATAACACTTTTTTTATAAAAAAGCTATATTTTGTAATAAAAAGTATGAAAATAGGCTAAAATAGCATTAAAATAGCATAGAAATATGGGGCTTTTCTATGCTTTTTTAATATTGTAATTTAATTGAATTTTTTTGCGTGAAGAGAGTATATTAATTTTTTAAGCCATAATGCAGGTTTACCCCATAAATTGATACTAAATAGTTTTCCTATTGCACAATTAGGACCACCTAAATCTATTAAAATTCCTTTATTAGAGATATTATTGGATACTAAAGATTTATTTTCTATACTATTGATTATATTTTTGGCTACAAGTTCTGCTTGCATTCTTGCACCTTGAGCAGTTGGTGCTTGTGGAGTATTTGTTTTAGTATCTTGGGCTTCAGTTATATCTCCAATTGAGTATACATTTTTATATGGAGTTACTCTATAATAATCATCAACAATTAACTGTTTTCTTTGATTCTGTTCTATTTTCTTATCCATATTCTCTATAGAATTACCAATAGAACCTATTACAAAAAGAAGAATATCATAATTAATTGTCTGCCCATTTGAAAGTACAATTTTATCTTCTTCTATTTTTGATGCAAATAGTTTTGTAATAATGTCAATACCTAATTCTTTACATCTTTTTGTTGCTTTGCTTATTAAAAATTCATCCATACCAGGAAGTAAACTCTCCATCCCTTCAACAATTGTAACATTTATACTATCTTTTTCAAAGCCTTTATTTTGGATAGTGTATGCATATTCGCATGCTATTTGAACACCAGAAACTCCTCCACCAACTACGACAATAGATCTATTTTCTGGATTTGATTCTAATAACTTAAAAAACTTATCTCTATAGTAATTAAGGTTATCAATATTCTTAATATCTTTAGTATATTCAACTATATTTTCAATTTGTCTTGGAAATATAGAGATTGCTCCTGTAGCAATTATTAGATAATCGTAATGATATAATTGATCTTGTCGTGAGACGATATAACTCTTTTCATAATTAACATTCATTACTTCATCACATATAAACTCAATACCATTTTCATTACAATATTTTTCATGATTAAAAGTAATATCCTCTTCATTATAATATCCAGATAGATACTTATGAATATGTGTTTGTAATAAATGTTTAGTAGATTTATCTATTAATATTAATTCCAACATTGTGTTGTTTTTCAATTTATGAATAATTGATACACCAGCATAACCTCCCCCTATTATAATAATACGTTTTTTCTCTATACTATTCATTTAATATCCTATTTACTTAAAGACTTAATTAAAATACAAAATTAATTGTACTACAAATTTATAAATTTTGTTTTCATTTTTGTAGTATAACATAATGATTTTGTTTTTTGTAAAATTTAGAAACAATTTTTTTCTTTAAAATAATGCAATTTATAAAAAATAATCATTTATAGTGTAACAATTAATTAAGTTGCTTTTCTATAGAATTCTATTTACTAATTGTTTCTATTAAAGGCTATATATGAAAAGTTGTACTTTTGAATTAATCGTTAATATTCTAACTTATGCAATAAAAAATAAGAATGATGCATTCTCTCAAAAAGATTTTAAAAATGTTGTTTATACAAAAGAGTTTGATAACTATGATATAAACGAAAAAATTGCTGAAGGATTTGAATATTTATTAAAAAGAGGTTTTTTACAATTAAAAAGTATAAATGTAACTTTTTATGAAAAATATATTCTTCCTGAAACAATTAAAATAAATACTGAAAACTATACTAAGGTATTTAAAGACTTATCAAAAAGAATTATCCTTATGCATGAGGGTAAAGAGATGATAAATGATACATATGAGGTTAAAGACGATTATGCGAATATTATAGAGTGTGTAGATATTGTTAATGCTGGTTTCTTATCAACTCCAGACAAAGAAGAGATAAAAACAACACTTTCAAAGATTTTAATCTCTTTTAATGTAGAAACAAAAGCTCACTATTCACTATTAACTATTCTTCAGCTTCTTGAACTTAAATCAGCAATTAAAATTAAAATTAAAACAAAAGAGTGTGAATTTGCTGCAAACAATGTAAAATTTAATTTCATTCAATTCAATGACAATACAATGCTGATATCTTTTGATAAATGTTCATTTGAAATAGATAATATAGATAACATCCTACATATAGATACAATGGATTCCTTATCTTTAGTGGAGAATATTTCAAAATCATTAGAGATATTAAAAACTTATCCAAAAAATGAAGTATCCACTCTTATTGAGTATTTAGATAATTACTTAATGGACAAAAAATAGTTTTTTAAAGTTAAAGTCTACACCTTCGGGTTATGAACCCGATAAGTTTTTTGAAAAAGTAAAGATTATTTATACATTTTTTCTATAAGTCTATACATTTTACTAGAAATTGTTATTCCAGCTTTACTAAATGCATCACTAATATTTTCATTTTCTTCTATTAGTCTTATAAAAACTTTTTCTTTTTCTATTAATTCAATATCAATTATTGACATATTTTTCTCCTTTATTTTCTATCAAGGAAATAATTTATATGAGAGGAAAGATAAACTCTTATGATAGTATTTAGTGGCACGCCTGACACGATTCGAACGTGTGACCGATGCCTTAGAAGGGCATTGCTCTATCCAGCTGAGCTACAGACGCACTTAAAAATTAAAACTTTGTAATTTGGTTGCGGGAGGTGGATTTGAACCACCGACCTTCGGGTTATGAGCCCGACGAGCTACCTAGCTGCTCTATCCCGCGACCTAAAAATATTATACATAATGTATAAGTGGATGGGGTAGCAGGATTCGAACCTGCGCATACCAGTACCAAAAACTGGTGCCTTACCGCTTGGCGATACCCCAATAAGTAAAGTTTTCATTCTATCTCAAAATACACAAACTGAAAACAATTTTCGGTTACATGCTTTATCAAATTAAGATAATATCGATTTAATTGTAAGTGGTGCGGATGAGAGGACTCGAACCTCCACACCGTGAGGCACCAGATCCTAAGTCTGGCGTGTCTACCAATTTCACCACATCCGCAACAATAAGTGTCTCAAAGAGACAAAAAAAAAGATTAAGCTGATTGGTACAACTTAAATCTTATAAAAATGGCACGCCTGACACGATTCGAACGTGTGACCGATGCCTTAGAAGGGCATTGCTCTATCCAGCTGAGCTACAGACGCTTAAAAAAATGGGGTAAGTAATGGGATTCGAACCCACGGCCCTCTGAACCACAACCAGATGCTCTAACCAACTGAGCTATACCTACCATTTAAAAATGGTCGGAGTGAAAGGACTCGAACCTTCGACCCCCTGGTCCCAAACCAGGTGCGCTACCAGGCTGCGCTACACTCCGACAGTCACTATTCTTTCAAAAAGTGGACGGAATTATACTATGTTTTTAAAATAATGTCAAGAGCTTTTTTATAAAAATAGAAATTTTTCTCAAAATTTCTATTTTTATAATTAAAATTGTATTAATCCATCTACCGGTGAAGAAGCTGTTGCATAAGGTTTTTTAGGGATTCTACCTGCCTTATACGATAACCTTCCTGCAATAGTTGCATATTTAAATGCTTCAGCCATTGCCATTGGATTTTGTGCTTGCGCTATTGCAGTATTTGCTAAAATACCATCTGCCCCTAATTCCATTGCATAAGAAGCATCACTAGCACAACCTAATCCTGCATCTACAAGTACTGGTACTTTTACAGCATCTCTAATAAATGCAATATTGTATGGATTTTGAATTCCAAGACCTGAACCAATTGGTGCAGCTAATGGCATAATTGCATCAGCTCCAGCAGATTCTAACTGTTTTGCGATAATTGGGTCATCACTTGTATAAGCCATTATTGTAAAACCATCTTTCTTTAAAACTTCACAAGCCTTAATAGTTTCAATCACATCTGGGTATAAAGTTTTTTGTGCATCACCAATAACTTCTAATTTAATAATATCAATTCCTGTTGCTTCTCTCATAAGTCTAAATGTTGTAATCGCCTCTTCTGCAGTAAAACAACCTGCTGAATTAGGAAGAAGCTTTACATTTGTATCTTTGAAATAATCTAATAGATTTTCTTCATTTGGATTTGTAATATTTACTCTTCTAATTGCAACTGTAATTAGCTCAGATCCTGATGCTAATGTTGCTTCTTTAGTTGTTTGAAAATCAGTATATTTTCCTGAACCTACAATAAGTCTACTATTAAACTCATAATCACCTACTTTTAAGATATCACTCATGTATTATCTCCAATAAATTTTTTATAATTTTTGCTTATGTTCGTTATATCAACGCCAATAATTTCTGGCAAATCATAGCTATGTAATTCTTTAATTTTGCTTTTGATTTTTTTGAAATTTTCTTTTTTTGTTTTTATAGTTAACAAAATTTCATCATCATTGCAAAATTTATCTTCCCACATATAAAAAGATTCAATTTCATTCATTTGAATACAAGCTGCTAACTTTTCTTCTATTAAAATTTTTGCAATTTTTCTTGCTTCATCTTTATTAGAACAAGTTGTTTGAACTATAATTGGCTTCATAATTTTTTTACTTCTTCAACTAAATCTGCAGGAATTAAAGAGTAATTGTTCTTTTTATATTTACTTGCGGCAAGTGCATGGGCTAAACTTCCACTAATGGCAGCATCTAAACTTCCATATCCTTGTGCTAATAAAGAACCAATTAAGCCACTTAAAACATCACCACTACCACCTTTACTAAGTACTGCTGTTCCAAAACAGTTTACAAGTATTTTTTTGTCTTGTCCTATAAGTACATTTGCGCCTTTTAATAGAAGTACAACTTTTGGATATTTATTACAAAATAGTTCTACATATTGAAATCTATTATCTTGAAGAGTCTCCACACTAATATCATCTATTCCACACAATTTTAAAAGTGCACAAAACTCTTTTGGATGAGGAGTTAATACAACTTCTTTATTTAAAGCTTCTAATATAACCTCTTCATAAAAAAGATCTGCATCTATTATAGTTGGAATATCTTTTTTTAAAATAGTTTTAATCTCTTTTTCTTCATATCTTCCAAGGCCCATGCCAATAGCAATAGCTGTACAGTTTTTTGTAAGCTTATGAGTTTGCATAATATGATATGGCAAATCAATATTCTCATGGCAAATAACACTAACCAATCCAACACCAAAACCAAAGGCAGCTTTTGCAGAGATTACCCCTGCACCCTTCATACAACCTGCAACTACATTTAGATGTCCGTATGAACCTTTATGGGAATCTTTTTTATTTCGTAAAGGAAGTTTCAAATCTTCTTCATCTAAAAGATAAATATCAGTTTGCGTTTCATAAAGCTCTCTTTGAATTCCAAGATTTGCAACAATTATTTCACCCACAAAATCTTTTACTACATCTTTAAATAATGATACTTTTAAAGCTCCCATGGTAATAGTAACATCAGCTTCAAAAGCTACTGTTGAGATCTGTCCTATGTTATTAATACCACTTGGAATATCACAAGCTAATTTAAAAGCATCAAAAGAGTTTAATTTATTAATTAAATTTTGGGATTTTTTATTTAACTCTTTATTTAAACCTGTTCCAAAAAGACAATCAACTACAATATCTGATTCTTCTACTTCATCAACAGCTTCAATTCCTAAAAGCTCTGCTCTTTTTAACTGTAACTGAGCCATTTTAGATTTTATACCAAATGGTATATAGAGTTTTACATCAAACTTCTTATATAAAAGTCTTGCCAGAGCAATACCATCTGCACCATTGTTTCCAGTGCCAGATACTATTAAGATAGATTGTTGTTTCTCGAAGTTTTTTTCAATATAGTTTGCCATAGACAAACTTGCATGCTCCATTAAGATATCTTCAGTTAAAGCAAACTCTTCGTAACATCTCTTATCCAAAGAGTTTACTTCATAAAATATTTTTTGCATAATAAATCCTATTTTATTTTTATAATTTATAAAAATAGTTTGGAAATTATTATATCGAAAAAGCAATTAATGTGATGAACAAGTCCCTTGATTTCCTAACATAGGAAGTTTTCCTTCTATAAACAGTTTTAAAGAGTCTTCAACTTTTGGACTCTCTTTATCAAAATAGACTTCTAATCCTGCTTCAAAAAACCCTTGAGCGGGTCTAGTTCCAATTCCACCTACTATTAAAGCATCTGGTTTAAGCTCTAAAATATTTGATACAGCACCACCACATGAATGTGAAGTGTGTCCTGGGTTTTCTATAACCTCAACATCACTTATTTCTTGATTATCAAGAGTAATTACTGTGTAGAATTTTGCTTTACCGAAGTGAGCACCTCTTTTACTTAAATATCCCATATTTTCATTAGTTGGAAATACTAATCTCATGATTATTCCTTTAAAGTTTACTAATGATTATTTTATGCATACCTATGGCTATATAAATGAAAGTATATCGCTTTTTATTTTAAGATTTGATTATTTTAATTATAAGTTTATATTATATTATTATCTGAAATTCCAATTTTCTTTTTCTAAAACGTTTATTACTTTTTCTTTAACATCACCTTGTAGCTCTATCCATTCATCTTTTATGGCTCCACCACATGCAAGTTTTTTCTTTAAAAGTTTCAGTATTTCTTTTTTCTCTTTCTCTTCTAAATAAAATCTTCCAACCAAAGTTACAGGTTTTCCTCTTCTTTTTTCAAAAGTAAATACTAATTGATGTTGATTTTTTGGTTTTATCTCTGTTGATACTTTTTTATTCTTCTTATCATTTTTTGAAGTATCAAAATCATCTCCATCAAGTTTTGCACCCATCTCAAAAATCATTTAAACTCCTTTACTCTAGTTTGAACATCAATATCTTCAATTGTTGTAAAATCGTTTTGTTTATACTGTTGAACAGCAACACGACCGATCATAGCTGCATTATCAGAACAATATTTTAATTGAGATAAAAAAAGTTTTGTATTATGTTTTTGACATAACTCTTCTATTTCTCCTCTAAGTCTGATATTTGCACTAGCTCCACCAACTATGGCAAAATTCTTTGGAGTACCTTGTGTTTTAAACAGTTTTTTTAGCTTCTGCATAATATGTGCTACAGCTGTTTTCTCAAAAGAAGCACATACATCACAAATATCTTGTTCTTCTAATTCATTCTCTTGGTTTTCTAGTTTTTCTATTTGCATTCTAACTGCATTTTTTAACCCACTATATGAAAACTCAATATTTGGACTCTGCCTTAAAGGTACAGGAAAATCAAATCTATTTTCATCTCCTTTTAAACCTTTTTCTTGAACAATTGGACCTCCTGGATAACCAAGCTTCATCATTTTAGAAACCTTATCAAAACTCTCACCAAAACTGTCATCCATAGTTGAAGCTATAATTTTCATATCATTATGAGATTTTGCTTCTATAATTTGTGTATGCCCACCTGAAACTAATAAAATTGTACAAGGGAAAACCTCATCTTTTTCGATAAAAAGGGAATAAATATGTCCTTTTAAATGATTTACCGCAATTAAAGGAAGCTTTAGACTAAGACTTAATGCTTTTGCCATCGTAACCCCTTCCATAAGGGTAACGGATAGTCCAGGTGCATTTGTAACAGCAATAGCTTTTAATCTTGGAAAATACTCTTTACACTCTTCTAATATTTTAGGTAGTGCCTCCACATGTAGTCTTGCTGCAAGTTCTGGAACAACTCCTCCATAAACACTATGTTGTAACTCTTGAGATATTTTCTTATGATAAACTAACTCTAAAGTATCAATATTTGTAATAGCTATAGAACTATCATCACATGAAGACTCTATACTTAAAATTAATGATTCAGACATTTAAGCATTTTCCTCACACTCTTCTTCTTTATTAATCCAATCAAGAGCACAATCAAGTTTCCCATATCCTGACTCTGCATTGACATGTCCAGCTTCTTCTAATAGTTTCATTCCAATTCTTAATTTACTTTGCAGTCTAATAGCCTCTTCAACATTCATATATGGATCATTTGTTGAAGCTGCCATTATTATCTCCTTTGCTTTTAAATCACTTGGTATGGGATAAGGGAAAAAAGTTTTTGCCGTATCTAACTCTTTATTTCTTACAGGAGCTACTAACATCAACTTATCGAGTTTAATATCAAGCTCATTACAAGTATGAAACCATAAATGATTTGCCAAAGAGTGACAAACTATAACTGTAGGTTTAAAATGTTCAATCTCTTTTTTTAAATACTCTTTCCATTCATTTAAGTTAGGATTATCTCTATTGGGAAGTGCAGGAAATGATACTGGCGTATTTTGTTTTATTAAGTCTGCTGTTAATTGTGCTTGCCAATGAGGGTAATCACTCCCACCTAATCCATGTAAAACTAAAACTCTTTTTTCCATTTATCTCTCTTATTGTATATCTCTTACACATCGTACATATTTATTTTTATGTCTACTATCAAAATATGGTGTTCCACTTACAAAATGCATATAATCTGCATAAAACCAAAATGTTCTCCAGTGTGCTTTTCTAGCCCAATATCCATCAGGGACATTAAACCTAAACTTTCTATTTATATAATTTCTTTCATTCTTTTTATCAACAATCATTTTAAATTCTTCAATTTCAGGAATACGCCAATTTGAGTAACCTAAGAAGCTAAGAGTCTCACAATATCTTGTTGCTTCCTCATGAGTTCTTAAAACTTTTATTACAGAGACATTATCTATCCACATTAGTTTATTTGTAGAATCAACTACAACTTTTCTTGAACTATCTCTTTGAAAACTATTTGAAAATGAGAAGCTAAAAATCAGTATCATTAGGAGTAAATATCTCATCAT
This sequence comes from uncultured Campylobacterales bacterium, assembly GCA_947494995.1. Lineage (GTDB taxonomy): Bacteria > Campylobacterota > Campylobacteria > Campylobacterales > Arcobacteraceae > Halarcobacter. Next base: position 347,922 of record CANLWY010000001.1, on the reverse strand, counting down.
TTATCCTTTATAGAAAATTTTCCTCTTTCAAGTTGTGACTTTGCACTATTATCTAGAAGTTCTATAGTAACATTATACTCTTCTTTAAAAATTAGTCCAACTAACTCTTTACAAGGTTTTTTCTCTTTTGGTGAATCCTCAGAATGCTCTTTCCACTCATCGAATTTTCTTTCATATAAATCAACTATATTTTTTTCAAATTTACTTCGTGTATAAATTAAATATACTACTAAAGCTAGTAGTATTCCAAAAGGTATTAATAAATCAAGAGTCACAATAAGCCCTTACCTCTTTATCTATTTCAAATATATCATCTAAAGTTTTTGCACTTACATTATTAAACTTATTTAGAGCATTCATTGTCATTTTAGATATATCTAGAAATCCTATTTCACTATTTAAAAACTTTGCTACTGCTACTTCATTTGCTGCATTTAAAACAACCCCTAAATCAAGGTTATTTAATATCTCATCTTTTACTTCCCAAATAGGGTATCTAGTAGACTCTATTTTTCTAAACTCTAAATTTCCAACTTCTAGTAAATTTACAGGTTTTAAAATCTCTTCATCACACTTTCCAAGTATTGCATAGGCAATAGGAAGTTGCATAGAAGCATTTGCTATATGTGCAGTAGTACTACCATCTTCAAAATTTACAAGTGCATGAATAAGTGATTTTGTTTCTATTATTGCATCAAGTCTATTTGTATCAAATAGCCAAGCGGCTTCTACTAATTCAAACATTTTATTTGTCATTGTTGCAGAATCTATGGTAATTTTATTTCCCATAGACCAATTTGGATGATTTAATGCCTCTTTGATTGATACATTTTTTAACTCTTCTAAAGGATAGTCTCTAAAAGAACCTCCACTTGCAGTTATAGTCATAGAATTTATTTTCTTATCTTGTAAAAGATACCATAAACCAAAGTGTTCACTATCTATTGGACTAAGATTAGTTTGGTCTATAAACTTTCCTGCCACAACTAAAGACTCTTTATTTGCTAAGGCAAGTTTCTTGCCACACTCAATAGCCTTTAAAGTTGGCCTTAATCCTAAAAATCCAACAAGAGAATTAACTACTGTTTTAGAATCTGAATTTTCAATTGCATCTAAAATAGCCTCTTGTCCAAAAGAAACATTACTATGATTTACTTTTGATATATCATCTTTATTTGCTATTACTACTTGCTTAGGGTTAAACTCTTCAATCTGCTTATTTAAAACATCAATATTTCTTCCTGCAACTAGAACTTCAACATCTAAATTAAATTTTCTTGCTATATTTAGGGTATTTACCCCTATTGAGCCAGTACTGCCTAATACTATCACATTACTGCTCGTAAAAGAACTAACATAATTACTCCACCAAACAGGTATCCATCAGTTCTATCTAAAATCCCACCATGTCCAGGAAGTATATTTCCACTATCTTTTACTCCAGCCTCTCTTTTTAAATATGATTCAAAAAGATCTCCAAAAACTGAAGCAATAGCAACAATAATAGATATTACAATAGCTCCAAAAAGTGAAATATTATCTATTGCAAACATTACTCCAAGAATAGTTGCAACAATTACTCCTCCTGCAACACCTTCTAAAGTTTTATTAGGACTTGTCTCACAAAATTTTGTTTTCCCCATACTTCTTCCAACAAAGTATGCACCAATATCAGCTCCTGCGACAATTACAAGAAGCCAAAGTAAAGACATAACACCATACTCTATATAAAGTGTTAATAAAAATAAAAACGAAGCAGTTGGATATAGCAAAGTAAAGAATAATTTTTTATCTAAATTTTTAGTATAAGCTAATAAAGAAGCATAAACAATTGCTAACACAAAAACCAAATCATCTGGTGTCGGATAGAAATATGATATAAACCAAAGAACTCCACTATATAAATAAATAGAAACAGAATCTACTTTATATAACTTCATTACTTCATCAAGAGAAACAACTAACAATCCTCCAAGAAATAACCACATTAGAAAAAAGGAGTCAATATACCCTATTAATAAAACTGCTAATATTAAAGCAACACCTGTTTTTATTCTTGTACCACTTGATTTAACTATCTCTTGAATTGCCATTTTTAAATCCTAAAAGTATTATCTAATTATTTTATCATTTTAAATCTTGCGTAATGATATAATATCATTTACATCTTATTATTGTTTGACATAAACCTATATCATCAATTATTTCTAAAACTTCAAAACCCGCTTGAGTTAAAAATTTTTCAAAATCACTATATTTAAACATTTTGCTATAACCATTTGCCATTGCTGTAAAATATGGAGAGGTATTTATAACACAAAATGCTGCTGTTTCATTATTTTGCCTATCCCAAAAAGGTTCCATTATACAAACTTGTGTATTCTCATCCATTGATGCTTTTATTTTTTTCAATAATCTAACTATTTGTTCCTCTTTAAAACAGTCTAAAAATTGACTCATCCAAATAATATCAAAGCCTTTAGGAATTTTTGTTTCCTCTAACAAAACATTTGCTTCAATAGTTGAAACTCTTTTTGAATCTCTTTCATAAATATTTTGTTTTACTGTTTTAATTTGCTGAGGCAAGTCCATTATTGTAATATCTATATTTTCACTCTCTTTTTCAAGTAAAAAAGCAAACTTTCCAGTGTTTCCACCAATATCTAATATTGATTTTGGATTTAGTGTTTTTAAATAATCTATTGCTTTTAAAAAACCAGAATCTGAATAAAAATGATCAAAATTAAACCAACTATTTTTTGCATCTTTAGGAAGAGAAGATAGTGCCGGATATATTGTATCCCAATCTCCAAAAACTTCTAAACCCTCTGCCTTTTCATTTTTTATAGATTTTTCTAAATTAAATAAACCTAAATAGTTTACATGATGGTTATAATCCATATTAATATTAGTCATTTTATCACTATATAAAAAATAACCTACTTTTGTAAGGTTCCAAAGTTCATCTTCTACTTTTACTACATCAGCACTTAATGCTGTTTCAAGTAATACTTGAACTCCATACTTTGAAACCCTTGATTGTTTTGATATCTTCTCAATAGAAACACCCTCTTTATTTTGAGATATTATTTCTAATATACCTAAGTCTCTCATAGTTCTTACAACTTGAAAAATTATTGGAGCAAAAGCAATCTTTTGTGCTTCAAACTGTGCTTCAATAGCACTTATTCTATCATTATTTTTAAAAAATTTATTCATTTACATTCCTACTAAATTAACGTCCTATTTGTATATTTTTACGCCATGGATATTTTTCTCATTTAAAAGACAAAGAGAAAATATTATTTTTGCTGAATTCTCTTTATCAATATTTTTAAATACTTCATTTTTACTTTTAATATTTAATCCTGCTAAATTTATATTAGAATTACTAACATCTATTGCTTTTTTGATATCTAAACTTGATGCAGTTATTTCTATATTTGATTCTTTAATTAAAGAGCCCTCTGCTAATAAAAGTTGACTATTTAAAATTTTAACTTCTGAATTTATTATTATAAGTTCTTCTATAACTGAATCAATAATCTCTATATTTTTACTATCTTTAACTACTAACTTTTTAAAATAACCACTTAGCTTTCTATTTTTATCTCTTTTTATTTCTTTTATAACTTTTTTATTAAAGAGTTTCTTTTTTGCTTTTTTATAGTTTTTAATCTTTAGATGTTTTTTTAAAGAGTCTATATATCTATTAAAATCATCTTTCATAGGAACATGAGCAGTATTTTCAAAAATTTCAAATTTTGAGTTTGGCAATAAATAGTGTAAAACTTGTCCTGTTCTAAGTGGAGCTACTTTGTCTTCTTTACCCCAAATAACTAATGTTGGGTTTTTTAACTCTCTTGGAATATAGGAAAAATCCTCTTTTGCTAGTGCCATTGCTGCAATTGTTCCAGGGTTTGAACGTAGTATAAACTTTCTAGTTAGTCTAGTATCTACTAAAGTATCTACTTCAAAAGGCAATAACTCATTCATCATTCCTGGAAGTTTAGAAACAATACCAGATACTGCACTATTATTTACCTTTGATTTTAAGACAAACTGAGAATAGGTATTTTTTTCTAAAATTGCAGCGGCATCTATTAAGGTTAGACTTTTTACTCTTAAATCATATAAAGAAGTATATAATAAAGAGATGCTTGCTCCCATAGAATGCCCTACTAAGTGAAAAGATTTGTCTACAAAATTATCAATAAGTGTATTTATAAAGTTTGCATATTTTGAAGGTGAATAAAGCTGATTAGATTTATCTGACTTTCCAAAACCTGGTAAATCAAATATCATAATGAAGTAATCTTTTTTTAAAGCTTCAACACTTGTTTTCCAAATATCTGAAGCTTCATCACCTAATCCATGAACAAAAACAATAGCTTCATTTTTTGGATTTCCAAAGGTTTTTACATAAGAGGCTTCATTAAAGATTGGTTCTTTAATATATTGTGCATTTAAAAAGCAAAAAGTAAGAGTAAGAAGAAATAGAACTTTTTTCATTACTCTTGAATCATAACAGTTAATACTCCACTTGCAAAACTTGTGTCTTGCTCTTTATTAAATACTTCAAAAGAGAATTCACAAATTGCACCAAACTCTACTTTCTTTTCAACTTGAATAATATACTCAAGCTTAGCAGCTTCATTTAAAAGTTTTACTTCTTTAACTGAAACTAGAAATCCAACCTTAGCCTCGCTATCTTGTGAAAAACCAGCAGAACTTTGCGCTGCTGCTTCAAAAAACATAGGAAGAGTTGGTGTTTTATCAAACTCGCATCTAACTTTTGCAATGTTTTCATTTACTTCTAAAAGCTCTTGGGCATATTTAATTGGTTTTTGGTGGGGAATATTCATATTTGTACTTCTATAATATTTTTTTGATTCTCTTTACAAGCCTTTGCTATTTGTAAAAGCTCTTTAACTGAGTTTGCACACTTTAACTCTTCATTCTTTAGATTTAAACTTGCTTCTTCTTTTGTAAGTTTTACTTTAAGTGCAACAGCACACTCTAAAAAATCAATACAAGTGTTTACTTGCTCTATATTTTCAATATTCATAGTCTCAGTTACAAGTAAAAGAATTTCATCTCCATCTAAAGCTTTAATGGCACCCATTTTTAAAAGTCTATTTGAAGTATTATCCCCACAAGAGATAGTCATTATTTCACTTTGGTTTTTCTTTAAAATAGAAGTATAAGAAACAGGAGTATTATAAACAGAGTTTTGAAAATCTGTTGGAGAAATACCTTCTTTATTTAAAATTGCATTTAAAATATTAGCCGTTGCTGGAAGTTCACCATATGCACTTCCATACATAATTCTTCCTTGTTCAAAAGCAAGCTTATCTATTAATTCAACAGCTAGTTTTGAAGCCCTCGTTAATCTTCTTCTAAATACCATTTTAGGTACCAGTGCTTTTGTATTTAAATCTTCTACTAAAGTTTCCCCCAGTAAATATGCACTACTGACAATTTCTAAATTAATCTTCACCGCATACTCCTAAAAGAATACTTGTATTATTTCCACCAAAAGCAAAAGAGTTAGAAAGAATATATTTTATTTCTTGTTTTATTGGTTCATTTGAAAAAGAGATATCTTCTCTCTCAGGGTTTTGAATATCTTTAGAAGGAGGAATAATTTGCTCTTGTAAAGCCATACATGAAATAATAGCTTCAATAGCTCCAGCTGCTCCTAAAGTATGTCCTGTAAAAGATTTTGTCGAACTTACATAAGGACTTGTATTTGTAAAAAGTTTTGAAATAGCATTTAGCTCTGAACTATCATTTGCCATTGTTCCAGTTCCATGGGCATTGATATAAGAGATTAAGTCTTTGTTTATATTTGCATTAGTAATTGCATTTTGCATAGCTTCTAATGCACCCTCACCCTCAGGGTGGGGTTGAGTCATATGGTGGGCATCTGAGCTATATCCTGCCCCACAAAGCTCTATACAATTCTCTTGCTTTTCATCCTGAATAAGTAACACAGCAATCGCTTCTGCTACATTCATTCCCTCTCTTTCTTTTTCAAAGGGAGTACATGGTTTTGATGAAAGAACACTAAGTGCGGAGAAACCACAAACAGTAGTATAAGATAAAGCATCAACACCTACAACTAAAACATTTTTATAAATACCTTTATTTATTACCTCTTTTGCATAGCCTAAGGCATTTGCACTTGAAGTACAAGCAGTTGAAAAAGAGATATCATCATAAAAAGAAAACTTTTGTTTTAATAAGTAAGCTATTGCATCAATTGGATGTTTTTTATAATCTATATTCTCATAAGATTTATCTTTAAAAAAAATCTCTTCTGTTTGATTCATTCCACCAACAGAAGAACCAACTATAAGTAAGGTATCATCATAGTTTTCAAGATTTGATTGTTTTAACACTTTGGAGCAAGTATTTAAAAGTAGAGTATTAAACTCTTCATCAGAGTTAATTTTCCCAATTGCTACTTCTCGCTCTTGAACATAATGATTGTCAATTGAAATGCAGTCTTTTTTTTCACAAATTGAAGCAAAAAGTTGTGTAGTATCTAAACCTGCACAACTTACTGCTTCATAGTTATTAATGTAAGCTTTTTTATTTATTGTCATTAATATATTTTAATAAGTTCTCTACCGAAGCAAAAATTTCATTATACTGCTCTGGGTTTTGAATCTTTACACCATACTCTTTTTCAATAATTAACACTAACTCAATTGAGTCAACAGAATCTAAACCTAAACCTTCGTCCCCAAAAAGTGCATCTGTATCTTCAATCTCATCAACTTCAATATCTTCTAACTTTAATCCATCAATTAAAACTTGTTTGAATTCACTACTTGAAATAGCCATCTAATTATATTCCTCTTTACTTCTTTAATTAGGGCAAATTATACTGTTTTAGCCCTTTTACTCATCTTAACAATGCTTATTCAATCATTGATACTAAAGCATTAATCCTCTCTTTTGAATTCTTTACAAAATAGTTTTTTTCATCCCAAACATAACCTGAAAGAATTGAAGCAACTGATTGTTTAATTTGTTCAGCCTTATTTGGAGCATAGAAAATCTTTCTTAATTTTCCTTCATACCAAGCATATACAAACTCTCTAAATACATTAATTCCAATCATCATATAATCTTCATAATCTTTTTGCCAATCAACTTTTTCACCATTTAACTCTTTGATAATTAAATCCCCTACTCTATCTGAAGATTCTAAAGCAAGTGTTACTCCTGAAGAGAATACTGGATCTAAGAACTCTGTTGCATTTCCACTTAATGCAAAGCCTTTTCCATGCATAGTTTTAATAGCTGCTGAGTAACCATCAATGATACCTACTGGAACTAATTTTTGTGCATTTGCAAACTTCTCTTTTAAATACTTATGTTCATCAAATACTTTATCTAAAAACTCTTCTCTTGATAGACCTGTATCTTTAAAGTACGATTCTTCACAAACAACTCCAACTGAAGTTGTTCCATCACTAAAAGGAATTACCCAAAGCCAAGCTTTATTATCATCATGAATTACAATATCAATAAAACCTTCTTTATCTTCTTCTCTTCTTTTTTCACCTTTTACTCTTGTAAAAATTGCATTTCTTAATTTTAAATCTGAAGGAATATCTAAATCTAATAGTTTTGGAAGAACTCTCCCATACCCTGAAGCATCTAAAACAAATCTAGCCTTAAAAACTTTTTGCTGTCCATTTTCATCTTTTGCAGTAACAATATTTTCATCATTGTCATAAGCTGTTACTTCATATTTATGTCTTACATCTGCACCTAATCTTTTTGCTTCTTTAAGTAAAACATTATCAAATTCTTCTCTTTTTACTTGAAAACTTGTTCCCCATTTTTGACCAAGATTATTTCTAAAATCTATCTCTTCTTCTTGTTTTTTTTCATCAATAAAAATAGCCCCTGGTTTCATCATATAATTTTGTTTTTCAATTAAATCAATTAAACCATTTTTATCTAAAATTGCATTACACCTTGGAAGTAAAGACTCCCCAATTACGAACCTTGGAAACTCAAGTTTTTCTAAAATTGTTACACTAAACCCTGCTTTTATAAGTTTGCATGCTGCAACTGAACCACTGGGTCCTCCTCCAATAACTAAAACATCACAAGTTTCTTCCATTAAGTCCTCCAAAATTTTCTCTGCCAAATAATTTTTTGTTATTATATACTTAGTTTACTTTTGATACAATTGATTCTTAAATTATATTCTAAGGCCATTTATAATTGAATAATTTATATTTTTCACAGATTATTACACAAAGTGACGATTTTGTCGAGCTTAAAGTTACCTTCTCTAAAAAAGATCATGAAGTTTTTCAAGCACACTTTCCTACAAATAGTCTACTTCCAGGGTTTTTACAAATAGATATTGTTGCTCAAGAATTATCACTAAAAGTTATAGAGGTAAAAAAAGCAAAATTTCTTCAACCTATCTTGCCTGAGGATGAAGTAAATTTTTTAATTAAAATAAAAGAGTCTTCAATAAATGTTGTAACAAAAAAAGATGATAAAAAATGCAGTGAGTTTACAATTGTCACAGCCTAATGTAATTATCGTCGTTCCAACATATAATAACCCTAAGACTATTTCAAAGGTTATTGAAGATATTTTAAATCACAACTATAAAGTAATAGTAGTAGATGATGGTTCTGATACAAAGGTTTCATCTTTACTTGAAGAAAATGAAAATGTAACTATCTTAAGACACGAGCAAAATCTTGGAAAAGGTCAAGCTATCCTAACGGGAGCCAAAAAAGCAAAAGAGTTAGGCTATAACTATTTTGTAAGTATGGATGGAGATGGACAACATCTTGCCTCAGAAATAAAAAAACTTATTGAGTGTATAAATAGTGAAAACCAAATAGTAATGGGTGCAAGAAACTTTGAAATTGAGAATGTTCCTACAAAATCAAAAGTAGGACGAGCTTTTCATAATTTCTGGATTAGTTTAAATAGTGGTTATAAAATAAATGACTCACTAACTGGCTTTAGATTATATCCCGTATCTATTTTAGATTTAAATATAAAAACAAGAAGATTTAATTTTGAAGCAGAAGTATTAGTAAAACACTACTGGAAGCATAAAAATATAAGCGATACAATAATTGAGTGTTATTACCCAAGTCCCGAAGAGAGAGTTAGTCACTTTGATAACTATAATGACACAATAAATATTACCTTACTTCATTTAAAACTATTTTTTCAAAAGATACTTTTACTAAAGGGTATTTTTTAATGGCAGCAAAACAAAGAGTTGGAGGAGCAGTAGTTAAAACTCTATATAAGTTTTACAAAACTTTTGGTTATAACTCTGTTTATTTCTCTTTATATTTTGTTGTTCTTTATTACTTTTTATTTGCAACAAATGTAAGAATTTCTTTAAAAAAGTACTATAAAAATATTGGAGAAGAGTTTTCAAATAAAAAGTTTTTCACTCATCTATTTAATTATGCATTAGCTACCTCTGATAGATTTATTTCAAAGGCAAATCCAGAGATTTATAAGTTCTCAAACTATAACCGAGCTGAACTTTTAGCAGAACTTAAAAACGGTTCTATTTTATTATCAAACCACTTTGGTGGTTGGGCAACAGCTAGTAATTACTTCAAAGATGATAATGTAAAAATCAATATTGTAATGAATGAGGCAATGATAAAAAATGCCAGTGAGTTCGAACAATTAATTGATAAAAAAAATGAAAAGAATGTAAAAATTATTGACTTATCAAGAGGTGATATTGCCACATCTATTTCTATAGCAAATGCACTTTTAGCAAACGAAAGTGTTGCCCTTATGGGAGATAGAGCTATTAGTGATAAGTATTTAAAGAAAATGAAATTCTTTGAAAAAGATGCAAACTTTAATAAAAATCCATTTATTATTGCATATAAGACAAATAAACCAATTATTGCACTTTTTGTAGTATTAAAAGAAAAAAGAAGCTATGAAATGCATTACAAAAAAATTCAAATAAATAAAAATTTAAAGGAAGAAGAAGCTATAGAAATTGCTATGGAAGAGTATGTTCAAGTTTTATCGCAAACGTTAAAACAACATCCCCTGCAGTGGTTTAATTTTTATGACTTTTGGGAGGACAAATGAAATTAACAATTGACAAGAAACATATAACTCTAAAAGAGATTATTGAGGCTACAAGTGTAGAAATCTCAAAAAATGAAGAGTTTATAACATTCATTAACCATACGCATGATTTTATGATGAATACTATTAAAGCAGGTAAGCCAATCTATGGTATTACAACTGGATATGGGGACAGTGGTAAAAACTATGTAGACTATGAAGACGCAGCTAAGTTACAAACAAATCTTTTTAGATTTCATGGTTGTGGTATTGGGAAAAACCTATCTTATGAAGTTTGTAGATACGCTGTAATTTGTAGAACTATTTCATTAAGTAAAGCAAGATCTGGAGTATCTATGAACTTACTTCATAGACTTCAATTACTTATTGATAAAGATATTATTCCAGTAATTCCATCTCAAGGTTCAGTTGGAGCAAGTGGAGATTTAACTCCTTTATCTTATATCGCTGCTGTTGTTGCAGGGGAGAGAGAAGTATACTACAAAGGTGAAATCAAGCCAGTAATGGAAGTTTATAATGAACTTGATATTAAACCTTATGAGTTTGAACCAAAAGAAGCCTTAGCTATTATGAATGGTACAACTATTATGAGTGCTATTGCACTTCAAGCAATTCAAGAGTTTGAAGTAATTTTAAACTCTATGGAATCATATGTTGCTGGTATGTTTGAAGTTCTTTTAGGGGATGATACTCCAGTTGCTGATTTTGTACATGATTCAAAACCATTCTCAGGTCAAATAGCAGCTGCTAAAAATATTAAAAACAAAATTGCTGGTTCTAAACTAACTCACGGAAGAGATGATAGATATGACAAGTTCTTTGCAGATAACCACTTAAATATTCAAGATACTTACTCTATGAGATGTGCACCACAAGTTTTAGGTGTAATTAGAGACAACTTAGAAATCTCTAAGAACTGGGTAGAAACAGAGATTAATTCAGTAAATGATAATCCACTAATTGATGGAGAAAATCAAAAAATCTATACTTCTGGTAACTTCTATGGTGGTTATGTAGCTCATGCTATGGATACACTAAAAATTTGTGCGGCTAACTTAGCTGATTTACTTGATAAAGAGTTTGCACTATTAGTTGACCATAAATTTAATAGAGGCTTAGGTGAAAATCTAAAACTTTCTAAAGAGCCATTTTTCCATGGTTTTAAAGCTATGCAAATTAGTCTTAGCTCATTAAGTGCTGATGTTATTAAAAATACAACTGCTGCTTCTATTCACTCAAGACCAACAGAATCATTAAATCAAGATAAAGTATCTATGGGAACAACAGCAGCAAATGATTTTGCAAAGATGATGCCAGACTTACATAATATGCTTTCAATTGCCTTTATTGGTATGGCACAAGCTGTTGATATTAGAGGAAAAGATGAAGTATCACCTCACTTAAAAGCTATTTATGATGAAACAAGAAAAATCATTGAGCCTTTACTTGAAGATAGAAGAATGGATGGGGATATTAAAAATATCAAAAAATTAATTATTGATGCAAAATTTGTATAAAGAGTTAAAATGAAAGATAAAAAAGTATTAGTAACAGGAGCCACTGGTTCAATTGGTGAAGCAATCGTAAAAGAGTATGCCAAAAATGGTTACTATGTTTATGTTCACTATAACAGCAATAAAGAAAAAGCCCAAGAAATTTTAGACTCAATTGAAAAGGGTGAATTAATCACTTTTAATATGCAAGATAAAGAGTCAATTAGAAGTGCTTTAGAAGATTTAAGTGTTGATGTTTTAATTAACAATGCTGGAATTATCAAAGATAACCTATTTTTCTTCATGAGTGATGAAGAGTGGGAAGATGTTATCAATACTAATCTATCTGGAATGTATTATGTAACTAAAACTATCTCAAAAGCTATGATGATGAATAAAAAAGGAAGTATTGTAAATGTAGCTTCCATTTCTGGAATTGGTGGAAATGCTGGACAAGCTAACTACTCAGCTTCAAAAGGTGGAGTAATAGCTTTTACAAAAACACTTTCAATTGAGCTTGGAAAATTTAACATTAGAGCAAATGCAATAGCTCCTGGAATCATTGAATCAGAAATGATTGAGAATATTCCAAATGCAAAAGAGCTTAAAAAAGCTATTCCACTAAATAGATTTGGAAAACCCCAAGAAGTAGCAAAATGTGCATATTTTATTGGAAATGATGCTACTTATGTAAGTGGAGAGGTTTTAAATATTAGTGGAGCAATGGTTCGATAAAGAATAATGAACCTACTAATTTCTATACTATATGCACCTTTAGTATTTTTATCATTAAGATATTTTGATATTACTAAAGTTGCCATAGTAATATTTATATTAAGTACTATTTGGTTAGTTCTTACATTTAAAAAAGGTGTAAAAGAGTATCTTTACCCTTGCCTTTATTTAGCTATTTCTATTTTAGCTTTTATCCTAAAAGATTTTCTTTTTTTAAAAGCCATGCCATTAATTATCTCTAGTTTTATAACTATTTTTATACTTTTTTCATATATAAACAAACAATCAATCATTCTATATTTTGCAAAAAAGTTTTCAAAAAAGCAAATTGATGAAAAAGAAGAACAGTATATTCACAAATCAACTCTTTTTTGGTTTTTTATTGCTTTAATAAATGTTATAATACACCTGCTTATTTTTCTAGATACAAATATTAACTTTTGGATGTTTTACAGCTCTATTGGTTGGTACTTTATCTTTTTATTTGCAGGTGTTTTACAATTTTTACATAAGAAATTTATATTTTCAAAGGGTTTAGATGCTTAGATTTTTTTTACCATTAGTTTTAATTACTTCACTATTTTCTCAAACAATAAACTTCAAGGAAGAGAAATATATTGAAGCTTTAGAAACTCAAACTAAAAAATTTGGAACAATTGAATTTAAAGAGGATTCAATAAAAAGCACTTATAAAAATAGCGACGAAACTCTTCTATTTAAAGATGAGACTTTATATATTACAAAAGGAAGTGAAACTCAAGAAATAGATTTAAATAGAGATATGCCAAAAAAGATCTATTTTTCTGTTCTTGAAGCAATATATTTAGATGATCTATCTAATCTTGAATTATATTTTGAAATTGAAAAAAACAATAACCTTATCACATTAAAACCAAAAAGTGTAGTTGCAAACTACGTAAAAGAAATAAAATTTAAAAAAACTTCTAAGTTGGATTTTTTGATTATTCACATGCTAAATAATGATAGGATAAAAATTGAGCAGATCAACTAAACTCATTAAACTATCAAATTTTATTATCTTTTCATTTACACTTTTAATTTTATTGTTAAGTGGTTCATATAAAAACATCTCTAACTCTATTCTTGCAATTGTTCCAGAGAGTGAAAATAAAAAAATTTTAAAAGCATATGAAACAAACTCTGATTCAAAAACTATTTTTATTGCTATAAAAGGCAAAGAAAAAGAAACTTTGAAAAAAATGGATTTAATAAAAAAAGAGTTTCTAAAAATAGATGGACTTAGCTCAAATAAAAAAAACTTCAACAAAGAGCTTTTAAATTATCAAAACTCTTATCAACTCTATTTAAACAAAATTGATAAAAAAGCCCTTGAAAATTTAGATATAAAAAATGAACTAGAAAAAATAAAAGAAAAGCTATTAAACTCTTTTTTCCCAACTTTATTGAATAAACAAGACCCTTTAGGACTATTTAAAGAAAAGAAACATGTAGAAAACTTTAAACTAAAAAATGGTTACTTAGTTTTAAAAGATTATGGATTACTTGCAAGTTTTAAACTTAATAAAAATATCAATTCTTTAAAGCAGTACCAAAAAATTTACAAAGAAATTGAAAATATAAAAAGTGTTTACCCAGAAATAAAAGCCTTTAGTACAATCTTTTATTTTGTTGAAAACTCAAATGCGATAAAAAATGATGTAGAAAAAATTGCTATTTTAGCAATATCTCTTTTACTTCTATTATATTTAGTACTATTAAGAAATATTAAACTTTTAACAAATGTTTTAACCACCCTTGCTACAAGTGCTGCTATTGCAACGTTTATTGTAACCTCAGCTTTTCAAGAAGTATCAATTTTTGTTTTAGTATTTGGGATATCTATTAGTACAGTTGCTATTGATTATATGTTTCATCACTATATGCATGGATATTATCAAAAGAAAAAACCTTTTAATAAAGAGGTATTTTTTGGACTATTAACAACACTAATAGCATTTGAATCAGTAAGTTATATCTCATTTGCACTAATTCAACAAATCTCACTATTTACAATGATTTCACTACTTGTTTCATATTTACATTTTGCTTTTCTTTATCCAAAAATTAAATTTAAAAGAAAAGTCTCTAGAAAGACTAAGAAGTTTAAATACAAAATTAAAACTTCATATATTCTACTTTTTTCAACAATTTTAATAATTATTTCTATCATTACAATTAACTTTGATACAAACTTACGAAATCTTGATTATAAAAATGAAAAACTAAATAATTTAGATACTTTTTTCAAAAATGCACTTAATCAAAAAGAGAATATACCTCTACTAATTAAAACAGACAGTATTGAAGATTTGATTTCAAAATATGAAAAAATTAAAACAATAGGTATTAACTCTTCGCTTGATTTATTAATCTCGAATAAAGAGTTTGAAACTATAAATACTCTATTAAAGAATAAAGAGTTTTTAGATATTAAAAAAAGCCTTGAAAAAGAAGCACAACTACTGGGTTTTAAAGAAGACTACTTTAAAGATGCATATAAAATAAAAGAGCTTCCAAATTATAACTTCCAGACTTTAAAAAATTTAGGTATAAACTATTTTGAGTATGACAATAAAAAATATGTCATTTTAAATATAAAAGAGAAAAAGTATTTAGAAATAAAAAATTTAGAATTTATAAAACCACTTAGTCTAAAATATCTTTTTAGTGATGCATTAAATAGTGTGAAAAATCAAATTTTTACTTTTGGACTTATTGCTTTATGTTTTATTATTTTAATGCTTCTTATAATAACAAGGCAAAACTTTTTATTTGCACTTAGCTTTTTATTATTTCCTTTAGCTCTTATTCTTTGTGCTTCATTTTTTATAAGCTTTAATATCTTACATATTTTTATGATGTTTATAATCTTAGCAATTAGTATTGATTATGCTATTTACAGCTCTAAAAGTTTAGATTTAAATACAAAAAAAGCTATACTATTTTCTCTTTTAAGTACTTTTGCAGGCTTTGGAGTTTTAATTTTTAGTTCAATTAACTCCTTATACTCTATTGGTATAGTTGCAACAATAGGTATTTTAGCGATTTCATTTTTATTAATATTTACAAAAAGGTCAAACAAGAATGATTATTGAGGTTCATAACGATAATGGAACTATAAAAAAACATAAAATTTCAAAAGAAACTTTTAGAGATTCAAATTTAAAAAACCATATCGGATATATCAAATCAAAATCAAAAGAGAAAAATGCTCTAAATATAATTGAAGCCTACTATAGTGAGGCAAAGGCAATTTTATTTGATGAAACAAATCAAATAATTTCAAAAAAATTAGATGAACTAAAAATAGGTGAATTTAAACAAGAAAAAAACGAGAAAACTGTTTTTGAAGATAAAGAGTTCTCCATGATGTTTTTTACAAGTGGAAGTACAGGAAACTCGGTTGGAGCTCTTAAAACAAAAGATAATCTTGAAAAAGAACTTGAAGTTATTACGAAACTTTTAAAAGAAAAAGAGATAAAAAAAGTAATTGTAACTGTTCCATTTATTCATATTTATGGAACACTTTTTGGTCTTTTATACCCACTTTTAAATAACATAGATATTGTTTTAAAAGAGCATTTTTTACCAAATGATTTATTATCTTTAGTAGAAGAAAACTCTTTAATTGTTACAACTCCACTTTATATAAAAGCTTTAAATAAAATAAATGAACAAAAAGATTTAAACAAAGCAGTTTTCGTAAGTTCCACTGCACCATTACTTGCAAGTGATGCAAAAAGCTTTAATGAAAAGTTCAAGTGTGATGTTATTCAGATTTTTGGTTCAACAGAAACTGGTGGAATTGCATATAAAACAAATGATGAGAGTCTATGGACTCCAAACGAACATGTTCAAATTATGACAAATGAACAAAATGAATTAAAAGTAAAATCACCTTTTGTTTCAAAAACTTTATATGAAAATGGATTTAAAGAAATAAACCATACTATGCAAACTTTTGACTATATAGAAAAAGAGGATGAGAAGTTTAGACTTATAGGAAGAAGTTCTCAGATTTTAAAAATCGCAGGGAAAAGATACTCAACTATTCAAATAGAAAATATTCTTGAAGAAGTTGAACAAATAGACAAAGCTTTAGTCTTTGTAAATGAAGATAAAGATTCACTTAGAGGTGAATTTTTAGATATTACTTTAGAAAGTTCATATAAATTTACAAGCAAAGAGATTAAGAAAATATTACAAGAAAAACTATCAAACTTGAAGTTTTCACTTAAACTTAAATATGTAGATAAAATCCCAACTTCAAGTGTTGGAAAGAAATTAAAAATAAACTAGTTTTAGATATACTTCAAAAAAATTATAAAGAGAGTAAATGTCAATAGAGATAAAAAATTTAAAAAAATCATATAATAATAACCTTATATTAGATGATTTAAATTTAAGTATTAAAGAGGGTTCACTATTTGGTCTTTTAGGTCCAAATGGAGCTGGTAAAACAACTCTTGTTTCTATTTTAAATTCACTTATTCCTAAAGATTCTGGAAGTATCAAAGTTTGTGGCTTTGATTTAGATAAAGAGTCTGAGAAAATAAAATCTATTTGTTCTTTTGTTCCTCAAACTTATGCTTTTTATCCAAAACTAACTTCATATGAAAACCTAGAGTTTTTTGGGGCTTTATATGGACTAAAAGGCAAAGAGCTAGAACAAAGAATAGAGTACTGTATAAAAGCAACTTCACTTGAAAAATATATAAATAAACAAGCTCTCACTTATTCAGGGGGATTAAAAAGAAGACTAAATATTGCTATTGGTCTTTTAAATGACCCAAAGGTTTTATACCTAGACGAACCAACAGTAGGGATTGACCCACAATCAAGAAAATATATTTTAAATGTAATTAAAAAAATAAATGAAGAGAAAAACACCACTATAATTTATACTTCTCATTACATGGAAGAGGTTGAATTCCTTTGTGATGAAATAGCTATCTTAGATAAATCAAAAATCATTTTACAAGAAAAAAAAGAGATTTTAGTCGAGAAAAACTCTCTTGTTGAAATAGAACTTTTAGATGGCACAAAACAAAAAATAAATGTAAAAGACTCTTTTGAAGAGTTTACTACATTTATTGCAAAAACTAAAAATAATGGGCTTGAAATAAAAAATATAAACTTTGGACATAAAAGCTTAGAAGATATGTTCTTAAACTTAACAAAACAGGATTTAAGAGACTAATGTTTAAATATTTACTAAAAAAAGAGTTCACACTTATCTTTAGAGATTTACATGCTTTAATGGTTCTGTTTATTATGCCTGTAATTTTTATTTTAATCATGTCACTTGCACTTAAAAATAGCTATTCAAATACTATCGATACTCCTTTAAAAGTTGCTATTTCTAGTTCTAAAAATAATAAGACTCTAAAAATATTAAGCCAAGAGATAAATAAAAATGCTTTATTTGAATCAAAATTTATAAAAGTAAAAAATAAAAAAGAACAGCTATATAAAGAAAATTACGATTTTGTAATTGATATTCAAAGAAATTTTATTGAAAGAATTAAACTAAATGATAAGAACTTCAAGCTAGAAATCTTTTCAAGACCTGATATTTCTGCACAAAAAATTGAGCTTTTAAAAAAATTAATTTCTGGGGCTAGTTCAAAGATAATACTTGAAGACTTATTAATTCAACAAAAAATTAAAACAAAAGAAGTTTTAGATTTTGAATCAAAAATCAAAAGTGAATTTATTTATAAAAATGAAGAGTTTAAAGTCACTCCAACCTCAGTACAACAAAGTGTTCCAGCTTGGCTTGTATTTTCTATGTTTTTTATTCTCATTCCAATTTCAAACACTTTTATAAATGAAAAAACCTTTGGAACCATTGATAGAATTAGAAGTATAAATGTCTCTTTATTTCCAATTTTAATAGGTAAGATTATACCTTACTATTTTATCAATCAAATACAAGTTATTTTTATGATTCTAGTTGGCATATATTTAGTACCTCTTCTAGGTGGAGATTCACTTGAAATAGCAGGGAACTATTTCTTAATCTTCCTCATATCTTCAAGTGTTAGTATAGCCTCTATATGTTTTGCTTTATTTATTGCAAATGTAAGTAAAACAACAGAAGAAGCAACTACAATTGGTGGAGTTTCAAATATAATTCTTGCAGCACTTGGTGGAATAATGGTACCTAAATTTGTTATGCCGCAATTTATGCAAGATATTACAGAATACTCGCCAATGGCATGGGGATTAGAAAGCTTTTTAGAGGTTTTTGTAAGAGGTGGTGACTTTACAGACATCTCTACATATGTGTATAAACTATTTATTTTTGCTATAATCTGTTTGATTTTAGCGTATATTTTACTAAAAAAGAGGAGTTAAATTGCTAGGTTCGCAAGACGAAAAATTAAAACAAGAATTAAAAGAACTAATAATAGAAGAGTGTGATAGGGATATTGAAGCGCATGAAATAGATGACAATGAAGTACTTTTTGGTTCAGATACAAGATTAGAACTAGACTCTATGGATGCTTTACAAATATCTATGGCACTTCATAAAAAATATGGAATTGACGCGACAGATAGTAAAAAGCTTAGAAAAATTATGGCATCTATTAATACTTTAGCTGACCATATTCAACCGGAGTAGCTTTGAATTCATATATAACTGGAGCCTCACTTATTTGTAATATCGGAGACAATTATAAAAGTATTGTAAGTAATTTACAAAATATGACTCAAGAAAGTTATAAAGAGGGATTAAAAGATATTTTAAAAGATAAAACCTTCTACAAAATCAATAACTATGACTTTTCAAATGAAGAGAGATTTAAAAAGATTTTAAAAAAAGTTGTATTTGATGCAATAAATGAAGCAAAACTTACAAAAGAAGAGCAAAAAGATTTACATATTTTTATGGGTTCTACTTCAATGGAAATGGGAACAAATGAAGAGTATAAACAAGAGTTTGAAAATGGGAAATCTACTCTTGAGTTCAAAGATATAGGAAATGGTTCTATGGGAGATTACATTGAATCTCTTATTGAATCAAAATATAAATCTATACTTTTTTCAACGGCATGTACTTCAAGTGTAAATGCTCTTGCTTATGCTTCAAAAATGATTGAACAAAAGAAGATAAAAAAGGCATTAGTTATAGGAATTGAATTTTTTAATAAATCTACCTATGGTGGTTTTTCATCACTTATGTTACTATCTAAAACTAAAGTCTATAGACCTTTTGATAAAAATAGTGATGGAATAATCTTAGGGGAAGGCTGTTCAGCTTTTGTTTTAGAAGCAGAAAAGAAAGAAGAAGATAATTTTAAATTTATCTCATGGTCAAACACCTGTGATAATTATGCAGAAACAACGAGTGATCCAAGTGGTATTCCAATTTATGAAACAATGATTCAAGCTTTACAAAAAGCTAAATTGAGTCTAAAAGATGTAGATTGTATAAAAGCACATGCAACAGGTAGTGAAAACAATAATTCCTCTGAAGCAAAGGCAATAAAAATACTATTTAATAAATACAATACAAAAACAAAAGTTACAGCTATAAAGCCTATCTTAGGTCATACTTTAGGTGCTTGTGGAACAAATGAAATTGCTCTTATGCTCTATTGTATTAAAAATGGTTTTCTACCTGCAACTTTTGGTTTTAAAGAGCCTATAGATGAAGTTGTGTTTACTCCCCTTTTAAAGAATACAAAAGTTTCTGAAAAACAGACTATACTCTTTAACTATGTAGCTTTTGGCGGGAACAATAGCTCAATAATTTTAAGCAATAAGGATTAATATGTATATTCACTCAACAAATAGACTTATTAATTCATCTAAAGATATAAAAGAGTATAAAAAAAGCCTAAAAGAGCTTTCTAAAATAAACTTAAGAAGATCAAGTAAGTTCAACGTCTTAGCAGTACTAGGAGCCCTTAACGCAACAAAAGATATAAAACTAAGCTCTAATAATGGAATCTATGTAGCAAGTGAATATGGACCTATAATAGATGTTTATGGACTTATGGATACAGTAAGCCATGAAGATCATATTGTAATGCCTTTTGACTTTTTAAACATTAATAGTAACAATGTAAGCTTTTATGTATCACAAGCATTAAATGCAAAAGGGAAAAACACTTTAATCACTTCAAGATACCTTTCTTTTGAAAAAGCTTTACAACTTGCATGTTTCGATTTAGAACAAAAAGAAGTTGAAGATATTTTAGTTGGTGGAGTTGATGAGTCTTTAAATGATATAAAAAACTTTGAAAACTACTTAAGTTTTGCAAAAGAAGTAGAATCAAAAGATGGGAGTTGTTGGTTTTATATAAATAAAGAAAAAGAAAACTCACTTGCTAAAATAACAAATATCTTAGAGCTAAACTCATATGATGATTTGAATAAAATTCTTTCAAATTCATATGATAAAATTGCATTAAATCAATTTGCATCAATAGATGAAAATATCACATCAAAAATTGATTCTAAAAAGATTATCAAAGAAGAAGAGTTCTTTGCAACAGAGGGCGCTCTACATCTACTAAATTTAATACAATACGAAGGTTCTCATCTTTATATTGCAAAAGATGATAAACAAAACATAATAGTAATAGAACTTACAAAATAAGTTCTATTATAGTTTTCTTTCAATAAGTATATTTTATAATTATTTTTGATATTATAAACAATATCATCAAAAAGGAAAAAAATGTATAAAATTACAAAAAATCTTTTCATCTTAACTTTCATTATTTTATTAACTAATGGATGTGGAATAAATAAAGTTTACAATGTTCCAACAAAAAAGTTTGTACAGAAACCTAAAAATCAATCAGTTTATAATTCTATTATTGAATCAGGAAAGTTTCTTGGATGGAATATGAAACAAACAAACAAGAATACTATTATTGGTAAACTAGTTATAAGAGACCATATTGCAAAGGTAAAAATTGCCTTCAATGAAAACTCTTATTCAATAAATCTATTAGAAGCTCATAACCTAAACTATAATAAGGCTGAAAATAGTATTCATAAAAACTATAATGGTTGGGTTAAAAATCTAGAAAATCAAATAAATGCAAGGCTTACAACTCTTAAAATGACACCCCAGTTAGAAAAAGCAGAGCTTTTGGCAAATAAGCATAAAAATAACCCCTTAACAGCTTCAAATCAAAAATATAAACCTATTCAAAATGTTATAAATAAAAAAATCAATACTACTTATACCTCTTTAAAAGAATTAGAAGAAAAAATCTTTAAAGCGGGACAAAATGTTAACTGGGTAATGAGTAAACAAAAAGATGGTTTTATACTAGCAAAAATAGTAAGAAGAGTTCATACTGCAATAGTTAGAATTGATTATGACTTAGAAAAATATAGTATTACTTATATAACAAGTGAAAAGCTAGGAGCAGATGAACATTATAATATTCATAACAATTATAATATATGGATTAAACAACTAGAAGAAGAGATTGACTTTTCTATTCAATAGTTTAAAAATAGAAAAATCTAACTTTTAAACAAAAGTTAGATTTTTTTTAATAATTTAAAAGCCTGTTCTTCATATGAAGCGGCTTCAAGTAATTTTTCAGATATTTTATTTGCATCGAACTTTTCAATTTTTTTACTAGATTCAACACAATATAAAGCAAACTCTCTTAAAGTATTTCCAGACTTTACAAGAAGTTGCGAGGCTTCTTTTAAAAGCTCTTTATTAAGCTCATAATTTTGTGCTTCTTCTAAAAATGCAGCATATAAAAATCTAAAACCTCCACCACCAGTTCCAATTTCTTCTTGCATTCTTACAATATGAGTTAAATAGTTTTTTAAATATCTCGAGTCAGTTTTTGAATCAAATTTTGAGATTTTTTTAGCTAAAGTTTTCATTCCTCTTACCCCAGCATAAGGAAAAGGAGTTAACATTGATTTTGCATTTTTGATAATTGACTTTTTAATAACTTTAGCAAAATCAATATCTTGTGGAATATTTTGTGGATAATATAAAAAACCTTTTGGAGCAAATACCCCTTTTGCAAATCTAGCCTTTGTTAATTCATCTTCATTACATAAAACAGCTTCTTCAAAAACGGGGTCTGAGATTTTATACTCATTTCCTTCTTTTCCATAAACTAAAAGATTATGAGCATTAAAATGAAATCTCATATCTTTTGGAAAATATGGTAGATAAAAAACAGAAGTTTGAAGTCCTACAAGCTGTCCATCTGATACAAAAGTACTAAGTTCTTTATTTGCTTCAAGAGGGCTTTTGTAACTTTTTTTATACATAGAAATACCTAAAACCTTAGATATTTTATTTATAATATTTTTTGGTAAATCTCTATATGCAATTAAAGGCATATTGTTAATTTTTACTAAAGGAATAAAAACAAAAGATAAAGAGCTAGTAACTCCAAAAGCCATTGGTTCACTAATTTTTAATCCATAATGAGATAACAAAGTAGACATAACTCCACTCTCACAATGTGCAAATTGAGCATGTTCAAACTCTTTACTCATATTTTAAACTCCTTTAAATCCTCTAGTTTTATATTAAAAGCTTGGACATATTTTGATAACAATTTATCATTCATTTTTTTAAAAACATCCATTCTTAAATGTCTTTTTACTCTAAATTGAAACATTCCTACAACACTTGCAAGGGTTGGTAAATCCATTCTATTTTCATACATAAAATACTCAATTGGAGAAGATAACTCTTTTTTGATATTTTCTAAACTCTCTTGTTTTAGAACTTCATACTCTTCTACAGCAGTTTGAGTTGCAAACTCTTCTACGGAACTACCATAATTTACTTTTTGAAACTCACCCTCTTCATCTTTGGCATACATAACTTTTTTGATGCCATCTAGGGTTTTATTCTCTTCTTGAGGTACTTCAATTTTATCCATTACACTACTTCAAGCATCATAAATGAGGTTGAGAACCTTCCACTTTCAGGGATATAACAAAGGATTTTTTCACCCTTTTTTAAATCTCCTGAATTAAAAAGCTCTTCTAACATAATATAAATTGATGCAGCTCCTGTATTTCCATATTTTGTTAAATTTGTAAACCATTTTTCAAAAGGTATTTCTAAACCACCTTTCTTCATACCTTCGTACACTTTTTCTCTAAAAAATGTTGAAGAGTAGTGAGGAAGGAAGTATGAAATCTCTTCTTCTTTTAAATCTCTTTTTTTAGTAATTTTCTCAATAGGTTTTGTAACTGTATACTCAATGATATTTTCATTTAAAAGTTTCACATCTTGAGCAATTGTAAGAAGTGATTTTTCCATTACTTCATCTTGTGTAAAGGTTCTCCATCCTCTAACTTCATCAGCATTTACTTCACAACCACTATACATACAAGTTGGCATCTCTCCAGCATAAGATAAAATATCTATCCAATCAATTTTTAAAGATAGTCCTTCTTTATTTGGTTTATTTTGTAAAAGCATAGCTCCTGCACCATCTGATAACATCCATCTTAAGAAATCTTTTTCAAAGGCAATTCCAGGGTTTTGTTCAACAGCTCTATAATCAGACTCTTTTTCAAAATTTTTTGCACTAAGTGTAGGTGATACAACTTCTGAACCAGTTGTTATTACATTTTTAAGCTCTCCTGCTTTAATCCCATAGTATGCATATTTTAAAGCATTTATACCACTTAAACAAATCCCAGCTGCACTTAATGTTTCAATTTCTGTTAAACCTAACTCTCCTTGCACCATAAGAGTATGATTTGGCATTATTTGATCAGCGGTAGTAGTTCCGCAAGAAAGACACTCAATATCTTCTAAGCTAAAGTTTTCATTCTCTAATTTTTTAATTGCATGAGCCGTAATTTGTGCATTAGAAAAAAGAGCTTTTTGAGTTCCCTTTTCTAAAACATAATGTCTAGATTTAATTCCATTACTTCTTAATACAATTTTTTTTGCTTTTGATTTTTTTCCACCAATATAACCTAAATAATCTTCTATTTCATCGTTTGTAACAGGATTATTTGGTAAATACTTTTGTATATTGTTTATATAAACACTAGTCATCTTTTAAAAATTCCTTCATTCTTTCATCCCCTCTACCTGAAGGTGTTTCAAATATTTCTTTTTGTTTTAGTACTTTTTCTTTATTTACTTTTCTAAGTATTGTTTGAATTAACATATTTATAGGTACTATAGTTAAAATTATTAGAAGTAAGAACACCACATAAAGCATTACAATAGGCTTTCTTTTTGGCTCACCTTGCTTACCTACTTTTCTAATTAGCTTACCCCAAATAGTAAAACTCTTTGTTGCTATTTGTTCACTTTTTATTAGTTTCTCATCAACCTCAACAGCTTTTAATCCATGACATAAAGAATTCCCTTCTTTCTCTAAGTCATTTTTTAAAGCAAATCTAATAGCTTCTCCAAATCTGCTTGCATCTTTTATATCTTGTGATGAAACGCCAGCTTCTGGAAAAACTCCCCATAAAGAGTCTTTTTTACCAGTAAGCATCCATCTTGGAGTTGTAATAAAAGTTGCAAAAGAGTTCCCTTGGTCTATTAAAACTATATTATCAATTAATTTTGCTTCTACATCATCTAACATAGACTTCATCTTCTCTTGTGCCATTACCCACATGTTTCTGCAAGCAATCAGAGTAATTACAGGTTTACCTTTTAATTTTCTTTTTGCATAATCGCTTTTCATAAAAGCTGTAATTGGTAAAGCAGGAGATAAGAACCAAACTTGATAAGGTAAAATCACTAAATCGTAGTCATTGTCATCATCTTCAATCTCTTCAATTTCTGGAGGATCTAAATATATTGATTCAGGAAAACAATCCATAAATGTCATAAAATCCCAAGGAAAAGGATATACCTTCTTAGGTTTAATCTCTTTATAGATTACGTCAATTTTACTATCTTTATTTAATGATGATAATACAGAGTCACTAACTTTTGTTAACTGTCCCGTTTGAGAATACGATATAACTAATACTTTTTTGATATCCAATTTTTAACCTATAATATTATATTAATATTACATTATATCTAAGAATTATTTAATATCTTTGAAATACAAAGCTTAGCAAGTAAGCTTTGTATTTATATGAGGCTATCTTATTAAGCCAGTATCTCCAAGTCTTGCACCATCCATTGGACTATATAACCAACCTGCTACATCTTGACCTAAAGCTTTTACAGTTCTTCCTAATACTGCACAAGAACCTTTATAAGCTCCCCAGAATCCACCACCAGAAATTCTTGCAGCTTTAAATGAACCATAACTTTTATTTCCCTTTACAAGTCTACCTTCAATAGCTGTAAATTTATTATGACCTCTAAATGCTCCACCTTGACTTACAGCATCTACAATTTTAACATCTAAGAATAAATCTTTTCTTGATGGTTTATTTTTATATTCAACTTTAAGTCCTTGAGCCTCAGCATACTCTTTAATAAACTGAGCTAATTGTTCATTAATAGTACACTCTGCTTTAATGTTTTCTGCAATTCTATTGTTTCTAGAATATGGAGTTATATTTCTAATATAAATAGTTTTCCCACTTATTGCTGTAGCATTAGCTTTTTTATATTTCTTTGAAGAAATAGATGATTTTGGTTCTATATGAGTAACTGTTTTACTTGATGAACTATTACCAACTATACCAATATTTGATAATTCATAGTTTATATTTCTCTCTAAGTTTGCTATCCATTTATTATAATTTTTGTGAATAGTATTAGAAGAAGGATCATACTTCATATTATGACTATCTTTATAATTAATTCTATAACCTTTTGAATTGTATACAATAGATACTACTACTAAGTGTTTTCCTCTTACATTGTTTCTTGCTTCAAGTTCACCTCTTGCTACTCTTTTTGTAGCCCATCCTTTTCTCATAGCACCTTTTTTAATTGCTCTCTCAATAGAACTCATACTATGCTTACCAGAGATATATCCAGTGTTATCTATATTTTGTACTGTTGCTCCACCACATCCAGCAAATAATAGAATAAATGCTAGAAAAACTCCAGAAATCAGTAATGACTTTCTCATTTTCTTCCCTTTTTTAAAATTTGTCGATTATACTATAATATTGTCTCAAAATTGTCTCATTTTATAATGTCATATCTTTACAACTATTGTTGTATATGGATTATAAAGTACATTTGCTCCACTTTGTATTTTCACATTTCTTCTTTGTGTAAAGTCTACTTCATATGTTCCAGAAAAGTCTGTTGAAAATTGCGCACAAATCACTGCCGCTTTTTCTATAACAGTATCAGGAATTGTCTTTTTAGAGTTTTGTACTATAACATGTGAAGATGGTCTATCTTTTAAATGAAACCAAAAATCACTTGCTTTTGAGTTTTGAAGTAAATAGATGTTTTCTCTTTCACTAGTTCCTAACATTATTTTATAACCTTCAAAAAAGAAACTTTCATACATCTGTGATTTTTTTGTTTTTGTTTGATTTCTCTCTTTTTTAGGATACAAAAACTCCATTTCATCAATTGAACTAGAATTTTCAAGATTATTAATAAGTCTTCTTAAAAACTCTATCTTCTCTTCTAAATTATCCTTTTCAATTTTTATATTTGTTGCTTTATGTTTTGCTCTTTTAGCTTTTTTAAAAAGTTCATTTGAATAAGTAGAAGCTGCCATCTCTACATTTAAATCAACTTCAACTTCAAGACCTTCATAGTTATATGTTTTAAAAGATTTTGCATATGGCTTTATTTGATGGAGGTTATTTAGTATCAAATTAGCTTTTTCGTAAAGCTCATTAGACTCTATTTCTAAACTCTCTTTTAAAGGAAGAGAAGAGACAGTTTTTTCCAACTTTTTTAACTTTTTCTTAACCTGCGTTATCTTCTGCTTTTTATAGTTTGCAATATTTTTTGCTTCAATCTCTTCATATACTTTATATAAGGTTTCTTCTATATTCTCTACTACTTCAATTTTTGGGATATAGTCTTGTTTTGGTATTTCATCTAGTTTTACACCAACTTTCACTACCCTACTTGAAGAAAACTCATCAATATGTCTTAAAGCCTCAAGAATTATTCTATTTTCATCTAATACTATAATATTTGTATGTTTTCCTGTAAACTCTAATTGTAATATAGTAGTAAGCTTTTTATATGAAGAAGAAGAATTCACTCTTATATTTATAATTTTATCATTATTATATAGCTCTATTTTTTCAATTTTTGAATTTATAAATCTTTTTTGTAAGACTACATCAAATGGAGCATTGAAAT
The DNA here is from genome assembly GCA_947494995.1 of uncultured Campylobacterales bacterium. Classification (GTDB taxonomy): domain Bacteria; phylum Campylobacterota; class Campylobacteria; order Campylobacterales; family Arcobacteraceae; genus Halarcobacter. Next base: position 320,304 of record CANLWY010000001.1, on the reverse strand, counting down.
CTTTCTTTGCATTTTGTAATTTTTCTCTTTTATAAATGAGACTTTTACCTTTCGTCATATCAAAATATAAAGAGTTCTTATTATTAAATTCAATTATAATTGTATTGTTATCAATTCTTTTAATATGCTTGATACTATAGGCATTCTGTGACAAATGTGTCACTATTTCTTTCAATAGATAATATTTCACGATTAATTCACTTTTTCTTATTAATATTACAGTAGTTTTTTATATACATGTGATATAATCATATCCAAATTTTAATTAGGAGTTTAATAATGACAAAATTATTAAAAATTGCACTTGCTGGTGCATTAGTTCTTGGTGTTGCTTCAACAACTGCTTCTGCAGATGTAGTAAAAGGTCAAAAAATTTTTATTAAAAAATTTAAAAAAGGTTGTGGATTCAATGGTGCAAAGTTTGCAGCTAAACATACTCAAGCAGAATGGGAAGCGATTGGTGCAGCTGGAATGAAAGATAAACTTATGAAAGAGTGTCCTTCTTTAGATGCAGGTAAAATTAAAGACAAGTGGATGCAACATATCTATGACTTCTCTTATGAATATGCAAATGACTCAGGAAACGTTCCTTCTTGTTAATTTAACCAAAAATAGAAGTGAGAGATAGCTTTTCTCCCACTTTTATTACACTTTCTTATAATAAAAAAGTTACTTTATTATTTAAGACCCCCTATATAAGCTCAGGTTTTAATTACTATAATGAATAGTTATTCATTCTTAATCTTTTCTTAAACTTTTATACTATATAATTATTTTAACTTATATACTATAAAAGGATAAAAAATGACAAACTTATTAAAAATTGCACTTGCTGGTGCATTAGTTCTTGGTGTTGCTTCAACAACTGCTTCTGCAGATGTAGTAAAAGGTCAAAAAATTTTTATTAAAAAATTTAAAAAAGGTTGTGGTTTCAATGGTGCAAAATTTGCAGCTAAACATACTCAAGCAGAATGGGAAGCTATTGGTGCAGCTGGAATGAAAGATAAACTTATGAAAGAGTGTCCTTCTTTAGATGCAGGTAAAATTAAAGACAAGTGGATGCAACATATTTTTGATTTCTCATATGAATATGCAAACGATTCAGGAAACGTTCCTTCTTGTTAATTTAACCGAATAAAAAAGGGGTATTAAATCAAACCTTTTCCTTCCTCCCCTTTTTTTTGTCAAAAACTGGTAATTGTTCAATATTACTTTTATATTGAACAATTACCAGTTTTTTAAATGTAATATAATAGTAATATGAATATAATTTCATTTGTTTATATATAAGGAGAATAAAATGAAAAAGTCTATAGTTGTACTAAGTGCAATTGCAGCATTAAGTACTACAAGTTTCGCAGCTAAAGTAACTCATGCTGATATGATGCAACAAATTGAAGCTTTAAAAGCTCAAATTTCTGCATTAGAAAACCAAGTTGGAGTTGCACAATCTGCAACAAAAGAAAATAAAGTATCACTAGAAAAAATGATGCAAAATGACAATGCAACAGCAAGTGATGCAAGATTCAAAAAACTTGAGAAGAAAGTTGAAAGAATTGATAAGACTGCAAATATTGCAAAAGTTCAAAGTGCTAAAGATAATATCAAGTGGGATGTTGACTTTAGAACTCAAGTTGATAATATTGAATATAAACATGCAAGTGGTAAAAAATCTAAAAATGATGCTTTACTTACAAATAGATTATGGCTAGGTGCTTCTTATGCTCCAAATGATAACACTGTATTTAAAGCTAAATTATCTTATAACAAAGCATGGGGAGATACAGCAAATCACTCTCAATCAAATAATGCAATGGGTGTTGGATACGCAGACTTTGACTGGGTAACAAACGAAAATGCAATGGATAATGAAGTAAAAGTTAAAGAAGCTTATTGGTTATATAAAGACGATACTATTGCTGGTTTAGATATGCCATGGACAGTTTCAGTTGGTAGAAGACCTTCAACTGATGGTTTAGGAATTAATGTTAGACATAATCAAGAAGCTAACTCTCCACTATCACATGTAGTAAATGTAGAGTTTGATGGTTTCTCATTTAAACTTGATACTGAGAACGTTACAGGTATTCCTGGTTCATGGTTTAAAGTATGTGGTGGTAGAGGTTTAACAAATGCTAAACCAAGATTCCAAATGGATGGAACTGATTATGCTGAAGATGAAACTAAAAATACTGACATTGATATGTTAGGGTTTATTGCTTCACTTTACAATGATGGTCAATACTCAGCTCATTTAAATTATTCACGGGCATGGAACCTTATTGGATTTGATCAAAATTCTATCAATGCATTTGGTGCTGTTTCAATGGGATTCACTCCAGCTAGTATGGGAGCATATATGCAATCAGGAAATCCTGCTGACTTAGTTGGAATTCAACCTCATGAAAAACTAGGATATCAAAGTGCATATGCACCATCATTTAAAGATGTAGGGGATATGGACTATGCTACAATTCTTTTAAAATCTGATGGTATTGGAGATGGTATCTCTGATTATTTAGATGATACAATAGTTTTTGCATCTGCTGCTATGTCTAAAACAAAACCTAATGCATTAGGTATGTTAGGTTCAACAGACTCTAAAGTAGGTCACTCATTTTGGATTGGAGTAAATGCGCCATGTCCTATTGATCAAGATAATGCAAGAATTGGTATTGAATGGAATAAAGGTTCTAAATACTGGAGATCTATGACTTATGGTGAAGACTCTTTTACAGGTTCAAAAATTGCTGCTAGAGGTACGGCATGGGAAATCTACAGAAATCAAAAAATCAACAATGCTTTAAGTTGGGGATTAAGCTATAGTTATATTAAATATGACTATACAGGTTCAAACTCTTTCTTTGGAGCAGAGGGAACACCTATGAAAATGGATGAAGCTCAAGCTATGGGAATGGATCCAGTTGAAAAAGCTCAAAACATCAAAGCTTTTGTAAGATACACATTCTAACAATAAAGATAAAAAGAGGTTTCTTACCTCTTTTTATTTTAAAGAAGTCTTATCAAGTTTATAAATAACTCTCTCAGCAAGTTCTAACATAGCTATATTTAAAAATTTAAATTTTTCATCTTTTATATTAACTAATAATTTATCATAAACATTTGCATATGGATAAATTGTAAAATAAATATACTCTTTTGACTTACTCTCTTTATCTAACTCTTTAAACCAAACAGCAAGTAAAGAAAAGTATAACATTGCAGGATTAAAGACTTTTCCTGTACCATCAACAGAAAGCTCTTTTGTTATCTCTTTATTTAAAAAGTTATATGCCTCTAAAACAGCTTTGACCCTATAATGCTTTCTATTTTTTATATAATACTCATTTGGGAAAGTACAATTATCCATCTGTTTATACATATCATTTGATATTTGAATTATATACTTATCTATTTCATCATCTATATCAAATAATTTTTCATTGCTATCTTTGTATGAAGAGATTAAGTCTTTGCAAAACAGTAATAAAGCTTCGGTTTTTATTTTTGATACGTTTAAAATCATCCCTTATTCTAACAAAATTATATTGAAAAATAACTCTTAAGATTAAATTTAAGTGCAAATGCGATAAAATGTATGAATTTTTTAAAAAAACTTATATTATAAAGGAAATTATTGGAACCAATTGGTGTATTAAATGATGGTCAAATATATGACCTTCAGACTGCTGAAGCTTTAAACATCCAAGGAGATGAGATAAAAGCTGATAATTCGCCTGAGTCTCTAGAGATACTTAGACACTCCTGTGCTCATATGATGGCACAAGCTATCAAAGAGTTATACCCTGAAGCAAAATTTTTCGTAGGACCTGTTGTAACAGAAGGTTTTTACTACGATTTTAAAGTAGAATCTAAAATCTCTGATGAAGACTTACCTACTATTGAAAAGAAAATGAAAGAGATAGCAAATAGAAAACTTCCTATTGAAAGATATGAAACAAATAGAAATGAAATCTTAGAAAAATTTGCAGATGATGAATTAAAACAAGCTGTTTTACAAAATATTACCGATGATACATTAACCTTATATAAGCAAGGTGACTTCGAAGATTTATGTAGAGGTCCACACTTACCAAACACTAGAATGATTAGAGCATTTAAACTTACAAGGGTTGCAGGAGCATACCTTGGAGGTGACGAAGAAAATGAAATGATCACTAGAATCTATGGAATTGCATTCTTTGATAAAAAAGAGTTAAATGACTATGTAAGAATGCTAGAAGAAGCGAAAAAAAGAGATCATAGAAAACTAGGAACTGAGTTAGAACTTTTTGCATTTAATGAAGATATTGGAGCAGGACTTCCATTATGGCTTCCAAATGGTGCAAGATTAAGAGGAAAGCTTGAAAGGCTTCTTTATAAAGCGCATAGAATTAGAGGTTATGAGCCAGTACGTGGTCCAGAGATTTTAAAAGCAAATCAATGGGTAAAATCAGGTCACTATGCAAACTATAAAGAGAATATGTATTTTACAACTATCGATGAACAAGAATATGGTATCAAACCAATGAACTGCGTTGGTCATATTCAAATCTTTAAAAATGATTTAGTTTCATATAAAGATTTACCAATCAAATTTTTTGAATATGGTGTTGTACATAGACATGAATTAAGTGGAGCGATGCATGGATTATTTAGAGTAAGAGAGTTTACTCAAGATGATGCACATATTTTCTGTCTACCTTCGCAAGTAAAAAATGTGATTAATGAAGTAATAGAATTTGTAGACTCTCTTATGAAATTATTTGAGTTTGAATATGAAATGGAAGTTTCTACAAAACCAAAAAAAGCTATTGGGTCAGATGAATTCTGGGAAACTACAACAAAAGGTATAATGGATGCACTAGATTCTGAAAACTTACCTTATGGAATAGATGAAGGTGGAGGAGCATTTTATGGTCCAAAAATTGATATCAAAATCCTTGATGCAATTGGAAGAAAATGGCAATGTGGTACAATCCAAGTTGATATGAACCTACCTACATCTTTTGAGATGGAATATATCAATGCAGAAGGACAAAAAGAGCAACCAGTTATGATTCACAGGGCGATTCTTGGATCTTTTGAAAGATTTATTGGTATTTTAACAGAACACTGTGCAGGTGAATTTCCATTTGTAATTGCACCTACACAAGTTATTTTTGTACCAATTGCTGAACCTCATGTTGCATATGCAAAAGAGCTTCAAAAAGAGCTATTATATGATGAAATTGATTCAGAAGTTTTTGATATGAATGAAAGTCTTAATAAAAGAATTAGAATAGCTGAAAAGAAAAGAGTACCAATGATTGTAGTTGTAGGAGATGAAGAAGTAGAAAATCAAACAATTGCATTAAGAGATAGAAGAAAAAGAGAACAATCGAATATGAGTAAAGAAGAATTCTTTACACTAGTAAATGAAATTAACAAAGGGAGTAAAATTTGAGTAGACAAAATAAAAAAGATGAAGTAATAATGAATGAGGACATTAGAGTTCCTGAAGTAAGATGTATGGGTGATGATGGTACAAACTATGGAATAATCTCAACAAGAGATGCACAAGCTACTGCTGATGACTTAGGACTAGATTTAGTTCTTATTGCTCCAGATGGAAAACCTCCTGTTGCTAAAATAATGGATTATGGTAAATTTAAATACCAACAAGAAAAAAAGAAAAAAGAAGCTAAGAAAAAACAAAAAGTTATTGTTGTTAAAGAAGTTAAATTCTCTGTAAAAATTGCTGATAATGATATTAACTATAAAGTTAAACATGCGATAGAATTCCTTGAAAAAGGTTACCATGTTAAATGTAGAGTATTCTTAAAAGGAAGAGAAATGGCTCATCCTGAAGCTGGTGCTGAAGTACTTGAAAGAGTATGGCCAATGCTAGAAGAGGTAGGAGCAAGAGAAGCTGCACCAAAACAAGAGGGACGATTTGTTAATATGTATGTTGTTCCTAAAAACGAACACCATAAAAATTAATTAGATAAAAAAGAAAAAGGGGTTTCTACTCACCCTTTTTCAAACCTTAACTTCCTATTTAAACTTAACTAAAGCAAAGTTTAAGTAAAATCTCAAACTTTTTCACACAATTGAAAATGCAAATTTATTAGAAAGGAACTGTACGATGCCTAAAATGAAATCAAACAGTGGAGCTCTAAAAAGATTCAAAGTAAAGAAAAATGGTTCTATTAAAAGAGGATCAGCTTTCAGAAGCCACATCTTAACTAAGATGACTTCTAAGAGAAAAAGAAATCTTAGAAACCCACAAACTATTGCAGACTCAGACTTAACAAGAGTTAAAAGAATGTTATGCCAAGCATAATTAACTAATTTTAGTTAATTATATAGTCCCTCCACATACGTGGACAAGTTCGACCCACATTACGATGAAGAGCGTCGACACCTATTTAAAAGATAGAGTAAAGAAAGGAAAGATATGCCTAGAGTAAAAACTGGTGTAGTTAGAAGAAGAAGACATAAGAAAGTTTTAAAGCAAGCTAGAGGATTTTTCTCTGGAAGAAGAAAACACTTTAGAAAAGCGAAAGAGCAATTAGAACACTCTTTAGTATACGCTTATAGAGATAGAAGACAAAAGAAAAGAGATATTAGAAAGCTTTGGATCATCAGAATCAATGCTGCTTGTAGATTAAATGATATCAACTATTCAAGATTCATGAACGGTTTAAAATTAGCTAACATTGAATTAGATAGAAAAATCTTAGCAGATTTCGCTATGAATGACGCAGAAGCATTTGCATCATTAGTAGTTAAAGCTAAGGAAGCATTAGCAGCATAATTTTTTAATAAAATTTGCAAAATAAAATAAAGGGTTGGAGCTTAGGCTTCAGCCCTTTTTTTATATCTATATAACTTTTAATATAGTTCTTTTTATTTTAAGATATAATACTAATTATTATAAAAAGGATATTTATTGAAAAACTTTATAACCGCTCTATTAATTGTTATAATTACTTTTTTAGGAATATTTTTAATTATATGGTTATTTACTATTTTACCTTATCCTCATTGTACAAAAAACCAAATAGAGATCACAAAACAAGAATTAATTGATGGTATTTTAGAACGAGAAATAAAACTTAGAGAACTCTATTCAATAGTAAATGGGAAGAAGTTTATTCAAACAAAAAAGTTTAAACAACAACTTCAAAAAGAAAAAGACAAGTTTTATAAATATTGTAATAATGATGGTTCATCAAATCATGAGAATAGATATTGTGAAATAAATAAAAAGACAAGTTTATCCTTTATGGATAGATACTCTTCATATACATTAAAATATAGTTTTGATGAAGAAAGTAAACTTTTTTTCAATCAAATAACGACTTACTGGGGATATGAAAAATTCAGTACAAATCCAACTGGATATAAAAAAAACTGGCATGACAGATTTTGGAGGGCTATTGAAGATAAAGAATTAAAATTGCTCCATCCTACAAAAATCAATGGCTATAGTTCAGAATATAATTTCTTTAATTGTAATGAGTCCCAAGAACATTGGTTAATTGGATTAAAAGAACTTGAGTTAGCAAACAAAAAACCAATGATGAAAGAGAGTTTAACATTCATAGAATCTAAATCTATTTTATATAAAAGTATCTCAAGTGATGATTATGCATCTTTTGAAAAAATTAAAACTTATATATTAAAAGAAAAACAATAAAAACAATATTATGCTTTCATACTTTTTTGTTGTAAAAAGTATGGCAAAAAACAACCAGCCGAGTTGTTATGGGAGAATCTTCCTTCCAGTATACAATCTATTTTCTGACCTGCGGAACTCCTTCCTAAAAGGTACATCTAGTACCTTTTATTCCGTCAAACAGTCCTCGGTCTTTTCCAAAAATAAATTGAAAACTTCCAGTCATAACAAAGGCTGGAACACTTTGAAAGTTCAAATTTTCATACATTAATTTAATTCAATAAAACCTAAACAATCACACATCCACGTTTGCTGAAGCTTTATGGGTGTATTTTAAGCTCTCTTTTTTTATACTTATTAAAAAGTAGTACAATATGAGAATATTTATTTTAACTATTCTTTCTATATTAATTCTATTAGCAAATAATATACCCAATCATAGTACTATTTTTGTATATCATCATGTAAGTGATGAAACTCCAAAATCAACATCAATATCAACTGAACTTTTTGAAAAACATATAGAATATTTAATTAAAAACAATTATAAAATATGGGCACTTGAAGATATAATTGAATATTTTGAAAAGAATAAAACTATTCCTAAAAAAACAGTGGCAATCACTTTTGATGATTCATATAAATCTGTTTATACAAATGCTTACAAAGTATTAAAAAAATATAACCTTCCCTTTACAGTTTTTATAAACACTTCTGCAATAAATAGTTCAAGTTTATATCTTACATGGAATGAGTTAAAAAAGATGGAACCACTCATTCATTATGGCTCACACAGTCATTATCATCATTTTTTAATAAGAGAGTCTAAAGAGTTTATTAAAAAAGATTTAAACATATCTCACAAAACTTTAAAAGAAAACCTAGATGTTGATATAAAACTATTTGCCTATCCTTTTGGCGAATATGATAAGAAACTAAAAGATGTTTTAAATGAGTTTAATTACTATGGAATTACCCAATCATCAGGTAGTATTGATAAAAATTTTAAGAGATTTCAAATCCCTAGGTTTCCTATGAATTCAAATTATGGAAAAATTGAAAGATTTAAATCACTTTTAAATATGAAACCATTGAATATAGAAAATACTAAAACAAAAAATAGAGTATTTAAAGAGAATGAATTAAAAAATAAATCTTTTAGTTTTACGATAAAAGAAACAAATGATTTTAAAATTAAAAACTTAAACTGTTTTGATGCTTCTGGGAAAAGATTAAAAAAAAGTATTTACGAAAAAGAAAAAGCTTTTCATGTGAATGTTGCATTACCGGATTGGAGTATGGGAAGAAAAAAAATTACTTGTACTGTTCCATCAAAGACTTTAAAAGATGTTTTTTATTGGAATAGTGAGTTGTTTTATATAAAGTCTAGTGAGGGTGAATGGTATAACTTATGATAAATAGAAGATTAAGGTTTAAAATTTAGAGTTTAACCCTTTTTTTATAAGCTATCTATTTATATCTCTATATTTTTCAAAAACTAATTCAAACTTATATGTACTAATTTAGTAGATTGATTCTTTAAGATGATTAAATAAAAAAAGGGAAGAAAAATCAATTTCTTCCCTTTATCATTAATTTTAAAATAATAGCTAAAATCTATTAGTCAATAGGCTCATTAACCTCGATTTTACACTCATTTCCTTTACAATCAATATTTGCATCAAAATAGAAGATTTCAGATACATCTAATCCTGCTTCTTTTAATTTTGTCCAAGCTTCAATTGATCTACCACCTGCAGAACAGTTAAATACTATAGTTTTACCTTTTGGTAATTTTGCATAAAACTCTTTTGCTTTAAATTTTTCAGCTTCAATATTAATTGCACCTTTGATGTGTCCATCTTTGAACTCTTCAGCACTCTTAACATCTACAATTTGAATATATGAAGGTACATTACCTTTTTGGATAAATGCATTAAACCACTCACCATCAATACTTCCTTCATCTGAACCTAATTTTGCACCATTTTTAGAAAATGCTGGTTTTTTTGGAGCATCTGATTTAGGAGCTGCTTTTCCACCACCTGCTGTTGTAGGAAGTCCTGCTTTTTTCCAAGCTGGCATACCTGCTGCAAATACATTTACATCAGTATATCCCATAGAAACTAGTTTCTTAGCTACTTTATGAGATTTTGCACAATGGTATCCACCACAAAAAGTAATAATTTTTTGAGAATGATTAACTGGGAATCTTCCTTTTAACTCTTCAACTTTTGTATCAGGAATTGCAATTGCACCAGGGATTGAACCTTTTAAGAACATTTTATATGGTCTTGCATCAATGATCACAGCAGAGTTTTTCTTTTGTGCTGATTTTACAACTGGAAGTCCTACATCTCTATAGTTTTTCTTTTTCCACTCTGGCTCACCTGCTTGATAAAGTTTTACATTTGTAAATCCATCTTTTTTAAGCATATTTGCAACTTTTGGAGATTTACCACATTTCCATCCACCACAATATACTAAGATTTCTTTATTTTTTGGAGTCTCTTTTAATTGTCCTATAAACTTGTCATATGCCGTATCTGGAATATTAATTGATGACGGAATTGTTCCTGCCATAAATTTTTTTGCTGGTCTAGCATCAACTAAAATTACTTTTGCTGTTTTTCTAGTTCCCTTACCAAGTCTTGCTTTTGTATAATCATAATCAACAACTTTTAAATTAAACTTGTCAATCATCTTTTGAACTTTAGGACTAGGTTTTGTTAAGTTACCTGGGTCATTTGCTAATACACCCGTTGTTAATAAACCAACTACTACTAAACTTTTAAGAATTACTTTCATTACATATCCTTTCTATTTATGATCTAAATTAAAAAACTTCTCTGCAAAATAATACATTACAAAGCACACTCCAATACCACCGATTGAAACACCTATTTCAGCAAATGATGGCATATACTCCACAAATGATGGAGGCAACTGATACTCTCTAGTTTTTAGTGTTTGAAGAGGCATTAACTGAGTATCATGAACTAAATCATATCTCATAAAGAAAATACCAATCATTCCTAAAACAGAGGCCCACACCATACCAACTATATTTTTCCCTTTACTTACCAAAATAATAATAAAAGGAATTAACATACCTAATAAAACTTCACCAATTAAAAAATTTGGACTTTTAAGTATGTGCCATGCTGCAACTGAACGTTCAGGCATACCACCATAAATTGTTGTAAACATTCTCCAAATTTCAAAGAAGATTAAAATTGCCAATAACAATCCTAAAATTTTTGCTAACTTTGTAAGCATTAATTTTACTTCTTCAGGGAAGTTCATTTTATATCTAAATCCATACATAATGAATAATAAATATGAACCTGTAATCATAGCTGATAAAATAAAATATATTGGGAAGAAAACCCCATTTGCAATTGGTCTTGCAATTAAAAATCCAAATACAGCACCTAAGTTTGAGTGTGCTGCAATACCAACTATTAATCCACCAAGTCCAAAGATTTTTGACCATTTATGGTCATCTCTTACAAGAAAGATAAACTCAAAAATGATAAATGCTAAATATAATCCATATAAAGTTCCCATCCACCAAATAGCAGATGTAAAATTTGGAGTTAACACATTGTAAATTACCATTGTTACAGGGTGACCAATTTCAAGCGCAATTACAATAAATCCAGTAGAAATAGTAATAATTGCACCTAGAATAGCTCTTTTCCCGATTATCTCAAACTCTTTGATTCCAAAAACGTGTCCAAGTGAAGACATAATACAAAGTCCTGTACTTGATACAACAAAGAATACATACATTCCAATAATTAAACCCCACGGATGTTGTTTATATACATTGTATGCTGCATGTCCTTCAATAAAATACATAACAGCCCCTGCAATAAAAATTGCTACAAGACCAACTGTTAGTATTGCCATTGTTACATTAGAAAAACTAGGTTTAAATGTAACTAACTCTTTTAAAGAGACATCCCTATAAGGTATAATTGATTTAATAAAATTCATAACAGCCTCCTTACGTTAAATAGAATAGTTTAGGCTTAGTACCAACATGAGACTTAAGAGTATAATGTTCTCTTGTTCTTAACACTTTTGAAATCTCACTATTTGGATCATCTAAATCACCAAAAATTCTAACTTTTGTAGGGCAAGTTGATTGACATGCTGTAGTTGTCTCACCTCTTGCAATTCTTGTATCTGCACAAAAGTTACACTTATCAACAGTATGTGTTCTGTTATCTACATATCTTGCGTCATAAGGACATGCTGTCATACAATATGAACATAAAATACATTGTTCAGGATTAACTCTTACAACACCATTTTCATCATAGTAAGTTGCATTTGTAGGACATACACTTTGACAAGGTGCATTATCACACTGTTGACATTGACTTGGCATAAAATTTGCTGATGCAATATTCAATAAAGGAAATTCTCCTTCAAGCTCTTTTACACCTACCCAAATCCTATGACTCTCTGCACCTAATAAAATTCCATTCTCTTCTTTACAGGCTGTTTCACACGCTTTACAGTTAATACAGTCTTTATAATCTAGTGCCATACCATATCGTGCCATCTCACACCTTCCTTACATCAACAATTGTTTCATGCATCGCTGCACTACCAAATACTGGTTCTATAACATCATCAATAATCATATTGTCTGGCGCACCATTATTATGTGCTAAAGTTAATCCCTCTGAACTAGAACCAAATCCATGTACAAAGTAAAGCGTATTTGGTCCAATTTTTTCAGTTGGATAAGCTTTAATTTGAATCTTTCCAATTTTACTTTCTACTTCTACTAAATCTGCAAACTCAATTCCTCTTGCTTTTGCAACTCTTTTATTTATCCATAAATAGTTTTCTGGCATTAAATCAAGTAACATTGCATTATTTGCAGTTGAATTTTGAGTAAACTGTGCATGACGTCCAGTAATAAATTTAAACTTACCTTTTGGAGTAGGAGTAAACATTTCATCTCTCCATACTGGCATAGGATCAACACCTTTTCTAGCCATATTTCCTAAGAAACACTCAACTTTTCCTGTTGGCGTTTTAAATTTTTTCTTTAATACTGCAATCTCTTTTTCATCAACACAAGTATCATGGAATACATCTGATTTAAACTCTCCTTTTACAACAGAGTAAAATCTTCTTTGTTTTGGATACCATTCATACTCATTAGCTGATAGCTTTTTAAAATATTTATCCATATTTAGATAGAAAACACCTTTTTCTCTAAGAGTTTCCCAAGCTTTATGCCCATAAACTTCTTCAACCATATGTTTATTTATCTCTTCTTGAGAGTGTGAAAAGGCATCGGCTAAATCAAAACCATTTTCTTTATAAAACTCTTCAATCTCTTTTTCAGACATTCCATCAATCTCATCTTGAACATCTTCATCGTGTTTCTTAGTAATTTCCCATAGAGGTTTAGATAATTTTGAAGCTAAACCATGCATAATTTCAATTACAGGTTTTGTCTCATACATTGGTTTAACAGCAGCTTGTCTTAAAGCAATAGATGGCTGCGTTCCACCAAATGATTTAACTGGGTCTTCTCTTTCTAAGTAAGTACACTCTGGTAAAATAACATCTGCATAGATTGCAGAATCACTAGGCATAGTATCAATTGCAACAATTAAATCCATTTTTTTGAACATTTCAATTGTTTTCTTAGAATTTGGAACTGATAATACTGGATTTTGTTTATAAATAAACATTCCTCTTATTGGATAAGGAGTTTTCTCCTCTTGAACCATATTTCTCCAAGCAATCCAAGAACCAGAACCACCAATAACTGCTGCTGCATTTTTCTCAATTCTTCCTTGAGCATTTGCATACATTGGTGCATTTACTTCATGACTTCCCAGTGGTAATTTCTTACCAAATACAATACCACCTTCTCTATCAATTCCGCCACCTAATGCAGTGAAAATTGCTTGAGCACGTCTAAGTTGGAAATCTTGTTTACTCCAAGCTGTTCTTCTTCCTTGATAGTAAATAGATCTTGGTGCATGATGCATAAAGTCTCTTGCTACTTTTTTAATCTGAGCAACTTTAATTCCAGTAATTTTTTCAGCCCACTCAGGTGTATAACCACTACTTAGTACATGTTTCTTATACTCTTCAAAATTGTTAAAGTTTAAATCAACAAACTTTTTATTATATAAGTTCTCTGTTAGTACTACATGAGTCATTGCAAGAACTAAAGCTAAGTCAGTACCAACCTCAATTGGTAACCACTCATCTGCATGAGCAGCTGTATTTGTAAATCTTGGATCTACAACTACAAGTTTCGCGCCTCTACCTTTTGTTCTTTTAAAAATATCCATTGTATCAGGTGTTACAATAGCTTCAGCTCTATTAGCTCCTGCCATTACAACATATTCAGCATTCTCTAAATCAGCTTGTCCATATCCACCAATAGTAAGTGCATATCCTGAAACTGTTGTTTGTAAACAGATAGATGAGTGATTAACAAAGTTTGTTGAACCAAATTTATCTGACATAAATACTTTAAAAGTATGCTCTGCCATACCTTCACCTGCACAATAACCAATACATGATCTATTATCTTCTTCTTCATCAAGAATTTTTGTCATTTTTTCAGTAATATATGTATAAGCTTCATCCCATGTGACTCTTTTATATTTTCCATCACCTCTTTCACCCACACGTATAAGTGGATACTTGATTCTATCTGGATCATATATAGCTTGAATACCAGCATTTCCTCTTGCACAAAGCATATTTTGTGATTTTGGAAAATGTGGATTTGGATCAAGTTTGGTAACCACATCATTTTCAACTCTAGCATATGCCGCACACTTATTCACGCACATTTCACATAGTGTAGGAACTGTTTTAATTTTATTTTTATCTAAATTTGTTTTAGTTGTTCCTAAGACTTTTTTATCTTCTTGTGTCGTACTTGAAAGTGCCGATGTTGATGCAGCCACTACTGATAAAGCAACTGTACCTTGAAGAAATTTTCTTCTAGAAATTTCAACTTGCATTTTCTTTCTCCTAACAATTTATATTAATTTTTACTTAGTTATATAAATTAATTGTATAATTTTAACATGTTTTTTGATAAATAATTCTTATGTCTGAATGAATATTCACTAAATTCATTAGATTTTTTGATTTTTTTCTTATATTATAAGATTTTTTAATGATTCTAAAAATAAAATAAATTATTTATTATGTTGTTGTGTAATATTTATGTCAGAAAGGATTCCATATTCAAAATCTTTATGACATGCTACACAATTAGATTTTGTTTCAATTTCATCACTTTTAAAAACGTCTTTTGATATATTTTTATGAGTCTCTTTCCAATAAGTTGTTTTTGTTATTGTAAACTTATTAGAGTCTCTTATCTCTTGTGCTAACTTATAAGAAGCTTCCCTTGTTGAAGTATGAGAAGCATTTTCAATCAAAAACTTTTCTATTGATTTTATTAGACTAGTTTCTAACTCCAAATCTTCTTCATAATGCTTATCTAAACTCTTCATAAGGGCTATCCATGATTCTTTAGGTAAAAGATGAGGAGGAAATAAGTTATGACAATCAGAACACTCAAAATAAAAATCCTCATGTAAAGCTTTGTAATCTATTTTATCAAATTTACTTTTAGTAAAAATATTATTATCTACATTATAAGAATAAAATGCAAGTAAACAAGTTGCTAAAATATACATACCACCAAGAAGATTCATAAAGCTAGTAGTTTTTATATCTTTACCCTTAGCATTTTTGAATCCTGTAACCATAGCCATCACCATATTTGTTTTATGATAGAACTGTTCTATCATAACTCCAGAAATGTGCAAAACTATTATAACAATTATTACATATACTAATATAACATGTATATTTTCAAGTAAATTCATCAAATAAAAGTAGGTTTCATTCATAAAAGAAAAGAGTCCATTTCCTTCTTGAATTCCATATAAAACAAATCCACTTATACAACAGAGAATACCAAACCATGTAAGTAAAAAGGCAAACCATGATGACGCGGGATTATGTCCAGCTTCAATCTCTCGATATCTATCTTTTACTTTTATTATAAAATAAAGTTTCAAACTACTTAATGAAAAATTAAAATCACTCCATCTTGCATACTTGGGACCTATAATACCCCATACAATTTTCATTAAAAGCATTGAAAAAACAATAATACCAAGTGAAATATGCAAAGTTAATAGCTCTTCGTAAAAAGATGTAATAAAACAAGTTAAAAAAGAAATCACTAGTATCCAGTGACTAAGCCTTCCAATAAAAGACCAAACAAAAGTTTTATTTTTTTTCATATTACTCATTTAAATGATTATTCATTCATTAAAATAGATTAAAAAGACTATCTTCTCACAAATAACTTCTTAAAAAGTGCAAAGATACTTCTTAAAAAGATAACTATTATATATATTAAAACTACGTATAAAAAAGGATGATATGGCATTGGGTGAGAAGTTAATGATGATAAATGTTCAATTGGATTTGAAAACCACTCCGAACTGTGAACAACAAGTGATGATATTATAAACAGTAGTAAAAAAACTATTGACTCTTTTTTTAACTTAATCAAACTTTTTCCTGATTATAAAGTAAAAGGGATTTTTCCCTTTACTTTAAATTTTATTTATTTTTGGTAGAAATGGTCTGCTATATATTTAGCCATCTCTTTTGGGTCGTACTTCATACCTTTATCTTCAATCTTTTTCTGGTTGTGCTCCATTACTTCATGATCACTTCCAGAAGATTGATTCATATCTGCATCTTGAATATCAATTAATTCTGACTCTATTTCATGTGCTGTCATATCATTTAATGCTGGTCCTTTTTTCTTTGGATTTCCCTCAGCATTTATTCCATGACATTTAGAACACATTCTTCCATAGATTTCTGAAACCGTATATGTTCTTTCTGTTGTAAACTTTTTATAGTACTTTGCTTCTGGATTATATGATACAAAAATATACTCTGCCATCGATTTTGGATCATAATCCATTCCCTTTTCAATAATTTTCTTCATATTATGTTCCATAACTTCATGTTCTGTTCCAGAAGATTGATTCATTCCTCCACTTTTTAAATCAAATAAACTAATCTCTAATTCATGTGCAGTCATATCATTTAATGCAGGTCCTTTCTTTTTAGGATTTCCTTCGCCATTTGCACCATGACATTTTGAACACATTTTTTCATAAATTTCAGAATTTGAGTATTTCATTTGAGCAGCATTTGCTCCTAGAACAAAAATACTACTTAAAAAGCTCAATAAAATTACTTTTCCCATTAACATAAATATCCCTTTTTTTGTATTACTTTGAGATGGTTACTATAACTGCACCTCTGATTTCCGCACTTTTATATCCATAACCCTTGTCATTTTTATAAACTTGTGAAAATCTTTTCTTTAAATCTTTACTAACTTTTTTCTCTAAACCATGACATTTTTTACAATCTCTACTTTTCATCTCTATTGGTGAATATACTTTATAAGTATTATCATCAACAATTTGTACAATTTGTTTTGGTACATAAGCATCAGATTTTTGTATTAATTCAAATGACTGAAGAATTTTTATTTCATCTTCTAAAGCTTTTGCTTTTTCATTTCTATTATTTAAGCTAACTCTTTTTATTGAAACTTTTGAACCTAGTTTTTTATCTAGCTCTTCAAGCATTTTTCTAGAATCTTCAATACAATAATCAGTCATTGCTTTTGTTCCACCAGCTCTTTTTGATTTTTTTAACTCTTTTTTTAACTTAGAGTTAAACTCAGAAGTAGCTTTTGATGCTATTTTTTTAACTTTTTCTAAAGTTAATTCTTCTGCTTGTAAACCTAAAATTGCTAATAAAAGGCAAGTAAATACAATTAATTTTTTCAACTTTTACTCTTTTAAAATCTTTTACTATGCTCTACCAGAAAGCATCCCATAAATAGTCATTGGCTTAAGTGCATAAACTTTTAATAACCACCAAATATATCTCTCCGTAGTTGGATCCAAAGGAAATGAAGGAGTTGGTTTTTTAGTCCAGTCAAACTCTGCTAACATAATTGAACCTATATCAGTAATTAAAGGACATACTGTATATCCTGCATATTTTGAAGTTAGAGATTTTCCTTCCATTGCTGAGATTAGGTTTTCTACTAATACGTTGTATTGCTTTCTAGTACTACCACCTGTTTTACCCATTGGAATACCAGCTACATCTCCAAGACCAAAAACATTTGGATATCTTGTATGCTGAAGAGTATCTTTATCTAACTCAACCCATCCACCTTTTGAAGCAGAACCTCTTTGCCATGCTAAAGAAGAATTCTTTACAGCATCTGGTGCTCTCATTGGAGGAGTTATATGAATAAAATCATATTCTCTTTCAACCTTTTTAGCTCTTGGAACCATTTCATAATCTTCTATATCTTCATCCCATGCACCTTTTTCCAACCATCTTTTTTCAAAAGTTGCAATCTTTTTATCTGTGTCAATTTCTACTAAATTATTTTTGTAATCCCATTTCATATTTCTAGCTTCAAACTGCTTAACTATTGCATCATGATATTGAGGTACACCAAACATTTTTCCACCATTTGGATAGAAATATAAGTCTACATTGTCTCGTACACCTGCCTCAGTTAATCTTGAGTTAGTAAGATACATAATTTTCTTTGGAGCTCCACCACACTTAATTGGTGTATTTGGATGAGTAAATAAGGCTTTTAATTTCTTACCTGTTTTTGCCTCTTGGATTAACTCTTGCATACCTTTCCAAGTATTCACAGCTCCATCAGCATAATAAATAGAATGAACTCCATTTTTACCAACTTTTTTTGATACTTCTGGATTTGATTCAGAAGATAGTCCAACTCCTTCTAATCCTTTAATCTTTCCAAAGTCTAAAACTAGTCCTGTAGCAACAACTAAAAAATCATAAGAGATAACCTCTCCACCTTCAGTCTTTACTTTATTTGATTCTGGATCAAACTCCATAACCTTATCTTTAACCATTTTTACACCACTTGGTACAAAATCTTTTGTATCATAAATAATATCTGACTTATCCCATATACCAGCACCAATTAGTGTTTGACCTGGTTGATAAGATACTGATTGTGGATTTGGTTCTATTATAGTAATGTCTGGATTGGCAAGATCATTTGTTAGTTTTGCAGCAGTTGCAATCCCAGCTAAGCCTCCTCCTACAATAACAATTTTACCTTTTGCTTCGCTCGCATTTGCAACTGTTGCAGCCTCTGCCTCAGTTTGACTTCCCATTAAAAATGCTGCAGAACCCAAACCTGCAACTTTAAATGCATCTCTTCTTGATATTCCCTTTTTCTTTAATTCAGAATCTAAGATATCTAATGCTTTTTTTAACTCCTCACTCTTTTTCATAAGCTGTCCTTATTTCCATTTTTTTTGATATAAGGATAGGTTATCTAAAAAGAGATAATAGATTACTTAAATGTTGCTGAATTATTGTGATTATAATTATTAGTTTAACTTATAAGCATCTTTGCTTTTTTATATTCTTCTTTATCATTTAGATTAATAAATTCGTTTTCATCGCTAAATTCAATCATGCTTGTATTTTGATTCTTTAATAAAAAACCTACTTTATGAATATCCTCATTAAGCATTGTTTTAATTTGTGATAAAGTTGACTTATTAAATACACCACAAAGATTATGAACTCTTTGAGTCTTAGCAACTGTTATATCATAACCCTTTGATTCTTCTATTAGTTTTGCAATTGTTTCAATTTTTACTAAAGGAGTATCAACAGTTATAATAAAAAATTTTTCAAAGTTTAATGATTCGAAAATAGTTTCTAAAGCAACTATAGGAGAAAATACTTCACCCTTATCTAATATAAGGTTTACAGGGAAATCAAATTTATCTATTTTTGAAGATATGAATATTTCTTTAAAAAAAGGCTTTAATCTTTCATATTGATATTGAGTAAGAGAGTTTGAAGAAGAGAAAGGAAGAAGAGCTTTATCTTCTCCCATTCTTGAACTTTTACCACCACATAAAATTACACATGGAATTTCAAATGGCCTCTTCATAATTATAAACTTTTTGGATCTGTTATATAACCAGAAATTGCAGATGCAGCAGCAACTGCTGAATTTGCTAAATAGATTTTAGAAGATCTTGATCCCATTCTACCAACAAAGTTTCTGTTTGTTGTAGAGATACATACTTCTTCATCTCCTAAAATACCCATATATCCACCTAAACATGCACCACAAGTTGGATTTGAAACAACTGCACCTGCATCTACTAAAGTATCAATATATCCTGCTTTCGTAGCATCTCTTAAGATTTTTTGAGTTCCTGGAGTAAGAATCATTCTAACATGTCTTGCAACTTTTTTACCTTCTAAAATTTCTGCTGCAATTTTAAAATCAGATAATCTACCATTTGTACAAGAACCAATAAATACTTGGTCTACTCTAATATTATCTTCAACTGCTTGAGAAACAGAGTGTCCATTATCTGGTAAGAATGGATATGCAATTACAGGCTCTAATGCTGCAACATCAATTTCAATAACTCTAGTATATACTGCATCCTCGTCAGAGTAATGAATTTTTGGCTCTGCTCTTAGTCCGTCATTTAATTCTGCAGTTTTCTTTAAGAACTCTTCTGTTGTTTCATCATATGCAAAAATACCATTTTTTGCACCAGCTTCAATTGCCATATTACAAATAGAAAATCTATCATCCATTGTTAAATGTTTTACAGTATCTCCTGTAAACTCTAATGCTTGATATAAAGCTCCATCAACACCTAATTGTCTGATAACCTCAAGGATAATATCTTTTCCAGATACATACTCAGATGGCTTTCCTGTCATTACAACTTTAATTGATTCTGGAACTTTAAACCAGTTACCACCAGTAATCATACCAAATGAGATATCAGTTGAACCCATACCTGTTGAAAATGCTCCTAAACCACCATGTGTACATGTGTGTGAATCTGCACCAATAATAACATCACCTGGTAATACTAAACCTTTCTCTGGTAATAAAGCGTGCTCAATCCCCATATCTTTTTCATCAAAGAAATATTTTAAATCATGCTTCATTGCAAATTCCCTTGAGATTTTTGCTTGATTTGCAGATGCAATATCTTTTGCTGGAATAAAGTGATCAAGAACGATTGCAAAACCATCTGGATTTGCTAATTCCTTAAAACCACCCTCTTCAAATGCTCTAATAGAGATAGGAGTTGTAATATCATTTCCAATTACCATATCAATTGGACTTCTTACAATTTCTCCTGCGTAAACATCTTTCCCTACATGTTCACTAAATATTTTTTCTGTAATTGTTTGACCCATAAATACCCTACTTTAATTTAATTTTTTTTTATGATTTTGTGGGATTATATCTAAAAATTGATAAAGTCCCAAATTTAAGAATTTGCCTTTTTTTCTTTTTTCTCTTTTCGTGCATCTAAAATCTGTTTCAAGATAATAAGACCTACAGATATATTAATAAGGACATCAGCTATATTAAAAATTGCAAATTCAAAGCCATAATGCCAATAAAAATAATCCACAACTGCACCATATGTAAATCTATCTAAAATATTTGATAAACCACCCACATATAATAAAGTTATTGGAATATAATAGTCTTGAAAAACATCTTTGTTTTTAAATAGATAAATAGTTCCTATTGCAACTATTATAAGCTGAATATACTTTAAATATTCAGCTAAAAATGAAAACATAGAAAATGCTACTCCATAGTTATACGCAAGCTGCAAAGACATAACAGGCCCATCAACATGCCAGCCAAGATTTGCAAAACCATACTTTACAGCTTGATCTATTATAAAAAGAGTAAGAAAAATTAAAAAACTAAGTTTTAACTTTTTTTTCATAAAACTCTTTTAATAAAAGTCTCTAATTCTTTCATTGAAGACTCTACTTCTTTTTTATCTTTTCCTTCTAAAAGAAGTCTGATTTTATTTTCAGTCCCTGAGTATCTTATTAGATCTCTAATACCTTTTTTTCTAATTGCTTCTAAAATCTCTTCTAATCCTTCAATCTCTTCCAATGGTGGTTTTTCACTTACATTTACATTTACTAATAGTTGTGGATAAAGTTCAAATGGATTTAGAACTTCACTTGCTTTTTTACCAGTTCTTAAAATCAATGCTAATACTTGAAGTGCAGAGGCTAAACCATCCCCTGTTTTTGCAACATCTGAAAAGATAATATGTCCACTTTGTTCCCCACCAAAGTTAATACCTCTATTTTTCATTTGTTCTAAAACATACTTATCCCCAACATTTGCTCTAATTAAATCTAAGTCATGTGAGTTTAAGAAATCTTCTAAAGCTTTATTTGACATAACTGTTGCAACACAAGCATCACCTTTTAAAGAACCTTCTTCCTTTAAAAATAGAGTTAAAGCACCAAGAAGTTTATCTCCATCTATTACTTCACCCTTATCATCAATTACAACCAGTCTATCAGCATCACCATCTAAAGCGATACCAATATCAGCTCTATACTCTCTTACAATTTTCCCAACATGATTTGGATGAAGTGCTCCGCAAGCCTCATTAATATTATATCCATCAGGTTTATTATTAATAGTTATTACTTCAGCACCTAATTCATCTAAAATTGTTGGAGCTACTTTATAGGCTGCACCATTTGCACAATCAAGAACAATTCTTTTTCCATGAAGCGATAAATCTTTTGGAAAAGAACTTTTAATAGAAACAATATATCTTCCAATTACGTCATCAATTCTTTTTGAAGAACCAATCTCTTTTCCAGTAACTGCGCCCTCTTTTAAAAGATCTTCATTTCTAAAGATTTCTTCAATATTAGCTTCACAAGAAGTTCCTAGTTTATCTCCATGATTATCAAAAAACTTAATTCCATTATCTTCATATGGATTGTGTGAAGCGGAAATCATAATACCTGCATCACATCTCATTGACTCTGTTAAATATGCTATTGCAGGAGTAGGCATTGGTCCTATTTGAATTACATCATAACCAACAGAAGTAAGACCAGAGACAAGTGCATTTTCAATCATATAACCACTTCTTCTAGTATCTTTACCAACTAAAATTCTTTTTGTAGTTGAATGTTTTCTAAAATATATACCAGCTGCTTTTGCTAGTTTTAAAACTGTCATTGCATCTAAAAACTCACCAGCTAATCCTCTAACCCCATCAGTACCAAATAATTTCATCTAGTTTTCCTATCTTTTTATTAAATTAAACTTATTTTAAACAAACTTTAAAGTTAATTGGATATTATTCTACCCTTAAAAATTTTACAAAGAGGTTAAATAATTATGGCAAATCATAAATCTGCTGAAAAAAGAGCGAGACAAACAAAAGTTAGAACTGAAAGAAACAGATTCTATAAAACAAGAATTAAAAACGTTACTAAAGATGTATTAGTTGCAATTGAAGCTGCTGATAAAGAAAAAGCAACTGAAGCAATGAAAGCTGCTAACAAATATGTACACCACTGTGTATCTAAAGGGATTTTAAAGAAGGGTACTGCAGCTAGAAAAGTTAGTAGGTTACAAACTAAAGTTAACGCTATATAATTAAATTTAAATATTTTTTTAGTCTATAACTATAAATACAAACAATTATGCTACAAAATAAACTACAGCCTTTTATAGACAGATATGAAGAGATCAATAACTTATTGATCTCTCCTGAAATAACATCTGATATAAAAAAGATGACTGACCTTTCAAAAGAACAATCGAGTATTGAACCAATTGTTTCTAAAGCAAGAGAATATATTAAAGTTTTAGAAGATATTGAAGAAAATAAAATAATGCTTGAAGATGAAGAGTTAGGTGAGCTTGCAAAAGAAGAACTTAAAGATTTAGAAACTGTAAAACCAGAACTTGAAGAAGACATCAAATTCCTAATGATTCCTAAAGATCCTAATGATGATAAAAATATCTACTTAGAGCTTAGAGCAGGAACAGGTGGTGATGAAGCTGCAATCTTTGTTGGTGACCTATTTAGAGGGTACCTTAGATATGCAGAAAATAATGGTTGGAAAGTTGAAATCATGAACCAAAGTGAGAGTGAAGCAGGTGGATATAAAGAAATCGTTGCACTTTTTAAAGGTGACCATGTATTCTCAAAACTAAAGTTTGAAGGTGGTACCCACAGAGTACAAAGAGTTCCAGCTACTGAATCACAAGGAAGAGTTCATACCTCTGCAATTACAGTTGCAGTTATGCCAGAAATTGATGATGTTGATGTACAAATCAATGCAAACGATTTAAAAATTGATGTAATGAGATCATCAGGATGTGGTGGACAATCAGTAAATACAACTGACTCTGCGGTTAGAATTACTCACTTACCATCAGGTATTGTTGTAACTAACCAAGACCAAAAATCTCAGCATAAGAATAAAGAAAAAGCCATGAAAGTTCTAAAAGCTAGACTTTATGATTTAGAAATGCAAGAAAAAATGGAAAAAGAAGGTGCTGACAGAAAAGAACAAGTTGGTACTGGTGATAGAAGTGGAAGAATTAGAACATATAACTATCCACAAAATAGGGTCTCTGACCATAGAATAAATTTAACACTTTATAGACTTGATTATATTATGAATGATGGATTATTTGATGAAGTTATTGATCCTCTAATTGCAGATAATCAAGCAAAACTTATTGAGGCAAATGGATTATAATATCCATTTGCTTTACTTACCTTTTAAAATAACTTTAAACAACTATTCTTGAAAAACATACTCTTTTTTTAAAGGAAAATAATAAATAAAAATAGTTATAATAATTCCTAATTGGAGATATTATGAAAATTTTTTTAAAAATATTTTTTACAACAATATTATCAACAGTAATACTTATAACCTTTTTTGTAAACTTCATACTTAAGAATAAAGAAGATGAACTTACAAATAGACTCTATGAAAAAATAGAATATTTAAAAAAAATTAATCAAAATACAATATCACAACTTTTATATAATTTAAATAATGAAGTACTACTAACAAACCTAAATGCCCTCTACCAAGATAAGGAAATTATTAAAATTGAACTTATAGATTATAGTAATTCAATTCAATTCAACAAAGAAAAAAAAGATTTAAATAATGATTTTATAAAAAGTGAAATTAGTTTAATTGTTGATAATGAAACTTTCGGAAAGTTAATAATTTGGTATACGAGGGATATCATAAAAAATGATATTGAAGAATTCAAAGCGCACCTTTTAGAGTTTTCTTTAATTTTATTAATGTTTATGTCCATTGTAATATTCTTCTTTATAAGTAAATTTACAAAATCAATTAAAAAACTAACAGAAGCAACAAATGAGATTTCATCAGGAAACCTAGATTATGAAATTAATATAAAAACAAATGATGAAATAGGTATCTTAGCTGATAAATTTAATGATATGAAAAACTCTTTAAAAAAGAGAATTTCAACAATTGATGAACAATTAAAATTTCAGCAACTGTTAATAGAAAGTGTAAACACTCCTATTTTTATAAAAGATGAAAAAGGTGTTTATATAGATTGTAATAGCTCTTTTTCTCAATTTTATGGAAAAACAAAAAAAGAAATTATTGGAAAAGAGATGAAAGATCTTATTTCTGGTGAAGATCTTAAAAAGCAAATAGAGCTTGAAAGAGAGCTATTTAATGGCCATGGTTTTAAAATTTTTGAAACAAAACTTCCTAATGTTCACAATGAACTTAAAGATTTAATATTATATAAAAATACTTATTTTGATTCAAATAATAAATTAAAATGGATAGTTGGAACCTATTTTGATATTACAGAGATGAATAAAGCAAAGAAAAAAATAGAGAAATTTAATGAAGAACTTCAACAAAAAGTTTATGAAAGGACAGAAGAACTAGAAGAGTCTAATGAAGAGCTTCAGACTATGATACACAATTTAAATGTAACTAGAGATAAACTAATTGAATCAGAAAAAATGGCAAGTCTTGGAGGACTAGTTGCCGGAGTTGCCCATGAAATAAATACTCCAGTTGGAATTTCTCTTACGGCAATTACTCATTTTGTTGAACTAAACCAAGAGTTAAAAAAAGATTTTCAAAATGACACGTTATCTGAAGAAAAATTTAATGAATTTTTAAAAACTTCAGAAGAGTTAGCTTTATTAACGAACGCCAACCTTAAAAAAACTGCCCACTTAATTAAAAGTTTTAAACAAGTTGCAGTTGATCAAAGTAATGAAGAAGAAAAAAGAAAATTCAATTTAAAAGAGTATATTGAAGAGACTTTGATTTCATTAACAAGTTTAATAAAGAAAACAAACTTAATTATAAAAGTAGATATAGAAGAACAATTAATTATAAACTCTTTTCCTGGTCTTTTTTCACAAATTATCACTAATTTTATAACAAACTCTATAAATCATGCTTATGAAGAGAAAGAAAAAGGAGTTATCAAAATAAGTGCTAAACTTACTAAAAAAGGTTTAGAATTAATATATAAAGATGATGGTAAAGGTATTCCTAAAGAAAACACTCCAAAAATATTTGATCCTTTTTTCACTACTAATAGAATTAATGGGGGTACAGGACTTGGATTAAATATTATATATAATATTGTAACAAATAATCTTAATGGTTCTATAACTTGCGAAAGTGAAGAAAATAAAGGAGTAAAATTTACAATTTCAATAAAAAACATTTAAAGAAAAAAGTAATTTTATATTGTTATTTTAAATTAAACTACTCTGCCTTATAATTTAATTATCCCTTGATTTATGCAGGAGGAATAATTATGAAAACCTATTTATCTTTGATTTTAAGAGCTTTAACTCTTACTATATTAAGCTACGTTTTTTTAATATCTACTTCCTTATATGCAAAAGAGAATAATGAACTTATTGTTGGTGCTGATTCTTGGGCTCCTTTTAGAATTATGGAAAAGAACAGTTATTCTGGAATTGACTTTGATTTTATTAATGAAATAGAAAAAAGATATGATAAGAAAATGAAAGTCGTAAGGACTCCTTGGGCAAGAAGCTTAATTAATATGAGAAATGGTGATACTGATATTATGACTGGTGTAGCAAAAAGAGAAGAAAGAGCAAAGTTTTTACACTATATCGAACCTCCATATTATACTTGTTCTACTGTTTTTTATGTAAAAAAAGGAAATGCTCATAAAATAAAAAAATATGAAGACTTAAAAAACTTTTTAATTGGTCAAGTTGATAACTCTGCATATTTTTCTCCATTTGATACAGATAAAAACCTTTTTAAGCGTTCTGTAAAAAGTGAAATACAACTACTTAGAATGCTAGTAGCTAATAGACTTGAAGTAATTATTGGTACAGATTGTCAAGTAGACTTTGATATAGCAAATATGGGTTTTCAAAATAAAATTGAAAAAGCACTCTATAAACCTAATAACAATGTAAATTTATACCTTACTGTTTCTAAAAAATCAAAGCATGCAAAAGAGGTTGATAAGCTTAGTAACATAGTTAGAGATATTGTTCAAGAAGGAAAAGTTAAAGAGTTTGCGAATAAATATTATAAACAATAGGAGTTCCCTATGAAAAAAATTCTACTCATATTAATCTTTTTATACTCATTTTCATTTAGTGATGAAGTAAAACAATTTACTTTAGCTTGTGATTCATATAAAGATATTACCAATACAAAAAAAATTGAAAAATCCATGAAAAATGGAACAATTCCAAAAAATTGCATTCTTTTAACATCAAATGCTGAAGTCTCAATTATTGACGATAAACTTGAAGATCCTAGCATTGTTAAAATCTTTATTCATGGATTAGAATCACACATGTATTCATTAAAAGAAGATATAATTATTACAAATATAAACAAAATATAAATAGTTTTATTATGCTCTCCTAAGCTTGTTTTTTGTATAACTTCTTTTACTTTTTATATCCAATAAGGAAAAAAATGAATAAGATATCAAAATATATTGATCATACTCTACTTAAAGCAGATTCAAAACTTGAAGATATTAAAAAACTATGTGAAGAAGCAAAAGAGTATAATTTTTGTTCAGTATGTATAAACTCAAGCTTTATAAAAGATGCAAAACAATACTTAAAAGATTCAGAAGTAAAAATCTGTACTGTAGTTGGCTTCCCTCTAGGTACTTCTAATTCTCAAACAAAAGCTTTTGAAGCTAAAAGTGCAATAAAAGATGGAGCAGACGAAATTGATATGGTAATAAATATTGGTTTATTAAAGTCAAAAGAGTATACCAGAGTAAAAGAAGATATAGAGTCTGTATACAAAGCTTGTGATGGTACTATTTTGAAAGTTATATTTGAAACTGCATTATTAACAAAAGAAGAGTTAAAGGAAGTCTCTTTTTTATGTAAAGATATTGGCGTTGATTTTATAAAAACTTCTACAGGTTTTTCAACAAGAGGTGCCAGTTTAGAAGATATAAAGATTATGAAAGAGTGTGTTAAAGACAAGGTGAAAATAAAAGCTTCAGGGGGAATAAGAGATTATGAAACTGCTATAGCTATGATAGAAGCTGGAGCAGATAGATTGGGTGTGAGTGCTGGAGTTGAAATAGTTACTGGTCAAAAAATAAACTCAAATGGATACTAAGATGAAAAGAGTTATATGGTTAGTTCTTGACTCTTTTGGAATTGGAAATGCAGATGATGCAAAAAAATTTGATGATGAAGGAGCAGATACATTTGGTAATATTGCCAAGAACTACAAACTAAATATTCCAAATCTTTGCTCACTTGGTTTACTAAAAAGCTATGTAATCAATCATCAAAAAACGTTAAAGTTAAAAAATGAAACTATTCCATTGAAAAATGCTTTCTATGGTGTTGCAAAGGAGAAATCTTTAGGCAAAGACACACTTTCAGGACATTGGGAAATGGCTGGAATACTTATGGATGTTCCATTAAAATTCTATAAAAATGAAATTCCTGCTTTTCCCCAAAAGTCACTTAATGAAATAATTGAAAAAACCAATATAAAAGGAACACTTTGTAATAGACATGCCAATGGAATTGAAGCCATTGATACTTTTGCACAAGAACATATAAAAACAAATAAGCCAATCTTCTATACAAGTGTAGATTCAGTTATCCAAATAGCAGCACATGAAAAATATTTTGGCTTAGAAAATCTTTACAAACTATGTGAAAAAGTTAGGCAAATGACAATTTCTCATGGGGTAGGAAGAGTTATTGCAAGACCGTTTTTAGGAAATAAAGAAGATGGCTTTCAAAGAACAAAAAATAGAAAAGATTATTCAATAAGACCAAGTGGAAAATCAGTTTTAGAACTTGCCTTAGAACATCAAAAAGAGGTTATAGGGATTGGGAAAATTTCAGATATTTTTGGAGGACACGGCATAAATAAAAAACTTTTAGCCTATAAAATTGATGGTTTAGCAAATGAAACTATACATCAAATGCAAGAGCTTAAAGATGATGGTATCATATACACAAATTTTGTAGATTTTGATATGGAATATGGACATAGGCGAGATGTAATTGGATATGCAAAAGCTTTAGAAGAGTTTGATATAAAATTAAAAGAGATCATTGATAACTTGAAAGAAGATGATTTATTAATTCTTACAGCAGATCATGGTTGCGACCCTACTTTTAAAGGAACAGATCATACAAGGGAAAATATTCCAGTTTTTGGTATGTTAAAAAGTAAAGAGCTTAAAAATATTGGTATTAGAGAAAGCTTTGCCGATATGGGAGCGACTATTTCAGAACATTTAGAAATACCAAAGCCTAAACTTGGTACTTCTTTTTATTAATCTATAAAGCTTCTAAAGCTACTTTCATCATATCATCAAAAGTAGTTTGTCTTTGCTTAGCAGTTGTTTCTTCACCTGTAACTAAATGGTCTGAGATACTTAATAAACAAGCAGCCTTTTTGCCAGTTGCTTTTGCATTTATAAAAAGTCCTGTTGACTCCATCTCTACACACTGTGCACCTGTATCTTTTACTGTATCCTCTAAAGATCTTGCTGAATAAAATACATCTGAAGAGTGGGTTCTACACTCATGAAGCTTTATATTTAGAACTTTTGCACTATTTAGCAAGCTATCATTAGTCTCTTTTGAAGGATATGCCAAATGAGATGACTCATTTAACACAAGTTTAGCAAAAGCTGTAGAATCACTATATGCTTCGGTAACTAAAACAACATCATAAAGCTTTAAATCTTCACTATAAGCTCCTGAAGAACCAACTCTAATAATAGTATCAACATCATAAAACTTAAAAAGTTCATAAGAATAAATTCCAATAGAAGGAACTCCCATACCTGAACCACAAATAGAGACTTCTTTACCTTTATATGTCCCAGTGTACATAAGCATATTTCTTACACCATTTACTTGTTTTATATTTTCTAAATATCGCTCTGCCATAAACTTTGCCCTTAAAGGGTCCCCTGGCATTAGTACTGTTTTTGCTATATCGCCAATTTTTGCTTCAATATGAGGAGTCATAAATAACCTTTTAATTCTTTAATAACTTATACAATACAAAAAAGCCACTTATTTTAGAATTAATATTATAAATAAAGATATTTTACTAGTAACCAAAATGTAATCATAAAAATATAAACTTTCACAAATCAAATTTTTACGGAGACAAAAAAATGACAATAAAAAAAACAACAATTGCTTTATTAGCATCTGCTGCTTTAACTGTATCTCTTAGTGCAAGAGAGCAAATCAAAATGGTTGGTTCTTCAACTGTTTATCCTTTCGCTTCTGCTGTTGCTGAAGAATTAGGAGCTACAACTAAATACCCAACTCCAGTAGTTGAATCGACTGGTTCAGGTGGAGGAATGAAACTATTCTGTGCTGGAAATGACATGAATACTCCAGATATCACTAATGCTTCAAGAAGAATGAAAGCAAAAGAGTTCAAAATGTGTGAGAAAAACGGTGTAACAGATATCACTGAAGCTGTTGTTGGATTTGATGGTATTGCATTTGCTCAAGATAAATCAAATAATGCATTTAATGTAAGTAAAAAACAAATCGCTTTAGCAGTTGCTGCTGAAGTTCCTTCAAAAGATGGTAAGTCATTAATTGCTAATCCATATAAAAAATGGTCTGATATTGATGCATCATTACCAAATAGAGAAATTATTATCTATGGACCGCCAAAATCTTCTGGTACAAGAGATGCCTTTGAAGATATGGTTATGAAGGGAACTTTCAAAAAAATGGCTGTATATACTGACCTTTATAAAGCTGACAAAAAGAAAAACAAAAAATATAAAAAATACGCAGTTGTTAGAACTGATGGTGTTTACGTAGAATCTGGTGAAAATGACAACATCATTGTTCAAAAATTAACAAAAAATAAAGCAGCATTTGGAATCTTTGGTTACTCTTTCTTAATTGAAAATGATGACAAATTGGCTGGTTCACAAGTTGATGGTGTATCTCCAACTCCAGATGCAATCTCTTCTGGTAAATACCCAATTTCAAGATCTTTATTCTTCTATACTAAAAACTCTCATAAAAAAGACGTTCCTGCAATGAGTAAATATGTTGAGATGTTTATGTCTGAAAATATGATAGGTCATGATGGAATCTTAGGAGAAATCGGATTAATTGCATTACCAGATGCTCAAAGAGCTCAAATTAGAAAAGATGTAATTGCAGGTAAAAAATTAACTTTAGACGAATTATCTAAAAAACACTAATTACATAATTAAAAGAGAGGAAAACCTCTCTTTTATAAAATTATATATGGCTTATTATCTGTTAAGCGGACAGAAGAGGTAATAAGCTATATATAATTTTATACTAAAAGGTTTTACAACTATGTCTCTTGGTATAGATATAGATAAATTAGATTTTGCTTTTCAGCCAATTGTAAATACTCACTCTGGTAAAATATTTGCAGTTGAAGCACTTATACGAAATACAGATAAACTAGGTTTTTCTTCAATACAAAACTTTTTTGATACTCTATATGAAGATAAAAAGTTATTTAAAATTGACCTTTTGTTAAGAGAAAAGGCATTTAAAAAATTTAAAGAAATTGATTTAAAAAATTTAAAAATATTTTATAATATTGATAATAGAATTTTTACAATGCCTGATTTTGATGTAACTCAAACACTCAAAATATTAAACAAACTATCTTTAAACAAAGAGACTTTATGTTTTGAATTGACAGAACACTACGCATATAAAGATGAAAATAGATTAAAAGAGGTCATTCAATTATATAAAAAAAATGGCTTTTGTATTGCTATTGATGATTTTGGAACAGGAGTTTCTGGACTTCATTTACTTTACGTATCTGAAACAAATTTTATTAAAATAGATAAATTCTTTATAAAAGATATAAACCTAGACTCTAAGAAAAAACTTTTTTGTACTTCAATAGTTGAGATGGCACATATTATGGGGATAAGAGTAATTGCTGAAGGGGTTGAGAATATTGACGAATACTATATTTGTAAAGAGTTGAAAGTTGATTTTATCCAAGGTTATTTTATAGCAAAACCAACACTAAATGTAAAGAAAATTAAAAAATCTTATACAGATAAAAGGCCAATTTTTGATAAAGATAGAAGAGTATTAAGTAATGACTTTATTGACAAGTCTTACATTCAAAAAATTGAATCTTTAAATGTAAATGCCTCACTACTTGACCTTTTTATCTATTTTAAAGAGCATACAAGAAATACTTTTGTCCCTATTATTAATAATAATAAAAAAATATTAGGTGCCATCTATGAAGTTGATATAAAAGAGATGTCATATTCTCAATATGGATTATCTTTAGCAAAAAACAACTCATCAAAAGAGAAATTAAAATCTTATATTAAACCTATTTTAGAAATTGATTTAACATGGGGTATTGATAAGGCACTTGAAATTTTTAGTATGAGAAATGATGCAAAAGGAATCTTTGTAACAAAAGATGCAAAGTATTATGGATTTATCAGTCTTAGTAATTTACTATCATTATCATATAAAAGAAACCTTGAAATAGCACAAAACCAAAATCCACTAACAAAACTTCCAGGAAATGATCAAATAGATGAATATATAAAAAAAGTTTTTGAAAAAAAGCGAAATGCACATATAATCTATTTCGATTTTAATGATTTTAAACCTTTTAATGATAAATATGGTTTTAGACAAGGAGATAGAGCCATTTTAATGTTCTCTGAAATATTAAGAAAAGTATTACCAATAGGAAGTTTTATTGCTCATATTGGTGGAGATGATTTTTTTGTAGGCTTCATAGAAGAAAAGTATGAAAAAGTTTATGAAACAATTGCCTTAACGCAAGAAGAGTTTAAAATAAATGTTTCAAGTCTTTATTCACAAGAAGATATAAAAAACAACTTCATGATTGCAAAAGATAGATTTGGAATAACAAGAGAGTTTAAGCTACTTTCAGTATGTGCAGCTATACTTGAAATCAATAAGAAATCTACCCTAGAAACTTTTAATATACAACTTACTGACATAAAAAAGGCATCAAAAACAAACTCCCTACCTATAGGTGTTTCTATCAACTTGTAACCTTATTGTAACCATTTTTAAATACCATTTCAAAAATTTATATTAAAGGTGAACTTTGCATTCATTTGAATCAAAAAATAGATCAAATGAATTGAAAGAAAGAACTATCAAAATTGCATTGATTGCAGCTGCAACAATTTCAATATTAACGACATTTGGTGTTCTTTTCTCAATTCTATTTGAAGCAATTGCTTTCTTTGAACTAAGAAGCTTTTGGTACTTCTTAACAGGAACAACATGGTCTCCAGGACAAGTTGATAGTCAATTTGGTGCTATTCCAATCTTTACTGGTACAATTATGATTACCCTAATTGCCCTGACTGTTGCTATTCCTATTGGTTTAGGGTCTGCAATTTACATGAGTGAATATGCTTCTCATAAAACAAGAGATTATCTAAAACCTGTACTTGAAGTTCTTGCAGGTATTCCAACCGTAGTTTATGGATTCTTTGCTGCATTAACCGTTGCTCCCTTTGTTGTAAAAGCTACAGCGTGGTTTGGCTTAGAAGCTACATTTAACTCAGCACTTGCATCTGGTGTTGTTATGGGGATTATGATTATCCCTGTTATCTCATCATTATCGGATGACGTAATTAAAGCCGTTCCAGATTCTCAAAGAAAAGCAGCTTTTGGTCTTGGTATGACACAAGGTGAGACTATTAAAGATATAGTTTTGCCATCAGCACTTCCAGGTATAATTTCAGCATGTCTACTTGGTTTTTCTAAGGCAATTGGAGAAACGATGATTGTTGTTATGGCAGCAGGTTTACGTCCAAATCTTTCTTTCAATCCACTTGAAGATATGACAACAGTTACAGTTACAATTGTAAACTCTCTTGTAGGAGATTTTGAGTTTAATTCTCCTGAAACTTTAGTTGCATTTGCACTTGGACTTGCACTATTTATTGTTACATTAGGATTAAATATATTATCTCTAATGATGATTAGAAAATTTAAAGAAAAATATAAAGTGAATACATTATGATTGGTAAGAAAAAAAACAAACACAAAGATAATCCATTTTATGATCCATCACTTAATGGAAGACATAAAAAGTCAAAAAGATTTAAGAGATTTACACTTTCATCTTTAATCTTTTCAATTGCTTTTTTAGCTTTTTTCCTTTTTGATATTACATCAAAAGGAACACCTGCATTTAAACAAGCATATTTAAAAGTTGACGTAACTTATAATGAAGTAGTTAAAAAGAATTATAGAAAAGCAATCGATAGAAAATATAGAAAAATTGTATCAAGAGCTTATTTAAGAACTATTCCCATGATGCTTGAAGAAAATCCACAACTAATGGGACAAACTATATCGGTATGGGTTATTGCAGATGATCAAGTTGATCAATACTTAAAAGGTCATCATTATAATATGAAAGATAAAGATAGAGCTTTAGTTGACCAAATGAAAGCTAATGGAAATGTTGAACTTAGATTTAATGAAATATTCTTTAAAAATGGTGATTCAAAATCTCCAGAATATGCCGGTTTAAACTCAGCTATCGTTGGTTCAATATTAACAATGATTATTACGATGCTTATAGCATTTCCTATTGGAGTTATGACAGCAATTTATCTTGAAGAGTTTGCAGATGATAATAAGTTTACTCAAATTGTAGAAGTAAATATAAATAACTTAGCAGCTATTCCCTCAATACTTTTTGGTCTTTTAGGTCTTGCCGTATTTATTAATTTATTTGGTCTTCCAAGGTCAGCTCCTATTGTTGGTGGTCTTACACTTGCTCTTATGACTCTTCCAATTATTATTGTAAGTTCAAGAGCAGCATTAAGAGCTGTTCCAGATTCAATTAGACAAGCAGCATATGGATTAGGTCTTACAAAAATTGAAGTAACAAGAGACCATGTTTTACCATTAGCTTTCCCAGGAATCCTAACAGGTTCAATTATTGGTCTTGCACAAGCTATGGGGGAGACTGCACCACTTATTATTATTGGAATGATTGCATATATCCCCGATACTCCAAGTTCAGTTTTTGAGGCGGCAACTGTTATGCCAGCACAACTGTTTACATGGGCAGGTATGCCAGAAAGAATGTATGTTGAAAAAACGGCAGCTGGTATCATGGTATTATTAACAATATTAATTTCGCTAAATTCATTAGCGATTTATCTTAGAAAAAAATTTGAAGTAAAATGGTAAGGAAATAAAAGATTATGGGTAAAAATAAAGAAAAAAATATTAAAGTTAACGTAAAAGAGTTAAACTTATGGTACGGAGACAACCATGCTCTTCATAATATTACAGTACCACTTTACGCAAATAAAATTACAGCACTTATTGGACCGTCAGGATGTGGTAAATCTACATTCTTAAGATGTTTAAATAGAATGAATGATCTAATCTCAATTGTTAAAATTGATGGTTCTGTTGTAATTGATCAAAAAAATATTTATGATAAAGATGTTGATGAAGTATCAGTTAGAAAAAAAATTGGAATGGTTTTCCAACAACCAAACCCTTTTCCAAAATCTATCTATGATAATGTTGCATATGCACCATTAAAACATGGGCTGACTAAAAAAGGAAAAGAGTGTGATGAATTAGTTGAAAAATCTTTAAGAGATGCAGGACTTTGGGAAGAAGTTAAAAATAAATTAAATGACCCAGGTACTTCGCTTTCAGGTGGCCAACAACAAAGACTTTGTATAGCTAGAACAATTGCCGTTAAACCTGAGGTTATCTTAATGGATGAACCAACTTCTGCACTTGACCCAATATCAACAGAAAAAATTGAAGCACTTATGTTGGAGTTAAAAAAGAAATATACAATTATCACAGTAACTCACAATATGCAACAAGCAGCAAGAGTTGCAGATTATACGGCCTTTTTCCATCTTGGAAAATTAATTGAATATGATGAAACAGAGACTATCTTTGTAAACCCATCAAATAAAAAAACAGAAGATTATATTACAGGAAGGTTTGGATAATGTTACAACCATATACAAAAAATGTAGAACAAATAAAAAGTGATATCTATGCAATAGGACAAGAGATTGTTCATGCAAATAAAATTTCTCTATCAGCACTTAAAGAAAATGATATATCAATGTTAAAAGAGGTTAATTTATCAATTAAGACTCTTGGTATGAAATCAAATGAAATTGATAACCTAATCGTTAAAACTTTAGCACTATATTCTCCAGAGGCTAGAGATTTAAGAGAGATGGTTTCATATCTTAAGATTACAAATGAACTTTTAAGAGCTGGTGCAAATGCAAAGACCTTTGTAAAAACATTTAAAAAATCTTTTTCAAGTGATTTAGATCATCATACAATTTTAGAGTATGCTATTCCTTTATTAAAAGCATCAAATCTTGCCTTACAAACAGCTGTTGAATTAGTTAATGAAACTGATGAAAAAATCGTTGAAGCTGGATATAAAAAAGTAACTGTTGAAGAGAGTAAAACTGATGACCTTTATGCAATGTTAGAAAAAAACATTTTAAAGCTTATCTCAAAAGATATTGAACTTTCAAAAGAGTACTTTGATGTATTAAGTTCATTAAGAAGATTAGAAAAAACAGCTGATAGAGCAGCAGCAATTGCAAATTTACTTGTATTTGCAGAAGTTGGTGGAACAATAGAACAAGCTTAAGATAATAAAGGTTATCATTTTAAATGAAAAGTACTGAGATAAACGATAAATTGATTTTAATAGTTGAAGATGAAGAAGATATATTAGAACTTTTAGAGTATAGCCTCCAAAAAGAAGGATATGAAACTATTGGTTTTTTATGTATAAATGAAAAAGTTGAAAAAATTTTAGAAGAAGAAAAAATAGACCTTATTATAATGGATAGAAACCTTCCTAATATTGATGGAATAGACTTCATTAACTCAATCAAACAAAAAGGATACAACATTCCTGTTGTTTACTTAACAGCAAAAGATAGAGATGAAGATATCTTAGAAGGGTTTGATGCCTATGCTGATGATTATATTACAAAACCTTTTAATGTAAAAGAGACTTTAGCAAGAATTAAAGCTATTATTAGAAGAGCCTCTAATGATGTTGATATCTTAAAAATAAGAGATATAACGTATAAGTCTTCAAATAAAAAATTCTATATAGAAGAAAAAGAGATTGATTTAACACATTTAGAACATGATTTACTTTTAGAATTTATAAAAAATAAAGATATACTTATGACTAGGGAACATTTGCTTCAAACTGTATGGGAAGACTCTTTTGATAAAAAATTAAAAACTGTAAATGTTGCAATAAAAAGACTAAAATCTAAGATTGACCCTGATCATAAAAAAGAGTATATTAAATCTATTAGAGGAGAAGGTTACATATTTTGTTAAAAATACATCAACTTTTTTTGCGTACCTTTTCACTTATATTTCTTGTAATGCTTATCGTTATAAGTGTAACAACATATTACTGGTCAAAAAACAATTATCTTAATCAAGTAGAAAAAAACTTATCACAAAATATTGATGCTCTATCTTTTTCAATAATTAGTGTTGATAATATGGATTACATAATAAAAACATTTAATAATAAGACGGGTACAAGAATTACAATTATTGATGAAAAAGGAAATGTAGTTGCTGATAGTGATGAAGATAAGGAAAAAATGGGGAACCATTTAAATAGGTATGAAATAATTCATGCAAAATATGAAGGATATGGAAAGAAAATAAGATTTTCAAATACAGTAAAGCAAGAGCTTTTATATGTTGCAAAAAAAATTGCTATTGATGATTCAATCTATTATATAAGATTAGCAGACTATACAGAAAAGATCCAAGAAAGCTTTGGAGAACTTGTGTATCAAATAATAGGACTTATTGCAATATTTCTTATTCTATTTTTTGCAATTACCTACTATCTAAGTTTAAAAATAAAAGTTGAAACAAACTCTATTTTGAATTTTCTAATAGAAATGAGTAATAAAAAACCAAACTATGAACTACATTCAGAATTTTCAGAAGAGTTTAATAAAATCACTCGACTTTTAAACAAAGTTGCTATAAAACTTTCAAAAAAAGAGAGACAAAAAGCAAAACAAACTGCAAAACTAAAACTTGCTAATAGACAGAAAGATGAAATCATTTCAGCAATATCCCATGAATTTAAAAACCCTATTGCTATTATTTCAGGTTATTCTGAAACTATTTTAAATGACAAAGATTTACCAGAAAGTATGAAAATTAAATTTTTAAATAAAATATATACAAGTGGAAATAAAATGTCACATATTATTGACAAGTTAAGATTGACACTAAAACTTGAAGAGGGTAAACAACAAATTATACATACAAACTGTTCACTTAAAGCTATAAGTGAAGAGGTTCTTTCTGATTTAAAAGAGAAATATAAAAATAGAGATATCCTAATTTTAGGAGAAGATAAAAATATTAAAGTAGATGAAACCCTTTTTTCTATGGCTCTTAGTAACTTAATAGAAAATGCTCTTAAATATTCAGAAGATGATGTTATCATAAAAATTGAACCAAACTCTATATCAGTCAGTGATAAAGGAATAGGTATTGACGAAAATGATTTAAGAATGATAAACCAAAAATTCTATAGAGTGTCACAAAATGGATGGAATAACTCTCTTGGATTAGGTCTTTTTATTGTAGCATCAATTCTAAAACTTCACAATTTTGAACTTGAAGTAAAAAGCAAAATCCATGAAGGCTCTGAATTTATAATAAAATATTAAATACTACTTAATTTAAGCTTTTTATAAGTATTAATACACTACTATTCCACCTCATTAACAAAATCGGAGAAAATAAATGAAATTTACTCAAATGGCAAAAGCTAACGAAATCGAAAGAGATTGGGTAGTGATTGATGCAACAGATAAAGTATTTGGTAGAATTATTACTGAAGTTGCAACATTATTAAGAGGTAAGCACAAGCCTTCATTCACTCCTCACGTAGATTGTGGAGATAACGTAATTATTATCAATGCTTCAAAAGCAAGATTTACAGGTGCAAAATTAGAAGATAAAAATTACTATACACACTCAGGATATTTTGGAAGTACTAAAACTCACAAAATGTCAGACATGCTAGAAAACAACCCAGAAAAATTATATAAACTAGCTACTAGAGGTATGTTACCTAAAACAAAACTTGGAAAAGTTATGTTAAAAAAATTAAAAGTATATGCAGAGGCTGAGCACCCTCACACTGCGCAAATTAAAGGATAAGACTAATGGCAAAAGTATATGCAACAGGTAGAAGAAAAACGTCTATCGCAAAAGTATGGTTAGAGAACGGAAACGGTCAACTTACAATCAACGGTCAATCTTTAGATGCATGGTTAGGTGGACACGAAGCTATTAAAAAAAGAGTTATGCAACCTTTAGAAGTATCTAAGCAAGAAACTTCTGTAAATATTGTTGTAAAAACTTTAGGTGGAGGTTACTCTGCACAAGCTGATGCTGTTAGACATGGTATTTCTAGAGCATTAGTTGCTTATGATGAGCAATTCAGAACTATCTTAAAGCCTTATGGATTATTAACAAGAGATGCAAGATCTGTTGAAAGAAAAAAATACGGAAGAAAGAAAGCAAGAAAGTCTACTCAATTCTCAAAAAGATAATTGGTATTCAAAGAAGTTTTTTACTTCAATTATATTTTCAAAAGGAGCGACGAGAGTTGCTCCTTTTTTTATGCCTAAAAATTTAAAAGTTTGAATAAGATATAATTCCTCTATGAAAAAACTAATAGCAATTCTAATTTTTATATCTCAAATGGTAGCAAGTACATTAAACCTATCTATGACCTCTAGTCCAAGTAAATTAAATCCTATTTTACCAGCTGATTCAGCAAGTAGTAGTGTTTCTGGTTTTCTTTTTAATGGACTTTTAACTTATGATAAACAT
Source organism: uncultured Campylobacterales bacterium (assembly GCA_947494995.1). Lineage (GTDB taxonomy): Bacteria > Campylobacterota > Campylobacteria > Campylobacterales > Arcobacteraceae > Halarcobacter. Next base: position 280,167 of record CANLWY010000001.1, on the reverse strand, counting down.
GGAAAAATTAAAACAGAACTTGCAAAAAGTTATAAATTTATTGATAAAACTACATTAAGGTTTAAATTAAGAGAGGATGTAAAATGGCATGATAAAAAACCTTTTACAGCAAAAGATGTATTGTTCTCTTATAATACAGTTATGAGTCCAAAAGTATTTACGCCATTAAAGTCAAACTTTTTATTAGTTGAAAGCGTTAAGATGATTGATGATTTCACTATTGAAGTAAAATATAAAAAACCCTACTTTAAAGCACTTGATATCTGGACTCTTAGTATAATTCCTTGGCATATTTTGAAAGATGAAAAAAACATTATGTCAAGTTTTTTTAATAAAAAGCCAACGGGTACGGGACCATATTATATAGAAGAGTTTGAGATAAACCAAGATGTAACTATTTATGCAAATGAAAATTATTTTGAAGGCAAAGCAAAAATTGATAAGATTAAATTCAAATATATTCCAGATCCAAATACCGAGTTTTTATTTCAAAAACAACATAAATTAGATGTTTCATCACTAAAACCCCTTCAATTAGAAAAACAGATTAATAAAGATTTTAAGTCATTTTATAAGATTTTGGAAAAGCCTAACTTTGGATATACTTATTTAGGGTTTAACCTAAGAGATGAAAAGTTTAAAGATATAAGAATAAGAAAAGCATTATCCCATGCAATAAACAGACAAGAACTTATTGACATACTATTCTTTGGACATGGTACGATTTGTAATGGACCTTTTTTACCTGAAACTTTTGCTTTTAATGAAAATGTTAAAAACCTTGAATATAGTATAAAAAAGGCAAAAACTCTTTTAAAAGAACTAGGCTTTGATAAGAATAATCCCTTTGAGTTTGAAGTTGTAACAAATACAGGAAATGATATTAGAAGGAATGCAGCTGAAATTATGCAATACCAATTAGCAAAAGCTGGAATAAAAATGAAAATTAGAGTTATGGAGTGGCAAGCATTTTTAAATACAGTGGTAAACCCAAGAAACTTTGAAGCAATTCTTCTTGGTTGGGGATTAGCTCTTGTACCTGATGCAAAACCTTTATGGCACTCAAATCAAGATAAAAAGGGTGGTTTTAATTTAGTAGGTTACAATAATAAAGAGGTTGATGAACTTATTGAAGAAGCAGAAGTTACTATTAACAGAGAAGAACTCTCAAATAATTATAAAAAAATATTTAAGAAAATTGCAGAAGATGTTCCTTATCTCTTTTTGTATATTCCCAATACTATAACCACTGTAAATAAAGATATAAAAAACATTGAACCTCAATTTACAGGTATATGGCACAACCATAAGGACTGGATTAAACCCTAATTTTTTGCCCCATATATAACTAATTATAATCTTATATCTATTTATAATGAATAATATACTAAACTTCATTTCAAAATTTAAAATATTACAAGGTGTATATTTGGAAAAGATTATTCTTTTTGATTTAGATGGAACACTTATCGATTCAACAGATGCGATAGTTTCAACTTTTTATCATACATTTGAAAAACTTGACTTTAATTTTAGTGGAAACGAAGAAGATATAAAGTCTTTAATTGGTCATCCTTTAGATATCATGTATCAAGAATTAGGCGTACCACAAGAGATTGTTTGGGATTATGTAGAAGCCTATAAAGATAGATATAAAGTAATTTCAAAACAACAAACTGAGCTTTTAGAGTTTGCAAAAGAGGCTATTGAACTTGCAAATACATTTGCAAGACTTTCAATTGTTACAACAAAGACAGGTCTTTATAGTGAACAACTTCTAGAGCATATGGATATAAAGCAGTATTTTGAACATGTTACAGGACGAGAACATGTTGAACACCCTAAACCTCATCCCGAACCAATCCATACAACACTAGATAAAATGGATATTAAAGAAACTAGTGATATTTGGATGATTGGAGATACTGAACTTGATTTAATAGCTGCAAATGGTGCAGGAATTAACTCTGTTGGAGTTTTATGTGGTTATGGAAAAGAAGAGACATTAAAAGAACATACTTCATTTATTGCCTCAAACTCACTTGAAGCTGTAAAACTCATCAAAAATATTTCAGATTTATAATTTATACTTATAAATCTGATTTTTTATACAAATAACTTGAATACCCCCACATATATAAGAAATAAATAGTATAATAATTTTCTTGCTTTATCTTAAGATTTGCAAAAATATTTTAATTAGTTTAGGATTTTTACTATTTTCTACTTTTTAAGATGAACATATGAGCAATAATTAGGTATAATTGTGAACATATGTTAATAAAGATTATAGAATAATAAAGGAAATTACATGTCTAAGAAATTTGCTACAATGGACGGTAACGAAGCTGCTGCATATGTTTCATATGCATTTACAGAAGTAGCAGGAGTGTACCCTATTACTCCATCATCTCAAATGGGTGACAATACTGAAAAATGGGCGACACAAGGGAAAAAAAACCTTTTTGGAGGAATCCCAAAAGTTATTGAAATGCAATCTGAAGCTGGTGCAGCAGGAACTTTTCACGGTTCTTTGCAAGCTGGTGCTTTAACTACTACTTATACTGCATCTCAAGGTTTACTATTAAAAATTCCAAATATGTATAAAGTTGCAGGGCAATTACTACCTGGTGTTATCCATGTTACAGCAAGAGCCCTTGCTGCACATGCATTGTCAATCTTTGGTGATCACCAAGATGTAATGAGTGCTAGAGCAACAGGTTTTGCCATGCTTGCAACTGGTTCAGTACAAGAGGTTATGGATTTAGGTGGAGTAGCTCACTTGGCTGCTGTTAAAGGTAGAGTTCCTTTCTTGCATTTCTTTGACGGATTTAGAACTTCACATGAGATTAATAAAATTGAAGTTATGGATTATGCAGAATTTGATAGACTTCTAGATAAAGAAGCTGTTCAAAAATTTAGAGATACTTCACTAAATCCAGAATCTCCTATTACTAGAGGTACTGCACAAAATGATGATATCTACTTTCAAGGGAGAGAAGCATGTAACAAGTTTTATGATGCTGTTCCTGACATTGTAAATGATTATATGCAAGAAATCTCTAAAATTACAGGAAGAGAATATGCACCATTTACTTACTATGGTGCTAAAGATGCAACTGATATTATTATAGCAATGGGTTCTGTAACAGAAACTATTAAAGAGACTATTGACTACTTACAAAAAGTAGAAGGCAGAAAAGTTGGTTTATTAACAGTTCACCTGTTTAGACCATTTTCAGCTAAATATTTTATGAATGTTTTACCAGAGTCTGTTGAAAGAATCTGTGTTATTGATAGAACAAAAGAACCTGGTTCACTAGCTGAACCATTATTCTTAGATATTAAATCAGTATTTTACAATGAAGAAAAGCAACCAAAGATTATTGGTGGTAGATATGGATTATCTTCTAAAGATGTTCCTCCTTCACATATTATTGCACTATATGACAATTTAGCGGCACAAACTCCAAAAGATAACTTTACACTTGGTATCAATGATGACGTAACATTTACTTCTATTGAAGTTGGTGAACATATTGCAGTTACAGAAGAAGTAAATGAGTGCTTATTCTATGGCCTTGGTGCAGATGGTACTGTTGGTGCAAATAAAAACTCAGTAAAAATTATTGGTGATAAAACTGACTTATATGCACAAGCATATTTTGCATATGACTCTAAAAAATCAGGAGGATATACAAGGTCACACTTAAGGTTTTCAAAAAATCCTATTAGATCAACTTACCTTGTATCAACTCCTGCTTTTGTTGCTTGTTCAAAAGAAGTTTATTTAGAACAATATGAGATGATTGATGAAATTAGAGAAGGTGGAACATTCTTACTTAATTCAATCTACTCACCAGAAGAATTAATTCCTAGAATTCCTGATAGAGTTAAAAAGATTCTAGCTGACAAGAAAGTTAATTTTTATATCATCAATGCCACTAAACTAGCAAGAGATATTGGTTTAGGTACAAGAACAAATACTATTATGCAAGCAGCTTTCTTTAAACTTGCAGAAGTTATTGATTATGAAACAGCTAAAGAATACATGAAAGAGTACGCAGCAAAAGCTTATGGTAATAAAGGTGACCAAATTGTTGCAATGAACCACGATGCAATTGATGCAGGTGAAGGTGGAATTGTAAAAGTTGATGTTGACCCATCATGGTCTAATCTTGAAGGTGGGGCATTAGTTGTTAACTCTGAATACAAAGGTAATGACTTTGTTGAAAACTTTGCAAAAGTTGTAAATGCTGCGAAAGGTGATGAATTACCAGTTTCAATCTTTACAGATAGAGAAGATGGTACATGGGAAAATGGTACAACAAAATACGAAAAAAGAGGAATCGCAACTATGGTTCCTGAATGGATTGAAGATACTTGTATCCAATGTAACCAATGTGCATTTGAGTGTCCTCACGCAGTAATTAGGCCATTTTTAATGGATGAAGAAGAGTTTGAAAATGCACCAGAAGGTGTAAAAGAACACTCTTTAGACTCTAAAGCTAAAGGAACTAAAGATTCTGGTCTAAAATATAAAATTCAAGTTTCTATTTTAGACTGTACGGGATGTAATGTTTGTGTTGATATCTGTCCTACAAAAGAGAAATCTCTTAAAATGGTTCCATATAATAATATGGCTGACCAAGGTGAACAAGAAAATGCAGACTACTTATTTGATAAAGTAACTTATAAAGATCACTTAGTTAAAACAGAAACAGTTCAAGGTTCACAATTTGCTAAACCTCTATTTGAGTTCCACTCTGCATGTCCTGGATGTGGAGAGACTCCATATATTACACTAGCTACGCAACTATTTGGTGATAGAATGATGATTGCGAATGCTACAGGATGTACTTCTATTTATTCTGCATCAGCACCATCTACTCCTTATACTAAAAATGATAAAGGTGAAGGTCCAGCATGGGCTAATTCACTGTTTGAAGATACAGCTGAGTTTGGTTATGGTATGCATGCTGCAAATGAGACTATCAGAAACAGAATGGGTAGAATCATGGAAGATACTATGGAAGAAGTAACTAATCCTCTTAAAGCATTGTATAAAGAGTGGTTAGAGAATAGATCAAATGGTAAAATGACTCAAGAGATTAGAGACAAAATGGTTCCTCAATTAGAACAAAACCTAGACTTACCAGGAGTTCAAGATTTATATGACCTTAAAAAGTATATCGTTAGAAAATCACAATGGATGATTGGTGGAGACGGTTGGGCTTATGACATCGGTTATGGTGGAGTTGACCATGTACTTTCAACTGGTGAAAATGTAAATATTCTTGTTGTTGATACAGAAGTTTACTCAAATACTGGTGGACAATCTTCTAAATCAGCAAGAACTGGTTCTATTGCAGACTTTACAAATGATGGAAAACAAAGTGCTAAGAAAGACTTAGGTTATATCTCTATGACTTATGGAAATATTTATGTTGCACAAATTAACTCTAGAGCTAATCAAAAACAAGCTGTACAAGCTATGAAAGAAGCAGAAGAGTATGATGGACCGTCACTAATCATTTGCTATTCTCCTTGTATTGCACATGGTATTCAAGGTGGACTAATGAAATCAGTTGACCAAGGACAAATGGCAACAGATTGTGGATATTGGCCAATTTATACTTTTGACCCTCGAAAAATTGAAGAAGGTAAAAACCCAATCAAGATTTCTGGTAAAAAACCAAAATGGGATATATATGAAGATTTCTTATTAAGAGAAAATAGATATAGATCATTAAAAAAATTAAATCCAGAAAAAGCTGACTTTTTATTAGAACAAAATAAAAAAGATGCACAATATAGATATAGACAATTAACAAGAATGGCAGCAGCTGACTATTCTGATGAGTTAGAAGATTAAGACTCTTAAAAACTATAAGTAATAAGGCAAAAACTTTGCCTTATTACTACTTTTCTAAACTATTTAAAAACTCTTCTTTTCAACATTTGAAACTATTGTTTTAGATATATTTGATGTATCAACTGCAATATTATAAGTTTTATTAGCTGCACTTGCAATTTGTTGTGTCTGCTGGTCTTGAGTTGAGACTGCATCATTTATTTGTTCAATTCCACACTGTTGTTCTTTTGAAGCTGCTTCAACTTGATTGATTAACTCAATTGTTTTTTTAATATTATCATTTAAATCAGTATAACCATAAATCATTTTATCCGCAATATTCTTACCATCATTAGCTTTTAATGTTGCACTTTCTACTAGAAGTTTTATCTCTCTTGCTGCTTCTGCTGATCTTGCTGCAAGATTTCTTACTTCTTGAGCTACAACAGCAAAACCTTTTCCTGCTTCTCCTGCTGTGGCTGCTTCAACTGCTGCATTTAGTGAAAGTATATTTGTTTGAAAAGCAATTTGATCAATTACGGTAATTGCTTCATTAATAGAAGTTACTTGCTCATTTATCTCATCCATTGATTTAGTTGTTTTATTTGCCAAAGAGTTACCTTCGTCAACTGATGTTATTACTTTCTCTGCAAAACTTGCCATTTCCACTACATTTTCAGTATTACTTACAATAGTAGTTGTTATCTCCTCAAGAGCAGCTGCTGTCTCTTCTAATGATGCAGCAGCTTCATTTGATACATCATTAAGAGTATTAACATTTTCTAAAAGTTCTGTTGATGAGGACTCAAGTGTTTCACCAATATTCTTCTCTTCTTTTAACATTATCGTAATAGAAGAACCTAAGTTATTAACTCCATCAGATAATTTAAATAGATGATGTTTTACATTTGATGTTTCTACTTTATTTTGGTACGTATAACTTGTATACTCTTCTAAAACATTTAATATCTCATTAATATTCGCTTCTAAGTTCTGCCCCATTGAGTTTAATACTTTTTTCAAATCATTTAATGCAGGGTTATTAACTTCTGAAGTAATTCTTTGAGATAAGTCTCCTTGCTCAAACTCTGAAAGAATAGCAACTGTATTATCAATAAACTTTCTATCCTCTTCAATACCCTCTTTTGTTTTATTTATATTTTCATTTACTACTTTTGACATAGTTCCTATTTCATTTTTAGAACTATCATCTAACATTTCTATTTTATTTGTTTCTCTATTTAAATACTTAAAAAACCCTAATAGTCCATTTTGGAACTTTTCTAGTTGTATACTAATCTCTCGTGGAATAACAAGTGCCGATAAGATAACTATTAATAACACAATAACAGCTATTATAATTGAAATATTTAAAATACTACTATTTAATTCAGCTACTTCAGGTCCAATTGTATCTTGTTCTTTTTTAATTGATAGTTTTATGTCCTCAGCTATTTTTCCAATTTTTAAGCCACTTATATTTAATTTATCAATCAATTTGTTTCTACTATTTACAATATTAACAATTTTTGCAACATCTATTTCGTACTCTTTTAATAGTTTTGTTGCTCGGCTAAGTTTTTCTATTCTTGTTCTATTAAAAAGCTCTTCTTTTATATCTGATAACTGTTCTTCTAATCTTTTAAACTCTTTTAATACTCTTTTATTATCACTTTCTGAGTTTGAATCTAAAAACTTCATTGTATAAAGTCTAGCTAATAACAATGTTCTAATTGCAGAACCAGTATCAATTGAAGCTCTTAAATTTTCATCTATATCAGCTGTTATCATTACTGAAGTTAGAAGTGTTTCAATCTCACTACCATTTTTTACTAGATTTCCATATACAAGATTTCTTTGATCCATAAAATCAACTACTTTTAAAAACTTCTCTTTATATTGAGTAAACTCATTACTCATTTGTTTTACTAGGGTATGTCTTGAAGGTTCTTCTATCTCAATTAAAGCTTTTTTAACATATTTTTTAGTTGTATTATAATAATGCGTAAATTGTTCAATTTCTTTTTGTGATGGAGTAGAGATATACTCTTTTACATTCATTCTAACCATTAGCATATTCGCTTGTACTCTAGAGGACAAGACTGTGTCTTTTGCCATTTCTCTATAATTAGTAAAACCTCCACTTGATTTTGTTACACCAAGTATGTTATATCCTGCTAATAATAAAAATAGCAAGGTAATAACAGTAAATGAACTAATCAACTTCATTTTAATTGACATATCCTTAAACATTGTTTCTCCTTTATGATATCTCTTATCAAATTGTTATCTATTTATTATATGATTTAAATATAAAAACCAAATGATAAATTACATAAATTTATTAATAAATTTATAATTTTTGAATTATTGATTTTAGGGATTTTTTACTAAAAAATTACTGTTATTAATATCTTATAGTCCTTTTTTTAGGGAAGTTCTCTAAGTCAATTATTTTATTATTTTAAATGGTATTATAAGTTTTTTTTATATGTTGAGAGATTGTAATATAAAAGTAATTGATAAGTTTTTAAGATAGTTATAAGAAATAATTAAGCTTATTTAAAGGACTCTTAATCTTAAATCTAATTTAAATAAGCCTAATCTTATTTTATCTTTCTGCTGTTGCTAACTTCATTCCTAATAAGACAAATAAGCCTGCAAATGTTTTTTGTATTCTTTCCATAATTTTTGGAGAATTTTGAATTAATACTCTTGATTTATGAGCAAAGAATCCGTAAACTATAAAGACTATAAAAGTCATAAGCATAAAAGTTAAAGATAAAACTAGCATTTCACTTAATACAGCTGTACTATTTGACGATACAAACTGTGGTAAAAAAGCTAAGAAAAATATTGACAATTTTGGATTTAAAATATTTATTAAAAATCCACGAACTGCAATTTTAATTAAACCTCTTTGTTTTTGATCTTCATTCTCTATTTGTAAAGAACCTGTCTCTTTGTACATCATATAGGCTAAATAGAACAGATAACAAACACCTATGATCTTAACTATTTGAAATGCTATTGCACTTGTATGTAAAATAGCCGCTAAACCAAAGATTGAAGCTAAAAGATGTGGTACTATTCCAAAAGTACAGCCTAAAGCAGCAAAAAAACTCTCTTTTTTCCCTGCAAAAAGTCCCATAGATATTGTATATATTACACCTGTTCCTGGCATAAGAACAACAATTAAAGAAGTTATTAGAAACTCACTACTCATTATATATCCTTCATTTTGAATATCTAATCATATCAAAAGTTTCTATAAATAAAATCCTTATTTTTATTATTTGAATTATAATCTTTTTACTGATAAAATCTCATAAATCATTAAAGAAAGGTTTTTATGAAAAAAATAAATTTGTTATTGAGTTTACTATTTTTAATATTTTTTACAACAGGTTGTATACATCAAATAAATAAACAAGGGCTTATACTTAGTCTTTCAGAGTCCCAACTTAGTAACTCTTTTAATGAATCTTTTCCATTTAAGAAAGACTTTGTATTTGGCGACTTATCTTTAACAAATCCTAATATTAAAATGTACAATAGTAAAAACAGACTTCAAGCTAGTATAGACTTAGGACTAAAAACAGTTTTTACAGGTGCTATTAGAGGAAGCTTTTCAATTTCAGGTGAGCCTTTATTTAACAAAAAAACATCTTCAATTCATCTTCAAAATGTACACTTAGAAAATTTTAACTTTGGAAGATTAAAAATTAGTGATGATTTTTCTAACACTTTTAAAAATGCTTTACAAGTAATGATAAATGAAATTTTCAAAAAATATCCAATATATAAAATTCCAAAAGAGTCAATTCAAGGAAGATTTGTAAAAGATATTAAAATAGCAGATTCAAAACTTTTAGTTACTTATGGAATTTAAGCCTTTAAAACAGATTTTTAGATAAAATCACGAAAAATAAAGTTATAAGGATTTTTCATGCCATTATTAGATTCATTTCGAGTAGACCATACAATTATGCCAGCACCTGCTGTAAGAGTTGCAAAAACTATGAAGTCTCCATCAGGAGATGTTATTACAGTATTTGATTTAAGATTCTGTGTTCCAAATGAAAAAATGCTAGGAGAAAAAGGTATTCATACTTTAGAACATCTTTTTGCAGGTTTTATTAGATCTCATTTAAATTCTGATTCTGTTGAAATTATTGATGTTTCACCTATGGGATGTAGAACAGGTTTTTATATGAGCTTACTAGGAAGTCCATCTGAAGAAAAAGTAGCAGAGTCATGGAAATTATCTATGGAAGATGTACTAAATGTAGAATCACAAAATGATATCCCAGAACTAAATGAGTTCCAATGTGGGACATTTAAAATGCACTCTTTAGATGAAGCAAAAGAGATAGCACAGGATGTACTTTCAAATGAGATTGGGGTAATGTCAAATGAAAAATTATATTTATCAGATGAGAAGTTAAACTCTTTAGGATGCTAGGTATAAAAAAGACAAAATACTTAAAGGGCCACCTAAGCCCTTTAATACTATCTCTATAGATATGAGGATATAAACTTTAATTATGGAAGAGTTTATTCAAACAGAAGATGGTTCAAACACATTATTCTCTAAAAGGTATAATCAACACTTTCATGATATAAAAACAGGTGCTATAGAAGAATCTCTTACAAAACATGTTATTCCTGCTTTTGACTATCATAAAGGTTCTAAACATTTACATGTTTTAGATATCTGTTTTGGACTAGGATACAATACTTTTACTACTATAAAATATGTTCAAGAAAATAACTTAAATATTAAACTCAATATATATTCTCCAGAACTTGATTTTGAACTAATTAATTCTCTAGAAAAATTTAACTACCCAAAAGAGTTTGATAATATAAAACATATAATTAAAGCAATTTCACAACATTTTAAATATGAAGATGAAAATATCAAAATTGAACTTTTTATAGGTGATGCTAGAAAATATATTAAAACCCTAAGAAATATGGATATTGTTTATCAGGATGCTTTTAGTGCGGACGTAAATAAAGAGCTTTGGAGTACTGAATACTTTAAAGATATATATCAAGCTTGTGCAAAAGAGTGTATACTAACTACATACTCTATTGCAACTCCTGTTAGACTTTCACTTTTTGAAGCGGGGTTTGAGATTTACCAGGTTAAACCAATAGGTAAAAAAAAGCAAACCATTGCATTAAAAAATAAAAAAGATATAAAAGCTAAATATATAGATATGAATTTAAAAAAATTAAGAAATCCTAGTGCAAAAGCTATCCATGATTAAACTCATACTAAAAATATCTTAGCCCTTAAGAAACTTCGTAATTTTTCTATCTTCGTATAAAATATGATTGATCAACCAAACATCCATATATTCAATTAGTTTTCTTTCAAATTCAACAATTTTAAGTGTTGGAAGTTGTTTAATAAACTGATTCATTTGTAAAATAATCTCTTCATGTAAAAGTTTATGCTCTTCAAACTCTGGATAATTAACTTCTTCCATGTAAGCTTCTTCATGTTCAAAATGAGTTTTCATATAATCATAAAGTTCTTTTATAACAATTTTTATATGTGATTTTATATCTGTATTATTATAATCTAAAGCTCTCATAGCAATCTCAAACAGTTTCATATGCTCTTCATCTAAAAGTTCATTTCTTAATTTGTAGTCACTTCTCCACATAAACTGCTTTTTTAACTCTTTTCTATCTTTTATAGCATGATGAACTTTTTTATCTTCTACCAAAATATGATGTAAAATTTCTTTACTAACAAACTTATTTAATCTTATAACAGTTTTTTCAAGAGGATTAGAGTTTATATCTTTAATTATTTCATTTAGTTTATCAATTAATTCTTTATGAAGTTGCTTATGATCTTCTAACTTTTTATAATCTATTAATGACATAAAATCTTCTTCATTTTTAAAATGAATTTTAGTATATTTAATTAATTCTCTAACTATTTTCATAATCATTTTAGAATCTTCTGAGTATTTAGGAATCTCAGAAGCGATTTCAAAAAGTCTCTTATGTTCACTATCAATTTTTTCATTTCCAAGACAATAAGCCTTATCCCAATAAACAATTGAAGAATTATGTATTTGAGCATTCATAGAAACTCCTTATTTAAATTATCTAATGATTATAACAAATAAATGTCTCTAAAATGTCTCATATAAAGCTTTTTATTTAAAATAATAATTTTAAAATCTCTATTAATATTATTTTATTGATTCCTTAATCAACTTTTATAACTGCAGCACCTCTTCTTGTATCACATCCACCTTCAAGCTCTCCATTTACTGCTTGAACTCCACCAAAAAATACATTTAAGTCATCAAAATATTGTAAATCATAATGCTTTTTAAGCTCTTCTAAAATAGTTTCATCACATTTTGGTTCCATACAAACAGAACCCTTTTCAAAGTGAATCCTTGGAGAGTTTATACTATCATGAAGACTCTTCTTGTACTCAAGGTTATTTATCATTGTTGTTGTAATAGCACTTCTTATTCTATTACTTCCAGCACTTCCTAGTATTAATTTAGGTTCTCCATCTTTTAATACAGCTGTGGGTGCCATCATAGATGGTAATCTGATACCCTCTTCCCATGCAAACCAACCATGAGGATTTAAATCTTCTTCTCCCATCATATTATTTAACATAATTCCCGAACTAGGAATTACATGCCCACATCCTTCACCATTTGTAGTTGTACAAGACACAGCATTACCCTCTTCATCAATAACTGATAAGTGTGTTGTATTCCCCCAAAGATTCAGTCTTGAATGCATTGTAGTACAATAATTTTTTATAAGTCGATCATTTGATAATATATCTTTTAATTTTTCATCATGTAAAAACTCATCAACATGCTCCCGTCTAAAATCACTTGTTGTGTTAAAAGCTTCTATCAAGCCTTTTACATATTCAAAACTTCTAAAATCTTTTAAATCATATTTTTCTAAAATTTTCATCGTGAAAGCAATTAAAATTCCACCCCCACTTGGTGGTGGGTTTGTAACTATTTCATACCCTTTATAATTAAAATCAATAGGATCTCTTTTTATAACTTTATAATTTTTCAAATCTTCTTTTAAAATAAGTCCATCATTCTCTTTTGAGATTTTTTCAATTTCATCTGCAACATGACCTTCATAAAAGAGTTTTGCACCTTCTTTAGCAAACTCTTCTAAAAAATCTGCATAATGAGGATTTTTATATAAATGAGTTTCATCTATAAGATTACCATCATCCATACCATATACATCCATAGAAGAATCAGTTGAAGTAAATATAGGTTCAAGAAGTTTTACAAAACTCGCTTGCATTTTTGATAAATAAATACCTTCTTTAGCATACTTTACAGCAGGTTTTATAATTTCCTTCATAGGAAGAGTACATTTTTCTTTATAAACTTGTTCAATTCCAGCTACAAGACCAGGAATTGCTATACTTCCCGCACCAATATGAAACTCTTGAACTGCCGCGCCAAAATCCACATATATAGGATAAAACTCTGGTTCATTTACTCTTTTTTTAGGAACTTCTACAAAAAAGTCATAAAGTTCAGGTTTCTTACCCTTTTCTAAACCTAATAAAAAACCTCCTCCTCCAAGAGATGTAAAAAGAGGTTCACAAATTGGTGCAGCTAACATAACTGCTAATGCTGCATCATAGGCATTTCCTCCAGCTTTTAAAATATCAGCACCTGATTGTGCACTTCTTGGGTCTCCTGCGGCTACAACACCTTTCATTCAAATACTCCTAATCGTTCTATTTCTTTTAAACTATTTGTTCTTTCATATACTTCTATCATCTTTTGAGAAACTGATTTTTCTTCTATAATATTTTTAGATTTTTCATATAACTCTTTTGTCAGAAAAGAGTTCTTATAAGCTTTTGAAATAAGTGTTTTTAACATATCTCTAACTGGTTTAAGTTCTCCACATGTGGTTACCATTTTACCTTCCATAGAATATCTAGTAGCACTCCACATATTTTGCTTTAAAACCTGCATTGGCATTTTAGTTGGTGCTTCTATTTCAGAGAGCTGACAAATTGACTTAACTATTGCGATAGTCACTTCAAGTCTATCAAAATCATTTACTGCATCACAAACTCTAAATTCAAGTGTCTTAAAATGGGGTTGTATTCTAACATCCCACCAAATATCTTTTGCAGACTTTATTACTTTTGACTTCTCTAATAAATCATACAAAGCTTTCATATCTTCATAAGTATCAAAATATTCAGGAAGAGATGCTTTTGGTAACCTCTCAAAAATTTTTGTTCTATATGAATGGATACCAGTATTTTTTCCATTATAAAATAAAGAAGATGCATTTAATGCTATAAGTAAAGGGAGATAATATATTGAGTAATTATAAGCTTTTAAAGCTTTTTCAAATGTTTCAAAACCTATATGTACGTGTGTTCCACATATAGTAAAATTATCTAATAATATTGCATGTTCTTCATAAAGTTTTTCATATCTGTCATTTGAGTTGATTTTTATATTTAAATTTTCCTGTGAAAAGGTACCACTTGTTTGTAAGCAAAGATTTTTTTTAGAAGCAATAACCATAAGTTCATTTATAATTTCTTTTAGAAATTCAATTAAATCTCTTTCACAATGAAAAACTGGAGTATTTATCTCAATCATTGAGCCTAAAAACTCCTTTGCAAGTCTTTGCTTATACTCATCGTTTAAATTCTCTAATATATAATCAAACTCATTTCTTAGTGTCAAATCAAATCTGTCTAAAATTCGTAGTTCTAACTCTAAACCTAGACTAAAGTGATTACCTGAATCAAATTTTTCAAAGTTCATTAATATCCAATTTATGCTAATGTTATTTATTGTACAATTTTATAACTTTATAATTAAGGAATTATTATGTTTTTTAAAACCATTTCTATTATTTTTTTCACACTTTTATTTATTGGCTGTAGTAAAAATAATAAATTGCCAAATAAATGTTACCAAAAAGCCAATATAGGTATGTGCAAAGCCTATTTTAAAAAGTATTATTTCAATCAAAAAAGTAATAAGTGTGAATCATATATTTATGGAGGTTGTGGAGAGGTTGCTTTTCATACACTAAAAGAGTGTAAACAAACTTGTGAAGAGTAGAGGATTACTCTTCTATAACAAGATTATCTAAAATGTATTTTTCTAATTCTTTCTTTGAAATCTCTTCTTTTAAAGATTGTAAATATATCTCTTCTACTTTTTTATTATATTCTGCATAAGAAAAATAAGGAAATCTTAATTGCCATGACTTTTTAATTTGTCTTAGAGAAATTTCATCTCTCATTTTTGCTCTAAAAAAATTAAATCCAATAAAAATAGAAGCAGTTATAACCATTGCTCCAAGAATAGAAACATGGGAATCAATACCAGCCAAAGCTTTATGAGTAATTGCAGTTATTGGAATTAATATTGCTAAAACTATTGCTATATATACAAGGTATGCATTTCTTAACTTTAATCTAAAGCCTAGTTTTGCAGGGTCTACATGCATTCCTTCATTATACTGTCTATTAGCTTCTAATAAGTCTCTTAGAAGAATTGGTTGCTTTGAAAGAATATAAATATAATCTAAAATTTTGTTCTTTAAGTTTTTTTCTTGTGGCATTTTTTCACGTCCTATTTTTAGTCATAAATATTTTATCAAAAAATCTCTTGCTTATTTCTTTTTTACTTTAATAGTAAATATTGCACCATCATTTTGGTTTCGCACATTTATAAAACCACTCATATTTCTTTCAATTATATTTTTAGCCATATATAGTCCTATTCCTGTGCCTTGAGTTTTATGTCTTGTTGTAAAATAAGGATCAAAAACCTTTTCAATTATATCCTCTTTTATTCCTCCTGCATTGTCTTGAATTTTAACAATTGCAAAATTATCTCCGGTTTTTATTTCTATATTTATCTCTGGATTTTTAATTACTCTCTCTATTAAAATATCTTTTGCATTACTTAAAACATTTAGTATCACTTGAGAATACTCATTTTTATATCCATACACAACAGAATCTTCTTTTACATCAAAATTTAAACTTATACCATGATACTTTAGAGAAGACTCTAAAATAAAATAAGAGTCTCTACAAGCTTTTTCTACTGAAAACTCCTCTTTTTCTCCTTGGGGTTTAAAAAAGTTTTGAAAATCTGAAATTGTTTGAGACATATAATTTGTAAGAGTATTTGCCTCTTTTATTTTTGTATCTAAATACTCTTTTGTAAACTTATCAAAATCATATGTAACTTTCATATTCATATGAATTGCTGATATTTGTGCTAAGGGTTGTCTCCATTGATGAGCAATATTACCAATCATCTCCCCCATTGAAGCTAGTTTACTTTGTTGTATTAAGATTTGCTCTTGTTCCAACCTTTTATAAATCTGCTCTTGAATCTGAAACTCAAGATTATCAATCATATTATTCATCATTACTTTTAATTCATTTAAGGCATCATTATTACTCTCTTTAGTTAACCTTGAACTTAAATCTCCACCTTTTAAATCTTCTAAAACTTTTGTAGCATTTTTAATTAACTCTTCATTTTGTTTAATACTCTTTTGAATAGTTGAAACATTTTGATTAATCATTTTTGCCATTTGATAAAACTCATCTTTTGAATTAATCTCAATTTTCTGAACATCATCTTTTCTATTATTTAAATACTCAAAAAAGTTTGATAAACCTTGTTGAACAGTATGTATTGAGTTTATTATATTACCTGTTATTAACCATCCAATAAATGTAGCTAAAATAAGAACAACTATAATAACTATTAAAACTTCAAGTTTAATATCTCTAGCTTCTGTAGATGCTTTTCCATAAGCAATTGTAGAATTATTTAAAAAACTGCTCTGAACCTTTAGAAGCTCTTCTAAAAGTATATTAAACTGTTCAGTACTTGAAGTTGTTACATTAATATATGCTCCCTCTTCAAATCCCTCATCTAGATAACTTCTTGTAACGTTTATTGCATCCTTATAACTATTCCATTCTTTAATAATTTTATTTCTCTCAAGCTTTTTAAACTCTTGCTCTAATGTTAAAGATAAAATACTCATTTTTTCTTGAATAGAAACTCTTATTTTACTATTTGGAGCCATCACTAAAGATTGAGTCAATTCTCTTAATCTATACAAAGGTGTTATGATTTTGTCTTGCATATTCAATACAGTTTGAGACTTACTATGTACTTCTTTTAAAGTTTGTTTATTATATTCACTAATGTTTATAGACTTATATGCCAATACTGCTATTGAAATACATAAAACAAGGAATAATAAGCCTAACTTTACTTTAATATTTATATTATTTATCAAGTTCATTTTTAATTCTTTGTGTTTTTATTGGAGAATAAAACTCCTTTAAATACTCTTTTTCTCTCAAAGACCAATGGTCTCTTGTAATCTCTACTTTCCACAAGGGGATAAGTCCACCAATATATGGTTCAAAAACTACTTCTTTATTTACAGCCATGACCTTATTATGAGAAGGAACTCTAAGAGTATATGCTTTATTCCTAGCTCTATTTAAAATATTTTCCACTATTTGTTCATACTCTCTTGTTCCTACTTTTGTCTCAAAAAACTTCTTTATATATTTATCCATATATTTATCATTTTTAATAGTTGACCAAGGGGAATCATTTTCATAAATAAAAAACATTGTCCAAGGATTTTGATAATACCAGTCATCATTTCCCCACATGAGAAGATCCCATTCTTTAGAATTTTTTGAACTCCTTGTGTTTAATAACTGTTCATATATATCTTTTTCACTTGTAGTTATTGTATAATTCAATTTTACTCCATATTTTTTAAGCTGATACTCTATTCCCTTAAATAAAAATATAAACCTATCTTGAGTAAAAACATTCAACTCTAGTCCATTTAAAAGATTCTTCTTTTTCTCTTCACTAAAATTAAACTTTGTATACTTATTTTTCTTTGCTATTTTATCAACTATTTTATAATTTATTGAAGTTGAAAAAGGCGATATTCTTCCTTCCTTTTTATAAACAAAATTAAGTAGATTCTCTTGGTTTATAGCCTCATTTAAAGCAATTCTTACCTCATCATTTTCTAAAGTCTTATTTCCATTTATTAGATTAAAAAATATTGTAAAATTATTTGTAGACTTCTTTATAACTAACTTTGAATATTTTGACATCAAAATATCAATCTTTTTATTAAAAGGTATTGGCATAATATCTAGCCTTCCCTCATGATTTTTTATAAAATTAAGTGCTTTTGATACATCAAGTTGAGTATATACAGTAACTCTTTTAATCTTTGGATATCTTTTGTCCCAATAATATGGGTTTGCAATAAGCTCAAGCTTATCTGTTTGCTTTTCTCCAACAGCATATCCACTTTCAAGAATATATGGCCCCATTGCATATGGGCCTGGAATTCTATTTGCACTTCCTGTTTGAGCACCTTTTGGAGTATACTTTTCTAAATACTCATCTGTATAAAAGTACACCCTTGCTAGATCAAGGAAAAACATTTCATATTTTTTATCAAGTTTTATTTTTATTCTATAATCATCTACTCTTTCGATACTAAAATTTACTTTATCAATATTAGTATATAAAAGAGGATATTTTCTAAAATTTTCTAAATTTCTTATTACATTATCAATTGTAAAATCTGTTCCATCTTGAAACTTTAAATCTCTTCTTATCTCAAAGACATAAGTTAGATCATCTACTCTTGTATGTGACTTTGCTAAATCATATTCCCAATTTTTTTCATTATCAGTTGAACGAATAAGACCTGAATTTGTATTTTTTGAGATATAAGAATAAGGAATAGAAGGCAAAAACACTTTTATATGAGATTTTGTATTTAATGGCATTGCAAGCCGTGCTTTAGAATCATCAACTCTAAAGCTACTTGCATTTAATAAAAAATAAGATAGAAATATAAAAAATAAAATTCTACACAAGTCTATACCCCACACCAGACAAATTAAATATTATATCTGTAGGTAGCTTTTTTCTAAGATTTCTAACAAGTGAGCGAAGCGCACTATCTGTCATGACATCATCACCCCAAACTTTATCTTGTAATTCATCATAGTTTACAACTCTATTTTGATTAGAGATTAATACCTCTAGAAACATCATCTCTTTTTTATTCAAGATAACCATTTCATCTTTATATTTCAACTCTTTTGCATCATAATCATACATATAGTTTTCATCAACTTTTAGTAAAACTTTTCTGTTTGAATCTAACACATTCACACACTTTTCTAAAGTTTCAAACAATTCATCTAAATCAACTGGTTTTACTATATATTTTTCCATATGTAACTCAACTGCTTCTAAAAGATACTCTTTATCAGTATGAGCAGTTATCATTACAACAGGGACATCTCTATTTTTACTTCTAATTTTTTTTACTAATTCAATACCATTTACCTTTGGCATATGAATATCACTTAGAATGATATCAGGTGACTCTTCTTCATATATCTGATATGCTTCCTCTCCATCAGAGGCTTCAAAAACGTCCTTAACATAATACTTTAAAGAATCAGCAATATTCTCTCTTATCCCAACCTCATCCTCAGCATATAGAATTGTCATGTTTTTTAACTTGTCATAGAACTCTTTATTCATAACAACTCCTTTTCTTTTATTATATACTATTTTTTTTTAACTACTAATGTTTTACTTTCATTAATCCATTTGAGGCATTTGATTTTAAGTATCTTAATAAATACTCATTCTCTTCATCATCAAGTTTTGCAAAACCTTTCATTGGTAACATTAAAGCTTCCCATTCAATCATTGTATGATGAGTTGGTGCTTGTGCTGCATGGCATTGAGTACACATTTCATAGAAAAACTCTTCATGCTCTTCCCATACTTCTGCTCCATTTTCAGTTAAAGACTCTTTCTCAATAGAACCAAGTAATTCTACTTCATTACCTTTGATAGTTTTAACTTTAAAACCTTTTTCTAAAGTAGCAATTAAAAGCTCTTTAGATGCTGTTGAATATACATTTGTTCCATCTAAAAAACCATGAATAGAAACTTTTGCACTAGTTTCTCCATCTTTTTTAACTTTAACAGGAACACCTAAAAATACCTTTGCACTTTTTCCATTATCTGCTTTCAATTGTGCATCTTGAAATACATATAATTCTTCTGCATTTACTTGGGTAAAAAACCCAAGTAAAAGTGCAAAAGAAGCTATAAATTTAATTAAACCTTTCATTATTAAGCTCCTATAATTACTGGTGGTTGATAAGCCATATTTGGTTTAACTGTTCCAGCTTTTCTAATTGACACTAAACAAGTATTTGCAGTAGTTGCTTGTGCCATTGAAGATGTTGGTCTAGACGAAGTTAATAAGTTTGCTTGTCCAGAATTACATCTTGTATTCTTTTTATTTGCATCTTCAGGAGAGTACCATGCTCCCTCTTCAATTGCAACAACGCCATCTCTAATTGTATTTGTTACAACAACACCAGCAAGTAAACTTCCTCTGTCATTATAAACTTCTACAACTTCACCATCTTTCACACCAAACTTCTTAGCATCATTTGGAGAAATTCTAATTGGCTCTCTTCCTTGTACTTTATGTACATTTTGTACCCAAGTATTATCTAACTGAGAGTGAACTCTATATGTTGGATGAGGAGATACTAAGTGTAATGGGAATTTTTTAGCTTCTTTAGAACCTAACCACTCAGCTGGTTCTCTCCAAATAGGATGACCTTTAAAATCTTCATATCCAAAACTTGCAAATTTATCAGAGAAAATTTGAATTTTACCAGTCTCTGTTTTTAGAGGATTATTAACTGGATCTTTTCTAAACGCTTCATGTCTTACATAATTATGAGCTTCTGCTGGAATATCATATTTAATAACACCTTTTTCCCAGAACTCTTTAAATGAAATTTTCATCTCTTTAGCTGCACTTGATCTTTTATATAATCTTTCAATCCATTGTAATGCTGTTCTACCTCTAGTAAATTTTTTCTTTTTACCAAATCTTCCAGCTAATTCTGCAAAAATTTCATAATCATCTTTTGATTCATATTTAGGTTCTACAACTTTTTTCATTGCAAAGATTCTATCTTGAGAGTAAGACATACCAGATGTAATATCATCTCTTTCCATAGTATTTGTCGCAGGGAAAACAATATCTGACATTTTTGCTGTTGGAGTCCACCATGGATCAACTGTAATAATTGTGTCAAGAGTTCTCATTGCTTCAACTAACTCATTTACATCTGGTTGGTGCCCAATTGGAGAAGAACCTGTACAAAACATTACTTCAACTTTAGGATAGGTAACTTTTGCACCTTTAAAAGTAACAGTTTTACCAGGATTATTAATTAAATCACTCATTCTTGATGCTGGAATATTAATATTAACTTTGTTTCCACCACCTTGGCTCATTCCACCAACAGTAGTTTTTCCAGAGTTTGCATCACCACCACCTGCATAATGCATTGAAAAACCAAAACCTCCACCTGGAAGACCTACTTGCCCCACCATTGAAGCTAATGTAATAATTGTCCAGTCAACTTGCTCACCATGATGTGCTCTTTGCATTGCCCAGTTACCAGCAATGAAAGTTCTATTATCAACCATAATATCTGCAATTTCTTTGATTTTTTCTGCTGGAACTTCTGATAATTTAGATGCCCACTCAACAGTTTTATCAATACCATCAGTTTTACCTAAAAGGTAAGGTAAGAACTTATCAAATCCATAAGTATATTTCTTGATAAATTTACTGTCATATTTTTTTGATTTATAAAGATAGTTCATCATACCTAACATTAATGCAACATCAGAACCAGGTCTAACTTTTACCCAATCAGCTTTAAACTCTTGCGCAGATTGTGTATAAATTGGATCAATTGAGATAAATTTAATTCCAGCTTTTTTATACTCTTCATAAGCATCAATATTTCTATGATTTGGTACAGCCCAACCAATTCTATTAGTTTTATATAAATCAGCTCCCCATAAAATCATAACTTTTGTATTTTCAATTATTTGCTTATGTGCAGTTTGAATAGAATAAACTTCCATATCTCCAACAATAACTGGGTTAGTTGGACCTGCCGCACCATTTGAATACTCACCAGCAGTACCAACAGCACCACCAATTTGATTAAAGAATCTTCCGGCTAAAGCATTTGGTTTAAAAGCACCTGGGTGTGCCCATCCAGAATATGCAGAGTTATAAAGTGCTTTATTTCCACCTTTAGCTTGAGCTTTTTTAATAGCTTTAGAAGCTAAGTCTAAAGCTTCATCCCATGAAACTCTAACAAACTCTTCTTTACCTCTTAAATCACCTCTACCTTTTCCTTCTAAGTATGATTTTCTTACTACAGGGTATTTTACTCTATTAGGTGTATACATTCTATCAGCTAAACCTTTTACCATAATAGTAGGATTTGCATCAGAATCAAGTTGAGGAGTAATGTCAACAACTTTCCCATCTCTTACATGTGCATGAAATGGACCAAAGTGTGACGCATGCGGGATCTTTTTAGTTCTTGCAGCGAACTCTTTTGCTGCTGCACCACTTAACGTACCACTTGCTGCGATTGCTGCAGTTCCAAGTGCACCTTTCTTAAGAAAGTCTCTTCTTGAATTATTCATTTTCTATCCTTTTTCAATCTATATGGTGAAATTGTAATTTAAAAAAGTCGAAAAAAAATCGAATATATATAAAATCAATAAAAAAATAAAATAATATAAAACTGTTCTTATATATAAATGATATTCTATAAATATAAATATTTAATTAGTTTTTTTACTAATCTACTATTTTTATATTTTTTTAAATTACAATTTTAAAACTAAAGAGATTAGGGAAAAGGACGAATATGAATCAACAAATTCTAACACAAGTAAATAAACTTTTTAAAGGTGATGGCGTTCATGATACTTTTTTAGAAGATATAAAAATATATACTACTTCAAAATATGATCCTTTAAGTCCATTTATTTATGATGTTTGTTTAATACTTGTATTACAAGGTAAAAAAATTGGACATCTTGCACAAAACACCTTGGTATATGATTCTAAAAACTATTTAGTTGTACCTACAACATTACCTTTAGAATGTGAGACTTACGCATCTAAAGAAGAACCTTTTATTGGATTAATAATATCTATTAATAAAAAAGTAATGTATGAAATAATTGATATGGTTGCAAAAAAAGAGCTTATTGATTCGCATAAGAATTCTTTAGGAATTTTTTCAGATTCAGTTAATAATAATATTGAAGAAATTACATTAAGACTTCTTAATATGCTTGAATCTAAAGAAGAATCAAATATTTTAGGAACTTCAATTTTAAAAGAACTATTCTATAGAATTGCAATTGGTCAAAACTCTAATTTTTTGCATAAAATGTTCTTAGACAATAATAATGAAGCTAAAATTGCAAATACTTTAAAAATTATTCACACTCAATGTGAAACAAATTTAGATATCTCTAATTTAGCAAGAAATGAAGATATGAGTGTATCTTCTTTTCATACACATTTTAAAAAAGTTACTTCACATACGCCTTTACAATATATAAAAAAAATTAGATTAAATAAAGGAAAGGATTTAATTGTAAAGCATAAATACAAAGTAGTTGATGCAGCTTATGAGATGGGTTACGACAGTGCCTCACAATTTTCAAGAGATTTTAAAAACTATTTTGGATACCCACCAAAAGAGGCAAAAGCCTCTTTATAATGAATGTTCTATGAAGAGATAGATCTAGTTAAAATATTAGCTACTTTTTCTAAAGTAACTGTTCCATTTTCTCCAATTTCTAAGTAACCATGTGACCTAAATGCATTTTGTACATTTTCAATAACTTTATCATCAATTTCATAATCAGATAGTTTTGTAGCAACTCCAACACTATGGAATGTCTCTTCAATTTTTTGAATTATTGCTTCATTATCATCTTTGATTCCAAATACATTTTCCCCCATTTGAGCTATTTTTTCACCTTTTTCATCAATCATTTCTCTTAATAAATGAGGTAATACAACTGTTAATGATCTACCATGATCTAAACCATAAAATGCTGTTAACTCATGACCAATTAAATGAGTTGACCAGTCTTGAACAACACCTGCTCCTATTTGGAAGTTTAATGCTTGATTACAAATATGCATTAAATTTTCTTGCCAAAGATAAGTTCTTCTATCTTCCCATCTTTTAGCTAGTTTAACTAGACCTCTATATAATGTCTCAGCATAACCATCATTTACTAAAGTAGTATTTGGTTTTGTTAAATATTGTTCAGAAACATGAACAAAAGCATCTACTAAACCATTTGAAAGTTGCTGATCACTTAATGTACTCATAAAACTTGCATCTAAAATTGCAAATTGTGGATATGAATGATTTGAGAAGTATAATCTTTTTTCATTTGTTGATTTTCTTGATACAACTGTTAAGTTATTAGATTCACTTCCTGTTGCAGCTAATGTTAAAACTGCTCCTAATGGTAATGCATCTTGAACCTCAGCAGTTCCATCTAAAAAATCCCAAGCATCACCATCATATTTTGCAGCTGCTGCTAGATATTTACATCCATCAATAACTGAACCACCACCAACTGCTAAAATGAAGTTAATGTTCTCTTTTTTTACAATTTCTAATGCTTTATTCATAGTTTCAACAGTTGGATTAGCTTCTACTCCTGAAAACTCAAAGAATGTATGATTTTCTAAAGCTTTAACAACTTGGTCATATGCACCATTTTTTTTAATTGAACCAAAACCATATACAAATAATACTTTTTGATCTTTTTTAATCAAATTAGAGATAGCAGATATTTTACCTTCTCCAAATTCAATTGCTGTTGGGTTGTGATATGAAAATTCCATATTTTTTAATTCCTTTTAATTTTTTTGTGCCAGAATTATATGAACTTCTAAAACTTTTTTGAATACCAATTTTTACAAATAACATTACAATTTCTACAAATTTCAATTAGTCATTGAATAGATTACTTTTATATTTTTCTTAAACTTTTAACTTAATCGATTTTTTTGCGATTTTTTTAAACTACCATTTCAAAATCACAAAATTAGAATTTTATCTAATTTAAAAATCAAGGAGATAAGAACATGAAAAAGTTCAATATTAGCTTAGCGGTTGTTGCGGCACTGTCACTATATAGTAATGTAAATGCACAAAGTTTACAAGAGGCTTTAACAGATGGTAAAGTAAGTGGTGAATTTACAGCTACTTATGAAAAAAGAGATTTTGATAATCCTGAAAGTACTTATTATCAAAATACTGAGTATGGTGTTGGTTCATTTGCATTAAAATATGAAAGTGGTGTATGGAATGATTTAAGTTTAACTGCTAAAGTAAGAGCATATCTAACACTTTTTGAAGATGATGATCAATCAACAACTTCTCATGGTACTGGTGATTCAAGAGAAAGATTTTACGACGATGGAAGTAATGAGTCTGTTGATTTAGAAGAATTCTTCTTAACATATGAACCAAATGATAACTTCTCAGTAAAAGCTGGTAGACAATTTATCTCATCTCACTGGGTAAACAAAACTAACGATGCCTTAAAAATCAATGCTGGATTTGGAAATACATCTTTAGAAGCTATTTGGGTACAAAAACATGGTAGAGTTTACTCAAGAGATCATAGACCATTAAAAAAATTAGCTAATGGCGATGGAGCTTTTCAAGTTGCATTATCTCATAAATTCAATGATGCACTTTCTCTTGCAGTATATGATAGAATAGAGGATGATGTAAATGATATCTATGGTGCTAAAATCAATGCTAAATTAGGTTCAGTTTCTCTTGGTGGACACTATGCAGTAAGCAAAGATGACAAGACTTCTGATAATGATTCTAGTCTAGTACATTTAACTGCTAGTACTTCAATTGCTGGATTCTCTCCATATCTTGGATATATTAAAGTTGATGATGATGCAGATTTCCCAGGATGGACAAGTACTGGTGAAACAATTGACCCAATGGAAGAAGGTGATCATATCTATAGAAAAGGTGCAGATACTATCTATGTAGGTGTTTCAAAATCATTTGGTGATTTAAGTGCAACTTTATTATATGGAAGAATGAACTTTGAAGCAGCAGAAGAGTATACAGTAAATGAGACTACTTTATGGTTAGGATATCCTGTTACTAAAGATTTAAAAGCTAACTTAGGTTATACAGATGTTAATGGTGAAAATGATTGGCATGAAGACTATAAGCAACTTAACTTTACGTTAACTTATTCTTTCTAAAAACTAATAATCCCTCTTTGAGGGACTTAGTTTATAAACTAAAGCTGTCATAATAACTTTATTTTCATTTGTTCTCCTAAGTTTTGCTGACAGCTTTAGTATATAATTATTTATTACACTCAAAATTTTATAAATTTATTTTAATTTATCTATTTATCTATTTTTTTTCTACTTTTTTTACCTATACTCCATTTACCTTTTAAGACAATTTACTTTCTTGAAACGACCATATAGAAGTCATCTTTCATACTCTCCTTATTAAAAAAAGGTGACTTTTATACTCTTCTAGCTTTTTTCATACTGTAGATTGAATTTAAAATAAGTGTAGTAACAATCAAACTACCTCCAATAAAAGTGTAAGAGCTAGGTATTTCATTTAAAAACATCCAAACCCATACAGGAGCCATTATAGTTTCTATAATCATAAGAAGACTTACTTCACTAGCATTAATATATTTCGTACCACTACTTACCAAAACTCTAGATATTGGAGTAATTACGAATCCCATTGTCATTACAATAAAAAGAGTTTTTAAATCGATTAATAAATCATCTGCTAATAAATAAGCAATAAAACTAAGCATTAAACCACTAATTGCTATTAAAAGAACCCTATTTGCATCTTTATGTCTTGATAGTACAACAAAAGATATAGAAAAGATAATGGTACATAAAAGAGCATACAAATTCCCTTCAAAATTACCTAAAGACAACTCTTCCTTAAAGATTATAATCAAGCCTATAAATATAAAAAAAGATGAAATAAAGATATTTTTACTAGGTTTTTTTCTATATAGTAAATAAGCAAAAAAGGAAGAAAATAGTGCTGAAGTACTTAATATAATTACAACATTTGCAACTTGAGTATTTTTAATTGCAGATATAAAAAGTATATTTGATAAAGCCATAAAAAATGCACATAAAACTACATACTTAAAAGTCTTTGAATATATATCTTTTTTTTTAATACTCTGCTTAAAAAAAAGCGTTCCAGCTGTGGAAAGGAACATAAAAATTCCAATATAAAAAGAGAATGTCATTGCAGATATAGAAGTAAGTTTTATAAATAGTGATTCAAGGCTCATTATTAAAACCCCTAAAGAGGTTATTAATAAGCCTTTTGAAGTGTTTGTCATTTTATACGTTGTAGTAGTTTGCTTTATGATGTGGCACTACTATTGCCACAGTTGATTGTTCGGGATGAATTTGGAATGTTTCTGAAAGTTCTATTCCTAATTCTTCAGGGTTTAATAAATCAAAGATATCTCTATTTTGTGATAAATCAGGACAAGCTGCATATCCTGGAGAGTATCTACATCCTATATATTGTTTCATTTGAACATCATTTAAAGTATGTCCCTCTTTTGGAACAATATCTAAATCAAGTCTTACTTGCTTATGAAGTACTTCTGCTAAAGCCTCTGCTAATTCAACGCCAAGACCGTGAACCTGATAATACTCTGTAAACTTACTTTGTTTGTATAAATCTGATTCATAAGGAGTAATTTCCAATCCTGCACTTGCTAAAGTAAACGCAATAACATCTAATCTATCATTTGCAAAAAAATCAGCTATACATCTATGTGGCTTTTTCTTTTGTCTAGGAAATTGCATTACTTTAATAGCTTTATCTAAAGGTGGAACGTTTTTCGCCTCTTCTTCAGAATGGAAGGCATACTCAGGAGAAAAAATATAAAGTTTGTCCTCTTTTGAAATACAAGGATAATAAGCTAATATTGAAATTGGATTAAATAACTCTTTTTCAATAAACTCTTCTTTCAACTTTTCATACAAGGGTTTTACAACTTCTTCTTCATGCTTTAAGAAATCTTCACTTGATTGTTTTGCTCTTTTATACCCCCATCTTTGTCTAAATAAAACTCTATGATTAATCCATTTAAAAACTAATTCACTATCTATTTGACTACCTGTTTTAACAACTTTTCCCCAAAGTGGAGGAAAAGTAAATGTCCCTTTTTCTGGAAGTTCGACATCTTCTTCTTTAATGATTATTTCTTCTTTTTCTTTTTTTATCTCACCATCATCACCCTCCACCAAATCTGCTGCAAGTGCTGTATTCTGGGCATCACCTTCTTCAATTCTTTGCATTGAAACAACACCATCAAAAGCATCTCTACAATAAAAAATCGGACCATCATAAATTGGTCTACAATAATCATTTACAAAACCTTTAGTAAGTGCTGCTCCACCTAAAAGTACAGGAATATCTATTCCTTGATTTTGAAGTTCTTCAAGATTGTCTTTCATAACAGCAGTTGATTTTACAAGTAATCCACTCATACCAATTGCATCTGCTTTATGCTCTTTTACTGCAATAATAAAGTCATTTAAATCGGCTTTAATACCAATATTGATTACCTTAAATCCGTTATTTGAAAGAATAATATCAACTAGATTCTTACCAACATCATGAACATCACCTTTAACAGTTCCAATTACTAAAACAGTTTCTGAGGCCTTTTCTTCTTTTGGTAGATATGGGTTTAGTGCATCAACTGTTGCTTTCATTGTCTCTGCACTTTGAAGTACAAATGGTAATTGCATTTGACCCGAACCAAATAATTCTCCAATAACTTTCATACCATCAATCAACCATTCATTTACAATAGTTTCTGGTTTTACTTCATGTCTTAACTCTTCAACAAGTGGTAACATTCTCTCTTTATCACCATCTAAAAGAAGTTTTTTAACTTTTTCAATTGGTTCAAGTTTTTGAAACTCTTCATCACTTGTATCTTCTTGGGCATCTACATTTGAAAAATGTTCAATAAAAGCAAAAAGAGGATCACCATTTTCTTGATTATTAAATATTAAATCATCACAAGCTTTTCTATCTTCATCTGAAATTTTATTTAATGGTAAAATGTGTTTTACATTTACAATTGCCGATGTAAGACCAGCTTGTACACAATGGTCTAAATAGATTGAATTTAAATAAACTCTTGCTTTAATATCAAGTCCAAAAGAGATATTAGATAAACCTAAAGTAGTTCCCACCTCAGGGTGTCTTATTTGGAATTCTCTAATTGCTTCAAGAGTTTCAATACCAGCTGTTCTATACTCATCGTCCCCTGAACCAATAGTAAATGTAAGCATGTCAAATACTAAATCTTCTGGGTTAATCCCATGTCTATTTACGCATAAGTCATAAATTCGTTCAGCTACTTCAAGTTTTCGATCACAAGTTTTTGCCATACCTACTTCATCAATAACAAGACATACAAGTGAGGCTCCAAACTTTTTAGCTAGAACACAAATCTCATCAAACTTATCTTCTCCATCTTCTAGGTTTACAGAGTTTACAATTGCTTTTCCACCAATTTGTTTTAATGCAGCTTCAAGTGCTGGAATTTGAGTTGAATCTGGCATAAGAGGAAGCCCAACTTTTTGAGAGTATAAAGATACAACCTTATCCATATCTTCTCTTTCATCCCGTCCAGCAAATCCAACTGAAACATCAATTACATGAGCTCCTGCTCTTACTTGTTGTTGTCCAACCGAAAGAGTTCCTTCATAATCATTATCTTTAAGAAGTTCCCTAAAAGCTTTTGAACCTGTAGCATTAGATCTCTCTCCAATAAGTAAAGGCCCTACTTCTTGTTTAAGAGGTATAGTATTAAATAAAGAAGCCAATGAAGTCTGAATATGCCCTTTTGGATCTTTTGGTGCTATATTAGCTACTTCTTTTGCTAAAACTTCAATATGTCCAGGTGTTGTTCCACAACATCCACCTAAAAATGAAACTCCATTAAAATCTAAAAACTCTTTTTGAAGTTTTGAAAATTCATCTGGTCCCATTGGATAATAAGTTTGTCCGCCTTTATTTTGAGGAAGTCCTGCATTTGCATGAACTGAAATTGGAAACTTACAAACCTCACTTAAAGTTTTTACATGCTTATGTACTTGCTTAGGTCCTGTTCCACAGTTAAAACCTAAAGACATAATATTAAATGGCTCCATAATAGCAGCAATTGTTGTTGCATCAGTTCCTATAAGCATAGTACCACTTAACTCAATTGTTACAGAAACCATAATTGGAATATGAGGTGCCACTTCATTTAGTGCGTGAAGAGCAGCTTTTATTTGAAGTGGATCCTGACAAGTTTCAAGTAAGAAAATATCTGTTCCCCCATCAACTAAACCTTGAGCCATTGTTTTATAACCTTCAAACATTGCATCATATCCAATATGAGATAGAGATGGTAGTTTAGTTCCTGGTCCAATAGAACCTAAAACATATTTAGGGCTTTCAACTGTCCCATATTTTTCACATGATTTTTTGGCTATTGCAGCTCCAAGTCTTGAAAGTTCATATGAAGTTTGAGGAATATCATACTCATCTAAAACCCATGACATAGAACCAAAAGTATTTGTAGTGATTAAATCAGCACCTGCTTTTGCATAATTATCATGTATCTGCTCTAAAATATGAGGTGCTGTTAAATTTAAAAGCTCATTACACCCTTCTAAATCTTCACCTTCATATATCCAATATTCTGGTTTTATATCTGCAATTTGAAGCTGTGTTCCCATAGCTCCATCAATTATTATAACTCTGTCTTTGATTAATTCTTTAATTTTTTCTGTCATTCTTTTAATCTTTATAAATTTAGTAAGCTTTATTTAAGTTAGATAGTATATTTAAATTATAGTTAAAAAGTTGTTAAGTAAAAGATTTAGAAATTTTATGCAACTTAGTTGTAAAGAAGTAGAGCAAAGCCCTACCTACTTCGTTTTATAATCACTAATTAATTTTTTTTAGATAGAACTCTAATTACACAAGCCTCACCTTGATGTCCTTTTCCTTCATCTAAAATTGTAACTTGTTCTTTTACTTCTGCATCACTAAATGCATAGTGTGATTTAAAATCCTCAACTGTATAAAGTAAATCAGCATCTTTTGGTCCACCACTCTCATATGATAACTGTTTTACAGAGAAAAATTCACCTACAAAAACACCATCAAATCCCAAAGAGTCGTCAATATTTTCAAAAAGTACTGCCCTTTCATTTTTATACAAATGCAAATAAGAAGCAACAATTACATCATATTTTTCATTTGCTTCCCAATCATTTAAATCCATACAAATTGTTTTAATATCAAGATTTTCTTCTTTTGCTCTTTGTTCTAATTTTTTAAGTCCTATATCAGAAGCATCGATAGCAGTAACCTCAAAACCTTTACGTGCCAAAAATATTGCATTTCGTCCCTCACCTTCTCCAAGACAAAGTACTTTTGAACTTCGTGGAAACTCTTTGATTTTTGATGCAATAAAACTATTTGGTTTTAAACCATATAAAAAACCTTCTCTTGAAAACTTACTATTCCAAAACTCTTGTTGACTCATGATAAATAGTACTCCTATAAAAATATTTGTAAGTTTATTCAAGCAATCATAAAAGAAGCTTATCCCTTATTGGCTAATTTTTTCTTCTCACTTATATTTAATAAAAGCTTGGATACACTATTAGCTAAAATTTTTAACTTAGGATATTTTAGATGACTGAAGCAAAATACATCTGGATGGATGGAAAATTTGTTGACTGGCATGACGCTAAAGTTCATGTATTAAGCCACACATTACACTACGGTAATGGTGCAATTGAAGGTACTAAAGCATATAAAACTCATGATGGTAGATGTGCAATCTTCAAATTAAAAGAGCATACAAAAAGACTTATTAACTCAGCTAAGATGACATTAATTGATGTTCCTTTTACTGAAGATGAATTAAATAAAGCTCAAATTGAATTATTACAAAAAAATGAATTAACTGAAGGTGCTTATATTAGACCTCTTGTTTATTTAGGATATGGTGTTATGGGACTTTACCATAAAGAAGCACCTGTAAATGTTTCTATTTCAGCATGGGAATGGGGAGCATATTTAGGAGAGGAAGGTCTTAAAAAAGGTGTAAGAGTAAAAATTGCATCTATGACTAGAAACTCTAATACTTCTGGTATGGGTAAAGCAAAAGCAGTTGCAAACTACTTAAACTCTCAAATGGCTAAAGGTGAAGCAGTTCAATGTGGATACGATGAAGCACTTTTAAGAGACGATCAAGGATATATAGCAGAAGCATCAGGAGCTTGTTTCTTTATTGTTAGAGATGGTGTAATTATTACTCCTCCTAATGACAACTCTTTAGAGTCTATTACTCAAGCTACAGTTATTGAGTTAGCTGAAGACTTAGGATATACAGTTATTAGAAGAAGGTTAACAAGAGAAGAAGTTTATATCGCTGATGAAGCATTCTTTACTGGAACTGCTGTGGAAGTGACTCCTATTAGAGATATTGATGCAAGAATTATTGGAGCTGGTGAAAGAGGTCCAATTACAGAGGCTTTACAAACAGCTTACTTTGATGTAGTTGCGGGTAAAAACGAAAAATACTTAAAAGATTTAACGTATATTAATTAATAAAAATTAAGGGAAAAAAATGCCAATAGATAACGACTATTTTAAGAATAGACAACAGCAAAATAAGGGTGGTGGAAACTCAGGAAATAATGGTGGTGGAGGTAATTATCAACCACCTTTTGAGCCACCTGAAATGTTCAAAAACTTTGGAAAGAAAGCAGGAATTTTTTATGTGATTATTGCCATTGTTGGAGCAATGTTCTTATTCAAACCATTTTTAACAATTGAATCTGGTTATGTAGGTATCAAACAAACATTAGGTAAATATGATGAGGATCCATTAAGACCTGGTTTCCACTTTATTGTTCCTGGATACCAAAAAGTAATTGTAGTTGATACAAAAGTAAGACTTATGAACTATGCTTCTGTTGAAACTTCTGGTGGATTTGACCAAGGTATTAAACTAAACCCAGCAATCAATATTCTTGATGCCAGAGGTTTACCAGTTTCTATTGAACTAACTGTTCAATATAGACTTACTTCAGATGGTGCACCAACAACTGTTGCTAACTGGGGTCTTTCTTGGGAAGATAAAATTATTAACCCTGTTGTAAGAGACGTAGTAAGGAATGTTGTAGGTAACTATACAGCAGAAGAACTTCCAACAAAAAGAAATGAAATTGCTCAAAAAATTCAAGCTGGTCTTGAAAAAGATATTACTAAGCTTGAAGGACAACCTGTAATTTTAGAATCTGTTCAATTAAGAGAAATTGTATTACCACAAAAAATCAAGGATCAAATTGAAAGAGTTCAAATTGCAAACCAAGAATCAGAAAGAGTTAGATACGAAGTTTTAAGAGCTAAACAAGAAGCTGAGAAAAAAGCTGCACTTGCAAAGGGTGAGGCTGATAAAAATAGAATCGAAGCGCAAGGTAGAGCTGATGCAGTAGAGATTGAAGCAAAAGCACAAGCTCAAGCAAATAAAGAAATTGCGGAATCTTTAACAAGAGAACTTCTTGAAATGCAACAAATTCAAGTTCAAGGAAAGTTCAACGAAGCGCTTAGAGAAAACAAAGATGCAAAAATCTTCTTAACTCCTGGTGGTTCAACTCCAAACATCTGGGTTGACACGAAGAACAAAACTAGAGATACTGTCATTAACCAATAAAACAAAAAGGGCTTAATAGCCCTTTTTTTTACTTTAAATCATAGGGATTTCATAGATGAGTATAGAAAAAATAGATTGGGATAAAATGGATGGGCTTATTCCCGTAGTAACTCAAGAAGCCACTACAGGACAAGTTTTAATGCTTGCATATATGGATAAACAAGCTTTAGAACTTACAATTGAAACAAATATTGCACACTACTTTTCAAGAAGTAAACAAAGAATCTGGAAAAAAGGTGAAAGCTCTGGACATACACAAGAAGTAGTTGATATTTTAGTTGATTGTGATGATGATACAATTCTTTTAAAAGTAAATCAAACTGGTGTTGCATGTCATACGGGAAGAAAATCTTGTTTCTTTACTTCTATTAAAGAGGGTCAAAATAAAGAAGTTCTGGATGTAGAAGTTGATACAACAACTGCTTATGGAGTTGTTGATACACTTTATCATACAATTTTAGAGAAAAAAAATGACGACCCAAAAACATCATATACAGCAAAACTTCTTCAAGGTAAAGAAAACTCAATGCTTAAAAAGATAGTTGAGGAATCAGGGGAGTTTACTTTTGCTATTAAAGATAATGACGAAGAAGAAATTATCTATGAAGCAGCAGATATTACATATCATGTATTAGTGGCACTTGCTTCTAAAAACATAAGTCCTGATAGAGTTAAACAAGAACTAGCTAGAAGATTCGGAATGTCAGGAATCGAAGAAAAAAACTCAAGAAAATAAATATAAGTTAGAGTTTATACTCTAACTTACCCATTCTATCAATCTTATTAAACATAATTTTAAATAATTAGTTTGCATATTTATTATACTATTGCTATACTTTCACATCTTATTTGAAGGAATGATTATGATAAATGAATTATCCAATGAATCAAGGCAAAGTATAAATGGAAGTATAATTATTTGGTTTTCTATGTTAATAGCACAATTTATTTACCTTTTTGTATGTTTTTACATATTAGATGAGGGACTATATAAAGCAATTTTTGACCAAAAGATATTGACAAATACTCTTTTTATGAATATAGATATCCACAATGCAATATATCTTGTTTCAATTATAATATTAATCACTGGTTATCTCTATTTTAAAAAAGCATATTCCCATCTTATTTCAGAAACAAAAAAACAAAACTTTAAAGATATAGAAGAGGAGTTTAAGTATTTTAAAGAAAAATACCTAAGTATAATGTTTATATCACTTGCTATATTTGAGATAATTGTTATTTTGGGGATTGTTGTTTTTTTTACAACTCTAAATTTTATAATTATCACTAATTTAGTAATAATTGCGGTATTAGGTTTTTTACTTGTTATACCATCAAAAGGGAAGTTTGATTATTAAAAAATCGAATAGAAAAGTTATTTAGTTTTTGGTTGAACTTGTTTTTGTTTTTCTATTTGACTATTAGTTTCTTTCATTGTCTCATATTTATTTATCATGATTGAAATCATATATCCAAAAGCAACGACAACAAGACTTATAATAAAAATATTTCTCAAGTTTTCTCCTAAAGATAACTCCTATAGCTTAAAACTATAGGAGTTTATTTTTTAGTTTAGCTACAACCACATCCACCAGAACTAGATTGTTGTGCTGAACCTGCAGAAGCAGTAGAACAAGCTGATACTCCTGGAGCTGTAGTAGGTTGAATTGAAGCATTTTCTGCTTTCTCACTTACTTCATCAACAAAAGCAATAAGTTTTGCAGTTGCTTCCATATATCTTTTTGCAGATACTGATTCTGGCTGACAATAAACGATTGGTTTACCAGAGTCTCCACCTTCTCTAATAGCAGGTTCAATTGGAAGATTACCTAATACTTGTGTATTATATTGATCAGCTAACTCTTCACAAGTTCCCATTCCAAAAATATCTGATTCAGTTTCACATGAAGGACAAATAAACCCACTCATATTCTCAACAATTCCACCAATTGGAATGTGAAGTTTTGCAAACATATCTAAAGATCTTCTTGAATCATCAAGAGCAACATGCTGTGGAGTTGTTACATTTACACCACATGTTACAGGTACACTTTGTGCTAATGTTAACTGAGCATCACCAGTACCTGGAGGCATATCAATAAATAGAATATCTAACTCTTCCCATAAAATATCTCTTAATAGTTGTTGAATAGCTTTCATAATCATAGCCCCTCTCCAAATAAGAGCTTGACCTTCTTCCATAAGTGATCCCATTGACATTACAGCAACACCATATGCATCAAATGGTTTAGCTTTATTTCCAACTACTTCAACTTCTTTGCCATTTAGTCCCATCATTCTAGGAATATTTGGACCATAAATATCAGCATCTAAGATACCTACTTTTTTACCTTGCATTGCTGCAGCAATAGCTAAGTTTACAGTTGTAGTTGATTTACCAACTCCACCTTTTCCTGAAGATACCATTACAAAGTTTTTAATTTGTGGTGCAATATTACTTCCACTTACACTATTACTTTGTTGTTTTGGTTCTTCTGGTTTCTTAACACTTAGTGTTCCAGAAACTCCAATTTGAGCTAGAGTTGAAGAGATGTCTTTTTTTAATTGCTCTTCTACATCTGATGCACTTGATGTAATATCTAAGTGTACCACACATGTATTTTCATTAGTTAGTTCAATATCCTTTACAAAACCAAATTCCACAATTGACTTTTGGAAACCTGGATAAAGGACATTCTCTAGCTGTTTTTTTATGTCAGCTACTGTTGCCATTTATTTTCCTTAATGTTATAGTTTTAAAATTTCCGTATTATATTTAAAATAGGATAATTTTTGTCTTAATTTGAATTTTAATTTATTTAGTTTACAAAAAAAGGTCAAGGAAACTCCTTAACCTTTTTGATTTTTAGAAAGTTTTTTTAATTTGTAGCTGTTCCAGCAGTATTTATTGCATCACCATGAGTATCTACAATTTTTTGTGTAATTTTATATGAACAAAACTTTGGTCCACACATTGAACAAAATTCTGCTTCTTTAAATACATCTTGAGGAAGAGTCTCATCATGATACTCTTGTGCTCGCTCCGGATCTAAACAAAGCTCAAACTGCTTATTCCAATCAAATGAATATCTTGCATCTGACATCTCATCATCAATATCTCTTGCACCTTTTCTACCTCTTGCAATATCTGCTGAGTGTGCTGCAATTTTATATGCAATAATACCTTCTCTTACATCTTGAGCATTAGGTAATCCTAAATGTTCTTTTGGTGTAACATAACAAAGCATTGAAGCACCATGCCATCCACCAACAGCAGCACCAATAGCAGAAGAGATATGATCATAACCAGCTGCAATATCTGTTGTAAGTGGCCCTAAAATATAGAAAGGTGCCTCATGACAATACTCTCTTTCTAATTTCATATTTCTTTCAATTTGATTTAAAGGAACATGCCCTGGACCTTCAATCATAACTTGAACATCTTTTTCCCAAGCTCTTAAAGTAAGTTCACCTAAAACTTTAAGTTCAGATAGTTGTGCTTCATCTGATGCATCAGCTAAACAACCAGGTCTTAATGAATCTCCAAGAGATAAAGACACATCATATCTTCTACAAATATCTAAAATATCATCATATGCATCATAAAATGGGTTCTCTTTATGATAATGCATCATCCATGCTGCCATTAAAGAACCACCCCTTGAAACGATTCCCATTTTTCTTTTTGCAATATGAGGCATAAATTGTAATAAAAACCCTGCATGAATTGTAAAGTATGATACCCCTTGTTGTGCTTGTTTCTCTAAAACTTCAAGCATAGACTCAATTGTTAAATCTTCAATTTTATCATTACAATCATGTAGAATTTGATACATTGGAACTGTACCTATTGGAACAGTAGAGTGCTCAATTACTGCTTCTCTAATAGAATCAAGATCTCCACCCGTACTTAAATCCATGATTGTATCGGCACCATGTTTTAAACAAACATCAACTTTCTCTATCTCACCAGCAATATCTGATGCTAATGCAGAGGAACCTATATTTGCATTGATTTTACAAGAAGACGCCATTCCAATAGCCATTGGTGTTAAATGTTTATGATTAACATTTGCAGGAATTATTAATCTTCCTCTTGCAATCTCACTTCTAACTAGTTCTGGGTCTATTTTTTCAACTTTTGCAACATATTCCATATCAGGTGTAACAATACCTCTTTTGGCATAATACATCTGAGTTCTTACTTCATCATCTTTGTGATTGTCTAACCAATCTCTCATGTAAAAATCCTATATCAATATTTTTTGATGATTATATCAAATTTAGTTTATATAAACTTAATTAATTCTACTAGTTTAATTTTATTAGTTATGTAAGTTAGCTTTTTATATAATAATTTCTTACAAAAAATAGGGATATCATGAAAAATAATATTGAATTAGAAAAATTATATATCATTACAAGTGAAATTTTTACTAAAATTCGATCTGATAAAAACAAATCTGAAGAATCATTAATAAAAGTTATTCTTATTCTAAACTTCAATAAGAAATTTGATATTTTTAGTAGAAAT
This sequence comes from uncultured Campylobacterales bacterium, assembly GCA_947494995.1. GTDB lineage: Bacteria > Campylobacterota > Campylobacteria > Campylobacterales > Arcobacteraceae > Halarcobacter. Next base: position 241,919 of record CANLWY010000001.1, on the reverse strand, counting down.
AACTACAACTTTAATAACATTTCAAAACTCTTTAGATTTTATGAAGAGGAGTTAAAAAATAGTTTTAAAAATGATAAAGAGAGATTTTTTACACTTTTTAAAATCTATCTCCTATTAATAAAAATTTTTACTACCTTATGTAAAATATTTTCTGTTGATAAATACAAAAGAGAACTTATTGCTCCTATCTTTCAAATTTTAAAAGAGTCAAAAAATTTACTTAAGTTTTTTATTCCTTTTAAAGAAAAAGAGCTTAATATACTAAATAATCTAATTGGTGAACAGCTCTATTATTTTACTCATATTCTATATGTTCATACAAAGAACAAAACCTTAGATTATATTTTTGAAGAATACTTTTTATACTGTGAATCTATGCAACATGGATTTGAACTTTCAAAAACATCAAACTTTGGAGATAAACCAAAGAAAAATTATGAAACAGAAAAAATGATATTTATAAATCATTTATCTTTTTTATTACTTAAAATGATTTATAAACTTGCATACTATAAAAATAAACCTGAGTATTTTAATAATGGTTATTTTTTAAATATTAAAGAGTTTTTTATAAATGAATCAATTTTAAATAAAAATAGCACTATTAATACAAAAAAAGAATTCGAGAAGGCCTTAATACAGGAGTTTAAAAACAGTGCAAACTTTTTAAAAAATAAAAAAAATTATGATATGAGAGCCGAAAAAATAAGACTATTAGAACTTAATACAGATGAGTATAAACAATTAATTGATATTATATCATCCTCAAAGTAATATGATTTAAACAGGATACATAATGAAAAAGCTTATTGTAGAGAAAATTGATTCACTGCCACCACTACCAAAAAGTGTTTTAGAACTTGAAGAGTTTAGAAAGATGTCTAATCAAGAACCTTTAGATTTACTAAAAATTATTGAAAAAGATCCTTTAATAATCACTACTGTTCTAAGAGTAGCGAACTCTGCAATGTTTGGCTTTGTTAGTCAAGTAGAGACTCCAAGTCGAGCAATTTCTCTTTTAGGAGTAAACTTTACAATTTCAATAGCACTAGGTACTGTTATTCAAAATCTTGTTAATACAAAATTATCTGCATATGACGTAACAACTGATGATTTCATGTTCTCATCAAATCTTGCATCGTCATTGGTCAATACTTGGGTTTCTAAAGTAAGCTTTGATTTAAAGGAAGACTTACTTCTACCTGCATTTTTACAAGAAATTGGAAAATTTGTAATCTCAGAAGTTATTGAAGAGAGTGGGCAAACAGAAGAATTCTTAGAAAAACTACAAGTTTGTAAAAATGTATCTACTGTTGAAAAAGAGTACTTAGGATATTCATGTGCAAGAATTACTGCAAATATATTTAAACATTGGAATTTAAGTCACAATCTTATCTTCTCTATTGGGTTTGTCGAAGATGTAGAACATTGTCCAAAAGATTATGTAGAAAAAGTAAAGATTTTAGAGATTATCAAGATTTTATCAGATATTAGAAATCCCCTTTCTGATCAAAATATTCAAAGAGCTTTAAATAAGGCAAATGAATATGGAATGGATGTTGAACCTTTATTACAATCAATTGATTCTATTAAATTTAAATTAGAAAATGATCTTTAAGAATTCATAAGTTACATTCAAGTATACTTTGTAACTTTTTTACTCAAAGGGTCTTTGTGTCAAATGTTACACTAATTGTATTATGTGCTGGAAACTCCTCTAGGTTCGACTTGTCGGCAAAGAAACAGTGGTTAAGAACTGAAAACTCTCCATTGTGGCTATTTGTTACAAATAAACTTAAGACTTATGTTAACTTTAATAAAATAATCATAGCTTCACATAGAAATGAACTTAATTATATGAAGAACTTTACTGATGAATTTACATTTGTAGAGGGTGGTAAAACCAGACAAGACTCAATGAAAAATGCACTTAATTTAGTAACTACAGAACATGTAATGGTTACTGATGTTGCTAGAGCTTGTGTTCCTGAAGAAGTTATAAAAAATCTAATTACTGAAAAAAATAATGCAGATTGCATTGTTCCTATATTAACTGTTAATGATACCGTTATATATGAAAATGAAACTATCAATAGAGATGAAGTAAAACTTATACAAACTCCTCAACTTTCACGTGTTAAAATATTAAAAGAAGCATTAAATACAAATATTGAGTTTACAGATGATAGTAGTGCAATTAAAGAAATTGGTGGAACAATAAAATATATACAAGGCAGTCTTAAAAGTAAAAAACTTACCTTTGAAGAAGATATATCTTCTATAGAGTGCATAAACGAACCTTCAAAAAACTTTTTTACTGGAACTGGATTTGACATTCATCCATTTGAAGAGAATAAAAAAATGTGGCTTGGGGGAGTAAATATAGATGTCCCTTATGGTTTTAAAGCACATAGTGATGGAGATGTTTTAATTCACTCCGTTATTGATGCACTTTTAGGTGCATGTGGGGCAGGAGATATTGGTGAATTCTTCCCAGATACTGATGCACAATATAAAAACATAGATTCAAAAATATTATTAGAAGATATTGTAAAATTTATTTACAATGTTGGTTATGAGATTGTAAATGTAGATATAACAATTATTGCACAAAAACCAAAAATAAACCCACATAAACAAGAGATTAAATCTACTATTGCAAGACTACTTAATTTAGAAAAACAATTTGTTAATATCAAAGCAACAACTGCTGAGAAACTGGGCTTCATAGGAAGAGCTGAAGGTGTTGCCGTGCAGAGTATTGCAACACTAAAATATTATGACTGGAAAAGAAAATGAATATACTAATTATTGAAAGTGAAATCTATCTTGCACAAAAAGTTGTATCAAGACTTTTAGATGATGGGCATAATTGTGACTTTGTAGAGTCTCCAAATATTGATAACCTTACAAAAGATTATGATATTATACTTCTATCTACATCACTACCTGGTGCACTTTGTAAAACTATTATTAGAAGATATAGTGATTCAATTATACTTTTATTAGTATCGTATATCTCTGATGAAACTGTTACAGACCCTATCAAAGAGGGTGCAAAAGATTACATAATGAAACCATTTATCATGGATGAATTGGTAAGAAAAATCTATCATTACAGAGAATGTAAATCTTTAAGACGTGAACTTCAAACACTAAGAGAGTATTTAGATTTTCAATTTACAGATGTAGATACATCAGGAACTATTTTACCAACATCTTTTCCAATCTTAGTAGAAACAAACTCTCAAATTAGTGCTGATAAGTTAGCCTTTGAGCTTTCAAGAAAACTAGATATGCAAATGAAATTTATCTCTTTAAATAGTGACACTTGGCAGAAACAAGTAAATGAAAAGTTTAATGGAATACTTTATCTTACAGACTATCATGGACTAAAAAAGAGTTCAAAAGAGAACCTAAATAGGATAATTGAAGATAAAAAGTGTATTATTGCTTCTCTTGAAAAAGAAGAGGAATTTCCCTACACAAAAGTTGAATTCCAAAAAAATGATACTATGATGGTAACAAATTCAATTATGACAATTAATGACTATGTAAAAATGATGGTAGTTTCATATCAATCAAAATACCCAGATACTGAACTTAGTAAAAAACTTGGTATTTCAAGAAAGTCTCTTTGGGAAAAGAGAAAAAAACTTGGAATTGAAAAGAAGAAATAACAATGAGAAAACTATTTTTAACTGTATTTTACAGCGGATTAAGTCCAAAAGCACCAGGAACTGTTGGAAGTTTTATAGCTCTTATCTTAGGATTAGGACTAATTCCTTTTATACCTTTATCAACACTTTTTTTACTTACTCTTTTAATAACAGTAATAGCTGTAAAACAAATAAACATTTATGAACAAGAAGTAGGTGAACACGATAGTAAAGAGATTGTTATTGATGAATTAGCAGGGATGTGGATAGCTTTATCAATTTCTGGAATAACTCAAGACAATATGCTTATCATGGGTGGATTAGCATTTATTTACTTTAGAATATTTGATATTTGGAAACCATCTATTATTGGAAGAATAGATGAAAAAGTAGAAGGTGGCTGGGGAGTTATGGGAGATGATATCCTAGCTGGTATTGCAGCAGGAATTGCAGCAGCAGGTACATATCAACTCTTAATTAAATTTGTTTTATAAAATAAGGCATAAGCCTTATTTTACACTACACTCTTCTTTAGTACAAGTAGAAATTTTAAAAGGACTATAAAGAGGACACCATGCAAGTGTTGCTGTAAATAATGGAATTAATCCAATAAGTGCAAACCAAGAGTGATTTAGCAAACCAAAAAGTATAATTGCTAATCCTATTATAACTCTAAAACCTCTATCTATTTTTCCTACATTTCTTTTCATTTCAATCCTTTTTTATTTATATTGAAATCTTAACAAAATGAAGAATTTTTTTCAGTAACCTAAGTTACATTACTTTAATAATTCTATTTTTTTTCTAAGAAGCTTTATATATTTTTTATTTTCCAAATCCTTTAAAACTCTACTTATAACAACTCTTGATGTACCTAAACTATTTGCAAGCTCTTCATGTGTAATTTCTACTATATTAGAGTTTTGATTCTTTAGATAGTCTAAGACTCTTTGATCCAATCTTTTAAATTTTATATCCTCAATTAAAGTTGTTAGGGCATTAAACTTTAAAGAAAAAAGTGAAAAAATATACTCTTGATAAGCAGATGAACGTATCATTAACTCTTTTGATATATTATAAGGGATTAACCATCCTTTTATTGCTGTTGCTGTTTGTGCAGTTGCAATAGCTTCTGTACTTGAAAGTGTACTTGATGTATTTATTATACACTGTTCACCTCTATTTATTTCATATAAAGACAAGACCTCATCTAGCTCTCCATGTATGAATAGTTTTACTCTTCCTTCATCAAGAAGTAAAATATCCTCGCAAATATCTCCTTGATAGAAGAGAGTAAAATTTTCTGGTATCTCTACATACTTTGAATTTGATTTTAAAAATTCTTTATCTTCATTTGTTAATTTTTCAAAAAAGTTAAATGCTTCCATTTTTGCTCCAGTAATATATCAAAATATTATATCAAAGTTCTTTTATTAATTTCACTAAATATAAAAGATATAATTGCAAAAAAATTAGGACGTTTTTTGGAACTTTTATTAATAGCCATTGCACTTGCAATGGATAGTGTTGCTGTATCAATAGCAAGTGGTGCAAAATTTAAATCGATTAATCTTTTTAATATTATCAAAATTGCATTATTCTTTGGTATTTTTCAAGGATTGATGCCTTTAATAGGATACTTCTTAGGTTCAACTTTTTCAAATTTTGTTGATAGTATTGATCATTATATTGCTTTTATAATCTTAGTTTATCTAGGTTATAGAATGATAAAAGAAGGTCTTGATGATAATATTGAAGATGAAATAGAAAATTTAAAAAACAAAACTCTATTTATACTTTCAATTGCAACTTCAATTGATGCTTTAGCAGTAGGTATTACCTTCTCATTTCAAGAAATTGATATACTTTATGCAGTAACGCTTATAACTATTGTGACTTTTATTTTATGTATTGTTGCTGTATTTATTGGTAAAAAACTTGGTGGATATTTAGAAAATAAAGCTGAATTTTTAGGTGGGGGAATTTTAATATTACTTGGGATTAAAATACTTATTGAAGGACTTATCTAAATGTTTGTAAAATAGTGAATTACTTCACTATTTTAGCAAACTCATCAAAGATATACTTCGACTCATGTGGTCCAGGACTAGCTTCTGGGTGATGCTGTACTGAGAAAATCTCTTTATTATTATATTTAACACCTTCAATAGTATTATCAAATAAGTTTTTATGAGTAATTTCTGCAATTTGTGTAATCTCATCAGGAACATTGTAGTTGTGATTCTGAGCAGTTATTTCAACTACATTTTCAGGATTAGCAACTGGGTGATTTCCACCATGTTGTCCAAATTTTAGTTTATATGTATCAAATCCATGAGCAATAGATAACATTTGGTGTCCTAAACAGATTGCAAACATTGGAATATTTGCTTCAATTAACTTTTGAACTTCTGCTTTCTCTTCTGTTAACGTTAATGGATCACCTGGTCCATTTGAAAGGAAAATTCCACCAATCTCTTTTGCTTCAAATCTTGCAATTAAATCTTCTGCTTTAAAAGTTGAAGGAACTACTTCTACTTCTAGACCAGATTGTACAAGCTCATTTAAGATATTTCTTTTTACACCAAAGTCAACTACAACAATCTTTTTATCACTCATCATAGCTTTGTTATAAGCCATTTCTTCATGATTCCATGCACCAAACTTGTGTACATAAGCTTCTTTTGTTGATACTTCTTTAATATAGTTAATATCTTCAATTCTAGGAGATTCTGCTAGTTTTTTTGCAAGAGTCTCTTTATCAGAAATTTCAGTTGAAGCAATCATCATCATTGCCCCTTCATCTCTTAACATTTTAGTTAAATATCTTGTATCAATATTACAAATACCTAAAACATTGTGTTCTTTTAAATGTGAATCTAAATCGCCATCAGCTCTAAAGTTTGAGTGTTCATGATGATAGTTTCTTACTAAAACACCTTTACAATATGCAGTTGAACTTTCCATATCATCTGCATTAACTCCAACATTTCCAATCTCTGGCATAGTAAAAGTTACAAACTGACCTGCATAAGATGGATCAGTTATAATTTCTTGGTATCCAGTTAAAGAAGTATTGAATACAATCTCTCCAACAGATGTACCTGTTGCACCAAAAGAATTAGCTTCTAAAAATGTTCCATTTTCAATATAAATCCATACTTTTTGCATATTACATTAACCCTCTTTTTATTAGTTCTTCTTCATATAATCTATGATATACAATATCATACTCTTCTGTTCCCGGTATTAACTTTCTTTTATAGTGTTTGATTTTTTCCATTACAGCATCATCCGCTCTTTCAAAACCTTTTAAAAACTCATCAATTGAAGCAAAGATTACGTTTTTTACTTGGTTATCAGATACTGTATAATGAATATAATCCTCTTCCCATAAATAATCTAAAATTTGGTGAGCTAAATCTGAAAATCTATCTTCATTATTTAAAATAACTCCAAATTCATTTGCCATTCTTTTTTTAGCTAACCAAAAAAGTTGTCTATAGTCAGCATTTAAATACTCAATCTCTTCTTCTTGAGCCTCTAAAATTTCGCCTACTTTTTCATCTAATACATGCTCTTTTTCAATATCAGCATCTAAAATTTTTTCTATTTCATCTGTAATTTCATCTTTTGTTTTTCTAATTTCAACAAATTCACAGTTTACTAAATCTCTTGAAATTCTTCGTGAAATATACGGTGTATGATGTAACTTCATTCTCATAGGCTTATCCTCTAATAATTGTATCGTCTCTCTCTGGTGATGTTGATACGATACCAACTCTAACACCAGTTAACTCTTCTATTCTATTAATATATTTTTTTGCATTTTCTGGAAGTTTATCAAACTCTCTACAGCCTACTACACTATCCCAACCATCTATCTCTTCATAGATTGGTTTAACATCATCTAAATCTGATGGCATATAATCTAAAGTTTCTCCATTTACATCATACGCTACACAAATTTTGATTTTTTCAAATCCATCTAAAACATCTAGTTTCATTAAAGACAGTTGATCACAACCATTTAATCTTGCAGCATGTTTAACAGCAATTGCATCAAACCAACCACATCTTCTACCTCTACCTGTTGTTGTACCTACTTCTTTTCCTACATCTGCCATTCTCTCACCTTCATCAGTGAAATCCTCAGATGGGAAAGGACCATTTCCAACTCTAGTAGTATATGCTTTAACAATACCAGTAACCACTCCAATATCTTTTGGAGAAATACCAAGACCTGTACAAGCCCCTGCACTTACCGTATTTGAAGAAGTAACATAGGGATATGTTCCATGGTCAATATCTAAAAGGGTACCTTGTGCACCCTCTAATAAAATTCTTTTGTTATCATCTAAAGCTTTCCATACCATATTCGTAGTATTTGCAATAAATGGCTCTAGTTTTTCTTTGTACTCTTCTAAAAGTGATAATAACTCATCTTGCTTAGGAGTCTCTATTTCAAGTACATCAAAAATTGCTCTATTTTGTTCAAAGTACTCTAAAATTCCTTCACTTAATTTTGTAGGGTTTAAAAGTTCACCTACTCTAAATCCAGTTCTTGAAATTTTCTCAGCATATGCTGGTCCAATTCCCTTTCCAGTTGTACCAATAGCTTTATCACCCTTTAATCTCTCTTTTGCTTGGTCAATTAAAGCATGGTATGGTAAGTTTAAATGAGCTTTATCTGAAATATAAAGTCTTCCTACTAAACTATCAAACTGTTCCATCTCTTTGATAATTGACTCAGGATTTAAAACTACCCCATTTCCAATAATATTGATTGCTTTTGGATTTAATACTCCTGAGGGGATTAAATGTAATGCATATCTTACTCCGTCAACCCAAATAGTATGTCCAGCATTATGACCACCTTGAGATCTACATACAACATCATAATTTTGGGCAAGCATGTCAACCATCTTACCTTTTCCTTCATCTCCCCATTGAATACCAACAATTAAATCTGCGCTCATTCCCTAATCCTCTAAAATTTTTAATAAACTATCTGTATAAAGTGCGAAACCTAAAGAACTGATTCCTTCAGAACTATATTTTCCACCTTTGCATAAAACATGATTATCTTGTATTACTCTATAATACACATCATCATAATATTTTAAACTTCCATGATAAAGTGGTGCAATTACTAAATTCTTATACTCCACTTCTTTCGCTGTTTTTAAAAGCTTCTCTAGCTCTACTTTAATAACAGCAGGTACTAGATCAATAGCCTTTTCTAAATCTTCAATATCTTTTACTTTAATTAATTCATTTAACCATGAAATATTTAATTCAAAAAGCTGTGCTATTTCACCATTTTTGAATAAATTTATATCTATAGCAAGTTCACTAGCTATTAGCTGTGGTATATTGATATTTGACAATTGTAAAATTGGTTTTATATTTAAATTATCTAAAATATTTCCAGTTAAATTTAAAATATCCACGATATTATCATGACAAATCCACTCACATCCAATCTGATACTCTTCTTTTGATGGATATGTAAAAATTGGTTGAACATAGAACCATTTTCTATGAGAGGTAGTTCTTCCTAATCTTTTTGTAATAATTCTAACTACATCAAGCGTAGAGTCTGCTCTCAATGATACTTGTTCATTTTGTTCATCAGAAAATTTAATTAACTTTCTATCATTTTCAATTGACTGATGCTGAGAATAAGAAAAGTTTGGTGTTACAATCTCTTCAAACCCATTTTCATCTAAAAGAGAACTAAGCTTATACTCTAATTCTCTTTTTGCTTTTGCTGCTTTTCCAAAATAAAGCCTACTTCCTTTTGGAATCTCGTGTTCAAAAATCATTAATTTCCTTTGAAGAAATTTTCAGCAAATACTCTATTTGCTGTTCCATCGAATGTTCTTAACCCTAACTCATCCATTGCAAGTTCAATTGCATTTACAACCCATGATGCTTCAAAATCCTCTACTAAGCCCATATGATTAATTCTAAAAATTAATGTTTTTATATGATCTTGTCCACCAGCAATATTTGTATTATATTTAGTTTTTAAAATCTTTCTAATAGCTGGTGCATGTTCAGTATATACTGTAGTCATAGCATTTGCAGGAGTTTGAGGATAGATCTCACACCCAATAGCTTTTAATGCTTCTCTTGTAGCATTTGCTCTTGCAGCTGTTTTATCATAAAGTGCTTCAAAACCATCTTCTTTTATTTTCTTTAAAATAGCACCTAATCCTATGATTAATGTTGTAGCTGCAGTATATGCTGTTGTATTTGTTTTTTGCTTTTTAATTTCACTTGCCAAATTTAAATAGTATCCAGTAGGTCTGCTATTAATTTTTGCAACTGCTTTATCTGATAATCCAATCATTGAAAGTCCAGGAGGAAGCATTAAAGCTTTTTGACTTCCAGTAATTACGGCATCAAGATTTGTAGTATCAACTTTTTCAACACCAATAGCTGTAATACCATCTGCAACAATCATAATCTCAGGATTAATCTTTTTAACCTCTGCTGCGATTTGTTCAACTGGATGTCTTAATCCACCTGCACTCTCACAGATTTGAATAAAGATTGCATCAATATCACTATCATTTTTTATTGTCTCTACTACCGTATCAACAGATACAGGAGTATTCCATTCATTTTTAATCTCTTCTGATTTAATATCAAAAGCTTGACAGATTTTCCCAAATCTATCTCCAAACTTTCCTGAATTGATAGTCAATGCCTTTTTGTGTGTTAAATTAGTAACGCAAGCTTCCATAGCTCCCGTTCCACTTGAAGCTAGCATAACAGCTTCTGGCATATCAAAAATTTCTAATAATAAATTTCTAGTCTCTTCAAATATTTTTTCAAACTCTGGTGTTCTGTGATGAATAGTCACATCAGCCATAGCTTTTCTAACAAATTCTGGTACAGGAGTTGGTCCTGGTGTTAAAAGCATTTTATATCCTCATAAATTGTTTTTACATAAAGCGGAATATTTTATCTAAAAGTTTATTACGAAGAGGTTAAGTATTTTGCTTTAATAGTTATGATAAGATAATGTAAAAATTTAATACAAAGAACTATTATGGAACTTGATGTTTGGTTAACACTATTTCTAGCCTCACTTGCTATTTCTATCTCTCCAGGAGCTGGTGCTGTTGTTTCAATGAATTATGGAATAAATTATGGACTTAAAAAATCTTATGCTGCTATTATGGGGCTTCAACTAGGATTATTTACACAAACTTTCATTGTAGTTATTGGATTAGGTGCCTTAATTGCAAAATCAGTTATGCTTTTTAATATCATCAAATGGCTTGGAGTAGCTTACTTAGTTTACCTTGGTCTTTCAAAGATATTTGAAAAAGTTGAGATGGTTGAAGATAATGAACGAATAAATAATTATAGTGCAAAAAAAGCATTTATTACATCAACATTAATAAATATTACAAATCCAAAAGCGACAGTTTTTCTTGTAGCATTTTTACCACAATTTTTAAATCCAAATGAGTCTTTGTGGTTACAATTTGCTATTATATCTTTAACATTAGTTGCTATTGACATAATTGTAATGACAGGTTATTCTTCTATGGCTTCAAAACTAAAATTTCTTATAAAAGATGCAAAAGCTTTAATGATACAGAATAGAATTACAGGTTCTTTTTTAATTATTGCTGCTCTTTTTATGGCAAGTACAAAAAAAGCTTAATAAATTTTCAAATTTAGCTAGGGCCTATAAAATAGTCTCTTTAGCAAGCATTTAATACTAACTAGTACTACTTTAATATAAATTACTCTTGACATTTAGTACTAATTAGTAATATACTTCCACAAGGAGTTGACAATGAATAGAAAAAGCAATAAAAGTTATGGAGCAAGAACTGATAAATCTATGAAAACTATTCTTAGAGTAGAGAGAGTTAGTTTAAAAGGACATAATTTAGCAGTTGATTATCTATCAGAATTCAACTTGACTTTTAATCAGTTTAAAGTATTAGAAGTACTTTATCACAGAGGTGATTTGAATATAAGTAGTATCACAAAGCTTACTATGAGTACGCCTGGGAACATCACTGTAGTAGTAAAAAATTTAAAAAGAGATGAATGGATTACTTCAATAAAAGACCCAAGTGATAGTAGGGCATCAATTCTTTCAATAACACAAAAGGGTAAAGATGTAATGGCAGAACTATTTCCAAATCATGCAAAAAATTTACATAAATTTTTTGAGGTTTTAAGTGATGAAGAACTTGATACTTTATATGTGTTGTTAGATAAGGTCTATAAGGCCAACTAAAAAATTTTAAACAAATAGTACTAATTAGTACTAAGAGAAAAGGATATATAAATGAAATTAGTAAAAGTAGGATTAGCTTCAATTTTAGCTGCAAGTGCACTTTTTGGTGGAACATATAATGTTGATACAGGTCATTCAAATGTAGGTTTTAAAGTAAAACATATGATGATTTCTAATGTAAGTGGAAAATTTAATAAGTTTGATGGTTCGTTTGAATATGATGAAAAAACAAATCAATTAAAATCTTTAATTGGTAATATTGAAGTGAATTCAATTAATACTGACAATAAAAAAAGAGATGACCACTTAAGAGCACCAGATATATTTGATGCTAAAAAATTTCCAAAAATAGTATTTAGCTTAGATAAGATTGTAGAAGATTCTGCATATGGAAAACTTACAATGAAAGGCGTAACAAAAGATATTAAATTAGATTTTGAAAACAATGGCTCAATAAAAGATCCTTGGGGAAATATAAGGGTGGGATTAGCATTTAGTGGAAAAATTAATAGAAAAGATTTTGGTATTACTTGGAATAAAGTTTTAGAAGCTGGTGGCGTTGCAGTTGGAGATAAGATAAAACTAGATATTGAACTAGAAGGTATCTTAACTAAATAATTTATATTAAAAAGTGGTAACCAATATATAGACCACAAAAAAGGAATAATTATGATTTTAATATTTGTATCAAGTCTAAATGAAAATATGAAATTAGCAAATAAAATGCAAGTACAATTAAAAGAGTTAGGTAAGAAATCAGAGATAATAAATCTTGTTGAATTAAACCTACCAATGTATGATAGTTTTAAAGAAGAGAATGATGGTATTCCAAGAATTATTGATTCCTTAATACAGAAAATGGATAGTGCAGAAGCATATCTTTTTGTATCCCCAGAGTACAACTTCTCTCTTCCTCCTGTACATGTGAACTTTATTGCATGGGTATCAAGAGTTGGTGATGATTTTAGAAAACTATTTACATTAAAAAAGATTCAACTTGCTACTCACTCTGGTGGTGGAGGAAGTGATGTTTCAAATGCTATGAGGATACAGTTTACAAAACTAGGTTCTATTGTTATGCCAAGAGAGATTATCACAACCTATCAAACACCACTAAAAGAAGATAGTTCTAAAAGAATTTTGAGTCAATTTGCAGGTCTTTTAAAATAAGGAGTTATTTATGCTAAAAAAACTAAATAAAAAGAATATGGGTACTTCAAACCTTGGATGGCTGGAATCACGATTTCACTTCTCTTTTGCAGAATACATAAACTATGACAATATTCAATTTGGAGTATTAAGAGTTTTAAATGACGATATTATTCATCCAAAAAGTGGTTTTGATACTCACCCTCATGAAAACATGGAAATTATCTCATATATAATTGAGGGAGAGATAACGCATAAAGACTCTATGGGAAATAAAGAAACCTTAAAAAGAGGAGAAGTTCAATATTTAAGTGCAGGAGATGGAATTTACCATAGTGAACATAACATGCATGAAAGTAAAGACTTACGACTTCTACAAATTTGGATTCTACCTCCTAAAAAAGGTCTTCCAAGACTATATGGTTCACACAAATTTACAAAAGAGCAAAGAAAAAATAGATTTTTAAATATTGTCTCTTCAAAAGATGGAGAAGCACCAGTTCAAATCCATCAAGATGTAAACTTTTATGTAAGTGAGCTTGAAGAGTCAAAAAATTTAGATTTTTCAATAAAAGAAGGAAGACAAATATATTTTGTACAAATAGAAGGCAGTTCAATAATAAACGGCATTGAATTAAAAAAAGGTGATGCTTTAGAGATTATAAAAGAAGAAGAAATGGCTATAAAAGCGGTTACCAGTTCTCACTTCTTATTTATAGAGATGGCAGAGGCTTGAGTTTTATATAAACTCTACGCCTTTTTCACCCTCTTGAATCTCACCAATAACATAACCATCAGTGTTTGCTAATACAGCATCTACATTTGCTGGATTTACAACTAAAATCATACCAACACCCATGTTAAATGTTCTGTACATCTCTTCAGTTTCAACAAATTGTCCCATAAATTCGAAGATAGGTAATACTTTGATTGCATCTCTTTTTACAACAGCTTTAAAATTATCAGGTAAAACTCTAGGTAAGTTTTCTGTAATTCCTCCACCAGTAATATGTGCTAATGCATTAATATTTTCTTTGTTTGCTTTAAACTCTTTTACATAAATTCTTGTTGGCTCAAGTAATACATCACTTAACTTTTTACCATCAAATTCATCATCTAAAGTCATTCCAAGTTTTTCTAAAAGAAGTTTTCTTACAAGTGAGAAACCATTTGAGTGGATACCAGAAGATGGAAGTGCGATTAATGTATCACCAGCTTCAATTTTTTCAATTCTATTTAATTCAGCTTTCTCTGCAATACCTACACAAAAACCAGCTAAATCGAAATCACCCTCTTTATACATTCCTGGCATCTCAGCAGTTTCTCCACCAACTAATGCACACTCAGACCTAATACAACCTTCTGCAATACCCTTCACAACATCAGTTGCTTCATCTACTTCAAGTTTTGCTGTTGCATAATAGTCTAGGAAAAATAGTGGCTCTCCAAAGTTACATAATAAATCATTTGTACACATAGCAACTAAATCAATTCCAACCGTATCAAACTTTTTAGAATCAATTGCTAACTTTAATTTTGTACCAACACCATCTGTACCTGATAATATTACTGGCTCTTTATAACCTTTTGGAAGTTCAAATGCTCCTGCAAATGAACCAATTCCACCTAATACACCTGGAATCATTGTTGATTTTACATGTGGTTTAATATTCTCTACAAATTGGTTTCCTGCATCTATATCTACACCAGCATCTTTGTAACTAACTGTACTCATTATTTTCCTTGTTTTGAATGATTGAAATAGTATTAAATCATCACTTATTAAAATTTACTTAATTTTTTAGTGATACTTAATATATCCTATATATTTAAAAGTTTTGTGCTATTATATCGAAAATTTTATAAAATATAAGGAATTATACAGATGAAAGATAATCAAGCTTTTAATGAAATGATGGTACATACGCCCTTATGTACACATAAAGAAGCTCAAAATGTTTTAATTATTGGTTCATCTAGTGAAGCACTTAAAAAAGAAGCATCAAAACACACTGGAAATATTGAGTTTGGTGATGTATCAATTTTAACTTCAAAAGATGAAAAAAATATTGATGTAGTAATTTTAACTGACATAAATATTGACGAAATGTTATTAGCAAATATTCAAAGAGTTTTAAATGATGATGGATTAATCTGTCTTTCTACAGATAGTTTCTCGAAAGATGAAGATAAATTAAAAACAGACTTAGAATTAGTGGGACAAAATTTCTGGATTGCTATGCCATTTAAATTTGGACATGAAACTGCTATTTTAGCTTCTAAAAAATATCACCCTACTGCTGATATTATACTTCAAAGATCAGATTTACTTGATGATTTAGAGTATTACTCAACTGAAATTCATCATGCTTCTTTTGTATTTCCAGCAGCACAACACAAAGCATTAACTGGTATTGCAAAAAGATAAGCACTCATTTTAATCTTCAATAAACAAAAATAAATCATTATTTCAGTAAAATATCTACTATGAGTAATGATTTATTTAAACATGCAATTGCTTTAACCGGAGGAATTGCTACAGGTAAAAGTACAGTCTGTAATCTACTAAAACTTCACGGGTTTTTAACAATTGATGCTGATAAAATCGCACATAAACTATTGGATGAGAATAGTGCAAAAATAGCAACTATGTTTGGTGAACAATACGTAGAAAATGGGAAAGTACTAAGAAAAGAGTTAGGTAAGATAATCTTTTCAAATGAAGAGAATAAACTAAAACTTGAAGCTTTATTACATCCTTTAATAAAAGAAGAGATAATAAAAGAGTCAAAAATTTTTGAAGAACAGAAAAAACCCTATTTCATAGATATTCCACTATTTTTCGAAAAAATGCACTATCCTATTCCTAAATCTTTAGTTATTTATACTCCAAAAGAGTTACAGATTCAAAGACTAATGCAAAGAGATGGAATAAATGAAGAAGAAGCTAAATTAAAAATATCAAACCAAATGGATATTGATAAAAAAAGAGATTTAGCAGATTTAGTTATAGACAACTCTACAAACTTAAAAAATTTACAAAAAGAAGTAGAGAGAATCATTAAGGAGATTTTATGACGTATGCAAAATACTCTGCAAGTGGGAATGACTTTGTAATTTTCCACTCATTTATAGAAAGAGATTTTACAGAAGATGCAATAAGATTATGTAATAGAACAGAAGGAATTGGTGCAGATGGGTTTGTAGCAATCTTACCATGTGATGAAGCAGATTTTAAATGGCAATTTAGAAATAGTGATGGAAGCGATGCCGCAATGTGTGGAAATGCAACTAGGGCAGTAGCGCACTACGCTTACAATAACAATCTTGCACCTTCAAAAATGAAATTTTTAACGGAAGCTGGAATTATTGAATCAAAAGTAGATGGGAATATTGTAGAAACACAAATGACAAAACCTATAATAATCAAAGAACCTTTTGAAGAAAAAGGTTTAACTTGGTACTTAATTGATACAGGAGTACCTCACTTAGTAACACTAGTTGATGACTTAGATAAATACAGCCATGATTTATGCGCTAAAATGAGATATGCTCATAATGCAAATGTAAACTTTGCAAAAATTGAAAATGGCATCATAAAAGTTAGAACATATGAAAGAGGAGTAGAAGGTGAAACTCTTGCATGTGGAACTGGTATGGTAGCTTGTTTCTTAAGAGCAAATGACTTAGGATTAGTAGAAAATAGCACTTTTGTATATCCAAAAAGCAATGAAGAGTTAACAATCTCTAAAGTTGATGAAAAAATCTACTTTAAAGGTGCTGTTAAAAAAATATTTAATGCAATAATCGAGTAAAGCATGAATATTTTAATAAAAACAACACTGTTATCTCTACTATTTTTTGTTTCTTTAAATGCAGGAGAGTTCCCTGATTCTTACTATAAACTTCATATCTCAAAACAAAAAGAGTATTTTTTTAACTTTTTTGAAAAAAGAATTGAAAAAGAGAATAGAAAGATTTTAGAAGAAAGAGAGTTTATTAAATCATTAAAAGGCTCTAAAAACCTTGATAAAAATTCTCATGAGTATTTAAAACTAAAGAAACTGCAAACAAAATATAAAGTTAAATCCCTGTACAACTATAAAAGATATATGGAAAGAGTTGATATTATTCCACCATCAATGGCTCTTGCACAAGCTGCAACAGAAAGTGGCTGGGGAAAAAGTAGATTCTTTAAAAAAGCTAACAATATTTTTGGACACTGGACTTATAATCCAAAAATAGGAATGGTCCCACTAAGAAGAGAAAAAGGTAAAAAACATTTAATAAGAATTTTCCCTGACCTTCAAGCTTCTATTGCAGCATATATGTTGAATCTTAATAGAACTGGAGCCTATAAAGAGTTTAGAAAGAATAGAAAACAACAAAGAGCCAAAGGGACATATATAAATGGAATGAAACTAAGCTCAACTATGACTAAATACTCAGGAATTGGTCATAACTATGTGAAAATTTTAAAGTCAATAATTAGAAAAAATAAACTTACAATTATTGATAAAAACTTTTATAAAAAAATTCAAAATGAAAATATAACAAGAACTATTAACTAAAGGAAAAAAATGAAATTTACAGCACCATTAAAATCAGACTCTACAAAGATTATGCTTCTTGGAAGTGGAGAATTAGGGAAAGAGGTTATTATTGAGGCCCAAAGACTAGGTATAGAAACTATTGCCGTAGACTCATACAATAACGCTCCTGCACACTTAGTTGCAAACAGATCTTACACAATAAATATGAAAGATAAAAATGAAATATTAGATGTAATAAGAAGAGAAAAACCTGATTTTATTCTACCTGAGGTGGAAGCAATAAGTATAGATGCATTATTTACAGCTGAAAAAGAAGGTTTTCATGTAATTCCAAATGCAGATGCAGTAAATAAAACAATGAATAGAAAAAACATTAGAGAATTTGCAGCAGAAAAACTAAAAGTAAAAACTGGTGGATATGAGTTTGTTTCTACTTTTGAAGGCTTAGAAAAAGCAGCTAAAAACATGGGATTCCCTTGTGTAATAAAACCTGTTATGAGTTCATCTGGACACGGACAAAGTATTGCTAAAACTGAAGCTGACTTAGAAAAATCATGGGAAATTGCAAAAGAAGCAAGAGGTGATGCTAGTGAATTAATTGTTGAAGAGTTTATAAAATTTGATTATGAAATCACAATGTTAACTGCTAGAAACGGAAGCCAAACAGTTTTCTGCGAACCTATTGGACACATTCAACAAGATGGAGACTATATTTTCTCTTGGCAACCAATGAATATGAGTAAAAAAGCAAAGAAAAATGCACAAGAAATAGCTAAAACTGTTACTGATGGTTTAGGTGGTCATGGTATTTTTGGAGTAGAATTATTTGTAAAAGGTGATGAAGTATTCTTCTCAGAAGTTAGTCCTAGACCACATGATACAGGAATGGTTACTATGATTACTCAATCTCAAAGCGAATTTGCTTTACACGTTAGAGCTGTTTTAGGATTGCCATTAGATTATATTGATTATGGATGTGGAGCAAGTGCTGCATATAAAGCAAAAGGTGATAGCTTCAACCCAGAAATTAAAATTAAGAAATCTGCTTTTACAAAAGATTCTTATGTTAGAGTATTTGGAAAGCCACAATCTCATAAAGGAAGAAGAATGGCAGTAGCTTTAACTTTTGATAAAAACTCAAGTGAAATTGCTTTAGAAAAGTCAAAAGAGATTATCAAAAAGTTTAATGATTGCTAAGGACATAGTATGATAAGACAAACTCTTTTTTTATCAATTTTTTTAAGTCTTTTTTTTACTGGTTGTTTTTCAATCTCTTCTTTAAACCCTTTTTCTAGTTCAAAAGAAGAAAAAAAAGAGATTGAAATACCTAGTGACGCTCCATCATGGCTTCAAAAAAGAAATATCAAAAACCATATAGAAGCTTTAGGACTTACAAAAAATATTGATAAAAAAGAGTTACAATTTCATACTAAAAAAGCTCTTATTGGAGCAAGTCATAATTTGACTAAAAAAATCTATGCTAAAACTCTATATCTTTACAAAGCATATTTAGAAAAACTAGATAATCCACATGTATTTGATAAAGATATTAAAAAGTTTGCTGAACATATTTCACTAAAGTCATTAACTCATTCTAAAATAATTAACTCTTGGATAAGCTCAGATAATGAATTATTTATTCAATTAGGTGTTGATTCTAATATTGTTGCTGAACAAATTCAGCAATCAAGTAAACTACTTTTTGATGTTGATAAAAAGTTATATCAAAACTTTTTATCAAATAGATCAAAAAAAGATATTATTAAATATTTAGAAGAGTGATATGCTAATAAAAAGTGAAAAACAACTTCTTAACTTTGTCAAGTACTCTCCTTTTGTAGTAATCTTTACAATTGGACTTATTGTAAATGCTTTAATTTACTATCAAAATGAATTAAACTATGAAAAAGATATGGCAATATACGAAAAAAACTTCATAGATACAAATAAAAATTTAGTAAAAATTCAAGTAGAAAAAGTCTATAAACAAATAGTTGAGCAGCAAGAAAATCTTGAAAATGAATTAAAAGATAAACTCAAGAAAAGAGTTGATGAAGCATACTCTATAGTAGATACCATTTATAAAGAGTATTCACATAAAGATAAAAAAGAGATTTTTCGGATAATAAAATCTTCTTTAAGAAATCTTCGATTTAACGAAAACAGAGGATATTTTTATATTTACCAGATGGATGGTATCAATGTTTTACATCCTATTAAGCCTGAGTTTGAAGGAAAACAACTTATAAACTTCAAGGACAAAAGAGACCAAGAAATCATAAAACAGACAATTGCAGGAAGTTTAAAATATGGAGATTTCTTTAAAGAAATCTTCTGGGTAAAACCAAATGATTTAAAACAAGAGTATAAAAAGATTACCTTTAATAAATATCATAAAGAATTAGATATCTTTATTGGAACAGGAGAATACCTAGAAGACTTTACAATAAAAATTAAAAGTCATATGCTGGAGTATATACAAAATATATTTTATGGGAAAAATGGATACATATTTGTTTTTGATTATGAAGGTGTTCAATTAGCACATATTAAAAAATCTTATATAGGACAAAATAGGATAGATCTTACTGATGCAAATGGTAAAAAAATTACTCAAACCATAATAAATAAGGCAAAAGAAGGAAGTGGCTTTGTTAACTATATCGGTACAATAATGCCTCAAACAGGGAAACCCGCAGAAAAGTTTACTTATGTTCAAGGTTTAGATGAATGGAAATGGGCTATCGCTTCTGGTTTTTATAATAAAGAGATGCTTGAATTCTTAGAAGAAAAAGCAAAGGAATTAAAGGAATTAAACAATCAATCACTAAAAAAGACTTTAATGATAAGTTTTTTTCTTACAATTGCACTTATCTTTTTAGCTACATATATTTCAAATATTTTAAAAAGATTTTTTGATGATTATAATGACAGAATACAAAGAGAAATTATTGCAAATAGAAAAAAAGATGTACTCTTACACCAACAATCAAAAATGGCGTCAATGGGTGAGATGATTGGTAATATAGCACATCAATGGCGACAACCTTTAAATATGATAAGTACTGCAACTAGTAGAGTAAAACTAGAAGATGAATTTGGAACTTTAACAAAAGAATCACATGCTGAAGCATTGGATGCCATCTTAAAATCAACCGACTATTTATCAAAAACAATTGATGACTTTAGAGAATTTTTTAATCCAAATAAAATACTTCATGAAATCTCTACAGAAGCACTGTATAATAAAGTTATGCAGTTAACTTCTTCAAGATACAAAAGTAAAGATATTCATATAGAATCAGATATTGAAGATATTAATGTTATGACATATGAAAACGAATTAATTCAATCTCTAATAAATATTTTAAATAATGCTGTTGATATATTGAGTGAAAAAGAACTAGATGAGAAATTAATATTTTTTAAAGTTGAACGAGCTTTTGATTGCGATTTAATAAATTGTAAAAAAAATAAATGTGAACAAAGAAATGAGGGTGGTTGTGTAAAAATTTCTGTAACTGATAATGCAGGAGGAATTCCAGAAAAAAATATTGCTAAGGTTTTTGATGCATATTTTACAACAAAACACCAATCTCAAGGTACTGGTATTGGATTATATATGACCTATCAAATTGTGACAAATCACCTTTTAGGTCAAGTTATTGTAGAGAATAAGTCTTTTGAATTTAAAAACAAAAAATATGTGGGAGCTAGTTTCTCGATTATATTACCTCTTAACTAGTTTTTAATACTTGTGAAAATGTTTTACCAAAAGATTCAGCTTTATATGGCTGAGTTTTATCCCAACTTTTAAACTCTCTTTTTAACACTTTTTTATAAAAGTTTTCAAGAATTGTTCTATCTTTTTTGCTTAACTGTTCAATTATAATTCTTCCACCAAAAAAGTCACTTACTAAGGGTTTTTTAATCATTTCAGAATGAAATCTACTAAAGTATTGAGATATTCGCTCTTCACCAGCTTTATCTTTTTTACTTGTCCCACAAACTATAAATGAAGCAATGATTTTGTTTTCTAGCTCTTCTTTGTTCTCTTTTAAAAAAGCTATTAAATCTTTATGAACGCCATCAATCCAAACTCCAGAACCAATAATAAAATAATCATACTCATTAACAATATTTTCAAAAGAATCTTGTTCAATATCAAAAAAATCAACTTCTCTTTGTAACCCTTTTGCTATCCATAAAGAAGTATCTTTTGTTGCACCATATTTAGTTGCATATACAATAGCAAGTTTTTTATTCTTATCTTTTACAAGGGGCTTTATACTGCAACCATAATTCAAAGCCACTATAGAACTAAGAGTTACTCCTTGTAAAAAATCCCTTCTATTCACTATTTACAAGTCTCTTTATTTTTATACATTAATTCATCTACAATATCTAAGATATTTTCAACATGATCTCCTCTTTTAAAAGGAGTTAATCCATAAGAAAATGAGAACTGTAGTTCTTTAATTTTTGCAGACTTTAACTTTTGATTAGAGAGTTTTATTTGAGCTTCTTTTACTATATTATCTATATTAAATATAGTCGTTTTCTCTTCATCTATTAGAATTATAAACTCATCTCCAGCATACCTTACAATATCAATCCCAGGATAATCAAACTCTTTTTTCAAAAACTTTACAAGATATTTTAATACTTGATCTCCTACTAAATGGCCGTAGTTGTCATTAATGATTTTAAATTTATTTAAATCTAAAAAAGCTATAAAACCATTATTTTTAAAGTTCTCTTCAAACAAATACTGATCTGAAAACCATTTTCTATTAAATGCTCCTGTTAGAGGGTCTGAAAAAAGTTGTTTTTGAAGTGTATTTATTTGCTCTTGCATTTTTGCAAGTTCTTCATTTATTGCTTTTAAAGAATTCTCATCTTTGTTTTTTATTGCTGTTTGAGCATCATTTGTAGACTTATGAAGAGTTGTCAAATTATCATTTGTTTTCTCTACTATCTTATTTACGTAGTCGATGTCCTGATTTAATTCCCTTAATACTACATTATCATCATCAAAATTTATAGAAAGTTTTTTTGCCATATTTTCAAAAGTACTTGAGTATTTTCCAGGCAATATAATTTCATGACTTTTTAAATCTTTTACGGTTAAATATGTTACCTCTTTTAGTTTATTTCCCATTATACTCACTCCAAAATAAAAAAAATTATATTATTATATTAAATATATTGTTAAATAATATTTAAGTTATTATTAGAATAGATATAGAAAAAGTCTCAGAAGGAATCAATAACAATTAATACAAAAAATATAATCCCTAAATAACCATTGACAGTAAAAAAAGCTTTATCTATTTTTGTAAAATCTCTATTTACTATTATATGTTCATAAGTTAACATTATAGCACTTATTATTACTGCAAAATATGCAAATAATCCACTATTTGAACTTATTACAAAAAGAAGCCAAAATAGTACTGTTAGAACATGAAAAACTTTTGAAATAAGCATTGTTTTCTTAGGTCCAAATTTACTTGGGATAGAGTGTAAGCCCAACTCTTTATCTACTTCAATATCTTGCAAGGAGTATAATAAATCAAATCCAGCAACCCAAAACATTACACCAATACTTAATAAAATTGACCATAAAGGTATTGATTCACTTACTGCAACAACACCTGCAATTGGAGCTAAAGCAAGTGATATCCCTAATATAACATGAGCTAAATAAGAAAATCGTTTAAAATATGAGTATGAACCTATAATAAAAAGTATTGGTAAGGATAAATAAAATGCTAAATCATTTACAAAATATGCTACTACTATAAACAACAGTGCATTTAAAATTGTAAATACTAACATCTGCTTTGCAGAGATTCTTCCATCAACATT
The DNA here is from genome assembly GCA_947494995.1 of uncultured Campylobacterales bacterium. Classification (GTDB taxonomy): domain Bacteria; phylum Campylobacterota; class Campylobacteria; order Campylobacterales; family Arcobacteraceae; genus Halarcobacter. The sequence goes on along the minus strand of CANLWY010000001.1, from coordinate 218,412 downwards.
GGGACGATTGACAGTTCTTGGATTTAAAGCATCAATATCTCTATCCATATATCTATTAAAACCCATTGCAAAATTTCTTGCACTTATTGCAGCTAAAACACCTAATATTAATAGTTTGAAGCCAAACCATCCTGAATCATTAACTTCTACAGAAGAAACAACCATTGCAATAAAAATAAATGGTAAAGAAAAAATTGAGTGTTTAAACATAACTAATTCATTGAAGTCATTTAAAAGTTTTGATAATTTATTCATTTGGGAAGTATATCAAAAAAGATATAAGACACAAGCCTAAAAAACAAGCTTGTATCTTAATATTAGATTAATCATAAAAACTATTTACCAAATTTGGTTATTTTTGATAATTAAATAATTTTTATATTTTTAGCTTTGTTCTTTATATTTTATTTGTGAAATTCTCTTCTTTTCTGATGTAACATAACTACTTAATTCTGATGCACTATTAAATACTTCAGCAATAACTCTTCTATTTTTCTGAGCTCCCATTTCAGTATTATTATTATATAAAGGTGAACTTTCTCCAAATCCCATAGCTTTTACTTGAGAAGGATTTACTCCTAATCTTATTAACTCAGATCTAACTTTTACAGCTCTTCTTTGCGACAAGTCATAATTGTAAGTTGCAGATGCAAACTTACTTGTATGTCCTTCTACTACTGCATAAAGACCTGTTTTCTTTAAAAATGCAGCAAACTCTACAACCTCTTGTCTTTCTGCATTATTCATATATATAGTTGTATCATTTTTAAACTCAACATTTAAATCTGCAACCATAATACAATCTTGTGCCACTAAGCTACTTACTATACCTAAACTAATAACTGAAGATGCAATAATCTTTTTCAATTTGGACTCCTGTGTTTTTTAATATAAAGAAATTATATCATAAAATCACAAATTTTATTACTAATTACACAATTATTTTATTATTTTATGTTACAATATTTCCAACAAATTAAAGAAAAGGTAAACAAATGACGAAATATCTAAAAATTTCTGCAGTTTCTGCTGCTTTAATCCTATCTGTTACAGGATGTTCTCAAAAAAATGACTCTACTGAAGCATTAATGAAAAGAGATCAAGAGATTCAAAAACTAACTCAAGAGTTAAAAGCAAAAGACCAAAGAATCGCAAACTTACAATCTTCTGCTACAACACCAGCTACTTCAGTAAATACAAGTGATGATGAAAATGCAGTTTCAAACTCTTTAGTTCCACCAAATGCAAAAGCAGGTGAATGCTATGCTAAGGTTTTAGTTCCAGCACAATATGAAACTAAACCAATAAAAAGATTAGTTAAAGAAGCACAATCTAAGATTTCTATAACTCCTGCCACTTATAAAGTAGTAGAAAAAAAAGTTACAATTAGAGAAGCAAGTACGAAATTAGTTCCTGTACCAGCTACATATAAAACAGTTACTGAAACTATTATGATTGAGCCTGAAAAAACCAAACTAGTTCCTGTTGCTGCTACATATAAAACAATTACTGAAAAAATCATGGTTGAGCCTGAAAAAACTAGATTAGTAGCAATTGAAGGGACATTTAAAACTGCTACTGAAACTATTATGGTCGAGCCTGAAAAGACTAGATTAGTTACAGTTCCTGCAACTTATAAAACAGTTACTGAAAAGGTTTTAGTATCTCCTGCATATACTACTTGGAAAAAAGGTAGAGGGGAAATTGAAAAAGTTGATAACTCAACTGGCGATATTATGTGTTTAGTTGAAATTCCAGCTGTTTACAAAACAGTAACTAAAAAAGTTTTAGATAGAGATGCTTATACAAAAGAAGTAAAAACTCCTGCTGTATACAAAACTGTTAAAACAAGAGCAACAGATAAAGCTCCAACTACAAAAGAAGTAAAAACTCCTGCTGTTTATAAAACTATTACTAAAAAAGTTTTAGCAACTCCTGCTACTACTAAAGAGATTAAAATACCAGCTGTTTACAAAACTATTACTAAAAAAGTGTTAGCAACTCCTGCTACTACTAAAGAAGTTAAAATTCCAGCAATTTGTAAAATGGTTAAAACAAGAGTTATTGATACTCCAGCACAAGAAAAGAAGATATCTATTCCTGCAGTTTATGACACTTATAATACTAAAGTTAAAGCTGCTGAACCTTATTTAAGATGGCAAGAAATTTTATGTGAAACTAATACTACTACTGATGTAGTTGCTAGATTACAAAAAGCTTTAAAAGATAGAAAATATAACATTACAGCAATTGATGGTGTATATGGACCAGAAACAAAAGCTGCAGTTAACGAATACCAAAAAGCAAAAGGTCTTAACCAAGGTGCTTTAACAATCAAAACTTTAGAGTCTTTAGGACTATAATTTTTTAATAAAAAACGGGTCTTCTCCCGTTTTTTACACTCTTTAAAACAATTATTTCGATACAATCATTTTTATGAAAGAGATTGCTATTATTGGCTCAACAGCCTCAGGAAAAACAGGACTATCTTTAGAAATTGCTAAAAAAACCAACTCTATAATCTTATCCCTTGATTCACTGTCAGTTTATAAAGAGATAGATATAGCTTCTGCAAAACCGACAAAAGAAGAACGTGGAGATATAATACATTTTGGCATAGATGAAATCCTCCCAAATGAAAAATTTGATGTTATACAATTTTTTGACTGTTATAAAAGAGCAAAGACATATGCTCAAGAAAACTCAAAAAACCTTATCATTGTTGGAGGAACAGGATTTTATCTAAAAGCTTTAATAGAAGGTTTATCTACAGGAATTGAAAAAGAAGTAGAACTTGATTTACCATTAGATGAAACATATCAATTACTTTTGAATCTTGACAAAGAGTATATGTCTAAAATTGCATCTAATGATACTTATAGAATAAGAAAAGCCTACTCTATTTATAGACAATCAGGAATGAGTCCCTCAAAATATTTTGAACTAAATCCAAAAGAACCCATAGCAAAAGATTTAAAAATATTTGAGATATTGTGGGATAAAGAAGAGTTAAGAGAGAGAATAAATCAAAGAACATCATTAATGATGAAAGAAGGAATTATTGATGAAGTAATCTATTTAGAAAAAAAATATAAAAGATCTCCAAACTCTATGTTTTCAATTGGAATTATCGAAACACTGGAATTTTTAGATGGAAAAATTGGCAAAAAACAACTTGAAGAAAAAATTGCTTTAAATACAGCAAAACTAGCAAAAAGACAAAATACCTTTAATAAAAATCAATTCAAAAACAAAACTTCAAATATAATAGAAAACTTAAATTCAGATATACTTAAGTATTTTTCGATATAATCCAAACTTCATTTTAAGAGCTTAGTAAAGGGCGACATAGATTCGACCTTTTATTAGGCATTATTCAAATTAAGGAAAATCAAGTGAAAAAAGATATTCACCCAGATTACAAAGCTTGTACAGTTTCTTGTGCTTGTGGTAACACTTTCGAAACTAAGTCTAATGTTGAGACTATGAGAATCGATATTTGTTCTGCTTGTCACCCATTCTTCACTGGTGAGCAAAAAATCGTTGATGCTGCTGGTAGAGTAGAGAAATTCAAAGCTAAATACGCACAAAAGTAATTATTACTTTAACGTCGTGTTAACCTTAGTTCCAACTCCAATAGGTAACTTAGAGGATATCTCTAAGCGTTCAATAAGCGCACTATTGGAGGCAGAACTAATCTTGTGTGAAGACACAAGAGTTACTAAAAAACTCCTACAACTTTTATCTCAAAGAGAAAATCTAGAATTCAAATGTACTGATTTTAAATCCTATCATTCACATAATGAACAACAAGTTCTAAAAACACTTACACAAGAAGATTTTAAAAAGAATATAGTTTATGTAAGTGATGCTGGTATGCCTTGTGTTTCAGACCCTGGTGCAACTTTGGTTCAATACGCAATTGAAAATAAACTTGCATATGATGTTCTTCCTGGGGCAAATGCAGTTTTAACAGCTTTTGCAATGAGTGGATTTTCTAATACTGAATTTACATTTTTTGGATTTTTAGCACATAAAGGAAAAGAAAGACGTGAGAAACTTCTTCAAGTTATGCAAAGTTCAACACTTCCAATACTTTACGAATCACCTCATAGACTTTTAAAAACTCTAGAAGAGATAAAAAACATTGATGAAAATAGAATAATTTTTTTAGCAAAAGAAATTACAAAACTTCATCAAAAAACTTACAAAAACAGTGCTTTAAACCTTTTTGAAATTTTTAAAAAAGAGAACATAAGAGGTGAATGGGTTATAGTAATAGAACCTACAAATTTTCAAGGTCAAAATCTAGTGATTTCTGATATAGAAAGCCTTGATTTAGCCCCTAAAGTAAAAGCAAAACTAATAGCCAAAATGACAGGGAAAAATGTAAAAGAGATTTATCAACAATATTTAGATAAAATCTAGCCCATGATAATATATGGAAAACAAGTAGTACAGTACGTACTCGAAAAACACCCCGAAATAATTGAAGAGATATTTTTTTCAAAAGAGATAGAGAAAAAATTGTTTTCAAAGTTTTTAAAACTTGGAAAGAAAATACATAAACTTGATAACCAAAAAGCACAAGCATTGGCAAAAGGTGGAAATCATCAAGGGTACTTCTTAAAAATCTCAATTTTTGAATATACTTCGTTTAAAGAAATGAAAGATATGAACTTTATAGTTGTACTTGATGGATTAACTGATGTTGGAAACATTGGAGCAATTTTAAGATCTGCTCATGCTTTAGGAGTTGATGGAGTTATTGCATCAGGAGTTAAAACACTTAAAGAATCTGGCCTTGTAAGAACAAGCTCAGGAGCTATGTTGGATATACCTTTTTGTAAATCAGAAAATACTTTAGATATTGCGAATGAGTTGAAACAAGTTGGATTTACTTTAATTGGTGCAACAATGGATGGTATCGATTTAAAAAAATATGGAAACATAGAGCAATCAGATAAAGTTGCTTTAGTTATAGGAAATGAAGGGGAAGGTATTTCAAACAAAGTTATTAAAAAACTTGATTTGAAAGTATCTATTGGTATGTCAAATAATTTTGACTCATTGAATGCATCTGTTGCAGCTGCAATTCTAATGTACACACTAAAAAAATAAGAGTAAGAAATGATAATAAAATTATGTTTAGTTTTAATTAGTGCTATTGTTTTAAATGCATCTACTTTTAACCAAAAAGTTGCAAATATCATTGGATATGGAGAGTTTAATGAAAATAGAGGTTTAATAGAACACCTTTTTTCAAATAAAGTAGCTTTCTATAAAAATGGTTCAATAAACTATGTAGCAGTAATGGAGAAATTAAAACATAATGGTCTTTTAAAAGTAGGATTAAATGGTCCTAAAGATGTATCAATTACATTTTTAATCTCTCATGATCCTATAAAATCTATGAAAATTATCTCTGATTCACTTAAGAGTTTAGGATATTATCACTACTTTACAAAAAACCTAATCTATAATGAAAACAATAACATTACTTGGACAATAAATTTAAAAACAGAAGCCGCCATTGACCCTCTTATGTTATCAAAACAGTTAGCAAAGAATAACTGCAAAATTAATGATATCAGAAAAGAGGGGTATACAAAATGGGTGTATTCAATTAATACATCAAATTCAACTTTAGCGAAAGCAAAACTAATTACTGTAGGAGAGAAAGTTGATTTTAGAAAACCATTGAAACCATATTTTATAAAAATCAATAATGCAAAAAGTATAAATATACTTTCAAAATCAGGAAATCAATGGTTTCCAAGTATAGTATTTTATGATAAACATCTAAATATTTTAGATATTGTAAAAGAGAATAATAAACACAACTCACTTAAGTTGGAAATACCTAGTGAGACAAATTATATAAAAATAAATGATATATACACGTTAGCAAATATTAAACGTGGTTTAAGTGTAACAATTAAGGAGTGAGATAATGTTTCCAGAAATAGAATTTGAAAGAATGAAAAGACTTCCAAACTATGTGTTTGCAGAAGTTAATAACATCAAAATGGAAGCTAGAAGAGCGGGAGAAGATATAATTGACTTCTCTATGGGAAACCCTGATGGACCAGCACCTCAACATATTATTGATAAATTGAAAGAGACAGCAGATAAACCTAAAAACCATGGTTATTCTGCAAGTGCAGGGATTTATAAATTAAGATTAGCTATTTGTAATTGGTATAGAAGAAAATATGGAGTTGAAGGACTAGATCCAAATAAACACGCAGTTGCAACTATGGGTTCAAAAGAAGGATATGTACATCTAGTTCAAGCAATTGTAAATGTTGGAGACGTTGCAGTTGTACCTGATCCAACATATCCAATTCACTCATATGCATTTATGCTAGCTGGAGCTGGTATTCATAACTTTGAATTACCATTTGGAGATGACTTTAGAGTTGATGAAGACCTATTTTTTGAAAGATTAAATAAAACATTAAGAGAGTCAATTCCAAAAGTAAAATATGTACTAGTTAACTTCCCACACAACCCATCGTGTGCAACAGTTAGACCAGAATTTTATCAAAGATTAGTTGATTTAGCTAAAAAAGAGAGATTTTATATCATCTCTGATATAGCATATGCAGATATTACTTTTGATGGATATAAAACCCCATCAATTTTCCAAGCAGAAGGTGCACTTGATGTGGCAATTGAGTCATTTACCCTTTCTAAGTCATACAACATGGCAGGATGGAGAGTTGGTTTTATGGTTGGAAATGAAAAGCTTGTAGGAGCATTAAAAAGAATCAAATCTTGGCTTGATTATGGTATGTTTACGCCTATTCAAGTTGCAGCAACTGTTGCACTTGATGGCCCTCAGGATTGTGTTGAAGAACATATAGAAAAATATAGAAAAAGAAGAGATGTAATGCTTGAAGCATTTGCAGATGCTGGCTGGAAAATGAATTGCCCAAATGCATCTATGTTTATTTGGGCAAAAATTCCAGAAAAAGCAAAGCATCTTGGAAGTATGGAGTTCTCAAAACAGCTTCTAACAGAAGCTAAAGTTGCCGTAAGCCCAGGGATAGGATTTGGTCACTATGGAGACCAATATGTAAGAATTGCCCTTATTGAAAATGAAAAAAGAATTAGACAAGCGGCAAAAAATATAAAAAAATATTTAAGTAGTTTATAGGAATAGTTTATGAAAATAGGAATAATTGGAGTTGGTACTGTTGGAGCAAGTGTTGCAAATATCTTAAGAGATAATAAGGATATTATAACTGCAAGAGCTGGTGTTGAATTAGAACCAGCTGTTGGGGTAGTAAGTAATTTAAACAAAGATAGAAATGTAACAATTGAACTTACTGATGATATTGAAAAAGTTTTAAATGATGATTCAATTGATATTATTGTTGAACTTATGGGTGGAGTTGAAAAACCATACGAAGTTGTAAAAAAAGCTTTAGAAAATGGGAAAGCAGTTGTTACTGCAAATAAAGCTCTTTTAGCATATCATAGATATGACTTACAAGATTTAGCAGGAGAGACACCATTTGAGTATGAAGCAGCTGTTGCTGGTGGTATTCCAATTATTAATGCATTAAGAGAAGGTTTAACTGCAAACCATATCCAATCTATTAGAGGGATTATGAATGGTACTTGTAATTATATGCTTACAAAGATGATTAATGAAGGTGTTGATTACGATACTATTTTAAAAGAGTCTCAAGAGCTTGGATATGCAGAAGCTGACCCGACATTTGATGTTGGTGGTTTTGATGCTGCTCATAAACTACTTATCTTAGGTTCTATTGCATATGGTATTGATGCTAAACCTGAAGATATATTAATTGAAGGTATTGAAAATATTGCTCCAGAAGATATTGATTTTGCAAATGAGTTTGACTACTCTATTAAACTTCTAACAGTTGCTAAAAAAGTAGGGGAAGAGATTGAACTTAGAGTTCACCCAGCCCTAGTACCAAACTCTGAAATGATTTCAAAAGTTGATGGAGTTATGAATGGTGTTTCTGTAATTGGAGACAAAGTTGGTGAAACTATGTATTATGGACCAGGAGCTGGTGGAGACGCAACAGCTTCTGCTGTAATTGCAAATATTGTTGACATCGCAAGAAGAGGTAAAGGTTCTCCAATGTTAGGTTTTGAATCATCTCATGGAGAAGATTTAAAGCTTATGAATAAAGATAATATTGAAACAAAGTATTACTTAAGACTTAGAGTTGAAGATAAAACAGGTGTATTAGCAAAAGTTGCATCTATTTTAAGTGATAAAAATATCTCAATTGAAAAGATGATTCAAAAACCACTTAATACAACTTGTGCACATCTTCTTATTGCAACTCATACATCAAAAGAGAAAGATGTAGTTGAAGCATTAGAAACTATTGAACAAGCTGGTGTAGTTACTGCTAAACCAGTTATGATTAGAATTGAGGATTAAACCTCAATTCTTTTATTTAGATACTTTCATATTTACAAATTCATTTGCTTTTAATGATGCACCAAAATGGTGAACAATCTCTTTTAAGAAAAACTCTTTTTGTTCTTTAGAAAAAGCACTTGTAGCATCATCTATTACATAAGAATTATACCCTAAATCATGGGCTTGTCTAAAACTTGACTCTACACATACATTTGTTGCATACCCTATAAAATAAAGATTTTTTATTTCATTATTACTTAAAATAGCTTGTAGGTTTGAACCAGCAAATGCACTTGCACCTACTCTTCCACTAACAATAAATTCATTTTCTAATGGTTTAAAATCTTTATGAAAATCTTTAGATTTTCCTTTCCAAGTTCCAACCTTTTGAATAACAGCCCTTAGACCAAGCTTAGCTTTTTCTTTTCCAAATTCTCTATAGTCATCACTTACAATTAGTGGAACATGGATTATAGGCATATTTATTTTTCTTGCATATGCTAAAACTTCTTTTGATGCTTTTACAGAATGATTAAACTGTTTTTTGTCTTCCATCAAAAAGTCTAATTTTGCATCTTTTGCTAACCACTCATTTTGATACTCAATTAATACTAAAGCAGAGTTTTTTAACTCTATAGTATCACCTACCTTATTCTCTTTTGCAAATAATTGCATAAATAATAGTCCTACTATTAAAATTAATCTTGTCATTGTTTGTCCTTTATTGTAGATTAGTTACAAAACTTGTAAAATTGTTACATTAATTACCTTAATTGTAAATTAATTACAAAAATTGTATATTGTTAATAAAAAGAGAAAATATGATTGAAAGCCTTTTTGACCCTAAACTTGTATCACAACTTAAAGTAACCATAGGAGATGTATCTGAAGTTACTGGTATTCCGCAAAGAAAACTAAGATATTGGGAAGATAAAGGAATAATTAAATCTAGTGAAACTAAGCAAGGAACAACTAGAAAATTTGATTATTTTAATATCAAAAAAATTTTACTTATAAAAGAGCTTTTAGATGAAGGATTCACTCTTGAATCTTCTGTAAAAAAGGTTGAAGGTAGAATAAAAAATCTAGAAGAAAGCTTTAATAAACTTCAAGAAAAACGAACTACAAGTGAATAAGGAACTACTTAACAAAGATATCCCCTCTTTATTAAAACAAATAGCAATACCAGCAAGTACTGGTATGTTTTTTAATACTATGTACAATGTTGTAGATACTTTTTATGCGGGTCTTATTTCAACACAAGCAATTTCGGCATTATCTCTTTCATTTATGATTTTTTTTACAATTATTGGTCTAGGATATGGTTTTTCCTCTGCTATTACTGCATTAATAGGGAATGCTAATGGAAAAGGAAAAAAGTTTCTTGCAAGTCTTTATGCCCATAAAGGAATCTTTTTTTTGCAAATACTTGCTGTCTTATTAACTCTAGTTGGGTTTATTTTTTCTCCTTATATGTTTACTCTATTAGGAGCTACAGGAGAATATTTACAAACTTCCTTAGACTATATAAATGTTATCTTAGCTGGAACGATATTCTTTATGACAAACTTTGCTTTAAATGCAATTCTTGTATCACGTGGAGACACAAAATCATATAGAAATACTCTTATATTTGGATTTTTTGCAAATTTGATTTTAAACCCCTTATTTATCTATGGTTTTTGGTTTATTCCTGCTATGGGTATTTCAGGAATTGCTTTTGCAACTGTTTTGATACAAGTTTTAAATAATATCTATATGCTTAAAAAAGTTTTTAATACAAAACTTGTTCACTTTGAAAACTTACGATATTTTTTACCACATAAAAAGATATATAAAGACTTGATATCACAAGGCATTCCTTCATCCATGAACATGCTTATTATGGCTTTTGGTTCTATTATATTAATGTATTTTGTCTCTTTATATGGAGTTAAAGCAGTTGCAGGATATGGAATTGGTTTTAGAGTTGAACAGCTTATGCTTTTACCGGCCTTAGGATTAAGCTCTGCAGTACTTTCAATAGTTTCTAATAACTTTGGTGCTAAAAAATATGAAAGAGTTCAAGAGACACTAAATAAAGCTCTAAAATATGGTTTTATGATTTCAACATTTGGAATACTCTTTTTATATATTTTTGGAAAACTTATTATCCAACAGTTCGATGATGACTTAGAAGTAATTAAATATGGACTTGATTATTTATTTATTGAAGTTTGGATTTTCTACGCTTATGTAATCCTATTTATTTGCGTATCAACACTTCAAGCAATTAAAAAACCAAAAATGATTTTATATATTGCTTTATATAGACAAATTATTGCAAAATACTTAGTAGCTGTTGTAATAGTTACTTGGTTAGCATTAGACTATATTTATCTTTGGGTTGGTATATTAGTTATGATATATAGTGCAGCAATATTTGCATATTTTTACACCCAAAACATGTTAAAAAAGCTTTGTGTTTAAACAATAAAGTTTCTACACAAAGCTACAAATAAAACTGAAAGAATCATTGATAGTAATATACTTCTTGTTTTATACATACATAAAGCAATAAGAAATGTTGCAAAAATTCCTACCACTCCTTCTTTAATAATTACTGGCATTACAAGAGCTAAAAGAAGTGTAGAAGGTAAATACTCTAAGAAAAGCTTTGCTCTTCCAATATTAGCTAACTTACTTGAAAACAAAAGCCCTGAGACTCTTAAAGAGTAAGTTCCAATGGCAACTAAGGCAATTAAGATTAAAGCGTTTATATCAAGTTCTAGCATCATTTGACTCCTTACTTAAATAAACAGCACTTAAACTTCCTGTTATTGCACCAAATATAATATAAAACTTTCCTGGAATATAGTGTTCACAAACAATTGCTACAAGAGCTGTTATAAACCATGGAAGTAAATCTTCTTTTCCTTTATACATATTAAAGGCCAAGGCAGTAAAAATTGCAACAAAAGCAAAATCCAAACCATATTTAGAAGGATCACTTATAAACTCACCTAAGGTATATCCACTTATAGTTCCTAAAGACCAAGTTAATAAAATACTAATTCCTCCACCAAATAAAAACAAAGGTGTAAGCTCTTGGCTTTTTAATTTATTCATTGTAATTGCCCAATTCTCATCTGCAACAAAATGCATATATTTAAACTTATCTTTTTTTGAGCTATTTACAAACAAAGGGTTTAATGAAGCCCCAACTAAAAAGTACCTAAGATTTATCATAAGAGCTGCTAAGACTATTCCTATTATATCAAGGCTTGAACTCCACATTTCAACCATTACAAACTGTGCAGAACCTGCAAAAATAAAAAAGTTCATGAGTACAAGTTCTGTTAAAGAGATACCTTTTTGTGTACATAACATACCTAATACTGAACCATAAGCAAAAACGCTAAGTCCTATTGGAATATTTGCTATAAATCCATTTTTAAAATCATTATTCATAAAAGAATTTTACAAAACAAAAAAATTAAAGTATTGGATGAGATTGCTAATTAAAAAAATTCTGATAATTTTTAGGAGTAAGTCCTGTAATTGCTTTAAATCTTCTATGAAGATGGCTTTGATCATTAAAACCACACTCGTAAGCAGTATTAATAATTGAATCTCCTTTTTGTAAAAACTGTTTAGCTTTTTCTATTCGTCTTAACATCAAATAGTTATGTGGAGAAAGATATGTTTTTTCCTTGAAAAGTCTTAAAAAATGATACTTTGAAACAGAAAGTTCTTTTGAGATATCATCAAGTGTAAGATTTAAACTAAAATTGTCATTAATATACTCTTTTGCTTTTTTTATTAAACAATCATGAGGTGTTAATGAACTAGTGTTTGTATTAAAGTTTGTATTTAAATTCACAATACTTTTCATTACTTCTATAAGTTCACACTCCAATTCTAGTTGAGAAATTTGCTTTTTCTCATCTTTAGATACTATAGAGGTGAGTTTTCTATATATTTCTTTATTTTCTAAAACACTCTTTGAAAAGAAAATATCTTTTTTACCTTCACATAGTTCTTCTACTAAAGATTGTTTAAAATATATTGAGTTGTATTTGTATCCTTCTTCGTGTTCTGTTTTGCAAGCATGAACCTCATCAGGATTTATAGTTAAAATTGCAGACTCATTAAAGCTATGAGAAAAACCATCTAAAAAGGCTTTCATATTTCCATCTTGCACTAGAGTTATTGTATACTCTTCATGGACATGTTTATCAAACTCAAACCTATTAAAATGTCCATCAAAAAAGGTAATATCCTCTTTTATATTTGCTTTCCAAAATTTTGCATTGTGTATTAAGTCAAGATCTTTTTTCATCTTAATAGTATAACATATATAAAAAGGTTAATATTGGACTAAATTGCTAATTAAGAAAAAACTCTTTTTTTATAAAGTTCTAAAAAAGGATTTTTTAAAACAGTTTTTGCCTCTTTATAATCTATATCATTTACTTTACAAAGCTCTTTTATAACTTTTTCGAAAGACTTCTTTTTATTTAAAGTTTTTAAAACATAGTAAATAAGAGGATTTATTTCTCTATAAATGATATCATCCATATCAAAATCATAATAAATGACTAAATAATTCTCTCTTTTTGATTTATAATCATTTCCTATAATATCAAAATTAAATTTTTTTACTCTTGCTGTTTTTGATAGTTTATATGACTCTTTATATCTAAACTTCTTTTGAGGTTTTAGTTTATATTCCTTCATATAAAGTTCAATTTCAATCCAATCATAATACATAAGATCATAAAGATATTTTCGATCATGAAAAAGTCTTTTTTTCTTTGTAAACTTTCTAAAATCATTTGGTATCTGCCATACAAAAGGCGTTTTTGGAGTATCTTTCATAAACTTTATTATTGATTCTTGAAGTTCGCTTTGAGTAATTTTATCAATAAATAAAGGAAGAGAATTCTTTATCACCTCTTCATATCTAGTATATACTAATTTTTGATATACGTTTATAGGCGTACCTGAAAAACCATCTTTTTGATCAATCAAAATATCAAAGAATCTATCTTCTATATCTTTTTCCATCTTAGGCATTTCTAACTCTTTTAACTATTTTTTTCATCTGCTTATACTCTTTTGCTAATTCTGTTAAAGGAGGTATATTATTATCTCTTTCTATCATAACAGGAGCATCTATTTGATTTAAAGTATACTCTAAAAGTTTCCATGTACCAGAATTTATGGGCATACCATGAGAATCAATTTTCATTTTTGAAGCTTCATCAAAATAATGACCTGCCATATGCATATAAGCAACTTTACTTTTATCTATTTCATCAATAAATCTTCTAGCCTTAAAAGTATGATTCACTGAATTTACAAAGACATTATTTACATCTAGAAGCATCTTTGCACCTGATTTCTCAAGAACTTCATTTATAAAATCAACTTCTCTCATCTCAGAGTATGGAACATAATAGTATGTTGCATTTTCCAAGATAAGATTTCTTTGAATAATATCCTCAACCTCTTTTACTCTATCACTTATTATATCAACCATGTTTTTAGTCATGGGAACAGGTAAAAGTTCATAAGATTGTTTTCCCTCTAAAGAAGAGAAAGAAAGATGCTCAGAATAATACTCAATATTGTATCTATCAAGAAAAGTTTTAATCTGTTTAACAAACTTACGATTAAGTTTATCAACAGAGCCAATTGATAATGATAAACCGTGGGCTACTGTTGGTCTTGAGAAAACTGCCTCTTCAAAAGCCTTTTCAAAAAGTTTTGGCATATGCATCCAGTTTTCAGGAGTCACTTCCCACCAATCTGGCTGAAATTTACTTTCAGCTACATCCAAAAGGAAATCACTTCTTAAACCTAAACCACACCCATCTACTTTTATCATTATCTTTTTTGCCTTCTATACTATTTTAATGCTTGTGGTTGAAAATCAACCACATTTACCAGCTCCACAAGAACCTGATGCTTTCTTTTTACCTTCTTTTTTCATGTCACCACCACATTTACCAGCACCACAAGATCCTGACATTTTTTTACCAGCTTTTCCTGACATTTCATCTGCAGGTTTTTTCATATCTCCACCACATTTACCAGCTCCACAAGAACCTGATTTCATCTCTTTCTTCTTCATGTCTCCACCGCACTTACCAGCACCGCAAGAACCTTTCTTTTCCATTTTCTTAGCATCTGAACCACCACATTTACCAGCTCCACAAGAACCATTTCCTGCATATGCTCCTGTACTTGCTAATGCTGCTCCTAATAGGATTCCTGCTAATTTTATTTTTGTATTTTTCATCTTTTTCCCTTTTTATTAATTTTATTTTTTATTTTTCTACTGCTTCAACTTCTATTATTAATTTCACTTTTTCACCTACTGCTAAACCACCAAGTTCTAAAGCTTTATTCCATTTTAAACCAAAATCTGTTCTATTAATCTTCCCTCTTAAAGAGAATCCAACTCTATTATTACCTTCAAAATCCTTAACTGTTCCTAAATCTTCAACTTGAAGTTTTACTTCTTTAGTAGTACCTCTTATAGTTAAATCTCCAGTCATAATACCTTCATCTCCATCAGCTTCGTATGATTTCATATTAAAAGTGATTTGAGGATGTTTTTCAGCTAAAAAGAAATCTTCACTTCTTAGATGGTTATCCCTTTTTACAATACCAGTATCTACAGATTTTGTTTGAATTGTTGCATTTAATTTATTAAATGTCTTAGTTTTATAATCAAAATCAATATCTGCCCCAAAATCGGTAAATTCACCTTTTACATTCGTAATCATTAAGTGCTTTACAGAAAAACCTACTTCTGTATGTGCGACATCTAATGAATGAGGTGTTGCATTTGCCAAACTAAATGTTAATGCAGATACTGCAAGAATTTTAGTAATTAATTTCATTTCGTGCTCCTTGTTCTTTTTGGATATTGAAAGTATATTGTAACTTTGTTAAGTTATTGTGTAGAGTCTGTGGGGATTATTTGTTTTTTTATATGATATACTATTATTTATGAAAATACTACTATTAGAAGATGACTTAATATTAAATGAGATTATAGAAGAGTTCTTACAAGACTTAGGTTATGAAGTTACTGCTGTATATGACGGTATGAAGGCAAGTGAAATCATTTATGATGAACAGTTTGATTTACTTATATTAGATGTAAATGTCCCAAATATGACAGGTTTTGAATTTTTAAAATCTTTAAGAGACAGTAATATTACGACTCCTGCAATTTTTATTACATCTTTGGACTCTGTTGATGATATTGAAGAAGGTTTCAAATCAGGTGCTGACGATTATCTTAAAAAACCTTTTGAACTAAAAGAACTAGAACTTAGAATAAACAATATAAAAAGATTACTTCATTTAGAAGAGGATGAGCTAGAAATTGGAGAGAATATCACATTTAACACAAAGCTTAACTATATAAACAATGATACTATTGAGACAAAGCTTCCACTAAAAGAAGCACAAATATTAAAATATCTTTTAAATAATACAAATAGATGTGTATCTCAAGATGAGCTATCATCAAACATATGGTCATATGAAGCAGCACCAACATCTTCAACAATTAGAACTTATATTAAAAATATTAGAAAAATCATTGGGGAAGAGTACATAGAGACTATAAAAGGAGTGGGTTATAGATTTAACAAGAAGTGAGAGAAATACCTTTCGTAAATTCTTAGGACTATATTTAGGTTCTTCTTTTATACTATTATCCATCATCTTTTTTCTATTTTATAAAATGGAATCAAGGCTTCAATACGATCTAATTACTTCAAATATGCAAAATGTTGCATCAAAAGTATCTTCTAGTATTATTTATGCGCATATGGCAGAGATGACTATAGACACAGCAAAAATGGCTAAATTTATTAAATATGACTATGCACTTTATGATAGGAACCATAGAAAACTAATAGGTAATATTGAAACACCTATAGATATATCAAAAAAAATCCAGAAAATAGATGATAGCTTTGTCCTTGTTGACTCAACACCAAGAGGTCACTTAGGTGTTCACCATATTGTAATTAGAGAGAATATCTTTCATAGTAGAATTGAGTCTTTACTTGAAAAACTCTATTTTTATTTCTTTGTTATCTACTCAATTATTGCTGTAATTGGTTACTACTTAGCAAGTATGTTTATTAGTCCTATTATGAATGAAAGAATTAAACTAAACAATTTTATAAAAGATACTACACATGAGTTAAACACTCCTATTACAGCTATTTTAATGAGTACAGGAAAAGGTTCACCTCTAACAGAAAAAAATATGCAAAGAGTAAATTTAAGTGCAAAAAGAATTTCAGAAATCTATAAAGACTTAGTATATCTATTTTTGCAAGATAGTTCTAAACAACATAAACCTACAGATTTAAAAGTTGATGAAATCATAAAGGAACAACTTGATTATTTTGAAGCATTTGCAACAAAAAAGAAATTAGATATTACAGCAAACTTAGAACCAACAATCTTCAAAATGGATAAAGAGAACTTTATCCGTATGTTTAATAATATTGTTTCAAATGCTATAAAATATAATAAAATAGAAGGTTCAATTCATATAGAACTAAAAAACAATACTCTAAAAATAGAAGATACAGGTATTGGAATAAAAAAAGAGCTTTTAAAAGATATTTTTAATAGATACTATAGAGCTACAAAAGAGCAAGGTGGTTTTGGTATTGGACTAAATATTGTTTATTATATTTGTGAAGCCTATGACATTAAAATTGCTGTTGAATCAGAAGAGAATGTGGGAACCACATTTACCCTAACTTTTAAAAGTTAGGATATTTGTGTAGACTCTTCATACATGGCTTTTGCTGTTTTTTCTGTCTCTACAACGATATGAGATAGTTTTAACCTATCTAAATTTTCTTTCTCTTCATATTTATTCACTTTAACAATGGTCTTTTTATCTTGTGCCATCTCTTTTACAACTTCACAAATATGAATTAGTTTTTCACTATTTCCTACAGATATTATTACAGAAGAAGCCTCTTGTATATTTACAGACTTTAGAATATCTTTTTTTGAAGCATTCCCATATATCACAGGATCTCCTTGTCTTTGGGCTTCAATTACATTCTTTATATCACTTTCTATAGCTATAAACTCTTTGTCATTCTCTTTTATTAATTTAGAGATACTTCTTCCCAATCTTCCAAAACCAATTAAAATAATATGTCCTTGAAGTTTCTCATTATGAATTTCATGAATATCTTTGTTTCTATCTTTTTTATTATTTATAATATCTATTATTTTTGATAGATTCTTTAGTACAAATGGTGTCATTATCATAGATAAAACAACAGTAACTATTAGTATCTGTCCAAGAGTTTGTTCTATTAAATCTCTTGCAAAAGATAATTCAAAAATCACAAGTGCAAACTCTCCTAATTGAAATAGCGAGATAGCTGTTTTTAGTGAAGTTCTTTTAGTTGCTGTAAATCTCATAATTGCATAAAGAATTAAGATTTTACATATTATCAATAAAGGAAGTAGTACCATAATACTACTAATATTTTCATATATTATTTTAAAATCAAGTTGCATACCTACAGTAATAAAGAATATCCCTAAAAGCAAATCTCTAAAAGGGATTAAGTCAGCTTCAACTTGATGTTTATAATGTGTTTCAGCAATCATCATACCTGCAATAAATGCACCTAATGAGTATGAGAATCCAAAAAGATGAGCTAAATATGATGTTCCAATAACTAATAGTAAAATAGAACTTATAAATATCTCATTAGATTTTGTTTTTGCTACACTATATAAAAATGGCTCTAATACATACTTTCCAACAAGAAAAAGTCCAATTAATAAAATAGTTGCATCTATAAAAGTTTTTGTTAATAAAGAAGATACAGACTCTCCTTCCATTGAAAAAATAGTAATCATAAGAAGAATCGGAATTACTGCTATATCTTGAAAAAGTAAAACACCTAATACTTTTCTCCCATATACTTTGTTTATATCTCCACTCTCATTTAAAACTTTTAGAACAATTGCTGTAGAAGAAAGCGCTAAAGCAAGTCCAATAATTATTGATGTCTTAAGATTTATATCAAAAAGATAGTGTCCTATTAAAGTAAAAAAAGTTGCAGTTATAATTACTTGAGATGCACCATAAAGGAACACCTCTTTTTTCATTTTTATTAAATGTTTCATAGAAAACTCTAAACCTATTGTAAACATTAAGAATACAACTCCAAACTCTGCAATCTGTTTTAAATCATGGTTATTTACTGCATCATGAAGATTAAAACTATATGCAATAATTGTTCCAGTTGATATATAACTAATAATTGTAGGGATTCCAAACTTCTTTAACACTATATTTAATATAGTAGAAATAAGAAGTGTAAATATAATTATCTCTAACATACTATTCTACCTTTTGTTTACTAGACCTCATAATTAAATACACACCAATGATTCCTGCCACAAAAGAAGCAAAGAAAATTGCTATCTTTACAGCATCAATTACAGACGGATCTAAAAATGCTAATTGGGTTATAAAGATTGACATTGTAAATCCTATACCAGCTAAGAAACCTACTGCAATAACTTCATTCCATGATAGATTATCAGGTTTTTTAGCAATATTTAACTTATGGGCTAAATATGTAATACCTGTTATTCCTAAAGGTTTTCCAAGTAATAGTCCAAAAATAACACCTAATACAATCATCATATTTTCTGATACTGCTGAGAAATTTAAAATTACCCCTGCATTTGCAAAAGCGAATAGAGGCATAATAAAAAAGGCAGTTAAACCATGAAGTTGATGCTCAAGTTTCAATAATGGATTTTGAACCTTATCATACTTGTATGCAATACTTTCAAGAATATCTATTTGTTTGTGATTAAGAATAGAATTACTATCAATATTTCTTTCAAACTCATCAACAAGCTCTTTTGAATTCTCCACAAACTCATGTTCATTTACTTTAGAATTTATTGGAATAACAAAAGCTAAAAGAACCCCAGCAATTGTTGCATGAATTCCTATAGCATGAACAAAAACCCATAATGCAATTCCTAATAATAAATAAGGGAGTAAAGAAGTCACTCTTTTGATATTTAATGCCCATAAAAGTGCATAAACAATCCCTGCGTGGATAAAATATTCTGTATGTAATTCACTTGTATATACTGTTGCAACAACAATAACCGCACCTAAGTCATCAACTACGGCTAGGGTTACAAGGAAAAGTTTTAGTGCAGGATTAACTCTTTTTCCTAAAAGCATTAAAATTCCTAATGCAAAGGCAATATCTGTAGCCATTGGAACACCAAAACCTTTTGGATCATCCATATTAAAAGCTACATAAAGTAATGCAGGAATTAACATCCCTCCAATAGCTGCAATTATAGGGAAACTTGCCTTTTGTGTAGAAGATAATTCACCAATTAAAAGTTCTCTTTTTATTTCTAGTCCTACCATTAAAAAGAAAAGTGCCATTAGACCATCATTTATCCAATGCATTAAACTCATAGAGATAGTTTTATCTCCAATGGCAACACCAAGATTCTTATTCCATAACTCAAAATACATTTCTCCAAAAGTTGAGTTTGCAATAATCACGGCAGATAATGTTGCAATAAAAAGTAAGATTCCACTAAAAGATTCATCTTTAATAAAACGTTGTATAACATTTATTTGTTTAGTCATTAATACCCTTATCCTAAATTTATGGGAATATATAAGAAAAGTGTCAATTTCAGTAGGTCATAAAAATTGACATTTATTTGACAAGAATTATTTAAAAGTAATATAAAAAATATTATAACTATTTTTATAATTATAGTTCATGGTAAACAAATGTAATTGAAGTATCTTGTTCACAATATTTAATCCCAAACCATGTCCCATCTCTTGATTTGGCTCTCTAGTAAAGGGTTGAATATAGTAAACCAAATTTTTTGATAATCTCTTTGCAATATTTTCTATATATAAAGTATTATTTTTCGAAACTATATTTATTGGTAGTTCATCACTATACTTTATAGCATTGTCTATTAAGTTTTTCACAGCAATTGTCATATAATAAAAATCTGCTACTATTTCAAAATCATCTTCTATCTCAATATTTACCATTGACTCATCATCGATAGATAGTTTTGACAAAGACTCCAGAATCAAGGTAGTTACTCTGAAAGTACTTTTATTCAAAGTTGCAAAATTTAATTTCTCTCTTTCTAATAATTTGTTTGTTAACTCTTCAATATCATAGAAAACTTGATTTATACTATCGATAGTTTTAGTATCTTCTTTAGTTTTTATCTTCTCAATTAAAAACTTTCCTTTTGTAATAGGAGTTTTTAACTCATGACTTATATTCCGTAAAAGCTCTTCTCTAGATTTTAAAATATCCTCTTTTTGTTGTAAATACTTGTTTAGATTATCTTTTATTTCACTTAATTCATTTCCATCATCTATATCAACTTCAATTATCTCTTCATCATTATTAAGAAGATGTACGATTCCATTATTTAATTTTTTTAACATTGTTTTTATATAGATAATAATTCTTGTTGAGATTATAAAAGATAAACAAAAAGTAATAACCACTAAGGTAATCAGCTCTAATTTTATCATATCAATAAAAGCATCTCTTTCTTGCTCTGCATTGTTTAGCTTATTTTGAAGCTCAGATATCTCCTCTTCAATTAAAAGTTCAGTTGCAGTACTAATATCTTTGAATTTTTCATTAAATAAAGTTAATTCAAACTCAGAAGAGTTGTTTAAAACCATATCTTCCAAATCTTTTTGAATAAGCTCTTGCATTACATCAAAATACTCAAATATAGTTTCTAATTTCTTTTTCTCATTATCCTCTTCAGAGTTTCCTATTGTAGTCTCTTTCATCTTCCATAGTTCACTAAAGAGTCTATTTGCTTTCTCTTTTCTTTCAACTACAATATTCTCTTTATTTCTATCAACAATAATATCAAGAACTAACCAAGCAAATGACTTATTTAACTCCTTGATTTTTTCTGTTCTTGTTATTTGTTCATATCTATGGTTTTGAAGACTATGCATTTTATTTAAATTAAAAGTTGTATAAAAAAATATTCCTATCATAAATAGCATAATAAGAAGTACTAAAATAAAAGCTGTATAAAGTCTATTTTTAATTGTCATCTATAAACTTATATCCAATTCCCCAAACAGACTTAATATATTTTGTATCTTTAGAATCATCATCTATTTTAAATCTAATATTACTAATATGCATATCAATTGTTCTATTTCTTGTATCCTCTTTTAAAGAAGTTAATCTTAATATCTCTTCTCTTGATATTACTTTATTTGGATTACTTAATAGTAAGATAATTATTTCACCCTCTATCTTAGTAAACTCTATTTCTTCATTGTTAAAAAAGATTTGATTTGTTTTTCTATTAACTTTAAAATTACTAATAGTAAAGTACTCTTCATCAGAGTATCTTTTCAATACGGCTTTTACTCTTAAAACTAGTTCTCTAGGTTCATATGGTTTTGAAAGGTAATCATCTACACCTAATTCATATCCATAGATTTTATTTCCTATATCATCTCTTGCTGTTGATATTATAATGGGTATTGTTTTTATCTCTTTAAGTTTTTTAAGTAAATCAAAGCCATCCATTTGGGGAAGTCCCAAATCTAATATTGCTAAATAGTATTGACTAGAGTTTTTACGATACTCCTCTAGGGCATCTATAGGATTACAAAATGCTTCACAAAAAAGATTGTAATCTTTTAAGTAATCATTAACCAACTGCTGTAAGTTTATATCATCTTCTACTAATAAAATTTTTTTCATGCATTATATTAAAATAATTAACATCAATTAAAGATTAAGTTTGTACCCTATTCCCTTGATATTTAGAATTCTCTCTTTTCCTAAGACTTTACGAAGGTTTTTAATATATGTTCTAATTGTTGTGTCAGTTGGTACCTCATCATAAATCCAATTGTTTAAAGCTATCTCTTCAATTGACACTGATTTATCTTTATTTTTTAAAAGATACTCAAAGACTTTTGCTTCTATTTTAGATAAGCGTGTTTCTATATCATCAACTACAATAAACTTTGTATCATAACTATAAGAAATAGAAGAAGAGACTCTTTGCTCTCCTGTGTTTTCAATTTGTCTTAAACGTTTAATATTATTAATACGAAGTTCTAATTCACTTAAATGAAAAGGCTTTTTAATATAATCATCAGCTCCTGATTTAAACCCTTTTTCCATATCTTTTGAAGTATGTAAAGAAGTTATATAAATAGTTGGTATATCTATAGAGTTCTCTCTTAAATTTTTTAATAAATCAAAACCATTCAAAGAAGGAACATTTACATCTAAAAGAAGTAAATCAAAACTATTTTCATAAACAGCCTCTAAAGCCTCTTCTCCATCAAAAGTACTATGTACTTCGTGTCCTAACTCTTCTAAAAACTCTTCAATTATTTCATTTAATAAAGTATCATCTTCTAGTAATAAAATTTTCATAATAGTATTATAATAAAACTTTTGTGGATTTTGTATGTAAAATACAAAGATTAGGTTTTATTTTATTAACTATACACTCCATACTCTTTCCACAAATAAATGTAATAATTCTTTAATTACAGGATATTGTAATGTTTAAAACCAAGAGCTAGGTATTACACTTCAACAGTTTCTTGTCATACTACAATAGTTGATGGATATGTAGTTGAAAGGCACGTGGAATCCTATGAAGGGAACAAGGGAATATAAAATAAGCTTACAATATTATATATATAGCTAAAGATGGTTCAACTGGTATTTACGAAAAAATCAAAGGAAACTAAAATGAAAAGAAGAGATTTTGTAAAATTAGGATTATTAACTTCCATAAGTAATACATTGTTTGCAAATGAACAAAAAAAAATTATTGGAACATTTCCTTCTTTTTCTAAACCTCTTGCTATACCTCCTATTTTAGAACCAAAAGTCATTAATGGAATCAAAGAATTTGATTTAAATGTACAAAAAGGAAAAGTTAACTTTCTAAAAGGTGTAGAAACAAATACATACGGTATAAATACAGACTTTTTAGGGCCAACAATTAGAGTTAATAGAAATGATACTCTAAAAATGAAGGTAAAAAACTCATTGGATGAAGAGACAGTCATTCATTGGCATGGACTAAAAGTTCCAGGAGAAAATGATGGAGGTCCAAATAGATCAATTCATCCAAATAAAATATGGACTACCCAATTTCAAATAAATCAGCGCTCTTCAATGTGTTGGTATCATCCCCATACTCATGAAAGAACTGGGGCACAAGTTTTTATGGGAATAGCAGGACTTTTTATAATAGAAGATGAAGATTCAAAAAAACTTG
This sequence comes from uncultured Campylobacterales bacterium, assembly GCA_947494995.1. GTDB lineage: Bacteria > Campylobacterota > Campylobacteria > Campylobacterales > Arcobacteraceae > Halarcobacter. Next base: position 194,624 of record CANLWY010000001.1, on the reverse strand, counting down.
ACATTCCAAAAGAGTATGGAGTTGATGATATTCCTTTAGTTTTCCAAGATAGAAGATTTGACATGAAAGGTCAATTCCTTTATAAACAATCAATGCATGATGTTATGATGGGAGTTACGGGAAACTTTTCACTTGTAAATGGAGTGATAGACCCATATGTAAATGTAAGCCCTAAAACCATAAGATTTAGAATTTTAAATGGCTCAAATGCAAGAATAAGTAGGTTTATGTTTAATGATAAAAGAGATTTTTATCAAATAGCTGGGGATTCAAGTTTTCTTCCAAAGCCTATAAAAATGAATACCCTACTTTTGAGTCCAGGAGAAAGAGCAGAAATTTTAATAGATTTAACTGACCTTGCGGGAAAAGAAATTCTATTTGGTGATGAATTAGCAGGAAAAGGCCTTCTTAAAATCAATGTCAAAAATGAAGAGAAACAAAAGTTTTCAATACCTAAAAAGTTAACCACAATAAAAGAGTATACACAATTAGATTCTCCAAAAATAAGAGAGTTTTCTCTAGATATGAGACCTGGATGGTTAGCAATTAATGGAAAACAAATGAACATGAAAAGAATTGATGAAGAAGTTAACTTAGCAGAAACAGAGATTTGGAGAATAAAAAACTCTCAACGGATGCCTCATCCATTTCATATCCATGGGTGTAGTTTTAAAATCCTATCAAGAAATGGATATAAACCCTATCCAAATGAAACAGGATTAAAAGACACTGTTCTTATATATGGAAATGAAACTGTTGATGTCGCAGTTAAATTTGAATATGAAGCAACTAAAGAATACCCATATATGTATCATTGTCATATACTTGAACATGAAGATGCAGGAATGATGGGTCAGTTTATAGTAAAAAAGGAATGGTTATGAAAAATAAACTTTTAATATCAATAATATTTTTTAGTCTACTTAGTGTTTGGGCATTTGCTCATGGGACAGAAAAACATGATGATAAAGAGATGAAAACTGTAAAAATTGAAGCACCAAAAAAAATAAAAGAGGATGCCACAAAAGAAGAAGTAATAAAGTATGAAAAGAAGAAAAAACAATATGAGGTATTACAAAATAAATATAAAAAAATAAATGCGGACTATCTAAAAGATATAAAGCCAATATTTGAAACTAAATGTTTCAATTGTCATTCAAATACTATAAACTATCCTTTCTATTATAAAATTCCAGGTGTAAAAACAATGATTGACAAGGATATAAAAGAGGCTAAAACACATATTGATTTTTCTAAAGATTTTCCTTTTATCTCCCATGAAACACCTATAAATGATTTAAAAAGTCTTAAAAAAATAGCACTTGAAGGAGGAATGCCACCACTTAGGTATATAGTTGCACATTGGGATTCTAAATTAAGTGAAAAAGATAAAAAAGCCATGCTAATTTGGACTAATAATGCTATAGAACTACTAAGAAAAGATTAATTTTACTCTTTTCTTAGAATCATATTTGACAAAACACTTTTCATATGATAATATTTTCATATGAATAATTTTACATATGAAAGGTGTCTAATATGAAAAAAATATTTAAAGCAGAAAATATAGCTTGTGGAAGTTGTTCAAACTTGATAAAAGTTTCACTTGAAGAACAATTTGGAAAGATTGAAATAAATCTAACTACAGAGCCTAAAGAAGTTAGTGTTGAAATTTCTGATGAAACCCAAGAATCTAATTTCAAAAAAGAGATGGAAGAGCTTGGATTTAATATTATAGAAGATTAATATGAAAAATCAACCAAAATTAATTCGTTCTTGCTGTGAAGGTGTAAGTTTTATCTCTGACATTAAAAATGCTTTGCCAAATGATGAACTGCTTAAAACTATATCTAATGTGACTAAAGCATTAAGTGATCCAACAAGACTTAAGATTTTATATGCATTGATGGATTATGAAATCTGTGTTGGAGAGATGGTTAATATTTTAGAACTTCCACAGTCACACGTTTCACATCAATTAAAAGTTTTAAGAAAATATGAGATTGTGGATTTTACAAAAGATAAAAAGATGTCTTTTTATTATATAAAAAACGATTCAGTAAGAGAACTATTAAAAATTCTCCTAAATGACAAAAGAGAGTATCATGGCTAAAAAAAAGATTACTCTAAATATATCAGGAATGACTTGTGTAAATTGTTCTAATGGCATTGAAAAATTCTTAAATAAACAAAAAGGTATTTTAGATACAAAGGTTAGTTTTGCATCACATGAAGGCTCTTTTGAAATTGATACACAGATTTATTCAAAAGAAAAACTTATAGAAAACATTGAAAAGTTAGGATATAAGATTGAAGAAGATTTAAAGGAGTTAGAAGAAGAACAATTAAAAAACTTTAAAAACTTAAAAAAACTATTTCTTATATCAATCAGTATTACAATAGCTATTTTCTTTTTTGCTTTTTCAAATATTCTTGATATTTCAATTAAACCCTATGTTATATTTCTTTTAGCTTCTTTAGTTCAGTTTTATTGTGGATCAAGATTCTATTCTCTTGCTTTTAAGGCTATTTCAAACAAGAACTATGATATGAATGTATTAGTTGCCCTTGGTACTAGTGCAGCTTATTTTTATTCTACTATAGTTCTATTTTTCCCCTCTTTATTTCCAGAAAACTTACGATTTATGTACTTTGATGGAGCAGCTGTAATTATTAGTTTTATGATTTTAGGAAGATTTTTAGAAGAGAATTCAAAACAAAAAGCTAGTGATTTTTTAAAAAAACTAATGAACTTAGCTCCTTTAAATGCGAATATTATAAAAGAGGATAAGAGTGTGGAAACTGTTTTAGCAAACAGTTTAAAAATAGGAGATAAAGTTTTAGTAAAAACGGGTGAAAAAATTCCCGCAGATGGAATTATTATAGAAGGAGAAGCAGATATTGATACCTCTATGATAACAGGAGAATCACTGCCAGTGTTTAAAAAAAGTAAAGACACAATATTATCAGGGACATTAAATACAAATGGAATTATTACTATAGAAGTTTTAAAAGAGTCAAAAGATACTACCTTAGCAAAAATTATTTCACTTTTAAAATCAGCTCAAAGTAAACAGATCCCTATTAGTAGATTTGCAGATAAGATTGCTAATATATTTGTTCCCTCAGTAATAATAGTATCTTTTCTTACTTTTTTTATATGGGCTATTTTTATTGGTGATTTTCAAAATGCAATTATTGCAAGTATTAGTGTCCTGATTATCTCTTGTCCATGTGCTTTAGGACTAGCCACTCCAATTGCCATAGTAAGCTCAGTTAGTAGGGGTGCAAAAGAGGGAATATTAATTAAAAATCCTGAAATTTTAGAAGAGATTAAAAATATCAAATATGCTGTTTTTGACAAAACTGGAACTCTTACAAAAGGGAATATAAAAGTTACTAAAACAGATATAGACAAAAACTATTTTAATACTATTGCTTCCATTGAAAAATATAGTGAACATCCTATTTCTAAAGCTATTGTTTCCTTTGTAGAAAAACAAAATATCCCTGTAAATGAACAAATCGATGAGATTACTATAATTCCAGGACACGGAATCAAAGCAACTATAGGTAAAAAAGAATTTATCCTAGGTAATAAAAAGCTTCTAAGTGAAAATAGTGTTTTAATCTCTAAAGAACATTTAAACTTTTATGAAAAAGAGCTTGAAAACTCAAATGGAGTTATTTTAGTAAGTATTGATAAAAAAACACTTGGCTCTTTCTCTTTAGAAGATGAAATAAAAGATGAGGCTAAAGATGTAATTAAAAGTTTAAAAGTAATGGGTATTACTCCTATTCTTTTAACAGGAGATAATAGTATCACAGCTTCAAAAGTAGCTAAAAAACTAGAAATTGAAAAAGTTTATTCACAAGTGATTCCAACTGAAAAATATGAAGTAATAAAAAACTTACAAAAAGAATCAAAAGTGATGTTTATAGGAGATGGTATAAATGATGCACCATCTATAAAACAGGCTAACATAGGAATAACTTTAAATTCAGGAGCCGATATTAGTAAAGATGCTGGTGATATTGTACTTATTAATAATGAATTAAACTCAGTAATAAAAAGTATTAATCTTTCAATTGAAAGTATGAAAATTGTTAAGCAAAACCTTTTTTGGGCCTTTGCTTATAATACCTTAGGTATACCATTAGCTGCTGGAGTTTTATATCCTTTTTTTGGAATAATGCTTAGTCCAATGTATGCAGGAATTGCCATGAGTTTTAGTTCGCTTACTGTTATTTTAAATTCATTAAGACTTAAAATGAAAAAAATATAATTAGATTTCCATACATTCTCCTCAAATAACTACTATAATTTTATAATTTTTCATTTGAAGATGATTTATTCATCACTCCTTTTAGCCTCCATGATAAATACTCTTGGAGGCTTTCATTTTTTAGGTATATTCTTCTATGTAGGCAGAATGGAAATTAATTTATCTAAAAATAAAATTATGTTATTCTTTACTACGTCTGAATAAAGGAGTTATTATTTTAGATTTAACCCATAGTGAAAAAAGAACTTTTATACGTTTTTTTACTCTTTATTTAGGTGGTTCTTTTATTTTAATGATGCTTATTGCCTTACTTTATTATCAAAATGAAAAAAAACTATATTTTGATTTAACAAAAACAAAAATGCAAAATGTTGTCTCTAATATATCTTCTCAAATAATATTTGCTCATATGCAAGATAGAAGTTTAGACTCTTCACAGTTCTTCAAAACCAATCTCTATCAAATCTCTTTTTATGATGATAAAAAGAAAAAAATGTTTGGAAACCTTGAAGAGAAAATTGATTTCTCTAAAAAAATCATTGAAAAAGACCAATACTTTATCCTTGTAGATGATTCAACCTATGGACATCTTGGAGTCTACTATATAGCAATAAAAGAGAACCTATTTTTTAAAACAATTCAATCTCTTCAAAATAGAATTATCATTCTTTTTCTAATCATCTATTCAATTATTGCACTAATAGGTTTTTTTCTTGCAAAGCTTTTTTTAAAACCAATAAAAGATGAAAGAGAAAAACTTAATAACTTTATAAAAGATACAACACATGAGTTAAATACTCCAATTAGTGCTATTTTAATGTCTTCAGAAAATGAAGAATTAACAAAAAAACAAGTGCAAAGGATACAACTAGCAGCCCAAAAAGTATCTGAGATATATAAAGATTTAACTTACATATTCTTAGAAGACAAAGAAGATAAGTCTCAAATAAAAATGCATAATTTAAAAGAGTTAATTGAAGAACAATTAAAATACTTTGAAGCTCTTGCTGAGAAAAAACACATTACTATTTCAACAAAACTAGAAACAACTAACTATGAAATAGACGAAAATGATTTTATTAGACTTTTTAACAATATTATCTCTAATGCCATTAAATACAATAAACAAAAAGGCTCAATATCAATTAAACTACAAAAAAATACTTTAAGTATAAAAGATACAGGAATTGGTATAGAAGAAAAAAAGATAAAAGATATTTTTAATAGATATTATAGAGCCACCACTCAAAGTGGTGGCTTTGGTATTGGGCTTAATATTGTAAATGAAGTTTGTAAAAAATACAATATTAAACTTCATGTAAAATCAAAGTTATCAGAAGAGACAACTTTTATATTAGAATTTTAAAAACTCTCCCATTCATTATCATTATCTTTTATTGCTTTAACTACTTTAGATTCAACTTTTTTATTTACAGAAGAGGACTTCCTTACTTCTCTTCTTTTTAAAGAAGGTTCCACTTTTGGTATTGAAGTTCTTATATTTTGAGCTTTTCTCTCTACTCTATTTTCCATTTTTCCTGAAAAATTGTTTTTATTTACATTTTCAACAACCCCTAAAGCAATACTATTTGTTTGCTCAGCAATTGAACTTGCTCTATCAGCTACTGAAGCATTTTCTTGTGTAAATCTATCTAATTGATTAATTGCATCACTAATTTGTGTCATACCAATACTTTGCTCTTTTGCAGCATTTGTAACATCATCAATTAATTTATTTGTTTCAGAAACTTTTTCTTCTAAATGACTAAAGCCTTCAATCATTTTACTAGAGATGTTTTTACCATTGTTTGCTCTTGTAGTAGCTGCTTCAACTAATTCTTTAATCTCTTTTGCTGCTTCAGCTGATCTACTAGCTAGATTTCTTACTTCTTGAGCAACAACTGCAAAACCTTTTCCTGCCTCTCCAGCAGTAGCTGCTTCAACTGCTGCATTAAGAGATAAAATATTTGTTTGAAAGGCAATTTGGTCAATTACTGAAATTGCTTCATTAATATTAATTACTGTCTCATTTATTTCATCCATTGCATTTACAGTGTCTGTTGCTAGTTTTTTACCATCTGTTGCAGATGTTTTTGTATCATTTGATATATTCGACATTGCTTGAGCTTTTTGTGATGTTTGCTCAATATTACTTGTTATTTCATCTATTGAAGCTGCTGTTTCTTCTAAAGAAGCAGCTTGACTTGTAGCATTATTTGATAAGGTAGTTACATTTGTAGTTAACTCACTTGCACTACTTTGTAATGATGCTCCATCATTTTGATTTGTTTTTAAAATTTCAGTAATCATTTTATTCATTTGAGTAATTTCATTACCGATTTTTCCTGATGTCTGATTATCCAATGTTGCAGTGAAATCTCTTGCAGAATATCTTGAAAGAACTTCAGTAATTTTATTTAAATCTTTTCCTACTAAAGATTCTAGATTATCTAACATATCATTTAAAAGATTTTTAAGCTCTTCTAGTGATTCATTGTTTGTTGAATTACTAATTCTTTTATCTAAATACCCATTACCAACACTATTAACTATATCTTTTACATCAGTTATAAGATTATTGTCTTGATCTATAATTGTTTTTGTTTTTGAAATATTTTCATTTATCAAACTAACCATACTACCAATTTCATCATTTGCAGAAGCTTTTAATTCATCAATATGAGTTTGCTCTTTATTTAAATACTTAAAGAAGTTTAATAATCCATTTTGAAAATTAACCAAAGGTCTTAATACAACCTTATTTAACATAAAGACTACTAGAAGTGAGATTAAAAGAATAATCACTATAATTACAATAGATGATTTCATAATTTGACCTCGTATTTCTTCCTGAACCTCTGCTTCCATTTTTATAATTTCATCATCGATATCAATAACATAGGTACCAGTCCCTATAATCATATCCCATGGTTCAAATCTTTTTACGTATGATATTTTTCTATAACTACCTTCTTTCCCTGGAATCGACCAATAATAATGAACTGTTCCACCCTCTTTTTTTGCATTAGCTGTTTTTACAATTTCTTGATAAAGATATGTACCTTTTTTATCTTTGAAACTAGTCATATCTTTACCCACTAAAGAAGTTTTAACCCCATGTGCTTTTACTATGTGTTTAGAATCATTTACCCAGAAATATCCTGACTCACCATACTTCATATTACTAACTGCTTTTAATGCTTCAATTTGCATTTGACTAGAAACATCATCAATATAAGCACCTGTTCCTACAATTAAATTTAAAGGTTTAAACATTTTTACATATGAAACTTTTAATTGCTCTTCATCAAATCCAGGTTTAGGCCACTCATATGTTACATACCCTTCTCCACTTGCAGATGTACCTTGTTCAACAACGCCTTTTATAACTTCGACACCATTTCTATCTTTTACATGCATTAAACTTTTACCCTCTAAGTGAGGTTTTGGAGGGAGTATTAAACATACACCATCAGTGCTATATCCAAAGAAATATCCATTTTTATCAAACCTTGTCACAGAAATTATTGACTTAATTTTTTGAAAAAGCTCTTCTTCACTTAATATATCTTTATTCTTTTCATACTCAGCAGTTATAATAGAGAATAAAAAGTTTGTTTGACCTTTTAGATATTTTTCAACAGATAATTTCATCTTCTCTTTTGAAGTTCTTTCATAATAAGACTCTACTGTTTTATACGCTAAAGAAACATAATTTTTGACTTCTTCCTCTTTAACCTTATATACAAGTTCTTCAGAATTTTTTAATATTAAGTTTACTTCTTTCTTGAGAGAAATTATTGATTTTATCTCTAATGCTAAAGAGATAAACAGTATAGTTCCAATTATTAAAGAAACTAATTTTACTTTTATTGTGACATTTTTAAACACATGCAATCCTTTAAAAAATAATTTGAATAATATTTATAATGCCTTCAAATAGGCGTTTAAATATAAAATATCCAAAATAATAATGTAATTGTAACACAAAAGTATAAAATGTACAATTAGTATAAATAAATTAAATCTATTCCATTCTTTTTCTTCATTAAACAAATAGACCCCTTGAAACCAATAAAGGAACTACTTTTTTTAGTTTTTTATAAAAAGCTCAACTATTATAGAAAATAAATCTAGCATTTCAAAATAATATCCTTAAAAAATATATACGATAAAGTATATAATAAAATTATTTATGTATAATTACTATAAATATTTTAATTCCTAAAGGAGCAAATGGTGGATGAAAGTATAAGATTAAGAGTAGGGAGATTGATTTCTGGTAGTATTAATGCAATAATTGATAAAGCAGAGTCTACTTCACCTGAAATAATAATGAAAGAAACAATTAGAGAAGTTGTTTCAACAATTGACGAAGTAAAAGTTCTTCTTGGAAAAAAAACTATAGAATTAAGAAAATCAAAATCTCAGTTAGAAAATGAAACAGCAAAGTACAATAAGCTTGCAGAACAAATTGAAATTGCTATATCTGAGAAAAGAGATGATCTTGCAAAATCAGCAATATCTAGACAACTAGATATAGAAGCTCAATTTCCAATTTTAGAAGATACGATATCAAATATAAATCAAAATATAAAAAAACTAGAAGACTACATTGATGCTTTAAATGCAAAAGAAAGAGAAATGAATCAAGAACTTCAAGAGTTTATTAACATAAAATTAGAACAAAAAGAATCATTAAATATAGAATCGAATCTTGAAAGAGCCCAAAAAGCTTTTAATAGAGTCAATGAAGAAGTAGATACATCAAAATTTCTAAAAAAAGATGATATTCAACTTGCAGAACTTGATAAACTTACAAGAGATAATAGAATAGAAGAAAGATTACAAAGTATAAAAGCTAATAAAAAATGAGTTTAGTAGAGTTTTTATTTCATAGCAATAATATAATATTTACTAGTGCCGTAATATTAATGCTACTTATTGCTTTTTTAGAAGGGATATTAGTTGTATTAGGTATGGGATTATCTAATCTTTTTGATTCTTTAATTCCCGACTTTGATTCAAATATTGAATTTGAAATGGATTCAGGCTATTCTCTTACAAAATTCTTCGGATGGATAAGATTAAAACAAGTTCCAATATTGATGTTGTTAGTAATATTCTTAACATCTTTTGGTCTTCTTGGATTATTTATTCAAGCTATATTATTAAATTCACTAGGTATTTTATGGCTTGAATATATCGTTATTATTCCAACTTTTATAATTTCTCTTTTTTCATTAAGAATTATAGGTGGAGTCATTGCTAAAATTTTACCAAAAGATGAGACTTCTTCTATCTCAACTAGTGAATTAATAGGACATGTTGCAATAATCACATTAGGAAAAGCAACAAAAGGTTCTCCTGCAGAGGCAAAAACAAAGGATAAATATGGGCAAACTCATTATTTTATGGTTGAACCAGAAAATGAAAATGAATTTTTCTTGCAAGGAGATAAAGTACTATTATCAGAACAAAATAATACAGTTTTTTATGCAACAAAGAACTTACCAGAAAAATTAAAATAAAGGGAAAAAATGGATTTAGAATTAAATTTTTCGTCAATGGCATTAATGATACCTATAATTATAATAGCGTCACTAATTTCATTAGGATTAATTTTTACAAGATTATATAAAAGAGCTTCAAAAGAGATTTCTTTTGTAAGAACAGGGTTAGGTGGTGAAAAAGTTATAATGAATGGAGGTGCAGTTGTATTACCAATACTTCACGAGACAATTCCTGTAAATATGAATACATTAAGATTAGAAGTACAAAGGTCAAATGAACAAGCTCTAATTACAAAAGATAGAATGAGAGTGGATGTTTTAGCTGAATTTTATGTAAGAGTAAAGCCCGTAAATGAATCTATCGCTTTTGCAGCTCAAACTTTAGGTATTAGAACAACTCAACCAGATTTATTAAAAGAGTTAATTGAAGGTAAGTTTGTTGATGCATTAAGAGCAGTTGCTGCAGAAATGCATATGGTAGAACTTCATGAGCAAAGGGTTGATTTTGTACAAAAAGTACAACAAGTAGTATCTGAAGATTTATTGAAGAATGGTTTAGAATTAGAATCTGTTTCTCTAACTGGACTTGATCAAACAAATAAAAAATTCTTCAATCCAGATAATGCTTTTGATGCAGAAGGGTTAACAAGATTAACAGAAGAAATTGAAGCTAGAAGAAAAGCAAGAAACGATATTGAAAGAGATACTTCTGTTGAAATTGAACAAAAAGATTTAGAAACAAAAAGATTATCTTTAGAGATTAAAAAAGAAGAAGAGTATGCAGTATTAGCTCAAGAGAGAGAAATTGCAGTTAGAAAAGCTTCTCAAATGGCAGAAATAGCAAAAGAAGAAGCAGAACAAAGACAAGTTGCAGAAAACTCTAAAATTATTGCAGACCAAGATATTGAAGAAAAAAGAATTGCTTCCCAAAAAGAGCTTGAACAAGCAAGAATTATTAAAGAGCAATTAGTTGAATCAAAAAATATTGAAAAAAATAAAACAATTGAATTATCAAATCAAGATAAAGAGATTGCAATTGCTGAAAAATCAAAGATGCAATCGTTAGCGCAAGCACAGGCTGATGAAGCAAGAGCAGAAGCTGTAAAAGCAGAAGAACAAGTAAAAACAGTAAGGGAAACTGAAATTGCAGAAAGAACAAAGTCAATTGAACTTGTACAAGCATCACAAGAAGCAGAGAAAGAAGCAATTACTATTAAAGTTGGAGCTGAGGCTGAGAAGCAAGCAGCAGAAGACCAAGCAGATGCACAAAGAATCTTAGCACAAGGGTTAGCAGATAAAGCAATTATTACTGCAAAAAGTGATAATGAAGCAGAAAAACTTAAAGCAGAAGCAAAAGCAATTGAGTATAAAGTTGAAGCAGAAGGTAAAGAATCTATTAATAATGCTTCAAATATACTGTCTGCCGAACAGATTGCAATGCAAGTTAAACTTAAACTAATAGAACAACTTCCAGAGATTATTGAACAAAGTGTTAAACCAATGGAGCAAATTGATAGTATTAAAATACTTCAAGTTGATGGAATGGCTCAAGGACAATCAACTGAAGGACAGCAATCAACTCAATCAACAGATTCCCTACCTGATCAATTAGTGAATAGTGCCTTAAAATATAGAGCACAGTCTCCAATTGTAGATTCATTATTAAAAGAACTTGATTTAGATGCTACTAGTTTAAATGGCTTTACAAAAGATTTGAATAAATAGTATTAAAATTATTTAGGACAACATCTTTATTTGTAAGATGTTGTCTATATCACTTTTTTAGTTCCACACTCTTTCCTCATTAAATAAATAAACTTCTAAAAATCAAAAAAGGAGTTTATATGAAATTAATTAAAATAATTTCTATTTTAGCACTAACATTTGGACTTTTAAATGCAGAACCAATCGATTTAACAGGACAAAAAAATGGATACGAGGCAAATTTAAAGTCTGAAAAATCACTTGTAGTTGGAGATAATATCTTCTTTGTGACTTTATCAAAAGATGGAGCACCTGTTACTAATGCAAAAGTTAAAGCGAAATTCTTTATGCCTGAAATGCCTGGTATGCCATATATGGAGTTTAAAGATAAAGCAAAACTTGTAGATGGAAAATATAAAATGTTAATCAATTTTTCAATGGGCGGAACGTGGCAATTTCATTTAATGTTCAAAACAGAAGATGGAAAAGTTCATAAAATCAGATCAAGTGTAAATCTATAAAAGAAAAACTATGTTAAAAAAATCATTTATCTTAAGTGGTTTACTAATAGTGACTACATCATCTATTCAAGCAAAAAATATAGATGATGTAGTTACGGAAACTTTAAACCAAAATTATTCAATTAAAGCATTAGAAAGTTCAATTGATATTACAAAAGAACAAATTGAATTATCAACAAAATGGAAAAACCCGACACTTTCTATTGGTGCAACAGATATTCAACTAAATGATATCACAACAAGGGATAAAGAGCCTATGCAAGCCCATTTTATAGGTTTTTCACAAACTATTCCAGTGGGAGAAAAATTAGAGATTCAAAAAAGTATTGCACAAGATGAGTACCAAATTTCAAAATATGAAGTTTTAGATAAAAAGCTTCAACTGAAATCAAAAATATATCAATATATATACAATATAAAGTTATTAGAAGAGAGATTATCTTTATTTGAAAAATATAAAGTTAATACTTTAAATTTAGAAAAACTACTAAAAGAACTATACAAATATAATAGAGCGAATCAAGCTCAAATTTTAAAAACTCAGATTATGACACAAGAATTAAATCTAAAATCACAAAATTTAAAAGCAATGATAAATACACTTAATTTAAAACTTGAACAAATCACATATACAAAACAAGAAAATATAGATTTTGATAATAGATTAAAGAACATTACTTTATACAACAATGTGGAAAAACATCCAAAGCTTTTATCAATAAAACAAAGCTCTAAAAAATTTGAAAACTTGTCAAAATTAGAAATTGAAAAAAAATATTCTGATGTAAATATGAATCTTACTTATTTTCAAAGAGATAGTAAATATGAGGACTATGTAAATATCTCTTTTGCTATTCCTTTATCTATTAGAGGAAGTGAAGATATTAAATCAAGAAAAGCAAAATTTAAAGCTGTAGAAATAAACCATAAATATAATGATATGAAACTTACTTTTGAAAATAAACTAAAAACATTTCAACAGAATATAAATGATGCACATATAAGTTATAACATCATCAAAAAAAATATTTTACCAAAATTTAATCAACTTGAAAAAACTATAGAAACTTATAATAGCTTCTCTTCATATAAAAATATGGATTCAAAAGCTTTAATAAACAATTTAAACGAAATTATCAAATATGAACTAAAAGCAATTGATGAAAAACAAAAATACTTCACAGCTTTAGCTTCATCTTTATATTTTAATGAGGAAATAGAATGAAACTACTTATAACTACCCTACTTTTGGGAGCTACGATACTAAATGCTCAAATTCTTGAAGTTTCGCAGTTGTTCAATACAAAGCTAGTCAAAGTAAAAAAAGAGCAAATAGGTACTTTAAAAAGCTTTTATGGACATACAGCCTTAAATGAAACAAAATTTTATGATATTACAACTAGATTTGATGGCTATATCACAAAACTATATGCAAATGAGCAGTATAAAACAGTAAAAAAAGGTGAAGCACTTTTTTCAATCTACTCAGATGAGATAAGTTCAATTTCTCAAGAGATTCAAATTGCAAAACGATTTAACAAATCTTTAGTAAAGAGTAATATTGAAAAATTAAAATCTTTAGATATAACCCCTTCAACAATTAAAAAGATAAGAAACTCAAAAAAAGCTATAAAAGAGATTCCTTTTTACTCTCCAAATAATTCAATTGTTTTACAAAAGAATATAAACAAAGGAAGTTTTGCAAAAAAAGGAAAATTACTTTTACAACTAGCCTCTTTAGATGAACTTTGGTTTATTGCTTCTATTTATCAAAAAGATTTATCTTTTATAAAAAAAGGGATGAATGCAAAAATATATATTGATGGAATTTCAAAGCCAATTGATTCTACAGTTGATATGATTTATCCAACAGTTGATTTAAAAACTAAAAGTGTTGATGTAAGATTTGTAATCCCAAATAAAGATTTAAAGTTATACCCTAATATGTTTGCAAAAGTTATGCTAAAAGAAGCTTCAAAGCAAATGTTGACTCTTCCTAAAACTGCTGTTTTAAGTAAAGGAAATAAACACTATGTTTTCCAAAAACTATCAAAAACTGAAATAGAACCAATTGAAGTTACAGCTAAAAGAATCTCATCAAATAGATATGAAATACTTGATGGAGTAGAAGAAGGTATACAAGTTATAAACAATGCTTTATTTTTACTTGATTCAGATGCAATTACAAACGGACTTTATAGTTCAGACGATGATGATTGGTAGGATTTTATTATGGTAGAAAGTATAATCTCATATAGTATTAGAAACAAGTTTCTAGTTCTATTTTCAATTATCGTTTTAACAGCTGGTTCATTTTGGGCAGTAAAAAACACTAGTCTTGATGCTTTACCTGATCTTTCACCACCACAAGTAATTGTGCAAGTTAAGTGGCCAGGACAAAGTCCCAAAACTATTGAGGAACAAGTTTCCTATCCTTTGATTTCGAACCTTATGAGTCTTCCTAATATTGATACAGTAAGAGCTATGAGTTCCTTTCAAAATGCTCTTATTTATATAATCTTTAAAGATGGCACAGACCTTTATGATTCAAGAAACAGAATATTAGAACAGTTATCACAACTTCAAGGAACATTTCCACAAGGAGTAAATGTAGCAATAGGACCAGATGCAACTGGTGTTGGTTGGGCTTATGAGTATGCACTAAAATCTGATACAAAATCACTTGATGAATTAAGAAGCCTTCAAGACTATTACTACAAGTTTGCACTACTTGGAGTTGATGGTGTAAGTGAAGTTGCTTCTATTGGTGGATTTATAAAAAACTATGAAATAACCATAAATCAAGATAAAATGGTTCAATTTGATTTATCTATAAATCAAATTAAAAATGCACTAACAAAAAACAACTCTGAAAAAGGTGGAAGAATTATCTTAGAAAATGGCTTTGAACATATGATTCAAGCCAAAGGATATTTAAAATCTGTTGTTGATATTGAGAATATTACTATTAAAACAGCAAACTCTATTCCTTTAAAGATAAAAGATGTAGCCGAAGTTAATATTACTTCAGCAAACAGACGTGGTATGGCAGACCTAGATGGACAAGGGGAAACAGTTGGAGGTATTGTCGTTGTACGATATGGAGAAAATCCATATGCAGTTATTAAAGCAGTAAAAGAAAAACTATCAACATTAAAAGTTGAGGGAGTTGAAATAATCGAAACCTATGATAGAACTTCCCTTATTGATAAAGCAATTGATACTTTAAAAAACACTCTTATTGAAGAGTCAATTATTGTTATGCTTGTTACTGCTCTGTTTTTATTTCATTTTAGGTCTGCACTTATTATTATCATAACTCTACCTATTACTGTATTACTAACATTTTTACTTATGAAAGCCTTTGGGTTGGGTTCAAATATTATGAGTCTAGGAGGTATCGCTATTGCAATTGGTGCTATGGTTGATGCAACTATTGTAATGGTTGAAAACGCCCATAAACATCTTCAGGGGAAAGAGAATATTTCAAATGAAGAGCGTATAGAAATAATCATCAAATCAGCAAAACAAGTAGGACGTCCAATTTTCTTTGCTCTTGTTCTAGTGGTTGTTTCATTTTTACCAATCTTTGCTTTAACAGGACAAGAAGGAAGACTATTCACACCTTTAGCCTTTACAAAATCTTTTGCAATGATTGCAGGTGCCATTCTTTCAATTACTGTTGTTCCTATTTTGATGATATTTTTTATTAGAGGTAAAATTCTAAGTGAAGAAAAAAATGTATTAAATAGATTTTTTACTCTACTTTATTCACCTTTTTTAAAACTATCTTTAAAGTTAAGATATTTAATTGTTTTACTATTTTTTGCAACACTCATTTTGGCATATCCCGTTTATAAAAAACAAAATTGGGAATTTATGCCAATGATGAATGAACAAACCTTTATGTATATGCCAGTTACTCCATATGGAATTGGTATTGATTTAGCAAAAGAGTTAACTCAAAAAACAGATAAGATTTTAAAATCATTTCCTGAAGTAGATACTGTATTTGGAAAGGCAGGAAGAGCAGATACAGCAACTGATCCGGCTCCTTTAGCTATGATTGAAACAATTATTACTTTTAAGCCTAAAGATCAATGGCGAGAGGGTATGACCTACAAAAAACTTATGAGTGAAATGGATCACAAACTTCAAGTTGCAGGTTTAATTAACTCTTGGACATATCCAATTCGTGGAAGAATTGATATGCTTCTTACAGGTATTAGAACTCCACTTGGTATAAAACTTTATGGTAACTCACACCAACTATTAGAAGAAAAAGCTGGAGAGATAGAACAAATTTTAAAAAAATTTGATAAAACACTTTCTGTTTCAACAGATAAGATTAACTCTGGATATTATCTAAATATTGAACTAAAAGAAGAGATGTTAGCTAGATTTGGAATCACAAAAAATGATGTACTTTCGGCTATCTCTCTAGGAGTTGCTGGAGCTAAAATATCTACACTTTTAGATGGCTTAGAAAGATACCCTATAAGCTTAAGGTATGAAATGACTCAAAGAGAAGATATTACTAGCCTTAGAAATCTTCAAATTAAAACAAAACTTGGATTTCAACCTTTAGAGATGTTTGCAAACTTAAAATATGAAGAAGGACCTTCAGTTATAAAGTCTGAAAAAGCTTTAAATGTAAACTTTATCTATATAACTCCAAAAAACGGCATCTCTGCAACTGAATATAAGTCAAATGCAAAAGAGCTTTTAAAAGATTTAAAACTTCCAGAAGGATTTTATTATGAGTGGGCAGGACAGAGTGAATATTTAGAGTCTGCTATGGATAGATTACTATATATTATTCCACTAACCTTTGTAATCATATTTATTCTAATCTATTTTGCCCTAAGAAATATTACTTATACTATGATTATATTCTTTACTCTTCCCTTTGCATTAACCGGTGGAATATTTTATATAGAGTTTTTAAACTTCAACATTTCAATCGCCGTTATAGTCGGATTTCTTGCTCTTCTTGGTGTTGCAGCAGAGACTTCTATTGTAATGCTTGTATATCTTCATGAAGCTATGCATGAACTTATTGAAAAAATTAAAGAGCCAAAAAAAGAGCATATTGCACACGCTATTTACAAAGGTGCTGTGCTTAGACTTCGTCCTAAACTTATGACACTATTTGCTATATTAGGTGGGCTTATTCCTATTATGTATATAGATGGAGTTGGTAGTGAAGTTATGCAACGAATTGCTGCGCCTATGATTGGAGGAATGATTAGTTCAGCCTTTTTAACTCTAATTGTTATCCCAGCAATTTTTTATATTTTAGCGTTGAAACAAAAAGGTAAAATGACAAAATGTGACTTATCACATTAAATTAAAAAGTCATAATCAAATTTGGTTATGACTTTTATTATTCATGATTTCT
Organism: uncultured Campylobacterales bacterium; assembly: GCA_947494995.1. GTDB lineage: Bacteria > Campylobacterota > Campylobacteria > Campylobacterales > Arcobacteraceae > Halarcobacter. The sequence continues at coordinate 177,199 of CANLWY010000001.1, read as the reverse complement.
AAATATTATTAATAAGCCATTTACTAAAAGAACAGGAAGTATGGCTAAAACTAAAACATTATCCCAAGCATCTACTCTTTCTAATGGGTCGATTATAGTTATGGCAAACACTATCCATATAGCACTTATAAACAATACTATCCTTTGAATAGTATCATGTTTTACGATTTCAAGAACATCTTTTTCTGACTTTTTAATATAGTAGAAGATGACTGCCAAGACTATGAAAAATATAAATATTTTCAAACTGTTTTCCTATTTTAAAATAATAAAAAAAAGTATAGCAAATCTTAGTTTTAAAAAGAAATAAAATGATTTTTATAGAAATAGTTTATTTATAAATTTTGAAGTACTATATTTTGTAATTTTTTATATGTGGAGATAAAGCCCACGATTACTACACAATAAAAGTCTATAATACTTTTACAGTTCAAATGAAATATAATGAAACTTAATAATTTAACCAAACAACCAACACAAAACTTCTCCTTACTTGAAGTTTCATTATATTTGGAATATACAAATTAAATCAAACAATTATAGAACTAAAAAGGTCATATCTCAGATATGGCCTTTTTTTATTTTCAGAGTTTTAGATTAGAATTGTCTTCTTGGTCTTTCTTCTCTAGGTCTTGCTTCGTTTACTCTTAGCTTTCTACCTTCAACATCACTGTCATTTAGAGCTTCAATTGCTTCATTACCAGCTATATCAGTTGCCATTTCAACAAAACCAAATCCTTTAGATCTTCCAGTTTCTCTGTCCATAATGATTTTTGCACTAACAACTTCACCAAACTTAGCGAATACCGCTTCTAACTCACTATCACCCATTCTATATGACAGATTTCCTACATAAATGTTCATTACTTTTCTTTCCTTTTTTTAAGTAACAAACATTATGCCAGATTAATTAATAATTAGCAAGGATTATTTATGCTTCTTTATCAAAATTTCTTTCAATTGCTCTATTTAGCCTCGTTTTTGACTCATTTAAGCCTAAAATTGCAAGAATATCATATACTGAAGGAGCTTGTGTTCCACCTGTTAATGCTATTCTTATCGGTTGAAATAATTGAGGGAATTTTAAGCCATTTTCTTCAATAAAAGGTTTTGTAATAGCTTCATAATCAGGAGCTACATGCAAAGTCTCTTTATTTGCTTCAAGAAGTTCAAGATATTTATTTAAGATATCTAAAGTTCCTTCTTTAACAAATTTTTTAGAACCTTTTGCTTCGTATGAAGTTGGTACTTCTAAAATATTCGTAATTGCAGTTTTTAATTCTAGAATAGTTTGAGCTCTCTCTTTACATAAATCTAAAATCATCTCTTTTTTATCATGCCCATGTAATTCACAATCAAAAAACTCTAACTCTTTTGCCAATCTTTCATTTGAAACGTTCTTAATATAGTGTGCATTTAGCCATAACAGTTTTTCAGCATTATAAGCTGAAGCTGATTTATTTATATTATTTGGATCAAATAGTTCTAACATTTCATCCATAGAAAAGATTTCTTGATCGCCATTTGACCAACCAAGTCTTACTAAAAAGTTTAATAATGCTTCTGGTAAATACCCATCTCTTTTATACTGCATCACATCCATTGCACCATCTCGTTTAGATAACTTTTTACCTTGAGGGTTGTTAATCATTGGCATATGATAGAATTTTGGTACATCAAAACCTAATGCATTGTAAATTACAATTTGTTTTGGAGTATTAGATAAATGATCATCACCTCTTAATACATCAGTCATTCCCATTAAGTGGTCATCAATAGCAACAACAAAGTTATAAATTGGCATACCGTTTGCACGTGCTATTACAAAATCATCTACTTGATTAGCATCAAAAGTCATTCTTCCTTTTACACCATCTTCAAATACAATTGAGCCCTCAGTTGGAGCTTTAATTCTGATTACAGGATCAATTCCTTCTGGAATAGAAGGAAGTGTTTTCCCATCTTCTGGTCTCCAAGTACCATCATATCTTGGATTTTCTTTTGCTGCTTCTTGTCTTGCTCTTAAAGCATCAAGTTCATCTCTAGACATATAACATTTATATGCTTTACCCTCTTCTAATAATTGCTCAATATATTTTTTATAAATATCTGTTCTTTTTGATTGGTACTCTATTTCACAATCACTTGGCATTCCAACCCATTCAAATGCTTCTAGAATAGCTTTTACAGCATCTTCATTATTCCTTGCATTATCTGTATCTTCGATTCTTAATTTAAATTCACCATCTGTTTTTTTCGCCCAAAGATAACTATAAAGTGCTGTTCTTAAGCCACCTATATGTAAATATCCTGTTGGACTTGGAGCAAATCTAGTAATTGCCATATTCTTCCTTATTTTTCTTTATTTTTATTATTTACAAAAAAGCCTATTGCTGTAAATATAGCAACAGCAGCAATGAAAATCAACATTGCATAATCAAGAGCTTCCATTAGCTTCCTTCTCTTTTAATTGTCCACATGCAGCAGAGATATCAAGACCTTTTGATTCTCTAATCGTACAAAGAAGACCTTTATTTACTAAATATTCTTGGAATTTTATCATATCACTGCTTTGTGGTCTTTGATATGTTGTTCCAGGATAAGGATTAAAATAAATTAGGTTTACCTTTGCTTTTATTCCATCTAAAAGTTTCAACAATTTTTGGGCAGAAGCAATATCATCATTTTTATCTTTTATTACAAGATATTCAAACATCACTTTCTTTCTTGCATCAACAGGAAACTTTCTAACTGCATCAATAATTGATTTTATATTGTAAGCTTTATTCATTGGAATCAACTCACTTCTTAAACCATCATCAACAGCATGAAGTGATATTGCTAATTGAATTCCTAAATCTTCATTTCCAAGTTTTTCAATTTTTGAAGATATTCCTGAAGTAGAGACTGTAATTCTTCTTCTATTTATTGATAAACCTTCTGGTTCAGAGAATACCTTTACAGAATGAATAAAGTTTTTAAAATTATCAAGAGGTTCACCCATCCCCATATATACAATATTTAATGATTTATTCTCAGGGATATCATTATCTCTTTTTATCTGAACAATTTGATTTACTATTTCACCTACACTTAGATTTCTAACAAAACCACCCTTTGCAGTTAGACAAAAAGTACAACCTACTTTACAACCTACTTGTGTAGAAATACAAACAGTAAACTTCTCACTTCTTTCAATTGTTCCATCTTCATTTACCTTTTTTTTCTTCATTAAAAGCAACACAGCTTCTACTGTATGACCATCATGAAGTTTAAAAAGATACTTTATACTTCCATCTAGACTCTTTTCTTTTTTTACTATCTCCAGAACATTTATTTCATAATTTTCTTTTAGATTCTCTTTTAAATCATTTGGAATATTTTTCATATCATCATAAGATGTTACATATTTTTTATAAATCCAATTATATACCTGCTTTGCTCTAAAGCTAGGTTTTAACTGAGACTTTAATTCATCTAAGGTGTAATCATATATTGATTGTTTCACGTGAAACCATCCTTTGTTTTAATTTCTTATTTAATTTCTTATTTAATTTTTATTTGATTATTTGTTTTTCAACTAAATATTGAGTTAGCTTTGACATAGCCTCTTTATGATTTTTCATAAAGTCTTCGTGTGCATTTTCATTTGTATAATTTGTAACAATAAAGATTCCTGCTACAGGTATTTCAAACTCACGTGCAACTTGTAGTATAGAGAAAAACTCCATATTTTCAATGCCAATACCATATTGACTATACTCTTTTGATAACTCAAAGTTTGTACTTATATAATTTGAACTATTTACTATAGTATCATTTCTCACCATTTTATTTTCTGACTCTAATACATTATCTAAAGGAGTATAAGAATCTTTACTTAAGAATGATAGTTCAAGATTTGAAGCTCTTTTTGATTCAATTATATCAAATATCTTATGTTCACCATAAGACCCTGCACTACCAATAAAAAGTATAAAATCAGGTTTATTGAAAAGACAATGTCTTGTTAAATTAATTGCAGACTCAACTAATCCTACGCCTACTGGTTCTGCAAATTTAAATGTTTCATTTCTTCCTGCACAAACTATCATTTACACTCCATTACATAATGTGGATTTATAACTATTTTCTCTTGATTTGATTCAGGAACCGGTATTGATTTTGTTGAAGTTTCAATACTTGAATAAACTGCCCTATTATTCAATGGCATCATTGGCATAGTTTTATTTATGTCAATTTTTTTAACTGAACACTCTTTATTTAAATCTTTTGACAAATTCTTTGAATATTGACTTACCCAATTAATTGCTTCTAATCTTAATAAGTCTAAAGTAACATTATAAGTATCTTCTTTTACACTCCAAGAAAGACTTGAAACAGAAACATTAGTATCTCTATTTCTTTTAAGTTTTGTAATCTCAGAAATGAATTCATCCATAAATCTTGCTTTACGAGAATTTACTTTATATCTTAATTCTCCAATATAACCAGAAACTCTTGGAGTACTTGTTGAATGCCTATACTTAGGTCTTATATTAAAAGTTCCAAGTTTTCTTTCTACTTTATCTAAACTTTTTATTTTTTGATTAAAAACCTCTAAACGTTCACCAACAATAATTTCATTATCATCAGTAATTGTAACAGTTATATATGCACTCAAAGTATCATGAGGAAGTTCATGATAAAACTTTTTATTGAATTCAATTTCAAATGAAAAAGCAAAAACTGGCACTAAAAGAAGTTTTAAAAATCTCATATTAAATCCTTACAGGAATATTATTCTCTTTAAGATAATGTTTTAATTCCATTATATCAATCTCTTTAAAATGGAAAATAGATGCAGCTAGAGCAGCGCTTGCTCCATGTTCAAAAGCCTCTTTCATATGCTCCATAGTCCCTGCTCCACCACTTGCTATCACAGGAATATCAACAATTGAAGAAATTTTTTCTGTAATATTTAACTCAAACCCACTTTTAGCACCATCTGTATCCATAGAAGTTAAAAGTATCTCCCCTGCTCCTCTATTATATACTTCTTTTGCCCATTGTATTGCATCTAGACCTGTATCTTCTCTACCACCTTTTACAAAAACATGATAAGAACCATCTTCAACTTTTTTAACATCAATGGCTACAACAATGCATTGACTTCCAAATCTTTTTGCACCTTCGTCAATAAAGTCTGGATTAACAACTGCTGAAGAGTTTACTGATACTTTATCACATCCTACATTAAGCAATTTATAGATATCTTCAAGCTTTCTAATACCTCCACCAACAGTAAGTGGTATAAAGACCTCTTTAGCAACATCTTTTACAATATCAACTATAGTATCCCTATTCTCATGACTTGCTGTAATATCAAGAAATGTAATTTCATCTGCACCTTCATTATTGTATCTTTTCGCAACTTCTACAGGATCTCCTGCATCTCGAAGTCCAACGAAATTAACTCCTTTAACAACTCTGCCATCTTTTACATCAAGGCAAGGAATAATTCTTTTTGCAAAATAACTCAAAACACCTATCCTTTAATTTTATAGTAAAAATATTATCTAATTGTAAGTTAAAAGCAGATATACTCTTGTTTCTTATGAAAAAAGTAATAGCAAAAAAGAAATTCGGACAAAATTTTTTAAAAGACTCTTCTGTCTTAAACAGGATCATCCAATCGATGCCCAATAATAACAACCATATTATTGAAATTGGGCCTGGCTTAGGTGATTTGACACAAAATTTAGTCAAATACAAAGATACGACTGCATATGAAGTCGATACTGATTTAATCAGTATTCTAGAGTCAAAGTTTGCAAAAGAGATAGAAAACAAGCGATTTGAACTGATCCACACTGATGTTTTAGAAGCTTGGGATAAAAAAGGTAGCTTAAATGATGGCAAATATGATTTAATTGCCAATCTACCTTACTATATTGCAACAAACATTATATTAAGAGCATTTGAAGATATTAATTGTGAGAACATTATTGTAATGATCCAAAAAGAAGTAGCTCAAAAATTTTCTGCGAAAGTAGGGGATAAAGAGTACTCTTCATTGGGTGTTATTGCAGAATTAATTTCAAAAGAATCAAGGATACTATTTGATGTACCACCTGAATCTTTTGATCCTCCACCAAAAGTTATGTCTTCAATATTATATCTGTCAAAAGATATGAACAAGGTATTAGATAAAGATTTTAACAAATTTTTGAAAGTTTGCTTTTCTCAGCCAAGAAAAAAACTTTCTAAAAATCTATCATCTATTGTGGATAAAGAGTTTTTATCTAATATCTATAATGAACTTAATTTAAATGAGACTCTACGTCCTCATGAAGTAAGCGCATCTTTGTATAGCCAAATGTATACAAAGGTAAAGAATGGAAAACAACAAAGCTAATAATCAAAATGATATAGCAAACGCACCTCAAAAAGAGGCAAAAAAACAGTCTAGCGGAAATAAGAAAACTACACAAAATAACAAACCTTCTCAAAACAACAAAGAAAATAGTGACAAAAAACAAAACAATAATAGAAGAAGAAAACCTAATAACAATGGGAATAGGGCGAAGACACATGCAAGTAAAACTAATTCTGCATGGATTAGTGAATTAAAAAAAGCTCATAGTGTAAATGAAAGAGTTCATAAAGAGAGATTAAATCCTCATAATAAACTTAATCTTTCTACAAATGCAAAAGTTAGAATCACTCCTTTAGGTGGTTTAGGTGAAATTGGTGGAAACATGATGGTAATTGAGACTGAAAAGTCTGCAATTGTTGTTGATGTTGGAATGAGTTTCCCAGATGAAGATATGCATGGAGTAGATATCTTAATACCAGATTTTACATATATTAGACAAATCAAAGACAAAATTGAGGCTGTTGTAATTACGCATGGTCATGAAGACCATATTGGGGCAATGCCATATCTATTTAAAGAGCTACAATTTCCTATTTATGGAACATCATTACCATTAGAGATGATTGGTTCAAAATTTGATGAACATAAAATGAGAGAGCATAGAAAACTATTTAGACCAATTGAAAAAAGAGTTCCTATTAAAATTGGAGATTTTGAAGTTGAATGGATCCACATTACACACTCAATTATTGATTCTTCTTCATTAGCTATAAAAACAGAAGCAGGAACAATTATCCATACAGGAGATTTTAAAATTGATCATACTCCTATAGATGGTTTTCCAACTGATTTACATAGATTTGCTCATTATGGGGAAGAGGGTGTTCTACTATTAATGTCAGATTCAACAAACTCACATTCTCCAGGATTTACAAAATCTGAAAAAACTGTTGGTCCAACTTTTGATAGACTTTTCTCAACTTCAAAAGGTAGAGTTATTATGTCTACTTTTTCTTCAAATATTCATAGAGTTGCACAAGCAATTGAATATGGTTTAAGGTATGGAAGAAAAGTTTGTGTAATTGGTAGATCTATGGAAAAAAACTTAGATCTTGCAATGAGCTTAGGTTATATTAAATTCCCTAGAGATCAATTTATTGATGCACATGAAGTAAATAAATATAAAGATAGTGAAGTATTAATTGTAACTACAGGTTCTCAAGGAGAATCAATGTCTGCATTATATAGAATGTCAATTCATGAACATAGACATATCAAAATCAAGCCAGGTGACCAAATTATACTTTCTGCAAAAGCAATTCCAGGAAATGAAGCTTCAGTATCTGCTATTATTAACCATCTACTTAAAGCTGGTGCACAAGTGGCATATCAAGACTTTAGTGAAATTCATGTTTCAGGACATGCTGCACAAGAAGAACAAAAACTGATGATTAGATTAGTAAAACCTAAATTTTTCATGCCAATTCATGGTGAATACAACCATGCAGTAAAACATGCAAAAACAGGTATTGACTGTGGTGTTCTAGAAAGGAATACATACATAATGAGTGATGGTGAAACTGTTGAAGTTACTCCAAAATATCTTAAAAAAGTAAAAACAGTAAAAACAGGTAAAGTATATATTGACAATCAGTTAAACAACAAAATTGCAAATGATATTGTTATGGATAGACAAACTATGGCAAATGAAGGTGTTGTTATGATTGTTGCTCAAGTAAATGCTGATGATAGAAAAATGGAACAAAGACCAAGAGTATCAGCCTTTGGATTAGTTCCTGATAAACAAGATAAACAATTTTCTAAAGAGATTGAAGACTTATTAGTTACATTCTTAGAAAATGCAAAAGAGGGTATTTTCAAAAACAATAGAGTTTTAGAAGATGAAATTAGAAAAGTTGTAAGAAAACATTGTGTTAGAAAATACAAAAAATATCCAATGATTGTACCTACACTTTTTGTACAGTAAGGAATTATAAAAACGATGGACTTTAATAAAATAGCAAAAGATGTTTTAGATACAGAAGCAAATGAATTAAAGATTGCATCTGAGAATATTTCATCTTTTGATTTAGAAAAAGCTATAGACTTAATTATCAACTCTAAAGGAAAACTTATAGTTACTGGAGTTGGTAAGTCAGGTTTAGTTGGAGCTAAAATAGCTGCAACATTAGCTAGTACAGGAACTTCATCATTTTTTCTACATCCTACTGAAGCAATGCATGGTGATTTAGGTATGATAGGTAAAGATGATATAGTACTTGCTATTTCATATAGTGGAGAGAGTGAAGAATTAATCCAACTTCTTCCTCATCTGAAAAGATTTGATATTCCATTAATTGCAATGGCAAAAAATGAAAATTCTACCTTAGGTAAATACTCTGACTTCTTTATTAATATTTCAGTGAGTAAAGAAGCATGTCCTTTAGATACAGCTCCAACTTCATCAACAACACTTACTATGGCAATGGGTGATGTTCTTGCAGTATGTCTTATGAAAAAGAGAAACTTTCAGAAAGAAGATTTTGCATCATTTCATCCAGGTGGTAGTTTAGGAAAAAAACTTTTTATTAAAGTTGATGACCTATTACGAAAAGAAAACCTTCCTATTGTTTCACGTGAAACAAAATTAAAAGATGCAATTGTTATAATGAGTGAAGGTAGATTAGGCAACGTACTAATTACAGATGAAGAGGGTAGGTTAACATCAGTATTAAGTGATGGTGACTTAAGAAGAGCTCTAATGAAACCAGAGTTTAGTATAGATTGTAAAGTAGAAGAAGTAGCTACTAAAAATCCTAGAACAATTAATGATCAAAATCTTCTTGCTAGTGATGCTTTAAAAATCATTGAAGATTTTAAAATCCAACTACTTATAATTACAAATAAAGAAGAAAAGGTTGTAGGTGTTCTACACATTCATGACTTAATTGAAGCAGGAATAAAATAATGTCAAAAGATAATCCAGAAGAAAAAGAGCTTACTAGGTTAAATAAGTTTATCTCTCATAATAGTAACTATTCAAGAAGAGAAGCAGACAAAATAATTGAAGAGGGAAGAGTTACAATAAATGGAAAACCTGTAACAAATTTAGCTTCAAAAGTAAGTGCTGATGATATAGTTAAAATTGGAAAGAGAATTATTAAAGAAGATAAAAATAGAATGTATACAGTAATCGTATATAATAAACCTAAAGGGGAATTAGTTACTAAAAATGACCCTCAAGGCAGAAAAGTTATATTTGATACTTTAGATAAAAAGTATAAGCACTTTTTACCAATTGGTAGATTAGATTATGCTAGTGAAGGACTAATCCTATTAACTGATTCAGTAGAGGTAGCTAATAAACTAATGCACTCTAACTTAGAGAGAGTATATAAAATCAAAGTGAATGGTAAAATTTCTCCTAAAGTAGAAGAGGCTATGCTTCATGGTTTAGAATTAGAAGATGCGTCTAATGGTGCACATGAAAAGTCAAAAATAAAATCAATGACTTTTGAACCTTTTGTTGCTTATCAAATTTTAACAAACAATGAAAATTTTTCAAAATTAAAAGTTGGTATTACAGAAGGTAAGAATAGAGAACTTAGAAGATTCTTTGCGCACTTTGGATTAGATGTGATGGATTTAAAAAGATTTGAATTTGGAGGAATATCACTAAATAATCTTCCAACAGGGAAATCAAGATATCTTACTCGTGATGAGTATAGAGACTTAAGACATTTTGTAAACAATTCAGATACAAACAATAATAAAGATAATGACTGATTTATCAAATCAATTAAGACCACAGACTCTAAATGAGTTTGTGGGACAATCTCATATTATCGGAAAAAATCAAGCTCTATATAAACTTATTGAAAAAAAAGAGATTCCCCATCTTTTTTTCTATGGAAAACCAGGAACTGGTAAAACTACACTTGCAAAAATTATTGCAAAACATATTGGAACAGACTACTATTATTTTAATGCAACAACAATAAAAGTTGAAGATTTACGTAAAGTATTTGATAGATATAAAAATGCTTTAATTAAACCTTTATTATTCATTGATGAAGTACATAGGTTGTCAAAAAACCAGCAAGAAGTACTACTTCCTATCATGGAAAACTATGATGCCATAATAATAGGTGCAAGTACAGAAAACCCTTTCTTTACTCTAACATCAGCAATACGATCAAGATCTTTTCTTTATGAATTTAAAGCTTTCACAAAAGAAGAGATGCAAAAAGTTTTAGATAGGGCAATAGTAAATAGTGAAATAGAGCTAGAAGAAGAGGCAAGAGAGTATTTAATACTATCAAGTAGTGGTGATGCAAGGGCAATGTTGAATCTACTTAATTTTGCCATTAAAATTGATACAAAAATAAGTCTAGAGATACTACATCAATTAAGAGCAAATGCAATAGGAGATGGTGTTAGTTCAAAGGACTCTCATTATGACTTAGCCAGCGCAATGATTAAATCTCTTAGAGGTTCAGATATAAATGCAGCTTTATATTATCTAGCAAGATTAATAAATGGTGGAGAGACAGTTGAGTTTATAACAAGAAGACTAGTGATATTTGCAAGTGAAGATATTGGAAATGCAAATCCACATGCATTAAATCTTGCAGTTAGTACAATGACAGCAACGTCAAAAATAGGATATCCAGAGAGTAGAATTCTATTAGGACAATGTGTTATTTATTTAGCATCAAGCCCTAAATCAAATAGTTCATATAAAGCAATTAATAAAGCACTTAGTGAAGTAAAAAATGGTAAAATTTTAGATATACCTAAACATATAAATAACCAACATGTAGGATATAAATACCCTCATGACTATGGTGGATGGGTAGAGCAAGAATATTTAAAAGAACCATTAGTTTTATACGATTCTCTAAATATAGCTTATGAGAAAACTTTAGACGAATGGCTAAAAAAAATAAAACATATAAAATAAAAAAGGACAGAAATAATGGATTTTCTACAAAACTACTATTCATGGATATTAATTTTTCATATCATGGCAATGATGTCATGGATGGCAATGCTTTTTTACCAACCAAGACTTTATGTTTATCATACAGAGCATAAAAATAAAAAAGATTTTGTAGAAGTAATTAAAGTTCAAGAATATAAAATGTATAAATATATTGGCCTTCCTGCAATGTGGGCAACATTCGCAAGTGGTATTTTTATGATTATATTAAGACCTTATCTTTTAGAAGGTGATGGTTGGATGCATGCAAAAATTCTAGTTGTACTTATATTAATGGCTTACTCTTTTTCACTTGAATATTTTAGAAAAAAACTTGAAAATGAAGAGTATACAAAAAGTGGTAATTTTTTTAGAGCCTATAATGAAGTGCCAACTGTTTTATCACTGTTGATTGTTGGTTATGTTATTACAAAAACATTCTCTATTCTATTTACAGTACTTACACTATTAATTGGAGCATTTATTGTATATAAAGTTCATAAACAAAAACCTAAAGATGCAAAATGACTTTTGAAAAAATCTATGTATTAGATACAAATATTCTACTTGAAGATGCAACAAATATTTTCAAGCTAAGCGATGAAAACAAAAACCTAATAATACTTCCTGAAACAGTTTTAGATGAAATAGATACAAAAAAAGGTGGCTTTGAAGAGATAAACTTTCAGGCAAGGGAGTTTGCAAGAATCCTAGAAAATTGTGAAATAAAAAATTCAACTATAGAAAATGGTTATAAGATTATAAGACTTGAAATCTTTGAACCAAAAGATACAATTATTGATGTTATATCAAAAGATGAATACTCAATTAATACAAAAAATGTACCATTAAATATAATTAATGATAGAAAAATTTTAGAAATTGCAAGTTTTGCAAAAGAGTATTATAAAAAAGAGACCACTTTTCTCTCATTAGATATTATGGCAAGAACAAGAGCTGTAAGTTTAGATATAACAACAGACTCACTTATAGGCTCAAATAAAGATGAATTTAATTATGAATTTATTAAAACAATAGAAATAAAATTTGAACAAATTGAGTTTTTAGAAAATGCATTAATTACAGACTATGATGAAGATTTTCAAACATATAACTTCTGTTACTGTTTCAAAGTAAAAAGTTCTGATCAAATAATTCTAGCAACTATTCAAAATAAAAGAATTTATCTATTAGATGAAAGTGAAATTAGAAATCAAGTAATTACACCCTTAAATAAAGAGCAACTATTCTTTTCAGATGCCATTCTATCACACTTTTTTAATGTATTAATAGTAGAAGCTAAAGCAGGTTCAGGAAAAACTTTACTAGCTTTAAGTGGAGCTTTAAAACTAGTACGTCAAAAGCATTTTCAAAAAATCATCTATATTAGAAACTCAATTGAATCTTTAGATAAAGGAGAAGATATAGGATATCTTCCTGGATTTGAAGAGAAATTTAAAATCTATAATCATCCACTTATGGATAGTCTAAACTATATAATAAGAAGTGAGTATAAGAAAAAAAGAGCAAATAAAAAAAATACAGAAAACTTCTCTGAACTTGATGATCAAGAAGTTAATCAAAGAGTTGAGCAACTTATTCAAAACTATGGAATTGAGACCATGTGGGTAGGTGAAATGAGAGGAAGAACATTATCAAATGCTTTTGTAATTATCGATGAAGCACAAAATATGTCAAATAAAACTATGCAAATGGTTTTATCACGTATTGATAGTACATGTAAAGTTGTAGTACTTGGTAGTAATAAACAAATTGACAACTTCTATGTAAATAAACACACTAACTCTTTAACTACTCTTTTAAAATCAACAAAAAGTGAAAGTGAACTAATAAATATCTTTGCTATTAAACTACAAAAAGTATTAAGAGGTCCAATTACTGAATGGGCAGAGCAAATTTTTTCGAGTAAAAATAAATAAACTTATATTTATAAGAGTTTTGATACCTTTACTAACTAAAATATGTAAAGGTATTCAAAATGAAAATCGTTTTCTTAGATAGAAAAACTCTTGGTAGTGATATAGACCTTGAGAAATTTAATACTTTAGGTGAAGTATCAATATATGATATTACAAAACCAAATGAAACACTACAAAGAGTTCAAGATGCAGATGTAGTTGTTACAAATAAAGTAATAATCAATAAAGAGATAATAGATAAGTCCAAAATAAAACTTATTTGTGTTACTGCAACAGGAACAAACAATATAGACCTGAAGTACGCAGCTCTAAAAAATATTGAAGTTAAAAATGTAGTTGGTTATGCAAAATCAACAGTAGCACAACATACAATTACTCTTGCACTTCATTTTATTCAAAAACTTGATTACTATAAAAACTATGTGGAAAGTAAAAGATGGGAAAAATCTGACATTTTTACACATCTTGACAAACCATTTTATGAATTAGAAAACAAAAACTGGGGTATCATTGGACTTGGTAATATTGGTAAAAGAGTTGCAAATATTGCTCGTGCCTTTGAATGTAATGTAAACTATTATTCAACTTCAGGAAAGAATTCAAACACAGATTTTAATCATATGCAATTAGAAGAATTATTAAAAACATCAGACATAATCTCTATTCATTCACCTTTAAATGAATCAACTTCTAATTTGATAAATAAAACAAACTTAGATTTGCTAAAAAATGGAGCTATTTTAATTAATGTTGGTCGAGGGGGTATAGTAAATGAAGAAGATATTGCAATAGCACTTGATAGATATAAAGAACTATACTATGGGACTGATGTTATATCAGAAGAACCAATAAAAAAAGAAAATCCTCTAAATCTTGTTCAAAATAAAGAACGGCTTGTAATTACTCCACATATTGCATGGGCATCAATTGAAGCAAGAAATAAAATAATTGATACTACATTTGACAACATAAAAGAATTCGTAGTATAATACATACTATAATACGTATAGGAGATATAATGAACCCTTTGCAATATACATCAGAAGAGATGTTCTCTTCTACAGAGTTAATAAGAAAGAGTAAAAAAGTATTTGATAAACTGCAAAAAGATGAGATTGAAAAAGCCATTATCTTAAGAGATGGTAAACCTGCTTTTATGCTTTTAGATTTTTCTGTTTATGAAGAGATAATGAGTGAGTATCTATCTTTAAAAGAGATACTAAACAATAAAGAAAGTAATTCAAAGAAAAAAGAAGAAAGAAAAGAAGTTTCTCAAGAAAAGAATGCTCAATTAAAAAATGAACTTCTTGAAGAAAGTTGTGAAATAAAGCATGAAAAAAAACTTGATGAAAAAGATTTAGAAGAAGCACTTGCACAAATTGAAAGTTTAAATTTAAGTGATATCTCTGATGCTTCAGCAGTAGAGGAAGAAGAACCACTAAAAGACTTCTGGGAGAAATAGTTGATTGATGTATTAATTATAGGTTCAGGTGGAGCTGGATTAAGTGCTGCACTTAATGCAAAAAAATATAATACAAAAGTTTTAGTTATTTCAAAAACATATCCAACTCATTCTCAAACTTGTCAAGCACAAGGTGGAATTAATGCTGTATTAAAAGAGAATCATCAAGACTCTTTAGAAAACTACTTTAATGATACATATGAAGCTTCACATAAACTTGGAAATAAAAAAAACATTGAACAGTTTTGTAATAGTTCAAAAGAAACTATAGAGTGGCTTGATTCAATTGGAGTTCCTTTTAGTAGAGATGAAGAGGGCAAGATTGCTCAAAGAAAATTTGGTGGAACAAAAGCAAAAAGAACCTGTTATAGTTCTGACTATACAGGATTAAAAATTTTACATACTTTATATGACCAATGTATAAAAAATGAAATTGAATTTTTAAATGAGCATCTACTTTTAAATCTTATAGTAGAAAACAATAAAATTGAAGGTATTACTGTACTTGATATTTTAAACTCTGAAGTAAAAAAGATTGAAGCAAAAACTGTAATATTAGCTACAGGTGGATACGCAGGAATATACCATAACTTCACAACAAACTCTTTTGCAACAACAGGGGATGGTATTTCAGCGGCTTTTAGAGCAGGAGCCAAACTATCAAACATGGAATTTATACAATTTCACCCAACAGCATTAGAAAATAAAAATATTTTAATAAGTGAGAGTGCAAGGGGAGAGGGTGGATATTTAATTGATGAAAAAGGCAATCGTTTTATTGATGAACTAAAACCTAGAGATGAAGTTGCCCGTGCAATTTATAAAAAACATCATAATAAAGAAAAAATATACTTAGATTTGAGACATTTAGGAATTGAAAAAATAAATGAAGTAATGCCTCAAGAAAGACGCCTAGTCTACGATTTTATGAAACTTAAAATGGAAGAAGACTTAATACCAATAAATCCATCTGCACATTATACTATGGGTGGAGTTTTAACAAATATAAATGGTGAAAGTTCAATTGAAAATCTTTATGCCTGTGGAGAATGCTCACAAAGTGGTATACATGGAGCAAATAGACTTGGAGGAAACTCTTTACTAGAGATAATCACTTTTGGAAAAATTACAGGTAAAAATGCAGCTAAAAAGGCATTATCAATAAAAAATAAAAGCACTAACCTTAATAATCAATTTGAAAAAGACAAAAAAAGAATTGAAACATTATTCAACAAAGAATCAGATTATGACTTTTATAAAACAAAAAAAGAGTTAGGCAAACTTTTTTTTAATAATGTAGGATTATTTAGAGAAGAAAAAAAACTAACTAAAGCCCTTGAATATATCTATAAAAAAGAGAATGAACTAGATTTGATGGGAATAGAGGATAAAAGTAGAACCTACAATAAAAACCTAGTAGAGCTTTTAGAGTTTCAAAACCTAATACAATTAAGTGAAGTGATTATAAAAAGTGCTTTAACTAGAGAAGAGAGTAGAGGAGCACACTATAGAGTAGATTTTGCAGACGAAAAAGAGTCTTTTGATAAAAACTCTGTATCTATATTCAAAGAAGGAAAAATTGTGCACTATTTTGAGGATATTCTATGAAAATAAATATCAAAAGGTATAATCCTGAAAAAAATGACTCACAATATATAGAAAAGTATGATATAAAACATGATGAGACTATTTTAAACTCATTAATTGAAGTAAAAACTAAATATGACAACTCTTTAAGTTTTAGATGTGGTTGTAAAACCGGTGTTTGTGGATCATGTGCAATAAGAGTAAATGGAGTTGAAAGACTCTCTTGTAAAACTCATTTAAATGAAAATGATTTAATAGAACCACTAAATAATTCAAATTTAATAAAAGATCTAATTGTAGACTTAAGACATGAAGAGAAGTTTCTAAAAGAGAGTAAAACTTTTTTAAATAACTTAAGTAATGAAAAGATCTTTAAAGAAGATGAAAAATTAATTGATACTCAGAGTAATTGTATCCTTTGTCAAAGTTGCTTTAGCTCATGTCCTGTATATGAAGTAAATAAAGAGTTTTTAGGACCTTATACTCTTACAAGAGCATTAAGGTATGTAAATGATAAAAAAGAGGCAAAGCCTAAGGATATCATTGAAAGTATTCAAAACGACGGAATATGGGATTGTACACTATGTGGGAACTGTACAATTGTATGTCCTCAATTTATTGATCCTAAAACAGATATTATGAATTTAAGAATGAAATCTGTTCAAAATGGATATGAAGATAAATCTATGCAAGCTTTTGGTGGATTTGACCCATCAGGAGGTTTTGATCCTAATGGGTTTTAAATCCTTATTTTAGATTATCTTTTAAATAAAGATAGTCTGACATTTTAGTCCACTCTCTAGCTTTTTTCATATAAGCTTCTTGGTGGTCTAAAACTTCTTTTAATTCTGCTGACTTTGATGATAAGTCTGCTCTTAACTCAGCATTTGCTTTTTTCATAGCATCCATAATCTCTTTAGAGAAAGTTAAAACTTTAATATTTGGATTTTCAGTTTTCATTTTATCCCATGCAATAGCATTCATATTGTAGTTTTGTGCATACATATCATATGCTGCAACTCTCATAGCAGTAGTTAAAACTTTTTGAAGATGTTTAGGTAACTTTTTATAAGCTTTTTTATTTACAAGAAATTGCATTTCAGATGCTGGCTCATGCCACCCTGTATAGTAAAAAGGAGCAATCTTTTGGAATCCCATTTTAATATCCATTGATGGTCCAACCCACTCTAAGGCATCAATTGTATTTCTCTCTAAAGCAGTGAAAAGTTCACCTGGAGCAATATTAGTAACTTGAACACCTAATTTAGCCATTACTTCACCAGCGAATCCAGGAATTCTCATCTTAAGTCCTTTTAGGTCATCTAATGATTTAATCTCATTTTTAAACCATCCTCCCATTTGAACTCCAGTACTTCCTCCAGGAAATGATAATACTTTATGCTTAGAGTACACCTTTTGCATTAACTCTAGTCCACCACCATAATAGAACCATGAATATTGTTCAGGTGCAGTCATACCAAATGGCATAGAAGTAAATGGAAGAGCAGCAATATCTTTACCTTTCCAATAATATGAAGCAGAATGACCTAAATCATACTGTCCACCTTTTACCATATCTAAAATCCCTAATGGTGCTTTATGCTTATTAGAAGCATCTACTCTAATCTTAAGTTGTCCATTTGACATCTCTTCTGCAAGTTTAGCCATATTTTTAGCTGAATCAATTAATGGAGCAGCTGTTGGACCCCAAGTTGTAGCCATTTTTAACTTATAAACTTTTTCAGCTGACAATGAAGAAGTTAAAATAAACGAAATTAAAAGTGTAAACTTAAAAAATAATTTCATCCCATCCCTTTTTTATTTATTTTAGATGTTCCCATACATCTTGGGGAAAAGTTTATCATAAAAAAAGTTAAATAAGTTATTAAATTAAGGTCATACTATACTAATTATCTCTAGATTCTTTGATATATATCTAATGACCTTTTGTATTTTTCATAAATAGAATTGTTAGAATTAATGTGTAGAAATATAATACAACAAAAAATAAAAAATTGATAAGAGTATGCAATCAATTAAGAACTCTTTTCTTAGCTCTCTCCAAGAAACTCTACTATTTTGCTTATCATTTTTCAAATATATAACCTTTCATATGAAATATATATAAAAGTTAACTAAAAAAAATAGAAGATTAATCGAAAGAGTAAAATAAGTTTTTAGTCTAAACTTACTTTGTGTATTAGTTTATAAATAGAATCAAAAGAAAACTTTATAAAGTACTGAATAATGGTGACCATTTTAGCACTTCGTTTGACAAGAGCTGATTAAATCTAAATATAAAGACTTTCCTATTTAATTAATTTAAAGACAGTTTGAGAATTTGTGTAAGAAATTGATAATTAAATTAATTAAGTAGGGATATTATATTATAATATTCTTAAATATTATTTTTAATAAGGCTAAAAATGTATCCAAAAAACCAATTATTATATACTGAAACAATTCCTAAAGAATATAGCCCAAATTATTCATATTTTACTAAATATATTTTTAAAGATATAGAAACATATGAAAAATATGAATTATCATTAGGAAGGAAACAATTAACAATATATTTTGAAGAAAAAACATATTGTATTAATAGTAAATTTATAAATCAAACAACTTTAATCCAACAATTGGAAATGATGATTGAATCTAAGCTCACAACATTATATTTTGATATTGGTTCTATTAAAAATTATATTGAAGAGGTAGGTTATATAGAATATAGATTTAGTAAAAATGCCATTGAAAGTGGGTATAAATATAGACCTATTCCTAAAATTGAATATAAATTAAGAATTGTTAATTGTTTCTTTTTGCTTGAGATGCATGTTATTGCTTCCCCTGTAATTACTAAAGATAATGAAAGCCTTTCAGCTTTGGAAAGTAAAAATCTTGATGAGACTTTTATATTTGGAATTCCTTTTAATATAGTTCCTTCTTTATTTAATCTTAATAATTCATTAAGAGACTTTTTCTATAACAATTGGAAAAAATTTAAAAATGAACTTATATTAAAAAAAGCAGAAGAAAGTTTTTCAAATTTTCTTACTCCTTCTAATATAGCAGATTTTTTTGATACAAAAAAACCAAATTACTATGAAAAAATGAGTAGTATGGAAATACTATCAAATAATTTTGGAAGAATTTTTTATATTTTTACAAACAAAAGATATGAACATTTGTCAGTAGAATTTAATTTATTAAATAGAAGATTTCAAGCATGTAGGGTATCTGAAAATTATAAATTCATTCATAAACATAAAATCAAAAGTAATGCTCCTGAGAGTGTAGAACCAATAAGCTATGTAATTAATACTAATTTATTAAATGCTTCTCAAGTAAAAAATACTTTAATACAATATAAAGAACCTATAGCACTACCAATTAAAGTAGTATATGAAGGTAATAGATTAGGTTCATTAAATTCTCAAAATATGCCTACACAAAAAATTGAAAAGCTTAGCTATGAAATACAAATAAATAAAAAAGAACTTTGTTTTGACATTGATGTTATAGCATCAATACCTATAGAATTAGAAGAAAAAACTACTCAAACAAATGAAAAATGTACTGAAAACTTTCAATTTTATATACCACTTGATTATGTTCCTAAACTTTTAGATATGAATGAAGAAGAAAAAAATATTTTTAGTCTTTATATTAAACAGCTAGATAAAGAATAAATATTTTGTTGAACTACTTTTAAAATCTTAAAATCTTTTAAAAAAATAATTAAATCTAAATTCTAATCATATAATCTATATAAGAAGCAAAAAGCTTCAAATATAAATTAAGGATTAGACATGTCAAAGATTTTTAATAAAAAGTTAGATTACCAAACAACTATTATTGCTACTGTTAGAGGTGCTTCATATCCTCCATTAACGGAAATTAAAAAAACAAAAGAGGGTAAAGAATATAAATCTTTTGTTAGGGATAATATATGAAGAAGAATGATGTTTCATATCTTCTACAATGAGGATGGCAGATTTGACAAATTAAAGTTTAATTCTTTCATTCTCTCTTTTAATATATTAGTTTATTTATCTTGTGTATTGATTTACTATTATTTTAATTCAGAAAAACTATATACACCCTCTTACTGTGATTTATTCATACTATAATCACTTTATACAAGCATTTATTTTTAAAGATTATCTTTCAAATGATTTTAAAACATTAAATTTATAAATTGTATCGATACTAATAGCACTAAATACAGTTATATACTATTTTCAACACAGATATAACATGATACAACTAAAATTGTATCATATGGGCTTATATGGCTATTATTTGTTTTTTAAATGGGGTAATATCTATTATTTTAAACCTCACAAATATTCAAAAATTAAATATGATATTTTTATAAGTCAATTTCAAACACTTAAACAGCTTTTTTCAAAAAGTTCAGTTGAGTTTGAAAGGTTTTCAGATAATGGAATAAAAGTATCTTTTATAAATCAAGTTCCAACATTAAAAACACTATCAAAAATAAAAGAAATACCATTACAAAAAGAAAAGATTTTTTTAGGATACAAAGGCTCTATTAAAATAAAAATAGAAGCTGTTTATCTTGATATGGATAAATTATTACATTTAGGAAATTTTGGTTCTTCTGGAAAAGGAAAATCAAATACATTAAATATGATTATCCTATCAATTCAATATTTTACAATTTTGAAAAGTTAAAAGCTTTTACTTCATAGATTTTAAAGGTGGAATTGAAAGCAATGTTTATGAGATAGTAGAGCAAGAACTAAAAACAGAAAAGATAAAAACTATATCAAATGATAGAATAAAACTTCATACCTTTTTAAAAGAAATGACAGAGCTAAACAAAGAACTTCAGAAAAAAATAAAGCAAGAGAAGAAAAAAAGAATTAAAAATGAATATATTTATATTCTACTTGATGAAGTTGCTATGATACTAAACTATAAGCCAACAGATACACAAATGAAGAAAATCCATACTGAAACAGTTGAAATGTTAGAAGAGCTTTTTTCAACAGGAAGAAGCCAAGGTTTTAGGATAATGCTATCTACACAAAGTTATGTAGCAAATAATTCAGGTATTACAGGAGCAATGAAAATAAATACAGATACAAAGCTGATGCATTTTACAGAAGAGGAAACCTCAATTCAATCTATTTTCCCTGATACAGATATTTTATTAAACAAAGGAATAACCCCTCAAGAGTTTGGAGTAGGAGAATTTATACTAAAAACAAAAAGAAGTGAGTTTATACATTCAAGAGCAATTTATATTCCTGAAAATATTAATGAATTATCAAATTTATTAATTGATAATATCAACTTGTAAAAAACCTTGTAAAAAATATTTGTATTCTAAATTCATATCAGAAGAAATGCCCCTTAAATAAAAGATATAAAAGTGGTGACCATGATTGGACTTGAACCAACGACAACTACGATGTCAACGTAGTGCTCTACCAACTGAGCTACACGGTCATAAAAAAGTGTATAAAGATATTAAACTTTATACACTTAAATCATGAAGCTCTTTAAATAGAAAAGCCTCTACAATTTCATCAATACTTCTTTGTTTTGGTGCAACAAGTATTGCAATACCTTCTTCTTGAAACTGCCATACATATTCTAGTTCATTAATTACAACAACAGTTTCAACAAAATCTATAATATCATGTCTGTCTTTATAAAAAGTACAATTTACGATTTGTCCATCATCAAGCTCAACAAAAGCCCAATCTTCAGAAGAATCCAAAGTTGTTAAAAGAGCTTCGTGCCTCTTATTACAATCAACGGGGATTATTAAATTCATGTCTTTCCTTTATATGCTGGTTATGAATATAATCGATTTTTTCTTTGATAACCTTTAAAATGCGAGATTATTATATATTTTTCCAACTTATTAAAAAATATGTAATTGACAATTTACGCAAATCTATTATAATATATCAAGAATTTTGGAGTAATTATGGAAAATTTAAAAGAATTTTTGTCTGCCCATCTACAAAAAGAGAGTAAAGTATATATCTATCTAGCAAGGGTTGAAGATCTTTTAGTAGACAACAAACCAATATTTAATCTTACTTGGTCTTGGTGGGCTTTTTTTATGACTTGGGCTTTTTTTCTTTATAGAAAGATGTATTTAACAGCTCTAATATTTTTCATACTTAGTATAGGTTTTGCTACTGTTCCTTTTGGAGGACTTTTTTTATCTATTATAGCAGGAGCAACTGCTTTCTATTTTTATACAATAAAATTCCATAATGATTTAGAAAAATGTGATTATAGAAATAGAAGTATTGAAGAAGTTAAAAAAGATTTAATAAAACTTGGAGGATATCACTCTTGGGTAACATTTTTTGCTCTTATCTTTTATTTTATATCACTCTTTTTCTTTTCAATTATTCCAGGAGTTTTTGCCCTTTCAATATTTATTATTAACTAAAGATACGTTTTTTTATACCATTTAGAGAAAATAAATATAGTCCAAAGATGTTGTTTAAACTTCCTATTCTTTGATAGCTGATAAATATGTTTTAAATACTCTTCATTAAATAAATTTGTTTCACTATTTACTTTTAAAATAGTATCTAAAATAGACTCTTTATACTCACTGTGAATCCATTCATTAAAAGGAGAGTTAAAACCTTTTTTTGTACGGTTTATGATTGTTTCAGGGATATATTTTGAAGCTATTTTTTTAAGTAGATACTTGTTTGTATCTCCAACTTTAATATTAGAATCTATTGAAAAAACAAAATCAACTAAACGATAGTCTAAAAAGGGTGTTCTAACTTCCAAAGAGTTTCGCATAGATACTCGATCCACCTTACTTAAAAGTGCTTCCCCAAGCCAAATTTTCAAATCAATATAACTCATCCAATCAACAGGATCTTTTTTTGGTTTTTCACTTTTAAAAGTAGGTACTTTTTTAAAAAGTTTCTTTTTTTGAATATTTGAATAAATCTCACCAAAAGAGTTATATAAAGTCTGTTTTTTTACAATTCTTCTTAGATATTCACTCTCTTTTGTATTATTTTGTAAAGCTGATATTATTGAATTTAAAAACTCATTTTGTCCTTGAGATAAAGTTTTTTCAAAATCATAATATCCTAAAAACTTCGCATAATTATCATATCCTAAAAAAAGCTCATCACTTCCTTCTCCACTCAAAACTGTTTTTATTCCCATTTTATGAATCTTGTTAGTTAAAATATTCAAAGGAATAGCAGCAGAGTCTGCATGGGGTTCTTCTAAAGCAGTTAAAGTATCTTCAAAATACTCTATAAAATCACTTTTACCAATAGTTACGGGTGTATGATTAGAGTTTATATGTTCTGCTGTAATTTTTGCATAATCTAACTCACAATAGTTTTTATACTCATCATATCCAATAGAAAAGGTGTTTATCTTTTTTCCTGATATTTTAGAATAAAGAGCAGAAATCAAAGAACTATCAATCCCTCCACTAAGTAAAGAGCCAACTTCAACATCAGAAACAAGTCTTGATTCAACTGATTTAAAAAGTAAATCTTCTATTCCCTCTAATGCCTCTTTTTCAGTTTTTATCTTTTTATAGGTATTTATTTTATAAAACTTCTTTTTTGAAATCTCATTATTCTTAAAAACAAAATATGTTGAAGCCTCTAGGGCCTCAATATCTTTATAAAAAGTATTCTCTCCTATAGAAACAAAATATTGAACATACTGAGATAAAGCTACTTTATTTAAAGAAGGAATAGTCCCAAGTATTTTTATAATAGATTGTATTGAACTTGAAAAGATAAACTTACCATCTTTAAAATAGTAAAAAAATGGCTTCTTCCCATACCTATCCCTTGCACAGAAGTATTTGTTCTCTTTTATATCAAAAAGAGCAAAACTAAACATTCCATTTAGTTTATTTAAAAAATCCTCTTTATACTTTTGATAAAGACGTATAATAACTTCTGTATCAGAGGCCGTTTTACACTGGAGATTCTCTTCTTCAATCAATTCTTTATAATTATATATTTCACCATTAAAAACAAGAATTATATCATCAAAAACCATAGGCTGATTTGCTTCATCATCTAAATCAATAATTGAAAGTCTTGTATGCCCAAATAGTCTCTCTTCTAATTGTATCTTTTTATTAAAATCTGGACCTCTATTGTTTAGATGTTTTAAAGCCTCATCAAAATTTGATGTTAAAAAGTTTGTTCCTAGTATTCCACACATATATTAAAGTCCAAAAAATGAGTTTATAATCAAGATATATAAATACATAAAGCCTACAAAAACAGCAGAACTAACCAATACAGAAAAAGTTGTATCAATTGGTTTACAATTGTATAAAGCTGAAAGATTTACATTATTCACTGCAAGAGGAACAATAAGTTCTAAGAATATTATAGCTCCTACAAAAGGATCAACTTTAAAATACAAAATTACATAAAGACCAACGATAGGAAGAATAATATGTTTAAAAAGAGATATATTTAAAGATAGTTTCCAATTTGCACTTCTTATCTTAACTTGAGACATAAAAGTTCCAAAAATTACAAGTTGCATTACAATTGCAGCGTATGCACCCATTGTAAAAAACTTATCAAAATCTTCATTTAATTCAAATCCATAATAGTTAAATCCAATGGCAATAATAGCTGTATGAATAGCAGGTATTTTGAATATCTCTTTTAAAGCATCAATAAACTTGAATTTATCTCCTGCAAAAAAATATACTGAAAAGATATAGATAAAAAAGATATTTGCAATATTCAAAATAGAAGTATAAGGAACTGAAGCTACACCAAATAGAGCAATTCCTAAAGGTATTCCAAGATTTCCTGTGTTTCCGACTAAAGCTGAAGCCATAAAAACTGACTTATCTTGATAATCTTTAAATATCTTTTTTGAATAAAAATAAGCTATAAACATAACTATAAAAACAGCAATAAAATAGATTATTGGAGAGATTATAAACTCTTCATTTATAGGAGCTCTTGTTAATCCCCAAAAAATAAGCATAGGCTGTAAAAAATATAAATTTAATAAAACTATTGTTTTTTCATTTACTTCATTTTTAAAAACCCTTTTAAAAATAAAACCAATGATAATAAAAAGATAGATAATGGCAACAGAAATAAGTGCTTCGATAAAAATTCCTTTTTAAGTTAAAAAAGGAATTTTATCATATAGATGTAGTTGTTTAGCTTTTAAGCTAATATTACGACATTACGCCTTTAATCATAAAGAATACAGCAGCTGATAAACAAGCAGCAGCAGGAACAGTAATAACCCATGCAGCAATAATTTTCTTAACTGCATCTCTTTTTACATATTTAACTCTTTTTGCTGACTTGAAGTCTTTTTTCTCTTGTTTAACTTCTTCAACTTTCTCATCAATTACTCTATAAAGCTCTGCGATTCTAATATAATCAGATTTAGACTTTTTCTCTAAAGCTTCTAACTTATTTAATTCATCTTGATAAGAATCTAATATTTTTTTATCTTTTTTGAATCTTTTTCTTGTATCTGCAATAAATCTTGCCTCTGATGAATCAAGCCATTCTCTTAAAAAACCAACACCAAATACACCACCAACAGCAATATGAGTTGAAGAAACAGGTAGTCCTAACTGAGAAGCAATAATAACTGTAATAGCAGCAGCCATTGCAATAGAGAAAGCTCTCATTTGGTCAAGTTCTGTAATCTCTGAACCAACCGTCTTAATAAGTTTTGGTCCATATAATGCAAGTCCTACTGCAATACCTATAGCACCAACTGCCATAACCCAGAATGGAATCTCAACTTTATTAGAAATTTCAGAACTCATAATAGCATCATTAATAGCAGCTAATGGTCCAATTGCATTTGCAACATCATTTGCACCATGAGCAAATGAAAGTAGAGCGGCAGCAAAGATTAAAGGAATTGTAAATAGTGTATTCACAGAAACTCTATCATTTTCTAATTTTTCAGCAGCCTTTGCAATTAAAGGTCTTACAAAAAAGTAAACAGCAATTGCAATTGCTAAACCAAGTCCTGCTGCAGTAAAGAAATCAAGTTTAATAAGCTTTTTAATACCTTTTAAAATAAGGTATGTAGAGAATGCCCATGTCATAACTGCTATTAAGTAAGGAACTACATTTTTAGCAGAAGTAATCATATCTTTTTTAAATACTATTTTGGTTTTTATAAAATATAAAAACGCTGCAGCTATCACACCTCCAAGAACAGGGGATATAACCCATGAAGCAGCAATTTTACCCATAGTCCCCCACGAAACAATAGCAAAACCAGCAGCAGCAATACCAGCACCCATTACTCCACCAACAATTGAGTGTGTAGTTGATACAGGAGCACCAATAGATGTTGCAAAGTTTAACCATAATGCAGCAGATAATAATGCAGCTGTCATAGCCCAAATAAAGATCTGAGGATCAGAAATCATTGCAGGATCAATAATTCCTTTTTTAATGGTTTTAACAACATCACCACCAGCAACAAAAGCACCCATTGCTTCAAAAATAACAGCAATAATAATTGCTGCTGTTAAAGTAAGAGCTTTTGCACCAACAGCTGGGCCTACGTTATTTGCAACATCATTTGCACCAATATTCATTGCCATATAAGCACCAAATACAGCACCTATGATTAGAAATGTATTATTTGGTACATCTCCATGAGAAGTATAACTCCAAAGAAAAACTAGTGCAACAAATATTAAAGCTAATGAAAACTTAGCAAAACTAGGTAAAGTCTCTTTTGTCGCATTATCAATTTTCTCAATTGTTTTTATATCCAAGGTAATCCTTTTGTAACCATTTTGTAATCTTAAATTGTTAGGATTTTACTAAGGTTTTAGTTACAAAACCTTTAAGTAAACTTAAAAAAATTATTACTAAAATAGTTAATTTATCTTTAATCTCTATAATATATTCCACAATTTTTTTATAAACTTTTTAAATTTTTGTCACCGTCAAGTCACTAAAAACTTGACAAAAAAGTTTTTTTTATATAATATAACCATAAAATATAGAGAAAGTTAATAAAAAGGATAAAAGATGAGTATATCAATTATAACTGAGCAAGATTTTCCAAAAATCGCAAAAATAAAAAAAGAGTTTGATGTATTTAGAGTTATTACAATGAAAAAAGGTAAATTAGATATTATTGAATTTTTTAATAAAGATGGTGCATTTAGAGGCTTTGGTAAAACTTCTAAAGAAGCTTATAAAAAAGCAAAAAAAGCTTTAAAGAAATATTATAAATAGTAAAAAGAGGGATTAACCTCTTCTACTATCTCTTCCACCTCTAGGGTTTCTATTTCCTGATCTTCCACCTCGATTTCCATCTCTGTTTCCGTCTCTTCCACCTCGATTTCTGTTTCCACCTCTATAGTTTCCACCTCGACCACGTCCTCGACCTCTAGAGTTTCTATCTCCACCTCTATCATTTTGAAGTCTTTCAAAAAGTCTTTGGATATCATTTTGTGATTTTCCGATATAGTTATTACCCTTAACATAAGTATCATTTGTAAGCATAGATGCTAACTTATGAGCAATTGTAGATAAATCATAATCTTCTTTTAAAGATTCAACTAAATCAATTCCAGAGTCATAAACTTTTTGATCTTCAATTTTACTTCTTAAAGAATCAGTTTTTTTCTCTTTTACTGATTTAATATTAGGGATTACCTTTGCTTCAAGTTTACCACCTGTATCTTTTTGAATTTTTTGTAACATTCTAAACTCATGAGGAGTTACAATAGATACAGCAATACCTTCTTTACCAGCTCTTCCTGTTCTTCCAATTCTATGAACATATGATTCAGAGTCAAATGGCAAATGGTAGTTAAATACGTGAGTTACATCATTAACATCAAGTCCTCTTGCAGCAACGTCAGTTGCAATTAGAACCTCAAGTTTTCCTTTTTTAAATGCATTTATAGCTTCTTCTCTTTGTCTTTGCTCCATATCTCCATGAAGACCTTTTGCAAAATAACCTTGAGATACTAAATAAGTTGAAAGTCTATCAACCTCTTTTTTCGTTCTACAGAAAATAATTGATTTATCAGGATTTTTATAATCATATAATCTGATTAAAGCATCATCTCTTTCATGTTCATCAACTACATAAAAAGTTTGAGTAATTTTAGAGTTAGTCATCTCAGCTTTTGTAATAGTAATAAACTCTGGCTCTTTTAAAATATTTTGAGCAAGTTTTTTAATTGCAGGAGGCATTGTTGCAGAGAAAAGAAGTGTTTGTCTCTCATCAGGAAGATATGTAAAAATCTCTTTAATATCATCTAAGAATCCCATATCAAGCATTTCATCTGCTTCATCTAAAACTACAAAAGAAGGCTTAATATTAATTTTTCCACCTTTTAATAAGTCTAAGAATCTACCTGGAGTTGCAACTATAATTCCTGCATTTTCAATATGCTTTAATTGTCTATTGTAAGATTGTCCACCATAAACTGTTGCTGTATTTATGTTAAGATTCTTTCCAAATCTAAAAAGTTCATCAGATACTTGCATAGCAAGTTCTCTTGTTGGAACAATAACAACTGCTTCAACATCTTTGTTACACTTCATCATATTTATAATTGGAAGTCCAAATGCTGCTGTTTTACCAGTTCCTGTATGTGCTTGACCTACGATATCTTTACCATTTAGGACAACTGGAATTGCATCTCTTTGAATAGGACTTGGTTCTTTAAATCCTGCTTCATCAATTGCATCTTGTAGTTTATTTTTGAAATTAAATTCAGTAAAAGTCATTTATTACCTTTTGTGTATTTATACCATCTTGGTATATTGTAAGATTAAAAAATACACGGATATAAACGCATTGATTCTAAATAGAACTTAATTAAAAAAATTGTTGCTTAAGCGTAAAAGCAGGCCTTGATAATCGAAACTCAAAGTAAAAAGTGATTATAAATGTGTATATTTTCGCGGATTATATCTAAATTAATATAAATTTAAGCTTTTGTAAAATGAGTAATGATAAGAGTGCCTAAGCACTCCTATCTTATAAGTCGTCTAAACTTTTGTAGTTTTCTAAATATTTAGTGTCGTAGTTATTTGAAATGAAGTCTTCATTTTCCATCATTTTTTGGTGGAAAGGAATTGTTGTTTTAATTCCTTCTACTTCAAACTCATTTAAAGCTCTTTTCATAATATTAATAGCTTTCTCTCTATCTCTTCCCCAAACAATTAATTTACCAATCATTGAGTCATAATATGGAGGAACTACATAGTTTGCATATACATGAGAATCTACTCTTACATTTCTTCCACCAGGAACAAACCATTGTTTTACTTTTCCTGGACAAGGTAAAAATGTATTAGGATCTTCAGCTGTGATTCTAACTTCAATAGAGTGTCCTCTAAATTTAATCTTTTCTTGAGGTGGTAGCTCTTCACCTTCAGCAACTTTAATCATAAGTTCAACAATATCAATACCTGAAACCATTTCAGATACTGGGTGTTCAACTTGAAGTCTTGTATTCATTTCCATGAAATAGATGTTTTGCTTGTCATCTGCTAAGAATTCAAAAGTACCAGCACCTTCATAATTTAAGTATTTAGTTGCTTTAACTGCAACATCGTGTAAGTGTTTTCTTGTTTCATCATTTAATAAAATTGCAGGAGACTCTTCAATTACTTTTTGATGTCTTCTTTGTAATGAACAATCTCTTTCACCAATGTGAATTGCATTTCCATGAGAATCTCCAACAACTTGAACCTCAATATGTCTTGGTTTATTGATGAATCTCTCTAAATACATTGTACCATCACCAAATGCAGCTAATGCTTCAGAAGATGCAGCAGTAAATAATTGTTCAAACTTATCTTCAGACTCAATAAGTCTCATACCTCTACCACCACCACCTGCAGAAGCTTTTGCCATAATTGGATAACCGATTTCTGCAGCTACCTTTTTACCTTCTTCAACAGAATGTACAGAACCATCAGAACCTGGAACAACAGGAACACCTGCTTTAATCATTTCATCTTTTGCTTTTGATTTATCAGCCATTCTTTCCATTACTTCAACAGATGGCCCAATAAATTTGATATTATGTAATCTACAGATTTCTACAAAATCTTGGTTTTCAGAAAGAAATCCATAACCTGGAAAAATTGCATCACAACCTGTAATTTCTGCAGCAGTGATAATTGCAGGAATATTTAGGTATGAATCAATTGACTTAACATCACCAATACATACAGCTTCATCTGCATGTTTTAAATAAGAAGCATTCTTATCTCCTGCAGAGTAAACAGCAACTGACTTTTTACCCATCTCTCTAATAGTTCGAACAGCTCTTTGAACTATTTCACCCCTATTAGCAATTAATATTTTTTTAATTTCTGCCATGGCTAAATCTTTATTATAATTTTTCTACAGCGAAAATTGGCATATCATATTCTACAGGCTTACCATCTTCAGCAAGAATTTTTACAATTTTACAATCAAATTCTGCTTCAACCTCATTCATAATTTTCATTGCTTCTAAGATACATAAAGTTTGACCTTTCTTAACTGTATCTCCCTCTTTTACAAATGCAGATGCTTCAGGAGATGGAGAAGCATAAAAAGTTCCAACCATTGGAGAATTAATTGTATCACCAGAAATAGCAGCAGGTACTGACTCAACAGCAGGTGTAGCAGCAACTGGTGCCGCAATTGGCGCAGCAGCAACTGGCGCCGCAGCAATTGGTGCAGAAGTAGTTACAACAGTATTACCTTCAAAACCTTTTTGCATAGCAACTTCAAACTCACCTTCTTTAACTTTTAATTTATTTAATTCACTTTTATCAAAAACTCTTATTAATTCTTTTATTTCTTTAAAATCCATAGTCTACCCTTTTATTAAAATTTCCGAACATAATACCATAAAATTTGTTATAAATTCTTTTACTAAAATTAAAAATTTATCAAAATTAATGCTTTTTTTATCAAAATCTACTAAAAATTTAAGTAAAATTAACAAAAATAAAGCAAAATATGGATTTTTATTTTTTTGAAACTTTATTACAATTTATATGTAATAAACATGAAACTTTACTAGGAAAAAAGATGATTAGTGACTTAAACTTTATAAATATAGCGCATGAAATAGCAGATGCTTCTAAATGTGTCTCAAAGCAAGTTGGAGCAGTTATTGTAAAAGATGGAAGAATCCTTTCAACTGGATATAATGGTACACCACCAGGCTATACAAACTGTAGTGACCACTGGGATGGAGAATATACAAAAGATCATCATGAATGGTCAAAAACTTATGAAATTCATGCAGAAATGAATGCAATCATTTGGGCAGCAAGAAAAGGAATAAGTATTGAAGATGCAACAATTTATGTAACACTAGAGCCTTGTAGTGAATGTTCGAAAAATATAATTGCAGCAGGAATTAAAAGAATTGTATATGATAAAGGCTATGAACACACAAACTCTGATGTTGTTTCAAAATTTATAAAAGATAATGGAGTTACAATAGAGCAATTATCAAGATAATGCAAACTATAAATAATAAGTTTTATTTCAATGCTTATAAAGAGCATGGAGTATCTGCAAAAGGAGTACATTGGCACTCTAAAAAGAATCAATACAAAAGATTTGAAATACTTACATCATTTTTAAAAAATATTGATTCTTCATCTATTATTGATGTTGGTTGTGGATTCGGGGAATACTTAAATTTTTTAGAAAAAATAAAA
Organism: uncultured Campylobacterales bacterium; assembly: GCA_947494995.1. Classification (GTDB taxonomy): domain Bacteria; phylum Campylobacterota; class Campylobacteria; order Campylobacterales; family Arcobacteraceae; genus Halarcobacter. The sequence goes on along the minus strand of CANLWY010000001.1, from coordinate 145,155 downwards.
ATAAAACCCGATATCTATTTAGGTATAGATTGTGAAGACTTTATACTTCAAGTTGCAAAAAAAAGATTCCCTAAAAATATCTTCTTAAAATGTGATATTTTAAAACATCCTATTCCTAATGCTGATTATCTACTTTGTAGTGGAGCACTTAATATTCTTACAAAAAAAGATTTTCTTAAAGCTATAGAAAACTGTTTTATAGCTTCAAATAAAGCTTTTGTATTTAATTTTCTAAGTGAAAAATCTATTCATACTTTAAAAAGTGAAGAGGTTTTTAATTATTGTAAACAACTAACAAATAAAGTAAGTATTTCTAAAAAATATCTAGATAATGATATTACATTTTTCTTAGAGAAATAGATTACTACAATTATTAGACATACTGTATTGGAAGATATAGAGTTGCTTTAAACTTTTCACTAGGATGTGTATAATGATTTTGATTCAACACTGTATGTGCAGGATTAGTAGTAGTTTCAAAACCACTTTTTGGTAGCCAATCATGATATACCCATTGCAAAAACCTAAGAATATCTCCATGAACACCATTAATTTCAAAAGAGGCATATAAACCACCAGCAATTTTAAAGTATGGTAGATTGGTATTAGACAAATCTATTTCTTCTTTGACAATAACTCCTGCCACATATACACAATCATTTGCAGGAGTAATTACAGGATTATCGTGATAAAAAGCCAATTCTTTGTATTTTGTTATATTATTAGTAAAAATCCAAGCTTGAATTTTTTGCCAAGTTTTTTTTAATGTTTCTTTACTGTATCCTTTATTTCTTAGATAATAAATTTTCATTGGTTCAAGTTTTACAATTTTTGGATTAATTTGCAAAAAATGTTCAATTTTATCAAAATCAATATCAATACTTTTTAAAATATTATTAGAATAACTTTTGTAACCACCTTCTCTCCATTCCTTTGGAGTTTGATTAAATCTTAACTTAAAAGCTCTAATAAAAGAAGGTTGAGAAGAGTAGCCACACATATTAGCAATTTGTTTAACAGTAGATGATTTATTTGTAAGTAATAAGTTTGAAGCTTTATAGAGCCTAATATCTTTAATTGATTCATATATATTTTTACCAATTTGTTCTTTAAAGAGTTTTTGAAAATATACTCTGCTTATTTCAAATCTACTTGCTAAATCATCAATATTAATATCTGTATCTATATAATTATATATATAATTCATTGTATAATTTGCTATTTGAGTATGTTTATTTTGAGTTGTTGTTTTTTGCATTTTTACTTTATTATATTAAAAATAGATAAAAAAAATATTAAAAATAGATAACTAAATATTATAAATTATCATGTTATTCTTATACCGTTCTTATAAACTAAAAAAAGGAAAAGGAGTTATTATGAAAGTTGGATTATTTATACCCTGTTTTATGAATGAGCTATATCCAAATAGCTGTATGGCAACACTAAAAATTTTGAAGAATCAAGGTTTAGATGTTGAATACCCTTTAGAACAAACTTGTTGTGGTCAACCAATGGCTAACTCAGGATGTTCAAAAGATATGAAAACATTAGCTTATCAATTTGTTGATACCTTTAAAAAGTATGACTATATTGTTGCACCAACTGGTTCATGTGTAACAATGGTAAAAGAACATTACGAACCATTTTTTGATGATAATAAAGATTATAATAAAGTAAAAGCATCTATTTATGAAATTTGTGAATTTTTACATGATATTATAAAAGTAGAAAAATTTGATGCAAAATTCCCTCATAAAGTGGGAGTTCATAACTCATGTCATGGACATAGAGCGTTAGGATTAGGAAGTGCTAGTGAACTTAATATCCCTCAAAACAATAAATTAAAAAATCTTCTAAATTTAGTTGAAGGTATTGAAATTGTTGAACTAAATAGAGATGATGAATGTTGTGGTTTTGGAGGAACTTTCTCAGTAACAGAACCTGATATTTCAGTTGCAATGGGAAAAGATAGAATTAAAGACCATTTAGATTCCCAAGCAGAAGTTATGACAGGTGCAGATATGTCATGTCTAATGCATATGGAAGGAATTATAAATAGAAATAATGATCCTATAAAAATTATGCATATTACAGAGATATTAGCAGGGGAGGCTTAAAATGAGTACACATAATCACCCACTAAATGCAAAAGCTTTTGTTGCAAATGATGAAAGAATGCATTGGCATGATAAAGCTTTATGGTTTGTAAGAGAAAAAAGAGATAGAGCTTCAAAGTCTATTCCTGAATGGGAACAATTAAGAACATTTGCTGATCAAATCAAGTCTCATACTATGGCAAACTTAGATAAATATCTTTTAGAGTTTGAAAAAAATGCAAATGCAAAAGGAATTCAAGTTCACTTTGCAAAAGATGCAAAAGAACATAATGAAATAGTACATAGAATTTTAGAAAAAAACAATGTAAAAAAAGTTGTTAAATCTAAATCTATGTTAACAGAAGAGTGTCATCTAAATCCTTTTTTAGAAGAAAGAGGAATGGAAGTTGTTGATACAGATTTAGGTGAAAGAATTGTTCAATTTAGAAATGAACCACCTTCGCACATTGTACTTCCTGCAATTCACTTAAAAAAAGAGGATGTTTCTGATACTTTTCATGAAAAAATTGGTACTGAAAAAGGAAATGCAGATCCAACATATCTAACAAGAGCTGCACGTGCACACTTAAGAGAGAAATTCTTAGATGCCCAGGCAGGAATAACTGGTGTTAACTTTGCAATTGCTGAAACTGGTGGAGTTGTAGTTTGTACAAATGAAGGTAATGCAGATATGGGAGCAAGTCTTCCAAAGCTTCATATTGCATGTATGGGAATTGAAAAAGTTATTCCTAGACTTCAAGATTTAGGAGTATTTACGAGACTTCTTGCTAGATCTGCAACTGGTCAACCTATTACTTCTTATACTTCTCACTTTCATGGACCAATTGAAGGTGGAGAGATGCATATTGTTATTGTAGATAATAATAGGTCTCCATTTTTACAATCTGATTCTTATAAAAAAGCATTAAATTGTATTAGATGTGGCGCTTGTATGAATACTTGTCCTATATATAGAAGGTCAGGTGGTCACTCTTATGAGTATGTTATTCCTGGACCAATTGGTTCTACACTATCAACTTTTAGAGATCCTAAAAAGCACAAAACTCTATCTTTTGCTTGTACTCTTTGTGGTTCATGTTCAAATGTATGTCCGGCAAAGATTGACCTAGATTCGCAATTATATACCCATAGGCAAGATTTAAGAGAACAAAATATAATTGATACAAAAAAGAAATTCTCTATGCAAGCTGCTGTTTGGCTTATGAGTAAGCCTACGCTGTTTAATCTTGTAGGAAAAATTGCAAGAAAAATTGTACCTTTATTACCAAAAGGTCTACTTTATAATAAAGCAAATGTATGGGCAGAAGGTAGAGACTTACCTAAGTTTCCAAAAAAATCTTTTAAAGAGTTATATCAAGAAGGATTAAAAAATGAGCAGTAAAGAACTAATTCTTAGAAATATAAAAAAGAATAATGTTGTACAAGATACAGAACTTCCTAGTTATTCAAACTTTGGATTAAAATTTGATAATCCTTTTGAACAATTTTCAACAATGCTTGAATCGGTTGGAGGAAAAGCTTTATTTATAAAAAAAGAAGAGCTTGATAAAACAATCTTGGAGTTATATCCTGATGAAAAACAAATAGCTTCAAATATAGAAGGCTGTAAGCTTGGAAACTTTATTCCAAATGAAAAAGATGATGCCCACGATTTAGAGAATATTGATTTAGCAATTGTTCGTGGAGAGTTTGCTGTTGCTGAAAATGGTGCGGTATGGTTAAAAAACAATGAAAACAGACACAGAAGTTTATATTTTATTGCACAAAATATTGTTTTGGTTGTACAAAAAGATGATATTTTAAATAATATGCATGAAGCTTATGAAAAAATTTCATTTAATAATTCAGGTTACGGCGTTTTTGTTAGTGGTCCATCAAAAACTGCTGATATTGAGCAATCTCTAGTTATAGGAGCCCATGGTCCTAAGTCTGGATATGTTATTTTTGTAGAATAATGGTATAATTAACCCTTTAAGGGAATTAATGAATAAATTATTTATACTATTTTTACTTTTTATAAACTTTTTATATGCTCAAAATAAAGAAGTATTATTGCTTCATTCATACCATAAAGGGTATAAATGGAGCGATGATATTTCTAAAGCTATCGAGGAGAAATTTGAACCTCACGCAAATATTGAACTTACTACTTTATATATGGATACAAAAAGAGTTGTAGACCCAATCTATCTTGATAGATTAGCAGACCTTTATAAAGAACAATTAAGAAAAAGAAACTTTAATTTAATTATTGTTAGTGACAACAATGCTTTTGAATTTGCTATTAAATACCATGAATACCTATTTAAAGACTTACCTGTTCTTTTTTGTGGAATAAATAACTTTGATAAAGCACTACTTGATGAAAACTTTATGACTCACTATATGAGTGGGGTTGTAGAACAAGTAGACTTGGAAAAAAACTTTAAACTAATCCTTGGTCTTCAACCTGATTTAAAAAAGCTTTTAATTATCAATGACCAATCAAAAACAGGTTTTGCTGTAAAAAGAGATTTAAGACCTATACTTGAAAAGTACTCAAAAAAAATTGATATTGAATATATCGATAATATAGATATTAAAAAACTACAAGAAAAAATAAAAAAACTTGATAATACTTCTGCTATACTTTTTGTTCTTCTTTTTAAAGATAAAACAGGAAAATACTTTACTTATAAACAGAGTTTAAAAGAGATAAGAAGTGTTAGTAATGTCCCTATATATGGTCTTTGGGATTTTTATTTAGATTATGGAGTAGTTGGAGGACTTATGACCTCTGCTGTTGCCCAAGGTGAAGCAGTATCTGATATGGCACTTAAAATATTAAATGGAACAAAACCTTATGATATACCCATTTTAGAAACCTCTCCAAATAGATATCTTTTTGATTATAAAGAACTAACAAGATTTGATTTAGAAGTTGAAGAGATTATTGAAAATTACAAAATAATAAATGAGCCCCATGGTTTTATAAGAAAATACACAAATTTAGTTGTTGCAACAATAACTATAATCTTGATATTAATTATAATGGTTTTATCAATGAAAGCAAATATTCAAAGAAGAAAAGTTGTAGAAAAAGATTTACAAAATAGAATTAAATTTGACAAGGTTTTACTTGATACTCTTCCAAACCCAATATACTATAAAAACAAAGATGGGAAGTTTTTAGGATGTAATAAAGCATTTTCAACACTATTAAATATCCCTAAAAAAGATGTTATAGGAAAAACTGCAAAAGATTTCTTTGCACCAGAAATTGCAAAAAGAAATGAAGAAGTAGATAGAAAACTTCTTTCAACACTAGGAACAAATAGCTCTGAGGTTACACTACACTTACCAAACAATCATATGAAGCATATAATTATCAATAAAGCTGTCTATTTAAACAATGATGGTTCAATGGGAGGAATAGTTTGTATCTTAGATGATATAACAGAACGTATTCAACAAAAACAGTTTTTAATCCAACAAGGTAAATTAGCAGAAATGGGAGATATGGTTGCAGCAATTGCCCATCAATGGAATGAACCTTTAGTAGAACTCTCTGCACAAGTTCAAGATATTCAAACCTCTTTTTTATTAAATGAATTAAAAGATTTAGAAGTACAAGAGTTTGTAAATGACTCAATGGTTCAAATAAAATATATGTCAAAAACTTTAAGTGACTTTAGAAACTTTTTAAAACCTTCTACAAAGAAAAGTCTTTTTTCTATTAGGAAATCATTTGAAGAGATTTTTGAAATTATCAGTAAGCAAATCTTCTATTCAAATATTAATTTAAAGTTTAATTATCAATATGAAAACGAAGAACTTTTAATATATGGATATGAAAATGAATTTAAACAAGTCTTATTAAACTTGATTAATAATGCAAAAAATAAAATTATTGAAAAAAAGTCCGATGAAAAATTTAATCTCATTATCAATATTTCTCATTGTGAAACATTTACCACAGTAGAAATAATTGATGACGGTGGAAATATCGATGATTCTATCATTGATAAAATATTTGAACCATATTTCACAACTAAAAAAGATGGTACTGGATTTGGCCTATATATGGCAAAAGTAATTATTGAAGACAAAATGAATGGAATTATTTCTGTACAAAATAAAGATGAAAATGTTATATTTACATTAAAACTTCCTCATAATAAAGGTATAAACAATGAAAATCATGCTTCTTGAAGATAATAAAAAGTTAAATACTACAATAAAAAAAAGGCTGGAATTAAAAGGTTATAAAATATTCAACTTTATTGATGGGCAAGAAGCATATGATAATATAACAGAAGGCTTCTCCTGTTTTATTCTTGATATAAATGTACCAAATGTTGACGGGATCAAGATATTAAAGAAAATTAGAGAATACTATAATGAAGTTCCTGTTATCATCATAAGTGCTACTGTTGAACTTGATATCATTAAAGAGTCTTACGATTATGGATGTAATGACTATCTAAAAAAACCTTTCTTTATTGATGAACTAGAAATAAAGGTTGAAAGACTTTGTCAAATTAAAGATGATTTAATCACATTTGATAAAGATTGCTTCTTTGATTATAAGTCCTCTACTATTACTATTGAAAAGGAGACACATAGACTTACAAAAAAAGAGAGACTTCTTATGAATCTTTTCTTAACTAAAAAAAATCAAGTATTGACATATGAGGAAATAGAAAATTATGTTTGGGAAGGAGCATTTGCTTCAATTGAATCTATAAGAAGTCTAATTAGAAGACTTAGAAAAGTTGTACAAAAAGATTATATTCAAACAGTAGTTGATACAGGTTACGTCTTTAAAACAGACTAAATAGTCAAAAATAGCACGAAAATAGCAATTCGCTATTTTAATGAACATATGATCAAAAAGCCCTATTTTTGGGACTTTTTTTCACTAAAATGAAAAAAATATCATATCATTGTCATTTCGTGTGGTTACAATTTTGACGAGACACAAAAAAAGGAGATCACAATGAATATGTTTGGTAAACCAACTAAACTACTTGTTGCTGCAGCATTAGTTGCAGGACTAGGAACGTCAGCAATGGCAAAAAAAGTATACAAATGGAAACTGGCTACTACATGGGGGCCAACTTTATCACCATTTATTGATGCACCAAAAAATATGGCAAAACTTGCAGAAGAGATGTCAGATGGAAGATTAAAAATTAGAGTAGATGCATCTAACAAGCATAAAGCTGCTCTTGGAATTTTAGATATGGTAAAAGGTGGTCAATATGATATGGGTCACTCTGCATCATATTACTGGAAAGGTAAAGATATCAATACTTTACCATTTACAACTATGCCATTTGGTATGACTGCTCCTGAGCAATATGCATGGTTCTACTACGGTGGTGGTATGGACTTAATGAAAAAAGCATACAAAAAACATAAAGTATTATCATTCCCAGGTGGAAACACTGGTAACCAAATGGGTGGATGGTTCAGAAAAGAAATCAACTCTTTAGAAGACTTAAAAGGTCTTAAAATGAGAATTCCTGGATTTGCTGGTGAAGTTATGGCAAAACTTGGATTAACAGTTACTAATATTGCTTCTGGTGAATTATATACTTCATTAGAAAGAGGAACAATTGACGCACTAGAGTGGGTTGGACCTGGTATGGATATCAACATGGGATTCCACAAAATTGCTCCTAACTACTATACAGGATGGCATGAGCCAGGAACAGAGTTACAATACTTAGTAAATGAAAAGAAATTTAAAAAATTACCTAAAGATTTACAACAAATCTTAGTTACAGCAATGAGAGTTACTGCTTATGATATGTATATCCAAAACTATGCAATGTCAGCTGAAGCTTGGTCTAAAATTGGAAAAGATTATCCAAATATCAAGATCAAAACTTTCCCAAAAGAAGTTATGGATGCTATGAAAAAAGCAAACGACGAGTTATTAGTTGAAAAAGCTAAAGGTCAACCATTATTAAAAGAAGTATTAGATTCACAAGCTGCTTTCCAAAAGAAAGCTAGAGAGTGGACTAAAATGTCTGACTACCTTTACTTAAAAGATAATCTATAATAACCTTATAAAGTCCCCTTTTTAAGGGGACTACTTATATAATAGGTAACATAAATATAAGAAGGATATCTTTATCTTACCTATTTAACAAACACCCAAAGGAAATTTTATGTTGTTAAAACTAGAACGTGGCTTCGATAAGTTTGCAGATATTATTGGATTAGTCACAGGCGTTGCTATGGTATTAATGATCTTAAATGTATTTTATGATGTTGTTATGAGATACTTTTTTAAATCAGGTTCTATTGCAATGCAAGAGATGGAATGGCATCTATTCTCAGTAATTATACTATTAGGAGTAGCATATACTCTTAAAGAGGATGGTCACGTAAGAGTTGACCTTGTTTATGACAGACTTGGATATAAGAAAAAAGCCATGATAAACATGGTAGGTTCAATCATATTTATTCTACCTATTTCTATATTAGTTGGATTAAGTTCAGTAGGACCTGTATTTGAAGCAATTGAGACAATGGAAGGAAGTGGAGATCCAGGTGGACTTCCATATAGATGGGTTGTAAAAGCACTTATTCCATTATCATTCTTTTTATTAATCATTACAACAATTGGATTTTTTATTAAAAATTTTAATGCCTATATAGGGCTACATGGTTATGATGAATATAATCTAAAAGGTGAAATTGAAGGTTTAAAATGTGACCTTGAAGAGCATAAGTTCCATGTAGTAAATATTGATGGTTCAGATGATGAAGAATTAAAAAAAGAGAATAAAAAAGGAGATTCAAAATGATTGGTATAGTAATGTTTTTTACTGCACTGTTTATGCTAATTCTTGGATTTCCAGTAGCATTTACATTTGCAGCTGTTTCAGTATTTTTTGGTATTGCAGCTGGGTTTATAACAATTTGGCAAGACTATGAAGGAGATATTGCCTTTGCACAACTTATAAATGAAGGTTGGATTGAAGGTGTAGAGATGTTTGATTTTATGCCTTTTAGAATCTTTTCGATTCAGCAAAGTACAATTCTTATGGCAATTCCAATGTTTATTTTTATGGGTATTGTTTTACAAAAAACTGGATTAGCTGAAAAACTATTAGAATCAATGGGATTCTTATTTGGTGAAATTAGAGGTGGTGTTGCTATCTCTACTGTACTTGTAGGAACACTTCTTGCAGCTTCAACTGGTGTTGTTGGTGCTTCTGTTGTTGCTATGGGTGTTATTTCACTTCCAGTTATGCTTAAATATAAATATAATACCGAACTAGCCACAGGTACAATATGTGCCTCAGGAACACTAGGACAGATTATTCCCCCTTCAATCGTACTGATTATTTTAGGAGATGTATTCCAAGTTCCTGTTGGTGACCTTTTTGCAGCTGCAATTGGTCCTGGACTTGCTTTAGTTGCTGCATATATACTATTTATATTAGCAGTTTCTTTTATTAACAAAGATATGGCTCCAGCTATTCCACCTGATCCAAGTAGAGGAAGTAAAAAGAAGCAAGTTATAAGAGCGTTAATTGATATTATTCCTTCATTAACACTTATTGTTTTAGTACTTGGTTCAATCTTTGCAGGAGTTGCAACTCCTACTGAATCGGCAGCAGTTGGTTGTATTGGTGCAATTGGTCTTGCATTAATGTATAGAACATTTGCTATTGGAATGATTAAAGAAGCAGCATTAGAGTCTGTTAAAATTACATCAATGGTATTTGGTATTCTTATTGGTGCAACAGCATTCTCAATGGTATTTTCATATACTGGTGGAGAAGAAATTGTTGAACACGTAATGCTAAGTTTACCTGGTGATGGGAAATGGGGATTTGTAATATTTACAATGTTAGCAATCTTAATTTTAGGATTCTTTATTGACTTTATTGAAATTTCATATATAATTGTTCCTATTTTAATTCCTGTTGCAGAGACTTTAGGAATTAACCCTGTATGGTTTGCAATCTTAATTGCAATGAACTTACAGACATCATTTTTAACACCACCATTTGGATTCAGTCTTTTCTACTTAAAAGGGTGTGCCCCTGCAAGTGTAAGAACATCACAAATCTATAAAGGTGTTCTACCGTTTATTGTCATACAAGTGATAATACTTGGTATTGTTGCATTCTACCCAGAATTCTTCGGAATGTCTGCAGATATGTAAAAAGGAATAACAAGGATTAATTAATGTTACACTGTTTAAAACTACTAACCAATCTTATATTTAAACAGTGTGACAGAATGAATTCATATATAAACGATCCTCAACAAAGAATTTATACCGTACCTAGACTAGAATAGCATATCTTTTTCATATTAAGCAGTTATAATTAAAAATATATAAAAAGGGATATAAATATGCTAGAAGGAAAATATCAAGAATTTTATAATCAAATTTCTCAAAAATTAAAAAAAGAGAATATCTTTACTGATAAGCTACATACTTTAGCTTATGGAACTGATGCTTCATTCTATAGATTAGTTCCAAAAATTGTTATCAAAACAGATGGACCTGATGAAGTTCAAACTATATTAGAACTTGCTAATGAAATGGAATTAAGTACTACATTTAGAGCTGCGGGAACATCTCTATCTGGTCAAGCTATCTCAGATTCTATTTTAATAGTTACATCAAGAAACTTTAGAGATTTTAAATTATCAGATGATAAAAAATCAATTTCACTTCAACCTGCATTAACAGGACAAGAAGCAAATAATATCTTAGCACCATTTTCAAAAAAGATTGGTCCAGATCCAGCTTCAATCAATGCAGCAATGATTGGTGGTATTGCAGCAAACAATGCATCTGGAATGTGTTGTGGTATTGCTGATAACTCATACAAAACATTAGAATCAATGAAACTAATATTCCAAGATGGAACAAAACTAGATACCTCAAGTGAAACTAGTAAAGCCGAGTTTAGAAAAACTCATGGCGAGTTTTTAAAAGATTTAAAACAAATTGCAAGTGATACAGTAAATGATGAAGAACTAAGAGCAAAAATTGAGAAAAAATTTAAAATCAAAAACACATGTGGTTATTCACTAAATGCACTAATTGACTTTAGTGATGAATTTGAGATTTTACAACACTTAATTATAGGCTCAGAAGGAACTTTAGCTTTTATTGAAGAGATTACTTATAGAACAGTAGAAGATTTAAAAGATAAGGCTTCTGCTCTTATTTACTTTAAAGATGTAAAAGAAGCATGTAATGCAGTAACAAAAATCAAATTAGCGCGTGAAGCAAAAACTATTACTATTGATGCCGTTGAACTTATGGATAGAGCAGGATTAAGAGCTATTGAAAATGATCCAGCAATGCCAGAATTTATTAAAGATTTTGATAATGAAGTAACGGCACTTTTAATTGAGACTAGAGCTATTAATGATGAAACTTTAGATATTCAAATCAAAGAGCTTGAAGAGTTACTAAAAGAGTTTGAAGTAAAAAGAGATATCTATTTTACAAAAGATGTAGCAGAGTATACTCTATACTGGAAGATTAGAAAAGGATTGTTCCCAGCAGTTGGAGCAGTAAGAGAAAATGGAACAACTGTAATCATTGAAGATGTTGCTTACCCAATTGAAGTACTTGCAGATGCAACTTTAGAGCTTCAAGCTCTATTTAAAAAGCATAACTATAATGAAGCACTAATTTTTGGGCATGCATTAGAAGGAAACTTCCACTTTGTATTTACACAAGACTTTTCAATTGAGAGTGAAGTAAAAAGATATGATGAGTTTATGAATGATGTTGTAAACTCAGTTGCAGTTAAATATGAAGGTTCATTAAAAGCAGAACATGGTACAGGAAGAAACATGGCTGCTTTCATTGAAGTAGAGTGGGGTAAAACTGCTTATTCAATGATGAAAAGGATTAAAGATTTATTTGACCCAAAAAATCTTTTAAACCCCGGTGTTATCATTAATGATGATGCAGAAGCTCACCTTAAAAATTTAAAAGCAATGCCTCAAACAAATGAAATTGTTGATAAATGTATTGAGTGTGGATTCTGTGAGCCTACGTGTCCATCAAATGATATCACATTAACACCAAGACAAAGAATTGTTATAAACAGAGAAATTTCAAGACTTGAAAGAGCAGGGAATATAAAAGAAGCAAATGAATACAAAGAACTATACCAATATGATGGTATAGAGACATGTGCAACATGTTCTTTATGCTCAACAGCTTGTCCTGTTAAAATTGATACTGGTACTTTAACTAAATACTTAAGAACTGAACAAAATAGTGCAAAAGCAAACGACATTGCGTTTAAAGTTGCAAATAATTTTGGTGGAACACTAAAAGCAATGAAAGTTGGTTTATATGGGGCAAACTTTGCAAGAAGTATCGTAGGAATTCCAAGTATGGGTTCTATTATGGATACAGTAAGAGAATGGTCGGGAGAAAGAATTCCAAAATGGACTGCAAGTCTTCCTAAACCAACAAGTATTAATACAAAAATAGAGCAAAAATCAAGCTCTAAAAAAGTTGTATACTTCCCATCATGCATAAGTAGAACAATGGGAAGAAGTGCAGAAACAACAGTTGATGAAGAGTTATTTGATATTACAGTTAAACTTCTTCAAAAAGCAGGTTTCCAAATTATTTTCCCTAATGAAATAGGTTCTTTATGTTGTGGTATGCCATTTTCTTCTAAAGGTTTTAATGAACAAGGGAAACAAAAATCTGATGAACTAGAAGACGCTTTAAATATAGCATCAAACTTCGGAGAATATCCAGTTTTATGTGATACTAGCCCTTGTACTAAAAAAATGCTAGAGAGTTTCCAAAGTGACATTAGAATCTATGAACCAATAGAATTTGCACTAGACTACTTAGTTCCAGAGTTTGAATTTACTAAAATTGATGAACCTATTGCTATTCATACAACTTGTTCATCAAGAAAAATGGGATTACATGAAAGATTTATAGAGTTAGCAAATCTATGTTCAACAAAAGTTATTGTTCCAGATAATGTAAAATGTTGTGGTTTTGCAGGAGATAGAGGATTTAACTTTCCAGAACTAAATGAATCTGCCCTTAGATTTTTAAGTGAAGAAGTTAAAGAAGCAAAATATGCCTTCTCTACATCAAAGACTTGTGAAATTGGGTTAAGTGACCACGCAAACTTAGACTACAACTCAATTTTTTATCTAATAGATAGAACATCAAAAGCTAAAAATAGTTAATCTTTTTTATACAAAAACAGATATTTACCATTTTTTTGGTAAAATGTCTGTTTTTAATAGAAAGGATTAAAATGAAGAAACTACTTTTCGCCTTCTTATTATCTGCAAGTGTAGCCTCTGCAGGTTTAGTAGATGCAATCGCACTAGTTGTTAATGATGACCCAATTACACTATTTGATATAGAAAAAAAGAAGTTTGAAAGAAAACTATCAAAAGAGGAAGCTGTTAGCCAATTAGTTGATGAAGTACTATTCTCACAACTTGTAGAAAAACATAATATTACAGCAGATGTGTTTGACGTAAATAATTACTTAGAAAAGCTTGCTGCTTCAAATGGAATGGATTTATATACATTTAAATCGATTATCAAGCAAAAGTATAATGATTATGATAGATATGAAAATCAAACTAAGCAATTGATTATTAGACAGAAACTAACTGATAAACTTGTTCGTGGAAATTTAAAAATCGCAAATGAAAAAGATTTAAAAATCTATTATGAAAATAATACCTCAATGTTTCAAATGGCTTCAAATGTAAAAGCAATTCAATACTCTTCTAAAAATAAAGCTGATTTACAAGAGATAATGAGAAATCCAATGGCAGATATTCCAGGGGTAAGTAAAGCACCAATTGATTTAGACCAAACTAACTTAAACCCTCAATTAAGATATATTATCAATGAAACAAAAATGAATCAATTTACACCAATTTTTACATCTAATAAACAGTTTGTAACTCTTTTAATTAGACAAAAAGAAAATCAACAAACAATTAAATTTGAAGATGTAAGAGACAGAATTTTTAATATTGTAATGCAAGATAGAGAGAAAAAATATTTAAAAGACTATTTTGAAAAACTAAAACTATCTGCAGATATAAAAATACTAAGATAAAAAGAAGGAAACAGATGTCAGGAATGTTTGAAGTTATTATAGGACTTGAAGTTCACGCACAATTAAATACTAAATCAAAGCTTTTTTGTTCATGTGCAACAAGTTTTGGGGAAAAACCAAATACAAATGTATGTCCAACTTGTTTAGGACTTCCAGGAGCATTACCAGTTTTAAACAAAGAAGCTGTTCATAAAGCAATTATGCTTGGAACTGCTCTTAAATCAAAAATTAATCAAAAATCAATATTCAATAGAAAAAACTATTTCTACCCAGACTTACCATCTGGTTATCAAATCTCTCAATTTGAAGTACCAGTTGTAGGACTTGGTGAATTAACAATTGATTTTGAAGATGGAAGTTCAAAAAAGATAGGAGTTACAAGAGCTCACTTAGAAAATGATGCAGGTAAAAATATTCATGCAGGAAATGTTTCTCATGTAGATTTAAACAGAGCAGGAACGCCACTTCTTGAAATCGTTTCTGAACCTGATATGAGATCTGCGGAAGAAGCAATTTTATATCTTAAAAAACTACACTCAATTGTAAGATACCTTGGAATCTCTGATGCAAATATGCAAGAAGGTTCTTTTAGAGCAGATGTAAATGTATCTATTAGACCAAAAGGTGATGATAAGTTATACACAAGATGTGAAATCAAAAATATGAACTCATTTAAATTCATTGAAAAAGCAATTAAATATGAAGTACAAAGACATATTGAGGCTTGGGAAGATGGGATTCATGATACAGAGATTGTTCAAGAAACAAGACTATTTGATCCAGAAAAGGGTGAAACTAGATCTATGAGAGGTAAAGAAGATGCAGCTGATTATAGATATTTCCCAGATCCAGACCTTTTACCTGTAATTATTCCTGATGAAATGTTAGAAAAGTTTTCACAAATTCCTGAACTACCTGATGAAAAGAAAGAAAGATTTGTAAGTGAGTTTGGAATTAAAGAGTATGATGCTTCTGTTATCACTGCTTCTTTAGAAACAGCAAACTTCTTTGATGAAATGATGAAAGAAGGAATCGCTGGTAAAAATGCAGCAACATGGTTGACAGTTGAATTACCAGCTAGATTTACAGAAGGTATGAACCTAGAGAACTCTCCAGTTCAAGCTAAAAAACTAGCAGAAGTTGTAAAAGCAATTGAGAGTGGAGCTATTTCTGGAAAAGCTGCTAAAGAAGTACTTGATTACCTAATGGAAAAACCAGAAGTTGAAGTAGATGCAGTAATTGATGAGCTAGGATTAAAACAAGTATCAGATGATGGAGCTATTCTAGATATTATTGATGGTATTTTAGCTGCAAATGAAGATAAAGTAGCAGAATATAAAGGTGGAAAAGAGAAATTATTTGGATTCTTTGTTGGTCAAACAATGAAAGCATCAAAAGGTTCTGCAAACCCAGCAAAAGTAAATGAACTACTAAAACAAAGATTATCATAAATGAGAAAAAATTCTATTGCAGTAATTGGAGCAGGGAAATGGGGTCAAGCCCTACATTTTGCCCTTAGTCAAAATCAAGAGTGTTTAATAACATCAAGAACAAAAAAAGAGATCAAAAATTTTGTTGATTTAAATACTGCAATGGATTGTGAATACTTAGTTATTGCTATTCCCGCCCAACAAATAAAACAATGGCTAAAAGATAACTTTGTATTTAAAGGACAAAAGATACTTGTTGCCTCAAAAGGTATTGAAGCAAATACAGGTGAGTTTTTAAATGAGATTTATGCTCAATTTGTACCAGAAAAAAATATAGGTTTTATCTCTGGTCCCTCTTTTGCAGCAGAAGTTATCAAAGGACTTCCAGCAGCAATTGTAATAAACTCCACTTCTAAAGAACTATATGATGAATTTGCACCATTTTTTCCTAACTTTTTAAAAACCTATTACTCAAAAGATGTTATAGGTGCAGAAGTTGCAGGAGCATATAAGAATGTTCTAGCTATTGCTTCAGGTATTTGTGCAGGCTTAAACTTAGGAAATAATGCTAGAGCCTCGCTTATTTCAAGAGGTTTAGTAGAAATGCAAAGATTTGGTCTTCATTTTGGAGCTAAAAAATCATCTTTTGTAGGATTATCAGGAGCAGGTGACTTATTTTTAACAGCAAGTAGTACACTTAGTAGAAACTATAGAGTAGGATTAGGACTTGCAGAAGGGAAATCACTAGACACTATACTTGAAGAACTGGGAGAAGTAGCAGAAGGCGTTATGACTGCACAAGCTGTTTATAAACTATCTGAAGATCATGAAATCTACACTCCAATAGCAAATGAGGTTAAATTTATCCTCGATGGTAAAAACCCACTAGATAGTCTAAAGGACTTATTAAAAAGTTAAAAAATGCAGACTATCTCTTTTTTTAACTTATCACTAACACTAATCCCCCTTATTTTTGTATGGTATTACTATAAAAAATGGACTGGTGACTCTACTGAAATCATTTATTCAACTACTAGAATGCTTATACAGTTAATAGCCATTGGATATCTTCTTTTATTTATTTTTGAGACAAAAAATATAATTTTAGGTACTTTTATAATTCTTTTTATGATCACTATTTCAACATGGATTTCTCTTCGTGTTACAAAAGATAAATCAAAAAAACACTATAAACAGATATTCACAGCAATTGCCTTATCAGGAGTTATTCATTTAGTACTTATAGTTGGATTTGTTCTTGATTTAGAAAGCTTATATGAACCCAGATTTGTGATTCCTATTGCAGGGATGATATTTGCAAATACAATGAATGCTCTGTCTTTAGCTATTGAACGCTTCGAAAAAGAAAGAATAAGAATTGAGTATGAAAAAGCAAGAGAAACAGCTTTTAAAGCATGTATGATACCTCAAATCAACTCACTACTTGCTGTGGGACTTGTAGCCCTTCCAGGGATGATGACAGGTCAAATTCTCTCAGGAGTTGACCCATTAGTAGCAGTACGTTATCAAATTTTAATTATGGTTATGGTTTTATCTAGTGCAGGAATTAGTACAATAGTCTATTTTTTATTAAAAGGAAAAGAGAAAGTTAATTAAATGATTTCTCTTTATGAATTTCTCCCCAAAAATACATTTGCTTCAAGATAGGGTTTAAAGTCTTTCCATACTCAGTTAATGAATACTCTACTTTAGGAGGAACTATTGGATAAACTTCCCTATGTACTATTCCGTCATCTTCTAACTCTCTTAACTTTTGAATTAACATTTTTTGAGTGATTCTTGGTAACATTTTTTGTAACTCATTAAATCGTAAAGTATCCCGTCGTAGATACCATAAGATTAAAATTTTCCACTTTCCTGCTAATACATCAAGGGCCGTTTCAACAGGACATTTTTCAAATTTTTCTTTAATTTCAAGTTCTTTACTCATTATAAACTCCAGTAAATCACATAGTATCTTTTTAGATAGTACCTATGTTTTTTGTTAGTTCTTGCTCTTTTGTTATATTTTAGCTAAGATTTTTAAAAAAGTAAATAGGAGTTATTTATGATGAAAGCTTATATTGTAGAAAAAATAGAAGATAAGAAGTTTAAGTCTGGAATTCAAGAGATTGATATTCCTAAAATAGAAGAGAATGAAGTATTAATTAAAGTAACATACTCTTCACTTAATTTTAAAGATGCATTAAGCTCTATAGGGAATCCTGGGGTTACAAGAGTATTTCCTCATGTTACCGGTATTGATGTATCAGGAATAATTGAAGAAACAAACTCAAATGAATTTTCAAAAGGTGACGCAGTTTTAGTAACTGGATATGATATGGGAATGAATACAAATGGAGGTCATGCCCAATTTGTAAAAGTTCCTGCCTCTTGGGTTATAAAACTACCAAAAGGAATCTCAGATAAAGAGATAATGACTTATGGAACAGCAGGACTTACTGCTGCCCTTTCTGTAAATGAATTACTTAATAACAATATTACATCAGGAGAAGTGCTTGTAACTGGTGCAACAGGAGGTGTTGGTTCAATTGCAGTATCAATTTTAAGCAAACTTGGGTTTTCAGTAACTGCAATTTCTGGGAAAGAAGACAAGATTCCATTTTTAAAAGAGCTTGGTGCTAAAGAAGTCATACTAAGAAAAGATTTTGATATTGAAAACAAAAGACCAATGGGAAGTGAAAAATATGATGGAGTTATTGATACTGTTGGGGGAAACATCTTAGCAGAAGCACTTAAACTAATCAAATATGATGGAGTAGCTACATGTTGTGGATTAACTTCTTCTCATGAACTTCCTACAAATGTATTTCCATTTATTTTAAGAGGAGTAAGACTTATAGGTATTGACTCTGTTGAAGCAAAAAGAGAAAAAAAAGTAGCTGCATGGAAAAAAATTGCAGGAGACTTTAAAATAAATAGTCTAGAAAATTTAACAAATGAAATAAGTTTAGATGAAATAAAAGAGGCCTATAAAGCACTACTTGAAGGGAAAGCTGTAGGAAGATATTTAGTTAAGTTGTAAAATATCCATCAAAATTTTTTAAAGAGGATTGATGTATTTTTAGATATTTATCATTAAAATCCTCTTTAAATTTATAGAAAGTATCTCCAGCAATTTCTATTAAGACTTCTAAGTTTTCTTTATTATTATAATTTTCAAAATGAAGATGCATATTTATGTATTTATCTTTATAATTATCAAATATTTCATTATTAAAACTCTTTTGAGTAATAATTCCATTGTTTATAAGAATATTACCTTTTTCATTTACTGCTGGACATAAAGTATCAATAAATATATCATTTGTTAAGTGAGGACTTAAAGGATAAACTCTGCATATACTCGGTCTAGTTTCATATATACTGCATTTACTATCTTTTAGATATCTACAATAAGATTTTCCATTTGTTAATAGAATTACAGGTTTTAGGAAACCTAAATCTCCTAATAAAAAAACTATTGGAAACCTCTTTGATACCAATTCAAAGTCTTCTAAAAGCAATTGTGAAAAAACTGTACCATTTCTGCCATCACAACATTTTGATTCACATATGTCACATGAACTAAAAGTAAAAAAAGGATTTAGTTTTGTATTAATAAATTTTTTCATAATATTAATCTAAAATACAATTTTCATCTTGACTTAATTTAATCTTGTTATCTGAAGCATATTCCTTTCCCCAATCATGTAGCTTTTCTAATATAGGAATTAACTTTTCCCCCTTTTCTGTTAGTTTATACTCTACTTTTGGAGGAATTTCAGGATATACAATTCTTTGTACAATACCAACGTCTTCAAGTTCACGAAGTTGTTGTGTTAGCATTTTTTGAGAGATATTAGGAATCATTCTTTTTAGTTCACCATTTCTTTTCACACCCTTTTTAAGTGCCCAAAGAACCATGCCTTTCCATTTACCACCAATCATATCAGTTGCTAATTGAAAAAAACAATTATATTGTTTGCTCTCCATAATAATCCCCTAATCCTTTTTTATAATTCTAGAAGAAACAAAGTTAATAGTTACTTAAAGGTAACTATAAAACTATTTAGTATGTACTTGACTTTGTTTCACTATTGCGCTAAACTTCTGCAACAAAAAATAAAAAAGGATATTTTATGGCAGGATATATTGAATTAAACGCAGATAACTTTGATGCTACAGTAGGTACTGGTGTATCTTTAGTAGACTTTTGGGCTCCATGGTGTGGACCTTGTAGAATGATCTCTCCCGTTATTGATGAATTAGCAACTGAGTTTGATGGAAAAGCAAACATTTGTAAAGTAAATACAGACGAACAACAAGATTTAGCAGTTAAATATGGTGTTAGATCAGTTCCAACAATTTTATTTATGAAAGACGGAGAAATTGTTGACCAAGTTATCGGTGCACAATCTAAACAAGCATTAGCTGACAAAATTAACGCACAATTATAATAACTTAGTATATAAAAAGTAGCAGTAGTACTGCTACTTTCACCAACAAAACCTCTTCAAGACACTATTTAAAAGAATTTTTTAGATAAAATTATCCATAATGTAAATAACATAGGAAAAACTTACATGCAACAATTTTTAGAAGAATCAAAAAAAATCAGTAGAGAAATAGCTACTCTAAGTGGTGAAGTAAAAAACAAAGTTTTACTTGAAATGGCAGATGCACTTATGGAGCACTGTGACTTTATTGTAAGTAACAATGAAAAAGATATGAGTGTTGGTAAACTAGGTGGTCTATCTGATGCACTTCTTGACAGACTTTTACTAACAGGAGAAAGAGTTGAAGGTATGGCAGAAGCAATTAGGGAAATTGCCACGCTAAAAGAACCAGTAGGAAGAATGCTTGATGGCTGGGTTACTGAAAATGGATTAAATATCCAAAAAGTATCTATTCCAATCGGAGTAATTGGAATCATATATGAATCAAGACCAAATGTAACTTCTGATACAGCAGCTCTTTGTTTTAAAAGTGGAAATGTTTGCGTTTTAAAAGGTGGAAAAGAAGCTGAACACTCAAATAAAGCTATTGCAAATGTATTAAGACATGTTTTAGCAAAAAATAAACTTCCAGAACAAGCAATCTCTCTTTTACCAGATTCAAGTAGAGAAGGTGTAGATAAATTAATCAAACAAGATAAATATGTAGATTTAATTGTTCCAAGAGGTGGAGAAGCATTAATTAAACACGTTAGTACAAATGCAACTGTTCCAGTAGTGAAACATGATAAAGGACTTTGTCACGTATTTATTGATAAAGATGCAAATCATAATAAAGCAATAGAGATTGCAATTAATGCAAAAGTACAAAGACCAGGTGTATGTAACTCTATAGAAACACTTCTTATTCATAAAGATATTGCAGCATATATTTTACCGCCACTACATGAAGCTTTTGTTGCTGAAAGTACAGAGCTTAAAGGTTGTGATGACACTAGACAATATATCGATATTCAATGTGCTACACATGAGGATTACGATACTGAATATTTAGCAAATATTTTAAATATTAAAATTGTGAAAAATGTAGATGAAGCAATTTATCACATTGGCAAATATGGTTCAGGACATTCAGAATCAATCATTAGTGAAAACTATACTATGGTAAACAAATTTTTAAATGAAGTTGATGCCGCTTGCGTATATGCAAATGCAAGTACAAGATTTACTGATGGTGGAGCTTTTGGACTTGGAGCTGAAGTTGGTATTTCAACAAACAAACTTCACTCAAGAGGACCTATGGGAATAAATGATTTAACAACATTTAAATATAAAATATATGGTCAAGGACAAACAAGATAATGTCAAAAAAAATATACTGTATAGCCTCTTTTGAAGCAAAAGAGGGCAAAGAAGAAGAACTTTTAGAAACACTTCAAGCTCTTGAACCAATGACTTTAAGAGAAGATGGATGTATTCAGTATACTGTTACAAAACATATTGAACATCCAAATGCAATGGGAAAATCATACCCAATTGTATTTAATGAAATTTGGCAATCGCAAGAAGCTTTTGAACTTCACTGTAATAAACCATATATTACTAACTTCTTTGAAACACATTGTGTAGATAAAGATGGTCTTGTAAAAGATTTCAACGTTTGTGTTTATACTGACGAAATAAACTAAAATAAGATAGGTTTTAACCTATCCTATTTTTGTCCTCCCATCATTCCACCCATATTTTTCATCATATCTTCCATCATCTTCTTTTGTTCAGGAGACATATTTTCCATTTGTTTCATAGCTTCTTCTCTCATATCACCCCTTGTTTTAATTGGATAATTAGGAAGTTTAAACATATCATCGGAAATTGTACCATTAAATTGAACCTTCTTTGCAATTTGAGTTTGTAGTATCCCCATTACATTAGTTTCTGTTTTAAGAGGTACCGCCTTATACATCCACATCTTTACTCCACTTAACTCCCAAATTTCACAATCATAATCTAAAATCTTTTCACTTCCTAGTCTCTTCCCTCCTAAGGCTTCTAAAGATTTTTTTCCTTTTAGAGATAAGGCTGGGTCATCAGAATCTAAAGGAATCTCTTGTTTGTAAATTACCTTATCTTCTAAATTAACACTATATACTATCCCTGAATCTATTTTTGTAATATCTTCTGTAGTCTCTTTTTGACCCATTACAACTTGAGAAAACTTTTCATGAGTGATTTCAGTGTTTCCATAATCTTTAAATATTAAAGAACTACTTCCATCTATTTCAGTAGGTATTCCCATCATATTCCCACTACCAGAGATTACATATTCAATTTGTGCAGATTTGATTTCATACCTTTTCATATCTGCGAAAAGAGAAATAACACCAAATACTAATAGTACCAATAAACTGATTTTCTTCATAACTTCTCCTTTACTTATTTCTATACATAATTATAGTCCTAAGCAATTAAAAAAGTTATAAAGTGTTTTTTACTTATCTTGAAGAGAGAGCTAACTTTATTGCTAAACCACCAAGTACAAAGGAAGTTAATATATTCATATATTTTACAATACTAGGTTTTTCAAGTAGTTTTGAACTTAACATATTTCCCGCAACTCCAATTGAAGAGAATGTTATAACTGTTAAAATCATAAAAATCACACCAAGAGTAATCATCTGCATAGGCACATTTCCATTTGAAACAGTTACAAACTGAGGAAGAAAAGCTAAGAAAAAAATTGAAACCTTTGGATTAAGAACATTCATAAAAAAACCTTTTACATAAAGCTTTTTAAGCTCACTTGATGAGTTTTGAACTGTTAAATCTAAGGGAGCATTTCTATATTTAAATGCTTGATATGCAATATAAAGTAAATATGCAGCACCTGCGTATTTAACAATATTAAAAGCTATTTCAGAGGTCTTAAAAATAACAGAAATACCAAAAGCAGCAGCTGTTGTATGAACAATAATTCCTGTTGTAAGTCCTAAAGTAGTAATAATCGCAGCTTTTTTACTTTTTGTCATTCCTTGAGTTAATACATAAATATTATCAGGTCCAGGAGCTAAACAAAGTAAAAAAGAAGCAGCAATAAATAGATAAATATTTGTAAGTTCAAGCATTTGAAGTCCTTTTAGAAAAGAAGATTATAACAAAAGTGAATAAAAACTACAAAAATTAAAAAAATACCACCAAATGAACACCTTTTGTCACTAAAGTGTCATTATAAAAATTCTATTGGAGAAAAAATGAGTTACTCTAAAAAAAGATATATCACATATGCAATAATAACTCTCTTTACATTAACAGTACCATTTATTACAATAAATGGAAATCATTTACTACTTTTATCTTTTGATAAACTACAGTTTCACTTTTTGGGATTCGTATTTAACATGAATGAACTTTATGTTATGCCTTTCCTTCTAATGTTTCTATTTATTGGAATCTTTGCAATGACAGCTATGTTTGGAAGAGTTTGGTGTGGCTGGGCATGTCCTCAAACAATATTTAGAGTTGTTTACAGAGATTTAATTGAATCATGGCTTTTAGGGTTAAGACGAATCAAAAATAAACAAAAAGATATAAACTATTCAAAAAACAATACAAAAATTAAAAAATATCTTGCAATTTTTCTTTGGTCACTATTATCTCTTCTAGCTTCAATAAACTTCATGTGGTATTTTGTCCCTCCTGAAGACTTTTTTGAATACATTAAAAGTCCTGAAGATCACTTCTATTTATATATGTTTGTTATTAGTATTACTGTTTTTTTAATATATGACATCATATTTATGAAAGAAGATTTCTGTACTTTTGTTTGCCCATATTCAAGAATACAATCTGTTCTTTATGATGATGACACAAAACAAGTTGTATACAATACAAATAGAGGTGGAGTCATTTATGAAAATGGTGCAAAATCAATTTTTGATGTAAAACAGTGGATGACAAATGAAGAGTGTACTACTTGTGAAGCTTGTGTAAAAGTTTGTCCAACTCATATTGATATTAGAAAAGGTTTACAAGTAGAGTGTATCAACTGTCTAGAGTGTTCAGATGCCTGTTCTACTGTAATGGGAAAACTAGGGAAAGAGTCACTTATCTCTTGGGGAAGTACAAATAGTGTATTAAAAGATAGGTTATCAAATATTTTTACAAAAAGAAATATTGTTTATATGGCATCACTTGTTTTATGTCTTATATTAGCTGGTTTTTTTGCATCAAAGAAAGAATACTTCTTGTTAAATATAAATAAAACAACAAAACTTTATAAAGTAGAGAAAGGAGGAAAGGTTTCAAATAACTATATTTTAACTTTTCACAATACTAGTGATAAAACATATACCTATAAAATAGAAATCTTAGATAAAAAGTACTTTGAGGTTAAAAGATTTAAAGAGCTTAAAGTAAGACCAAAACAAAAAATTAAAACTGTTCTTATTTTAAGAACAAAACAAAGAATATACCTATCAGACAAAAAAGATACTGCTCTAAAGACAAAAATTAAAGCCTATGCAAAAGAGAATCCTAAACTTAGTATAGAAAGGGAACTATCTTTCATACATCCAAGAAATGATTTAATCAAATAGTCTTTTCAATAAAGAGGGTAAATAAAGCTCCCTCTTTTTGATTTTGAACCTCTATCTTTCCATTAAAACTATCTTCAATAATACGTTTTGATAAATATAAACCTATTCCTGTTCCTTCATCTTTTGTAGTAAAATATGGTTCAAATATTTTTCCTAAGTTTTTCTTTTTTATACCACCTGCATTATCTTTTACTTTTATTATAACCTCAGCATTAGTTGAATCAACTTCAATATTAATCCAAGGATTTTCTATGTTTTTTAAAGCTTCATTAGAGTTTGAAATAAGAGAAAGTAACACTTGAGAAAGCTCATTTTTTATTCCAAATACTTTTATCTCTTCATTTACTTTAAAATTAACTATAAACTCTATATTTCTTTTTTTTAAATCAGCACTAGATATTGTAAATACATTATCAATCGCCTCTTTTATAGTAAATTGTTCTTTAGTTTTAGAAGGAGCATAGAACTCTTTAAAATCATCAATTGTCTTCGATAAAAAATCTAGTTGTTCATTCGCTTGACCTACTTTTTTATCAAAATATTTTGCATCAAGTCTTTCATTTTCAAATCGCTTTTTCAAATTTATTAAAATATATGAGAGATTATTTAGTGGTTGCCTAAACTGATGAGTAATATTAGCTATCATCTCTCCTGATTTTGCAAGTCTTGATTGCAGTAACACCATATCCTCTAAATCTCTACTCTCTTTTTGTAAAGTTGAATACTTATATCCAACAGAGGCTGTAAATAAAACTGCTTCAATGGCAAAGGCAAGTAAGACAATATTCATAAAACCTTTTTCTTCATAATACTCTTTAAAATCAAATACAAAGAGAATAAGACATAATAAAGACCAACCTATCACATATATAAGAGTTGGTTTAAAACCATCCTTTATATTAAAGGCAACAGATATAAACAAAATGGCATATATGATTGTATATGGCAAATATTCAAAAAGCATATAGTGATAAAAAGCTGTTAAAATAATTGCGTTTAATATCAAAGTATTTATAGTAAGCTCTTTAAAGTTCTTCATCTTAGGAAGAAACTTACCCTCATAAAACCTAACTGCAAATACTATCGAAGCAAGTGTTGCAAAAAGTAGTGATAGTTGTTCGACTAAAGAAGATACATCAAATAATTTACTATATGAAACAATAAATATTAAAGAAAAAACTTGCATTAGACAATAACTCATATAAAATATTTGTCTAGAGTATATATATCTAAAAAAAGTATATGTAATAGTCATAAAAACTATTCCAAAAGTTATTCCATAAGCCAGTATCATATTCTCAGGCATCTATTTTATATCCAGTTCCTGATAGATTTGATATCAACTCTTTAGGTAGTTTTGCCTTTAAATTTTTCATTACTGTTTTTAAAGCATCTTTACTCATAACACTATGAGACCAAACAAAGTTCTCTATCTCTTCATATGTTACATATCTATTTCTATTTTTTATTAATAGTGTTAATAAATCAAGCTCTTTGGTTCTTAACTTTACTATTTCATCTTCAAAAATAAGAGTTTGATTATATATATCAAAATTACAGTTCTCTTTTAACTTTACTATATTTGAACTATCGTTCTTGATTGATTCAATACATAAGTTTAAAGCATTTTCTAACTCTTCTTCCTTTATTGGTTTTATCAAGTACTTAACTAGCTGTAACTCTATTGCGGCAAAAAGATACTCTTTATCTGAAAAAGCTGATAAGACAATTACTTGTACTTTTTTATTTTTTTGCCTAACTCTTTTAATAAACTCTAAACCATTTAATTTTGGCATTTGAATATCTGTTATTATAATATCAGGTTGGACTTCTTCATATAGCTTTAAAGCGCTTAAGGCATCAGGTGCTTCATAGATATTTTCAAAATAGTTTTCTAAATATTCGATACCATTTTCTCTTGCAATATCATCATCTTCCACATATAATAGTTTGATTTTGTCATTTATCTTTTGCATAGTATATTATATCTTAATTTCTTTATGTTAAAATCTTCATTTATTAAAGGGTATTAATGAGAGAATTCAAAGCTATTAAGAAAAACATCATTGCAACAACAACTATAAAAACACCTCTTGGTGATATGTTTTGTGCAGCAACTTCTAAAGGCATTTGTATTCTTAGTTTTTTTGAACAAGATAATATAAAAAAACAAATAGAAAAGGTTCAAACTTTTTTTGATGCAGATATAATTCCTGCTCAGAATAAGTATTTTGAATCTCTCCAAAAAGAGTTAGATGAGTACTTTGAAGGTAAAAGAGCTGATTTTACTATTCCTCTTCAACTAGTAGGGACTTCTTTCCAACAAGATACATGGAGAATCCTACAAACAATTCCTTATGGAGAAACCATTTCATATAAACAAGAAGCCCTGCTTCTAAAAAATCCAAAAGCAGTAAGAGCAATTGGCACTGCAAATGGGAAAAATATGATAAGCATTCTAATTCCTTGCCATAGAGTTATTCAATCAAATGGAGCACTTGGAGGATATGCAGGGGGAGTGGATAAAAAACAGGCCCTTTTAAATTTAGAAAATAGCCATTGTTGTGATATAGTTCGAAAAGAACATCATCATTAAATTATAAAAATAGATTCAAAAGGTTTTAAATGAAACTTATAGCACTTCAAACTAAAACAAAAAAAGATTTTAAAAAAAATTTAGATAATTTAGAAAAATTAATCTCTTCATGTGAAGAAAATTCATTTATTTTAGCTCCTGAGCTGTGTCTTACAGGTTTTGCTTACGATAAAATGGATGAAGCCTCAGAGTTTGCCCAAAAAGCAAAAAAGAAAATTAAAAAACTATCAGAAAATAAAACAATTGCTATCTCTTTTATTGAAAAAGAAGACATAGAGTACTATAACACCCTATATATTTTCCACAATAAAAAAGTAATACATAGACAAGCGAAGCACAGACTTTTTGCTCTAGGAGATGAACCTAAGTATTTCTCAAAAGGTAAACTTGACAATATGAAAATAATTGATATCAATGGAATAAAAGTTGCTACTCTAATTTGCTTTGAAGTTAGATTTCCTGAATATTGGGTAAAAGTAAGAGGTGCAGATTTAATCCTTAATCCATCAATGTGGGGAGTAAAAAGAAAGCATCACTTTGAAACTATGACAAAAGCCTTAGCAGTTGCAAATCAATGTTATGTATTAACAGCAAACAGTGCCAATGATACAATGGCTAAAGGAAGTGGTATCATCACTCCTTGGGGAGATGAAATAAGAGATGATAAAGAAAAAATTATAAGTTCAAATTTAGATAAAGAAGAAATAAAAAGAGTTAGAACTTACATTGATACAGGGTTGAAAAAATTATGAAAATAAAATCTATACTATTTGTTTGTCTTGGTAATATTTGTAGATCTCCACTAGCAGAAGGAATTGCAAAAAAATATGTAGAAGAAAAAGGTCTTAAGATAGAGATTGATAGTGCAGGGACAGGTTCTTGGCATATTGGAAACTCTCCTTGTGAAAACTCAATTATTGTTGCAGAGCAAAACGGCATAGATATAATGGAACAAACATCTAGACAAGTAGAAAAAGAAGATTTTGAAAAATTTGACTTAGTTGTTGGTCTTGATTCTAGTAATGTTCAAAATTTAAAAAATTTAGGTTGTAAAGACCCACTAAAATTAGGAGATTTTGGATTCAATGGAGAAGATGTTCCAGATCCATACTTTTTTGAAGATTTTGAAGGCTTTGATAAGGTCTTTAATATGATTGATATTTGTGTAAAAAACCTTATCAACGAAAGAGTTTAAACAATCGTTCTAAACTCTTTTGCTTGTCCTATCCAGTTTGCTTCTTTAATTTGACTATCTTCAAGAGTCAAATACTCTTCAATCCAATGACAGTTTTTAGCACTCCATTTTGCTATTTGATCAAAATGGTAAATTCCCAGTTCATTTAATCTGTCTTCTAAGGCAGCATCAATACCTTCAATCTTTTGAAGATCATCTTTTCCAATTGGTCTAGGAGCACTTCTAATAAGTGGTTTATTATAGATATTCCCTGCTGCGGCTCCTCCATGTGCTGTTACACTATTATAAGTCCTTGCTCCAGAAAATGCTTTTCCTATTACTATACCTATTAAAAAACCTATAAATGCCGCAATTACTAAACATAAAACTATCTGAGATGCTATTTCTATCACTTCTTATTCCTCAACAATATTAAATTCTACTCTTCTATTAATTTTAGAGTACCCATTTGGACTATTTTTAACCAATGGAATATCTTCACCATATCCACGCGAAATTATTCTATTTTTATCAATTCCATAATAAATCAGTCGTGCTTGAACACTTTTTGCTCTTGCAAGTGAAATTGCTTGATTAACTTTTGCTGCCCCTGATGCATCAGTATGTCCAGCAACTTCTATCTTTATATTAGGAAACTCTTTTAAAGATTCAACAATTACTTTTATTGTCTTATTACTTCTCTTTGTAAGTTTATAACTTGCTCTTCTAAAAGTAACTGGATTATTTTTTACATATTCACTCATTTTTATTTGAAGTTCTTGAGCTGTTTTTGATAACTCTTCTATATTTTTTTCAGTTCCAACTCTTGTATATCTTTTATCTGTTGTAATTAAAGGCTCTTCTTTTTCTACTTCTACAACTTCTTCTTCAACTTTTGATTCTTCAACTTCTGTTGTTACTTCTTCGTTCTTATCTTCTATTTTATTATCATTAGTGTTTTCAATCTCTTCTTTTGAAGTATTCTCTTGAACTTCTTTTTCCTCTTTTGAAACCTCAACAACTTTTTCTTCTACTTGTTTTTCTACTTTTTCTATTTTAGGAGTAGCAATAATAGCTTCTTTATTCACATCTTTCATAAACTGAGGTAGATGAGTATATACACAAGCTGCAATAAGTATTATTAGAGATAAAAATAGTAATATAACTTTTTTTTCTGGGCTCATTTTATATCTTTATATTTTTTGTGAATATTCTATCTTGATTCTTCATCAAAATAGTTTAAAGAACTTAAAAATTAGAATTTTATTTGACTATTTATAATAAGTTTTATTAAAAAAAGGATCTTCTTTAAATCCTTTTTTTAAATTTTTTTTTTAAACTTTCTCAAGAGAGCTAGGTGTATAATTAAATATAATTTAATCTTTTACAAAGGAGATATTATGGCTACTGACTCTTCTGTTTTACCTCTATTTCTTATGATTATAGTTGGTGTAATGACAAACTTAATGCTTATTTATACATTTTTTACAAGCTAAGTTTATATTTTTATTACACTTCTTCAACATATTTTTCTAAAAAGAATTTATCCATCTTTTCAATTTTACCATCTACAAACTCCATAAAGTTTTTAAAGTGTTCTTTTTGAGAATGCTCAATTAAACATGATTCATCTTCCCATGTTTCAATAAAACAAAATGTATTTGCTTCATCTTTTACTTCATGTAAATCGTACTGTATACAACCTCTATCAAACTCATGAGTTAATTTATGTAAAGCTTTCATAAAAGGATAAACCTGTTCTGCAAACTCTTCTTTTACTTTAACTTTTACTACTAATACTACATTACTCATCAAATATCCTTTTTTATACGTTTTCTATTTTTTTTCCAATAAAATCTCTTACACTATAAGAAGCAAAAGGTTCTAACCTCTTGTATATAAGCTCTTTTTCTTCAAGTGTTTTAGCTATATCAAACTCTTCTTCTAATTCAAGTATTTTCTCAAGATTACTTTTTATATCTTGAACTTCATCAAAACTCATAAAATCATTATACTTTCCATGTCCCACATAAAATAGTACTTTTCTTAGACCATCAAATATATTTTCACACTCTTTTTCTATGTTCATATTACTTACCCTCAACAGTTTCTAACTCTTCTAAAGTTCCAAACCAAGGTTTTTCAAAAAGATGTTCTTCTAATTTTTTTCTCACATCTTCTGGTATTTTTATAGATTCTTTTGTCTTAAAATTATAATGAATCATTACACATTTTCCAATTGTACAAAGTTTTTCATTTTGATACACTGCATGCACTAATTCAACTGAAGAGTTTCCAATTTTTGAAATTGCAGTTTTTACAATAACTTCTTCTCCCCAAAAAACTTCTTTTAAAAAATCTGAAGAAGTATGTGCCATAACAAGATTCCATTCTTTTATGTTTTTATCAGGCATAAAAATTTTAAAAACAGGATCTCTTGCTGCTTCAAACCATACTCCATAAGTATTATTATTAATATGACCTAAGGCGTCTGTTTCTAAAAATCTAGGGTTAATTACTTCTGTAAACAATTTCTTCTCCAAAATAAAGTAGCGTAGTTTATCAAAAAGCTTGTAGAGATATGATTAAACATACTGAATAGGAAGATAATAAGTTCCTTCAAAAGACTTATCCTCTTCTAAAAATTGATTTTTTCTAAATATTGCATAAGAAGGATTTGTTGTAGTTTCAAAACCACTATTTGGTAACCACTCATGATATGCCCACTGAATAAATCTTAAAACATCTCCAATTTTACCTTTTATCTCAAAAGTTGCATACAAAGCTTCAGGTGTATAAAAGAATGGTAAATTTGTTTCTAATAAATACTTTTGCTCTTTAGGAATGATTCCTGCCACATAAAAACAGTCATTATGGGGTGTGATAGCTGGATTATCATGATAAATTGCTACTTGTTCATACTCTTTTATATCATTTGTATATACCCATGCTTGAAGTTTTTGCCAAACTTTTTTTGCTTCACTTGTGATATATCCTTTGTTTCTAATATAATACATTCGTCTAGATTTCGCTTTTACAATTTTAGGTTCTATACTCTCAAAGTCATTTTTTTCATAAGATGAGATTTCAGAATTCATCAAAATATTTTTTGAATACTCTTTAAAACCGCCATTTCTCCACTCTTTTGGAGTTTGATGGAATCTCTGTTTAAAACTTCTAATAAAAGAAGTCTGAGAACTATATCCACACATATTTGCTATCTCTGTAATTGTTGAATACTTATTTGTAAGAAGTAAATTTGATGATTTCTGTAATCTATTTGATTTTATAGTTTCATAAATATTTATTCCCATTACCTCTTTAAAAAGCTTATGAAAATGAAATTTACTAATTCCAAACTTTAATGCTAATTCATCAATATTTATATCAGTATCAATATGTTCATATATATAATACATAGTGTCATTAGCTATTTGCACGTTTTTATTATATGTATTTCTTTTTTGCATTTGACAACCTTTGATATTAATCTTAACATAAAATAGTATATTTTATCACAAAAATAGATAACTTTTATAGCACTAATAGTAAAGAAATAATTTTTTTAAATAGATAAAATTTTTGAAACTATAAAAAAAGGAAAGATGATGAAACAAAATGATTTTTTATTAGCAATTTTAATTACTTTCATTTGGGGAATAAACTTTTCAATAATCAAACTTGGATTAACTTCCCTCGATCCTTTTATATTATCAGGACTTAGGTTTCTTTTATGTGTATTTCCTTTAATCTTTTTTATTAAAAAGCCAAATGTACCTATACTTTATATAGCTAGTTATGGTCTGCTTTTTGGAGTTGGTCTTTGGGGTATTGTTACTTTGGGAATTTATTTTGGAATATCAGCTGGTATGGCAGCACTAGTACTACAGTTTGGTGTATTTTTCACTTTTATTTTAGCTGCTATTATTTTAAATGAGAAAATAGATATATCCAAAAAATTAGCCTTTTCAATAGCTTTACTAGGATTAACTTTGATTATTAGTATGACAGATGGTTCAATTACATTTATTGGAGTAATTCTGGTACTTATTGGGGCTTTATCTTTGAGTTTAACAAATATAATTGTAAAAAAAGCTGGAACAAAAGATATTTTTGCCTTTATTATTTGGGCAAGTCTTTTTTCTCCAATACCTCTTTTTATGTTAGCATTTTTAACACAAGGAGAACTAGTATTTATAAACTTTTTTGATAATCTTGATAATAAAGCAATATTTTCTATTTTATTTCAAGTTTATCCTACAACCTTATTTGGTTATTGGGTATGGAATAGTCTTTTACATAAATATCCAGCTTCAAATGTTGCACCTTTTGGTTTATTAGTTCCAATATTTGGACTTTTAGGTTCATTTTTAATATTTAATGAAGAGATAGGTCTTATTAAAATATTAGCTTCATTTTTAATTGTCTTTGCCTTAATAATAAACTCTTTTGGCGAAAAAATATATTTAAAAATTTATGGAGAAAAATAGATGGAAAATTTTTATACATTTGCAATGCTTTTGTCCATTGCAACATTTACATTATCAACAGTGTTAAGTCCAGGACCAAATAATATTATGCTTTTATCTTCAGGTCTTACTTTTGGATACAAAAGAACAATTCCGCATATGCTTGGTATTATGTTAGGTTTTCCTTTTATGGTACTTCTTATTGGACTTGGACTAGGTATAGTTTTCGAAAAGTTTCCTATAATTTTTTCAATCCTAAAGATTGTTGGAATAGTTTATCTTTTTTGGATGGCTTTTAAAATTGCAAATAATAAATCAAGTTTTGATATAAAAGATGAGCAAGAGAGTAAGCCCTTTACTTTTTTACAAAGTGCAGCTTTTCAATGGGTCAATCCAAAAGCATGGATTATGGCAATAACAGCTATATCAATATTTGTAACATCAAATGAAAATGCTACTATACAGGTTTTAATCATTTCTATCATCTATATGATATCAGGAATGATATCAACAAATACTTGGACAGCAGGAGGCGTTCTTTTAAAAAGATTTATAAAAGATGAAAAAAGTGTAAGAGTATTTAATATAACAATGGCAATTCTTCTAATACTCTCTGTAATTCCAATTATTATTGAATAAATTTAACCAAAAAATGCTATCCTTTTTGAAAAAGGATAGCTTATAGATACTATAACTTTAGAATATACAGATGTTTTTGATGAGAACAAAATAAAAGAGTTAATCTTTTCAAAACATATAATCAAACAAGAGTTTAATGAAAAGTCACTTTTTGCTCTTCTTGTAGATGGAAAATCAATGCAAGCTGTGATAAATGATAAAGCAGTAATAATTGCAGATCTTTCACAAAAAGAGCTTAATGATGAAGCAATATATGTAGTACATCATGGAGCAAAAATGTGGGTGAAAAAATATGATAAACAAAATAAAATCTTTATATCAATAAATCCAGATTTTTCACATTTAGTATATAAAGAAGATGAAGCTCACATAGTAGGAAGGGTTTTACTTACATTTACAAATTTATAATTTGGGATTACAAGATTTAAAACTGTATACTTCCAAAAAATTTAAAGTGAAGTTTATTGAAAAATATCTATAGTATGCTACTTGCAATTCTTCTTGCTACAATTGGCTCAATAATATTTATATATTTAAACGTTCCACTTCCTTGGCTTTTAGGTTCTATTTTCATAACTTCTATTTTAATTAGATTTGAAAAACTTCCAATAAAAAAACCAAATCACTATTTCTCTACTCCTGTTAGAATAATAGTTGGAGTTACAATAGGAAGTGCTTTTACCCCTGCTATATTAGAGCAACTAGATAATTATATATATTCACTACTTTTTGTAATACCATATGTTCTAATAACTGCTTTTCTAGGAATCATTTATTATTGGAAATTTCAAGGCTTTGATAAAAAAACTGCTTACCTTTCTGCTATGCCTGGTGGTGTTATTGAAATGGTACTATTAGGTGAAGAGTTAAAAGCAAATGTTGCAAAAATCACACTTGTACAAGCTTCTAGACTTTTTTTTATAGTTTTAACTCTACCTTTTATTATCCAATATATTTTTCAAATAGATATAAGTGGAAACAGATTAATCACCCCACCTATAAATACACTTGAATTATCTGACATCATTATCTTGATTACTATTGGAACTACAGGAGCTATATTTGCTAAGAAAATAAATATGCCCGCTGCATATTTAATAGGTCCTATGATTATAAGTATAATTGCCTTTGCTAGTGGAATAATAGAATCAAAACCACCTGATGAACTTTTAAAATTTGTACAAGTAGTTATTGGAACATCTATTGGTTTTACCTTTAGAGGTGTTAGTCTTAAGGAGATAATAAAAATTCTAATAGGAACATTAAGTCATTTTTTAATACTAGCAATTATAACTGTAATATTTGTCTTTATAGTACACTTTACACTTGGATTCCCTATGCTTTCTATCTTACTTGCTTTTATGCCAGGAGGACAAACAGAGAGCAACTTAATAGCTATATTAGTAGCTGCAAATATACCTTATATTACTCTACATCATATAGTCAGACTAATCATAGTTTTCAATCTTGCTCCACTATTTGCAAAAAAGTATTTAAAATAGTTAATTATTAAAAATATAATTGAACATATAAATTTATCTGCAATTTAAATAAAAAGTCCTATAATAAGGTTCTAAAAGGTAAAATCATGGCTGAATTACTACAAGATATCATTGATTGTATCGATGATTTAGTTTTTGTCAAAGATAAAAACTTTACTTATATTGCCTGCAATACTGCATTTACAAAATTTATAGGTCGTCCTTATGAAAAAATTATTGGTCATACGGATGACGTACTTTTTGATGACCCTGAAGTAGTTGAAGGGTTTAGAAGTTGGGATAGAAAACTATTTGCAGAAAGAAAAACTCAAGATATAAGAGAGTGGGTTACCTTTCCTGATGGAAAAGAAGTACTCTTAAACACTATTAAATACCCTTTAGAAGATAAAAATGGCGAAGTTATTGCTTTAGTAGGAATAAGCCGTGATATCACTGAACAATACTCAGCTGAAGAGAAAATCAAAAAACTAAATGAAGAACTTATAAAACTATCAAATAATGATAGTTTAACATCCATAAACAATCGTCAATTCTTTGATAGAAAATTTGAAACATTTTTTGCACTTGCCCAAAGAAATAATCTCTCAATAGGAGTTATCATGCTTGATGTAGATAACTTCAAACTCTATAATGATACTTATGGACATGTAGAAGGAGATAACTGTCTAATAGCTATTGCAAAGACTTTAAAAAGCTTTATTAATAGACAAACGGATATCTTAGCTAGGTATGGAGGAGAAGAGTTTATTATCACTATTTTAAATGTAAAAGAAGAAAACTTTACAAAACTTTTAGATGCAATTATCAAAAAAATTGAAGCCCTTAGTATTCCCCATAGTACTTCACCTGCTTCAAATGTAGTAACTATTAGTGCAGGGGCATATCTTGGTATACCAAGTCATGAACAAGAACCAAAAGATTTAGTAGAACTTGCAGACAAAGCTTTGTATGAAGCAAAAGATAGTGGTAAAAATAAGTTTATACTTATAAAAGAGTAGTTTTATTTGTAGTTTGACAACTCAATTAGATTCATATCTGGGTCTCTTAGATAAATAGAGTCAATATCTCCATTTGCACCAGTTCTTTGAACTATTCCTTCTTCAAGTTTGATTCCTAGTGAGTTTATATGTTCAATAGCTTCTTCTAAAGAAGAATCAATAATAAAACATAAGTCTGCACTTCCTTCTTTTACATTTTGTGCTTTTGGTTCAAACTCATTACCTAGTAAATGAAGGTTTATTTTTTGGCTTCCATATTTCAAGGCTACTCTTGAACCTTTAAAAATCTCTTTTTTCATACCTAAGGCTTTTGTATAAAACTCCACTGTTTTATCTATATCTTTTACTGTAAGTACTAAGTGGTCTAAAGTTTTTATTTGAAACATATGAAAATCCTTTTAAAAAGATATTTTATCTAAGCAATAATATCCTTACTATCATCTTTTATTTCTGAACTACTATTTTGTTCATACTGTTTTATTGCATTTTGAGAGTATTCACTTGAGTTTGAAATTTTTTCTTGTATCTCTTGAGCAAACTCTTGTTGGGCTTGCATCAATATTATTCTAGCTTTGGAAGCAATAGATAAATCTTGTGGACTTGGGTCTGCAGGAGCTAATGCTGTAGCAATAACACCTTGCATATTTGTTATAGTCTCTTGAGGAGTAGAACCAGTAGTTATTCGTACAGGAACCTCTCCTGCAACTGCATACATAACCCCATCAGGACCTTTTGCATAGGTAAGGGATGCACCACCTGATGCTGCTGGACCACTTTGGTGTGCAGTTTCATGTGCACGTACTTTTGAATCTATGGCTTTTAGTTTTGTAAGTTCAGCTTTCTCTTGAGTTGTTAGTTCTGTACTATTTTCATCTTTTTGTTGAGAGCTGTTTTTAGCTTGTTCAGAGGATTCGTTTTTTTCAAGTCCTCTTGTATCATGCTCTGCCCCATGATGATTTGACACAGCTTGCTGTTGAGCATTTGCTCTTGAAATGTAGTCTACATTGTAGTTATAAGAGCTGTTTGATACTTGCATAATACCTATTTTATATCAAATTATATAAAAACAGAAGATATTGCAAGAATTAATCTATATGGTTAATATCCAAAAAAGACCTATTGTAACTGCTGTAAGTGTAAATACAACTTGTATTGTATAACTTTTTATTTCATACTCTTCTATAGGTATATTGTCTTTCATGGTATCTCTCCAAAGAAATTTTAGAATGGCTTTCTATTGTAGTTATCTTATATTTATTTTTTGTTTTTTAGTAGAGGAATTTTGTTAGTTTATATTATTAATTACTTTTTGGTGGCAAAAAGTAAAGCAAAAAGCCACCAGCCAAGTTGTCAAAGCTAAAGTTCCCTACAGTTTTAGAACGATTTTCTAACCTACGAAACTCCTTACGAAGTGACATTCTCGGTCTCTTTCGAAAATAGTTATAAAACTTTCGGCTTTGACAAAAGCTGGGTTTTTCTTGACTTTTTATTAAACTCACTTGAAATTGGTTCTAAATACATCATTGCGAATACAACTCCTCCTAAGATAGTAGCTATTTCATGAAAAAAATCTTCCCAAGGGAGGTAAATAGTTATTCCCCAAAAAGGCAATGTCATATATAATGATATTGTTAAAATCACGTATAAAGTTCTTGCCCATTTTTTAAAAAGAAAGACACCAATAAAGCTAATAACCATTAGAATAGCAATAACTACAAATGATATAATCAAAATTGACTCCAAATGTGATATTTCAAAAATACCACCATAACCATTCCATTCATGAAGGCTTTTTACATTTTCATTTTTTATTAGAGGTGAAAAATATTGTGGAAGAATAGAAAGTATTTCAAATAATAAGCTACTAATTAAAATTAATCTAAAAACAGTTTTTATATTCATTAGTCTCCACCACTTACAGAAGATTCTGATATTCCCATTGGACTTGTACTGTTACTACTTTCAAGACTATTTCTATTTGTTTTTTCCTCTCTATTCATAAAAAATAAAACTATTAATCCTCCAATTATTGGTATTAACCATATTATAAGAAACTGTATAATCTTCTGTTTTTTTTCATAGTAATCATCTTTCAATAAATTGTAAGATACAAAAATATTTAGAATTATTAAAAGAATTAATGCTATTAAAAATAAATTCTCTCTCATAAAAAACTCCATATTTTTATAATCATAAGTATTATATCCAAAAGTTTTTAATAGGTATTTTAGTCAAGGTCAAGGCGGAGTAGTTTTTTGCGAAGGAGCTTACACAGTTAAGTGACTGAGTAAAAAACTGCTCCAACGCGGAGATTGGTCTAAAAGACCTATTAAAAATCGTCGAAGTCTATCGAACCTTTTGAGTAATTTACTACATTTCCTTCGAAGAAATTTGTTCTTTGGTCGTTAAATGAAGCATAACCGTCTACCCATGGGATAGGATGTTTTACGTTATATTCTGGTGCGTATCCTACTGCTTCTAGTCTTCTATCTGCTAGGTATTCGATATATTGTCTGATAATTGCATCTGTGAATCCTAGGATTTGACCTTGAGTGATATATGCTCCCCATGAAGCTTCTAAATCAACTGCTTTTCTGAACATCTCTCTTACTGTTTTTTCTAACTCAGGTGTAAATAGTTCTGGTCTCTCTTTTCTTGTAGAATTAATCATGTTTTGAAATAAAAGTAAGTGAGTTACTTCATCTCTTTGAATAAATCTAATCATTTGTGAAGAACCTAACATTTTCCCTGATTTACCTAAGGCATACATTGCTGCAAAACCTGCATAGAAATATAATCCTTCTAAGATTTGGTTAGCAAACATTGCTAGTACCATTTTCTCATCTGTAATATCACCAGAAAGGTCTTTATATACAGCTGCAATATAGTTGTTTTTTTCTCTTAATTGAGTATCATTTTTCCACATATCGTAGATTTCATCTGTATTATCAGAAATAGACTCTACCATAACAGCATATGATTTTGAGTGGTTTGCTTCTTCATATGATTGTCTTGAAAGACAAGCATTGATTTCTGGAACTGTGATATATGGGTTGATATTATCCATTAAGTTATTTGTTTGAAGTGAATCCATGAAGATTAGCTGTGATAAAACTAAGTCATACATTCTTTTTTCTGCTGGGGCTAAAAACTTATAATCTTTTGCATCACCAGTCATTTGTACTTCTTTAGGGAACCAAGTATTTGCTTCCATAGTATCCCAAAGATTTAAAGCCCACTGATATTTCATCCTTGTAAAGTTAATCATTCCATCAGGATCACCACCAAATATTCTTCTTTCGTTTAGTGTCTCTGTTGAGTCTGGGTTATATATCTCTTTTCTTGCCATAGGCTTTCCTCTATATTTTATTCAATTTTTTAATTTTTTATGGGAGAAACAGATTATCTTATTGACAACCTGAACACTCCATACTTCTATCTTCTACATCATTTACAGCTTCTGGAGACTGAGATCTTAGATAGTATGTAGACTTTAATCCAAGCTTCCAAGCTAATGTATAAATTTCATGTAAATACTTACCACTTGCTTTTTCTAAAGACATAAAGATATTAGTTGATTGACCTTGGTCTATCCATTTTTGTCTAACTGCTGCTGCTCTTATTAGGTCTAATTGGTCAACTTCATAAGCAGGAGTATAATAAGACCACGTTTCAGGAGACAGTTTTGGAACAACTACAGGAATTAATCCTGATAAGTTCTCTTCAAACCACTTTCTTTTATATACTGGCTCAATTGCTTGAGTAGTACCTACAAGAATAGAGATAGAAGAAGTAGGAGCAATAGCCATTAGATAACCATTTCTCATACCATTTGCTTTTACTTGCTCTCTTAATGCATCCCAATCATAACCTGCATCAAATAAATCTTTGTCTACAAGTGCATTTACAGCTTGTGGTGTGTGATCATGTGGCATAATACCTTTTGACCAGTTAGAACCTTTAAATGTTGGATAAATACCTTTTTCAACTCCAAGCTCAGATGATGACTTAATTGTATTAAATGAGATTGCTTCCATAATAGAATCAATCTTTTTAAAGTGTTCATTACTTCCCCATACAAGCTTACTCTCTGCTACCATTTGAGCTTCACCCATAACACCAAGACCTATTGATCTTGATTTTAAGTTTGTAGCTTTTACTTTTCTAAGTGGATAGAAGTTTAGATCAATCACATTATCAAGCATTCTAACTGCAATAGGAACTACTCTTTCAATATCCTCTTTTGTATTGATTCTAGATAAGTTAACTGATGCTAAGTTACAAACAGCTGTATCTCCATCAATTTTCTCTTTTTCTACAATAAATACTTGCTTACCACCAATAGAATCTAGTGCAGTTACTTTATTTGCTTTTTTAGTAATTCCACCATCAACTACGATTAGCTCTTCTTCATCATGAGTTGTAATTGTTCCATCTTCAAACTCTAACT
Source organism: uncultured Campylobacterales bacterium (assembly GCA_947494995.1). Classification (GTDB taxonomy): domain Bacteria; phylum Campylobacterota; class Campylobacteria; order Campylobacterales; family Arcobacteraceae; genus Halarcobacter. The sequence continues at coordinate 104,627 of CANLWY010000001.1, read as the reverse complement.
TGATTTTATAGTAATTAGGGTTTGTATTTTGGAAAATCTCTGTACAAAGGTTTGAAGACCTAATGTGACCTACATGTCCATTTGGATTTGCTCTGTTTGCATTGTCTTTGAAGCAAAGGAAAGGAGAGCCAGATTCAAAATAAGAAGTTAAAATCTTCTTCCATAAATCTTTTGCTTTCATTCTATCTTTTGTGATAGAGTCATCGTTTTCATATTCAATATATTTAGCTTTGAACTCATCTCCATGAAGTTCTGATAAATCTTTTACTTCATATGGATCAAATAGTGTCCAGTAAGAGTCTTCCATGATTCTTTCCATGAAAAGATCTGTAATCCATAAAGAAGGGAATAAATCATGTGCCCTTCTTCTTTCTTCACCAGAGTTTTTCTTTAAATCAATGAAATCAACAATATCCATGTGCCATGGCTCAACATATACAGCAATAGCACCTTTTCTTGTACCTAGTTGGTCAACTGCAATTGCAACATCATTTGCAATTTTTAAGAAAGGAACAGTACCACCCGCAGCAGATTTATGTCCATCAATAACACCACCTAAAGCTCTTACTTGGTTCCAGTCCCAACCAATACCACCACCAAACTTAGATAGTAGTGCCATTTCATGGTAAGTATCAAAAATACCCTCAATATTATCTGGTGTTGAACCAATATAACAAGATGAAAGTTGATGTCTGTTTGTTCTAGCATTTGATAATGTTGGAGTAGCTAACATAACTTCAAATTTTGAAACTACATCATAAAAATCTTTTGCTTTTTGTTGTTTATTATCTTCATTTTGTGCTAAGAACATAGCAATAGCCATAAACATCTGTTGTGGTAACTCAATTGGGTCTGAGTTACCATTTTTGATTAAATATCTATCATATAAAGTTTTAATTCCAAGGTAGTTAAAAAGATAGTCTCTTTCAGGTTTGATATAAGCATTCAAATCATCTAGGTCATAACCTTCACCTAAAGAAGGTAAAAGTCTTCCTGCATCTTTTCCGTACTGTAAGTAGTCTTTTAAATGGCAATATGGCTCACCTTTGATACCATGAGTAGATTTTCCAACTCTATGATAAAGATCAAATAAGAAAAGTCTTGCAGCAGCAAAAGTCCAATTTGGAACATCAATATCAATTTTCTCTACTGCTGTTTTGATTAGTGCATCTTGAATATCTGCTGAACTCATTCCATCAATAAACTTAATTTGCGCATCTAATTCTAGTTCACTTTGAGATACCCCATCTAATCCTTCAGTTGCTTCTATTGTCATCTTTTGGATTTTTGTGATATCTAAAACTTCTTTTCTACCATTTCTTTTTTCAATCATTATTGCCATATTAATACCTTGTGCTTATATTTGTTTTATTATTTTTTAAATACTCTATTAAAGATTGCGTCAACATTTTTAGTGTAATAATCGTAGTTAAAACACTCTCTAATTTGCTCTTCTGAAAGTTTCTCTCTTAACTCTTCATCAGACAATAGGTGTCCAAGATATAAAGATTCTCCATTTTCATCTACAGTTGGTTTACCTTCTTTAATCTCTTCCCATACTTTCATAGCATTTCTTTGAACGATTTTATATGCATCTTCTCTAGAAACACCAGCTTTTGGTAGTTCCAATAATACTCTTTGAGAGAATACTAATCCACCAGTTTGGTTTAAATTTTTCATCATATTTTCTGGCATAACTGTTAAGTTAGCAATTACATTGTTCATTCTATGCAACATAAAGTTTGTTGTAATAAATGCATCTGGAAGCCAAAATCTTTCAGTTGAAGAGTGAGAAATATCTCTTTCGTGCCATAAAGCAACGTTTTCCATAGCAGGAACAACATATGCCCTAATCATTCTAGCAAGACCTGTAATATTTTCAGTTAAAATAGGATTTCTTTTGTGAGGCATTGCAGAAGAACCTTTTTGACCTTTTGCAAAAAACTCTTCAGCTTCATAAACTTCTGTTCTTTGTAAGTGTCTAACTTGTACTGCAAATTTTTCAATAGTTGATGCCATAAGTGCTAATGCAGAAGCTAACCTAGCATATCTATCTCTATGAACAACTTGATTTGAACAAGGCTCAGGTTTTAAACCTAGTTCAGCCATTGCATACTCTTCTAACTCTAAAGGAGCGTGAGCAAAGTTACCCATAGCACCAGAGATTTGACCTACTGCAATTACTTCCATAGTTTGTTCTAGGTTCTCTAAATGTCTAGCCATCTCATCATACCAAACAGCTAAAGTTAATCCAAATGTAATAGGCTCACCATGGATACCATGGCTTCTTCCTACCATAAGTGTAAGCTTATGCTCTTGTGCTCTTTTTTCAATAGATTCCATAAGCATTTTTACATCTCTAATAATGATTTCAAGAGATGCTTTCATTTGAAGAGCAACGCCTGTATCAACTGCATCAGACGAAGTCATACCATAGTGGAACCATCTTGATTCTTCTCCAAGTGATTCTGAAACAGAAGTATTAAATGCAATTAAGTCATGCTTTGTTACTGCTTCAATCTCTTCAATTCTTTCTACTGAGAAAGTAGCATTTTTTACAATTTTCTCACAATCATCATCAGGAATTAGACCTAATTTATTCCATGCTTTTACAGCTGCTTTTTCAACTTCAAGCCATGCTGCATATCTTGCATGTTGTGTCCAATGTTTTGTCATCTCTTCTCTGGCATATCTTTCAACCATCTGTGTATCCCTTGCTATCAATATTTATTATGTTTTTATCAAGTTTTTCTGATAAATTAAGTATGATATCCTATCTAATTTAGACAAAGATTTTCATTAATGTTTGTTAAATTTTTACTTAAATTTTAGGAATAGATTTTGCCATTCATTTTAAAAGAATTTGATGCTCCAAAAGGAAAATCAATTCAATTATTTTTACTCCAAGACTTAGGCTATAAACCCGCTGTTGCGCACCGTTTGATAAGTAGAGGTAGAGTATTTGACTCTAAACACAATTCATACTTGATATCTCAATCAATAAATGAAGATAAAGTATATATAGGACTATTTGAAGGACATACTCGTGGCCTAAAACCTTTACATGTTTTTGAGGATTTTGCAATCTTTGATAAACCATCAAATTTAGTAATTCATCCTAACTCAAAAAAGACTGCCTATTCACTTTTAGATGAAATAAGATATCACTTTGGAGAAAAGGCAAATCAAGCTCACAGAATAGATGCAGAAACATCAGGATTAGTATTAGTTGGAAAGAAAGAAGAAGCTACAAATACATTAGCAACAATGTTTGAAACAAAAGAGTATAAAAAATCATACTTAGCTATTGTAAAAGGTAAAATCACAGAAGAACAAACCATAAATAAAAACCTAAAAAAAGAGGGTAAAAACATTGGTGTAAGAATGGCAACATGTGAAAAAGATGAGGGTAAAGAATCAATTACACACTTAAAGCCACTTAAATACAATCAAGAAAAAGATTTAACATTAATTGAATTAATTCCAATAACAGGAAGACAACATCAAATAAGAGTACATCTATATTCAATTGGACATGAGATTTTAGGAGATCCTATTTATGGAGTTGAAGATGAAATTGCAGAAGAGTATTTAAATAAAACACTAAAAGAAGATGATAGATTTAAAGCAAGTGGTTCATATAGACTTTGGTTACAGGCAAACTATTTAGAGTTTACATATAAAGGTGTTATTTATAAAATCTATTCAAAAAATAAAGATATAATCAAAGAGTTTAATTCATAAAAGTAAACTCTTTTATGAATTATTCTTTTGTAAAGAGTATAAAAAATCTTTTCTATATGAATCTGCAAGTGCCTCAAGGTTTAATACCTCATCAATAATTCTTTTATCACTTGGAGGAACAGTTAGATATTCACTTAGATTTTTAATAGTAAGATTAGAGACTCTCTTTTTTAAAACTATCTCATCATCAATATTTATTCTTCCTTCTTTTAAAACTCTAACATACCAACCTGTAGCATGTTTTCTTGTAATATATCTTCTGACTTCTTTTCCAAATAAAGCTCCAATTTTCCAACATGGTTGTCTAGGTTGAGTAACCTCAATTAGAACTTTGCCTATTTTATATATATCTCCAATACAAACATCACTCTCATCAAATTTTTTAACTAATATGTTGCAACCTATTGATAAGATATCAAAACCAGGATTCTTTTTTAAATGTTTATATGAACCAATATGAATAGCTTTATCAACACCACCATGAAATCTTTTATCTACTTGTTTATCACCATCCAGTCCTAACTTTGTAACCTTTATTGAATCATAGAATGCATCTTTTTTATATGCACTATCAAATCTCTTTTCCCCAAAGGTATAAGGTCTTGATTTTCCAATAGCTATACTTTTTATTTTCATTTATTTACTTTCCCAAATATGATTCTTATCTTCTTGACATTGTATAAATACACCTTTTGAGTTTTTAACTATTTTTAATTCACCTAAACAAATAGTACACTGTCCAAAAAGTTTTGTAATAAAAATATCTCCAGAAGGGCTACATTCTAAAGAATCCTCACCAAAATATAATATACTTTTTGAATATAGTAATATAGAAAAAAGACCTAAACAAAAAAAGATAATTGCAACAATTAACCATCCAATAGCATATATTTCTGAATAACCTGAAATACCTAATAGCATTCCAACCATCGAAATTAGCATTAATCTTTTTATCTTTAAGGGTTTTCCAAAAACTTTAATCTGTTTCTCATATACTCTTTCAAGTCTTACATCATTTTTTTTCTTCATTTTTTTCTTTTTAATTTTTTAAATTATACAACTTTATTCTAGATTTTGCGATTAATATATTATAAAATTTTTTTGACATAAAATATAGATTACTTTACTAAAAATCTAATATTCTTAAACTTCTCAATTCTTCATCAGAATAGTTTATATTAAAATCCTCTTTTATAATTGAAATTAAATCTTCTATACTATCTATAGAAACTTTTTTTGACTCATTTTCATATATCTTTACATACTCTTTATTTCTAAGTGAATAGATACAGTCACTATCAATTCTTGATATTACAAGATTATTAACAAATACTGCACAGGGATGTTTATATGAATAAAAATGACCCATCTCAAAATCTGCTTCATAACAGTCTTGTAAATCAAATTTTGTGGCTTTAAACCAATTACCTTTTTCAAATAAAGCTAAACTATATGTTTTATCATTATTATTAACTATTTTATATGAAATCCCTAAATGACTGTAAGTCTCTTCTTTACTAAACTTGATTGGAACATTAGGTGAACGAAAACCTATTCCAACATCAATCAAATATTTTTCATCTTGGAAATTTAAAATAGTAAAGCGATGTGTTTGAGGAACTTCATTATTTGAATTATTTATAACTCTTGCTAAAAAAAAATTCACATCAAAACCTAGCTTTTTTAATACCTCATATAGAAGTTTGTTGTGTTCAAAACAGTAACCACCCCTTTTGTCTATAACCAAGCTTTTAAAAATATCATCTAGCTCTAAAGAGATCTCTTCTTTAAGTAAAACCTTCAAACTTGAAAAAGCAAAGGTTCTTTCATGAGCTTGTATTAACTTACTTATATCTTCTAAAGTTTTGATTTCAAAATTTATATTTAATTCCATTAAATATCTATCTAAAATTGTTTTATTCATGATTTTACCTTTTCACTTTGATTATATTTAAATATATCTTTGAATATTGACAAAGCGTTATATATTCTGATATATTACGCTTATGGAAAAACTATTTGAAGTAAATGGAAATATCTGGATAAATAAAAAAAATCAAAGTTTTATTGGTCATGGAAGAATTGAACTTTTACAAAATATACAAATACATGGTTCTATTTCAAAAGCTGCTAAACAGATGAAGATGAGCTACAAGGCTGCTTGGGATAGTGTAGATATTATGAATAAACTTGCCAATAAACCCCTAGTGACAAAAGTTACAGGAGGTAAAGGTGGAGGAGGTACAGTTATTACTTCTCATGCAAAAGAGCTAATCAAAGCTTTCTATGAATTAGAAACTCTACAAAAAAACTACCTTAAAACATTGGAAAACTCTTTTAATGAACAAATAAGTACAGACTTATCAAGCAAGCCAACATTTAGTAGACTTAGTGGAAAGATTCTAGAATTAAAAAATATAAATGAAAACTATGAAATTAAAATCCAATTAAAAAATGGACAAATTTTAACTTCTATTGAAAATAAAAAATTCATCTATACAAAAAATTTAAAAATAGAAGATGATATTAACTTTTTAATAGAGAGTGATAATATCATACTTACAAAAGAGAAAAACACTAATAGTGCAAGAAATAAACTTTTTGGAAAGATTCTTTCTATAAGTGATGATAAAATTAACGCAAATGTGACAATTGATTGTGGAGAGAATAATATTATACATTCTAAAGTAACTTCATCAAGTTGCAAAACTCTTAATCTAAAAAAAGAGGATGAGGTATATGCATCATTTAAAGCATATAATATCATCATACTATAAAGGAAAAAAATGAGATTTCTTATGGTTTTACTATTATTCATAAGTTCAATTATTGCAAGTGAAATAAAAATTGCTGCTGCTTCAAATGTAAGTTATGCAATAAAACCTTTAATAAAAGAGTTTAATAAAAAACACCCCGAAATAAAAGTTAAATATGTATTAGGAAGTAGTGGTAAACTAACTGCTCAAATTAGAAATAAAGCTCCATTTGATATTTTACTTAGTGCTGATATGAAATATCCTCAAGCACTATATAAAGATGGATTAGCAATTGAAAAGCCTAAAGTATATGCACAAGGAAGTTTAGCTCTTTTTTCATATAAAAATAGAGATTTAAAGAATATAAATATCATTAATAAAGTAAAAAGAGTAGCTATTGCAAACCCAAAAACTGCTCCTTATGGAAAAGCAGCATATGAAGCCTTGACAAAACTAAAGTTATATGAAAAAAATAAAAAGAAGTTTGTTTATGCAGAAAATATATCTCAAACTGTACAGTATGCGATGACAGCTACTGATATAGGACTTATTGCAAAAGCCTCTTTATACTCTCCTAAAATGAAAAGATTTAAAGAATCTGTAAACTATATAGATATCGATTCTTCACTTTATAGTCCTATTAAACAAGGTATTGCCTTATTAAATGAAAAAAATGAAACAATAAAATTTTTAAACTTTTTATTCTCAAAAGAAGCAAAAAAAGTATTTAAATCATATGGATATATTGTTGAATAATTTAGCACTAAACTCAATAAAAGCAAAAGTCAAAAACATACACAACTATGATGGAGTAAGCTTAGTACAGTTTACTTTTCATAAAACTACCTTAGATATGATGGGATTAGAACTTCCTGCAAATATAAAAGAAGGTACAAATGTAATCTTAGGAGTTAAACCTTCCCATGTAACAATTGCAAAAAGTTATAGTCTAGAAATTAGTTATTCAAATAGACTTAAAACAAATGTCATTGAGATAAAGGAAGGAAAACTTTTATGTAATGTAATTATGTCATGCAATGAGACTAAAATTGAAGCCTTAATAACAAAAAAATCAAAAGATAACATGCACTTAAAAGTAGGAGATAAAGTAACCACTCTAATAAAAACTTCTGAACTTTTTATAAAAGAGGTTTTAGATGACTGAATTAGATTTTGAACCTTTTTTAATATCATTTAAATTAGCATTTATTACAACTGTTATTCTATTTTTTATTTCGGTACCTCTTGCTTGGTATTTATCACAAACTAAATCTAAAATCAAACCTATTTTAGAAGCAATAACAGCACTTCCTATTGTATTGCCACCAACAGTTATTGGATTTTATATACTTTTCACACTATCACTAAACTCTCCTGTTGGAAGATTTTTTGAAGAGACTTTTGGAATAACTCTTGTATTTAACTTCACCTCATTAGTGATTGCAAGTTGTTTTTATAGTCTACCTTTTATGGTTCAACCAATACAAAGTGCCATAGAAAATATGCCAAAATCTTTAATAGAAGCTTCATATATCTGTGGGAAAAATAGATTTCAAACCATATCTCAAGTAGTGATTCCAAATATAAAACCCGCTGTAATCACTGCTATTGTAACCACTTTTGCACATACAGTAGGAGAGTTTGGAGTAGTTCTAATGGTAGGTGGAAGTATTCCAGGAGAAACAAAAGTAGCTTCTATTGCAATATATGAATTTGTAGAGATGTTAGATTATGAATCAGCCCATATCTATTCAGCTATTATGATAGGTATGTCTTTTCTTGTACTTTTTCTAGTTTATTACTTCAATCAATATCAAAGGCAAAAATATGATAGATATTAATATTTTTAAAATGCTACATGGCTCAAATGGAGATATGCCTTTAGATATAAATATTTTAATAGAGGAGGGTGAGTTTATAGCCCTAACTGGACTTTCTGGGAGTGGGAAAACAACACTACTTAGAATAATTGCAGGTTTAGAAAATATTGACAAAGGTAAAATTGAAGTAGAGAATAAAACTTGGATTGACACAGCAAATAAAAAAGATTTTACACCTATTCAAAAAAGAAATATTGGATATCTTTTTCAAGATTATGCACTTTTCCCAAATATGTCTGTACTAAAAAATCTAACTTTTGTAAAAGATAATAAAGAGTTTGCACATAAACTTCTTGATATGGTAGGATTAAAAGAGCTTGAAAATAGAATGCCCAATACTCTTTCAGGTGGACAAAAACAACGTATTGCATTATGTCGTGCTTTAATGAATCAACCCAAAATACTACTACTTGATGAACCTTTATCTGCACTTGACTTATCTATGAGAAAAAAACTACAAGATGATATAAAAAAATTCCATGAAGAGTTTAAAATAACCACTATTATGGTAAGTCATGATCCAAGTGAAATTTATAAACTAAGCTCCCGTGTAATTTTGCTTGATCATGGAAAAGTGGAAAAAGAGGGAGATGCAAAAGATGTCTTACTAAAAACTTCTGGTAGTCAAAAGTTCTCTTTTCAAGGTGAATTATTAGAGATTTACCAAGCAGATATACTAAATATTGCTATTGTATCTATTGGTGAACAGCTAGTAAAAGTAGTTCTTGACTCAAGCCAAAGTACTGAACTAAAAGTTGGAGATATGGTTACCATATCAACTAAAGCTTTTGCACCAACTATAACAAAGTCTTAAACTATTAAAAGAGCTAAAAAAAGATACCTTCCAAACTTTGCAACAGTTACAATAAATAAAAACTTTTTCCAATCATATTTTAAAATACCTGCAATAAATGTGATTGGATCACCAATTATAGGAACCCATGATAGAAGTAAAGAGTATCCTCCATATTTATCAAAAAAAATTTTATATTTTTCAATTTTTTCTTTTTTTAAATGACCTTTTCTCTCTAAATATTCTTCACCTTTTAATCCTAAAATATAGTTTATCAAAGAACCTAGAACATTCCCAACTGTTGCAAAAAGAAGTAATAAATAAAGATTGTAACCTTGTTTAATATCATAAACTAAAACTGCTTCACTTCCCATTGGAAAAAGGGTAGCAGATATTAAGGCTGAGAAAAAAAGAGTTAAATATATCAAGTTTTCTTTCTTCTTCTTTTTAGTTTTTTAACTGGAATTTGAGATAAAATAACTCCAGACATAATTGTTGCACTTGCTATTAAACCTTGGACTGTAAACTGCTCTCCTAATATTAAAAAAGCTAAAATCAAGGTAAATACAGGAATCAAATTTACAAACATAGCTGCTTTAGATGCCTCTATTTTTGTAAGTGCAAAATTATATAAACCATAACCACCTAAGGTAACCACTACACCAAGATAAACAACCCAAGATACCGCTTCAACTGAAAAAGTCATGTCTCTTGTTGCATATTCATAAATAAAAAATGGTAAAAAGAAAATAGCCCCTATAAAAGCTTGAATAGCTGTTATGAATAAAGCAGAAAATTTTTCACTTAAATATCTAGCAACAATGGTATACCCAGCAGCACAAACCATTGCACACAGTTCTAAAAAGTTTCCAAGCATTGGATTTGGTGCACTTGCAGTTGTTGTAGCTTGAACACTAAGCCATACAACACCTATCATTGCAATTAAAGAACCAAAAATAAGTTGTTTTGAAATTATCTCTTTCAAAAAGTATCCAGCAGCCATAGCTGTTATTAAAGGCATTAATGATGTAATCATTCCTGCTTGTGAAGCAGATGTATATAATAAAGCCTTTGCCTCAAAAATAAAATATAAACATGGCTCAAAAGCTGCTAAAAGTAAGATATATTTTATATCTGATTTTGTGAACTTGTATTTTAAAAAGCCTTTAATAAAATATATAAAACATAATGAAGCAACAAGCATTCTTAGAAATATTACTGTAAACTCCCCTAAATCAGCCATTGCTGATTTTAAAGCGATAAAAGAACTTCCCCAAACGAACATTGCAAAGATTATTGAGATAAGACCTATTAAATTAAAACTTTTTGACAACTTTTATACTCTTTTTTGAAATTAGGCACGAATTATACTCTTTTAAAAGTTTATGTCAATAAATTCGTTTATAAGAAGTTTAAGTTTTCAAAAGATATAATTACATCCCTAAAAGCAGAGCACAAAGAACACATAGGTGTTTTTGATGCTCTTCTTTAGCCCCTTACAATTACTTTTAGAGACAACGCCCCAGGATGGGAACATAGCAAGGCACCTCTATCTGTAGTGTGTTTGGGTACCTGGAGAAGAGTCCTTGAGTTAAACTCATAGACTCTCACAAATTCCCATTTTTCAAATATAATAATCTTAATCAATATTGTCACATGTACAAATAAGATAATAAAAAATGTCTAAAATACTTACAAATACTAAAATCAAGAATTAAAAGTTAAAAATTGTAAAGAGTTATATTTAATTAAGAATAATAGTAAAACAATTTATAGAAAATTTATTAAGTTGGAGGTTTTAAAACCTCCAACCTAATTGAAATAGTAATCTACTAATGTTCTCTTTCTCACTAGTAACTGAATTCCCACCAACTACTCTAGCAAGTTTAGTATTTAAGAAGAAATCTTTATAATAAGCACTATAGCTTATACCTACATCTTGTAAGCTACGTCTTTCAAAAGTTGTATTATTTGAATCATCTTGCATTGATACTTTTCCAATATCATAAAATATTCCTGCTTCATGATAAATATTGTTATATACTGGAAGTCTTCTCGTCACTTCAAGATTTAACATTAGACCATTTTCAGCACTTGATTCTGAATCTGGAAAAGCTTTAATACCATATGCACCACCTAAACTCATATCTTCACTACCATCAAGGTTTTTATTGCCTAATGCTTTTTGAAACTTAAGTGTTGTATTAACTGAATATAAAGGGTCTATTAATAAGTTAAGTCCTACATAACCATTAATTTTATCATAATGACCTTGAGTATTATCTCCTGCTTTATCATTTGCTTTAGAAGTAGAGTCTTTAAAATCTAAATGCCCCATTGTAAATGTAAATCCTGCTCTTAACTCACTATCTTTTTCAAGTAGTTTTAAAGTTTTTAAATAATCTAAAGAAATGTTAATTGAATCAATTGATTTGTTTGCAGTAATTACATCATCTTGATAATCTTTTAAAGACTTATTTGCATATGTAGAACTTAAAATAAGAGATTCTAGTCTTGTTTTTACAATAGGATAAGATACTTTAAACTCTAACGATTTTGATCTACCATCTGCATTTAATGAAGCATATTCTTCTGTTAAGGCATAGTCAGTTAGATTATAACTAACTTCTCCTCTTAGACCATTATACATAAGAGGAAAATTATAAGCTAATCTTCCATTTTTTATCTTCTCTTTTTTACTTAATAATCCTGTAAAAGATATTTGATCACCTATTTTAAATGGATTATTTAAATTTCCACCAACAGATAATCTATTTTTCTCAGTATATCTACTTCCATAGTTATCAAGTAGAATATATCCATTATACCAAGGTGTAGACTCTGCAGTAATATCAAAATTACTAGTACCTACTGCTTCACCAGGTGTAGCATCTGCTTGAGTAACTTGAACACCAGGAGTTTCATTTATTATAAGCATTGCTCTTTCAAGAGTTTTTGTACTTACAATTTTTTTATCTTTAATATCATTTAACATACCTTGAACAACAAAATCTTTTACATTTGAATTATTATTAAGTTTAAATTCTCCATAATTTCCTTCAATAATAGTGATTTTTAAAATACCATCTTGCATTTTTTGTACAGGGATATATGCTCTTGCAACAAAATAACCTTGAGCTCTATATTCCTTAGTAATTAAAGATGTAACTCTTTTCATCTGTGTAATAGATAAATTTTTATTTTTGTACTCTTTAATTAAATTAAGTAATTTGTTAGTATCAATATTTTCATTACCTTCAAGTTCAAAGTCTTTTATCAATATTTTCTTAGCATTATTATCTTCTTTATATGAAGGTTTAAACTTCTCTTGACCAGGTAATTCAATAAGCTTTGTTTTTTGTTTTAATAACTTACTTTGAGGTTTAACTTGTTTTACAATATCACTAACTGTAGGTACTTGTGCATATAATAAACTCGCTGTAATAATTGATATTCCTAATAGTACTTTTTTCATTATTTATTATCCTCTTCCTTAGTTGAATTTTTCTGTAATACATAGAACTCCTGAGTCACACCTTCTGGTAATTTAACTCCACCATTTACTAATTGAAACATAGAATTTCTCTCACTTAATTGAACTCTTGATTGAAGCTTTACATCATTTGTTTTTTTATTATTGTTATTAGAAGTTTTACCTTGCTTTTCACTCATTAATTTATCTACTTCTTCCATAGTTACAGGAGTTAGTTTTTCTCCTTCTTTAGCAATTGAAACCAATTGAACACTTGAATCTTTACCTAATCCAAAACTTTTACCAGAAATAGTATTTATTTTTGGTTGAGCTACTATTGGTTCTACTTTAGGTAGTTGTACATTTGTTCTAATATTATTCATAATAGGCGTAAGTACAGACTCTGGTACTTTTGTACCTGAAGGTGTTTTTGATGTAGATATATTTGCATTAGAATCTAAATCATTTAAAATATCACTTAAAGGTCTATTATCTAAAGAAGTAAAAAATGAAAATAACTTTGACTCTGATGCAGCTAAAGAATTATATTTAAATATTATACCTATTCCTTCATCATCAGAATTTGTATCTCCCTTAGATAAAGAGTTAGCAGTAGTTATCATAGATTCTACATTATAAGGATTTCCACTAAAGAACTGAGCACCGTATCCAATTTTTGCATCTGATGATGTTGTATAATATAAAATCTTTGCTTGATTCCCTGTAAGGGTCTCATATGGATCTTCTGTTAAACTTTGTGCAGTAATAACAGTTGAACTATCTCCTGATGAGATTAATTTCTCAATAGTATTTATTGTTGTATAATTTCCACCCATATCAACTGTATTATCAGGATCAAAACTTCGAATAAAAGTTGCATTAGATATTGCAGAACTTCCTTCATTTGTTAAAACAACATTATTGTTAAAATATTTATCTTCTAAGCCTAAATCAAAAGTTTGTTCAATTTTTAAAGTACTATTCAATGTTGTAGTAAGTTTCATTTCTAATTTATTATCAGCATTTAATCCTAATAATTCATAACCACTCGCATCTGTTGCAAAGTTCTTACCATTAGTTTCATAACTGTCTCCATAAGCAACTGTAAATTGTTCTGCTGGAGTACCTGGTAAAAAGTAATCAATTCTTAAGTCATCTCCCACTCCAAAACCGTCAGCATCACCAATCATTCCTATACCTGAACTTGATTGTCTACCAAAAAATAAGCTTGGTTTCCTAAATGAACCAAATTTACCGCCATTACCATAAGACATACCTAGTTCAATATATTTTGTACCTATAAATATATCATTATCAACTATTGCATACCTATAAGAATTTAAGTCGCTTCCTTTTCTCCATTGTATTGAATCTGCAATGACTGACTTACCTGATCCTATATTATATGTACTTGAGCCTCCATTTGCAGAGCCTTGACCATATAAGAATATTATTCCACCTAATGATGATCCAGTATGCGTAATATTTTCATTAACAAATATATCATTATATGCATCTAAAGTAAGTGTATTATTTGCTGACCAAGAAATAGCACTATTAACATAAATATTTCCATCTGTGCCACTTTCACCTGAAGAGGTATCAGGTGTATTTCCACCATCTGTTGTAATAGTAACATTACCAGTAGCTAAAGCACCTTCTATAGCAGTAGATAAAGAAGAATCAATAGTTACATTTACTGGATCAATTAGCCATTGACCAGCTTTTATATCTGCACCTAAAAAGTCATAGTATTTTCCTGATGTTTCTACAAACCCATCTTCAGCCTTTATTGTTCCTCCTGTTTGAATAGTTCCACCATGAGCAAATAATTCAATATGTCCAGTAATATCATCAAGTGTTTGGGCCTCTATATGTCCAGTATTATTTACAACACCTTTTAATAATTCATCAACTGCATTTGTTGTAAGATATATTTCTCCACCATCAGCTTTAATAGAGCCACTATTTTTAACTAAAGCATCTAAAACACCTTTGTCCACCTTTAAATTTACTAAAGAGTTTTCATTTAGATTAATTGATACATCATTTGCTCCAGCTAAATGAACCTTTCCTCTAACTACTGTAATAGAACCTTCATTAGATACTTCTTTACCCGTAAGTACAGCATATCCTTCATTGGAAATATTAATAGTTCCTAGATTAACCACAGACTCAGAAGAATCATTTTTAAGATTATAGTTTCCTAAATTAAAATCATCGTCACTTAATTTTGAAGTAGTTGCAAGTAAACTAGCAGTATTAATAGAGGCATTCTTCCCAAATAAAACACCACTAGAATTTAAAAGCCAAACTTGTCCATTTGCATTAATTGCCCCATTGATAACACTTTTTTCATTACCTATAACTCTATTTAATGCAATAGATGATTTATTTGGTTGATTGAAGTTTACAACTTCATTTGAAGCAACATTAAAAGTATTCCAGTTAATTGTTGCTTTATTCGTTGTTTGATTAATATTAGTAACTGTTCCACTTTGATTGATTGTTGCATTCCCACTTGTAACAACACCACCACTTGGAGCCGCATTTAGTAACGTTGATGTACCTAACAATACAAATGAAACTAAACTAATTTTCCCGCCTTTCAAAATTCTAAATTTTGACCCATATTCTAATAGCCTTTTCATATTTATTCCTTCTATTTAAAAAGTTATATTTTACTAAATAACTACTTATAATGTTATTTATTAAGCTATTCTTAATAGAAAATAATAATTATTTTATGTGAATTAATCATTTGCATTACAGTTTTAAAAATAATGTTTTATAATAAACACTCCTAATGAGTCTTGTCTTAGTAATAATACATACATTAGAATTTATGAAGAAAGATTATTGGTTTGAAGACCTCGTATAGACAAACTATGGAACTAAACAAACCTTATATTTTAGGGCTTTATGCCTAATTTAAACTAAGTCAGAAAAATCTTTATTTAAAATCAATAGTTTTTTATCTTTTTTATTATAAATAAATCTTGGATCTTTTTTTTGTAGGGCTTTAAAAATAATAAGCTTTATATCTTTTTCACTTTTTGAGTGTCTTTTTAAATATATAGTAAAATCTTGTATTGAGATAAATTTACTCTCTTGAATAAACTCATCTTTTGATGGTATTTGATTTTCTATTTGTGGTTTATATATTGAACGCATTTCATTAAATGCACTTTGAAGAAGTTCTATTTCACGATTGAAAACACCAATAATTCTTTTTTGGTTTTTTTCTAATCTATCTATCTCTGAGATATACTGTTTTCTCATCCACTTCATAGACTTTTTTAGAGTAATGATTTGCTCATCTTTTGCTTTTACAATCTCTTTTATTGTATCTATAGGAACTTCTCTGAGTTCTACTTTTGGCTCTTCTTTACTCTCGACTTGATCACTTATATAAACATAAGTCTTACCAGACTTTTTGATAGATTTTAATTGTTGTTTTTTAATACGGTAGTGTACACCTTGAAGAGACAATCCTAATATTTGTGCTGCTTGTGCAGTTGTAACTAATCTCTCCAAGATTTAACCTTACATCTTTTCGCTATCTACTTCAATAACCGTATGAACATTTCCACGTGGTTTAAAATCAGCAATAACTTTCATATATCGTGGGTTTAGTTTTTCATAAAGAGTATCAAAAATCTCATTTGCTGTATTTTCATGAGAGATTTCTCTAAGCATAAATGAGTTTATATAAAGTTTTAAAGCCTTTAATTCAATTACTAATTTATTTGGAACATACTCTAATTTAATTGTTGCAAAATCTGGATAACCACTTCTTGGACATTTTGCCATAAATTCTGGAAGTTCAATATTTATTGTGTAATTCTTCTCATTAGTATTTGGCCAGAAGTTTTCTTCTTTGTTGATATCAAATTCAACAATTTCTTTTTCACCATATTTCATTCTATTTTAACCTTTTAATAAATTTTTATATTCTATAAAAGAGCCATTTTATCTAAATTTTACTTACAAATATGAGATATTCCTTTTAAGTAGTTTTATCAATTTCTTTATAAGATATTTTTATAGTATAATAGTTTCATTCATTCGCATTTTGGAGAATTAAATGACTACAATTTATGATATTGCAATTATTGGCGGAGGTCCTGGAGGAATAGGTACAGCTGTTGAGGCAGCAGTGCATGGTATAGAAAGTATTCTACTTATAGATAAAGCAGATAATCACTCAAGTACTATTAGAAAATTTTATAAAGATAATAAAAGAGTTGATAAGGATTGGAAAGGTCAAGTAATTAATCCTGAAGGAAATATTCCTTTTATGGATGGAACAAAAGAGACAACTTTGGACTTTTTTGACCAGTTATTGGATGAAGAAAAAGTTGACACCGCTTTTAATACAGAAGTTGAAAATATAATAAGAGATGAAGAAAATGACTGCTTTTTAATTACTACTGCAAGTCAAACTTTTAGAGCAATTGCAGTTGTAGTAACTATTGGAAAGATGGGAAAACCTAATAAACCATCATATAAAATCCCACCATCAATTAAAGAGTTTGTAAACTACAATCTTGATAAATGTCATGAAGGTGAAAAAATATTAGTAGTTGGAGGAGGTAACTCAGCTGCTGAATATGCTTATGAATTAGCTGACGAAAACAATATAGTAACTCTTGTTTATAGAAAAAATGAATTTACAAGATTAAATCCAAATAATGAAGATATTTTATATCAATACAATGGGCAAGAAAAATTACGTCTACGAATGAATACAGATATTGAATCTATTGAGAATGAACATGGTAAAGTAAAAGTAAATTTCAATGATGGATACCATACTATTTATGATAGAGTAATATATGCAATTGGAGGAACAGCTCCTATAGATTTTCTTAAAAAAATAGGTATTCAAACAGATGAAAAAGGAAATCCAATATATGATGAACACTATAGGACAAATATAAATTGTCTATATGTTGCTGGAGATATTGCTTTTAATACGGGTGGTTCTATTATGGCAGCACTTAATCATGGCTATCATATTGTAAATTCATTTATGAGAAGAAGTGGAAAAATGTATGCTCATACAAACAAAGTTGAAGAGTTTATGAATAATAACCCTTCATTTAGGAACTGAAGAAGCTAAACTTTTTTTTCTTCTTCTTTTTTATAAAAGATTTATTCTTCTCTTCACAAGTAGTGCAATCTAATTCTCTTTCATCTTTTTCACACACTACACACCCCACAATACTTCTATTACATAAATCTCTATTTACTGTAGATTTAGGATTTTTTAGAGCCATATAGCTTACATTTAAAACAGGGTCTGTTACAAGTGTATTTGCCACTTGAGTACTAATATTAAGATTCCTTGCAACTGCCCGTCTTACATTCATATATTGAGAATTATGTAACTTCTCTAATATATTTGGACAAGTTGTAGTCTTTGCAATATCTAATTGTTCTTTTTTTGATTTAAAATTCATTTTTATAATCCAAGAGTAATATATAAAATTATATTAAATTATAACTAAGTTTAAATTAATAGTTGACCATTTTTTGAGATAATTCTTAAATTTTATATAAATTTTTAAAGTAATTATTAAAAATAACCATTTTTTGAGATATTCACTATATTATTTTTTAAAAAGGATTTTTTATGCCTCACTTACAGTTTGAAATAAATAAAAAAGTCTCTAATGAAACAAAAGATAAGTTTGTAAATGAAATAAGATATACTTTTTCACAGATTATGGATACAGGAACTGATCACATAGCAATCTCAATTAGAGAGTATGATAAATATAATCTAACAATAGGTAGAGCAAATCCTAGTGATGATATCTGTTTAATGAACCTAGATATTAGAGAAGGACGAACTATGCAACAAAGAAGAGAGTTAGCTTTAAGATATATGGCAATAGTAAATGAACTTTTTGAAGTAGACAATAGAAACCAATATATCACTTTTACACAACATACAGGAGAAGATTTTCATTTAGTTGAAAAATATCTAGCTGGATGGAGCCAAGGGGAAGACCCCTTAGCCTAGACTATTTATTATTTTAATTGAACTTTAACAACTTTATTAAAAAAATAATTTTCTAGTTCTTTATTATCTTTAATAAACTCTACTTTATATCTAGAAACTCTGATTTCATCTTTTATTCTAGATATTTTATGGACTTTAAAACTACTTTGTTTACCATCAATGAAAATCTTTTTTAAAGGAAGTTTTTCAATCTCTGTTAAAGTTAAATAAAGAGTGATTTTTTGTTTAGTAATATCAAAACTATCAAAAAGTTTATCCCCTTGATTTACATATTCTCCATGGTTTACATATATTTTATGAATATACCTATTTTGAAGTTTAAAGACTTTTTTGTTCATTTCTCTTTTCAATCTCTTTATCTCTTGTTGTAGGGAAATTAATTCCTTTTTTGCTTCTAAAAAATCAAGTTTTTCATTGTTTTTTTCATATCGGCTCATATTTACTACTCTATTTTTAGAATTGTAATTTTTTTCTCTAATTCTTACTATTTCTTTTTGAACTTTTAGACTTTCTCTTGTTCTTTGTAAAGCTATTTGCTCATCTTCTGAATTTATCTCTATTAGAGTTTGATTCATTTTAATAAACTTTGTTTCAAACTCTTTTTTAGAAGATTTAACTACTCCTGAAACCTCTGATTTTATTTCATACTTTTCAAATGGCTCTATTTTTGCCATGTAATCTTTAGCAAATAGTGATGAAATAGTAAGTAAGCCTATTAATATTAGCTTTTTCATAATTATTCCTTTCTCATTTTATAAGATACTGCAAATAATGCAGGTAAATAAATAAGCGTCAAGACTGTACCCCACATAAGTCCAAAGCCCAGGCTTATAGCAATAGGCTGTAAAATTTTTGCTTGTCCTGTTGCATAGAAAATAAGTGTTGACAGTCCTAAAAATGTTGTGATTGAAGTGATTAAAATAGGTCTTAGTCTTAATTTTGCTCTATCCATCATTGCTTCTAAAGATTGAGACTTTCTAATAAAATCCAACATTACTATGGCATCATTTATAACAACTCCTGCAAGCCCTAAAATCCCAACAATTGAGATTAAAGAGAGGTTCAATCCCATAATCAAATGACCTATAAAAACTCCTAAAACAGAAAACGGAATAATAGATAAAATAATAAGTGTCTGCCTAAAAGAATTGAACATTATAAGAAGCGTAATAAAGATTAAAAAAATTGCCACAAAAAAAGCAAAGCTTAGCTCCCTTGCCATTTTTTTATTTTGTTCAACTTCTCCTTCAAAAGAGATATTTACTCCTTTTTTACTATATTTTTCTAAAGTATCTTCAATCATCTCTAAAGCTTCACCAGCTGTTAACTTATCCATATCAACATTTGCTACAACTCTTTTACTATCTACTCTATTTACTTTTGTAATGGAATCAAAATTTCTAATATATGTAAAATCTGCAATTTCACTCAAAAGTATTTTTTGTGTTGTTCTAGGAATATTTATTTCTAAATCTTTTAGAGTTTCAAACTCATCTTTTCTATTATCATAAGTGATTATTTCAAATATTCCATCTTTACTTAATCCTTTTGTTTGCTCATTTTTTAAAAACAATGGACTTAGATTTGTAGCAACTATTGCTTCATTGAAACCTAAAGATTCTCCATATGAGTTTATCTCTAGTTTAAGCTCTTTTACACCAAGTTTTGCTGTGTCATCTGCAAAAATAACTCCATCTATTCTTAAAAGCTCAGTTCTAATCTCTTTTATAGCCTCCATTAAAAGCTCTTTATCTTTTGTATTTAATAAAATCTCTATATCATTTGAAGTAACTCCAGCCCCTTCTTTTTTGATTGCAAACTCTTTTAAACCTTCTGGTTTATACTCTTTTAAAAGCTCTTTTAATTCTAGGACTATTTCATTTACTGTTCTTGTTCTAATTTTTGGATTATCTGAATTATCAAAAGAGAGTATAGGAGTAATATACTCTTCAACAAAGTTTTGAGGAACTCTATCTTCAAGCTCTATATTGAACTGAAAAACTGTCTCTTTTATTTCTATATTCTCTTCGTTGTCAGTTCTAAGTCCTGTTCTATAAGCAATAGTTTTAAGGGCCAATCTATCTTTATTTTCTAAAAGAATATTCTCTATGATTTTTGTTTTTTCAAAGGTATCTTCAAGCTTATGATTTATATCGAATTTACCTCTAATAAAAACCCTATTACTGTCAAAAGTAGGGAAAAGCTGATATTTCATATTCATACCAATATATACTGTGATTACTGGAATCAAAACAACAAAAACCATAAGAAATATTTTTCTATACTCAATAATTTTATGTAAAACCATTAAATAAAAATTTTGTGCTTTTGTCCAATCAAGCTCTTTATCATCTTTGCTTAAAATATGTAACGAGTGAATAGGTAAAAATACAAAACTCTCTAAAAGTGAAGCAATAATTAAAATTATAATAGTTATGGGAATTAACTTTAAAAACTCACCTATCTCTCCTGTCAACATAAGCATAGGCATAAAAGCAAACAAAGTAGTAAGTGATGAAGCACTTACAGGGAGCAAAACCTCTTTTGTCCCATTTATTGCTGCTTGAAGTTTATCATCCCCTTTCATAATATGTCTTTGAATATTTTCTGCAATAATAACTGCATCATCAACTAAAACACCTAGAATCAAAAGTGCTCCAATTAAAGTAATCATATTTATACTATAAGAAGTCAAAGAAAGTATAGCAACCCCAAGTAAAATTGCAGTTGGAATACCTAAAACAACTATAAAAGCAACTCTTTTATTAATCAAAATATAAAGGGCAACAGTTACTAAAATAAGACCGAACATAATTCCAGAGATAACAGTATTTAGTCTATTTTTTATATAAATAGAAGTATCAGAAAAGGTTGAAACTTGAACATCTTTATATTCCTTATCTATCTTTGAAACTATCTGTTTTAACTGTTCAACTAAAAGAATAGCATTTGCTTTTTCATTTTTTGTAACACCTATTTCTATATTCTTTAAACCATTTAATTTTGAGATAATATCAACTTCTTTATATTTCTCTTCAACATTTGCAATATCACTTAAATAAAATCTTTTTCCATCAACATTAATTTGGGTATTTAAATATTTTTCAACATCTTTCTTTCCATTTATAGTAGATAAAAAAAGATGTTCTTTTCTATCTTTTATTCTTCCTATAGGATAAATATATGACAACTGTTTTATTGCTTCAAATAAAGCACTCTTTTCAATATCATACATCTGTAACATTTTATTATCAAGTATTATTTCAAAGGTTTTTGTTGTATCTTCATAAAGTTGAGCATTTGCAATATTTTGTATTGATGATACTTGTGTTTTAACAATATCTGCTATTGCAATAAGTTCATCTTTTGATTTATTATTAGATGAAATAGTAATATCTATTAAAGGAAATGACCAATCAATAACAGATGCTATTGGATCATCCATATCAGAAGGTAAATCAGATTTATTGTTTGAAATAATATCTTTTGTACGATTTAAAATCTTTGTTTTATCACTTCTTGCTTCCAAAGTCATAATAATAGTAAAAGAGCCATCTTTTATATAAGATTCTATCTTTTCAACTCCTGTTAAACCTTTTAGATCTTTTTCAAAATTTATAACTGCCATTTTATTTAAAGTCTCTACACTAGCTCCACTATACGAACCTGTTACTTGAATCTTATCTATTTTTATTGGAGGATATACATCTTTTGGAATAGATTGATAAGAGACAATTCCTAAAAGAAGTAAAAAAGTAAATAGAGTATAATTTAATCTTCCCTTAGTTAAAAAAAATTTAATCACTGCATTCATGACCTATCCTTTATAATTCAATACTCTAATTTTAAAAAAGATTTATGTGAAAAAATGGGGTATCACATAATTTTCCCATTTTTTTAATATAATATGATTAGAGAAGAAAGGCTATATTATGGAAAAGCTTAAAAACCTGAAAATACTCTATATTGATGATGAGGATTTTATAAGAGCTAATGCCGTTGAGTATCTAAATTTTTATTGTGACAATGTTTATGAAGCTTGTGATGGTAAAGATGGTTTAGAAAAATATGCAGAATATAAACCAGATATTATAATCACTGATATAAAAATGCCAAAACTAAATGGTCTTGATATGGTTAAGCAAATTAGAAAAAAAGATAAAAAAACCAAAATCATAGTAGCTACTGCTTTTTTAGAAACTTCTTATTTACTTGAAGCCATTGAACTTGGGCTTATAAAATATTTAATTAAACCTATTACAGAAGATAAACTTCTTCCTGTACTAAAATCCTGTATAGTTGATATAGTAGAACAAAAATCTATTTTTAATATAATAGATGGTTTTACCTTTGATATTTTAAACGAATCTCTTTTTTATAAAGAAAATATAATACCTCTTACAAAAAAAGAGTTACAATTTTTAGAACTTTTAATAAAGAATTATAAAAGAGCTGTAAAATATGACGAGCTTGATAATTACATTTGGAATGGAATGATGACTGAAGATGCTTTAAGATCTGTAGTAAAAGAGCTTAGAAAAAAAATATCAAAAAATGCAATAAAAAATGTATCTGGAATTGGATATCAAATAATATTGGAAGAGAATGAATAAGATAGTTTATATGATTCTTTTTTTATCAGTATTTTTAAATGCCTCTATTATAAAAGACGTGGAAGTTTTTGAGACAACAGATAAAACTCTTAAGATAGAAGAGGTAAAAAATTCAAAAGAGTTTAAAAGAACAAGACTTCCTATTATAAGACACTCTAAAAAAGACTATTTTATAAAAATTTTTCTTGATACATCAAAATTAAATGAAGAAATAAAAACCTTAGAGTTTAACAATGAATTTAACTTTACAGAGTTTGAAAAAGATATTGAAATTAATAAACTATTCAAGCACCCAACAATAAATATTTCAAAAGATTCCCCTGATATAATCTATCTAAAAGTTCACAACGATGATGGATATGCAAATTTCAATGTTGAAGTTTTTGATAAGAATGAATTTATTGAAGAACAACTATGGCTAAATAAATTTTTTGGTATTGCCTATGGAGTAATATTTGCAGCATTTCTTTACTATTTTGCTCTATTTTTATTTAACAAAAATGCAAGTTATATCTACTACTCTTTAACCCAATTATCTATGTTATCAATACTTGTATTTCTCTCTAGTAGAGCTATGGAAAATGATAGAATTCTGATGGATATAATATTTTTCTCTTTTTTCCTTTTTTCAAATCTCTTTACACAACATTTTTTAAATACTAAAGAGAAATCTCCTAAAATTCATATCCTACTAAATTTAATTATTGCTATTTATATGCTTAATATATTTTTTGGATATGCTTTTGACTACTATATTTTTGAAGAAAATTTACCCTTATCAACTCTTCTTCTTGTATATATTTTTGCAGCTTTTTCTGTATATAAAAAAGGAGATAAACCCGTTTTATTCTACCTTTTAGGTTGGAGTTTAGTAGTCTTTACTTTCCTTTTTATTGAAGCTCAATTTTATCTTAGTGAAAATCAATTGCTTGTGAAACCTATTTTCTTAATACATCTTGTTACTCCTTTAGAGTCTTTGATTTTAGCATTTGCACTCTCATATAAAATGAAACTACTAGAAGATGAAAAACAAGAACAACAACACTTTTTATCACACCAAAGTAAACTAGCTTCTATGGGAGAAATGATAGGAAATATTGCTCATCAATGGAGACAACCCCTAACTCATCTTTCATATGTTATGATGAATATAAAAACAGCTTTTGAAAAAGATAAACTAAGCAATGAATATTTTGAAAAAAAATCAAAAGAAGCCACAGAACAGTTGGAATTTATGTCCCATACTATTGATGACTTTAGAGACTTTTTTAAGATGTCAAAAAAGAAAGAAAGTTTCTCTTTAAAAGAAGCAATCAATGAAGTAATAAATCTTTTAAGTGCAAGCTTTAGCTCCCATAAAATTGAAGTAAAGTTTGATTGTAAAAAAGATATCGAAGTAAAAAGTTTAAGAAGAGAGTTTCTTCAAGTGATATTCAATATTTTAAATAATGCAAAGGATGAATTTAGTAGAAAAGAAACCCAAAACCCTAAAATAGAGATAACACTTATTGAAGAAAACGAAAATATTATTATAAAAATATCTGACAATGCAGGTGGCATAAAAAAAGAGTTTTTAAATAAAATATTTGAGCCATATTTTACAACAAAAGATAAAGGTTTAGGAATAGGACTTTATATGAGTAAGATGATTATTGATAAAAATATTGGTGGAAAATTAGAGGTTGAAAATAGTGAACAAGGAGCACTATTTTCAATCACTCTAAATAAAGATTTATAAACTCTTTAGACTCTTTTCATAAGAAATTTTTTCATCTCCTATTGACTTTTCAAGTCCTTGAACAATATTTAATAGTTCCATATCTTTCCAACGCTTTCCTACTAATTGAATTCCTACAGGTAATCCATCTTTTGTAAAACCTATAGGGATTACTACAACTGGATTTCCTGTTAGATTAAATAGTGTAGTTAAACTTCCTACATCTACTTCTTGGTTTTCATTTATTATAGGATTTTTATATATACTAAAAGGTCCATGTTTTTCATCTGGTTCTATATGTTTATGTGCAGATATAGGAGAGACGGGTATAATCCAGACATCATAACTTGATAAAAAAGATTCTGTCTGTTTAATAAGCTCTTCCCTTTGTGTCAAAGTTTTCATATATTGAGGTAAAGATAAAGGGAATATTTTATTAAAGGGTTTATCTGATAATAAAAACCTACTAAACTTTCCCTCATGAACTAAGGCTTCTTGACCAAACAAATCAAAGAAAACTTCCCTTGAAAACTCATAATCTAAAGTTTCAAAACTATTCTCTTCTAAGTTAATACTTTTCTGTTTTAGCTTATTTATAAACTCTTTAAAAATAGCCTTTACTTCACTTGAGACATACCTATTTCCATAAGTTTCACTCCAAGCTACTTTGAGGTTTTTGATATCTATACTTTTATCTTCTAAAGTTATATCAGGTACATTTGTATCAATATTATCAGACCCTGCAATGATTTTTAAAATAAGTTTCAAATCCTCAATTGACCTTGCAAGTGGCCCAGAAGAGATTAGATGTCGCAAAGCTCTAAACTCTTTTTCCTCTGGTAATAACCCAGTTTTAGAGACTAGATGGTCTGTTGGCTTTATGGTATAAACTCCTGTAGAATGCGCTGGAACTCTAAGAGAACCTCCAATATCATTTCCTATTGATATGGGTGTAAAACCAGCTGCAACTGCCGCTGAACAACCTCCTGAACTTCCCCCAGGAGTTCTTGATAAATCCCAAGGGTTATTTGTTCTTCCATATAAATCATTGAAAGTTTGTGCATCTAATCCAAGAGAAGGCATATTTGTTATACCTAAGATTATTGCTCCTTCATCTTTTAGTTTTTTAACTAAAGTTGCATCTTTCTTAGCTATAAAATCTTTATTTGGTTTATACCCACTTGTTATTCTTAGATTTTTTACTGCAAGGTTATCTTTTATTGTTATTGGAACTCCATGTAAAAGTCCTTGAAGTTTTCCTTTTTTTATATCTTCATCTGCTTTCTTAGCTTGAAGTAATGCTTCTTTTTCATTTAAATTAACAATTGCATTAATTTTTGGATTATACTTTTTTATGTGCTCTATATGTGCCTTTACTACTTCTTCTGAACTTAGTTCTTTATTTGCAATTTTTTTTGATAATTCACTTGCTGTTAAAAAAACTATCTCTTGTTTTAATGGCTGAGCATTTGAAAATATAGACATACAAAATATACTAAACAATATCAACTCTTTTTTCATCACTTATCCTTTTAAGCTTTTTAGAAAGTACTTTAAAATTTGTATCCAATACTTAATAAAGCGTAGTCATTCTCTTTATCATAAAAATTATGATTTGCTTCTTCCCTTTCATATCCAACTTTAAGTGTAGTATATAAACTCTCAAACCCAAAAGGTTTATCCCAAGTTATCCCTGCCATCACACCATAAATATCTGCATCAATTTTTTTATCTATACTAGGGTTTTTCTTTTCATACTCTTTTTTTCCAATATTAGCCAAAAATGCTAATTCTACATCTTCTACTAGTGATATAGAAACACCTAAATCTAGTGCTAATCTATCATATGAACTAGCTTTTCCATGGGCATTAAATTTTTCATAAAATAGATTTGTGATAAAAGCTGTATCTTTTCCTAGTAAATTTGTCTTGTAGATATTCTCCAAAGCCAAAATATGTCTATAACCTTCTCTTTTTAAATCTTTAGCAACATCATCATTATCATAAGTTTTTTTACTAAACTCATATATAATCATTGATTCTAAATTTTCTGATAAATAGAATCCATGACCTGCATAAACTCCAAATTCTGTAGTATTTGTTTTTTTTCTTTTTCTATTTGTTAAAAATGGATTTTTCCACTCTTCATCAAATTTTGCTTTTATTCCAATATCAAATATTGCACTTTTAACTTCAAAAGATGTACCTAAGTTTAAATCTCCAAGTTCTGAGAAAATATAAATATTATCTGTCTCATTTAAATCATAAGCAAAATAAAAACTCACATTTGGAAAATCTACTTGTTTTGATTTAGCACTTTCTAAACTAGATATACTTCTTTTTGAATCCACAGAAAAGTTATCTTTATGATTAACAACTCCTGCACCAATTTCAATAAAATTTTGTTCAGCTGCAAGTAGCGAACAAGCTAAAACTAGGGGTGTTACTATCTTTTTCATTTTTATCTCCTTTTTCTATTATTAAAACTATAAAATAAAAAAATGGGGAAATAATGTGACTTTTTATTAATTTAACTCTTATTTATTCTTGTTGTAATCTCTTTAAGTCGTATAAATTGTTGAAAGATTAATGGTAAAATCAATACCTCAAAAGAGAAGTTTAAAACATAAGTTAGCATTGCAAAAATCTCTCCTGTTGATAGATTTGATTCAATACCAATAAATAAAGCACCAAAAATAATTACTGCTATTAAAAGCTGTATTGCTATATAGTTATATGATTCTATATCAGAAAGTTTTACCATAGATCTTGCTATTTTTCTAAAATGATTTACTAAAAAAATATTTCTATTTTTAATAACATTTAACCTATCTTCTAATTCTGTATTTAGTATAGAATTCTCATCAAAAATCTTCTTTTCACTTAATATATAAACTAAAAATATTAAAAGCATAGAAACTAAACATATGATAAATACAGTCTTACTAATAAAAAAGACCATTAATAAAGCCCCTAATATTCCTACTAAAGAAGTATAGGCTTCTGTTAAATCATGTTCAAAGAAATCTACAAGCTCTTTTATTAGAGTACTTCTAGTTACTATTATGGAAGTATCAACTTCATCTTTTTTATGCTTTTTAATCATACTTGTACAAAGTAGGGCATAGATTTTAGAATATACTCTTGTATCGTATAATCTCCTAGCTGTACTAAAAATCAAAATTAAAAATAAAATTGAACCTAAAATATAGAGTCCATCAAAATTATTGTTTGTCAAACTATCTATAGATAAACCAATTGCATAGGGAATAAGTACTAATAAAATAGACTCTATTGTCAATAAAATAAATGTAACCAAAATCTGCATTCTATATTTAGAAAACAGATTTTTTAGTGATATTTTCATAAATTTCCTTTTATCTTAAACCAGCAAAACCTCTCTATTGAAACTATAAAAGAAAAAGATGTGAATAAATGGGGAAAGTAAGATAAAATTATTAGAAATCTACTATAATAATTAAATGAAAAGTGAAAAAACCTTTACAAAAATCTTTACAGATGAGAACCTTCCTTTTTTAGAACTTAGATACTCAAACAATACAAAACACTATAAAGAACATCTTCATGATACTTTCTCTATAGGAATTAATATTGAAGGAAAATCAGTATATACAAACAAAAATGCCAAATATGATTTTGATAAGGGAATGATTGCCGTTGTAAATGCAAATACAATCCACTCTTGTAATCCTATTGAAAAAACTCCAAATTTGTACTATATGATGTATTTAGATGAGAAATGGTGCTATGGTATTCAAAAATCTATTTGTGAGCAAATTGATAGCTTTATAGCTTTTCCTGAAGATATTTTACATGATGAAAAACTATATAATGAATTTAAAACGGTTTGCGAATCACTTTTTAGCGATATTACCTATATGGAAAAAGAAGATGAATTGATTATATTTTTTAGGAGACTTTTTAGAGACTTTTTAGAAGAGTCAGAAAAAAAGATTGAAGAGCCACTCTTTGAAGAGATACTTGCTTATTTAAATAGAAATTATAAAGAGAATATTTCACTTGAAGAACTTTCAAAAAAGTTTAATTTAAACCCTTTTTATATAATCAGACTTTTTAAAACAAATCTAAATATAACACCCCACGCTTATTTACTAAATATCAAAATAAATAGGGCAAAAGAACTATTAAAAAATGGTTATTCTATAGTTGATACAGCTTTAGAATGTGGATTTACAGATCAAAGTCATTTCCATAGAAACTTCTTAAAAATAGTTGCCACAACACCAAAAGAGTATCAAATCAATTTTGTACAAGATTAATATTTTTTAAACCTTTATAATTCTTCTATATAAAGGAGAATTGTTTTGGAAATATATTTATCAAGTTTTTTAGCTCTTGCTTTAGCTCACTTTGTTGCACTACTAAGTCCAGGTGTTGATTTTTTCTTAATTCTTGCAAACTCATCAAAGTATGGAAAGTTTTCTGGAGTTGTTACTTCAGCAGGAATTGCTGTTGCAAATCTTGTTTATATTCTACTTGCACTATTTGGAATTACTCTTATAAAAGATAATGAATTAATTTTTACATCAATCAAAATAATAGGTTCACTCTATTTAATTTATATAGCTTACTTGCTTTTAAGTGCTAAAAAAAGAGAGTTATTTGGTGAGAAAATAGAAAAGAAAAAAAGTAAGAAAGATATTGCAAAATATTTTTCCATGGGATTTTTATCTGCAATACTAAATCCAAAAAATTCTATTTTTTATTTTACTATGTTTTCAATATCTATACAAAATGATACACCATTCTTTGTTCAATCATTTTATGCAATTTGGATGTTTTTAGCAGTTTTATTTTGGGACATCTTTATTGTATATCTTGTAACAAACTCAAAAAGCCGTGACTTTATGGAAAAATACTCAAATATAATAGAAAAAATCTCAGGACTTATATTATTAATCTTAGGAACTTCAATTATCTTCAATAGTTTTTGATATAATTTTTTTTACAAAAAAATCAAAAGGACAAGTTATGGCTATTGGATTTATTGGATTAGGGAACTTAGGTCAAGCTATTGCAAAAAGATTGACTGATGTAGGTGAAGAAATTAAAATTTATAACAGAACAAGATCAAAGGTTGAAGATTTAGGATATAAAATTGCTAATTCCCCAAAAGAATTAGTTGAGCAGTGTGATACAGTTTTTATGTGTCTTTTTGAATCTAGTGCAGTTGAGAATATACTTCAAATGGAAGATGGACTTTTAAATGCAGATTTAGTGGGAAAAACAATTATTGATTTAACAACAAATCATTATGAACAAGTTTTATCTTTCCATCAAAAAATTGATGAAGCAGGAGGAGAATATTTAGAGTCTCCTATTTTTGGAAGTGTTGCACCAGCTTTACAAGGACTAGTAACTATTACAACATCAGGTAAAAAAGAGACATATGAGTCTTGCAAACCACTTTTAGAAAAAATTGGAAAAGAGATATTTTATTTAAAAGAACCGGGACAAGCTTCTAAAATGAAACTTATCAATAATCTATGTTTAGGATCTTTCATGGCTACACTTGCAGAGTGTACAGCTTTAGGCGAAGCTTGTGATATTGATAAATCTAAACTTCTTGAAATCTTAGGAGTTGGTGGTGGACAATCACTAGTTTTAAAAGCAAAAACTCAAAAGTTAATAGAAGAGGACTTTTCAGCTCACTTTTCTAACAATGCTATTTATAAAGATTTACATACACTACAAGATTTAGCTTATAGTAAAAACCAACCACTTTATACAGCAGCTGTACCAAAAGAGCTTTTTGGAAAAATGAAAAAAGATGGTAAGGGAGAAGAAGATTTCTGCTCTATTTACCAACTTTTTAAAGATTAAATTTTAAGATTGAGAATAAGCAGATAAAAATGCTTGTTCTTGATACTTTTTTAAAGACTCTGGAAAATCTATAGAATTTTTTTTCTCAAAAGAGCTTATTGTTTGAGCTGAAATAAGCTCAACTTCACATAAAGGATTTAATTGAATTAAACCTTCCATTTTAAAAGTTACAGCACCTCCTGCAAAATTTCCTTTTTTAGCTCTTTTTTTTATTACAATTTTTTCAATCTGATTTTGCTCTAAAAATAGTAAAAATTCATTACAAAATTTTCTTATCTCTTCTTGTGATTCATCATCTTCTAATATGATTTTTTTTATTTTTAAATCTATATACTCTTTATTATCTATTACAGCTAAAATTATATTATTAGCTTTTAATTCTATACCACAAATTTTCATATAATACCTTTTTTAAATTTGTGAAAGTATAGACTGTTTTTTTATTTTATTTTAATTCTATTACAAAATGTAAGATTATCTTCTATAAGGGTATAGATATTTTAAATGAAGCACCTTTATACTCTAATCCATCATAAGAAAAAATAGAGTTTTCGACAATGATATTTCCATTTATATTATCTTCAATTATTTTTTTTGACATATTTAATCCTATTCCCGTTCCATCTTCTTTATCTTTTGTTGTAAAGTATTGATTAAATATTTTATCAATGATATGTATAGGAACTCCACCTGCATTATCTTTTATTTCAAAAACTGCATTTTCATTCTCTTTATAAATATTTACAAATATCAATTTTTTTTGATTCTCTTTTCGTATTAATTCATCTCTTGCATTATTTAAAATATTCATTATTACTTGTATTAGCTCATTTTCTAAAGTAACAAGTTCTATATCTTCTAAATTTTCAATAATTTCTATATCCAAAGAATTAAATTTTGACTCTACTAAGTTTAATACTTTTTTATAACATTCTTTTAGTTTAAATCTATTTTTATGCTTATCAGGTCTAAAAAATTCTCTAAAATCATTAATAGTTTGAGATAAATATTGAACCGTATCATTTATTTTATTTAACTGTTCTAATTCCTCTTCTCTTTCTAATGGCAAATCTAAATCTTTTTTAACCATTAAAAAAGTAGATGATGTAGATATAATAGATAATGGTTGTTTCCATTGATGAGCAATATTTTCAATCATCTCTCCCATATCTGCCATTTTTGATTTTTGAAGTAAAAGAGTCTCTTTCTCTTTTAATTCTATTTCCATTTCTTTTTGAGTTGTAATATCTAAAAATGAAGCAATATAATAAATCACCTCTTTATAATCATCTAAAATAGCATGAATTGTAATGTTTTCATCAACAAGATTTCCATTTTTATGTCTATTAACTACTTCACCCATCCAGAAATTATTCTCTTTTATAGTTCTTTTCATTTTTTTATAAAACACTTTATCATGTAAACCTGAACTTAATATTTTAGGTTTTTTCCCTATAACTTCCTCTTCTGTATATCCTGTAATCTCTGTAAATGCTTTATTTACTAATAATATATTTTCATCTTTATCTGTAATTATTATTCCATTTTGTGTTTTGAAAGCTATTGATGCTAATTTTAAAATCTCATTAGAAGATTCAAGTCTTTCAAGCATTCCGTTAATTTCATTATAAAGTTTTCCATACTCATTTTTTTCATTTGTTTTTATTCTTTTACTTAAAGTATCAGAAGATTCAACTTTTTCTAAAAATGATACAAGCTCTAAAATTGGATCTGTAAACCTTTTTGCAAAATAAGTAGCTAATATATAAGATATTATAAACATAAAAAAAAGTATCAAAATCAACATATTTAAATTTTTTTTGACAACATCATTAATTGTTTCTATTTCAAAATTTAATTGTATAAAACCAAGATTGGTATCTTGATATTTTGCATCTATATATAGCTTTAAAATTTTATTATTTATTTTATAGACTCTATTTTCTGGCAATTTTTCTGCTATAAAACTCTCATCATTTTTACTGTATTGTAAAATTGGTTTTTTATCAAGTTTATATAAAACCATTGAATTCAAGTCAGAAAATGATTTAAGTGATGTTGATATATCAGCTGCAGCAGAGACTTCATTTAACAGTACAAGTTTTGCAAAATCTTGACCTAAAACCAATCCAACGGTTTTAGCAATATCTAAAGCCTTTTCATATTGATTATTCATATACCAATATACAAAAGAACTATATCCAATAAGCCCAGTTAAAAGAGTAACAGACATAATTATTACAATTAGTCGCTTTTTAATAGAACCTTTAAGTTTAAAATTTTTTATCAATTTATTTAATTTTTGAAGGGTTATTTACTGGGACTTCTAAGTCATTGCCCCATTCAAGCCAAGAGCCATCATAAACAGATACCTTATATCCTAATTCTTGTAATACAATATAATTTAAAGCTGCTTCAGCTCCACCATCACAATATAGTACTATCTCTTTATCTTTGGGAATATCTTTATAAATAGATTTTAATTCATCTAAATCTTTCATCATATTACCATTTGATGTTACTTGATAATTTTGAGTACATTCATAATTTAATGCTGTAGGAATATGTCCAAATCTTTTCGCTAAAGACTCTTTTCCAATATAGTGAGACTCTTTTCTGCCATCTATAATTGTTTTTTTACCAATAGAGAGTAAAGTACTTAATTTTGTTTGAACTTTTTCATTATCAATTCTTGCTATAAACTCTTTTCTTTTTGGTTTAAACTCTTCAGTAGAAATTTCTAATTGTGACTTTAGCCAAGAAGAGTATCCAACTTTTAAAATACCCACATCTTTATGACCTAAAATTTCTAGAATCCAATAAAATCTTGCAGCCCATATAAAATCTCCATTATCATAAGCTATAACTTGTGAGTTGCTATCTATTCCCGCATTAGAAAAAAGCTCTTTTAAATAGTCTAATTTAGGCATAAAAAATTTATCATCAAAAAGAGATTTAAGTCCTGGCACATTTACAGCACTCTTTATATGACCTTTTTTATACTCTTCTTTTGGTCTTAAATCTATTATTACAAGATTTGCATTATTTTTATTTTGTTTAAGCCAATCCAATGAAACAATAGCCGGAATTTTATCATTAGCATTTAGAGAAATTGCAAAAACTGTAATTAAAAATATTAAATATATCTTTTTTAACAAATCCATAATTAACCTTTTCTTGATTTCTAAATCAATATTGTACCAAAAATGAGTATACAAACAAATCTATAACTTGTATAATTATATTTTATACTTCATCTAATCTTTTTTGAAACTCATTATTTAATTTTTCAAGTTTATCTTGTAAATCTAATAATTGTGAATTTTTTTGAGATTTTTCTTTCCCATTTAAACTAGGAATTAGTTCTTCTAGTTCTGCTATTTCTTTTTTTATAGAAGAAGTAGCTTTACTTTTTTCAGTAACTATTGCTGCTCTTAGTTTTTTGATCTCTTTTTTTGTTCTTTTTGGTTTTACTACTTTTTTCTTTTCACCTGATTCATCATCTTCCCAACCAATTTTTTCTAAGAACTCATCATATGTTCCATTGAAATAATCAGCTCCATCATTTGTAAATACAATCAATCTATCACATACAGCTCTTAATAACTCTTCTGAGTGAGTTACAA
The DNA here is from genome assembly GCA_947494995.1 of uncultured Campylobacterales bacterium. Taxonomy (GTDB): domain Bacteria; phylum Campylobacterota; class Campylobacteria; order Campylobacterales; family Arcobacteraceae; genus Halarcobacter. Next base: position 70,130 of record CANLWY010000001.1, on the reverse strand, counting down.
TCATACATGAACCCTCAAAAGCTTTTATAGCCTTTGTAAGAGCATCTATTGAATCAATATCTAAATGGTTTGTAGGCTCATCTAGAAAAAGAAGATTAACATCTTGTGCAATAATTTTACCAAGCATAACTCTTGATTTCTCTCCACCTGATAAAAGTGAGATTTTTTTCTTTGCATTATCTCCAGAAAACATCATAAGACCACAAATAGCTCTAATAACAGGTTCTGCTAACTTTTGATTTACACTATAGATTTCATCCATAATTGTATTGTTTTTATTTAAATGAGAGATATTTGTTTGTCCAAAGTGTCCAAAAACACATGATGGATGAAAATTAGTACTACCACTTAATGCTTCTAATTCACCTGCAATTGTATTTAATAAAGTTGATTTACCTTTACCATTTTTACCAATAATTCCAATAGTTTCACCTCTTGAAAGTGCAAAAGTGATATTTTTAAATAGTATATTATCAGGAGTATATCCAAATGATAAATCTTTTACTTCTACTAAAAATTTTGCAGCTGTTTCTTTGTAGTTAAAATCAAATTTTAGATTTGAATCAAACTGTAAATCTTCTAAAACTTCCATTTTTTCTAATATTCTAACTTTTGATTGTGCTAGTGTTGCAGTTGCAGCTCTTGCTTTATTTTTAGCAATAAACTCTTCGAGATCTTTTCTTTTTTTATCTTGTGCAATTTTTTGCTTTTCATGATGCTCTTCATTTGCAGCAATTTGCTCATAAAATTTTCTTGTACCACCTTGAACCATTAAAGCACTTCGTCTAACTATTCCTAAAGTATGTGTACAAACACTATCCATAAACTCTCTATCGTGAGTAATAAGAATTACTTCCCCTTGAAAAGATTTTAAAAAGGCTTTTAACCATCTAATTGAAAGAATATCCAAGTAGTTTGTAGGCTCATCAAGTAGAAGCATATTTGGCTCTGTTAGAAGTAGCTTTGCAAGATTTATTCTAATTTGATAACCACCAGAGAAAGATTTTGGATTTTTTTCTAAATCCTCTTGTGTAAACCCAAGTCCAAAAAGAATTTTTTCTGCTTTATATATCTCATATTTATCTTCTTCTGATAAAGCAAGAGCCGTTTCATCAATCAAAGTTTTTTCTGTAAAATCAAAATACTGTTTTAAAGCACCTATTTTATAAGCTTTTGGAAATTTTATTTCTCCACTATCTTGACTCTCTTCTCCAAGAATTAGTTTAAAAAGTGTAGATTTTCCAGTACCATTTCGTCCTACTAGTCCTACTTTATCACCAGAATTTAGACGTAAGTTTAGTTCACTATATAGTTCACCTGTTGGGTAACTTTTTGATATATTGATTAATTCAATCATAGATTCTCTTTTTTGATGGTTTATTTTGAATTTGGGATTATAGGGAATTGTTTGTTATAGGCTTATAAAGTAATTTAATTTTTTTCTTATGTAACATATCTCACATACACAAATATTCTTTTCTGTTATAGTTCCATTAAATTAAATCAAAAGATGAAAAATCATCAAAAAAAGGAAGAAAATGAAAAGTCTAAAAATACTTATAGCATCGTTTATAGTGCTATTTTCAAGTTTAAGTTTTGCAGCTGATGCTAGTTCAACACCTGCTTTAAGAGGATATGATGCCGTTAGTTATCATACTATTGGAAGACCTGTAATGGGAAATGGAAGTAACGCTTCGCTGTACAAAGGTGAATCATATTTATTTATTAATAAAGAGCACAAAGAGCTTTTTGATGCAAACCCAGAAAAATATGTACCAGCTTATGGTGGGTGGTGTGCCTATGGTGTAAGTGCTGGTAAAAAATTTCATGGTGACCCACTTGTATGGAAAATTGTTGATGGTAAACTTTATTTAAATCTTAGCAATAAAATTCAAGCTTTATGGTCAGAAAATGTTCAAGGCTACATAAATGGAGCCAATGAAGAGTGGGAAAAAATCAAAGATAAATCTGCAAGTTCATTATGATATAATTTAAAAAAACTAATCTACTTATTTTAAGTAGATTGGTTTCATAAAAGGATACTTATTAAAGATTTTACATTTTTTAATCAACTATCAGCTGAGTCTCAAATAACCTTACTAGAGAATGCAAGAAAAACTACTATTGAAAAAAACACTCATCTTTTCCATCAAGGTGACTACTGCAATGAAATTCTATTTTTAACAAAAGGAATGGCTAGAGTTTACAGACAACACGAATCAGGAAAAGAGATAACTCTTTACTATTTACAACCCTTTGAACAATGCAATATTAATCTAAGTGGTGGGGTTAGTAACTCTTTAGCTATAGGTTCAGCAATAACAGAAGATGAAGTTGAGGGATATTTTATTCATCAAAGTATAATCAAAGAACTATTTTTTAAAGAAGAAGCCTTTAGACACTACATACTAGAATTATATGCAACAAGACTTGATAGTATGGCCAATTTAGTAGAAGACTTAAGATTTAAAAATATAGATGAAAGACTACTTGAATGGCTTGAACTACAAGACCAAAAAATCATTTCAATAACCCATGATACAATTGCCTCACATCTTGGAACTTCAAGAGAAATTGTAAGTAGAATTTTAAAAAATTTTGAAGAACAAGGGATTTTAAAACTTAGCCGTGGGAAAATTAAACTGTTGTAGTTTTATATAACTATATACTTAATATTATGTGTTAACTCTTTTTTCAATTGTTAAATTGCTTAAACTATTAAGCTTCTCATTTGTTTTAAAACCTAAAATAAATGATGCAAGTAATAAACTAAAAAAAGTAATTCATATTTTTTCAAGATCAAGGCAGTGGCTAGTTTTCGCGAAGGAGCCTACTTAAAGTAGGTGACTGAGTGAAAACTCAGCTCCAACGCAGAGATTGGATAAAAGATGAACTTTTATCTAGACGTCTAGATGCTCAACATCTTTCGCGTGTTCTTCGATATAATTTCTTCTAGGTTCTACTTCATCACCCATAAATAGTGTAAATGTATCAGATGCTACTTCTGCATCTTCAACTGTTACTCTAAGAAGTCTTCTATCTTCTGGTGTCATAGTAGTTTCCCATAATTGCTCTGGGTTCATTTCACCAAGACCTTTATATCTTTGGATATATGCACCTTTTTTAGCTAATCCTTCTATTTCATCAAGAATTTCAATTAAATCTCTACCATCAAACATAGAAATATCTCTTTCTACTAATCTATTATAGATATAAGTAGCTTCTGAGAAATATGGAGAAGCAAATAGTTCATCATCAATGATTAACTCTTCTAAACCTTCATTTGTTTGAACAAATAGTTGAATTTTATCTTCAGAAATATTTTTAGAAAGAATATTATAACCTCTTTGTTCAAGAAAGTTTTTAACTTCTTCATATAAAGCTGTAAAATCAAGTTTTACTAAATCAGAGTTTTCAATTAAGTGTTTTAATACTTCAACTAGAGAGTATCTTTTTTCTAATTGAGCTAACATACCTCTATATCTAGAAACTGTTTTAAATAGATCAACTAAATCGTTGTATCCTAAACCTTCAAATTCAAAAACCTCTAAACCATTTTCGATTAGGTAATTATGTAATGCAGTATCATCTTTTAGATAGATCTCATTTTTACCTTTTTTATATCTATATAGTGGCGGTTGAGCAATATATAAATATCCTTTATCAACAATTGGTCTTAAGAATCTAAAGAAGAAAGTTAATAAAAGTGTCTGAATGTGAGAACCATCAACATCGGCATCGGTCATGATGATTACTTTATGATATCTAATTTTCTCTTCATCAAAATCTTCACCAATACCACAACCTAATGCTGTAATCATATTTCTAATCTCATCAGATTTTAAAATTTTATCAAGCCTTGATTTTTCAACATTTAAAATCTTACCTTTAAGTGGTAAAATTGCTTGATAAACTCTATCTCTACCTTGTTTAGCTGAACCACCTGCAGAATCTCCCTCCACCAGGTATAGTTCTCTTACTGCTGGGTCTTTTGATTGACACTCAGCTAATTTACCAGGAAGGGTTCCAACTGTCATAGAATCTTTTTTTCTAGTTAAGTCTCTAGCTTTTTTAGCTGCTTCTCTACCACGTGCTGCCATTAAAGCTTTTTCCATGATAGCTTTTGCTTGAGCTGGATTTTCTTCAAAATATTTATCTAAACATTCACTTGTTAATTTTTGACAAATTGGTTTTACATATGAAGAACCAAGTTTACCTTTTGTTTGACCTTCAAATTGAGGTTCTGGTACTTTTACAGATACAACTGCAATAAGACCTTCTCTTACATCATCACCAGTAATTTTAGTATCTTTTTCTCTTGCAGCTGCATTGTTATTTACATATTTAACAATAGATCTTGTTAGACCAGCTTTAAAACCAGCTTCATGAGTACCACCATCAATAGTTCTAATATTGTTTACAAAAGAAAGTGTTTTTTCTGTATATGTTGAGTTATACATTACTGCTATATCAACTTCTACATCATCTACTCTATCATTAAAAGCAACTGCATCAGAAACAGCTGTTTCTTTGTTTAAGTCCTCAACAAATTGTCTAATACCACCTTCAAAGTGATAAACTTCTTTTTTCTTTTCAATTTCATTTTCTAAAGTAATTGAAATAAATGGATTTAAATATGCAACTTGTCTAAATCTTTTAGCAAGTGTTTCAAATTCAAAATTTGTAACTTCAAAAATTGAAGAATCTGGTAAAAATTCAATAGTAGTACCAGTTTTTCTTGGAGCATCACCAATAACTTCAAGTGGAGATTTTGGAATACCTTTTGAAAACTCTTGATAATGAATTTTTCCATCTCTATGAATAGTCATTTTAAGATCTTCTGAAAGGGCATTTACAACAGAAACACCAACTCCATGAAGACCACCAGATACTTTATAAGTATCTTTATCAAATTTACCACCTGCGTGAAGTACAGTAAGTACAACAGTAGCAGCAGATATTTTTTCAGTAGGGTGTTCAGCAACAGGAATACCTCTACCATCATCTTCAACTCTAACCCAATGATCTTTTGTCATTGTAACTTTGATGTTTCTACAATAACCAGCCATTGCCTCATCAATAGAGTTATCAACAACTTCATAAACCATATGATGAAGACCATTGATATTAGTATCACCAATATACATACCTGGTCTTTTTCTTACAGCTTCTAAACCTTTTAAGACTTTAATATTACTTGCGCCGTATTCTTGTTGACTCATTTTTTTCCTTCTTCTTTTTTCTTTCTTATTTCTCTAAAACGATTGGCATTACTATTGTAAAGAATTTTTCATCTTCTAAATAAAATGGTAAATTAGATTCATTAAATCCAACCGTTACATTTTCGTTGTTTGTTTGACTTAAAAAGTCTAATAAATATTTTGCATTAACTGCAAGATAGAATTCATTGTCTATATTTAGTTCAATATCAATTTGAGTTTTTGATTCTGTATCTTCATCTAAAGATTCAAATACTATAGATTGAGGTTTAAATGTAATCTTAATATTTGAGAATAATGAAGTTACAAGTTTAATTGATTCAACTAAAACATTTTTAGGAATTTTTAAATTGTATTTTAAATTTTGTGGGATAATTCTTTCATAGTCTGGGAATTTTCCATTAATTAATTTTGTAAAGAACTTCATGTTATTATTAGAAACTATTAAATTGTTTTCATCATATGAAATTCTTGCTTCATCTAAAAATAGTTTTTGAATTTCAATAATAGCTTTTTTAGGAATAATAAATTGAGCTTCTTCATTTGAAATATTTTGTAAAAATGAAATTGCTAATCTTCTTGTATCTGTTGATACAAAATTTATTTTAGAACTTTTAATATCAATTAATGCACCATTTAATTCAAACTTAGGATTATTGTTATCAATAGCAGGTGTAATTTTTCTAATTGAATTTATTAAATTAATTGTTGAAATCTCTAAATGTTTTAAATTACTATTTAATAAAAGTGATGGATATTCATCTGCATCATACATAGGTAATTTGAAAGTAGATTTATTTTGTTTAATTACTAAATTGTTATCAGTAGTTTCAATAATAATATCAGTATCTTTTAATCTTTTTATAATACCTAAAAGATTAGAACCATTTACAGTTGCTTTTCCATATATAGCATCAGATATAGATTCAATTTGACATTCTAATCCTATTTCATAATCTGTAGCTTTTAATGTAAGTTTTGAATCATTTACTTCTAAATAGATATGTGAAGTAATTGAACTTGCATCTTTTTTTTCTAAGAATGGTTGCATTGATGAGATGATATTCTCAAATATGCTTTTTGTAATTATGAACTTCATTTTATTAGCTCCTATTTATTATATTTAATTAGTGGAAGTAGTAGACCATGTGAAAAGATGAAAATATTACTCTAAGGCTTATACAGACACACTTTGTGTATGTGAATAAACATCATTAATAGTTCACACCTTTTCACACTTCTATCTTAAACTTATTTCCACTCCTTAATGAATTATCTTATTTTTCAAGTTTTGAATGATCAATTTAAAGTTTTCATCTGTTTCAATTAACTCATTTGTTTTTTGAATATTTTTTGAAATAGAACTATGATCTTTCATACCTAAAAATTTTGCAATATCTGGCATAGAGTTATGTGTTAACTCCCTTGCTAAATAAATTACTACCCGTCTAGCATTTGCAACTGTTGCTGTACGTTTTTTTGATTTTATATCACTTGGCTTAATATTAAGTTCTGTTGCTACAAGTGAAATAATATCAGGTAATTTAATATTCTCTTTTTTTTCTTTTACTTGCTCTTTTAATAGACTTTGAGCAAGTTCAAGGTTAATCTCTTGATTTAATAAAGATGCAGAAGCATTAATTCTAATTAAAACACCTTCTATTTCTCTAATAGAGTTATCAAGATTTGCTGCAATATAGTTTACAATCTCTTTTGTAAGATTAATACCATTTAGTTCTGATTTTTTTTCAATAATCGCAACTTTTGTTTCAAGTCCAGGAATTTGAATATCTGCTGTTAAGCCCCACTCAAACCTAGATTTCAATCTATCAACTAACCCTGCAATTTGAGATGGTAATCTATCAGAAGTCATTACAATCTGTTTTTTTGCATTATGAAGTTCATTAAATGTATGAAAAAACTCTTCTTGAGTTTGTTCTTTTCCAGATAAAAATTGAATATCATCAATTAATAGAACATCGCATTTTCTATATTTAGATCTAAAATGTTCCATATTTTTATTTTTAATTGAAAAAGTAAAATCATTCATAAACTGTTCAATTGTTACGTAAATTACAGTTTTTCCATGCTCAATTGCATTATTACCAACTGCTTGTAAAAGGTGAGTTTTTCCAAGACCTGTTCCACCATATAAAAATAGTGGGTTGTATTGAATACCTGGTTTTTCCGCAACCGCAAGTGAAGCATTATATGCCATTTGGTTAGAAGATCCAACAACAAAAGAGTCAAAAGTATATGAAGGGTTTAAAATAGTACTCTCAGTTGCTTCGTTTTTAGCTTTTTCTTCTTTAATCTCTTTTTTTGATTTCTTTTCACCTGTAATTTTTATTTCAATATCAGGTTTTGTTCCATCATAAATTTCAAAACAGTGTTGAATTATAGGTGTATATTTACTTTTAATCCATGCAGCAACATATTTGTTTGAAACTTCAAATACTGCAAGTTTATCATCAGACGAGATTTTCTTATAAGTTAGCTGTTTTAAATATTTTTTATAATCGGCTGGATTAGCCTCTTTTTTGATAATGTGTAAAAAATCTTTACTTGTCATTAAATACGCACTCTTTATATATAAATTCTAAAGATTATATCTAAAATTAAATTAAAAGTTTTTCACCTGTGAATAAAGAAGTGAATAAAATGTGCTAAAGTTGTGAAAAAATAAATTTTTTAAGTGAATATTTATTTAAAATAGTCCATTATATAGGCAATTTACCATGTGAAAACTGTGGACTAAAGGAAATGTGAAAAAATTGAAAATATTAGGAATAGACCCGGGAACAAGAAACTGTGGATATGCAGTTATTGAAAAAAATGGAAGAGATATAAAACTACTTGAAGCAGGACTTGTGAAAATAAAGACAAAAATACTTCAAGAACAAATTGTTGAGATGACAGAGGGCTTAGATATGATTTTCAAAAAGTATGACTTAGATGAAGTTGCAATAGAAGATATGTTTTATGCTTTCAATCCAAAAACAGTGATTAAATTAGCTCAATTTAGAGGTGCTATTTCACTTAAAGTACTTCAAGAGTTTGGAAACTTTGCAGAGTATACTCCTCTTCAAGTAAAACAAGCTGTTACAGGTAATGGAAAAGCACAAAAAGAACAAGTTGCATTTATGGTAAAAAGACTACTAGGAATAAAAAAAGAGATAAAGCCATTGGACATTACAGATGCTATAGCAATTGCTTTAACTCACTCTCAAAGATTAAAATAGAAGTAAAGTTTTTTTAACTTATATTATAAATATTTATAATTTGATATAATCACGTTTTAAGTAAACTTAGGAATATAAAAATATGAAAAAAATAGGTATTTTAGCCTCTTACAATGGAAGTGGATTTCAAACCATTCAAAAAGCAATTGAAGATAAAATTATTGATGCACAAGTTGTTGCAATTGTTACAAATAATTCAAATGCAAATGTTTTAAAAACAGCATCAAATCTTGATATTCCAAATTTTGTAATAAATGATAAAAGATATCCAGATGAAAATATAGATGAAAAGATTGCAAAATTATTTTTTGAATTTAGATGTGATTATATTTTCTTATCAGGTTATATGAAAATGATTGGACCAAAACTTTTGTCTTCTTTTGAAAACAAAATTATAAATACACATCCAGCAATTTTACCTTCTAAATACGGTGGAAAAGGAATGTATGGAAAATTTGTACATGAAGCTATTATTAAAAATGGTGAAAAAAAATCAGGTGTTACTATTCATTATGTAAATGAAGAGTATGACAAGGGTGAAATTATTTTAATTAAAGAACTTGAATTAAAAGAGAATGAAACTGTTGATTCTTTAGAGAATAGAATTAAAGAATTAGAAAATATTGCTATTGTAGATACATTTAAAAAATTACTAGCCTAAGCTAGTAATTTTTCTATTATTATTTAAATACTGAGTTTAATCCTGCAGCATCTTTTACATATTTAATATCTTTTACTTTTCCATTCTCAACAGAATAAATAGTAATATTTCCTTCTTTTTTAGTAAATGATTTAGTTTGGTTTTCATCAACTAGTAAAATAGAAAATGGATATTTTTTCATTTTTGGTAAAGCAAAAAACTTTGCAATTAATGAAGGCATACCAGAAATATCTGCAACATAATAAGCTTTATTAGCAGTTAAAAAGTTTTTGTCTTTAGCTAATAAGTAGTCTCTTAAAATTTCACTTGTACCTTTATCAGCAGCAACTAAAATAGTTTTTGCATCAGCAGCAATTTTATGAGTTTTTTCAAATTGGTCTTTGATATCGAATGTTGGTGTAGCATCTCCAATGTTTAAAGCGTTAGCAAAAGTTGCAACAAGTAATAAAACTGAAAATAAAATTTTTTTCATTTTGACTCCTAGATTTTAAAAAATTTTGAAATTGTATCCATAAAAAATAAATGATAGATTAATAAAAATTCTTTTTTTTCTTTTTTATAAAATACTTATTTTAAGCTGTTCTAAATGCAAAGTGATATTTTTATTTATAGTTTGCAAATTTGCAATTCTTGGCTCTATTTTATACTTTTCCTTTGAATCAATATTTTCAAAGGTATTAATTGCTTCATTTAGTTCTTTTTGTACCTTTGCTTTATACTCTTCTAAAAGCTCTATCATTTTATTTAATGGCTTATTAAATTGATTTTTTAAATATATCGCAAATAGTGTAAAATCAATAAAATCTTTGTATTTAGAAGTTTCTATTGTCTCTTTTAGACCATCTTTTAAATCAATTGCTTTATTGATTTTTGAGTAGAAACTATCGTATTCATCTTCTATATGTTTTGATAAATCAAAGATTTCTCCACTTGAAAAAGTTGATACTTTTTTATTTAGGCTTTCATATATATCATCAAGGCTTTTGATTTCTTTATCTATTTTTGTAACCTCTTGTTTTATTCTTAATTCAATAGATTTATTGATAGAAAAATATAAAGAGATAAAAGAGATAATGATAAAAAATAGTATAAAGCCTAAAGCTAAACCTATAAAATAGAAAACAATAACTGAAATAGAGTAGGCAATTAAAGCTGCATAGATTAAAAGTATAAGTTTCCCACTGTCATTATTGTTTGATACTCTAAAACTACTTTTGCTCTCTAAACCTTTATTTACTGTTTCAAAATTTCTTGATAACTTTTTAAAAAGCTTTTCTTTTTCATATTTGATAACTTCTTTCAAGTTTGAGGGTTTTGATAGATATTCATTAAATAGCTTTTCTAATTTTTCTAAAAGAGTTTTAAGTTTTAAATCATTTTTATAATGATGTACTTCATCATTTATTACTAAACCTTTTTTAGTATAAATTACGTTTGTAACTAGTGAAAATTTATATGTTCTATAAATTAGTTTCCCAATTAAATATATAAAAACTAAACTATAAACTCCTAAAAAAAGTAAAATAAGATATATATATGAATGGCTTTCATATGAAATAAATAGTGCAATTGCAGTAAGTATTGCAAAAGGAATATTTATAGTATTTAAAGTTTGTAGATAATCTTTATTTACAGTTGAAATAAGTTCAGAAAAAGAGATATAGTTATATACACTAAATCCCTTTTCTTCTACTTCTTCTATAGTTTTTTCATTTATATAGTTTTTTTCTTTATACATTTTTATTTAAAATATCTTCTAATTCATCACTTTGAGTTTTTGTTAAAACTTTGATATTTGCAAGATTTTTTCTAGCATTTTCAAAATCTTCTCTCTCTTTTTTAGCTTCTAAAGCTACTGCTTCTCTATAATCTTCAATCTCATCAAAGTGATTTTTTAGTTTTGTAACATTGTCAACAAATACACTCAAAGATAAAACTGGTTTTGAAGATAACTCTTCTGCTTTTTTATTACTTTCTATAGCTTCATCTGTTAAAGTTGTAGACATTTTATCAATAGTTTCACTCATAGAGTTAATTGCAGTCATCGAAGCATCAATTGCTTTTTGACCAGAGATTTCAATAACAGCAGTTGAAAGTAGTGTTTTAAAAATTGGTTTTGAAGCGTTCATTGATAAAGATAGTTTTCTAGCTGAATCAAGTCTTATAAGAAGTCTTTTTTTAGCCATTTCAAGATTACCAATAAGAACTACTAAATTTGTTTGGAAGAATTCTACACTTCTGATAAATAGTTCAAGTTTTTCTTTATCTTCATTTTTGTTTTCAATTTCTGCTTTAAATTCAGCAATTTTTTCTTCTAAGTATTCTTTGTAGTTAATAACTTTTCCAAGATTTTTTTCAATGCCATCAAGAAAGTTATATTGCATATCAATTGAAGTATTAAGTGATTTATATGATTGGTCAAAACCAGAGAAAACACCAGTGATTTGTTCATTGATTGTTTTCATATTAAAATTTTGTTCATCCCATTTTTCATCAAGTTTTTCTGCTATTGTTCCAACTAAAGGTAATGATTTGAAGAATTTCATCATTGTTCCATCATTATCAATTATATCAGCATAAATAGCTTGCATTTTTGTATTCATTTGTGTCAATTCATTTGAAACATCCATTATAGGGTCATTTTCAATAATAACTGTAGTCTCATCAATAATAGAATCAATAGGCTCTGTAATCTTTTCACCTAAAGTTCTAAAATCTTTTACCTCTTCAAATGATTGCTCAACTAATTGCTTCTCTTCTTGTGATAAGTTTTCAGACATCTTTAATCCTTCTTCATAATTTGAGATATTATATAGAAAGATTGTTAAATAATGTTTTAATTATTTTTTAAAAATAAAAAAGTTAATTAAATTCTCATAAAAATTCTTAATAAATTTTTTTATTATCTAGAATTTTAACTCAATTTGATATAATTATAGGCACAAGAAGGAAAAAAATGTCAAGAGTAGAAAATATTAACCCTGAAATGAAGCAATTATTGATGTTAAAAGATAAAATCACTCTTTTAAATGGATTAAGTGAAGATGATATAATCTCAATAGTTGATGAGGTTAAAATTTTTCAATATAATAAAGATGATATCATAATCCAAGAGGGTTCTAAAAATGATAAATACATATATATTCTATTAAAAGGACGAGTGGAAGTTAAAAAAGTTCATTCGACAAGTGAAGATAGAGTTCTTGCAGAAGTAAATAATCAAGGAGTATTTGGTGAAATAAGTGCTTTAACAAATTATGCAAGAAGTGCAACAATTATTTCAACTCAAAATAGTACAGTATTATTGGCTTTTACTATAAAAGATAGTGATGATACAGGTAAAACTCTTTTTTATAAAAATGTAATAGGTGAACTTTCAAATAAGATTATTGTGATAAATGGAGGAAGTATAGATAAAACTTCCTTATGGGACTTATGATAGTTTAGGTAAATTCCAATGCTTATAATAAGCAAGAAGTCTTAATGTTACTCCAAATATAAATAGAATCGTTAGATTTAAAATAGTAGTTTGTTCAAAAAGATTTAGAAAATATGTTATTGTCCCTACAATAATTGCTACTGTTCCATAGAATTCTGATACTAAAATAGAAGGTACTTTATTTATAAGTATATCTCTAATAGTTCCTCCTCCTACTGCAGTTAAAAAGGCTAACATTAAAATTCCAAGAAAGTTAAAATTTGCTTCAATTCCTATAAGAGCTCCAGTTATCGCAAAAGAGACAAGACCAATTGCATCTGATACTATAAAAGTGGTTTTGCCTTCAAGATCAGTTTTTTTATGAAGTTTTAAAATCAATGAAATTAAAAGTGTTAGACCTACAAGAAAGATAGGCAAATCATTATTTAAAACATAAGGGGTTTTATTTGCAATAACATCTCTAATAATTCCTCCACCAAGGGCTGTTAAAAAAGATGAGATAAAAATACCTAAAATATCGAGTTTATAGTGAACAGCAATTAAAAATCCACTTAAAGCAAATGAGACAATACCTATAATATCAGCGATTTCTAAAGCAGTCATTTTATCCCTTAGATTTTTGATGATTATACTTAAATAGTTTGAAAAATACACTTAATATTTTTTATACTCAAACTTTTTATTATAAGTAAAAATAATCCATCTTTAGTCTATATTATGAGCATATGCTCCTAAGAAAGGGCATTTGTTGTATTTTACTATTAATTTAACTTATAATTTATTTTTGACTGTCTATAATGATTAAATCAAAAAAAAGGGAAAAGAATGAAACTGACAAATACTGAAATTTTAGATTATCATGATAAAGGAAAAGTAAGTCTTCATATAAGAAAGTCTTGTGAGACTCAAAGGGACTTATCTATTGCTTATTCTCCAGGTGTTGCTGTTCCTTGTGAAGAGATTTATAAAGATCCTTCATTAGCATATAAATATACTGCAAAGTGTAACTCTGTTGCAGTTATTAGTGATGGAAGTTCTGTTTTAGGATTAGGAAATATTGGTCCACTTGCTTCAAAACCAGTTATGGAAGGTAAAATGGTACTTTTCAAAAAATTTGCAAATATTGATGGAACTGATATTGAGCTTGATGTTCATACAGTTGATGAAATAGTAGATGTTTGTGCTGCTATTGCACCAACTTTTGGAGGTATAAACTTAGAAGATATTGGAGCACCTCAGTGTTTTGAAATTGAAAAGAAACTTCAAGAAAGAGTAAATATTCCTGTAATGCATGATGACCAACATGGTACAGCTATTATTACAACTGCGGCACTTATAAATGCAAGTGATTTAGTTGGGAAAAATATTCCTGAAATGAAAATTGTAATTAATGGAGCTGGAGCAGCAGCAGTTACTTGTGCAAAAATGTATAGAGATTTAGGGGCACAACATATTATTATGTGTGATTCTAAAGGTGTAATTAATCATAAAAGAGATGATTTAAATGAGTTTAAAAAAGATTTCATATATGAAACTGAAGCAAGTACTTTAGCAGAAGCTATAAAAGATGCTGATCTTTTCTTAGGACTTAGTGTTGCAAAAGCTGTATCAAAAGATATGGTTGCTTCAATGGCACCTAATCCTATTATTTTTACTCTTGCAAATCCTGTACCTGAGATTTTACCAGAAGAGGTAAAAGAAGTTAGAGATGATGCAATTATTGGAACAGGAAGATCTGATTATCCAAATCAGGTTAATAATGTTTTAGGTTTTCCATTTATTTTTAGAGGGGCAATTGATGTTCAAGCTAAAAAAATTACAGAAAATATGAAAATGGCTGCTGCAAAGGCTTTGGCAGAATTAGCAAAACAACCAATTTCATATAGTGTAAAAGCAGCTTATAACAATGATGATTTAGAATATGGAAAAGAGCATATTATTCCAACTCCATTTTGTAGAGAAGTTTTAATCTGGGTATCTTCAGCAGTTGCACAAGCAGCAGTAGAAGATGGAGTAACTGATATGAAAGATTTTGATATAAAAGAGTATAAAAGAGAATTAAGTAACGCTGTTTATATTGATAGAAACAATGATGACTTTAAATAAAAGAGAGTTTTCTCTCTTTTATTTATAAAATATAAACAATTAAATCTTTTCCTTATACATAACTTAAGCATAACTTAGATATAATCCGCCAAAATTAGAAGTATATTAAAGAAATCATAATAAAGAGAATACATGAGAGACATTAGAAATATTGCCGTAATCGCACACGTTGACCACGGTAAAACAACACTTGTTGATGAATTATTAAAGCAATCAGGTACTTTTGCAGCTCACCAAGAAGTTGATGAAAGAGTAATGGATAGCAATGATATTGAAAAAGAGAGAGGTATTACGATTCTTTCTAAAAACACTGCTATTGATTATGAAGGTGTAAGAATTAACATCATTGATACTCCAGGACACGCCGATTTTGGTGGAGAAGTTGAGAGGGTTTTAAAGATGGTTGACTCAGTATTATTACTAGTTGACGCTCAAGAAGGTGTTATGCCTCAAACTAA
Source organism: uncultured Campylobacterales bacterium (assembly GCA_947494995.1). Classification (GTDB taxonomy): domain Bacteria; phylum Campylobacterota; class Campylobacteria; order Campylobacterales; family Arcobacteraceae; genus Halarcobacter. The sequence continues at coordinate 55,005 of CANLWY010000001.1, read as the reverse complement.
ATTCGTTGTTAAAAAAGCACTTCAGTTAGGTCACAGACCAATCGTTGTTGTAAACAAAATTGATAAACCTGCTGGTGAGCCTGATAGAGTTGTTGATGAGGTATTTGACCTATTTGATCAAATGGGTGCAGATGAAGAGCAATTAGAATTTCCAGTAATCTATGCAGCTGCTAGAGATGGTTATGCAATGCATGCTTTAGAAGATGAAAAGAAAGATTTACAACCTCTGTTTGAAGTAATTTTAAATGAAGTTCCAAAACCTCAAGGAAGTGAAGATAATGGTCTTCAACTTCAAGTATTTACTCTTGATTATGATAACTTTATTGGAAAGATTGGTATTGCAAGAATCTTTAATGGAACAATCTCTATGGGTGAGACTGTTGTATTAGTTAAAGCTGATGGTGAAAAAGTAAAAGGTAGAGTGACTAAACTTATTGGATTTAAAGGTTTAGAAAGAATCGAAATAGATAAAGCAGGAGCTGGAGATATCTGTGCTGTTGCTGGTTTTGAAACTATTGATGTGGGTGATTCACTTTGTGATCCAGCAAACCCAATGCCATTAGACCCAATGCATATTGAAGAGCCAACACTTTCTGTTACTTTTGCAGTAAATGATTCTCCACTTGCGGGTACTGAAGGTAAATTTGTAACTTCAAATAAAATTGATGAAAGATTAGCTTCTGAAATGAACACTAATATTGCTATGAATTATGAGCAAATTGGTGAAGGTAAATTTAAAGTAAACGGAAGAGGTGAGCTTCAAATTACTATTTTAGCAGAGAATATGAGAAGAGAAGGTTTTGAGTTCTCTATTGGTAGACCAGAAGTAATTACAAAAGAAGAAAATGGTGTAACTATGGAGCCATTTGAACATCTTGTAATTGATACTCCTGATGAGTTCTCTGGAGCTATTATTGAAAAACTTGGAAAAAGAAAAGCAAATATGACAAATATGGTACCAATGGGTGCTGGATTTACAAGATTAGAGTTTGAAATTCCAGCACGTGGATTAATTGGTATTAGAACTGAGTTCTTAACTGAGACTAAAGGTGAGGGTGTTATGAACCACTCATTCTTAGAATTTAGACCATATTCTGGAACAGTTGAGTCTAGAAAATATGGAGCACTAGTTTCTATGGAAAATGGTGAAGCTCTTGGATACTCTATTTTCAACTTACAAGATAGAGGTGTTATGTTTATTAAACCTCAAGATAAAGTGTATGGTGGAATGGTAATTGGTGAACATGCAAAATCTAATGATCTTGATGTTAACCCTATTAAGGGTAAAGCTCTTACAAACGTTAGAGCTTCGGGATCAGATGATGCAATCAAACTTATTCCTCCAAGAGAGATGTCCCTAGAGAATGCTTTAGAGTGGATTGAAGAAGATGAGCTTGTAGAGGTAACTCCTCTTACTATTAGAGTAAGAAAAAGAGAACTTGATCCAACAGTAAGAAAAAGAGCAGCTAAAAAGGCTAAGTACGCAGACGAATAGAATTTATTAAATCTATTTCAAAGGGGAAGAGCTTTTTGGCTCTTCCCCTTTTTTTTTGCCTATAAACAAGATTAGATTCCCAAGAATGGGTTATACAATAAAAAACAAATTAAAAATTATTAAAAGGAAAGATTATGAAAAAACTTACACAAAAAAGGATGTCCAAGATGATGTGGAGAAAAACTTTTCATGAAATATTTCAAGAGGGAAAGGAGTTTAATTTACATAGTACAGAAGTCTAAGGATTATAGATGTTAAGTCATGTGAATTACAGTTTATTAATAGCTTAATAGGAGATAGATTTAATTTTCTCCTATTAAAACAAGATAGGAATTTTAGGAGAAAAAATGAATAATAAAAATATAAATACAAACAAAAAAGATTATTTAGTAGTAATAGGAATATACTTTTTAACTATTGCTACTACATTTATAGCTATTGCATAATTAAAATCTATTCTCTATAAGTAACTTTTACTTTATCACCATAAAATTTTGGCTGGGTATTTAAAACATTGATGTCCAAAAATGCTTTTATCCCAGCTAGAAACTCTCTTGCTTCCATTTTTTTTGCAGCTTCTGTTCCCTTTATATCTTTAGCAGAAAAACCTATTGCTTTGTGTCCTTTTTCATGAGCTATATATAAAGCACGTTTTAGGTGGAACTCTTGAGAGATTATAATATAATCCTCTAAATCAAAAATAGCTTTTGCTCTAATAATTGAATCAAAAGTTCTAAATCCTGCGTAATCCTTTGCTATATATTTTGCTGGAACACCAGCTTTTACTAAGTCTTTGAACATTCTTTCTGTTTCATTATAATATTTTGTTCCATTATCTCCTGAGACTACAATAGCATCAATTTTTTTTGCTTTCCAAAGTTTTATGGCAGCTTCAATTCTATATACATAAAAGTAATTTTTTTTACCTTTTTTTACATATTTTGCAGTTCCTAAAAGTAAAGCAGCCTTTTTTTTAGGTATTTTATTAATATCTTCATAAATGAACTTTTTATAGTCATGTTCTTGGGCATAAAGATTTGAAAAAGTAAATAATCCTAAAATAAGTAGTAGTCTGTAAAAAATTTTCATGGGCGTATTATATAAAAAAGAGATTAGATTAAGATTTTTAAATTTATATTTAGAAACATATGGTTTTGTTATTTTCATTTCCTATGATATAATAAAAAGCCAAGGAGCTTATATGAAAAAATTATTATATCTTTTATTTTTATTTATTCTATTTTCAAGTTCTTTACTTTCTCAAACTTCTTTTGAAAAAAAAGTATTATATATTAATTCTTATCATAAAGGTTTATACTGGAGTGATGGTATTCAAAAGGCAATAGAGAATACTATTAGTAATTCAAATATATCAATTTTTTATAAAAGAATTGAGATGGATACTAAAAGAAATAGTAGTGAATCTTATAAATTAAAAACTGCTCAAAAAGTTAAAGATATAATAGATGAGTTTAAGCCTGATGTTGTGATAACATCTGATGATAATGCAGCAAAATATGTAATAGTTCCTTACTTTAAAGACTCTTCCATACCCTTTGTTTTTTGTGGAGTAAATGCAGATGCAAAAAAGTATGGATTTCCCTTTAAAAATGTTACAGGAATGGTAGAAATACAGTTAATTCCTCAAATAGTACAAACTCTAAAAAAATATACAAAAGGCAATAGAATAATTTATTTAAAAGGTGAAACTTTAACATCAAGAATTGAAGCAGGCTTCTTTGAAAAACAATTAAATCAAAAGATAGAAAAAAGATTTGTAACAACTACTGAGGAATGGAAAAAAGAGTATCTTCACGCACAAGAGAATGCTGATATTTTGTTGACAGGCAATGGGGCAGGGGTAAAAGATTGGAATGAAAATAGAGATAGTATTAAAGATTTTGTATTAAAAAATACAAAAATACCATCAGGTACTTGGAGTGCTATTGTTGATGATTTAGTACTATTATCATATGCAAATAGACCTGAAGAACAAGGTACTTGGGCTGCAAATACAGCAATAGATATTTTAAATGGTAAGGATATATCGACTATTCCAATAGTTACAAATGAAAAAGCAACAATCCACATAAATACAAAACTAGGAAAAAAGTTGAATATTGTATTTCCCTTTGATATAATTGATAATGCAATAATTGCTGATTAAATAAAATAGATTAATTGGAATTTCTAAAATGAAAAAGAATCTTTCTTTAAAGCAACAACTTTTAATTGCTATTTTAAGTTTTATAATACTTGGAATGGGAATACTATTTTATACTTCATATAATAGTTTAAAAATAAGTATTGATAATTTTCAAGATTCTCTTTATAGTCACAAAATAGATAATATAATTTATTTAATTAATCAAAAAGAGCAAAAATTACAAAAAACTGGTATGCCAGAAGCTTATAAAGAATCATTTCAAGATGGTACAGTCAAAATTATAAATGATGTTTTCAGTAAGCATAAAGAAGATATTTACCCTTTTATAATTGATAAAGACAGTCTTTTTATTCTTCATCCAGAATTAAATAAAAAAAATAATAATTTATATAGAAATGATAAGGCTTATGAAAAATTAATTAAAATGAAAAGTGGTAGTTTTGATTATAGTTATAATAAAACTAATAAGTGGACTATATTTAAATATTATGAGCCATGGGGTTGGATAATTGGATATGCAGTTCACAAGGATACAAAATATCAAAAGTTAAATAAATTTAAAAATGACTTTATATCTAGTTCAATATTAGTATTAATTGCTATATCTTTAATTATTATATATATTGTTAAAAGAGTATTAATGCCTATATCAAATCTTACAAAAGTATCAAAAGAGATTAGCTCTGGAAAACTTGATGCAAAAATATCAGTTGATGGAGCAAGAGAATTAAATGATTTATCAGAAAATTTTGACATTATGAGAAATAAAATTCTTGAGGATATTAAAAAATTAAAAGAGCATGATGAAAGAATTCAAGGCTTTAATGAGGAGCTTAAAAAAGAAGTTCAAGAGAGAACTCAAGATCTACAAGAATCAAATGACGAATTAGAAACAATGATTGAAAATCTTAGAAAAACTCAGAATAAATTAGTTGAGTCTGAAAAGCTTGCAGGTTTAGGTTCTTTAGTTGCATCAGTTGCTCATGAAATAAATACTCCTGTAGGAGTTGGATTAGCAGGATCTTCTCATTTAGAGTATTTAAATGAAGAGATTAATGAAAAATATAGTGATGATGATATGTCTAAAGAAGAGTTTGAAGAGTATTTAAAAAGTTCTACAGATTTAATAAAAGTAATAAATGCAAACTTAGGAAGAACAGCAGAAATAATAAGAAACTTTAAACAAGTTGCAGTAGATCAAACAAGTGAACAAAAAAGAGTATTTAGTATTAAAGAGTATATAAGAGGCGTTTTAATTAGTATTGATAGTATTATAAAGAAAAAAAATGTTGAAATTAAATTAGAATGTCCTGATGATCTAGAAATTACGTCTTATCCTGGTTTTTATGCACAGATAATTACAAATTTACTTGCAAACTCCATTACTCATGCCTATGAAAAAAATGATAAAGGAGTAATAAAATTAATAGTAAAAAGTGATGATAACTACCTTTATTTAGAGTATAGTGATGATGGAAAAGGCATTAACGAAAAAAACTTAACAAAAATATTTGAACCATTTTTTACTACAAATAGAGATGCTGGTGGTTCGGGTCTAGGTTTAAATATAGTCTATAATTTGATAACTACAAATCTAAAAGGTTCAATTGATTGTAAAAGTGAAATAGGAAAAGGAACAACTTTTATAATTAAAACACCATTATAAAGTTTTTAAAGAGATATTCAATCTTAAAACTAGCACTTAAAATTAGAATATGCTAAAATTACAAATTTCTAAAAGTCCCATTTTATGGATATTTTATAGCACTTAAATCAATTAATTGCTAAATTATATGGCAGTACTACTTGACAAGTGCTAAAAAATAGTGCTATAATTCTACTAATTGATAAGAGCCGTATCAAGAAATTGAAAAGAGGTAGCATTTCTCCTACTTATATGATAGAATTTTTTAAAAGTATTATTGTTTTTTAAATATAGATTTGAATTTTTTATTTATGCGAGTTAAGCCTAACGACACACCACTATAACGCATTATTTTAGCTACCTCTTTCCATTGTTTTTTTTCATAACAAGGATTTGGACAAGTCCTACATCTAGGTTTTTCTTCATGGGGACATTCAAGAAGTCTATTAAAAGAGTAGTTTATATTTTCAAAACACTCTTTACAAAGATAAAGCTCAACTTTAATATCCTCATTTATGTATCTTAATATATGAGTTACATTTTCTTGATTTGTATGTTTATTCTTACAATATAGTTCAAAGAATTTTTTTAGTGTTTGAACTTCACTTTTAAACTTTACTATTTCCATGATTAAAATATTACTCTTTTTATTTAAATTCTCTTTTACAATTTTTATATAAAATTTTTAAAAATACATTGATAAGTATCAAGAAAGAGTTTATTATGGATTTAAGAGAGTATTATTTTTTTAGCTCTTTAGACGATAGGGAACTTGAAAAATTAGAAAATATATCAACAGTAAAAAAATTTTCAAAAGATGAAATTCTTTTTTATACAGGTGATGAATCAAAATATTTACATCTACTTGTAAAGGGTGTTGTAAAGCTTTATAAGCATGATTTTAAAGATAATGAAGTAGTTATCCATACAATAAGTGCTCCTGCTTTTATTGCAGAGATTGCAAACTATGAAGACCAACCTTTTCCTGCCAACTGTTCTTTTGAAGTTGAGTCAGAAGTTGTATTGATAGATTATGAAAAATTTAAAAATGACTTTTTACATAAAAAAGATATTTCTATGCTTTTTATAAAATCACTTAGTAAAAAAATTAAATACCTTGAAAACTTTATTCATACAAATGTAACTATAGATATTAATGCAAAAGTAGCAAAGTTTATTTATGACAATGAAAAAGTACTTGACTCTATAAAGCAAGTAAAAATGGCAGAGATTTTAAATATAAGAGAAGAGACCTTATCAAGAAAAATTGCGAAACTTATAAAAAGTGGAATAATTAGAAAAGAGAAAAGAAACATTAGAATAATAGATCATCAGAAACTCTTATCTGAATTTATTTAAACCAAAGTAATATGAGTAATTTCTGAACTAGCTCCTAGTCTCATAGGTGGTCCCCAGAATCCTGTACCTTTATTTATATATATTTGTGTTTCTTCATTATGCTGATGTAAACCTTTTACATAGGGTTGTTGAAGTTTTACAAGATAATTAAATGGAAAAATTTGTCCTCCATGTGTATGTCCTGAAAGTACTAAATCGACATTTTTTACTTCTTCAACATATTTTGGTTGATGAGCAAGTAATACGGTTGGATTATTTATAAGTCTTCCATCTAAGGCTTTTTTTAAATCAGGTTTATAAGCATCAATGTTGTACCCAAAAACATCATACACTCCAGCTAGATTAAAACCTTTATCCTCTTGTCCAATATAGACATTTTCATTTTCTAATGTTTTGAAATTTAGGGTATTTATATAATTAATAATGGGTACTAGCCCATGAAAGTACTCATGGTTTCCAACACAAAAGTAGTTTCCGTAGTTTGATTTTATATTTTTTAATTCATCTAATGCTGGTTTTGCATAATCAAGTTTTACATCAACTAAATCCCCTGTAATAACTACCACATCTGGATTAAGTGCATTTACTCTTTTAACTAAATTTGCAATAAACTCCTTGTCTATAAGTCCACCAATGTGAATATCACTTAGTTGAACTATTGAGTATACTTGTTCTAGATTTTTTATTTTTATTTTTACTTTTTCTATCTCTACTGTTTTGGCATTATACATAGCTTTTGCATTTATTCCACCTGCAATACTAACAGCTCCTATATCAAGTGATTTTTTAAAAAAGTTTCTTCTTTTTTCACTTATTGTAGTTGCATTTAATATTCTTGAAAACAGTTCATAAAAAACTGTTGCAACAAACAATAAGAAAATTAAACCAATTGGAACTGATAATAAGAAGTAAGCCCAATTAGGTAAAGAGGGGTTGTGTCTTGCAAGCATATATCCTAGTACACCAAATAAATTTAGTGCTAAAAAGATATAGATTATATTTTTTGTTTTTTGTTTAAAGTGTAACTTTCTAACAAATCTTCTTGCAATAAGAAGAGTGAAGAGTGTCATAATTGACAAAAAAATAGTGGCAAATAATGAAATCTTCATAGCTTTAAATAGATTCTTTTAAAGCTTTTAATAAATTATTTATATCTTCAAGGGTTTGTGAATAGTGGATTGATATTCTAAGCCAACCTGGTTTTTCCTGTACTTCTTCTTTAGTATTGAATCCTAATAAATCATGACCATAAGGTCCTGCACAGGAACATCCTGCTCTTGTTTGTATCCCAGCATTTTGAGATAATCTTTCACAAATATCATAAGGGTTTATATCTTCAATATTAAAAGATATGATACCTATATTTTTTGAATCTCTATTTCCATAAATAAAAATATTTGGAATGGTTTCAATCTCTTTTAGAAAATGGTTTAAAAGCATCTCTTTTTGGTTTAGAATAAATTCAAAACCTATTTCATTTCTAAGTTGGTAAGCTAAACTTGCTCTTATAAGTTGTAATATCCCCGGAGTCCCAGCTGTTTCTCTAACACTTATCTCTTTTTCATACTCTTGAACTTGAGAATTAACATATTGTACTGTTCCTCCTCCTGCAAAAGTAGGAGCTATCTCATCATCAACTAAAGTGTTTCTTATAGCAAGTAATCCACAAGAACCTGGACCTCCAAGAAGTTTATGAGGAGAGATAACTAAAGCATCATATAATTCACATGGAATATTCATATATGGACTACTTGCCGCTGCATCAAAAAGAACAGTTGCTTTATAAAGTCTTAGTAGTCTTGAAATCTCTTCATAAGGGGTTATAATTCCAGTTACATTAGAGGCAATACAAAAACATCCAATAATTTCTCTATGATGATTCTCTTGTAAAACCTCTTTTAATTGTCGTAAATCTATTAGCCCGTCATCTGTTAATCTTATTCTTTGAACTTCGCATAAAGCTTCTCTATAGCTTACTTCATTTGAATGGTGTTCATAAGGACCAACAATGATTAAAGGGAGTTTCTTTTTAGCAACAGTAATATTAAATCTTTTAATTGTTGCAGGAGGAATATAAATTCCTAATATCTCTTGAAATCTCTTAATAGCGGCAGTTGCTCCACAACCACTAGGAATAATTGAAAATTCATCATTTAACTCTAGAGAGTTTTTTAATGATTCTATAGCTTCATTATAATACTGGTTTGTAATATTTGCATTTGAAGAGACTTCTGAGTGTGTATTTGCATAAGTTTCAAGAACATCTCTTACACGGTTCTCTATTTGCCTAAAGGCTAATCCTGAGGCAGTATAATCAAAATACTCTTTTTTACTTTTTCCAATAGTGTTATATCTTATAAAATCTAATGTATCTGTATTTTTATCAAAAAATGGTCTAAATATATTTTTTTTCATAGTCATAATAATAACTTATTTTTATTATATGTTTAATTAATATGATAAAAGAAGAGAAAAACTCTTCTTTTATTTTACTTTTGTAAGTAGAAAATCTCTTAAAGTAGCAAAGTCAGAATCTAAATAGTCTTGAACTAGGCTTTCTACATTTTCATTTAATTTTGAGGCTTCAAATTTGATACCTGTTTTTTGGTTAAATTGTGTTTTAACACCTTCTAAAAAACCACCTACAAGAAGTTCATACCCAACTACAGATTGACCTTCTTCATTTTTAACCTTAGTCCCTATTAGTCCTAAATCGACAATATGAGGATGGGCACAAGAGTTAGGACAACCATTTACTGAAATAGATACTCTTTCTCCAAACTCAGGAAATTTAGCTTCTAAGTGTTCTACAAGCTCTTTTGAAGCACCTTTTGTTTCAGAGATTGCAAATTTACAGAAGTTCAATCCTGTACATGCTTGAGTTTTCGCTCTAAAGTTTGAAGGGAAAGCTTTAATATTAACTTCTGCTAAATCTTTTGCAAGAGCTTGGGCACTTTTTGTTGGTGCATCAGTTATTACAATATTTTGAGTAACAGTTGCTTTTAATTTACTTGCACCATGTTTTTCAAACAGTTCTATTAAATTGTTTAATCCCTTAGCACCAATATGTCCAGAATTTAAAGAACATCCAATAAAAGACTTGCCTTTTTCTTTACTTTCATGAATACCAAAATGCTCTCTATATCTAGAGTTTACATATTCAATTTCATTTGCATCTTTTATTCTAAAAGTTACAGAATTTTGTAACTCTTCTCTAAATTTTGCTAATCCCCAATGCTCTATTAGGTGACCTAATCTAGCTTTAGTTCTTTTTTCTCTTAATCCATGGTCTCTATAGATTTTAGTAACTGCTTTTGCTAATGGAATAACTTGTGAAGGAGTAACATATCCAATATGTTCAGCGGCTCTTCTATTTGAAGCCATACCTCCACCAACACTTACTGCAAAGTGAACTCTTCCATTTGCTTGTTTAACTGCGTTAAAACTTAAATCTTGAATCTCATGGTGCATACAGTTTTTAGAACATCCATTTACACCAACTTTATATTTTCTTGGAAGGTTAGAGAATAGTTTATTTCCTTTAAATAGTGCATTTAATTTATCAACAATATCTCTAACATCGGCAATTTCTTCATGGTCTATTCCATTTACTGGACAAGAAACTACATTTCTTGGAACATCTCCTGCAGCAAAGATAGAACATAATCCAACAGTATCAAGAAGTCTAAAGATTTCAGGTAAGTCTATAACTCTAATATAGTGGAATTGAATATCTTGTCTAGTTGTAAAGTCTGCAGTTCCTCTTGCATATTTTTCTGAAATTTCTGCTACAATTTTTAATTGAGGAAGAGTTAATTCTCCACCTTCAAGTTTAACTCTAAGCATAAAGTATAGAGTTTGATCATCTTCATCTTGAAGGTTTCTATTTTGTGTATACATTCCATACCACTTGAACCTATCAATATCTTCAGGGTGAACCTCTTCACCTGTTATTGCATAAAGATAGATGTCTTGAAGTACATCAAGTCCATCTTTCTCTTTTTTTATACGTTCAACTCTTTGAGCTTTTGTTTCTTTCGCCATACTCTTATCCTAAAATCTCTTTACAACCCCACTCAGGGAAGTTCTTTCTAATATACGCATTAAGCTCAATTTCTGCTTGTGTATAGTCTCTATTATCTTGTGCAAGTTGTGCAGAACCTTCAACAGAAGATACAATCATTCCAGCACCAACTGTAGAGTTATTATATTTATCAATAATAATAAAACTTCCAGTATATCTATTCTCATGATAAGGATCTACAGCAATCTCTCTATCAAGTGAAATTGTAACTTGTGCAATATCATTTAACTCTAGACTTGAAGTATTTACTTCTTCAAAAGTATTAATATTCTTTTTGAAATCAATAGAGTTAAAAGTTCCATTTAACACAGAAGTTGCTCTTTTAATTACATAATTCTGATTTAAAGTTAATGGTGCTTCATCCATCCATACAACCATTGCTGATAAGTGATCTGATACTTTAGGAATATCACTTGATTTTACAATCATATCTCCTCTTGAAATATCAATTTCATCTTCTAATGTAATAGTTGTAGCCATTGGAGCATATGCTGTTTGAATAGTTTCTACTTCTTCATCTTTTCCAATTGGTCTTAAATCTTTAACATCATTTGATACTATTGATTTCACTTTAGATATCTTTCTTGATGGTAATACAGTAATCTCATCACCAACAGAAATACTTCCACTTGAAATAGTTCCAGAGAAACCTCTAAAGTTTAAGTGTGGTCTTACTACATACTGAACTGGTAATCTAAACGAGTTAGACTCTTTTTTATGAATTTCAATAGTATCAAGTAATTCCATTAATGGTTTATCAGTATACCAAGGTGACTTTTGTGAGTTAGTTAAAATATTATCTCCATCTAAAGCAGAAATAGGAATAAACTCAATATTTAAATCTTCATTATGTGGAAGATTTGGAATAATCTCATTATAGTCTTTTTTGATATTTTCAAATACTTCTTGTGAAAAATCAACTAAATCCATTTTATTAATAGCAACAATAAGGTTTTTAATACCTAATAGAGATGCAATATAAGAGTGTCTTTTAGTTTGAGTTAAAATCCCTTGTCTTGCATCAATTAAGATAATAGCAACATCTGCTGTTGAAGCCCCTGTTGCCATGTTTCTTGTATATTGTTCATGTCCTGGAGTATCTGCTATGATGAACTTTCTTTTTTCAGTTGAAAAAAATCTATAGGCAACATCAATAGTAATACCTTGTTCTCGCTCACTTGCTAAACCATCAACTAAAAGTGCTAAATCAATCTTTTCACCTGTAGTACCAACTTTCTTACTATCTTTTTCAATAGCAGCTAATTGGTCTTCAAAAATCATTTTAGAATCATATAAAAGTCTACCAATTAAAGTTGATTTACCATCATCAACTGAACCACAAGTAATAAATCTTAATATCTCTTTGTTTTCGTGTTCTTTTAAATATTTTTCAATATTTTCTGAAATTAAATCTGATTGATGTGCCATCTTAAAAATACCCTTCTTGTTTCTTTTTTTCCATTGATGCGTCACCATCACTATCTATTAATCTACCTTGTCTTTCAGATGTTGTACAAGTTAACATCTCTTGAATAATCTCAGGTAATGTATTAGCTTCACTCTCTACAGCACCAGTTAATGGATAACATCCAAGTGTTCTAAATCTTACTTTCTCTTTTTTAGAAGTTTTTCTTAATTCTTCAGGAACTCTATCATCATCTACCATGATTTTTGTACCCATATATTCTACTACTTCTCTCTCTTTAGAGAAGTATAAATCAGGAATTGGAATAGCTTCTAAATAGATATATTGCCAAATATCAAGCTCTGTCCAGTTTGATAGTGGGAATACTCTGATAGATTCACCTTGTGTATGTTTTCCATTATAGATATTCCAAAGTTCTGGTCTTTGGTTTTTTGGATCCCATCTATGGTTTTTATCTCTAAATGAGTAAATTCTCTCTTTTGCTCTAGATTTTTCTTCATCTCTTCTAGCACCTCCAAATACAGCATCAAACTTTTGAATATTTAAAGCGTTTTTTAATCCTTCTGTTTTCATGATATCTGTATGTAATGCAGATCCATGTTCAAAAGGAGAGATATCCATTTCAAGACCTTTTGGATTAGAGTAAACTATTAATTCCATTCCAACTTCTTTTGCTCGTCTATCTCTAAACTCTATCATTTCTTTAAATTTCCATGTTGTATCAACATGCATTAAAGGTAATGGTGGTGGTGCAGGGTAAAATGCTTTTTGTAAAAGGTGTAACATTACAGAAGAGTCTTTCCCTACTGAGTAAAGCATACCAGGGTTTGAAAACTCTGCTACTACTTCTCTCATTATATGCATACTTTCTGCTTCTAATTGTTTTAAATGTGTAAGTCTTTCAGGACTTATTTCTATTTCATTGCTCATTATTTATCATCCCATTAATTGTTTTAGAATAGTCAAAGTAAAGGTTTGATTTCTTCTATATTATTTTTAAATTGAATCCTTCAAATTAAAAGTTTGATTTCATCGTCATTTGTCTTAATTTTATTTGGCGTGTAATCCACACTCTTTGTGTTCAGGGTTTTCCCACCACCATCTTCCACTTCTTATATCCTGTCCTTTTTCAACAGGTCGAGTACAGGGTGCACAACCAATACTTGGATAACCTTGGTCATGAAGTTTATTGTATGGAACATTGTTTTCTTTGATGTAGTTCCAAACATCTTCTTCACTCCAGTTGATTAATGGATTAACTTTGATAACTCCAAAGTTTTCATCATATTCAACTACTGGCATATCTGTTCTTGTAACACTTTGAGCTGCTCTAAGTCCTGTAATCCAAACTTTAAGAGGAGCAAGTGCTCTTTTTAGTGGCTCCATCTTTCTAACGCCACAACAGTTTTTTCTATTTTCAATACTTTCATAATGACCATTAATACCTTGTGATTGGTAAAGGTCTTGAACTGCATCATTTAAAGGAAAAAATACTTCTAATTTAACTCCATATTTAAGGTTTGTTGCATCCATTACATCATATGTCTCAGGATGTAATCTTCCCGTATCTAGAGTAAAAATATTTGCATTTTTATCTATTTTCAAAATTTTATCAGTTAGCACTTGGTCTTCTGCACCTAAGCTACTTGATAAAGCAGCATCTCTTCCATATTCTTTAATAAAGTATTCTAAAATCTGTGTTGCATCTGCGTTAGCAAAATCTTCGTTTAACTTCTTAATATCCATCTAGTTATTATCCATAATTATTATTGTTATCATTTAAATCTGATAATCCGGTTCTTTTACTTTTCCAAAAGAGATCTTATTCCAAGCTCTTTCATGAAAGTAGTACAATACCATTTTCGTAACAAGCTCAATACTACCAATTGAGGCTGCCATTGCTAAATTACCAGTAATAAAGTATGAAATAATTATAGTATCAAGAGTTCCAACTGTTCGCCAAGAGACAGTTTTTGCAACAGATCTGTATGCTTTTTCTGCCATTTTTAACCTCTCATTATTTTAGGTGATTATGAGAGGATGAGTATTTCTACTCATCGTCATAAAGTCCTGAACTAAGATATCTCTCACCTGTGTCACATAAAATTGTAACAATCGTTTTACCTTTATTTTCTTCTTTAGAAGCAATTTGTGTAGCTGCAAATACATTTGCACCAGCAGAAATTCCAACTAAAAGACCTTCGTTACTTGCTAACTCTCTTGAAGTTGCAATTGCATCTTCATTTGAAACTTTTACAACTTCTTTGAAAAGATCAGTATTTAATACATTTGGAACAAAACCTGCACCAATACCTTGAATTCTATGTGGTCCTGGTTTACCTCCACTTAAAACTGGAGATGCTTCAGGCTCAACTGCAATGATTTCAATATTTGGGTTATGCTCTTTTAAAACTTCACCAATACCAGTAATAGAACCACCTGTACCAATAGCTGCAACTAAGATGTCAATCTTTCCATCTGTATCAGCTAAAATCTCTTTTGCTGTAGTTTTTCTATGGATATCAGGGTTTGCTCCATTGTTAAACTGTTGAGGAATAAATGAATCTTCAATAGTCTCAGCTAATTCTGATGCTTTATCAATTGCACCTTTCATTCCTTTTTCTGGCTCAGTTAATACAAGCTCTGCACCTAAAGCTTTTAAAAGCTTTCTTCTTTCAATACTCATTGAAGAAGGCATTGTAAGGATAAGTTTAATTCCAAGTCCTGCACATACAGAAGCTAGAGCAATACCAGTATTCCCTGATGTTGGTTCAATTACTGTTGTATTTTCATTGATTAAACCTTGCTCTAAAGCTGTTTTAATCATATTTGTACCAATTCTGTCTTTAACTGAGTGAGTTGGGTTCATAAACTCACATTTTCCAAGAACTGTTGTTTCAGTCTCTTTACTAGCCTTTTGTAATTTTACTAATGGTGTATTTCCAATTAATTCTGTAACATTTTGTGCAAATTTCATTTTATTTTCCTTTTCCTTTTTTATATACTATAGTGTAATACTTCGTTGTATTTGTCTTCATAATCATCTAATTGTGATAAACTTAAATCAAAAATCTTTTTTGTATTCTCTTTTGCTTCATCAAAAAAGATATTTAAAGCAGGACTCTTTGTTTTTGAGTCGGCAACTTTTAAATCTCCCTCTAAAGCAATAAGAATATCTTTTACTAAAATATCTTTTGCATCTCCTGCTAAGATATAACCGCCTCTTGCTCCTCTGATACTTTTTACAAGCTCTGCTCGTCTAAGTTTACTTAGAAGTTGTTCTAAGTAGTTTTGAGGAATATCTGCATTTGAAGAGATCTCCTTAATTTGCATGGGAGTCTCTTTGTCATGTTTACTTAACTCGTACATGGCTGTTAATCCATATACTCCTTTTGTAGATATTAGTGGCATCTTATTTTCCTAATGCTTGTTCTAAATCTTCAATTAAATCTTTTGGATTTTCTAAACCAATTGATAACCTAACCGTTGTAGGATTAATTCCTGCATCTTTTAACTCTTGCTCATTCATTTGAGAGTGAGTAGTTGATGCTGGGTGTACAATTAGAGATTTTGAATCTCCAATATTAACTACAACTGAGAACAGTTTTGCTGCATCAATTACAGCTTTAGCTGACTCATAATCTTCTGTTTCAAAAGAGATAAGCCCTGAAGCTTTTCCATCTTTGAAATATTTTTGTGCTTTATCATAATCTGCATTTGATTCTAATCCTGGATAGTTAACTGATTTAACTTTTGGATTTGATTCTAAATATTTTGCAATTTCTAAAGCGTTATCAGAGTGTTTATCAACTCTTAAACCTAAAGTTTCAATTGTTTGTAATAGCAACCAAGAGTTATGAGGAGATTGTGTAGCTCCAATATCTCTTAAAAGTGCTAATCTAGCTCTTAATGTGAAGTTTGGAAGAGGTACATCTACATAAACTAATCCATGATAAGATGCATCTGGCTCAACAAAGTGATAATATCTTTTTGAGTTCTCTTTAAAAAATTCTGCTAAACCATCTCTTTCAACAATAACACCACCGATTGCTGTACCTTGACCATTTGTGTATTTTGAAGTTGAGTGAACTACAACATCTACACCCCATGAAATAGGATTAAATAGTGCTGCACTAGCAACTGTATTATCACAAATAGTTAAAACACCATTTCTCTTAGCAATCTCAACAATTGCTTCCACATCTGCAATAGCAATTTGTGGGTTTGATAAAGATTCAAAGAAAATTGCTTTTGTATTTTCATCAATTTGTTCTTCTAAGTCTGAAGCGTCTGCACTTTTAAATACTTTAGCAGAAATTCCAAATCTTTTAATAGTATGAGTTAATAATGTAACTGCTCCACCATATAACTTATCAGAAATTAAGATGTTATCTCCAGCTTCTGCTACGTTTGCAATTGCATAGAAGATTGCTGATTGACCTGAAGATACACATAAAGCGCCAGCTCCACCTTCAAGTTGAGCAATTCTTTGCTCTAACACATCAGTAGTAGGATTATTTAATCTTGTATAAATAGGTCCTAGCTCTTTTAGTGCGAAAAGGTTAGCTGCATGTTCAGCATCTCTAAATGCATATGCTGTAGTTTGTGCAATAGGAACGGCCATTGTTCCCCAACCTTCTTTGTTGTTATAGCCTCCGTGTACTGCAATCGTCTCTTTTTGCATTTTTTTTCCTTTTTTTTATTTCGTTTTGTTTTTGTATGGTGAAATTGTAATAGATTTTTTTTCTAATGTCAAGTGTTTTAATCATATTTATTTGAATATTCTTTACAAAATTGCTTATGTTTACTGTTTGTGTAGTTAAAAAGAGTGCTTTTTAGAGTTTAATAAGTAGCTTATGAGTTCGATTATATAAGGCTTTATAAAAAATTGACTATTTTTATTGGGTAGAATAGAAAAATTTTCAAATTTTTTTAAAAAAAAGTTAAAAAACAGTAAAGTTGATTAGAATAGTATGATATAAAATGCTGTTTTTTCTCATTTTCTTGATATATTTAGTATGAATTAAAAGTATTTTGCCATTTATTTTTCTCTAGAACTAGTTAAAACTAATTTAAATTTTTAATGTTACGTTAAATTTACGCAACATTGTTAAACTTCCTGAATGAAAATTCATTTAAAAGGATAGAGAATGTTAAAAAGTAAAATTTTAGGAGTGTTGGTAGCCTCAAGTATATGTGCGATTTCTTCGTTTGCATTAGACTTACCAAATAATAAGTTAGTGGATGCAACATGGCTTAAAACTAATATGGCGGATAAAGATTTAGTTATTGTTGATATTAGAAAAGATGAGAAAGCGTATTCTAAATCTCATATTCCAGGTGCAATTAAGTGGGCAGTAAAAGATTTTAGAGAGACAAGATATAAGGATGTTCCTGGATATATTGGTGCGCCATTAACTTTTACAAGGCTAATGAAAAAAAGTGGAGTAACAAAAGATAGTGCAATTGTTTTCTATTCTGATGGAAAAGAAAATGATAGTTATACAATTGCTGGGCTTGGTGTATTTGTCTCTGAATATTATGGTATTAAAAATACAGCTATTTTAAATGGTGGATTTGCAGCATGGGAAAAAGCAGGTAATGCCGTTGATAATAAAAAAGTTAAACCTAAAAAAACTAATTGGAAGATTACTAATATGAATATTGAAAATGTTGCCAATATTGGTGATATTGATTCTGCAGTAGAAATTCAAACAGCACAATTAGTTGATACAAGACCAACTGTACACGTAAATGGAACTGATAAACACAAAAAAGTTCTTAAAAAAGGACATTTACCTGGTGCTAAAGCACTATTTGTTGGGAATTATACAAAAGTAGTTGATGGTGTTACATATTTAGATGCACAAGGTGCAAAAGCAACTGTTGAAGCTGCAAAGGTAAATCTTAAAGATCCAATAATTTGGTATTGCAATTCAGGATGGTATGCATCAGGAGCTTGGTTTGCAGGTAAATATTTAGCAGGCGTACAAAATGCAAAAGTATATGATGGTTCAATGATTGATTATACAAGAATGCCTAAAAGAAAACTTGTAAAAGGTGATATTTAATATATGAATGCTCAAAGAATATCTAAAGCTATATCAATTCTTGACTTATGTGCAAAAGCTTTTAATTATCCTAATGAGGATATTCCTGAGAGCATGAGATATCTTGGAGAGCTTGTAGGTAATGAGGAGTTAGAAAACTTCTCATTGTCTCTTGAGTTATTGGAGTCAGAATACATACAGCTGTTTAGTATAAATTCGTCTTCAAATAAAACTGTTCCCAATGCTTCATGGTGGATAGATGGGAAAATGATGGGAAAAACTTTTATTAAAATAAATGTTTTTTATAAAGAGAGTGGTTTTATTGTTGATTTACAAAATGTAAATTTACCACAAGACCATATATCTCTTATGTGTTCTTTTGTTGCAATTCTTTTGGAACAAAAGGAGTATGAAAGAGCTTTAATATTTATGAATAAATATTTAAATTGGTTAGATAAATTCGAGATTTCTTTAAATGAAGCCTCAAGTTTAGGTTTATACTCAAAGATAGTATTAATTCTAAAAGATGAACTTGATTTCTTTAAAGAGCTTAGTAAAAGGAGATAATATAATGCAAGGTAAAATTATATTACAACGTAATAATAATGGGGCATATATCATTATGGCTTTTATTATTTTCACTATTAGTATATATGGAATAGCTCAAGTATTCTTTCATGGACAAGAACATAGTTATGGCGTGTCTAGGGAGGTTCCTTTTGGGTTATTATTGGTTGGTTATGCTTTTTTTGTAGGAATTAGTGTAGGTCTTTCTGTTATTGCAACTTTATCACATGTATTTAAGTTTGAAAAGTTCCATATTAGAAGTAGACATATTGCATTATTATCATTTTCTTCTTTGATTGCTGCATTTTTTCTAATTTTCTGGGAACTTGGAGGACCTTTTGAATTACAGATTTTTAGATTTGTAAAGTATTATTTAAATTTTGAGTTAACTTCACCAATTTGGTGGATGTCAACATTTTATGTTTTTGAGACACCTCTTTTAGCATTAGAAATATATCTACTGTTAAGAAGAGATAAAAAATCAACTTTTTATGCAGGTATTGTTGGTTTTATTATAGGAATTATGGCTTATAGTACCTTATCTATGGTATTTGCAGTAAATGCAGCAAAACCATTATGGCATACATCACAGTTTACAATCTCATTTATATTAGGTGCTTTAATTTGTGGTGGAGCTGTTGCAATTCTTTTACTATTTCTTAGAAAAGATAAAGAACCAAATAGAATAGAGAGTATTAGTGCAATTAGTAAAATGATTATGTTCTTACTTATTGCTTCATCATTTATTCATATATGGACGGCAATTATTACTTCTTATGGAAATAGTACATTATCTGATAGTATGGATCTTGTTATTCATGGTCCTTTACAGTTTAACTATATCTTTTTTGAGATAATTATAGGAGTAATAGTTCCACTTGCTTTACTATTTATAGGAAAGTTTAAATCTCTTCCTTTTGTAGCAGCTGCAGGGGCATGTGCCCTTATAGGTGTATTTTTCTCAAGATATAACTCAATTATTGGTGGACAATTAATAAAAGTGGAATCAACATTTTTAGAGAAAATTGAAGTGGGTACTTACTTTCCAACATTAGCAGAAATATCTATATTTATTGGTGCTATTGGTCTTACTATGCTTATTTATGAGATTGGAAATAGATACTTACCAATGAATGAGGAGGATTAAGATGAGAAATACACATATATCAAGAAGAGGTTTTTTAAAACTTGCAGGAGTTACAAGTATTGCAGGTGGTGCAGGTGTATTTGGATTACCCTCTCCAATGAAAGCTTCAAAAGAACAAGAATCAGTAAAAGGAATGAGACACTTTTCTTATGAAAGAGGAGTAAAAACTCCAAGTTACTGTGAAATGTGTTTTTGGAAGTGTGGAGTAGATGTTTATACAAAAGATGGACGAATAAAAAAACTTGAAGGTAATAAAATAAATCCAAACAATTATGGAAAACTTTGTGCTAAAGGTAATGCAGGTATTCAATCAACATATGATCCAGATAGAGTTCAATATCCACTTTTAAGAGTTGGTAAAAGAGGTGAGGGTAAATGGAAAAAAATCACTTGGGATGAAGCCTTTACTCATATTCATGAAAAATTAAGTGGACTTTTTGAAGAGTATGGAGAAGAGACACTAGCTACTTTTATGCACGGAACTGGCGAAAGGTATGCTCATACCTTAGCCTTTGCATTAGGAACACCAAATGTTGTTGTCCCATCTTATTCTCAATGTGTAGGCTCTCGTGAAATTGCTTGGTCTAAAACATTTGGTTTTGGAGTTAGTGGACACGAGGTTTATGATATGGCAAATACTAAACATATGTTGGTATTTGGAAGAAACTTAGCTGGTGCAGTACATGTAGGTGAGGCTGAAAGATTTGTAGAAGGTTTAGCAAATGGTGCAAAATTAACTTATATTGATCCAAGATGTTCTGAAACTGCTGCAACTGCACATAGGTGGTTACAGGTTAATCCTGGAACTGATATGGCTTTAGCATTAGCAATGATACATGTAATTCTAAGAGATAATCTTGCAGATTTAGATTTTGTTAGAAAATATTGCTATGGATATAATGAACTACATGAACATGTAAAACAGTATACTCCAAAGTGGGCTGAAAATAAAACAGGAATAAAAGCAAAAGAGATTGAAGAGATAGCATGGGAGTTTGCCAAAGATGCACCAAATGTTATTGCAATTCCTCCAAGAAGAATCTCAAGATATGGAAATGATGTTCAAACAGTAAGAGCAATTGCTATTTTAAATGCTCTCATGGGGAATGTTGGAGTTCCAGGTGGTCAGTTTATTAGAAGTAAACCTCCAGTTGAAAAACCACATGAAGAGCATCCTTCAGAACCTCAAGTACAAAGAGCTGATGGAGCAGGAACACTTTATCCTTTTGCTCCATTAAACTTAGGAATTGCAGATAAGCTTTATGAAGCAACTTTAACTCAAGATCCATATCCAATTAAAGCTTGGTTACTGTATGCAACTAACCCTTTACAACATGGTGCAACTGAAAATGGAAAACTTTTTGAAGCAATGGCAAATGTAGATTTTATTATGGCTATTGATACTCAATTAAGTGATAGTGCTTTTTATGCAGATATTGTTCTTCCTGAATCAACATATTTAGAAAGAGATGATATTCCATTAATACAAAAAGATGCAATTCCTCTTGTCGCACTTAGAAAAGCGGCAATAGATCCTATATATGATACCAAGCATGTGTTTGATATTTGTAAAGGAATTGCAGAGAAGTTTGGAGTGGAAGAGTATTTTGAAAAATCTCCTACGCAGTTTACTCAAGAGTTTTTAGAACATCTAGAACCTAATCAAAGAGAGAAACTTGAAAAAGACGGAACATTAGTATTTAATGATATTAATCCATATCATCATGCAGAAGGTAAGAGATTAAGATTTAGTACAACAACTAGAAAAATTCAATTGTATGTTCCTGATTTTGAAGAGTTATATAAAGAAAAAGGAGATGAATATTCTCCTCTTCCAATTTATAGTGATCCAAAGATGCCAAAAGGAAATGAGTTTAGATTATTAATGGGTAGAGCCCCGAATCACTCTCATGCAAGATCACAAAACAACTGGATTTTAATGGAGGTTCATGGAAACAATCCTCTTTGGATAAATACTAAAGATGCAAAAAAACTTGGATTAAAAGATGAAGATAAAGTAAAAATCAAAAATGTGAAAACAGGTTTTGAGTCACAGGCTCATATTATAAAGATTACGGATAGAATTAAAGAACAAACGGTATTTATACATCATGGATTTGGACATATTACAAAAGCATGGTCTATTGGTTTTAATGTAGGTATTAGTGATACAAACTTCTGTAGTCATGATATTGATCCATTAAGTGGAGCTTGTGGGTTTAATAATGGTTTTGTAACCATTAAAAAAGTTTAAGAGGTGTTATCATGGGTGTAATTAATACGTTAAAAAAAGATAGAAACCTAGCAATGGTAATTGTTGCAGATAGATGTATAGGTTGTGATGCTTGTTATGTTGCTTGTAAAACAGAGTGGGATGTTCCTGCTTTAAAAGAAGCATATAGAACAAGAGTATTTGAAGTTGAAAGTACTAATAGATTTGGGAAAGCTAAAGTAGAGTTTCTACCAGTACTATGTAATCATTGTGATAATGCTGCTTGTGTAGATGTTTGTCCTACAGGAGCTAGTTTTAAAAGAGAAGAAGATGGTATTGTTTTAGTAGAACCTGATATGTGTATTGGGTGTAAAGCATGTATGGTAGCTTGTACTTATAATGCAAGATACTATGATGAAGAGGCAAAAACTGTAGATAAGTGTACATTCTGTTTACCACGAGTACTTCAAGGTTTAGATCCAGCATGTGTTAATACATGTGTTGGAAACTCTAGAGTTTTTGGAGATTTAAATGATGAGAATAGTGAAGTTTCAAAACTATTAAGGGATGCAACTTCTATTAAAAGATTAAAAGAAGCAGAAGGTGCAAAACCTAATGTTTATTATATAACACTATTTTAGTAAGGAGAAAGAGAAATGAGAAAGAGTGGATTATTTATATTAAGCCTTTTAGTATTATTGTTTATAGGTTATCAAAATCTAAGTGCTTCTAGTACTCAAGAATACAAGATGAACAAAGCATTATGTGAAAAGTATATTAATTTATCAAGAGAAGCATTAGAAGAGGATAATGTACCTTTAGCACAAGCTTATGCTAAAAAAGCTATTCAAGCAAATAGTTGGGATAGGTTAGCTTGGGCAAACTATAATGATATTGTCCAAAGATTAGCTGATGATGGAGAGATTCCAGAGTTTGGTACAGTTGTTGAACAATCAAAAGCAGAGGATGGACCAAGTGCTGATGCAGGACCAGTGCAACTTGAAGGATGTTAATCCTAAAAGAAGAAAAATATTAAAAAATTTTGTAAAAGCTCTTCCTTTTATAGGAGGAGGGGCTTTCCTTTATCCTTTATATAAGTTCACAAGTTTTGAAGAGAATCCAAAAGACTCTTTAATTATCCCTTTAAGTGAACTAACAAGCTCCATAAGTAAATACCCAAATGTTTTTATTAGAAAAGAGGATGAAAATATCTATGTTTTTAATTCTAAATGTACTCACTTAGGATGTGGATTAAATATTGATGATAAGAATCAAAAATTTGTTTGTCCTTGTCATGACAGTGAATTTGATTTTAATGGCAAAAGGCTCAAAGGTCCTGCAAAAAGGGACTTGGATATGCTAAGTTTTAAAATTAAAGACTCACTTTTATATATAGGTTGATAAAGTGGCAATAGTTATTTCATGGATATGTTTAGCACTTTTTAATGTAAGTATGTTAAGTGGACTTATTTTAGCATTTATTTATAAACCTTTTAATGCTTATGAAAGTGTTCAAACTATTACTTACTTAGTACCTTATGGAAATATTTTTAGACAAATACACTATTTTAGCTCAGAGCTGTTTGTTCTTTTTTTAATCTTACATATTATTTTAGAACTTCTAAAACTAAAAGTTAAAATCTCAGAGACTTCTTGGAATTATTCTGTTTTAGCTACATTAGTTTTATTTTTTTTAATGTTCACAGGATATGTTTTAAAAGCAGATTTAAATGGGCTCTCAGCTGGTGAAGTAGCCCTCTCACTTATAAAGCAGACGCCAGTATTAGAGTGGTTTATATTTTTATTTGAAGATAATAGTCTATTTGTCTGGAAATTTTATATTTGGCATATTTTATTTCTACCAATTTTACTTGCTTTTGCTATCTATAAACATATTGGTAAACTAAAAACAAAATATTTTATTATAGCTCTTGGGCTTACAGTTCTGGTTATGATGATTTTCACTATGCCACAAGACTTGGATATCAATTTAACTTTAGTTCATGTTACTGGTCCTTGGTTTTTCAAAGGAGCAGAAAATCTTCTTGTAAAAGGAGTTTCAACTCTTCTAGTGGATTTAGTGATTACTTTTCCTTTTATGTTGTTAGTTACATATTTTTATTTTGAAAAATATAGAAAAACTATTAATTATTTATTACTTTTATGGACGGCTTTTTATGCGTATCTCATCTTTATATAAACTATTAGCAATAGTATCAACTTTTTTAATTTTTGTTTTTGTCTTTAAGCAGTTAGAAAAACCAAGAGTTGTTAGAAGTTCTCCTGATCAATGTATGTCATGTCATAGTAGTTATCAAAGTATAGATAACTCTCATCCTGTAGAACTTTTTGGTTGTGCCTCGTGTCATGGAGGAAATCAACTTGCAACGACTAAAGAATCTGCTCATGTAGCAATGGTAAAAAACCCTTCACGTCTAGAACATGCAGATAAATATTGTGGAAGTTGTCATAGTGATATTATACATAGAATTAAGATGAGTCCTATGGAGAATCAAAGAGGAATTAAACATGTTTTACAAGAACAATGGGTAGAAAAATCTACAGGACTTGATAATAAAGAGTTCGCAGAAGAGTTAGCTAATAGCCATTTTGCAAAAGCTTGTGCCTCTTGTCATATTAATCAAGATGAAGATATATTTCATGATAAATCTTTGGCAAAAGGGGGAGGTTGTGCTAATTGTCATAGAGTTGAGGAAAAAGAAGAAGGAAAACATACTAAGTTTACTACACGAATACCTTCAAAAACCTGTTTAAAGTGCCACAATAGATCTAATAGAATTGGAACTTCATATTTTGGAAAATTTGAGAGTGAAGGTTATGGTACGCCATATAAAAAAGGTGAGTTTACTAATAAGTTAGATTCTACAAGGTTTTATTATGAACTACCTGCTGATGTTCACCATGAAAAAGCTGGTCTTGATTGTATTGATTGTCATACAGAAATTGGTGTAATGGGAGATGGTAGAAAAAATATACATATGGAAGATGCAGTAGATATTAAGTGTACTGATTGTCATGATGCCAAGTTTAAAACAATGCTTCCTGATACTCTTGCAGAAAAACTTCTTACTTTGAATGGAACAATGCCAATGCCAGAAAGTATAGCCTATAGTGAAAGGAAAAATGCTCCAATTTATAATCTTCAAAAAAATGAAGAAGATGAAGTAAAGTTTTATAGAAAAAGAGATGGAAAAGCATTTGATTTAACAAAAATGAGTGATAAGCCATATCATAACTCTTCTATTCATGAAAGATTAGATTGTTCAGCTTGTCATACTCAATGGATGGCTAGTTGTTATGGTTGCCATGAAGTATATTTTGAAAATGGAAAACAGTATGATTGGGTTAAAAAAGAGATGACAGATGGAAAGTGGATGGAGTTTAGAAGTTTTTTACGGTTTGAATCTCCCTCTTTAGGTATTGGTTATAATGAAAAAATCATGCCATTTGCACCAGGATGTCAAGTGATTGGAACAGTATTTAAAGATAAAGAAATAGAGCAGTTTCATGCAATGGCGATGGCTGGATGGGATCCTCATACTACAGGAAAAGCTAGAACTTGTGTAGATTGTCATATTGACCCTGCAAGTTTGGGATTAGGACGTGGAAATTTAAAAATAGAAAAAGATAAAGTTAGTTTTTCACCTTTTTATAACTCCTCAAAAAGTGGAATGGATTTTGATTATCCCATAGATGCTTTTGTATCATTAGAAGGGAAACAATTCCAAACAACTTCTAGAGAAAAAGCTAGAAGTTTTAATAAAGAGGAGTTAAATAGAGTGATAGAAGCTTACAAGTGTATTCTTTGTCATAGAGAGTATGATGATAAGATATATGAAGATTTTGAGAAGTCAAAGCTTTTATTTGATGAAGGAAAAACATCATGTTTAAAATAGTATTGTTTTTGTGTTTTTCTATTTTTCTTTTTGCAGAAGATTGTAAAACTTGTCATAACATAGAGACTTTTGATGAAGAAAATCATAACTTTGATTGTGTAGCTTGTCATATTGAACCAAATAAAAGAGATAATTATACTCATGATGATGTTGTACTACATCCAGACTCACTTGAAAATGTAGATAAATTTTGTATTTCTTGTCATAAAGAGGATAGTCATAGTTTTAAAAAATCTTCCCATGTGACATTAAAAGATGAGATTAGTTTAACTAAATCTTTATGGATAGGAAAAGAGGTATTAGGAACACTTCAGTCTCTACCACTTCCAAAAGATGATATAAGGACTTTAGAAGAGTTAAGTGATGATTTTTTAAGACGAAAATGCTTGAAGTGTCATATTGGAAATCAAAGTTCCGGTGAAAAAGGTATGAATAGAGGGAAAGGTTGCATGGCTTGCCATATTGAATATTCACTTGATGGCAAATATAAAGGAAGTGATTTAACTATTAAAGATAAATCTCCTTATGCTAAGGTGCATAAATTATCAAAAAAACCTCCTATGAGTGCATGTCTTTCTTGTCATAATAAAAACTATGTGGGTACAGATTATTTAGGACTTTTCCCTAAAGATTTTGACCATGCTTATAAAGCACCAATTACAAAAAAAGGAAAATATCCCAAAACAACTTATGGGAATTCATATCATAATCTAAGTGAAGATATTCACTATAAAGCAGGACTTTCTTGCGTAGACTGTCATAAAAAAGATGAGGTAATGTTTGATAAAAATAGAGCCTCTTGTAGTAATTGTCATAAAAATTTGAGTCAAAATGAAGGTCATGACTCTTATCATGATAAGATAGCTTGTTCAGCTTGTCATAGCTCTTGGCAAATAAGCAATTATGAATTATCTATTTTTAGGGATGATACAAAAGATTACAAGAAGTGGAAAAACCTAATAGATCAAGAAGATGCTTATCTTTCAGCCTTTTTAAAAAAGGCAATTAAGGCTAAAAAAGAACCTGAACCATATATGCCAGACTGGGTGGATGGAAAAATGAAAAAAGGAGTTTGGTATAGTGGTTATAGATTTAGAAGATGGGAACATCTTCTTTTAGGAAACTCAGAGGATGGTAAAATAAGAGTTTTAAGACCTTTTTATCAGTATAGGATTTCTTATAGAAATGATAAAGGGGAGATGGTTTTTGATGATGTTCATAAGTTAGGAGATAAAAAAATAGAGGGCTTCACTCCTTATTCTCCTCATACAATAAGTAAAAATGCAAGATCATGTGAAGCTTGTCATGAAAATCCACTTATTTTAAATCCTAAAAAGAGTACAAATACAGTACTTGATTTATTAAATGGAACAGTTATTAAAGGTTCTCCTCTTACTTCACAACAAAAAGAAAAATTACAATCAGATAAGTATAAAAAGATTAGAGCAAATATGTTCTAATCTTTTTTAATCTCTTTTGCAATACCAATAATAGTTTTGGGATGATTAAAGATATTTACTTTATCAATTCCCCCAATAAATTCCATCTTTTTTTCATGTTTTTCTTCAGTTTTAATTCTAAGAATAGATGAAAATGCTTTATCTTTGTTGCTAAAGTGTTTTTCCATATTTGTTAAAAGAGTTGATAAATCCTCTTCTTCAATAAGACTTTTAAAATATTTTACAGAAATTATAATCTCTTTATCTCCTAGATTAAGTAGTGTTGCAAAACTTGGATTTATTTTGATTTTATTTTGTTCTAAATCCCATTGCCATGCACAAATACCAGCAGTTTTTAAAGAGTTGTTTAACCAGTTTTTATCTTCTAGAAGTACTTCTTTATCAATAGTTTTTCTTTTTATGTTTATATTTAATTTAAACACCCAGAAAGATAATAGTAAAGTTATAATTAACGCTCCTAAAAGAATCTCCCATATTAGAGTGTAGTTTTGTTTTTCTTTAAATTCTAAAGGAAACCATTTATAATAAATACTTGTTTTTATTTCTTGTGGGATTGCATCAAAGGATTTTTGTATAATATTTTTTAGAATATAATCACCCTTTTTTACTGCCATAGAAAAGTTATATTTATAATTAGTAATTCCTGAGATTGTAAGATTTTGAAATCCACTTTCTTTTAAAAGAAAAGATACCCTTGATAAGTTTCCTACGTGAGCAAAAGTTTTTCCTGTAGATACTAATTCTAAAGCTTGAGTTAGATTTTCAGTTTTTACTAAAAATATATCTTCATATTTTGAAAGGATTTCATGGGGAGTATAGTTGTCTATTACAGCTACTGATCGACCTTTTAGTTCTTCTATATTATTTATAAAGCCTGTCTCTTTGTTGGTTACTATTACCATAGGAAAAGTAAGATAAATTGAAGTATAGTCTAAGTAATTACTTCTTTGTGGAGTTTCTACAATACAAGATAACATATCAATACTATGTTCTTTAGTCATAGAAATAATTTCATTCCATGGTTTGTTTTTTATGATATCAAACTCTATTTTGGAATCTTTGTCCAAACTACGGTTGATAATTCTTTTCATCTCTTTTAGGTAATCAGCTGTAATACCTTTGAAGTTACCTTCTTTATCAATAAATTCAAAAGGTGCAAAGTTTGAATCAATTCCTATTCTAATCGTTTTTTGTTTTTTTATCCAGTTTTTTTCTTCTGGTGTTAAAATAAAAGATTTAGCATTTAAAATAAAAAAAGAAAAAATAAGTATGAAAAATAGTCTAATCATCTTTTAACCTTTTATTTAAGGTATTTGGTATTTTATATAAAAATGAGTTTTTCCCTTTTTCAGATTTTACACCAATTTCTATGTTATATTGAGTACAAATATGCATCATAATATCTAAGCCTAAACCGAACCCACTATTTATATTGTCCCCTCTATAAAATTGTTGAAATAATTTATTAAAATTAGGAATTTTTTGCCCTTCATTTGTAAAAACTAGAATAATATCATTTTTGTTAAGCATTAATTGTATTTCAATCGTTGTATTCTCTTTTGAGTATTTTAAAGCGTTTGATAGGTTATTATCTATAAGTCTTTGAATTTCTGTTCTACTAATATGCATAAAAATATTTTCTTTTATAGAAGTATCTAATTTAATCCCTTTAATATCTGCAAGAACTTTGAAAAAATCAATTCTTGCTTTTAAAAAATGTGAAATATCAATATTCTCTTTTGGAAATGATACTTTTTTGTGTTTTATACAAAATTCAATACTTTCATATACACTTGTAAGATTATTCAAACCTCCTTGTGCTCTTTTGAGTGCCATAGAATCTTTTAGTGTATTTTCTAGAAATTCTAAATTGATTTGTAAAACTCCCAATGGTGTTCTAATTTCATGAATTGCATTTCTAAAGAATCTATCAAGTGCTTCGCTAATATTAATAAATAGTTTTGAAATAATAAAATATAGAATAAAAAAGCATATAAGAAAAAAGAATAAACCACCTATACTTAACATAATGATTTTATTTTTTATTACATCATAGTCTAAATTTTTTTGAAGAACTACTCTAACTTCTCCTACATCACTAAAATACTTATTATCATTGTAGAATATATGATTATCATCAATATATGTTTTTCTAGAGATGTCATAATAAGGATTTTTTTCAAAAGTAGAATAAAGAACATTGAGGTTTCTATCAATAATAGCCATTTTATATAAAAAAGATTCTACTGTTCCAAAAGTCTTTTTTTTCAACTCTTCTATTGATTTAGTTTGATATGTTATTTTGTTCGCATAACAAGCAATTTCATGTTTCTCTTTTGCTTCAGTGGATTCAATAGTCTCTTGTATATAGAAATATGAAAGAATAGAGAATATTATTGATATTGATAAAGAGAATAAAAAAGAGAATAGGATAATAGATAAATTAGAATTTTTCAATTTTATATCCTAATCCTCTTGAGTTTATTATAAGCTCTTTTGTCGTTTTATCTCTTATTCTTTTTATATGCATTCTTAAGTCTGCATCTGAAATAAAGTCATCATCCCAAATAGATACAATCATATCTTGAGTTGTGCAAAACTGTCCTCTTCTTCTTATTAGAAAGTTTATAACTTTTGTTTCTACTTGAGTTAGTTTTATATAGGTATCATTTAAAGTTAATTCTTCATTATCTAAATCAAACATGTAATCTGCATAAAGCTTAATCTTATTTGTATTTGATTTAAAGTGAAAGCTGTTAATTGCTTCAGTAACTCTATATTTTAATTCTTTTAAGGAGAAAGGTTTTCTTATATAATCATTACATCCTAGCTCATATCCAACACTAAGATCATCAACATCAGTTAGAGAGGTTACTAAAATGATAGGTACTTCTATATTATGTTTTCTTACTTCTTTTAAAACTTCATATCCTGTTATATTAGGAACAATAATATCCATAAGTAAAAGGTCATATTTATTATCAAAAATAGCATTTAGTGCATCATCACCATTTTCAAAATCATCAACTTGGTATTCTAAAACTTCTAAATATTCTTTAATACTACTTCTATAACTATAATCGTCTTCTAATACTAATATTTTCATATATTTTCTTTTTATTAATATATAATATTTTACCATAATATGAATCAATATTCACTAATGAAAAGGTGGTTTTATTTTAAGATATAAAGCAGATATAATTATAAATTACTTTAAGGAATTTGTATGAATATATTTGATGATATAAAAGTAGGAAATGATAAAGAAGAGTTTATTGATATATTAAAAAATGAGAATATAAGAATAGAGAGAATTGTATCAAATGGACAAAAAAGCCAAGAGGATTTTTGGTATGACCAAGATGAAAATGAGTTTGTTATTTTATTAGAAGGTGAAGCAATATTAGAGTTTGAAGATAAAGAAGTGAAGTTAAGCAAAGGAGACTATTGTGATATTAAAGCACATATAAAACATAGAGTTAAATATACTTCTTTAGAAAAGCCAACTATTTGGTTGGCAGTTTTTTACTAATATAAAGTATAATTGCGTAATTAATATTTAGGATAGAGTTTGAAAATAGCAATTATTGGAGCTGGTGCTGCAGGACTGATGGCAGGTATTACTGCAAAAAGATTAAACAAAGATTTACAAATAGATATATTTGATAACAATACAGGTATTGGAAAAAAGATATTAGCCTCAGGAAATGGAAGATGTAATATCTCAAACTCAAACTGTACAGTTGAGAACTATATAGGTGAAAATCCATCCTTTGTATCATATGCTTTAAAGCAGTTTGATTTTAAAGCCTTTGAAAAGTTTTGTAAATCAATAGGCTTACTACTAGATATAAAAGGTGATGGAAAAGTATATCCTCTATCAAATGAAGCAAAATCAGTTGTAAACTTACTTGAAGGTGCAATAGAATCTCTAAATATAAATCTAGTCCTAAATACAAAAATAGTAGATATAAAAAAAGAAGAGAATAAATTCATAGTAAAAAGTGATGAAGATGAATTTAAAGAGTATGATAAAGTACTAATAAGTTCAGGACTAGGAGCGGCTCCACAGCTAAGAGCAACAGAAGATGGTATGAATATTGCTACAAGTTTTGGGCATTCATATAATATGACATATCCATCACTTGTAGGACTACAAACAGATTTTGAGTCAGCTAGCAAAATACAAGGGGTTAAAAAAGAATCACTTGTAACTCTATATATAGATGGGCAAAAAGAGAATGAAATACAAGGTGATGTACTTTTTACTAAATATGGAGTATCAGGATTCGCAATCTTAGATATCTCTCAATATGCAGTCTATCCTTTATCTTTATATCAAGATGTTCAAATTGCAATAAACTTATTTCCTAAAATGAACCGAAATGAAGTTTTAGGGATGATAGAATCACTTTTCAAATCCCTACCAAACGAAAAAGCAGTAAATCTTCTAATAGGAATAGTATCAAATAAACTCTCTCCAGTACTTTTAGATATATGTAAAATAGATAAAAGCTCATATGTCAAAGATATAAATGCTAAACAAATAAGAGGTTTAGTAAACACTTTAACAAACTGGCGATTTAAAATCACAGATACTCAAGGCTTCAAACACGCAGAAGCTAGCGGTGGAGGTATTAGAACTGATGAGGTAGACAATAAAACCTATGAAAGTAAAAAATGTAAAGGCTTATACCTAGCAGGAGAGGTTTTAGATATAGTTGGAAACAGAGGTGGTTATAATTTGCATTTTGCTTGGGTTAGTGGGTATTTAGCTGGACAATCATTAGCTAGAAAATAGTTTATTTAATAGGAGTAGAAATGGAATTATATAGAATCATGTCTTTTTTTGAATTATATGAATTATTAATAAACAAACATTTAAAAATGACAAAATTGAGTTTAATGGAGGATTTGAATGAGGGTTTTGCATATAGTTTAAAAAGTTTATTACCTGATACTTTTAATCCAGGTTTTTTATCTTCTAATAGGTTATGTGAAGAATCATATAATCTTGCAAGGGAATCAAATTTTATAACATGTTGGACAAAAGAAAAAGAATCAATGGCAATGTGGTTATTGTATTCTAAGGATTTTAAATCAATAAGAGTCAAAACATCAAAAGAAAAATTGAAAAAAGTCATTGACCATTTTTTAGATGACCTA
Source organism: uncultured Campylobacterales bacterium (assembly GCA_947494995.1). Classification (GTDB taxonomy): domain Bacteria; phylum Campylobacterota; class Campylobacteria; order Campylobacterales; family Arcobacteraceae; genus Halarcobacter. The sequence goes on along the minus strand of CANLWY010000001.1, from coordinate 22,307 downwards.
TTTTATGCAAAGCATTACTATTCAAATTCGGGTACTTTAATGAGTAATCATATAGAGTGTGAAATAGGAGATGTAAAATATATTAACTTTAAAGATTACAGAAATAAAATTTCTAAATTGAAAGAAAAATTTGATTTTGAATTAGATAACCTAAAAGAAAAAACTGTGGAAAATCATACAAAACTTGTTACAAAGCTTTTTGATGAATCAGAGAAATTAATTTCTCATAAAGATATTTTATTTTTAAAAAATAAAGCTTATCAACATGAAAATGAGGTTAGAGCAGGGATAAGACTTGTTTTTAGGAATGATATGAAAAAAGAAGATGTTGATAAGAGATTTGAAGGCGCGGAGACAATGTCTGACTTGAGTGGTACATTTATTTTTCGTGAAACAAAAATTGATGACTTCAACAATGTATATTATATTGATTTAGAAATAGATGATTTTATTGAAGAAATATGTTTTGACCCAAGAATGCCTTCTTACCAAAAGGATATTTACTTAAATATTTTAGGTTTGGAAGATGATAAAAGAGTTGTTTCTTCTGATATTTTTGGTAATTATATTGAGTTTTTAGAATAGCGTGTGAGCATTTTCAAAAAAGCGTTAAGAAAAATCTATATAAATTCGTAAAGAAATTTTGTCTGTTTGAGGCGAAGGGACGAGCTGAGTTTCAAAATTTTAGAATTTCTATAAATTTTTTAGTTTTTTTGAATCCCTGCGAACGCTTTTCTTTTGTTTCTTTTCTTTATTAAAAAGAAAAGAATGCAAAGCATTAAAACCTATCTTTTAAAACAGTAATTTTCTTCAAATCTTTAATTTCAAACTCTCCAACATCACACTTCAAAACATCATTTTCTATTTTAAAAGGTTTTACTTTCTTATAAACCTTCCCTTCATAAGAAAAGCTAATAAAGTTTTTATCTTCGATAGCTTTTTTCAAAAACATTAATTCTATACTCACTCTACAATCCCACTCATACAAGTAACTTCCACACCTTCTTCTCTCCAAGTTTTTACAATTTCAAGTAATCCAATACTATCACTTGGCATATGTGGAGCAATTATAATATTTCCTATGTTTTGCTCTTGAACTGCTTTTTTCACATCTTCGGGTACATGCATAGCAATAATTGTGCCAACACCTGCTTCAAAATATGTTTTAAAAACATCAACTCCACCACTAGTACCTCCTGCCATAAGAACTTCAATTCTTCCAGCATAATCACCAGGACTTCCTACTCTTATAACAGGCTTTGCGATTTTTCCTTGGTAATACTCCCAAGAGTTTAATTCACTTATAATATCTTCAAGTTTTGTTTTTGGCTTATCATTAAAAGCTTCATTTAGTCTTGCTTGTACTATTTCTTCAGTTATAAAATCTGCTGGAATATGAATATTTAAATAGGGCATTTTCATTAGTCTTGCAGCAGAACTTACCTTGTCATAGTTTAGGGCATGTTGATTAAGTTCAATACTTACTTGTCTTTTTTTTAAAGCTTTTTGAGCTTTATTAATAGGAACTCCTGCTTTTACCATTCTATCAATTTGTACATCCATTACTTTTGCAAAATCAACTACACAGGCATCTGCTTTTGGATGATGACTTACCACACAGTCATATCCCATTTGTTGAGCAAGGAGTAACTCAGGAGTTTCCATATCAATACCAATTAAAACTTTTTGTATGTTTTGTCCTTCAACTATAATATCAGTATCATAAGGTTTTTCATCAAGTTTTGCTCTTTTAAGTGCTAGGTTCATTAATTCATTTGTAGTCATAGTTTTACCATTTTGTTTTTTCTAATTATATTTTATTTATTTGAAGATAGGCTTTTTAGATTTTTTTTCAAAAAAAATTAAAAACTGTCACACTTTTTAATTCTATCTCGTCTTATAGGTATAAATTTTTTAAAAAGGAATAATTATGTTTGATGAAAAACAATCACTAGAAATGCTAGAAGGCTTTCAAAACCACTACAACTACGACACTACATATATGAAAGAGATGTTAAAAGCAAATCCAAAGGCTTTTGAAACTTTTCAAAACTTTCTACCTATGGCAAGTTATAAAGAAAAAGCTTCTGTTGAGTTGATTTTTATTGCAAAACTAACTTCAATGAAAAATGAAGATTGCGGAAAATGCTTACAGTTAAATGTAGATATGGCACTTGAAGCAGGTGTTGATAAAGAAATAGTAAAAGAAGTAGTCTTTAATGAAGGGCAAAACTTACCAGAACAGTTAAAAGAAATATATGATTTTTCCCTTGCTGTTTCAAAAAAAGAGGAAGTACCAAGCTTTTTATATGATAAAATAAGTGAAAAATATTCAAAAGATATTTTAACAGAAATAGCCCTTGCTATTGCCTCAACTAAGGTTTTCCCTACAATAAAAAGGGTATTAAATGACTTTCACTCTTGTTCAGTAATACAGTTAAAGGTATAAGATGGATAGATTAGTAGAAGATATACAAGTTTATAGAAAAGATATTATCTCTTATGTTTATCGTTTAACAGGTTGTTTACAAGAAGCTGAGGATATTACCCAAGAAACTTTTTTAAAATACCTAAACCAAAAACAAGAAAATATCAAAAACACAAAAGCTTGGATGTATAAAGTAGCTACTAATCTATGCTTAGACTTTTTTAGGTCTGCTAAGAAAAAAAGAGAAACATATATAGGTCCTTGGCTTCCAGAACCCTATATTCACGAGCAAAAAAGTATTGAAAATGATATGCAACTAGATGAGAGCTTATCTGTTGCACTTTTAATAATGATGGAAAAGTTAAGTTCAAGGGAGAGAATAGCTTATATCTTACATGATATCTTTGATTTTAAACACAAAGAAATAGCTTTGATTTTAGATACAAGTGAGCAAAACTCAAGGCAGTTAAACTCAAGAGCAAATAAAAAACTTCAAAACAAGAAAAGTAAATTTGCCCCTTCAAAACAAGAGCATGAGGAATTAACAAACTCCTTTGTAAAAGCTTTAAAACAAGGGGATTTTGAAGGTTTAAAATCTATTTTTAAAGCAGATATTACTTTATACTCTGATGGTGGAGGAAAAGCAATAGCAGCTAGAAAAGTTTTATATGGAGATGATAACTTTATCTCTAAATTTATAATAAAAGTCACAAGACCTTTATTTGAAGCAAATCCTAAAGATATAGAAGTGAAAACACTTTATTTTAATGGTTCTTTAGGAGTAGTTTTAAAATATAAAGGTATAACACAAACTTCATATAGTTTTGAGATAAAAAATGGTGAAATTCTTAATATTTTCACCCTAAGAAATCCAGACAAATTGAAGTTTTTTGATATATAAAAGATAATAAAAATATCATATCATTTAAGCTAATCTTAAAAATAATACAAAACTTTTTCTCTTATTATCTTGAGTTTTAATAAATTGTATAATAGTAGTAGAAAATAAACAGGCAAGCCCAAAAGACTACCTGTGAAAAGGAAATGTCATGAAAAATGGAATCTATTTATTCGTGGTACTATTCCTAGGTATCATGGGATATTTTGTTGTAAACCATTTAATGATGGTTGAGAGTTCAATGTTAGCAGGAATTATGTTTCTACTCTTTAGTAGTACTATAGTGGCTTTAATTACTCACTATAAAAAAAGAGAAGAGCAAAGTTCTGCCCAAAAGTTTTTAAATGTGGTATATGTTGGAATGTTTGCTATTTATGGTTTTGTTTTAGGTATTACACTTACATACACACCATTAATGGAAAGCTCAATCTTTAAATTTGAAGGAGTTCCGTTTCTTTTAGGAGTCATGGCACTTATCTACGGAATTATGAGCTTTATTAAATCAAAAATTTTATCACACCACTAGAAAGTAAGAGTTTTTCTCTTACTTTTATAAACTAACAATAGTCTTTGTCACTAGGTGATAAATCATTGAATAAAACAATTTTATCTAGTCTAATTTTTAAGCCATTATCTAAAATCATAAACTCTTCTTTATTTATAGTTTTAAAATCAATCACTTTAGCATTTATAGTTTTTTCTTCATTTTTATCTTTGTAAACGATAGTACATTCTATTCTTTTTACGGCTGCTGCTTCAAACTCATCGTAATAAGCACATGAAATTGGAATATATTTATCTTCCATTTTTTTCCTTTAGATTTTAATAAATAAAAAATATAATATCTTGTTTTATATGCAACTAAGTTGCATTTGTATATATTATTAAAATTTTTTACTAGGGAAAATTATGGCAAAAAAAGCATTAACACAAAAACATATAGATGAAGTAAAAGAGCTTTTATTGGAAAATAAAGCTAAAATTGAGTCAACTTTGAACTCTTTGACAAATGAGCATAAAAGTTTAAGTGAAATGGATTTAAATGATGATGCAGATTTTGCAGCTGCAAGTAGAGATTATAGTACTGATATTCATATCAAAAAACAACAACTTGAAGAGTTAAAATTGATAAATAGAGCTTTACAAAAAATAGAAGATGATAAGTTCACAGGTCTTTGTGAGATGTGTGATTCTGAGATTACTATCAAAAGATTAAGAGTTAAACCTCATGCTATGTATTGTATAGACTGTAGAAATTATTTAGAAAAAGAGGGTAAACAGTAGCTTCAAATATTATTTTATAATTTTAGCCCTATAGTTTTCAAGCTTAAAATGCTATAATCGGGAAAAACTATAAGACTGGATAAATGAATTCAAAATATAAGATTGTTATTGTAATTAGTATTTTACTAGTTATATTATCTTTATCAATTACAACAGTAAACTATGTTGTTTCTTTGAACACTACACAAAAGCAGTTAAAAGATCAGTCTTTACCCTTATCTTTAGATAATATATATACTGTAATTCAGAAACATATTATTCAACCATATTTAGTTTCTTCAATGATGGCAAATGATACTTTTGTTCAAGACTGGATTTTAGAAGATGAAAAAGATCATACTAAGATAAAACAGTTTTTACGCTCTGTAAAAAATAAATATGGGATGTTTACTACTTTTTTAGTTTCTGAAAAAAGTGGTAATTACTACAATCAAAATGGTTTTTTAGAAAAAGTTAAAGAAGATAATACAAATAATAAATGGTATTTTGATTTTAGAGATATTCAAGAAAATCATGAAATAAATCTTGATTTTAATGAACATTTATCAAACTCTATGGTGATGTTCATAAATTATAAAATAGTTGATTCAAATTTCAACTATCTTGGAGCAACAGGAGTAGGACTTAAAATCTCATATATTGATGATATGTTAAAAGTTTTTAGACAGAAGCATCATTTTAAAGTATATTTTGTTGACCAAAAAGGAAAAATTGTTTTATCTGAAAGAGAGATAATAAAAGAGAAGACAATCGATGAAATGATTTATTTACGTCCTTTTAGAGATCAAGTAATTTCAAAAGAACCTGCTTCATTAGAGTTTGAAAAAGATGGACAGCTTCATTTGTTAAATACAAAATATATTCCTGAATTAAATTTATATTTACTTGTAGAGGCAAATTTAGCAGATTTTACAAAAGATGTAAAACAGATTTTCTTTTTGAATCTATTTGTTGCACTGTTTATTTCGATGATTGTAATTTTTATTACTATATTTTTGATTAAAAATTACAATAAAAAGTTAGAGCATCTAGCAGGAAAAGATCAATTAACAAATATAAATAATAGAAGAATTTTTGAACAAAGATTAAGTACTCATATGGATCTATTTAGAAGAGATAAAAGAGAGATTACTATATTTTTTATGGATATAGACAACTTCAAAAGTATAAATGATGAGTTTGGTCATGCGGTTGGAGATAGGGTTTTAATAAGAGTTGCAAAAATTTTGGAAGAAAACACAAGAAAAAGTGATATTATTGCACGATGGGGTGGCGAAGAGTTTGTTTGTGCTTTTATAAACAACAGTAAAGAAGATGCTATTTCTACAACTCAAAGAATAAGAGAGAGAATGAAAAAAGATTATATTATAAAAGAGTTAGTTCATTTTGAAGTTACAGCAAGCTTTGGATTAACTCAAGTAAATGAAGAGGATAATTTAGATTCAGTAATTACAAGAGCTGATAACTTAATGTATGAATCAAAACAAGATGGAAAAGATAAAATTACAATGGGAGAAGAAAACTAGATGTTGTTATTTGTTTATTTCTCTATAGCTATAGGGGTTTCTTTTTTATGTTCAATTTTAGAGGCAGTTTTATTATCAATTAGTGCTTCACATATTGAGCTTACAAAACAAAACAATGAAAAGCTTGGCCTATTAATGCAAAAGCAGAAGCAAAATATTGACTTCTCAATTGCAGCTATTCTTACACTAAATACTTTTGCACATACTTTAGGGGCAGCAGGTGTTGGTGCAGAAGCAGCAAAGCTATTTGGGCAAGAGTATATGTTTTATATCTCAGCAGTACTTACTATTTTGATTTTAGTACTATCTGAAATTATTCCAAAAACATTAGGGGCTTATTATTGGAAAAATCTAGCAGGTTTTGCAACAAGAGTAATAAGAGTTCTAGTGATAATCACTTATCCAATTTTAGTTGTGATGAATAAAATTACAGCTTATATTACACCAAATAAAAAAGAGACAATTACAAAAGAAGAGATTATAGCAACAGCAAATATAGCTGAAGAAAAAGGTGTATTAAGAGAAAAAGAGACAGATGTAATTGAAAATCTTCTTCAACTTAATAATATAAAAGTAAAAGATATTCTTACTCCAAGAAGTGTTTTATTTGCTGTAGAAAAAGAAGAATTATTAAAAAGTTTTAAGAAAAAAGAGAATAATTTAGATCTTGAAAAGTTCAAAGAGTATTCAAGAATACCAGTATATGAAGATAATATAGATAATATAGTAGGACTTGTGATATCAAAAGAGTACTTTCACGAATATATTGAAAATAAACTAAAAAAAAGAAGTGAAATAATAAAACCAGTTGGACAAGTAAATGAAAATATACCTATCTCAAAATTAATAGATATGTTTATCGCAAAGAAAGAACATATGTTTATAGTTGTTGATAACTATGGGCAGACAGAAGGTGTTGTTACTTTAGAAGATGCAGTTGAAACTCTACTTGGAATTGAAATTGTTGATGAACTTGATTCAAATATTGATATGCGAGAAGTTGCACGTAAAAAGATGCAAACTTTAAGACGTCAAAAACTAAAAGTATAAAAAGGAGTAAAACCTTTTTATACTAAAAAAACTATTTCTTATAACAGTGTTCAGCGTAGAAATTACCAAACTTAAGGTTTTGTCCACCTTTATCTTTTTTAACTGTATATTTTGTAACTACTGGATTACATTCGTCAATCCAAGAGTATAAATCATAGATCTTAACTGTTTTAAATCCCATTTTTCTAAAAGTCTCTGCTTCTATTGAAGCTCTTGCTGCAGAGTTACATACAACTATTAGGTTTTGTTTAACAAACTTGTCATCATCATCAAGTGCAAATAGTGCTAAAGCCTTTTCTGGTGATTGTCTTCCAAGTCTTACTGCACCTTTAATATGAGCTGCGGCCCACTCATCCATTGTTCTTACATCACCAATAATCCACTCTTTTGATTTAAGTGCAGCTTTTACTTCTTCCGTACTAGCATAGTTCCCTGCTTTTTTTGCTTCAGTTTTTAATTGAGTTGACAAACTCTTATAGTTAATAAACTCTCCTGCAAATATAGAACTTGCAGTTAATAATACCCCTAGACAAACTGTTTTTAATTTCATATTTCACTCCTCTTAATTTAGAATAATTATATATTAAGTGATTAAGGAAAAACTTAAGAAAAACTTATAGTTTAGATATTATAATTATAAGAAATTATTATATTTTTTTGATTTGAGACCTTTGTTTTATTTCATATTTAAAGATATATATTATAATTACACAATTATTTTGAGACTATAGGGACATTTATGGATAACACAGATTTAACAAAAGAGCCTAGAACAGATTTTGAAAAAAAGTTGGTTCAAGAAAAATATAATGTAAACGTGGCTTTTTATGTACATTTAAAAGAGTATAATAATTCAGTACGTGAAGAATTAGAATCAAGACTAGAAGAAGTATTTTTCTATTCAAAAGGGGTAGAATGGAAATTTGATAGTTTTGGTATTGAAAAAGCAGGTTCAAGAAGTAAAAATGTTTTAGGATATTTTATTTTTAGAACAGCAAATATTACAGAACTTAAAAAACTTTTTTTAGAATATTTCAAAGATTATAATAATGCATTAAAAATTACATGCTCAGTTGCAGAGTATCAAAAAATTGATGAAACTTTTTTTGAACTAGAAGTAGAATAAGATAGAGAAACCTCTATCTTATTTAAGTTTTAGAATATATAGTTAGTTATTTTAATAATGACAAAATATCAATGGGTGTTTTGACTATATAATCTGCCCCATGCTCTTTTAATTCTTCAACAGTTCTAAATCCCCATTCTACTCCCACAGCAATCATATTTGCATTTTTTGCTGTTTGCATATCTACATCACTATCTCCTATAAAAAGAGTTTTTTCACATGGAAGCTTAAAAGCTTTAGCAATATTTATTGCACCTATTGGATCAGGTTTTTTAGGGATATCCTCTTTTTGTCCATGAATCTCTTTTATAGGATATTTATTAAAGAATCTCTCTACATATTTTATTGTAAATTCATGGGGTTTATTTGATAGAATCCCAATCTTGTAGTTTTGTTTTGTTAATTCATCAAGAAGCTCATAAACTCCATTATATGGTTTTGTATTTGAGTAAATAGTAGTATCATAGATCTCTTTAAATCTTTCAAAAAGTTTATGAACCTCTTTTTCTGAACAATTTTCTGGAGAACAGTTTTTCATCAAAAACAAAGCTCCTCCGCCTACAAATTTTTTATAATCTTCTACTTTGTGAGTTGGAAACCCAAACTCTTTTAAAACTTCATTTGCACAAAGTGCAATATCAGTTAAAGAGTCAATAAGAGTTCCATCAAGGTCAAATATTATTGCTTTTTCTTTCATTTAATAATCCTAATGTATTTGTTTTATTGGCTGTTTTGAAAATATATAAGAGACAATAACAGCAATGAGTGTTAAAATAGTAGTTGCCATAAAAACATCTGAAAAATCGTTTGTAATATCGTAAATATATCCAGCTGCAATAGGAGCTATTGCTTGACATGAGGCAAAAAGTAGTGTCACTAAAGATAAAACTTGAGCAGTTCTTTTTACATCAAAGTGTAAAGATGTAAGAAGGGTTACTATTGAAGGAATACTCCAAACTGAAATACCAAAAGTAACAGCAGACAACCAAATAGCTATAGAGTTTACATCAATTGCTAAAATAAAGTGAGAAATTGTCTGTAAAGAGTATACAAAAATTAATGATTTATAAGGTCCAATTTTATCTGCAACTGTTCCAAAGATAAATCCAGAGAACATTGAACAAAAACCAAGGAGTGCCCAAAAGTTTCCAGATAGAGCAGTACTTACATTATATTTATCAATCACAGCACTTACAAAAAATGTTACATATACAACATACGTAATTCCAAATATCATATAAATTAGACTAATCTTCCAAAAAGAAGGAATAGTAAAATAGAAACTTGGCCTTATTTTATTCTCTGGCATTTCATGTTTTGCATGTTTTTTAATTCCAGGTTGACAAAGAAATGCAATTGAGATAATACAAATTGAAAATATTGTCCAAGAGGTTTTCCAAGGCATTTGAGATATACTATTCTCAATATAAGGGACAATTTGACCAGAAACGACAATTGCTAAACCACTGGCACTTATGATGATACCTAAGGCTTTTCCTCTAATATTTTTTGGAATAACATTTGATACATATCCCATAATTGACATATTTACAACAGCAGCAAAAAAACCACTAAAACTATAAAATAGTGATATAGTAAGATAATTATCAAAAAATATCATTGATAACATAGAAAGACCTTGCAAAAAAATAGTTGTAAAAATTAGTTTGTAGGTACTATATTTTGTATAAAGAAAGTTTGCAAAGATTATACCTATGATATATCCTACAAAATTTGCAGTTCCTATAAATCCAGCTTGTGTAGTAGATAGTTCTAAAGTAGTTTGCATATTTGGTAAAACCATACCAAAGGCAAATCTTCCAAAACCTAGACAGCTAAGAATTACAAGAAAAGCTGAGATTATAACTTTTGTATATTCCCTCAAAGTTCAATAACCTCATTTGAAAGTTCGTTTTCATCGTCTTTTTGGATAGGGAATTCCTTTATTAGAATCTTATTACAAGATTTTATAGCTTTTAAATATCCTTTTTTTAACTCTTTTTTCTTTACATCATTGATAAATTCATCTACAATTTGTTGCCAGTACTTATCTTCAATTTTCTCTTTTATTGCACTATCTGTAATGATCTCTACATATTTTTCATCAGTAGAGACAAAAAACATAATTGCTTGTTTTGTTTTAGTTGTTTGAAGTCCAAGGTTTAAAAATTGTTGATTAGCATATTCTGAAGCTTTTTTATATCTATAAGATTTGGGAAGTAGGCTTAAAAGAGTTTTATTATACTTTTCAAATAAAAAGTAAAAAATAAAAAATATAATAGTTTGAATCTGAAATAACTTTATTGAACTTACCTCCCATAAGAGGGCAAATAAAGAAATAAAAGCTGTAATAAAAATTACAATTGCAATTTGTTCAAACTTATAAGATGAAGCTTGTTTAGTAATAACAGCCACTAATTCTGCAGAACTTTTTGACTCTAAAGCTTCAATTTCTTTTGAAATTTGTTGTTTCTCTTCTTCACTTAAGTGCATTACCATCCTCCACTTGCTCCTCCACCTCCGAAGCCACCTCCGCCTCCACTAAAACCACCACTCCTTCCACTTGATGAAGAGAATCCACCAAAGTCATTAGAGCTTGAGTTATTAGAGTGTGCTTCTTTAGACTTAGAGTTTAAAGCTGAACCTTTTTTTGTAGTAAAAAATATAATTATAGAAATAAGAATAAAAACAATAGCTGAGATAAAAAGTGAGTTAGATAAAACTGTAGCAAAACCACCAGCAAAACCACCTAACATTGTAGAATGAAATAGTTTTGAAAGAGAAGCTTTTTTTGATTTTCTTACTATACTACCAATAATTGCAGAAAGGAAAACAATAGCAAAATATATAAAAAATAAACTTTCTGCAGAGTTTGAAAGTACTCCGTAATCACTTGATTTATATTCTCCTTTTATAGATTTTATAATAGCATTAGAAGCTTCATAAATACCATTATAAAACTCATTTCTTCTAAAATTTGGTTTTAATATATATTCAATTATTTCATGAGCTCTTTTATCAGAAAGAGCACCTTCTAATCCGTAGCCAACCTCTATACGAATCTTTTTTTCTACCATTGAAACTATAAGTAAAACACCATTATTTTTATCTTTTTGTCCAATACCCCAGTGTCTACCTAACTGATAGCCAAAGTCTGCTATATCATAGCCATTTAGAGAATTAAGTGTTACTATTACAATTTGATTTGAAGTCTGCTTTTCATGTTCTTCTAGTAAAGAAGAGAGCTCTTGCCTTTCGTTTATAGATAAAATTTTTGCTTTGTCTACAACTCTTCCAGTAAGTTCTGGAAAATTTGGTTCTGCAAATAGTATAGTTTGAATAAAAAGAAAATATACTATTGCAAAAAAAGTTTTCATATTAGAATTTTACTTTTGGTGTCTCTTGTTCAGTTGGACTTGCTGTAAAAGTCTGTTTTATTTGTGCTTCAGGGTATAGAATAGAAGCAACTATTTTTCCTGGATAAGTTCTAAGTTCTGTATTATATTGTTTGACAGCAGTTATATAATCACGTCTTGCAACAGAGATTCTATTTTCTGTTCCTTCAAGTTGAGTTTGAAGTGCAAGAAAGTTTTTACTCGCTTTTAAATCTGGATATTTTTCAACTACAAGCATAAGTTTTGAAAGAGCTGAACTTAGAGCATTTTGTGCTTTTTGAAACTGTGCAAAGATTTGAGGGTTTGATAACATTTCAGGAGTCATAGATAGTTTCCCTACATTTGCTCTGGCATTTGTAACTTCTGTTAATGTATCTTTTTCATGTTGTGCATAGCCTTTTACTGTTGATATTAAATCTGGTATCAGGTCAGCTCTTCTTTTATATTGATTTTGAACTTGTGACCATGTAGCTTTTACATTTTCATCTAATGTAGGAACACTATTAATATGAGTTGCAAAAAGTCCTACTATTGCAAGAGTTATTACTCCAAGTACTACTAAAAAAGCTTTCATTTTAAAACCTTTATTTTTAAAGTTATGGTATAGTATTGAAAAATTGATTAATAAATAATGAGAAGAGTTTTTTATAAGGATTTAGATGGATAGTTGGCAAAATATTATAGAGAAAGAGAAACAAAAAGATTATTATCAAAGTTTAAAAGAAGAGATAGATAGAAGATATGAAACAACAACAGTTTTCCCTCCTCAAAGTAAGATATTTAATGCTTTTTTAAAAACACCAATAGAGAATCTAAAAGTGGTGATTTTAGGACAAGATCCATATCATGGACTTGGACAAGCGCAAGGATTGTCATTTTCTACACCTAGTGATATCAAAAATCCACCTTCTATGCAGAATATATTAAAAGAGATAAATGAAGATTTACAAAAAGTTTCATCTTGTATTGATGGAGATTTAACTGCTTGGGCAGAGCAGGGGGTTTTACTTTTAAACACTATTTTAACAGTAGAAGAGTCAAAACCAAAATCTCATCATAAGTTAGGTTGGGAAATTTTCACAGATAATATCATAAAATATATATCTTCAAATTGTGAAAATGTAGTCTTCCTTCTTTGGGGAAGTCCGGCAATTGCAAAATCAAAATTAATTGATGAATCAAGACATCATATATTAACAGCTCCCCATCCTAGCCCTTTATCAGCCTATAGAGGTTTTTTTGGATGTAAACACTTTTCAAAAACAAATGAGTTTTTAAATAGTATTGGTAAAAAGCCAATAGATTGGTAGGATAAATAATGAAAGAAAAATGGTATTTAAAGGATACAGGACATATAAATCAAATGTTAAGACTAAGAGATGATAACTCTTTATCTAAGTTATCAGAAGAGTTCCCTCATTTAGTAATATTGAAACATAATTTTCATATTGCAGATGATATTATGTTTCCAGATCCTGCGTGTTTAGCTTTTTTTACTAGCTTTGAAGAGAATCATTTAAAAGCTTTGGAAGAAGAAGGCAAATTATCTTTACAAGCAGTTGATATCTTTGAGGGAGTTATGCAGTTTTTTATTTATTCTAAAGAACCTAAGCAGACAGTTTATGATTGTATATCTTTTTTAAAATCAAATAATTTGTATAAATGTGAGTTTGAAATTATAAATAATGATAAAGCCCAAAGATTAAAAAAGTTTTTTTAATCTTCTGCTTTTTGCCAAATATAAATTTTGAAATACCAATATCTATGACCTCTTGAAGGAAGTTTTTTAATATCTCCAAAAATCATTTCTACAGTAGTTCTTGTTTCTTCATTTAAGTTTGCACCTTTTGAAAGAAATTGAGAAAAACCATTTTTTAAGACAGTTGTTATTTGACTCTCTTTTTCTTTAAATTCCATATAAGTAATTGTTTCAATTTCTCTTCTCTTTTCATAAGGTAAAGAGTCTAAAAAGTTTTGAAGTTTTGCATATGCATCAAATTTAGTTTTATTTTTACTATTAAAAAAAGCTCTACTAAAAGTTTTAACTTCTTTTTTCATATCCATTCCCATTGCAATACTTTGCACTGTGAACTCGTCTTCTTTTTTTGGTTTTTCTTCTATTATCTGTTCTTCTTTTTGAGGCAACTCCTCAATTTCTTCTTCAATAATAATAGGGATTTCTTCTTTCTCTATTTCTTTCTCTTTTTTAGCAAAAATATTAAACATTTTTTAGCCTTATTCTATATCTTTTTTAAGTTCTTTTAAAAACCCTACAAAGTTTCTTGAGTGAATTCTACTTACATGTAAATAAATATAAGCAACTATTACAATATTAAGATGAATCATTGCTTCTTGAAATGAGAGAAAAGCAACTAAAACACCTGCTATTAAAATAAAAAGAGGATAAACAAATTTTAATCTTCCTTCATCATCTTCTAATTGTGACTTGTACTCTTTGTAGTTTTTCTTTATAAACTCTTTATCTTCAATGGTTAATTTTTTTTCTTTTTTTATTTGATGTAATTCTTTTAAGACATCTAGTTTCTTTTTATATTGGAAATATTTATATAGAAGTGCAGCTAAAATAGCTATTGAAATAAAGTTTGAAACAAGCTCTATTGGGAATTGATTAATTGACATTTGTTACCTTTTATAGATTATTGATGATTTTATTATAATTGTCATTAGAATTATATAATAAAATACACTTTTATTCCACTATTTATATTAATATAAATAAAAATTTATCTTACTTAGATATAATTTTATAAATTACTAAAAGGGGAGATGTAGAATATGAAAAAAATTATAGCAATACTTATGTTAAGTGTTTCAGTAATGTTTGCAGCTATTAATTTAAATACTGCTTCAAAAGATGAGTTGATGAGTATAAAAGGAATTGGGCCAGTCAAAGCTGATGCAATTATCAAATATCGAAAATCAAATAGGATCAATAGTGCTGATGATTTACAAAAAATCAAAGGTTTTGGACCAGGAGTAATTAGCAATATCAAAAAAGGCAGAACAGTTTCAAAAGCAAAAGTTGAGCAAAAAAAGAAAAATGCAAAGATTAATGATAAAAAAAATAAGCAGATAAAGAAAGTAAACAAGTCTAAAAACATGACTAAAGAAGAGAAGTCTGCTAAGAAAAAAGAGATTAAGTCTAAAGCAAAGGCAAAAAAGCAAAAGGTAGCTGAAAAATCGAAGGCTAAAAAAGAGAAAAGTAAAGCTAAAAAAGCAAAAAAGAAAGAGAAATCAAAGTTAAAAAAAGAGAAAAAATCATCTTCTAAAAAAACTAAAAAAGATAATAATAAAAAATAGTCTTAAAAAAGGTATCTAATTTTTATAGTTTAGATACCTTTCAAATATCAGAAATTTTTGCTAAAATAAAATAAATCTTAAAATAGGTTAGTATTATGAAAATTTCTGGAAACTCATTTTGCCCATGTGGAAGTCAAAAAAAATTTAAAAATTGCTGTAGAGTCTTTCATTATGGAGAAAAACCAAATAGCGCTTTAGAATTAATGAGGTCAAGATACAGTGCTTTTGCTGCAAATGACTCAAAATATATAATAAGTACAACACATAGAGATAATCCTGACTATACTAGTGATGTACAAAAATGGGAAAAAGATATATATGAATTCTTTGGTCATACAGATTTTAGAAATCTTGAAGTTATAGATTTTATTGATGGAGATGAAGAGTCTTATGTAACTTTTAAAGCTACTCTTTTTCAAGGGGCAATAGATACATCATTTATAGAAAAAAGTAAGTTTGTAAAAGTAAATGATATCTGGCTGTATCATAGCGGTGAGTTTATTGAATAGAGAGTTTTTAAAAAAACTTTTTATAACCCCAGAAGGATTAATACTTCTTTTATCAATTTCTATCATTTTGGGGGTAGCAGTTTTTATTGTAGGATATTATTTTATTGATGCAGATTTTGCAAATAAAGCTACAGCAGTATTGTTTACAAATGTTTTTGTAGGTAGGGTTCCTGCATTATCTTTAGGTTATGCTGCAAAAATGTCCCATTTTGAAGTAATTTCTCTAAACATTATTGCTGAAATGATTTTAGTAACTGCACTATATTCACTTTTTGTATTTAGTTTTAAAGGTATTTTGAAAATAAAAACTTTAGATGAATTTTTTGAAAAAGTTGAAAATAAAAAAGAAGAGCATAAAGAAGAGTTTGAAAAGTATGGCAAACTAGGACTTTTTATTTTTGTATTTATTCCTTTTTGGATGACAGGACCAATTGTTGGTTCAATTATTGGTTTTTTAATAGGAATGAAGCATTTTACTGTTATATTTATAGTCTTTTTAGCACTTATTGTTTCAATAACATTATGGGGCTTATTTTTACAAGAGATTATAGACTTTGTTATAGGTTTTGATGTAAGACTTCTTTGGGCTTTAATGTTAATTATAATCCTTGTATTTTTATTTTTAAAATTTAAAAAAAGAGAGTAATATGAAAATACTTTTAGCACCAGCTGAAACAAAAAATCAAGGAGGAGAAGAGAAATCTTTTTGTAAAGATAATTTTTTTCTACCTGAGCTTTTTGAAAAAAGAGAAGAGATATTTAATATTTATGAAGAGTTGCTATCTTCTTCTTCAATAGAAGAATTATCAAAATGGTTTGGTTTAAAAAAACTTGATGAAGTTGAAAAATACAAACAGAGTTTAATAGAAAAACCAACTATGAAGGCTATTAATAGATATAATGGTGTTGCCTTTGATGCACTAGACTACAATAGTTTAGATAAAAAATCACAAAACTATGTTGATGAAAATGTACTTCTTTTTTCAAATCTTTTTGGCCCTTTAAAAGCGAATGATTTAATTCCTGATTATAAATATAAACAAGGAGCCAAACTTCCTGATGTAAATGTAGAAAAATTTTATATGGATAATTTTTCTGTAGCACTTGATGATTTTGTAGGAGAAGAAGTTATAGATTTAAGAGCAGGATTTTATGAGAAATTTTATAAAGTAAAAAAAGCTCAATGCTTAACTTTTAAATTTATAAAAGATGGAAAAGTTGTATCCCACTGGGCAAAATTTTATAGAGGAAAAGTTTTACAAGAGATAGCACGCAATCAAATTTCTAATCATAGTGAGTTTATGGATATGCCTATTCCTGGACTAAAATTAAATGAAATGCAAGAGAAGAAAAATATTAAATTACTTATTATGGACATAGCTTAAAACTATGTTCTAATAGGAAGTCTCTTATTATAAAGAAAAATTAAAGAGCATAAAGAAAAAACTGCCATATAGATAAATAGATTATCTCCATAAAGCCAACCTGCAACTAAAGCACCTATAAAACCACCAAGGCCATATGCGACACCATACATAAATTGTTGAGCAAGCTTCTTATTCTCATATAGAGTATATAAATAGATTATTACAGCACTATGATAAAGACCAAAAGAGAAGGCATGAATACTTTGAGTAATAAATGTCAGAGTTAAATTATCAGGATATGCAAATAGTAAAAACCATCTAATCACAGTTATAGCTACAGAAAATCTAATAATATTAAGAAGGTTACGTTTCAAAAGAGGTGCTTGAAAATATAGAAGAATAATTTCACAAATAACACCAAAAGACCAAAGGTAAGAAGTCATCTCCAAAGATATTCCATGGTCTGTTTCATAAATAGTAAAAAAGTTATAAAAACCTCCAAAACTAAGTTGCATAAAGAAAAGACTTATCCAAAATGGCCAGAATTTAAAAAATGAAAATGGTTCATTTGTAACACTCTCATCATGGCTTACATCATCATATTTTAGAAGAAGTAAGGCAAAGATAACAGTTAAAATATTAACTGCTAAATAATAGTGTAAGGCAATAAAAGGATTACTTAAAAATTGTCCTAGTAAAAGGGCTATTACAGTAAAGCCAATAGAACCATAAAGTCTTGACTTTCCATATCTTTCTTTTCCTAAGATTTTTATTGCGGTTACTTCAAGATATGGAAGAATTAAAGATAATGATGCACCTAGAATTGCATTATTAATCATAAAAGCATAAAAATTTTCAATAGTTAAATAAAAAGTTGAAGAGCAAATAATAGATAAAATAAGTGCACTTTTGAAAACTTTTTGATCTAGTTTTATATGCTTTAGAAAAAGAAAAGGTGTAAGGAAACGCATTAAAGGAGCAAGAGCAAAAATAATACCAATATCAACTGCACTATATCCTAAATCGTGAAGTACTTTTGGTAAGAATATTATATATACCCCAACTGCGGCAAAATAGAAAAAATAGAAGGCAGAAAGTTTAAAAAAAAGCATTATACTTTTTCTTGAATTACAGTCGTTTTTGTTAATAAATCTTGAATTGTTTTTTTATCTTTTCTAAAAAAAGGAAGAAAAGAAAGTAATATAGTTGTTGCAGACATTAGAAAAATAAAATATCTTAGTATAGCTTTAGGTAGTGAAACATTATTCTTTGTTTCATTATCTATAAGCTTTATAGAATAGGCTTTGTATCCTGGAGTTTGACCTTTTATTATCCAAAAAAGAATAACAACAAATCCAAATACTCCAGCTGTTATCCATCTAGCCTCATCACTTCCTTGAAAATCATCTTTCCCTTCCATGATAAGATAAGTTGTGATATACATAATTGGCATCATAATCATAAACATATCTACAATGAATGCCTTAATTCTTGATCCAATAGGAGCAGAGCTAGGAGAAGTATCAATTTCTACTTTAGGATTCTCTTCTTTTTTTTGAGTATTTCCTTGTTTAATATCTCTCCATCTACTCATGTGAAATTAGTTTCCTCTTGATCCAGGTTTATATGCAATATCTTTGAAATCACACTCTTCAGGAGTATACATTTTAAATGTGAAATCATCTAATGCAAAAAGTGGTTTATCAAGTGGTAGCTTACAGTTCTCTTGAGCTTCTAAGTTGCTTCCTACTCTTGAACAAAACCCTCTATTTGCAAGTGCAGCATAAGCAACAATATTACCTCCACCGTTTTCAACTTGTTTAGCAGCTTCAAGTGCAGAACCACCAGTTGTGATAATATCTTCACAAATAATATAGTTCTCACCTTCTTTTACTTCAAAACCTCTTCTAATAGTCATTTCACCATCTACTCTTTCTGCAAAAATAAATCTTACATCAAGTGCAGTTGCAAGTGCAAATCCAGCAATTAGCCCACCAAGAGCAGGAGAGCAAATAGCGTCTACTTTTATTCCAGATTCTTTAATTTGCTTAGCAAGAGCTTCAGCTAAAACTTTTGCTGTTTTAGGGTCTTCTAAAACTTTTGCAGATTGTAAATAAAACTTTGAATAATTTCCACTACTTAATTTAAAATGACCTTCTAATAAGGCTTGTGCATCTTTATATATTTGTTCTACGTTCATAATTAAACCGTTAAAATTTCTTGTTCTTTTGCTTTTAATGTTTCATCAGCTTTTGTAACATAAGAGTCAGTAATCTTTTGGATTTCATCTTGTGCTCTTTTGTTCTCATCATCAGTAATCTCTTTATCTTTGTGAAGATTTTTTACTTTATCATTTGAATGCTTTCTTACATTTCTAATAGCAACTTTTGCATTATCAGTCATTCCTTTAGCTTGTTTTGCGCTTTCTTGTCTTTGCTCAACAGTCATAGGTGGAAAGAAAAGTTTGATAATATCACCATCATTATTTGGATTTACACCAATATTTGCAGCATTAATAGCCTGTTCAATATCTCCTAAAAGATTTTTTTCCCATGGATTTACAGCAATAGTAGTTGCATCAATAGCAGTTACTGAACCAACTTGGTTTAGAGGTGTTGGGTTTCCATAATAGTCAATAGATACACCATCTAAAACTGCTGGACTAACTTTTCCAGTTCTTAGTGTTTTATAATCTCTTCTTAAAGCTTCAATAGATTTCTCCATGTGATCTTTTGTTTCTGCGTAGATTTCTTCTAACATATGTATTCTCCTGTTTTATTTATATTAGTTTTAGGTTTTTGTAAAATTGAATAAAGATTATACCATGATAATCTTTTATTAATTGATTTATATTTGAATTGAAATAAGATAATCTATGAAATGCAATTATTTTTGCATTTTCATAGATAAAAGAAGCAAGAAGTAATAAATACTTCATTCTAATTTTTAAAATTACTTACTTGCTGGTACTGTTGGAACAACTGGAGCTGCATTTGGTGCTGCTGGAGCTGGAGTGTTTGTCGGTACAGTAGGGATTAATGTATCCGTTTTAACACTATCAACTGCACTCTCAAGCTTTTCTTGATTGTAGATATATCCTAAAGTTACAGTGTTTATAACAAAAATTAGTCCTAGTCCCATAGTTGCTTTACTTAAAAAGTTTCCTGGTCCTTTTGCTCCAAAAAGTGAATCATTACTACCACTATAAGCTCCAAGTCCTATACTTGAACTTTTTTGAAGTAAGATAGTTATTGTAATAAGAACTGCTAAAACAAACTGTACTATTAAAAGTGTAGATGTCATATTAATTTTCCTTTTAAAAAAATGGCATTTATTTTATCCAATTTTTATTAAAAAGAAGTTAAAATAGTAGTTATGTCTGTAAAAAATCAATTTTCAAAATATGCAAATGAATACAACAATTTTAATATAATTCAACAACTTGCGGCAAAAGCATTAGTTCGTGATATAAAAGGCTACCCTAAAAATATCTTAGAAATAGGTTGTGGTTCAGGTCAAGTTTTCAAATATATTACATGGGATATTGAAAAATATCATGCAGTAGACTTTTCTGCATCAATGTGTGAACTTCATCCAAGAGCTAAAAATGTTACCATTTCATGTTATGATTTTGATTCACCTGAGTTTTTCTCTTTTTTAGATGGGAAAAAGTTTGATACTGTTCTTTCCTCATCTGCAATGCAGTGGTCAAAGGATATAGATAAACTTATTGGAAAGATATCTAAAACAACAAATGAAATAAATGCAGTATTATTCACTTCAAATACTTTTAAAACAATTCAGAAGGTAACAGAAACAAAATCTCCAATACTCTCTTTAGAGGAGATAAAAGCTGCTTTTTCAAATCACTTTAAATGTGATTTTGAGGTACATAATTATAATTTAGAGTTTAATAACAAGAAAGAACTTTTTGATTATATTAAAAATTCTGGTGTTAGTGGAGGAAGCGCCTCTTTAGATTTCAAAACGGCAAAGAAGCTATATAAAGAGTATAAGTTAAACTATTTAGAGTTTGAAGTAATCTTTGTTAAAACAATTTCCAAGTTATAAAGTTCATAGCGGATATATTTAAAGTTTTCACTTTTCTCTTCAGAAATAAGTTTACAAAACTCTTCTAATACTCTTGCACTTTCTTGTGCACGTTTAAAATTTGCAATTAATATAGAGTATAAGTCAGATCTATTTTGTTCACTTTTAATTGACTCTCTTAAAACATCATTTTTTATATCTCTTGTCTCAAGAAGTTCATTATAGTTTTCAAGTCTTGATACGTGTCTTAGGGATTTAAGTTTACTTGAGGTTTCTTTATCATTATATATATATCTAAAGATATCTTCTACTACACGAATTCCTTCCCGTAGTCTATTTAAGTTTGCATCAATGAGTCTGAGAGTATTTTTGTTTATCATAAGTGAGTATAGCTTAAATAGCTTCTAAAAAGAAGCTATTTAAATATTAGTCATCGCTATTCATAATTCCAAGAATTTGTAATAGGTTTACAAATAAGTTAAAGAAGTCTAAATATAAAGATAGAGCAGCTTCAACTGGAGAATCGTAAGCACCTTTAATGATTTGTTGAGTGTCATATAAAATAAATGCACACATTAATAATGAAATACCACCAGAGATAAATAATTGCAACATTGATGAACCAATGAAGATATTTGAAATTGCAGCCACAATTGCGATAATTAATGCGATAAATAAAAATTTACCCATATTTGAAAAATCTCTTTTTGTAGTCATTGCAAACATTGAAATTCCTGCAAATGCAACTGAAGTCATTAAGAAGGCTTGACCTACTATAGAAGCTCCTGAAGGCATTGAAAAAATTGTTGCTAAAAGAGGCGCGATCATTAATCCTGAAATAAAACCAAACGCAAATAAAACTGCTAAGTTTACTCCTGCAATATGTTTAGTTGCTGGAATTACAAAGAAAATCATAGCAAGCATGATTCCAAATAATACCCAATGCATACCACCCATAAGATACTCTACTATGTCAAGACCGATATAAGCACCAGCAGTTGCTGCTAATAGTGAACCTGCAAATAATTGGTAAGTTGCTTTTAAAAAACTCATTAACTCTGCTTTTTGAGAGTCAGCGCTAACATTGTTTTGAGAGGTTTCTTGAGAAAGATAATCTCTATTATACATTTTAATCCTTTTTAATTTTTATTTGATATTTTATAATGTTAGGCTTAATATTTACTTTAAATTATGAAACTACATTCACTTTATAATTTTAGCTATATATAATAATGTTAAAAATAAGATATAGCTTAATTATAAGAAAGCCTAAGAATTTCCAAATTTAAGGTAGATTTTAGAAAAAACCCTTGACAAGTCAAAAATTTTCTATTATAATTCCCGTCCAAATTC